>NZ_JAILYM010000009.1 GCF_020179425.1 Novosphingobium percolationis | reverse complement strand
CGGGCGTCGCTGCGCGACGCGAGGGACAGGCCGACCACCGCCAGCTTTTTGGGTTAGCGCGGCGGTCGGCCTGCCCCTCATCGCGAGCAAAGGATACAGTCTGGCCAGGCGGACCTAACCGCTGCTTCGTCCCCTCGAAGATCGAGAGCGCGGCGGACTTGGCCCCGCTGTTGAGCGTGCCCCCACCGTCGCTGTCGACGATGCGCGTCGCTTCGAGGGCTTCGCGCAGGTTCGCATGGATCACCGCCCAGGCATCGGCATAGACGTCGTAGATGGCGACCTGATCGGGCGTCAGCGCATGTTCGAGGATCTCGTACTCTACGCCCGCGAAGGAAAGGGCGCGCGCGGTGTAGAGACCCAGTGCCTTCAGGTCGCGCGCGACAAGTTCCATGGCCGCGATCCCGCCCTCGCGGATGTCGGCGACGAAGGCCTCGCGGTTGGCGAACGCGGTTTCGGGTCCCCACAGACCCAGCCTTGTTGCATAGGCGAGGTTGTTGACGTCCGAAGCGCCGGTGGCCGAGGCATAGAGCACACGGGCACGCGGCAGGAGATTTTGCAGGCGAACCCCGGCCACGCCCTGTTCCGATCCCTTGACCTTGCCTCGCGAGCCTTCGCCACCGGCCGCGTTGGCCATGGCGTGCGCTTCATCGAAGACCAGCACGCCGGAGAAATCTTCACCCGCCCACGCGAGAATCTGATCAAGTCGCGTCGCATCGTTCCGGCCTGATCGCAGCGTCGGATAGGTGACGAAGAGAATACCATCGCCCATCGCCACCGGGGCGCCCAGTTTCCAGGTGGCCAGAGGCTGGATGTCGATGGGAAGGCCCCCCAACGCGGTCCAGTCCCGCCGCGCATCCTCGAGCAGTGCCTCGTTCTTCGATACCCAGATATGCCTGCGCTCGCCGCTTAGCCAGCGGTCGAGGATGACGCTGGCAACCTGCCTGCCCTTCCCCGCGCCGGTGCCATCGCCCAGAAAGTAGCCCATGCGGTAGGCCGCGCCCTCGGCATCGGAGGCGAGTGCGCAGCCCTTGTCTTCGGGGCGGAACTTGCCCGGCAGATCGCGCGCATGGGCGCTCGCAGCGTAGATCAGCGTTTCGGCCTGTGCTGCGGAGAGCCCTCCATTTTCGATCAGGCCTGCCGGCAGCTGAGGAACCTCGGTCGGAATCGGGGCGGTGATCGAACCCATCGCCACTGATTCCACCAGAGGCGTCGGATGATCGACCGCGCCGTCGATCCGGATACGGCTCGGCCTGTAGGGTAGATAATGACCAACCTGCTCCGCGATCGGGGCGGGTTCATTCAAGGCTTCGAATGCGCAGGGCGCTGCCCCCGCCTTCCCCGCGGTGCGTGCCGGTGGTGGGGCAATTGCCGTCCGGCCAGACTTGGGCAGGATCGGCAATCTCAGCGGCGTTCGCGCCGGCATCGTCCGGCTCGACTCCACGCTCTCGCGCGGGGCAATCGCCTCGACCAGTTCGGCAAGACGGGCAAGATCACCGGCCCTGGCAATGACGGGCCTGCCCTTCCCCACGACCTTGTCGATCACGACAAGGCGCGTCGCGATCGATGTGCCATGCCGGACAAAGGCGCGATCAACCCCAAGGTTGGCCCGCAACGTCGCGCCGATACCCAGGCTCGGCATGAAACGGTGAAGGTCGAACCATTCAGGAAGGATCGCGACCAGACGCCCGCCGGAGGCCAGTCGCTTCCACGCGGAACGAACATGGCGCGCCGCGGTCTGGCCATCGTGCCCGCGCTCGATCCCATGTGAATAGGGCGGATTCATTAGCACGACCGACGGCAGCAGCGCGGGATCGAGGAGATCGTCGATCAGTTCGCCATCGTGCCCGCTGATCGTGGCGTCAGGGAAGATGTACCCAAGGCACTCGCGCCGAAGCGGCGAGATTTCGTTGAGCACAAGCCGCACGCCCGCCTTTACCGCCCAGACCGCCAACATGCCCGTGCCCGCCGAAGGTTCGAGCACGCAGTCCGTCTGCTTTAGCCCCGCGACCCTCGTAGCAAGCCAGGCGAGGCGTGGCGGTGTTGCGAACTGCTGGAGTTCGATCTGCTCCTCGCTGCGCACCGTCTGGTTTGGCACCAGGCCCGCGGCGATCTCAAGCAGGCCTTCGACGACCACCGGGAGCGACGCGACATTAAGGCGCGAATTGTCCCGCAGCCACAGCACCTGCCCCAGTTCGAGCGCAGCATGGGCATCGCGCACCGACCAGCGCCCTTCGGCATCGCTGCCGCCGAACGCCGTCGCCATGATCGAATTGAGGACGCCGCGATCAACCCGCTGGATCGCGGTGAGACGTGCGGCAACCGCGCGGGCGGCGACCAGCACCAGCGGCTCGGCAGGAACATCGAAAGCAAGGGCAAGACTGGAACCGGACATGGGACCTCCTGACAAGGCCCCTGAACCTGCGAGGCCTCAGCCTCCCCTTCCCCCCTCCCCTCCCGAAGCATTGGACGCATCATCGGTTGCTGCCGCCATCAGGACATCGTTCCAGTCCTGGCCGCCAATCGGCGGGCAATGGGTGAAGATTGTCCGCCGGCTTCTGCCATGCGCAGCGCGGGCTCGAGTTTCCGCAAGCCTTCCGCCTTTGTCGGCATCGATGAACAGGTGAAGTTCTGTGACGCTGTTGGGGATCGCAACCTTGCCGAAGCGTTCGTTACCGAGCGTCGCCCAGCAGGGAATGCCGAATATCTGCGTTGCGGAGAGAGCCGTCTCGATGCCTTCCGCCAGTCCCAGCCTACAGGCGACCGTCCCGCCGAGGCGGACGGCCCCTTCCCCGAGATGTCCGAGCGCACGCTTGGGTGTATCGACCTTTGCTACCCGGTCCGTGTCCGAATCGAGGAAGGTTCGATGGATCGCGACCAGCGCGTCGTTCGCGTGCACAGCAGCAACGATCGCCGGATAAAAGACCGTCAGGGGGCGCGGGTAGAGCGGGCAGCGGGGATGAAAGCGCAGCTCTGGCGGCAGGATTGCGAGGTTCCGGGCGACGAGATACCGCTCGCCAATTGTCCCCTGCAGATGTCGCGCCTCCCGCCACAGGCGCAACCAGTTGCCCTCTCGGACCGGTTCGAACTTCAAAGGGGGTGCGTGGGAGGACAGGTGGATGCGCCGCAATTCTCGCATGATCGACCTGCGGTCACATCCCGCGAAACACGTCACAAGGATCGTGCGATCCCCTTGCCGGATCGATAGGCTTGGGGTTCGATCATCATGTGCCGGGCAGCGGCACATGGCGCATTCTCCATGCCATCGCCCATTGAGGGCTCGTACAAGATCGAGAGTGGCCTGCGTTGGTTTGTGTGCGGTCAGCGGCATGATTACGGTTCCTTCCGCTTCACGCCCCCTCCTCTGCTCTGTCCCAGTTCGGTGGAAAACTTTGCCCGCGATTTCGGGCCTTCAGTCGCAAGGGATTAGCATCGCTCGAACGCGAATCGCGCCAATCGATGTCCTGGACAAGGCGCGTCCAATTCGCTGTGTCGGCATTGAACACGGAGATTCCAGCCAAATTTGACTAACCCTCACCAATTTGCCATACCTGTCCGGGATCATAGCCAATTTCATGGCGTTTTTCACGAACCAGCGCAGTTTCTGAGCTCAAAGAGGGACACTCTCATGCTTTCGGGACAGATTCTCGATGCGATGATTACGTCTTGTGAGAATGCCAAGACCGTCTTGCGCCAGGCGGCTATCGATCCGTCTGACCGTAAGATGCTCAACATTGCCATGGGCGCTACAGTCGCGGCCGAATTCCTCGGCCGCACACCTGAAGCTTTGTCAAAAGCAGAAGCGCGCGGTCGCCTGCCTGCACCAAAAACCGCATCAAACGGGCGCCGAATTTACACTGTCGATGACCTCATCGCCATTCGCGAGGCCCTTGGCATCAAGATGGGCAAATTGCCCGACGAACGCGCGGTTGTTATGGCTGTCCAGAACTTCAAGGGCGGTGTCAGCAAGTCGACCACCGCGAAGCATCTGGCGGATTACCTCGCGCTGCGCGGGTACAAGGTGCTGGTCGTTGATTGTGATCCGCAGGCATCGATGAGCGTCATGTTCGACGTCAATCTCGAAGCCTTGGTGGAAGAGGTTCACACCCTTTCGAACTTCCTGTCCCCGCGGATCGACGAAGCGGACTCGCTTCGCAAGACGATCCGTAAGACGGCTTGGCCGAATATCGACATCTGCCCTGCCAACCTGGGTCTGCAAGATACCGAATGGGAACTGACTGCGACGATCGAGGAAGGTCCAACCGCGATTGCAGGTGCGTTCCGCATGCTGCGTGTCGGACTTGAGGAGATTCGCCTGGATTACGACGTTGTGATCCTGGATCCGCCGCCGGCCATGGGCTTTCTGGGCGTCAACACGTTGACCGCGGCGGACGGCCTGCTGATCCCAGTGCCTGCGCGCCAATTGGATTATCTCTCGACGATCCACTTCATGCAGACCTGTCGCGAGGCGATGGAACTGGTTTCGAAGTTCGACACCTCGATCGATTACGGCTTCATCCGGGTGGTCTGCACCATGTTCCAGCCCAGTCGCACCAACGAAGCGCAAATGCTCCAGGTCATGGAAAAGACGTACGCAGGGCAAATGCTCTCGACGCCCATCCTTCTGTCTGAAGAAATCAAGAATGCCGGCCTGGCAATGTCCTCGATCTACGAGGTCAACAAACCCTATGGCTCGCACCAGACCTATGTCCGTTGCCGGGATAACCTGAATATGGTGTTCCGTGAAATCGAGAAGGACATTTGCAAGCAATGGCCTTCTCGCATGGCCCAGGTCGGGACCGATCGTCTGACGGAGGCGGTATGAGCGGCGTGGGCGGCAAGCGTCGGAGCCTTTTGGCCAACGCGATCGAAAGCATTGGCACCTCCCCACCTGCGACGAGTGCATCGGTTGCAAGTGAAGACAAGGCGCCAGTTGCTGCCGACAAGCCGGTAGACGAACCAGTCACGCCGTCATTCCTTGAACGGCGCGGCCTTGCTTTTGATGAGATCGCTCGGACCGTCAAACGCCCCACTCTCCGTCTCAAGCCATCGGAGTGCTCTATCTGGCCAGGCAACGCCCGCGATCATGCTGCGTTGAACTACGACCGTTGCGCAACATTGATTGAATCCATCCGTGAGGAAGGGACCAATCGAGAGCCCGTCGTTGTGCGTCGCACGCCAAACGCCGAACGGCAGTACGAACTGATCGTTGGCACTCGACGCCACTTCTCCGTGAGCTGGTTGAATGCCAACAACCACTCCGAAATCGATCTTATCGCCCGGATCGAGAGCCTCGATGATGAGGCGGCATTTCGCCTCGCCGATCTGGAGAACCGTGAGCGCGAGGACGTCACCGATCTCGAGCGTGCGCGAAATTATCGGCACGCCATCGACGCCTACTACCACGGCGTCCGCACCAAGATGGCTGAGCGTCTGGCCATTCCGAAGCAGAACCTGCATAATCTTCTGCAATTGGCTGAATTGCCTGACGAGGTCGTCGCCGCGTTCGCGGAGCCTGGCGATCTGAAGATCCGACACGGGATGCGTCTTTCCCCCTTGCTGAAAGACGATACGCGTCGTGGGATTATTCTTGAGGAAGCACGCGCGATTTCCGAGGAGCAGCGCGCTCTCAGGGAGGCTGGGGCCGACAAAATCGAAGGCAGCAAGGTATGCGAGCGCCTCTCGAGCGCAACCTCTGCACCACGTGTCAAAGCTTCGCCGAAATCGAAGCCAGCACTCAAGTCCAGCTCCGGACATGAGGTAGGCATCATCCTCGCCGACACGCGGACCAAGGGGATCACCATCAACATCAACCCCAAGGGACGAGTGTCCGTTCAAGAGATTCTCGACAGCCTGCGGACGGCAATCGAGAATGCGAAGTTCGCACGCTGATTTGGTTATTTTCCATATTTTTCATTACCTTAGTTCTAGGTAAAACGCGTTTTACCTGTTGTGGGATGCGAGATGTCACAAGAGCAATGTGACGAAGGCCAGGTCGACCTCTTTCTGCCGCAACTGACGGCCCTTCCCCTGCGCGATCAGCGCGAAACCATGGAACGTCCGTTCTTCTCGCTCTCGAAGCGCAAGCGGCTCAAGCCCATCGATTATGTCAGCCCCGACGGCAAGATCACTGTCCATGTCTCGGCCAACTCCGAATATGGTCTTGCAACGATCTACGACCTCGACATTCTCATCTACTGTGCATCGGTGCTGATCGAGCAAAAGCGCCGTGGTTCGAACGATATTCCTCAAACGCTTCACATCGTGCCCTACGACATGCTCAAGACGCTCAAGCGCGATGTGGGCGGCAGAGCGTACGATCTGCTGGGCAACACGCTTGACCGCCTTCAGTCCACCACCGTGAAAACCAACATTCGCTCCGGAGACGCTGTCGAAACGACCTTTTCGTGGATCGACAGCTACAGCCAGATCCGGGATCGATCCGGCCAGATCCGCGGCATGCGGATCACCCTAGCCAAATGGTTTTACGACGGCGTACTCATGGATGGGGGGGTGCTCGCAATCGACCCCGCCTATTTTACGCTGACTGGTGGCCGTGAACGCTGGCTCTATCGCGTTGCCCGCAAGCACGCAGGCGGTGCGGGTGCCGATGGTTTCGCAATCTCCATGCCGACACTGTTCGAGAAGTCCGGGGCCGAGGGCGATTACCGTCGCTTTAAATTCGAGATCGCGAAGATCGCGAAAGAAAACGGGCTGCCGGGCTATTCGCTCGAACTTGAAACACGAAGCGAAGCAGAGCCCCTGTTGCGCATGACGCGGCGACCACAAGACGCGTCGAAGGAACAGGCCTCCCCCCCTCCCCTGCCCGCTTCCAAGCAGGCGGGTACGGTTGCCCCTGCGCCTGCACCTTCGATCGAATTTCCTCGAACAGGCCACATTGCGCACACCGCCTTTGGTGCAATCGCACGTGCGAACCTGCCCTCGCCTCAACGCGACCATGGCATGATCGGTGACGAATTTCGTGCCTTCTTGCGTCAGCGAGAAATCGCATTTGATGCGCCAAACATCACTCAGATCTTTGCGACCTTCTGCTCGAAGCAGCGCTCAGCGAACTGACTTGCCCCCTACCCTCGGTATTTCAGGAACGAGGGGTTTGAGGGATCTCATTCCCTACCCGAGCTGTTAGGTACGCCCCCTACCACCCGATACGCGGGCAGGGAGTGCTGCGTCGTTGGCAGGCAACAGCAGTGATCGAGACCGTTCCTAATGTACCGGGTTGTATGGCTTGGGCCGCAGCGTTGAGCTTTAGGGCGCCCAGTGCAGCCACTTTCAGCACCGGTCAGGCCGTAGTGACCCGCAATTCGTCGGGTTGAATATCTTCCGAAAGGTCCGGACATCCTGCCTATGCGGCTGCTCACTGCCGATGGCGGTACATTAGGAACGGCACGTCAAAGCGCGTTGCGTTACTTCCAACCAGATCAAACGCAGCACATTCCGTCCACTCCCAGATGAAGCCGGCCTGCGTTCCTAAAATACCGTGCCACACCTCCGCGACATCGGATGTCCTCCATCAGAGTGCCCACGGTTGGCGGTGCCAAACTCCAGAAACCCGGAATATCTAGCACTATGGGGCAGCTTCCTAGCGTTCCTAAAGTCCCGTGAGCGGCAATCTCAATCAGACGGGTGTTCACACTTAGAGAGGGGCAGGGGAGGCGGCAAAGTCCCAGCCACGAGGGGCGCTCCGCCCGTATCTCCATCCGCTAAACTAGCACAATGACGCAGATTTCGGCCAATTCTGCCGTGAGTAAAACGCGTTTTACCCAGCAGAAAGACGCTCGCTCTCGAAGAGGCGGGCACGGGACTTTAGGAACGAGGCACGGGATAATGGGAACGGCGGCACGGTTCATTAGGAACGCCAAGAGGGTACTTCAGGAACGCTTGCCCGGTATTTCAGGAACGGCACACCCTTCCCGACTCGCCAAGAGTCACCGAGTCGGGCGCGTCGCGGTCGACCTTAACTTTTTATCTCTCTGTAAAAGGATTCTAACGGCGCCTGCGGCGCATCCTTCCTTTGAATTTTCATGGGGGATTGCGATACTCGATCTTCGAATCCCAAATCTGACGATGGACCTTCCTGCCACCATCGATCCGATTTCTCGCTGCGACTAAACTACGTCTCCGATATCATGACGACCATGGCACCTATCAGTCAGCGCTGCTGCACAAGACGATGCTCCCACCTCGAACGCAAGCTTTCGACATCCGGGCCCATGGCAAGCACCATGAATCGACCAAGCCATCTGGACGGGATGCAACCGTGGGAAGGTACCCCCGCCTGATATCATCACCACGCAGCGCAATCGACCATACGCCAAAGCGAAGTCAGAAAGCGCATCTGCTTTGGGAGCAGAGGGTCGCAAACGCCATTCCTGATTCACCTACCACGACAGCGCACAACATTCCCTTGCGCAGGACATCAGCAGGGCAGGGGACCTCCGAGACAAATCTCAGCGGCCCTCGGATCGCGACCGGCCACGCAGACCAATGCCCACCCTTTCCCCGCTGAGCCTTCAGCATGCTTGGTCGTCATGGCCTTGAATGCGATCCGCCATGAACCTCGTGCGACGTGGGACATACGGTGCACGAGAGCGAAGGGCTGCATCCAGTAGCGACGTTGCTCAGCGGGCGATCGATCGCCTGGACGCCCAAAGTGAATTTCTTACCGATTTCCGGGGCTCGAAACCCCATGACGCGCCAAAATGCGCCCAAGCGACCCAAAACACCAAATTTTGCCCTCAGAAGCCCCGTGAACGCATTGGCGGCCTCTGCGCTCCCCACCCCTATCGAGGGTGCGTTTTCGCGCTGTGAGGGGCGTTTCCGGTGACGTCAATTTTCCCGCGATAAATCAGTATCTTCCGAATTTTGACCTACCGAGCTCACGCCAAGTCGCGCCAGGCGCGCATCGAGCGCGGCCATTTCGGCATCGAAGGCGGCAAGCACGGGTGCAAGGGCAGGGGAGGGGGGCGCAGGGATCGCCGGGCGGCCGAGCGGCGGAGCGATCAGCCCCAGCGTCAGCGCGACGTCGCGCGCAAGGTAGCTGCGCCAGGTGGCGCGGCCCGATGTCTCGACCAGCAAACCGAGACGGGTCGCGCGCTCGAGCAGCTTGCCCGCACCAGAAATGGTGAGCCCAAGCAAAGGGGCGAGCGTGCGCGCGGCAAGGCAAGGCTGGGCCAGGGTGAGCCGGCCGAGATCGGCGAGCAGGCCGGGCCGGCGTTCGCGCGCGATCGCGGCGGCGGTGCGGCGTGCGTGGTCCTCGAGCCGGTCGAGCCGGATGAGGCCATCCTCGGCGGCGCGACGCAGCTGCTTCAACAGCCGCTTGAGCAGGGCGGGGCGGGGGCCGATCGCAAACCGCTGTCCAGGATCGCCGAGCACGAGGCAGGGCAGGGGGCGCGTGGTCAGCCCCATGCGCGCGAGCACGACCGGGAAGGCGAGCCAGGGCGCGATGGTCTTGTCGCTGCGGACCCAGGCGTCGAGCAGCGTGAGCGCACGGACGAGGGCAGGGGCCTCGGTCCAGCCCTGGGGCGGGTCGAAGCTGAAGGACAGGTCCTCGCGCCAGTGCCGTCCCTGCTTTTCGGAGAAGCCGGCCTGCCAGGGGGCGAGGGCGGCAAAAGGATCCGCCGCTGTTTCGAGGCGGGGCCTTCCGGCCAGCTGGAGACCGCATGCGTGAGCAATAATGTCGATTTCGTCGACCGCGAAGGCTTGCAGCCGCAGCGCGGCGGCGTAGCCCGCCCAGCTGGCCCGC
This sequence comes from Novosphingobium percolationis, assembly GCF_020179425.1. Classification (GTDB taxonomy): domain Bacteria; phylum Pseudomonadota; class Alphaproteobacteria; order Sphingomonadales; family Sphingomonadaceae; genus Novosphingobium; species Novosphingobium percolationis. Next base: position 99,695 of record NZ_JAILYM010000009.1, on the reverse strand, counting down.
AGGCGCCACGCCGGGGCCAAAGAACTCGCGCAAATCCGCGCGTCGAGCCGCGCCACGGCGGCCGATGCCTCGGCCAGCGCCGCCGCCAGATCGGGCGTCCAGGCGAGCGCACAGAGGGGCAGGGGAGGGGCGTTCATGGCCAATTTATAGACGGAATGTGGTCTTATCGTCCACGTGCTTATCGCCTTAGGCATGATAATAGCTGCTTATCGCGTCTCTATACATATAAGAAGCCTTGGCCTATCCTCGCCCCGATGCCGAAAACGCCCGCCTCGACCGCGATTGTCCGCCTGAGTACCGCGCCCGAGGATCTGGTCGCGGACGTGCGCCGCATGGTTGGGGCGGGTGTTCGCATCGACGAGGCTTTGCTCGACGCGGCGATGCGGGGCTGGTCGGTCAACACGCGCCGCGCCTTCCGCTCGGACCTCGGCCTGTGGGAGCAGTGGTGCCGGAAGCGCGGCGTCTCGCCCGGCGTGGCCGCCCCCGCCGATGTCGCGGCGTGGATCCGCGCGCTCGCCGGGGTCGATCGTTCGGACCAGACTGTGCGCGCGATGGCGACGATCGAGCGCTACCTTGTCCATGTGGGGTGGGCCTATCGCATGGCGGGGCTAGCCGACCCGACCGCCGACCCGCTGGTCAAGTTCGAGCGCAAGGCCGCGCGCAATCATCTCGGCGTGCGTCAGCGGCAGGCCCGCGCGATCCGCTTCAAGGGCGACATCGCCGATCTCGACAGCCCGGCGGCGGGGGTGTGCCTCGCGCACCTGCTCAAGGCGTGCCGGCCCGATGCGCTGGGCTTGCGCGATGCGGCGCTGTTGCGGATTGCCTATGATACCGCGGCGCGGCGCTCCGAGCTGGTGGCGATCGACGTCGCGCATATCGAGGGACCCGACGCGGAAGGGGCGGGCGTGCTGCACATCCCGTCGAGCAAAACCGACCGCAAGCAGGCGGGCGCCGAGGCCTATCTCAGCCCGGCGACGATGACGGCCATCGCGCGTTGGCGCAAAGCGGCCGACATTACCCGTGGGCCGCTGTTGCGCCGGGTGGTCACGCATTTTGACGGGTCGATCGACCGCATCGGGGGCGATCGGCTGCATCCCAACAGCATCACCCCGATTGTCCAGCGGCTGATCCGGCGGGCGTGGGAGAAGGGCCTGCTTGGGACGATGGGCGAGGCCGAATTGGAGCGGTGGCTGAAGGCGGTGTCCTCGCATTCGATCCGCGTCGGCGTGGCGCAGGACAACTTCGCGGCGGGCGAGGGGCTGCCCGCGATCATGCAGGCCTATCGCTGGCGTGATGCGCGCACCGTGCTGCGCTACGGCGCGAAACTCGCCGCCAAAAGCGGCGCCAGCGCACGATTGGCGAAACGGTTTGCGGAGGAGAGTTAGGGTCCGTTGGCATGGGCGAGAGATGAAGCAATTGCGCCGTCCGGCGGCGTTCTGCACAAGGGGCCATGAAAAGGGATATCGCTCTCGCCAGGCTCAAGCCTTTTGAGCGCCGCTTGCGTGAGCGCGGCATCATCGCGCTGTACCTGTTCGGTTCGACCGCGCGCGATGAAGCCGGGAACGCGTCTGATCTCGATTTGCTGTTCGAATACGATCAGAGCCGACCGTTCAGTCTTTTCGACCAGGCGGGCGCGATGCTCGAGCTGTCCGAGGGCCTCGGCACGAGGGTCGACCTGGTGTCGAGGACCGGGTTGCGTCCCCGTGTCAGGGCGCGCGTCGAGGGCGAAATGGTGCGCGTCTTCTGATGGCCGATTTGAGCGATAGACGCCTCTTTATGCTCTCGGTCGGCAGCATCCAAACGTGCCTTGCCGGGCAGATTTCTGAGATCGGCCACAAGATCGGCCATAAATTGCTGCCAGCGTGAGACCGGTTCCTGCAGAAAGCTCGGAAAACAGCGCGAATTAGCGGCCTAAGTCCCTGTTGGAAGTGATCAGAAGATCGGCCAAATGCGTGGCATATCATGCGCTGACTGAGCTCTCCCCGAGCATGCGCACCGGGTCGCGTCAGTAAATTTCGTCGCACCATGGTGCACCCTGCCGAGTCAAAATGACCCCCAAACGGTCAGGTTATCCGGGCAGTTCAGTGATGACATTCATCTTGTCGAGCAGTGCGAGCTTGGTGCCGTTCCTTGTTTGCCGGGCTTAGCGTTGCCAGACGCACAGACCTTTGCGTGCCCCTTGGTTTACAGCCAACCGGGGGAGGGGCATGTTGCTGCCGGCACGATGGCTCAGAAGGCTTTGATGATCGTCTGTGAACATCAACCCTTCTTGATGTAGGCAAAAGCCTGTTTCACGATCATCAAATGGTGTAGCTGTCGATAGACGATCATCAAAATCGGCAGGTGACCCGCGCTCACATGTCGAAGATCGCCGGACGGAGATGCCATTGCCTGTTGCCTATCACGAAGGACGCTTTCCCTCCACCACACTCGACTTGGCCGCGCTGTTCCCGCTGGTCGGGCCAGCAAATGCCGCCATCGCGCGGTATGAGGGAGTCCTCTCCGGTATCCCCAATCCTGATATTTTGCTCTCACCGTTGACGGCCCGCGAAGCGGTACTTTCCAGTAAGATCGAGGGCACGCAAGTTACGCTGGGCGAGGTGTTGGAGTTTGAGGCGCAGGGTCATCTGTTCGATGAAAGCACGCCCAAGAAGGCCGATGCCCGCGAGGTTTTGAACTATCGCGCCGCGTTGCGCGAGGCAGATAGTCTGATGGCGCAGCTTCCGCTGTCGCAACGCCTCATCAAGGCAACCCATCGCGTGTTGATGGATGGAGTGCGCGGTCGCCACAAGGATCCAGGCGAATACCGTCGTATCCCCAACTGGATTGGACCGGAAGGCTGCACCATCGAGCAAGCGCGATTCGTGCCACCTGGCGCCGACCGCATCGAAGGCGCAATGGCGAACTGGGAGGCCTATATCCACGCTGATGCGCCGGACAGGTTGGTGCAACTGGCCATCGTTCATGCCGAGTTTGAGTCGATCCACCCGTTTCTCGATGGCAACGGACGCATTGGGCGGCTGATCATCCCGCTGTTCCTCTACACGCACGGGCTGCTCTCGCGCCCAAATTTCTATCTATCGGAATACCTCGAAGCCAATCGAGACGAATATTACGCGCGGATGCTGGCCGTTTCCCGGGACGACGATTGGAGCGGATGGGTGGCCTTTTTCCTGCGTGGCATCATTGCCCAGGCCGAAGCTAACACCGATAAGGCGCAAGCGATCCTGGCTTTGCATCAGGACAAGCGCGATTGGGTCGTAGAAATCACGCACTCGCAATATGCAGTGCGTGCGCTGGACTGGATCTTTCAGCGCCCGATCTTCCAGACGCCGGACTTCATTGCATCGGCCCAGATCCCGCCAGCGACCGCGCGTAAGATAATCCGCGACTTGCGCGACAATGGCCTGCTCCGCGAATTGGTGCCGCCCTCCGGGCGGGCACCGGCAACATTCGTGTTTGCCGAATTGTTGAACATCGCCGAGGGGCGACAAGCGTTTTGAGAATAGCGTGCCGTTGATGTCGAGCCCGTGCTTGAGGCGGCTCGGCCTTGTCGGCCGTCCACATTGGTGCAACGCTACAAGGTGCGATAATCCGACCGCGTACCCTGACTGTGAAGGGTGTGAAACCATGGTCAGAATTCTCGCCGTTGGCGCAGTAGCGGCCCTCGGTCCGCTGGGCCCCCAAGCCAGTGCACGCGAAGTAGAACTCCAGGCGTTCCCGGCTTCGCTTGACCACGGAGGCGAACAGCAGGCGGTCCGACCACCGATTGGTCCGGATGCTTTGCGCAATGTGGCCATGTCTGCACAGAACGCGGCTGTGCCGATCCTTGCTCCCAATGCGTGCCAAACGGCGCGCTGGGCGCCGCAACCGCGTCTTTCAGCAATGGTGCAGATGCGCCGCTTGGCTCTCTATCCGGCGATCACGCTGGCGGCCTGCGCAGAAGGCGTGCCGCCAGCGCTCCTCGACGCGCTGATCGCGCGCGAAAGCCGCTACAACCCGGCGGCGATCAGCCCCAAGGGCGCCATCGGGCTGACCCAGTTATTGCCCGCCACGGCATCTGCTCTCGGCACGGGCAATCCCTGGTCCACCTATGCAAACCTCAAGGGCGGCGCGCGCTACCTGCGCCAACAGCTCGACACGTTCGGCCGATACGATCTTGCCCTCGCTGCGTATAATGCAGGGCCAGGCAATGTCCGTCGCCACAAGGGCGTGCCGCCTTTTGCGGAAACGCGCGGCTATGTCGATGATGTGCTGGCCACCTTGCTGCGGGGCCGACCTTTGGCGATGCCCATGCCGAGGAGTTCGGGCGCGGCGGGACGCAGGTCGGTTTCCCTCTCCGTCTATCCTGCGCCGGTACTGCTTCCGCGCATGATCGCGCCGTGAGCGCACATGCCGATCAAAGCGATGCGGACCGGGCTTCCTCGATCCGCGCGTGGTGGATCGCGAGCGCCTGACAGATGCGGTCGGCGACGGCGGCACAGAGGGCAGGGCGCATCGGTTCGAACGCGCAGTCGAGCGCTTCGCCGTGTCGGCGCACCGCGCCTTCCAGCGCCCGGCAGACATTGGCCAGGTTGAGGCAGAGCACATCAAAATAGAAATCGGGATCGCCGAAAACCTCGACCGCGATTGCGACCCGCACGGTGTCGATCTGCAGGTGGCGGACGAGCGCCTCGACCTCGGAGGACACGAGTAGCGCGGCCTCGAGCCTTGCCAAAAAGCCCTGCCGCCTCCGGATCACGCCGGCTTCGACAAGGCGCCGTGTGCTCAGGCCCTGCTGGCGGATCTCTGCGGCAATCACGGCGCAAAGCCCCTCGGTGAGCCCCGCCCGGTCTGCCACGGCTGTGATATCGCTGTCGTTGCTGGCGCGCATGACCGGTGCCCCTTGTTGCCCCGTCGACCCTGAGCAGGCTGGGCGACGGCTCAAACGTGCCCGCGCGGCATCCGTCCGGCAATTTCCGGAAAAGGGGTATTGGCGTTGGCGCTACTGTCGCACCGACGCGAAGGGCGGTGCCGAGCGATGCTCCGCCGAGTCGCGCGCGGACCGGTCCGCGATGGATCGATCTGCGCGCACCATGGCACGGTATGTGGGCCAGCCTGGTCGTCCTTGTGGACCGGACCGGGTCTGCGGCGGTCCACCCCGGTTACGGGGCCGACCCATCCCGATACGTACCCAGGTCCAGTGCGCATGCTGCGCAGCATTTTGTTGCCTTTCCCGACCGTCACCCCTGTCGTTCGGCGCTTGCCTGCGGCCTTCTGGGGATGCGGATCAACCGCGATCACTTCCGAAGGGTTTCGCCCATGACCACTGTGAAAAAGCTGCGCGGCCGCGTGCCGCCAACTGCCCAAAGCCTTGCGCTCGCTTGCGGCATTGCCGCGGCGGCCAGCGTGCTCGGCGCCGATGCGGCCTTTGCCGGCACCGACGCCACGTTCAACACCGCGCTGACCAAGTTCACCAATTTCTTGCAAGGCTCGGGCGGCAAGATCATCACCGTGCTCAGCCTTGCCGGTGGCATCGTCGGCCTTGCCTCGGGACGTTTCAGCCTGGGCCAGGTCGCCATCCCCGTCGGCGTGGGCGTCGGCGCCGGCACCGGCATTCCGATCGTCACATCGACCGTCACAGCCACGATCTGAGACGGCAACCAACGGGCCGCGCCCTCCATCCCCCTGCGGCCCGTCAACTGACGGTGGGCAACCATGGACCGCTTCACGATCCCGAGGCATCTCGACGATCCCGAGCTGATCGGAATTTGGACACTCGACGAGTTCCTCGTTATGTTCATTCCGTTCTTCTGGGGCGTCCTGACGCAGCACGTTGTCATTGGCCTGGTAGGTGCGGTCGGAACGTGGTTCGGTTATCGCAAGGCAAGAGCCGGAAGATCGATGTCGTGGATTCTCCACGCGGGCTACTGGCATCTCCCGGGCGCGTTTTTCGGTCTCAGGGTCTGCCCACCGTCCCACTTGCGCGTGATGGCCGGCTGAGATGGACAGCGAACTCGCCCATCTCTCCGCGCAGCGCGTTCTGCGCCAGCGCAATGCCCTCGCGCTCGCTACGCTGACGCTTGCCGTCCTTGCGCTGGGGAGCGTGTCGCTGGCTTTCACCCGCGACCGCGAAGTGATCCTCGAGCCGGTCGCGCGCTCGCCGCTCGTCGTCAGCAGCGCCGGCGTTTCGAAGGAATATCTCGAAATGGTCACCCGCGATGTCGCACAGCTCGTGCTCAACCGCTCTCCGGAAACGCTCGACTACTGGATGAACGGCATCCTCGCGCTCGCCGACGAGGAGGCGCGGGGTCCCTTGAAGCGCGATCTCATGAAGGTCGTGAGCGAGCAGCAGGGCTCGCAGATCACCCAGTTCTTCACGATCGACTGGCTGCGCACCGATCCTGAAGCGCTGACCAGCGAAGTCGGTGGCGTGCTCCACACCGTTGCGGGCTCGAAGGATGTGAGCGCCGAGCATCGCGTGTTCCGCTTCACCTGGCGCTACAATGGCCTGTCGCTGCGCCTCGCCGGTTTCGGCATGGTCGAGAAGACCGCGCCCGAGACAGAAGCGAGCGCATCATGATCGGCGCCGCGCTCACGCTAGGCGCAGGCTCGGTGCTGGCCGTCCCCACCCGCTGCCATGCGCAGCGCTGGGCAGGCATCGGTCTTCTCGGCGCCGCGCTGTTGGCGCTTCCGCGCCCGGCTTTCGCCGACCAGACCTTGCTCGTTGCCGACAACGGTCTTGTCCAGTGTGAGGCCTCCCTCCGGGACCTCACGCGGATTTCGCTGAAAGACGATCAGTTCGCGTCGGTCTCGAAGATCGCCACCGGCATTCCGGCCGAGGACTTCACGGTCGTCAACGAACCGGTTCGCGGCGACATCTACCTGTCGGTCCCCGATGGCTTTGCCAGGCGGACGATCTCGTTCTTCGGGACGACCCGGCGCGGTTACGTCTACAAGTTCGCCTGCACGCTCGCCGGTGACGAGGCGCGGCAGGTCTTCATCGCCAATGCTGACATCGAACATCCAGCTGCTGCTGCCGAGGCGGTACCGGCGAACCTCTCCCAACAGGACGCCGCCACGCGGCTGGTGCGCGCCATGGCCGAGCAATTGCCGGTCGACGGCTTCGACGTCGCCTGGAAGCCGTTGGCGCCGGTCATGGCGGGAACGCTGCGCGTCCAGGCGCTCGGGGAATACCGCGGCGTCACGCTCGTCGGCAAAGTCGTGCGTCTCGAGAACCGCGGGACCAAGGCGGTCACGCTGCGCGAGGATGCGGTGGCGCCCGTCGCTGCGATCGCAGTCAGCATCGCCCATGCCGAGCTCGCGCCGGGACAAGTGACCACCGCTTATATCGTCGAGGCTGCGGGAAGTCCGGGAGGTCGGCCATGATCCGCAATCCCTTCCGGCGCGGCGAGGCGCCGTCCGACGCTGCCGAGAGCGATGCGCAGGATCTGCACCGCAATATCACGGCGGAGCGGCGACAGAAGTTGCTGTTCTACGGCGTGGGCGGCGCGCTCGCGGTGGGCGCGATGGCGTGGATCCTCCAGCCTTCGACCGATGCGACCGGCGCTGCCGACAAGGCCGGCAAGGACGGCGAGGTCAAGGTTTCGACCGACGACATGGTCAACCGCAACATGTCCGAGCGCGAATGGATGGCGCTCGCCGAAGGACAGATGGAGCAGTACGGCAATCAGATCAAAGGTCTGGAAGGCAACGCGCAGCGGATCGAACAGCTCGAGCAGCAGATCCAGTCGCTACAGGGCGAGAAGTCGGCGATGGTCGAGGACGGCACGCGCGTGCTGTCGGCCTACGAGGCCGAGAACCAGCAGTTGCGCGCACAAGTCGCCAGCGCGCAGCAGACGCCCCGTCCCGTCGCCAGCGGACCGACCGCGCTCTACGGGGCGGGATCGCCCGGCACTTATCAGCCGGTGGGAGGTGCGGCGGGGCCAGGCCAGGCCGGCGGTGGCGCGATGATCGACGCTGGCGCCGCGCCCGGACGCGAGATCAAGCTGGTCGCTTTCACCGGCGCCAGCGGTGGCACGGCCGAGCGGATCGTGCCCGGCAAGACGACGAGTTTCACCGACAGCGCCAACTACCTGCCGCCCAATTCGATCGCGCGGGCGCGCGTGGTGGTCGGCGTCGATGCGACGACCAGCGTGCGCAGCCAGGGTGATCCGTTGCCGGTGGTCTTGCGGATCACGGGGCCGGCGCGTTCGGTCTACGCCGAAGGCCGGCTGCTGCGGACGCAGATCGAAGGCTGCATGGTCAACGGTGCGGCGAGCGGGGATCTCTCGTCCGAGAAAGTCTACGTGCGCCTCCAGCGCATGACCTGTCCGCAGCCCGGCGGCCGTTTCGCGGTGAGCGAGGTCAAGGGCTTCATCGCCTTTGGCGGCAAGACCGGGGTGCGCGGGCGCGTGGTCAGCCGTGAGGGTGGGCTGGTCGGACAGGCGTTCCTGGCAGGCCTTGCCGGCGGGTTCGGCCGCGGCTTTTCGTTCAACACCGAATCCGCGCTCAATGGCTCGAACGTCAGCGTCAACGGCGAGCGGCAGAAATTGTCGCTCGGCGAGATCGCGCAAGGCGGGGTGGGTTCGGGCGTCGCGGGCTCGGCCGACCAGGTCTCGAAATACCTGATCGAGCGGGCCGAACAGTACCAGCCCGTGATCGAGATGCCGACCGGCATCGATGTGGAAATCGTCTTTCTCGACGGGGTGTTCATCCGAAACTGAAGGGGTCTTGCGCCATGGACAAACGGTTCGCTCTGACAGTCATGATCGCGTTGGGCGTTGCGGGTGGCAGCGCGATGGCCGCCGCGCTGGCGGCAACGCCCTCGGCCGAAGACCGCGTGGGCCAGGCGCTCAAGGTCCGCCTGCCACGCACGGCGCCGACCCATATTGACTGCGCCGTTGTTGCAGGGCTGTGCGAAGTCCAGGCGGGCGCCAATCTCTTCTACACTGACACCAGCGGCCGCTACCTCGTGGTCGGGCGCGTCTACGACATGGAAACGCGCCAGGACCTGACCGCGGCGCGACTGCTCGCGATCAATCCCGATCTGCTCGCGGGGACCGGAGCGCGTGCCAACCAGATGGCTGATGAGGCCGGTGCACCAGAAGGCGCGTCAGCACCACCGGTGGTACAACGCGCATCGGCTCCAGCCCCTGACAGCAAGGTGTCGCTCGCCGCGCTTGCGCCAACCGGTGCGATCGAGTGGGGCAGGGGGCGCGACCGCCTGACCGTCTTCAGCGATTTTCACTGCGGATACTGCAAGCTGCTCCACCAGCAGTTGCAGATGATGGACGTGCGCGTGACTGAGCGGCCGATTTCGCTGCTCGGCACGCGGATGATTTCCGAGGCGGTGATCTGTGCGCCTGACAGGCGCGCGGCGCTCGAGCGCGCCTATGCCGGCGAGGCACTGCCGGCCGCGCGTTGCGACACCAGCGGGCTCGATGCCAACGAGCGCTTCGCGCGCGAACACGGATTCGACGGAACGCCGGTGATCGTGCGCGGCGATGGCGCAGTGCTCCATGGCTACCGCTCCAAGGAGGTGCTGGCGACATGGCTCGCAGGAGGGAAGGTGTCGTGAGCGCAGGCCCACTTCGATCGATCCCCCTTCGATCGATCCCGCTTCGGCCGATCCCGGTTCGCAGGGCAGCGCACATCGTCGTTCCTCTGATGGCCGCGGCGCTGCTGTCGGGGTGCGCCATGCTGCGCGACAACGTCAAAGGCAGCTTCGCCTGCAAGGCGCCCGACGGGACTTGTGCCCCGTCCTCGGTGATCGATGATGCCGCGATCGCGGCGATCCGCGAAGAACCTGCTGGGGTCGCCGATCCGTCAGACGCGCCGGGGACCGTCTCCCGACGCGGCGCCACGGCGAACCATGGTTCCTGGCATCCGCGCCCGCCGATGGCAGCGGCGGAGAGCGGCACCAACACATTGCCCGGCGCTTTGCGACCGGGGACGCGGGTGCTGAGGGTCGTCTTCCCCGCATACGTGGATCACGAGGGGCAGCTTCACGAAACCGCGGGCGTGCAACTGACGCTCGATGATGGCCTGCCGGGTACGCCCGCGTCATCGGTCGCCGAGCAGGCCGCCGGTGGACAGGTGAGCGCAGATCCTCGCAGTCCTGGTGGACCGCCGGCTCTGCTCGAGCTTGCCGAACAGGCCCCCGACCTGTCGGCGATGGCACCGTCGCCGACGCCCACCGCGGTCCCTGTCCCGCACGCCGAAGCGACCATCACCGCACCGGGCACGGCCAAGCCCCTGGCGCCGTCCCCGATCGACGCGATCAAGGCGGACGTCGCTTCGGCTCTGGCGGCACCGCCGCGCAAGGCTGCCAACTTCCCGGCCACGAGCGAATAGGGAGACACGCCATGCTGGCACGCCTCATCGAACTGGTGACCGGAGATGCCGAGAGGCCCGAGCACAGCTTCACCACAGGAGACGTGCCGATGCTGGCGAACCTTCTCGGCTACCGTGCCTACAACGCCGCGAACGCGCTGTTCTACCAGACCCGCTCGCGCGGTTTCATTCTCGAGCTGGCCCCGCTTATCGGCGCCGATGAGCGCACCGCCGACATCATCGACACGGTGTTTGCGGACGTGCTGCTGCCCGGCACGCAGTTCCAGATCGTCAACTATGCCTCCCCGCGCATTGCCGAAAAGATCCAGGAATGGGTGCTGCCGCGCGTGATCGCGGGCGGCGTGTTCGAGCGCCTCGCGGGCTATCGCCTCGACCTGCTCAAATCGGGCGCCTGGACCTCGCTTGCGAGCGATGGTCCCTTTCTCCTGCGCCGCTTCCGCGTGCTGCTGGCAGTGGGCGCGCCTGAAGGGGCCGGGATCGGCGTCGAGGATCTCCTGATGATGCGCGACGGGATCGTCGCTGCGTTCGATTCGATCGCGATCCCGAGCCGCGTGCTGGGGCCGGTCGATCTCATCCGGTTCATCGACGACGTGCTGTGCCCGTCGACCGGGGCGGGCGACGATGCCGCACACTACAGCCCGCTCGATCCGATCAACGCGCAATGCGTGCGTCGTGATCTCGTCACCCGCGTCGAACGCGACCGCATCGTGCTGCACGCGCCCTCGCTGCGCGCGACGGGCGCCACGGTCGCCGATGTCCCCGAATTTGCCGACTACACGCCTGACCGGTTCGACGTCCGCACGCTGTCGGTGCGCCATTTTCCCGAACGCTGGGCGCCTTGGGACACGCAGAAGATCATCGGCGATGTGTTCAATGCCAAGCTCTGCCTGCCCTGTCCGGTGCTCCAGACGATCTGCGGGATCGTGCCGGCGACCGAGACGTCGGAGACGCGCGCCGGTTTCAAGTTCGCGCGCACGACGCAACTGGCCGACAGCAAAGCCGCGCGGCTCGTGCCCACTCTGAAGCGCCAGTCGCAGGAATGGGAACACGTTCAGGACGAGGTCCGCCACGGCCAGAAGCTGACGCGCGTCTATTACGCCGTGACGATGATCTCGCCCGAGGCCCACGGCGAACGCAACGCGCGCACGATCAAGGCGATCTACAAGGCCGCAGGCTGGGACCTGATCGACGAGACCTACCTGCAGGTTATGGGACTGCTCGCCTCGTTCCCGTTGATGCTTGCCGACGGGCTCTCCTCCGATCTCCAGCGCATGAAGCGGCTGCGCACGGTGCTGTCGGCGAACGTTGCCTCGATGGCGCCGCTCCAGGGCGAATACACCGGAGGGCACATCCCGCACCTTCTGTTCGTCGGGCGGCGCGGCCAGGCGCAGTTCTGGTCGCCATTCCAGAACGCTGCGGGCAACCACAATGTCGCGATCGCGGGCAAGTCTGGTTCGGGCAAATCGGTGCTGCTGCAGGACCTGACCGCGAGCCTTGCCGGCGTCGGCGCGCGCACGATCGTCATCGACGATGGCCGCTCGTTCGAACACATGGCCAAGGCGCTGGGCGGCACGTTCACCGAGTTTCGCCTGTCGTCGGGACTGTCACTCAATCCTTTCCGGATGATCGACCCGGTCCTCGCGCACGAGGACGAGGACTATCGCGTCGATTGCCTGGCGATGCTCAAGGCGATCGTTGCGCAGATGGCGCGATACGAGACCCGGCTCAACGATACCGAACGCGGGCTGATTGATGCCGCGGTCAATGCGGTGTGGGAGGCCGAGGCCAGCGAGGGCACGATCGACGCGGTGATCGCAGCGCTCAAGGCGTCGGGCAATCTTTTCGCCGAGGACCTGGCGACCGCGCTGCTGCCCTATGCAAGCAGCGGCACGTTCGGCCGCTTCTTTACCGGCGCCAACACGCTTGACCTTTCGGCCGAACTCACCGTGTTCGAACTGTCCGATCTCGCCGCGCGCGAGGAACTGCGCAGCGTCGTCCTGACTTCGATCATGTTCGTTGCCTCGCAGACCATGCGCAAGCTCGACCGGTCGATCCCCAAGGCGCTGATCGTCGATGAAGCCTGGCAGATGCTCAAGGGCGGGGCGATGGCCGATTTTATCGAGACCTACTCGCGCACCTGCCGCAAGTATGGCGCCGCGCTCATCACCGCGACGCAGTCGATCAACGACTACTACAAGTCCGAAGGCTCGCGTGCTGCGCTCGAGAACAGCGACTGGTTTCTCGTGCTCCAGCAGAAGGCCGAGACAATCGCGGATTTCCGCAAATCGGCGCGCTTCGAGATGGACAACCACACCGATGCGCTGCTGCGCTCTTTGAAACGCCACGGCACCGAGTATTCGGATCTGCTGATCCGTGGCCCCGAAACGCAGACGGTGTGCCGTCTCGTGCTCGATCGCTTCTCGGCAACGCTCTATTCCTCGAGTCCGGCGACCTTCGCCGAGATCGAGCAGGCGCTCCACCAGGGAAGCGCGATGGCCGATGCGATCGAGGCGGTGGCGTTCCGAACGGGTGCGCCAGTGGGGCAGGCGCGGCGCGCATGACCGGCGCCCCCTCCGACCGCGCGGGACGCTGGGCCGCCAATGGCCTGCGCGTGGTGGGCTGGCTCGCGGTCAACGCGCTGGCCGCGCTGGGCTTGATCGCGAGCCTCGCTGTGGTGCTGGGCAATTTCAGTCTCACGGGCACGCTGCTTCAGCTCGCCAACCTCGCCGCGCACTTCGTCATCGCATCGCCGCAGCGCCAGACGCAATTCGCGCAGCTGCTGCTGGCGATCTGGGCGGCCGGGTTTGTCGGGGTCGGCTTCTTCCGCCGCGCAAGCCTGCTGGACGGCCTCGAATACGAAAGGGCCAACCCATGAGCGATGCTTCCCTCGACTGCGGGGTACCCATTTCGCGAGAACCGGTGTCCGCGCCGCTCGCGCGCCGGCAGCGCCGCAAGGGGCCACCGGTGCTGGCGCTCATGGTCGTTGTCGCAGGGCTCGCCTGGGGCGCCTGGACCACGCGCGCGATCCTCGATCTGCGGCGCGCGCCTGCGCCTTTCGTCAAGGTGCAACTGGGCGGACTTGTCGCCGACTATGTCCGGGCGCAGGCGCGCTCGGCAACGCCGCCCGATCAGATGGGTGCGCAAACGCAAGCCTTCATGAAGCTGCTCGATGCCGCGCTCGCACGCGAAGCGCATGCCGGACGCGTCGTGCTGGTGAGCGAGGCGGTGGCGGGCGGGTCGGTTCCCGACATTACCGAGAGCGTGCGGCGCGAGGTCTATGCAAAAATGCCTGCGCCACGCACTGCGGTGGACGGCGGGACCGAAGCGCGCATGCGCGACTGGCTCATCCGGGACGGGGGATCCGATGGCGCGGGCCACTGACCTTCCCGCACCAGGGCCCGCGCGGTCCCAGTGGATCCGGCATGGCGGTGGCCTCGCGCTGCTGGCAGGCGCCGGACTGGGTCTCGCTGCTATCGCCCAGTGGCGCGATCATCACGTGCTGATGATCAACGTCTCGCAGTCGTTGCCCAATTGGGCGTTCCTGGTGCGCGAGGGGACCTTTCCGCGGCGTGGCGACTATGTCGTGTTTGCACCCGGCCACGCGCTGCTGGTGCGGCGGCACTTTGGCGAACGACCGCAGCCGTTCGTCAAGATCGCCTATGGCGTGCCGGGCGATCGTGTCACGCGCGAGGGCGCCACGGTCGCGGTCAACGGCACGCCGGTGGCACGGCTCAAGCTGGCAACGCGCCAGGGCGAGCCGTTGCATCCGGGGCCCCTGGGGCAAATCCCCGAGGGCTGCGTCTTTGCGGCCAGTCCTCACAAGGACGGCTTCGACAGCCGCTATGCCGAGATCGGCTTTGTCTGCCGAGACCGGCTAATCGGCACCGCGGAGGCGATCCTGTGAGGCGGGTATCGCGCACCATGGTCGCAGGTGGCTGCACCATGACCCTTCTGCTGCTGGTCGGCGCCAGCGCACCGGCCGCATCGAGCGCGGCAGGACACGATCTGGGGCGCTTCGGCGAGACCTGGCCCGTGATCGAACCCGATCTCCTCGCCACGATCGCGGAGCGGCTCGAGCGAGCGCGGGCCAGCGGCGAACTCGACCGCCTCAACCGCCAATTCGCGGCGCGCGCTACCGCGCGCGTGGCGACGCCGATGCCGGTCGCGGGGCTCAGCCCGGCCAGCGAAGATCACAGCTGGCGCTACGATCCCTCGATCGCCCTCGACAACGACGTGCGCGATGCCAAGGGGACACTGATCGCCGCGCGCGGAACCCGGGTCAATCCGCTCGATCTGGTGCAATTGCCGCGCACGCTGGTCTTCGTCGATGGCACCAGGCCTGAGGAAATTGCCTGGGCGCTGCGTCAGGGTGACGATGCGCATGTGTCGATCATCCTCGTGTCGGGTTCGCCGTTCGAGCGCATGCGCGCGCTACACCGCCGCATCTGGTTCGATCAGGGCGGGGTGCTGACCGCCCGCTTCGGCATTGCGCATACCCCGGCCTGGGTGCGCCAGCAGGGCAAGGTGCTACTCGTCGGCGAAGTCGCACTGCCGCGTGCCGGGAACGCCGCATGAGCGCCTGGACTGCACGCCTTGCCCGGCAGATCGCCGCGCTGGTCCCGGCCCCGCTCGCGGCGCCCGAGAGCAGGGCCCTTTGGCGCCAGCGCCGTGCCGTGCTGGTGGCGCTCCTGCTCCTCGCCGGTGTCTCGCTCGCCTGGCAGGGGCTGGTAATCACGCTCGGCATTTTCGCCAGTGCACTGTTCACGGGTCTACTGACCTACCTCGGCGTGCTGGTCCCGCTGTGGCTCTATGCCAAGTGGCGCGCGGACGAGGCGTGGCTGGCAGAACAGCTCGGACGTTCAGAAAAGATCGGGCGGGCCGAACGGATCGATCGGCCGGAGCATGACGATGCCTAGGCCGCTCGCGCTATTCCTCGCGCTGCTCGGCCTTGCGATCACCGGGCCGGTCGCCGCGCAAGTACCGTCGCGCTGTACGGGGAGTTTCATCAATCCCGTCACCGACGTGTGCTGGGGCTGCCTGTTTCCGTTGTCGGTCGGGTCGATGAAGATCTGGGGATCGTCGCGGGCTGACACCGACAACCCGGATTTTCCGCTCTGTGCGTGTGGCTCGCCGATCCCGCGGATCGGCGTGACGATGGGCTTCTGGGAGCCGGTGCGGCTGATCGATGTCACGACAAAGCCGTTCTGTTTTCCGAACCTTGGCGGGACCAGGCTCAATCCCGGTTTCGCTGTGGGCAACGGCTATGTGAGCCAGGGCTCGCAGATCGGCGGGCGTGGGCAGAACACCGCCAAGTACCACGTCCACTACTATGTCTATCCGCTGCTCTATTGGCTCGAGATCCTTACCGATTTCCTGTGCTTTGAAAAATCGAGTTTCGACATCGCCTATGTCACCGAACTCGATCCGACCTGGCAGGACGATGCGCTGACGACAATCCTCAACCCGGAGGCGGCGCTGTTTTCGAGCGCGATCGCGCAGGCGGCCTGCGCGGCCGATTGCGTCGCGGCGACCACGCGCCTGCCGCTCGACCAGCTGTTCTGGTGCGCGGGCTGCAACGGCTCGATGTATCCGATGAACGGCAACATCGGTGCCAATGTCGGGATGGAGCAGTCGGGCCGCCTCGCGGCCGAGCACATGCTCTACAAGATGCACCGCGAAGCCCTGGCCTGGGGCACGATGGGGTCGAAGGGCCTGTGCGGCAAGTACCCGATGCCGGTGCTCAAGAAGCAGCAGTACCGGCTGCAGATGGTCAATCCCGCGCCGATGGTCTCGGGCCGCGAGGCCTGTTCGCCGGTGGGGGCGAGCACGATCCTGCCCCATTCGGGGCGGGTCTATCCCGTGGTCGGCGAGGACATGGGCTTCCTCGTATGGCGCAAGCGCAACTGTTGCGTCATGTGATGGGGAACAGCGCATGAACCGGCATCTCATCGTCGCGCTTGGTTTGCTCACGATCGGCGGCGTCAGCGCAGGGCTTGCCCAGACCGCCCCGGGCGGGATCGATCTCGACCGGATCGAGGTGCAGCGCACAGCCGCGGAAGGCAGCGCCGAGGCCCTGGTTGCCGGCGCACTTGCACGATCGACCACCGAGCAGGATAGAGCCAGCGCGGTCGCCGCAGGGGCCGATGCCAACCTGCGCCAGGCAAGGCTGCCGCAATCAACCGGCTCCAACGGCCCCTTCGACTTCGACGCGATGCTTGCCGGTGCGCAGGGCAACCTGGTTGCTCCGCGCAGCGGGCCGATGCTGGTCGGCTTTGCCAGCCTGTCGATGCCCGAAGCCTCGCTCAAGCGCATGATCGGCGATGTCAGCCAAGCCGGCGGCGTGATTGTGTTTCGCGGCTTTCCCGCGGGCAATCCGATGCGCTTTGCAGGCGCGATGCGCCGTCTTGTCGCGCCGAACCAGGCGGCGAGCGTTCTGATCGATCCCCGGCTGTTCCGGGCGTTCGCGATCGATGCCGTCCCGACCTACGTTGCGGTCGCCAGCGACTACGTGCCCTGCGACAGCCTGACCTGCACTTCGGCGGTGCCGCCCTTCGACCGTCTTTCAGGCAACGTCACCACGCGCTTCGCGCTCGAGACCATGGCCGCGGCCGATGGTCCCGGCGCGCCGGTTGCGCACGCAGCCCTCGCGCGTTTGGAGCAGGCCCCGTGATCCGCCGTGGGCCCATCGGACGCATCGTCGCCGGGGTGGCGTCGCTTGCACTTACCGCGACGATGGGCGCTGCGCTGGCGCAATCGAGCAGGAACGCGACGGCCAGAGCCGATGGCGAGGCGCTCGGCCGGCAGGTTCAGTCCCAGGCCGGCGCCAACGTCGAAAGCGACGCGGCCGCGCGCGGTGTGCCAGGATTTGGCGGCACCGATTTTCCGCAAGGGGCGCTCGTCGACAATCCCGATGCGCTGGCCAGTGAGGGGGCGACCGCGGCCCGAAATTCGAGCGCATACCAGGTCGCCATCGACCCCCGCCGTCCCACCTACGATCCCGCGACGATCGATATGACGCGGGGCAAGGCGATCGAGGCCGCGCCTGACAGCTATGTGGGCGCGGGCGAGGGGATCGATGGCGCCAAGGGCAAGTGCCAGCCCTTGCCAGGTAGCGGCACAAGCAGCGTCACCTATTACGAGAGCTGCAACATGGGCGCCAAGTTGACCACGTCGAGCGCCAGTTGCGATGTTGCGCTCGTTCCAACCACGCAGACGCGTGTCGTCTACGAATACACCTGCGACGATTGGCCCAGCGACGGCTGCGCGCCGTTCGATCAGCCGCTAAGGCAGGGCCAGTGCCGGGTCGTCACGCATACCACCAAGCAGATCTGCCTGCAGGGTGATCCCGACCACTGCGCCGAACCCGAGACCGTCACCACCGAGACGCTCGCCTGCACGACGCCGGTCGCGGGGCTTCCCGCGCCTACGCCGCACACCGTGACCGAAGTCGTGACGACCCGCGATGAAACCGCGTGCGCAGCCCTGACCGCTGACGGCACCTGCACGCTCGAGGCCGAAACCTGCATCGACAGCGATCCGCAAACCCGCATGATCGATGGCGTGTCGATCACGCAGAGCTGCTGGAAGTGGCGGCGCGACTATAGCTGCGGCAGCATCGAGCAGGCCAACGACTGCACCGTGCTGAAGGCCAAATCGGGGTGCAGCTTCGACCACGAGGAATGTCTCGATGATCCCCGGGTCGGCGACTGCCAGGTCAAGGACGAGGTCTACCGCTGCACCGCCGATGCGGGCACGCAGGGTGGTGCGGCATCGCTCTGCGGCTCCGATCTCTACTGCCTCAATGGCGAGTGCAGCACGATCCAGCGCGAAGCATCGACCGAGTTCCGCGATGCGCTCGTAGCGGTTCACGCCATGGGCGACGTGCACGACCAGTTCGATCCTGCAGATCTCTCGCTGTTCAAGGGGGAGAAGACCGGATGCCACCGCCCGATCTTTGGCCTCGTCAACTGCTGCGCGGGGAAGACGTCGGGGCTGCTGACGACGTCGGCGGGCGCGGCAGCGATCGCGGGCGGCCCCGCGGCCATCGCCGCGCTCGCAACGCCCTTCCTCACCCAGTTCCTGTGCTCGTCGGAGGAGAAGCTTCTCGACGTCAAGGACCGCATGGGCCTGTGCCACTATGTCGGCACCTATTGCTCGCAGAAGGTGTTCTTCGTCTGCACGACCAAGCGCAAGTCCTACTGCTGCTTCCCGAGCAAGCTTTCGCGCATCTTGCAGGAACAGGGGCGGACGCAGCTGGGCAAGGGCTGGGGGAGCGCCAAGCACCCCGACTGTTCGGGGTTCAGCGCGACCGAGTTCCAGCGGCTTGATCTCGGCAAGATGGATTTCAGCGAAGTCTACGCCGAGTTCACAGAGGCGGCGAAGCTGCCCGACGAGGTGGCCGCGAGCGCCGCGATCCAGGACCGCATCCGCCAATACTACCAGCTCCACGGCGGGACGCCCCCGCCCAACCCATAGTGAGACCGTCCATGAGGAGACAGCTCATGCACAAAGCGCATCGCCACAGCCTCCGCCTTGTTCTTGCCGGCCTCGTGCTCGCGCATTGCATGGCAGCGCCGGCCGCGCTGGCCCAGTCCGAGGCGCGCGACGCAGAGCCGCATGACACCGAAGCGCGCGCAGGGCCGATCCCGCAAGGCGATGCCTTCTATTGCGCCGAGCGCCGCCTTGGCACCTGGTTCTACTGCGACGCGCCCAGGCCCGATACGGCGGCGACCGCGCCCGATCCGGTCCCGGCAGCCGCCCGGATGCAGGCGATTGCCCACCAGCTCGATGAACTGAAAGCCCGGGCCATTCTTGAGCCGACCAGCGCCAACGTGACCGCCTATATGAAATTCCAGCGCGAGCAGCTGAACCGCGCTTCGCTCTTCGCCGATGTGTGGAGCCGGTCGGTCTGGCAGAACCCCGATCTCGACTACACCCTGCAGCGCCCGATCAACACGCTCGGCAAGAAAACCTGGCTGGAGGGGCGCAAGAACGACCGCGCCGCGACAATGGCGAGCCTCGCGGCCCGCTATGGGGTCTATTACTTCTATTCCTCGTCCTGCGGCGCGTGCGATGTCTTCGCGCCGATCTTGAAAAGCCTGTCCGACCAGTATGCACTCTCGGTGCTGCCGGTCTCGATGGACGGCGGCCGCTCGAGCGCCTTCCCCGACTTCGTGGTCAACACCGGCCAGTATGAGAAAATGGGCCTGACCGGAAACCAGGTGCCGGCGCTCGTGCTGTTCGACACGCTGACGCACCATCCGGTGCCGATCGGCTACGGGGTAATGTCGGCCGACGAGGTCATGCAGCGGATCTTCACGCTGACGCGCATCGAGCCGGGGAGCGATTACTGATGGCGCGCGCGCTCACCCGCGCCATGCGCGGCCTAATGCTGCTGCTCGCGCTCAATCTCGCGCTCGCCGCGCCAGCGCAGGCCGGGGTCAATGCCGAGCTCAACAACTTCTTCAACCAGATGGGCGGTTCCGCCAACGTCACCGGGCCTTCGGCCTACCAGGGCCAGTCGGCGGGTTACTACACCGGCGGAAGCCTGTGGACGCGGTTCCCGCAGGAGTCGGTCAATCCCGTCAACCTGCAACTGCCCAATGTGAAAGCGGGCTGCGGCGGCATCGACCTCTTTGGTGGTAGCTTCTCCTTCATCAATTCGGATGAGCTGATCGCGCTGCTGAAAGCCACGGCGAGCAACGCGCTGGGCTTTGCGTTCATGCTGGCGATCAAGTCGATCAGCCCGCAGATCGCCTCGACGCTTGAAGACCTTTCGCAGAAGGTCCAGCAGCTCAATCAGTTCAACATGAACTCATGCGAGATGGCGCAGAATCTCGTGGCCGGGCTCTGGGGCAAGCAGGCCGGGCGTGAGGCCGAGATCTGCAAGTACATTGGCAATAGCCAGGGGATCTTCTCGGACTGGGCCAAGTCGCGCCACGAGTGCAACGAAGGGGGCGAGCGCAGCTCGACGCTCGCCGCCAACAGCGATCCGACGATCCCGGCCGATTCCTACAACTACACCTGGGACATGCTGAAAAAGAGCTATCCCTCGTTCGACCAGGATTTTCGCGAGTACCTGATGACGCTGGTCGGCACCGTCATCTACGTCAAGGCTGACAGCGATGCGGGCAACCCCTCTTATCGCTACCTGGGACAGGGCGACCGGGCGATACTGACCGCGCTGCTCGATGGCGGCAGTGGCGCAAAGGTCCTGCGCTGCGACAGCGCCGACAAATGCCTCAATCCCAGCCTCGGTACGTTGTCGATCGGTTCGGCGCAGGCGCTGAAGCCGCGTATCCGCGCGCTGATCGAGAGCATGAACGCCAAAGTCCGCAGCAATGCCGCGCTCAATGCGCAGGAAATCGGGTTGTTGGGGGCGACCAGCATCCCGCTCTACAAGATTGTCACCGTCAATGCCGCCGCGCAGCTGGGCGGCATGTCGCCCTCGGACATGGACAACCTTGCCGAGATCGTCGGCGTCGACATGCTCGAGACGCTCATCCGCCAGTTCTACAACCTCGTAAACCAGGGCCAGGCGAGCTTCCACAACGCCGATGCCGAGACGCTGGGGCAGTGGCGCGAGCAGTTGCGCTCCGTTTCGCAAGCAATGGACAGCGAGAGCAACGGGCTCAATGCCCGGTTGACGCGTATGCAGATGGTGCTCGATCGCACCGTGTTCCTTGAGCGCACCTTGCGCAATTCGCTCTCGCCGCAGGTTTCGGCAGCGCTTGATTTTTCGCGCGGCCTGTCGGCGCAGGGGCTTCAGTAGAGGGGCCGCGCCATGCTCGAGATCTTCACCATTGGCGGCGGCGAGAGCATGGTCAACGTGCTCAATGCGGTTGCAGCCTGGTGCGGGGGCGGGGGCTTTCGTTCGCTGATCCAGGTCGTGATGGTGATGGGGCTGGCCTATGCGTTGCTCGTCGTCGCCTTCACGCTCAACTGGCGCGTGTGGTTCAACTGGTTCCTCTCGGCAACCGTCATCTACATGTGCATGATCGTGCCGACGACGAGCGTGAAGGTTACCGACCGCATCAATCCCAGCCTCGCGCCTGCTACGGTCGACAACGTACCGATCGGCCTTGCCGCGCTCGCTTCCCTGTCGAGCCAGATCGGCGACTGGCTTACGCGGCGCGCCGAGACCGTCTTTGTCATGCCGAACCAGTTGCGGCTCTCGACCAACGGCATGCTCTATGGCGCGCGGCTCTACGACAAGACGCGTCAGTTTGCCTTCCGCGACCCGCGCGTGCGCGCCAATGTCGAGGAGTATTTCCGGCAATGCCTGTTCTACGACATCCTGCTCGGCTTCAAGACCACCGACGGAATCGCGAACTCGACCAACCTGCTCGTCGACATGGGCCCGGGCTCGCCCGCGCGCGCCATGAAATGGCTAAAGGCGCCGGCCGACGGCGGTGGCAGTGAAATCCGCACCTGTGCCGCCGCCTACACCACCTTGCGCAACGTCGACATTCCGGCGGCGACCGACAATGCGCTGACGAAGTTCGCGCCGACCGTTTTCCCAAACCTTGCCGCCAGTGCAGCCAAGGCCAAGCTCGTCGCCGACCTGCCGGTGGTATCGCGCGCGTTCCACGGGACAGCGCAGAATGCCAACGTGATCTTCCAGCAGCGCTCGCTGGTCGATGCTTTCCTCGAGGCGCGCGCCAATCTCGATGCGGCGGACGGCGATACCTTCGCGATGCTGCGCGCCGATGCACAGGCGCGCAACACCTATACCTCGATCGGGCAGCAGGCGATGACCTGGGTGCCACTGCTCAATATCGTGCTCACCGTCGTGTTCTACGCGATGTTCCCCGTGATCTTCCCGCTGTTCCTGATGCCGCAGACGGGCCCGTCGGCCTTGCGCGGCTACGTGACAGGGTTCTTCTACCTTGCGGCCTGGGGACCGCTCTACGTCGTGCTGCACATGTTCGTGATGGACCGGACGATCGCGGCGATGAACGCAGCTTCGCCCGGCGGCATGACCATGGCGGGCATGGAGGGGATCGACGCGGTCAGCGCCGATACCGCGACGATCGCGGGGTTCCTGATGATGTCGGTGCCGTTCCTTGCCGCTGGCATGGCGCGCGGCGCGATGGCGGTCGCCACTAACGCGACTTCGATGCTGGCGCCCGCGCAGAACGCCGCCGAGCAGGCCGCGACCGAGCGCACCACCGGCAACTACGCCTATGGCAATGTCAGCTACCAGAACCTGACCTCGAACACGGTGCAGCGCGACCAGTGGAACACCGCGCCCAATTTCACGGGCGGGTTCGGTTATACGAGCTACGTCAACGACAACGGTACGACGAGTGGCTGGACCGCGGACGGCACGCGCATTGAAAACGTGGCGCGCGGAATCAGCGCCTATGGTTTCAAGCCGACGGTCAGCGAGGGCTTTTTGGGCGAACTGCGCAAGTCGGCCTCGGATTACCATAGCCGGGCAAACCAGTTGCGCGAAGCTGCCAGCGAAAGCTGGCGGCAAGGTGAGCGGCTGAGTCATGGCACATCGAGCGGCACGCGCTCGGGCGCGGGCAGCGAGTCATCGAGTGGCAGCCAGCAGGGCACTTCGATTTCTGAATACGACCGGCGCTCGCGCGCGGAAGGTAGTCAGAATTCCAGCAGTCGCACCATCAGCGACACGACCTCGGCCAGCGAGGGGGCTCGCGATAATTATTCAGTGGGTACTGCGACGAACTGGAATTTGGGAACGAGCCTTGGTGGGGGCGGAGGACGCGGGGGATCTGCAAAACGCCTTGGTGGAGGTGCAGCAAACCTGACGGGCGGTTATGGAATCAATGCGCAGGATAGCGTCGTATTTGATAGCGGTTCGAACAGGGCTCGTAGCGATGGTAATTCGGAAAGTCAGAGTGAACATTATCGTGAGGACCATACTGGAGGCCGCGACGTTTCCAGCAGCGATGGTACTTATGCGCGGAGCGGGGATTTCAGCCGGAGCGAAACCTTTACGGAGGCGCGTAATGCATCGGAGCGCTATTACGAACATGCTCGTGCGCTGGAGGACCAGGCATCGCGCATGGATGAGGTCGGCAGGCGCCTCGAGGACATTGCCTCCTACAGCGAAACGCACGGCTACCAGCTAAGCGAGGACATGTCGCAATACGTGGCCAGCCGCTACTACGAACTGGCCAGCGGCCCCTATCGCGGTCTTGGTGCGCCCTCTTTGCTCGACACCACGCCTTCACCGTCCCAACGCGCCGCGCGCGATCTGGTGGTGGGCAAGATTCTCGAGGACTACGTTCGCAGCGAGGTCGAGACCGTGCAGTCACATCTGGTCGATCCGACCGTCGCCATGGGCGCGGTCGATGGTCCGGTCCGGCTGACCATGGAGCGCCCGCGTGCTTTGGTTATGGGGCGTCAGCCGACCTTGCCTGCGCAATCAACGCATCCCGCCGAGCATGGTGTGGCCAGGGAATTGCAGCAGGGCGCGACCGAACTCGATCACGCCCAACGCAACCGACAGAATGAGCACGATCAGGCCTTGCAAGGCACCCAAGGTCTGTATGAGGAACACGCTCATCGAACCAACGCAGAGTGGTTTGAGGACCGCGAGAATTAAGAGCCTGACTTCCAGGTAAGCACCACAACGACGAAGAGCGCTGACGCGCAGAGGAATGTCAGAAGCTGTCCCCAGCCCGGCGTGTCATCGCCGTCTGACGCTTCAAACTGTTCATCGAGATCGTCCATGAGCTTGCGCGCATGGATGCCGCAATCATCGACACCACCGCTTTGTGCAAGTTCACTTTGCCAAGCTGGCGCATGTTTGCGCATTGGTCACCTTCCTCAAGTAGGAAGATACCATGCCTTTGAAAAGCTTGGGAGAGGAAACCACCGGTGTTCGCACTTAGAGCCGGTCGAACACCGATCCCATGCGCGGCGAGAACAGGCGCTCGTAGGTCTTGAGCAGGTGCGTGTCGGTCATCGCCGCGACATAGTCGCAGATGACCCGCACATCGCCATGCGCGGCCTCGAATTTGCGCAATTCCTCGCGCGGCAGGAGGCGTGCTGGATCGGCCTGCATCGCCTCGAACACGGCGACGACCATGCCCTGGCCCTTGAATTCGAGGTGCTGGACCGCGGGCGAGGTGATGACCTCGTCGACCACGAATGCCTGCAGCACATCGAGAAACTGGCGCTCGCCGTCGCGGACCCGCACGCGGTAGCGCAGCAGCGGCTCGGCAAAAGCATCGAGTTCGACATATTCGACCGCGGTCAGGAAATGGTGCACCAGCCGGCCGATGAAGCGCTTGCGCGACGCCTCGCCGCCAAACAGCCCGTCGAGCAGGTGCGAAAACACGTCGTTTGCGCTCTCGCCCGGATATTTGGCTTTGAGCGCATCGAGGAAGGTCGGGCACTTGTCCTGAACTGCGGCGGCAAAGCCCTCGCGCGTGACGAGATCGAGCGCGATCGCGTCCTCGAGGTCGTGGACGCCGTAGGCGATGTCGTCGGCCGCATCCATGATCGCGCAGTCGAGCGACTTGTGCTGCGCCTTGCCATGCTTGCCCGCCTGCGGCGTGAATGCCTGGAAAGCGTCGCGATCCGCATCGCTGAGCGTTTCAAGGATCCAGTCAACCACGTCCTGCTCGCTGTCGTGGTAACACTTGGGCGGCTTGCACGCGCGCCCGTCTAGCACCTTGATCGTGCTGGGGCCTGCGAGCAGGGCAGGGGTGAGTTCAGGGTTCGCCACGCGGGTAAAGGCGACCGGGTACTTGAGCACGCCGAGCATCGTGCGGCGGGTGAGGTTGGCGCCCGCACCGGCGGAAAAGGTCTCGAGGCGGCCCAAGATGCGTAATGTCTGGCCATTGCCTTCGAACCCGTCGGCGTCGCGCATGCAGTAGTTGAGGGCGATTTCGCCGCCGTGGCCGAAGGGCGGGTGCCCGAAATCATGCGTGCAGCCGATCGAATGGATCGTGCCGCGATCGGGTAGTATGGAACTGGCGGGATGGTCGGGGAACGACTTTTCAAGCTGGCGCGCAATTCCTCCCGCGATCTGCGCGACCTCGAGCGAATGGGTGAGGCGGGTGCGGTAGAAATCGCTATCGCCCAGGTTGAGGATCTGGGTCTTGCCCTGGAGGCGGCGGAATGAGGCGGAGTGGATTACGCGCGAATAGTCGACGTCGCCATCGTCGCGAGCGTCCTCGCTCTGCGCGTTCCAGCCTTCGCGGCGTGCATGCCAGTTCATGATTCTTACCTCAGCTTGTCTCTAAGCTAGGCGGCGGCTTGGAGATGTTGGCAAGGGTTGATGGGCCACGAATTGTGGATGGGTCCTCCCGTTCGTGACAGCTGCGATGATTGCGCGAAGGTTGAGGTTCGGGACATATCTCCTTGACGGTAGAGATATTTCCCGGCCGGGAAAATTCCGGGGCATATCGATCACATTGCTCGCAAATATCCCGATGGGGAAAATTGGGGCTTGCAATTGTCAAATGGAGAAAATATTTCCCGATCGGGAAAGTGAATTTCATATGCTCGACACTGCTAAGATTGGCGAGATCGTACGTCAGGAACGCAAGCACCTGGGACTGCGTCAGGATGAACTGGCTGCAGCCAGCGGAGTTGGCCTGCGTTTCATCGTCGAACTTGAGCGTGGAAAGCCGACCGCGCAGATCGGCAAGGTCATTGCCGTTCTTGCTGCGCTCGGCTGTGACCTGCAGATCCGGCGGCCAGGTGCTGATATGATCGCAGGCCAGTCGGCATGACCAGGGACGTTCGCCGCGACATCCTGGATCGCCTAGTCGTCTGGTCGGATCGCCATATTGCTGGCGAATTAGCACTCGACCGCAGCGGTGCGATGCACTTCACCTACGCGCCGGATTGGCTGGCCGATCGCGATGCCGGACCGCTGTCGCACGCCCTGCCAAAGCAAGCGGCCCCGTTCGACGACGCGCTGTGCAGGGCGGTGTTTGGCGGGTTGCTGCCCGAGGAAAGCCAGCGAACCGCCGTCGCTCGTGCGCTCGGCGTCTCGCCGGACAACCCTTTCAGGCTACTCGCCGCGCTGGGGGGCGACGTCGCCGGCGCGCTCGCCTTCCTGCCGTCCGGAGAACCGCCCCCGGACGAGCCGGTCGGGGACGCTGCTCCGGCGCTGGGGGATGCAGGCCTTGCTGCACTGCTCGATCGGCTGCCCGGCGTGCCGATGCTCGCAGGAGAAGGAGGCGCACGCTTGAGCCTTGCCGGTGCGCAGGGCAAGTTGCCGGTCGTGCTGCGGGATGGAGCGATCGCGGTGCCACGGATCGGCGAGCCGTCGACCCATCTCATCAAGCCCGAGCCGGAACGGTTTCCGGGCCTTGCCGCCAACGAAGCCTTTTGCCTTGCCCTGGCGCGTGCGGCCGGACTGGACGCCGCCATGGCGGAATGGCGTATCGTCGCTGGACGGCCCTATCTGCTGGTCAGTCGCTATGATCGGGTGAAGCGGGACGGCCAGACGATCCGCCTGCACCAGGAGGATTTCGCGCAGGCGCTCGGTGTGCCCTCCCACCGAAAGTATGCGAGTGAAGGGGGGCCGACCTTCCGCGACAGCTTTGCGCTGTTACGCGCGGTGACCACTCGCCCGGCGCGCGAGGTTCTCAAGCTCGCCGATGCGGCGCTGTTCAACCTGATCGTCGGCAATGCCGACGCCCACGCCAAGAACTTCAGCCTCCTGCGGCATGGTACCGGAGAGGTCGTGCTGGCGCCGCTTTATGATCTGGTGGCGACCCATCAATGGCCGGAACTTTCGGCCAGGCTTGCCATGCGCTTTGGACGCGCATCTGCACTCGAGGATGTCGACGCTGACAGCTTTGCACGCTTTGCCGAAGAGGGCGGACTAGGTCTGCCTTTTCTGCGTCGCCGCGCGGTAGAACTGGCGGGGCGCATCGCGACGGCGATCGACGGAGGCTTGGCTGTGCCCGGAGTTGACGATCCAGTGCTTCTTGGCGACTTGCCCGGCACCATTCGTGATCGCGCGGAGCGACTGACGCTCAAGGTGCAGCGCTGAGCGGATAAACGATGGGAATGCGCCGAGTTCCATTCACTGTCCGATAATGTCGCTTCACGGACAGTGGAAAGAGGGGTACGTCACAGCGGGATTTGCGGCAGGGAAGGGCGGAAGATGGCCGATGGCAGCGAGGGTTCCACCGCAAGCAGCGCCTTGATCGCGCTGAACTCCACCGCGACGGCACCCTCCCCCGAAATCACGGCAGCAGCGAAGATGTTGGGCGACGAGATTGCGGCCGCCCGATCCTACCGCGGCCAGGCGAAGGCTGCCAACACCATCCGCGCCTACACCAGCGATTGGAACCAGTTCGAGGGCTGGTGCGACGAACGTGGGCTCGAGCCGCTGCCGGCGCGGCCCGAGGCGGTGGCGACATACCTCGCCGCGCTGGCCATGGCGGGCAAGGCTGAGAGCACGATTGGGCGACACCTGGCCGCGATCGGGTGGAAGCACCGGCAGGAGGGGCAGGTCGTGCCGACGCTTCGTGACGAGCGAATGGTCATTGGCGACACGCTCGCGGGTATCCGTCGCGACCAGCGTGCAAGGCCGTCGCGAAAGAAGGCGGCGGTTACGGCCAAGAAATTGGCGGAAATGATTGCGTCGGCCGAAGGCGAGGGGACTCGTTCGATCCGCGACCGCGCGGTGCTGGCGCTGGGGCTGGCAGCGGCACTGCGGCGGTCGGAGCTGGTTGGACTGGAACTGCGCGATGTGGAGTTCGTGCCCGAGGGACTGCGGCTCACCATTCGCCACTCCAAGACCGACCAGGAGGGCAAGGGGCAGGTGATCGCTGTGCCGGTGGGCAAGTCTTTGAAGCCGGTGGCGCGGCTCCAGGCTTGGCTGGCGGTGCGGGGGACAACGCCGGGCCCGCTGTTCTGGCGGATCGATCCGCAGGGGCGCATGGTCGACATGGCGATGTCCGATAGGTCGGTGGCGCGGCTGGTGCAGAAGCACGCGGGCAGAGCGGGGCTCGATCCGGAGAGCGTTGGGGGACATTCGCTCAGGGCGGGGTTTTTGACCGAAGCGGCGCGGGCAGGGGCCTCGCTGGCCAAGATTCAGGAGGTGTCGCGGCACAAGAAGGTCGAGGTGTTGCTGGGCTATGTGCGTTCAGCTGAGCTGTTCGAAGACCATTCGGGTACGAATTTCCTTTAGGACGCGTGCCGAATACTGACTTATTAATTCGTTCGGCAGCTTTGGGTCCCAATCATCATAGTGAAATGCAACTACGCTCGATCAGCGGCCTGTTACGTGTTCCGCTCCAACTCCGTCAGTTTGAGCTAAAGTCGTTCATGAATGTGAGCGATTATCCGCTTCCGGACCGCCCTGTTGGCGCCAGCTCGGTCCAATCGCTGGAAAGGCGCCGACGAGCGCGGTGAGGCTGGCAGCAGCCGTAGGTGCTGCGAATACCGCGAACACTCTTGTCGTACGCGCATTGGGAGAGCTGGACCGTCGGCCGCGCCCACTCGCATCCCTGATCTCCCATGTCATCGGCGCGCCACAGCCATTTCGGTTGTTCTGCCATTTCTTATTTCCAGCTACGTTGCACATCATCGGAACGGGGGGACTGGTCGGATCAGGGCCTGGTGCCGCTGCTTGCGGCGTGAACTTCGAGCAGATGGTCTAACTGCGGTTTGCGGAAGCCCACCGCCACGGCGGACCGTGGGCGAAGCAGCGCGAGCGCGTCGTCTGTTTCGGTGTAACGGGGCCAGTCAGTGATGAGCGGGCAGGCCGGCGCGCCACCCTTCGCGAAAGCTACCCAACAAGCCGAGAGGGAGGTGCCGAATTGCCGGTCTTCGTCATCGATCGGGCCGGCGAGCGATGCGAAATAATCCAGCGTTCCGAACAGATAAGGAATTTCCGACCCATGGCCGGCGCCCTTGGCGCGGTCGCGCCGGGCCGTTGCGACATAATCGAAATGGTAAAGATAGGACGGGGCGCCTCGCGCGGTGCGCGCTGCAAGCCAGCGCGCCGGAGCGACGAACCACGCGTCTCCCAGGACCTGACGGGCAAGTTCGGTTTCAGGGAGTCCTGCACCATAAGCCTTGCGACCCGCGGCCTGATCGGATCCGAGATAGGTCAGAGCTGTGGCAGGCGGCACGCCCATGGCGAGGATCACGCTCGCCTCATTGCTGTTGGCGCCAATGAGCAAGGGAACATCGATCGGTTCCGAGCGCATAAGCGTCCGCCAGGGCGACTCGCGCACCATCCTCCCGTCCAGCACGGGTCCGGCCATCGCGCCCTGACCTCGCGCCTCGCTTGCTGCGACGACCGAAGCAACGGGAAGCGCGCGCAGAGCGCTCGCCGAGGCATCTGCCCCTGCTCCCGCCCGAACCGCCAGCGCGCGGCAGAGCGTCTCTTCAGCGGCCAGCGGCCGCGGATCGAAAAGGTTGACCCCGGACTGGACGATGGCGCGCGCGAAAAGACCCTTCGCGGCCGGCTGTGCGAGGATCGTCGTGACACTGATCGCGCCGGCGGATTCGCCGAAGAGCGTGACCTTGCGCGGATCCCCGCCGAAAGCCGCGATGTTGCGCTGTACCCAGCGCAGCGCGGCAATCTGGTCCATCAGTCCGTAGTTTGCGAGCGCCTCGCCGGGCGAGGCTTCCGCCGTGAGGGCCGGATGCGCAAAATAACCAAGCGCGCCGAGACGATAGTTGATCGTGACGAGAATGACGCCTTGCCGAGCGAAGCCGATCCCGTCGAAGGCGGGAAAGGTTCCCGAGCCGATCACATGGGCGCCGCCGTGGACCCAGACCATGACAGGGAGCCGGCTCGCCCCGGCGGGGCGCCAGATATTGAGCTGGAGGCAGTCCTCGGACTGCCGATCGGCGACGCCGCCCGCGACGAGCGCCGGGCGGACCGTCTGCGGGCAGGCGGGCCCGGGTGAAGTCGCGTCCCGCACGCCCCGCCATCGAAGCGGAGCCTGCGGCGGCCGCCAACGCAGCGCTCCGGTGGGCGCCGCCGCGAACGGAATGTCAAGGAAGCGCTCCACCCCCGCTTCGCGTGCTCCCACGAGGCGTCCCTGCGCGAGTTTGACCGTCGGCTCCGCATCCGCCGCGAAGGCGGAAGCCGATCCAAGGAGTCCGGTTGCGGCAAGCATCCCCAACATCCGAACCCGTCGCATGGGCACTTTCCTTTCTCGGCAGCGGTCTCAAACCTTCTCCGGTGCAGGGGGCTAGAACGTGATGCGCCCCTCGACGCCGATCACGCGCGGCTGGCTGTACCGATTGATCGTCGGCGCCTGCGCCACAAAGTACAGCTTATCGAAGAGATTGTTGGCGAAGGCGCTGATGCTGACCCGGTCGAACTCGACCCCGACACGCAGGTTGACGAGCACATAGTTGTCAAGATCGACCGAGGTTCTGGTCAACTCCTGCTTGCCGCCCCACTGCCCGCTCACGAGAATGTTGCTCGTGAGCGAGACATTGCTTGTGACCGGATAGCGGAGGTTGAGGTTCGCCGACGCGAGCCAGTCCGGCACCTGCGCGAGATCGAGGCCGTCGTAGCGGCCGCTTTTGACCGTGCCACCTTGGCGCGAACCGCTGAGTGCCAAGCGGCCGCTCCCCTCACCAAGGTCGAAACCCTGGCTGTATTCAGCCTCGATGCCCCAGCTTTCCGCGTCGCCAGCATTCGTGAGATAGGCGACCGCCGCGACCGGGCACACAGGATTGGTGAGCGCGCAGCCGTCATCCACCTGGGCAATGAGATTCTCGAGCTTGGTATAATAGCCCGCGATCGCGAAGTAGCCCCGGCGCATCGGACTGCCCTTGAAGCCGACCTCGTAAGAGGTGCTATTCTCGTTGCCGAACAGCACCTGTACGGGGCTCGGCGCGCGTGGATCGGAAAGGCGGGTATTGAAGCCGCCGGCGCGGTAGCTGCTTCCGACCTTCGCATAGGCGAGGAGTTCGCGCGCCAGCTTGTACGACAGTGTTGCGTTGTACGAGAGATTGTCCGCGGTGATGCTGTCGTCGATGATCCTCGACGGTCCGCCTGCCGGTAGCCCGGTGCCGAGATCGTAGAGGCGTGCGGTGATGCTGCGGCTGTCATGGGTATAACGCAATTCGCCGGTGATGTTGAGGCTGTCGGTGAGGTCGAAGCCAAGCGATCCGTAAGCCGCATAGCTTTCGAAATGGAGGCGGGCGGGCGCGATCGTTCCCGTCGAGGGATTGGCCAGCGTCGGCGTGCGGGTGGTTGTCACCGAGAAGTCGCTGTCGAGAAGAAGCATCTCGCCGCCGATCAGCCATGTCAGCCGGTCGCTTGCGCCGCTGACGTGGATGTCCTGCGAGAAGTTGTCGGTCGTGTCGACGACATAGGAGGCAGTGTTGGGATCGAGAGGCGTCAGCTGCCCGATCTGGCCCGCGGCACGGGCGCGGGCCAACTCGGCGGGACTGATCGCGTCGTTGTCGAGATCATATTCCGAGTGTCGCTTGCGGAAGGAAGTCGTCGAGGTGAGATCGGCGCCGCCAAGATCGACGCGGATTACCGCCTGCAGCCCGTCGACATCCTGGCGCGCGCGCGGCGGGGTGCTCCAGGGATAGTTGAAGCGGTCCTGGATGTATCCGCCGGGAAATCCTGGCGTACCGGCCGGAATGTAAATCTGGTAGTGGATGGAAGGCGTCGTCAGTCGCTGTGTTTCCGCCGTAATGACCGCGTCTACGGGGCCGCGTTTGAGGCGGACCTGCCCGCGCAGGCCGTGTCCCTTCTGGCGGTCGAAATAGACGCCGTTGTCGGGGTTGAAGAAAAAGCCCTTATCCTGCTCGACGAGGTCGCCGCTGAGCCGCATCGCGATGCCGTCACCCAGCGGCACATTTGCCGCGCCTTGCATCTGGAAGCTGTTGTTTTCGAAGCCGTAACGCGCGCTGGCCCAGCCGGAGAGGTCGAACTCCGGCTCGGCGGAGATGATGTTGATCGCGCCGCCGACCGCGTTGCGGCCGTAAAGCGCCCCTTGAGTGCCGCGCAACACTCGACGCGGTCGATGTCTAGCAGGTCGAGGCGGGTAAAGTTGCGGCCTCCGACCGGACCGCCCGCGATATAGGCGCCATTGCGATAGAGACCGACGCTCGGGTCGCCGTTTGTGGCGCGTGCTGTAGATGAAGCGCGGATCGAGATTTCCGAGGTGATTGAAGAGTTCAGATTGTTGAAACGGATACTCGGCTGGTCCGCGAGCAGTTCGCCGCTTCCCGTCGCGCCACCGCGATCAACAAGCGAGGTCCCATCGATTACCGACGCGGCGGTTGGAACGTCGGAAAGCCTCTCTTCGCGGCGCCGCGCGGTAACGATGATCGCGCCATCGTCGCCTGTTTCTGCCGCCGTGTCGGACGGAGGGACCGCTTGATTTGCTTCTTGGGCGGATGCGGGCGTCGCCGTTGCGGCCACCCAAATTGCGGCCGTGCACAAAAGCAGGTGCGCCTGACGTCCCATCGATCTCTCCCTTGTTTTTTATTGCATGATATTGTCGATAATATTGCTCAAACGTGCGCACCCGTCAAGGCGGAAAGATCGCATTCCCGTCGATGATGATCAGCGCTGATGCAGTATGATTGCGGCCAGAAAGTCACGGAGCGCACGCGCCGTCGCGGCAAGTGGCTCGGCGGCGACGGCGGACAAATTATCGGTAGCTGCATGATGGTGTCGATGTGCACCAAATATCCCCGCATGGCGCGGATAGCCGGCCTTTACGATCTCGGCGAGTTCACCCGCGGTCCCTTCACCTGAAGGATAAGCCATTTCGAGTCCGGGAAGGCCCTTGAAAATCTGGCGTGCCCGATCGACGAATTCGGTCGACGTCATGAGAAAGCGATAGGGATCGGCGCTCGGGAGCGGCAGCAGGTGGTTGGGCGTTTCGTGGTAGTCGCGGGCGGCGACATTGGCACCGAGGTGGAGCCAGAAGGCGGTTTCCGCCGGTGCCGGGCCGACCTTTTCGGCAATGTGACTGGCGCCGAGATTCTCATATTCGTGACCGCTGTTGCAGACGAACAGCAGACTGTGATCGGCAAAAGCCCGCGGCATCCATTCCGCGAGCGCAAGCCAGATGGCGATTCCCGGACCGCGCTCGCCAGCGCAATCGGTCCAGCCCGACCGCGGCGTCGAGACGACGAGCCAGCGACGAGCGTCGCGGACGTGCCGGCCAATCACATTCTCGGCCGGGCGAGTGCCTCCGTCCCCCGCCAGGATAAGGCGCGCCACCCGATGGTTACGCGCCGCCTCGACGACGGGCTCTGCCCGGCCAGGGGCGAGGAGTGCAAGCGGCTTTGTCGAAAGCGGTCTATCGGACGGCACGTTGAGGAGCAGGGCTTCCCCGGTCGGTCCGGTAGTCACGAGAATGACGGCGCTCGCTCCACGTTCGAGCGCATCGGGGAGCGGTTCGCGCGCAGCCCGGTCGAGCAAGCTGGACCAGCGGCGGTAAGGCAGGCGAACGACTGCGATCGCCCCGTCGAGGCGATCCGACGTCTCGGCGAGTCGTAGCGGAGCTACGAGACCCCGCGCTTCGGTTGCCAATGCGAGCGGCTGCGCCACCAAAGGAACTGCGAGGTCGCCCAGCCACAGTTCGCAATGCGTCGCGTCGAACCACGGAACGTCGAATATCTGGCGTTCGATCGCAAACCCTGCGTTGGCGAGTCGCCTCGCCGTCCAATCTGCCGTCCAGCGATCGCCAACGCCCCCCGACTGCTTGTTGCCTGCCTCGGCATATGCCTTCACATCGGCGAAGAGTTTCGCTGGCCCGAATGTCGACTCGTCCTTCGACGAAGTGGCGGTCGGGGCGGTTTGGAAGGCGAGCGGCGCTGTGAGACTCGCTTTCAGCAGGGACCGGCGATCAGTCCGACCCCGGGTCACTGGGACTTCGCCCGGCGTCGTCCCGCCTTCGGCTTCACATGGCGCGCCTTGTACTCCTCGAGCGCCCGCCCGAAGCTGCTCTGCGTCACGCCAATCAGATCCCTCGCGGCCGCATCGGCAGCATCGCCATTCCGAGCGACGATATGGCCACACAATTGCTCATAGAGCACTGCAGAGCGGCGTCCGGCTTCATTGCCATGGGATTCGATATAGCTGTCGGTGTAGACATTATGCTGCCAGCGCGCGAGCAACGCGACACGGTCGAGCAGCTCGAGAGCAAGCGGGGCATTGCTTCGCTTGGCAATGAAGCGGCCGATCCGGTTCGACACCCTGATGTGCTCGAACGTGTTTTCCGTCCGTTGCGTCACATCCTTGTATTCGACGAGGCGATGCATCAGCTCTCTCCCGTCACGATCGGTCATTTCAGCGGCGGCAAGTCTGCAGACAACGCCGAAGAGCGATTTCCAGAGTTCGTAAACCTCGTTGGCGGCATGCTCGTCGATGTCGATAACATGCGTCCCGCGCCACGGCACCACCTTGACCAGCCCGATCCGAGCGAGGTGGCGGAAGGCTTCGCGAACCGGAGCGTGGCTGACGTTGAAGCGGTCGGCGATCTCCCGTTCGCGCAGCCAAGATCCTGGAGGAATCCGCCAATGGACGATATCGTCGGTCAGCAATCGCGCGATTACGCGATCTTGCGTCGGTGCGCTTTCGTCTTCGGTGTTCGTCGCTGCCATTTTTATCCGTTCGGGTTTCCGGCTCCAGACACCAGCCTAGCCAGGCGCAAGGCGGGAGCAAACGATGATTGCAATTTGCATTATTATCGATAATAACTGCGAAAACAAGCTGCGGAAGATGGGAGCCGGATTTGAAGTCAATCACCGCCATTCTCGTCCTGCTTGCCGGCTGCGCGGGGCCTTCCGCGTCTCATGCCGAGTCCGCGCCCTTTCCCGGCTGCGCTGCGGCGCTTGCATATTCGAACGAACATGACGGCCTGGCGCTGCTCGTTCTTGAGAACGGCGAGGTGCGGTGCCGATCGAAAGATGTAGCGACGCCTCAGGAGCTTTGGTCGGGGACGAAAAGCCTCTTGGGATTGATGGCGGCCGCCGCGGTGCAGGACGGGCTGCTTGCGCTCGACGAGGCCGCTTCCGACACGCTCGCCGAATGGAGGAGCGATCCCGTGAAAGCGAGGATCACGATCCGCGAGCTGCTCGCGATGACGGGCGGGCAGGCATCGACCGTCGGTAGGCCCGCCGGCTATCTCGACTCCTTGAAGGCGCCGCTTACCGCCGCGCCGGGTACGAAGTTCCAATATGGTCCAGCTCCGATGCAGATCTTTGGCGAGATTATGCGCCGAAAGCTCGCCGCCAGAAGCCTCGACAGCGATCCCCGCCAATATATCGAGCGACGCATTCTTGATCCGATCGGCGTCAAAATCGGCGATTGGCGGAGCGGACCTGACGGCTTGCCCCTCATGCCGCAAGGCCTCGCCCTTTCCTCCCAAGAGTGGGCGAAGATCGGAGAATTCGTCCGCCGCGGCGGCGTGCAGGAGGGGAAGCAGCTCATCGACGCGGCAGCGCTCGCCGAACTGTTCAGGGGCAGCGCGGCCAATCCCGCCTATGGCCTCACCTGGTGGTTGCCGCAGGCGACCGCGGCAACCGCCCCCGTTACCCGTTCGACGGACATCGCGGCACA
Organism: Novosphingobium percolationis; assembly: GCF_020179425.1. GTDB lineage: Bacteria > Pseudomonadota > Alphaproteobacteria > Sphingomonadales > Sphingomonadaceae > Novosphingobium > Novosphingobium percolationis. Next base: position 63,850 of record NZ_JAILYM010000009.1, on the reverse strand, counting down.
CGCCGCCGACCTACCCGCCGACATGGTTGTGGCAGCGGGTGCTGGCGACCAGCGCCTCTATGTCATTCCCTCACTTCGTCTCACCATCGTGAGACAAGCCAGGCTAAACATTCTGGGGCTAGCTGCGGGGAAGAAAAGCGGTTGGTCCGATGCACATTTCCTCGAACTCCTGTTGCCGAAGTAGCGGGAGTACCAGGCACACGTAGCCGACACGTCACTGTTTGGCGCGTGGGTTGTCCGTGAGCTGACGAACGTAATCGTTCCCCGCGACAAGCCGATGCGGACCGCCTTCGTCGATAACTTCAAAACGGCCGCCTGCGGGATGAATGCTTCAATGAGGCGTTATTCATTCTGCTCGCTCGTGCGCGGTTCGTGCTCGCCGCCTGGAGCCACGGCTACAATACAGTGAGGCCACACTCGAAACTGGGCGGGAAGGACCCAACCGAGATTGAATCGTCTCGGGTTTGCGGAAGGCCGGTTGGTTTGAGTTGCGCAGCCATTGGGACGTCGTCCAGTATGGCGTAGAATAGTACTTCGGCTTCAGCTGGCGGGAAATTTCCGATCGGTTGAAGCAGCCGATGTTGCCTGCGATCGACGTAGCCGCTGCCCATCGGCACGAATGCTCGTCCTCGTGGTCAATCATCATCCTCACCGCCCGCTCGCCAACCTCGGGGCGCAAACTTGGTCGTCGTCTCGCTCATGATGGCCCCTTTTCAGGAGTTGGGGCCTCCGGCAAACCCGGGGCGGTTCAGATCGTCGGCCAACGTGTCTAGGGACAGGTCCCCAGACACGTTGCCATCCAAAAAACAGCAATAATTTGGGAGCGAGACTCGACCTGTAGCCGGTATCAATCAGGAGAGAACGTCAGCCAGCTCGACGCACGCGGCAGCGTTGGCGTCCAAGCTAGTTGCAAGACTCTGTTTGGCCTCCTATCGTGGCCATTGAGCCAAGGCTCGCATCTTTCCGAAGGGGGTGGTTCGGACAGCATGTTAATACAGCAGGTTTGCTGGGAATTGCATTGTCTCCTGAAAACGCGGGTGGAAAAATTGGCCATACTAGAATCAAAGAGTGATGAGAAATCGAGTGTCGATACCGAGAATGGCAGTCAGAGGAAGTCCATTCAGTCCGTAGAAATTGGGGCAAGGGTCCTTCTTGCCCTGTTGAAGGCGGACCCAGGTGGTTCGTTTCTTCGAGATGTTGCGTCCAGCTCGGGGCTTTCGCGCAGTCAGGCGCATCGCTATTTGCTTGCCTTCGTCAATACCGGAATGGTCGAACAGAATGCGTCCAGCGGGCGGTATTCGCTTGGCACGCTCGCTGTACGCCTGGGCCTGGCGGCTATGGCCAGGCTAGACCCCGTACGCATCGCTACCGGATACCTCGAGTACCTGCTGGATGAGTTGAAAACGACCGGGCTGCTCAGTGTCTGGGGCGACTATGGACCAACGGTAATTCGCTGGATCGACGGCGGAATCCCCCTGTTCACGTCAATGCATGTTGGTTCCACCTTGCCTTTGCAAGGCTCCTCCACCGGCACCCTTTTCCTGACCTATTGTCCGCCTGCGCAAACGCGCGATCGCGTTGAGCGGGAGAGGGCCGAGGGGATTGTTGTCGACGATGGGGAATTGTCAGAGCAAATCGAGGCCGCTCGGAAACTCGGATATGCAAGAACCTATGGGTCCGTGGTGCCAGGTCTTGCCGCAGTATCGGTGCCGATTTTCGATTCGCAACATCGGCTAGTCGTGACAATGAGCGTTCTTGCCCGTTCACAGGACAAGACCTATTTTAGCAAGGCAAAGATCGGACGAATTTTGGAGCGGGCGCGGCAAGCAAGCGAAGCGATCGGTTGGCCAGGCCCAGCTTGACCCTTTGTATCGATATGCGTAATGCGTTGCACAATAAGGGCGGCGCCTTCCTTAACTCCTGACAGTGTGTTGCGGGTTCGATCCGGCCCTGTGGCAGCTTCAGGAGAGCATGGTTTGGCGAACCTTCAAAGTTCCGCGACGGAATCCGGCTTAGGCCGGCGTGAATTCATCGCCATGATGGCGATGATACAGGCGCTCCAGTCGCTGGCCTTCACCTCGCTGCTGCCGGCTCTCGGACACATCGCTGCCGATTTTGAGGTTGCCCAGTCGAACCAGCGCCAGTTGATCATCAGCGTTTTCCTGGTCAGTTCGGGATTGGGTTCGCTGATACCCGGAACAATCTCCGATCGCTATGGGCGCAAGCCGGTCCTGCTCGGCTACATGGCGTTGTTCGTGGCCGTCAATGCGGTGTCGGCGCTGGTGCGTGACTTCTATGTGCTTCTGGCGCTGCGCGCCATACTGGGTTTCGCGTCGTCCGGGCTGACGGTGCTGCCGCTGGCGATCATCCGCGATCGCTATGAAGGTGCCGGCATGGCCAAGCTGCAGGCAGTGGTGGCGATGCTGTTCATGGCGGTGCCGACCTTCGCGCCCAGCCTTGGCTATGCGATTCTCGAGCTCGCGGGATGGCGGGCGATCTTCCTGGTGATCGGTGCTTTGGCGCTGGCGGTGACGGGCTGGTTCCTGCTCAGAATGGAGGAAACCAATCCGAAGCAGAACCGGCAGTCGGAGCGCTCGGGCAACTTGCTGGGCAATGTTGCAACGGTGCTCGGGAACCGGGCGTCGATCGGCTATGTCATTGGCATGTCGCTAATTTTTGGCGGGCACTTCGGGTTCATCAACAGTTCGCAACAACTGATTGGCGAACATTTCGGCGCAGGCTCGGCCTATCCACTGATCTTCGGCTCGATGGCGGCAACCATGGCGCTGGCCAGCCTGGTCAATTCGGCGATCGTCGAGCGCTTCGGCACCCGGCGGATCGGCCATGCCGCAATTTTCTGCCACCTTGCGGCATCGGTGGGACAATTGCTCCTGGCCTCTGCTCCCGGCGAAACCCTGGTCCAGTTTGTCGTCCTCATGTCTCTCAACATGTGCCTGCTGATTACCGTCTTCGTCAATTTCACTGCAATTGCCTTGCAGGCTTTCGGGCATATTGCCGGTGCGGCGGCATCGGTTCAGGCATTCTTCCGGCTGGTGCTGGGGGCGGGGCTGGGCGGCCTGATCGGGTATGCTTACGATGGCACACCGCGGCCGCTCGCGATTGCGCTGGTCATGGTCGGCTCGCTGACCTTGGCCCTTGTGCTTTATAGCGAACGCGGCAAGCTGTTCCAGCGCCTCAATCCGCCGAGCCGATAGACGCTTGCCTCAGGACGAGGTCAATGGCTCCTCAAGCGTTTCGGGGACGCCGGGCGCTGCAATATCCGAAACCATCCGCACCCCATCGATCACGATCGGACTGGCGACTCCGGTGCGCTGGTCGCGCGCGATCGCCATGCCCCGCGCGATGACCTGCGGGTTGGCGAAGACATCGTCGAGTTCGTTGATCGGACCCGCCGGAACGCCTGCCCCCTCGAGCGCGTCGGCCAGTTCCTGCCGGGTCCAGGTTGCGGTCAGCGCTTCGAGCGCGGCGAGCAAGACCTCGCGGTTGCGGACCCGGCCGGGATTGGTGGCAAAGCGGGCATCATTATCAAGCCCGGTGCCGAGCACCCGGCACAGGCTGGCGAACTGGCCATCGTTGCCCACTGCGATGACCAGATCGCCGTCGCTGGTCGGGAAGGCCTGATAGGGCACCAGATTGGCGTGGCCGTTGCCGACCCGGCGCGGCACGGTGCCCGAGGTCATCCAGTTCAGCGCCTGGTTCGCCATGACGCTTACCTGGGTATCGAGCAGGGCCATGTCGATATGGGCGCCCAGTCCGGTTCCGTGCCGCCGGTTGATTGCGGCCAGGATCGCGACTGCGCTGTAGACCCCGGTGAACAGGTCGGCCACCGCGATCCCGGCCTTCTGCGGCTGGCGCCCGGCTTCTCCGGTCATCGACATCAGGCCGCCCATGGCCTGGGCGATATAGTCATAGCCGGGACGGTGGGCATAGGGCCCGGTCTGGCCGAAGCCGGTGATCGAGCAGGTGATCAGTCGAGGGTTGAGCGCGCTCAACGCGGGATGATCGAGCCCGTATTTCTTCAGCCCGCCGACCTTGTAGTTCTCGATCACGACATCGGCCGAGGCGGCCAGCTCGCGGACGATCCGCTGTCCGGCCGGGCTGGCGATATCGACGGCAATCGATCGTTTGCCGCGGTTGGTGGAGTGGTAATAGGCCGCGCCGAGGTTTTCGCCGCTGTCCGAGATGACAAATGGCGGGCCCCAGTGGCGGGTATCATCGCCGCTGACCGGTCGTTCGATCTTGATCACTTCGGCGCCAAGATCGGCCAGCAGCTGTCCGCACCACGGACCGGCCAGGATCCGGGCCAGCTCCAGCACACGAACCCCGCTCAGCGGCTTGGCCATGCCGTCGGCGGGTAATTGCGTCTGCCATCCGGTTGTCGGCATCGTTTCAGTCCGCTGCTTGCCCGGCGATCCGGGCCGCCCATTCCTTGGCCATGTCGCCGGCCGCCTTGGCCAGCGCGAAGGCATCGATCCCGACCGCGACGAAACGCGCGCCGCCATCGAGGAATTGCTGCACCAGGCGCTGGTCGCGCGACAGGATCCCGCAAGGTTTGCCGGTTGCCCGGATCCGGGCCAGCGCGCCTGCGGTCACTTCGGACAGGGCGGCGAAATTGCTTTCGCCCAGCAGACCCAGCGACGCGGCCAGATCGACCGGGCCGACGAACAGCGCATCGATGCCATCGACGGCGGCGATCGCCTCGATGTTTTCCAGCGCCAGCGCGGTCTCGATCTGGACGATGATGCACAGCTGCCGGTTGGCTTCGGCGACATAGGCCGGGTAGCGCCCCCAGCGCGCGGCCCGGGCGCCGCCGATACCGCGCTCGCCTTGCGGCGGATAGCGCGCGGCCTTGACCAGCGCCGCGGCCTGTTCGGCGGTTTCGACCATCGGCACCATGATCGTCTGGGCGCCGAGATCGAGGATTTGGCGAATGCCGATAGGATCGTCGCTAGGAACGCGCACGATCGCCGAACAGGGCGGATTGGCGTCCACCGCGCGGAGCTGATCGGCGATGCCCGGCAAGGTCTGGGCGCCGTGCTCGGCATCCACCAGCAGCCAGTCGTAGCCAAGCCCGGCGCAGATTTCGGCGATGTTCGGGCTTGCCAGCGCGAGCCAGAAGCCGAGCTGCATTGGGCCTTCGCCCAGGCCTTGCTTGAAGCGGTTCGCAGGAGTCTTCATCGGTGTGGCTGCCTCTCAAACGAACCGGAAACCGATCGCGCCCATCGGCCCGAAATCGGCGTTGAAAACGTCGCCCGGCCGCGCTTCGACCGGACGGGTGAACGAGCCGCCCAGCACGACTTCGCCGGGTTCGAGCGCCTGGCCCCAAGGTGCCAGGCGGTTGGCCAGCCAGGCGATGCCATTGGCGGGGTTGTTAAGCACGCCCGCCGCGATCCCGGTTTCCTCGACCACCGCGTTGCGGCTCAGCATCGCGCCGATCCAGCGCATGTCGACCTTTTCGGGCCGCATCGGCAGGCCGCCAACGATGATGCCGGCGTTGGCCGCATTGTCGCTGATCGTGTCCTGCACCTTGCGGCGGGCGCCGGTCTCGGCATCTACCACTGTCGTGCGGCTGTCGATGATTTCAACCGAAGGGATGACATATTCGGTTGCCCGCAGGACGTCGAACACGGTGACATTCGGGCCTTCGATCCGGCGGGCCAGGACAAAGGCCAGTTCGACCTCGACCTTGGGGGTGATGAAACGGTCGCAAGGGATGTCGCCGCCCTGTTCGAACACCATGTCGTCGAGCAAGGTGCCATAATCCGGCTCGGTGATGCCTGCGACCTGCTGCATGGCGCGCGAGGTGAGGCCGATCTTGTGGCCATGGACCGTCCGCCCGCGCGCGAGCTTGAGATCGACCCATTGCTTACTGATCCGATAGCCATCGGCAATCGTCATGTCCGGATAGCGGGCGGTAAACTGGCGGATTGGCTTGCGGTTCTGCTCGGCGGCATCGAGTTCCCGCGCGAGCTCCGCGACTAGAGCAGGATCAAGCGTTGGTTGCGATTGACCGGATCGAGCGCCGCGATTCGGGCTTGTCATATCCTCTCCCTGATCCTCAAGCATTATGCCAAATGCATTGCACAATAATAAATGGTCGTCTACCACATCCTGCGCTCTCCCAACGACCCCGGCCTTGATCGCAAAGGCGGCGCCATAGGGGCACAAGAGCAAAACGGCGGAGATAGAGGATGACCATCGACACAAGCGTTCGAGAAGAAAAGATTACGGGCCGGGGCCTGACTTCGCATACCCTTCTGGCCGGCGATCCGAGCAAACCGGCGGTGCTGCTGCTGCACGGGGCAGGACCGGGAGCCCACGCCGGATCGAACTGGCTGCACCTGATGCCCGACCTGGCGGAAAACTTCTTCGTGATCGCACCGGACCTGATCGGCTTCGGACAGTCGGTCATCCCCGAACCCTGGCCCGACAATGTCATGGCCTGGATCGGCACCCGGGTGGACCAGTGCTTCGGGCTGCTGGAGACGCTGGGCATCGAGAAGGCCCATGTTGTCGGCAATTCGATGGGCGGTGCGCTGACCCTGCAGATGATGAGCGAGGAGCCTGACCGGATCGACCGGGTGGTGCTGATGGGCTCGATCGGGGCGCCAGGCCCGAAGACGCCCGAACTGGTGCGGCTGCTGTCGTTCTATTCCGATCCGCGGCCCTCGCGCTATCGCCAACTGATGCACAGTTTCGCCTATGACCCCGACAAGTTCGAAGGCATGGAAGAAATCGTCAACAACCGCTACAAGATCGCCACCGATCCCGAGATCATGAAGACCGCGGTCAAGATGATCGATTCGATGAAGCAGGGCGTCGATACGCTCAACATGCCGCCGTCGATCCTGTGCAAGCTGCCGCACAAGGTGCTGATCTTCCATGGCCGGCAGGATCGCATCGTTCCGCTCGATACCAGCCTCTACCTGATCGAACACCTCAAACATGCCGAGCTCTACGTGCTCGATCGCTCCGGCCACTGGTCGCAGCTCGAACGCTGGGACGTGATGCGGCCGATGCTGGAGATTCACTTCGGCGCGCGTTCGTTCTGAGCGCAGCCGGCAGCATAACGCCGTGCGCTTGCTTTGCAGAGCAGGGCTGGGCAACCAAGGAAACGAGGGGGTGGTCGGGCGTCTTGCCTGGCCACCCCTTTTGGTTTGAAGGTGCCACGCATGAATGAATCAGCAACCGATGCCGAGGCCTTCTGGGCGTTTTCGCTCGAGGTCTATGCCGTGCCGCAGGTGGCGGAACTGTGCATTGCCCTGCAGGACGAATACGGTTTCGACGTCAATCTGCTGCTACTGGGCCTGTGGGTGGCGGAGACGCAGCGGAAGGCGCTTGATGCCGAACGGATCTGTGAGCTGCGCGAAGCCGTCGCACCGCTTAACGACAACCTCGTGCAGCCGCTGCGCCGGGCGAGGCGCTGGGTCAAGCCGTCCGATCCCGTTACGGAAACTGCGCGACACAAGATTTACGGGGCACTCAAGCAGGTCGAACTAGAGGCCGAACGTCTTGTCCAGGCGGAGATGGTGGAAACTTTGGCGGCAGGCTTGGAACGGGGCGGCGAAACGCCAACGCCTCAAGCCGCGGCGAGGGCGAGCCTGGAGCGATACCGGCGGTCCATCGAAGCGCCCGATGCAGCCGCCGCGCCGCTTGCGCAGCTTATCGTCAGGGCGCTTCCTTAGCCGGCATTGCCGGGGCCTGGACGGGAGCTTTCGCATCCTTGATGTAGGCGTAGATTTCCGCGATCTCGTCGTCGCTCAGTTCGGTCGGACGGAATGGGGGCATTTCGACGAGGCCATGGCGCACCACCGACTTCAGATAGTCGAGCTCAAGATCCTTGCGGCCGATCAGTGCCGGGACCGGACGCTTCAGTTGGTCAAGCAGCATCGTGCCGGGATGACCGGGCCCCGGGTTATGGCACCCGGCGCACTTGAGGGCGTAATTTTCGGCGCCGTCGGGCTTTTCGGCATTCGGTGCCTTGCTGCAAGCACCGAGAACAGCAACGAGCGACAAGACAGCCAGCTTTTTCATCATCTCTCCAACTCGAATAATTGCGGGACGGCTCAGGCGGATGCGAACAGGGCCGTCGGGTCGAGCGCCTTCTTGACTCGCTCATGCAAGGTTGAAAGCCCCTTGGTTTCGAACGTTTTGCCGACCGTTTCGCGCATTCCGGGTTCGGCGATCGCCTGCCCGAAACCGGCTTCGGCCTGCGCCGCGATCAGCGCAGCGGCGCATTCGCCAGCATGTGCAGAGCTTTCGGACTGCGCGGCGGCAAAAGGCAGAATCTGGCGATGATTGGCCGAACGCCAGATCGCCACGGTTTCGCCGAGATAGTCGAATTCGTGCTTGGCGCAGATGTCGCGCGACAGTTCGTAGAGCCGCATCGCCTCCTCACCGTCTACGGGACTGACCGGATTGACGGCAACCGCCTGATCGCCGTTCCATGCCGGCACGCGCGCCGGCGCATCGGCCACCACGCCGGTCATGGCACCCATGCGCCAGGCCCACAGGCGGGGATCGATGCCCTTGCCATCGGTGATTACCCGCGCACCGGGGATCGAGGAATACGCCCCCTTGACCATATCACACAGGATCGGGACATTGCCTGGCAAGCCATAGAGCGCGCCATAGAGATTCCAGTGGCCCAGGCCCAGCGCCTCGCCCGCAGCGGTTACCGCGCTGGCCGCCATCGGTCCCTTGCCATCATAGTCGCCGCGCTTCTTGCCGAGCAGGGCGGCTTCGTGGAGTGCGTTCCCGACCGCGACGCCGTTGGCCACGACCATGTTGAGTTTCAGCGGGCCAAGCACGTCGAGCAGGTCGGCCAGCTGGTCTTCCTTGGGCACGGTCACCATGAAGGTCTGGTGGGCCGGCGGTTGCGGCATCATCCACATGCCGACCTTAGTCGGCACGGCGAAATCCGATTGCGTGAACAGGCCATCGACCCAGGGGCCGTAGCCGAACTTGAACAGTTGCCAGCAGGTGCTCTTGGGCATGGCGCCCATGCCGGTCCGCACCAGCTTTCCGTCCGCAAGCATGACCTCGAGCCCGCACTGCATCAGGAAGTGGTCGGAATAGGGCGTATAGCCAGGCTGACGCTGGACGAAGCTTGCGGCCACACTGGCGTCGGGATTGCCGCAATGGTCGATCCACAGCTTGATGCCCTTTTCCTTGATATGGGCATCGAGCTGGCGGAAGGTCACCCCCGGTTCGACCAGGCAATAGGCCAGGGCCTCGTTGACCTCGAGAATTTTGTTCATGCGCTGCAGATCAAGGATGATGACCTTGTCCAGCCCGGCCTTTTCGAGGCCGTGGGCGCCGTTGCACACGGGTTGCAGCACACCGCCGGCGGTTCGCGCCGCCTCCAGCGCCTTGGCGAGCTGGGTTTCATCCGCCGGCAGGACGATGCCAAGCGGTGCCGCGCCGCTGATTGCAAAGCGGGCCAGCCCCTGAGGGGTGCGATCGACTCCCGCGGCGCCGATCGCAGCTTCCACCGCGGTCAGCGCGGCCATCTGGCGAGCTTGGTCTGTCATGGGTCCTGTTCCGCCTGTCTATTGCTGGAGAATCTTCACGTAACGATCGAAATTGGCTGCATCGACGGCAAAGTCCGCCGAACGAGTCCCGATGCCGATGGCGCTGGCCGGTTCGCTGTCGCGCCACGAAAAACAGCAAGTCGGGCAGCGGTGGATGGTCCACACCACCTTGCCGCCTTCCTTGCCTTGATAGTCATCGAGGGCGCCGCCGGTCGCGCAGCGCGGACAGACCGTCTTGCTCATTGCACAGCTCCCAGTTGCATGGCCCGGATCTTCTTGCTCAGCTCGTCGATGTCCGGCCCGGTCGGAGGGGTGACCAGATGCGCCTCGCCGACGGGGTCGGGGGGTAGGTAGCTGGTCGCGTCGATGATCAGGCGGTGACCCTTGCCGGGAACGACGGCCGAGGGATCGATCGGCACCGCCGGCATGTTGGGCAGGACGATGATGTCGTCGGCGCGGGTGCGGGTGGAAAGCGCCCACATCACCTGGTTGAGATCGAACGGATCGACATCGGCATCGACCATGATCAGGTTCTTGAGATACATCACCCCGTGCGGAGTGCTCAGCGCGCGCAGCGCGACGGTCTTGGCAAAGCCCGCCATCCGGTTCTTGACCGAAATGATCCCGGTCAGCCCGTGCTGGTACAGCGCGTTGACCGCGGTGACTTCCGGAAAATTCTGGCGGAGCTGGGCATAGATCGGGGCCGAGGTATGAAGGCCGATCAAGGTATCGTGTTCGGTCCAGCCGCGACCGATATAAATGTTCTCGAAGATCGGGTTCTTGCGGTGCGAGATGGCCGTCACCTTGAAGATCGGCGCCTTGCGGACCCCGCTGTAGGAACCGGGAAACTCTCCGAACGGACCTTCCAGGACCCGTTCGCCCAGTTGCATTTCGGCTTCGATCACTATCTCGCTGTCGGCGAGGATGTCGATGCCATTGCCCGACCTGGTCAGCCGGATCGGCGCGCCCATCATCGCCGAGGCATAGGAATATTCCGATTCTTCGTAACCGATCGGTGTCGCCGCGAACACCGCCAGCCCCGGATGGTTGCCCAGCATGACCGCGATCTTGAGCGGCAGGCCGGTACGTTCGGCCGCCATGATCTGCTTGCCCATGTCGTGCGACGGGATGGTCATCAGGGTGAAGCTGTCGGGACCTTGCAGTTGCAGCCGGTAGATGCCGACGTTCTGCTTGCCGAAATTGTCCGGGTCTTCCGGATCGCGCGACGCCACCGACGCCTTGCCGAGGTAGAAGCCGCCATCGAATTCGTTGATGCGGTAGACCGGCAGCACGTCGTAGAGGTTGATCCCGCTTTCGATCCGGCATTCGTGAACCGGCGCCTGGCCTTCGGGAACGGTGCTGATCTGCGCCGCCGCATCGCCCCAGCGCCCGGCGATCTCGAAGAACAGTTCGCGGATTGTCGTTCCCTTGGGGCGGCCGAGCAACAGCGCGATATTGTCCCATGAACCGTGCACGCCGACTGCGGTGCGTTTGCCGGGGTATCCGGCAATGTTGTCAAACACGATCGCAGGCGCGCCGTTGGCGTCGCGCGATGCGGCGACCGCGATGTTGCGCACGTCGGGCTCGGGCATCACCCGCTCGCTCCAGGTGATCGCCTGTCCGGCATCGCCCAGCAATTCGAGGAAGTCCCGCAGCGAGGTGATGGACCGCGATCGCTTGGCCAGATCCTGCATCATCAATTCCCTTCAGTCAGACCAGCTCAATGGCCGCCGTGGCCGGCGGGGGCCGTCTGGACGGTCACCCATTTCCACTCGGTCATGATTTCCAGATCGGCCTCGGTGCCTTCGCGCCCGAACCCCGAAGCCTTGGTGCCGCCGAAGGGAACGTGCGGTTCGTCGTGCAGGGTCGGAGCGTTGATATGGACCATCCCCGCTTCCGCCTGCTGGGCAAAGCGCAGGGCCTTGTCGATATCGCGGGTGAAGATCGACGCGCTCAGGCCGTATTCGGTGTCATTCGCCAGGTCGATCGCTTCCTCGAGCGAGTCGAATGGATAGAGCGAAGTGACCGGGCCGAAGGTTTCCTCGGCAAAGACCGTCATCTCTGGCGTCACGCCGCTCAGCACCGTGGCCGAGCAACAGTTGCCGTTCCATTCGGCCCCCGCAAGAATTGCAGCGCCCTTGGTGCGGGCATCGTCGATATGCCGGCGGACGCGATCGCGTTGGCGTTCCGAAATGATCGGTCCGAGCATGGTGGTGGGCTCGCGCAGGTCGCCGCCCTTGGCCTTGGCCGTCGCGGCGGCGAAGGCCTTGGCAAAGGCGTTGAAGATTGGACGTTCAACGTAGATCCGCGATGCCCCCATGCAGACCTGGCCCTGATACATGAAGATGCTGAACAGCGCGGCACCGACGGCCTTTTCGAGATCGGCATCGGCGCACACGATCAACGGGCTCTTGCCGCCGAGTTCGAGTGTATACTTCTTGAGGTTCCGGGCGGCGATCCCGGCGATGTGCTTGCCGACCCGCGACGACCCGGTGAAGGTTATCGAGGCAACCTTGGGATGGCCGGTCAGGGCATCTCCGATTTCCGCGCCATTGCCGTAGACGATGTTGAACAGCCCATCGGGCACGCCGGCTTCGCGCCACAGGGCGGCGAGCAGATCGGCGACCTTGGGTGCGGCTTCGGACGGCAGGAGAACGAAGGCGTTGCCGGTCGCCAGCGCCATCGCAGATTGCTTGATGCCCTTTATCAGCGGCACGTTGAACGGGGTAATCCCGGCGACTACCCCCACCGGCTGGCGCAGGCTCATGCTGAAGCGGCCCGGCGTGTCGGAGGGAATTGTCTCGCCGCGGACCCGCCGCGGCACCCCGGCGGCGGCGCGCAGGAAGCTCACTGCGAACCGCGTCTCGAACCCGGCCTTGGCAGCGGGCGAACCGATTTCGTCGATCAATACCTCGCTGAACAGCGCGGCGTCGCGCTCCATGATTTCCGCGGCCTTGACCATCCAGCCTTCGCGCACCGCGGCGGGCAGGTCGCGGTGCTGGCGAAACGCCTTGTCGGCGGCCTCGACAGCACGATCGACGTCGGCGGCGGTGCCCGCCGCAACCCTGGCGTAGACGCTGTCGTCGACCGGATTGAGGTCGTCGAAATAGGTGCCACTTCCAGGCGCTACCGCCACGCCGCCAATCCAGTGATCGAGGTTCTTCATCTTGCTGCTTTCCTTGGGTCAGAATCTGGCGCCGTTACGCGCTTGTGCGCATCGCCTTGGGCCAGATGCCCTGCTTGCCCGGAGAGAGAATGCCGTTGGGATCGAGAACATCCTTGAGACGGTGGTGGAGATCCCAGAGTGCGCCGTCGTTGTGTTTGTAGGTCCTGGCGATCTGATCCATGAAGGCGAGGTGCGTGCGGTATTCGCCGAACCCCGCCTCCGCAGCCTCGTCGACCAGCAGGCCGAACAGGTCGTAGGCGCTCTTGCGCATCGTCTCGTCGGCGCGGTCGTACATGATCATCAGGATGTGATGCATGTCGCGCCAGCCGACCAGGAATTCGCCGATGTAGTCGAAGCCGTGATCGTTGCAGCGCTGCTTGATCAGCTTGTATTGGGCAAGTGCTTCGGAACCACTGGGCGCCGAGATCGGCGAAAAGTTGATGTGCCCGCCGCCGCCGATCCAGTTCATGATGCTGAATTCGGTCATGTTCGGCTCGCCGCGCATCAGCCGTACGCGATAGTCCCAGGCCGGATCGTTCTTGCGATCGAAATGGACCTTGGCGCCGGGAATGCTCATCAAGGCATCCTCCACCACCTTCCAGTTGTTCTCGATCACCGGAGGCGGGCCGTACAGCGCACCGTAATAGTTCCACATTCCCAGATCGTGGTCCGAGGCGATCTTGGCACGGATCGACGGCGGCAGCGGGCCCTTGCCATCGTAATAGTGGCGCCGCGTGGTCTTGGCCGAGGCCTCCCACAGCAGATCAACCGCAACCGCCGCATTCGGGATGATCTGGTTGACCTTGAGCGCCCGGGTGACCTCGAAGATCGCCTCAAGATCCTCCTCCTTCTGGTAGGTGATCATGAAGGGCTTGTAGCCCGGCGGTTCCGGCATCAGCCAGATGCCCATCTTGGTCACCACGCCGAAATTGGATTGGGTGAACATGCCGTCGAAATGCGGGCCGGCCACGTGCTTGGTGACTTGCCAATGCTTCGATCCGGCAAGTGCGCCCTGGCCGGTGCGGACGATTTCACCATCGGCCAGAACCACTTCCATGCCGCACTGCATGACAAAATGGTCGCCATAGGGGGTATAGCCGGCGCCATGCTCCAGCGCATTGCCCATCACGCCGCCCCAGGCTGGTGCGGCAGGATCGATCCACAGCTTGCTGCCGATCTGGCGCAGATGGCGATAAAGCTGCATGTAGGACACGCCGGGTTCGACCAGCGCATAGCCGTATTTCTCGTTTACTTCGATCACGCGGTTCATCCGCCGCAGATCGAGCATGACATAGCCGGATTTGCGCGGGGCCGGGCCGCCATAGGCAAAATTGCGGCCGGTCCCGATGGTCCAGACAGGGATCTTGTAGGCGTTTACGACTGCCAGGATCTTCTGGATTTGCTCGACACCGTCGGGCGCAACAGCGGCGGACGGCAGCATTTCGCCATCGGCCAGCGGCGAATAGGCGTCCCGGTACGCCGAAAGCGGAAGCTCGTCGAGGAATACCCATTGCTTGCCGACAACCGCGGCAAGCTCGTCGAGCGCCTTGTTGAAAGTGGATGCGTCGACACCCTGGGGAACAATGCGGCTCAAGACAGGTCTCCCCCGATTTCATAAACCCAGGAGGCCAGCAGTCCGGGGCTGCTGGCCGCGATATCGCACGAACCCGACTGACAGGTGTTCAAGCGAGCTTCGGTTGGCGCGCCGAGCGCGTCGCGAACCAGGTGCGCGACGGCCACCGGCCATGCCGCCGAGGCGCCTTGGAGCAGCTGCGCGGCGCCCTTGGTCCGATGCTGCCAGCGTCCGCCCGTGTAATGGTGCCGCCACAACAACGCCGGGCGGGCGCCGCGCGCGACCAGAACCTGTCCGGCGATCATGGCCGCGGGATCCGACGTCAGGCCAACGATCAGGCCATCGGCATCGTCCAGTTCGTGCAGAAGGACATTGAGCGACCGGTCAAGCCGGATGGTCCGGCCAACCACGCCGCTTTCGGCAAGCGTCGCCGCGAACATCCGGCTTTCCGGCGACGCGCTTTCCTCGATCACCGTCACCCTGCGTGCGCGGGCCGCCGCCGCTCCGGGCAATACGCCAAGCCCGGCCACGGCTGCGCCCAGCGCTCCGGCTCCCAGGAGCTCGCGTCGCTTGATATCCCAAGCCATCATGCTTGCCTTTCGATCTTCAGCGGCGCCGGTTCGGCGACCGCACTCTCGGTGGAAAGTCCCTGCCAGCGGCCCGCTGCGTTGCGATGTATGTCGAAGTGATCCAGCACCCGTGTGCAGCTGTGATCGACGATGTCCTGAAGGCCTGCAGGACGGGCGTAGAATGCCGGGACCGGTGGAAAAATGACCGCGCCCATTTCGGTGCAGGCGACCATGTTGCGCAGGTGAGCCAGGTTGAGCGGCGTCTCGCGGGTCATCAGCACCAGCTTGCGCCGCTCCTTCAGCATCACATCGGCGGCGCGCGTGATCAGATTGTCGGACAGACCGTGGGCCACCGCTGCCAGAGTGCGCATCGAGCAGGGCGCTATCACCATGCCGTCGCACAAGAACGAACCGCTGGCGATGCTGGCACCGACATTGCGGACACTGTGCACCACATCGGCTGCACCTTCGATCAGGCGGCGCCCATCGGGAATTTCTTCGCGGATGTTGAGCAAGGCGGCTTGCGACATGACGAGGTGGGTTTCCCAGCCACCTTGTTCGCGGAGCATCTCGAGCAGGCGCTGCCCGTAAACCGAGCCTGTCGCTCCGGTTATGGCAACGACCACGCGCTTCACTGGCGGACTGCGCCGCCCGCGCGTTTCCTGCGTACTCCCGTCGCAACGTTCATGCCCGAATCCTTCTCCCTCATCCATTATGCAACAAATTGCACTATAAGCAACATTTAAGAGCACCTTGAAGCTATGACCTTTGGGGATTCTCCGCTTCAATTGCGGGCTGCGGCGGCAAGCCGAGACTTATGGCCTTGAGTTCCAGGAATTCGTCGATCCCGTGACGCGATCCCTCGCGCCCCAGTCCCGATTCCTTGACCCCGCCGAAAGGCATGGTTTCCGAAGAAATGATGCCGTTGTTGACGCCGACCATGCCGACCTCGAGACCTTCGGCAAGGCGCCAGAACCGGTCCATGTCGCGGGTGAATGCGTAGGCGGCCAGGCCCGAGCGGGTGCTGTTGGCCAGGGTCAGGGCTTCGGCCTCGGTTTCGAAACGGAAGAGGGGAGCGACCGGTCCGAAGGTCTCTTCCAGCGCCAGCCGCATGTCCGGGTTGGCGCCGGTCAGGACCGTGGGCTGGTGGAACAGCTCGCCGGCTTCATGGCCTTCGCCTCCCGTGACGATCCGGGCACCGCGCCCGACGGCATCGCCGACATGTTCGCGCACCTTCTGCAATGCCGCGGCGGTGATCAGCGGGCCCTGATCGGTCTCGCCTTCCAGGCCGTTGCCGACGCGGAAAGCCGCGACTCTGGCGGCCAGCGCTTCGGCGAACCGGTCATGGATGCCGTTCTGCACCAGGATGCGGTTGGCGCAGACGCAGGTCTGGCCGGTGTTTCGGAACTTTGAAGCGATCGTGCCCGCCACGGCGACGTCGATATCGGCATCGTCGAACACGATCAGCGGAGCGTTGCCGCCCAGCTCCATCGACACCCGCTTGAGCGTCGTCGCGCACTGCGCGGTCAGCAGCTTGCCAACCGTGGTGGAGCCGGTGAAGGTGAATTTGGCAACGCCGGGATGGCTGGTCAGGACCGATCCGATCGCCGGCGCATCGCCTGCGATGACGTTGAAAGTGCCCGCCGGAACACCGGCTTCGAGTGCCAGCCGGGCCAGCGCGAAGGCCGTGAGCGGGGTCAGTTCGGCGGGTTTGAGTGTAACGGTGCATCCTGCGGCCAGGGCGGGCGCGACCTTGCGCGTGATCATCGCTGCGGGAAAATTCCATGGCGTAATCGCGCCGACCAGGCCCACCGGCTGCTTGAGAACCAGGACCCGGCGATCGCGTTGGGCGGGGATGATCTCGCCATTGATGCGCCGGGCTTCTTCCGCGAACCATTGGATGAAACTGGCCGCATAGTCGATCTCGCCCAGCGCTTCGGCGAGCGGCTTGCCCTGTTCGGCCGTGAGCAGTATTGCCAGATCGTTGCGGTTTTCGCGAACAAGCGCGAACCAAGCGTGCAGAATGGCGGCGCGTTCGGCGGCCGAATGGGCCCGCCATTCCCCGAAGGCTCTGGCGTTGCTTTCGACGGCGCGGTTCGCCTCGACCGCACCTAGGAGGGGGATTTCCGTCAGCGCCATCCCCGTCGCAGGATTGATCACGGCAATCGCCCGCTCGGTAGTGGCTATGGCCTCGCCATCGACGATCGGCAGGCCTGCAGCGAATTCGGGCCGGGACAAGGATGGCTGGGAAACAGGCATGGAGCGAAACCTTGGCAGTCGGTTGGGAAGTTCAAGGGATGCAAACGAAACGGGGCGGAACCGCCGGAGCGGATCCCCCCCAATCGATGGGGTGACCTTTCGGTCACCCCAGGCAGAGCCGTCAGTACTTGTAGGCGACCTTGAGGAACCATTCGCGCGGCCGCGAATAGGTGGCTTCCGCAACGCCGCCGACGTTCAGATCGACATAACCGCCCTGAATGTAGCGCTTGTCACCGATGTTGGTGACACCGGCAGTAACGGTTACATGATTGCTGGGATCGGTGTACGAGGCGCCGGCCCCGAACACGCTATAGGCAGGTTGATAGAGTTGCGGGCTGTTCACGGCATCCTTGAAGGTGCCGCTCTGGTGGTACCAGTCGCCGCGAAGCACGACCTTGCCCTTGTCGCCTTCGTAAACAGTTGCGTTAGCAGCGACTGTCGCAGTCCATTCGGGAACAAAGGCAAATTTCGAGTTAAGGTTCACCGGAAAGGCTGTAGGACTGACTGTCCGGTAATAGGCGTCGAGATAGCCGACGCCGTAATCGATCCGCAGCCAGTCGGTCGGGGCGGCCTGGCCTTCGATTTCGAAGCCCTTGATGCGCCCTTCACCAGCATTGCGAACCTTAGGCGCAATGCCTTCGTTCACTACGATCTGGATATCGCTGTAATCGGACTGGAAGACAGCGAGGTTCATGCGAAGCCTTCGGTCGAACAGTTCGGTCTTCAGGCCAACTTCGTAAGATTCCACAAATTCGGGCGTAAATGCCGGAGTTACCAGTTCACCAGGGAAAATACGCTGGCTGAAGCCGCCGTTCTTGAAGCCCTTCGAATAAGACGCATAGCCCATGATGTCGTTGGTGAACTGATAGTTCACCGAGACCGCGGGGGTCCATTCCTTGGCTTTGGCGGACACCTCAACCGCAGGTAGATTATGGTTGCCGCCAGGATTGGTCGCCGACGGAACACATGCCGGGTCGGGGAACCCGTTCGGCAGCAACTGCGGCGCGGGTTGACCCACAAGGCAGCGGCTGTACTGGATGAATACGCCATCGGGATAGGGCGGAAGCAGCCCGGCGGTGTAATCGCGGTAGATCACCTGCGCCGAAGGATCGAAACGCTTGGTTTCGTTAGTGTAGCGGATGCCCGGCGTAATCGAGAGACGGTCGGTGACCTTGTAGGTGAACTGGAGATAGGCCGCATAGCTGTCGTTATCGATTGCCCCGCCGCTGAAGAAATTTGCGAAGCCGAACCGCAGCGGTTCGATGTCGTCGCCCTTTTCCTTCAGGTAATAGGCGCCCAGAGCGAATTTGAGCTTGTCGTCGAACAGGTTGCCATTGAGCTGCAGTTCTTGCGAGGCCTGCCACAAGTTGATATTGTTGGTCAGCTGCAGCACCTCGTGGGGGGTCACGTCAAAGTCGTATTCGATGACCGATTTCTGGTCGCGATAGGCGCTGATAGACTTCAGTGTCACATCCCCGAAGTCATATTCGAGGGTCAGGTTGACACCCCATAGGTCGAAGTCCGAACGGTTTGGACCTCCGGCCCAAGTCGTATCGATATCGCCTGTAACCCATCGGGAAGAAACGCAGTTCGGATTGCTGACCGGTGCCAGTTCACCCGGGGCGCCACATTGTCCAGCGCCACCGCCCAGCTTGTTGTAACCGAAGTTTGAGCTAGGGAAGGCAACTTGACGGCCATCAGGCAGATTCACGATTTGCAGAAGATCGGGTGAGTCCCGGTTTTCGATGAGATAGATGGCTGCCTGCTCCTCGCGGCGAATGTTGACGTCGCCGGCGAGAGTTGCGGTGAAGGCATCAGAGGGCGTCCACTTGAACGCCACGCGGCCGGCGAAGCTGTCCTTGTTGCCCTGCCGTCCGCCATCGAACAGGCGGCGCTGATAGCCGTCGCGGGTTTCGTAGGACGCGACCGCCCGCATGGCGAGCGTTTCGCTGATCGGGATGTTGACGATGCCTTTGAAGTCGGCGCGGTTGAAGCTGCCGGTGGCGGCCTCAAGCTTTAGTTCGAAATCGTTGCTCGGCTGGTTCGTGTTGACGATGATCGCACCACCGATGGTGTTCTTGCCGAACAGCGTGCCTTGCGGACCGCGCAGGATCTGAACGCTGCCAATGTCCGCCATGTCCAGCAGTCCACCGACCGACCGCGCCACGTAGACGCCATCGACATAGATGCCGACGCCAGGATCGACGGTAATGTTGAAGTCGGTCTGGCCGACGCCGCGAATGAACGCGGTGAGCGAGGCGCTCGAGCCCGAAATATTGCCGACTGGCTGAATGTTGACGTTGGGCGCATAGGACGCGACCTGCGCCACGTTGGCAATCTGCCGATCCTCGATCATCGTGCCGCTCATCGCGGTAATCGCAACCGGGGTTTCCTGGGCGTTCTCCTCGCGCTTACGGGCCGTGACCAAGATCTCGTCGAGGCCGCCCTGGCGTTCGGCATCCTGGCCGACCGCGCTATTGGTCGTAGCGTCCTGCGCGAAAGCGTTGGTCGGAGCAACGGCAAGGCAAGCAAGCACAAGGCTGCTGCCAGTAAGCAGCCATTGCTTGCCGCTGCCCGTGTTGTACATCATTGACATGCATCTTCTCCCTAGAGTTTGATTTGGACCGCGGTTCCGATCCATTTTTCCACCTCGTTTTAAAACCTGACTTCAACCGTCGCACCGATCTTGCGCGGCTGCTCGTAGAAACCATCGGTCGATAGCGCGCCAGGGCGCATCGTCTGGAACACTTTTTCGTTGGTCAGGTTGGTGGCCCACAGGGAAACTTTCCATTTCTCGCTCTCGGGCGTCCAGCCAATCGACATGTTCGACAAGGTATAGGCACCTTGCGAGAAGTTGTTGGCGAAGTCGTAGTAGAGGCGCGAACTGAAAGAGAGGTTGCCGTTGATGCTCAACCGACCGCCGCCCAGATCATGCCCCCAGTCAAAGCCGACGTTGCCTGACCATTTCGGTGCACGAGTCATGACGTTGCCCGAAGCATCCAGCGTTACGACGGTATTTCCGCCGTCAGTCTGCGGGAGAAAGCCCTGGGCGGCCGTGAAATCCTTGTAGCGCGCGTAGGTGTAGGCTAGCGCCCCGCGCAACTTCAAATCCCTGGTGGGTGCAACGGTCAATTCCAGTTCGCCGCCATAGATTTCCGCATTGGCGGCATTCTGGAGAATGTATCCCGCGCCAAGCGAATCCTTCGACTGCAGTTGAAGGTTTTTGTAGTCGTAGTAATAGGTCGCAAGGTTGACCCGCAGCCAATTGAGCGGATCCGACTTGATGCCGAATTCGGCGGCCTTGATTTCCTCCGGTTCGACCGGCACGCTGCGGGTGCTCGCCATATTGTAGACACCACTCTTGAAGGCGGTGCTCCAACTTGCGTAGACGTTCGTGGTGTTGCTAATTTCGTAACGAAGGCCGACTTTGTAGTTGAACTTATTGAACGTCTTATCGACGTCGTTGACGACTAGGGTGCCATTCGCCGTTTGCGAGAACTCGCGTTTTTCCGTGGTGTAACGGCCACCGAGATTCACGAACAGGCCGGGCGTGGCCTCATAGGTCGCATCCGCAAAGCCCGCGAAGGACCGACCGCCGAGGTGCGGCTCAAGAGTCGGCCCGGCTAGGGGGAGGGTAGGATTCGCGGCCGTCCAGGGCTGGAGGAAGGAACTGCCACCGAACTGGTAGAAATAGCCGCCTACGAGCCATTGGAACGGCCCGGGGTTCGACGAGCTGAGCTTGATTTCCTGGCTGCCGGATTCCGCGTTGAAGATGGCCAGAAAGTTTCCAAGGCGCAGGTTCGATGCATCCGAATCGGTGTTCTGGGTCCAGCGCAAGTTCAGGAAACCGCTGGTGGTTTCCAGGTTGACTGCGCCCAGTTCGAGTTTGGTGTGCAGGGCGAAGGTCCACCGCCGAAGGTTCAGCATGGGCACCTCGGTCAACGACGCCTGCCAGGGGCCCGTTGGCAGGATGACGCCAGGAAACCGCCGTCCAGCAGTGTTGCCGTCGACCGGCTGGGGCGAATTGGTGGTGCTCTGCTGATCGAAGAATTCGCCGGTCAGGACAACCTTGAAATTGTCCGCAGGCTTGAACAGAACCTTGCTGCGCAGGTCGATGACCCGCTGATCGCCAAGCGTTCCACCACGCACCAGATCGTCAATATAGCCATCGTTCTTGCGGAAGAGGCCAGATAGATCGATCGCGGCCTTTTCGCTGATCGGGCCGGTCACATAGAGCCGCGCGTCATAGTCGCCCGCTTCGCGCCGCATCCTACCGACCCGCAAGGAAGCCTTGCCCCGGAAATCGAAGCTGGGGTCCGGCGTGATCACATTGATCAGCCCGCCCGTCGCATTGCGACCAAAAGTGGTGCCTTGCGGACCGCGCAGCACCTCAACCCGCTCGACCTCGACCAGATCGATCCAGTTTGCGGCAGATTCGGGCTGATAGACACCGTCGATGTAGGTGGCGATATTGGGTTCGTCGCCAATCGAGATGCCGGTTGAGCCGACACCGCGAACCACGGGCTGGAAGACACCCATGTTGCGGCTGCCTACAAAGCCAGGCACCAGCTGGGTCAGCGTCCTTACTGTTGAGACGTCGGCCGATTGCAGGGCATCTCCGCCCAGCGCTGTGACGGCCACGGGCACCTGCTGCAATCTTGCTTCGCGGCGGGTCGCAGTGACGACGATATCTTCGATACCGGTCGTTGCTTGTTCCTCCTCGGATTGCGTGGCGGCCGAATCCTGGGCCAGTGCGACGTTAGAAAAAAGCGATTGCGTAAGAATGGTGGTCGCAGTCACGAACAGGCGCAGCTTAAGCCCCCTCATTTTCTCTCTCCCTATGTTGTTTAACTTGCTTTATTACGTAAAGTTCTATTTCTGTCGCGAGAGATACTCTTCCAGAAAGTCGAGACGATCATTTCCCCAGAATACTTCATCATCGACAAACATTAATGGTGCGCCGAAGACTCCCCGCTTATAGGCTTGGCTGCGAACCTTGCGGTATTCGTTCTGACCGAGTGGCGAGTCGACGAAGGTAATCAGCCCATCTGGATCGAGCCCGGCTTCTTTTGCGCAGGCGCGCAGCTCTTCGCGGTCGCTTGGATCGATTCCCTGCCCCCAGATGCGATTGTATGCGGCGGCGACGAAAGCTTTCGCCTTGCCCTGTTCGCGCGCGTAGAGCGTGGCGCAGTTCCAGTCGGAACAGGTAAAGCTAGCCGGGAACCGCAAGGGGATGTCGTACTTGCGGGCCCACCGGTTGAGGTCCGCCATCATCACCTTGATTTTTGGAGCCACTTCGCGATTGGACGGGCCGTAGTTCCCCGCCGCGATCTTCGCCTCGGGGATGTCGATCGGCCAATATTCAAGGTCGCAACCAGTCTTGCGGGCGATTTCGGGGAGCTTCAGCTGTGCGAGGTAGCTGAAGGGACTGATGAAGTCGAAATAGAAGTCGATCGTTCGGGTCATTGGGAGGTCCCAAAGCCGACGAGCTTCTCGTAATTGTCCCAGAAGCCGACAATGGCGCCTTCGGTGACAAGGTGGTCGGCATCTTCGGCGCGGCCACCGCCCATCGCGATGAACGAGGTTGCCTGCTGTTCGCCGACAATGGCGTTCTGGACGATTTCCACCGCTTCGCCGTCTTCCATCGAGATCAGGCCGGCCGGACCGATCAGGTTGGTCTGCTTGCGCCGGATTGCCTGCATTTCTGCATCGTCGTCGGCGTAACCGAAGTGGGTCCAGACCAGCTCGAACGCTTCCTGTCCCTTTGGCACGATTTGCCGCACGGCGAGCGTGTTCTGAATCTGCTGGAGGACCAGGTTCGGGAAAACCGCGAGGATAACCAGGGTAATGCCGTCATCGAATTCCTGGCGGCCCTTGAGCAGCGACATGTCCTGAAGCTTGAACTCGGTATCGAATGTCCTGGAATCGCCATAGGCCTGTTTGTCGGCGGCATCGTCGTTGCTGGCGGCGATGGAATAAAGGAGCGAATGCCGCTTCTCGCTGTCCATCAGTGACTTGCCGGTCTGGGTCGATCGGTAGAGCCCGAACGTATTGTGGAACAGGTGCAGAAGGCTGGCGTGATAGGGATCGCGGGTATTCTCGGCATAGAGCTTCCAGTTGCCGTGAACATATTGCCGCTGATCGCCCAGAACCTTGATCGGCTTGTGCATGATCCGTTTGATATGCTCGACAACCAGCGGGCCGAGGAAATCGTTCAGTGGCACCACGCTTTGAGAAAAGCTGGCGAAGACAAGCCCGCCGACGATCCCGACGCGCAACTGCTTGAGGCCATGCTGTTTCATGTCGAAATCGCCGGGCATTCCGCCCTGGCCCTTGAGACCGCGGCGGAACGGCACCCCGATCAGATTGCCGGCGAGGTCATAGGCCCATTGGTGGTAAACACATTCGAGATTGGGGCGATTGCCGCGCAGTTCGCGGCATACCAGGGCCCCGCGATGAGCGCAGCGATTGACCACGACATGAACGGCGCCATCAGCGGCCCTGGTGACGATGACCGGGGTTTCTCCGATGAAGGTTGATTTGAAATCGCCAGCCTCGGGCACTTCTGCCTCGAGCGCGACGAAGGACCAAGTCTCGCCCTGGAAGATCTTTTCCTGCTCGCGCGCGTGATACTCCGGATCGGTGAAAACCCGGTAGGGAACCCGGCGACCA
The DNA here is from genome assembly GCF_020179425.1 of Novosphingobium percolationis. Lineage (GTDB taxonomy): Bacteria > Pseudomonadota > Alphaproteobacteria > Sphingomonadales > Sphingomonadaceae > Novosphingobium > Novosphingobium percolationis. Next base: position 40,057 of record NZ_JAILYM010000009.1, on the reverse strand, counting down.
GTTCCGTTTGCGGTTGTCGAGGGATTTTCGTCTAGCAGAGCTGTGTCGGTCATGATCAAAATCCTGGTCGCGAACTAAATCGGGCGAACCATCATCGTGTCGATGAGGTTGGTATCGAAAACGGCGATCTTCGAACGAAACAAGGGGCGCTCGCCCGACAAGTCGATCTCGTCTATATACTTGCCCGAATTGTAGATTGTGGTGTGTCCGTCGGTACGGGTCATAAGGACCGCATAGTTGGTTTGCGTCTTTGCGAGTGCTCCCGTTGTGGAAACCATCCGGGTCGGACCGAGAATATGACGGTAGGCATGCACCGGGAAGATATTGGCTTTGCGCAGTGAAACAATGCGATCCACAAGCATTCCGCGGCTGTCGCAATAGATCGCCGCTGAATCCAAGTTTCGCTCGAAGTTCTCGCGCGAGATCACGGTATAAACGCAGTCCGAAACAAAGAGTTCGGGCCACTCTTCCAAGCGATCATCGTCAATGAGTTCGGCGTAGAGCGCGTTGAGCTCGGAAGTGAGCTGCTGCAGCTCATAGCGGGAAGGGGTGTCGAGGAGCATTCAGGCGCTCTCTTTCGGTTGATCGATGCACACCCAGCCGTCTTCGATCGTGACGGGGTATGTCTTGATGGGGATCTGGCAGGGAAAGGCCTTGGCAGCTCCGGTCGCGATGTCGAACGAACCACCGTGAAACGGGCACTCGATAATTGTGCCGTCCTGGTAGCCATCGGTGAGCATGGCATTGCCATGGGTGCACAGATTGTCGGTGACGAACACTTCGCCATCGACGTTGTAGACTGCAAGCGCAGGCATTTTGTCTTGGTAGACCGCGACCGGTTCACCGTCCTTGACGGCCGCTACTTGGCAAAGGCGCAATTTGTTCGACATGGCGTCTGGCAATTCCAATCTAGGTTATGGACCGGCGATCAAATGGATGATCAGCCGAGGGGAATATCCATTCCGTACCCCGCGGCTTCGTTGCCGTGACCGAATATATCGCGGGTGTAGTATTCCTGCTGGCTCGGGGCCTTGCGGGCACCCCAGCCGAACTCCCACAGCCAGCCCGACGGGTTGGCGCAGTAGAAGGTCAGCGCCTGGTCGTTCGCGTGCTTGCCGAGTTGCAGGGCGACGTCGATCTTGCGCGCCCGCACAATATCATGCGCGAGGCCGAGATCGTCGAGGTCGGTATATTCGAACATCAGGTGGTTGATGCGCTTTTCCATCGGGCCAAGCCCGAAAGCGACCGAATGCTGCCGCTCGTTGCAGTGCATGAAGTACGGCTGGGCCACCATCCCGTTGGGCAGCTGCAGGTGATACTCGACCGATCCGCGCAGCCCCAGCAGTCCGTAGAACGCCGCCGCCGCGGGAACATCGTCCTGACGCAGGATGCAATGCCCGATTCCTTCCGAGCCGGTCACGAACTTGCCGTACATCGGGCGTCCGGGATGGAAGGGCTTGTGAGTGTCGACTTGCGGGCCGTAAAAGATTTCGGTGGGGTTCCCGCCTGGATCGGCGAGCTTGGCGAGGCCAAGCACGCGCCGCTCACGAGCTTCGGTGTCGCTCGCCACTTCCACCGCGATTCCGGCGGCGGCCAGCTTTGCCACCATGGCGTCGAATTCGACCGGACCGGCAACGCGCCAGCCAAGATAGGCAAGATCGTCGGAATCGGCGGCGTGCAGAACGATGCGATGATGCCATTGGTCCATGCGCAGGTAGAGGCGGTCGCCTTCGCCCTCGTCGACAATCTCCATGCCGGCCACTTCGGCAGCATAACTGCGCCATGCATCAAGGCTTGAGACGGTCAAACCGAGGTAACCGAGTTCCGTGACAGCTGCCATTTGCCTTCTCTCCCAGAGGACGCGGCTCGCATCTCGCGGGACCGTCATCGCCGATTGTCTTGCCGCCGGTCTTGCCGGCTGAGTCGAGGCAATAACCGATAGTTCCCCATAGTGCAATACGTTGCACAGGGTAATTTGTTGGCGTAGGAAATGCGCAGCAGAACGTCAAACCAGTGATTCGTTCGCGATGGGCGAACGGCGCGGGGCAGCGTTCGGGAGCACCGCCAAGGTGCCCGGTCATCCAGCGACAGCCGACCGATCCGGCTTTCGCATATTGGGAGTGGAGCGTTATGGAAGTCGCAGAAAAGCGCGTCGGTCGGATTGCCGATTTGCAAGCGATCAAACGGCGACTGAAGTCGTGGCTCGTGAAAGACCAGGCGAGGGGAATCTTCCAGATCGACCGCGCCGCCTTCACCGATGCCGAGCTGTTCGATATTGAGATGAAGTATATTTTCGAGCGCAACTGGATTTTTCTCGCGCATGAAAGCCAGGTCGCCAAGCCCCACGATTTCCTGACGACCAAGATCGGACGGACGCCCGTCATCATCACCCGGGACAGGACGGGCACTGTCCGCGGACTGGTCAACGCCTGCGCCCACCGCGGTGCCAAGGTCTGCCGCGAAAAGGCCGGCAACAAGAAGAACTTCATGTGCCCCTTCCACGGCTGGACCTACTCGTCGGCGGGCGATCTTCTCGACGTCACTGAGGAAGGGGCAGGGGGCTATGCGCCCGGCTTCGACCGCGCCGATTTCGGGCTTCCCCAAATCGCCCGTCTCGAAATTTACCGCGGCTTCATTTTTGGAAGCCTGTCGGCCGATGTCTTGCCGCTCGAAGAGTATCTCGCCGGTTCCAAGGCGTTCGTCGACCTGTTGGTGGACCAATCGCAACATGGTGAAATGGAAGTGCTGCCGGGTGCAACCCGGTACCGCTATCGCGGCAACTGGAAGATGCAGGTTGAGAACGGGTTGGACGGTTATCACGTCAGTACCGTTCACGCGAACTATTTCCTGACGGTGCAGCGCCGGGTGGAAGGGCAATCCAATAACGATACCAGGGCGATCGATTTCGCGAACTTCAATCAACAAGATGGAGGTTCGTTTTCCTTCCACAACGGGCATTCGGTGCTGTGGGCCGACTATGCCAATTTCAGGGATCGGCCCAATTTCGAGGTCCTCGACTGGATAGTGGACGCCCATGGCGAGGAAAAGGCGCTGTGGATGAACAAGCGCATCCGCAACCTGCAGCTCTTCCCGAATGTCTTCCTGATGGATCAGACCAGCACCCAGATCAGGATCATCCAGCCGGTCTCCGTCGATGAGACCGAAGTCACGACCTATTGCATCGCTCCGGTGGGTGAAAGCCCCGCGGCCCGGGCCCTGAGGATCCGGCAGTACGAGGACTTCTTCAATGCCAGCGGCATGGCGACTCCCGACGACCTGACCGAATTCAACAACTGCCAGGCCGGATTTGGTGCCGGCGAAGGCCGGATGAACGACATGTCGCGCGGTGCGACCCGGTGGGAGAAAGGCGCCGGTCAATTCGGCGCGGGCCTCGCGGTGGATGCCGTGATGAGCAGCCCGGCTGTGGCCGACGAGGGACTTTATGTTGCCATCCACGACGAATGGATCAGCCGGATGAACACCGCAATCGACCAGGAGACCGCCGAACTGCTTGCCAAGGGCGATTTGGAGTTGGCGCGATGACGGCTACCGATACGCAATGGCTTGCCGTTCACCGCTTTCTTGGCCGTGAGGCAGTTGCGCTCGACGACAAGGACTGGGACACTTGGCTGTCGCTCTATGCCGAAGACGCGGAATACTGGGCGCCGGCCTGGGATGACCGCGAGCGCCTGACCGTCGATCCGCAGCGCGAAATCTCGCTGATCTACTACCACAATCGCGGCGGCCTGGAGGATCGGGTTTTCCGCATTCGCACCGGGCGGTCCTCGGCAAGTACGCCCGGGCCGCGCACTTCGCACGTGTTCACGCTGCTATCGACGGAAGAAGGCGATGGCCTGGTGCGGGCGCGCACATCGTGGACGGTGACATCCGTGCTCGATGGGGCGGTAACCGTCTACAGCGGATCGGCCTTCTACGATCTCGAGCCTGTCGGCGCGAGTTTTGTGATCAAGCGCAAGAAGACCGTGATCATCAACGACCTCGCGCAGACCATGCTCGATGTCTACAGCATCTGACCGGCCCATGGCAGCAACAGCAGACCGGCCCGTCGTCGGGACCATGATCGGCGATCCTGCGGGAATCGGACCCGAAGTGACGGTCAAGGCGCTCGCGGACGGGGCGGTACACGAGGTGTCGATTCCGGTGCTGCTTGGCTCGGCAGCCGCGGTGGAGCGTGCGCTCGACATGACCGGGGTCAGGGCCCGGGTGCGCCGGATGCGTTCGTTCGAACGGCCCAGCGACGATGTCGGGGTGATCGACGTGATCGACACCGGTGCCTTGCCGGACGGCGTTTTGCCGCTGGGCGAGGATACCGAAGTGGCCGGCCATGCCTCGGCGCAATGGCTGGACGAACTCGACGCGCTGGCCCGGGACGGATCCTTTGCCGCGACAATCATGGGACCGATCAGCACCGGTTCGCTCAAGATGGCCGGAAAACTCGACAAGGTCATCAGTCCGACCCCTGGCGAAAGCTATCTGGTTTTGCTGACCGGACCCTTGCGGGTCGCGCATCTTACCGATCACATGTCTCTGCGCCAGGTGATCGACGTGATAACCGCGGACCTCGTGGCCAAGGCGATCGGGCAGGTCAACGATGCCATGCGGTCGTGGGGAATCGCCCGTCCGCGGATCGCCGTGGCCGGGCTGAACCCGCACGCCATGGGCGACGAGGAGCGGTTTGCGATTGCCCCCGGGGTCGAGCGGGCGCGGGCAGCGGGCATTGCCGTCGAAGGCCCGATTGCGCCCGATTCGGTGTTCCGTCAGTGCATCGAGGGGCGCTACGACATGGTCCTCGCGATGTTCCACGATCAGGGACACATTGCCGTCAAGACCTGGGGCTTTTCGGGCAACTGCGTGATCATGATGGGGCCGCCCTATCTACACATGTCGGTAGCCCACGGCACCGCCTATGACATCGTCGGCACGGGACAGGCGGACGCGGCAATGATGCTCAGCGCGATGCGCACCTGCGGCCAGCTCGCGTCGGGCCAGGGCTTTGTGGGAGACGCACAATGAATGACATGGTCTCGGTGGGGGCGCCGTCGCTCCCTACGGCGGTGGACTACAAGGTCTACCACGATACGCAGATTTTCGCCGCCGAGCAGCGCAGTGTCTTCAAGGGTCGCACCTGGTGCTACCTTGGGCTTGAGGCCGAGGTTCCCAACGCCGGAGATTTTCGCGCGACCCATGTCGGCGAAACGCCGGTGGTCCTTGTGCGCGGGCAGGAAGGCAAGATCCATGCCTGGGTCAACCGGTGCGCGCACAAAGGCGCAACGGTATGCCGTTCGCTGCGCGGCAACCAGGCCGACGGCGCGTTTGTCTGCGTCTACCATCAGTGGGCCTACGATTCGGAAGGCACACTGGTCGGCGTGCCGTTCCGGCGCGGCCTCAAGGGAGTAGGGGGGTATGACAAGGATTTCGATCCGGCCAATCACTCGCTCGAAAAGCTCCGGGTGGAGAGTTACAAAGGCATGGTTTTCGGCACCTTTTCAGCCGAGATCGAGCCGCTTGAAGATTTTCTCGGCCCGGTGATGCGCAAGTACATCGACCGCGTTTTTCACCGCCCGATCAGGGTGCTCGGTTATTCCCGGCAATATATGGCGGGCAACTGGAAGCTCTATTCCGAAAACAGCCGTGACAGCTACCACGGCGCCTTGCTCCACCTGTTCTACCCGACCTTCGGCATTTACCGGCAAAGCCAGGACAGCGCCGGAGAACTGGCCGAGCAGGGTTTTCACAACGTCTTTACCGTCTCCAAGCCCAAGGGCGACATCGATTACGGCTCGTTCGGCGATGAAGCCAATCGCGAAATGCAAGGCGCTGCCAAATTGCAGGACGGAAGCCTGTTGCAGTTCCGGCCCGAGATCGAGGACGATGTCGGCCTGCACATCCAGTCGCTGTTTCCCTCGGTCGTTCTGCAACAGATCCAGAACACGCTGGCGACACGCCAGATCGTGACTCACGGCGTCGACAAGACCGAATTGGTTTGGACCTATTTCGGCTATGCCGACGACGATGAAGAGACCACGCGTCACCGCCTACGCAACCTGAACCTTGTCGGCCCCTCCGGCCTGATCTCGATGGAAGACGGCGAAGCGGTCGAGCTTTGCCAGCAAGGGACGATTGGGGCCGAAGGCAAGCACAGTTTCATCGAAATGGGCGGCGACGACGTGCGCGGCTATTACGCACCGATGGGCATGGACGAGAACGCAGTGCGCGGCTTCTGGAAAGGCTATCTGAGCCTGATGGGCGATGCCCTTGCCGTCAGCGCAGAGGCATCGGCATGACCGTGGTTGATCCTCTATTGCAAGGCCTAGTCGATTCTCTGAACGCCGCTTACGGACTGTGTCTGGATGACGGCCGGCTTGAGGAGTGGCCCGAGTTTTTCGTGGACGATTGCCTCTATCAGGTGATCGCCCGCGAAAATGTCGACAACGGGCTGCCGGCCGCGGTGATGTATTGTGACAGCAAGGGCATGCTGGTCGATCGGGTGGTGGCGATGCGCCGTGCCAACGTTTTTCCGGAGCATTTCAGCCGTCACCTGATTTCGCGAGCGGTCTTGACCGGGATCGACGGGGACACCGTGTCAGCCGAAGCAAGCTACGCCCTGCTGCAGACCCGCAACGACGGTGAGACCCGCATCTACAACGTCGGGAAATATGTCGATCGGCTGCTGATCAAGGACGGGGCGGCCAAGCTGGTGAGCCGAATGTGCGTCTATGACACCCACAGGATCGCAACGCTGCTGGCGACTCCGATTTGATGGCCGAACATCGATTTGGCGTCGACAAGGAACCTAGAGGAGAAACACAATGAAACTGTTCATCAGCCCGGGCGCATGCTCGCTTGCCCCGCACATTGCCCTGCGCGAAACCGGAGCCGATTTCGAAGCCGTCAAGGTCGATCTGGCCGTGCGCAAGACCGAAGCGGGCGAGGATTTCCTCACCGTCAATCCGTCCGGCAAGGTCCCGGCCCTGACCCTGGACAGCGGCGAGACCCTGACCGAGAACCCCGCCATCCTGCTTTACATTGCCGACCAGAACCCCGCGTCCGGCCTGGCGCCGGCCGAAGGCAGCCTCGATCGTTACCGACTGCTGAGCCGTCTCAGCTTCCTCGGTTCCGAATTCCACAAGGCATTCGTGCCGTTGTTCGCCCCCGGCACTTCCGACGAAGCGAAGGCGGCGGCCGCGGAATCGGTCAAGAACCATCTCGCCGCGCTCGACAAGGAAATGGCCGGGCGGGACCACTTTGCCGGCAGTGCTTTCAGTGTCGCCGACATCTACCTGTTCGTGATGCTGGGTTGGCCAGCCTACGTCGGTATCGACATGGTCGCCTATCCCGCACTTGGCGCCTATGCCGGCAAGATCGCGCAGCGTCCCGCCGTGGGTGCGGCGCTCAAGGCGGAAGGCTTGGCGTGAGCCGGACCGACCGAATTCCGGCGTGATGCGATGGAGTTGAATCATTCTCCATTTGCAAATGCATTCTGTTTAGTGCAACAGTAACGCGAAGCCGGATGAACGCGAGAGCCGGTAGCGTTGGCTGTCGCGATGAGAGGCAATGCTACCCGCAAAAAAGCGGTTGAAAATCGATTGGGAGAACCATGACTGCTGTTGCCAATGACATCGCACGCCCGGAGGTTGGCAAGTCCATCTCGGTTGACGGAAGCGTCACGAACTACCACGATGTGGGCGATGGCGCACCGGTCCTGCTGATCCACGGATCGGGACCCGGGGTGACTGCCTGGGCCAACTGGCGGCTCAACATGCCCGAGCTCGCGAAGCGCTTCCGCGTCATCGCGCCCGACATGTTCGGGTTCGGCTATTCGGATTCGAAGGGCCGAATCGAAGACAAGCGGGTGTGGGTCGATCAGGTCGCATCCCTGCTCGATAGCCTCGGGATCGACAAGGTCTCGATGGTCGGCAATTCCTTCGGCGGCGGCATAACCCTGGCGTTCATGATCGCGCATCCCGATCGGGTCGAAAGGGCGGTGCTGATGGGCCCGGCCGGGCTCGATTTCCCGATCACGCCTGCGCTCGACCTGGTCTGGGGCTACCAGCCTTCGCTGGAAGAAATGCGCGCCTCGCTCAAGTACCTCGCCTGGGATCACAGCCGACTGACCGAAGACCTGATCCAGTCGCGCTACGAAGCGAGTGCGCGTCCGGAAGCGCACGAGCCGTATCACGCGACGTTCGGCGGGGCTGACCGGCAGCGCAACATCGCGATGCTGGCAAGCCGCGAGGAAGACGTGGCGGCGCTAAAGCACGAAACGCTGATCCTGCATGGCCTGTTCGACCAGGTGATTCCGCTGGAGTCCACCGTTCGCCTGGCCAGCCTGTTGCCACGCGCCGACCTGCACGTGTTCGCGGAATGCGGCCACTGGGTGCAGATCGAACGGATGGCGAGCTTCAACCGCATGGTGACCGAATTTTTCGAGAACGGCCTCAAGGCCTGAAGGGACAAGGAGAACTGAAATGGCGCTGACCGGTGTACTTCGCCCCGGCTATGTCCAGTTGCGCGTCCTCGATCTGGATGAAGCAATCCAGCACTATCGTGACCGTATCGGCCTCAACCTGGTGAGCGTCGAGGGCGGCAGGGCTTTCTTCCAGGCCTTCGACGAGTTCGATCGCCACAGCATCATTTTGCGCGAGGCCGATTCCGCCGGGCTCGACCGGATGGCATTCAAGGTCGCCAAGGATGCCGATCTCGACCACTTTGCCGAACGGCTGCTCGACATGGGGGTCCACGTCGAAATCATTCCGGCGGGCGAGGATCCCGGCGTTGGCCGCAAGATCCGGTTCAATACGCCAACCGCCCACGTGTTCGATCTCTATGCCGAGATGGAGCTGTCCGAGACTGGACCGGCCGTGCGCAATCCGGATGTCTGGATCGCCGAGCCGCGCGGCATGCGCGCGACCCGGTTCGATCATTGCGCCCTCAATGGTGTCGATATTTCGGCGAGTGCGAAGATTTTTGTCGAAGCACTCGATTTCTCGGTTACCGAGGAATTGCTGGACGAGGCTTCGGGCACTCGTCTGGGTATCTTCCTTTCGTGCAGCAACAAGGCGCATGACGTGGCATTCCTGGGCTATCCCGAGGACGGACGGATCCATCACACCTCGTTCAACCTTGAATCCTGGCACGACGTCGGCCATGCGGCGGACATCATCAGCCGCTACGACATTTCGCTCGATATCGGCCCGACCCGCCATGGGATCACGCGCGGGCAGACGATCTATTTCTTCGACCCGTCGGGCAACCGCAACGAGACGTTCAGCGGCGGCTATACCTACTATCCCGACAATCCGCGCCGGATGTGGCAGGCCGAGAATGCCGGCAAGGCGATCTTCTATTACGAGAAGGCGCTCAACGACCGCTTCATGACGGTGAATACCTGAGCATGAACGGAGTGGCGACAATCCGGTCGATGGGACACGATCTTGCCGCCAAGGCGGTGCAGGTCGCCGTGGCCAAAGGCGGCGAGGCGGGCTGTCCCCTCGTCGCCGCAGTGGTTGGCGCCACCGGGGAGCTGGTCGCCCTGTTGCGCGCAACCGGGGCCCCGTTGCCCTCGTCCCAAATCGCGCAGGACAAGGCCTATACCGCGGCCAGCTTCAAGGTTCCGTCGCCTGACGTTTACAAGATGGTCGCGGGCAATCCCGCGCTAAGCGGAGGTATCGCCGCGAAGCCGGGAATCGCCATGTTCGGCGGCGGGCTGCCGATTGCGATCGCCGGCGAAATCGTCGGCGCAATCGGCGTGTCCGGCGGAACCGAAGAACTGGATACGCAGTGTGCCAATGCAGCCCTCATCGCGATCGGGGCGGCCCAATATTGACGCCTGGCCATAGCGGCATTGAAGCACGACGTTACGGAGAGACAAAAGCCCATGGCAACCGAAAGTACCCCTGCTGTTACCGATACCATCCTGAATTTCATCGCAGGAGCTTATCGCCGTGGAAGCACTGGCAAGACCTTCGACAATTTCGCTCCTGCGACCGGCCTTCGGATCGGTACTGTCCACGAAGCGAGCGAAGCCGATGTGGCCGATGCGGTTGCCGCGGCCAAGGCGGCGCTCAACGGCCCCTGGGGCAAGATGACCACGGCGGAACGGGTCAAGCTCATCTCCGCGGTCGCCACCGAGATCGAGCGCCGCGCGGACGATTTCCTCGCAGCCGAAGTGGCGGATACCGGCAAGCCGCGCCATGTCGCCTCGCACATCGACATTCCGCGCGGTGCCGCGAACTTCCGGATGTTTGCCGACGTCATTTCGACGACCCCGACTGAATCGTTTGCAACGGCAACGCCCGACGGCGGGAAGGCGCTCAACTACGTGGTGCGCAAACCCAAGGGCGTGATCGCGGTGATCTGCCCGTGGAACTTTCCCCTGCTGCTGATGACCTGGAAGGTCGGCCCGGCGCTGGCTTGCGGCAACACGGTTGTGGTCAAGCCCTCGGAAGAAACGCCGCGGACCGCAGCGCTGCTGGGTGAGGTCATGAACGCGGTCGGGATGCCCGAGGGTGTCTACAACGTGGTGCACGGTTTCGGGGGCGGCTCGGCCGGCGAATTCCTGACCGCGAACCCCGATGTCGACGCGATTACCTTCACCGGCGAAACCGGCACCGGCCAGGCGATCATGCAGAAGGCCGCGGTCGGGGTGCGCGATATTTCGTTCGAGCTTGGCGGCAAGAATCCGGCAGTCGTTTTCGCCGACGCCGATCTCGACAAGGTGGTCGAAGGGCTGTCGCGCTCGGTGTTTCTCAACACCGGGCAGGTCTGCCTCGGAACCGAGCGGGTCTATGTCGAGCGGCCGGTTTTCGATGAATTCGTCAAGCGGATGACGGCGGCGGCCAAGGCGTTCAAGCCCGGCGCGACCGGCGATAAGGCCTATCTGGGGCCGCTGATCAGCGCCGAGCACAAGGAAAAGGTGCTGGGATATTACGCCCGCGCGGTGGCCGAAGGTGCCACTGTCGTCACCGGCGGCGGGGTTCCCGCGCTGTCGGGTGACGCAGCGGGCGGCTTCTATGTCGAGCCGACGCTGTGGACGGGCCTGGCGCACGACAGTTCGGTGATGCGCGAAGAGATCTTCGGCCCGTGCTGCGGGGTCATTCCCTTCGACAGCGAAGACGAGGTGATCGGCCTGGCCAACGACACCGACTACGGGTTGTGTGCGACGATCTGGACCGAAAACCTCTCGCGGGCGCACCGCGTCGCCGCCGCGATGCAGGTTGGCGTGTGCTGGGTCAATTGCTGGTTCCTGCGCGATCTGCGCACCGCCTTCGGCGGTTCCGGACATTCCGGGATCGGCCGCGAAGGCGGGGTGCACAGCCTCGAATTCTATACCGAAACCGAAAACATCTGCGTGAAGCTTTGACACCATGACGACTGAAACCAAGATCGATCCCAAGGCGATTCAACAGGCGGCCGAGCAATTGCGGGGCGCGGCTGCCAGCGGCAAGCCGGTAGCGCCGATCCGCGATCTCATTTCGGCCGGCGGGGTGGATGCCGCCTACGCCGTGCAGGAAATCAACACCCGGCACGCCCTTGACAGCGGGCGGCGCCTGGTCGGCCGCAAGATCGGGCTGACCTCGCTGGCGGTGCAGCGCCAGCTCGGCGTTGACCAGCCCGATTACGGCATGCTGTTCTCCGACATGGACGTGCCCGAAGGGATTCCTATCTCGCTCGATCAGGTCATCCAGCCCAAGGTCGAGGCGGAAATCGCGATCGTGGTCGGCCGTGATCTGCCTCATCCCGATCTCACCACCGCCGAGATGATCCGCGCGGTCGAATATGTCGTGCCCGCGATCGAGATCGTCGACAGCCGGGTCGCCAACTGGGACATTCGGATCTGGGACACCGTCGCCGACAACGCCTCGAGCGGGTTGTTCGTGCTTGGCGCGGTGCCGCGCAAGCTCGAGGCGCTCGACCTGCGCGAATGCGGCATGGTGATGGAAGTGAAGGGCGAGCCGATCTCGGTAGGTGCGGGGATTGCCTGCCTCGGCAGCCCGATCACCGCAGCGCTGTGGCTGGCGCGGGTGATGGCCAAGGTGGGGCGTCCGCTGCTTGAAGGCGACGTGATCCTGTCCGGCGCGCTCGGGCCGATGGCGGGGGTCGCACGCGGCGATGTCGTGGAAGCAAGGATCAATGGCGTTGGAACGGTGCGGGCGGCTTTCGCCGCCGATGCCGGCTGACGCAAGTTAACGGGAAGATCGAAGCATGACCAAGATGAAGTGCGCCATCATCGGCTCCGGGAATATCGGTACCGACCTGATGATCAAGCTGCTCAAAGGGTCCGATAGTCTTGAACTAGCGGCAGTGGTCGGGATCGACCCGGCCTCGGAAGGGCTCGCCATGGCCCGCGAACGCGGCGTGATGACGACCCACGAGGGAATCGACGGGCTGCGCAAGCTGCCGGTCTACCCCGAAATCGGCATCGCCTTCGATGCGACGTCGGCCTACGCCCACAAGGAACACGATGCCGCCCTGCAGGCCGATGGCAAGCTGGTGGTCGACCTGACCCCGGCCGCGATCGGGCCGTTCTTCGTCCCGCCGGTCGGCGGGGTGCTTGAAGACAACATTCGCAACGTCAACATGGTCACCTGCGGCGGCCAGGCGACCATTCCCATGGTCGCCGCCGTTTCGCGGGTGACTCCGGTTCATTACGCCGAAATCGTCGCGTCGGTGTCGTCGCGTTCGGCGGGTCCGGGGACGCGCGCGAACATCGACGAGTTCACCCGCACCACCGCGAAGGCGATCGAAACGGTGGGCGGAGCCGGCCGCGGCCGGGCGATCATCATCCTCAACCCCGCCGAGCCGCCGATGATCATGCGCGACACGATCTTCACGCTGACCGATCAGGTCGACGAGGACGCCATCCGCGCCTCGATCAAGGAAATGGTCGAAACCGTCCAATCCTATGTGCCCGGCTATCACCTCAAGCAGGAAGTGCAGTTCGAACGGTTCGGCTCGAACCGGCCGCTGAAGATCCCCGGATACGGGGAATTCGTCGGCCTGAAGACCAGCGTGTTCCTCGAAGTCGAGGGCGCTGGCGACTATCTTCCCAAGTATTCCGGGAACCTCGACATCATGACCGCCGCCGCCAAGGCAGCCGGCGAACGCATGGCCCAACAACGCCTCGCAAAGGTGGCAGCATGACCTTCAACCCCGAAACCGGCAAGCTCTACATCCAGGACGTCACCCTGCGTGACGGGATGCATGCCATTCTTCACATGTACGGCACCGACAGTGTCCGCACCATCGCCAAGGCGCTGGACGATGCCGGCGTCGATGCGATCGAGGTGTCGCACGGTGACGGCCTCAACGGCAGCTCGTTCAACTACGGCTTCGGCGCCCATACCGACTGGGAATGGATCGAAGCCGCAGCCGACGTGATCAAGAACGCCGTGCTGACCACCTTGCTGGTGCCGGGCATCGGCACGGTCGAGGAACTGCGCCGCGCCTACGCGCTCGGCGTGCGCTCGGTCCGCGTCGCCACCCATTGCACCGAAGCCGATGTCGCCAAGCAGCATATCGGCATTGCCCGCGATCTCGGCATGGATGTCTCGGGCTTCCTGATGATGAGCCACATGATCGATCCCGAGGCGCTGGCGCAGCAGGCCATTCTGATGGAAAGCTATGGGGCGCACTGTGTCTATGTGACCGACAGCGGCGGCGCGCTCGACATGGACGGGGTGCGCGATCGCCTGCGCGCCTATGACCGCGTGCTCAAGCCGGAGACCCAGCGCGGCATCCACGCCCACCACAACCTTTCGCTTGGCGTCGCCAACTCGATCGTCGCAGCCCAGGAAGGCGCGGTCCGGATCGACGCCAGCCTGGCCGGAATGGGGGCAGGGGCCGGCAATGCGCCGCTTGAGGTGTTCGTCGCTGCCGCCGACCGCAAGGGCTGGAACCACGGCTGCAACGTGATGGCGCTGATGGACGCGGCGGAAGACATCATCCGGCCGCTTCAGGACCGCCCGGTGCGGGTCGATCGCGAGACGCTGAGCCTGGGCTATGCCGGGGTCTATTCAAGTTTCCTGCGCCACGCGGAAAAGGCCGCCGAACAGTATGGGCTGGATACGCGCGAAATCCTGATCGAGCTGGGCAAGCGCCGGATGGTTGGCGGGCAGGAAGACATGATCGTCGATGTCGCGCTCGATCTCGTTTCCGCTCGCGCTGCATAGGCACATGGCGATGGACAAGCTTGAGCGATACGCCGAAATCCTCGACAGCGCCGCCCTGCACGCGCGCGCCACGCCGCAGCTCACCCATTCCGACCCCGATCTGAGCGTGGCGGATGCCTATCGCATCCAGAAGCTGTCGGTCGATCGCCGGCTGGCGCGCGGTGAGCGCCGGATCGGAGTCAAGATGGGGCTGACAAGCCGCGCCAAGATGCTGCAGGTCGGGGTCGATGAGGTCGCCTGGGGGCGGTTGACCGACGCCATGCTGGTCGAGGAAGGGACGGCCATGTCGCGGGCGCGCTTCGTCCATCCGCGGGTCGAGCCGGAGGTGGCCTTCCTGATGAAGGCACCGCTGGCCGGCAAGGTGACGGCGGCCGCTGCGCTGGCGGCGGTTGAGGCGATTGCCCCGGCGATGGAGATCATCGACAGCCGCTATGAGAACTTCAAGTTCGCGCTGTCCGATGTCATCGCCGACAACACTTCGTCGTCGGGGCTGGTGATCGGTTCCTGGCACGACCCGGCGATGGATTTCTCCAACCTCGGCGTTTACCTCGAAATCGACGGGGAAGTGACGCAGGTCGGCTCGACTGCCGCGATTCTCGGCCACCCCCTGCGCTCGCTGGTTGCGGCCGCCAGGCTGGTCGCCGAAGCCGGTGAGGAAATTGCGGCCGGGGACATCGTGATGGCGGGCGGGATCACCGCCGCGCCCAACCTGGCGCCCGGGCAGACGGTGCGCACGACCGTCCAGGGGCTGGGCTCGGTCATGTTCCAGGTGGAGGCGTAAATGCCGATCATCGAGGTCAACATGCTCGAAGGGAGGACTCCCGACGACAAGGAGCGGTTGATCCAGGCTTTGACCGATGCCGCCATCGAAGCGATCGGTGCGCCGCGCTCATCGGTCCGCATCATCCTGCGCGAGATGCCGCCAGGCCATTTCGCGGTGGGCGGAGAGTCCTTCGCGGCCAAAGCGGCGGCGAAGGCAGCCGGACAAGGCTAATACCGTGAGCGGCCCCTATCGAATCCGGGTGCTGGACGGCGGTGAGTTCACCTGCGGCGGGGACGAGCGGGTTCTTCTCGCGATGGAGCGTTGTGGCGCAGGCGATATCGGGGTTGGCTGCCGGGGCGGGGGATGCGGAATCTGCCGGGTGAAGGTAGTCGAAGGCGAATACCGAACCGGCAAGATGAGTGCGGCGAAGGTGCCGGACAGTGATCGCCAGGCCGGCTATGCCCTGGCCTGCCGTCTGTTTCCTGCCGGAGACCTGGTCATTGCAGTTGAATGAGATTGGAAGGAGATTTGAAATGGCTACCCAACTGAAGAGCACTGAAAACGAATACGGCATCAAGTCGGAATACGGCCACTTCATCGGCGGCGAGTGGGTTTCGGGCGACAGCGGCAAGACGATCGACCTGATCAACCCGGCAACCGGGGCGGTGCTCACCAAGATCCAGGCCGGCAACGCCAAGGATATCGAGCGCGCGGTTGCCGCAGCCAAGGCCGCCTTCCCGAAGTGGGCCGAAAGCTCGGCAGCCCAGCGCCAGGAAATCCTGATCGAAGTCGCCCGCCGGCTCAAGGCGCGCCACCAGCACTACGCCACGCTCGAAACCCTGAACAACGGCAAGCCGATCCGCGAATCGATGTACTTCGACATGCCGCAGGCAATCGGCCAGTTCGAAGTGTTCGCCGGCGCGGCCTATGGCCTGCATGGCCAGACGCTGGACTATCCCGACGCGATCGGCATCGTCCACCGCGAGCCGCTGGGCGTCTGTGCGCAGATCATCCCGTGGAACGTCCCGATCCTGATGATGGCCTGCAAGATCGCCCCGGCGCTGGCTTCGGGCAACACGGTCGTGCTCAAGCCCGCGGAAACCGTGTGCCTGTCGGTAATCGAATTCTTTGTCGAAATGGCCGACCTGCTGCCCCCGGGCGTCATCAACGTCGTGACCGGCTACGGCGCCGACGTCGGTGAGGCGCTGGTGACCCACGAAGACGTCCGCAAGGTCGCCTTCACCGGTTCGGTGGCGACGGCTCGCCGGATCATCCAGTACGCTTCGTCCAACATCATCCCCCAGACGCTCGAACTGGGTGGCAAGTCGGCGCACATCGTCTGCGCCGATGCCGACATCGATGCCGCCGTCGAAAGCGCGACGATGTCGACCGTGCTCAACAAGGGCGAGGTCTGTCTGGCCGGTTCGCGCCTGTTCCTGCACGAATCGATCCAGGACGAGTTCCTCGCCAAGTTCAAGGTGGCGCTCGAAGGCATCCGCCAGGGCGATCCGCTCGACTTTGCCACCCAGATTGGTGCGCAGGCCTCGCAGATGCAGATGGACAAGGTCCAGAGCTATCTGCAGCTGGCCACCGACGAAGGCGCGACCGTCCTCACCGGCGGCAGCCGCAACGAAAGCCTGGCCGACGGGCATTTCATCAAGCCGACGGTCTTCACCAACGTCAACAATTCGATGCGGATCGCCCGCGAGGAAATCTTTGGCCCGGTTACCAGCGTGCTGACCTGGAACGACGAGGACGCGATGATGGCGCTGGCCAATGACACGACCTATGGCCTGGCCGGCGGCGTCTGGACCAAGGACATCGCCCGCGCGCACCGGTTTGCCCGCAAGCTCGAAACCGGGACGGTGTGGGTCAACCGCTACTACAACCTCAAGCCCAACATGCCGCTCGGCGGTTACAAGCAGAGCGGTTTCGGCCGTGAGTTCAGCCATGAAGTCCTGCACCACTACACGCAGACCAAGTCGGTTGTGATCAATCTGCAGGAAGGGCGCATGGGGATGTTCGACCAGTAAGGTCACCCAACGCAAAAAAACGGCTTGAATGGGAGATTGGCATTGTCTGCAAGACTTGACGGACAGGTTGCGCTGCTGACCGGCGGCGCAACCGGAATTGGTGCGGCGGTGGTCGCCCGCTACATCGAGGAAGGGGCCAGGGTCGGCGTGCTCGTCCGCGACGACGAGCAGGCCCAGCTGGTGCGTTCGCGCCACGGTGACAACGTCACCGTGGTCGTGGGCGACGTCCGTTCCTATGCAGACAATGCCCGGGCCGTCGCCGAAACCGTCGCGGCATTCGGCAAACTGGATGTCTTTGTCGGCAATGTCGGGATCTGGGATTTCATGGTGCCGCTCGAGCAGCAGGATCCCGATCAGCTCGAAAAGACCTTCGACGAAATCTTCGACGTCAACCTGAAGGGCTATTTCTTCGGGGCGCGCGCCGCGATTCCCGAACTGCGCAAGACCAAGGGCAGCATCGTCTTCACCGCCTCGACCTCGAGCTATTACACGGGCGGCGGTGGGACCCTGTATGTCGCATCGAAGCACGCGGTGCTCGGTCTGATCCGGCAGCTGGCCTGGGAGCTGACACCCGACATCCGGGTCAATGGCGTCGCCCCGGGCGGCACCCGGACCCCGCTCAGCGGGACCGAGAGCGGCGGCTTCTCCGAAACCCGGATGGAGGAGATGCCTGGCCTGGACGACCTCATTTCCGGAATGACGCCGCTTGCGCGGATCGCCGAACCGGAAGACCATGCCGGCCTCTACGCGCTTCTCGCCTCCCGCCGCGATTCCGCGTACATGACCGGAACGGTGCTGCTGAGCGACGGCGGCATCGGCATCGGCAAGCGCCCCGAGGCCTGATCCGCCACCTCGCTCGGGGCCCATTGGTCACCGGGCTGGAATGCCTGAACATCACAAGAAAAGGATCGAGAGCAATGGCTGAAAGATTCGATTTCAAGGAATTGCTGGCTGTTCCCGGTGTGCTCGGGGCGGCGCGGTGGAAGCCGACCCATCCGGGCGGTTCGGTGGCGCCGCCGGAATTGGTCGAATTCGGCGGGCAAATCACCCGGGATCGGGCCGAACGCATGATGGGCCACGCCGAAGCAGGCGGGCTTGCGATCTATGGCATCGGGCAGCTCAGCTACCAGCGGGCACCGGTCGACAAGACGGTCGTCTACCCGATCGACGCCTATTATGCCCATGGCCAGTATACCTCGGTGATCGCGACCATCAACCGGGTTGCCGTGCTGCTGGACAACAAGGAAAAGGTTGACGTTCAGGACCTGGTGCGGAAAATGGTCCTGGTCGACAACTGAGCGCCCGGCGCGCCGGACCGGCCTGGGGCCGGTTCCGGCGTGTCGAACCGCCTGATCGGAAACCGGGCCGGAGCGACTCCAGGCCCGGACCAGACGTCCATGCTCAGGGCTTCGTGCTCTTGTCGAGAAAGCGATCTGCGGCGATCAGCTCAGGCAATAGGCTGTGCCGGACAAGCTGGGCTTCGGCGGCGTCGATCATGGCTGGAGGTCCGCACAGGTAGGCTTCGGTGCTGGCCAGGTCAGCCAGCCGTGCGATCGGCTCGGTAACCAGCCCCCGGGCCCCGGTCCAGCCGCTGCCCGCATCCTCTTCCGACAGCACCGGAACAAATTCGAAGGGCGCATTCCAGGCCCTGCGGAGCGCTTCGATCTCGTTCAGGCAATAGAGGTGTTGCCGGGTCCGGGCCCCGTAAAGCAGGGTAACCGGCCGGCTCGCCCCCAAGGATCGAGCCTGCTGCAAGATCGCCATGATCGGGGCAAGGCCGCTGCCGCCTGCCAGGCAGAGCATCGGCGCGGCGCTGTCCTTGAGGCGGAATTGACCGTAGGGGCCCGAGAGGTCGAGGGTCTGGCCGATGCGCTCCGCACCGAACAGCCAGTCGGTGAAAAGGCCGCCAGGAACGTGCCGGACATGGAATTCGAGGCGGGTTGCCTCCCCCGCTTCGGGAGCGAAAGCGAACGAGTAGCTGCGCGGTTCGGCGATGCCCGGTGCCGTAAGGTCGGCATATTGTCCGGGAATGAATCCCATCGGGCGATCGAGTTCGACCACCAGATTGATGATGTCCGGGCACAGCCGAGGCGTGGCAACGATGGTCGCGGTGTAATGTTCCACCGCCTGCTGGCGGGACAGGGGAGCATCGAGGGCGATGACCAGATCCGAGCGCGGCATCGCCTGGCAGGCCAGCCGATAGCCTTGTGAAAGTGCATCGCGTTCGAGAACCAGGGCGGACGGGCTCAGCTCCCCGATCTTGCCTTCGACCAGCTTGAACCGGCAAGTGCCGCACGAGCCGACCTTGCAATCGTGCGGCATGGCAAGGCCTTCAGACAGCATCGCCTCGAGCAGGGTCTTGCCGCGCGGAACTTCCAGGGTTGCCGCTTCTCCGGCAACGGTGACCTTGGTTGCTTGCTGTTTTTTGAAGAACGAGAACATTGATCAGGCTGCCTTGAAAGGACATGATGTCGTTGAAAGAAAGAAGCGGCATCCCCGCAAGGGGATGCCGCCAAGGTTACATGGGGCAATCGGAGAGAAAGGTCCCCATGCGGGTGGAACTGTCAATCGGTCAATCGGTGGTGGCCCAGGCTGGCCAGCCCGCCCGTGCGTTCGCCGCCATCGCCAGCTGGCGCTCGGTCGGCGAGGCGAAATGCATATCCCAGTCCTTCAGCCGCGGCTGCGCGATGAACCGATGCCAGACGGGCGGAACCAGACCGCACAGGAAGCACAGGAACAGCGAGGGCATCTGCGGCGCCTTCGGCTCGGGCTGAAGTTCGTAGAAGGGAATGTGGCCATCGAGATGGTGGTTGATGTGGTTGGTGATTTCCACGCCGATCGGACGCACGATCATGCCCAGATGGTTCCAGGCATGGTGTTTGGCGATGGGATCGCCTTCAACGCGCAGCAGGCCGTAGTGCTGGAAATAGTTGAACCCTTCGACGAACATCTTGGCGAAGAACATCGCGCCAACGGTAGCGAAGCCGGCGATCGGCCCCGCCGCCGCCGCGACCCCCAGGATGATCGCGCCGACCAGCACCAGCTGGAGCCACATGGCATTGCGCCAGCTCCACGGCGAATAACCGAGCCGCGTGAGGATTTCGCCCTGCTTTTCCCAGGTGTCCTTGTACGAACCCCAGGTGGCCTGGAACACGAAGCTGTAGATCGTCTGGCCGCGGAGCGGCGTGTCGCTGTCCTTTGCGGTGTCGAGATGGACATGATGGGTGACGATATGGGCGACATCGCGGTTGGGATCGCCATAGAAGGCGCTCAGCCCCTTGGCCACGGCCCGCGGAAACCAGTGGCGGCGATGCATCAGCTCGTGCGCCACCGGCAGGGTCGGGACAGCCGAAAGCCAGGCCAGGCTGGCGATCGAACCGATCAGTTGCCAGGCCGAACCATCGGTTCCCCAGATCGGGTTGGTGCCGCTCGCCACCGAATTGGCGAAGGCCAGATAGAGCGCCACGATCAGCGGCAATTGCAGGTAGATGGCGATATCGGCAAGCGGCGCGATCCCGCGCGAGCGCACCTTGTGATCGCTTGGCAGGACGATATCCAGCAGCATCAGCACCGCGAAGGTGGCGATGCCGAGCCAGACGAACGGGCCGCCGAGGATGAAGCCGGCAACGCCGGTAAGGGTCATCGCCGGGACCAGATAATAGCGTAGTGCGTCCATCGCTTCTCTCCGATTTGGGTATCTTCCCCCGATCCGGGGAGCGTCCCATTGTCTGTTGTTTGAACGGCGCGGCATCGGGGCCTGCCCGATGTCGCGCCGGGATGTCCTAAAGGTAGATGTTCAGGTTCTTGCTGAGCATGATGTTGTGCTTGAGGATGATCCGCCGCCTGACGAGCTGATAGGCCCCGCCGGTTTCGCGCCAGATGTCGATCCGGTTGCCGATCAGCGAATCCTCGTCGCGTTCGTTGCGATTGCGATAGGCGTAGAAGTTCGAGAACACCCGGAATTCATCCGCCTTGTCGGTGTTTTCCACTTCGACATTGGTGATGATATGGGTGTAGCGCGTGGCCGGATCTTCCGACCAGGCCGTGCCCGTCTCCAGGCGCGTCAGGCGCTTTTTGATCTCGTCGAGGCTGTCGTTGTAATAGGCCATCCGCGTCAGGTCGGTGACCTGATCGGTCGTGTCGCGGCGATAGCGGGTTTCGATTCCCGGCATGTGGTAATGCAGGTCGTCGGCGAGCATCGCCACCCAGCCGGCATAGTCTTCATCGTCGAGGCGGCGCGCTTCGCGATAGAGGGTCTGGGTCAGCGCGTGGCTCACTTCCAGCGAAGCGGCAGCGCCGGCGCGGGGGCGTTCGAGAGTGGTGGTCTGGTTCATGGTCTGATATCCTCTCTCAAAGCGCGAACAGGCCGGGAAGGTCGCGCGTTTCGGCGATTCCGGTCAGGCGCGGTTCGGGCCGTGGCGGCATCGCGCCGAGGTCGGTGGCCTCCATCATGTCCAGCCACCGCTGGTAGAAGCCGCGCTGGTTGGCGTCGTTGTACTGGCCGCGATAGACGATCCCGGGCAGGGTATCGTGATCAATCTGGCGCCCGATCCCGCAGCGGTAGTGCAGCCGTTCGTGACGGGTGACGACGCCGCGGTTGACCGTGGTGCAGTTTTCCCAGTTTTCGCCATCGTCCATCTCGAAGGTGCCGCCCGGGCCGAAGGTCTGCATCACGCCCTTGGTCACTTCGTCCTTGATGTCGTCGGGCATGGCCTTGTTGACGATCACCCAGGTCTTGAGCTCGAACTGCATCGGGCCCTTGGGCTGCCACTGCCGGAAGGTGGAAATCCCGGGCAGGAACGAGACGTTCGGGAAGATCGAGGCCGAGGCCACCGAGCCGAAGATCTGCGAGCGCATCGTGCCCAGCCGATCCGCCATCTTCGGGCGCATCTTCTCGTAATATTCCATCACCTTGGGGCGGCCCAGGAGGAACAGGTCGCCGACCCCCTCGGTGCCGAATTCCCAGCCATGCCCATTGACGCTGGCATGGTAGGAATTTTCCATGTCGATCGGCGGGAAGGGCTGGCCGTTGTTCATCGACCGGCAGCCCGAATCGTGGGTCCAGCCGGCGTGGTAGGCATCGCCGATGAAGTTTTCGACCCCGAACTTCCAGTTGGCGCTGATCACCGACTTGATGCAGCCGCCGATCAGTTCGGTGCCGCCTTCCTCGTTGTCGAGCAGCATGTCGAGATACCAGCGGAAATCGCCGAGCCAGGCATCGAGGCTGGGTCCATCCTCGGCGAAGGTGGCGAACACCAGTCCCTTGTAGCTGCCGACCCGGGCGACCTGCCGCAGGCCGTTCTTCTTGCGGTCGATATCGCCTTCGTCGTAGCAGTATTCCTCGTGCATGCCCTGCAGTTCACCGGCGGTGTTGAAGGCCCAGCCGTGATAGTTGCAGACGAACCGGCGGGTGTTGCCGGCATCGGCGAAACAGACCTTGTTGCCGCGATGCGGGCAGGAATTGAGGTAGACCTTGATCGAGCCGTCGGGCTGGCGGGTGACGATGACCGCGTCCTCGCCCATGTGCGTGGTCAGGAAATCGCCGGCCCTGGGCAGCTGGCTTTCATGGGCGACGAACAGCCACGAACGCGCGAAGATGCGGTACAGCTCTTCCTCGTAGATGTCGGCATCGCTGAAGATGCGGCGATCGAGCCAGCCTTCCTTCAGGTCCATGTAACGCGAAAATTCCGGTTCGCGGCCGAGTCGTTCCATACGCATGGTCATCGTCTCCCGATGTGTTGATCTGGTTGTGTTGATCTAGAAAAATACGTTCACGTTGCTGTCGGGCAGCACCGCATGGTCGAGCGCGATTTCGCGCGCGGCGAGAAACCAGCTTTCGCCGCCCTTGCGCCAGCGATCCGTGCGTCCGGCGGTGAGCAGGCGGGTCTGCCCGTCGATCCGGTTGCGATGGATCACGACGACCGAATGGACCAGCGCTTCGTCCGGCTTGTCGGCGGGCAGAACCTCGACGTTCGAGACCACCCGGCGCACGAAGTTCGGCGGATCCTCCGCCCAGACGAAGCCGGAGCGCAGGCGGTCGATCCGCAGTTTCAGCCGGGCGAAATTGTCGTTGAAGACATTCCCCGCGCCGACCGCGATCGGGGCCGACCGGTCGGCCCGGAAGCGCCGGCTCTTGAGCGCCATGTGGTAGGACACGTCCTCGCACAGCAGCTCCAGCCAATCCTCGAAGCGTTCTTCGTCGAGCAGCCGCGCCTCGTGGTAGAGGCGCTGGGTCAGGGCGGTTACCGCGTCGTGCAGCGCGGGTTCCTGGCGCAGGTCAAGCATCGACAGCCTCCCGCGAGGCCAACGGATTGAGATTGTAGGTGGGAACCTCGCTCCAGCTCGACGCCTGCATGTGTTCCTGCCAGCGGCGGTAGAAGTAGCGCTGGTTGTGTTCGCTGACGAGGCCCGCGGCAATGTCGCCGGGAAAGCCCTCGCGCGGACCGGAGCGGCCCAGCGCCATGTTGGTGTAGACATCCATCTGCGCGGTGCGCCAGCCGCGCGACTGCTCGGTGCAGGCGGCGAGGTTGTCGCCATCGTCGTTGTCGAACAGGCCCGCCAGCCCGAAGGTCAGGCACTGGTTGTCGAGGATCGTCGCCTTGACCTGTTCGGGCATGTCGTTTTCGACCATCGCCCAGGTCCATTGCTCGATCTGCCCCGGCCCCTTGGGGTGATAGACCCGGAACCAGTTGAGCCCGGGCAGGAACTGGAGGTTGGGAAAGATGGTGATGTTGATCTGCGAGCCCCACAGCTGTTCGCCGCGGGTCTTGCCGAGGCGCTCGATCGCGACCGGCCGGTTGGCCTCGAGATAATCGAGCATCGGCTTGGGCTCGGGATAGAAGGCATAGCCCGAAACGCCGTCGAGCGAAGTCAGCGCCATGTGGCCGTTGAGCCCGGCCACCGACAGGCCGCCTTCGAGGTTGGCGCTCGAATTGCCGACGCTGAGGCCGGACAGGTCCATCGACTGCACCGCCATCATCGCCCCGGCATGGGCCCAGCCCAGGTGATAGCCATCGCCGCAGACATTTTCGACCGGCAGCTTCCAGTTGGTGTTCAGGACCATCTTCTGGGTTTCGCCGACCAGCGAGGTGCCGCCGGGCAGGGCATCGAGCCAGACATCGAGATAGAATTTGGCATCGCCGAGGTAGTCCTCGAGCGACGGCGCGGCGGGATCGAAGCAGCCGAAGATCAGCCCCTTGTATTCGGCGACCTGCGCCACCGGGACCAGCCCGAACTTGCTGCGGTCGAGTTCGCCGAAATAGGCTTCGTTTTCGAGCGGGACACCCGCCAGCGCGCCATCGGGGGCGAACGACCAGCCGTGATAGTTGCAGGTGAAGGACCGGGCATTGCCGCGGTCGGCGCGGCAGATACGGTTGCCGCGATGGGTGCAGGTGTTGAGGAAGGCCTTTACCGAGCCGTCCTTCTGCCGGACGACGATGACGTCGTCTTCGCCCATGTAGGTGCGGAAGAAATCGTTGGGCTTCGGAATCTGGCTGGTGTGGGCCAGGAACAGCCAGCACCGGCCGAACACCCGTTCGAGTTCCTGACGATAGACTGCTTCGTCCGAATAGATCGCGCGCGATTGGCGGCCCGTGCTTGTGTCGATCAGACCTGCGACATCCATTCTGCCTTCTCCTCTCCTCCGTTGGACCTCCCTGCTGGTTGCGGGCGGTTCCACGTAGCCACGGTGAAAGCAAAGCTCATGCCAAGTTGAAAAAGAGCGCCTTGTCGCGCGATTGGTCGCGTCGCGACTTGGCTCGACTGGTTGCGGCGATTGCCATTTTCGTCAAATTTTCGGATGATCTTGGCACAAGAATGACATTTTGGTAAGAACGCAACAATGAAGCTCCTTCCCGGCTACGCCGACCTTACCAATCGTCTGCGCTTTTCGCCCGAGCACGGCCGCATCTGGCGCGACAGCGAACGGTGCGTGCTGATGAGCCAATCGGCTCTGACCACGCTGCGCAGCCAGCTGGTGGCGCAGATCGGCCAGGCCAGGGCCCGGCAGCTGTTCTGGGATATGGGCTTTGCCGAGGGTGCGCGCTGCGCGGTAGAGGCCAAGGAACTGCGGCCCGACCGGGACTTTCTCGAAGCCTTCGCCTTCGGACCGCAGGCCCACGCCCTGACCGGGTTCGGCTGGACCGAGATCGAGACGCTCGACAGCGATTCCGCCAGCGGCCACTTCCGCGGCAGTTTCCTGGTCCACGATTCGATCGAGGCGGCGGTCCACCTGGCGACCGACGGGGTCAGCGCCGATCCGGTCTGCTGGCTGCAGACCGGCTTTGCCAGCGGATTTGCCAGCACCTTCGCCGGCCAGCCGATCGTGATGCGCGAGATCGAGTGCCAGGGCATGGGCGATGCCGCCTGCCTGCTGCACGCCAGGCCCGAAGCCGAATGGCCCGAGCTTGACGATGTCGAGAATTCGGTGGGGCCGCTGGCGGCGCCATGCCGGCGGTCCGATCCGCAGGAAATCGTTCCGGGCGTGTCGGCCGGCTACCATGCCGTGCGCAACATGATCGAGCGCGCGGCGGGGACCGATGCCAGCCTGCTGTTTCTGGGCGAAACCGGCGTAGGCAAGGAAGTGTTCGCCAAATTGGCGCACCGCATGAGTCTCAGGAAGGATGCGCCCTTCGTCGCGCTCAATTGTGCGGCGATACCCGAGGGGCTGATCGAGGCGGAATTGTTCGGAGTGGCCAAGGGGGCCTACACGAGCGCGGTCGCGAGCCGACCGGGCCGGTTCGAACTGGCACATGGCGGGACGCTGTTTCTCGACGAAATCTCGATGCTTTCGCCCTTGGCCCAGAGCAAGGTCCTGCGCGCCATTCAGGAAGGGGAGTTCGAACGGGTCGGCGACACCAGGACAACCAAGGTCGATGTGCGGTTGCTTGCGGCATCCAATGTCGATCTTGAACAGGCGGTGGACGAAGGGAATTTTCGCGCCGACCTGTTCTTCCGCCTTGCGACCCTGCCGATCCGGGTTCCACCGCTGCGGCAGCGCCGCGAGGACATTCCCGGCCTGATGGAACATTTTCGGGCGAAATACGCCCAGCGCCACAATCGCACGGCGGCCGGCTTCACCGCTCGCTCGATCAATGCCCTGCTGATGCACGATTTCCCCGGCAATGTCAGAGAGCTGGAACGCATGGTCGAGCGCGCGGTATTGCTGGTGAACGAAGGTGAGGCGATCGATATCCGGCACCTGTTCCTCGGCTCGGATCGCGCGCGAATCAGGGCAGGACTGGCCCTGACCGACGACGGGCGGGTGGCAGGCGCCGAAACCGGTCCGGACCAGACCCAGTCGATCGGCCATTTGGTCGGACTGTTGCGGGAAAAAGGGGAAGGGCTGAAGACAGTCGAGAGCATGATGGTTCGCGCAGCGCTGGAAGCTGCGCGCGGCAATGTGGCGCAGGCGGCGCGGGATCTTGGCCTGACCCGCCGGCAACTTGCTTCGCGGCTGGAAAAAATGGGACTATAGGAGGCAGACCCCGATTCCTCCTCCTTGCAATGAATTGTATAATATGCAACGATTGGCGGTTCATGGCCAGGCCGTGAGCAGCCCGGATGAGGCAAACAGAATTATGGGAGAGAACCCGGTGCGATCGATTGCGATAGTTGGTGCGAATTTGGCCGGTGGACGGGCCGTCGAAGCCTTGCGGCAGTCCGGGTTCGACGGACGGATCACCCTGATCGGCGAGGAACCGTGGCGTCCCTACGAACGGCCGCCGCTGTCCAAGGAAGTGCTGTGGGATCCGGCCAATGTTCCGGACAACTTCTTCCTGCAGGACGAAGCCTGGTACGACGACAACCGGATCGACATGCGGCTGGGCACGCGCGCCGAAGCGCTCGACCTTGCCGGCGGCGGTGTGCGCCTGGCGGGCGGCGAACTGGTGCAGGCGGACCGGATCCTGCTCGCCACCGGCGGTCATGCCCGCAAGCTCAACCTTGCCGGGGCCGATTGCGCCAACGTCCACTACCTGCGCACCCGCGACGATGCGACCCGCATGGCGCTTGACCTGCGCGAAGGAGCCAGCATTGTCATCGTCGGCATGGGCGTGATCGGCGCCGAAGTCGCTGCCAGCGCGGTGAAGCTCGGCTGCAAGGTCACCGTGGTCGAGCCGATGCCGGTGCCGATGGAGCGCGCGCTCGGCCGGCGCTTCGGGCAATGGCTGGGCGATGAACATCGCAAGCGGGGCGTGACGGCCCACTTCAACTGCGGCGTGACCGGCTTCAGGTTTGCCGACAACCGCGTCAGCGCGGTCGAGGCGGACGATGGCACCGTGATCCCCTGCGATGCCGTCATCGTCGGGGTGGGGATCGTGCCGGCCACTTCGCTGGCCCGCGATGCCGGGATCGAGGTCAACAACGGGATCATCGTCGACCGCCGCTGCCAGACCAGCAATCCGGCGGTGTTCGCGGCCGGCGACGTGGCCGAGCAGGACGGGTTCTTCGGCGGGCGGTTCCGTCAGGAAACCTACCAGAACGCGGCGGACCAGGCGCAGGCGGCTGCCCTGGCGATGCTGGGGCAGGAGGTCTCCTACTGCAAGCCGATGTGGTACTGGAGCGACCAGTTCGATCTCAACATCCAGTTCTGCGGGCAGATCCCGGTCGAAGCCGAGGTGGCGATCCGCGGCGAGATGGACAGCAACGCCTTCGTCGCCTTCTTCCTGGCCGGCGAGACGATCGAAGGTGTGCTGACCGTCAACCGCGCCCCTGACATGGGGGTCGGCAAGCGGCTGGTCGAACGCCGGGCCCGCGCCAGCGCGGCCAGCCTGGCCGACGCCGGTGTGTCCTTGCGGGATCTGCTCAAGCAGGCTGGCTGATTTCCGGCGCCGGGGTCAGCCGATGCCGCCTCCGGCCACGAAAAGCGTCTGGCCCGTGACATAGGACGCATCGTCGGAGGCAAAAAAGCAGATCGCCGCGGCCAGCTCTTCGGGTTCGCCAAACCGGGCCATCGGCGTATCGCGCAAGGTCTGCTCCATCACCTGGCCGAACCCCAGGCGATCGGCTTCGGTCGGCGGAGCCGGATTGCGCGGGGTGACCCTGGTCACGTTCACCCCGCCCGGCGCGACGCAGTTGATCCGGATGCCGCTGGCTTCGAGCTCAAGCGAAAGGGCTGCGGTCAACGCGGCGACCCCGCCCTTTGAGGCGGCATAGGGGACCCGGTTGACGCCGCGTGTCGCAACCGACCCGATATTGACGATCGCGCCGCGCCCTGCCGCCCGCATGTGGGGCAGCACCGCGTGGCAGCACCACAGCGTCGGCCACAGCGAACGGTTGATTTCCGCGGTAATTTCATGCGGGGCGTAGTCCCAGTAGGGCTTGGCCCAGATCGTGCCGCCGACGTTGTGAACGGCGACGTCGATTCGCCCGAAGCGGTCAATGACCGTCTGATACAGTTCGACCGCGCCTGCGCAGTGCTCCAGGTCCACCGCGACTGCCATGGCCTCACGGCCCTCGGCCTTGAGCAGACCCACGGCAGCTTCGGCCGCTTCGCTCGCCCGGTCAGCAATGACGACCACCGCGCCTTCCTCGGCCAGGCGTTTTGCAGTCGCGAGACCGATTCCCTGCGCCCCGCCTGTCACCACGGCTACCTTGTCATGAAATCGCTTGAGCATAGTCACGTCCAGTCGCTCCCCCAAGATTGTGTCCCGGGCGAAACCGGACTGGGTCGATTTTTCGCCAAGTCCGGCCGCCAGCGGCGAGATTCCGATAATAGGACTTGAAGTGGCATAAGGAAAAGCATTACACAATGGGGAACGGCCCGCTTTTGGTGGGGGCATTTTTATTGGGAGAGCAGAAGCCGTGGCCAAGACTCTGTTGAGCACCGCCGATGTCAAGGGCGCCTGGGCAATCATTCCGACCCCGTCCAAGGATAACGCTTCGGATTGGCGGGCCACCAAGACGGTCGATCTCGACGAAACCGCCCGCGTGGTCAACGGCTTGATCGACGCCGGGATCAACGGCATCCTGAGCATGGGAACGCTGGGCGAAGCGGCAACCATGACCCATGACGAAAAGCTCGATTTCATGAAGGCGCTGGTCGATGCGGCGGCGGGCCGGGTGCCGGTCTTCGTCGGCACGACCTGCGTCAACACCCGCGATACGGTGGCACTGACACGCGAAGCGCTTGCGCTCGGCGCCGACGGGACGATGCTTGGCGTGCCGATGTGGTGCGCACCGAGCCTCGACGTTGCTGTCCAGTTCTACAAGGACGTTGCCGAGGCCGTGCCGGACATCAACATCGCGATCTATGCGAACCCGGAAGCCTTCAAGTTCGATTTCCCGCGCTCGTTCTGGGCGCAAGTCGCGGAAATCCCGCAGGTGGTGACGGCCAAGTACATCGGCGTCGGCAACCTGCTGCCGGATCTGGCCGCGATCCGTGGCCGGATCAAGCTACTGCCGATCGACTTCGACTATTACGGCGCGGCGCGGATGGATGATTCGATCGATGCGTTCTGGTCGAGCGGGGCGGTCTGCCATCCCCTGGTGACCACGACCCTGCGCGATCTGGTCATCAAGGCCCGCGCCAGCGGCGACTGGAGCGCGGCCAAGGCGTTCATGGGCCGCCTCGGCCCGACGGCGGCTCCGCTGTTCCCGAACGGCAGCTTCAAGGAATTCTCGACCTACAACATTCCGTTGGAAAAGGCGCGGATGGATGCCGGCGGCTGGATGAAGGCGGGGCCGGTGCGCCCGCCCTATCATCTCTGCCCCGAGCCCTATCTGGCTGGCGCGCGCCAATCCGGTCAGATGTGGGCCGAACTGGGCAAGGCGCTCGAAGCCGAAGCCTTGGGGGCTGCCGCCTAGGAGGATTGCAATGACCGAGACTGGTTTGACCTGGCCCAAGAACGTCAACGAGATTCCCAAGGCGGCGTTCACGCGCAAGGACATCTATGCGGAAGAGATGAAGCGCATCTTTTTCGGACAGGAATGGCACCCCGTCGCGCATGAAAGCGAGTTGCCCAATCCGGGCGATTTCAAGACCTTCCGCCTGGCCGGCGTGCCGCTGCTGATCGCCCGCGACATGGAAGGCATGGTGCGGGTGTTCTACAACGCCTGTTCGCACCGCGGCAACCAGCTTGAAACCGCGGTAATGGGGAACAAGACCGAATTCGAATGCCCCTATCACCGCTGGCTGTTCGATGCGAAGGGCGATCTGGTCGGTTGCCCCAACCATCGCGATTTCCTGCCCGGCTTCGACAAATCGGACTATCCCCTGGCGCAGCCGCGGTTCGACAGCTTCTACGGCCTGTTCTTCGTGACGCTTTCGGCGGAAACCGAGTCGTTGCCCGAATTCCTCGGCGATTCGCAGAACACCTTGCGCGAACTGCTCGGCGGGGACGGCAGGCTCAAGCTGCTGGGCTATCAGAAGGTGCGATACGACAGCAACTGGAAGTCCTATACCGATAACGACGGCTATCATGCGCCATTGCTCCACCAGGCCTTCAAGCTGCTCAACTGGCAAGGCGGCAAGGGGCGCCAGTTCACCGCGACGAAACACGGACACATCTGTTTCGAATCGGCGCTGTCGGTGGTCAGTGGGCCGACGGTGCTCAAGGACGATTCGTTGATCGCCTTCAAGGGGCAGGATCCGGCGGTCGGATCGCGCATCGTTTCGCTCTTCCCGACCTTCGTTTCGACCAAGCATCTCGACGTGATCAACCTGCGCTTCGCGACCCCGGTCGACGAAGAGACGGTGGAAGTTCACTATGCCTATTTCGCGCACCAGGACGACGACGAGGACATGGTCCGCCACCGTCTGCGGCAAAGCTCCAACCTGCTGGGGCCATGCGGTCTGATCAGCATGGAGGACGCGTCGATCTTCCATCGCATCCATATCGGCAACCACACGCCCGGCAATGCGATTTTCCAGAAGGGGGTGCACGACCAATCGAAGCTGGAGTCGGAGTTCCTCCAGAACGACGAGAGCGGCAATCTTCCCCGCTGGGAATATTACCGATCGGTGATGGGTTTCGAAAGGGCCGAGGCATGATGCAGACCGACACCGCGCTCGAAGCCGCGCTCGATGCCCTCTTGCTGGCCGATGCCAGCGCGCTCGACGGCAAGGACATGCAGGGCTGGCTGGCCAACTATTCCGAAGAAGACGAGGCTTCCTACATCTGCCGTTCGGCCGAAAATTCGGAAAACGGTCTCGCCCTGGGGTTCATGTTCGACGATTGCCGATCCCGGCTCGAGGATCGCGTCACCTTCGTCAACGATATCTGGGTCGGGACGTTTCAGGACTATCGCACCCGCCACTTTGTCCAGCGCGTCAAGTACTGGCGCGTCGATGCCGCGACCATTTCGGTGCGATCGAATTTCTCGGTGTTCATGACGCCCACCGACAGCGGCATCACCCAGGTTCTGGCTGCGGGTCAATATCTGGATACCGTCCGTTTGGACAAGGCCGGCGGGTTGAAGTTGCTGTCCAGACGGGCCGAACTCGATACGTCCGTGCTTCCCCGGTACCTGGTCTATCCAATTTGACATTGGCTTTGAGCATCTCTGGCATTGACGGGCCGGGCCAGAATTTCTGAAAGATCACAAATAAATGATAATCGACGCCCATGCTCACCTTGTCGCGCCCGCAGCGCTTTATTCGCACAGGAGCAACCTCGTGGTTTCGGGGGGGCAATATGGCGCCAGCTATCGTGCGCAGGTGCCCGATCGTCTGCTGGAAGAGAGCGCGGACCAGAATGTCAGGATTATGGATGCAGTGGGGACCGACCTGCAGTTACTTTCCCCGCGACCTTTTCTGACCTTGAATGGTAGCGCCAGGTGGAATGATATCGTCGACTGGACATGTGACACAAACGACATGATTGCCCGGACGATTCGGATGCATCCGAACCGCTTCCGGGGAGTGGGAGCCTTGCCACAGCAAGTAGGGCGGCCAGTCACTTCGTTGTTCGATGAAATCGAGCGGGTGGTGGACGAGCTTGGTTTCGTGGGCGTCTTGCTGAACCCTGACCCGAGTGAGGGGATGAACGGATCGCCTCCGCTCGGCGATCCCTATTGGTACCCGTTGTACGAGAAATTGTGTGAGTTGGATCTTCCCGCTCATATTCATTCGGGACAATGCTGCAACGGGCGCGAGACCTATGATGAGCATTTCATTGCAGAAGAGGGACTTGCGATTTCCTCGATCTACCGGGCCGACGTGTTCAACCGGTTTCCCGATCTCAAGTTGATGATTAGCCATGGCGGCGGTCCCATTCCCTATCAGATCGGACGATGGCGCTCGCATCGGGAAATGGCTAGGGCTCAAGGACGCATCGCTGCCGATGCGCCTCAATTCGATGAAATTCTGCGAAAATTCTGGTTTGACACGGTCCTTCATAACCCGGATTCGCTCGCGCTTCTGTTCAAAACCGTCGGACACGACCGATGCTGTTTCGGGACGGAAAGGCCCGGATCGGGAGACGGCATAGATCCTGTTTCAGGGCGTCACTACGATGATCTCAAACCCGTGATCGAGGCGCTTCCTTCACTTGACGAGGCTGCGCTAAACGGCGTTTTCGCAGGCAATGCTCGTCGATTGTTTTCCCGACTCGACGTTTGAATACCTGTTTGCAGACGATGCTGACTCTTCGCGACCTCGGGAAATTCGACAGGTCGCTTTCAAGGATTGGGAATTGTGAGACGACGCAGCATCGAAGTTGACAGCCTTCATCATTCCGGCAGTCCGATACCGGCTGCCAGCCGGGTGGACCGACTTGTCGTTACAGGTGGGGTCTACGGCATGGATCCGGCAACCGGTGAAGTGGCGGTGGAGGCTGCCGATCAAGTCCGACTGACGTTCTGGCAACTGGGCCGGATTTTGGCAGCCGCAGGTGCGTGTTTCGACGATGTCGCCAAATTGACCTTCTATGTGAAGACGAAAGAACTTCGGCCGACAATCAACGAATTGTGGCTCACGCACTTTCCCGACCCTTCCTCGCGGCCGGCCCGGCATATGCTGGTTTATGAAGACTTCCCGGGCAACATCCTGATCCAGTGCGAAGCTATGGCGATTGTGCCGGACGATGCCTGAAGACAACCCCCTTTCGTCTTGTTCGGTTGCTGCCCAGCGGATCGCCGCCTTTGACACTTGCACCATTTCAGACGCGCTCGACAAACTCGGTTTCCGTGGCGGCGTCGCGGGAATCGTCCGGTTGACCACAAACAGACAACGAATTGCCGGCAGGGTTGTCACCGTGAAACTCGGACCCGCGATGGAAGGACTGCCCAAACGGCACTTGGGTGCCTCTGCCATAATGGCGGCAAAACCGGGCGAGATAGTGGTGGTCGAGAATCGCGGCAGGACCGATGCCTCGGGCTGGGGTGGCTTGCTGAGCCGGGGAGCTGTTCTGAAAGGCATTGCGGGGGTGATCGTCGACGGAGCCTGTCGCGATCTGGATGAAAGCAGTGAGCTTGGTTTCCCAGTCTTCGGCCGCGCAGTTGTTCCCCTTACAGCGCGCGGACGGGTCGCGGAGCATGACTGGGGCTGCCCCGTCACAATCGGTAGCATTGTGGTCAACCCCGGCGATTGGGTTGTCGCGGATGGAAGCGGAGTCGTGTTCGTCGAGCAGCAGCACCTGGACAAAGTGCTGGCGGAGGCGGAGCGCATTCAGGGCCGCGAAACAGCCATGATCGCCGCGCTTGAGCAAGGCGCTCCAATCGATCAGGTGATGGGCGCGAACTACGAAGATATGTTGAAATAGGCGGGGCAAGCTATGATCGAGGAAGCACTTGTTGCGCGACTGAATGCAGTGGGGGTAACCGCTTTGTCCGATGCGCTGGATCGCCTGGCGATCAGCGGCCAGGCGATTGGCATCCTGCCGGTAGCACGGGGGATGAAGTTTGCGGGACCAGCCTTCACGGTTCAGATGCTTCCAGTCGGACTGACGCGGGGAATAGTCGGAGACTATATCGACGACGTACCCGAAGGCGCAGTGGTTGCAATCAACAACGGCGGTAAGCTTGATCAGACCGTCTGGGGCGATATCTTGACCCGTGTCGCGCACAGGAAGGGCGTCGCGGCCACGGTGATCGATGGGGTCTGTCGTGACAGTGATTGCTGTGTTTCGCTGGATTACCCGGTATTTTCCCGCAGCGTCACAATGCGGACGGCCAAGGACAGATCCACAGCGCACGCCTATGATGTGCCCATTCAACTTGCCGACGTTCGAATCGAGCCCGGCGATTGGCTGGTGGGCGATTCCGATGGTGTCGTCGCAATTCCAGCCGGCCGGGTCGAGGAAGTCGTCGCGATCGCCGAAGAAGTGGAAGCAGCCGAACAGGCAATCCTTGCCGCCGTTGATGCGGGAATGCGCCTGGACGAAGCCCGGCGCGTCGGTGGGTATCACGCGCTTCAGTCTCGTGCGGTTTGATGCGGTCCGAACGGGGGCCATTCGAGATCGAATGGCGAGAGTTGCTCCGGTCGCGAGAAATGGCTCAATAGGATAATATTTGCACATTATGCAATGATGCGATAAGGTGCCACGAGGCAGAAGCCGTTCTGCTGCGTCTAGGCCGTTTGCACGAAGCCAGAGGGTGGCTGCGAAGATTACACCCGTGGCATGAACAAATCTGTAGAGGGGTATTGCCGGTGGCTACGAGCGCTTTCCCGACGACCAAAGAAGAGTATTTCGAACAGCTAAGGCAGCCGCCGCTGCTGGCGTGGCCAACGGCGCTCCTGTTTGTGGTGTCGATGCTGGGGATCGGGACCGTATGGTATCTGGCGCTGACCGGGCAAATCGCGCTTTGGCAAGGCGCAATCGCCAACGGCCTGCTCACCTATTTGCTGTTCAGCGTTATCCACGATGCATCGCATTGCTCGTTGTCGCGGATCGGCTGGCTGAACGAATCGATCGGGGCGATCGGTCTTTTCTTTCTCTTTCCCTATGCGCCGATGGTCCTGTTGCGGTGGGTTCACAACAAGCATCACAGCTTCGCCAACGGCCCGATGGATCCTGATCGGTTCGAGCACGAAGCGCCGTGGTGGCAGGTGCCCTTCCGCTGGACGTTCTTCGATGGCGCCTACATCCATTATTTCATCAAGCATGGGCAATCGGTGCGCAAGCGGCACGGCACGCAGCTGATCGTCTTCTACTCCTTCCTGGCGGCGCTGTTCGCCGGAGCGATCTATTTCGGCTACGGGCTGGAGCTGTTGATGCTGTGGTTCGTCCCGTCGCGCATCTCGCTGTTCATGATCGCGGTGGTGTTCGTGATTCTGCCGCACTATCCGGCCGTGGTCGCCCAGGACGAAGATCCCTACATGGCGACGACGATGCGGTTCGGGTTCGAATGGCTGCTGACCCCGGTACTGGTCTATCAGAACTACCACCTGATCCATCACCTCTATCCGGAGATCCCCTTCTACCGGATGCACAAGGCCTATTATCTGCGCTACAACGAGATCAACGCGCAGGATATTCCGCGGCAGACCGCCTTCGGGCTGGCACCTGAAAATATCGAATCGCACCGGGCTTTCCGGCAGATGAAGGACTCGATGGCGGTTCCTGCCGAGTAGGGAAGATACCAGGTGGCCGCGTTGTTCTGAAGCGCGGGCCATCGCCTTTGTCGGTCGCATGGCGCCGTCGGCCGCAAGTCCCCAATCACGTCGTAGATAAATCACGGGGGCGTGCCCAGCGCGTCACCGTGACAATGGCCGGGGAACTCTCTGACCCCTGGAGGTCCGCAGGACGGTGTCGGATCAATGTCAAACAAGGCAGGTGATCGAACGACAATTCTGGGTGGCATGACATCCCGAGCCGCAAGGATCCGCTGGAGTTCGGCGCATCCGCTGGAAGACGTGACCAGAACGTCGAGGACTCTCGGGAAATCCGGAATCCATTGTGACGTGATGGTGTGGACTGCCCCCGCGGTGCAAGAGGTTTTTGGCATTGATGAGCACCGGTCGGGTGCATCCATGTGTCCGACCTGTTCGCGCAGCACCGCATGGCTGCTGGCCCTGATGAAGTCCGCGGATCGTTTCCCTGATCACGTCAACGCGCTTGGTTAGCGCCTGCTCCCCTTGGGTTTCCACGATCCCCGGTCTGACCGGTTGTCATCACCACTCATTCACCCCGCACCATCTCGTGGTCGCGGCCTTTTGCTCCCTAGAGCTTAGGCCGCTACCGATCGATATACCTCTCCTCGGCTCATGATAACCTAGGCGATCCGGGCAGTCTTGTTGGCCAGAGCCACGCTGGCGATCTTTGAATAGCCCCTAGTTTTCTAGACGCCTTCTGCTTTCACAATCTGCTGCCGTTCGAACTCGGCGGGCGACAGCATCCCGTTCCTGACCTGCTTGCGCACCGGGTTGTAGAACATCTCGACGTAATCGAACACGTCCTGCCGGGCTTCCTCGCGGGTTTTGTAGGTGCGGCGCCGGATGCGCTCACTCTTGCGCGAGCAGAAGAAGCTCTCGGCGACGGCATTGTCATGGCAGTTGCCGCGTCGGCTCATCGAGTGCTCAAGATTGTGAGCCCGGATGAAAGCCGCCCAGTCCATGCTGGTGAACTGCGAGCCCTGGTCCGAGTGGATCAGCACCCGCTGCTTCGGCTTGCGCCGCCATACCGCCATGTGCAGCGCCTGCAGCACCACATCGGTGGTCTGCCGGCTCTGCATCGACCAGCCCACCACACGGCGGGAATAGAGGTCGATCACGACCGCCAGATAGGCAAAACCTTCCAGGGTGCGAATGTAAGTGATGTCGGTCACCCAGGCGCGATCCGGCGCAGCAACATCGAACTGCCGATCCAGCGTGTTGTCGACCACCAGGGACGGCTTGCCACCGTAGCTGCCGGGCCTGCGCTTGTAGCCGACCTGCGCCCTGATGCCCGCCAGTCTGGTCAACCGGGCAACGCGGTTGGGGCAGCAGGTCTCACCGTGATCCAGAAGGTCATCGTGCAGCTTGCGGTAGCCATAGACCTTGCCGCTGTCGTTCCAGGCTCTGCGGATCAGATCGGTCTGCCGGGCATCTTCCCGAGCCCGCTGGCTCAGCGGGCTCTTCTGCCAGGCATAGAAGCCGCTGGGCTGCACGGCGAGGCGGCGGCACATCGCCCGCACGCCAAAACGATCGCGATGCTCGGCAATGAACGCGTATCTCACTTTGCATCTCGAGCGAAACACGCGGTGGCTTTCCTAAGAAACAACTGTCTCGGGGCCTTCCGGCAATTCCTGCAAGGCGAAGCCAAAGGCCTTGGCCCTGCGCTGAAGGTTGGAGATGCGCTCTTCGTACTGAGTTGCGCCAGGGTCTTGGTAGGTCATCCCGTATCGCAGGCTGTTATAGAACAGCACGGCAAGTTTGCGCGCCGTGGCGGTCACGGCCTTGGCCTTGCCGGCCCTGGCGGACAGTCGGCGGTAGAAGGCGCCAAGGGCCGTATCGGTCCGGCCGATCGTTGTCGCCGCCAGGCGCAACAGCGCTGCCGCCCGGCTCGAAGATCGCCGTGTTTTCGATGACAGCAGCTTGCCACCCGATATCTTGTTGCCCGGCGCCAGGCACAGCCATGATGTGAAGTGCTTCGAGCTTGGCCACGCAGCAAGGTCCGTGCCGCATTCACCGACCAGCTTGAGGGCCAGCGACAGGCCAATGCCGTGGAGCTGGGTCAGGTCTACGCCCAGCACGCGATACAACGCCGAGCGAACTTCAAAGTCCGGCGCATTCACTTGTCTCGTCTTGTTCCGAGCCTTTGGCAGGCTTGCCGTATCGTGTCCGTTGCCGCCTTCGAGGTCTCGGAGCGCGTTCTCCAGCTTCCGATCGCACTCGACGATCTTGGCCTGATAAAAGTCGAACAGCGCAAGCGATTGGCACAAAGCGAAAACGTGCTCGTCGCGCCAGTTGCCGGTCAGTGCCGAACAGATTGTCTCCACGCTCAAATGGCAGCGAACATCGCGCATCTCGGCCAGCGTGATCGGGTTCCGCTCGCCGGCCGCAATGGCCCGGATGATCCGCATGCCGGTAGCGCCGATGATGTCGGAGACAACGTGTTGCAGTTGCACATTCATCTCCATCAGCGCCCTTTGCATATGCTGGATATGCGAGGCCGAATATTCGATCAGACGTTCCCGTTGCCGCATATAGGCGCGCAACGTGGCAACCCCGGCCGTGGGCGGAAACTTCCGCGCAAAAGGCCATAGCTGTGCAAGCGCTGCAGCCATGCCGCGTCATTCACATCAGTTTTGCGACCGGGCACGTTCTTGGCATACCGCGCATTGACCAGGATGACGTGGAAGCCGTGCTCATCCAGAACCTCGAAGGCTGGGATCCAATAGACGCCGGTGGATTCCATCGCGACGCTTGTGACGCCGCATGCCTTGAACCATCTGCCCATGTCGTGAAGGTCGCCGGTGAATGTGCCAAACTCCCGAACGGGACGATCATCGGCATCGGGGCTGACCGCCGCCATATGCATGGTCGAACCAATATCGATGGCGGCCGCGCCGGGAGAAACCATCGTCAGGCCATCCGATTGACCAGATTTTGATCTGTTCATTCCACTCCTCCTTCGAAGACAGGAGGGCATGGGCGATGCAAACCGTCATTTTCCTAACCGGGGTCGCCGCGGTACGGCGCCACCACTCTCAAGTGCGCAACAGCCCACGGGCCACGTTTTTTAACGGGGTATCATGCCACCAATAAGCGAACGGCCGCAGCCCCCCGTTCGCTACCATATCACGGCCCGTTTCTACCGCGCACAGGCGGGCAAAAACCCGCGACCGTTTTTTTGAATGTCGCGCTCCTCGGTCACCCGGGCCAGCTCGCGCTTCAGCTGGCGGATCTCGGCATCCTTGTCGGCATCGCCGGATACAACCTTCGCCAGCTGCCGCTTCCACGCATACAGCGAGTGCGCGCTGCCCCCGAGCCGCTGCGAGACCTCCGCGACCGGATACCCGCGTTCGGTGATCTGGGCCACCGCATCGCGCTTGAACTCATCACTGAAATTGGGCTTCCCCATCGTCGCCTCCTGTCCTCAAAATTAGGATCCAAGGCGTCCAGAAATCTAGGGGCTATTCACTTTGCCGGTTTGGTCGCCAGCAGTCTGGCCAGCCACGGCTGCTTCGCTCGGTCCTTGCGGGTCATTCGCATCACGACCGTGGCCCCAACGACAAGCAGGCGTCGAAGGTAGCCATCACCCTGTTTGGTGATGCCGTCAAGCCGTTCCTTGCCGCCCGAACTGTGCGGTCGCGGTGTCAGGCCCAACCAGGCCGCGAACTGGCGGCCTGATCGGAAGATCGAGGCATCTGGTACTGTTGCCGCAATGACCGACGCTGTAATCGGTCCGATGCCGGGAACCGTCGCCAAGCGCTGGCTGACCTCGTCGTGGCGATACCAGTCGAGGATCTGCTTCTCGAGATGTCCGATCTCGCGAACAAGCGCATGGAACTGAGCCACGATGCTACGCAGAGCCGACTGCGCATGAACCGGCACGGCATCTTGCGCTTCCTGCACCAGCGCCAGCAGCGAGTTGACGCCGGCAGGGCCTTGGGCCTTCACGATCCCGTATTCGCCAAGGTGCGCACGCAATGCGTTGATCAGCATGGTCCGCTGCCGGACCAGAAGGTCCCGGGTCTTGTGCAGCATGAGTTCAGCTTGCTGCTCTTCCGACTTCACCGCCACGAACCGCATGGTTGGTCTGGTCACTGCTTCGCAGATCGCCTCGGCATCGGCGGCATCAGTCTTGCCGCGCTTCGCGCATGGCTTCACGTAGGCTGGCGGCATCAGCCGCACCCGGTGACCACGAGCGCCGATCTCTCGGCCCCAATAGTGGGCCGAGGCACAGGCCTCCATCCCGACAAGACACGGCGGCAGCTTGGCGAAGAACTTCAGGACCTCTGTTCGGCGAAGCTGCCGGCGTACGACGGGCTGTACTTGCGCATCGATGGCGTGGATCCGGAACACGTTCTTGGCCAGATCGAGGCCGATAACAACGATCTCCTGGGACATGGACGACTCCTCTAGAGCGTTTTTCGATCATTCCGGGTCATATCCGCATGAGGTGAAGTAGTTGGCGCATTCGCCGGGCTGGAAGATATCGACGAGCCTGCCGATCAGGTCCCACAGCCCATTGACGGTTCGCTCACCG
>NZ_JAILYM010000008.1 GCF_020179425.1 Novosphingobium percolationis | reverse complement strand
GAACGCAAATCCATCGAAAGGGTGTGAGCCATCCATGCCGGCCTCCTTCACCAGCACGGATTCTGAATCAGAAATCACATCCGACGGGAATTCCCTCGCGATTCAAAACGGTCGAAAAACGCTCTAGACGTGGCTTCCGACAGCCGCATCCTACACACCTACCTCGGTGCGGGGGCCGTCCACCCCATCACGTCAATTGGAAATGGGGCAGCGTCAATGCCCCATCGGCATGCCGCCGCCTGGCCGCTTGGGACGCGGCGCAAACCAGATCAAGGCTGCGGCGATCAACAGGATCGTGGAGGTTGTCCAGAATACATGGATAACGGACAGCGTCGTCGCCTCAACCTCGACCAGGTTGCCGATCGTTTGAAGGGCCGCTTCGGGCGAAAGGCCCAGCCCGGCGATCGATCCGCCAGCTGCTCCCGGTTCAAGCGCGCCGACGATGTCGTTGCGCGCCGCGCGCTGGGTATCGCCCCAGTAGGTCAGTGAAACCGAGGTGGCAAAGGCCGTCGCAATGGTACGCATGAAGCTTTGCAATCCGGCAGCTGATGCTACCTCGTGCTCTTCGACCGTGCTCAACGTCAAGTTGATGATCGGCAGCATCAGGAAGGTCATGCCGAGTCCTGATACGAACTGGGGTAGACTGAGGGTCCAGAAATCGCTGTCGCTGGTCCAGAATGTTCGAAGCAAGCCAACCACGGCAACCCATAAAACGCCGCCTGAAACCAGGACGCGTGCATCGTATCGCTGCATCAGGTAGACAACCAGGGGTGCGGTCAGAAGCCCCGCCATGGCCGTGAACGACGACGAAAAGCCCGCCTGGGAAGCAGTATAGCCAAGCCATGCCTGTTGCCACTGCGGGATAATCACGAAACCCGCGAAATAGGCCCCGAAACTGATTGCCAGGACCACCAGGCTGACGCTCAGCCCCCGGTGCCGCAGAATGCGCAGATCGACCACGGGATGGTCTTCGGTGAGCTCCCACACGACAAAGATCAGGAAGGCGATTGCCGAGGTTATTGCCAGCACGACGATCAGCGGGTCGCCGAACCAGTCATGGTTGCGGCCGATATCGAGGATGACCTGCAAACAGCCGACCCAGATCACCAGCAGCACAAGGCCGACATAATCGATTGGCAAAATCTGACGCTCGGTTTCGATAGGCCGCAGCAGGGCTACTCCGCCGACAATGGCGAGCAGGGCAACGGGAACGTTGATCAGGAATATCCAGTTCCACGACCAGTTGTCGGTCAACCAGCCGCCGATAATCGGGCCAAGCGCAGGCCCCAGCAGCAGCGTCATTGCCCACATGCCCATGCCGATATTCTGCTGTTCCGGTGGGAACACCCGCAGCAGCAGGGTTTGCGACATCGGCATCAGAAAGGCCCCGAAGATACCTTGCCCTATCCGGCACATCACGAGCATTTGTATCGATACGGACAACCCGCAGAGCAGCGAGAAGAGGCCGAAGCCCATCATGCTGAACAGGAAGGTGCGAACCGAGCCGAACCGGAACGCGATCCACGCGGTCAGGGGAACGCAGATCGCCTCGGCAATCGCATAGGAAGTGATCACCCACGCGCCTTGTTCGAGCGTTATGCCGAGACTGCCGGCGATATGGGGGATCGAGACATTGGCAATCGTCAGATCGAGGATCACCATGAAGTTTGCAAAAGCGAGGGCCAACCCGGCGATCAGCCTCAGTGAAGGCGGAATGCCGGTCGAAGCCGTCACGGAACCATCGGCCATTGTCAGTCGCCCGACACGTCGATTTCGACTTCCATCGACAGCCCGACGCGCAAGGGATGACGTTTCAGGTCGGCAGGATCGAGTTCGATCCGCACCGGCAATCGCTGGACGACCTTGATCCAGTTGCCGGTGGCGTTCTGCGCCGGGATCACGGCCATCGACGCACCGGTGCCGCCGGAGAACCCGATCACCTTGCCGCGATAGGAGACGCTCGAACCGTAGATGTCGGCCGTCAGCTCGGCAGGCATGCCGATCCGCACGCGCCGCAACTGGCTCTCCTTGAAATTGGCTTCGACATAGACATCGGCCAGCGGCACAATCGTCATGATCGTCTGGCCCGGATTCAGCCGCTGGCCGATCTGGACTTGCAGCTTGCTGACGACGCCAGCGATCGGGGCGCGGATTTCCGTGCGATCGAGATCGAGTTGCGCTGCATCGCGCCTTGCGATTGCGGCAAGCACGGCAGGATCGGTTTCCTCGCTCAACCCGCTCACCAGCGCCGTATTGGCGGCAAGTTGCCCTTGCGCGGCGCGCCGGGACGAACCGGCCTCGTCGATCGCGCCGCGCGCTGCATCGAGCGTCGCAAGCGTGGTGGCATAGGCCTTGCGCGCCTGGGTAAGTTCTTCGCCCGACACCGCCCCGCTGGCCGCGACGCTCTCTCGGCGCTGCAAGTCGATCCGCGCCTTCTCGTGCTCGGCCTGGGCCGTGCGATACTGCGCCTGTGCCTGGGTCAGGCCGGCGCCCGATGTATCGACCTGGGCCGCCAAGGCGGTGTTGTTGGCCAGGGTCTGGCGGAAGCGCCGTCGCGCTGCGACCAGGTCCGCTTCCGCTTGGGCGAGGGCGATCCTGGCGTCGGCCTGATCGAGCCGCACCAGCACCTCCCCGGCCTTTACTTGCTGGGTGTCGCGCACCAGAACCTGGGTTGCCGGACCCGCCACCAGCGGCGTGACCTGGGCCATCTGCGCGTTGACGTAGGCATTGTCCGTGGTCACGAAATTTCGGCCGACCAGCAGATACCAGACTCCCCACCCAAGTCCGATCAGCGCCAGGACAACGGCAAGCCGCCCGAGCCATAGCTTGCGCGCAGCCTTGCGGGACTCGGACAGGGCCGGATCGACGGCAGGCGCTTCGGGAGAGGGATCGGTCATGGGGCTATCGGTTCCGGTGAAGTTTGAAGGTCTGCCGCGAATCCGCCGCCGAGCGCCCGGATCAGGGCCAGGGTTGCGCCGCGCTCGTAGGTTTCCAGTCCGATCACGGCGCGCCGGAGATCGTGAACACTCCGCTCGCTGGCGAGCACGTCGAGCCTGCTGGCCAAGCCTGCCGTGTGCCGGTTGCGCACCAGCGCTAGGGCATCTTCGCTGGCCTGCAAGGCAGAGCGCGCCGCCGCCAGCCGCTTTTCGGCAGCCTCGCGCTGCGTGACTGCATCGGCCACTTGCTGGAAGGCGGCGACGACCGTCTGGTTGTAACTGGCAACGGCTTCATCATAGTCCGCTCCGGCCCGGCCATATTGCGCCTTGAGCGCGCCGCCCTGAAAGATCGGCAGGCTGATGGCCGGGCCGACCGTTCCCATCAGCGACCCGGAATCGACGAGGTTGCCAAGGCCGAGCGCCTGCAAGCCGATCAGCCCCCTGAGATTGACCGAGGGGAAGAATCCGGCGCGCGCCACCTTGATCCGGCTGGCCGCCGCCGCGACACGCTCACGCGCGGCAACGATATCCGGCCGCCTGCCAAGCAGTTCCGTCGTCACGCCAGCCGGAAGTCCCAGCGGCGTTGATGCAAAGAGCTGGGGCCGGGCGATCGTCAGCCCGCGATCGGGTCCAGCGCCCAGCAGCGCGGCGAGCTGGTTCCGGCGCAGGCCGATGCTTTCGTTGACCGCCGCCAGGTCCTGTTCGGCACTCGCCTGTTCCGCTTCGGCTCGGCGCAGAACGATGCGATTGTCCAGTCCATTGCGCTCGCGCAGAACGGCCAGTTCCATCGCCGCTTGACGGTTGGCCAGCACGGCTTCGGCGGTGTCCCGTTCGCGGTAATGCCGACCCAGTTCGGAATAGGCGGCGGTTATGGCAATCGACAGGACCAGCCGCGCCTGCGCGGCATCGACAACCGCCGCACGCGCTTCCGAAGTCGCGGCGGCATGAGCGGCGCGATTGCGTCCCCACAGATCGAGGTCGAAGCCGAAGGCTAGCGAGGCCTGGCCATAGTCGTGCCAGCCATCGGGGAGGAACTGTGCCGGAATGCCGTTGTTGCCACTTTGGCGGCGCAGGCCGCCTTCCGCTTCGCCCGTAACGGTCGGGAGCCGCGCCGCGCCGACCCGCTGGACCTCGGCTTCCGCACGCCTGATCCTGGCCAGTGCGACCGCCACTTGTGGCGAGTTGGCAAGGCCTTCCTCGATCAGCACGGTCAGCTGCGGATCGCCTGCCAGCCGCCACCACTGGTCGGGCGGCCAATCCATGGTCCCGCGTGCGGCCAGGGTCTGCGCAGCGTCGATTGAGTCGGAAGTCAGGTCAACCGGCCTGGTCCCGCTATCGGGGACGGCAACACACCCAGCCAGCGCCAGAACCAGTGCGACGGCAGGGAGGAGGCGATGGTCAACCGACATAGGCGCCCCTGCCGCTGGCGAGCAAGCGCTGCGCCGCATCCTCGATCCGGGTTTCCGCGACGCTAAACTGCTTGCCGAGCTTGACCACACGGCCCGTCGCGCGGAGCGGACCGGAGGTCGCCGGGCGGTGAAAATCGACATGGAGATCGGCGGTCGCCCGCGCCGTTC
This sequence comes from Novosphingobium percolationis, assembly GCF_020179425.1. Lineage (GTDB taxonomy): Bacteria > Pseudomonadota > Alphaproteobacteria > Sphingomonadales > Sphingomonadaceae > Novosphingobium > Novosphingobium percolationis. The sequence continues at coordinate 150,727 of NZ_JAILYM010000008.1, read as the reverse complement.
CGCCCAGCGCGTTGATGGTGTACAGTCCGGTCAGGTCGATCAACGCGGAAAGGATGCCGCCGTGCACCGACCCGATCACCGGATTGGAGACGATCTCGTCCCGCCACGGCATCTCGACGATCAACTCCGCTTCGGTCAGATCGACAACCTCAAGACCCAGCCAGCGGTGAAACGGCGCAAGGTGAAGCATCTTGCGCAGGTCGGCGAGTTCGATCCTGTTATCAGGGGTGGTCATCTTGCTTTGCTCATTTGGTGAGTGCGGATCAGGAATTCGGTAATCGCCACTCCAGACGCGCCGCTTTGTCGGGTTCGAGAGCACGCGCACCCCATACTGTAATATATCTTACAGTAAAGCCTTTTAATTCACTGCCGTATGTGCTAGCCACCGCTTCCATGAAAAGCATCGCTCCGGGAAAGGGTTATCTGACAGGGGCTGACGAGATCGTCTTCCTGCTCGAGGAGGTGCCGCGCAAGCTGCGCAAGCTGTTCGACGCGAGTACCGCCAAATTCGGCCTGTCCCGCACCCAGTGGCGCGCGCTGGGTTATATCTACCGTACCCCCGGCCTCACGCAGACCGAGCTGGCCAGGCATCTCGAGATCGAGCGGGCCAGTGTCGGCCACGTGATCGATCAACTCGAAAAGGCCGCCTTTGTCGAGCGCCGGGCCGCCGTTGGCAACCGCCGAATCTGGGCGCTCCATCTGCTTCCCAAGGCAATCACGCTGCTTCCTTCATTGCGCAGGGAAGCCGACAGGATCTACGATCGGGTCCTGTCCGGCCTCGCCAAGGAACAGGTAAGCGCCTTCGAGAAAATGCTCGAGATCATGTCTTCAAATCTCGAGGATTGAAGCGGGAATTCGACTAACCGCGAATGGTGTCAACGCAGGTCTCGTCAAGTCAGGCGCGGAGTGTCTTCAGCGGCTGCGAAACTGCGCCATAGCCGGCGTCGGGCGGCAAGACCAGAACGGGTTCTCCGTTCTCTTGGGAGACCTCGGGTAGCACTGTGACGAGCCTGCGTTGCCGCGCGCGGACAATGCTATCCTGCGCGCTTTGCGCCTCGGCGAGCAGTTTGAGGTTCATCAAGGTGGGAAAAATGATGGTCCGCTCGCCCGAAGCCGCCAACCGGATGGCTTCTGACGGCGAAATCCATTCCGCATCCACTGTTTCGCGCCCATCGCACGCCGCGACCTGCCCCGGCGGCGCGCTCATGGCGTAGAACCAGGTGTCGAACCGTTTGGGCATGAAGATCGGAGTAATCCACCGGGCAAAGATGGCAAGCTCGTCCAGCCTGAGGCGGACATCCAGCTCGCGCAAGACATCGATGAAGGCGATTTCGCCGGCGTCGACCGCGCTTCGCACCGCCGCGTCGCAGGGGTCCTCGAACGGCGTACCCTGGGCGGTCTGAGCCAGCAGAATTCCGGTTTCCTCAAACGCCTCGCGGATCGCCCCGATCCGCAAGGTCCGTTGAACCGGGTCGAGATCGTCCCAGCCCACCGCGTGCCCAGCCCAACGCGCGTCGGCATCGCCGTCATGGGTCTTGCCGCCGGGGAAAACCAGGGAGCCCGAGGCAAAATCGATCTGGTGGTGACGCTTGACCATCAGCACCTGGAATTCCGGCTGGTCGCGGACCAAAAGCACCGTTGCTGCGGGTCTCGGTTCGGGGGCTTGATCTGAAGTGGTCATTCCGGGCTCCTGGTTGCAGCTTTGGTGAGGCGCATCGCTGTACGCGTCGGCGGGCTAATCCGGTCCCCATCTGTCCGGCTCGGGGGCAAGGCAGGGTTGGTTGGAATTCGATCAGTCGTTCCCGGACCATGGTTCCATGACCGCGCGCAGGGCCGTCGCGAATGCCAATGGCTGGTCCAGCATTAGGTGATGGCGCGCTTCGGGAACGGCGATGACCGGGATCTCGCCTCCTCCCAGCTCACGGAGATAGCGGCGCGAATCCAGCGTGAACAGTTGGCTCTGCTCGCCATGGATGATCGCCTTGTTGCCGGGGGCGGCAACCACGCGCGGACCGATCTCAAGCCACAAGCGGTGCGAATTGTCGCGCTTGAACACACTCGGAGAGAACTTCCAGGTCCAACCGGCCTCATCGCGGCGCAGCGCGTGATAAGCCATGTAATCCATCAGGAAGGGTTCGCCCACCGGCTGGGGCGGGGCCAGGACGTATCGCTCGCGTGCGCTCGGGAAATCGGGATAGCAGCGATGGGGGCGGTCGGGATCGCCAGAGCCGGGGCGGGTTCGGCCACTGCTCCAGTATCTTTCCAGCTCCGATGGCCGCAGGATCATCATGTCGCAGATCGCTGCCCCGGCGAATGCGGTTGGCGCGAGTTCATGCGCCCGTATTGCCACGGCAGAACCGAAGCTGTGCGCGACCACGATTGGCTTTCGCGCGTGCCCGAACAGGCCCAGGGCTTCGGCAATCCCGATCATTTCTTGCCCGCGCGCGGTCATGTCGCAATCCGGACGCGGGTCGCTGTCGCCCATGCCCGACAGGTCATAAGCGACCAGGTGGTAATCGTCGGCAAGAAGTGGGGCGATAAACGCGAAACAGCGTGCGTGGGAGAGGAAACCATGGGTCATCAGGACCGGTGGTGCCGCCGGATTGCCCCAGCGGAAGTAGTGCATCCGCACGCCGCCGACTGTGACGAAGCCTTCTTCGCGCGGAACGGACAGAGCATCGGTGAACCAGCCTGGCAGCACTGACGTGTCCGGCGCCCATTCCGGCACAATATCGGATGTCGCCGATTTCATGGATTGCGATGCCTCGTTCATGCCAGCGCAAAGCCCCGGTATCCGTCCGCCGCTACTTCGTCCAAATAGTTCGTGTAACCAACCACGCTCGGGTAATTTATCAACTGCCGCGGCTTGCCCGGAATGTTGTCGCCCATGTACCAGGACTTCGCTCGCGGGAAGAGGGTCATGGCCCCGATCGCGGCGACGCTTGCGGTCCATTCGCGCTCCGCCTCGGCGTTAGCCTCGAAGCGCGTCAGACCCCCGTCGCGCAGTTTCACCAGGAAATCGCGCAGCCAGTCGCCCTGGATCTCCGCCGCAGTCGGGCCGTTGGAAAAGCCCGAAGGGCTGAGCGGGCCATAGAGGTAGGCCAGGTTGGGAAAGCCATGGACTGCGGCGCCCAGATAGGCTGCCACTCCGCCGCGCCAGACATCAGCAAGACTGCGATCATCCCGGCCCCTGATCTCGACCTGGGTCAAGCCGCCGCTGCCGGCATCGAAGCCGGTGGCGAACACGATCAGGTCGCATTCGACCAGGCCCTGCGCAGTGAGGATCCCTTCGGGGACGATGCGCTCGATCGGAGCCCGCTTGAGATCGACCAGCGAGACATTGTCCTGCGAAAAAATCTCGTAGTAGTGCTGTTCCAGCGACGGCCGCTTGGTGCCGAAGGGGTGGGGCGGTTCGCTTGGCGCCAGGATCTCGTGCAGCGCGGGGTCGGTGATCCGGGCCCTAGTCTTGTCGCGCCAGAAATCATAGGCGTGGCGGTTGGCCCGTTCGTCGGTCAGCAGATCGGCGAAGTTGGCGTACCAGAAGCGCAAGCCCCCGGCTTGCCATTGCCTTTCAAACAGACGGCGGCGTTCCGCTTCGTCGACGTCGAGCGCGGAAATCTCGACACCGTTCACATCGAACCCGCCGCGAGTCAGCGGGCGGGCGGCAAAGAGCGCCGGATAATCGGCTTTCTCCCGTTCTTGCTGTTCCTCGCTCAGCGCCTCCTGCCGCATCGGCAGCGCCAGGATCGGCGTACGCTGCAACAGGGTGAGCTGCGCCGCTTCGGCTGCGGCTTCCTGCGCGACCTGGACTCCGCTCGCTCCGGTGCCGATGATCGCCACCTTGCGCCCGGCCATCGACAGTCCCTGCTGCGGCCAGTGGCCGATATGGTGCCATTCGCCTGCAAAGCTTTCCAGTCCGGCGATTTTGGGCACGTGGGCCTTAGCGGCAAAGCCGAGGCAAGGCAGCAGATAGCGCGCCGCGATTGTCTCGCCGGACCCTGTCGTAATCCGCCACTTGCGCTGGCCTTCATCCCATGCCGCGCCGGTCATGCGGCGTCCCATCGCCATGTGCGGCCACAGCTCAAGCCGGTCGCAGGCATGGCGGAAATAGGCGCGCAGCTCGCGCCAGCCGGGATAACGCTCGCTCCAGGTCCAGTCGCGCCACAGCTCGGGCAGCGACAGTTCGTACAGCGGCACCTGCGAATCGACCCGTGCGCCGGGATAGCAATTCCAGTACCAGATCCCGCCCGGCTCTTCGGCCGCATCGATCAGCCTCGCATCGATGCCGGCCTCGCGAAGCCGGTGAAGGAGATAAAGGCCGCTGAACCCGGCGCCGACGATCAGCGCTTCGCAGTCATCGTCCGACATTCCGCTCACCTCGCTGCACCCCGGCTGATCGCGAAGTCCCTCACCGCGGCATAGTCAGCCTTGCCGTTCGATGCGCGCAGCGCGATGCCGGCCGGATAGACCGCCTTCGGAGTCTTGTAACCAGCCAGTTGCTGGCGGACATGGGCCTTGAGTGCGGCCTCGTCGAAGTCGGCGCTGCGCTCCAGAACCACCACACCGGTCACGGCCTGGCCCCATTTTTCGTCGGGCACGCCAACCACCAGGGCATCGGCCACCGATGGGTGGGTCTTCAGCGCCTCCTCGACTTCCTCGGGATAGACCTTTTCCCCGGCAGTGTTGATGCAGACGCTGCCCCGCCCGAGCAGGGTCAGACTGCCGTCTGCCTCGACCTGGCACCAGTCGCCGGGGATCGAGTAGCGCACGCCGCCGATCGTCCGGAATGTCTTCGCGGACTTTTCGGGATCCTTGTAATAGCCCATCGGAATCGCGCCCTTGCGCGCGATCAAGCCCGGAACCCTGCTGCCCGCCATAACCTTGGCGTCGTGCTCGTCGAACACGTCGCAATGCTCGCCGATCACGAATCTGGCCGTCTGGACGGAACCGAGTGCGGTGGTCACCGACAGGCCATAGCCCAGCCCCTCGGAAGCGCCGAAGACGTCCATCAGCGCGACCTGGCGAATGTGCCTGATCCGGCACTCCTTGACCTCGCGGCTCCACATGACGCCTGATGAGACGATCGAGATCAGGCTCGTCATGTCGTAGCGTCCGGGATCCTTGTCGAGCGCGGCGAGCATCGGCTTGGCGAAGGCGTCTCCGACGATCGCGACCGACTGCACGCGGTGTTCCTCGACCGCGCGCCACAGCTCGTCGGCATCGAACGACGGACTGTCGAGCGTGACGATGCAGCCGCCGGCCATCATGGTGCCCAGGGCCGAGAGGAGGCCGGTGCCATGCATCATCGGACAGGCCGGAAGGAACACCCGGCCCGGCCCATCGGCGGCAAGCATCGCGACGGTTTCGGCCATGTCCCGGGGCGCCGGACCAAGCAGGCCGGCCGAATCGAGCTGCGCCTGCCGCAAATCCTGGTGCCGCCACATCACACCCTTGGGCATGCCGGTGGTGCCGCCGGTGTAGATGAACAGCAGGTCATCTGGCGACCGGGCGATGCCGAGCGGCGAACCGTCGCCTTGGCTCGCCAGCGCCTCATAGGGTTCGGCAAATGGCGCGATTCCTGCCGGATCGCCGATTTCGACAAAGACCCGGACCTTGCCGAGCCGCTCCTTCAATTCGACGATGCAATCGCGGAATTCGCTGCTGTAGACGATCACTTCGGCATCGGAATCGTCGAATATGTAAAAGACCTCGTCCGGCTTGTAGCGGTAGTTGATGTTGACGTGGGTCAGCCGGGCCTTGAAGCAGGCGGCCATCGTTTCGCCGTATTCGGGCCGGTTGCGCATGTAGAAGGCAACCTTGGCCCCGGCTTCGATCCCCCGGCCGCGCAGCGCGCGGGCAAGATTGTTGGACCGCGCAGCCATTTCCGGCCAGGTGATCCGCCGATCCCCATGGATCAGGGCAGGGGCATCGGGCGGAAGCGCCGGTTCGATGGCATCAAGAATATCGCCGAAATTCCACTCGGTCATCGTCTTCTCTCCCGGTCGATCTTACTGCGCCGTTGCGGTCAATCCCTGTAGCTGCGCCGCTTCTTCCCTGACCCGCTCGGGTCCGCCCAGAACCTGGCGGTCGAACCCGATCCGCTTGAACCAGAAGTGCAGGCCCAGCAGGTCGGTAAAGCCCATGCCGCCGTGCACCTCGGTCGCTGTTCGCGCGACAAAGCGGTGGACCTCGCCGGTGTGCGATTTCGCGTGGCAGGCCATCAGTGCCGCCTCGACGGGAACGGCGTCGAAGGCGTGCGCGGCATACCACACCAGAGCACGACATGGCTCATGCCGCGCAGCCATCTCGGCACACATGTGCTTGACCGCCTGAAAACTGCCGATGACCCGCCCGAACTGCTCGCGCTCCCCGGCATAGGCGACCGCCTGCTCGATCATCGCCTCGCCCGCGCCAAGGCTGTCCGCGGCGAGCAGGATCCGGCCGGCGTCGCGCAGTCGCCGGGCCGCAAGGCCGCCATCGTCGGCAAGGGGTTCGGCCGCCGCGCCGGTCAACCGCAATTCGCCGACGCCGCGGGTCGCATCGATCGTCTGCAAGGCGATCGGTTCGACCCCGGCCGTCGCGGCGGCAAGCAGATGAAGGCGCCCCGAAGCATCGGCAACAATGAAATGGTCCGCCCCTTCGAAGTCGAGCGCGAACAGCGCGGTGCCGCTCAGCCTGCCGCCGTCGTGCCGCACCGTCACGCCGTCGCGTTCTTCGACAATGCCCGCGATCGCGACGCCGAAGCGCGCCGCGCCCGAAGCGATCCGGGGTAGCCATTCAGCCTGCTGCGCGGCGGAGCCGGCAAGCATCAGCGCCAGCGGGGCGAGCACGCTGCGCGCCAGGAATGGTGCCGGAGCCACCGCCCGGCCAAGCTGTTCGGCGACCACCACCGCATCGAGCAGCGTCATTCCCAGCCCGCCATGCGCTGCGGGCACGATCAGGCCGGTCAGCCCGATTTCGTCGAGCGCAGCCATGACCCGGTCGCTGACCGCGCTGCCCGCATTCACGCAGACCCGCACGTGATCGAGCGGGCACGTATCCGCAAGGCAGCGCCTGATCGTGTCGCCGAGCATCTCCTGTTCGGAGGATAGACCGAAATCCATCAGGCAACTTCCTTCCGGCCCTGGGCAGCGGCCAGCGCAAGGCGCGGCTCGCGCGGCATGTTAAGGCCGCGTTCGGCGATGATGTTTTTCTGGATCTGGGCGGTGCCGCCGCCGATGATGAGGCCCAACTGGAACATGTAGTTCCATTGCCACATCCCACCTTCGCGCACACGCGGGCTGTCGGCGTAGAGGATGCCCATTTCGCCCAGCGCGTCGATTGCCAGGGCCGAGATCTGGTGCGCCAGTTCGCAGCTCTGCAGCTTGACGATCAGCTTGGCCATGCCCCCGGCGTCGCCCTTGAGCTGGCTGGAAAGCACGCGCATCCCGTTGTACTTCATCGCCGCGACTTCCGCCTGCAGCGCGACAAGGCGGTCGCGCAGCACGGGATTGTCGATCGCGCGGGCCGATCCGATCCGCTCCTCCTGCATCAGCCGGATCAGCGCCAGCAGGCGGTTTTCAAGGGCATCGGGATCGCCCAGCATCCCGCGTTCATGGCCGAGCGTTGCATTGGCGACGAACCAGCCCTGGCCGCGCTGCCCGACAATCTGGTCGACCGGCACCCGAACGTCGGTGAAGAATGTCTCGTTGAATTCGGCGTGCCCCGTCATCGTCTTGAGCGGACGGACCTCGATCCCCGGCAGATCCATCGGGAAGATCAGATAGGAGATGCCTGCGTGCTTGGGCGCTTCGGCCTCGGTCCGCACCAGGCAGAAGATCATGTCGGCCTGCCGCGCGGTGCTGGTCCAGATCTTCTGCCCGTTGATCACGAAGTGACCATCTTCCTCGCGCGCGCTGGTGCGCAGGCTGGCAAGATCCGATCCTGCGCCGGGTTCCGAATAGCCCTGGCACCAGACGATGTCGCCGCGCAAGGTCGGCTCGATCCAGCGGCGCTTCTGCTCTTCGGTGCCCAGTTCGAGCAGTGTGGGCACCAGCATCGAAATACCCTGGTTGGAAAGCCCGCCCGGCAGGCCCGCGCGGGCGAACTCCTCGGCAATGATCCGGGACTTCAGGATGTCGGGTTCGGCGCCATAGCCGCCGTATTCCTTCGGAGTGGATCGGGCGGTGTAGCCATGCTCGATCAACAGGTTCTGCCAGGCGACCGCGGCGGCATCCGGCCGGGCGGCGCGCTGCGACGCGTGCGGGGCGCGGTGGCCGTTGCGGGCCAGAAAATCGCGCACTTCGTCGCGAAAGCGCGCATGCTCGGGGCCATATTCGAGGTTCATCGCGCGTTCTCTCCAGGCACGGCCGGCCGGAACACCGGCAACCGGAAATCGTCCCCCAGCCTCTCGAAAGTCAGTTCGACCGGCATGTCGAGTTGAAGCTCGTCCGGCGCGCAATCGATCAGCCTCGTCGCCATTCGCACCCCTTCCTCCAGCTCGATCACAGCCGCAACAAGCGGAATTTCGTGAGCGAAAGCCGGGTGCAGGGCCTGATGCGTAACGGTCCACGAGAACAAGGTGCCTCTGCCGGTACTGGGCTGCCAGGCGAATTCGGGGGAGCCGCAGCGTGCGCACATATAGCGCGGAAGGTGCCGCCAGGTGCCGCACGAGGAGCAGCGCTGGAAATGCAGCCGGCCGTCCTGGCACAGCCGCCAGAATTCCTGTTCGACGGGATCCTGAGGACGCGGGCGCGGCTTGGCGGGAAGGGCCTGCGCATCGGGACGCAGTTTGGATGGCAGTTCCGCATCCTCGCTCATGAGAACCTCCGCAAGATGGCGATGCTGCCGTCGCCCAGGTCGCCCCAGCCGGTGACGAGGCCGGTCTGGGCGTTCTCGACCTGGCGGTCACCGCAGTCGTGGCGCAGTTGGCGGACCGCCTCGACCACGTGGTTGAGGCCCCAGACGTGGGCCTCGCTGAGCAGCCCGCCATGGGTGTTGAGCGGATAGCGCCCGCCCAGTTCGATCTGTCCATCCCTGACGAAATCGAGCTGTCCGCCCGGCTCGCAGTATCCCAGCGCTTCGAGCTGGAGCAGGACGACGTAAGTGAAACAGTCGTAGATCTGCAGGAAATCCATATCTTCGCGGGTCATTCCGGCCATCGCGAAGGCTTTGGGCGCAGCGTAGGAAAGCCCGATCTTGAACGGATCGGGACGCGAGGGAATATCGTCTGCCGGATAGGGGTGCCCTTCCGCCGCTCCTGCGATCGTCACCGGCACGTGCGGCATATCGCGCGCGCGGTCGATCCGCGAGACCACCACCGCGCAGGCTCCGTCGGTTTCGAGGCAGCAATCGTAAAGCCGGAAGGGTTCGGATATCCAGCGCGAGGACGCGTAGGTATCCCAGTCCAGTGGCCGCCCGTAGGTAAATGCCTTTGGATTAAGCTGGGCATGCTTGCGGCAGGCCAGCGCCACTGCGCCCATTGCCTCTGGCCCGACCCCGAACAGCCGGGAGTGGCGGGTCGCCAGCCAGGCATACATCTGCACCGGCAGAAAGACGCCGTAGGGGATGTAATAGCCCTGGATCGTGTTGGTCAGCGTGGTCATGTTCATCGGCCGGGTCGGCGGTGCGCCGGGCTTGGGCCGCAGCGCGGAGAATCCGTTCCAGCCAAGCGTGACAAGGACGTGGTCACACAGTCCGGCGGCGATGGCCATGGCCGCATTTTGCAGCGCGGTGGTCGGGCTGGCGCCGCCCATGTGGACGGTCGCGGCATAGCGCAGCACGTCGATCCCCAGGTTGGCCGCCATCTCCTCGGAAGTCGTGTAGATCGGCGGTGGGACCATGCCGTCGATGTCGCCGGGCTTGAGCCCCGCGTCGGCGATCGCGCGGCGCGAGGCTTCCAGCATCATGTCGACCGCGCTGCGTTCGGTGCCCTTGACGAAATCGGTCTCGCCGATCCCGGTGATCGCGGCCTTGTCGGAAAATGCGGTCACGCGCCTTGCCCCCGGTCAGCGGAAACGGCTGGCCAGCGCGAGCGCGCCTTCGGCATCGGCCACAAGCTCCGCCATGACCGCGGCGGCGGGGCGCACGGCATGGATCAGCCCGATCCCCTGGCCGGCGAAACCCGGCAGAATGTCCTTGCGCCGGGCAGCGATTCCGGCCGCCATGACCGGACCGGCGATCATCGACTGGTACGGCATCGGCAGCGGTTCCTTGCCGGCCCCGACCCAGGCGTCGGCCCATTTATTGCGGATCATCCGCGCCGGCTTGCCGGTGATCGACCGGCTGACCACGGTATCGGCATCACCACCCTCGACGATCGCCTCCTTCTGGAAGTCCTCGATTCCCGCCTCCTCGGTGGCCAGGAACGCCGTGCCGACCCACGCGCCTTCCGCGCCCAGCATGAAGGCGGCGGCCACGCCGCGCCCGTCGGATATGCCGCCAGCGCCCAGCACCGGCACCCGGTCACCCACCGCGTCGACCACCTGCGGGATCAGCGAAATGGTCCCTATCGGCGAATTGTGCCCGCCGCCGTCGTGGCCCTGGGCGACGATCACGTCGATCCCGCTTTCCACCACCTGTCGCGCATGCTGGACCTTGCCAACCACGGCCATGACGACCGTTCCGTTCGCGTGGAGCCGGTCCATCCACGGGCCGGGGTTGCCAAGGCCCGCAGCATAGACCGGAACCTTTTCCTCGATCACCACTTCCATCTGCGCTTCGAAGAACTCCTTCGAGAACAGCGGCGGGCCGCCTTCGGCATCGCGTCCGCCGATCGCGCGCCGAGCTGCCTCGCCGTCAGCTTTGGCCAACCCTTCGCGGGCCATGAAATCCTCGGTGAACTGGCGGTATTCGGCTGCCAGCGCCATCGGATCGATCGGCGCGGCGCCGCTCTGTGGAGGCTTGCCCCGGCGCACCGAAGCCGGCAGCAGGGTATCGACCCCGAACGGCTTGTCGGTCAATTCGCGGGTCTGGCGGATCCATGCCCGCAGCCGTTCGGGTGCGCAGGCTGCGGCGCCCAGCACGCCAAGCCCGCCAGCATTGGAAACCGCAGCCGCCAGCGCCGGAACGCTTGCCCCGCCCATCCCGGCGAGGACGATCGGGTATTCGATCTTCAGCATGTCGCAGATGCGGCTGTTCAAGGCCATCGTTTCTCTCCCTTCACATTTCCCGGCTTGCGTTCCCCCAGCGGACCTTCTGGGCGAGCAGGTCGGGACTGCGCTCGGCCAGGTATTGGGTCGATCCGGCGATCAGCCGGTCCATCTGGCGGCGCGCACCCGCCACATCGCGCATGCGCACGGCGTGAAGCACACGACCCAGGCACCGCAACTGGGTGTCGCGCTCCTGCGCCGAATAGCCCAGCCCCTCCGACATGTTGCGGGTCAGCAAGTGCAGGGCGGAAATCAGCAAGCCAAAGGTCGGGTTTCCGCTGGCCCAGCCCAGCAGGTCGTGGAACCGCCGGTTGGTCTCCTCGAATTGCGGACCGTCACGTTCGCGCTCAAGCTGCGCCAGGCAATCCTCGAGCGCGGCAAGATCGGCGGTGGTGGCCATCTGCGCCGCTCGTGCCGCCACCGTCGGGGCAACCGCTTCGCGCAGTTCGAGCAGCGCGTGGAGGTCGGCATCCATGAATTGCAGGATCAGCGCCATCGAGCTGGCGAAATCGGCGGTCTGGGGCCGGGCGACGACCGGACCGCCGCCCCGTCCCTTGGTGAGATGGATTACGCCCTGAAGTTCGAGAAAACGCAACGCCTCGCGCAGCGTCGCGCGCGCCACGTCGTAACGCGCCAGCATGGCATCCTCGTGGAGCAGCCGGTCGCCCGGCCCCTGCGCGTTGCTCTCGATATCCTCGACAATCTCGCGCGCCAGCACCAATGCGCGCTTGGCCTTGGTCCGGCCCAAGCTTGCGTCAGATGAAGGGGGGTGAGGGGAGGTGTCATCTGAGTGCATGATATTCTGATAAGAATTTATCAGAAGTCTGTCAATCTCCGCTCATGAGAACGCTCATGTTGGAAATCTTGTAGGTTAATCTGATCCTATTTATTGACCAACTTGCCATTTGTCGCTACCATCCCCGGCGCAGACCGAGGTGAAAGAGGCGGCCATGACCACACTGACGATAAGCCCCGACCAGGATAGCGCGGAATTGTCCCGGTTTGTTGCCGGAATCCCGCTTGCGGAAATCGACGTGTCCCGCCCAAGCCTGTTCCAGAGCGACAAGATCGGAGCCTTCTTCGAGCGGCTGCGGCGCGAGGATCCGGTTCATTACTGCGCCGAAAGCTCCTACGGACCCTACTGGTCGATCACCCGATACGACGACATCATGGCGGTCGACACCAACCACAAGGTCTATTCCTCCGAAGCAAAGCTTGGCGGAATCGCAATCCAGGACATGCATAGCGACCAGAGCAATCTCGAACTCGAGATGTTCATCGCGATGGACCAGCCCAAACACGATGCCCAGCGCAAGGCGGTGACGCCGGCGGTGGCGCCATCCAACCTGCTGCTGCTCGAACCGGTGATCCGCGAGCGCGCCGGCGCGATTCTCGATGCGCTGCCGGTTGGCGAGGAGATCGACTGGGTGAAGAGCGTCTCGGTCGAACTGACCACGATGACGCTCGCCACCCTGTTCGACTTTCCCTGGGACGAGCGGGCGCGGCTGACACGTTGGTCGGACGTCACCACCGCCATTCCGGGGGCGGGAATTGTCGATTCCTTCGAACAGCGCCGCGAAGAGCTGATCGAGTGCGCGATGTATTTCAAGGGGCTCTGGGACCAGCGGACCGATCAGCCCGGAGGTACCGACTTGATCTCGATGATGGCCAATTCCCCGGCCACGCGCGACATGCCGTTCCTTGAGTTTCTCGGCAACCTGCTGCTGCTGATCGTCGGCGGCAACGACACCACCCGCAATTCGATCAGCGGCGGTGTCCTGGCGCTGAACCGGCATCCCGACCAGTATGACAAGCTGCGGCGCGATCCGGCCCTGATCGGCAGCATGGTGCCGGAAATCATCCGCTGGCAGACCCCGCTCACCCACATGCGCCGGACCGCGCTGGAAGACAGCGAGATCGGCGGCAAGCGCATTGCCAAGGGCGAAAAGGTCGTGATGTGGTACCTTTCGGGCAACCGGGACGAAACAGCGATCGAGCAGCCGGAAGAATTTATCATCGACCGCAAGAACCCGCGCCAGCACCTTTCGTTCGGCTATGGCATCCATCGCTGCATGGGTAACCGCCTGGCCGAACTGCAATTGCGGATCATCTGGGAAGAAATCCAGAAACGGTTCCATTTCGTCGAGGTGGTTGGCGAGCCCGAGCGGCTGCTGTCGAACCTTGTTCGCGGCATCACCCGCCTGCCGGTCAAGCTTCACGCGCATTGACGTGAGCGCCAAGGGAAAGTTCAGGTACGATGATCAAGGTCACTTTTATAGCTAGCGATGGCCGCACCTTTCCCGTCGAAATCGGCGAAGGGTTGACGGCGCGCGAGGCGGCGCTGTTCAACGATGTTCCGGGCATCGACGGCGATTGCGGCGGCCAGTGCGCCTGTGCGACCTGCCACGTCCTGGTCGATCCCGCCTGGATCGACCAGGTCGGGCGCCTTGCCGAAGACAGCATGGAGGCCGATCTGCTCCAGTTTGCCGAGGGCACCACGGCGCAAAGCCGACTGGCCTGCCAGGTCAAGCTCGACGCCCGGCTTGACGGAATTGTGCTTCACGTCCCCGAGCAACAATATTGAACCGGGGCTGACGGTCCCCCAGTCGGCGCTCTGGCTCCTCAGCCTTGCTGAGCCTTGTCCCGGTGCGCCGCAATCCAGGCGTACCAGGCGCCGAGCACGATCACCGCATGAGCCGCCAACGTTGTGGTGACGACCCACGCCGCCTCGCCGCTGCACAACAGGGAATAGACGTCCCAGGCCGCGCCGACCGCTTCGGTCAGCACGATCACCGGGACCAGCGCGATGTATTTCCACGGCTGCCGCGCGCCCCACAGGGCGACAACACCGATCGCGGCCAGCTGTATCCCGACGATCAGCCAGGCATCGAGCAGCAGGCCGAACACCGGCTTGCCCTGGCCCAGATCGATTCCCGGATAGATCAGGGGCATTGCCCCCGCATAAACCGGCGGCCAGAGCAGGACCAGATTGCACAGGTACCAGATTCCGCTGGCGATGAAGAAGATGCGCAGGCTTTGCATGGTTCGATCTCCAAAGGCTGCGCCGGTCAGTCGGCGACCGCGAAAATGTCGGACGTTGCGCCGGCGATCCGTGCAACCTTGAACGGCGCATAATCGGGGCAGGCCATGAACGCTTGGACATCCGCCATCGCAGGGAAGCGGATGATCACCGTATAGTGCGGCGCCGCGCCTTCGCCTTCGAAGCGTTCGAACTGGTTGGAGCGGCAGATCAGTTCGCCGCCGAACCGCTCAACCATCGGCGGAACATTGGCTTGGTAGTCCGCAACCCAGCCATCGTCGTGCGAGGTGACGGAAGCGATGAAATAGGCGGCCATGGTTGTTCCCTCCGTGTCGTTAGCGGTCTGGTCTGCGGCTTTCGGTTCGCCGCGTCAAAAGAATCGATTGCCGGGGCGCGGCAACCCGAAATGATCGCGCAGGGTCGTGCCTTGGTAGTCCTTGCGGAAAATGCCCCGGCGCTGCAATTCGGGCACGACCCGATCGACGAAATCGTCGAGCCCCTCCGGCAGATAGGGGAACATCACGACGAACCCGTCCGAACCGCGCTCCTCCAGCCATTGCTCCATCTCGTCGGCGATCGAAGCCGGAGTGCCGACGAAGGCGAGCCCGGCATAGCTGCCGGCTTTCGCGGCGAGCTGGCGGATCGTGAGGTTGTACTGCCGGGCTTGCGTGACCAGCATTTCACGAGAAGTCTTGCTGGCGTTGGTATCGGGTATCTCGGGGAGGGGGCCATCGGGGTCGAACCCCGAAACATCGTGATCGAGCATGCCGCACAGCGAGTGAATCCCGCTTTCATAGTGAACCAGGCTGTCCAGGTGAGCGCGCTTGGCCTTGGCCTGCTCGACCGTGTCACCGACAACGACGAGCGCGGCGGGCAGGATCTTGAGATGATCGGGATTGCGTCCGATCGGGATCATCCGCCCTTTCACATCGGAATAAAAGCTCTTGGCGGCGGCAAAATTCGATCCGGCGGCAAAGACGACTTCGGCGGTTTCGGCGGCAAGTTGGCGTCCAGGATCCGAGGCCCCGGCCTGGAAGATGACCGGCCAGCCTTGCGGAGGGCGGGCAATGTTGAGCGGCCCGCGAACGGAGAAATGCGGGCCCTTGTGATCGAGGACGTGCATCCGTGCGGGATCGAAATAGATGCCGCTTTCCGCATCGCAGACGAAGGCGTCTTCCGCGAAGCTGTCCCACAGGCCAGTCACGACATCGTAGAATTCGCGCGCGCGTCCATAGCGGCCGGAATGATCGGGCTGCACCTCAAACCCGAAATTCTTGGCGCTGTCGGGGTTAGACGTGGTCACGACATTCCAGCCGGCCCGCCCGCCGCTGAGGTGATCAAGCGAGGCAAAGCGGCGCGCGACGTGAAAGGGTTCGTCGAAGGTGGTGGAAGCGGTCGCGACCAGCCCGATCCGTTCGGTGGCGCCAGCCAGCGCCGACAGCAGGGTGAAGGGTTCGAACGAGGTGACGGTGTGGCTGCGCCGCAGCGCCTCGACCGGCATATTCAGGACCCCGAGATGATCGGCCATGAAAAAGGCGTCGAACTTGCCTGCTTCCAGCTTGCGGGCGAATTGCCGGATCGCGGCGAAGTTGAAATTCGCATCCGGGATTGCCCCGGGGTAGCGCCAGGCGCCGGTATGGATGCTGACCGGCCGCATGAACGCGCCGAGGTGAAGCTGGCGTTGCTGGCTCATGCGTTTCGTTCCTTCAGGCTCGCGAAGACTGCCGGGGATCACCTTCCCGGCAGCTTTTCCAATATCTGGCGGGTCAGGACCGCTGTACTGCCGTTGCCGCCCAGATCGGGGGTCAGGACTGCTTGCGGATCGCGCAGGACCGCTTCGATCGCGGCCAGCATCATCGCTGCGGCTTCCGCTTCTCCCAGATGGTCGAGCATCATCGCCCCCGACCAGATCTGTCCGATCGGATTGGCAATGCCCTGGCCGGCAATGTCCGGAGCCGAACCGTGCACCGGTTCGAACATCGACGGATAGCGCCGCGACGGATTGAGATTGGCCGACGGCGCGACCGCTATCGTCCCGGTTACGCCGGGACCGAGATCGGACAGGATGTCGCCGAACAGATTGGATCCGACCACCACATCGAACCGTTCGGGTGACATCACGAAGCGGGCGGCCAGAATGTCGATATGGTACTGGTCGGTGGCGATCCCGGGATATTCCGCGCCGATCGCCGCGAAACGCTCGTCCCAGAACGGCATCGAATGGTAGAGCCCGTTCGACTTGGTGGCCGAGGTGACATGCGGCCGGCCAAGCTTGCGCGCGAAATCGAAGGCGTAACGCAGGATCCGGTCGGTGCCGCGGCGGGTGAATACTGCCTGCTGGATGACGATTTCATCCTCGCCGGTGCCGGTGCGGCCGCCGATCTGGGAATATTCGCCTTCCGAATTTTCCCGCACCACCCAGAAGTCGATATCGCCGATGCTCTTGTCGCGCAGCGGCGAGCGAATGCCGGGCAGCAACCGCACCGGCCGGAGATTGACATATTGATCGAATTCGCGCCGGATCGGCAGCAGCAGGCCCCACAGCGAGACGTGATCGGGCACCCCGGGATAACCGACCGCGCCAAGGAAGATTGCGTCATGATCGGCAAGCCGAGTGAGCCCGTCATCGGGCATCATTTTCCCGGTGGCGAGATAGGTTTCGCAGCTCCAGTCGAAGTCGCGAAACTCGAGCGCGAAGCCGCATCGCTGCGCGACCGCCGACAAGACCTGCACCCCGGCGAGCAGAACCTCGCGGCCGATGCCGTCGCCGGGAATATTGGCTATGGTATAGCGGCTCAAAAGGGTTTCCCGTGCAGAAAGGTCAAAGGTAGGTGTTCAGGGTCTTGAGGATCCGGTAAGCCCCCAGGAATGTCGGTGCATCGACGCCGAGGCGTTCGGCGGCCTCGGCGAGCGGTCCCAGAATTTCGTCAACCTCCATGCGCCGTCCTGCCACCAAGTCATCGTGCATCGAGGTCCGCACCGGGCGATTCTCCGGCTTGAACCGGTCGACCATGGCCATCACCCCGGCGAGCGCTTCGTCGAAGCTTTCTCCGTTGATCTCGACGAGCCGTGAGACGGGCGCGAAGAAATTTTGCGGTTCGTACCCCAGCGCCTTGTAGATCGCCAGCAGGTCCTTGACGATCAGGACATACTGGGCCGCGCCTTCGCGTACCGCTACACCGTCGATGAAATCGAGCTCTTTGATGCCGCCCAGGGTGCTGGCGCTCCACGATGAAGCACTTCCGACCTGGACCAGTTTTTCCCAATGGACATGGGTGATGTCGGCAGTCGAACGGGACCCCATCCCGGCCGAGTCCAGCGCCTCGGCCATGGTCCGGGTGCGATCGCTTTCCCCGCCTCCCAGTTCGCCGAAATAGGCGGTTACCGGGACGGCCATGTGGTTGAGCGCGCGGCCGGGTTCGAGCAGGGTTGCGCCGTCCATGATCGACCCGCCGATCACCTTGTCCTTGCCGAACGCGGCCTGCAGCCTGCCTTCCTTGCCAACCCCGTTCTGCAAGGTGAGGGCGCAGGCTGTCCGGTCAACCAGCACCGCCGCGTCGGCTAGCGCCTGTTCGGTGCCCTTCGCCTTGGTCAGCAGGATGTAATAGTCGATCGCGTCCTCGACCTCGGCCGGGGTCTCGACCGCGAACAGGTTGTCGCGCTGCACGAACTGCGCACGCACCCCT
Source organism: Novosphingobium percolationis (assembly GCF_020179425.1). Lineage (GTDB taxonomy): Bacteria > Pseudomonadota > Alphaproteobacteria > Sphingomonadales > Sphingomonadaceae > Novosphingobium > Novosphingobium percolationis. The sequence goes on along the minus strand of NZ_JAILYM010000008.1, from coordinate 132,872 downwards.
TCGATTTGCAGACCGCCCTGGCGGATTGCCTCGACATGCGGTTTGCGCGCGATCAGCGTCACCTTGTGCCCGCCGCGGGCCAGGAAGCCGCCGATGACGGAACCAAGTCCGCCCGCGCCGTGGATGCAGAAGTGCAGTTGTTTGGTCATTGCCGATGTCCCGCGTCCGATCAGGCGACGCCGAGCTCGATGAGCTTGGCCCTGATCTCTTCCTTCTTCTGCGGGGTCACGTCCGCGACCGGCGGCAGGATCGGGCCGGCCTTGAGGCCGATCGCCTCATACCACGCCTTGATGTTCGCCAGCGCCGAAGCATAGGTCGCGGTGCGCGCGATATCCCAGACGAACTGGTCATGGTAAAATTCGCGGACATCGTGCAGGCCTTCCCACTTGGTCCGGGCCTCTTCCCATTTGCCCTGGTTGGCGAGGTTGATATAGTCGCGCGCGAGGTGGCGCTTCTTGCCATAGAGCATGAACGAAAGTTCGCCCCAGCACACCGTCCCGCCCAGCCGAAGGTCTTCGAGGAAGAAATACTCGAACGGCTCCATGGTGTTGAAGCCTTCGGGCATCAGGCTGCGGATCTTGATCGTCTCGGCGCGATTGAGCGCACCCTGCTTGACACCGATCACGGTCTCGAGATCGGCCAGGCGGCGCATCAGGTTCCAGCTCAGCACCGTGCCCGAAACCGGGGTGCGGTAGAGGCAGACCGCCATGTTGCTGCGATCGGTCAGATACTTGAACCAGGCGAAAATCTCGTCGTCGGTGCGCAGCTGGACGACCGGATTGATAACCTCGGCGCCGTTGAAACCCAGCTTCTCGACGAACTGCATCTTTTCGAGCGCGAGGTGGACCGACGGGTCGAGGATGATCGTCCAGAGATCGAGCCGCCCGGCGTTGGCCTCGGCGACGATCTCGTGATAGCGCATCCATTCGGACGGAGTGACGTTCCAGCATTCGGCAATGAAGCCGCCAACAACCAGGCCATCAAGGCCCATTTCGACATATTTGTCGATGTTGTAGCGGATTCCGTCGATGTCGAACTTGTGGTCCGCGGTCATCGGGGTGATCGGACACTGGTAAAACCCCCGGACTGTCTCGGTGGCCCATTTCTTGGCGTCCTTGCGATCATAGTCCATGGTTCTTCTCCTCCACCCTTTGACCTGTTAAGCTCTTGGCCGGGTTCCGCGCTAGGTAGCGGCCAGTGCCGATTGGGCAGCGGCGAGGCGCGCTATGGGAACTCGGAACGGGGAAGCGCTGACATAATCGAGGCCGACCCTGTGGCAGAACGCGATCGAGGCCGGATCGCCGCCGTGTTCGCCGCAGATCCCCAGCTTGATGTCGGGGCGGGCCTCGCGGCCCAGACGGGCGGCCATCGCAATCAGCTTGCCGACCCCTTCGACATCGATGCTGACGAATGGGTCGGTGGCAAAGATGCCCTTGTCTATGTAGCTGCCAAGAAACCGTCCGGCATCGTCCCGGCTGATGCCCAGCGTGGTCTGGGTAAGATCGTTGGTGCCGAACGAGAAGAACTCGCCAACCGCAGCGATTTCGTCCGCCACCAGCGCTGCGCGGGGCAATTCGATCATGGTCCCGACGGTGAATTCAACCGTCAATCCCTGCTCCGCGAAGACCGTTTCCGACACACCGATCACAATCTGCTTGAGCATGTCGAGTTCGCGGGCCGTGCCGACGAGGGGGATCATGATTTCCGGCACGACCGGTTGGCCGGTCTCCCGGCTCACCGCGCAGGCCGCTTCGAAGATTGCGCGGGCCTGCATCTCGTAGATTTCCGGATACACCACGCCCAGGCGGCAGCCGCGGTGGCCGAGCATCGGATTGGACTCGGCCAATTCCTCGGCCCGGCGTCTGAGCTGATCCACGCCGATGCCGACCGCGGCGGACAGCTCGGTGAATTCCGATTCGGAATGGGGAAGAAACTCATGGAGTGGGGGATCGAGCAGCCGCACCGTGACGGGAAGCCCCTGCATGATCTCGAAAATCCGGGCGAAATCGCTACGCTGTTCGGGCAACAACCGATCGAGCGCGACGAGCCGCTCTGCCCCGTTCGTGGCCAGGATCATCTGGCGCATGAAGTTGATGCGTTCGCCGTCGAAGAACATGTGTTCGGTGCGGCACAGGCCGATACCTTCCGCCCCAAACTGGCGGGCGACTTCGCAATCGGCCGGGGTTTCGGCATTGGTGCGCACCTTCATGCGGCGATGCCGATCGGCCCAGGCCATCACCGTCGCGAATTCGCGGTCAAGCTCAGGCATCACGGTTGGCAGGGCACCCTGGAAAATCTCGCCGGTGCTGCCATCGATCGTGATCAGGTCACCTTCGGCGATGTGCACGCCGCCAATCTCCGCCGAGCGCTCCTGGTAATCGATCGCCAGGCTCGACGCCCCCGCGACGCAAGGCCGCCCCATGCCCCGCGCGACGACCGCCGCATGGCTGGTCATGCCGCCCCTGGCAGTCAGAATTCCGCGAGCGACATGCATGCCATGGATGTCGTCCGGCGACGTTTCCTGCCGGACCAGGATGACGCTTTCCCCCAGCTCGGCGCGCACCGCAGCCGTATCGGCGTCGAACACGACCGCGCCCGATGCAGCCCCCGGGGAAGCCGGAAGCCCCGATCCCAGCAGGGTCCGTGGCGCGTCGGGATCGAGCGTGGGATGCAGAAGCTGATCGAGCGAGGCCGGATCGATCCGCCTGATTGCCGCTTCCTCGGCGATCAGGCCTTCCTCGACCATATCGACGGCGATCTTCAGCGCGGCTTTGGCCGTGCGCTTTCCGGAACGGGTCTGCAGGATATAGAGCTTGCCGCGCTCGACCGTGAATTCGATGTCCTGCATGTCCTGATAGTGCCGCTCGAGCAGCTCGAACAGGCCGGCGAGCTCCGTGAAGACCGCGGGCATCGCCTCTTCCATCGACGGCAGCTTGGCACCGGCGGCCGCGCGGGCTTCGAGCGTCAGATATTGCGGCGTCCGAATCCCGGCGACCACATCCTCGCCCTGGGCGTTGACCAGCCATTCTCCGTAATAGGCCTTGTCCCCGGTAGCCGGATTGCGGGTGAAGGCGACGCCCGTCGCGCTGGTTTCGCCGAGATTGCCGAATACCATGGCCTGGACATTGACCGCCGTTCCCCATTCGCCGGGGATGCCGTTGAGGCGGCGATAGACCTTGGCGCGATCGGATTCCCAGGATTCGAACACGGCGGCGATTGCCGAGGCAAGCTGCTCGTCGACGTCCTGCGGAAAGGGAGCCCCGCGTTCGGCCTCGACGATGCCGAAGAACTCGCCGATCAAGTCACGAAGATCGGTGGCGCTCAGGTCCACGTCCTGAGAGACGCCCCGATCTTCCTTGGCCTTTTCCAGTGCGTCCTCGAACCGTGCGTGATCGATCCCGAGCACAACGCTTGCGTACATCTGGACGAAGCGGCGATAGCTGTCCCAGGCAAACCGCTCGTCGCCAGACGAAGCAGCCAAGCCACGCACCGTTTGGTCGTTGAGGCCCAGGTTGAGGATCGTGTCCATCATGCCCGGCATCGAGACCCGGGCGCCGGAACGAACCGATACCAGCAAGGGATCGTGCGGATCGCCGAACCTCTTGCCCACCGTGCGCTCGATATGGGTCAGCGCCGACCTGACTTCGCCATCGAGGCGCGCGGACTGGCTGCGGCGATCGCGCAGGAAATGAAGGCATTCTTCGGTTGTGATGGTGAAGCCGGGTGGAACAGGCAACCCGATCCGCGCCATCTCGCCCAGATTGGCGCCTTTGCCGCCCACAACCGCCTTGTCGCGGGCGCGCGAGTCATCATGGGCAATGCCGGGACCGAACGTGTAGACCGTTTTCATTTGCTGCTGGTTTCCCTGCGGAATGTGCCGCTCTTGCCAAACATGTCCCCGGGCTTGCCGCGCCTTGCCGCCACACGGGCGGCAAGGCGGCTGGCGAACGCGGTCCTTACATCCGGAGGATGGCCTTGATCGCGCTGCCGGTTTTTTCGGTGTCTTCGACAGCCTGGTTGATCTGATCGAAATCGTAGAACGAGCAGAGCTTCTCGAATGGGAACAGGCCGGCCTTCTGCATCGCGATCAGCTGCGGGATGAACACCTGCGGCGTGCTGGAGCCTTCCACTACCCCGCGCAGCTTGCGGCCGAACAGGATGTTGTTCATATCAAGCGAAAATTCGGTGCCCATCTTGGCGCCGCCCACGACTGCGGTTTCCCCCATGTTATGGGTGCTTTCAACCGCCGAACGCAGCACTTGCGGGATCGCTGTCGTATCCATCGCATAGTCCGCGCCGCCGCCCGTCATTGCGACAATCGCTTCCTGGGCATTTGTGGTCGAGGCATCGATGACATCGGTTGCGCCCAGTTCGCGCGCGACTTCGAGCCGAGCCGGATTGCGATCGACCGCGATGATCTTGAGACAGCCCGAAGACTTCGCGGCCATCAGCGCGCTGAGACCGACCGAGCCGACGCCGAAGATGGCGATCGAAGAACCCGGAGCCGGCTGCAGCGAATTGAGGACTGCGCCCGCTCCGGTCTGGATGCCGCAGCCCAGCGGGCCGAGCAATTCGATCTGCGCGTCGTCGGCAACCTTGACGCAATTGTTCTCGCTCGCGATCGAATAGGTCGCGAACGAGGACTGGCCGAAGAAGCAGGCGTTCACGTCCTCGCCGTTGCGGGTGATCGGGGTCGATCCGTCGAGCCTGCGGCCCATGAAATTCAGCGGGAACAGGCTGGGGCAATAGGCCTGATGCCCCTTGAGGCACGACGGGCAGGTGCCGCAGTAGCTGAACGACAGGACCACCTTGTCGCCGGGCTTGACAGTGGAAACGCCGCGCCCGATCTTTTCGACGACGCCCGAGCCTTCGTGGCCGAGCACGGCCGGCAGCGGGGTCGGATAGTACTGGTCGCGGACAGTCAGGTCGGTGTGGCACATGCCCGCCGCGGCAACCTTGACGAGCACCTCACCATCCCGGGGGTCTTCGATCGATACGTTATCGAGGACAAATTCCCCGCCTTGGCGTTCGACGATAGCGGCATAGGCCTCCATTCACATTCTCCCGGTTTTGCGCCAAATCGCGCGTTATTAGCAAAAGAAATACAGATTCTTGTCTTGCGTGACTCTGGCATCGAGGATGAGCTTGCGCCGGAAGACCTTGAAGCCATTGCCGTCCCGGCGCAGCTTGTCCTCGCGCCCCAACGTATGGACCGTGACCTCGGTCTGGCGGCGGTTACGGTAGACAAGGATGTTCGACAGCACATCCAGTTCGCCGTCGCCAGCTTCGAATGCTTCGACATTCGAAACGAAGTATCGGATCTTGGACGGCGGATCCTCCATCCAGACCTGGCCTGAATAAAGCCGCTCGACGCGCTGCTTGAGCTCTCCGAAATCGTCGTTGTAGATTGCCGCATCGTCCGGCGTCGGGTCCGGGCGCCGGTCCCTTGCGAAGCGCTGTTCGTAGATCGGCATCCAGTAATGGATGTCTTCGGCAACCATTCCGTGCAGCCATTCCCGGTACTGCCCGGTCTGCAAAAGTCTGACCTCGGCGCGATAGTGAGCCTCGACGGCATAGTGCACATCCGGCGTCACCAGTACTTGTTCGGACGACATGTTCTCTCCGTAATTCTCGATTCTTGGATCGGCGCTGGCTCTCACTCGGCGGCGTCGAGCTTTTCGGTCCAGAAATTGCGGTTCGGGAAAACCGAATCCCAAGTGTCGTCGTTTGCTTTCACGCTCGCCCAATCCGGGGCATCGATCATTTCCTTCCAGAACCGGTAGAAGCCCCGGTAGGAGGTTTCGCCGATGAAGCTGATTCCGACGATGCCGGGATAGACCGGATGCGGTCCTTCGTAGCCGGCCCCCATCGTGGAATTCATTCTGCCATCGCGCGTGATCACGCCACGGTTCATGTAGGTTGCCGAAGACATGTTTTCGCCGTCATCGCTTTCCAGCGTTCCGGCGGTGCCGAAGGTGCGGATCGCTTCGCGCTGGATCATGCTCTTGGTGGCTGGATCGGCATCGCGCGGCACCATGGTGTAGGTCCAGACCTCGATTTCATGCGGTCCGCGCGGATGCCAGATCTTGAAGGTGTTGGTCCCGTAGAGGAACGAGCAGTTCGGGAAGATCGAGCAGTTCCAATGCCCCATATAGAGCCGTTCGCGCTCCGGGCCGAACTTGCGGCGCACTTCGCCGCGCGTATCCTCGAGATATTTGGTCCAGCCCTCGCGCTTGACGTGGATTGCGGCCGCTGCGTTGTCGATCACCCCGAAGCCGTGGCCATGACGGGTCGTGAACTGCAGCCCAAGATCGTCGAAGGGAATGTCCGCGCGATTGCCCGAAAGGCCTGCCAGCTCGCCGCCGATCTGGCCGAGCGCGGCGGCATGTGTCCAGCCGACGTGATAACCGTCGCCGATGAAGTTCTCGGTCGGTACCTTCCAGTTGCACTGGAGCAGGCTCTTCATCGGCGGGCCAAGCAATTCCAGTCCGCCGTCGGCGCCCTCCCAGATGGTATCGAGATAGAAGCGGAACTCACCCAGATAGTCCTCAAGGCTGGGCGCTTCGGGATCGTGGCAACCGAAAATGAAACCCTTATAGGTTTCGACCCGAACGGACTTTGCCGCCAACGCATCCTTGTCAAGGCTGTTGTGGTAGCAACGCGACTCGAGCGGGACATCGACCAGCGATCCATCCTGTCCGAACACCCAGCCATGATAGTTGCAGACGAACGCCTTGGCATTTCCGCTGTCGGCGTGACAGATCTGGTTGCCGCGATGGCTGCAAGAGTTGATGAAGGCGCGAAACGTCCCGTCGCTTTGGTGCGAGAGGATGACCTTGTCTTCGGCCATGTAGGTCGTGATGAAGTCGCCCGGCTTGGGCACAAGCGATTCGTGGCCGAGCATCAGCCATGCACGGGAAAAAATCCGCTCAATTTCAAGATCGTAGACATCCTTGTCCCAGAAAATCTGGCGGGACTGGCTGGAATTGACTGTGTCTACGAGTGTGGTGTCGCCACTCATGGCTCTCTCCGGTTTTCACGACCTGCGATTGTCTTCGGCAGATTCGTGCACTAAGGGCAATGCGATGCACGATATGCAAAAAGCCGATACTACGCAAGTGGGATTGAGACAGCCGGACCGCTCGTTCTGATGGGTGCTGCCAACTGTCCTCCAGGCTGGCGGCGTGCCCCGCGTTACCTGTGGAATTCACCATTCTTGCTGCTTTCGCTCGCTTCGCTGTTCTGGGCCTTGAACCCCATCGTCGGCCGGGCGGCGCGCGACTTGTTTTCTCCCCTGTCGCTGGCCTTTTGGCGTTGGGTGGTTGCGTTGCTGTTCGTTCTGCCTTTTGCCTGGCGGCACGTCGTGGCCGATCGTCGGGTCCTGCGAGAGTCCTGGCGCCTGCTGGCGATGCTGGGCGTGTTCGGCGTGGGGGTGTTCGCCTTCATCGTTTACTGGAGCCTGCAACTCACCACAGCCACCAACAGCCTGCTGCTGCAATCGACCATGCCGATCATGACTCTGGTCATGCCGAGCATCCTCTTTGGGGAGCGGATCAGGCCGCTATTGATAGCCAGTGCGACGCTGTCCTTTGCCGGAGTCGTCTGGATCGTGACCAGAGGGCAGCCTTTCGCGTTGCATCTTGGCGGGCTCAACCATGGCGACTTGCTCGCCCTGACCGGGGTTTTCCTTTACTCGGCCTACGCGACATTCTTGCGCAAGGTGCCCACCATACACCACATCACTCTGCTCGCGGTGCTATTCGCGGTCGGCATGGGAACGCTGGCTGTACCTTACCTGGTCAGCCTGGCCGATAGCGGGGTCGCCATGCCACAAATTGAAGTGATTGGCGCGGTGCTCTATGTCGGCATCTTTCCCTCGCTGATTGCCTATGCGTTCTTCAACCGCGCGGTAGTCCTGATCGGTTCAGTAAGAGCCGGCGTCCACATGAACCTGCCCACAGTGTTCGGTGTTTTTCTGGCGGTGCTGCTGTTGGGAGAGAGACTTGAAACCTATCACATGGTCGGAGCAGCCATTGTGGTGGCCGCAATATTCGTTTCGCGCCGAGTAGCGGCGGGCCAGACAGAAAACAGGGGAGAGCGGAAACCATGAGTGATGAGACCGGGGCGATGGCCTACGATGGCGCAGTGCGGTGGGCTGCAAACCGACCTGACCAATTCTGGCTCGAGGCCGCAAAGGCGATCGACTGGGTCGAAAATCCGCCGCGCGCCCACGACCAAAGCATGGGCTGGTTTCCCGAAGGCATCCTGAACACATGCCACAATTGCCTCGACCGGCATGTCCAGGCCGGACGCGGCGATGCGCTGGCGCTTGCCTATGACAGCCCGGTAACCGGAACCATCCGCCATTACACCTACCGCGAACTGCTGGACGAAACCGAACGTACGGCGGCGATGCTGGCGAGCCTCGGCGCGGAAAAGGGGGATCGGGTAATACTCTACATGCCGATGATCCCCGAGACGGTTTTCGCGATGCTGGCTTGCGCGCGGCTCGGTGTGATCCATTGCGTTGTGTTCGGCGGGTTCGCCCCACCCGAACTGGCCAAGCGGATCGACGATGCCACCCCCAAACTGGTGCTCACCGCTTCGTGCGGAATCGAGGGCAGCCGCACCATTGCCTACAAGCCGTTGGTCGACGAAGCGCTGGTCCTTGCCGCCCACTCGGTCGAGCATGTCGTCCTGGTCCAGCGCGAACAGCTAACCGCGGACTTGATGCCCGTCCGAGACATTGACTGGCACGATCTGCGGCGGAGGACCGCCGATATGCCGGTGCCTCCATGCGTTCCTCTCGCCTCCGGCGATCTGCTCTACATCCTCTACACTTCGGGCACCACAGGAACTCCCAAGGGAGTGGTGCGCGACAATGGCGGACACGCCGTGGCCCTGGCGTGGTCGATGGCCAACATCTACGGCATCGGGGCAGGGGACACGTTTTGGGCAGCCTCGGACGTCGGTTGGGTGGTGGGGCATAGCTACATCGTCTATGCCCCGCTGCTGGTTGGGGCCACGACCGTCCTGTTCGAAGGCAAGCCTGTCGGCACACCCGATCCCGGCTCATTCTGGCGGACCATAGCGCGCCATAATGTCAAGAGCTTCTTCACCGCGCCGACCGCGATTCGGGCGATCCGCAAGGAGGATCCCGAAGCCCGGTACCTGAAGGAGATCGGCATCGGCGCGTGCCGTGCGGTGTTTCTGGCTGGCGAACGCGCCGACCCCGAAACGATCGCCTGGCTGGAGCGGGAAAGCGGTTTGCCGGTGATCGATCACTGGTGGCAGACCGAGCTTGGCTGGCCGGCCATTGCTTCGTGCTTCGCGATGGGGGATCTGCGCCGCAAGCCTGGCAGCGCTGGCTTTCCGGTGCCAGGATATCAGTTCGCCATCCTCGACGACGAAGGATTTGCTTTGCCCGACGGGGCAAGCGGCAATGTTGTGATCAAGACCCCGCTGCCGCCCGGCGCCTTCCGTTCGCTGTGGAACAACAACACCACGTTCGTCCGGAATTTCGAGACGTTCCCTGGATACTACGAAACTGGGGATGCAGGCTTTCGCGACAGCGAGGGCTTCATGCACATCATGGGACGAACCGACGACATCATCAACATCGCCGGTCATCGGCTTTCGACCGGACAGATGGAAGAGATCGTGGCGCGCCAACCAGGTGTCGCTGAATGCGCCATCGTCGGTGCGGACGATGACCTCAAAGGTATGGTACCGATTGCTTTCGTCACCCCGCAGATTGGTTATGCGGCAGACAAGAGCATAGCCGAGCGCTCTGTCCTTGCCGTGCGTAGCGAGCTTGGTGCGATCGCGGCGATGAAGGCGGTGCTGGTCGTTGAGCAATTGCCCAAAACCCGTTCTGGCAAGATCTTGCGTGGCCTGCTCCGCAAGATCGTGAACCGCGAACCCTTTGATATCCCCGCGACAATTGACGAGCCAGAAACGCCGGCCAAGATTGGGGCAGTTTATCGGGAAGAATTGGGATTCATTGACCCTCATCCGCCACATTCCGGTAAGTGATTGACCCACATCACGAGTTTTCGACCGTTTAGAGCCAACGCTGCCGCTTCAGGATTTCATTGGCCGGGACAGGAGGCGTTCGTGATCGCTCGGCGCGAGGAACTTGGTCAGCGACAAGGCAGAGATCGGCCAAGCGGCGTGTTCGACTGGACGAGCAAACTCATGGACTTGATGCGGTCGGAGATGAGTCGGTTATTTGTGTTTAAGGAGAACGCTCAACCAAACAAATTTGTCGCAGGATCGCGACCTTTCGCTCGGCGGCCAGATGCTGCGGGACGATCCTCGCCGCAAGCGCATTAGCCGGATCGATAGCTTGCGCTGGGTCGACGAGATGCTGGCTGAATGGAGTGCGTTGGGCTGCGGCTCACCATCCGGCATTCGAAAACCGACCAGAAGGGCGCGGGGCAGGTGATCGCGGTGCTCTCGGGCAGGGTGCTCAGGCCCGTGGTGCGTCTGCAAGCTTGGCTGGCGATACGGGGAGCCGTGCCCGGACCGCTGTTCTGGCGGATCGATCCGCAGGGGTGGGTAGTCGAGGGGGCGATGTCCGATCGCTCGGTGGCGCGCAACGGGGCTTCGATCGCCAAGATGCAGGAGGTGTCGCGGCAGAATTGTTCGAAAACCATGCGGGCGAGGGGTTTCTATAGGGAATCGATGTTGCTATAGTCCTGAATAGCGCAGAATAGTGCCAGTCATTACAGATGGTTGTGTGCGTCAAGTTCTGCAAATTGGCGGCCATGGTGCTGGTCAAGCGACTTGGCGTAGTTCGGGTTTCTTATGCTCACGCAGGTCGTCTATGTTGACATAGCGATTGGCTTCGAGCCCGTTTTCGTGGGTTTCGACCACGAGCGCCCGGACCAAGGGAAGGCAACTGGGGGTGTTGGGGAAGATCCGCACGACGTAGGTTCTGCGTAAGCGGTCGAGAACCCCACATTTTCAATTGTGCGCTGATTGGTAGTTTCGCCTGTATGGATGGCGAGGTTGGTGATGAGCGACGAAACGGATTTCGAAACGAGTTTCGAAACGAATGCACTGGTTCGGCCTGAGCGGCTTGATGTGGTTGCCGCGCCGCGCGGGAGGCGCAGCTGGACGCCCGAGGCGCGGGCACGGATTATTGCGGAAAGCCTGGTGCCGGGGGTCAATGTGTCTGAAGTGGCGCGTCGGCACGGGATATATCCGCAGCAGTTGTACACTTGGCGACGCGGGTTTCAGGAGCACGCGGAAAAGATGCGGCCAGATTCCGCGCTGTTCGTGCCGGCGATGGTAGAGCACGTTGAAGAGCCTTTCCGCGAGACGCTGCGGGTCGTAGACGGCGAGATCGTGATCGAGACTGCGAGGCTGGCGATCCGGATACCAGCGGGAGTTAGCGCGGATCACATCGAGCGGGTATTGCTGGCGGTGCAGGCGAACTCGTGATTATTCCGCCGGGGCCGCTGAAGGTGCTGGTAGCGACGCAGCCCGTAGACTTCAGGAAAGGCATGGTGGGGCTCGCCGCGCTGGTGCAGAGTGAACTGCGTCTCGACCCGTTCTCGGGGATGCTGTTTATCTTCCGTGCTCGGCGGGCAGACAGGATAAAACTCCTAGTCTGGGACGGGACCGGTCTGGTGTTGGTGACGAAGCGACTCCAGGATGGAAAATTCCGCTGGCCCAGGCCGGGAGACGGCGTGATGAAGCTGTCGGCGGCGCAAGCTTCCGCGCTGATCGAGGGCCTGGACTGGTCGCGTGTACACGTGCCGCGAGTGCCCAAGCCGCTGCACGCACAGTAGGTCTTACGCCCGATTCCCTTGGGCTCAAACCCGTTTCCCGCCACGCAAAATCGGCTAGACTGTGGGCGTGGAGGAGCATCCTGAACCCCTTGCGGCGACCGGTGTGGAAGCCGGATATGACGAGCTTCCTGACGACGTTGGGCAGCTCAAGGCGATGCTGCTGGCTGAACGCGCCCGTGCTGCACGGCTCGAACACATCCTGAAGCTGATCAACCGTACGACCTTTGGCAAACGTTCCGAAAAGATTCCGGCCGACCAGTTGGCGCTGGCTCTCGAAGACCAGCAGGTGGCGCTCGGTGGGGCCGACGGATTGCAGGACAAGACTGACGAGGAGGCCGAGCGCTACGACCGCAAGCCGCGCCGACGGCGTGCACCTGATGCCGAGCGCGGCTCCTTGCCCGGACACCTGCCGCGCTTCGAGGTGGTCATCGAGCCCGGCAGTCTGGAATGCGGCTGCGGCGGCGCGCTGCATCGGATCGGTGAAGACCGTTCCGAGCGGCTCGACATCATCCCGGCGCAACACCGCGGGATCGTGACGGTCCGCCCGCGCTATGCCTGCCGCTGTTGTACAGATGGCGTCCAACAGGCACCCGCGCCGAAGCATGTGGTTCCCGGCGGTTTGCCAACCGAGGCGCTGATCGCCAATGTCCTGGTGGGCAAGTACTGCGACCACTTGCCACTTTATCGGCAGTCCCAGATCCTTGCTCGCCAAGGCATCACCATCAGCCGCGCCACTATGGCTGGTTGGGTTGGGCGCGGGATCGCGGCTCTGCTGCCGATCATCACCCGGATGCGCGCCGATGCGCTGGCAAGCGCGCGGTTGTTCGTCGACGAAACCACAGTCAAGGTGCTGGCGCCCGGAACCGGCAAGACGATGACCGGCTACATGTGGGTCATCGTGCGTGACGATCGCACGCATGGCGGCACCGATCCGCCTTTGGCGCTCTACACCTACCTGCCGGGACGTGGAAAGATGTGGGCCAAGCAGTTGCTGGGTTCATACCAGGGAATCCTGCAGGTCGACGCGTGGCAAGCCTGTGACCAGTTCGGCAAGGAAGACGGCGCCAACGCTGGCGTCGAGAAATCCTACTGCTGGGCGCATCTGCGGCGCGGGTTTATAGACGCGGGCAGCGATGCCCCAGTGGCCCAGAATGCCTTGCAACGCATCGCTGCAATCTACGCGATCGAGAAAGACATCCGCGGGCGTTCGGCTGAAGATCGCCTTGCGGTTCGGCGGGAGCGAACGCAGCCGCTGGTCAACAAACTCCATGCCTGGTTCGTGGCCACGGCTCCGCGCATAATGGCGGGCTCAGCGACCAGCGACGCGATGAAGTACGCACTGAAGCGCTGGTCAGGCTTCACCCGCTTCCTCGACGACGGCCGCATCGAGATCGACAACAACGCCGCCGAACGAGCGATCCGGCCAGTGACTCTCCAGAGACAGAATGCGTTGTTCGCAGGACACCAGCTCGGCGCCGAGAACTGGGCGGCGATCGCCTCGCTGGTCGAAACCTGCAAGATGCTCGACATCAACCCTTACGCCTACCTCACCGATGTGCTTACCAGGGTCATCAGCCGTGCGGACACTGATCAGGTCGACGACCTGTTGCCGTACAACTGGGTCAATACAAATGCCGGACAAACCGTGTTCGAAATGACCGGCATCGCCAGCGCCGCCTGACAACAAACATTACAACAGCAAACCACCGTCGCCGCGCCGTAAGGCAAGTGGGGGATTTTTACCGCTTAAGGTTCTGCGGCGGATTTCCTCGTTGAAGCGTTCGAGCATGTTGGTGCTTTTCAGGTGCTCGTGATGCCTTCGGGGCAGCCGGTAGAAGGTGAAGGTCTCCTCGATCGTCGCTTCGACCCAGTCGGCCAGCTTGGGATATCTGCCGCTCCACTTGGCGATCTGAGGTGGTGCCGGTTTCCTGGACAGGATGATAAGCTAATCCCGACCTGATGGATTGGTGCAGGCTCGAGCAGCAGCAAGCAGAACTTAACGCGATGTTCACTTGGCTGCGATTCGAGCAGCCAGGCGAAAAGTTGCTTGCCAAATCGAAATGTTTCATGATGCCCGTAGAGCGCAATCTCGACTGGTCCACACGCCTTGAAAAGGTGTGTGATGGACTTCACTAAAATACGGCTTGCTTCGTTCTTGTTGATTGCGATTCCGAGCGGCGCATTTGCAAGAGAGCCGATCCTGCAGGAATTATACGCTGGGCCGGCCTCGCCAAAGGTCCCGCCTACTCCGATCGCTATGGGGGAGTTTTGGTCATCGTTGAACGTGCCTGCCTGCGAGCAAGTAGCATATCGGCCGACATGGTGGCTGCCCCATATTGTTGAGGCTCGGCGAGCAATCTATTATCCGGCAATGGCACAGGTAGCCTGTGAGTTCGGCCTCCCGGCCCGCCTGTTAGACGCCGTTATCGCTCAGGAATCCGGCTATAACCCCAGAGCAATAAGTTCTGCGGGCGCAATGGGTATGATGCAAATCATGCCGACAACCACCCGTACTTTGGGGCTCGCCCTCCCGTGGGATCCAATCGCGAACATGCGCGCAGGCGCCCGGTATCTGCGCGACCAGAAGGACCGGTTTGGACGCATGGACCTAGCCTTGGCTGCCTACAACGCGGGACCTGAACGCAAGTCTCTCAATGCGGGCTATATTCCGGCCATCCCGGAAACACTGCGCTACGTACGCACGATAACTACGAACTGGGCCAGACTCGCCGCCGCCGCCTCCACCGAATACGGGCGCAGCGGCCAGAGTCAGCGCTGCGACTCTGGCGATCAGATCGTCGGGATATCGCGAGGTCAATCTTTCGGTCTATGACGGAATGAACGATGCAAACCCGATATAGTGGGCATACAGGACCGCGATCGCCAGAACGCTCGGAAAACCAAGGAAGTACGCAAGCTGGAAGTGCAACCACACGCGCGGCAACCAGACCATCCATCCCAGTGCCGATTTACGGGGGGTGGGGGGCAGAGACCGCCGGTTCGGACATCGTAGCACGTCTTGAGCGCCGCACACACGGAGCAGATCGCTGCAAGCAGCGCCACGGCGCCGTACAGCTTCTGCCAGGCCAGAATGGTCTCGGGCTGTCGCGCGACAATCAAGATGAGAATCCGGTGTGTCGTGATCGGCGGAGGGCGTAGCCCGTAGCCTGTCCCGACACACCAGTGGCCCTCTTTGCGAGGTGCCTGTGATGGTCGTGGTGGCCGCTATGTGTTGGGTTTTCCGGGGAGGAGGACCTGAAGTGTGGCCGGCCGACACATCAACGATCATCAGGTGAGACTTTTTATGACCAACAGACGTAATGACCCCGTCGCTCTGGCGGCGGCGAAGGCCGGGTTCAGCCCGGCGACGGGCTATCGGGTTTTGCAGGATGGCCTCGTCTTCCAAGACGAGGAGGCAGCCCAGTCGCGCGCCGGGCTCAAGGTCATGCGCACGACCAGCCTTGCCGACAGCCGCTCTGCCCGATTCCCGCCCCGGCTCTCCGAGCAGCGCGATGAATGGCAGTACGTTCAAGACGAGATGCGCCAGGGCCGCAAGCTCGCGCAGGTCTATTACGGGGTCAGCGCGCTCTCGCCGTCCCTCGGCCTCGAGCAGGACCTTGCCGTCCTTGCGGATCTCGCGGACCGCGTACTCCCCGCGCTTCAGCCCTAGTTCGCGCACGTCCATCCGCGCGTCGAGCACCTGGCCCACCCGGTAGGTCGAGGCGAAGCGAAGCTCCTCGCGCGTGGTGTTGGCGCTCTGCAGGGTGGTGAGCGTGAGGCCTGGCCCAGTAAGCGTGCCTTCCTTGAGCAATCCCGCCTGGACCCGCGCATCGATCTCGGCGCGGTCATCGCGCCGGCAGTGAAGATCGCGGTCGCCTCGCGCTTGTCGGGGCTGAGCGACAACCACAGCTCGGCTGCGCGAGCGACGTGATCGGGGCCCGCCTCTAGCCGGAGCCTCGTTCAGGACCGAAGCGTCGCGCACGATGTGCAAGGGAATGCGGGCTTCGCGCAGCCGGTCGGCAAGGTTCGCCTGAATGCCGCCGCCGCTGCACACCACCGCCTCGACCGGCTTGAAGGCGAGCATGCGGGCGTTGCGCTGATAGGGCGCCGAAGGTCGCCGCGACGTATCGGGCTTGCACAGGATCACCGGCACATTGTGGCGCGATGCCCAGGCTGCCGCGATCACGTCCGCACCCTTGTTCTGGGCGGTTGTTGCCAGCGCCATCGACGGAACCCGGGCATGGATCGCATCGAGATAGGCTTCTACCAGCGCAATGTCGGTGAACTGCTGTCGGCCCGAGAACACGACGACGGGGCCGGTGGGTGCATACTGCTCGCGCCGCTGCGCTTTCTGTGCCGCGAGATAGTCGCGCGCTTCGATCATCGAAGCATTGGTCCTGGACGAGACCCGCGAGCCCAGCACCGGCGAGAAGGGGCGGCCGGTCTCGACGAGGTAGATCCGCGCGGCATGGTTACGCATGCACTCCATCGCATCGCGGCATTCGGCGAGGCTGCGGGCCTGCATGGTGAGGTCTTCCAGATCGGTCGCGTAAACCTCGCTCGGATCGTATTCGCGCAGCTTTTCCTGGAGCCGGTTCGCCATCGCGTCTTCGCGGTCATTGAGGCGCTTGGCGACGACATGGAAGCTGTTGGCGATGCCCCAGGCGACTTCGCTCGCGAAGTCCTCCATCCGCGTGTCGCAGCTCAGGTCGAAGACGGTCGCGAGCATCATCTCGATCGCCGCCTGCGCTTGCATCGCGTCGGGCATTTCGACAGCGCTCGGCTCATGCTCGATCGAGAGCTTGGCCAGTTCGGTCTGCTCCATGAATGCCCGGGCGTAGTCGGGCGTGGCGATTTCGCGCGCATAGTGCTCGGCAAGGTCGGCAAAGTTCGAGAAACGGTCCGTCATAATAACCTCCAAATGGAATTTTCTCTCATCACGCTGATGAAAGATGCCCATCGGAAAGACGCCGGAGTCAGGCAGTCAGGGACGGCGGCGCGCACGCACTGCCGCCGCGTGTCGCGGGCGTGGGAGGAGCCGATTTTTGCTCGCAAGGCACTAGCCGCAGCAGGCCAAAATCGGGGGGCACCCGCGATCCTTGACGGCCGCCAATCTCCCAGGCGTCATGCTATGGCGATGCTGATTTCGCTCAGCCACCGAGATGAGAGAGAGATTACGGTTTTGCCCCCGAATCCCCGTGCGGGCGTTCGGGGTTAACCGCAAAACTCGATGCCCTCTGCGCTCCGCCTTTGCGCGTTCGAGGAGTCAGACTCAGGCTGGAGGCGGGGCGCCCTGGCTGCGATGTCCGCAGCGCGGCCAGCACCAAAGACGGACCCCTTGCCGGAGACTGTCAGTCGGCCCGCGGCCCGGTGCAGCGCACGGGCGGGGGGGACGGCGACGGAGAGGAGGGCAAGAGTGCCGGCGGCCCATTGCGAAAAACACCGCACCCGCAGGAGCGCGGCTGCAAGTCGCGCGGAACTGAGTGCGTCCAACTTGACAGGGCCGCTCAACCTTGTTGAAGCATGGCTATGGAATTCGACGACCAGATGCGGCGCTTTTTCGGAACCGATGATCTCGGTGCGGTTTCGCCCGAAGGGCTTGCCAGCGGGATCGAGCACATGCGGGTCGAGTTCGGGCTCGAGACCGACAAGGGACGCAGGTTCGCCATGTGGTCGCTGCTCTACATGCTGGGTTCCGCGCCGGACCTTGACGTTGCGTTCAAGGACCCTGCCGACCGCGAAGCGGCGCGGACCTTCATGGACCTGCTCGATAAGGCAAATGCCGGCGAGGACAGCTGATTGCAGCCTGTCCAGGAAAGGCGTCACTCCCCAGCGTGCAACACATAGGGGTGTTGCTAGGCTACCTCGGGTGCAAGCATGGCGCAGAGCCTTTCGAGCGCCGCGAAAGCTTGCTCGAAATCGGGGATGTCACTGGCTCCTGCGAAGGCCATGCTTTCTACAAACTGCCGGTACTCGGCCGCATAGTCCGGATCGCGCTTCACGCGGTCGAGCATCGCCATGAGCCGTTCTCGCGGGGGTAGGTCTTGCACCGCGCCCTGGCCGCGCATCGTATCTGCATGAAGTGCGTCCAGAAGCAGGACCGGAAAATCCGCGCTGGCGCCGGCGACCGTCTCCAAGGCCGAAAGATCGTGAAGGTGGCGCACGATGGTTGGATCGTCGTCGCGGTGGCTGCGATCGCGCGCAATCGAGCGCCAGGCAAAGGCGCTCAGCTTGTCCGCGGCGGTCGACCGGATCAATGCAGAGGATGGCAGGTACCTCGGGTTCCGCTGCACGGAACTGCGCGACAAACGAGGCAATCGATCGTGAGACCGGCTGGAGGGCGGGCGGCTTGGCGGACAGTTCGGCAAGGATGTGCGGGCGCAGCGCCGCATGTCCGCCGAGCTTGGTCGGGTAATTCATTTCGAATTGCAGGAAGGAATTGCCGCTGCGGGCCTCGACTTCCAGATAATTGCCATCGTAGCCGATCCGGCGCCGGATCCGGGCATTCACCGTCAGGGTGCGCCCCGTGGGGACCTGGGTCGAGCGTCCGCTGTTATAGGCTTTGTCGAAGCGCGAGGGCTCGACCGACTTCCTGAGCCGCCTGATGGCTTCGCTCGCCAGCGTGCGAATACCGACAACAGGCGCGGGCTTGCCGGTCAGCGGCGATGGCTCGGCCTTGGCATAGAGGCCATAGCCGATCTGGATCAGGCGGCCGGCCTGGACCTGCTGGCGCAGCGCGCGCCCGACACCATCATAGCTGCCGAACGCGTCAAAATCGGCCCGCAGGAACACGTTGCGCCGGCACCGCCGGACCCGCTGCGCAATGAGGTCTGCAATTGACGAAGCTGAACAGGTCGCCGGACCACCAGATTTGCGGTAACGGCCGCGGCCGACGCGCACCAGCTTACCGGTCTGGGCGAGCTGCTTGAGCGCGCGTCCGACCGAATCGTAGTCAGCCGCCAGCAGGAGCGCGCCGCGATCAACGGTCACATTCTCTGGAATGGAGGCCAGAATCTGGTTCGCAAGCCTCGGCATCGTTCAACCAACATACGACGTTTACGGCATCCAGATAGGCCCAAGTCGTAAAGATTTCAAGCAATGCCTACTGGGCGTCTTCGGTGGGTCGCGCCAGCGGCGCGCGCGACCAGCGTTACCCTGCAAGAAAGCCACTTTGGCAAAATGCAGGGTAAATCTTGCCTCGTGGCGGGTCGGTACGCATGGTCGCGTCTGGAAGCCTCGAAGCTGCGCTGAGGGATTTGACAATGCGACAAGACAAGATCGTCCCGATTGACGCCAACGGTGAGCTCCAGCTTCCGGATGAGGTCATGGCCCGGCACGGTTGGCGACCTGGATCGCGTCTCGTCGCCGAACTGGTTCCAGGTGGCTTGCTGTTGAAGGATGCGCCGCACGAAGATGTTCAGGAAGGTGCCCAAAGCTGAGCCGGACAGGCCGATGGGCCTCGGCTGACATCTATATTTTGTGTGATTTCTATTTGAGGTGCGAAGATCGTTAGGTTGGGTAGAACTTTGCCGGGGGTGGGGCGAGCCCCACCCCCGGCGGAAAAAATCATCGGGATCTCACGATCTGCTCCGACAGGACCTCGTGAGGTGTCCGGAAGCCCAAACACTTGCGCGGGGTTTGGTTGAGGCGCGCTGCGACAGCCTGCAGCTGTTCGTCCGGCACGTCCGCCAAGTCTGTATCGAGGGGCAGGAAACGCCTGAGGCGACCATTGCCGCTCTCGACGTTGCCTTTCTGCCAGGGCGCTGACGGCTTGCAGAAATAGGCATCAACCCCGAGCCTGTTCTTGAGCATTCTGAAGCCTGAAAACTCGGTGCCGCGGTCGAAAGTGATCGTCTGTCGCAAAGCTGGGGGAAGGGGACGCAGGCAGTGTTCGATCCCAGCCATGACGCCACTGGAATGCCGGCTCGGGTTGCGGATGAGCAGCATGTAGCGGCTGCGCCGCTCGACAAGAGACGTCAGGTTCGCTTTGCCAAATTCCTTCCGGAAGGCGACCAGATCACCTTCCCAGTGCCCGAAACTGGCGCGTGATGCGACCTCTGCAGGCCGTTCGGCAATGGTATTGGCCAAGGGAATGTCAGACCGCGAGGCTTGCGCGCATAGCGCCGAAGGCGATTTTTGCGCGCCCGTGGCAAGTGCTGCCACAGACCCAACCGGCGGCCTTCAGGGCTGTAGACGTACTGGTAGATCGTTTCGTGGCAGACCTTGGCGTGACTGCCGCAGGCCCGAGCATAGCCCGCAATCTGCTGGGGCGACCACGCCAGGCGCAGGCCATCGGTGATACTGGCGGCCAGGACCATGTTGCGCGCGATCTTCCCACCGCGCATTCGGCGCGATCGCGCCTTTCGGTGCGCCACCCTTGGGAAATAGCCGCGAAACCATGCGTCTTCATCGTAGAAGAAGTTCCGCTTCAACTCGCGATAAATCGTCGAAACGTGCCGCCCAAGGCGCGCTGCGATCTCCCGGACCGGCCGCCGCGCATCGCGAAAGCGAAAGATCAGTTCACGCACATCCAGATCCAGTTGTGTGGTAGCTTCGCGACATGGGGCATCCTTCCGAGAGAGGCTGTCAAAGTCCCAGAAATCCTCGAAATTCGCACTCCCAGATAGAATCCACCCGCCTACAATCGTCCAGATTGATAATAATCCTTATGTTAAATTAAGCTCCGCCAAGACCCATGTCCCGTGGGTCCACTGCGACGAAAACCGGCGCACAACCACGAGACTATGATGGATCGCGCCAGGACGACTGATCGCGCGGCAAACGCTGCTCGTCGTCTATCCCCTCGATACGATGCGGCGGCACACGGCTCCACGACCACAGCACGAGGTTGCGATCGTCGACCGTCGCGCGCGACGCGAAGCTCGGCACGATCACACCGGCACACCCTAGCGCGATCAACCGGTCCGCGAGCTCCCAAGTCGGAACCGCCTTGCGATCACCGGCCAGACGCTCCCACGCGCACCCGAGCTGTGCCAGCGTCACCCGCGCTGCCTCGCGCACACCAGCATCGGTCAGGTCGAGCACGTCGGATAACTCGGCGCTATAGCTGCAGATGGTGAGCGGCTGCGCCTTGAACGCGAAGCCCTGCTGCGCCTCGAGCCAGGCGGTTTCGAGGCTCAGCGCCGCATAGAAGCACGCGGTGCCGACGCGGTTGAAGCGGCCGCCATGGATCCTGGCGCCTTCGCCGGACTCCGGGTCAAAGGCCCAAGCCGGGTGATGCGCGCGATAGACGAGACCGTCGAACCGGCTGAAGGACAACGTCACCCTGAGGGTGCCTGGCGATCAGGCAAACCCACCAGCGGCGATCCGGCCAAGATAGGCGCGCACCTTCTCGCCGAGGCCCTGGCGAACCAGCTCTTCGGCCGTGGCATCGCCGAACGAGGGCAGCGGCTGCGAGCGATACCAGGCATAGGCGGCCAGTTCGCTGCCTGCCCAAGGGATGACACGGTTGATGATCTCGCTCACCTCGCGCAGCCGCGCCTGAGTGACCACGCTCTGGCTGCGGGCAGCCTTGGAGACCGCATCGCGCGACAATCCGGCCGCAAGCGCCAGCTCAGACTTGGTGATATGCAAGGCTGCCGACAGCCTGTCGGGCGAGACGCCCTTCTCGCCGGTGATTTCGCTCAAAAATGCCGCGCTCGCCATTTGCCTCACCAAATGCCCTTAATTCTGGTCATAATGTGTGGCGCAAGCGATGCCTTGTCAAGCTGACGGCGTTACGATGGCACGTTGCAGCGCAGCAGCAGTGCCCAGGATGGCCGGAGCATGACGCCTCCGCGATGCGTGCCGCTATGCAAGGAAAGCCTCTGCTGCACTCAACCTTCCGGTTCAGCGCCGGCAACCAAGGCGTCCACCTGCGGCACATCGACCGCGCCAAATGCCACTTTGAGCTTCTTGCGCGGCGCCTTCCGCTTGACCGCCGCCTCGTCAGCGGGCGCCCCGCTTGCAGGCTTGCGCTTGACGGGGGCCTTCCTGGCCGGTGCAAGCTTCGAAGGCGCGTCCTGGACCGGTTCGGCCACCTGTGCGGGTGCGCCCAACGGCTTGCGGCCCAGACCAATGCTCAGCGCCAGTTCCTTGCGCCGCGCGGCGTAGTCGGGCGCAACCATCGGGTAGCTCGCAGGCAGGCTCCAGCGCGCCCGATACTCGGCCGGCGTCAGCCCATGGTCGCTGCCAAGATGGCGCTTGAGCACCTTGAGCTTTGCGCCGCATTCGAGGCAGGCGATCGCATCCGGCTTGACTGAGGCGCGTACCGACACAGCCGGCTTGCGCTCTTCGTCCACGACCTCTGTTGCTTGGCCGAGGCGGGCGAGCGAGGCATGGACGGCGTGGATCAACCCCGGCAGATCATGTGCCGAAACCGCATTGTTGCTGACGTGCGCGATGACAATGTCGGCGACGTGATCGAGCAGCGTTTGGGTTTCAGCCAAGGGAGATCCTTTCCATGGAAGCGCGTGATGTTGTCTAGGCGATAAGTATCTCTGGCACCATATCGACCGCGCCTAAAGGGCGGTACCATGCGGTGCGGCCCTGGTTCTTCGGACAGCGAACAACTCGCCTTGCGGGTTTGTATGCACGGCGGACGGTCGTCGCACCGGCGCAGGCTTGCGCAGCAAGCCCAGTACGTGCGGTTTGATCCCGTAGACCGCATGGCGCCCTCCTCCACGGTTCTTGTGGTTCGTTGCATAGCCTGCATAGTGCCGCGTCATCAGGCCGGCACGCACGAGGTCGGAAATCGCCCGGCTGATATTGGCGCGCCCGACGGCCTGGACCTGCTCTTCGACAGCTGCGTCGATCCGGACGGCATCGCGTGCCGCATCGCCAGTCAGTTCCGCAAGGAGTCCTGCCGTTACGCGCGCCCGTAGGGCGGCGCGGCGCGCGGGCTGCTCGGTCATTGGCAGCAGCTTGGTGCACAACCAGTCGCGCAACAGGACGGGTGCCCCTGCCCTCATCACAAAGGGGCCCGCCTGCCCTCGCCTGTCCGCGAGATCGGCGACAAGCTGAAGGACCATGAAGGCGTAACGCGGCCGGTTCGACGCTGCGACCAGGACCGCATAGATGTCCCCGAAATCGGTGATCTGTGGCTCGTTCTCCATGGATCAGTATTGAGCACAAAAGGTGAATCCTGTGAATCCCCTTCCCGTACCGCGCATGTCGTTTGTCGTGCGTGACACTTCGCCCGAGCGGCCTTCGCGAAACGAGACTCATTGGCGCTGTTCCAAGGAGCATATCTCCCGCAAGCCAAAGCAAACGGGGCAGCCTATGGGCAACCGGCACCTGCTTTGCCCTGAAAAGTGTCACTTTGTCCAAGGGTGAAGTGTCACAGGCGGCATATCTCTACCGCTCGCAATCAACCGACTGGAATCAAGTGATCTCCCCATCAATCTCGGAGGTGTGACACCGCCATTTTTTGACTTGGCAAACCAGCGTTCCCTAGAGCCCCAAATCCAACCGCTTTTCAGGCACCCGCGCCTGCATTCCCCGGTGCTTCTCGGGCTCTGCGCGCAAGGAAGCAGGATCGAGACCGGCTGATGTCGCGGACGAAAAGCGGGCAGCTGATCGGACAGTGGTCGGAGGCGGATCGACAACTTTCTCCCCCACCGCTTCCAGCGCGCTGGCCTTGTCACCCCGATTGCCTTCGATGGTCCTGAGCAATGCATCCCTGTCGTTCGTCACGATCTCAAGATTGTCGCGCACGCGCGTTGCCATGACATAGGTCAGACGCTGGTTCGACAGCATGCGTTCGGATGAATGCGTGACCCCGATGCCCTTGTCCGAGGTCATGCCCTGCGCCTGGTGCATGTTGATGGCATAAGCCAAACCAAGCCGTTCGAGCATCGGATCGTCACGACGCAACGTAAAGCTTTCTCCGCGCGCGTTCTCGATGCGCACGCCCTCGGCATCAATGCCCAGCACACGCGCCTGAGCCGAATTGAACAGCGCCCGATCCTTGTCGTTGGCACTCCAACGGATCCGGTCACCTTCATGGATCCGCACTTTCTCGGTCTCATAGAGCGCCAAGGCATCGCGGTGGTCACCGGCCTCGATTTCGCCCGGCGAAAAACGGACACGCCCCCCTGCCCCGTCCCGCAAAGTCACCATGCCCTTGGCGTTGGCCGAGTGCACCTCGTACCGGCCCGCTTCGAGCCCTGCCGGGCGATCTCTGCGAAATACCTCAACGACCTGCCCCTTGCGGTAGGTTTGCGCCATGCGCAGTTCCTCGTGGGTCACATTGACCTTCTGGAGCGTGGTCAGCTCCAACCCTTCCCCGGCGAGAACGCCCTCGGCGCGTAAGCCGGCCTGCACCAGCGCATTGAGTTCGGACCGGGTTTCCCGGCCCGACGCATAGAGCGCGGTGCGCTCCCGATCTTCCGGCGACAGCGCCAACCAGCGTTGTGCCGCTACCGCCCGATATTCGACACCGGCACTGGTCACGCAGTCGCCCAACACCTCGAACGCCTCCCGAAACGCCCCTGCCCGCGCAAGACCCGCAACAGCTTTCATCGCATCGGTGCGCTGACGCAGGCTTTCCTCGAGGTGTGCGATGGCGGGGCCGTGCGATTGGACAAGACTGAAAGCCTTGCCGGCATCGATCGGCTGCAACTGCTTGCGATCCCCGATCATCACCATGCGCTCAACACCCATCCGATTGGCGACGAGGACAAGGTCGTTCATGGCCTCGGTCGAAACGAGCGAGGCCTCATCGAGTACGAGGATCTTGCCGGACAGGGCGTCGCGCGATGCCTCGAGCCCTGACCCGGCGCCCTGCCCGGTCGCAGAGCGATGCGCATGGACAAACGCCGCGACGGTCTCGGCGGCAATTCCCCCCTCCTCGCGCAACATGTCGACCATCTTGTTGGCCATGGCGAGACCAAGCACGCTGCGCCCATGCTCCCCCGCCACCGCCGCGATGCTGCGGATCAGCGTGGTCTTGCCGGCACCGGCAACGCCCTGGATCACCACGAACCGGTCCGAGCTGGACAAGGCAAGAACGCCGGCAGCCAGTTGCTCGGCACTCAATGGATGGTCGCCTGCGACATGCTGGAGACGTTCGACAGCCCGATCGGCCGAGACAACGACAGCGCCCTGCCCCCGCCCGGCATCGATGCCGTCGAGGAGCTTGCGCTCGGCGGCAAGATGAGCGGGCGTGGTCACATGCGTCACCGCGCCATCTGCGCGATCGGAAACACCCGGGATGAGGGCGCCGCTGCCCAGAAGCTGACCGATCCGCGCTTCGACCCGCTCGATGGTCACCCCCTTGATTCCGAGGTTGAGCGACGTGCTGGCAAGCTCGCCAATGGCAAAGGCCGCCTCGCGCTGGCCCATGATCCGCAATGCCGAAGCCACGGCGAGTTCGCTGCGAAAAGCCTGCGGCGACAGCTTGAGGCGGGCAAGACCGTTGGTGGCCAGCGGATCGTCGGGCAGCAGGTATGTGCCGACCGCATCGCGCACGGATCGCAGGATGTCGCCCGCCTGCCGCAGGGTGCCGATCAGCCCTTCCCTGCCCGGCTTGGCAGCGGAGCGCTCGCGCGCCGCCGCCACAAGCGAGGTACCGACGAACCCCAGCTCTGCCGCGCGATCGCGCCACAGGCCCCGCAGTGCCTCGCGGTCTTCAAGGTTGATCTTGTCGTCGCGCGTGCGCCGGGTGATTTCGCGAAGGATACGGGTTTCGTCTGCGCCGCGCCCGAGTTCGGCCGCCTTGGCGAGAATGTCCTGTCGGCGCTGGCTGAAAGCATCGATCACGGCCTTGGGCACGCCCTCGATTTCGAACTGGCCGTGCTTGCCGGTAATGCGCGTCTCGTAACCGAGCTTCTCGATCTCGGTGCGCAGCGCCGCGTGATAGGCGCTGCCGATCGCAGCGCTGTTCTTCCATAGCTCGCCATTCCATAGCGCGCGCCATTGCCCGGCCGCAGTGCGCGTGATCGCGGCGATGACCACGTGGATGTGCGCCTGGGGATCGAGCTTGCGGCTCGTGTCGTGCTGGAACATGGCATAGACGAGGTTGCCCGTGCGCACGGCCTCGCCACTGCGATTGCGATCGTAGCTGCGCGCTTCGGCGAACTTCTTTTCCGCCCAGGCCATGGTCTGACGCACCGCGAGGCGATGGGCGGCGAGCAGACGTTCGTCGCCCGCGACGTAAGCCAGCACGCTTGCTGACTTGGGCATCGAGAAGGTCAGGTCGATGCCGGCCCGGCGATGCTCGTGCGCATTGACCACGGCGCCATCGGGGAGTGCGCCGTTGAGCAGGGTCTCGAAGGTGGCCTTGCCGACCTCGCCGTCAAGGCCCAGCGCGGCAGCCCCCTCCCCGCCCCATTCGCTCATCTCCGAAGCGTGTTCGCCGGTGTAGTAATCGTCCTTCGCGAAATAACTCGCCGCCCCGCCCGCCGATCGCACCGGAGCCACCGACAACATCGCGTCAGTCCCCGATGCCCGGACCGTCGTCGCTGCCGAGGCCCACCTCGGACGCGTCGTGCCCCCGCCGCGCGTGGCGGTCGGTGTAGTCGAAACCCAGCTGTTCCTCGCGCGCCGCGAGCTGCTCGGGCACCTTGCGGGACGCTGCGATCCCGGCTCGCCTGCCGATCGCGGCATCGCGCGCGCTGTCGGCAAGGCGCGGCTCCCCCGTGCTTTGCGAACGCATGTTGCCGATGAGTCCGGCGAGGCCCGCTTCTGGCTGGCTTGGGTTATCCGGTTCGCCGGCAGCGCGCGTATCGGTTTCGCGCTCGCCCGCGGTCACCTCGCGCCGGTCGGCCGCGGTGAACAGGTCATCGGTCAGACGGGCGCGTTCCTCGGGCACGATCTGCCCCGCCACTGCACGCAACTCCGCTCCAGTCCGCGCAGGCACGGGTTCGACGCCGCCCTCCCCTTCCGCAGGCGCGGCGCTGCCGCCCGGCGGCACAAAAGGCGCGGGCCTCAGGCTGGCGCGTCGTCGCCAGGGCTCGGCCACGGCCGGATAGTCGCGCCAGGCAAGGCGGATGCGCGTGGCCGGGAACCCGTCGGGAAACTTGAGGAAACCGTAGAGCGCAGGGAGATTCATGATGTCGTCGGGAATGACGAGCGGCTTGACCTCGGTACGCGGCGTCAGGGTCGAGGCATCGCGGGTGTTGTTGTAGCCGTAGGAATAGGCCTCATCCATCTCGCGGACTTCGCGGTTGCCGATGAACTCGGCGCATACCCGCGCGGTTTCCATGTCGGCGGTCGAGAGGATCAGTTTGGTCCGCGCCAATGCGGCGAGGTTGATGGCGCCCTGCTCGCCGTAGGTTTCTGCAAGCTTGTCGAAACTGTGCATGCCCAACACAAACGCACCGCCAAAGGCGCGCGCGGTCTGTAGGCCATGCTCGATTGCGGGCAGGCGGTGGAGCGCATGGACCTCGTCGAACAGGAACCAGGTGCGCAAGTCGCGGGTGCGCTCGAGCCGCATCAGCGCGTTGACCGCCATGTCCATCCACAGCGTCAGCAGCGCGCGATTGAGTGTGAGGTCGGTATGGGTCGAGGTGATGAAGAGGATCCCGCCATCGCGCGCTTCCGCGCGCATCCACGCGTTGATCGAGAACGGCGCCAACCCGCCTTCGACCGGATCGGGCAGGAAGCGGATGACCTGTGCATTTGTGTTGAACACCGCCCGGATCGATTCCGCCATGCGCGCGGCTTGGGTGGCGGTCAGGGGATCGGCGATGGTATTCTCGAGCATCCGGTGCACGGCGGACAGATCGGCGTGCATCAGGTGATGGGCGATGGCGCCGTTGGAGGTGAGGCCGGCTTCTGCGAGCTTCACGCACATCTCGACGAACAGGGTGCGCGCGGCCATCGCCCAGAAGGGTTCGGCATTGCCGCCATCGCTCGGGATGAGCGCGGCGGCAGCGGCAGTGAAGTCGGCATAGTTCGCGCAGTCGTTGAAGATCGTCCAGGGCGGGCAACGCTCGTCCATCGGATTGAGGATGTGGTCGCGCGAAGGATCGTAGAAGCTCTCGACGAAAGCGCCGGTCAGATCGAAAATCACACAGCGGTGCCCCCGCTCGCGCGCCTGCGCGACGATCGAGCGCAACTGCGTCGTCTTGCCCGCACCGGTCGTGCCGATCAACATCGCGTGGCTCTGCTCGAGCCGCCAGGGGAATGGAACACCGGCCATGTCGTAGGGTGCGGGCACACCCATGGCGAGCCGCCGCGCTGGCGAGGTCGTCGCAACCCGTGCGGCATCAAGGCGTGGATCGATCCGGGCAAGCTCGCGCGCCAGCTCGGCATGGTTGTGCGCGGCGATTTCGCGCAGGAGGACGGACCGCTCGACCAGCATAGCGCCGCGCTCGTGGCGTTCTTTGAGGATCTCGATCCCGCGCCGACGCGACACATCGACGAACCAGATCGAGAGCGGGATCGTGAGGAACGCCGCGCCGATCGCGGCGGCGAACGCACAGTGCATGGCCTTGGCCCAGGCGATGCGGACCGCACTGTTGTAGGGGACTGCCCCCATCGGCACCCGAATGACGTGGTCCGAGGGCAGAGTCAGATTGATCACGTGGGTGGGGTCAAAATCGACCATGTCCCAGGCGAGCGCATAGAGCTTCATCAGCACGAGCTGGATCTCGTGGTCCTCCATGTGGAAGGTCAGGATCAGCGAGGCGAGGATCGTGAAGGCGAAGAAGCCGATCACCAGCGGCAGCTTCACCCCCTGCCAGGTCATCAGCACTTCGTGCGTCAGCAGCTGCGAGCCGCGCGTGAAGTGGCCGGCGTTGCGGATCACCCGCCCCCGCGCCGAGTGGTGCTGGACCGTGGCAGGGCGGCCATCGAAGCGGATGCCGCGCTCACGCATCGTGGTAGGCCTTGAGCCGCTCGATAGTGAGCGCGGGCAGCCGCTCGGCGAATTCGGGGTCGGCCAGGGTGAGCAACCGGTCGGTCGCGGCCTGCGTACTTTCAATGATTGCGATGAGGCGCGTGACGTTGACGCCGTGCCCGGCCTCGACGAACGGGAGCCCCACATCGATCAGCTGGCGGATGATGGCCGAGCGCGACATGCCAAGGCCTGAAGCCAGCGCGTCGATCCGTGCGAACTGGTCCTGCGCGAGCGAGACGCCCACATCCCTGAAGGTCTTCACCAGCGTTCCCTTGCCTTGAGGGAACGTGGTTTCGGTAATCGCAGCGCCGATCCTACGCCGCTGCCGAGATGCTGTCGAACCGAAATCGGGCTGCAGCCGACAGCAGCCGGAAATGGCGTAAATTCAGCACCTTGCGAGAGAAGCCGGTGAACTGCAGCGGGCTGCAGCAAAGGCAAAGGGCGGCAAAATGGCGGATTTCTGCCGTTCTTTGACGACGGCCCCGCCGTGTACGGTGTGCCTTCCAAAACAGCTTCAGAGGGCCTGTGCACGGGGGTTGCGATTCTTGACGGAAATGCCAGAAAACCGGGGCTTTCCGGCAGCACCTATAGCCCGGAGGGCGTTGAAAGGCGAGTAGGCCGGAAGCAGATTTTCCGGCTTTGTTCCGTCCTGGCTACCAAATAGCCATCTCGAGGGGGCAAATTACCAAGAGAGTCAGCGTCTTCAAAAGGCGCTGCCAACGTCGCTTCAACGCGATCTGGAGGGGGGGAAACTAGACAGAAAAAAGGCCCCTGCGGATGGGTCCGCCGGGGCCGGTTTGGGATCGGTATGGTGATCGAAGCGGCGCTACTTCGAGCGCCGCCGGGTGGACCTGGCAGGAGCCGGTTCCGCGGTTTCCTCCAGCGGGAGTTCGGCATCGCCTGCTGCTTTCTCCTTCGCCTTGGCGAGGAAGTCGACCTGCTCGGCGATGATCTCGCAGCCGTAGCGGAACTGTCCGTTCTTGTCTGTCCAGCGGGTGTAGTGGATGCGGCCCGTGACCATGACCAGGGCGCCCTTGGTAACGTGCTCTGCCACTGACTTGCCGACGCCGTTGAAGCAGGTGATCCGATGCCATTCGGTCTCGGTCTGGCGATGACCTTCGACATCCTTGAAGCTGCGAGTGGTGGCGATGGAGAGGCTGGTGATCGAAGCCCCATTCTGGGTGGTGCGGACTTCCGGATTGCTGCCGACGAAGCCTGCGAGGATGACGGTGTTCTTCATAGGGATTTCCTTGTCGTTGCTCTGCTGAGTGTCCAAGGGACCATCCCTTCGACTGAGCCCCGAAAGGTCCGGGGGCGGAGGGGACCGCACCGGAGCGCAGCGCAGGGAAACCCCGCCGGAAGGAGTGGTGCGGGCAGCCGCGCAAGGCGCGGCAACACGGTACGCATCGGCGCGGGTTGCGTGTCCTCTCCGGCTTCGGACAGGGGCGTGTTTCAGTCTCGGAAGGGGATGTTCTTTGGACACGGGCAAGCGGTCGCAACCGGCCGCCGTGAAGAACCGGACGTCACGTCAGGCTGCTCTGACAAGATCCTCGATGCGTGCCTCGCAGGCGCTCTCCACCAGTGCCTGAAGCACCTGCACCCTCCCGGCGATCCAAGCGAGTTCGTCCGCCGTAATGCGGTACGATGGCGCATACCTTGCCTTCACATAGGCATCGCGCAGCAGGGCATAGCATCGCTTCTCGAAGCGCCCTGTTCGCGGCCAGACATCCTTCAATGTTGGCTCAAGTTCCTCGGCCATATCCCTGAGGCGGTTGAGATTGTGAGATTTGGGTGACCAGAGCGTGCGAACGAGGAAGAGACAGTGGTAGAACCGCTCGACCGCTTGGTGAAAGAGGAACGCCGCCTCCTTGGGCATGCCGTTTGTTTGCGCGCTTTTCGCTAAAGTCTCGAAGTTCGTAGCGCTCTTGAACCAGTCATCAAAGTAGTCCTGCGTCTCCCGCAGCGCCTGCTCGCGCGACAGCGGGAGCGGCTCTGCAAAGGAGAAACCCGGTTCCTCGAACAGGACAATGCCATCCTTGAGGATGTCCATGAAAAAGTACCGGCCAAGCCGGAGCTTCTCATTTACGTCATCGAGGCTGTGGTAAATGAGGCTGACCGGCGTGCGCAGGACCGTGCCAGCAGACAGGTCGGCCAGCAGCCGGTTCTCGGTGGCTTCCCAGAACTCGGCAATGTCGGTGAGATCGTCATGGTTCACGACCACAAGCAGGTCATAATCGGAAAAGTAGCGCCCCACCGGATCTTCCACCCAGTCTCCGCGAGCATAGGACCCAAACAGAACGATCTTGAGCAGCTTGCCCATCCGATAGCGCGGCTGCGTCCTATGCGCGATCGCTGCGGCAAAGCCGGCGCGTACGGTATCGACCACGTGCGCGAGTTCGCGCCGCTTGCCTTCGGGAAGATGGTTGCGACCGGATTGCATGACATCTAGAATCGCCGGTTTCGACGTCGCTGCCAAGGGCAAAGTGACTGCTGCACCCTGAGGGTGATTGGTCGACGACTAAAACTCTTCGTCAGATCCGGCGACGCGCGCGGAGGCCGTTGAGGTAATGCCAAAGGAAGACCACCGGCAGGCCGAGGCCGATCGTCCAGTGCGCAAGGCTGGTCCAGGCCCGCAAGTCTTCGTCGCCGACGTAGTACAGCATGTACCCGCTCGCGATCAGCGCGGCGAGAACAACACACAGCGCGACCCCGGCGATCCGCTGATGCCGGTGTGCCCAGCCCTTGGGAATGTGAGCAATGAACATCCCGCCGATGCCCAGCAGCGCCGGGATGAGGAACAGCCCGTGCGCCTTCATCATCCACGGTTCGACGGGGTTCATCTCGGGCCCGAACTCTCCCTGCTTCTGGCCATAATAGTGCAGCAGCAGCCACCCGCAGCCCGACAGCCAGAGGCCCATGCCGCTGAGCGCGAGCAGCCAGATCTGCCAGGACGCCAGTTTGGCCGATCGACGATGAACCATCAGGTATGACTTTCGTGGTGTGGCGTTTGCAGGACATGGCCGCCGCAGGTGGTCAGAAGGCGCTGCGCGAGGGGCATATCGGCCATGGCGACCTTGGTCATGGCGTCGGCGATGGCGCACAGGGGCGCGACCACGGTGACACGCTCGTCGCACAGCACGGAACGCCCCTGCACGCCGATATGCGGCGACTGCGGCTGCCCGCGATGGCGACGGCGGTTGAGGAGATTGGCCGAGCTGGCGATGGCGCAATGGCGCGCGGCCACCGAAATGCGCGCAATATCGTCAGCATCGCGCAGCGCCACCGGCCAATCCCGATCGCCAAACGCGCGCAGATCGCCACCTGCGTTCACCAGCCCTTCGGGCACGCCCATGCCTTGCAGGACATCCACGGCAAGGTCCACGGCATGGCCCTTGGCGATGCCGCCCAGATCGACCAGTACGCACTTTTCCACGCGCACGTGCTGGTCATCAAGGATGGCAAGGTCGGCGCTGGTGCCGCGATAGTCGGAAAGTCGCGCGATGTCGCAGCGCGGCAGGAACCCGCTGCGGACAAGCGCCGGGCCCGCCACCGCCACATCGAACAGGCCACCGCTTTGTCCGTGCAGGTCCAGCGCGAGGCGCAGCACCCGGACCGTCTCGGCATCGAGGCGTACCACATCGCCCGCGCTGGCCTTCCGCAGCAGCGCCAGATCGCTGTCGTCCCGATGGAACGACATGCGCGCGTGCACATGTGCGATGGCCGCAAAGGCCGCGTCCACCGCCGATACGTGCCCCTCCGGGGTCGTGATCTCGACGAACGTACCCAGCAGCGGGCGGCAGCGGGTCATCATGCGCGGCGCAGCAATCAGCCCGCGTGGGCCAGCGCCACAGCGTGGATCGCCAGCAGGCGCTTGACCCCGTCGGTCACATTGCGGCTCGACAGGGTTGCCCCGGAGATGTTGGGGATGTCCTGATTGAGCCGGAACGGATCGGCCAGCGTCTTGCCCCGGAACCTGTCGCGCCAGCGCGGGTCGCGCACTTGCCCGCCCTTGGATTCCCGATAGCTCAGGATCTCGACGCCGAGCACGTGGCCATCGGGCGAAATTCCGGTCGCATAAGTGATGAATTCGTGCTTGCCGATCACCTCGTCCACGATGATCCAGCCGAGCATCGCCGCGCCGCGCTGCGCGCGCCACACCCTGGGCTGCGCGGTGCGCTGCGGCGTGCCCGACATCTGCCGGATTCGTGTCATCTGGGCCGGGGTCAGCGTCAGCGGAATGGCGGTGAACGCCTGCGCTTGCGGGATGAGCGCGTGCTGGGCCTGCTCGACGGTCAGATAGTCGGCGGCCCATGCGGGGGCCGCAACGACCGCCAGGACGGGAAGCGCGGCCAGCACGGGCCAGTTGCGATGTGACACGATGCGACTCCTCAGAAATTCATGCCCAGCTTCAGCCGGAACTCGGTCTTGGTCTTTTCGATCAGGTGCAGGTTGCCAGTCTGCCCCGGATAGCGCTCGCCCCCGCCCTTGAGCTGCGGAAACCATGTCGCTGTCGCCCAGAACTTCTGCCCGCCATAATGGATTGTCGGCCCCGCGAACAGCGACCAGCGCTCCTGCCCGACCTCGGTCTCGTATTCCGAGGTATATTGCGTTTCCGCGCCGACAAACCAGTTGGGCGCCACGCGGTACGTCAGGCCCGTGCCCGCCGACAGTTCGATTTCCATTTCCGGCGTGGTCGGCCAGTCGAAGCCGTCCGGCAGGTTGGCGATCGCCTTGCGGGTTTCGTGCCCGGCCTTCAGCCCCAGGTTGGCGACCCACACGATCTGCCCTTGCCGGAAATACTTCTGCGCGGCGAGAACGACCTTGCCTTCATATTCGGTCTTGTCCTGCCCACTGTGCGGATCGAGCTTCTTGACCTCGGCCGAGGTGATGACCGCCAGCCCGAAGTTGTCGAGCGCCGGGCTCAGCACGTTGAACTTGGCCTTGGCCTCGATGCCCGAAAAGCGCGGGCCCTTGTCGATCGCCGCCGGCAGATAGCCATCGATCAGCAGGCCGTGCGTGTCGATAGTGAGGAAGCTCGCCGCCGCTGACAGCGTGATCCGGTCGGTGACGCCGTATTCCCCTTCGATTTCGGTATCGAGCGCCTTGTATGTCCCCTGGCCCTTGTCGGTGCGCAGCGTGTTGAACACGTAGATTTCACCGGATCCCTTGGGTAGCGTCTCCGCGCCGGTGTTATAGCCGAAGAGGTTCTCGTCGGCATAAGCCGCCGTAGGCAGCAGCATTGCGCAGGCACCAGCCAGCATTCCCGTCCGCAAGCCGCGGCAGGACCGTCCATCAATATTGTGCATCGGGAAAAACCTTCAGATCAGAACATGTAGCCAAGGCCCAAATTGAACCGGTTGTTGTCCTTGTTTTGGAAGAATTTCTGATAATCTACCTTGACCACCACCGAGCGCAGCGGGTGGAACGACAGACCCGTCGTCAGCACCCGGTCGCGGTTTACG
This sequence comes from Novosphingobium percolationis, assembly GCF_020179425.1. Classification (GTDB taxonomy): domain Bacteria; phylum Pseudomonadota; class Alphaproteobacteria; order Sphingomonadales; family Sphingomonadaceae; genus Novosphingobium; species Novosphingobium percolationis. The sequence continues at coordinate 98,769 of NZ_JAILYM010000008.1, read as the reverse complement.
GGATCGGACAACAGGCCCAGCGGCAGCACGGCCTGCGTGTCGAACTTCTCGTAGCGCACGAACGGGTCGAGCGTCGCCTCGCCGCCCAGCGCGATGCTGTACGCACCTTGCGCGTACCAGCCGTAGAAGGCCGAAGGCGCCAGCGTCAGAACGGTGCCGTTGGCCGCGTTGTAGGCGGCGACCACGCCATCGAGCGCGGCGGCGCGGCTGACCGTCCCGCGCGCATAAAGCGCCTGGAAGTCAAAGCCCTTGTGCTGCCAGCGGCCATGCACGTCCCACAAGGTGATGCGCGACGTGATCCCGGAGAAGTCTGGCAGGGCGTTGTCCGCCTTGAAATCGGCGTTGTTGTGCGTGGCATTGCCGCTGAACACTGCCCCGCCGACAAGCAGGCCGGGCACGCCCTGATATTCCAGCGAGCCGTAAAACGACAGGTTCGACGCCTTGGCCAGCTGCAATTCCTGGTGCGATCCGGCAAGCGGCGCGCCCGCATCGTCGAGCTTGGCGATATCGAAGCCGGTCGTCACGCCCACGTCGTAGTTCAGCCCGAACGGCGTGCTGCCATAGAGGCTCACGCCGCCTTCGCGCCATGTCGACGGGATGATCCGCGTCTCGACCTCGTTGCGTTCGACGCCATAGAACACCGGCGGCTCGTGACTGCGGTTGAGGAAGCCGAACGGCATCAGGAACAGGCCGGCCTTGAGGTTCAGCGACGAATTGATCGCATAGTCGAGATAGGCCTGCTCGATGGCGACCTCGCCCTCGTCCCCGGCGCTGGCGACCGCGTGTTCCACCTCGATCTCGCTGGTGAAGCTCAACTTGTCGCTGAAGCGGTGGCCGACGAATAACACAAGCCGCTTGAGGTCGGCCTGGTTGCGGCTGCTGTCCTTGAGGTAACCGTTGTAGGTGATCTCGCCATAGCCGCCGATCGTCGTGTCGGAGCCAAAGGCTGCGCCCGATCCGGCCCTGCCGGCATTGACCGCCAGCGCCTGCGTCGGCGCGGAGGCTGGCGTCGTGCCCTGATCGACCACCGGGGGCGCCGCAACAGCGAGCGACTGCGCGGGTTCGGATGCCGCCCGCAACCGCGCCTCGATCTGTTCGAGGCGCGCGGCCTGCGATGCCAGCAGCTCGTTCTGTGCTGCCACTTGCGCCTTGAGCTGCGCGACCTGCGCTTCGAGCGAAACGTCTGCGGCGATCGCAGGCGTGGCGGTCGCCAGGCATGTCGCCGCGAGCAGTGCTGCGATCTTCTTCATTCAATCCCCCTTCGAGTCCCGCCCTCCTAACGAGATTGATAATCGTTCGCAATATCTTGTTGCTGAATCGTATCTAAATGTGTCTAATGCCGCCAACCCCGGATCACGCAATCCAACCCTGCGGCCTGGCGCGCGCAGGCTCATCCGTGACTTCCGGAACGCAGAAATTTGCGACTCCGATTGCGTTCTTACGATCAGGCCATGACCCGTTGGCCGGGCCAGAGTGAGCAGCCCCTAGATTTCTGGACGCCGTCCCCCACAATCGGCTCAACATCATTCATCCTTAGCCAGGCGACACCGCGGCATCCCAGGCTGCCAGCAAGGCCAAACGGTCTGGCGCGCCCAATCAACCGCCACGGACTGAAGGGGACTCCATGGAGTGGCAAAAACATAGAAAGATAAGCCTTTTTTCATCGCGCGCGGCTGTAGCAAACGTTCACTAAATGCGGACAACGCGCTCCAAGGGCGCATACGACCGCAGCCGTTCGTGACAGCGCACGGGCAGCGCGAGCGCGCGCGCAGGCAGGCGATGCGGGCTTGCATCGCTTATCATTTCAACTAGACACCCCCTGCCTGCGGCGACATTCCGCAGGCACAAATGATCGCGCCGGTGCCCGAAAGGGCTTAAACGGGAACGCGGTGAGGATCGGCTTCGTGCCGGTCCGAAGCCGAGGCTGTCCCTGCAACTGTAAGCGGCGAGCGCGATGCAACCGCTTCCCCTGGAATCACGGGGAAGTAGCCACTGGGCCGGACGCAGAACCATGCGAGGCCTGGGAAGGCATGCATCAAGCGATGACCCGCGAGCCAGGAGACCTGCCGGCGTCTGGTCGCTCTTGCCCTGGCCCAGGGGATGGCCAAGGCACGGTGAACTCCGTCTGAGCGACGTTCAACCACCGGCACTCGTCGGGCGACGGCAACGTCGCGCGCGCGGGCGTCCGGTTCAGTCGCAAGATGCCGGAGCACTTCGTATCGTGATCAAGCCCATTCTTCCCGCCAGCGCGCTGGCGCTGTCCCTCTGCACCACGCCATGCCCTGCCAACGCAGCCGAAGACGACGCGGCAGCCGCCGGCATCGTCGTGTTCGGACGCGGCGAAACCAAGATCGGCACCGCCCATGCCGCAAGCGAAGGCAGCGTCGGCGGGGCCGACCTGCTCGTGCGCCCGCTGCTGCGCGTGGCCGAACTGCTGGAGGCCGTGCCCGGCATGGTCGCTGCGCAGCATTCCGGCAGCGGCAAGGCCAACCAGTACTTCCTGCGCGGCTTCAACCTCGACCACGGATCGGACTTCACCACCTATATCGACGGCGTGCAGATGAACTTTCGCACGCACGGGCACGGGCAAGGCTACCTCGATCTCAATGGCCTGATCCCCGAAGTCATCGCCCGCGAGGACTTCCGCAAAGGCCCCTATCGCGCCGATGGCGGCGATCTGGCGCTGGCCGGAGCCGCGTACATGGCTACCGTTGACGGGTACGATCGGCCTTGGGCCTCGCTTGAAAGCGGTTCGTATGGCTGGCGCAGGCTGGCGGCGGGCGGAACCATGCACCATCTGGGCGCAGGCGACCTGACGCTGGTGGGACAGGCCAAGATCTATGACGGACCATGGCAGGAGCCCGAGCGGCTGCGCCACTATGCCGGCTTCGCCAAGTATCGAGCGCCGGCAGGCAAGGGAACGCTGGAAGCATCGCTGCACGCCTATCGCGCCACATGGCGGCCGACCGAGCAAATCCCCGAGCGCATCATCGGCACACCGCTCTGCCCCGACGTGTTCTGCTCGCCCGATCCATCCGCGCGGGGCGAGACCACGCGCCTGATCGGCAACATTGCGGTGCAGCAGCCGACATGGCACGCCAACGCCTATGCCCAGTTCTACGACTGGTCGATGTTCTCCAACCCGACTTATGCCGATCCCGACGGGACCAGCGCGCAGATCGCGCAATTCGACCAGCGCTGGATCATGGGGCTTACCGCACAGAAGAACTGGTCGATCGGCCCCGCGCTGACGCTGTCGACCGGCATCGAGAGCCGGTACGATGCGATCGGCAACGTCGGCGTGAACCGGACGGTCGACCGGCGGTTCCTGGCATCGCTGGGCCACTACCGGGTCAAGGAACTGTCGACCGCGCTCTATGGCGAAGCGACCTGGGCACCGATGGCCGGACTGCGCCTGACGGGCGGCCTGCGTGGCGACTACTACCGCTATTCCATCAAGGCGCGCGATGCCGCCGCGGCGGCGCTGGGCCAGGGGGATGGATCGGCATTCCTGGTCTCGCCCAAGGCGTCTGTGTCCTGGGCCGTGACACCGCATCTGGAAGTCTATGGCAACTGGGGGCGTGGCTTTCACTCCAACGACGTGCGCGGCACCGTCAACGCGACAACGCCGGTTCCGGCGCTGGTACGCGGATCGGGTCGCGAACTGGGCGCGCGGGCGCAGTTTTCCGGCGTAACGCTGACACTGACCCGTTGGTGGCTGGGCGTGGACAGCGAACTCCGCTTCGTCGGCGATTCCAACGCGGTGGAACCGTCGGGGGCCAGCCGCCGCAAAGGGTATGAGGCCACGGCCTTCTGGCGGGCGCTTCCATGGCTTGCGCTGGATGGCAACTACACCATCAGCCATGCGCGCTACGACAACGGCGACCACATCCCCAATGCCTTTGAAGGCGCCGCGTCGGCAAGCGTGGCCGTGATCCTTGACCCCTGGAAGGCCAGTGTACGGGTCCGCCACCTCGGGCCTTCGCCGCTGATCGAGGACAACAGCATCCGCGATCGCGGCAGCACGGTGGTCAATGCCCGCGCCGCATGGACCGGCAAACGCATCGAGCTTTACGGCGAAGTGCTGAACGTGCTGGCCAGCAAGGACAAGGACATCGCCTACTACTACGAATCCTATATCCCGGCCTTTGATGCCGATGGCCCTGCGGCCGGTCGATTGAGCCGCGTGGTGGAACCGCGAACGCTGCGCTTTGGCGCAAAGGTCAACTTCTGATGGCCGCGCTTCTCAAGCCGCGCGACCGCGCTCCGGCTTCCACCCCTTCCCTTCGCCGCAGGATCGGCTGGCTGTTTGCCGGGCTGGTCGGCGCCAACCTGCTGGCGTGGATGTGGGCGTTCAGCCTGTTTCATGCACAGCCGCTGATGCTCGGCACGGCGCTGCTGGCCTGGGGGCTGGGCCTGCGCCATGCGGTCGACGCCGACCACATCGCCGCCATCGACAACGTCACCCGCAAGCTGATGCAGCAGGGCCAGCGCCCGATCTCGGTCGGGTTCTGGTTCGCCATCGGGCACTCCGCGATCATCGCCGTGGCATCGACCACCATTGCGCTGACCACGACCGCATTGGCGCAGTTCAGCGCCTTCAAGGACATCGGCGCGCTGATCGCGACATCGGCCTCTGCCCTGTTCCTGTTCACCATCGCGGCGATGAACCTCGTGATCCTGCGCTCGGTCTGGCGGACGTTCCGGCACGTCCGCGCCGGGGGAACCTACGTCGAGGAGGATCTGGACATCCTGACCGGATCGCGCGGCGTGCTGTCGCGCGTGTTCGGGCGCCTGTTCCGGCTGGTGGCAAAGCCATGGCACATGGCCCCGCTGGGGTTCCTGTTCGGGCTGGGGTTCGATACCGCGACCGAAGTCGCCATCCTTGGCATGTCGGCCAGCCAGGCGGCCAACGGCCTTTCCATTGCGACCATCCTGGTGCTGCCCGCGCTGTTCGCCGCCGGCATGGCGCTGATCGACACGGTCGATGGCGTGGTCATGCTCGGCGCCTATGAGTGGGCGTTCGTGAAGCCGATCCGCAAGCTGTACTACAACATCACCATCACGCTGATTTCCGCAGCGGTCGCGATCGTGATCGGCGGCATCGAAACGGTTGCGCTGATCGGCAGCAGGTTTGCGCTGACCGGCTGGCCATGGAGCTTCGCCGCCGATCTGGGCACGCATTTCAACAGCCTTGGCTTTGCCATCATCGCCCTGTTCGTGGCCTGCTGGGTGGCCAGCTTCGCCATCTATCGCTGGAAGCGGCTGGACGAAATAGAGGTTTCGACGACGCCTTAGCTTGCGAGGTGATTGCATCGGCCGCGATACCCCGCTAGATCGCCCCATGAAGGCATGGCCTTGGCTTGGCCTTCACATGATCGCGCCGGTGCCCGGAAACGGGCTTAATCGGGAATGCGGTGCGGGAAGCGAACCTTCCCAAATCCGCGGCTGTCCCTGCAACTGTAAGCGGATAGCGCGATGCACTGGCCTCCTTCGAGGGGCAGCCACTGGACGGCGCACGCGCCGGTCTGGGAAGGCGTGCATCAAGCTGTGACCCGCGAGCCAGGAGACCTGCCGGCGCACCGGTCGCTCTTGCCTTGGTCCAGGGGATGGTCACGGCACGGTAACTCTCCGTCTGAGCGACGAAGCTGTGTGGCTGGGGCTGCACGGGTTGCGTGGTCACGGGCGCTTCGTCGCGCCCGCCCGTCGTCGCGCACCGACCGGACCTGTCCGGCAAGCCCCGCCCTGTCTCGCTCTGGCGCGCGGGAGAGTTGTACGTGTCCGATCTTTCGAAGGTGCCCGTCACCATCGTCACCGGCTTTCTCGGCGCGGGGAAGACCACGCTCATCAGCCACCTGATCCGCAATGCCGGGGGGCGCAGGTTGGCCGTGGTGGTCAACGAATTCGGCACGCTGGGCGTGGACGGCGATATCCTCCAGTCGTGCGCCATTCCCGATTGCCCGGCCGAAAACATCGTCGAACTGGCCAATGGATGCATCTGCTGCACCGTGGCGGACGATTTCATCCCCACCGTGGAAAAGCTGCTCGCGCTCGATCCGCGTCCCGATCACATCCTGATCGAGACATCGGGGCTGGCCTTGCCCAAGCCGCTGCTCAAGGCCTTCGACTGGCCCGCGATCCGCAGCCGGATCACGGTCGACGGCGTGCTGGCGCTGGCCGATGCGGAAGCCGTGGCCGAGGGGCGGTTCGCGCCCGATGTGGCGGCGCTGGACGCGCAGCGCGCGGCCGATCCGGGCATCGATCACGAAACCCCGCTGTCCGAAGTGTTCGAGGACCAGCTCGCCTGCGCCGACATGGTCCTGCTGACCAAGGTGGACCTGGCAGGGCCGGAGGGCGTCGCTGCCGCGCGCGCGGTGATCGCTGCAGAGGCCCCCCGCCCCGTGCCGGTGATCGAGCTGGTCGACGGTGTGGTCGATCCGCGCGTGATCCTCGGCCTCGATGCCGCCGCCGAAGATGACATCGACGCGCGCCCCTCGCACCACGACGGCGAGGACGATCACGAGCACGACGATTTCGACAGCACCGTGGTCACGCTGGGCGAGATTTCCGACCCGGCCGACCTCGTCGCCCGGATCGAAACGCTGGCGCGCGATCACCGCATCTTGCGCGTGAAGGGTCATGCCGCCGTGACGGGCAAGCCGATGCGACTGCTGGTGCAAGCGGTGGGGTCGCGCGTGCGACATCAGTACGATCGCCCCTGGCGCGCGGATGAAACCCGTCGCACCACGCTGGTCGCGATCGCCGAGCGCGACCATGTGGACGTGGCCGCCATCGAGGCCGTTCTCATCCGCTGAGCCCCGCGCGATGCACATCATCTTCCGCGAAACGCACGGGATGGAGGAAACCTCCATCCCGCAGGATCTGGGGCAGGAGCCTGCGGATCTGGTGGTGCTGTCGTTCTCCGACAGCGACCTTGGCGCGTTCGCGGGCGGCTGGCATCGGGCGCGGTTGGCGGACCCGGCATTCCCGACGCTGCGCCTCGCCAACCTGGGCGCGCTGACGCACCCCTTGTCGGTCGACACGTATGTCGAGCGCACGCTGAGCGGCACCAAGGGCATCCTGATCAGGCTGATCGGCGGCACCCCTTACTGGAGCTACGGCCTGCAGCAGGTCGAAGCGCTGGCGCGCTCGCGCGGGATCGCGCTGGCGGTGCTGCCGGGCGACGGACGACCCGATCGACGGCTGGATGCGGCATCGACGGTTCCCGTCGCAACCCTGCGCGAACTGGACCGGTTGTGTGAAATGGGCGGCGCAGAGGCCGCACAGGCCACGCTGTCCTTGCTGGCCGATGCTGCGGGGCTCGCCGTGTCGACGATGGACAGCTGCGCCGCCTTTCCCGTGGCGGGTGGCTGGCATCCCGATCGGGGCCTGTGCGACCCGCTGGCGACGACGCTTGATGCCGCGCGCCCGCTGGTGCTGATCGTGTTCTACCGGTCGTATCTCGCCGCACACGATCTCGATCCGTTCGTGGCGCTGCACAGGGGCTTCGAAAAGGCCGGCCTTTCCACGCTGTCGCTGTTCGTGCCTTCGCTCAAGGAGCCGCAGGCGCGCGCGCAGGTCGATGGCTGGGTACGCGCGCTGGCCCCTGCCGCGATCGTCAACGCCACCGCCTTTTCGGCGCGCGATGAACAGGGCCACAGCCCACTCGACGCTGCGGGCGCCCCGGTTTTCCAGGTGGCGCTTGCGACCGGATCACGCGCGGGGTGGACCGCCGCTTCTCGCGGGCTTTCACCTGCGGACCTTGCGATGCACGTGGTGTTGCCGGAAATAGACGGGCGCGTGTTTGCTGGCGTCGCCAGCTTCAAGGAAGCGACCCTGCACGATCCGGCACTGGGCTTTGCCCAGAACCGCCACAGCGCCGATGGCGAGCGGATCGCGGGGATCGTGGGGCGCGTGGCGGGATGGATCGCCCTGGCAGGCAAGCCTGCGGCAGAACGGCGCGCGGCGCTTGTGCTATCGACCTACCCGGGCAAGCCCCATCAGATGGCGCACGCCGTGGGGCTGGATGCGCTCGCCTCTGCCGAAGCGATCCTGAGCGACATGGCGGAAGCAGGCTTCATCACCGGTGCCGTGCCCGATCTCGTCGCCGCGCTGGCGAACGAAAGCCTGCACTGGCCGCTCGCCGCCTACCGCGATGCGCTGGCCATGCTGCCCGAAGCCTTGCGCACCGCACTGCGGGAAAGCTGGGGCGAACCGGAAGACGATCCCGTGGTCGTCGAAGGCGCGTTCCTCTTTTCGGCCGTGACTGTCGGCAACGCGCTGGTGGCGCTGCAACCCGAACGCGGGGCCGTGGCCGACCGCGACGGCACCTATCACGACGTCGGCCTCTGCCCGCGTCACGGCTATGTCGCGTTCTACCTGTGGCTGCGGGCGCAAGGCATCGACGCGATGGTTCACGTCGGCGCGCATGGCACGCTGGAATGGCTGCCGGGCAAGGCCGTGGCGCTGTCGGACGGCTGCTGGCCCGAAGCGCTGACGGCAGGACTGCCGGTGATCTACCCCTTCATCGTCAACGATCCGGGCGAAGCCGCGCAAGCCAAGCGACGCATCGGCGCTGTCACGCTGGGCCACGCTCCACCACCGCTGACCCCCACCGCGCACGGCGCGGGGCTGGCGCGGATCGAGACGCTGCTCGACGAGTTCTCCAATGCCGGCGGCCTGGACCCTGCCCGGCGCGACCGGCTGCAAGGCACGATCCGCGACGAGGCACGGGCGCTGGGGCTGGAGGCGGAACTCGGCCTCGACACGGCCACCTCGCTGGTGGAAGCGATTACCCGCATCGACCGGTTCGTGTGCGACGTGAAGGAAAGCCAGTTCGGCGATGGCCTCCACGTGTTCGGACGGGGCGAACAGGGCGCGGCGGAGCGGGCGGGCCTTCTGGCCGCGCTGGCGGGGCGCCGCGTTCCCGCCGGGCCTGCCGGCTCGCCTCATCGCGGGCGGACCGACGTGCTGCCGACGGGTCGCAACCTCTACGCCATCGATCCGCGCGCGGTGCCGTCGCGCTCTGCCCATGCGCAGGGCGTGGTACTGGCCGAGGAACTGGTGCGCCGGCACTTGCAGGACCACGGCGACTATCCTCGCGGCCTAGTGGTGGACCTGTGGGGTTCGGCCACGATGCGGACCGCCGGCGAGGAATTCGCCATGGCGCTGCACCTGCTGGGCGCGAAACCGATGTGGGATCCCGCATCGGAGCGCGTGACCGGGATCGAGATACTCCCCCTCGCCATGCTCGACCGGCCGCGCATCGACGTGACATTGCGGGTGTCCGGCCTGTTTCGTGACGCCTTCCCCACATTGCCGGTGCTGTTCGGGCAGGCCGTACGCGCGCTGTGCGAACGCGACGAGGATCCTGAATGGAACCCGCTCGCCAACACGCAGGCGATGCCCCGCGTCTATGGCCCGCAGCCGGGTCGCTATGGGCTGGGCATGGGCGCGGCGGCGGAAGTCTATACCGAAGCAGCGCGCCAGGCGGCGGGCGAGGCATGGCTGGCCGCCTCGGACCATGCGCTCGACGCTCCGGACCCACGCCGCGACGGCGAAGGCCTGCGCCAGCGCGTGGCGCGGGCCGACGCGTTCGTCCATGTCCAGGATCTGGCGGAAACGGACCTGCTTCTGGCAGCGGACTACGCCGCGCACGAAGCGGGGTTTGCCGCCGCGCAGGCCGTGACCGGCGGCGGCGCGGCACTCTATCACCTGGACACCCGCGATCCCGCGCGACCCGTCGCCCGCGCCCTGACCGAGGAAATCGCCCGCGTGATGCGCGCGCGCGCCGCCCATCCCGGCTGGATCGCGGGGATGATGCGCCACGGCTTTCGGGGGGGCGCCGAACTGGCGGCCACGCTCGATCACCTGGCCGCCTTCGCCCATCTTTCGGGCAGCGTGCCCCCGCACCTGTTCGACCTCTACCACGACGCCACGCTGGGGCAGGACGACGTGTGCGCCTTCCTCAAGCGCGAGAACCCCGCGGCGCTGGCGGCGATGGAAGCGCGCTTCGCCGCGCTTCACGCCGCCGGGCTGTGGTCCACGCGGCGCAATTCCATTCTGGCCAGCCTGCCGTTGTCCGCCGGAGCGGAGGACGGCGCATGAGCGGCTTCGTGGTCAAGGGCTGGTGCCCCGATGCCTGGCGCCCGATGGCAACGGGTGACGGCCTGCTGGTGCGCATCAAGCCCCGACTGGCGCGACTGGCGCGCGATCAGGCGTTGGCGCTGTGCGCGCTGGCAGACAGGTTCGGCAACGGCATCATCGACGTGTCGCGCCGGGCCAATCTCCAGATTCGCGGAGTCGACCAAGCCGGCTGGCGCGCGCTGGTGGCCGAGCTGATGGCGTTGGAACTGGTCGATGCCGATGCGCAGATGGAACGGCGGCGCAACGTCCTGATGGCGCCCGACTGGACCGACGGCGACGACAGCCACCGCATCGCCTGCGATCTTGCCGCGAAACTCGACCGATTGCCCGAATTGCCCGGAAAGGTCGGCTTCGTGATCGACGCCGGGACCGCCCCTGCGATGCTGGACGAGGCAGGCGACTTCCGCATCGAGCGGGGCGCGGGCGGCGGGCTGATCCTGCGCGCGGCAGGGCACGAGACCGGCGTGGCCGTTTCCGCTGGCGACGAGGCCGCGATGCTTGTCGCGCTGGCGCACTGGTTCGACACGAGCGGCGGAGCACGGTCCGGGCGCATGGAAAGACACGCCGCCCCCTTGCCCGATTGGGCCACGGGCGCGATCCCGCCGGCGCCTCCCCAGGCTCCGATCACGCCCGGCCCGGTCCGACTGGGCATGGCGCTGGGCGCACCGTTCGGTCAGGTGGAAGCGGCGGTGCTGGCGCAAGCGCTGGCCGATCCGGCCGCCACCGGCCTGCGCGTGACGCCCTGGCGCATGCTGGTGATCGAAGGTGCGCGACAAGGCGGCATCCCCGGCCTGATCGACGATCCGGCCGATCCGGTGCTGCGCGCGCATGCCTGCCCCGGCGCGCCGTTCTGCGCGCAGGCCAGCGTTGCCACGCGCGATCTCGCGCGGCGGCTGGCGCCTGCCGTCGCCGGTTCGCTGCACGTTTCGGGCTGCGCCAAGGGCTGTGCCTGCACGCACGCGACCGCCTTCATGCTCACCGGCCGCGATGGCCGGTTCGATCTGGCGCGCGAAGCCCGCGCCGGTTCCGCCGCCGAACGAACCGATCTCGAACCCTGCACGGTTCTTGCGCATTTTGGAGTCGCCTGATGCCCCATGCCTATGAAACCTGTGGCGCGGCGATCTATCGCCAATCGTTCGCCACCATCCGCGCAGAAGCAGACCTGACCCGCTTTTCCGCTTCGGAGGAGCCGGTCGCGGTGCGGATGATCCACGCCGCAGGCATGGTGGATCTGGCGCGGGACATCCGCTTTTCGCCCGGCTTTGCCGACGCGGCGCGCGCCGCGCTGGCCGCAGGCGCGCCGATCCTGTGCGATGCGCGCATGGTGTCCGAAGGGATCACCCGGCCGCGCCTGCCGGCCGACAACGCGGTGCTGTGCACGCTGCATGATCCGCAGGTGCCCCCGCTGGCACAAGCCATGGCCAACACCCGGTCCGCCGCCGCGCTGGAACTGTGGCGTCCGCATCTGGCCGGGGCCGTGGTCGCCATCGGCAATGCGCCAACGGCGCTGTTCCACCTGCTGAACATGATGGAAGACCCCGATTGCCCGCGCCCCGCCGCGATCATCGGCTGTCCGGTCGGCTTTGTCGGCGCGGTGGAATCCAAGGCCGCATTGTGGGAAGCGCAGCCCGTTCCGTGCTGCATCGTGGAGGGCCGTCTCGGCGGAAGCGCGATCACCGTGGCCGCCATCAACGCGCTGGCGAGCCACGCGGAATGAGCGCCTCCATGCAGATGGGAACCATCCACGGCGTCGGCCTCGGCCCCGGTGCGCCCGACCTGTTGAGTGTGCGCGCCGACCGACTGGTGCGGGGAACCCGCCATATCGCCTATTTCCGCAAGGCCGGACGCCCCGGCCAGGCGCGCCGCATCGCCGAAGGGCTGTTGCGCGACGACGCCGTCGAGATCGCGATGGAATACCCGGTAACGACCGAAATTCCCGTGTCCGATCCGCGCTACAACGAATGCCTTTCGGCGTTCTATGCCGAATGCACCGAGCGGCTGGCGCAGCTGGCGAGCGCGGGCGAGGACATCGTGGTGCTGTGTGAGGGCGACCCGTTCTTCTACGGCTCGTTCATGCACCTGCATTCGCGACTGGCAGACATCGCGCCGGTCGAGGTCGTGCCCGGCATCACGGGCATGGCAGGCGCGTGGAACGCCACCGGAATGCCGATCACCTGGGGCGACGACGTGCTGACGGTGGCGATGGCGACCCTGCCCGAAGCGGAACTCGTCCGCCGCATCCGCGATACCGATGCGCTGGTGGTGATGAAGATCGGCCGCAACCTGCCCAAGCTGCGCCGGGCAGTGGCGGCGGCAGGACGCGAACAGGCCGCATGGCTGGTCGAATATGCCGCCATGCCGACCCAGCGCGTCACGCCGCTGGCGCAGGCCACCGACGTCACGCCCTACTTTTCGATCCTGCTGATCCACGGACAGGGGCGTCGTCCATGAGCGACGGCGCAGATACCGGCTGGCTGGCCGTCGCCGGGCTGGGACCGGGTGACGAAGGGCTGATCACGCCCGAAGTCACCGCGGCGCTGGCAGAGGCGACCGACGTGATCGGCTATGTCCCCTACGTGGCACGCGTGGCCGCGCGCGAAGGGCTGGTGCGCCACCCATCGGACAACCGCGTGGAGCTGGACCGCGCGGCTTTGGCCCTGAACCTTGCCGCGCAGGGCCGCAAGGTTGTGGTGGTATCGTCAGGCGATCCCGGCGTCTTCGCCATGGCTGCCGCCGTGTTCGAAGCGCTGGAAGCCGGCGCGCCCGAATGGCTGAACGTGGACATCCGCGTGTTGCCGGGGATCACCGCCATGCTGGCCGCCAGCGCCCGCGCCGGCGCGCCGCTGGGGCACGATTTCTGCGCGATCAACCTGTCGGACAACCTGAAGCCGTGGGCACTGATCGAAAAGCGCCTGCGGCTGGCCGCCGAGGCCGACTTCGCCATGGCGTTCTACAACCCGCGCTCGAAATCGCGGCCCGAAGGCTTCGCACGCGCGCTGGCCGTGTTGCAGGAGGCCTGCGCTGACGATCGCCCGGTGCTGTTCGCGCGCGCGGTGTCCACGCCCGACGAGGAGCTGCGCATCGTGCCGCTCGACAAGGCCGAACCCGCCATGGCCGACATGCGCACGATGGTTATCGTCGGGTCCAGCCGCACACGGACAATCGCGCGCCCCGGTGGGTCGGTGCTCTATACGCCCCGCTCCGTGCCCGAGGCTGCGGCGTGACCCAGCCACGCCAGCACATCTTCCGGGCGATGGACCTCGTGCCGCTGGGGAACGGGGGGGCGGTCGATCATCAGCACCGGCAACCCCAGCTCGCGCGCGGCGACGAGTTTCGCTTCGGCGCCCGCGCCGCCCGCGTTCTTGCTGACGACAAGGTCGATGGCGTGATGCTGCAGCAAGGCACGATCGCCCGCGACGGTGAACGGACCACGATCGACCACCAGCGCATGATGCGGCAGCGGCGGCGTCTGTTCCGGCGCATCCACGAAGCGCAGCAGGTAGTGGTGCTGTGGCTGGGCGGCGAAGGCAGCGACATGCATCCGCCCCAGCGCCAGCAGGACGCGCCTGCCGGGGCCCGAAAGCGCGGCCACGGCGGCGTCGATGTCGGCCACGTTGCGCCAGCAATCCCCCTCCACCGGCTGCCACGCCGGGCGCGTCAGCGCGATGTGCGCCACGTTGGCGCGCCGGGCCGCCGCGAGGGCGTTGACGCTCATCGTCGCGGCGAACGGGTGGGTCGCGTCGACCAGATGGGTCACGCCCGTTTGGCGCAAGTGATCGGCAAGCCCGTCCACGCCGCCGAACCCGCCGACACGCACCGGCACCGGTTGCGCGCGCGGGTTTTCGGTGCGGCCAGCATAGCTGAGCGTAGCGGCGATGCCCTGCGCGGCCAGAATGCGGGCGAGCGCGCTGGCTTCGGTGGTGCCACCCAGAACAAGGACGTTTGGCATGGCTGATCCGGTTCCTGCTGGCTGGTTGACGATCGTTGGCATCGGCGAAGACGGCCTTGATGGCCTGTCCGCCGCCAGCCGCGCGGCGCTGGCCGACGCCGAACTGGTGATGGGGCCTCCGCGCCACCTGTCGCTGCTGCCCGCGCTTACGTGTCCGACCATCGAATGGCCAGCGCCTTTCGCCGATGGAATCGCCCGCCTGCTGGCCCATCGCGGACGTCGCGTGGTCATGCTGGTTTCGGGCGACCCGTTCTGGTTCGGCGGGGGAAGCAGCGTCGTGAAGCATCTCGAGCGCCACGAATGGAAGGCACACGCCGCGCCATCGACCTTTGCGCTGGCCGCCGCCGAGCTGGGCTGGGCCTTGCAGGACAGCATGTGCCTGGGCCTGCACGCCGCGCCGCTGCAGCGGCTGCGCCCACACCTTGCTCCTGGCCGCCAGATCATCGCCCTTCTGCGCGATGGCGCGGCGGTGGCCGATCTGGCCGTCTACCTCGCCGACCTTGGCTTCGGCGCTTCGACGCTGCACGTGATGGAAGCGCTGGGCGGACCGCGCGCGCGGGTGCGCCACGTCCGCGCCGATGCGCCGCCATTGCGTGATGTGGCGCATCCCGTGGCCGTGGGGATCGCGACCGCGGGCGAAGGACAAGTCTTGCCCGTGACTTCGGGCCTGCCCGACGAACTGTTCGCCTCCGATGGCCAGATCACCAAGCGCCCGATCCGCACGCTGACGCTGTCGGCGCTGGCTCCGCGCGCGGGTGAAACGCTGTGGGACATCGGCGCGGGATCCGGCTCGATCGGGATCGAATGGCTGCTGTCGCATCCTGCCAACGCGGCCATCGCGATGGAGGCCGATCCCGAGCGCGCCGCCCGCGCCCGCGCCAATGCGGCAGCGCTGGGCGTGGACCGGCTGCGCGTGATCGAAGCGCGCGCGCCCGAGCGCCTTCCCGATGGTCCCGCGCCCGATGCGGTGTTCATCGGCGGCGGTCTGTCGCCAGCGCTGCTCGACGCGCTATGGGCGCGCCTGCCCGGTGGAACCCGGCTGGTCGCCAATGCCGTGACGCTGGAATCCGAAGCGGTGCTGGCCCACTGGCACGGCGCAAAGGGCGGCAGCCTGCTGCGGGTGGAACTGGCCGACGCCGCGCCGATCGGTCGCCGCCATGGCTGGAAGGCGCGCTATCCGGTGGTGCAGTGGAGCGTCACGCTGTGATCGTGGCCGGCTTTGGCTTCCGTTCGGGCGCGACGATTGAATCGCTGCGCGCGGCGCTGGCGCTCGCCCAGTCCGGCCTGCCCGATGTGACCCACCTCGCCACCGCCGGCGACAAGGCCCCCGCCTTGCGGCCACTGGCCGAAGCCTTGCGCCTGCCGCTGCTGGCGGTGGAGGCGGAACGGCTGTGCGCCATCCCCACGGCTACCCGGTCCTCCGCCAGCCGCAAGGCGCGCAGAACCGGCAGCGTGGCCGAAGCCGCCGCGCTCGCCGCCGCAGGCGCGCGCGCCCGACTGCTGTGCTCCCGCCAGATTTCCCCAGACCGCATGGCCGTATGCGCCATAGCCCAAGGACTTTCCGCATGACCGTCCACTTCATCGGCGCCGGCCCCGGCGCGTCCGACCTTCTCACCCTGCGCGGCCGCGACCTGATCGCGGCAAGCCCGGTGTGTCTCTATGCAGGATCGCTGGTTCCGACCGCAGTGCTGGCGCATTGTCCGCCAGGCGCGCGGATCGTGAACACCGCGCCGATGGCGCTGGACGAGATCATCGCGGAGATCGCCGACGCCCATGCCGCCGGGCACGACGTGGCACGGCTGCATTCGGGTGATCTGTCGGTGTGGTCGGCGATGGGCGAACAGTTGCGCCGCCTGCGGGCTATCGACATTCCTTTCACCGTCACCCCCGGCGTCCCGGCCTTCGCCGCCGCCGCCGCGACGCTGGAAGCGGAACTGACGCTGCCCGAACTGGGCCAGTCGCTGGTGCTGACGCGCACCCCCGGCCGCGCCAGCACGATGCCCGCGCAAGAGAGCCTCGCCAACTTCGCCGTTACCGGCGCGACGCTGGCGATCCACCTCTCGATCCACAACCTCGCCACCGTGGTTGCCGATCTGACCCCTGCCTATGGCGCGGACTGTCCGGTTGCGGTGGTATGGCGCGCAAGCTGGCCCGACGAACGCGTGGTGCGCGCCACGCTTGGCACGGTGGAAAAGGCCGTCGCCGGCAGCATGGAACGCACGGCGCTGATCCTCGTCGGCCGCGTTCTGGCCGCCGAAGGCTTTGGCGAAAGCAGCCTATACGCGCGCGGCTATGACCGGCGGTTCCGCCCGCAGGATGCAGCCTCGCGGTTCATGGGCGTGACCGAATGAACGTTCCCGGCCTGCTGGTTGCGGCGCCCGCTTCGGGCACGGGCAAGACCACGGTCATGCTCGGCCTGTTGCGCGCGCTGGTGGAGGATGGCCTTGCCGTGCAGCCGTTCAAGAGCGGGCCGGACTACATCGATCCCGCGTTCCACCGCGCCGCCTGCGGCCGCGCGTCGTTCAACCTCGATAGCTGGGCGATGGGACCGGCGCTGATCGCCGCCATCGCCACGCAGGCGACGGGCGCGGACATGATCCTGGCTGAAGGGTCGATGGGCCTGTTCGACGGGGTGGCGCTGCCGGGCGCGAGCGGCAATGGCGCCAGCGCCGATCTTGCCCGGCGCATGGGCTGGCCGGTGGTGCTGGTGCTCGATGCGTCGGGGCAGGCGCAGTCGGCCGCTGCCACCGCGCTCGGCTTCCGCGACTTCGATCCGCGCTTGCAGATTGCCGGGGTCATCCTCAACCGCGTGGCCAGCCCGCGCCATGAAAGCCTTGTGCGCAAGGGACTGGAAGCGATCGGCATGCCGGTGCTGGGGGCCCTGCCCCGGCGCGGTGACCTTGCCCTGCCCGAACGCCATCTGGGCCTGGTGCAGGCAATGGAGCATCCCGACCTTGAGCGGGCGGTGGCCGAATATGCCGCGTTCCTGCGCAAACACGCAGATCTGGCCGCCATCCGCGATGCAGCCCGGGCGGCCCCCGCCGCCGCATCGGAGCCGGGTCCGATGCCCGCCCCCCCTGCGCAGCGGATCGCCATCGCCCGGGACGCCGCGTTTTCGTTCCTCTATCCGCACCTTCTGGAAGGCTGGCGGCGTGCCGGAGCGCAGATCCTGCCGTTCTCCCCGCTGGCCGATCAGGCGCCGCCCACCGACGCGGACCTGGTGTGGTTGCCCGGCGGCTATCCCGAGCTGCACGCCGGGGCGATCGCGGCGGCCTCCACGTTCCTCTCGGGCCTGCGCCGCCATGCCGAGACGCGGCCCGTCCATGGCGAATGCGGCGGCTACATGGTGCTGGGCGAGGCGCTGGTCGACAAGGCGGGCACGCGACATCGTATGGCGGGCCTGCTGGGGCTGGAAACCAGCCATGCCCAGCGCCGGATGCACCTCGGCTATCGCCATGCCACGCTGCTGGCCCCCATCGCGGGCATTCCTACAGGCAGTGCCCTGCGCGGGCACGAGTTCCACTATTCCACCATCGTGGCGCAGCGCGACGAACCGCTGGCCCGCGTGACCGATGCCAACGGCGATGCGGTTGCGGAGACCGGATCGCGGCGCGGCCATGTCACGGGAACCTTCTTCCACATGATCGCGCCATGCGGTGCCGGTGGTGCCGCATGATCCGGCTCGACCTGATCGGCATCGGCACCGGTAATCCCGACCACCTGACCGCGCAGGCCAGCCGCGTGCTGAACGAGGCTGACCTGATCCTGCTGCCGCGCAAAGGCAGCGCAAAGTCCGATCTGGCCGACTTGCGCCGCACGATCTGCGCAGCGGTCCTCGCGCGTCCGGTCCAGATCGCCGAGTTCGATATGCCGGTCCGCGATGCGGAAGGGGATTACGCGCAAGCCGTCAACGCATGGCACGACGCCATCGCGTCCGTCTGGCGCGACCAGATCGGGCTGCATCTGCCGCAGGGCGGCCGGGTCGCGCTGTTGGTGTGGGGCGATCCTTCGCTCTACGACAGCACGCTGCGCATTGCCGGGCGGCTGACGCGCGCCGGCATGGACGTGGCCGTCCGGGTCGTGCCCGGCATCACCAGCATCCAGGCCCTGACGGCGGCCCATGCCATCCCGCTGAACCCGCTGGCCGGCCCTGTTACCGTGACGACCGGCCGCGCGCTTCGCGCCCACGGCTGGCCCGCCGATGCGGACACGATCGTGGTCATGCTCGACAGCGGGTGCGCCTTCGAGGTGCTGAACCCCGAAGGTATCTCGATCTGGTGGGGGGCCTACCTCGGCATGGCGCACGAGGCGCTGGAGCACGGATCGCTGGCCGAAGCCGCACCGCGTATCGCCACGCGCCGGGCCGCGCTGCGCGCCCGGCACGGCTGGATCATGGACGTCTATCTGATGCGAAAGGAACAGGCCGATGGAAACCGTTGATGCCGCACCGCAGGCCGCGGCCGGCGACGCCCGCCACGCCGACAAGATGCGCAAGAAGCAGGCCGCGCGCGAAACGATCATGGCCAACAAGACCCGCGAAAAGGGCCTGCTGATCGTCCACACCGGCAAGGGCAAGGGCAAGACCAGCGCCGCGCTGGGCATGGTGGTGCGCGCCATCGGCCACGGCATGAAGGTTGGCGTCGTCCAGTTCGTGAAAGGGGCGATGGTCACCGGCGAAAAGGCGGTGTTCGACGCCTTTCCCGACAACGTGGAGTTCCGGCCGATGGGCGAAGGCTTCACCTGGAACACGCAGGACCGTTCGCGCGACATCGCCTCTGCCCGCGCCGCGTGGGACGAAGTGAAGCGCATGATCGCGGACCCGGCCTACCACATGGTGCTGGCCGACGAGCTGAACATCGTGCTCCGCTACGATTACCTGCCGCTCGACGAAGTGCTGGAGGTGCTGACCGCCAAGGCCGAGATGAAGCACGTGATCGTCACCGGCCGCAATGCGCCCGATGCGCTGATGGAAGCTGCCGACCTCGTCACCGAGATGACGATGGTAAAGCACCCGTTCCGGTCGGGCGTGAAGGCGCAGGCAGGCATCGAGTTTTGATCCTGCCGCCGCCCCTGTTCGATGCCGAGTTCGCGCAGCGCTTCGACGCGCTGTTGCGCTGGCGGCGCGATGTGCGCCACTTCGCGACGCAGCCGGTCGCCGAACAGGACATGGCCGAACTGCTGACGCAGGCGGCGCTGGCCCCCTCGGTCGGCAATGCACAGCCCTGGCGCTTCGTGCGCCTGCGAACCCCTGCCCTGCGCGAGGCGCTGGCCGCCCATGTCGACGAACAGAACGCGCTGGCCGCCCGGACCTATGCCGGACAGCCGCGGTACGACGATTACACCGCACTCAAGCTGCATGGCATCCGCGAAGCGCCCGAGCTGATAGCGGTGTTCTGCGATGAACAGGCGCTGGCGGGTCACCGGCTCGGCATTGCGTCGATGCCGGAAATGCTGCGCTATTCCTGCGTCGCTGCGATCCAGACGCTGTGGCTGGCCGCGCGCCTTCGCGGCATCGGCCTTGGCTGGGTTTCGATTCTCGATCCGCAGACGGTGACGGCCATGCTCGATGTGCCGCCCCAGTGGTCGCTGATCGCGCTGCTGTGCATCGGCTATCCTGCAGAACCTTCCGATATGCCCGAACTCGAACAGCGCGGCTGGCAATCGCGCGAGCCGCTGGCCGACCGCGTGTTCGAACGATGAACTTTCCCCAAAGGAGCGCAATGCGATGCTGATCCCAGCCGAGGATGGCCCGGCCATCGTGGCCTGCAACACCTGCCGCCATTCGAAGGAATCGCAGACCGACGTCGACGGCCAACGCGGCGGCGCGCAGCTGGTCGCCGCCCTGCGCGCGGTGCAACAGGGCGACGCGCGCTATGCCGGGATCGCGGTGCAGGAAATGCCCTGCCTGTTCTCCTGCGCCGAGTTCTGCTCGGTCCACGTGCGTGCGCCGGGCAAGGTCGGCTATGTCCTGGGTCGCTTCACGCCCGATGAGGACGCCGCCACGGCCATCCTCGACTATGCGGTCCACCACGCGGCGAGCGAACATGGTCGCGTGCCGTTCAAGCAGTGGCCGCAGGGCGTGAAGGGGCACTTCATCTGCCGCACGCCCCCACCGGGGTTCGTGGCGGAATGACCGACTTTTCCTCCATCGCGGCGTTCGAGGCGGCGCTTGGCGCGCTGCCTGCCGCCGATACGTCCGCCATCGCCGCCGCGCGCGCACGGCAAGGCGAACTGACCAAGCCGCCCGGCTCGCTGGGGCGGCTGGAGGATATCGCTGTGTTCATGGCCGGCTGGCAGGGCACCGCCTGCCCGACGCTGACACGCGGTCGCGCCGCGATCTTTGCGGGCAACCACGGTTTCACCATCCACGGCGTCAGCGCCTTTCCCGCCAGCGTGACGGCATCGATGGTCGCCAATTTCAGCGCTGGGGGTGCCGCGATCAACGCGCTGGCCCGGGCCGCCGGGCTGGACCTGAAGATCGTTGCGCTGGAGCTTGATCGCCCGACCGCCGATTTCACGATCGCAACCGCCATGGATGCGGACGAATGCCTCGCCGCGCTCTCGTCGGGGGCCGAGGTGGTAACGCCCGATCTCCAGATCCTGATCGTCGGCGAAATGGGCATCGGCAATACCACGGCCGCCGCTGCGCTCTGCGCGCGCAGCCTTGGCGGCAGCGTGGCCGAATGGACTGGCCCCGGCACCGGCGTCGACAGCGCTGGCATCGCGCGCAAGATCGCGGTGATCGAACGCGCGCTTGGCCACCATGCCGACGCACCGCACACGCCGTTCGAAACGCTGCGGCGACTGGGCGGGCGCGAGATCGCGGCAATCGCGGGGGCCGTGGTGAAGGCACGTCAGTTGCGCATTCCGGTGGTGCTCGACGGTTTCATCACCTGCGCCGCCATTGCACCACTCGCCGCGGCGGTCCCGGCCATCGCCGACCACTGCATCGCAGGCCACTGTTCGGCAGAGCCGGGCCATGTGCGCCTGCTCAACCGCCTTGGCCTTGCGCCGCTGCTGAATCTCGGCCTGCGGCTGGGCGAAGGCAGCGGCGCGGCGCTGGCCGTGCCGGTGATCCGCGCCGCGCTGGCCGCCCATGCGCAGATGGCGACCTTTGCCGAAGCTGGGGTGGCAGGCAGCCTGTGAACGCATTCCACGTCCATTTGATGCGCCACGGCGCACCGCACGCGCCGGGACGGCTGCTGGGCCACACCGACGCGCCGACCACACCGGAAGGCCTTGCCGCCTGCGTGCAACAGGTCGCGGACCTGCCCTTTGCCGCCGTGGTCTCCTCCGATCTCGTCCGCTGCGCGCATGCGGCAGAGGCCATCGCGGCCCCGCGCAATCTGGCCGTCACGCCCGACCCACGCTGGCGCGAGCTGGATTTCGGCGCATGGGATGGGCTGGCCAGCGCCGAGGTGGACAGCGCGGCGCTCGCCCAGTTCTGGGCCGATCCCGACGCCAATCCCCCCCCCGGCGGCGAGCGCTGGAGCGCGCTGACGGCGAGGATCGACGCGGCGCTCGGTGGCATCGACCGCGATACGCTGGTCGTTACCCATGGCGGCGCGATCCGCGCTGCGCTGGCCTGCCTGTTCGGCTTTGGCCAGCAGCAGTTGTGGGCCTTCGACCTGCCCTATGCCTGCGTGGTCAGCCTGCGGATCTGGCCCGGCGCGCCGCGCACCGCACAGATCGTGGGGCTTTGGCCATGAAGGGCCTGTGCATCGCGGTGCAGTTTCTGACCCGTCTGCCCGCGCCATCGTTCGCCGCCTCGGACGAAGCCTTTGCCGCGTCGATGCGGTGGTTCCCGGCCGTGGGCCTGATCGTGGGCGCCCTGGTCGCGGGCGCAGGCTGGGTCGGTGCGCACATCGACAGCTGGACCGGCGCGCTGACGGCGCTGGCCGCATGGCTGCTGGTGACGGGCGCGCTTCACCTTGATGGACTGGGCGATATCGCGGACGCCAGCGGCGCGGCGCACAAGGATCGAGCGCGGCTGCTGGCGGTGCTGTCCGATCCCCATGTCGGCAGTTTCGGCGTGACCGCCATCGTCCTGCAGATGCTGGCCAAGCTGGTGCTGCTGCACGCGTTGATCGACCGCCACCAGATCGCCGCGCTGGCGTTGGTGCCCTTCGCCGCACGCATCGCGCCCTTGTTCTGGACGCGCTGGATCGCCCCCCTGCACGATGGGCTCGGCGCCCGCTTTCGCGGTGCCATCCGGCCGATCGACCTCGACCTGTGGGCCTTGGCGCTGCTGGCCACGGCGTGGTTCTTTCCGGTGCTGCTGACAGCGATCCCCGCCACCGCGCTGTGGGGCCGCTGGATCGCACGGCACATCGGCGGGATATCGGGCGATGGCCACGGCGCAGGGATCGAACTGGTGGAAACCGCCCTGCTGCTGGCCCTCTGCCTGGAGGCGTGGTCATGACGCCCACTCGCTGGACCTGGCACGGCGGCGGCCTTTCGGCCGCACGCGCGCACTACGGGCAGGACGACTGGCTGGACCTGTCCACCGGAATAAACCCCCACCCCTGGCCTCAGGCCGACAGCACGCCCGTCGACTGGCGCGGCCTGCCCGACGAGCAGGCCCTGCGGGCGATGGAACAGGCGGCCGCGGCGCACTTCGGTTGCCATGCCGATCATGTCTGCGCGGTCCCCGGCACCGAAGTGGGCCTGCGCCTTGCCGGCGCGCTGCTGAACGGCACCGGGCACCACCTCACCGCCACCTATCGCACCCATACAGAGATGATGGCCGGCAGTTCGCCCATCGGGATGGACGCGCTGGAACAGGCCGATGGATCGACCCTGATCCTCGCCAACCCGAACAACCCCGATGGCCTCCTGCTGAACCGCGCCGCGTTGCTGGATGTCCTTGCTCGACGGGGCGAATCCGGCTGGCTTATGCTCGACGAAGCCTTCGCCGATGGCCACCCCGGACACTCGCTGGCCGACATGGTGGACGACGGCCGCCGCCTCGTCATCTTCCGCTCGTTCGGCAAGTTCTTCGGGCTGGCCGGCCTGCGCCTCGGCTTCGTCCTGGCCCCGCGCGAATTGATTGCCCGGCTGCGTGCCAGACTGGGCGCCTGGCCGGTTTCGGCCGCCGCCATCGCCATCGGCACCGACGCCTATCGCGACCGCACCTGGATCGAGGCGATGCGCGTTCGCCTCGTTGACGAAGCGGCCGAACTTGACGCGGGCCTCGTGGCGCGTGGCTACGCGGTGAAAGGTGCCTGCCCGCTGTTCCGCCTGATCGAATGCGACGATGGTGGCGCGCTGTTCGAGCACCTTGCCCGCCACGCCATCCTGACTCGCCCGTTCGAAGGGCACCCGCGCTGGTTGCGCCTGGGCCTTCCGGGTAGCCGCGATGCCCTTGCCCGCTTCATCGCCGCCCTGCCCGATCATGGCTGAGCCCGTCGCCCTTCTCGCGCTCGCGCTCGATGGCGCGCTGGGCTGGCCCGAAGCGCTCTATCGCAGGCTGGGCCATCCGGTGGGCGCGTTCGCGCGGATCATCGATGGATGCGAACGGCGCTGGAACCGCCCCGCGCTGGGCGAGCCGGTCCGACGCCTGCTGGGCGTGCTGACGGTGCTCGTCCTGATCGCAGTGCCGGGCGGCATCGCGTTGGTGCTGCAAGCGCTCTGCACCGATGCGCTTGGCCCCTGGTCGTGGATCGCGGTGGCCATGCTGGCCTGGCCCGCGCTGGCGCAGCGCAGCCTCTACGACCATGTCCGGCCCGTCGCCGCCGCGCTCGACGTGGGCGACATGGCGGCGGCCCGACATGCGGTCTCGATGATCTGCGGGCGCGACACGCGCGACCTCGATGCCCCTGCGCTCGCCCGTGCCGCGATCGAAAGCCTGGCCGAGAGCTTCTGCGATGGCATTGCCGCACCGCTGTTCTGGCTGATCGTGGGCGGCCTGCCCGGCATCTGGATCTACAAGGCGATCAATACCGCCGACAGCCTGATCGGCCACCGCGAGGAACGCTGGCGCGCCTTCGGCTGGGCCGCGGCGCGGACCGACGATGCGCTGAACCTGTTGCCCGCACGGATCGGCGCGGTGGTGATCTGCCTGGTGGGCCGTGGCGGCTGGGCGACGATGTGGCGCGATCATGCCCGCCATGCCTCTCCCAATGCCGGCTGGACCGAAGCCGCCATGGCCGGGGTGCTGCACCTGCGCCTGGCCGGACCGGTCTCGTACGACGGGCTGATCCATGCCAAGGCGTGGATCGGCGAGGGCCGCGCCGATGCCACGGCCGCCGACGTGCGACGCGCGCTGGCGGTTCATGTCCGGTCGTGCCTGCTACTGAGCGCGATGGCCGCCGCTCTGACCCTGGGAGGATGGTGATGGGTGCGCTGATGCTGCAAGGCACGGGATCGGACGTTGGCAAGTCGGTGCTGGTCGCGGGGCTGTGCCGCGCCTTTGCCAATCGCGGCCTGCGGGTGTGCCCGTTCAAGCCGCAGAACATGTCGAACAATGCCGCCGTCACCGTCGATGGTGGAGAGATCGGCCGGGCGCAGGCCTTGCAGGCCATGGCCTGCCGGGTGGAGCCGCACACCGACATGAACCCGGTCCTGCTCAAGCCGCAGGCCGACCACACCTCGCAACTGGTGGTGCACGGGCGGGTGCGCGGCACGCTGGGCGGGGGCAATTTCCGCGCCGCGCGCGGCACCTTGCTGCCCGATTTGCTGGAAAGCTGGCAGCGGCTGCGCGCGCAATGCGATGTTGTCGTGGTCGAAGGCGCAGGCTCACCCGCAGAGATCAACCTGCGCGCGGGCGATATCGCCAACATGGGCTTCGCCCGCGCCGCCAACGTGCCGGTGGTGCTGGTGGGAGATATCGACCGGGGCGGCGTGATCGCGGCGATCGTCGGCACCCGCGCGGTGATCGACCCGGCCGACGCCGCCATGATCCACGGCTTCATCATCAACAAGTTCCGCGGCGATCCCGCGCTGTTCGAAGACGGCTACCGCCAGATCGAGGCGCTGTCGGGCTGGCGCGGCCATGGCGTGGTCCCCTGGCTGGCCGCCAGCGCGCGCCTGCCGAGCGAAGACGCCGTGCTGCTGGAACGCCATGCCCGCGACGGGGCGGGTACGATCAGGGTCGCCTGTCCGATCCTGCCGCGTATCGCCAACTTCGACGATCTCGATCCGCTCAAGGCCGAAAGCGGCGTCAGTCTGGTCATGGTGCCGCCCGGCCAGCCGATCCCCGCCGATTGCGCGCTGATCGTGCTGCCCGGCTCGAAGGCCACCATCGCCGACATGGCCGCCCTGCGCGAACAGGGCTGGGACATCGACATCCTTGCCCATCACCGCCGCGGCGGGCGCATCTTGGGCATTTGCGGCGGCTTCCAGATGCTGGGCCGCCGCATCCACGACCCGCACGGCATAGAAGGACCGCAGCGCGAGATCGACGGCCTCGGACTGCTCGACGTGGAGACCGTGCTGACACCCGACAAGGCCCTGCGCCGCGTCCACGGCACCGCGCTGGAACAGGCCTTCGACGGCTTCGAGATGCACATGGGCGAGACCAGCGGGCCAGATGGCCAACGCCCCTTCGCGCTGCTCGACGGCGCACGCGCCGACGGCGCGGTCAGCGCGGATGGTCGGGTGATGGGCAGTTATGTCCACGGCGCGCTGGCCAGCACCGGGCTGCGCGCGGCACTGCTTGCCATGCTCGGCGTCCACTCGGACCGCACGGACCATACCGCCAGCGTCGATGCCGCGCTCGATGCCATCGCCAACGATCTCGAAACCCACCTCGACGTCGACACGCTGCTCAAGCTCGCGCAGGAGGCCCCGCTTGCCTAGCCTGTTCGTTCTTGGTGGCGCGCGTTCGGGCAAGAGCCGCTATGCTCAGGCCCGCGCCGAAGCGACCGGGCTTTCGCTCGCCTACATTGCCACGGCAGAAGCCTGGGATGATGAAATGCGCGAGCGCATCCGCCTCCACCAGCACGATCGCGGCGGCGCATGGTCGACAATCGAGAGCCCCATCGCACTGCCCGAAACGATCGAGGCCCACGACGCGCCCGGCACGGCGCTGCTCGTCGATTGCCTCACCCTGTGGGTCTCGAACCTGCTGTTGTCGGATCGCGACATCCCCGCAGCCACCGCCCACCTGACGGCCGCGATCGCCAATGCCCGGGGGCACATCATTCTGGTCAGCAACGAAGTCGGCCTGGGCATCGTACCCGAAAATGCGCTCGCACGCCGGTTTCGTGACGAAGCGGGCCAGGTAAACCAAAGGGTCGCCGCCTGTGCGGACGAGGTGCAGTTCGTCGCAGCGGGCCTGAACCTGAGGTTCAAGTAGAGCAACCGACCCCGGAACTCAGCGTTACAGCAAGGCACGACAACGCCCATCAACCATCCCCGTTGGCCCCGCTTGAACGCTGACATGACCGGGGTTTGCTGCTATAACTTGGCAACCTGCCGTAACTGGCAGGAGGGAGGGTAGACCCGCACTACGGCGGAGGCGGTACCATGACCTACTGGAAACTGCGCGGCAGGGAATTCGCCAACTGCAACTGCGAATACGGCTGCAACTGCCAGTTCGGCGGCTTGCCTGACAAAGGCGGCTGCCAGGCCGTGTTCGGCATGGCGATTGACGAAGGCCACCATGGAGAGACGGACCTTTCGGGGCTGAACATCGCAGCGGTGTTCCGCTGGCCCGGACCGATCCACGAGGGCAAGGGCGAATGTGCCGCCTTTGTCGATGAACGTGCAGGGCCGGCACAGCGCGATGCCTTGCTCACGATCATGACCGGCGGCGACACCGATCCCTTCGCCACGGTCTTTGCCGTCTTCGCGTCCACCATCGAGACCATGCACGAACCCGGCTTCGTGCCGATTGCCTTCGATGTCGACGTGGAAGGCCGCCGCGGGCGGCTGCGCGTACCCGGCCACCTCGAGATGGATGGGGAGCCCATCCGCAGTCCGGTCAACGGTGCGGAAGTCCGGGCGCAGATTCGCCTGCCGGATGGCTTCGAATACGAAGTGGCCGAGATCGGGTCGGGTTCCAGTCGGTCGTTCAGCCCGATGCAGCTGGAACACGCGGCCAGCTACGGGCAATTCGCCCACTTGCACCTCGACAGCCATGGCGTCGTGAGGAGTTGACGATGTCCACCGGGGTCAACGCGATACTGGCACGCCCCCGGATCATCACCATTGTCGCGCTGGGCATATTGATCGCGGCGGCCTGGGCATGGATTCTGGGCGGTGCCGCCATGGGGCCCGGCGCGCCCCCTGACGAGGCCACGATGGGCGGCATGGTGATGGAACCATCCGCCTCGTGGTCGATCGATCGGCTGGCGATCGTCTTTTCGATGTGGTGGACGATGATGGTGGCGATGATGCTGCCATCTGCTGCCCCGACGATCCTCCTGTACGAACGGGTCGCGCGCAACGTCCCGCAAGGACGCACGCCTGCCGTCGCAGGATTCCTGTGCGGCTATCTGCTGGCATGGGGCCTGTTTTCGGCCATCGCCACCCTGATGCAGTTCTGGCTTACGCGCTGGGCCCTGATTGCCCCGCTGACGATGGCTTCGCAGAGTACCCGGCTTTCCGGAATGATCCTGATCGCGGCAGGGGCGTATCAGCTCAGCCCGCTCAAATCGGCTTGCCTGCGCCACTGTCAAAATCCCGCCGGATTCCTGAGCCGCCACTATCGCGACGGCACCTTCGGCGCGTTGCGCATGGGGGCGCTTCACGGAGCGATATGCGTCGGCTGCTGCTGGCTGCTCATGGCGCTGCTGTTCGTCGCGGGCGTCATGAACGTGGTGTGGGTCGCGCTGCTGACGATCATCGTCGCATCCGAGAAGCTGCTTCCGCTCGACCGGGTGATTTCGGTCATCGTCGGACTGGCCTGCCTTCTCGGCGGCGGACTGATGCTGTGGCCCTGAGAAGGCACAGCGTCGCGAGCATCGCTGCGGTTCAAAGGTCCGGCAGCCGCTGGCTGGCAAAGCCCCACCCTGCCAGCGCCTTGTCGCTGGCGCAGCGTTGCAGCGGATCGATGTCCCGTATGGGAAACGGGTGTTCCTCGATCGCCAGCGCCTCGGCGAAGCAATGCGCGAAATCCTTGTGCGCCTGCCAGGAATGCCCCGGCGTCAGCGGCACCACCACATGCATTCCCTTCTAGCCCGACAGCATCGCGAAGCTGAAATGACCGAGGTCGGCCAGCCGGTCGAGCAAGTGCCGCGCGGCGGCGCATACATCGGCCCAGTTCAGCTGTTCGTGGGGCTCCAGATCGACGATTATCCGATCGGGCGCTTCGACATCGTCGCACCCGACTACCCGAGGCATGGAATTCGATGGTGCCGATTCGAACGCAGGCGAGCAGGCCCTCGGCATCCAATATGTGTGCGTAATCCTCAACCTGGCCGTCCATTTCCGTGATCGGCACGGGCGCGCGAGACCGGCAAAGGGCGAAACGCGATGCGAAGCGTTCCTATGGGTCGGCGAAAGCGCCAGTTCCAGAACATGTATGGGTTCGCTCCCTTGCGAGGCAATCCATCGATCACATCGCGCGCCTCCTGCCCCAGCCACACAGTCCGGGGCGCCGTCTTGCTGTCTCGCAGGTGCAGACGAAGCCCGCGCAGGTCCGCCCATTGGAGCCCCGGAATCTCTCCCGTTCGGCAACCTGTCAGAGGCAGCAGGGTGATCGCCGACGCATACGTACGCTTCATTGGATCATCACTCTGTCTCCTCTCTGGCACGAGTACGCCCAGACGCGCAAGTTCTTCGCCGGAAAGGAAGCGCTTGCGATGCACGCGACGGTTATGCCAAATGGATCGGTAGGGATTTGAATTCTCTGCCCGGTACCCCCATGCTTCGGCCTTGTTGAACGCCGCCTTGAGAATATCAAGGGAGCGGTTCGCCGCCCCCGGACCTAATCGGTCAGTCAGAGGCGGAAGCCATTCGGAACTCCACTTCGACAGGCAATCAAAAGTTGCACGTCGGCGTAGTGGTAGCGTGGAAATACGGGACCATCACGTTGAATTGGGCGCAGCCAGTGCACACACCAGAGGAATTGACAGTCGCCAAGCGCAAGCCGAAAGGGGGCATGTGAAGCGTTGGTATTCCTTGCTGCTTATGATGGGAGCACTGCTGGGCCTCTTGAGTCAGGAAGCTGCGTTTGCGCACGTGATCCCGGTGGCGAAAGCCGAGCAAACGGTGGTCGCGTCTAATATGAGCGCGGACTGTGCTGAAATGATGGGTCTCGCCAAGCAGGCCCCGCAGCCTGAAAAGCCGTGTAAGGGAATGACGCCGGACTGCATCGCCAAGATGGGGTGCGCTATTCCGATGGCACTGATTCCATCGGTCACGCTTGGTAAACCTTTGGAATTCCGCGACCTGGCACCGCCGCTCACATCGGTGACCGCGCTGGTTGGACGCAATACAGGGCCGGAGCCCGAACCACCCGCGCACCTTGGCTGAACACTAGCGGCGCACCTGCGAGCATTTCGTTCGCGCATGCCTCCTCACAGTTCAACCAAGGATCTTTCACATGAAGACGATTCTCACGCTCGCTGCTATCGCGGCGGGGCTCGCTACCGCATCCATCGCCTCGGCCCATGACAATGTCGGCGGCCATTGGGAATGGCGGAATGGACCCTCTTTCGGCCCGAAGTCGACCGTGCCTTCGCGCACCCGCGTCTGGGTCAAGGACGCTGAAACCACCGAGGCCAATTGCGACTGCGCCATGATGACGGCCGACCATGCCGCCTGCATGATGGACATGCCCGGCAAGGCTGGAGCGCAGTCGGTCGGTTAAGGCGATTGCCTGGCCGACAGCCGATAACAAACACGGCCGGGCGCGTGGCGCCAGCGGAGTATGCCCCCTTCGCCGGCGCCCGTTCGCCCAGCTTACCGTTTCGGCATTGGCCATGGCTCTCCCGATCAGGAGATTTCCATGCGATTGATTGTGCGCTTGATGGTTCTCACGCCGCTGCTCGCGGCGATCCCGTGCGCAGCGCTGGCCGAGCCGCTGACGTTCGATGCCGCGCTCCGGCACGCTACGAATAAAGCGCCCTCGCTCAAGGCAGGCATGGCCGGCGTCGATGCCACGCGCTCGGCTGCAGTCGCCGCCGGTCGGCTTCCCGATCCAACCCTATCGGTCGGCATCGACAATTTCCCCGTCTCGGGACCGCCCGCCTTCAGCTTCACCCGCGAGAGCATGACGATGGCACGGATCGGGATCGAACAGCCGTTCCCCAATCCCGCCAAGCGCCGTGCCCAACGGTCCCGCGCACAGGCTGGCATTGGCGTGGCCGAGGCCGACCTTGCCGTTGAAGCACAGAACCTCCGGCTTGAGACCGCGCTTGCCTGGGTCGATCTCTATTATGCCAAGCGGCGTCTCGCCCGGTTGCAGGTTCTGGATCAAAGCCTCGGCGAACTCCAAGCTACCGTTTCGGCAAGGCTCGCCTCCGGCGCGGCGCGGCCCAGTGCGGCGCTTGAACCCGACCAGCTGCGTGGCGCCGTTGCGGACAGGCGTAGCGAGCTCACGGCCGATGTCGCCAAGGCGCAGGCGAGACTGGCGCGCTTTACCGGCGATCCCTTGGCCGACGTCTCGGGCGACCCGCCTATCCTTGAAGTCGATCGCGCCCGATTGATTGCCGGGCTTGCTTCACTTCCGACCTTGCAGGCACTGGATGCGGGTGTCGGCGCGGCGGATGCGGAAACCGAACTCGCCCGCGCCGACAAGCGGCCCGATTGGCGGGTCAGCACCTCCTACGGCCGCCGCGATCCCGCCTATGGCGACATGGTATCAGTCGGCATCAGCATCGATTTGCCGTTCTTCTCCAAACGACGGCAGGACCCCAGGATCGCCGCGCGAGCGAGCGAAGCCGAACGGGCGCGGCTGATGCGCACGGGGGGAGAACAACAGATCGTCGCCGCGCTCGATGGTGATCTTGCCGATCATGTCATGCACCACCAGCGGCTGATGAATGCGCGTAATACCCTGGTGCCGCTCGCCAAACGCCGTGCCGAACTCGACATGGCGAGCTACGCTGCGGGCAAGCTCGACCTCGGCAGTGCGCTGCTCTCGACGCTGGCGCTGGCCGAAGCCGAGGTCGATGCGCTGTCGCGCGAGGACGACGTCGCACGCGACGCCATCCGGATCAATTTCACATATGGGGAGATGCGGCCATGAGCATGGACGCGAGACACGCCGTGCGCTGGGGCGCCGGAGCATTGGCAATCGCACTGGTCGCGGGTGGAGGCGGTTATTGGATTGGCCAGCGCGGGGAAGCCACGAGGGAAGCTGGATCGACGCCAGCGGCGCGCAAGATCCTCTACTGGTACGATCCGATGGTGCCGGCCGAGCACTACGACAATCCCAATTCGCTCTCGTCGATGGGGATGAAGACCCAGCCCAAATACGCGGATGAAACCTCTGCCACGGGCGCAACGCCTGGGATCAGCATCGATCCCGCTGCGCGACAGAACCTGGGGCTGCGGGTCGTCGCGGCCGAGGTTGGCAGTCTGCCATCGGCGCTATCGGTCGCCGGGACCATCGACTTCAACCAGCGCAATGTCGCAATCATCCAGGCGCGTTCTGGCGGGTTCGTCACCCACGTCTATAGCCGCGCGCCGGGCGATGTGATCGGCGCGGGCGCACCGATTGCCGACATCCAGCTGCCCGAATGGGGCGGCGCGCAGGGTGAGTTTCTCGCGGTCAAACGGCTCGGCAGGCCCGACCTTACCGCGGCCGCAAGGCAACGCTTGCGACTGCTCGGCATGTCGGACGGCCTGATTGCGCACGTCGAGCGGTCGGGCCTAACCAGTGGCACGATCACGATCACCTCGCCGATCGCGGGGGTGATCCAGTCGCTCGATGCCCAGCAAGGGGTGACGTTGGCGCAGGGCCAGACGCTTGCGCAGGTGACCGGCATCGGCACGGTCTGGCTCAATGCCGCCGTGCCGGAAGTGCAGGCAGGCATGATCAAGATCGGCCAGAGCGCGAAGGCGACGCTATCCGCATTTCCGGGTGAGACTTTCACGGGCCGCGTGGTCGCGATCCTACCCACCGCGCAGGCGGACAGCCGCACCCTGACTATCCGCATTGAACTCGCCAACCGTGGCGGACGCCTCAAGCCCGGCATGTTTGCCAGCGTTTCGCTCGGCGGCGATCAACGCCAGGCGCTGCTGGTGCCGAGCGAGGCGGTGATCCGTACCGGTGCGCGCATCCTGGTGATGCTGGCGCTCGCCGATGGTCGCTATCGACCGGCTGAGGTTCGTGTGGGGACAGAGGGCGGCGGAAGACCGAGATCATCGCGGGATTGGCTCCCGGTGAAAAGGTCGTAGCTTCCGGCCAGTTCCTGCTCGATTCCGAAGCGAGCCTGACGGGCATTCCGGCGCGGCCTTTGGAGGGCAGCAAGTGATCGCCTCCATCATCCGTGCCTCAGTCAGAGCGCGCAACCAGGTGATTGCGGCGGCGCTGGTGTTGACCGCGATCGGGGTGGTGGCGGTCAGGACTACACCGATCGATGCGCTGCCAGATCTGTCAGACGTGCAGGTGATCATCCGCACGAGCTGGCCGGGCCAGGCGCCGCAGATCGTCGAGAACCAGGTCACCTATCCCATCACTTCAACCATGCTCTCGGTTCCCGGTGCGCGGGTGGTGCGCGGATATTCCTTTGTCGGTGACAGCTTCGTCTATGTGCTGTTCGACGACAGCACGGACCTCTACTGGGCGCGCAGCCGCGTGCTCGAATATCTGAGCCAGGTGCAGAGCCGTCTGCCCGAAGGCGCGAAAGCCTCGCTCGGTCCCGACGCGACCGGGGTGGGGTGGATTTACGAATATGCGCTGGTCGACCAGGCCGGTGGGCACGATCTGGCGCAGCTCCGATCTCTCCAGGACTGGTTCCTGCGCTTTGAATTGAAGACGGTGCCCGGCGTTGCCGAGGTCGCCAGCATCGGCGGCATGGTCAAGCAGTATCAGGTTATCGTCGATCCGCAGAAGCTCGCCGCCTACGGCGTCACTACTGATCAAGTTGGGGCAGCTCTGAAGCGTGCCAACCAGGAGACCGGCGGCGCCAGCGTGGAGATGGCGGGCGCCGAATATACCGTGCGCGCCAGCGGTTACCTGAAAACCCTCGACGACTTCCGTGCTGTGCCGCTGCGCACCGCGGCAAGCGGCATTCCGGTGACGCTTGGCGATGTCGCCACGGTACAGGTCGGTCCTGAGATGCGACGCGGCATCGCAGAATTGAACGGCGAAGGTGAAGTCGCAGGCGGCGTCATCATCATGCGCCAGGGCCAAAACGCTCGCGCGGTGATCGAGGGTGTCAGGGCCAAGCTCGAGGTACTCAAGAAGAGCCTGCCGCCCGGTGTTGAGATTGTCCCAACCTACGACCGTTCGGGTTTGATCGATCACGCGGTCCAGAATCTGAACCACAAGCTGATCGAGGAGTTCGTCATCGTAGCAGCCGTTTGTGCGCTGTTCCTTTGGCACGCGCGCTCGGCGATGGTCGCGATCCTGACCTTGCCGCTCGGCATCCTGATCGCCTTCATCGTCATGCGCCTGCAGGGCCTCAACGCCAATATCCTCTCCTTGGGCGGCATTGCCATCGCTATCGGCGCGATGGTCGATGCAGCGGTGGTGATGATCGAGAACGCCCACAAGTATCTCGAACGTTGGCATAACGACAATCCTGACACCGAGCCCGATCGCTCGACTCGCTGGCGGATCGTGACAAATGCGGCCGCTGAAGTCGGCCCGGCGCTGTTCCTGAGCCTGCTGATCATTACCTTTTCGTTCCTTCCGATCTTCACGCTGCAGGGACAGGAGGGCCGGCTGTTTGCACCGCTCGCCTTCACCAAGACCTACGCGATGGCGGCGGCCGCATTCCTTTCGATCACGCTGATCCCGGTGTTGATGGGGCTGCTGATCAAGGGAAAAATCCCTAGCGAGGAGGCCAACCCGCTCAACCGCTGGTTGGTACGGGCCTATCGCCCGGCAATTGACTGGGTGCTGGAGCGGCCCAAGCGGACGTTGCTGATCGCCGTGCTGCTATTCGCCACTACACTCTGGCCGATGGCAAAGGTCGGCGGCGAGTTCCTGCCGCAAATGAACGAGGGCGACCTGCTCTACATGCCCTCGGCGCTGCCCGGCTTGTCGGCGGCAGAAGCGGGGCGCCTGCTTCAGCAGACCGATCGGTTGATCAAGTCTGTGCCCGAGGTCGCAAGCGTGTTCGGCAAGGCGGGCCGCGCCGATAGCGCGACCGATCCCGCGCCATTGGAAATGTTCGAGACGACCATTCATTTCAAACCTCGCGACCAGTGGCGCCCCGGGATGACGCCTGAAAAGCTGGTCGATGAATTGGACGCGCGGGTGAAGGTGCCTGGTCTCGCCAATTTTTGGATCCCGCCAATCCGCAACCGCATCGACATGCTGGCAACGGGGGTCAAGAGTCCGGTTGGGATCAAGGTCGCGGGCTCGAACCTTGCGGAGATCGACCGTACCGCCACGCAGATCGAGCAGGTCGTACGGACCGTGCCCGGCGTCACCTCGGCGCTGGCCGAACGGCTGACCGGCGGGCGCTACGTCGATGTCGATATCGACCGCGCCTCAGCCGACCGCTACGGATTGAATGTGGCCGACGTCCAGGCGGTGGTTGCCGGCGCGATCGGCGGCGAGAATATCGGCCAGACGGTCGAGGGCCTCGCGCGCTACCCGATCAACTTGCGCTACCCGCGCGAGTTGCGCGACAGTCCGGACAAGCTTGCAGCTCTGCCGGTGCTGACACCGTCTGGCCAGCAGATCACGCTCGGCACCGTCGCTTCTGTCCGGATCAGCGACGGTCCACCGATGCTCAGGAGTGAAAACGGTCGCCCGGTGACCTGGATCTATGTCGATGGCCGCGACCGCGATATGCAGACGCTGGTTGACGACATCCAGCAGACTATTGCCAGCAAGGTCCAACTTCCGCCGGGCGTCAGCGTCTCCTACACTGGTCAGTACGAGTTCTTCGTCCGTGCCAAGGAGAGGATGAAGCTGGTCATCCCGGTGACGCTCGCGATCATCTTCGCACTGCTTTACCTGACCTTCCGGCGCTGGGACGAGGCGCTGCTGATCATGGGCACGCTGCCGTTCGCGCTCACCGGCGGGCTATGGCTGCTCTACCTGCTTGGTTACAACCAGTCGGTGGCAAGCGCGGTCGGGTTCATCGCGTTGGCCGGCGTCGCGGCAGAGTTCGGCGTGGTCATGCTGATCTACCTCAAACAGGCCTTGGAAGGGCGAGAAGACGGCGATGTCGCCGCCGCTGTTCGGGAAGGCGCACTGCTGCGCGTTCGGCCCAAGGCAATGACGGTGGCGGTGATCCTTGCTGGCCTGTTCCCGGTGCTGGTGGGCGGCGGCACCGGCTCGGAAGTGATGAGCCGGATCGCGGCGCCGATGATCGGCGGTATGCTGACCGCACCGCTGCTTTCAATGCTGATCATCCCTGCTGCCTATTTGCTGATGCGCCGCAGATCCCATTCCCAAGTTCAACCTGAAGGAGAAGTACAGTGAAGAAGTCCCTGATGATTGCGACCAGCCTGGCACTGATGGCATTGCTTTCTGCCTGCAAGAAGGAAGCCGAAGCTACGAAGCCTGCGGAAACCGCCCCCACCAACACCGGCAGCATGACGGGCATGCCAATGGCCGGGCCGATGATGCATGGGGCGAGTACCGGCACCGTCGCGGCAATTGACGCCGCCAAAGGCACGGTAACGCTCGATCACCACGAAATCGCCGCACTCAAATGGCCCGCGATGACCATGAGCTTCTCGGCAAAGCCGGAGCAAATTTCGGGATTGAAGATCGGCGACAAAGTGAGATTCGAGATCGATTGGGATGGCAAACTTGGTGCCATCACGATGATCCAGAAATTTGGCTCCTGATCTTTATTGAGCGAAGGTTGAAGAAAAAGGCGTGGTCGAGATTGGTAGCGAGTTATCGGTCCGACCACACCCTCGCCCCAGCACAACAACGTGCAGTCCAATCAACCTGAACCTCTCAGAAACCGTAAGGGCATCCATTATATTATCGCCGACGAAGCGGAAGTGCGCCTGTCGGCGCCGAGATTTTCTCGGTTCGACTGCCGCAGATCCTAAACACTACGCCAACGTCCATGCCTAAATTAGTCGCCACCGCCTTTGCTGTCAGGCCACAGCTTCAAGCCCTTTGCGCTGAACAATGGAAAGTAGCCGCAGAGCAGGTCCACCAGGCTTCTTCTTGCCCCGCTCCCAGTCAGAAACGAGATTCTTCGACACATTGAGGTAACGTGCGAAAACAGGCTGCGAGACGTGCTGCGCCTCCCGGATTGCCCTGATTTCTTCGGGCTGGAACGGTATTACAGGGGCAATGCAGGCCTCGTCGAATTCACGAAGAGTCTGTTTATCGATAGCTCCGGCCTCATGGAGGCCTTCCATCATTTCGTGAACGGCGGCCAGCGCCTCGCTCTTATAGGATTTAGGCATCGTCATTCACCTCGAACAAT
This sequence comes from Novosphingobium percolationis, assembly GCF_020179425.1. Taxonomy (GTDB): domain Bacteria; phylum Pseudomonadota; class Alphaproteobacteria; order Sphingomonadales; family Sphingomonadaceae; genus Novosphingobium; species Novosphingobium percolationis. Next base: position 62,205 of record NZ_JAILYM010000008.1, on the reverse strand, counting down.
CTACCTTCTCGCACCTCGGTATCGACCTGCGCCTGTGTCAGCCCGAGCACGATCCTGGCGGCCTGCTTGTAGGTCCGCAGTTCGACCGCATTGAGATTGGCCTTGCTGCTTTTGGCGAAACCAAAAGCGAACACGGCCCTCTCCTCATGGCGAAAGAAGACCAGCGTGCGATAACCGCCAGACTTGCCTCCGCCTTCGCGCGCGACGCGCTGCTTTATAAGGCCGCCGCCCAAGTCGGCATCGACCAGGCCCCGGTTAACCTGATCGACGGCCACAATGAGCGCCGCGTCGCTAATCCCTTCCCGGCTCGCATACTTGGCAAACCAGCGATTCTTGTAGATCCGGGCTTTCTGCTCACCGGTCATTGTCAAACCACCATATATCACACTTAGTGTGACCCTTCAACGAAGGGCACAATGATCTCAAATCGATGATCACAAGCCCTCCTCGGTCGCCTTGCGCAGCAGTTCGCCCAGCCTCTCTGCCGCATCAACAACGCAGGCATCATCGAGATGGGCGTATCGCGCCGTCATCTTGACGCTCGTGTGCCCCAGCAGCCTGGAGATCATGGGCAAAGTCTCCGACATGGAGGCCGCATGGCTCGCGAAACTATGTCGCAGGTCATGCAAGCGGACATGGGCAAGCCCCGCCCTGGCCCGAGCGCGATAATAGCACTGGTCCAACCGGGAAATCGTGAGGCGAGCATCGCCGCGCCAGAACACATGGTCCAGATCGGTATGGCGTGGCAGCCTCGCCAGAACCGCCTGCGCAGCCTCACCGAGCCAGGCCGTCCGAGGTCCGGTCTTCGCATCATGCAACAGCAAGCGCCGCCCCCTCACCTCGCTCCATGCAAGGTCACAGATTTCGCTTTTCCGGCAGCCGGTCAGCGCCAGTACGCGAATGGCAGCGACTGCCATCGGGTCGGAGTCCTCTATTTCGGCAAGTGCCTCGCCGAAGCGGTTCAATTCCTGTTCGGACAGGACACACTGGTGTCGCTTCAGCTTGTTCGCTTTCACACCCGTGCAGGGGTTAGAGCATTCGGCGAGAACGCCCCATGCCTCCGCCTTGTTAAACATCGATCGCAGCAGTTCGAAGGTCCGGTTGGCCGCGGCCGGTCCGACGTTGGCGGTCATCTGAGCGAACCATCGTTTGATGTCAGCTGGCATTATCTCATCGAGAAAACGCCGACGGAAGGCCCGGTCCAGGTGGCACCGGTAATAGCGATTGCGCGCGCGCGTGCTTGCCTTCCAGGTCGGCTCCGCCTTCGACCAGTACTCGTCCAGAAAGGCATCGTACGTCGGGCTTGCTCTAACCTTGGCACGCGCCTCCGCTGGATTCTCGCCAACCTCAGCACGTAGCAACACCCGCCGGGCAACATCGGCAGCCTGAGCGCGCGTAACGACACGCGCATCCCCAATAGTGACCGTGCGCACCTTGCCCGTCATCCGGGTCTGAACGACGTACACGCGCCTGCCACTGCGATAATGACGCACCCCAAAGCCGGGCCAGCGCGCCGACCATTCTGTCCGGCGTACGCGGTCGGTTTCGGAAGGATCGGCACTCGGCTCGATGCCGATGGTAGCGAGTTCCTCGGCCACGAGGCCGGCAAGACTGCGGGCGTTCATGCGACCAGCCCCAACTTCGCAGCAATCGCGCCCGAAACGCGCTGCGCCGCCTCCAGCACAGTATCGTCAGCGAGATGGGCATACCGCTCGGTCGTCTCCGGCAACGCATGACCGAGCAGGCGCCCGATCAACGTCAGCGAGATCCCGTCGCGGATTGCCATCGACGCAAAGCTGTGACGCAAGTCGTGCAGACGCACATCGGCAAGACCAGCGCGGGCGCGCAACTGGTGCCAGTGGGATGTCGGGTCAAAGGACTTGGCGGGATCACGCGGCGCGGGAAACACCAGTCCCTTGCCCTGCCCCGTATCGAGTTTGGCGAGAACCGCGCGTGCCGGAGCATTGAGGTAGATAACCTTGGGGCCGGTCTTGCTGTCAGGCAGAAACAGTCGCGGCGGCTTCACCCATTCCCAGTTCAGCGTTGCGATTTCGCTCAGCCGCGCGCCCGTATAGATGAGCAACCGGATAATCGGCACCGCTCGCGGCATCTCCCCTTCCGCGTTCTTGATCGCCGCGCCCAAGGCGCGGTACTCGGCCGGGCTGAGGTAACGTTGGGGTTGCTTGCGCTTGTAGCGGGCGATGCCGCGACAGGGATTGGAGCCTCGGCGGCGGTGGCCAAAAACTTCGGCTTCATTCATCAGCGCCGAAAGGACCGGGACCGCGCGATTGAAGTTCCCCGAGCGCGAAGCCATGCTGTCGCGCCACCGGGCGATATCGGTTCGCTCGATCTCGGACAGCCGCATCTCGCCAAAGAATGGGATCAGATCACGCTCGATCGCACGCCGGTTGCGGACCAAGGTGGCCGGCTTCCAGTGACGAGCCGAGCATGCGAGGAACTCCGGGGCGAAGGCGGCGAAAGTCATCGCGTCGGCAGCGGTCGCAACCGGACGCGTTGGCAGCCCCGCCAGCAAGGCTTCGGCAAGAACCCGGCGCGCTTCCCGCCTCGCGGCCTCGACCTTCACCGTCTGCGGGCTACCTAGCGTCCGAACACGCATCATCCGGCGCTCCCGGTACTTGACGATCCAGGTTTTGGTGCCGCTTGCACGACACCGGAGACCGAAGCCTGGAACGTCAGTATCCCAGAACGTGGTGTGGCGGGCTGGAGCCTTTCTCCGGGCGATATGGCCGGTCAGTCTGCAGCGGTTTTCAGGCACTGCTGATACCCGTTCCACGGCCTGATTCGCGGTGACCAAATGGCCATCTGGAAGGGCTAGATTAAAGCTGCTTGACGGCTCGACGGTTTCTGAATTATCAAACATATAGCACTGTTACTCCACGGTTTTCCGTGTACGGTGTGCCCCTCAATCGCCAGATTTGAGCGACGTCGGGGGATGTGGAGGGGCTTGATCGCAGGGCATGGGTGCTCGGGTCTACCGGTGGGGGCCAGGGCATGATCCCGGTGAATGTTGGAGGCCAGATCATGTATGGAGCAGGCGAGAGGGCGATGGTTGCTGGCGTGCGGTCTGACACCCTGCTTGTCTCCGGGAGCATGAGAAAAAGGATGGGGTGGGGCTAGTCGCCCCACCATTCGCCTTCCGCCGTCCCGGCCTGCCCGTCGGTGGCAAGCGATGCTTCGGCCGTGCTCTGTGCCTGTGCCAGCCATGCCTGTTCGAGGCTGGCGATGATGCCGTCGAGATCGTCGTGTTGGTTAGTGGGATTGGTCATCGTGGCCTCCTTCGTCGGTATCGACGGGCAGGCGGACGGTGGTGGTGCGTGGTCTCGGTCAAGGACGGCGAAGCCGCCGCGCAGCGGGGAGCGGGGGTGCCGATTTTTCCGTCAGGAAAAATTGGGGGTACCGCTCATCCTTGAGGGAGGCCGCGCACCGCCACCATCATGGGACGGCTATGGCGACCTGTTGTGTTTGTGTGTCCTTGCAGGGGCCGCCCCTGCCCCCTTATGATGGCAGCGGGATGGTGTCGCTGCCTGCGCGTTGCACGATGCCCGGTTCCGACGCTGTCGTTGTTCGCAAGCGCCGGAGGGCCAGACATGCAGCACTATCATCTGCTGGAGCGCGAGATCGCCGAGGACGATCCGAGTCTTGCCGGCTTGCTCGCGCAGGCGCACGGCCAGCGCGAACGCGCGATCTGCCTGTGCCGGCGCGATCACAAGCTGCCGCTCTACATCGCGCACCGACAGGGTGGATACGTGCTGGCGCGCTGGCCCGGCACGGGGCCGCGCCACGCCTCGGCCTGCAACCACTACGAGGCGCCCGATTTCCTGACAGGGCTCGGCCAGGTCAGAGGCTCAGCCGTGGTAGAGCACGAGGACAGCGGCGAGACCGAACTCAAGTTCGCGTTTCCACTGTCGCGCGGGCCGGCGCGCGCGGCGCCTTCGGCTTTCACCAACGACAAGCCTGCGGTCAGGACCAATGGCCTGCGCCTGACGATGCAAGGGCTGCTGCATTTCCTGTGGGACAAGGCCGAACTGACGCACTGGCATCCGCGCATGGGGGGCAAGCGCAACTGGTTCGTGGTCCGGCGCGCGCTGCTCCATGCCGGGCTTGCCTGCAGGGCGCGCGGTGAAAGCCTGGCGCCCGTGCTGTTCGTGCCCGAGACCTTCCAACTCGAGCAGAAGGAGAACATCGCCGGGCGTCGCCGGTCGGACCTCGCGATGGCGCATGCCTCGAGCGAAGCCATCATGGTCGTGATCGGCGAGATCAAGGCGATCGAGCCAGCGCGTTTCGGCGAGAAGATCGTGGTGCGCCACCTGCCCGACTGGCCGTTCCTGATGGACGAGGACATGGCGCGCCGCTTCCACAAGCGGTTCGCGGTCGAGGAAGAGCTGTGGCTCTCGGATGGTGGCGGCGGACACCTGGTGATGAGCGCCACCTTCTCGATCGGCGCCTCGGGCCTGCCCCAGCTTTTCGAAATCGCGGTCATGCCGCTGACGCGCGAGTGGATGCCCTACGAAAGCCTCGACGAACGCGCGCTGGTGAGCAGGGCCGTTGGGGAGGGGCGTCGGTTCGTGAAGGGGCTGAGGGTCAACCTTGGGCCTGACCAACCGATCGCCAGCATCGCGCTCAAGGATACCGGGCTCGATGCGACTGCGGTCCACCTCGTGCGCAACGTGCCCGATCCCGCCTACGACGACGCGCTCGCCGCGCTGATGATGACGCCGGGGGTGCGCCATGTGGTCTGGCAACCAGGTGACGCCCTGCCGCCGCCTGCGCCCCGGTCCTGATCGCTCTTGCTTGTCCCGACCAGGCGCGCGGCATGTGGGGCCAGGGCCCCACTACGCCCGCGTGCCTTGCCGCCAGAACAAGAAATGAGAAAACTGGAGGACGCCGCGGGGTGCAGCGCCCTCCTTGGGGCAAGCTCAGAAGGCGGCACCGCGTCGCGCAAACCGCCGCTGCCCGTTCACGGCAGGCGCACCTTCGGGAAAGGCTGGCTGCTGGTGGCTCGCGGCGAAGGCATGGTAGGGAACGCCCGCCTCGCGCACCTTGGTCAGAAGGTTGGCCTGAAGCCCCGATCCCTCGCAGATGACCGCGTGGACAGGCTTGAGGTTCATCATCTGCTCGTTGCGGGCGAACCCTGCGCGCTTGCCCATCGCGCGATTGAGCGTGAAGCGCACGGTCGCAACGCCGCGCGAAGCCGCCCAGGCGTGGGCGATCTGGTCGCATCCCCGGTGTTGGGCGGTGGTCGCAAGGATCATGCTCGGAATGCGCGCGAAAGTATCGTCGAGCGCCTTGTAGAGCAGTTCGTGGTCATGCCAGGTGTCGCCACCTGAGAAGATCACGACGGGACCGGTCGGCGCATGCGCCTCGCGACGCTTGGCTGCGCGCGCTGCCAGGAAATCGCGGGCCTCGATCTGGCTCGCGGTCGTGGCCGAGCTGACCCGCGATCCCCGCGTGGTCGAGAAAGGCCGTCCGGTTTCGACGTGGAACACTTGCCCGGCGTGGTCGCGCATGCACTCCATTGCCTCGCGGCAGCTCTCGAGCGTCTCGCACAGCAGGCGGGTGTCCTCGACCTGCGTGGCGTGGATTTCAGACGGATCGGAGATGCGCACCAGTTCTCCGAGTTCCCTGGCGGCATCGTCCTCGCGGCCCTCGATGCGCTTGGCGACAACGTGGAAGCTGTTGGCAAAGCCCCAGGCGAGATCGGCGGCGAAGGGTTCGAGCCGCGTATCGCGCAGCACATCGAACAGCGTGGTCATGACCATTTCGACAGCGGCGCGGGCTTGGTCGGGATCGGGCATGAAGCAGACTTCCGCCTCATCGACGATGGACAGCTTGGCGCGTTCGTCGTGCTCGATGAAGGCATGCGCGTAGGTCGAGGCCTGGTCGGTCGATCCGGTTTCCTCGGCGATGAAGCTCGCGAGATCGGCGAAGTTCGAGAAGGTTTGCATGGGTTCAGCTCCTGCGTTTCGTCATCGGCTTGATGACGCCCCTCATCCGGCAAGCCGTGCCCAGCCCCGTCAGGGACGTTGACCGGGAAGCCGGGGCGCGGACAGCGGCCCGGACCCCGGTTGACGCCGCGAAGCGGGGCATGGGGGAGCCGATTTTGGGGACGGGGGCCGCAAGGCCGCCGGCGGCAAAATTGGGGGAACCGTGCATCCTTGACGGGGCGCCAGGCCGGGTTGCCACACTGGGAGGACACAGAAAGGGTTGGGTATTACAGCTCCTTCCTCTCCCCGGGCGGGCATCCGCCAGGGGAGAGGAAACACGACAAAAGGGCCGGCGCGTCCGCGCCGACCCTCACAATCGCGACGATGATGATGACGATCGCGCACGGGGGCTGACCCCGCGAACACGCGAAAGTGGGCGGCCTAGTGGGGCCGCCCGCTCACGGTGGTCAGATGAACTCGATCTCGTCGGCGACGATCTCGGTGTTGTAGTAGGTCTTGCAGTCGCGCTCGTTGCGCGAGTAGCGGATCTCGCCGGTCACGAGCAGCTTGTCGCCCTTGTGCTTGTTGTTGGCGATCGCCTTGCCGAGGCCGCCGAAGGCCTTGACCGTGTGGAACTGGTCGTAGGTCTCGGTGTAGCCGTTCTCGTCCTTCTGGACCTTGCCGTCCTTGATGACCGGCTTGCTGGTCACCAGCGTGAACATCACGCCGCCCTTGCTGTCGGTGCCGAAGCGCGAAACGTCTGCGGTGATGCGACCGGAGAGAAAAACCTTGTTCATGCGCCATTCCTTCGGTGTCATCGGCGGGCCAATCCCGCCGGGATGAACAAAGGCGAAGCCCGGGCATGAGCGGGCTTTGCACCGAGCGGGCGGCGTGCCGTCCGGCGAGGGGAACCGCTGATCCCAAGCGGGTGGTGCGGGCGGAGGCCGTCAGGCCGACAACACGGCCGCTTGAGGTCGGCGGTTGCAAAGGTCGTGCACGGGCGAAGAGTTTCATCCCGTCTGGCGGATGGCCAACCGATGGTGCTGAAGGTGTGGCCCGTCATGGACATGACCGTTTCTCTCGCGCCGCGATGCGGCTGACGGGAAATCGCGTTTCGGTGCCGGTGGCGGGCGGTGCTGTCATGCAGGGCCCCGACCTGCACGCCCATCAGGGACGGATGAGGACCAGTGAGACGAAGGCGCAACCAGGCCTCGCGAGGCGCTCCGCACGGTCGACGCATCGGCCTTGGCGCCAGCGCATGGACACAACGACGGCGTGGCGACAGCCGCAGTTCGGGCGGCCACGATCCCGCCTCCGGGCGAGGCACGGAGTACCTGCATATCACCGTATTCGTCGTTGGCGGGCGACCGTGATCACCGCATTGGGCGGCGCCCATAGGGCGCCCGTTGCTCCGGGGAGCGGTGCGCGGACTGCCCTCCCAACTGGCAACCGCCGCGCGTGCCTCTGTCCCCGCCTACAAAAAAATGCGGTCCGACCGCGGGGGAGGTCGGACCGCAAGGTTGGTCGGGGAAGCCTGGGGGGTTCAGGCTTCAGCGCCGACGTAATCGCCCGTCGCAGAGGCAAAGGGATCTTCGCTGGGGGCGGCGAAGGTTTCGCTGCGCGGGCTGAAGGTGGTGTCGCCATCGGCGCTGGTGGGTGCACCCTCGTCGAAGGGATTGGTCATGCGGCGGCGCGGACGCGACCAGACCACGTTGAGCGCGCCGTCCTGCTGGGTGAACAGCGCGATCGACAGCGGCGCCTCGAAGCTCGGATCGTCGATCTGGCCCTGGAGGAAGGCGCCGGTGCCGTTGGCCGCCATCTTCTCCCACAGGCCACCGGCCGGGATGAAGGTGCCATTGCGCGTGCGCACCATGACATCGAAACGCGGCGCGTCGGGATTGGTCGAGGTGACCGGGCGCAGGCCGATGACGAGGTCGATCGTCGCCGTCTGGATCTTGCCGATGAAGTTGCCGGAGGCATTCTTCTTGAGTTGACCGATGTTCATTGCCGTATTCTCCTTCAAATGCCGCCCCGTCTTGCTGCTCGGGGGCCGGTACGGGTTCGTGAACGGGTCCATTCCCGCCACACCTTCCTCCTCACCCCCTTCTCTCTGATCCCGCCGCCAGAGCCGGACACGGAGGCAGCGGCCGAAGCGAGAGTCCCGCCCCCGGGCACACGGCCAGGTCCGGCATCGCCGGAGAAGCCCGGTCGAAGACCGGATGGTCGGACAGGAAGCGAAAGGGTCGGAGCAAGGGGAGCCCAGGCTATCGCGCCGGACCCGCCCACGGCGCCGTTCCGGGCAGGCTCGTGCCGCTCAGTTCCTCAAGCCGCGCGGCAAGGCGATCCACTTGGGCTGGTCATGGGCGATCGGGAGGTCCCGCGCCTGCTCCTCGGTGAAGACGTCCGCCGTCTCGAGGGATCCGAAACCGGCGGTCTTGTTCCAGAACAGCAACCCCTCCTCATCATCCCGCATGGCAAGGACCAGTTTCGGGGCGAACCTCGCGTTGTCATTGAGGTGGCTGGTCTCGATCCAGTGGATGCCATCGGCATCGATCCGGAAGCCGCCACCGCCGAAAGCGTCGGGCTGGTATCGATCGCTGTCGTAGCCCCAGGTGACGATCAGCGGCCACGATCGCGTGAGGATCCGCTGGAACAAGGCCGCAACCGCGTCCGGCTCGAACTGGTCGGCTTGCCCGAACACCGAGATCGAGGCCGGATTTTGGTCGCCGAACACGAATTGCGTGCCGAAGGTCGGGAAATCGGGATCGTTGAAGATCGCAAGGAACCCTGACACCGGATTTTCGTCAATAGCCGGGAACAGCGCGCGAAAGCTGGCGTCAGCTTGCGCCCAGCGCGTTGCGATCTCGTCCGGGAGCGGTTCTCCTTCGAGGAATGCCGCAAGCGCGATCGCCTCGGCGAGAAGCGCGTGCTCGTCAGGCGTCACGCGGAACGCGAAGCAGGTATGCGTATAGCAATTGGACATGGGCCAATTCCTTCTTGTCGAGAGTTTGCGTAGCAGCGGTCCCGGCCGCGCCAGAATTGGTGAACCTCCGAGGGGTCAGACCGGCTGCGCGCCGGCCGCGCCGATCACCCCGCGCCCGAGGCGGCTGATGCCGCCGCCTCGGGCGCGACAAGGGTCCAGGCCCTGCTCATCAGCCGTGAGATCCGCACACCAGCCCCGTCGCCCGCGCGCAGGAGAACAGTCCTGGTGCCCCAGGAGCCAACCTGGAACGTCTGCTCGCTGATCCCGTCGGAAAATGTCAGCGGTTCGGGGAGCACCAGGGTGTCGCCTGGTCGCGGCTTGCGACGTGAGGTCAGCGCGAGACGCTGGCGACATTTGGCACGCCATTCAGCGGCATGGTCATTGATCGGCGGCCCCAGCAGGTCGAGGATCGAGGCCGGACAATCGAAGTAGTAGGGCCCCGCCGTTTCCGTCAGTCGGGTAGGATTGGTGCTGCTCAGAGAGTCAGCCCTGATCCCCCCGCCGAACCGCACGTGCAGCTTTCACTGCATGCGGCTCTCCGCTGCGACAATACCATCCATACTCCGGCTGTCGGGCAGGCGTCCTCGATGGGTGTCGGCGTGACACAGATCGCATAAGACTTTCGTCCTCCGCTCCCGTGCTGCCTTCATCATCGTGACAAAACCGCGGTGCGAAACATCGGCAAGCCCTTCAACGTGATGAACATGACACGGCCGGTCCGTTCGCCCGCACGCCGCGCATTGCTTGGCGTTCTGGCGATCCACCCAGTCGGTCCGCGAGTGCGAATAGATTTGCGTCCAAGGCGGGATATCCACCTTGACCGGATCAATCCGCTCACGTTTTAGATCCATCAGCTTCCAGACTTTGACCGACCGAGGCTGGCCATCGGCGACATAGCCGACGCTGTATTCCTGCCCCGACCTCATACGGGCGGCAACGACACGCACGCTACTTTTGTGCTTGCTCGCCAAGGTCTTGAACATGCTCCAACGCTGGATGAACTCAAGGCGATTGAGCTTGAATTTCACGTCCCTCGCAAGAGCGTAGTAGTTCGCGAACCCCCGTAGTTCGGCGTTATAGGCAAGGACGATCTCGACATCGCTACAGTTCAGAAGGGCGTTGCGGTGCCTGGCCTTCAACACGGCCATATCTCCGTACCCCTTCCTCGCGGCGAACCCGAACACCTTCTCCCAAGGCACATTGAGTTGCATCACCTCCGAAGGAGGTCGGCGGCTGAAGTGTTGGGAGCCACGCTGGCTCCGCACCGTCCACTGACGACCTGTGTAGGTTCGCACTTCGTAGCCCAAGAAGGCGGCGCCATTGCTCGCCTTGCGGATACCGCTTTTCTCCTCGGACACGCTCAGCGCCAACGCGTTGGTCAGGAAAGCCCTGACCTCGGCGAAGACCTGTCGCGCGTCGTCCTTGCTACCGATCACACCGATGAGGAAGTCATCGGCATAGCGGCAGTAGCGAAGTCGGCGATATCCGGCGTCCATACCGTCTCGCGACGGCAAGGTACGCATCTGTTTAGACAGGACGTCGATCTTGGCCAGTACAGCTTTGACCGTCGCCTCGTCAGCGTTGTCGCGGGCTTGTAGACTTTTGAGTCGCGTTCGCTGCTTTGCGATGCGCGCTGCCACCCTCGCATATTCCGGGTTGGTGGCGCGGGTCTTACCCTTTTCAAAGGCAGCGATCTTCACTGCGACGAACTCATCGAGCTCGTGCAGGTAGATGTTCGCCAAGATCGGGGAGACAATCCCACCCTGTGGAGTGCCGCTGTAGGTCGGATTATGCGTCCGCCCCTCCATGACCCCCGCCTTCAGCATGTCGCCGATCAGGCCTACGAACTTTTCGTCGTCGATCCGTTTCCGCAACAGCGTGAGCAAGACATCATGGTCGATGTTATCGAAGAACCCAGTGACATCCACGTCAACAAGCCACTTCACGCCCGTCCAGACGGCTTTTATATGTTCAAGTGCCGTGTGACACGATCTCCCCGGTCGGAATCCATGTGAGGCGTTCGAGAACACCGGCTCATAGATCTTTTCGAGAAGTTGGCGCGCCACTTCCTGGACGAGACGGTCGTCACGCGAGGGGATACCCAGCGGACGCCGCTTCCCCTTGCCTTTCGGGATGAACACCCGACGCACTGGTTTCGGCTTATAGGCCCCGGTCGTCACGCTGGTGATCAACGGATCGAGGTCCTCGGGACTGAAATCCGCGAATGTCTCGCCATCGATACCCGGCGTCATCGCACCCCTGTTGGAGGCGATCTTGCTGAGCCCCTGCTCCCAGAGAAGCCGGGACCCCATCAGACGATGCAGCCCATTCACTCGTTTGCCCGACGCTGCCAGCGTCGGAATGGCCTCCAACCGGGCCATCACAGTTTCAGGTAGCATCAGCACACCCCATGATTACCGGTTGAAGTATCGCAACTGCCGCCCTTCTCCCGGTGGTCACCGTTTTCGGCCCGGTCGCCCGTTCCTTATACGGATGCACCGTCTCCTCCGGTGGAGGATCTGTCCCGGGCATTACCCCGGGCATTTGAATACTATGGCGGCTCCGTACCCATGCAGGTCAGCCGAGGCCGCCTGTTTAGGGCATCCCGTAGTTACACTGATCGGAGATACGACGCGTTTAGGTGTCCCGTTCATCCACTGAACCCCTCGACGAGAGGCGCGCCGGACGGGCTGAGGAGCGAAGGGCCAAGACATGAGACCCTTGCCATCGTCCGGAATGGCGTATCAGTCGCTTTCGCCAATTTCCGCTATATAAAACGCTGCAGACTGGGATTTAAGCAGTGTAGCCTTCACCATGCGCGTCTTGCCCTGACCGGCATCGCCCCTTTACGACTGGGACGCATTCGGCCTTACTCCAAGCATGCTATTGTCCCCCGTCCGTTTCCGGATTTCAGGTTTTTCGAACCCGAGGTTAGCTTGGTGGGCAGAGGCTTCCTCAACTTACCTCATCATTGCTGATACTCCTTTCAGCGCCACAACGGCGCACTGTCCTTGTAGGCGAACACGTATCCGTCGCGCGCGCGCGGGTTCCAGCGGATAAGGCAGATGATGGCAAAGGGCGGGCGCTCGCCCTCCGGCCCATAGTTCTGGCACGCCGCGTAGTAGGCGCCGGAACGGACCGTGGACTTGAGGATGCGCAAGCCTTCGGTTCGACCCGCCGCCGCGTCAGGCGGATAGGTGCACTGGTCGTCGAGATAGGCCTTGGGCGTGGCATGGGGCGCCATGCCGCGCAAGGTCATCGAGAGCCATCCCATCGGGATCTCCTGTGTTGGGAGGAAAGGGACCGGCTGCGGGGCCGGAGACGCGAAGAAGGGTTCAGCCTGCGATTGCGCCAGGTGCAGTCGTGTCGGACGTCGGGACGTCCGCCTCGGGCAGGAGGGCAAGCTCCTTGCGGGACATCGACCAGGAAAGGCGCAAGATCCGTCCAGCGGGAATGCGCCAGGCGATGCGATCGGCAAAGACCATGCGGATCACCGCGAGCGTTGCTGCATCGTCATCTTCGAGCATGGCATGGACGCGCGCGGCGGCCTCGTAGCGGAACCGCGTTTCCTGGGTATCGTAGCTGTCCGCATCGGAATCGTCAGACGGACTGAAGACGGCGTCGATGATGTAATCCGTGAGTTCGCCGGGATCGAGCCGCGAACGTTTCGTGAGCGCGATCTGCACCGTGTCGACGTCCGTCCAGCTGTCGACGCCTTCGAGGAGCGCAAGATCGGTCGGCAGGTCGAGGCCACCGCCGAACTGATCGCCGAGTTGCAGCGTGATGGTCTCGGGTCGCAAGGTGCAGGGATCGCGCCCCAGCGGGGTATCGCTGCCATCGGCCTCGCAGAAGCGCTCGCCTGTGCGCACGTAGCATTTCAGGCGTTCATACCAGCTGTAGCCGATGAAATGCTCGATCGGCGAATAGAACGTGAGCGACGTAGACCCATCAAGGTGATGCATTTCTCCAGGCTGGCCGTTCCGCGAGAACGCAAGGGCGCGGCCGAATGTCACGGAATCGAGTGCATCCATGTCGTCATAGAGGGCTGCGTTCGCAGCAATGGCCGTGAAGCCGGGAAGATCGCGGTAGCTGTCACGCGCCAGAGACGGCGTCCACGGCGGCAACTGGGCAATCGCCTCGGGAAAGGCGTCGCAGAACAGACGGGCCTCGAGCCAGGAGGCATGGCTGAGACGGTGGAAGGGCTCGGCCCGGATCGTCTGATACATGGCCTCCCGGCACAGGGTCTTGAGCCGTGTCAGCGCGGCGTTGTGGTAGATTTCCTTGCGCGCGGGCAGGACCAGAACGAGATCGCGCGCATCGACGACGTCGACATGCACGCTCCACTGCTCTGAGCGGAACCAATTACCGCCCTTTGCGGAAGCGGTTATACTCAACCGGCAATTCGAGTCGTTCCCGTAAGGAGAATAGCGAATGCCGGCGTGACCGACAAATCAGCCCGTTTGCGTTCCGACGCAACGGTGCGGTTCGCCCGAAATCCGGCAAAGCGGCCGGGACGAAAATCGTGCACGGGTTGGTATCAGTCGATCAAGATCGGCGATGGACTACCTTACGAGAGCCTGCTCGAGCGCGACGCGCTGCTGCTTCTCGATTTCGATCCGGATGTTGCAGATCTCTCCGTGCAGCCGGAAACCTTCGTCTGGACGGAAGCGGGCCGACAGCGGCGTTACACGCCCGACATCCGACTGGAGATGGCGGACGGCGCGGTTATCTACCGTCAGGTCAAGCTGGCCACACGATTGGCGGCTGACCCGACCCTGGGCGGACGGTTGCCGGCAATCGAAGCGGAATGCGCCGCGCGTGGTGCCCGGCATGAAATGTGGCTCGACACCGATATCCGTCGGCAACCTCGCCTGTCGAACGTCCGCCGCCTGCGGGCAGCAGTGGCGGTGCTGGCGGCCGAAAACCTCAATGCAATCCGCACCATCTTAACCCTCCTCCCCTTCCCATCGACCTTGGGAGTGGCTGCCGAGGCACTCGGCGGCCAGGCTGTGCATATCAATGTCGTCCTCGGGTTGGTGGCGATCGGGGATCTGATTGCAGACCTCGATCACCCCCTCGATGAAAATGCTGTCCTGATGCCAGGAGATGGAAGATGACCACGACGCCGCTGCGCTTCCAGCAGGGGGACACCCTCTCGATCCGGAATGAACAGGGCCAGGTGGCGCTTTGGTCAGTGATCGATCGAAAACGCCGCGGCTATCTGCTGCAACCTCAGGGTGGCGGCGATGCACGAACCTGGAGCGATGATGAAATCGACACCGTCTATAGTGCCCGCCGGCTGACGCACCATCCCTGCAATGCGGAGGGCCTGCCCAAAGCCATTGCCGAAGCGCTGGAGAAAACCTGGGAGTTCTGGCCCGAGGAGGTTCGGCGCGAGGCCGAGCGCCGGGAGACCTATGTTCGTATGGTCGATGCTATTCGCAATCAGCATCCCACTCTGATGGGCGCCTATACCGCCGCAGCCGAAACGGTGTTCGACGCGCATCACGATCAATGGCGACGCGAGGATACCGAGTTCGCAGCCCGGCTCGATGTCGAGCGGCGAAGAAGCACGAACAGCGCATCACGCCGTTCCAAAGTTCTCCACCGCCCCAATCCCTATACGGTGCGGGCCTGGTACGGCGTGTGGAGTCGGCACGGCCGCGATATCCGGCTGCTGATCCCGCATTATCATCGGCGCGGTGCGCGCCAGGCTCGCTATGCACGCGAGGACGGCGATCGTCCCGACACCTACAAGCTGATGCGGCAGGCGGTTGAAGCCTGGTATCTGGGCATGCCGCGGCGACGGAAGAATTATGCCTATCGCCGCTATGTCGATCTATGCGCCGAGCAAGGCGTGCCCGCCGTCAGCGATCGCACCTTCCGGGTGTTCATCCGCGACAACTATACCGAGCGACAGGAATATGAACGCCGCTTCGGAAGGCGCGCCGCCTGGCTCAAGTTCGGGATCTTCGAACGGCGAAATCTGCCCGATCGGCCGCTTGAAGAGGTCGAGGTCGATCACTGCCTGATCGATCTGGTGGTCGTGCATGCGCAGAGCGGTCGCGCCCTGGGTCGGCCCTGGCTGACGGCGCTCATCGATCGCGCCACACGCATGATTGTCGGCGCGCATCTGAGCTTCGAGGCCCCATCCTACGCCTCCCTTCAGAGGGCTTTGGGCCACGCGATATGGAAAAAGGATCTCTCGGGCATTGACGGCATCGACCGAGACTGGCCCTGCCATGGTGTCCCCGAGTGGCTGATCTGCGACAACGGCAAGGAGTTCCGGTCGCAATCGCTACAGACGTCCGGGAGGATGCTCGACATCGGTATCGTCAACCTCCCGGTAAAGATGCCCTGGCTGAAAGGGGCGATCGAGCGGGTCTTCCAGACCATCGGTGTGCAGGTGTTCAGCCATGAGGAAGGCACGACCCTCTCGCGAACCCTCGATCTTTATGATCCCGTCTCGCGGGCGCGCCTGTCATTGGAGGACGTGCGGCAGCGGATCCTGAAATGGATCGTCGACGATTACCATCACAATGTTCACGATACGCTGAAATGTACGCCCTATGAGCGCTGGCGAGAGTTGACCGCGCTCTATCCGGTCCGCCCGGTTCCCAACTTCGACCATATCGTCCGGCTGACGGGAGAGACCTTCTTCCGGCGCATCTCCAACATCGGCATCCAGTTTGAAGGGCTGCTTTACGCCGACCGGGAGAAGCTTGAGTCATTGCTGGCGCGTCGTGGCGGAATAGAGAGGGACTGGGAAATCCGCTACGATCCTTATGATCTGGGCGAAATCTGGCTGCTCGATGATGAGCGCGGCGAGTGGCTGATGATCCCCTGCGTCGACCAGAGTGTGTCGCGCGGGGTCTCGAAATATCAGCACAAGATCCATCGGGCCCTTGCGAAGCGGAGCTTGCCAAAGGATGCGGCGGTGACGATCGCCGATCTTGAAGCGTCGCGTGCGCTTGCCGAGCAGACGGCGGGCGAATTGCAAACCACGAAGAGCAAGGTTCGAAGTGCGGTCCGGGCTGCACGCTACGAGGCCGACGGGTGCTACTTCACGCCGCTCGAAGGCCAGCCCCCGATGCCCGTCCGCGAGCCCCAGGCTCCGGCGGTTGAAAACGCGCCACAGAAGGAGGATGTCGCACCAACACCACCGCCCGCTATCGATCTGGATGCGGATATCGCAGCGCTGGTCGCGCAATGGTCGGAACCGACGCGATGACCCGGCACCACGCCGTGGCCGACATGACACGGCCGACCCTGCCCGATGCGGTGCTTGCGTTCGAGACGACGATCATCCCCCACACCCTGCATGTCGAAGCGAAGGCGGCGATACGCGAACTGCACGGTCGATATCGCCCCCGAGAGGAGACCCGGCGCTTCAAGGCGCGGGCATTGCTCATCGTGGGCGCCGCAGGCTCGGGCAAGACGACGGCGCTCGAGGATTATATGGTCGATTACCCGGACCGCGCGATGGAGGACGGTGATATCCGCCGCATCGTCTACGTCGAAGCGCCCGAGCGGACGACGCGACGAGCGTTGGTGGGGGCAATCCTTGGCGCCTACGGCTATCGCGCGCGCGAGCACTGGAACACCAGCGAGGTGATCGAGAAGATCGCCTTTTACGCAGAGGAGACGGGCACGGAGATGATCTTCATCGACGAGGGTCATCACATGGTCAACGAGAACAAGCCCGACATGACGGCCGAGGTGACCGAGTTCATCAAGTCGCTGCTCAATCGGGTGAAGGTTCAGGTCGTGATCGCGGGGCTCCCCCGTTTGCTCGACATCGCCGTAGCCGGCGAACGAACGATGCAACTGCGCCGTCGCCTGCAACCCACGGTCATTCTCAAGCCTTACGACTGGGCAACACGAAGTGGTCGCACGATGTTCTCGGGTGTGCTCGGTGTCATGGAGAAGATGCTGGGCCTGCCGGACCCGTCGGGCCTTGCGAAGCACGAGATGGCAAAGCGTATCTATGTGGCCACGGGCGGCGAGATCGGGATCGTCTCCAAATATCTCAGCCAGGCCCTGAGCATCGCCCTGGCAAGCGGCCGCCGATTGATCGATCTTGACCTGCTGGGCAAGGTCCATGCGGACTGGCATCCTTCTTACGAGCATGAAGCCAAGGACATGCTGGACTTCGACGCGATCCTCGATGACGCGCAGGCGTCTATCAGCGAATCTCTGGCGAGTCCCGACAACCCCTTCCTCTGCTCGGGCGAACGGCTTCGCGAAATCTGGCTACGCGATACCGCTCCTCGACGCTCCACGAACACGAGCCGGGTGACCCGGTTGCGCGGGAAAGGCGCACAACCGCTACGTCCGTTCGTCCGGGACGGACTATGACAGAACTGCCGCCGATTGCGCTACGCGTGCGGCCGGCGCCGTTCGAACCCACGTGGGCATTGTTCAATCGTCTTGCTCTGCGCCACGGCTGTGAAAGCCGCTCTGAATTTGCACGACAAGTTTCGTTTACTGATCGTCGCCACCTCATTCGCGACCTGGAGTGTGGGAGAAATCAGCCTGATATCGCGCGGTTGACTGGATTCCCGCTGGAAACATTGGTTCGGAACTCGATCACCCATACCGACGATGGGAGCGTTCTCGCCGGCGAACTGGTGAGCCGCAGCGGCAACATGGCTATGACCTGTAACTTTGCCCGCATCTGCCCGGATTGCCTGCGCGCTGATGTCGAGGAGCGTGACGGACCGATCACCTGTCGGCCTTGGCGTCGGTCGTGGTGGGATCTCGCGAAAATATCGAGTTGCCCGCGGCATGGCCGGGTGCTGATGGCGAGTTGTCCCGCCTGTGGTCGAATCTTCCGCCGTTCCGATTTGTCGCCGGCGCATTGCATATGCGGACACCATGTTCTGGAAGACCGGACCGAACCTGTTGCGCCAGAGAGCAGGATCGGCGACGCCTATCTTGTTGGAAGGCTTGGCGGCGGTCCTCGCATTGCGCACAGCTTCCTCGATGGTCTCGAGTTCGTGGAAGCCACCGAGGTCATGCAATGGCTGGGCGGGGCAGCGCGCTGGGGCAGGTCGATCCTTGCTTGGCGTCACCAGGATATGGCGGAACGCGCTTGCACAATGACAGCCGGTTATGCCGTCTGCCAGGACTTCCCCGGTCGGCTGCAAGAGATGCTCGACGCCATGATAGCCGTATGCCCATGCAAACGACTGACCCCCCACGGTGTCTATGGAGACATGCAAATATGGCTTGGCGTCGCCACACACCCGGCGCTCGACCCAATCCGTGATATCGTCCGCGATCACGTCGTGAAGCACCTCCCGATAACAGCCGGAACGAAGCTGTTCCGCAATCCGGTGCCGATGGGAGAGTTGACCACGCTGGGCGCGTTGGCAAAGCTGTTGGGGGTATCAACGAAGGGCGTTGTAAGAGCGGCATCTGTTCTCGGAATGATCCTACCTTCTTCACGACCCTGCGACGGAACCATCGTTCCAAAATCATTCGAGAAACCCTTGGCCGCCTTCTTAGGTGAAATATGCTCCCGAGCAGAAGCGTGTCATCATCTCGGCACGACATCCGTGTTGTTCAAGGTGTTGAGCGGCCGAAACTATTTTCCACGCGGCTATCGGCTCGGAGGTCTATGGTATCGTTTTGCCGACCTGGATCAGTTCCTCGAAGCATTGCACGGAGTAGCTCCGTTCGTGAACAAGCCGCCACGGGGAAGCGCGACGATTATGAGGGCTGTGTATATCTGCCACCGCTCGTCAGACGAGATGATTGATGGGCTGCTGCATGGCCAGATCAAGGCAGCAGGGCGATTGCGCGGCGAACGCGGCATCGCCCAGATACTGGTCGATACCGACGCCGTGATCGCCGCACTCCAAAGTAATGATGATCCCGCGCTCATGCCGATGTTGGAAGCCGCGCGCCAACTGAGCGTCGCAGTACCGACGGTAGTCAGGCTCGTGCGGTTGGGATGGTTCGCGGTAGAAAGTAAGCCGACCTGGTACGGCACGGCGCAGACTTTGCGGCTGACCGAAATCGAAGCGTTCGGCAAACGCTTCGTGTCGGCCTCGGAACTGGCGCGCCTTCTGCCGAAGGCAGCCCGCACCGCGAGCGTGGATGGATACCTGAAGAAAGCTGGCGTGACGCCGGCCATCACTGGCGGACGGCATACGCAGCCGCTCTATGATCGGGAGATTGCAGAAAGCAAGATCAGTGATCTACTTTTGATCCCGACGCCTAGCGGACAGCGCCGTTATCTAGCCGCGGAGCCTGAGCCGGACCACCCGACCAAGCCGGAACGGCGCGCAAGCGGTTCGGCCATTCACTAGCGAGGGCGTATGACGAAACCGCAACACGACCTATGTACCACGATCGCATGCGGCCGATAGAAGTCAAAACGTGAGCGGCGATCCCGACATGGATGCGGCTTCACGACTACGCGCGCGGCTCAGGACCCTTGATGAACAACGCGCTGAAGTGATCGCGGCGCTTGAAGCCCTGGAAGCCCGACGGATGAACGAAGCGCGGAAGGCGGACCGCGTTCCGTTGTTCCCCGAGGCGCCAGTGACGGCGACTTCGTCGACGGGCGACAAGATCGCGCTGTTCCGCAGACTGTTCGCCGGGCGCGAGGATGTGTTCCCGCTCCGCTGGGATAATCGCAAAACCGGGCGCGGCGGCTATGCCCCTGCCTGCGGCAATGAATGGAAGCGCGGTCTTTGTGGCAAGCCGCAGATCAAATGCAGCGAATGCGCGCATCAAGCCTTTCTGCCCGTGACCGACGACGTCATCGATCGGCATTTGCGCGGCGGCGCGTCCTCCCGATCCGACGCGGCTGACTATGTTGCGGGCGTCTATCCGCTGCTGGCCGATGAGAGCTGCCGGTTCCTCGCGGCCGACTTCGACAAGGCGAGTTGGGCCGAAGATGCCCTCGCCATGATGGAAACCTGCCGCCTGCGCGGCGTGCCGGCGGCTCTGGAACGGTCCCGATCGGGCAATGGCGGCCATGTCTGGATCTTCTTTGCCGACGCGGTAGCGGCGCGAACCGCCCGCGCGCTGGGCGCGTCGCTTCTGACAGAAACGATGGAGCGGCGTCCCGAGATCGGGTTCGGCTCCTATGACCGCTTCTTTCCAAGCCAGGACACCATGCCGCTCGGCGGGTTCGGCAATCTGATCGCGCTGCCCTTGCAGGGCCGCGCCCGCCGGCGAGGAAACAGCCTGTTCGTGGATGCGCGGCTCCGTCCCTATGATGACCAATGGGCGTTCCTCTCGTCGCTTCCCTTGATGGATGCTCATGATGCCTCGCGCATGGTGGCCGACGCGGAAAAACGCGGGCGGGTGCTGGGCGTGCGCATGCCCGTCGAAGACGAGCATGCGGCCGAGCCGTGGAAGATGACGCCGTCGCGGCGGCCTTCGCCGGCGCCGGCAACCGAGCCGGTGCCGGAGAGGCTCGACATCGTGCTGGGCGATCAGGTCTACATCGACCGAACGGGCTTACCCGCTTGGCTGGCCGCGCAGATCATCCGGCTCGCGGCGTTCCAAAATCCCGAATTCTACAAGGCGCAGGCAATGCGCCTGCCAACGTTTGGCAAACCGCGCATCGTCTCCTGTGCCGAGCTTCACCAGAAGCATATCGGGTTGCCGCGGGGATGCCTGGACGAGCTTGTCGCGCTGTTGTCGGTGCATGGGAGCGCGGTCGCGATCGACGACCAGCGGATGGCCGGGACGGCGCTCCCCGATGGCGTGTCCTTCCAGGGCGATCTTGAAGAGCCTCAGATCCGTGCGGCAAAAGCCCTTGGGGCCCATGACGACGGCGTTCTGGCGGCGACCACGGCGTTCGGCAAGACGGTGGTTGCCGCACACCTGATCGCAAAGCGCCGCGTCAATGCGTTGGTACTCGTCCATCGCAAGGAACTGGTCAAGCAATGGGTCGAGCGGCTGCGGACGTTCCTCGACATCGACCCGAAGCTGATCGGGACGATCGGGGGCGGGAAGCGCAAGCCCACCGGTGTAATTGACGTGGCCCTGATCCAGAGCCTCGTAAGACGTGGCGAGGTCGCGGACCTGGTTGGTGACTATGGCCACCTCATCGTCGACGAGTGCCACCATCTGTCCGCAGCGAGCTTCGAACTTGTGGCGAGACGGGCCAAGGCGCGGTTCATTCTCGGGCTGTCAGCCACGGTGGCGCGCAAGGATGGGCATCAGCCAATCATCTTCATGCAATGCGGCCCGATCCGTCATCGGGTCGATGCGCGAACGCAGGCAGCCCGCCGGGGCATTGCCCATCGCGTGCGGCCACGGCGCACAACGTTCCAGTTGCCACAGCCGCTTGCCATCATGGAGAGGCCGCCGATGCCCGCAGTCTATGCGGCAATCGCCGACGATGAAGCCCGCAACGATATGATCTTCGACGATGTGCTCCGCGCGCTGGACGCGAAGCGGTCACCGGTGATCCTGACCGAACGCAGGGATCATCTCGAATATCTACAGGGCCGGCTGTCCCGGTTCGTACGAAATCTGGCGGTGCTGCGCGGCGGCATGAGTGCCGCGGAGCGCAAGGCGTCGGAGGATGCGTTGCAGGTGCCCCATGGCGAGGAACGCCTCATCCTCGCGACGGGCAGATATATCGGCGAGGGGTTCGACGATGATCGCCTCGATACTCTGTTCCTGACCATGCCGATTTCCTGGAAAGGAACGCTCGCCCAATATGTTGGGCGGCTGCATCGCCGCCATGCCGGCAAAACCGACGTGCTGGTCTATGATTATGTCGATGACGCGGTGCCCCTCCTCTCGCGCATGGCCGGGAAGCGACAGATCGGATATCGCGCGCTCGGCTACAGCATCGAATAATCAGGCGCGGAATCGCTTATCGATTCTGGAACGCTGTCGAGGAATCGAGAACCGATTCTGCATATGAAGTTTATGGTTCTCGGTATCGACGCCATGCCCCGTCAAACCGCCACGCTCATATGAGCTAATCGATTCTCCACAGAACTGCGCGTGGTGGATTTCCTTCACCTGCGGCAAGACGTGCCGGAGCGTCACACCGTGGAAATTGACGGTGTCGCCGGCAGACGACGTGCGGTTGCGATAGACGCCGAGGCGATACCCTTCGCGCTCGACGATCTTGTGCGCGCCTGCGAGGAAATCGACCCGCTTCAGTTCCTCGCCGTTGAACGTGACGGGCAGCGGAAAATGCCGGGCCGCGCTTTCGAGACAGCGCTCGAGCTTGCCGTCGCGCTGTGGTGGGACATGGAACGCGATGCTGGTCCCGCGAGGTCCGTCCCAGGGCAGCACCGCGATATCGGCTTCGCCGGTCCAGGCATCCCCGGCGATGGCGAGGGCGAAGGACGCGTGCGCGCTGACCGAACGCACGAGCGTGTCGAGCCCGGCAAGGCTGAAGAAGCCCATGCCAGCGGGATCCTCGCGCCCGCGGCAAGCCTCGGACCAGTCCGACTGGCCGAGCGAGACGAGATCGGCCGGATCGGCGATACCCGCGCCATCGTCGGTAACCGTGACGATGCAGGCTTCGTCGAGGTGCTCGGCGGTCACGGCAACCGTGGTCGCGCCGGCACGGCGCGCGTTCTGGAACAGCTCGTTGAAGATGTCGCCGAGCGTTCCGTTGAAGATACGGGAAACTTTGGTGATCGCCTCGGGCGAAACCCGGGCACGCAATGTCGCAGGAAGGGGCATGGACGGATGTCCTTCGGTGATCACGCGCCCGCGGACGTGCGCATGGTGCGTCGGTGAAAGCGACGGAAAGTCGCAGCGGCTTGCAAAGCCGTTGCAGAGGCGGTCACTCGGCCGGGCAGACCCGATCGAACGCGGGATCGATGGCAAGGCCCAAGGCTCGGGCCAGCGAGATGGCGATGCGCACGTCATCCTCGTCAAAGCCGAGCGGTGCCACGAGGTCGGTCAGCGTCGCGGCGCCGGCATCGGCAATCTTGTGGAGGTGGCCCGCTTCGGCCGTGAGCGCCACCGGCCAGGCCCAGGCAAGGCCGACCACGCCTTCACCGAGGACGATCAACGTGTGGCCTTTGGCGATGGCTTCATCGACCTGGCAGGCGTCGTAGGCATTGCCCGTCGTATTGAGGACATGCGCGCGGTGCGTGCAGAAAGCGAACCGTTCGGAATCGGTCAGCATGTGTGCTTCCCTTCAAGGAAACGCCCCGGCCACCATGTGGTGGCCGGGGCGCAGGGTGGTTCGGGGATGAGCCGTATCAGGCGTTGCCGACAGGCGGGAACGCATCGGCCCGCCGCCGGGCGCGCGGCCGCGACCAGACGACGTTGTAGCTGCCATCGTCCTGCTTGAACGCGCTGATCGGCAGCGGCCGCGTCAGCGAAGGATCATCGATGCGTCCCTGCAGATAGCATTCGCCGGTCTCGAGCGCGGCCTTCTCCCACAAGGCGCCGACCTGCACGAAAGCGCCGCCGGTGTTGCGGGTGAGGATTTCGAAGCGGGGGGCCTTATCGTTGCGGGATTCGACCTCGCGCAGCGCGAAAGTCATGGCGACCATGACGGTCGCAAGCGAGCCGCTCAGATGACCCTGCGCGTTGCTTTGGATGGTGCCGATGTTCATTGCCTGGTGCTCCTTGGCAAAGACCCCGTCTTGCTGCTCGGGGGTCGTGGGGTGATGGCCTGGGGCATCCCTGCCCCGGCCAACCGCTCCTCTCCCGCTTCCCTCCGGCCGCTGGGGTACCGGGCGGGCCCTCAATGCACGGTGGCGCCGGACTGTTCGTGGATGCAGGCGATGCGCAAGTCCGCCCGCGCCGCGTGGTCGGGATATCCGGCGCGCAGGTTGGCATGCACGCGCGCGAACAGGTCGAGGGCAAAGGTGCCGTCGGCGGCCGGGCGGCTCGTGATGAGGGCGCGCTCGATCGCTTCGCGCGAGGGCGAGTGCGGACAGATCGCCGTCCACGTGCCATCGGGCGCATAGGCGTAGGGCGCCGGCATCATCGCATCGATCCAGTGCGCCAGGCCATGTTCGACCATCGCCTCATAGGCATCGTCGTGGAGTGCGGCGTCCGAAGGGCACCGCAGCCGGACAGTATAATAGGTCCCGAAATCGTGGGGGTTGCCGACGACTTCGAGGGCATAGTCCTCGGGCGGAACGCCCAGCACCGCGACAAGCGCGGCGCGATAGGCAAGGGCCTCCTGACGGCTGCGCGCCGGCGCATCGGGATCGCGGCCCACTTGCGCGCAAGGTTCATCGAACGGCGTTCCCGAAAGATCGATGGTGCGGGTCATGTTGGGATCTCCTCGCGCGCGCAAAGCGCAGGCGCGTTCAGTATTCGCACGGTTGCAGGATGGTCAGGACCCGGATCGTGACCGAGGCATCCCAAGGGGCGTCCGATCCGAACGAGAAGCTGCCGTCGTCGACGTAAGCGTCGATCTTCCAATACAGGCGTTCGCCGAGGAAGGTGACGACCCCGAAATCGCGTTCGCCGTAGGGATCGTCACCCGGATCGATCGACGCGTCGGCGATCTGCCGCATGAGCCTATCCTGGTTGATCATGACCCGCGCCGTGCGCGCGGGCTCCTCGGTCTGGCCTTCGGTGAGCAGTTCGACGACGCCGCGCGTGAACAGGATGCGCGAGCGCTGCCCTTTGCCCTGACGGGTTTCGTCGTTGAGGCGCGCGATCTGCTCAGTACGTTCGCGCTGGACCTGCTCGGGGTCCGCTGGAGGAAGAGGATTGCTGGACATGTGTGATCTCCCGATGGGTTCACACACCCTTGCCCCCTCCCCTTCCGGAAACTGGGCAGTGGTCGGCACGTCAATGCCGCTTGCGATAGACACCTTCGCCATTCGACATGTGACCAAGGCACACGTATTCACCGAACAGATCGTCAAAGCGTCCGGCAACGCTGTTAAGCCAGTGCTGCGCCAGCGCGTGCAGAGGACGGCGCAACTCGGCCTCGTGATACGAAGTGTCGTCGCGCTCGACGATCCATACCGCGGCAAGGCCGCCGTAGATCGACAGCCCAAAGTCGGCGTAGCCGTTGCGCAGGAGGATGCGGTCCTCGCGCCCACGCCAGCCATCGTGCGGTTCCAGCGAGGGAAATGCCCGGCGGGCTTGCGCGATCAGATCGTCGCGCAGCCATTCGAGGGCGATTTCCCAGTCGTCTTCATCGTCAATTGCGAGCCCCTGAAAGGCGACCAGCGCACCAGACGGATAGCTGACGGAGCGTCCCATGATTCCCTCCGTCAGGCCGCGAGCGCGATGTCGGATGCCGCGTCGGGATTGCCGCCGTCGGCATCGTCCGATCCCTCCCCGGTCGCACGGCCACCGAGCCGCAGCAGCAGGCTTGCCGCTTCCTCGGCCTTGGCGGCAGCGGTGAGGATTGCGCGGTCATCCCGCTTGAGAACCTCAAGCCAATGATCTATATAGCTCGCGTGATGATCGAGATGGGCAACCGGTAATCCCAATTCAGCGCCAAGCATTGCACTTGATAGCTTGGCAACCAATTCTTCCATCGCGTAAGCATCACTCCCGAACCGCCCCTTCAGATCACGATCCAGGCGGGACTTATGCCCTGACCAATGCGAGCATTCGTGGCCGAGCGTGGCGTAATACTGATCGAACCCTGAGAAGAGCGTCGGCGAAGGCATCGTGATCCGATCAGCCACGGGCTCATAGTAGGCCTCATCGCCCTGGTGTCGCAGATGGATCGGGAGCGCTGCGAAGAAGGCATCGAGCTCGGCCTCCCGGCCCTCCGGTTCAACCGGGCCGGTAACAGGCGTCGGATGGAACCGTTCGGGGAGGCCATCGACCTGGTCTGCGCTGAATACGGCATAGGCCTTGAGCACGCGGCGCGCTTCGCTGGTGCGTTCGCCCGTGTCCGGCGCTTCGACCTCCTTGGCGTAGCTCTTGTAGAAGATGGCGATCGTGGATTTCTCGCCCTTGCGCACCTGCCCTCCGAGCAGCGTAGCCTGGCGATACGTCATCCAGTAGGGGGACGTAAAACCGCAGAAATCGGCGATCATCCAGAGCCAGAATACATTCAGCCCGCGATAGGGGATGCCGCAGGCGCGCAAAGGGCGCGTGGTGGCCGTGCCGCGCCAGGGACGAATCCAGGGCCTGGTGCCGGCTTCGAGCCGGGCAATGATCTCGCGCGTGATGCGCGCCGCCGGGCTCTCTTGAGTCGGGCGCGAAGCAAATTTCGACATGGGGGGTATCCTGACAAGCCGACAGGCACAAACGCCGTCTGGCTCGCCGAAGGCAAAGCCCCCTTTCCTCTCAATTCATGCCACTGGGCTTACGACAGACCCGTGCGATCGAATAGAGCGAGCAACGTGGGTGGAAGCGCAGCTCTGGCGGGCAAAATGGAGATGGCGAGCGGCGGGATCAGGCATTGCGTGATGGTACACGCCGTTCACTGTCGAACTCCTTGACCGCCCAGAAGCCGGCACAGGTTAACCCGCTCGTCGGATCAAAGTGCGCCCAAGATTCAGCACGTGGCCGCTTGGGCCAGCTATCAGAATGTCGATAGCACTTTGCACTGACCGGACATTTCTCCCGGCAAAACACAACATCGCGCATCCGCCGTCTCTAAGTCCACCGAAACAGCCAAATCAGGCAGTGTTGCCTGAATTGGTTCAATCACCTTGGCGACCGTACCACATTGCCGCCGCCAGAAGGTATGGCGTTTCAATCAAGGCCAATATTGCATCTGGTTCGCATGGGTAGCGCTCGGCAGCATATAGAGCTCACCCTGCACCGCATCGAGAAATCGCCGCACAGTCATCAGGCCATCCTGCGTACCGCTTATTATCAGATTGAGTGGTGGATGCCCTCCGAAAGCAGGCGCATCATTTTGCCGGCGAAGCCATGCCACGCCATCATGCTCATCGTCAAAAAGCACGGCCAAGGCTTGATGGATGCCCAGAACCGCCGAAATTCGCATGAGGACATCGACGTCCAGCGTGAAGGCGCCATGCTCACGCGCGCACTTGCACCAGCCATGATAGGTGGATTGTGATGGATAGCCGAGGACCAGTCGGCGCTGCATGTCGTGCAAACCCCAAAGATCAGCAATTGCCAGGAAGGTACGCATTCCCGGCGCACTCAATCGACGGCGATTGGATGGCGCGAAGCGAAAGGGATTAGGCTGTGCCATCGACCAACTCTGCGATTTTCAGCCAGCGTCCTTGAGAAGGCCTTGCGTGGCCTCCGCAGCCCTGGCGAGCGCGGGTACCTTTTTGCCCGAAACAGCAATTGCCTTCTTGAAGACCTCGAAGGTCTCCGCTGGCAGATTGGAGACGTCGATAGGGCCTGTGCTGCCGGTGCCGTCCGCATTTCGAATTTCTTCTTCCATCTTGCCTTCTCGACCAGTCTGACGCGGCGCTGAACTCCGGCCCGGTTCAGGCCAGAACAAATCCTGAAGGGTCATCCTCCCAAGGATTAAATACCGCCGCACCGCTGTGCTGAACATCCTTCACATTGCAGGTCACCAGAAACATGCGGTTCTCGATCGCGGTCGCGGCAAGCAGTGTATCGATGACGCCAGGCGCCACTCCGGTGTCTCGCTTCACGGTTCCCGATATCGCCCCCCATCGGCGCACGACCACGTCGTCGACGGAAAGAACCCGATGTTTGAAACGAGCCTCCAGAGCGTCGCGCGCAGCCAGATATCGCGATCGCTCAGTGTGGTCGATCGGCAGGTTGTGTAAAAGCCACCCACGGTTGCGTGCGATAAGTTCATTTGCAGTCAGCGGAACATAGTCTGCATCAGGTGCAGCGAAGGCCGCGGTCTGCTCCGCTCGCAAGCGCACAAAGGCCTCGCAATTGTCAATTGGGCCATTGACTCTCGGATTGGGAGCCGTGCTTCGCGACATGGATCATCTCCGAACGGAACGCCCTCAGTGTACGGGATAGTCTCAACGGTACCAACGCCCATGCGGTACCAAGGCTTGCATTGGAATCGCCCCTGCCGCAAACGCAGCGCTTCGGGCGGACGTGACGGAACCGGTAGACGTCGGGGACTTAAAATCCTCTGGGCTTTGCCCGTGCGGGTTCGAGTCCCGCCGTCCGC
Source organism: Novosphingobium percolationis (assembly GCF_020179425.1). GTDB lineage: Bacteria > Pseudomonadota > Alphaproteobacteria > Sphingomonadales > Sphingomonadaceae > Novosphingobium > Novosphingobium percolationis. The sequence continues at coordinate 34,259 of NZ_JAILYM010000008.1, read as the reverse complement.
ACCAAGGTGGGGCCTGTAGCTCAACGGTTAGAGCTGGCCGCTCATAACGGCTAGGTTGCGGGTTCGAGTCCTGCCGGGCCCACCACTTTGGTTTCCGGAAGATCCCGCCGGGCTGCTCAGTGCGAAAGTTCGTATTCTCCGACCAGGCGGTCCGCTGGAATATGCCAGCTATGATGCAGCTTCCTGATCATCCCCAAGGTCAATGGCCGACGACGCTTCAGAATCTCGCTAGCCCGGCTTTTGCCAATGACCTTGGTCAGATCGCTCAAGGAGCGACCGTTCAGTTCCATATCCGCCTTGATGGTGTCGACAGGATCTAGATCCTCCACCGGCCAGCGCTTGGCTTCGTAGGCATCGACCAGAGTCGCAAGTATATCGAGGCGGTTGAACTCCTCGGTCCCCTCCCTGGCATCCCACAGACGCTCGATTTCCTGTACGGCCTTGCGGTGATCCGCATCCGACCTGATGGGAAAGATATCCATGTCGTACCTCCTCAAAACACGCTGATCGTAAGCGCGTCGATGGCATCGTACTGCTTGTGCGTGCCTATGAACTTCACAAAGGCGATCTGCGCCTCGAATTTGAACGCCACGATCAACCGATAATTGCCCCCGGCGACCTCGAAACGTACGCGTTCAGCATTCAGCACCTTTGCCTTTGAGAACGATGCCTGCACTTCGCCGGTATTCTGCCAGCTAGCGTTGGAAACGACCGTTATCCAATGGGCCAGAGATGCCCTGGTTTCAGGGTGCGCTTCCCAGAACGCCACCAGATTCGAACGGGCGATAAGTCTCATCCACAGCACCTAGCAATTCCCAAAATGGGAATCAACTGGAAATTCCCAAAATGGGAATTGGTGTGACAGTAGCGGCCTCTTCCCGGACAGGAAGAAGCCGCTTCGCCCATGCCCTGCTGACCTGTCAGGAGAGTTCAGGCCGCTCGGGCTTCCGGAACGGGATCGAGGCCGACAGCGGAAGCTGCGTCGATGGCTTCGTCGCCATTGTCATCGACCGCATCCGTGGGGGTATCCGCGGAATCTGCGGTGTCCTGCTCACCAAAGCGCATCACCTCAGGCACCCAGGCGAGCGCCCGGTCGCGGACATCGACTTCGGTAATGGTGGCCCCTGCAAAGACCCTTTCGGCGCTCATGGCGAGGTCACGCTTCTTGACCGACGCGAACCGGCTCGACAGTTCAGGCCCGCCAACGTCGCCCAGGGCATCGAGGATCACCTGCTTCGACACCCTGTCGAAGTAGTTCGCGGCCGTCGGTCGCCACCAACGCGCCATGTCGATGCCGACAATACCGCCAAGGTGGTCGATGAAGCCAATGCGCCGGTCACCGTCGAGGTTGAGGCTGGCTTCGAGCGTACGGCCGACCAGGAAGCCCAGCCAGCTTGCGCGGGCTTCGTCGTCGAGATTGCGGAAGAGGTCGAACCGAGCAGCGGGATCGTCACCGACGCGCCAGCTTTCATCGAGACTGGCCCGAAACTCGGCCAAGCCTGCACTAGCCGGAGCATCAGCGGGTTCAAAACCGAGGATCGGCCCGTTCGGCACGCCACCGCGCAAGGTCGAGGCGGCCTTGTTCTTCCAATCGGTCGTGTCTGCATCGGCAAGCATGAAGACAAGCACGTCGAGGGCGAGCGAGGGATCGGACGCCACATGGAGCGACAGCACATCGCGCCGCTGCATGGCGAGCTCATCGACAAGCCGCTTCGAAAGCACCGATCGGCGCGGACCGGCTGCACCCTTTTCCGTGACGGCCTCGACGCCATCGTCGTCGTCACCGTCGGGCCGAGGGGCGCCTTCTCCGTAGAATACCGGCTGCAGCACGGGCGTGCCGTCGCGACCGAGCGTCAGGATCATGCCCGCCTGTGGCCGCAGCTCAGGCGCAATGACCTGTGGGCGATCGCGAATGGTGCGGCTTTCATGGTCGATCCGCTCGATTTCGGTTTCGGCAGCAGCGATCGCGTCGTCGTCGCTGTCTTCGTCTTCCAGGATCGCCGCCTGCTCGTCGTAAGCGGCATCAAGGACTTCAAGTCGCGCGACATCATCGTCGGACAGGGGGGCCGGTTCGCTGACGAGCCGCGTCAGGCCCGTGGTCAGTTCATGGCTGGCGTAGTTGTCGAGTGTCGGGCGCACCCAGGCAAGACCGTGCTGTTCGGCCAGGGCGCGGGCCTCGGCTTCCATGCGCGCGGTCGCGAGCTGCTCAAGAAGGGCGACATCGAGCCAGGCTTCGCTGTCTTCATCATCAAAGAGTTCGCGCTCGATGCGGCCGCCAGCGGCTGCATAGGCTTCGCGGCCCACAAGCCGCGCGCGCGGATCGTTGCCGCGCACGGTCTCGGACAGAACCATGCGCCGGATACTGGCGGCATTGAGCGCATAGTAGGACGTGGACATCTGGCCGAACACGCGCGCCTGGATCTCCCGATCCGAGGTCGCCCCGAACGCCTTGGCAAGATCGAGCGTGATTTCGCCAGCAGCCAGAGCCTCGAACACGACCGGTGCCAGGTTTGCGAGCCGCAGTCGACCTTCGACGAAGCGCACTGTGAGCCCGAAGCGCCGGGCGACGTCCTCGGCGCGCGCGCCTTCAGCGACCAGCGTCGCGAAAGCCTGCGCCTCGTCCGCCGGGTTCATGTTCAACCGCTGGAAGTTCTCGGTGAGGCTCGATTCCACCGCGTTCGCATCATCGGCATCGAGCACCAGACAGGCAACCGGATGATCGCGCGGCAGAATCTTGTCATCGGCCAGCGCCGTCAGCGCCTGGCGACGGCGTTCGCCGGCTTCGACGGTGTAGCGCCCCTTTGGGGCAGCGCGCACGACAAGGTTCTGCAAAAGGCCCACGGCCGCGATGCTGGCCTTGAGTTCGGCATCGGCTGCAGCGTCCGAATGCTTGCGCACATTGCGCGGCGACGGCGCGAGCTTGTTGAGGGGAATTCCTGAAATCATGAACTGGCTCCTGACTTGCGAGCCTCCGTGCACCGACCATCGGCCCGCCAGGCTCAAAGCCCCGCTCCCCCCTTCCCTCCCGGCTTCGAAGGTCCTGCGGCCCGCAGTCGCCCATGCATCGCCATGCAAATAGGCGTGGCTGGACGATGCGCCGCTTGCGGGGTAGTCATTCCCGCGAATTCTGGAGGGCCAATCACGATGAACACTGCCGACCTCGCCGAAGCCGTTGCCAACGGCCACGGTCTGACCAAGACCGATGCACGCAAGATCGTCGACGCCGTCTTCGAGGCGATCGCGGATGCCGCCGCCAAGGGCGACGAAATTTCGCTGAATGCTTTTGGCAAGTTCAAGATCAAGGACACGCCGGCGCGTGAGGGTCGTAACCCGTCGACCGGCGCGACGATCCAGATCGCTGCTGCGCGCAAGCTGACCTTCGCGCCCGCCAAGGCGGTGAAGGACAAGATCAACGCCTGATTGATCGGGCGTCCGGTCCGGCCGGACGCCCTGCCTTCTTCGGGTAGATGGACGAGAGATGGATTTCGACGACCAGATGCAGCGCTATTTCGGGGCGACCGACCTTGGCGCGGTCAGTCCGGCGGCGCTCGAAGCCGGCAAGGAGCGACTGGCCGTCGATTTCGGACTCGAACAGGATCGTGGCCGCAGGTTTGCGATGTGGGCGCTGATGCACATTCTCGGCAACGCCCCGGATCTCGACGTCGCCTTCAAGGAGGCAAACGACCGGAACGCAGCGCGCGATTTCATGGATATGCTGGGTCGCGTGACCGACAACTGAGCCCGTCAGGCCCGAAAACGCCGAACGGCGCGCTTCCATTCCCGCTCGTCGGGCCATGGCAGGATCACATCGACAGCCGATGGCTTGGCCGTCTCGATCCTGACGGACATGATCTTTCTACGGGTCCGGATCCCGCAGACCCTGCACCAGAAGTGTAATCGGGCCTCGGCGAAACGGTCGTCCCAGTGTCGCTGCTGGAACAGCCACCACAGGCCATGCGGATTGAAGGTCGAAGCATGGCCGCACCGGCAGACGGGTTTGATCGCCTGGTGGAAGCAGGCGGCCTCAAAAATGCACGTGGCCTGGTGCGTTCCATCGGCCGTCCAGCGCACTGGTCACAGCGCGAAAGCAAGCTGGTCATCGCCGCCAGTGTCACGGCGTTTGTCGCTCAGAATGACCGACGCGAGTTCTTGCGCCGCATCTTCGCGCATCCGTTCATCAGGGGCGGTTATGCCGACACGCGCCCAACCGGGCGCGGCAAGTATGGCCTGGGCTATGGTGTCATGGTCGATTCGCATGACGTATACTGGAACATATGAGGAACATTGACGCAAGACAGAGCATCAGGCGCGTCCTCTCTGATTGACTTCCCGGCCGAGCCAAGATGAACTCCGCGCGTGTGTAACCTTTACAAGATGCGGGCCAACGTCGCCGAAGTCGGGCAGCTTTTTAGTGCCCGCGCGGATGTCGGCGCCAACTTTGGCGAAGAAGTCTATCCCGGCTATCCCGGCCTCGTCGTGGCGGAAGGAACAGCCCGGACGATGACCTGGGGCTTTCCGCTGACGCTCAAAGGCAAGCAGGGACAGCCGCTCAAGCCCAAGGCCGTCAACAAGGCCCGAGAGGACAAGCTGGCGATGCCATTTTGGCGTGACAGCTTCGTCAAGCGGCGGTGCCTGATCCCCGTCACGGCCTGGGCGGAAGCCGAAGGCCAGAAAGGACGGATGACCCGCACGTGGTATTCGTTGGCGGGTGCCGAACTTTTCGCGGTCGCCGGCATCTGGCGACCGACCCACGAGTGGGGCGATGCCTACAGCATGGTCATGGTCGATGGCTGCGCGCAGATGGCCGATGTCCATGACCGGATGCCGGTCGTGCTCGCACCGGACGACTGGTCGCGCTGGCTTGCAGCCGAGCCGGACGAAGCCTTCGCGCTCTGCCGCCCGTGCCTCTATCCGCTCTCGGTAGAGCGGACTGCCGAACCCTGGGTCAGGTCGCGCGGCACCTGAACGCAACGAGCATCAGTTCCAGCGCCGGGCAAGGCCCCGACTAACCAGCCAGTCTCCGGCATCAACGCCATTGACCCGGATCAGCGCGAGCGTGCGACCGTAGCGATCAACGCCCTGGCGCGCGACAACCACCCGCCCTCTGGCAAGAAAGGCACGAAGTGCGTCACGGGACGCATAGCCCTTCTCGAAATCGCACCAGGCATAGCGAGCGCGATAGTCCTGGCACTTCGGCGAATCCGGGAGTTCTGGGGCGTCGATGTCGGCGATGCGGATGCGTTCGGATCCGCACCGGATCGTGTCGCCATCGTGTACCGACACCGATGGGCACAACGTGCTGGCAGCCCCAAGCACAAGGAAGGAAAACAAGGACATAGGCCGCTTCTATCGTTCCCTCTGCCGCAAGGCCAGCCGGCAACTCAGGACTGGTTGGCACCCGATACGCCGGTGTCGTCGCCATCGACGACCAGTGGCGGGATGGTGACGTCGGCGGCATCGAAATAGGCCAGGATGGCCTCGATCGAGCCGAGCTTCTCGACCATGCGCCGCGTGATGACGATTTCATCGACCTCGTCAGCCGCGTAATATTCCGGTTCAGTGCCACGTTCGAACACGACGCGCTCGCCGCCGCATTCGCCAGAACATGCGCCAGACCAGCGGGCAAACGGCACCTGCCGGGAAATGCACCATCGCTCCAGGGCTTCGAAACGTCCCCACGCGACCTCGTGCGCATGGAGCGTCAAAGACTGTCCGGGGATGCGGTGGGTCGGATCGAAGGCTTCACCATCCCATTCAGATGACAGGTCTTCATCCGCGATCAGCTTGAGCAAATGGGCAAAGTCTTGGGACGACAGCGTGCCGCCGAGCGTGATCGATGCAGATACACGGTCAACCATGAGGGTCTCCTAATGTCAGGGAGTGAGGGGTATGGGCGCGGCCGCGCAGCGCCGGCGCGAAGGTGCACTTGCGCAAACTGCAACGGCACTTGCGTCCTTCGCATTTGCAGCATCGACGCGTGAGGTTCAGTGAGGGAGTGCCTTTCAGGCATCCTCTCCCAAACTTTCAAGGCCGGTCTTCTGATCGGCCTTTTCTTTTGCCTATGGGGCGCCGCCGGTCACAGATCCCGCCAGCGATGCCAGGTCGGGCTAGGCAGCCTGCGCCAGATCGTCGATCCGGGCATGGCACGCAACCCGCACCGCCTCCTGCAAATCGGCGACGCGCGCGGCGATCCAGTCGAGTTCCTCGTCGGTGACCCGGTACGCGGACGAATAGCGCGCCTTCACATAGGCGTCGCGCAACAGCGAATAACACCGCCTCTCGAAGCGGGTCTTCCGTGGCCAGACCGATTTGAGGGCAGGTTCGAGTTCTTCGGCCATATCGCGTAAGCGATTGAGGTTATGAGATTTGGGGCTCCACAATGTGCGCACGAGAAACAGGCAGTGGTAGAACCGCTCTGTCGCTTGATGCAGCAGAAAAGCTGCCAGCTTCACCTTACCACGCGCGATTGCGTCTCTTGCGCCTTCTTCAAAATCAGATGCGCTTTGGAACCAGTCTTCGAAATACTCTCGTGTTTCCCGCAGAGCGTCTTCGCGTGACAGTGGTAGAGGCTCAACGAACGGAAACCCCGGCTCCTCGAACAGGACAATGCCATCCTTCAGGATGTCCATGAAGAAGTAGCGCCCGAACCCAAGCTTCTCGTTTACGTCCTCGAGGCTGTGGTAGATTAGGCTGACAGGCGTACGCAGCACGGTCCCGGCCGAGAGATCGGCCAGCAGCCGGGTCTCGGTCTTTTCCCAGAATTCGGCGACATCGGTGAGTTCGTCCCGATCGACCACAACCAGCAAATCGTAGTCGGAAAAGTAGCGCCCGACCGGATCTTCGATCCAATCCCCGCGCGCATAGCTGCCGAAGAGAATGATCTTGAGTAGCTTGCCATCGCGCAGGCGTGCCTGCGTTCGGCGTGACAGCGCCGCCTCGAACCCGCGACGAACGACATCGACGACATGCGCCAGTTCCCTGGCCTTGCCTTCAGGCAGATGGTCGATGGCGGATTTCATGGAAGCCAGACTCGCCGGTTTGACCGGTCATGCCAAGCAAAAATGCACGGCAGGTGTCGCCGCCCTTCGGAACGCCCGTCTTCCGGGGGCATGGCACGCACCACGGTCCCACCAATCTTAATAGGAAGAAAACTTACGCCAAATCAGCGACATCTTGCATTGCAACATAACACCAAGATGGTAGAAATAATCCAGCAACTTTTGGACGGTCCGAGGGGCTGAGAAACTGCGGCCCGTCCAATCTGGACAGCGAAAGGGCGATGGGCGGATCATGGCAATTGGAGATGCCCCCTTCCATCGCGGCACGGCCAGGTCGCCATGCAGGCATCAGCAAAAACACTGCTCGGTCTTGTTGAAGGTGTAGGAAGTCGGGACGAATTGAGCCTTGCGATGAGCGAGGTCACCAAGGCGCTGGGTTTCCAGTATTTTGCCCTCACGCACCACGTCGACCTGCTCAAGGTCGGTGGTGGCGCAATCCGGCTCCACAACTATCCCGGGCAATGGGCCGACCATTACGACAGACAGGCGCTGTCGCTGAGCGACCCGGTCCACCGGGCAAGCCATGTCACGGCCATCGGCTTCCAGTGGGCGCAAATCCCGTTCCTCATTCCCTTGAGCCGGGGCGACCGGGTCATCCTCGCCCAGGGCCAGAACCAAGGCATCGGTGATGGCTATACCGTCCCGGTCAATGTGCCGGGCGAAGCTTGTGGCTCCTGCTCGTTCGCCAATGATCTGGGGCGGCCACTGCCATTGGACGATCTCCCCTTTGCCCAACTGGTCGGCGCGGTGGCTTTCGAGAAGGCCCGCAGGCTTTGGCTGCCGCGAGGGGTGATCGATCAGATACGCCGTCCAGTCCTCACCGACAGGCAACGTGACTGCCTGCTCTGGGCCGCGCGTGGCAAGACCGACTGGGAGATTTCCAGAATTCTCGGCATTTCCGAGGAAACCGTCGCCCGGCACATCCGCATGGCCTGCGACAAATACGGTGTGAACAAGCGGTTGTCCGTGATCGTCTATGCCATGACAGACGGAACGATCACGCTGAGCGATATCGGCTTCTCGTTCCATACCCCTTTTCCGGAATAGGCCGACTGCCCCCGATGAGGTGATCCTTGGCCCGACCACTTGAGGTCAAGGAGCACTTCTCACATGCTGAACATCATTTCGCCGGGCATCGAGCCGGACGCTGCGATCATGCGCGCCATGTTCGCCGCTCGCAAATCGGTCTTCGTCGACCTCTTGGGATGGGACGTGCCCGTCCTCGCCGGCCAGTACGAAGTCGACCAGTTCGACAATGTCCATGCCCGCTACCTCGTACTGACCGATGATGAGGGTGCTCATCTCGCCTCGACCCGGCTCCTGCCGACGACGCGCGAGTGCATCCTCTCGGGCCTGTTCCCGATGTTGTGCGACGGTCCGCCGCCAGCCGCTGCCGATATCTTCGAAATCACGCGGTTCTGCCTCGATCGCCGGCTGAGGGCGACCGAGCGCCGGCTCGTGCGCGACGCCCTGGTTGTGGCTCTGGCCGACTATGCGCTGGCCAACGCGATTGCCGGCTATTGCGCCGTCGCCGAAAACAGCTGGCTGCGCCAGATCCAGACCTTTGGCTGGCAATGCGAGCGATTGGGGGCAGTTGTGGATGTGCACGGCGAGCACCTCGCCGCGGTGCGCATCGTGATTGAACCGAACACCCCTGCCCTTCTCGCCGCCGCAGGCATTCGCGCCACCGGGCTGCCGAGCGTGTCCGGCAAGCTTGCCGCCTGAACGAGGGAGGCCATCATGAACGCATTTCATCCCGATCTCGCGGCCGCCATGGTCGATCGTCATGTAAACCAGCTGCTCACCATCGGCTTCACGATCGTGCGGGGTGCCTTGCCGCCGCAGACGATCGCGGACCTCGACGACGATCTTGCGGGGCCTTTCGAACACACCCCGTTCGGCACCGGCAACTTCTACGGGACGACGACCAAGCGATTTGGCCGGCTGTTGATCCGCTCGGACCATGCCCGCGCGCTCGTGTGCAATCGGCTGATCCGCGCAATCGTCGAGCGGGTGCTGTCGCCATGGTGCGATAGGATCCAGCTCAACACCACGCAGGCGATCGCGGTGCATCCGGGCGCGCCCGCGCAGTTTCCGCATCGCGATCAGGACATGTGGCGCGGTCCCGTTGGCGAGATGGAATACCTCGTCAACGTGATGTGGCCGCTGACCGAGTTCACCCGCGAGAACGGCGCGACGCTGCTCTGGCCGGAAAGCCATGGCGTGCAGGAACGCAATGCTGCTCCCGAAAGCGATGCGGTCATTGGCGAAATGGCGCCGGGTGCGGCGCTGCTCTTCCTCGGCTCCACCCTGCACGGCGCGGGCGCCAACATGACCGACATGGTCCGGCGCGGGATCGTCGTCGGATACAGCCTGGGCTGGCTCAAGGCGTACGAGAACCAGTGGCTTGCATACCCGCCCGAAGTTGCGCGCAGGTTCGATCCCGACCTCGCCGCGCTGATCGGCTATTGCCAGCATCGCCCCAACCTCGGGAATTTCGAGGGGCAATGTCCCTCGGTCCTGCTCGGCAACTATAATGGCGAGCCCCTCGGAGCGATTGATGCGCTGAGACCAGACCAGATGGCTGCAGCCACCGCTTTCACGTCGGAGAGGCAAGACGCTGCATGAATGCCGGAGCCACCGCCGGGCGCGTTTACGACAGCCTGCGCCACCTGATCGTCAATCATGGTTTTCGGCCTGGGGATCGCCTCGATGCGACTTATCTCGCCGAGAAGCTCGCTTCGAGCGTGACCCCTGTGCGCGATGCGCTCAACATGCTGACGGGCGAAGGACTGGTCGAGACCCGCAAGGCCGGTGGCTTCTTCCTGCCGTCGCTGGACGAACCGGCGCTCCAGGACATGTACATGTGGGAAGCCCAGATCCTGCGCCTCGCGCTCAAGACGGGGCACCTGGAGCCGGTCGAGGTTCCTGCAATGCGTCCGAAGGCCTCATATGCCGATCGGCTTGATGCGGTGATGCTCGGCATCGCTGCTACTTCGCACAATGTCGAGCACGCGCGGGCCCTCCGGCGTCTTGGCGCACGCCTGCACGCGGTACGAACGCTGGAGATGGACGTGATCGACGGCGCGTGGGGCGACCTCGCCCATCTCGAGTACGCTCGTGAAATTGCCGATGCCGCCGCCTTGCGCAAACTGCTCCAGCATTACCACCATCGCTGCATTCTCGCCTCTGCAAGGCTTGTCCGGGCGGTTTACCGGGCGCGTTGACAGCTAGTCGGCCCAACTTTCGCGATATCATCGCCGTATAAAATTCGGATCGCCGATGGCGGCGCATAGCCTGAACTTGGTCGCAATCATGCGGCCGGATGAAGGAGTGACAGCCATGGAACGCAATCACGACGAACAGATCGAAGACCTCGGCACCGCCAGCGTCGAAACGCTCGGCCTGCCTGGCGTTCAGAACGAGTTCGGCATTCAGGGCCGCGTGGCCGGTATCGAGGCCGAGTGAGCCTTTCGCAGGCGCGCATCGCATGCGATGCGCGCCTGTTTTGCCAAATCTGCAACGAAGGACGCCGCCATGACATCGCCCGCATCCGGTCCGGTATGGCTTGCCCCCGGTGTGGGGTTCGCGCTCTTCGAAAATCAGGCGATCGTGCTCGACGTCCGCGCGGATCGCTATTTTCGGCTCGATCGGACCACGGGCATGCTTCTGGCTATGCTTGGTCGCGGAGAACTCGTGAGTTCCAACGCCTCTGCGATGCAGCGCTTGCACGACGAGGGCCTTATTACCAATCGCCGCTCGGACCCTGGTCCCTGGCTGCACCCGGCTGGCATCGCAGCACCAACCGCCAGTCCGCTCGATGGTCGTGAAGGCGCATTGGCGCTCTCGCGGCGCGATCTTGTCACAGTTGTGGACTGTATGCACGCGCGTCGCGACCTTGCCCGCCGCCCGCTGATTTCTGTCCTGACATCGCTTCCTGGGGAACAGGCTTGTGCACCAGCAACGGATCTGGAAGCTGAAGCCGCCCGGTTTGATCGGGCGCGCCGGTTTGCGCCGGCCAAGCCTCGCTGCCTTCCCGATGCCCTCGCCTTTGTGCGGCGGATGCGGCGCGCAGGAAATGCGGTGCACCTCGTTTTCGGCGTCAAGATTCATCCCTTCGAGGCGCATTGCTGGGCGCAGCATGAAAGCACCGTCCTGACCGATCCACTCGAGCGCGTCCTGCGCTTCAAGCCGGTGCTGGCGATATGAACCCGGAACGCTACATCGCGATCGTTCGCACCGGCGACAACGAACTGGCCTGGGATGCACTGGCTGCGCGAGTAAGCGACCGGACGCTGGTCCGATACGACATCTCCCCGGAGATACGTATCCTTGCCGCGCAAGGCTTGTCCGTCCTGCAAGGCCCGGAGTGCGTCGTGGTGGGCGGCATGTTCGGCGACACTGGCGCAGCGATGCGCGCTAGCGTCAGGCCCGACGAGATCATTGCGCGATGCTGGGGGAACTACCTCGCGATCGGAATGAACGCTGGCGGCAAACCGGACTGGATCCTGCGGGCACCGCTGGGTCATCTGCCGGCTTACAGGATGTGCGCGGGCGATTGCATGGCCTTCGCCTCGCATCCGGACCTCCTGCTGAGCGCGTTTGGGCAAAGCCCCGAGATCGACTGGGACTTTGCCATCGAGCATCTTGCATTCGCGCACCTCGTGATAGCCCGAACAGGTCTTCGAGGTATCGACGAATTGCTGCCCGGCGAATGCCTTTCACGACAATCCGACATGTCATGGCGGCGCGAGGCGGTATGGACGCCGTGGGCATGGACCCAAAGCGACCGGGTAATCGACGATCCTGCCAAAGCCGCCGAGGCGCTGCGCACCGCCGTCAACGGCGCGGTTGCAAACCTGCTTCCTGCCAAGGAACCCTGTCTGCTCGAACTGTCCGGCGGTCTCGATTCCTCGGTCCTTGCCGCAGCGCTCGCGATCGGCAGGATCGCCGCGCAGGCAGTCACGTTGCGAACGCCCGGCACCGAAAGCGACGAACGCGAATATGCCCGCGCGACAGCGCTGGCGACCGGGCTGCCACTCACCGAGATCGAAGTGTCATCAGATGTGCGACCAACCACGTTGGAGCGACTGCGCTCGGCACGGCCCGGCATGCCGGGGCTGCTGTCCGCGGCCGATCAGGTTCTTGCAGAACTGGGTCGCGAGCGGGGTGTCACCGCGTTCGTCAGCGGCGCAGGTGGAGACTGCGTGTTCTGCTCCCCCGTCTCTGCGGCGCCTGCCGCAGATGTGATGATCCGGCTTGGCCTGCGCCAATCCCGGCAGACAATCGAGGAGCTTGCCCGGATCCATTACGCGAGCTTCTGGGAGGTCGCCCGCATGGCATGGCGACAATCGCGGCGGCCACCGCTCCACGACCGCTGGCCGATCACGCCGGGATTTCTGGTGCCCGACCTCGTGCCTCGCGTGGTCCCCGATCACCCTTGGTTCAATCCACCGAGCGACATCCTGCCTGGCAAGCGCAGCCATGTGCGAACCATTCTTGGCGCGCTTGCACATGTTGCTGACTACCGTCGACACGACATCGCGCCGTCCCGATTTCCCTTGCTGAGCCAACCGGTCGTGGAGACGACGTTGCGCATCCCGTCGTGGCTCTGGACCAGCCGTGGCCAGGATCGCGCTATTGCGCGCAATGCCTATCATGGTTTCCTGCCTCAGCGGGTGCTCGATCGACGCGTCAAGGGCGGGCTCGATGCCTACTGCATTGCGATCGCGGAAGCGCATCGGGGCCAACTCCGCCCCTTCCTGCTGGAAGGACACCTCGCCCATCGTGGGATCATCGACCGGAAAGCCGTCGAGGCCTGCCTGTCACGATCTGCGCGGCGCGACGATCCTGCGATATATCGGCTATTTCCCCTCGTCGATCTGGAAGGATGGGCGCGAGGCTGGCTTGGCGTTCCGTAGTTTCAATCCTCCCGCCGAGTGGTAGCCGTCCCGTTCCGGAGATCGTCCGAGACCTAGGCGGAAGCGTCTTGTGTCGTGTCAGCAAGGTTGGACGAACCGGAAAGTCTCTTCCGGTGAGTGAATTGGCCCGAGCTGCCATTCGTTCACACGGCTGGAAATGGGCCCCCGCGTGCGCAGGTCGGGGACGATCCGGAAGGGCAGCCTCAAAGCCACGATCACGGATTAGCCGCCATTCGGAAGCAGACGCCAACGGTAGCTACCGACCAATTTACCCTGCTCGGGTATGCGGTAACGGCAAATAAGATGCGCGAAACCTTTGCGTGAATGCTATTCGGAATTGATGAAACACGCTTCCTCATTATCATTGAGGCCCCTGTTGCCATCAAGATGACGTCGCCCTCATGCATGAAGGCAATCCGTTCGGTCACAACGACCATCGTCCATTTTCGGGGCTTTCCGATGAGCTGGTCTATGCCTCTCGGCCGATGGTACTACAAAACACATCTCGCAGGTCGAAAGCGGCCTGCGCTGCGTTTGCCGCTGCCCGGCGTGTGATCAAGTGCTCGTCGCCAAGAAAGGCAATATCCAACTCCACCATTTTGCCCACCACTCCGCAGGTGTTGCTTGCGCCCACGTCGCAGAAACGAATGCACATATTTGGGCGAAGGATGTCTTAGCGCGCGTCAAGCGGCTACTGGTTCCAGAAACCCGTGCTGAGCACGATGGCCAGTCAAGGGGCGTCAAGAAAGCGCAGGTTTACGATTTCGTGGAGGCCCGGCTTGAGAAGCGGCTCGGCACAATGGTGCCGGACGTCATTCTCCTCATGGCGGACGGGACTCAGTTGATCGTTGAAGTGCGCGTCACTCACGCCTGCGATGAAGCAAAGCTTGCAAAGCTCGAGCAGGAGGGCCTCTCGGCGATCGAAATCGACTTGCGGCGTTATCGCACGTCTGCCGACCGACAGGAGATCGAGTGCGCTCTTCTGTCAGGTGCGCCGAGGGAATGGCTCAACAATGCCAAGCAGGAAAAGTTTGACGAGCAGTTTCGCAACTGGCTTGTGGCGAAAGCCGAACGGGAAGCGAGCGAGGCGCAGGAACGGGCGCGACGTGCAGCACGGGCGGAAGAGCAGCGTGCAATGCGACTTCAGCGAGACGTGGAGCAACGGGCACAAACCCTTATTTCCGCCGTCCGTACCTGCAAGCGATTTACACGCGAAATCCCGGACTTCGCCGAAAACTTGATGGAGGCCCGCCAAGACATCCCTTGGTCCGACACGCGCAGCGTCGGCTTCGCTGTCCGTGACTGTGTTTGGCAAGCAGAGCTCGTCCTGGAATATCTCACGGATCCACGGGCACACGATTACGGTTGGGGCGGCGAATTCAAGGTCGAGCAGGCGCTGCGCCACATCGAAGACCATATCATCGCAGGGTTTCGTTCGCCGATCTCGCAGCCAGTGCGAGCCAAGCTTGAGGCGGCGTGGCCGGATAGAAAGCTCCCGACCGAAGCAGTCGAAGTGTTCTTGGACCACCTCGTCAACGAAGGACTCCTGACTTCAATCTCGGCGGTCGAGTACCGGGTATCCGAGGAATATCTCGCCGCTCTGTCGCGACGGACCATGCGATTGCAGGCGATTGAGCGCCGCCGCAGCGAGCTTAGGACCCGGATCGATGCCATCATTACACGGCTGCCGGCGAGCGAACAGATGGGCTTCGAATTCGAGGTTTGGCAGGGAACGCGAGCTGATCACGGTGAAGCAGGGCCGTAGCCACGGATGGAATTCCAGGGTTCAAACATGCCAACACTACATAGCGGCACGGACGTGTCCGATGGCTGAGTTCGACATGCAGTGGGAACATCCCCAAGCCGTGTACTGCACTGAGCGACCGTGGGTGAGCGAGTTCCCGTGGTGATGGGGCTAAGGTCTCTAACTCAACACCGCCTCGACCGTGAACGGCCGTGCCGAGCTTAATGCAGATTTGTTCAACTGCGTTGACGATCTGCTGGTCGACATCTTCAACCTTTGCCGTGAACCATCCAGTATCTCGCAAGCTTGCGGGAAGCGCGGACAAGAGGTCCGAAAAGTCAGATGCAGAAGGCCGGTCCTTCACTCTATCCTCGATGAACGTTGGTCGCGATCAATGCGGATTCTCGGGCAACGCCACAACAACCTCATCGTCATGAAACCAGCCAGCCGCGACAACATGCGCTTTCACGGCGGCTGGATCGGCCGAGTAGGTAACCAGTGCGAGGCTAGATTTGGCGCGACTACAGGTCACGTAAAATAGCCGTCGCGTCCGATCGATCGCCGAATCACGCCCTTCTTCGGCATTTTTTAGATCGGTCGCGCTGGGCGCCTTAGCGCCCAGCAGCTTCTCATATCCAAAGAGAAATCCTCGGGCGTCGCCATCGTCCATGAGGACCATGACCCGATCAAACTCCAGGCCCTTCACCCCTTGATGCGTGTCGAACGCTGCTTCCTTGACGACATAGGCCGCATAGGGCGGAATGACCGAAAAGGGGCAGTCGAGGAAATTCAGTATCGCTTTGAGGTTCCGGCCGACTGGATCGGCAGCCTCATCCTCGGGGGCCACGATCTCGTCTGCGCGCTGCGCGGCGAGCGCGGCCTTCAGACTTTCCGGAACCTGGAACAAGCCGGTACTGGCGACATTTTCGAGCACGGCCGCACAGCTAGGCTCTCCCGGTGTCCAGAGCGCCAAAAGACTGTCGATCGCGGACTGCGCCAGTCGAAGCTGGTCGAGCGGCTTTGCCGATCGCTTCAGATTATCCTTGCTCAGCAGTGGCGAGGCATCCCGAACGAGTTTCGCGATAGCGAATTTGTCGTTGCGCTGATGAGCAGACACCAGCGGCAGCACATAGTGCGTGAAAAACCGTGTGGCCGGAAAGCTGCCGTCCAGAAAGCTGGTACGAAACTCGTCGACCGAAGCCAGCGCCTCGAACAGCGGCTCGAACCCCATCCGCTTGGCGGCCATGTGATGTTCAAGGGTCAAAACCTTGCATTTCGTCGGGTCATTCCACGCGTCGTCACTGGTCAGCACCGCCATATAGGCGCGGACCCGGTCCTCGGCGGCAGGCTTGTCCGCGAGGTCGCTGGAGAAGACGAACAGCCTTGCCCAGCCTTCACCGGCATCGTCGCGCGGCTCCTGCTTGTGGCTATCGGCGCCGTCGCGGATGTCGTTGATGAGGCGGACGATGCGATGCGGACTGCGGTGATTGAGGCGCTTTTCCGGAAACGCCCAGCCTTCCGGAATATCTCGCTCGATCTGTTCCTTACCGTCGAGATAGATGCGCTGCATGGTGTCGCCGATGAGCCCGAGGCAAAAGCGGTCAGCGTGCGCTTGCTGGACTGCGAACAGCGCATCGATCAACGTCTTGCTCGTATCTTGGCTCTCATCGATCAGCAGGAACGGATATTTCTCCACGAACATGCGCTGCATTAGCGACTTTTCGAGCAGGAATGCCGAGAAAATCTTGATGACCTCAGCATGGTTCAGCGCGTTTCGCTCACGATTGTCGCCGCTCGGATTGTAGGTGAAGACCTTGATCTCGTCCAAACGGCCAATCCGGCGCTGCTTCGATTCGATCTGGATCTGGCGCGCGGCAGACGCCTTCGTGCCGGGACGGCCCTTCCCTTCCTCGATCGTGAGGGCTTCGATCTCAGCCTGCAAATTGGCTCGAAGCCACACGCGGATGTCGGCATTGAAGTTCTGGATCTGCATCCATGCGAAGCTGTGGATAGTGCGCACTACGAACAGCGGATCATATTCGAGCCGGCGGGTGATCTCATCGCAAGCCGCGTTAGTATAAGTGATCACCGCAACATGACGCGCCCGCAACCGCAGGACGTCGCGATACTTGTCCGCGACATGGCGAAGCGCGTTGACGAGGGAACGTGTCTTCCCCGAGCCCGCGCCAGCGAACATGAAAAAGCTCCGCGGGCGCTCCAGGTCGAGATACGTCGCGAGCTGGCTCTCGACATCATCATCAAGAGTGACGTTCGAAAAGGCGGGGCCTTGGGTCATACTGGCGTCTCGAGTGCCGGCGCCTCATTTGGCGGGGGATCTAGCGCGAGGATTTGGGCGAGGCCCAGTTCGGCCTTTTTCCGTTCGAGCTGCGTACCGAGCCAGAGGAGCCCTTCGCGAATATAGTGCGGCGGCTTCAGGTCGCTGGGGTTCTCGATCTCTAGCAAATCCAGCGCGAATTCGGCCTTGTTCCCGCTCTTCAGCGCCAGCTTCATCGCCGTGCTGAGCGCGGCAAAATCGGCGCTGTCGGCGATCGCTCCCCGAAACTTTGCAATGAGCCCGGCCCCGGGAAGGTCGGCGAACAGGTCGAGATTGCCAACCACGATGGCATCCTCGAGGGTGTAGGCAAGCGCCTCGGTCGTCGCTCCCTTGAACTCGACTTCGACCGGGCATTGGTAGGCGATCCGGAGCTTGAAGCGCTCGGCATCATAAGCCTTTTCCTTGTCGGCTTCGGGCTTGTCGAGAAGGGCGTCTAGCTCGCTGATCGCCGGCCACCAGTTGCGCAGAGTGTAGTTGCCGGACGTGTGCGCGGCACCTCGAACGGGCGCTGCTGTGTTGCCATCAGCATCCTTGGAATCGATATCGGTGATCACCAGCGTAGTAAGCCCGATCTTCTCGATCAGGCTGCGCAGCTTATGCGCATGGCTGCCGCCGATTTCCAGCCAGGTGATATAGCTCTCCGACAGCTTCGCGAACTCGGCATGGGAATTCACGAAACTAGGCACGAGGATGCGCTCAGCTGGTCCCTCGATCAACACCGCGGCGTCAGCGAAGAACAGGTCGCAATGGGTGACCTTCAGATAGCGCGTGACGAACCGCTTGGTATCCAGGTCACCGCCGAACGCATTTTCCAGATTGATGACGCAGGAGGTCGGGATCGTCTTTTGCCCGCCGGGCAGCCGGCGGAAATACCGGAGCGACTCGAAATTGCATTCATGCGCGATGTGGCTTGAGTGCGTGCTCACGACCATCTGGGTCACGAAGTTCGGATTTGCGCGCAACAGCTCGTGGTTGCGCAGGATCTTGTACGCCTGACGGATGAAGACCTGCTGGACCTGCGTGTGCAGATGCACCTCGGGTTCTTCGATCAGGACCAGGTGCAACGGGGCGATGATGTCGTCTTCGGCGGCCTTGTGCTGGGCCTTGCCGACCCGCATCCAGCTGTCGCGGAACGCCATCAGCCTGAAGACCATCGAAATCAGGTTCTGGTAGCCGAGGCCGTTCGAGTCCTCTGGTAGAAACAGATCGACCGAATTGTCGCCATCCTGCATCGGAACTACAAACTGTACCGCTGCATCATGGTTCAAACCCTCGACGGGCCGGATCCGCGTCGAGATGCTGAGCTTCGGATCGGTGACCCCCGGATATCCGAGAGTGTCCATCTCGGTGAGCGGATTCTTGAATCCGTCGGTCAGGCGCAGGTTGAAAGCCTTTTGCGCTTCCTCGATCGCTCTCAGCGCCAAAAGATCCTGAGCATCCGGGTTCTCATACGGGTCGAGATGACGCGAGTAATATTGCCGTAGCTGCGCCGAGAGCCGCCGCGAGGTCGCGCTGCTCGCGCTCGCCTCGCCCTCCGCGCTCACCTGCTCGCCAGCGTGCCCAAAACCTCGTTGCGCGCTGATCTCGTGAATCCGGATCAGGCCCTTGAAGGGATCACCGTCGATGGGGTCGGCACCCAGGAGTTGCTGAGGTCGGGCCAGCCCGTGTTCGGGTTCGATGCATGCCGCCGGGTCGAGAACATAGGTCTTGACCCCGAAATAGCTCGATACGCGACGCTGTAGGAACTCGACCAGAGACTGGGGCCAGATCGCGACCTGGAAGTTTTCCGGTGCTTCGCCCTTCTCCTGCGCGAGTGCCGCTCCGGCGGCTTGCAGCTTACGCGCGTCGCTGCGGGCGCTTAGATAGTCTTTCTGAAGCTGCTCCCCGTCCTTTGGCTCATAGCGCAACCTGACACCCAGGCGCCCGCCCGCCCAATCGAGGGTGGGCAGGATCTTCTGGACGTAGTGAACCTCATGCTCCTCGACGTGGAGCCAGACATCCAGCGATGGCAGGACTTCGTCCCAGGCTGGCGACGGCAGCGCTGCTTCCGCGACATGCGCATCCTCCCAGCTCTGGCCCATCGCGCTGATGGCTGGCCAGTGCGAAAGGGTGAAGTCGTTGAAGCAGAAGCTCGAGCGCTCCCAATCGACAAGGAAGTAACGAAGCGCGGTGATAGCAGAGGTTTTTCCGCTGTTGTTCGCCCCAACGAACACTGTCTTTTCAGGCGAGAGTCCGATTCGTGTCGAAATCAGCTTCCTGAAATTGGCAACCTCAACGAAATCGATGCGCATATCCCGCCCTTTCTCAAGGGAACATAGCCAAACAACGCCTCCACGCAACGGAGTGGGGAGACTGGGGCGGAGATTGGCGCGCTGAACGGATCGATGACGAGGACATCTTTGCCCGCCTGCTCGCATTCGACCAGACTCGTTCGACTACGGGAGGATGGCGCCGATTAATTGCGCGGAAACGATCAAGGTGCCTGATCTATTTAGGCCAGATCTTGCTCATTCGCGGCACCGCCAAACGGACGTCGGAGATCGGCTCTGGACCAGCACTGCCGTTCGGCAAACTATCTATGAATGGCAGTTATGTCCCAGACCAAGTCTTTCCGCCGTTGCTGAAGCGGGCTGAACGAAAGGCGGGAATCGATCACGCTAGATCGAGCCGCGAACGTCCGGGTTGTTGGCGGCTTCCGCCACCACGCCGCAACGGCAGCGGACGACTAACCCCCGCCATTCAGCGGATCTGGCCTATCTTCCGCTTGAACCAAAACCCGCCGTTCGGTTGCATGCGGCCCCTTACATTGGGATAGGCGCCAGCTCCGTCCATGCATTTTGTGTTTTCCATATGTTCTGATATTGCCCAAGTAGGGGGTAATAGGTGATGGCCGACGAACTGCTGTTTCATAAGTACGACTTGTCGCGAGTGATCGAGAACCAGCGGGCGGAGCTGCTGAAAGAGCTCGATGCCATGGCGGACAGCCGTTTGCTCAATACCGATCTGGCAGCACTTCAGAGTTACACGCAGCAGAAATATCAGCTGGAAATGATCGAGCTAGGCGAGCCGAGCGTCGATGAAGGCCGCACGAAAATGCAAGTCGGACGGTATGGTGGTTTCCACAGTGGCTACGATGACGGCGGCTCTGTGTCGGTGGACGCTCAGCGCTACACGCTCGAAGTACCTTTCACCGGCGACAAGGACTTGTTCTTCTGCCGGGGTTCCACCTTCAACATGAACCCACCGCGTGGGACTGTCAGAGACAGCGTCATCGCAACAACAATGGTGGAGCGACAGCCCACCGCTGACCAGATCAACGCCACGTTTGAGCGGTTTCTGAAGGACCTCGACGAGCATCTGGGCTGGTTGCATCCCGACGTGGTGCGCTGGAACGAGTCCATCGCTGCGGTCGTCGGTAGTCATGTACAGGCTCGGCGCGCGCGCGCCGACCAGGCCGGGGCCGTTGCGTCCGGACTCAAATTCGCCCTCAAGCAGCGTAATGATCGCGCTGCCACCTTCGCAGCACCGGTTGCGGCCCGCAAGAAAATCGCCCCGCAACTGCCGCCGGCAAAACCGGCCGCGCCCCCTGAGCCTGCACTGAGCGATGCCATCTATCGCGATATCCTCGATACCCTGCAGCAGATGGCGGAAGTCATGGAACGTAGTCCCCATGCCTATGCCGACATGGATGAGGAAACGCTGCGGTTTCAGTTCCTTGTGCCTCTCAATGCGAAATTCGATGGCGAGGCACGCGGCGAGGCCTTCAATTATGGCGGCAAAACCGACATCCTGATTACCTCGCAGGGGCGCAATATCTTCATCGGCGAATGCAAAATCTGGAAAGGCGAGAAAGCCTTGTCCGAAGCCATCGATCAGGTGCTTGGCTATCTCAGCTGGCGGGATACCAAGGCGGCGATCCTGCTATTCAACCGCAACCGTTCCTTCTCGGATGTGCTGGCGAAGATCCGCCCGACCATGGAGAAGCATCCGCAGTGTACCAGCTTCGACGGGAAGCGCGGCGAAAGCGAGTTTGCGTTCACGTTTGCGCGCGCCGATGACGTGAGCCGCAAGCTCAAGCTGACGGTACTGGCCTTCGACGTGCCGGGTCATGTCGAAGGCGGCCCATCCATTCGGCAACTCTAATATGAGTCAGAGCCAGCACAGTGGAATCAAAGGGGATCGCGCGCTACAGGCGGGCGACGAAGATCGTCTGGGTTTCAGGCAGATTGCGGCGCGTATCGCCACATCGCTGGTTGACCACGCATCGGATGGCGGCCTCGTCATCGGCATCGACGGTGCATGGGGCACGGGGAAATCGAGCCTTCTCTTCCTCATTGAGGATGAGCTGAGCAAGCTCGACGCTAATCAGCGCCCTACGGTCATCAATTTCCGTCCGTGGCTTGTGGGTCAGCGCAACACCCTGCTGGCAAGTTTGTTCAGCACACTCTCCACTCAGATCAACAAAGTCGCCGCCGAAGCTGGAAATGCGACAGGCGTATCGTTGGAGAAGGCAAAGGCCGCTGCCGACGCCCTGCGTATGTTCACTGAGGGACTGAGCAGGGTCGGCTCCTTTGTCGAGTTTGCCGGTGACGCAAGTGGGTTTGTTTGGGCAACGTGGGCTGGCAAAGGGCTAAAAGCCATCAAAGGAATAGGCAAAAAATCCGAAGCTCGACCGTTGTCGGAATTGAAGGACAAACTCGTTCGGGCGCTAGAGGATCTCGGTCACCGCTTCATCATCACGATCGACGACGTGGATCGCCTTGAGCCGTCCGAAGTGATCGAGGTGTTGCGCCTCGTCCGCTCGGTCGCAGACTTCCCGAACGTCATCTATCTGCTCTGCTATGACAGCGAGATTCTCGCTCATAGCATCAAGAAGGCGGCCAAAGTTAAGAGCGGACAGGCCTATCTGGAGAAGATCGTCCAGCTCACCGTCATGGTGCCGACACCCGAAGCGTTCGAGTTGCGCCAGTGGTTCACGGATGACTTGCATGCGATTGCAACACCCAAGAGCGAGGATGAGCTCTCACGGCTGAGGTCCGTGATCGACTGCGAAGGCGGTCGTCTGCTCAAGACGCCCCGCGCCGTGGTGCGTGCACTTGATTCCATTCGTTTCTTTTGGCCGTCCCTACGCGAAGCGGGCGGCGACCTTGCTGATCTGGTTTGGCTGCAACTCATCAAAGACGGAAAGCCTGCGCTTTATCGTTGGATCGAAAACTATTCGGCTGAGGCGACCATTCTTGCGCTTGGTACGGGGACCATAAGCGATGGTGAGAAGACCCAGCAACTCACCAAGTTGCTGGGTTCGGTTGACGACGGTTTCTTCGCGGATTCCACCTATCGTTTCTACTTCTCGGAGCATCTCCCGGGAATGGAGGCTGACATTGACGAGAATGGCACGTTTGAACTTTTTCAGCGGGACGGCGAGGACGTCCGGGCAGCGGCCATCCGGCACCGCCGTCTTGCCAGCCCCGATCATTACCGACTCTATTTTGCTTTGTCGGCCCCAGCCCATACCGTAACCGGCTTCAGTGCAGATGAAATTGCTGCGGCGGCTGAAGCGAGTAGCGCCGAGATCGGTCGTATTCTTGTCGAGCTGCACAAGCAGCGCATCGGCACGAGCGCCATGGGACAGGCCGACGTTCTGCTTGAGCGCTTTAAAACCGCACATGAAGGGCTGTCGTCCAACCAGAGCCAGCATTTGCTACTGGCATTTTCCAACGTTCTCGATGATGCCTACCGCGCCCGACCGTTCGACATTGTGTGGATGAGTACACTATGGGATCGAGCAGAGCGTTTAGTTCCGACACTTTTCGGAAAGCTCAGTCCCGAGCAACGCCAGGCGACGATCGCCGGGATGTTCGAGCAAGGAAAGGCCATCAGTTGGCTGTCCAAGCTGTTCCGCAGGGAGACGTTCAGACACGGGCGCTTTGGCGACCGCAGGAAACCGGAACAAGATTGGATTTTGAGTGACGCGGAATTGGATCTGGTCACGGCCATTATGCTCCGCCGTTATCAAACTCTCAAGAAGAATGACCTGTTTGCGTTGATTGATCCGCTCGACGTCCTGTTTGCATGGTCACAGGGCGGTGACGCAGACGGCCCGAAAAAACTCATCGCAGGCTGCATTGCAGATGATGAAGGGCTGATCGATACGCTGGAAAAGCTGACCACCTATGTCACGAGCAGCGATCGGGGAAGGTACTCGGTCCTGAAGCGTAACCACCTTGAAAGTTTCGTGGACTTCGACAAGGCTCGCGAGCGGACTGCGGCGCTGGGCGCTCGCGGAGGCTCGCTGGCGGTGCGCGCGCATGCCCTCGTTGCCGCGTTCGATTCTGCGGATCCTGATTATGATTGAGGTGTCGGTTGCGCCGCCACTTCCGCAGAGCATATACCCTGGCAAATTCGCCATCGGGATGGGCGTACCAGTCGCCCCCTGCCGCTCACTATCGCGTAGGCCGACAGAAGCTACCAGTCCGCTCCTAGCCAAACGTCAGTCGCTTGACGAGCGCAATCCGTCGGAGGCTGGAGCGTCCGCTCTTGCCGACAGCCGGAGTTCACATATTCATCCGGAGATGACCGCTTTGTCCCAACCCTCGTCACTCCCAGCCACGCCTTCTGTATGAGGGTAGGGCAGGTTTCGATCCGCTGATTCAAGGGCCGGAATGACTGGAATTTGGGCTTTGGCGCCTCAGTCCACGGTCACGATCGAGTACTTCAGTCGCATTTCGTCCAGTAGTCCCTCGATCGCGACACGCTGCGCAGCAGTGCCGCTCGGCTTAATGTCCCAGTTGCAGTGCGCGTGCGTTGCCGGGTCGCGCACGATGACCTTTCCAATCGCCCGCCGCCATGTCTGCGAACTGCCGCCTCTCACGCGAACGAGGTGGGCGATGAGCAGTTGTTCAAGGTCTGAGGCAGTCATACTCCCCCGTTTAGCCGCTGGAGGTGACCAGGCAAGCTGTCGGCTCTTCCAGCGGCTGCAGCCCGATCGTCCGCACTGGTGAAACCTTCATCCCCGCATGCCTCAGCGTTCCCGGGATCCCGCCACCCCGGACATCCCGCGCCAGCGAGCATATTGGTCCGCTTTAGCCGGATCGGGATCCACCTCGCCGGCCAGCCAGAATCGGAACCAGTCGAGGTTGCGTTCATTGACAGCAAGCTGGTGGCGAGGCTGCCATTTGATGTGCATTTCCTGGGGGAATGCCCAGAGTTCGGCGGGCTTGCCGGCGCGCTGCAGTCGGGACAGCAGCTCGACATTGGACCGATATTCCTGCTCGGGCACCTGCATGAGAAATGGCGCCGAGATCCGGTCCGCGTTGAACGCCGGCGATATCCGCCGCCATCCTTTGCGGTCATGATCGGGATCGCCGATCCCCCATGAACTGCGCAACACACCAGCGACATCGCGCCCAGCGACTGCATTGTACCAATAATAGGCCGGGGTCAGCATGACGTTGGCGACGGACAGAGCGCGCAATCGATGGGTATGGATCGCAAGCCAAGCGGCCACCTCACCGCCGAAGCTGACCCCGCCGACGCCCACGCGCGCAGGATCGATGGTGCCCTCGGAGGTCAGCTTGTCAATGATCGTTCCGATGCCGGCTTCAGCTACCGCATAAGCCTCGGTGTTGCGGCCCCCACCGACAAAGCCAGCAGCGCGATTGATGCACATCGCCGCGATCCCATGTGCCGCGAGCGCTCTCAACGGGAATTCGTCGCCAAGCCCGCCGCGCAGATAGCCCGCGCAGGAATAGTAGGTGATGAACAAGGGCACAGGCCCGGTGTGCCCAGGCGGCAGAGCAATGAACCCTGCAAAGGGTCGCCCCTCGGCATCGACCCAATTCAGCGGCGCAAAATGGGGCTCACTCGATGGCAATTCAGGATTGGGGGAAGCAAGGGTTCGCAGGGCACCGCTTTGCGGATCGACCAGTACGAGGTGCGGCGGAACATTCGCACTGGCCGCAACGCAGGCGATCACGACTTCGTGCGCAGCGCAGGGATCACCAAGATCTGCGCCCCCTTCAAGCAGACCTTCGCCAGCCACCAGTTGGCGCATGGATCCGTCGGCAAGATTCCAGACGATCAGCGAGGAATTGTTGGGTGTCTGGCGAACCTCGAGCATCACTTCATTGCGGTGCCCGATCCAGCTGATCGATCTCACCTTCGACGGATTGCACAACGCATCGGTACACCGCGCGACTTCCTTCCCTTCGGGCGCGGCGAGGACAAGGCGATAGTCCTCCCCTTTGCCAAGCAGAAGGACATTGCCGCGATCATCGCCGGACTCTGCGCGAACCATAACAAATTCGCCGCCCAGCTTATCGAAGCCCTTGATCGGTGGCGCGTAGAGCTGCTGCTCTTGCCCGCTGGCACCGCGCAGTATGCCGGATTGGGGATCGAGGATCTCAAGGTGTGGCGCCTGCTTGGGCAAAATACCCCCTTGCTCGAACCAAGCCCCGCGCAAACGACCTGTCGCCCAGCGCCCGTCGATCCAGTCGCCCCGATAAAGCGGTCGCTGCGGATCAACGCTCGCATCGATCAGGGTCCCCCTGTCCTTCTCTTCCTCCTCGGCAAGAGCAATGGCCGCACGTGATCGGCCGACTGCAACGGCAATCTTGTGCCCGTTCTCGAGCGCCGCCACGTCCGTGACGTTCCCGTCCTCGTGGGTCAGTTGGCGCACGTCGTTGCCATCGACCTCTGCGCGCCAGACCTGCGCTTCACCCTTCGCAAGCTTGCGGAACAGGATCGCGCGCGAGTCCGAGGTCCAGATCGGCGCGCGCGCCAGCATCGTACCATTGAGCAAGGTTGGTTCACCCGCGTCAGCAAACCGCCGTGGCGGTTTGGAACCGTCTGCGGGCGCGACGAACCAGGCAATGTCATATGCGTTGCGGTCGATCGAGGCACGCGCTTCGCGCCAGACGACAAGGCGCCCATCCGGGGAAATCGACGGGCTATCGATCCGCGTCATTTCGATTTCTGCCCGAATCCCGGCCCCGGCAGCGGCATGAGCCGCAACCGGGGCCAGAACCAGCAGGGCGAGCGCAAGGGGAGCTGAAGCCTTGCGCATCACCATGCCTTTACCAGCTGGAGAGCAATGACCCGACCGGCCGCGCTTGCCTGTTCGGGATCGAAACCCGATGCCGAATAGGGCGTGCGATTGTTGACGTAGGGCGGATTGCGGTCAAACAGGTTCGTCACGCTGAGCGACAACCGTGTCCCGCGCATCGGGCCATCGACCTCGCCAAAGGTCTTGCTCAACTGGACATCAACGGTCGTCCAGCTGGCAACATGTTCGACCGGACTGACCGCAGTGTTGGCGTAGCCGGCGGTGTGGTTGACGAAACCTGCAAACCCGACGCTACCAAGCTGAAGCGATGCGCGACCACGGACGCGATAGCGCACCGGGTTGCCGATCGTGCCAAGGGCTTCGACCACGGGCGATGTCGCGGTGAACTGCTGCGTCAGGTGGAACAACCAGGTACCCGAAGCGCCAACTTCAAAGGACCCGCCCGTCAGAGCCTTGCGATAGCCGAGATCGAAATCGATCCCGTCGAGGTGGTTGCGCGCAAGGTTCGCGTTGCGCGCATCGATCACATAGGCAATCGCCGAGCCGGGAATGCCGAACGGGTTCGCAAAGTTCGGATCGGCATAGAGAGTGGCCAGCGTTGCCGCCGATGGGTTGGCGGTGATCAGCGAGGCGTAGCGGTCGCGCTGGGTGAGGAACGTGAAGGCATCGACCGCCGGGTTGAAGATGCGGTCGCGATACGAGACGTCGAACCAGGTCATGCTCAATGCAAGACCGGGCACGGCCTTCGGCCGGAGATCGATACCGGCCGTCAACGTACGCGCTCGTTCCGGTCCGATCGCCGGATTGTTGCCGAACAGCGCGACGACATTGCTCGATCCGCCAGGCGATGTCGGATCGGATACCGGCAGAGGTACGACCTGGCTGAGTCCTGGTCCCTGACGCACATCGAAGAAGCCCGGCGCGTGGAACGAGGTGCCGTACGCGCCGCGCAGGGCCAGCCCCTCGACGGGTTCCCACGTCACGCCAACTTTCGGATTCGTCGTCGTCCCGAAATCGGAATAGTGCTCAATGCGGCCCGCCACCGAGAATTCGAGCCGGTGGATCCCGGAAATGCCCTGCCCCGGTCCGACCAGCGGCGCCATGAGTTCGGCATAGCCCGCAACGACATGTCGCGAGAGCGGGTAGCCGGTGTCGCCACCCGAGATCGGGCTGAGGCTGAAATCATCATAGACATAGGCGGAACCGAAGGCTTCGGCCCGGTATTCGGCGCCGACGGCAAGCCGCAGAGCACCACCCGGCAGCGCGAACAGTGGCCCGTCGAACTTCAACCCTGCCGTGGTCTGGCGCGAGCGATCGCGTTGCGTCGCAGAGCCGCGCACCTTGTCGATCGTCGCCACGCTGGTGTGCGAGCCATCGCCGAACACGTTGAAAGCTGTTGCCGGATTGCTGTCCGCAAGCGCGGCCGCCAGGCGGGCACTGTTGACCTCGTTCAGTGATTCCAGCTGTTCATGTTGCTGGCCGTAGCTGCCATAGACTTCGCCATGCCACTGACCGAACCGTGCCTCGAGCGAGGCCGAGGTCGCCCAGTTGGTGACGTGCGCCCTGTTGAGCGGCGCGCCGAGATCCTTCCGGAAATCGTAGGTGACGCTGACCGGCTGACCGGTGCCGATCGGATCGACGTAGAATGGGTTGGCAGACGTGACCGTGACCGGCGAATTGAGCGCGAAGTAGCGCTGAGACGACCGGCGATCGGCGGCAAAGCCCTGGACGCGCAACGTGACCGCGGGAGTGATTTCCTGCTCGAAGGCAATGACGCCGGCATGGCGGCGGGTTGCGGGCAGGAGATCGGTTTGGCTACGGCCATCGCCAAGGTTGGTGACGCCGGGGATCAGGTCGGACCCTGACAGATGCGTGCCATCCTGCCCCTTCGGAATACCATAGACGCTGCCGTCAGCCGCCGTGATCGTGCCAGGGTTGGCATAAGCCTGGCGATAGTCGGGCCCAAGATAGCGGCGCAGGTCTTCGGTCGCATAGGCGCGGTCCTCCGAACCGAGGCGCGTGCGATCGTAGTATTCGTAAGACCCCATGATCCGGCCTGTGGACCACTTCTTGCCGACGATCTGGCTCGCCTGGAATTCGGTAAAGCCATCCGCGATCCCTGTGCGCAGGCTGGTTTCAGCGCCCTCGAAATTACGGCGGAGCCTGACATTGACCACGCCGGCAACCGCGTCCGAGCCGTAAATTGCAGAGGCCCCGTCAGCGAGCACTTCGATCCGCTCGATCGCGCTCGTCGGGATCAGCGAGAGATCGACGAAGGTGCCCCCTCCCCCGCCCAGCGCGAGCCGGTTGCCTTCCACGAGCGTCAGCGTCGAAGTCGTCCCGAGGCCGCGGAGGTTGACGCTCGCGCCGTAGCCGATGTTGCCGCCGGCATTGTTGCGCGTGGTGAAGCCGACCGTGCCCTCATTGGCGCCGCCGCCGAAGTTCTGCGGGATCGCGGCCATGACCTCCTGGGTCGTGGCAAGGCCACTTTGCTCAATGTCCTTGCGGTCGATCGCGATCACCTGCGCGCCGGCCGGCGCAGACCCGCGAATGCGGGTGCCTGTGACCAGGATTTCGGGGGTGTCGGCAATCACCCCCTCCCCCGGCAGACGCGCAGTTGCGAGCCTGACCGCGTAAGAATCGCCGACCTCGACGCTCTGCAGTCCAGACCCTACCAGCAGAAGCGACAGGGCCTCGCCGACCGTGAAGGTGCCGCGCACCGCCGGGGCACTGCGCCTGCCCACGACATCGGCATCTGCCAGCACGGTCCGCCCGGATGCTTGCGCAAGGCTGCGCAGGGCATCGGCCAGCGGCTGCGCAGGCAGATCGAGGAGCAGTCGTCGGGTATCGCGCGCCTGCGCACCATGCGGTGCAACGAGCACAGTAGCCGCCATCAGCGTGGCGACGATCGAACGGGTATGGGTCATGGACGTCATGGTCTTGCCTCCCTGGCGCCCGAATGAGCGCTCATGGCGGTGGAGACGCCGGCGGTCGCAATCACCCGACAGAAATTTTTGATGGGCGCGATCACGCTCGCCGTAGCGGAGCGCGGGGTGCTGACCCCGTCAGCCGAGCCGGAGCTCTATGCTGAACAACCGGGTCCGTTCACCTCGCACCTCTTCCCTCGCCCCCTCCCCTCTTCTGGTAGGTCATAGCGGGAAATATCCGAAGTTCTGGCCCAGAGAATGTCTTGCCGAGACTGTGCAATCCGCTCGAAGAACAGGCTCAACTCAGCGAGCGCTCGGGATCTAGAAGGATAAGCGCGGCCCCTTCGCCGGAGCCGAGAGCAGCATCGTGCCAACGCCAAAGTACCAGACTGCACCCGCCACGGTTCTGCACAGATGGCACGAGCGCTCCTTCCATACCGTCGGCGATGAGTTCAACAGCAAGCTGCCAACTTGGCGGAGGATTACGAGATGTTTGTGCCAGCGCCTTCCATGACGTTTCCAGCGCTTGAGCAACCTCTGAATCGAAGGGGCCACCCCGGCCGTCAGTAAGATCGGCGATGCGCGATGCGTTGACGTGGTAAGGTGCAAGAGTACCAGGTTTGGGCAGGCCCTGATAGAATTCGGCCACGGCCGTTGCGTGATCGGTCGCCAGATAGAGCGCAGGAGTTCCGCGCGGATTCCAACGCCCACCATAGAGCCTTGCGCCCTCACCCGATAACGGCGTGCGTTGGTGGGGTATCGGCAGCATGCGCCATAGCGGAACAGAAAGATGGCAGATCGGATAGCTCATGAAGGAAAGTTAGCCGCAGCTTTCCTCAGCAAGAATGGTCCCTCGTTGTGAGACAGGCAGCCACAATTTCATGAATAGACGCCTTCGGCCATGCGCTCGAGGTCTTCGAGCACCGCATCAGCATGACCTTCCTCAACCAGCTCCTCGGCAGTCTTACCCCATCCAGGAATCGGCTGGTACTTGAACCAGATGATTGCGCGACCTTCTTCACCCGACAAGTCTGCTGCCCGGGCGATGATGCGGGCAATCTGCCCCAACTTTTCCTGAACAGCCGGGCTTTCCGGGCGGCTCGTCATCACATTGCGATTGAGATGCGCCAGCTTCGAAAGCCGCGTCAGCGGAAGACGCAGCCGGTCCGCCATGCGCTTGGGGGCGATCAGGTCGCCGTCACGGATATCATCAAGAAACGCTGCAAGCATGGGTGCACTCCTTGCCCCAATATATGCCACCAAATTTGCTACGACAAGATTGGAAGGCGTATGCGTGACACCCACGGAATTCAGGAATGCGGACGCAGGTCAATCGCTTGCCCGACCCGCACGACCGCAAGTCCGTTCACCGCTGCAACCGTTCGCGCAAAGGCTTCAGGATCATCACCCCTGAAACCGCCCGACAGCCGCATGTCCGCGATGTCGCGTGTCGCCAGGCGAATTTGCATGGCGTTCTGGCGATTGAGCTGCGCGACCGCCTGACCCACAGTCAGATCGCTGGCGGGCAACAGCGTCGATCGGACAGGCTCCGCCACGGCCGTCGTCCGTACCACTGCAGCTTGCGTGGTTACGGTCCGCCCCGCGGATAGATGACGTGTCTCTCCGCCAGGCAAGGTCGCTTCGGCGGCACCGGACACGACCTCGATCCTGCCGTCGTCGCCGGCAACGGTCACGTCGAGCACGGCATCGTCCGTTCGGACCGACACGTCCCGCACATGGATTTCCAGTGGCCGGACATCGTTGCGGCCTGCGTGGATGCTCGCATGCCCGGCCTGCAGTTCGATGCGGCGCAAGGCCGAACCGATCTGCACCTGCGCTCGGCTCGCGCCGTCCAACGTCAAAGCGCTGCCGTCCTCAAGCTGCCAGGTGCGCATCTCGCCGGACACGGTCTGATAGGATCGTGCTTCGACCGCGCCGCCGATTTCGAGCATGGGCCCCACCCCGACGAAGCGAACCGACAGCAAACCCACCGTGACCATCACGGCCAGCGTCACCGCCACGACATGGGTGCTGCGCCGCATATGGAACGGTGCGCGCACAAGGCTGCGCGAACGTCCGATATCGGTGTTCGCCAGCAGCCGGCTTTCCCGCCAGGTCCGCTCGACCTCGGCATAGGCAAGGCGATGGCGCAGATCCCGCTCGAGCCAGACCGCAAATTCGGCCTCGATTGCGGTGTTGCCGTCATTGCCTTCACGGCGCGCCAGCCAATGCGCCGCTTCTGCGCGGATCGTCTCCGGGATCGAATCGCCAACGATGTCGCTCATGGTTCGCGCAAATGCCTGGCGAGTTGCTGGAGAGCCCGGCTCATCTGCTTTTCAACGCCGCGCACGCTCAACCCCGTCTGCCTTGCGATCTCGGCATAGCTATAGCCGTCGAGACGGCGCGCGAGAAACACATTCCGGGCCAACGGTTTGAGTCGGTCAAGCGCACGTTCGAGCCGAACGAGCCGGTCCCGCGCTTCCAAACAGGCAATCGGATCGGCCCCGGCAAGATCCACCTCTTCAAAGGGCACGTGCCGTTCTTCGGCGCGCCTGTACGCCGCGCGCGCGTTGTCGCGCTCGGCATTGCGGGCTGCCTCGGCAATGAAGCTCGACGGCGTCTCGATCTCGGCAAGCGCCTGTCCCCGTCCCGCCAGACGAACGAAGACCTGGTGAACGACGTCCTCGGCCTGGTCGAGCCCGGTCTTTCGCGCCAGTCTGCGCAGCAGCGAAGGACGCTCGGCCCGGTACATCTCGTCGAGCAGGCTCGCCGACAAGGCATCGAGCGGCACGAGCGCGGGAAAGCCCGGCTCGCTCATCGGCCCGCACGCCAGCCGGGTCTTGCGACCTCTCGCCCCTTCGAATGCCGCACCATAGGAAAACCTATGCCCTCATTGCGAGGCGCTCCGGCGAAATGGCCGGAAGCTGAGAACATGCTTGGAGTGCATGCGCCGGCCCCTTTGGTCCCGAAGGACTTGGACATACGAACCGGCAATCCGGCCACGAACTCGCGGCAGAAACTTGAGAGGAACTCCAAGCGAGGTTCTCAGGCCTCGGCGCAGCCCGTTTCGACTACGCAATTGAAATCTATGTCAGAAAAATGACCGTGACAAGCCGCTCAACCGCGTGTGATCGCCGAAACCACGTCCAAAGCGGTTTCAAGCGGTACAAAAAGGCGGGTCTGGAAACGGATGATCTCGGTAAAGCAGCCTTGCGCCTTGTACCAGTCGAGCCGAGCGGCCAACCATCCGGTAAGTTCAAGCCGCTGGGCACCATTGACGAGGCTGCGCTTGAGCGTGAGCGGATCGACACTCGCGACCTCCATCGCGCGACCTGTAGCAAGCACGGCTTCAACGACGACGTGTGGCGCTAGCGGTGCCCCCTCCCCCAGCCCAAGCGCACGGTACAGCGCGGGCACATGCGCTGCCGGAACCTCGCGGCCGAGCAGCGAGCGCCCGTCACGCGCCGCGATGCGCGAGACGCGGACATGGTCTACGGGCAACTTGTCCCAGACCGGAAGCAGCAAGCCGGTGGCGAGATGCAGCCGCTCAACGCTGAGCGATGCCGCAGCCTCATCGATTTCGCCGCGCCAGCATTCGCGGAAGATCTCATGATCGACCGGTTCCCAGTTGCTCTCGGCAAGATCGTCGGCGCTCATCCAGGTGCGCTTGAGCGGCCGGATCAGTTCGAACCGGGCGATGCGCGCACCTTCGTCGGTCAGCAGGCTGCGTGCTGGCACGACAAGTGCGATACGGCCCGACCGCACATTGCGCACCGGGCGGTGCTGCGGATCAGCGAGTGCATGGAGCCCCTCCAGACGTTCGAACGTCAGTGGTTTGAGGGCGCGCGCGATTTCAAGCTCGAGGAGATGGGTTGTCGCCCCGGAAATCGTATCGGTGCGCAAGAGTGTGTCCGAGACGATCTCGTAGCGTTCGACCGCGATCGTTTCGACACCGAGGTCCAGCGTTCCGGCTGCCCGTGCGGCATCGACCCGCGCTTCGACCAGTCCCAGGAATTCATCAAAGATCGCGTTCTGCAAGGCTATCGGCAGCGCCAGAATGCGGTTGAGCCAGCGCTGGATCGGGGGGAGATCGTCGGCCAGCGATCCATCCGGGTTCTCGATGGAAAGACCGGTCAGCTCCTGGAACCGCCTCAGTGACACGGCATCGAGCTTGCCCTGGAACAGCAGGCCGAACCAGCGATGCAGCGCCTCCTTTGCGTAGGAACTCTCGAGGTTGTCTGCCGGATCGAACAGATTCTGTCCGCCG
The DNA here is from genome assembly GCF_020179425.1 of Novosphingobium percolationis. Taxonomy (GTDB): domain Bacteria; phylum Pseudomonadota; class Alphaproteobacteria; order Sphingomonadales; family Sphingomonadaceae; genus Novosphingobium; species Novosphingobium percolationis. Next base: position 943 of record NZ_JAILYM010000008.1, on the reverse strand, counting down.
GTCTGACGTTGGCCGCGCGTCAGCGCGCCAAGGCTGTCGAGGCGCCGGGCGATGGTCGAGATGAAACGCCGCTCGCCGCGGACATCGGTCGTGACCGGGCGGAACAAGGGGGCCGAGGCCTGATTGGTGCGATTGGTTCGTCCCAGCCCCTGGATCGCCGCGTCGGCACGCCAGCCAGGTTCGAGCAGGAAGTGCACGCGCCGAGCCTGGTTCTTCGCGGAAAGGTCGGCGTGGTAGCTTCGGCCCGTGCCGCCGGCGTCGGAAAAGACCAGGATACGCTTGTCACCGTCCATGAAAGCCTTCGTCTCGACAAGGTTGGCGCGCGGACTGCGCGACTGGAGCTTTTGCCGCCCATCAGCGCCGACAATCAGCCGCCTGCTGCGCCCGGTCACTTCGGCGATAGCATCGACGCCGAATCGCTCGATGATGGCATCGAGCGCCGGCGCGATCGGCGGAAGGGCGCAAAGTTGCTCGATCATCCGGTCGCGCGCCGCGACCGCTGCCCGGCAAAGCACGGGGTTGCCCTGTTCGTCGATCATCGGCTCGGATCGGGGATTGCCGTTCTCGTCGGTGAACACCGCCATCAGCCGGACCGGGAAGCTCTTCTCAAGGTACAGCACAACCGCCTCGCGCGGTGACAGGTCGATCTCGAGCGCCTCCCGCTCGGCATCGGACAAGTCGGCGAGCCGCCGATCGAGCATGGCTTCGGAGGTCGAGACGAGCTGAACGACGACGGCATGGTCCGCGGCGAGCGCCGCCTCGATCGCGGGAAGCAGGCTGGGCAGTTTGAGGGAAAGGAGCAATTGCGCGAAGAAGCGCTGTTCTGTCCTGCTGGGGTGTGTATTATTTGAAGTAATAGATTGATTAAGCATTGAGATTCCTCGCTTGAGGTAAGAGGGCGCATCATTGGGCTGCGCGCAGCTCAGAGTGGGCTCCTCTCTCT
>NZ_JAILYM010000007.1 GCF_020179425.1 Novosphingobium percolationis | reverse complement strand
GGTCATCGCGCTCGACTGCGTCAACATGGTCAAGGACTATGTGCAGGGCAAGAAGCTGGTCGAAACCCGCGCGCAAGTCCCGCCCGAAAAGCTCGCCGATGCAGGCGTGCCGCTCAAGGAAATGGTGTAATCGGATCGAGGCGGCGCAGCGCCCACCGCGCCGCCTCCGCCACCACCGGGTCGGCATCGCCCAGCAGCCTGGCGACCGGCCCGATCAGCGCCTTGTCGCCGCTGTTGCCCGCCGCATAGAGGCAATTGCGCACCATCCGGTCGCGCCCGATGCGCTTGATCGGCGATCCTGAAAACACCGCCCGGAAGGTGGCATCGTCCAGCGCCAGCAGCTCGGCAAGTCTCGGCGCGACCAGTTCTGCGCGGGGCAGGTAGGCACGGTTCGCCTGCGCAGCTTGCGCAAAGCGGTTCCACGGACAGACGGCGAGGCAATCGTCGCAGCCATAGATGCGATTGCCCAATCCTTCGCGCAGGTCTTCGGGCACCGGCCCCTTGTGCTCGATGGTCAGGTAGGAAACGCAGCGCCGCGCATCCAGCTTGTAAGGGGCAGGGAAGGCCCCGGTCGGGCAGGCGTCCTGGCAGGCCTGGCACGATCCGCAGCGGTCGGCGTGCGGCTGGTCCACCGGCAGGTCGAGCGTGGTGAACACCGCGCCGAGGAACAGCCAGCTGCCGTGGGTGCGGCTGACCATGTTGGTGTGCTTGCCCTGCCAGCCGAGGCCCGCCGCCTGTCCCAGCGGCTTTTCCATCACCGGCGCGGTATCGACGAAGACCTTGACCTGCGCGCCCGGCACCTCGGCCACCAGCCAGCGCGCCAGCGCCTTCAACGCGCGCTTGACCACGTCGTGATAGTCCGCGCCTTGCGCATAGACGGATATGCGGCCCCGCTCGGGCGTGCCCGCCAGCGTTAGCGGATCGTGCGCCGGGGCATAGCTCATGCCCAGCGCGATCACGCTTTTGGCTTCGGACCACAGCGATTGCGGCCCGCGCCGGTGATGGAGCCGCGTCTCCATCCACTCCATCGACCCATGCGCGCCTTCGCCCAGCCAGCGTTCGAGCCGCTCTGCGCGCAAGCGATCGTCGGCGGCAGGCGCGATGCCGCACGACGCGAAGCCGAGCCGTTCGGCCTCCGCCTTGATCCGATCGACAAGTGCTGCGCCCTCGTTAACCAAGCTTGCTGCCTCGCTCGTTCATGGACTAGGGTTAACGCCGCAGGTCATGAAGATGCAGCTAGGGGAATGGCCGGTGTCGGGCAATGTCGTCGATGCCGGAGGCGCTGAACTGGCGATCGAAGCAAAGGGGCTGGTCAAGCGGTTCGACGGCTTCACCGCTGTCGATGGCGTCGACATCGCGGTGCCCAAGGGCGCGATCTACGGCATTCTCGGCCCCAATGGCGCGGGCAAGACCACGACTTTGCGGATGCTGCTGGGGATCATCGACCCCGATTCGGGCACGCGCCGCGTCCTTGGCTGCGAACGCCCGACCGACGTGGCCCGCCGCATCGGCTACCTGCCCGAAGAGCGCGGGCTTTATCCGGCCATGAAAGCGGTGGACGCCATCGCGTTCCTGGGCGCGCTGCGCGGGGTGCCGCTGAAGGAAGGGCGGCGCAAAGGGCGCGAACTGCTCGAAACGCATGGCCTCGGCTATGCTGCCGACCGCCAGATCCGCCAGCTGTCCAAGGGCATGGCGCAGCAGGTGCAACTGCTCGGCACGCTGGTCCACCAGCCCGACCTCGTGATCTTCGACGAGCCGTTTTCCGGGCTCGACGCGATCAACCAGGGCAAGCTCGAAGGCACGATCCGTGACCTCGCCGCGCGCGGGACGACGGTGATCTTTTCCACCCATGTCATCGCCCATGCCGAACGGCTGTGCGACCAGATCGCCATCATCGCCGGCGGCAAGGTGCCTTTTGCCGGTCCGGTCGATGAAGCGCGCGACCGGCTGCGCCCGCAGGTGCGGCTGGAAACGCGCGCGCAGCAAGGGCCATGGCGCGCCGCCTTGCCGCCCGAGGCGCGCCATGAGGGCGCGTTCTGGCATTTCACCTTGCCCGAAACCGGAATCGAGCCGCTGCTGCGCGCGCTGATCGAGGGTGAGGCTGGCATTCTCAGCCTGTCGATCGAGCGCGCAGGTCTGCACGATGCCTTCGTCGCGATCGCGGGCGAGGCGGCGGCCCGGGCCTTGCAGGATAGCGAAGCGGCGCCAACCCACACGAAAGGGCCGAAGCAAAGGGAGGCCGCTGATGTTCGCTGAAAAGCTGCGCGCCGCCTTCGTCGTCGCCCGCCGCGATTTCGTGGCGGTGATCTTTTCCAAGACCTTCATCTTCTTCCTGGCAGGACCGTTGTTCCCGCTGGTGGTGGGGGCGATGGCGGGCTCGATCGGAGCGCAGGTCCAGCAGGATCTCGACAACCCCACCGTGGGCGTCGCCATGCCCGCGCACCAGGGCGACCGGCTGATCCGCGCGCGCGATGCCATGGCCGACCGCATGGCAGGTCCCGTGCCGTCGTTCGTGGTGCTGGAGCGCCTGCGCGACGGCGAAACCTTCGATGCGCGGGGTGCGCTGGCGAAAGGCAGCGGCGTGGCGGCAGTCATCACGGGCACGCTCGATGCGCCGGTGCTGACGGGGACGGCAGAGCGGCTGGGATCGTGGCAGGGCATGGTCTCGACCTTCGCCGCGCGCGCGCGTTCGGCCAGTCCTGCGTCCTTTCCCGACGTGCGGAGCGAGGTCGTGACCACCAGCGTGGCGCAGCAGCGCAACCAGCAGGTACTGACCGCGCAGGCCGGGCAGGTGCTGCTGTTCCTGTTGACGATGCTGCTGGCCGGCATGGTGCTGTCCAATCTGGTCGAGGAAAAGGGCAACAAGATCATCGAGGTGCTCGCCGCCGCGATCCCCATGGACGCGCTGTTCCTGGGCAAGCTGTTCGCCATGCTGGCGGTCAGCCTTGTCGGCATCGCGGTGTGGGGGACGGGCTACGGCGTGCTGGTGGTGGCAGGCGCGCGGGCGATGCCGGTGCTGGCGGCGCCCGCGGTGGGCTGGCCGCTGTTCCTTGGGCTCGGCTTCCTCTATTTCGCCATGGCCTACCTGCTGCTCGGCTCGCTGTTCCTCTCGATCGGCGGCATGGCCAGCACCGTGCGCGAAGTGCAGACGCTGTCGATGCCCATCACGATGATGCAGCTGATGGTGTTCTTCTTCGCCAGCTATGCGCTGGCGCGCCCCGGCACTTGGATCGAGACGGCGGCGATCGTGTTCCCGGTCAGCTCGCCCTTTGCCATGCTGGCGCAGGCCGCGCAGAAGCCCGCGCTATGGCCGCATCTGCTGGCGCTCGGCTGGCAGGCGGCGTGGGTGCTGCTGATCGTGCGGATGGGGGCGGGGCTGTTCCGCCGCACCGTGTTGAAATCGGGTGCTGGCGGCGCGCCCCGACGGCGCGGCCTGCAGGCAGTGCTGCGCCGTCGCCCTGCTTAATTGACATCAGTGTAGGTTGCAGGAATAGTACGCTCAAGAGCGGACTCGGGTCTCACGAGTCGCCTAACGAGAGGATCCCCATGGCCACCCAACTCGCGCCCGAGGCTGCCTTCACCTATCGTCGGTCCCCGACCGCTACCGACGCCTTCGAGGCGTGGCTCCGCGACAATCCGCAGGCGATCCCGGCGCACACGCAAGCCTGGGACGTCAGCCGTTCCGACATCTACGTCAACGATACGTGGGGGCCGATCTTCCGCGAAATGCGCGAGAAGGCGCCGGTCAACAAGATCGTCGGCAGCCCCTATGGCGATTACTGGAACGTGGTCAGCCATCAGGCGATCAGCCATGTCGAGGCGCTGCCCGAGCTGTTCTCGTCCTCGTGGCGGCATGGCGGCATCACCATCGGTGATCCGCCGGCCGACATCGATCCGGACGTGCTGGCCGAACGCCAGCTGCCGATGTTCATCGCGATGGACCGGCCCGAACACACCGGCCAGCGCCGCACCGTGGCCCCGGCCTTCACGCCTGCCAAGATCGTCGAGATGGAGGCCGAGATTCGTCGCCGGACCGCCTCGGTGCTCGATTCGCTGCCGATCGGCGAACGCTTCGACTGGGTGGACAAGGTCTCGATCGAGCTGACCACGGGCATGCTCGCCATCCTGTTCGGTTTCCCGTGGGAGGACCGCCGACTGCTGACGTTCTGGTCGGACTGGGCGGGCGATGTCGAGCTGACGCTGGCGCGCGAGCTGGCCGACGAGCGCCACGCGATCCTGATGGAGATGGCGCACTATTTCCAGCGGCTGTGGATGGAGCGGACGGGCGCGGCCCCGTCGCCCGATCTCATCTCGATGATGATCCATTCCGAGTCGATGAGCCACATGAGCCCGCAGGAGTTCATGGGCAATCTGGTGCTGTTGATCGTGGGCGGCAACGATACCACCCGCAACACCATGTCGGGCATCGTCCACGCGCTACACACCTTCCCCGACCAGCGCGCGATCCTGGAGGCCGACGCTTCGGTGATTCCCAACGCGGTGCAGGAATGCATCCGCTTCGTGACCCCGCTCGCGCACATGCGCCGCACCGCCACCGCCGATACCGAGCTGTTCGGGCAGGAGATCAAGGCGGGCGACAAGATCGCCATGTGGTACATTTCGGCCAACCGTGACGAAGCGGTGTTCGCCAATCCCGACAAGCTGCTGGTCGAGCGCGAGAACGCGCGGCGGCACCTGGCGTTCGGCTATGGCATCCACCGCTGCGTCGGGGCGCGTCTGGCCGAACTGCAACTGCGCGTGCTGCTCGAAGAGATGCGCGAACGCCGCCTGCGCGTCCACGTGACGGGCGCGGTGCAGCGCGTGCGCGCCAACTTCGTCCATGGCTTCCGCAAGCTCGAAGTCGAGGTCGAGCGGTATTGAATCCGAAGGGCGCGCGATGCCGGTCATCGCGCGTTCAGGGACGAATCGGTAATCGAAGACCGTCCCGCTGCGGGTTGCCCCCATACCCCTCTCCTGCTGCCGGACCTCAATCGAACCGGAGGCGAGCCTTCCAGCCCCTCTCGCCTCCGGTCTCGGTTCTCTTCAGGTGCAGAGCGATGCCCGAGACCCTCCCCATTTCCCGTCGCCGCATGGTCGGCGGCATGCTGGCCGTTTCCACCATGGCGCTGGCGAGCGGGTGCTATGCGGCCCCGGCGGCGCAAGGCACCTTCCCGGTGCGCTTCACTGACGCCGAGTGGCGCAAGCGGCTGACGGCGGAGCAATACTACATCCTGCGCCAGGCCGGGACCGAGCGGCCCTTTACCTCGCCGCTGCTGAACGAGCATCGCAAGGGCACGTTCGTCTGCGCCGCCGATGGCAACGCGCTGTTCTCGTCCGTCACCAAGTTCGACAGTGGCACAGGCTGGCCCAGCTTCTGGAAGCCGCTGCCGGGCGCGGTGGCGACGACCATTGACCGCTCGTTCGGGATGACCCGCACCGAAGTCCACTGCACGCGCTGCGGCGGGCATCTGGGCCACGTCTTCGACGATGGGCCCAGGCCAACCGGCGTGCGCTATTGCATGAACGGCGACGCGCTGCTGTTCCGGCCCGCCTGACGCGCTTTCCCCCGGCCTTGCGGCGTGGCATGGCGCGCAAGGACATGCGTTTCGTCAAGATCTCCCTGCTCGCGCTGCTGCTGGCGACGAACGGCATGCGCGACAGCGTCCGTGCGCCCGCTCCACCGGACAAGGCGGTAGTATTCGACGATCTGATGCGCGGGCCACGCGCGATCGACATCGGGGAACATCTCGCAATCGCCGGGGCTTGGGCCCTGCGCGGCGGGGATGGCAGCCTCGGCAACTATTCCGCGCTGGTGGCGCTGCCCGATGGGCGGTTGCTGACGTTCAGCGATCGCAACGCCTGGCTTGCCTTCTCGCCGCCAGAGCGCGCCGCGCGGCCCGCTGTGGTGTTTGGCAGGCCCTATCCCCCCGTGTGGCGGCTGCAGCGGCAGTCGTCGGATGTCGAAAGTGCCACGCGCGTGCCCGCGACGGGCGAAATCCTCGTGGGGTGCGAGGGGACAGGCAGCCTCTCGCTGTTCCGGGCGGACCTTGCCGCCTTTCGCCGGATCCGCGTACCCGCACTGGCCGAATGGTCGGTCAACCAGGGGCCCGAGGCGATGCGCCTGCTGGACGACGGGCGGCTGGTGATCGTGGGCGAGGGTCACGCCAATACGTTCGACCGGCGGCACTATCCCGGCCTGCTGTTTTCGGGCGTCCCGCGCAATGGCGCGGCGCCCCGGCGATTCGTGCTGGAAATGCCCGAAGGGTTCCGTCCGACCGAGCTCGCGCAATTGCCCGATGGGCGCGTGCTGGTGCTGGGGCGCAAGTTCACGCTGGCGGGCTTTCGCAGCGTGATCGTCACCGCCGATCCGCGCGCATTCAGGCCCGGCGCCACGGTGCGGACGCACGAAATCGCGCGGATCGAAGACCCGCGCGTAAGGGACAACTACGAGGGGATGACGGTGACGCGCGACGGAGACGGCCAAGTGGCCGTTTGGCTCGTCTCGGACAGCAACGCCATGGTCTGGCTGCAGCGAACAATTCTGCTCAAGCTGCGCTTCCGTTCCGGCGAGGTCGGCTGAGCCTTACCCGGAAACGGAAAAGGCCGACGCGCGAAGCGCCGGCCTTTTATCCGAATCAGGCGGCAGCAGCAGCCTTGGCCAGCTCGCGCTTCACCTTGAGGGCGCGCGGGCTGAGCTTGGCGTCCGACTGCTTGAGCAGCCAGTTGTCGAGACCGCCGTTGTGCTCGACCGAGCGCAGGCCGTGGGTCGACACGCGGAACTTGAAGCTGCGATCCAGCTTTTCCGACATCAGCGTCACGTTCTGCAGGTTGGGCAGGAACAGGCGCTTGGTCTTGTTGTTGGCGTGGCTTACGTTGTGACCGACTTGGCGGCCCTTACCGGTCAGTTCGCAGATACGCGACATGGCTAAACTCGCTTCGTGTGTTCGATAAACCTATCGGGAAGGCGCGGCTCTTATCGATTCAGAGGCCGAAGTCAAGGATTCGCGAGGGCGCTTGTCGTTGCGTCGGCCCGTACGGGCGGCTAGCCCCGGCACGATGACCCGCTGGCCCCTTCCCGAACCGATGCAAGCCGCGCTGGCACAGGCGCACCGCGCCGCCGATGCGGGCGAAGTGCCGATCGGCGCGGTGATCGTCAAGGACGGACAGGTCGTCGCCATGGCCCACAACGCGCCGCGAGCGACGTGCGACCCCACGGCCCATGCCGAAGTCCTGGTGATTCGCGCGGCAGCCCGCGCGCTCGGGGCCGAGCGGCTCGATGGGTGCGACCTGTGGGTCACGCTGGAACCTTGCGCGATGTGCGCGGGCGCGATCGTCCACGCGCGGATCGCGCGGGTCTACTACGCCGCCTCCGACCCCAAGGGCGGCGCGGTGGAGCACGGGCCGCGGGTATTCGATCAGCCCACCTGCCTGCACCGGCCCGAAGTCTACACCGGACTGGGCGAGGCCGAGGCGGCGGGCCTGCTGCGCGATTTCTTCAGGGCGCGGCGATAGTCAGCGCAGTGGCGTCGGCGGGGCCGTCGCGGCCTGCAGGGCAAGCGGCGTAGCGGCGCGCGCGCGACAGGCACAGGTGCACTTCGCGCAAGGTGCCGTCGCGGCCCGTCAGCAGGCGGATGCTCCGCGTCGTCAGGCCGGGATTCAGGGCAACGAAGGCGCGGCGCAAGTCGCCCGCCGTCAAGGCGCGGCGCGTGGCGAGCGCGGTCATGTCGGGCAGGCGCACCTGACGCCAGAGCCGCGCCGCCGCGCCGAAGTAGGCTTGCGGCGTGCGGCTCATGCAACTGCCGTGCTTGGCCCATTCGTGCGCGATCAGATCGGGGCTGGGCGTCATGCACAGGTGACGACGCACGGTGGCCGGATCGGGCCGCAGGCGCGTGGGGCACCATTGCGGCCAGTCGCGCCCGCGACCTTCGGGCCAGAGGCCGTGGAGGATGAAGCCGAAGCGTCCCGAACATTGCAGGGCCTCGCGCGGGTCCGGCCCATGGCTGCGGCAGAACGCGGGCGACCAGCTGAGCGCCAGCGTGTAGTCCGCGATCGGGATCTGCCGCACGGGGCCGTCGGGCACGACCGGGGCCGGCGACGCGATTGTCGCGGGCAGGCGGCACGATTGCGCCTGCGCCGCAGCGGGCGCGGCCAGCGCGAGCAGCAGCGCCGGGCCGCGCGCCATCAGCGGCGTGCGAGCCATTCCCCCGTTTCGCGCCGGAACAGGAAGACCAGCGCGGCGACTTCGATCGACAGCGCGGCGAGGCTCAATAGCGCGAACACGGGGCTGATCGTCTTGGCCAGCGTGGGGATACCCGCGATGCCGATCAGGTCGAGCACGGCCAGCGCCGCCACGAACCAGCGGGCAAGGCCCATGCGTCCGCGCGAGACGACCAGCGCAAGGCCGGTCGAGACGGCGGCGTTGGCGAAGGCGCCCATCATGATCGTGGGCGGCGCGGCCTGGCTGAACGCGGCGAGCGCGCCCATGAACGCGGCCACGCTGCCGAGCCGCAGTGCCTGACCTGCAAGGAACAGGCGTTCAAACCAGGTGACCGACTGGGGACGCATCAGGCGGCACCTTCCATGGGGGTGAAATCGAGCCCGATGTCGGCGGCAGGCGCCGACTGGGTCAGCCGTCCGACCGAAACATAGTCCACGCCGCTCGCGGCGATTGCGGCGATGGTATCCAGCCTGACCCCGCCCGAGGCTTCACACGGAACGCGGCCTGCGACCACGGCCAGCGCCTGACGCAAGGTGTCCGGCCCCATGTTGTCGAGCAGCAGGCGCGTGGCCCCGGCGGCGAGCGCGGGCTCGATCTGCTCGATGTGGTCGACTTCGCAGATCACGTCGGTCACGCCAGCGGCGAGCGCGCGGGCGACCGCCTCGGCGACACCGCCTGCGACCAGCACGTGGTTGTCCTTGATCATCGCGGCGTCCCACAGCCCCATGCGATGGTTGTGCCCGCCGCCGGTGCGCACCGCGTACTTTTCGAGGTGACGCAGGCCGGGAATGGTCTTGCGCGTATCGAGCAGCTTTGCCTTCGTTTCCCCCATGGCATCGACGTAGGTGCGCGTCAGCGTCGCCACGCCCGAAAGGTGCTGCACGGTGTTGAGTGCGCTGCGCTCGGCCGTGAGCATCGCGCGGGCATTGCCGACGAGGCGCATGAGGTCGGTGCCGGGCGCGACCTGTGCGCCTTCATCGACAAGGATCTCGATCGCCATGGCCGGATCGAGCGCGCGGAAGAACGCAGCGGCGATGGGCAGCCCGCAGACCGTGATCGCGTCGCGGCTGTCCATGACGCCCGAAAACAGGGCGTCCTGCGGGATCACGCTGTCGCTGGTGACGTCGTGCCCGCCGCCGGGCAGGCCCTGTCCGAGATCTTCGGCCAGCGTGGAAGCGACGAAGGCGTCGATGTCGAAGCCGGGGATGGTGAAAGTGCTCATGGGCTGAGCACTATCCGCCCCGGCGAGGCCTGTCGAGGCGGCGGCGATGCTCCGACCGTTAGGTGAGGAAATCCGTTTCTCGCGGCGACGCAGAGGAGAAGGAAGGGCGCAGAGATGAGGCACAACGCCTCTGCGCTCGCTTGATCCCCGGCGTCTCTGCGAGAAACCGCACTACAGCGGCCGTGCCGCGACGTTCAATGGACGAAGCGCGCCACCACGTCGCGGTACGAGCGCGAGACCTTCACTTCCGCGCCCGATTCCAGCACGAGGAAGCATTCGCCGTTGGTGTGCGGGCGCACCTGCCGGACCTGATCCAGATTGACGATCTTCGAGCGGTGCACCCGCTGGAACACGCGCGGATCGAGCCGGCGTTCGAGATCCTTCATCGTTTCGCGCAGGATCAGCGAATTGTCGCCGGTGTAGATGCACATGTAGTCGCCCGCCGCCTCGATCCGTTCGATCGAATCGACGTCGACGCGGAAGATCTGGCCGCGATCCTTGATGTTGATGAGCTTTTCGAAGCGACCGGCAGCCGGTTCGCCGTCCTCGACCATCTCGGGCATTGCGTCGGGCGCGACTTCGGCGAGCACGTTCTTGAGCTTCTCGGCCTCCTCCAGCCCACGCTTTTCGGCCAGGCGGGTGCGCGCGCGGTCGAGCGCGTCGGCGAGACGGTCCTCCTCGACGGGCTTGAGCAGGTAGTCGACGGCGTTGGCCTCGAACGCCTTGATCGCGTGTTCGGAGTATGCGGTGACGAAGACGAACAGCGGCGGGTCGATCTCCATCACGCCCTTGACCACCGAGAACCCGTCGAAGCCGGGCATCTGGATGTCGCAGAATACGAGGTCGGGCTTTTCCGTCTTGATCTTGCGGATCGCCTCGCGCCCGTTCGAGCAGGTGTCGATCACCTCGACGTCGGGGAAGGCCTGGAGGCGGAGCTGGAGGCCCTGGATGGCGAGCTTCTCGTCGTCGACGAGGATCGTACGGATGGTCATGCGCTACCCTTGTTGTGCTTGAGGCAACCGCGACAAGAATGCGTCCCGGGCATTAAGTTCCCGATCGGTTCAATTTACAGCGAGCCGGGCCGACGCGGGCCTTGTACCGACCGCCACCGGAGCCTGTTCGCGCGCTTCGAACGGCAATTCGAGCGTTACCATGAATCCGCCTTCGGGGCGGTTGGCGATTTCGAAGCGCTGGTTCTCGCCATAGGCCTGGGCCAGCCGGTCGCGGATATTGGCAAGGCCAACTCCGGTCGAGACGTGTCCCGACCCAAGGCCCGACACGGTTGTTTCGCTGCTGTCGCTGGTCACGCCGATCAGCTTCGTCGGGTCAGTGCCCGCTGGCAAGCCCGGTCCGGTATCGGACACGGTAACGCGAAGCATCGAGCCGACGAGTTGCGTGGCGATGGTGATTTCGGCCCCGTATTCCAGCGGCCCGACCGCGTACTTGATCGCATTTTCGACCAGTGGCTGGAGCAGCAGCGAGGGCATCAGCGCGGCCTTGGTGTCCTCGTCGATGCGGAACTCGGTGCGCAGGCGCTCCTCGAAGCGCATCCGCTCGATGTCGAGGTAGAGCTTCAGTGTCTCCACTTCCTGCGCCACGGTCACGCGCGCGGTGGGCTCGTTCACCAGCGTATAGCGCAGGAACGAGGACAGGCGGCTGAGCATGGCGTTGGCGGGCTCGGTCTGCTTGAGCAGCACCAGCGTCGAGATCGAGTTCAGCGTGTTGAACAGGAAGTGCGGGTTGAGCTGATAGCGTAGCATGGCGAGCTGCGCGCTCGTGGCCTGGTTCTCCAGCCGCATCAGCTGGTCGTTCTGTTCTTCGACCTGGATGTAGAAATTGATCGCGTAATAGAGCGCCGACCATGCCCCTAGCAGCGTCAGGTCGAGGTAGAACACGCCCAGGAACAGCTGCGCGAAGCCCGCATCGCTGTTGGTGCGATAGAGGCTGATCACCCACGAATCGATGAAGGCATAGAGGCCCACCGCTATCGCCAGCACCACCGCCGTCACGCCCCAGGTGATCAGCGGTCGCCGGTTGATCAGCGCGCGGTAGATCACCGACAGGATCAGCGAGATCGAAAAGCCGGTGATCGTGGCGATCAGCACGATGATCAGGAACGACCAGGGCTGGGCGTTGGCGATGCTCGACAGCGCGCGCAGCAGCATCGCGCCGCCCCAGCCGAGGAATTGCAGGCGCCAGAAGGCGCGGTTCTTGTTGCCGAAGAACGGCGTAGGGGTCAGCGGCAGCACGGCCATCGACCTATCCTAGCGCCAAGCCGGGCATTGCGCAAAGCCTGCAAAGGCGTAGCCTGCCCGGCAAAACAACACAGGTGGAGATGGATGATGGGCCACGAGTCGCTCGCAGCCGTGGAGGAACGTGCGAAATTCCATGCGATGGAGGAGGGCACGAAGGAGGATTGGGCGATCATCGCGCGCGATTACAACGCCTTCGCCACCGGCCTTGCCGATCGCGTGCTGGCCCACCTGAAGCTGCTCGACGGCGATTTCGGTGGCTTTCCCGTCGACCGGCTGACCCACAGCCTGCAATGCGCCACGCGCGCGCATCGCGACGGGCGCGGCGAGACTTACGTGGCGATGGCGCTGCTGCACGATATCGGCGACACGCTTGGCACCTACAACCATCCCGAGGTTGCAGCCGCGATCCTCAAGCCCTTCGTGACCGAGGAGGAACACTGGATCTGCCAGAACCACGGCGCGTTCCAGGGGTACTACTACTTCCACTTCCTCGGCATGGACCGGAACCTGCGCGACAAGTTCCGCGATCATCCGTTCTACGCGGCCTGCGCGGAGTTCTGCGCCAGGTACGACCAGTCGGCGTTCGATCCGGATTATGACACGCTGCCGCTATCGTTCTTCGAGCCGATCCTTCGGCGTGTGATGGAAATGCCGCTCAGCCGGAGGCCACTGCCTGTTCCGGCCTGATGTCCAGGCCCTGAGCTTTTCAGGGCGCGACGTTGCGCTTGAAGCGCAGCGGCCAGTCCGCGTCGGGCGCGGCGGCGAGCGCGGCCAGCTCGGCATGGATATCGGCGGCGCGGGTACGCCAGCCACCGTGGCTTGAAGATCCGATCAGGAACTGCCGCCGCGCGATCACCGTGCGCATCAGCCGTTCCTCCGCCTCGGGCGGATAGCCCGCGTTGGCGAGCAGCCAGACTGCGAGCCGGTCGGCCTCGCGTTCGGTCTGGCGCACGACCGCGTTGGAGGATGCTGCTTCGAGCGTGGTCTGGTGGTCGAGCGCTGCGTGGGCCAGTTCGTGCGCGACGATGGCCGCCAGCAGCGCATCGTCACCTTTCGTCGTATTGTAGAGCCCGCGCCCGACGCGCACGTCGTCGCGGCTGGAACTGGCGTTGCCGCCACCGTCGTCCAGCAGGAAGCGCACGCGGCAGGCAGGCTCTCCGGTGATGGTGATGGTGCGCCCACCCGCGAGCGTCAGCGTAACCGCGCCCTTGTCGGCGACGGCCGTCTCCATGCGCGTCTGGAGGGCGAACAGGCGGGTCCAGCGGTCCTTGCCGGGCAGCGGCGGGCCCACCTCCTCGCCAGCGATGGCGACAATCGTGTCGTTGGCCTGCAGCCCCGCGCGGGCAGCCGGGCCATCGTCGGCGACGGCGCCGACCGCGATGTCGCCGGACAGGCCGTAGACGGCACGGGCGGCGGCGGGGTCTTCGAAAGTGCGCGCATCCTGCAACAGCAGGCCGATTCCCGGGGCCGCGCGCTTGCAGAAGCGGGCATTGGCGTGGGCGAGTTTCCAGCCGACCGACTGCACTTCGGCATCGGCCACTTGCAGACCGTCCACCGGGCGGGCCACCGATGGCGCGGCGGCCAATGCTAGCCCCAGCGCGGCCAGCCAGCGCTCAGCCCTTGCGCGCAGCATCGATGGCCTGTTGCAGACGGTCCTGCCCGACCGCGCCTGCGATCATGTCCTTGCCGATCACCCAAGCAGGGGTGCCGTTGACGCCCAACTGGCGCGCGAAGCCGAGGTTGCGCTCCAGCTCCTTGCTTACCTCGTCGCGCCCGGCGAAGGTCTGCGCTGCAGCCGGATCGACCCCGGCGGCGCGCGCGGCGGCGGCGATGCTCTCGGCGCTGGGGCGCGGCCCTGCGAACATTGCCTGATGAAAGGCGGCGTATTTCCCCTGCGCGGCTGCGGCGAGGCCCATGCGCGCGGCGGGCTCGCTTTCCGGCGCGATGATCGGCAGTTCCCGCACGACCACGCGCAGATCGGGATTGGCGCGGATCAGCGCGGCCACGTCCTCCACGCTCTTGCGGCAGTAGGTGCAGGCGAAGTCGGTGAATTCGACCAGCGTGACCTTGCCTGCCGGGTTGCCCAGCACTGCGCCGGGGAAGGGCGTTTCCAGCGCGCCGCGCATGGGGGCAAGCCGGGCCTGATTCTCGCGTGCCTGCAGCCGGTCCATCGCTTCGGGCAGGATTTCGGGGTGGTCGAGGATGTAGTCGCGCACCACGCCTTCGATCGCGGCGCGGTTGCTGCCGCCGATCGCAGCGGGTGTGCGAGCCTGCAGCCACCAACCTCCGGCGACGCCGAGAAGGGCTGCAGGCAGGGCGAAGACAAGCGCGGAGCGGAAGGCTGAGGTGGTCATGCGGGAAGCGCTACTTCTTCTTGCCGCGGCGCTCAATCATCGCGCGCGCCGACATGGCGATGTCCTGCGCGCGCAACCAATCGGGCGAACCCTTGGGCAGCGCGGCTTCGGCAGCTTCGGCACTGCGTACCGCTTCGGTCAGGTTCAGTTCCATCAACTGCTGTTCGGCGCTGGCAAGGCGCGCGCGCGCTGTGTCACCTTGCGCTTCGTAGACGACGCCCAACTGATACCAGGCAAACGGGTTCTCGCGGTCGCGCGCCACCGCGTTCTTGAGCACCTTCTCCGCTTCGGGATAGTTTGCGTGGTCCTCGGTCGCGAGCAGGGCGTGGCCAAAGGTGGTGGCGATCAGCGGGGCATTGCCGCTCAATTGGGTCGCACGGCGCAGCGGATCGAGCGCATCGCGCGGGCGACCCGATTCGAGCAGGATCTGCCCCTTCAGTTCGAGCGCGTAAGGATCGTTCGGCGTCTGCGCCAGCAGTGCGTCGGTCTCGCCCAGCGCCTTGTCGAGAAACGCCTCCTTGTGGAAGGCATAGGCGCGCGCATAGCGCGCCGGGCTATCGGTCAGGTATTCGGGATAGGCGGTCAGCGTCGATTGCGGCTCGGCCAGGTAGCCATAGAGCTTGGCCTTCACGCGCAGGAAGCGGGCCTGCAGCGCCGGGTCCGCTGGCTTGCCCCACGCAGGGTCGTGCTCGTAGGTGTCCTGCAAGGTGGTCAGGCGGTCCGAGGTCATCGGGTGGGTGCTGTAGAATTCGGCATCGGCGTCGCGCTTGAAGCCGTAGCGGAATTCCTGGCTCTGCAGCTTCTTGAAGAAGTCGATCGAGCCGCGCCCCGAGATACCGGCCTTCGACAGGTACTGCGCGCCCGCAGCGTCCGCGCTCGATTCCTGGCTGCGGCTGAAGGCGAGGTACTTGCCGAGCGCGGCCTGCTGGCCGCCCATGAACACCGCCATCCCCGCCTCGGTCGCGCCCGCCGCCGCCGCCGCCGCGCCCAGCAACAGGCTGAGCAGGGTGATGCCGGTGGCCGGCTTGGATCCCGCATCGCTGATGACGTGGCCACCGGTGATGTGGCCCAGTTCGTGCGCGATCACGCCTTGCACCTCGCCCACGTTGTCGGCCGCGCCGATCAGCCCCGAATGGATGTAGATCGCCTGGCCCCCCGCGACGAACGCGTTGATCGTGCCGTCGTTCAGCAGGATGATGTCGACGTTCTTCGGATCGAGCCCCGCCGCCGCGATGATCGGGGCGGACATGTCGCGGAACAGCGCTTCGGTTTCGGCATCGCGCAGCACCGCTTGCGCGGCGACCGGCTGGATCGTCAAAGCGAGCGCCGAGGCGAGCGAGACGAGGCGGGCGAGGAAAGGCTTCACGTCGCGCAAGGCTTATCGCCCCGCCGCCTGAACCGTGGGTGAAGCGGTGACTTTGGCAAGGAAGCCCAGCACGGCGTCCATCGGGCGGGCATCGCGCGTGAAGGGCCGGGCGAAGGCCATGATCACGGCTTCGTGGCCCATGCCGTCGAGCAGCACGGCATGGGTCGGCGCGCCTGCTGCCGTCAGCGCGCGGGCGAGCGCAACGGAGTTGCGCGGGCGTACGCGGGTATCGTCGCGGCCATGGAGCAGCAGCATCGGCGGCGCATCGCCGCGCACATGGGCGATCGGCTGGGTGTCCTCCGGGTTTGGCGCATGACCGAAGGCGGCGATGGTGGCCGAATCATCGAAGGGATAGAAGTCGTAGGGGCCCGAGAGGCCCACCACGCCGCGCAGGGCGTCGGCGGACAGCCGCTGATGCGCCAGCCAGCGCCGGTCGAGCGCGAGCATCGCCGCGTTATAGGCCCCTGCGGAATGGCCCATCAGCACCACCCGCGCCGGATCGCCGCCGTGCGCGGCGGCATGGTCGGCCACCCAGCGCAGCGCCATCGCGCCGTCTTCCAGCATCACCGGGAAGCGACCATGATGGTTGAGGCGATAGCCTGCCAGCACCACGGCATAGCCTTGTGGCGCCAGCGCGCGGGCGATGAAACGATAATCGTGCGGATCGCCCGAACGCCAGCCGCCGCCGGGGATGAACACCACCACCGGAAGGGGGCCGCGCGCATTGGCCGGCACGAACATCTCGATTTTCTGTTCGGGGTCTGTGCCATAGCGCGCCGCCGCGACCTGCCGGATCGTTCCGTCACCGCCGCGCAGCAGCTTGTCCGCGCCATCGAGCACGGCGACCGCGTTGGTTTCGAGCGCATGGCGCACGGCGACGAAGCCGACGAGCGCGAGCAGCAGCAGGCTGAGCCCGGTCCAGCCGAGCCAGCCGATCTGGGGAAGTGCCACGCGTTTCCGATCCTGCCTGCCCGACGTCATTGCACCGGGCTAGCAGGACACGGCCCTATCCCACAAGCCGACGCGCGGCGCGTTCGAACAGCGGCAGGTCATCCGAGACTTCGCCCACCAGCACCACGTCGCCCGAAGGCAGGCGGCGGACCATGACGAGCGCGAATTCGGCGCCTGCTTTCGGCAGCTCGACCAGCGGCGTGGCCGGCAGCGCGCGCAGGTCCTCTGCGATCGCTTCGTGCGGATCGAGCCGATCGCGCCCGCCTTCTTCGCGGCGCAACCGGCGTTCGAGCGCAACCACGCCCTTCAGCCCCCCCGGCGCTTCGGCAAGGAAACGCCCCAGTTCGCCCCGGCCAAGGCCGATGCGCTGCGCATGGCCGAGCGCGGTGGCATATTCGGTAAGGCGTGTCTTGTCGTAGTCCGCGCCGAACACGAGCTTCACCAGCGGGGTCAGCGGCGCGCGCTCCTGCATCGTCAGCCCGGCTTCCTCGACCATGCGGCGATAGTCCTGCGGGCAGGCCTGCGCGGCGAGCGCACAATCCCAGGCACGGCCAATCGCGGCATAGAGCGCGCTGCGGGTACGGTCCTCGCTCGAATTGGCGAGCTTGGCCAGTTCGCGCGCGGACGACAGCCAGTCGGCCAGCGTGGCGGGCACTTCCTCGTGCGGGCCTTGCGCCGCTAGGCCGAAGGCAGGGCCCGGCAGCGGTGCGGCGGCGAAGTCGCCCTCGTCGAGCGCTTCGGGGAAGGGCAGGATCTCGGCGTCGAAGTCAGCGAGGTCGAGCGGCGGCAGGTCCAGCATGGCCGGGCCATCGGCCCATTCGGCCAGCGGTTCGGCAGCGCGACCCGCCTTGCGGCGCGCGTCGGGCCGGGGCTCCAGCGCCTGGCCGATCTCGAGCAGAAGCTCGTCGGTCACGGCGCGGTCGGCCACTTCCTTCCAGTTGATCACGCCATAGATGTAGTCGATCGCGTTGCCGTTCGAGGTGAACGGCAGCAGGATGCCACGATAGAGGATCGTGCGCCCGCGCTGGTTGACGAACTCCGCCTCGAACCCGATCGGCGCCTGGTTGGCGATGATCTGCAGGTAGTGGTCGGTGATGCGCGAGAGCAGCGAGCGGCCCGGAACGTCGCTCAGGCGCTTGAGCACGCCTTGCGCGCCGCACTCTTCGGCCAGCGTCTGGCCGAGAATGGCGATTGCCGGATCGTCCATGCCGCGATCGAAGCGCAGCAGCACCGAATTGGGGGCGAAGTCGGGCAGCTTGCCATCGAGCAGGCTGGCGACCGGCGGGAACGGCCCGGTGCCCAGCAGGCTCGCCCAGAAGTTGTAGGCGCGCACCTGCATCCGGCGCTCGTCCTGCCCCACGGCAGGGGGCGGCGATTCGATCGGATGGTCGTCTTCGGCCAGTTCGTAGTCCTGACGCTCTGTGTCGAAGCCGCGGTAGTCGTCCATCGCAAGGAATCCCTGGAACCTGTCGGGACCCTTCTGGCGCAACGTGGTAAAGGAATCTTTAAGTTGCGCCGCAACTTTCCCCTCAGGTCGGAGGCTCAGCGTGCAGCGATGGCTTCTGCCTTTGCAATCAGGCGCTTGGCCATTTCAGCATGGAGCAGTTCGGCCATCTTGCCGTTGACGCGCAACGCGCCGCGCCCTGCGTTTTCAGGCGCTGCGAAGGCTGCGACGATCGCTCGCGCATCGGCCAGGTCCGATTCGGAAGGGGCGAACACGCGGTTGGCGACCTCGATCTGGCTGGGGTGGATCAGCGTCTTGCCGTCCATGCCGAAGTCGCGCGCCTGCGTGCATTCGGCTTCGAGCCGGGCGGGGTCGTCGATTGCGTTGCACACGCCGTCGAGCAGGGCGAGGCCGTTGGCGCGTGCTGCCATGATCGCCTGGGACAGCACCGGCACGAACACCGCGCGGCCGGGCAACTGCGCCATGCCGGTATCCTTGGCGAGATCGTTGAGGCCGAGCACGAAAGCGGCAAGGCGCGTGGTGCCGGCACAGGCGGCGATGCGTTCCAGCGCCAGGATCGCGCGCGGTGTCTCGATCATCACCCACAGCGCCACGTTGGGGGCATAGCCTGCCGCGTCCATCGCCTGCGAGAGCGCGACCACATCGTCGGCGTCATCCACCTTGGGCGCGAGCAGCGCATCGAGCGGCGCGGCAGCCAGCGCGGCCAGGTCGTCGTGGCCCCACGGCGTTGCCAGCGCGTTGATCCGCCCGACCATGCGGCGATGGCCGAAGCCGCCCGCCGTCAGCTCGGCCACCAGAATTTCGCGCGCCTCAACCTTCATCTCGGGCGCGACGGCGTCCTCCAGATCGAGCGCCACCGCATCGGCGTCCAGCCCCCGCGCCTTCTCGATCGCGCGGCGGTTGCTGGCGGGCATGTAGAGCAGCGAGCGCAGGGGCCGATGATCAGCGGCGGGCGACGTTTGCATGGGCCTCTGGCTCCTCTACCGAATCGATGCGTCCTTGTTCGCGGGTCGGCATAGGCGCGATCAGGCGCAGCGCAAGCGTCGCGGCGGTCCATGCGGCGGCGGTCCGCAGCGCGACGGGCTGGCCCGCCATGTCGGCAAGGCTGCCCCAGATCCATGCGCCCAGCGCCATGCCCCCGAAGGTGACCGCCTGGTAGATCGCCAGGCAGCGCCCCAGAATCGCCTCGGGCGAGCGCAATTGCATCGCGACGTTGAGGCTGGTCATTGCCGAGACGAAGCCTGCGCCGCCGAGGAAGGCCGAGGCCATGGCGTGGGGCAGGCTGTGCGCCAGCGAGATCGACAGCAGCGCCATCGCAAAGGCCACGGTCGCAGCGCTGACCACGTTTTCGCTGCCGAAGCGGCGACGCGCCTTGCTGACCCACAACGCGGTCAGGATCGAGCCGATGCCGAACGCGCCCAACATGAGGCCGTAGTCGAGCTCGGTGCCGTGCAGCATGCCGCGCACGACCGTTGGCATCAGTGCCTGAAAGCCTGCTACGCCGAGGCCGAAGCACAGGCCCCGCAGCAGCACCTTGCGGATCGGCGCGGAGGACCAGCAGAACGAGAGGCCCACGCGGATCGAGCCCAGCATCGGCTGACGCTGCGGCGGGGGAGCTTCAGGCCGCCACGCCAGCAGCACCGCGATCATCCCGACATAGCTCACCGCGTTGAGCGCGAAGGCGAGGCTGACGCTCCATAGCGAGATCAGCACGCCGCCCAGCGCCGGACCCACGCTGCGCGCCAGGTTGAACGCGATCGAATTGAGCGCGATCGCCTGTGGCAGGTCCTCGCGCCCCACCTGCAAGCGGACAGAGGCTTGCCAGGCCGGACCGTTCAACGCCGTGCCCATGCCCACCATCAGCGTCAGGGCAAGCAGCAGATGGGGCGTGAGCCACCCGGCGTAGCCCAGGGCGGCCAGCACGGCCGAGACGACCAGCATCCCGGTCTGTGCCCACAGCATCACGCGGCGGCGGTCGAAATTGTCGGCGATCGCGCCTGCGAACACGCCCAGCAGCAGGATGGGGATCGTCGCCGACGCCTGGATCAGCGCGACGAGGACGTGACTGCGCGTGAGGTCGGTCATCAGCCAGGCGGCGGCGACCGACTGGATCATCGAGCCGACATTGGAAAACAGGTTGGCCGTCCAGATGGCGCGGAATGCAGGGTAGCGGAACGGTGCCAGCGCCCCGCCGGGCCGGGGAGGCGCCCCCATGGTCACGGACGCCCGGTCACAGCAGGTAGCGGACCTTGATCGCGGTGCGCAGGGGAGCTTCCCCCACCACGAGCGCGGCTGCGCGGAAGCTCGGCGGGCCGAAGCGCACCGGCGCGTCGCGCGAGAATCCATAGCCTTCCTTGGGGATCATCATCATCTTGTCCATCCGGCCATTGCCGTTCTCGTCGTGGAACAGCGCCACGGCATAGCGCCCCGGAACAACGTCGTGGAAGGTCACGGTTTCCCCGTCACGCGCAGGGACAGACAGATGCCGTGCGCCTGAATCCTTCTGGCAGTCGGGGAAGGTCTTCGCATCGGCGGTCAGGCACACCTGCACCAGCCCCTTGCCCGAACGCAGGCCATCGACCGTCACTTCCACCGACGAGCGGGCAGGAGATGTGGCGCCCAGCACCAGGGGCAGCCCGGCCAGCAACGCAAACGGCAGAGGCAGGATCTTCATGGCGCGGAAAGTCCCTTGTCGGTGCCGCACAAGCGATCCCAGAAGCGGAAGTACAGGCCGTAATTGCACCGATACTGCTCGTGATGGCGGTGGTGGTGGCTTGCGGATATCAGCCACCGCCCTGCCCGCGCATGAACGAGCCAGGCGGGAAACATTTCCCAGCCCATGTGGTTGGTCACCCCCATCACCGTCATGACCAGCAGCACCAGCCCCAGCATCCCGACATGGATCGGGATGACGAAGACCAGCGCCGGGATCAGCAGCCCGACCAGCGCGGCCTCGACCGGATGGAAGTTCATCGCAGCCCACGCCGTCGGCGGG
This sequence comes from Novosphingobium percolationis, assembly GCF_020179425.1. Classification (GTDB taxonomy): domain Bacteria; phylum Pseudomonadota; class Alphaproteobacteria; order Sphingomonadales; family Sphingomonadaceae; genus Novosphingobium; species Novosphingobium percolationis. The sequence continues at coordinate 209,882 of NZ_JAILYM010000007.1, read as the reverse complement.
CGGCTGGCGTGGTGGATCGCATGGATGCGGCGGAACACCGCCGGGCGGTGCATCCAGCGGTGCGTCCAGTAGAACCAGGTATCGTGCAGGAACAGGTAGGCCAGCAGCGACAGCGGCAGCCACCACAGCGGGTAAGCGGCAGGATCGGTATAGATCTTCGTCCAGCCGCGTTGCTGCCAGCCCCACGCGACCACGCCGGCCGGCACGCCATAGATCAGGCAGGAGACGAGGCTCCAGGCGATCTCGGCGCGCATCTGCGCTTCCAGGCCCTTGTAGTGGCCCGGCCGGACCTTGCGGGTCAGGCCCGCGAACAGGCCCGACGTGGCCAGATAGCGCACCGCCACGATCGCGGTCATCGCCAGCGCCGAAAGCGCGACACTCACCACAACGGAAGGCGGCGTGTCCATGGCCGCGTCAGCCCGGACCCGCCGCCGTGCGCATCAGCCCGCGATCCCCGCCGCCGCCAGCACGGCAAGCGTCAGGATGTCGGGCGCGATCGCGGTCATCGGCGCGACCTGCACCGGCTTTTCCATGCCGATCAGCATCGGCCCGATCACCGCGTTGCCCGCCAGTTCGCGCAGCAGCTTGGCCGAGATGTTGGCCGATTGCAGCCCCGGCATGATCAGCACGTTGGCCGGGCCCGAAAGGCGGCAGAACGGATAGTTCGCCATGACCTTGGGGTTGAGCGCGGCATCGGGCGCCATTTCGCCTTCGTATTCGAAACCGGGGTTCTTTTCGTCGAGGATGGAGACCGCCCCGCGAATGTTGTCCAGCCACTTGCCCGAAGGATTGCCGAAGGTGGAGTACGACAGGAACGCCACGCGCGGTTCGTGGCCCATGCGCTTGGCCACCGCAGCCGTCTCGATCGCGATGTGGGCGAGATCCTCGGCCGAGGGGCGCTCGTTCACGGTCGTGTCGGCCAGGAACACGGTGTAGTTCTTGGCGACCATCAGGTGAATGCCGAAGGGCAGGTGGCCGGGCTTGGGGTGCAGGACCTGGCGCACTTCCTTCATCGACTGCGCGAACGTGCGCGTCATGCCGGTGATCAGCGCATCGCCATGGCCCAGCGCGACCAGCAGCGAGGCAAAGACGTTGCGGTCCTGGTTGACCATGCGGCGGACGTCGCGTTCCAGGAAGCCGCGGCGCTGCAGCTGCTCGTAGAGGTAGGCGACCATCTCGGGCACCAGCGGCGAGACGGCAGAGTTGTGGATCTCGTACGAATCGGCGTCGGCCACGCCCAGTTCGTTGAGCTTGTCGAGCACCGGCTGGGTGCGCCCCACCAGCACCGGCGTGCCATAGCCGAAGTCCTTGAACTGGATCGCGGCGCGCAGCACCACTTCGTTTTCGGCTTCGGCGAAGACCACGCGCTTGGGGTTCTCGCGCGCCTGTTCGAACACGCGGGTCAGCACAGCGGTCGTCGGATTGAGCCGCGCCTTGAGGCTGGTGCGATAGGCCGCGAAATCTTCGATCGGCTTCTGCGCCACGCCCGTTTCCATCGCCGCACGGGCGACGGCGGACGAGACCACTTCCATCAGGCGCGGATCGAACGGGGCGGGGATGATGTAGTCGAGCCCGAAAGTGTGGTTCTGGCCATAGGCCGCGGCCACTTCTTCCGGCACCGGCTCGCGCGCCAGTTCGGCGATGGCGCTGGCGGCGGCGATCTTCATCTCTTCGTTGATCGCGGTCGCCCGCACGTCGAGCGCACCGCGGAAGATGAAGGGGAAGCCCAGCACGTTGTTGACCTGGTTCGGATAGTCCGAACGGCCCGTTGCCACGATCGCGTCGGGGCGCACGGCCTTGGCCTCGGGCGGGGTGATCTCGGGATCGGGATTGGCCATCGCGAAGATGATCGGCTGCGGCGCCATCGAACGCACCATGTCCTGCGTCACCGCGCCCTTGACCGACAGGCCGAGGAAGATGTCGGCACCGACCATGGCTTCGGCCAGCGTGCGCTTGTCGGTCATCACCGCATGCGCCGACTTGAACTGGTCGACGTTTTCGCGGCCCGGATAGATCACGCCCTTGGTGTCGCACATGATCACGTTTTCGTGGCGCACGCCCATGGCCTTGATCAGCGCGGTGCAGGCGATCGCTGCTGCGCCCGCGCCGTTGACCACCACCTTGACCTCGTCGAGCTTGCGGCCCGTCAGGTAGCAGGCATTGAGCAGGCCAGCGGCCGAGATGATTGCGGTGCCGTGCTGGTCATCGTGCATCACCGGGATCTTGAGGCGTTCCTTGAGCGCCTGTTCGATGATGAAACATTCGGGTGCCTTGATGTCTTCAAGGTTGATGCCGCCAAAGCTCGGCTCCATCAGCGCCACCGCTTCGATGAACGCCTGCGGATCTTCGGTGGCGAGTTCGATGTCGATCGAATCGACGTCGGCGAAGCGCTTGAACAGCACCGCCTTGCCTTCCATCACCGGCTTCGACGCAAGCGCGCCGAGGTTGCCCATGCCGAGGATGGCGGTCCCGTTCGAGATCACCGCGACGAGGTTGCCCTTGGCAGTGTAGTCGTAGGCGGTGGCGGGATCGTCGGCGATGGCGCGCACCGGCACGGCGACGCCGGGCGAATAGGCGAGGCTGAGGTCACGCTGCGTCGCCATCGGCTTGCTGGCGATGATCTCGATCTTACCGGGGCGGATCGTGTTGTGGTAGAAAAGCGCCTCGCGCTCGGTGAAGCGGACGTTGCTTTCCTCGGACATGAGTCCCCCCTGATATTTTGGCGCGTTGTCGAAAGTCGAAACGGCACTGTCCGACCTGAACCGCTACGTCAAGGCGGCGATGCAACGCATTTTTCGATACTGCGATTGCGTATTGCGCAAGAAGGTTGCGGCTAGAAGTCCTTGGGCTTCCACGTCGGGAACCCCAGTGGACGGACCTGGAACAGCAGGCTGCGCCCTTCCTGCCACACGAGCTGGAGCCGGGGGTCGGGATTGCTGGGCAAGCCGGTGTCGATCAGCCACACGTAATCGACCCGCTCGATCGGCGCCTTGCTCAGCGCATAATCGACGGTGCGCATCCGGCGACCGGCGCAGCGGGGCGACCACACGAACTCCGACGGGTCGGCGGCGAAGTTGCGGCCGGGGCGGAAGCGCGGGATCACCATGTGCAGCCCCGGCACGGCCCAGTTGTCGTTGACCCAGGCCTGGCGATAGAGGCTCGACAGGCTGGCGAGGTGGTCGCGCCGGGTGTTGCGCCACGATTCTTCCAGGCAGGAATGTTCCACGAAAGCGAGCACGCGGCTGCCCGGCTCGACATGGTGGAGCGCCGCCAGCTGCTTGCGATAGTCCTGCGCGTAGTCGGCAAAGCTCGCGCCGGTGACCACCAGCCGCACCGCCAGCAGCAGCATGCCCGCCGTCGCGATGATGCGCGCGCGCCGTTCGCCCGCCTCGCTCCAGTCCTGCAGGCCCAGCGCCAGCATGGCGGCGACCGGCAGCAAGCGCACATCGACGAAGGCGCTGCCATTGATGTCGCTGGGGATCGCCAGGAACAGCAGGAACACGAGCAGGCCGGGCAGGCCGAGCTGCCACTTCCACCGCGCGCCAAGCGCCCAGCCGAACAGCACCAGTCCGATGCACAGCGCGGTCGTCGTGCCGTCGAGCAGCTTGGACTGGTCGCGCAGCGTCAGCACCAGATACCAGGCTTTCTGATCCCAGCGCCACTTGTTGAGGCTGCGCACAGGCTCGGGCGAAAGGTACTTCCACAGCACCATCGTCACGATCGTTGCCAGCAGCGGCCAGCACAGCAGCCACAGCCGCCAGGCGATGTCCTTCCACCCCAGTTCGCGCACCAGCGTGCGGGCGATCGAGGGCTTCCACCAGCCGCGCGGCAGGCGGTCGATCTCGCGCCCGACGGCGTTCGCGCCGACCAGCAGCGCCAGCAGCATGCCGCCGATGGCATGGCACAGCATCGCCACCGGCTGCGCCGCGATCAGCAGCGCCGCGCGCTGCTTCGGCTTGCGCTCCAGCCACACCGAGGCGGCGAACGCGGTCAGTGAAATGCCGGTTGCGAGAATATAGTTGAGAAAGCCGGTCAGCAGCGGGAAGCTGAACACGAACATCAGCGCCCAGGCCGCGCCGTGCCCACCCTTGGGATTGAGCACGCGGATGGTCCACAGGCAGCCGCCCGCGAACAGGCCGGTCGCCAGCACCGTGCTCCACCATCCGGCGGCAAGGATGCCGAACTGCGCGCCCAGCACCTTCATCAGCACGCCGCCACCGATGTTCAGGGTGAACACCCACTTCCAGCTGAAGTACTTTTCCAGCGGATTGCCCGGCCCGGCGGCCTCGATCGCGGCGGCGCCCATGTGGCCCGGCACGTCGATCAGCGGTGGCACTTCGACCAGCGCGAAGGGTAGGCAGATCGCCAGTACCAGCAGCACGATGCCCGGCCCGCTCAGCCACGGCAGCGCACCGGCGCGATCCCACAGCGCGCGCACGACGGACGAAAAGGATTTGTCGCGGACCTGCATCAGCCCTTTTGCGAGCCCCTGTGCGCTTGGCCGGAACTTGTCGATATCCGGCGACGGTGGTTTGAGAAACGGGCGCGTCTGGTCTAGCCACCAGCGTCGTGACGCCTAATGCCCCAACTCCGATGATGGCGCAATATCTTGCGCTCAAGGCGCAAGCCGCCGACTGCCTCCTGTTCTACCGGATGGGGGACTTCTTCGAGCTGTTCTTCGACGATGCGAAGGTGGCTGCACAGGTGCTCGACATCGCGCTGACCAGCCGGGGCGAACACGGCGGCGCGCCGATCCCGATGTGCGGCGTGCCGGTGCATTCGGCCGAAGGCTACCTCGCCCGGCTGATCAAGGCGGGCTGCCGCGTGGCCATCGCCGAACAGGTCGAAAGCCCTGAGGAAGCGAAGAAGCGCGGCGGCTCCAAGGCGCTGGTCGCGCGCGATATCGTGCGTTTCGTGACGGCGGGGACGCTGACCGAGGAAGCCCTGCTGGAACCGCGCCGCGCCAACGTGCTGGCCGCGATCTGCGGGGTGCGCGGGGTTGTGGGCATCGCCGCCTGCGACATCTCGACCGGCCGCATGGAGCTGGAGGAATGCGCGCCCGAGGCCATCGGCGCCGCACTCGCACGCCTGGGTGCGAGCGAGATCGTCGCACCCGAAGACTGGGACGAAGCACCCCTGGATATCGTGCCGCGCCCGGCGCGCAGCTTCGATTCGGGGCGTGGCGAGGCGCGGCTGAAAGAGCTGCACGGCGTTTCCACGCTCGATGGCTTTGGCCAGTTCAGCCGGGCGATGCTCGCCGCCGCCTGCGGGCTGGTGGACTACCTCGACCATGCGGGGCGCGGAAAGCTGCCGTTCCTGCTGCCGCCCGTGGTGCGCGAGCCGGGCGGCCACATGGCGATGGACGAGGCAACGCGCGCCAGTCTCGAAATTCTCGCCAGCACCACCGGCGGGCGCAAGGGCAGTCTGGTCGAAGCGGTCGACCGCTGCGTCACCGGGGCGGGCGCGCGGCTGCTGGCCGAAGACCTTTCGGCCCCGCTGACCGATCCGCAAGCGATCCGCCAGCGGCTCGAGCTGGTCAGCTGGCTCCACGATGATCCCCTGCTGCGCGGCGACGTGCGCGCGATCCTGCGCGCGGCGCCCGACGTGGGCCGTGCGCTCGGGCGTCTGGTCGCGGGGCGCGGCAGCCCGCGCGATCTCGGCCAGTTGCGCGATGGCCTGTCCGAAGCGCTGCGCCTGCGCGAGCTGCTGTTTGCGCGCGGTGACCGGCCGGTGCTCGCCGATGCGCTGGTCCCTGCGCTCGGCGGCCATGGCGCGCTGGTCGATCTCTACGCCCGCGCGCTCGTCCCCGCGCCGCCGACCGAGCGCGCGCAGGGCGGCTTCATCGCCGAAGGCTACGACGCTGCGCTCGACGAATTGCGCCGCGCGTCGGGCAATTCGCGCCGCACGATTGCCGCGCTCGAAGCGAAATACCGCGACGAAACCGGCGTTTCCGCGCTCAAGATCCGGCACAACGGCGTGCTGGGCTACTTCATCGAGGTTCCGGCCCGCCATGCCGACCGCCTGATGCAGCCCGATTCGGGCTTCACCCACCGCCAGACCATGGCGGGCGCGGTGCGCTTCAACGCGCTGGCGCTGCACGAGGAAGCCAGCCGCATCGCCGAATCGGGCGGCCATGCGCTCGCGGCGGAGGAAGCGCACTTCGAGGATCTGGTGGGCCAAGCCGTCGAACGCCGCGAGGCCATCGCCGCCACCGCCGCCGCGCTCGCCCGGCTGGATGTTGCCGCCGGGCAGGCCGAACGCGCTGCCGAGGGCGGCTGGACCCTGCCGCGCGTGGTGGACGAGCCCAGCCTCGAGATCGTCGGCGGACGCCATCCCGTGGTCGAAGCGGCGCTTGGCGCCAAAGGCGAACGCTTCGTCGCCAACGACTGCGCACTGTCTTCCGACGACCGGCTCTGGCTGATCGGCGGCCCCAACATGGGCGGTAAATCGACCTTCCTACGCCAGAACGCGCTGATCGTGCTGCTGGCGCAGGCGGGGGGCTTCGTGCCCGCGGAACGCGCCACGGTGGGCCTTGTCGACCGCCTGTTCAGCCGTGTCGGCGCTGCCGACAACCTCGCGCGCGGGCGCTCAACCTTCATGGTCGAGATGGTCGAGACCGCCGCGATCCTGTCCCAGGCGACCGAGCGCAGCTTCGTCATCCTCGACGAAGTGGGGCGCGGCACCTCGACCTACGATGGCCTCGCGCTGGCGTGGGCCGTGGCCGAGGCGGTGCACGAAGTGAACCGCAGCCGCTGCCTGTTCGCCACGCACTACCACGAACTGGCGCGGCTGGCCGAAACCTGCCCCGCGCTCTCGCTCCACCACGTTCGCGCGCGCGAGTGGAAGGGCGATCTGGTCCTGCTACATGAACTGGCCGAAGGCCCTGCGGACAAGAGCTACGGCCTTGCCGTCGCGCGCCTTGCCGGGGTGCCCGCACCGGTCGTCAAGCGCGCCAAGGCGGTCCTCGACAAGCTGGAGAAGGGCCGCGCCGCGACCGGGGGCCTCGCCGCGGGCCTCGGCGACCTGCCGCTGTTCGCCGCCGCGATCGAGGCGGCGGAGGAAAAGGTCGACGCCCTGCGCGACAAGCTGAACGCGGTGGACATCGATTCGCTCTCCCCGCGCGCCGCGCTCGATCTGCTCTACGATCTGAAACGGGAAATCTGACGATGGGGCGGGGGGCGTTGCGTTTGCTGGTGCTGGCGCTGTTCGCCCTGCTCGCCGTCCCGGCGCAGGCCGCCCCTGCTCAAGCCGGTGCGCCGAAAGCGGATGGCGTGCTGGTCGATCAGGAACTCTACCGCGCCGTCACCGAGCGGGTGCGCGCAGGCGAAGGGTTCTACCCCGCCACGATCACGGAACAGCGCGCGCGCGACTACCCGGTGCGCCCCGCGCTGGCCGTGCGCCCGCCGACGCTGGCCTATGGCCTCGCGCTACTGCCAACGACCAAGGCGCGCACCGCCGCGCTGTGGGGGCTGCTGTTCGTCGCGCTGATCGCGCTGCGCCGCACGCTGTCGGACCGGACCTCGCCAGAAGCGCTGGCCGCGATCGCCCTGGTGCTGGCGGGCCTGTTCGGCGCGTTCTTCCCCGGTGCGGCCTATCTGCACGAACAATGGAGCGTGCTGCTCGTCCTGCTCGCGCTCTGCGCGCATCGGCAGCCGGCGCTGATGGTCCTGCTCGCCTTCGCCGCCGTGCTGGTGCGCGAAACAGCGCTGGCGTGGCTGGCGGCGATGGTTCTCGTCGCCTTGTGGAAGCGCGATTGGAAGCTGGCGGCCATGAGCTGCGCGGCCATCGCAGGGGCGGGTGCGCTGTGGATGGTCCACGCCCACTTCGCCGCCGCGCAGGTCACCGCCGCCGATGTCGCCTCGCCCGGCTGGGTGCGCTTCCAGGGTCTGACGCTGGTCATCGACGCGCTGCGCCGCAACCTCGCGCTCTATCCGCTGCCCGGCTGGCTGCTGCTGGCAACCGTCGCGGCCTCGCTCGCTGCGATGCTGCGCTGGGGGCGCGAGCGCGAGCGCATCGCCGCGATCGGCAGCGCCGGCTTCCTCGCCGCGCTGACCGTGCTGGGGCGCGAGGACAACGGCTACTGGGGCTTCATGGTCGCGCCGTTCGTGCTGATGGGCCTGCCGCTGCTGGCGCGGCAGGGCTACACCGCGCTCAGGCGCTGAGGAACAGCCCGGCCAGCGCGGCGCTCATCAGGTTCGACAGAGCGCCCGCGACGAGCGCGCGCAGGCCGAGCTTTGCGATCACCGGGCGCTGGTTGGGGGCAAGGCCTCCCGTCACCGCCATCTGGATCGCGATCGAGCTGAAGTTGGCAAAGCCGCACAGCGCGAAGGTCACGATCGCGACGGTGTGCGGCGAAAGCCCTTGCGCATTGCCGAGGTCGATGAAGGCGACGAATTCGTTCAGCACCAGCTTGGCCCCGAACAGCCCGCCCGCCTGCATCGCCTCGGCCCAGTCGGGCGCGCCCAGCAGCAGGAACACCGGCGCGAAGACATAGCCGAGCACCTGCTGGAACGAGAGGTCGGGATGGCCGAACCAGCCGCCGATCCAGCCGAACATGCCGTTGGCGAGCGCGACCAGCGCGACGAAGGCCAGCACCATCGCGCCCACCGCGACGGCCAGCTTCACGCCGGTCTGCGCGCCCTGGCTGGCGGCCATGATGATGTTCGCGGGTCGCTCTTCCTCAGGGTCCATCGCATCGGGCAAGGGGTGCGGATCGGGCAGCACGCCGTCGATTCCGGCGGGCGCGGGTGGTTCGTCGGGCATCATGATCTTGGCCATCAGCACCCCGCCCGGCGCGGACATGAACGCGGCGGCGACGAGGTAGTCGATGCGGATGCCCATCGCGGCATAAGCGGCCAGGATCGTGCCCGCGACGCCCGCCATGCCCACGCTCATCACGCAGAACAGCTGCGACGGGGCGAGGCCGGCAAGATAGGGCCGGATCACCAGCGGCGCCTCGCTCTGCCCGACAAAGATGTTCGATGCCGCGCACAGTGCCTCGACCTTGCTGATCCCGGTCAGCTTCTCCAGCCCGCCGCCGATCCAGCGGATCACCAGCTGCATCACCCCCACGTAGTAGAGGATCGAGATCAGCGCGGCGAAGAACACGATCGTCGGCAGCGCCGAGATCGCGAAGCTGTGCCCGCCGATCTCGGGCGCGGCGAGCGGGCCGAACAGGAACTGCACCCCGGCGCGCGCAAAGCCCAGCAGGCTCTCCACCCCATGCGCCGCGCCCTGCAGGGCGGCGTTGCCCGGCGGGAAATAGAGCACCAGCGCCGCAAGCCCCGCCTGCAGCGCGAAGGCTGGGCCGACCACCCGCAACCGGATCGCGCGGCGGTTGGAGGACAGGGCAACGGCGAAAAGCAGGATGAGGGCCATCCCGGCAAGGCTGAGGATCACGCGCATCGGCGGGTCGGCGGCTCCGTGCAGGGAACTGGTTTCAGCCGGTCCTAAACGGGATTTGGCGAGGGGTCAAAATCCGCTATCGCGCGGTGATGCCAGGCCCTTCCGAAACCCTCACCATGCCCCGCTCGCTGTTCGCCTTCGCGCTGCTCTATGGCGGCTTGGTGGTGCTGGCAGGCGTGCTGGGCACGAAGATCGCTTCGCTCGGGCACTGGCCGCTGCTGGGCGATCTCGCGGTCGAATCGGGCATTTTCGCCTTCCTTCTGCTGGTTGTGCTGGCGAGCGCCGTGGCCGAACTGTTCGGACAGGACACGGCCAATCGCCTCGTGCGGCTGGGCTTCGTGCCGCTGATCGTCTCGATGGCGCTGCTCACGTTCGTCATCCACGCCGTCCCGCCCGCGCCCTTCTGGAGCGATCAGGACGCCTTTGCCCGCCTGCTGGGACAAGGGGCGCGGATGCAGTTCGCAGGCCTCGTCTCCTACGGTGTGTCGCAGACGCTCAACGTTGCGGTGTTCTCGCGCCTTGCCAGTGGGCGCGGCAACCTGCTGCTCGTGCGGGCGTGGGTTGCTGGCGTGTTGAGCCAGGTGGTCGACACGCTGATCTTCATCACCCTGTCGTTCTGGGGCGTGGCCGATGCGAGTGGCCATCCGCTGCCCCTGGCGCAGATGCTGGAGGGCCAGATCATCGCCAAGCTGGTGCTCTCGACGATCATGGTCCCGCCGCTGATCTGGGCCTTCGTGTGCCTTGGCCGCTGGCTCGACGGCACGGGCTGAATCACGATTCCGCTTTAAATTCGCTGCCGGGTGCGTAAGGGCGCGAGGACTATGGCCACGAACATCGACCAGACCGACGCCTATCGCCAGTCCATGCTGGACAAGGCCGAAACGCTCATCGAGGCGCTGCCCTACCTGCAGCGCTATGCGGGGCGCACCTTCGTGGTGAAGTACGGCGGCCACGCCATGGGCGATCCCGATCTGGCCGAGGACTTTGCGCAGGACATCGTGCTGTTGAAGGCCTGCGGCATCAACCCGGTGGTGGTCCATGGCGGCGGCCCGCAGATCGGACGGATGCTCAAGGCGCTCGGCATCGAATCGCGCTTCGTCGATGGCCTGCGCGTGACCGACAAGCAGACCGCCGAAGTCGCCGAAATGGTGCTGGCGGGCGCGATCAACAAGGAACTGGTGGGCTGGATCGCCCGCGCCGGGGGCAAGGCCATCGGCATTTCGGGCAAGGACGGTGGCATGGTGCTGGCCCGCAAGGTCCAGTCCAAGGCGCCCAAGGCGATCGAAGACCATGGCGAGCCGCTGGTCGTCGACCTCGGCTTCGTGGGCGAGCCGGAGCGGATCGACACCACCGTCATCGACACCGTCTGCGCGGCGGGCATGATCCCGGTGATCGCGCCGATCGGCGTGGGTGCGGATGGCGAGACCTACAACATCAACGCCGATACCATGGCGGGCGCCATCGCCGCAGCGCTGGGGGCATCGCGCCTGTTCCTGCTGACCGACGTTCCGGGCGTGCTCGACAAGGACAAGAACCTCCTCACCGACCTTACGCCCGCCGACATCACGGCGCTGGCCGAAGAAGGCACGATCAGCGGGGGCATGATTCCCAAGCTCGAAACCTGCGTCCACGCGGTGGAGGCCGGGTGTGAGGCGGCGGTCGTGCTCGATGGTCGCGTGCCCCATGCCATGCTGCTGGAAATCTTCACCTCGCGCGGGGCGGGCACGCTGATCCGCGCGTGATCCCGGCGGCGCCCGCGGGAACCAAAGCGGGCGGCAGGCGTCGCTGCCCCATGATCCGCTTTGCCCTTGCCGCCGCGCTCACTTCGGCCGTCGCCATCAACCTGAGCGGTTGCGACCGGCCCGCGCCGGTGCCGAGCGACAGCGCCAGCCCTTCGGACGCGGCGCTGGAAAGCATGGCCGCCAGCGTCGGCTCCAGCGTCGGTGCTGTCGTGGATGGGCCTTCGCCGGCCCCGACGCCCACCGCCGACATCCGCACTCCCGGCGTGCCTTCGGTGTCGCGCGATGCGGGCGAAGTTCTTGCCGCGTGGCGCAAGGCGGTGGAAGCCCGCGACTGGGCCACGGCGCGTGCCTATTGGGGCGATCACGGCGCACGCAGCGGCTTGTCGGAGAAGGCCTTCGCGGCGAAATGGTCGACCTTGCTCGACCCCAAGGTGACCATCGACAGGGGTGAACAGGAAGGCGCGGCGGGTTCGCTCTACTACACCGCGCCGGTGCGGATCATCGACGGCTCGCGCATCCTCCGGGGCGAGATCGTCCTGCGCCGGGTCAATGACGTGGACGGCGCGACCGACGAGCAAGTGCGCTGGCATATCGACAGCACCACGCTCGAGCCCTGATCCCGCCCGCACTCATCCGTATTTTCCAGTCGCGCAGGTGTTTCCACCGCACGCCAAAATGCTCTAAGGGGCCTCGCATCCATCCCGCGTGCGAGGACGTTCCATGCTGCTCTACACTCTCGTCCAGATGATCGATTATCTGGTCAACATCGTCAGCATGGTGGTGATCGTGCAGTTCGTGCTCGGCCTGCTGATCGCCTTCAACGTCGTCAACATGCAGAACAATGCCGTCGCCGCGATCTGGAAGGCGCTGAACGCCATTCTCGAACCGCTGTTGGCCCCTATCCGCCGCATGATGCCCGATACCGGGCAGATCGACTTTTCGCCGATGGTGCTGATCGTCCTGCTCAATCTGCTGTCGATCCTGCTCCGTGGCATTGCCGCGTCCGGCTACTGATACAGGAACCTCGCCCATGACCGCTGCCGTTATCGACGGAAAGGCCTTTGCCGCCACCTTGCGCGCGCGCGTCGGCGATCTTGCTCGCGCCTTCGAGGAGAAGGCCGGCCGCAAGGCAGGTCTCGCCGTGGTGCTGGTGGGCGAAGACCCGGCGAGCCAGGTCTATGTCCGTTCCAAGGGCAAGAGCACGCTGGAAGCCGGCATGGCGAGCTTCGAGCACAAGCTGCCCGCCGACACCGCCGAGGCCGATCTGCTCGCGCTGGTCGAACGGCTCAATGCCGATCCGGCGGTCGATGGCATCCTTGTCCAGTTGCCGCTCCCGGCGCACATGGACGAACAGAAGATCATCGCCACCATCGCGCCCGACAAGGACGTAGACGGCTTCCACGTGATCAACGCCGGGCGCCTCGCCGTGGGCCAGCCGGGTTATGTGCCGTGCACGCCGCTCGGCTGCCTGATGCTGCTGAAGGACAAGCTGGGTGACCTGTCGGGCCTCGATGCCGTGGTCATCGGTCGTTCGAACATCGTGGGCAAGCCGATGGCGCAGCTGCTGCTGGCCGAAAGCTGCACCGTTACCATCGCGCACAGCCGCACGAAGAACCTGCCCGATGTGGTGCGCCGCGCCGATATCGTCGTGGCCGCCGTGGGCCGCCCGCAGATGGTCAAGGGCGACTGGATCAAGCCCGGTGCGACCGTGATCGACGTGGGCATCAACCGCATCCCCGCTGCCGAGGAAGGCAAGACGCGCCTCGTCGGCGACGTCGACTATGCCGAAGCCGCGCAGGTGGCGGGCGCGATCACCCCGGTACCGGGCGGCGTCGGCCCGATGACCATCGCGGTCCTGCTGCGCAATGCGCTGGTCGCCGCCTACCGCCACGAAGGACTGGAGCTGGCGCCCGACGCCATCTGAGTGGCGGAAAGGCCCACCCCTCGCGCATATGTGGGGTGGGCAGCGGCGCTGCACGACGCACTGCCCGCAGGGGTGGGCACCGCACGCCCTTTCGGCTACCCTGGGCCCATGAAGCGTCTGATCCCGCTCGCCTTCCTCGCCCTTGCAGCGACAGTCCCCGCCCATGCCGAGCGGGCCCCGCGCGGCGGCATGATGCGCCCACTCGCCAATCCCAGCGCCCTGATCGCGGCGGAAATGGCCTTTGCCCGCGCGGCGCAGGACAAGGGCCAGTGGACCGCCTTTGCCGAAACCGCCGCGCCCGAAGCGCAGATGTTCGTGCCACGGCGCGTGTCTGCGCCCGAATGGCTCAAGAACCGCGCCAATCCGCCCGCCGCCGTGAAGTGGCAGGCCCACGCCGTGTGGATGGCCTGCGATGGCAGCGTCGGCGTCACGCGTGGCGCATGGGCTGGCGAAGGCAGTGCGACCGGCTGGTTCACCACCGTCTGGCAGCGCCAGAAGAAGGGCGATTACAAGTGGCTGCTCGATCAGGGCGGGCCTTCCCCTACCCCGATCGCAGCCCCCGATTTCCTTGAAGGCAAGATCGCCGATTGCCCCGTCCGGCCCGATCCGAAGGGCGATGAAGCGCCGCCCCCTGCGCCTGAGCGTCGCCCCGCCAAGGGCGTACCCGAACCCCTGCCGCCGCTCGCCGGGCCGATCCCTTCGCTTGATGCGCCCGCAGGCGCGGACGCCAAGGACGGGCGCTCGCGCGATGGCACGCTGGCCTGGCGTTCGGTCGTGCTGCCCGATGGCGCGCGCGATTTCATCGCGTGGATGTGGAAGGACGGGGCCATGGCCGAAGTCGTTAGCACCCACGCCGACGCGCCAAAGGCGGGCTGAACCATGCTCCAGCTGTTCATCTCCGCCTTCGTCACCCTGTTCGTGGTGATCGACCCGCCGGGCTGCGCGCCGATCTATGCGGGCCTCACCTCGAACGCCTCGGCCAAGCAGGCGTTCTCGATGGCCTTGCGCGCCTGCCTGATCGCCACCGGCATCCTGCTGGTCTTTGCCCTGTTCGGCGAGGACCTGCTGGGGGCGTTGCACATCGAACTCGACAGTTTCCGCATCGCGGGGGGCATCATGCTGTTCCTGATCGCGCTCGACATGGTGTTTGAAAAGCGCACCGAACGCCGCGAGGAACGCGCCGAGAAGGTCCGCACCGCGCAGCCCCATGTCGAGGACGTTTCGGTGTTCCCCATGGCCATGCCGATGCTGGCGGGGCCCGGCTCGATCGCTTCGGTGATGCTGCTGACGGCGCGGGCCAAGGGAATCGAGGAAACCGGCGTGATCCTCGCCGCGCTGGCGGTGGTCATGCTGCTCAGCTTCCTCGCGCTGGTAGCGGCGCGCCCCATCATCCGCGTGCTCGGCTCGCAGGTGGAGGCCGTGGTCACACGCCTGCTGGGCGTACTGCTGGCGGCACTGGCGGCGCAGTTCGTGATCGACGGGATTCAGGCCCAGTTCTGACGCCTGTCCCGTTACGGTGCGGCACTGCGCCGGGAACCGGGATGACGGGTCGACCATTTGGCGATACCCCGATGCCATGCGTCGGACTTTCGCCATGATGAACCCGTTCGAATCCCGGATGAGCCGCCACAGCGCCGCGCGCGTGCAGCTGATGCTCCTTGGTCTGGCCATGCTGCTGGCGATCCCCGCGGGTGCGGTTTTCGCCCAGAGCCAGCTTGCGCCCTACACCGTGGTGGAAAGCGGCCAGCGCTTCGGCTCCCTGCAACAGGCGGTCAACGCCATCGGCGAAGGATCGGGCACCATCTCGATCGCGCCGGGCGTGTGGCGCGATTGCGCGGTGCAGACGCAGGGTGATGTCGCCTATCTGGCCGAAGTTCCGGGCAAGACCGCGTTCGACGGGCAGACTTGCGAAGGCAAGGCGGCGCTGGTGATGCGTGGACGGTCGATGCGGGTGGAAGGGCTGACCTTCCAGAACCTGCGCCTCGCCGAAGGCAATGGCGCGGGCATCCGGCTCGAACATGGCGACCTCACCGTCCGGCAGACCTGGTTCAAGGACAGCGAGGAAGGCATCCTTTCGGCCGAAGACCCCACCGGGACGGTGCTGATCGAACGCTCCACCTTCTCGCGCCTCGGCCGCTGCGATCGCGGGCTTTCGTGCGCGCATTCGCTCTATTTCGCCAATTACGGCAACGTGATCATCCGCCGCAGCCGTTTCGAGGAAGGGCGCGGGGGGCATTACGTGAAGAGCCATTCGACGCGGATCGAGGTGGTCGATTCGAGCTTCGATGACAGCCGGGGCAAGACGACCAACTACATGATCGACCTGTCGGTGGGCTCGACCGGGCTGATCGCCGGCAACTGGTTCGTGCAAGGCAAGGACAAGGAAAACTACAGCGCCTTCATCGCCAATGGCGCCGAAGGGCACAAGAACTCCGCCAACGGCTTGACGATCAAGGACAATGTCGCGCGCCTCGCCCCCGGCGTCGATCGCAACACGGTGTTCTTCGCCGACTGGACCGGCGATGCGGTGAAGCTGGGCGCAAACACGATCGGCGCGGGGCTCAAGCCGTTCGAGAAGCGCTGAAAGGCTTGGATTTTCGGCGTTTGGTCCTTAGATCGGGGGCATGACGCTGCGCCGTCCCTTCCGTGTGTGGACCTTGTTGCTGGTCCTCCTCATCGCTTTCCAGGCGCTCGCGCCGGTGGGCGAAGGGTTGCGGCTGCGTTCGGGATCGGCGTTCAGTGCCGATACCGTGGAAGTCGCCATCGCGCCGGTCCGGCGAATGGCCGACGCCTCGCTTCCGGCGCTTCCCGCCCCTCCTGTTCCGGTTCCGGCGGTGGTGCCGCCCCTGGTCATGGCACTGGTCGCGGTGTGGTTGCCGAAACCGCGCCAGACGGCCCCCCCACGCCTGAATCCGGCGCTTTCCCAAAGGCTTAGACCGCGAGCGCCGCCGCTGACCTGAACGACACCTAACCGCACCCAAGGTGCACCTAGACGTCTTTCAGGACTACAGAGCCATGAACGAACTGAACCCGAGCGCCACGGCGCTCGCCCGCCGCGCGCACGTCGAGGCGCTGCTGGCCGCCTACCCCGATGTCACGCCGTCCGAGCATGAATTGCTGGTCAACTGGTTCCGCAAGGAAGCCAGTTCGCTGGACGTTGGCATGGTCGCAAGCAATCCCGACATCGCGCGGGGCTATCGCCTGTTTCGCCAGCAACATGTCGACCGCTTCACGCTGGCCGATCTGGGGAAGGGTCTAGCTTTCGCCTGTGCGATGGTGCTGATCTGCGGGCTGATGCTTTTCCGCGCCTTCTGAACCGTGGATGGGAGAGGTGCTTGCCGCCTCTCCCTCTACTTCAGGATGTGGCCCGTCCGGTCGCGCTTGGTGGCGAGGTAGCGTTCGTTGTGCGGATTGGCGGGCAGCTGGTGCGCGACGCGTTCGATCACGTCTACGCCAACCGCCTGCAGCGCGGCGACCTTGGCCGGGTTGTTGGTCATCAGCCGCACCTTTTCGATGCCCAGCAGGTCGAGCATCCGTGCCGCCACGGGAAAATCGCGCGCTTCGCTGGGCAGGCCGAGCCGTTCGTTGGCGTCGACCGTGTCGAAGCCCTGGTCCTGCAATTCGTAGGCGCGCAGCTTGTTGATCAGGCCGATCCCGCGCCCTTCCTGCCGCAGGTAGAGCAGCACGCCCCAGCCGCCCGAATCGCGCGCTTCGGCCGCCATCGCCCGCAGCGCCGCGTCGAGCTGCGGGCCGCAATCGCACTTGAGACTGCCAAGGATGTCGCCGGTCAGACATTCGCTGTGCAGGCGCACCAGCGGGGGGCGGTCGCCGCTCTGTTCGCCGATCACCAGCGCGACGTGTTCCCGCAAGTCGTCGCGGGCGCGGAAGGCGACGATCTGGGCGTGCTCGCAGGCATCGACCGGCAGGCGGGCGCGGGCCTGGATGGTGAGGTTGAGCGGGTCCTTGAAGGCGGCAAGATCGGCCACCGTCACGTCGACTGCCACCTGCGCGCCGCTGGCGACGAGGAAGGCGGGCAGGATGCCTGCCAGCCGTGCCAGTTCCATCGCGGCGACGGCGGCGTCGTGCGCAGCGATCGGCTCGGCGCGGAACGGCCCGCGCAGCGGATGGGCAAGGTCGAGCGCCGGATCGGCCAGTTCGCGCGCGGCGTGGAGGCTGAACGGTTCGGCGCCGTGGATCATCACCGGCGCTTCGGGCACGGCGGCTTCGCGCTGGTTGGCGAGCTTGAGCGTGGCGGCGCGGGCGGCGGAAATCAGCAGGCGCGCGGCATAGAGGCCGGGCTGGGCAAAGCCGGTTTCGGCCGCCAGCAGATCGAGCGCGCCCGATTCGCCGGTCACGCGAATCGCCCAGCCATGGCGCAGCGCATCGAGCGCGCGGGCGACGGCCCGAGCCTCGCTCAAAGTGCCAGCTCCGTGATCAGTGGAATGTGGTCCGAAGGCTGTTCCCAGCGGCGGGTCTCTTCCACGAAGCGGTGCGCAACCGACTGCGCGGCGACTTGCGGTGAGGCCCACATGTGGTCGAGCCGGCGTCCCTGATCCTTCTGCCGCCAGTAGGAGCGATAGGACCACCACGAATAGTTGCGCTCAGGCGCGGGGATGTGCTTGCGGCCAAGGTCGACCCAGCCGTGCGCATCGGCAAAGCGTTGCAGGGTCTCGATCTCGATGGGGGTGTGGCTGACCACCTTGAGCAGCGCCTTGTGATCGTAGACGTCGCACTCCAGGGGCGCGATGTTGAAATCGCCGACGATCAGCGTCGGGCGGTCGAGCGTGTCTGCCCAGCGGGTCATGCGCTCGAGGAAGTCGAGCTTCTGCCCGAACTTGGGGTTCACCGTGCGATCGGCAATGTCGCCGCCCGCCGGGATATAGACGTTTTCGAGGATCAGGCCCTGGCCCGGCCCCAGCAGTTCGACGCCGACGTGACGCGCTTCGCCGTTGTCCTGCCAATCGTGGCGGTCGATTTCACGCAAGGGGATGCGGCTGACCGTGGCGACGCCGTGGTAGCCTTTCTGCCCGTGCACCGCGCGGTGGGTGTAGCCGAGCTTGTCGAACACATCGTGCGGGAACAGCGATTCGGCCGTCTTGATCTCCTGCAGGCACAGCACGTCGGGCGCTTCGGACAAGAGAAAGCGTTCCACTTGTTCGGCGCGCAGGCGGACGGAATTGATGTTCCAGGTGGCGATCGAGACCATGGCCCGGGCTTTAGGGGCGATGGCGGGGGGCGGCAAGGGAATCGGTTGGTGTTGCGCTTTGGCGGGGCACTGGGGCGGGGTGGGGCTGCCAGCGCCGTGACCGCAAAGGAAAACCCTCGTCCCGGGGGCATTGGGACGAGGGTTCCTTGTGCGTTCGTCACGCGATGACAAGCGGCGAATTGGAGGCCGGGCAACAGGGGGGAAACCCGCCTCGACCGTCTTGTCGAGAACCCTTCTAGGAGGCTCCGGCTTGCTGGCCGATGAATGCAACCGTCAGGATTATCGCAATTTGTCGCGAGAAGCGGGCAGGCCCGTGACGAAGCGCGCCATTCGGCCGATCAGTGGCGGACCTGCGGGCGCGGGTCGTTCCAACGGAAGGTGTTGTCGCTGACGGCCATCCCGTACTGGTGATTCGCCAGACGCACGGTGGTCCGCTTGGCCTGCGAATCAAGCGAGACCCACGAATCGAGTTGCCACCCGCCCGGCGCATCGGCGCGACGCGTCATGACCAGCGTGATCGTGCCGTATTCGGGGTGGCGCGGATCCTTGACGGTCAGGCTCAGCACGTCGGGATGCGCCGTGGGGTTGAGCGTGGCAAAGCGCGCCACGTCCTTGTTCGGATCGAGCAGCGCGCCCAGCGGGCTGTTGCGGATCGGCCAGCGCTGCACCTGCCGCACTTCATAGTCGATCATCGTCAGCGCGCTGCCGTCGGACACGATCAGGAAGGGCACGCCCTTCTGGTACTGGAAGCGGATGCGGCCCGGACGCTTGAGCGTCATGACGCCCGAAATGCCCTGTCCGTTGCGGTCGGTCTGGACGAAATCGGCGCGCATCGTGGTGATCGCGCGCAGCGCGGCGACCGCCTGGTCCACCTGCGACGAGCGCGCGGCCTGCGCGGCGACGGGCGCGGAGAACGCAGAAAGGCCCGTCACGCCAAGCGCGAGGGCCGAACCGGCTAGAGCCAGCGTGCGAAGGGAGTTCGAGATCGTGTTCATCGCCGTTCCTTGCAGTGTCGGCGTTGAACTCACCGTGAACCTGACAGGTTCCGGGAAAGGTGCGGGGCCCCGTACGCAGTGGTGTGCGCAAAGGCTGGCCCCGGCGCGCCTTACTTGATCTTCGCTTCCTTGAACTCGACGTGCTTGCGCACGACGGGGTCGTACTTGCGGAAGGTCATCTTCTCGGTGGTGTTGCGCGGGTTCTTCTTCGTCACGTAGAAGAAGCCGGTGTCTGCGGTCGAGACCAGACGGATCTTGACGGTGGTGGGCTTTGCCATTGCTCTATCCTGAAACGAAAGCGGCGGCGCGTCGCCACGCCGCCATCACAGGGCGCGGGCGTTGGGGGAGAATCGGGGCAAAGTCAAGTGTCGGGATAGGGTCTGAGCGGTTCGACCAGCCCGAAGCGCTCCGCGTGCGGCGGGTGCCCCAGCCGCGGCAGATCCAGCGGGGGCACGGGCACGGCGGTATCAGGCAGGCGATCGAGCAGGTGGCGGATCAGGGTCAGCCGGCCCCGGCGCTGGTCGTTGAAATCCACCAGTGTCCAAGGTGCGTGGGGCGTGTGGGTGACGGCGAGCATGGCTTCGCGCGCAGCGGTGTAGTCGTCGTAGTGCGCCCGCGCTTCCAGATCGACAGGCGAAAGCTTCCAGCGCTTCATCGGGTCGTCGCGGCGTTCGGCGAAGCGCTTCTCCTGTTCTGCCTGATCGCAGCACAGCCAGTACTTGAACAGGTACAGGCCATCATCGGTGAGCAGCTTTTCGAACGCTGGCGTCTGCGTGAGGAAAGCTCGCACCTGTTCGTCGCTGGCATAGCCCATCACAGTTTCGACTCCTGCGCGATTGTACCAGGAACGGTCGAACAGCACGATCTCGCCCGCGGCCGGAAGGTGCGGGACGTAGCGCTGGAAGTACCACTGCGTGCGCTCTCGCTCCGTCGGCTTGGCGAGCGCCACGGTGCGCACCTGCCGGGGATTGAGCTTTTCGGAAATGGCGTGGATCACCCCGGTCTTGCCCGCCGTGTCACGCCCTTCGAGCACGATCGCGACGCGCGCGCCGGTCGCCTGCGCCCAGCGCGCCATGCCGGAAAGTTCCTCGTGCAGCGGTTCGAGGAGGGCGTCGTAGTCCTTGCGCTTCAGTTCGGTCATGGAGATGCTCCGGTGGCGCGCTAAGCGTGGACCAGCTGCGAGCGATGAGCAACCGGCGTGCGTCAGGCCACCGACGGATTGGCGGGGCGGCGAGTTTCGAACGAACGAAACAGGCGGGTCAGCGGGCGCTCGCAGGCAATGTGGAAGGCGAAGCCGCCCGCGACCGAGCCAACGCAGATGGCAAGCACCAGCGGTGGCTGTGGCAGGGCGGCGACCGCCGGTATCTTCAGCAGGCGGCCGTAGCCGATCATCACGAAGACATGGCTGAGATAGAGCGCGTAGGAAGTGTCGCCCAGCCGAGCGAGCGCGGCGCCCGCGCGCCCGCGGGCGCGTAAGGGGAGCGACAGGCCTACCAGCACGAGCGCGGGCAGGCCCCAGGCTAGGACCCGTGCGGCGGCTGGCAGTTCGGCCGTGGTGGCGTGGGGAACCAGTACCGCCGCGAGGCACATGGCGATCAGCGCGAGCGCGCCCAGCGCAAGTGCGAGAACGCGCGGCAGGGGGCGTTCAATGACCCTGCGCCCAACAATGGCAAGGCCGATGCCGTAGCAGAACTCGATCGGCAGCGGGCTTTGCAGGAAGTCGCGCACCGGTCCTGCCGGCAGGAAAGTGGCGAGCGCGGCAGCACAGAGCAGCAGGCCCGGCACGCCGATGACGACCACACGGCGCGATCCGGACGCGAGCAGCAGCGTGAAGAGGATGTAGAACCACATTTCGAACACCAGCGTCCACGCCACGCCGACCAGCGTCGCGGGCGGGAACAGCGCGAACGAGCGTGCGATCTCACTGCCGGTGAAATTGTGCGCGCGCAGGAAGCCCATGGCGACGAGCGCGAGCATGGCGGTGCAGGTCAACCAGTAGAGCGGGTAGATGCGGACTACGCGGCGGTAGAGGAACGTCGCAGGGCGCAAGGGCGCGCGACCTTCCGGAAATGTCGTCCAGACCATGATGAAGCCGCTTATGACGAAGAACAGGTCCACCCCGGCAGCACCCACTGTCGTCAGCCAGTCGGGGCTGAAGGGCCTTGCCGCGCCGTTTGAATGTTCGAGCGCGTGGTGGGTGACGACCGCCAGCGCGGCGAGGCCGCGCAAAGCCTGAATGCCCTGAAGTTGATTCGTTCCCGCCATGCAACAGCCCGCCCCTATCTGCAGGCGAAACTAGCGATTGGTTGCAGTGCAGCAAGGAGCAAACCCGCCGATGCGGCGCAATCGGCATCGGCGACGTTCCGTTCGGGGCGCATCCGGCAGGTTGCGGCCAAATCCGGGAGGTTCCGGTTTGTCGTGCGTGGGTGTATAAGGTTTCAATGGAAACTTTGACCACCCCGACCGACTCTGTCTTCTCGCGCTTGCCCGACCCTTCCTCCGGCGTGTTCACCGCGCCCTTGCAGCGGCCGGGCCATGTCGGCGAGGACTGGGTGGAGCCGCGCCAGCACGTTTACGGCGCCGACGAGAACGCGGTGTGGGACGACCTGTTCGCGCGGCAGATGGAGGTTCTGCCGGGGCGGGCGGCGTCGACGTTCCTGGCGGGGCTGGGCAAGCTGGATCTGGGGCGCGGGGGCGTGCCGGAGTTTGCGCGGCTTTCGGCCGACCTTGGCGCGCTGACGGGGTGGAGCGTGGTGCCGGTGCCGATGCTGATCCCCGATCACGTGTTCTTCTGGCACCTTGCCAACCGGCGCTTTCCCGCGGGCAACTTCATACGCGGGCGCGCAAGCTTCGACTACATCGAGGAGCCGGACGTGTTCCACGACGTGTTCGGGCACGTGCCGATGCTGGCCGACCCGATCTTTGCCGACTACATGCAGGCCTATGGCCGCGCGGGGTGGAAGGCGATGCGGCACAACCGGCTGAAGGCGCTGGGCGCGCTCTACTGGTACACAGTGGAGTTCGGGCTGGTGGAAGAAGGGGGCGCGTTGCGCGCCTATGGCGCGGGCATCCTGTCGGGGCCGGGAGAGGCGGTGTTCGCGCTCGAGGCGGCCTCGCCCAATCGCATCCGGCTCAATGTCGACCGGGTGATGCGCACCGACTACGTGATCGACGACCTGCAGCCGACCTACTTCGTGATCGAGAGCTTTGCCGATCTCTATCACCAGACGGTCGAGCGCGATTTCGATCGGCTCTATCGCGGGCTCGGGCCCGGGTTCACGTATGCCAATACGGCGGTCATCGACATTGACGATGTGCTGCACCGAGGGACGCTGGAGTACCACTTGCGCGGCGGGCGACGTTCGGGAGCGAAGCCGGTCTGAACGCAAAAGCCAAGCGGCGCCGGGTTGCCCCGACGCCGCCTGTGCGAACCCGAAAGGTCGGCGCTGCGGGCGATCAGCCCGGCGCCTTGTCCATCTTGTCAGCCTGGTCTTCCATCTTGTCGGCCTTGTCCTCGCCAGCCTTGCGGACGGCGTCGGCCTTGTTTTCGAGCTTCTGCTCGGTCGCGCCGCTGGTGGCGTTGGCGGCCGCGTCGATCGCGTCGGCCGTGGCGTCGGTCATCTTGCGGACGGCGTCGGCCTGGTCTTCGGCAGCGTTTTCCTGCTTGGAATCGCAGGCGGCAAGGCTGAGGCCGAGCGCGGCAACCGACGCGATCATCGCGCCCTTGATGAAGCTCTTCATGATTTTAGTCCCCTTCTTGGAAGAAGGGCGGTCCCGAAGGGCCGCCCTTGATGTTGAGGTTGGGTGGGTCGGCTCAGCGCACCGCGCCGCGACGGACGAGGTTGACGATGGCGAGCAGGATCACCGCGCCGAGGAACGACACGATCAGGCTGCCGGCCGAAATGCCGTCGGTGATCGAACCGCCGCCGATCAGCGGTGCGAGGAAGAAGCCGCCCAGCAGTGCGCCGACGATGCCGACGACGATGTTGAGGAAGATCCCCTGCTGCGCATCGGTGCGCATGACGATGCTTGCCAGCCAGCCAAGAATGCCGCCGACGACGAGAAGAATGATCAGGCCCATGGTGGTAATCCCTTCGAATTGCTGTCTTTCCGGCAAAACCGGGGGGACGGCATTTGGTTCCGAAGGTGCGACGAACCGTTACGGCAAGTGCTTGCCGGGGACTTGGTCTTTACTTGGGGTGGCGTGCGATCAGGCGTTCAGCAGCCAGGCGCCTGCCGCGAGGCCGACGACGATGCGATACCACGCAAACGGCGTAAAGCCGCGGCGGCTGACATAGGCGACGAACAGCTTGATCACCGCCAGCGCCACGATGAACGCAACCGCGAAGCCGATGGCGATCTCGCTCCAGCCGACGCCGGTGGTGCCGGCGGCCAGTTCGTGGCGCTGGCCGAGCAGTTCGATCGTGCTGGCGCCGAGCATGGTCGGGATGGCGAGGAAGAACGAGAACTCGGCCGCCGTGCGCCGCTCGATGCCCATGGCAAGCGCGCCCATGATCGTGGCGCCTGACCGGCTCATGCCCGGAATCATGGCGAAGCACTGGACGAAGCCGACGCCGATCGCCTGGCGCAGCGGCAACTGGCCGATGCCCGAAGGCTCGCCACCCTTGGCGAAGCGTTCGACGATCAGGATGCCGATGCCGCCGACAATCAGCGCGCCGCAGACCACCAGCGGGCTGCCGAGCATGCCTTCGATCTGGTGCTTGAAGATCAGGCCGATCACGGCGGCGGGCATGAAGGCGGCGAGCAGGTTGCGCACGAAGCGGATGCTGAGCGGTTCGAGCCGCAGCAGGCCCATGCCGACCGCCCAGAAGGTGCGCCAGTACTGCACCACGACCGCAAGGATCGCGCCCAGCTGGATCACCACGTTGAACAGCGCCCACTGGTGCGCGTCGTAGCCGAACAGCTCTGTCGCGAGGATCAGGTGGCCGGTCGAGGAGACGGGCAGGAATTCGGTCAGGCCCTCGACGATGCCGAGAAGAACCGCGGTGATGGTGGTGCTGTCCATGGGGGCATGGAGTTGCCGCAGTGCAGCAGAGTGTCAAGGGCGGCGGCTGCGCGCCGCCCTTAAATTTCGGTCACCTTACCAGATGCGAACGCGCTCCTTCGGCGGCAGGTAGAGCTTGTCGCCCGGCTTGACGTGGAAGGCCTTCACCCATTCGTCGAAGTTCCGCACCACGCCGTTGATGCGGTACGTCGCGGGCGAGTGCGGATCGGTGACGAGGTACTGGCGCGCGGTTTCCTCGCGGATGGACTGGCGCCAGACCTGTGCCCAGCTCATGAAGAAGCGCTGGTCGCCGGTCAGGCCGTCGATCACCGGGGCGGGCTTGCCGCCCAGTGACAGCTTGTAGGCGCGGTAGGCAAGGCTGAGGCCGCCGAGGTCGCCGATGTTCTCGCCCATGGTCAGCTGGCCGTTGACGCAGGCCTTGCCGCCTTCGCTCTTGTCATCGAACGGGCAGAAGCTGTCATACTGCTTGCCCAGCATTCCGGTCAGCGCCTCGAACGCGGTGCGGTCCTTGTCAGTCCACCAGTTGCGCAAGTTGCCCTTGCCGTCATAGGCCGAGCCCTGGTCGTCGAAGCCGTGGCCCATCTCGTGGCCGATCACGCCACCGATTGCGCCATAGTTGACCGCCGGATCGGCGTGGGGGTTGAAGAACGGCGGCTGCAGGATCGCGGCGGGGAACACGATCTCGTTGAAGGTGGGGTTGTAGTAGGCGTTGATCGTTTCGGGCAGCATGCCCCATTCGCTGCGATCAACCTCCTGCCCGACGCGCGCGGCTTCAAAGCGGCTGGCCCAGTCCTGCGCGGCGATCGCGTTGGCGAGCGGGGTCGCGGCGGACAGTGTCAGCCCGGCGTAGTCCTTGTATTTCACCGGCGCGCCGATCTTGGGCGTGAAGGCATCGAGCTTGGCCTGCGCTTCCTTGCGCGTTTCCGGGCCCATCCACTTGAGATCGGCAAGGTTCGCGGCCATCGCCTTGCGCAAGTTGGCGACGAGCGCGTCCATCGCCACCTTGCTTTCGGGCGGGAAGTAACGCTCGGCATAGAGCTTGCCCAGCTGCTCGCCGACCTGGCCCTCGACCGTGGCGATCGCGCGCTTCCAGCGGGGCTGCTGCTGCTTCTGGCCCGCCAGCACGGTGCCGTAGAAGGCGAAGCGGGCATCGTCGATCGACTGGGGCAGGGCGCCCGCATAGGCCGACAGGAACTGCACGGTCATCCACGCCTTCCAGCTGTCGATCGGCTCGCTGCGGATCAGCGCGGCCATGGCAGGCACACCGCCGCCCAGCTTGGCGGCCATTTCGGGCGTGAACCTGGCGGCGGTCAGCTTGTCCTGCGAAGGCGGCATCTGCGCGATCACGGCATAGGTCGCCTTGGAAAGGCCCATGGCATCGAGCATGGAATCGACCGGCAGGCCGGGCAGCGCCTGCCCGAGGTCTGCGCGCGCCAGCTTGGTGTAGGTGAGCGTGGGGTTGCGCGAGAGCGCGCGGTCCCAGTCGGCGGCGGCAAGCTTCTTTTCGAGCGCATAGACCGCATCGGCGGTCTTGGCCGGATCGGCATACCCCGCCTGGGTCAGCGCAAAACGCAGCCATTCCATGTACTTGGCGCGCACGGTCAGGTTGCGGGGATTGTCGACGAGGTAGAAATCGCGATCAGGTAGGCCGAGGCTGCCGGTGGCCAGATAGAGCGCGTAGTGGTCGCTGTCCTTTTCGTCCGCCGTCACGAAGAAGTTGATCGGCGAAGCGATGCCGGGCGCGGCGAAGAGGTGGGCGAGATCGTCGGGCGTTTTTGCGGCCGCGATCTTGTCCAGCCACGGCCTTGCAGGCGCAAGGCCCGCTGCGTCGATGGCGGCGGTATCGAGGTAGGCAGCGTAGGCCGCGGCGATCTTGCCTTCGGGCGTGGCCGGGTCAGGCTTCTTCGCCACCAGTTCGTCGAGGATGCCCTTGAGGCGATCCTGCGAAAGATCCTGCAGCACGTTGAACGAGCCGTAGCGCGTCTTGTCGGCAGGCATGGCGAAGGCCTGCTGCCACTTGCCGTTGACGTAGGCGTCGAAGTCGTCGCCCGGCTTCACCGCCTTGTCGACGTACTGAAGCTGCAGGCCGCTGCCGGGGAAGTCGCGACTCATCAGTGGGGCGGCCGGCTGCGCCTCGGTGGCGGGGGCCTGTTGTGCGTTGGCGGTGGAGGCGAGGAGGGCGAGCGCCGACGCGGCGAGAAGGGTAGCACGGTACCTGGGCATCTTCGGGGATCATCCGTCCGGTTGCAAATGTGACCGGATCATCCTTAACGCCTTGACCGGCGCTGAACACCCCCGACGGCGGGGGTGGTCAGGTAGCTCATGTCGTTTGTCGGCAGGTGTGGCGCGTTTGTCGATCAGGCGTCCGCGCCATCGAACTGAAGACGTGCGAGGCGGGCATAGAGGCCGTTCTGGGCCGACAGGCTGGCGTGGGTGCCCTGTTCGGCGATGCGGCCGTGATCCATGACGATGATGCGGTCGGCCTGGCGCACGGTGGCGAGGCGGTGGGCAATGACCAGCGTGGTGCGCTGGCGCATCAGCCGGTCGAGCGCATCCTGCACCAGCCGTTCGCTTTCGGCATCGAGCGCACTGGTGGCTTCATCGAGAAGGAGGATCGGCGCATTGCGCAGCAGCGCCCGGGCGATGGCGATGCGCTGGCGCTGGCCGCCCGAAAGGCGCGCGCCGTCTTCGCCGAGGAAGGTGTCCAGCCCCTGGGGCAGCGCGCGCAGGAAGGTTTCGGCATTGGCATCGCGCGCGGCCTGCCAGATCTGCTCGTCGCTGGCGTCCCAGTTGCCATAGCGCAGGTTGTCGCGGGCAGAGGCGGCAAACAGCACGCCTTCCTGCGGGACCAGCGCCATGCGCGCGCGGATCTCGGCGGGGTCTGCCTGCGCCAGCGGTACGCCGTCGACGCGCACGGTGCCGCCTTGCGGATCGTAGAAGCGCTCGGCCAACTGGAACAGCGTGGACTTGCCCGCGCCCGAGGGGCCGACGATGGCGACCGTCTCGCCCGGTTCGATGGTCAGCGAGAAGTCTTCGAGCGCCGAGACTTCGGGGCGGCTGGGGTAGCGGAAGGTGACGTTCTGGAAGGCCAGTTGGCCGCGCGGCGGCTGGGGCAGCGCGATCGGCCGGGCGGGCGGCGCGATGTCGGGCTCTTCCAGCAGCAGTTCGTTCAACCGGCTGGCCGCGCCCGCGCCGCGAACCAGATCACCGTAGACCTCCATCAGCGCGCCAAACGCGCCCGCGACGATGCCGCCGGTCAGCACGAAGGCGGCGATCGTGCCGCCGCTGATCGTCCCTTCGGCCACGGCCCTTGCGCCGCGCCACATCAGCGCGACGAGGCCGCCGAAGACCAGGAAGATGGCGATGGCAGTCAATGCCGCGCGGATCGAGATGCGGCGCTGCGCGGCGGCGAAGGTGCGCTCGACCGTGCCGCGGAAGCGCTGCGCCTCGCGGCTTTCCTGGCCGAACGCCTGGACCACGCGCATCGCGCCCAGCACTTCGGAGATCATCACGCCGATGTCGGCAACGCGGTCCTGGCTGGAGCGCGAGGCATTGCGCAGGCGCGTGCCGAAGAAGATGATGGGACCAAGGATCAGCGGGATGCCGATCAGCAGGTAGGCGGTCAGGCGCGGGGCCAGCGCGAACAGGTAGATCACCCCGCCGATCGCGGTCAGCAGGTTGCGCAGTGCGACCGAGACGGTGGTGCCGACGACCGTTTCGATGATCGCGGTGTCCGACGTCATGCGCGAGGAGATTTCCTTCGGGCTGTTGGTCTCGAAAAAGGAGGGCGGCAGGCGCAGCAGGTTCTGCTGCACCTTCAGCCGCAGGTCGGCGACGACGCGCTCGCCGATCCACGAAACGAAGTAGAAGCGCGTGGCCGTGCCAAGGCCGAGGATGAAGACGATCACCACCAGCAGCGCGAAGGCATGGTCGATGGTGGTGGTGTTGGCACCCGCGCCGAAGGCCTGATCGATGATCGAGCGGAACCGGGCGGGGATCGAGATCGTCGCCGCCGACGTGGTCATCAGCGCGGCGAGCGCGATCAGGACCTGCGTCGGATAGGCAAGCGCGAGCCGCCACACGGTGCGCAGGGGGGAGAGGCTGCGCGCGCGGCGCGGTTCCTCGGAGCCTTGAGATACCTCGTCCATGCGCGCTCGCCTAGCCGATGCGCGGGCGCGCCGGAAGGGGGTGCGGGGCGCCTGCCCTTTTTTGCTGCATTGCACAATCGCGCAATTGCAGGCATTCTCGGGCGCAATCGAATCCCGACCGCGTCTTCCGACAGAGGGCAGCGGATCACGAAAGGTGTCGCAGGTGCTCTACAAGGCCTATGAAATCCAGCGTTCCCTGCTCAACGCAGGCAGCGCCTGGGCGTCGATGACGGCGGATCTGCTGAACGATCCGCGCTACCCGCTGGCCGGAGTCGGTGGCACGCAGATGCTCGCCTCCGCGCTCGACGTGTTTGCGCACGCCACCGCACCGCGCGGCAAGCCCGCCTTCGGGATCAAGGCCATCCATGTCGATGGCGCGAGCCACGCTGTGAGCGAATCGACCGAAGTGCAGCTGCCGTTCGGCAAGCTCAAGAAGTTCACCCACGCCGGCCTTCCCGCCGATGCGCCGCGCCTGCTGATCGTGGCGCCGATGAGCGGTCACTTCGCCACGCTGCTGCGCGGCACGGTGGAGCGCATGCTCGACCGCTGCGTGGTCTATATCACCGACTGGGCCGATGCGAAGTTCGTGCCGCTGGCGGAGGGCACGTTCGATCTCGACGACTACATCGAGTACCTGGTGAAGTTCCTCGAACATATCGGCCCCGGCGCGCATGCCATGGCGGTGTGCCAGCCTTCGGTGCCGATGTTCGCGGCGACGGCGGTGATGGCGGCGGACGAACACCCCTGCCGCCCCGTGACGCTGACCATGATGGGCGGGCCGATCGACACGCGCGAATCGCCTACGGCGGTCAACGATCATGCGATCACCAAGCCCTACGTGTGGTTCAAGCACAACGTCATCACCACGGTGCCGAGCAACTATCCGGGCGAGGGGCGCCGCGTCTATCCGGGCTTCGTGCAGCTGACCAGCTTCATGTCGATGAACCTGGGCAGCCACATGATGAGCCACTACAAGCTCTACCAGCACCTGATGCAGGGTGCCGACGAGAACGCCGACGCGACCAAGGCGTTCTACGACGAATACCGCGCTGTCTGCGATCTGCCGGCGGAATTCTATCTCCAGACCGTGGACGTGGTGTTCCAGCAGCACGCGCTGCCCAAGGGCGAGTTCGTCCATCGTGGCAAGGTCGTCGACCTGGGTGCGATCACGGATACCGCGATCCTGTGCATCGAGGGAGAGAAGGACGATATCTCGGGCATCGGGCAGACCAAGGCCGCGCTCAAGGTGACGCCGAACCTGCCCGACGAGATGAAGAAGTATCATCTCGCCGCCGAAGTCGGCCACTACGGCATCTTCAACGGTTCGCGCTGGCGCGCGTCGATCGCGCCGGTGGTGGATTCGTGGATCGCCAAGTTTGAGAAGAAGGCCAAGGGACGCAAGCTGAGCGTCGTGGCCTGAAGCGCGACGCCCCCGGCGCGAGCCGGGGGCTGATGCAGCTTCACACGAAGAACTGCGTGACCCATTCGCAGATCAGGGCGGGCTTTTCCTGACCCTCGATCTCGACGGTGATCTCCATCGTCTGCTGCCACTGGCCGGGGCGCTTTTCGTCCAGCTCGAGCAGCTTGAACAGGCCGCGGATGCGCTTGCCCGAGCGGACGGGCGAGAGGAAGCGCGTCTTGTTGCCGCCGTAGTTGACGCCCATCTTCACGCCTTCGGGGCGCGGGCAGTCGCTTTCCATGGTCAGCAGCGGGATCAGCGACAGGGTCAGGAACCCGTGCGCGATGGTGCCGCCGAAGGGCGTGTCCTTGGCGCGTTCGGGATCGACGTGGATGAACTGGAAGTCGCCCGTAGCTTCGGCGAACTGGTTGATCCGCTCCTGCGTCACTTCGACCCAGTTGGACGTGCCGACCACCTGGCCGACCTGCTTCCTGATCTCGGCTGCCGGAATGTACCGCGTCATCTCTCTCTCCGCCTGTGATTTTGCGGACAGTCATGACGGCTCTGCGCGATGCGGGCAAGGCCTTGCTTAACTGATTGCTTAACCTGCGGCGGCGGGGACGGTCCGGGGCGCGCGGAACGGCACGGGCGCCGCGCGGCGAACGCGGCCGATATAGGCGGACAGCCCGCATTGCAGCCCGACCAGCATGTAGCAGAACGGCTGGAAGGCGATGCCCACGAACGCCCCGCCCACCAGATAGACGATCTGCGCCTGTTGCAGCGCATCGGCCAGTGGCGTCACCCAGGCGAACTGTTCGGGCGGGTTCTTCGCGTATTGCCGCCGGATCACTTCCATGTGGATCACCCCCATGAGGTGCAGCAGCAGCCACAGCGCAAGGCCCGGATAGCCCTGTTCGCCCAGCATCTCGAAATAGCTCGAATGGTAGGCGCGGCCCTTTTCCTCGATCCGCTCGGTTTCGATGACGGCGTTGTTGTCGCCCGCATAGTCGGCCTTTTCGGTGTCGTAGGAGACCGCGTTCTGGCGGAAGGCGTCGAAGCCGCCGCCGAAGGGGTGATCCTTGGCGAATTCTATCGTCCACTTCCACACCGCGACACGGGTGGAGGCGGACTGGTCGGCCTTGTGGTTCTGGATCGTGCTCATCCGCTCGCTGAAGCTCGACGGCAGCAGCGGGATCGCCACCAGCGCGCCTGCGCCCAGCAGCGAGAGGTAGAGCAGGCGGCGCTTGGTACTGCGCAGCATCATCGCCAGCAGCACGCCAAAGCAGACCAGTCCTGTGCGCGCCTGCGTTCCCACTGGCATCAGCACGCAAGCGAAGCACAGCGCGAGCGCAAAAGCCCAGACCATCCAGTTGGGGCGGAAGATCGTGCCGTATCGCGCCAGCCACAATGCCAGCGGGATCACGCAGATGGCGACGGTGGAGATGATCGAGCCTTCGTAAAGCCCGGTGTTGTCGTTCACCAGCAGCTTCAGCTCGCCATAGCCGCCGCCCGAGAACACCGTCTTGATCCCGCCGCCGATGACGATGACCGAGACCGACAGCACCATGATCAGGGTCAGCGCCTCGATCCTGAGGCGCGTGCGGAGCGTTAGCGGCAGGAACAGCGCGAAGACCAGCGCCTTCCACACCCAGCCCCACTTTTCGAGGGCCTGTTCTGGAAAGTCGGCGGTGCGTGTGGTCAACCCGCAATAGATCAGCAGCAGCAGCAGCACCATCTGCCGGGGCGAGAGGCGGATGCCGTTCTTGTCTTCGGCCACCATCCACGCCCCGAACGCGCAGCAGAACGCGATCAGCGAGACGGGAACGCTCTGGAGGAATCCCCAGGTGACCTTCTGCGGTGCGACAATGTCGATATAGGCATAGGCGAGCACGAACAGGAACGGCCTGCGCACGCCAGCGGCGAGGAAGGCCGAAACGAAAGCCGTGAGGAACAGGTTGAGCACGTCAGTGCGGGCCCTCTGCATCGCTCCGCAGGCGCTTCGTGCGCTGCCAGCCGAGCGTGCGCCGGGGCAGGGAGGGATCGGAATCGAGATCGTCGCGGTGGAGCAGGCGCCAGATCGCCAGCGCCATCAGCAGGTGGGGCAGCAGAACGGTGAAATTGTCGATCATCGCCGTTGTCCCTGCGCCTTTTGCCCGAACTTGCGGCTACAAGAACGAAGTTGACGCTGCGTTAAGCGTTCTGTTGGCATCGGAGGCAGCATGACCAGGGTGCTCCACGTCCTCGACCACAGTCTGCCGCTGCACAGCGGCTACACGTTCCGCACCCGCGCGATTCTCAAGGCGCAGCAGGAGCTTGGCCTGACGGTGGCAGGCGTAACCGGGCGTCGGCACAATGTCGAGACGGGCGAGGCCGCGCCGGATGCGGCGCAGGAAGCCGAGGGATTGACCTTTCACCGCACGGCCGGGTTGCCCGGCGGCCCGCCGCTGTGGCGCGAATGGCGCGAGGTTGGAGCGCTGGCCGAGCGCATCGTGGCGGTGGCGCGCGATTTTCGGCCGGAGCTGCTCCACGCCCATTCGCCCGCGCTCTGCGGCCTTGCCGCGCTGCGCGCCGGGCGGCGGCTGGGGGTGCCGGTGGTCTACGAGATCCGCGCTTTCTGGGAGGACGCCGCGGTCGGCAACCTGACCGGACGCGAGGGATCGGCGAAGTACCGCCTGACCCGTGCGCTGGAGGACCGGGTGGTCGCGAGCGCCGATGCGGTGGTGACGATCTGCGAAGGGCTGCGCGCCGATCTGGTGGCGCGAAAAGTTTCCCCGGGGAAACTTTCTACGATGCCCAATGGCGTGGACCTGTCGCTGTTCGGCGATCCGCGCCCGCGCGATCCGGCACTGGCAGAAGCGCTGGGGCTGGGCGAGGGCCCGGTGATCGGCTTCCTTGGCAGTTTCTACCCCTATGAAGGGCTCGACGATCTGGTTGCGGCCATGCCGCGCATCGTCGAGGCGCGGCCCGATGCCCGCCTGCTGCTGGTCGGTGGGGGCCCTGCCGCCTCCACCGTGCGCGCGCAGGCGGCGGCTTCGCCGGCGGCCCATGCGATCCGCTTCGTCGACCGCGTGCCGCACCACGAGGTAGAGCGCTACTACGCGCTGGTCGATGTGGTCTGCTATCCGCGCAAGGCGATGCGCCTGACCGAACTGGTGACGCCGCTCAAGCCGCTGGAGGCGATGGCGCAGGGCAAGCTGGTGGCGGCAAGCGATGTCGGCGGACACCGCGAACTGATCGCGCACGGGGTGACGGGCACGCTGTTCCCCCCCGACGATCCCGCTGGGCTCGCGGCGGCGCTGGTTGCGCTGCTGGCCGACCGCAGCGGCTGGGAGGCGCGGCGCACGCAGGCGCGGGCTTTCGTGCAGCGCGATCACGACTGGGCTTTCAATGTCAGGCGTTATCAGCGCGTTTACCAAACCGCTTTAGATCCGGGGTCCAGGTTGGACCAATCGTGACGCCTGCCGGCGCGCTTTTTGTCTACGCGAATCGATGAAAGCAAAGGCATAAGTCAGAGGATCATGAGCCGACGCCAGACCACCGCAGGATCGCCCGCCCGCGCCGAAGCCCGTGCCGCGGGGCAGCCGGTCCCCCAGCCGATTACGGGGCATCGCCTGTTTCCTGCACTCGTGGCGTTGTGGTTTGCGGCGCTGCTGGGCCTCGGCAGCTTCGTGGTTCCCGCCAGCCTGATCGAGCGCGCGAGCAGCGCGGCAGGCCTCGCCGCGCTTGTTCCGGCTGCGGCGCCCCCGCTGGGGCTGACCGCGCGGCTGCTGATAGCAGCCGTGATGACGATAGTGGGCGTCGTTGCGGGCCTCGGCCTCGCGCTGCGGCTGCGCCCGCGCCCGGTCGAGGTGGTGCGCCGTCGCGGCGCTGTCGCGCGGACGTACGATGCGGACGAAGTCGAAGAGGCCGAGCCCGTGCAGGAGGAGGCTCCCGTGCTGGCTAAGCAAGAGGATGACGCGCCGCAGGTGCGCGCATTCGATGCCCATCCCGACGCGCCCCCGCGCAGGCCCTTCGTGCTGAGCGACGATCTGGTCCTCGCGGACGAGCCTGCGTCGACGGACCATGACATGCCTCGTGTTGCCGAGCCGACGATCGCCCGCGATGCGTTCGAAGAGGCCGAATGGACCGAGGCGGAAGGTGAAGAGCAGGTTTTCTGCGTCTCCGAGGCTGTTGCAACTGCGGCGCCCGACGTGGCGGTGGAGAGCGCGGCGGCAAGCCCGGTCGCCAGCGTCATCGCGCGCAGAGGCGCTGCGATTGCGGATGCTCCGCTCGATACGCTGGGGCTGGTGCAACTGGTCGAGCGGCTCGCGCTGGCGATCGATGCGCGCCGCGCCTTTGTTGGCGGCGATGGCCAGCCTGCTGCGGCGCCTGCGCACGTTCCGTTCGTCCAGCCTGAAAGCGAGCCTGTTGTTGCCCAGAGCGCCGAGAGCATCGAGTTCGCGGAGAGCATCGAGGCGACCGAGCCGGAAATCCCGCGTCAGGTGTTTGTGATGCCCGGCCCGGCGGACGCGCCGGCGGAGATCGCGATCGAGGCGGACGTCGAGCTGGAAACCGAAGTGGCGGAGCAGGCCGATATCG
This sequence comes from Novosphingobium percolationis, assembly GCF_020179425.1. Classification (GTDB taxonomy): domain Bacteria; phylum Pseudomonadota; class Alphaproteobacteria; order Sphingomonadales; family Sphingomonadaceae; genus Novosphingobium; species Novosphingobium percolationis. The sequence goes on along the minus strand of NZ_JAILYM010000007.1, from coordinate 175,459 downwards.
TCGCACCGGACGTGGTCGCACCGCTGCCGTTGGCCCGACCTTCCACCCCCCTGCCGCGCCTGTTCGGTGCAGGCGAAGCGCGTGCGCAGCCCCCGCGCATCCTGGCGGCGAGCTGGGACGCGTCGGACGACGATGATGCCCACGACGAAGACATCGTCGTGCCGCGCTTTCTCGGACGTGCGCCTGCCGCCACCGCTACGCCAGATGATGGCAACGCCGAGCCCACGCCGGTCTCGCGCTTCGGGGCGCCGCGCGCCACGCCGCGCCAGGAGTTCATCCGTGACCATGCCGACGACGCCGACGCGTCCGAACCCGTTGTGGTCTTTCCGGGGCACGCCGCGCGCGCGCCGGTCGATGATGGGCAGAGCCGCGCTACCCAGGTCGAGCCGCGCATCGATCCCCAAGGTGCGGAAGACACCGAGCGTGCGTTGCGCGCGGCGCTGGCGACGTTGCAGCGGATGACAGCGCGCGGCTGATGGCGCGCCGGGCCTGCCCAAAAAGCTAGGCAATGCACGGACTTGGGCCGTGCATCCGTATTTCCCTGATAGCCTTGATGGGCGGAATCGCCTCTCGCGGTTGCAAAATAACTTTCCTGCAGTCATGGGGGAAATTCGCGCAACTTTCGCTCTCCAGCCGGGGGGCGTGATTCGCGTAGCCTTTCCACTTTATGGATGTAGGAACACCTTCGAGATGGGATTTCCGCCGGTTCAGGGCCTGTATGATCCGCGTAACGAGCACGATGCGTGCGGTGTGGGCTTCATTGCCCATATCAAAGGCGTCAAAAGCCACGCGATCATTAACCAGGCCCTCGAGATCCTGCACAATCTCGACCATCGCGGCGCGGTGGGCGCAGACCCGCTGCTGGGCGATGGCGCAGGCATCCTGATCCAGCTGCCCGACCAGCTGTTCCGCAAGTGGGCCGCTGCCGAGGGCAAGGACCTGCCGGCCTCGGGCGACTACGCCGTGGCGATGTGCTTCCTGCCGCAGGACGAGCCGAGCCGGAACTTCGTGACGGAATTCTTCGAGAAGTTCATCGCCAAGGAAGGCCAGGAACTGGTCGGCTGGCGCGACGTGCCGACCACGCTCGAAGGCCTTGGCAAGACCGTGATCGCCGAAATGCCGGTGATCCGCCAGTGCGTGATCAAGCGCGGTGCGGGCACGCCCGACCAGGACGCGTTCGAGCGCAAGCTGCTGGCGATCCGCAAGCAGACGCAGAACCCGCTGGCGGCCATGGCCGAAAAGTACAACCTGCCGGGCGTGACGCAGCTCTACATGCCGAGCTTCTCGTCGCGGACGATCGTGTACAAGGGCCTGCTGCTCGCCACGCAGGTCGGCGGTTTCTATGACGACCTGCGCGATCCCGACTGCGTCTCGGCATTGGGCCTCGTCCACCAGCGCTTCTCGACCAACACCTTCCCGAGCTGGAAGCTGGCGCACCCGTTCCGCTTCGTTGCGCACAACGGCGAGATCAACACCGTTCGCGGCAACGTGAACTGGATGAACGCGCGCCGCCGCACGATGGAATCGGAGCTGCTCGGCCCCGATCTCGACAAGATGTGGCCGCTGATCCCGCATGGCCAGTCGGACACCGCGAGCCTCGACAACGCGCTCGAACTGCTGCTCGCGGGCGGCTATTCGCTGGCGCACGCGGTGATGATGCTGATCCCGGAAGCCTGGGCCGGCAACCCGCTGATGAGCCCGGCGCGTCGTGCGTTCTACGAATATCACGCCGCGCTGATGGAGCCGTGGGACGGCCCTGCCGCCGTGGCCTTCACCGATGGTCGCCAGATCGGTGCGACTCTCGATCGCAACGGGCTGCGGCCCGCGCGCTTCTCGATCACGCGCGACGATCTGATCTGCATGGCCTCGGAAAGCGGCGTGCTGCCGTTCCGTGAAGAGGACATCGTCCGCAAGTGGCGTCTCCAGCCCGGTCGCATGCTGCTCATCGACATGGACAAGGGCCGGATCATCGAGGACGAGGAGATCAAGGCCGAACTCGCGGGCGCCGAGCCCTACGAGGAGTGGCTTGAATCCGCGCAGTACAAGCTCAAGGAGCTGGAAGTCGTCGAGCCCGAGCTCGCCGCGCTGCCGGTGGAGACGACCTCGCTGCTCGATCGCCAGCAGGCCTTCGGCTACACGCAGGAAGACGTTACCAAGTTCCTCGAACCGATGGCGGCGATGGGTGAAGATCCCATCGGGTCGATGGGCACCGACACGCCGATCGCGGTCCTGTCGAGCCGTTCGCGCCTGCTCTACGACTACTTCAAGCAGAACTTCGCGCAGGTGACGAACCCGCCGATCGACCCGATCCGCGAGGAACTGGTCATGTCGCTGGTCAGCATGATCGGGCCGCGCCCGAACCTGCTCGGCCATGACGCGGGCAGCCACAAGCGGCTCGAAGTCGACCAGCCGATCCTGACCAACGAAGACGTGGCCAAGATCCGTTCGGTTGAGGCTGCGCTCGATGGCGCGTTCCGCACTGCCACGATCGACACCACCTGGGACGCCGCGACCGGCGCTGCCGGGCTGGAACAGGCGGTCAAGGAAATGTGCTGGGCTGCGACCGAGGCCGTGCTGGCGGACAAGAACATCCTGATCCTGTCCGACCGCTCGCAGTGCGAAAGCCGCATCCCGATGCCCGCGCTGCTGGCGACGGCGGCGGTGCACCACCACCTTGTCCGCCAGGGCCTGCGCATGCAGACCGGCCTCGTCGTGGAAACCGGCGAAGCGCGTGAAGTGCATCACTTCTGCGTGCTCGCGGGCTATGGCGCCGAAGCGATCAACCCCTATCTCGCTTTCGAAACGCTCGAAGCCATCCGGGTCGACAAGGATCTGCCGCTGTCGACCAAGGACGTGCAGAAGAACTACATCAAGGCGGTCGGCAAGGGCATCCTCAAGGTGATGTCCAAGATGGGCATCTCCACCTACCAGTCGTACTGCGGCGCGCAGATCTTCGACGCGGTGGGCCTGTCGAGCGACTTCGTCGAGAAGTACTTCACCGGCACTGCCACCACGATCGAAGGCGTCGGCCTGGCCGAAGTCGCCGAAGAAACCGTGCGTCGCCACGCGGCGGCCTATGGCGACAATCCGATCTACAAGAAGATGCTCGACGTGGGCGGCATGTACCAGCTGCGCCTGCGCGGCGAGGAACACGCCTGGACCGCCAGCAACATCGCCAACCTGCAGCACGCGGTGCGCGGCAATACGCCTGAAAAGTATCGGGAATTCGCCGAAAGCATCAACGAGCAGTCGGAGCGGATGCTGACCATCCGCGGGCTGATGGAACTGAAGAAGGCCGACCAGCCGATCGACATCTCCGAGGTCGAACCGGCGAGCGAGATCGTCAAGCGCTTCGCCACCGGCGCGATGAGCTATGGCTCGATCAGCTGGGAAGCGCACACCACGCTGGCGCTGGCGATGAACCGCATCGGCGGCAAGTCGAACACCGGCGAAGGCGGCGAGGACCCGATGCGGTTCAAGCCGCTGGCGAACGGCGATTCGATGCGTTCGGCGATCAAGCAGGTTGCCTCGGGCCGCTTCGGCGTGACGGCGGAATACCTCGTCAATGCCGACGACGTGCAGATCAAGATGGCGCAGGGCGCCAAGCCCGGTGAAGGCGGCCAGCTGCCAGGCGACAAGGTCGACAAGACCATCGGCAAGACCCGTCACTCGACGCCGGGCGTCGGCCTGATCTCGCCCCCGCCGCACCACGACATCTACTCGATCGAAGACCTCGCGCAGCTCATTCACGATCTCAAGAACGTGAACACGGCTGCGCGCATCTCGGTCAAGCTGGTGTCCGAAGTGGGCGTGGGCACCGTGGCCGCGGGCGTTTCCAAGGCGCGTGCCGACCACGTCACGATCTCGGGCTACGAAGGCGGCACCGGCGCTTCGCCGCTGACCTCGCTGACGCACGCGGGCAGCCCGTGGGAAATCGGCCTTGCCGAAACCCAGCAGACTCTGCTGCTCAACAACCTGCGTTCGCGCATCTGCGTGCAGGCCGACGGTGGCCTGCGCACGGGCCGCGACGTGGCGATTGCGGCGCTGCTCGGCGCTGACGAGTTCGGCTTTGCCACGGCACCGCTGATCGCGGCGGGCTGCATCATGATGCGCAAGTGCCACCTCAACACCTGCCCCGTCGGCGTTGCCACGCAGGACCCGGTGCTGCGCGCGCGCTTCACCGGCCAGCCGGAACACGTGATCAACTACTTCTTCTTCGTCGCCGAAGAGCTGCGCGCGATCATGGCCGAGATGGGCTTCCGCACGATCGCCGAAATGGTCGGTCGCGTCGACCGGCTCGATACCAAGAAGGCGGTGTCGCACTGGAAGGCGCAGGGCGTCGACCTGTCGAAGCTGCTGCACAAGGTGGAACCGGTGGCCGGCACCACGCTCAACTGGAGCGGGACGCAGGACCACGGGCTCGAAGCCGCGCTCGACAACGACCTGATCGCGGCGGCGAAGCCTGCGCTCGACAAGGGCGAGCCGGTGCGCATCGAACGCAACGTGATCAACGTCAACCGCACCGTCGGCGCGATGCTCTCGGGTGAAGTCGCCAAGAAGTATGGCCACAAGGGCCTGCCGGACAACACCATCGCCATCTCGTTCAAGGGCGTGGCGGGCCAGTCGTTCGGCGCGTTCCTGGCGCATGGCGTGACGGTCGATCTCGTCGGCGATGCCAACGACTATGTCGGCAAGGGCCTCTCGGGCGGTCGCGTGATCGTGCGGCAGCCCTCGCACGTCGAGCGCGAGGCGACCGACAACATCATCGTCGGCAACACCGTGCTCTATGGTGCGATCGCGGGTGAAGCCTACTTCAACGGCGTGGCGGGCGAACGCTTTGCCGTGCGCAATTCGGGCGCTATCGCGGTGGTCGAAGGCACGGGTGACCACGGCTGCGAATACATGACCGGCGGCGTCGTCGCGGTGCTGGGCCGTACGGGGCGCAACTTCGCGGCGGGCATGTCGGGCGGTATCGCCTACGTCTATGACGTGGACGGCAACTTCGCCCAGCTCGTCAACGGGGCGATGGTCGATCTGCTGCCGATTTCGGCCGAGCGCGACGAAGAGGACGGCACCGGCCGTCCGCAGCAGCGCGGTGTGGACGTCAACGATTATGGCATGGGCGACATGCTCCGCCATGACGCCGAACGCCTGCGCGTGCTGATCGAGCGCCACCTGCTGCACACCGGCAGCAAGCGGGCGCGCGCGATCCTCGACAACTGGGCCGAGGAACTGCCGCGTTTCGTCAAGGTCATGCCGCGCGACTACGCGCGTGCGCTCCGCCAGATGGAGGCCGAGCGCCTCGCTGCCGCCTCGGTCGCGGCGGAATAAGGGTTAGAATACAATGGGCAAGGCAACCGGCTTTCTCGAGATCGATCGCAAGGATCGGACCTATGACGCTCCTGCCGAGCGTCTGAAGCACTATCGCGAATTCGTGATTCCGCACGACGAGGCGGGCCTCAAGGGGCAGGCCTCGCGCTGCATGAACTGCGGTATTCCGTATTGCCACAACGGCTGTCCGGTGAACAACCAGATCCCGGACTGGAACCACCTGGTCTATGAAAACGACTGGCAGGAAGCGGTCGAGAACCTGCACTCGACCAACAACTTCCCCGAGTTCACCGGCCGCATCTGCCCCGCCCCGTGCGAGGCAGCCTGCACGCTGAACATCATCGACCAGCCGGTGACCATCAAGTCGATCGAATGCGCGATCGTCGACAAGGGCTGGAAGGAAGGCTGGATCGTTCCCCAGGTGCCGGCCAAGAAGACCGGCAAGTCGGTGGCGGTCGTAGGGTCGGGTCCTGCCGGTCTCGCCGCGGCGCAGCAGCTCGCGCGCGCCGGCCATTCGGTGACCGTGTTCGAAAAGAACGACCGCGTGGGCGGTCTGCTCCGCTATGGCATCCCCGACTTCAAGCTGGAAAAGCACCTCATCAACCGCCGCATGGTGCAGATGATGGCCGAAGGCGTGGAGTTCCGCACCTCGGTGGAAGTGGGCGTCACCGTCTCGGTGGCCTCGTTGAAGGAAAACTTCGATGCGATCGTGATGGCGGGCGGTGCGGAAGATCCGCGCGGCCTTGACATCCCCGGCTTCGAACTGCCGGGCGTGCGCTTTGCGATGGAGTTCCTGACACAGCAGAACAAGCGCAACGCGGGCGATGATGAACTGCGCGCCGCGCCGCGCGGCTCGCTGCTCGCCACCGGCAAGCATGTCGTCGTGATCGGCGGCGGCGACACCGGGTCGGACTGCGTCGGCACCTCGAACCGTCAGGGTGCGGCGTCGGTCACGCAGCTCGAAATCATGCCGCGTCCGCCCGAAAAGGAAGACAAGGCGCTGAGCTGGCCGAATTGGCCGCTCAAGCTGCGCACCTCGTCGAGCCATGAAGAGGGGGTCGTGCGCGAATTCGCCGTGCTGACCAAGCGCGTCGTGGGCGAAAACGACGTGACCGGGCTCGAATGCGTCCGCGTCGAATGGGTCGATGGCAAGATGCAGGAAGTGCCGGGCAGCGAATTCACGCTCAAGGCCGACCTGATCTTCCTCGCGATGGGCTTCCTGGGACCGCGCAAGCAAGGTCTGCTCGAACAGGCCGGTGTCGAACTGGACGTGCGCGGCAACGTCAAGGGCAACATGACCGACTACAAGACCAGCGTCGACGGCGTGTTCGCCTGCGGCGACATGCGTCGCGGCCAGAGCCTTGTCGTGTGGGCGATCCGCGAAGGCCGCCAGTGCGCGCGCGCGGTGGACGAGGCGCTGATGGGCGTGAGCGATCTGCCGCGCTGATCGTTCGCAGTCCGCTGAAAATCAGGAGGGGCGTCCGGTAGCGGGCGCCCCTTTTGCTTGGGTCCAAGGCTGGCGCGTAAGGGTGGCGCCCAGCCCAGACCCTTCCTGCTTGCGGGAGGTGGGATTCGGGCTTTGTTGTCTCAAACCCGCCAGTCGATTGCGCCGCGACCGTGACGTTCAAGAAATTCGTTGGCCTGGCTGAAATGGCGTGAGCCGAACCAGCCGGAATGCGCCGACAGCGGGCTGGGGTGCGGCGCGCGCAGCACGAGATGTGGGCCGCTCGCGAGTTCCGGCACGCGTGCGGCCTTCTTCTGCGCGTGGCTGCCCCAGAGCATGAACACGCTGGGCACGTCGCGTTTCGCAACTGCAGCGACGGCGGCGTCGGTGAACGGCTCCCAGCCGCGCTGCTGATGCGATCCGGCCTGCCCCGCCTCGACCGTCAACGCATTGTTGAGCAACAGCACGCCCTGCCGCGCCCAGGCTTCGAGATTGCCGTGATTCGGACGCGGCAGGCCGAGGTCGCTTTCCAGTTCCTTGTAGATGTTGAGCAGGCTGGGCGGCACTTTCACGCCCGGCTGGACCGAGAAGGCGAGGCCGTGGGCCTGACCGGGACCGTGATAGGGATCTTGCCCGAGAATCACGACTTTCACGTCACCGAGGGGCGTGAGTTCAAGCGCGCGCAGGCGCTGGCCGCGCGGCGGGAACACGGTCTTGCCACCCGCTTCCTCTGCACGCAGAAAGCCACCGAGTGCGCGCAGTGGCGGCGTTTCGAGAACGGGCCCGAGTGAGGGCTGCCAGCTGGGCGGTAGGGCGGATCCGGTCATCGTTCCCTTGCGATAGGCGCTGGGCCCTCACCCAAGCAAGTCCTCGGCGCTTGCTCCCATAAGGATCTGCCCTTAAATGCTGCTTCTGCGAAGAGAATTTTCCAGCGGCCCGCGCCGCACCAGCAAGCCAAGGAACTGCGAATGAAGATCGCGATGGTGGGGTCCGGATATGTGGGCCTCGTTTCCGGTGCGTGCCTTGCCGATTTCGGACACGACGTGGTTTGCATCGACAAGGATGCGGGCAAGATCGAGCGCTTGCATCAGGGCGTGATGCCGATCTTCGAGCCTGGCCTTGCCGAGCTGGTGGCGTCGAATGTCAAGGGTGGCCGGCTTTCGTTCTCGACCGACCTTGCCAGCGCCATCGACGGCGCGCAGGCGATCTTCATCGCGGTTGGCACGCCTTCGCGGCGCGGCGATGGCCATGCGGACCTGAGCTATGTCCATGCCGTGGCGAAGGAAGTGGCCGAGAACCTCAAGACTCCGGCGGTGGTCGTGACCAAGTCGACCGTGCCGGTGGGCACGGGCGACGAAGTCGAGCGGATCATCCGCGATTCGGGCACCAAGGTGCAGTTCGCGGTCGTGTCGAACCCCGAATTTCTGCGTGAAGGCGCGGCGATCGGCGATTTCAAGCGGCCCGACCGCATCGTCATCGGCGCCGAGGACGATTGGGCGCGCAGCGTGATGAACGAGGTCTATCGCCCGCTGTTCCTCAACAAGGCGCCGATCCTGTTCACCAGCCGCCGCAGCTCGGAACTGATCAAGTACGCCGCCAACGCCTTCCTTGCGACCAAGATCACCTTCATCAACGAGATGGCGGACCTGTGCGAGAAGGTGGGCGGCGACGTGCAGGACGTGGCGCGCGGTATTGGCCTCGACGGGCGCATCGGGTCGAAGTTCCTGCACGCGGGGCCGGGCTACGGCGGCTCGTGCTTCCCCAAGGATACGCTGGCGCTGCTCAAGACCGCCGAGGACTACAACAGCCCGGTGCGGATCGTGGAGGCGGTCGTCCACGTCAACGATTCGCGCAAGCGCGCCATGGGCCGCAAGGTGATCGAGGCACTGGGCGGCGAAGCGCGGGGCAAGAAGGTCGCCCTGCTGGGCCTGACCTTCAAGCCGAACACCGACGACATGCGCGATGCGCCCTCGATCGCGATCGTGCAGGCGCTGCAGGATGCGGGTGCCGATGTGGTGGCCTACGATCCCGAAGGCATGGACATCGCCGCGCCGATGATGCCGGGCGTGACCATGGCCAAGGGCGCCTATGACGCGGTGACGGGCGCGGACGTGGTCGTGCTGGTGACCGAATGGGATGCCTTCCGCGCCATCGACCTCGATCGCGTGGGCCAGCTTGCGCGGCAGAAGATCATCGTCGACCTGCGCAACGTCTACAATCCGGCCGAAGTGCGTGCTGCCGGGTTCGCCTATAGCAGCGTCGGGCGGCCCTGAACCTTTGCGCGCGGTGGCGAGGGTCCTTGCCGCCGCGCGCCGAAGGCCTTAAGTGCCGGCAATGGCCGTTTACCTGCACGAAGAAGACCTTCCCGCCGATTGCCTTGCACCGGGCATCGTTGCGGTCGACACCGAAACCATGGGGCTGATCACCACGCGCGACCGCTTGTGCGTGGTGCAGATCTCCGACGGGAAGGGGGACGAACACCTTGTCCGCTTCGGCGTGGGCAGTTCTTATGACGCGCCCAACCTCAAGGCGGTGCTGGCGGACCCTGCCCGCATCAAGCTGTTCCACTTCGCACGGTTCGATCTGGCCGCGATCCACCACTATCTGGGCGTGATGGCGACGCCCGTGTTCTGCACCAAGATCGCGAGCAAGCTGGTGCGCACCTACACCGATCGCCATGGGCTGAAGGATCTGGTCCGCGAACTGCTGGGCAAGGAAATCTCCAAGCAGCAGCAGTCGAGCGACTGGGGCGCGCCCGTTCTGACCGATCCGCAGCAGGAATATGCCGCGTCCGACGTGCGCCACCTGCACGCGATGCATACGATCCTGGTCGAGCGGCTGGAACGCGAAGGCCGCACCGCGGTTGCGCAGGCGTGCTTCGATTTCCTCCCCAGCCGCGCCCTGCTCGACATCGCCGGTTGGGCCGACCGCGACATCTTCAGCCACGAGTGAGCGGCGAGCGCGCGCGTCCATGACCATTCAGGCCGACCAGATCCGCTCGCGGCGACAGCTGTTCGCCGCGCCGGGCGGCTCTCATGACCGGCTGGTGCGGCTGGCCGCGCGCGGGCTGCCGCTGCTGATCGGCGCGCTGCTGGCGGTGATGATCCTTGCGCCTCTCAGCCCGCGCGGCGAGATCAGCTTCCTGCTCGATCGCAACAAGGTGGCGGTGGTGCAGGACCGATTGAAGGTCGTGAGCGCGATGTATCGCGGGCAGGACAACAAGGGGCGCAACTTCTCGGTCACGGCGGGCAATGCGGTCCAGCATTCCGAACACGACGACGTGGTGCAGATGAAGGACGTGACCGCGCGGGTGATGCTCGACAGCGGGCCTGCCATCCTGACGGCGGATGCGGGTGGTTACAACTTCGCCAAGCAGACGATCGCGGTGGACGGTCCGGTCAATTTCCAGACCGCTGACGGCTATCGCATGGTCACCGAAGGCAGCGATATCGACATCGACGCCAAGCGCATGGTCAGCCGCGGGCGCGTCGAGGGCCGGATTCCGGCTGGCACATTCACCGCAGACAGGATAAGCGCCGACCTTGAACAGCGCACCGTGACGCTTGAGGGCAACGCCCGACTGCGCATGGAGCCGGGCAAGATGAAGACGCCGTGAGGACGATGCCATGAGGACCAGGCCTTGACGACGATGATCGAGACCATCCGCCAGGCCCGTCCGCTGCGTCAGGCCGCCATCGGCTTCGCGCTTGCGGCCGCAGGCATTGCCGGGGCGCAGCATCTTGCGGCGCAGGCGATCGCCTCGCACAACAGCAATGCGCCGGTGAACTATGCGGCCGACCGCATCGAACTGCAGGACAAGCAGAAGCGCGTGGTCCTGTCGGGCAATGTCGACATCACGCAGGAAGCGCTGCACATGACGGCGGCGCGGACCACTGTCGCTTATACCGATGCGGGCGATCTCAAGATCCAGCGGATCGACGCGACGGGTGGCGTGGTGGTGACGCGGCGCGACGAGCGCGCCAGCGGCGACGTGGCGGTCTATGATTTCAACCGCAAGATCATCACCATGGTCGGCAATGTCGCACTGCGGCGCGGCAGCGATACGCTCAACGGCGGGCGCCTGGTGATCGACCTGAACACCGGCATTTCCAGCGTCGACGGACACAGCGGCGGCGGCGCTTCGGGCGCGGCGGGCAGCGGCGGCCGGGTGAGCGGCAGCTTCAGCGTCCCCAAGAAGTCCTGAGGCCGGGGTTGCGCGGCGGGGTCAGCCCGCCTTGCGCGCGCGGATGGCGATGTTGACCGGGAAGGTCGGATCGCACGGTTCGAGCCATTGGACGCCAACGTCCTCTTGCGCCACGCCTTGCAGGAAGCAGGTGGCGGCAAAGGCATTGCCGCTCAGCTCCACGTCGACGTTGCCCGCGCCGAATGCTTCTTCGAACAGGCGCTGCGCGGAATGGCGCGTGAACAGCCAGTACCATTCCCAGTCTTCGTGATCGACGGGCGAGATGGCCGGCACGGTTGCCAGCACCACTCCGCCGGGCTTGAGCGCGCGATGCAACTGCCGAACCGCGCCGCGCGCGTCGTAGAGGTATTGCAGCGTCTGGGTCAGCACCACGCAGTCGAAGGCATCCGCCGGGAGCAGGCCATCGGCGGCAAGATCCCCCACGATGGTCGCGCCTTCTGCCGGCACGGCGTTCAGGATGTCCTGTTGCGTGATGGCCCGGCCGTAGCGGCGGCTGTACTTGTCGTCGGCGATTTCCAGCACGCGGCCGCGGATGTCCGCTGCGTGGGTCACGAGGAAACGCTCGATGTAGAAGCGGTCGACCGGGGTGCCGCGCCGGAAGCCGTAGCCCTGGCTTACCGGCTTGATCCGCGCGAGGTCGCCGAAATCGATCTTGCCCGCGCCTGCGATCAACGCTCGGCGGCGCAGGCTGCGCATCGCGTCCGCCAGCGGGCGGGGCAGGCTTCGCGCCAGGAGTTGGCGCAAGGCGGCCTTGGTCGTCGTCCAGGGCGCGAGCGCCATCATCCTTCTCCGCTGCTTCCACTTCGGCCCGACGCTGGCGCCGCGATCGGTCCAGACGATGTTGGCATAGGCGCCGACCTGGGCGTGCATCCCTTCCTTCCACGCTTGCAGCGCGGCAGGATCTGAACCGTCGGGACGATAGCGTTCCAGTACGCGCCGATGCCAGGTGAGCATCTCGACGGCATCGAGTGACATGTTGGAGCCGTGCAGGCGGTAGAGCGCAACAACGCCATTGTGACTGGCGATGCGATGATCGCGCGTGATGCGCAAGTAGAGTTCGTAGTCCTCGCAGCGCCGCAAGGCAGGGTCGAATCCGCCGACCTTGGTCACGACGTGGCGATCGTAGAGTACGGTTGCCGGCATTCCGATGTGGTTGCCGCGCAGTAGCGCATTGTGGCCGAGCGGCCCCAGCCGGGGCAGCACCGCCCCACCGCGCGGACGCAGGTTAGCGTCTGCCAGCCGGAAGCCGCCGCAGACCAGCGCGACGCCAGGGTTGGCATCGATGCATGCAAGGCCATCGGCCACGGCACCGGGCAGCAGCACGTCGTCGGCGTCAAGAAAGATCACATGACGCGCGGTGATGGCGGCAAGGCCATTGTTGCGGGCGGCGGGCAGCCCCTGGTTCGTGGTGCGTACGACGCGGACGGCGGGGAATTGCGCGGCGACGGCTGCCGGGTCGTCGGTCGAGCCATCGTCCACGACGACGACTTCTCGGGGCAACCGGGTCTGCGCGAAGACGCTGCGCAGCGCGTCTACCAGGAAATGGGCATGATTGTAGGTGGCGATGACGACCGCGACATCGGCAGCCCCTTCGGAGGTGCATTCGGGGGTCACGCCAGCCGGAGCGGGGGCAGCGAGGCCAACGCCTGCAAGCCCGGAGCAAGCCAGGTCTGGGTCTGTGCCCAGGGTCATGACCAAAAGCTGTCGATGTGCCTAATCATCCGGTCTGTCGTTATCGTCATGGTGCCGCCTTCGCAATTGCGAAACCTATCGGAAACATGCGATAAGTCTATGCTATCGGTTTATGAGGCAAGGTTTCTTTGGCGGTACGTGTAGAACGGCGGGGAAGGTTGTTGGTGTATCGTTTTAGACGGGCAGGGACTGAATGATATCTAAAGACTATATTTAACACTAACCTTAGGTAAGGCCTCTACTCTTGTCCGGACCCCTGCCTGATCCCACAGATGCCGACCAGGGCGATGGCGGCCGAGCGACCCCCGCCTCGTTGCTGACGTCGCCTGTGCTGGGGCCGATTCTGCGACCCTATTGGCGGTATGCGCCGCTGGTGGTCCTGCTTGGATTGCTCACCACCCTGCTCGAAAGCGTCGGTATTGGCGCGCTCGTTCCCCTGATCGGCCTGCTGATGGGCCGGAACATCGCCATCGAACTGCCGGGGCCGATGCTGGCGATGGAGCGACTGGTCGGAACGGTCGCGCCCCATGGGCAGGCCTATGTGCTGCTCGGGATCATCATGGCCTTGATCGCGGGGAAGGCCATGGCGCACGTCGCCAACAACGCGCTGGTGGGACGGGTCCATGCCGCCGCCTGCCGCGACGTGATGGACGCGATGGCGCGCAAGACGCTGGATCTGGAGTTCTCGCTGCTGCTCCGGGGCCTTGGCGCGCGCATCTTTCCCCTGTTCGGACAGGCGAGCTGGTGGTCGTTCGAAGCGATCCGCGCGCTGTTCCTGATCCTGCAGGCGAGCGCCAGCGTGGTGGTCTTCGCGGCGATCCTGGTCTGGCTCGACTGGCGTCTTTCGCTGATAGCGGTGCTGGGCGTCACGGCGGTCTCGCTGGTGATGTCCCGGATCGAGGCCGCCCAGCGGCAACGCAGCCTTGCGGCCAGCGAGCGGGACAAGGCCCTGCTGATCAAGGCCCGCGAAATCACCGACGGGGCGCGTGTCATCCGCCTGTTCGGTCAGGCCAAGGCCGAAGAGCAGCGGTTCAGCGCCGTCTCACGCGAAAGCTTTCGCGACTATCGCGTGCTCAACGTGCTGGGCGGGGTGGTGCGGCCGCTGTTCGACTTTCTGGTCGCCTGCATGTTCGTGTCGCTGTTGCTGGCGGCCTTCATGCTGGCCGTGCCGATCGAGCAGGTGACCGCATTCCTGCTGCTGATCCTGCGTGCCCAGCCGCAGGCGGCGCAGATTACCCAGGCGCGCGCCGCGCTGGCCGCCTATGCGGGGTCGGTGGGCGAAGTGGAATGGCTGCTGCGCCTGCCATCGCCGCCCCCGCCCGCACCCGATGCGCTGGCCGTGCCCGCCATCGACCGCACGATCACGTTCGACCGCGTCGACTATGCCTATCCCGATGGCAGCGTGGCGCTGGCCGGCGCATCGTTCGCGATCCAGCCGGGCACAGTGACCGCGCTGGTAGGCAAGTCTGGCGCGGGCAAATCGACCGTAATCAACCTGCTGACGGGACTTGTGGCGCCCGCGTCAGGCGCGGTGCGCTTCGGCGATGCGCCGCTGTCGTGCCTCGACATGGCACAATGGCGCCAGCGGATTGCGGTGGCCGGGCAGGACGTTGGCCTGTTCGATGGCAGCGTGGCTGACAACATCGCCTATGGCTGCCCCGACGCTAGCGCTGCACAGATCGGCGAGGCGGCCCGCGCAGCAGGGGTCGAGCAGTTCCTTGCCGCCTTGCCGCACGGCCTCGCTACGCGGGTCGGCGAAGGGGGGGGCAACCTCTCTGGCGGCCAGCGCCAGCGCGTCGCGCTCGCCCGGGCGCTGCTGCGCCGGCCCGACCTGCTGATTCTCGACGAAGCGACCAACGCGGTCGACGCCGTGACCGAGAACGAGGTCATGGCGCTGCTCGACGATCGGCGCTGGTTCCGCACCGCGCTGGTCATCAGCCACAGGCAGAGCACGCTGTCCGCCTGTTCCGCGGCGATCGTGCTGCAGGATGGCCGTGTCGTCGAAGCCGGCCCCTTGCAGCAGACGGCCTATCACGCGGTCATGGGAGGGGCGCCGTGACGCGCGATCCGGGCCTGCCATCGTTCTCGATCATCATCCCCACCTACCAGCGGCGCGACATGGTTTGCGAAGCCGTAGGGGCGCTGTGCCGGCTGGACTATGCGGGCGCGATTGAACTGGTCGTGGTGGTCGATGGATCGACCGATGATACCGCCGCCGCGCTGCGCCGGATCGAAACGCCGTTTCCCTGCACGATCATCGAGCAACCCAACGGCGGGCTGGCGCAAGCCCGGAATGCCGGGGCCGCGCGCGCTTCGGGCGAGATCCTGTTCTTCCTCGACGACGACATGATCTGCCGCCCCGATATCGTTGCCGAGCACGCGCGCAGCTATGCCGAGGGCGCGGACGCGGTGGTGGGCGAGATTCCACTCGAAGCCAGTTCGCCGCGCGGGTTCCTGACCGAAGGCATCGCGCTTTGGGCGGAGCGGTCGGCCAAGGCGGCGCGGGCCCTCGACAAGCTGACCCCGTTCAACGTCTTCGGTGGGCAGATCTCGATCCGGCGGAGCGTGTTCGACGCCATCGGCGGGTTCGATCCCGACTACACGGCGGGCGGCAAGTACGGCAAGGAAGACGCCGACATCGCGGTCAAGCTGCTCGCGCGCTACGATGTGCGGCACAACTCCCGCGCGGTCAGCATGCACCGCTACATCGTCGAGCCGCGCGAGTACCTGCGGCGCGGTTATGAACTGGGGCGGGCCGACGTGCGCTTTGCGCAGCGGCATCTGGGCCATGCGCGGGAAATCTTTGAGATCAGCCTCGCTTCGCACCCCGCCACGCGCTGGATATTTCGCCCGCTGGCCAGGGTGCCGGGCCTGCATCGGCTGCTGGCGACCGTGGCGGCGAGCATGGCCGAACTGGTGCTGCGCAGCCCCTGGCGTTCGAGCCGAACTTTCGGGCGGCTGTTTTTCGCGTGCCGGATGGTCGGCTATTGGGCCGGCGTCGCCGCCAGCGGCGGCGTGCCGGACCGCCAGAGCGCACTGGTGCTGTGCTACCACGCCATCGCCGATCATGCCGAGGATCCGGTGCTGAGCTGCTTCAGCGTGCCGCGCGCGCGTTTCGAGGCGCATCTCGCTTCGCTGGTACGGCGCGGTTTCGTGTTCATCAGCGCCGACGATCTGCTGGCCGCGCGCGAAGGCCGCATCGGTCTGCCCCGGCGCGCGGTGCTGCTGACCTTCGACGACTGCTATGCCGACCTGCTCGACGTGGCGTGCGAGATCCTGCGCCCGCGCGGCATTCCGGCGCTGGCCTTCGCGGTGACCGGCATGGCTTCTTACACCAACGAGTGGGACCAGCCGCACGGCGCGCACCGCCATCGCCTGCTGGATTGGGCGCAGTTGCGCGAACTGGCGGCGCTGGGCGTCGAACTGGGGTGCCATTCGCGCAGTCATCGTTCGATGCCGCTGCTCGATCCGGCGGCGCTGGAGGCAGAGACGCGCGGCGCTGCGGACGATTTCGAAAGGCATGGCCTGCCGCGCCCGCGTACGTTCTGCTATCCCTTCGGGCAGCACGATGCGCGCGTGCGCGACGCTGTCGCGGCAGCCGGCTATCGCGCGGCCTTCGGCCTGAAGGATTGCCGCGTCGAGGCACACAGCCCGCTGTTCGACCTGCCGCGAATCGAGATCAACGCCACCGACGGGCCTTGGCGCTTTGCCTTCAAGACGCAAATGCCGCGCCTTGCCACGTTCCTGCGGGTAGCAGCCTGGCGCGACCGGATCAGGCGCGAGTTGTGCGCCCTCTGGCCCGCCAGTGGCGGACACGCCACCTGAGCTTCCACAGCAGCGGATGCCGCAGCCAGCGCAATTCCGTCCGAACGGTACGCGCCAGCCCGGGCGTGGCGAGTGCGGGGTGGCGCACAAGGTGCCCGGCCAGCCATTCGAAATACTGGCGGCGGCGCGGCAGGTACTGGCGCGCGGCGCGGACATGGGCAGTGCAACTGTCACCCCGAACGCGATAGAGCAGCCAGTGGCGATCCGAAAAGCACGTGGGATAGGCCAGCATCAGCTTGGTGAAGAGCACCTGGTCCTCGTACATGTCGCGAAAGGCATCTTCGGGCCCGCCGACCGCCATCACCGCATCGCGGCGCAGCAGGACTTCGCTCGGGCTGGGCGCGCCATCATCGCCCACGGGATAGAGCCGCGGGACCGGGACGCCCGGCGGCGCGACCGGCGCGATCGCGCCACCGGTGCGGATCACCTCGTCCTCGCCGCCGTCCCAACTGCTCCAGTAAGTGACAACGCCGCAGGCCATCGCCGCGTCGGGGTGCGCATCGAGCAGGGCCACCTGTTCGCCCAGCTTGCCGGGCAGCCAGACGTCGTCGGCGTCGAGGAACGCGACATATTGTCCGCGCGCCACCGAGAGGCCCAGCGAGCGCGAGGCGCTGATGCCCAGATTGGCCCGGCCGGGGTGCGAGAGCATGGTCGCGCGGCCGGGCAGGCAGGCGGCGTGGGCTTTGGCGATGCTTGCACTCGAATCAGTCGATCCGTCGTCGACGAGGATCAGTTCGAAATCCGTGAAATCCTGCGCGAGAACGCTGGCGAGCGATTCGGCAATGAAGCTTTCGGCGTTGAGGAAAGGGCAGATCACCGAGACGCGAGGGGACACAGCGGCCTTTTGCATCGACGGGTTTCCCTCAATCACCTATCTTCGCCCCTGCAACATGGCGGGGGCAGGCTCGATCTGCTTCTATCGTCGCGACCGGCCGCTGCAACCATGACGAGACAGATTCCCCATGCCAATGCAGAGTGAAGCCGGGCCGATCGAGGCGGGGTGGTGCGGCGGCGCGACCTTGCCCTTCATTTCGATCATCATTCCCACGTACCAGCGGCGCGACGTCGTCTGTGACGCGCTGCGCGCGATCGACAGGATTGCCTACGGCGGCCCGTTCGAGACGATCGTCGTGGTTGATGGATCGACCGACGGCACCGAAGCGGCGATTGCCGGGCTGGCGCTGCGCCACCCCCCACGCGTGCTGGTTCATGCGAACAAGGGGCCTGCCTATACCCGAAATCGTGGCGCCGGGGCGGCGCAGGGAGAGATCCTGCTGTTCCTCGACGATGACATGATGTGCCGCGAGGACATCCTCGACGCCCATGTCGCTGCGCACCGTACGGGGGCGGACGCGGTCATGGGCGACATTCCACTCGATCCGACCTCGCCGCGCGGGTTCCTTAGCGCGGGCGTGGGGGCGTGGGCCGAACAGCGGCGATTGCGGCTGGCGTCCGGCGGAGCGCTTGATACGGCTGATCTGCTGGGGGGGCACATTTCCGTGCGCCGCGAAGTGTTTACCGCGATTGGTGGGTTCGACGGACGCTTCACCCGGGACGGAACCTACGGCAACGAGGATCTCGATTTCGGGGTTCGCCTGCTCGAACGGCACACGGTGGTCTTCTGTGCGCAGGCCGTCGCCTTCCAGCGCTACGTCGTGACGCCCGCACAGAACTTGCGCCAGTATTTCGAGGCGGGTGAGGCGGACGTGCTGTTCGCGCGCAAGCATCCCGGGCTGGCGGCGGATGTTTTTGCGCCGCACCGGCCCGATCGGTTGCGGGTGCGGTGGCTGATCCGTCCTCTGGCGCGGATACCCGGCGCCCCGTGGGTTTTGGCGCGCCTTGCCTGCCTTGCTGCAGCGCGGCAGCGGACGAGCCCGCGTATGGACCGGTTCGTCGAAAGGGTTTTCAGCCAGACGCGCGAGGTCTTATACTGGGCAGGGGTCAACCGCGCCCGGAAAATGCTGCACTGATATTGCAGTTGCATGTAGTTGGCGTGCGGGTGCGAATTGGCAGGGCTGTCGTCAGATCTAACGCGCTTGATGCGTGATTTACCATTCATTTTGGATGTTTTTGCTTGCGCCGCCGCAAATGGACGGTAGATCATTTCGCATCTGCACAATTCTCAGATTCAAGGCGGAACCATGACGGACGGCGTCGGCAAAGTTGCATTGATCACGGGTGTCACCGGGCAGGACGGCGCCTATCTTTCGCGCCTGCTTCTGGAAAAGGGCTATGTCGTTCACGGCCTGAAGCGGCGCTCGTCGTCGTTCAATACCGGCCGCATCGAGGACATCTACCAGGACCCGCACGTGGAGCATCAGCGCTTCCACCTGCACTATGGCGATCTGACGGACTCCACGAACCTGATCCGGATCGTCCAGCAGGTTCAGCCCGACGAGATCTACAACCTTGCGGCGCAGAGCCATGTGCAGGTCTCGTTCGAAACGCCCGAGTACACGGCCAACGCCGATGCGATCGGCACGCTGCGCCTGCTCGAGGCGATCCGCATCCTCGGCCTCGAACAGAAGACCAAGTTCTACCAGGCTTCGACCTCGGAACTTTACGGTCTCGTCCAGGAAGTGCCGCAGCGCGAAACGACGCCGTTCTATCCACGTTCGCCCTATGGCGTGGCCAAGCTCTATGGCTACTGGATCGTGGTCAACTACCGCGAGGCCTATGGCATCCACGCCAGCAACGGCATCCTGTTCAACCACGAAAGCCCGCTGCGCGGCGAAACCTTCGTGACGCGCAAGATCACCCGCGCCGCGGCCGCGATTTCGCTGGGGCGGCAGGAAAAGATCTATCTCGGCAACCTCGATGCCAAGCGTGACTGGGGCCATGCCCGCGAATACGTGCGCGGCATGTGGCTGATGCTGCAGCAGGAAACGCCCGACGACTACGTTCTGGCGACTGGCGAGACGACCGAAGTGCGCGAATTCGTGCGCTGGGCCTTCGAGGAGGTGGGCATCACCGTCGAGTTCAAGGGCTCGGGCGTCGATGAAAAGGGCTACTGCGCCAAGACCGGCAAGTGCCTTGTCGAGATCGACCCGCGCTATTTCCGCCCGACCGAAGTCGAACTTCTGATCGGCGACCCGACCAAGGCCAGGGAAAAGCTCGGCTGGACGCACGAGATGACGGCGCGCGAACTCGCCAGCGACATGGTCCGCGCCGACCTCGAAGTGATGAAGAACGCGCCGATCGCGAAGGACGCCTGAGGCGCGGGCGGTGATTCTGCGGGCTGGGCGATGACGTGATGCTCAATATTCGGCGCAACGTCATCTTCAGTCTGCTCGAGGTCTGCTCTGCGACCCTACTGACCTTCTTCAGCTACCGCATGGTGGTGGTCGAAGGTGGTATCGCGCAGCTTGGGGTGTGGTCGACGCTGATGGCTTGGCTGGGTATCGCCCGGCTCGGCGATTTCGGTCTCGGCGGTGCGGCGACTCGCTTCGTCGCGCCGCTCGACGCGCGCACCGATACGCACCGCATCCACGGCTACATCGATACTGCGATCATCAGCAACGTCCTGCTGATCACGGTGTTGTCGCTCGCGGCGGGGCTTGCGGTCTCGCACTGGCTCACGTTCGTCGTCGGGCCCGATCACGTCGCGGTGGCACGGCCCGCCTTGCCATGGATGGTCGGCGCGATCGTCTGCACCAATCTGGCGATGGTGGTCACCAGTTCGCTGTTTGCGCTCCATCGCGGGTTCGTCCGTTCGATGATCATGGTGGCGGGCAACCTGATCCAGCTGAGTCTGGTGTTCGTGCTGGTCCCGCGTCACGGACTGACCGGCTTCGCCATTGCTCAGATCGTTCAGTTCCTGTTCTGCTCGCTCGCGGCCTGGATCGCGGTATGCCACGCGCTCGGCGCGCCCCGCCTGCCCATCGCCTTTCGCATGAGCGCCCTGCGCGATCTGGTCGGGATCAGCGTGAAGCTGCAGGCAGCAAACATCCTCAACTCTTCGTTCGAACCCCTGTCGAAGATGCTGGTCAGCCACTTTGGCGGGATGCACGTGCAGGGGCTATATGAAGCCGCGTTCCGGGGCGTGACGACCGCGCGTAATCTGTTTTCGAACACCTCGACCACGCTGGTGCCTGCGATGGCTCGCCTAATCGGGACGGATCTGCCCGAAGCGCAGCGTTTGTACCGCGTGACCTTGCGGAACATGTGGCGCGGGGTGCCGATCGTGTTCATCGGGCTCGTGGTCGGGTCTCCGGTGATCTCCCTGCTGTGGTTCGGTTCCTTTCAGGCGCCGTTCTGTGTCTTTGTGGCGCTGCTGTGCTTCGGTCACGGAACGGCTGCGATCTGTGCGCCCGCCTACAATCTGGGTCAGGCGACGGGCATGATGCGCGGCGTGATCGTTTCAACCGGGATCGGTCTTGCCACGCTGGCGTTGGCCGGAACGGTGGTGGGGCTGTTCGGACCGCCGATGCTGATCGTGCTTGTGGTGTCGGCTACGCTGGTGGGCCAGAACCTGCTCGTGCGGCGCATGAACGAGCCGATTCTGGGCCTGCATCATCACGCGCCGCAGGCCGCGTGACGCGCTGACTTTGGATTGAAACCGAGGCTCCGTGCGAGCCGCAGTACCGGGAAGTGACCATGGCTGACGTACCCCACGATCTGAGCGGAAAGCGCGTCTACGTCGCCGGCCATCGCGGCATGGTCGGCTCGGCGATCGTGCGGCGCCTTGCTTCGGAAAACTGCGAGATCCTGACGTCGGACCGTGCGACCGACCTGCGCGAACAGGGCGCGGTGCGTGATTGGTTCGAGGCGAACCGGCCCGACGTGGTGGTTCTCGCCGCCGCCAAGGTCGGGGGCATCCTCGCCAACGACACCTACCCGGCGCAGTTCCTCTACGACAACCTGATGATCGAGGCGAACGTGATCGAGGCGGCGCGTCTGGCGGGCGTCGAGCGGCTGCTGTTTCTGGGCTCCTCGTGCATCTATCCCAAGTTCGCGCCCCAGCCGATCACCGAGGACGCGCTGCTGACCGGGCCGCTGGAACCGACCAACGAATGGTACGCGATCGCCAAGATCGCCGGGATCAAGCTGTGCCAGGCCTATCGCCGCGAGTACGGGCTCGACTACATCAGCGCGATGCCGACCAACCTCTATGGTCCGGGCGACAACTTCGACCTGGCGGGTAGCCACGTTTTGCCCGCGCTGATCCGCAAGGCGCACGAGGCGAAGCTGGCGGGCAAGGACGCGATCGAGATCTGGGGGACGGGCACGCCGCGCCGCGAATTCCTGCACGTCGATGACCTGGCTGACGCCTGCGTCTACCTGCTCAAGACCTATTCGGGCGAGAGCCACGTCAATGTCGGCAGCGGCACCGATATCGCCATCGGCGATCTGGCCGAACTGGTGTGCAAGGTCGTGGGCTTCGAAGGCGGCGTCACCAAGGATGCGACCAAGCCCGATGGCACGCCGCGCAAGCTGATGGACAGCGGCCTGCTGGCGAGCATGGGCTGGAGCGCCTCGATCGGTCTCGAAGAAGGCGTCGCGGGCGCGTACCAGTGGTTCCTCGAAGGGCTGGAACAGGGCACGATCCGCGCATGACCAGCTCTGTGCCGGTCCTGCTCATCGGGGTGAACTATGCACCCGAGCCGGTGGGCATCGGTCCTTACACGACAGGTCTGGCCGAGGCGCTGGTCGAAGCCGGGCGACCTGTCACCGTGATCGCGGGGCAGCCCTATTACCCGCAATGGCGGGCCTACGACGGCTATGGCGGTGGCTGGCGGCGCAGCATCGAGCGGGGCGTCGGCGTGGTGCGGTGCCCCCACTACATCCCGCGTAACCCCGGCGGGCTGAAGCGCATCGTCCATCTGGCGAGTTATGCGCTGACGGCGCTTCCGGCCGCGCTGGCGGCGGCGTGGCGAGCGCGGCCCGGCGTGGTCGTGGTGATCGCGCCCGCGCTGCTGTCGGTGCCCGTGGGCTGGGTGGTCGCGCGCCTGTTCGGGGCGAAGCTCTGGGTCCATGTGCAGGACTTCGAAGTCGATGCCGCGATGGCGACAGGCCTGGTCGATGCGCGCGGGTTCGTGCCCAAGCTGGCGCTGTGGGTGGAGCGGGTGATCCTGCGCGCCGCCGATCGCGTTTCCACGATCAGCCCGCAGATGTGCGCGCGGCTGGTGGAGAAAGGCGTCGCTCCTGAGCGCGTGATCGAGGCGCGCAACTGGGCGAACCTCGCCTTCGCGCGGCTCGATGCGACCGGCAACGACTATCGCCGCGACTGGAACCTGGGTGACCGGAAAGTGGCGCTCTATTCGGGTAACATCGCCAACAAGCAGGGCATTGAGATCATCATCGAAGCCGCGCGGCTGCTGGCCGACCGGCGGGATCTGGTTTTCGTGATCTGCGGTGAAGGGCCCAACCGTGCGCGGCTGGCGCAATTGGCCGAAGGGCTATGCAACGTGCAGTTGCACGATCTGCAGCCTGCCGAAAAGGTCGCGGATCTGCTGGCGCTGGCTGCGGTCCACCTCTTGCCGCAGATCCCCGATGCGGCGGACCTTGTCCTGCCGAGCAAGCTTGCCAACATGCTCGGCTCCGGCCGTCCGGTGGTGGCGACGGCGGCAGCGGGGACGGGACTGGCGGTGGAAGTCGAAGGTGCCGGCCTGGTGACGCCGCCCGGTGATGCTGTGGCTTTCGCCGACGCGGTCGCACATCTGCTCGATCATCCGGAGCAAGCGCAGGCGTTTGGCGAGGAAGCGCGCGTTCGCGCAAGAACACGGTGGGGCAAGGATGCACTGCTCCAGCGCTTTGTCGATGCCATCGGCGCCATCGCGCGTCGCCAGAGCGGGCCAAACGACACTGAGCTTTCCTACAAATAACCATATAGGTTATCTAGCGCACCTTTCCAGCAGAAAGGTGTTCTCATGCCTCCCACCCCCATTGCGTCCCCCGCGGGCTATGCCACCGCCAATGCCATGGCTTATGCCGATGGCGACGGAAACGTTGCGATCGTCTCGGGCCAGCAGCCGCTACCCGTGCAGAAGAAGTTTGCGGCGACCGCGCCGCTCGCAGGGTTGACAAGCGTAACCGGCGTGTTCGGGCCGTTTGCCCCGGCGCTTGATCGATCCGTCATGCTCACGCTGTCGGGAACCTGGGCGGGGACGGTCAAGGTCGTGCGCTCGATCGACGGCGGGGCGACGCGCCTGCCGCTGACGGTCGCGGGCAGCGTCTGGGCGCAGTTCACCGGCAACGCGTGCGAACCTGTCTGGGACGAATCCGAATCGGCCGCCACGCTCTATCTCGATGTCACGCTGACGTCGGGCACGCTTGTCTACCGGCTGGCCCAATGAGCATGGACGCGATCGCGCGGGGCCTCGCGAACAAGGCCCAGACCGCCATTGCCAACGGCAACCTTCCCTATGCATTGTCGACCGGGTTCTCCACGGGAACGGTCGGACGCAAGCTTCAGGAGACGCCGAGCGCGCGCGACTTCGGCGCGAAGGGGGATGGCAAGCTCCTCAGCAACGGCGCGATGACGGCAGGCAGCGCCACGCTGACGGTGAGCCTTTCCGGCTTCTCTGGTTTCACCGCCGCGGATGTCGGCAAGGCCATCACCGTTCCGGGCGCCGGAACGGCGGGTGCCGCGTTGGTCAGCACGATCGCCACCGTGGTGTCGAGCAACAGCGTGACGCTGGCGGCGAGCGCGGTGACGACGGTGACCGGCCAGCAGGTGACCTTCGGCACGAACGACACGGCGGCGTTGCAGGCCTTGCTCGACTACGTCACCGTCAACCGCCGCCAGGCGTTCCTGCCCGATGGCATCTACTGCGTCACGAGCACGCTGAATGTACAGGCACGCCCCGGCTGGGGCCTTTCGGGTAACGGACCGGAATGTTCGATCATCGTGCAGATGGCCGACAACGTGCCGTTGCTCGACCTTGGCGGCGTTGCTGCGTCGCTGCTGCACACCTACCTGCTTGAAGATTTCAAGCTGTCCTATGCCGCGCTCCAGCCTTCGGCGAACACCAATGCCTCGTGCATGGTCTTTTCGACGATGGCCTTCTGGGGATCGCTCCGCCGCATCTATTTCGAACGCGGGTTCGACGGCATCAAGGTACGTTCGGGCATCGGTGGGCCGTGGGGCCAGAACTGGGACGACTTCCGCTTCATGCAGACCTTGTCCGGCTCCGCGATGGACTGGACCGGGGCCACCAACGGCGTACCCAACAACCGCTGGGGCCGCATGGTCGTTGAGATGAACAACATGGCCAAGCCCGCCTTCAACCAGGTGCGCGGGTACAACTGGTCGATCGAATCGATCGAGATGCTGGGTTCGGTGGGGCCGAACTCGGGCGGTGGCACGGGTCAGCAGCTGTTCAACCTGCAATCCGGGTCGACGGTCGACATCAACTGCCTGAAGCTCGAAACGTTGAACTACACAGGCACCCATGCCTTCACCAGCAGCGCCCTGATCTATGCGCCCAGCGGTGCGGTGCGCATCCGCCAACTGTTCTTCGGCGGCACGCAGAGCGTGTTCAACACCACCAATGCACTGACGATCTTTGGTGGCGCGGTTCGCGATTTCCAGGTGGAGTACTTCTACACCACGCTGTCGCAGGCACCGGTCAACGTCACCGTCAGCGGGGCAAGCTCAGGGCGCGTGGTCATCGGCAATCTGGATGATGCCAACGGCGTGGGCGTGATCCCTATGACCAACATCGGCAGCAGTGTGGGCGCAAACATGGTGACGTATGCCCGCAATGCGGTGCGCCGGCTGTCCGACGACATCGGCAATGCCGATTATACGCTGGCGACCAATGGCGGACCGACCGTGATCGTCGCGCAAACCGCCCTGACGCTGCCGCGCTCGGTCGAGATCATGGCCGACACAAACTACCTGTTCAACGGCTACACGGTGACCGTGCTGTCGCGCGGGGCGGTCAACGGCACCAACACGCTGACGATCAAGGCAGGCGGCATCACCAAGGCGACGATCAGCAGCGACAACTACGCCGTCGAGCTGACCTGGCGGCGCAATCCGACCGCGCACAGCGGCTGGGTCATCACGCGACAGGGCGCGGCCTGAACGCAGGTGCAGTGCGAGTGTCGGCAGGGGGGGCGTGGCAATGGCTGCGCCCCCTTTTTCTGGCCGCCAATTTTGCTGCATTGCCTTCATACTATTCAAAATGGAGCTTTTCTGGTTGCAACGCAGCAAGGAATTGCCTTTAACCTCAAGCCATGACGAACCCTGGGCGCCAACCGACGATCGGCCTGATCTGGACCCAGTTTTCGGCGTATCACGTTGATCGCCTGGAAGCGGTGGGCCGTCGTCTGGCTGGCCGCGCGCGCGTTCTGTCGGTCGAGGTCGCGTCGAAGTCCGCCACTTATGCTTGGGATCCTTCGGGCGATGTTGCGGGGACCGAAAAGAAGCGCCTTTTTCCCGGTGAATCGCACGAGGCGATCCCGATCTGGCGGCGGTTCCGTACCGAATTGAAGGTGCTGCGCCAGTGCGACGTCATCTTCGTCGGCGTCCCCTACAGCGAGCCGGACATTATCGCGCTGTCCTACATCCTGCGCATGCTGGGTAAGCGCGTGGTGATGATGACCGCGTCGAAGTTCGACGATTTCCAGCGCCAGGCCTCGCGCGAATACTTCAAGCGACTGCTGCTGACACCCTATTCCGCGGCGATCGTCGGCGGGCGGCGGCAGTTCGAATACGTGCGCTTCCTCGGCTTTTCCAATCGTACTGTCCTGCCCGGCTATAACACCGTCAGCATGGAGCGGGTGCGCCAGCAGGCGCAGGATGGAGGGTCGGAACCTGCGTTCGACGAGCGCAGCTTCGTCTTCGTCGGCCGCTTCGTGGAAAAAAAGAACATCGAGCGGATGTTCGAGGCCTATGCCCGCTACGTCCATGCTGCACCGCAGCGCGCCAAGCGCCTGAACATGATCGGTGATGGCCCCTTGCGGGCCGCGATCGACGCGCAGTGCGCGCGGCTCGGCATTATGCACATGGTCGATTTTCCCGGCTTCCTGCCTGCCGCCAAGGTCTCGGCCCAGCTCGCCCGTTCGCTGGCGCTGGTGCTGGTGAGCGAGGAGGAGCAGTGGGGCCTTGTGATCAACGAGGCGCTGGCCGTGGGCCTGCCCATCCTTGCCAGCGCCGAAGTCGGCGCGCGCGAGGCGCTGGTGCGCAATCTCGAGAACGGTATCGTCGTCGAAGCCGGCGCGATCGAGGGCATGGCGCGCGGATTTGCCCGGATCGGCGACGACGAGGGTGAGTGGCGAGCAATGTCGGAGGCTTCCACCGCGCGCGGCTGGCATGCCGATACCGAGCGTTTTGCCGATGCGGTCGAACTGATGGTGTTCCCCGGCGCCGAGCCGGCTGCCACGGACAATGCCCGCTTTGCGGCGGAAATCCTGATCGATCCTTCGCGGGTCGCCTGCGTATGAGGTCCGCATGAAGGGGCCGCTTTCCGGCCTGCGCATCGGCCTGCTGACGCCGTGGGCTTCGCGCGCAGGCGGCGGCGTCTTCGAAGTGGTGGCGCTGCAGGCCGGGATGATCCGCGCCGCCGGGGGTGAGTCGCTCGTCTTCGCGCTGGATCGTGGGCACGCGGACGAAGACACTGCCCGCTTTGCGCGCGGCAGCCTGCGGCTGTGCCGGCAGGTCGGGCCATCGTTCCTCGGCTATGCGCCCGACATGGTCGATGTGCTGGTTGGGGCCGACCTCGACTTGCTCCATCTCCACGGCATCTGGATGTACCCTTCGGCGGCCGGCGCGGCCTGGGCGCGGCGCACGGGACGGCCCTACATCGTCTCGCCCCACGGGATGCTCGATCCGTGGATCACGGGTCGCGGGCGCTGGAAGAAGGCGCTGGCGCGGGCGGGCTACGAGCGCCGCAGCTGGCAGGCCAGTGCTTGCTTCCATGCGCTGACCCAGCGCGAGGCCGAGGATATCCGGCGCGAATCGGGCCGGGCCGACACCATCGTCATCCCCAATGCAGGCCCTCTGGCCACCATCCGGTCGAGCGGCTTTCCGCCCCCGCAGGTGGTCTATATCGGGCGCATCCACCCCAAGAAGAACCTGCTGCCGCTGGTTGCAGCGTGGAAGGCGGCGGCTCGTCCTGCCGAGGCCCGGCTGGTGATCGCGGGGTGGGGCGCCGAAGCCGACGTTGCCGCGCTCACCGCCGCGATCGGCGATGATCTGTCGATCGACTATATCGGGCCGATCTTCGGAGAGGCCAAGGACGCGCTGATCGCGGGCGCGCGCTATGTCGTGCTGCCATCGCTCAGCGAGGGCCTGCCCATGGCCATCCTCGAAGCCTGGGCGGCTGGGGTGCCGACGATCATGACCGACGAATGCAACCTGCCTGAAGGGTTGGAAGCGAACGCCGCGGTGCCCTGCGGCTTCGATGCCGCTGCGATCGCGGCCGCGCTCGACATGGCGCTGGCGATGCCCCCGCAGGACTGGGCGATCATGGCGGCGAACGCGCGCCAGCTCTACGAAGAGCGCTTCAGCGCGGCGCATGTCGCCAGCGCATGGGTGGGGACTTACGCCCGCCTTGCCGCTGCGAACGCCAGGTTCGCCGGGGCCTGAGCCCCGGCGCAAGCCTTATTCCGCCAGCAGCCTGCGCATGATCGCGCGCACGTCGTCGGCCATGTCCGGGCGTTCGAGCGCCAGCGCGATCGTTGCCTCGACAAAGCCGGTCTTGCTGCCGCAATCGAAGCGGCGGCCTGCAAACTTGACCGCGTGGAACGGCTGGTGGCCGATCATCTGGGCCATCGCGTCGGTCAGCTGGATCTCGCCGCCCGCGCCCTTCTCCTGCCCTTCGAGCGTGCGCATCACGTCGGGCTGCAGGATGTAGCGGCCCGAGATGATCAGGTTCGAGGGCGCATCCTCGCGCTTCGGCTTCTCGACCAGCCCGGTGACTTCGGTCAGCGTGTCCGAAATCCTGGCGCCCGGCGCGATCACGCCATAGCTCGACACTTCCTCTTCCGGCACTTCCAGCACCGAGATCAGGTTGCCGCCGACTTCGTTGTAGGCATCGACCATCTGCTTCATGCAGCCGGGGCTGCCGACCATCATTTCGTCGGGCAGGAAGATCGCGAAAGGTTCGTCGCCCACTACCGCGCGCGCGCACCACACCGCGTGGCCAAGGCCCATCGGCACCTGTTGGCGCACGGTGACGAGGTTGCCCGGCTGGATGCGCGTCGGCTCCAGCACTTCCAATGCCTTGCCGCGCCCGCTCATCGTCGCTTCGAGTTCGTAGGCCGTGTCGAAATGTTCGACGATCGCGGTCTTGCCGCGCCCGGTCACGAAGATCAGCTGTTCGATGCCCGCCTCGCGCGCCTCGTCCACGGCGTATTGGATCAGCGGACGATCGATGATCGGCAGCATTTCCTTGGGGATTGCCTTGGTCGCGGGGAGAAATCGCGTGCCAAGGCCGGCAACGGGAAACACGGCCTTGCGGATGGGCTTGCGGATGCTGGCGCTGGTCATGCCTCGTCTATTTCCCATTTATGTTGCAGTGCAGTTATGCAGCGCACAATTCGCAACGCAAGCGCCGTTTGTCGTGGCGGTGGAACAAGCAGCCGACGCCTTTGCACGCGTCGGCCAAACTCGCTAAAGCCTGCCGATGGACAAGATCATCATTCGTGGCGGCAAGCGGCTTTCCGGTACCGTCCCCGTTTCCGGCGCCAAGAACGCGGCGTTGACCCTGCTGCCCTGCGCGCTGCTGACAGACGAGCCGGTGACGCTGCGCAACCTGCCGCGGCTGGCCGATATCGACGGCTTCCAGCACCTGATGAACCAGTTCGGCATCTCGACATCCATCGCGGGCGCCCGGCCAGAGGATTTCGGCAGGGTGATGACCTTGCAGGCGACGCGCCTCACCTCGACGGTCGCGCCCTATGACCTCGTGCGCAAGATGCGCGCCTCGATCCTCGTGCTGGGGCCGTTGCTCGCGCGCGCGGGCGAGGCGACCGTGTCGTTGCCCGGCGGCTGCGCCATCGGCAACCGCCCGATCGACCTGCACCTGAAGGCGCTCGAGGCGTTCGGCGCGAAGATCGAGCTGGCGGCGGGTTATGTCCGCGCCATTGCCCCTGATGGCGGCCTGCCCGGCGGGCGCTACAGCTTTCCCGTGGTCTCGGTCGGTGCGACCGAGAACGCGCTGATGGCCGCCGTTCTGGCACGCGGCACCAGCGTGCTGCACAACGCCGCGCGCGAACCCGAAATCGTCGACCTGTGCAACCTGCTCGTCGCAATGGGCGCGCAGATCGAAGGTATCGGCACGTCCGACCTCACTATCCACGGCGTCGATCGCCTGCACGGTGCGACCTACATGGTCATGCCCGATCGCATCGAGGCCGGTTCCTATGCCTGCGCCGCCGCGATCACCGGGGGCGAAGTAACGCTCGCGGGCGCGCGCGCCAGCGAAATGGAAGCCACGATCCAGGCGCTGCGCGACGCTGGCGTCCATGTCGAAGAGACGAAGAACGGCGTCCATGTCGCTGCCGATGGGCCGCTGCGCCCCGTCACGCTCTCGACCGCGCCCTATCCCGGCTTTGCTACAGACATGCAGGCCCAGCTCATGGCGATGCTTTGCCTTGCGCAAGGGTCCAGCGTGCTGACCGAAACGATCTTCGAAAACCGCTACATGCACGTTCCCGAACTGAACCGGATGGGGGCGCGGATCGAGACCAAGGGCCGCACTGCGATCGTCCATGGCGTCGACAAGCTGCACGGGGCCGAAGTGATGGCGACGGACCTGCGTGCATCGATGAGCCTCGTCATCGCAGGCCTTGCCGCAGAGGGCGAAACCCAGGTCCACCGCCTCTACCACCTCGATCGCGGTTACGAGCGGTTGGAAGAAAAGTTCGCCCTGCTCGGCGCGGACGTGGAGCGCGTCGGCGGGGATTGATCTAGGCCGCGGCCACTCAGTCGGCCCCGTCGTTTCGCAGTACCCGCGCCGCCAGCCAGAGCCGGATCGCGCCCGCCAGCCCAGGCGGCGTTTCGGCCTGTATGCGCTCGACGTCGATGCGCGCGACAAGCGCGTTGATTGGCACGCCTTCATCCTCGGCCGCCTGCCGCAGCAGGTCCCAGAACAGCGGTTCGAGACTGATCGAGGTCTTGTGCCCGGCGATCTCAACCGAACGTTTGACCGGCGGGTGGTAGGGCGTGGGCATGTTCGTCGGGACGTGGGGACCTGCCCGGTGGCAGGCCCCCGAACGCCTCAATACATGTGCTGGCCGCCGTTGATGCTCATGGTCGAGCCGGTGACGAAGCCACCGTCTTCCGAGGTCAGGAAGGCGACGCCCCGCGCGATCTCGCTGGCCTGGCCGAGACGGCCGCAGGGGATCTTGGCGATGATTTTTTCCAGCACCGGGGCGGGCACGGCGGCAACCATGTCGGTGTCGATGTAGCCCGGTGCGATGGCGTTGACGGTGACGCCGAACTTGGCGCCTTCCTGCGCCAGCGCCTTGGTGAAGCCGTGGATGCCAGACTTGGCCGCGGCATAGTTCACCTGCCCGTACTGGCCAGCCTGCCCGTTGATCGAGCCGATGTTGACGATGCGGCCCCAGCCGCGCTCGCGCATGCCGGGGAAGGTTGCCTTGGCCATGTTGAAGCAGCCGCCCAGGTTGATGCGCATGACTTCGTTCCAGTCGTCGAAGCTCATCTTGTGCAGCACGCCGTCGCGGGTGATGCCGGCGTTGTTGACGACGATGTCGATCGGGCCGACTTCGGCGGCGACGCGGGCGCAGCCTTCCAGCGTGGCTTCATGGTCGCCGACGTCCCACTTGTAGGCCTTGATTCCGGTCGCCTCGGTAAAGGCGCGGGCCTTTTCTTCGTTGCCGCCGAAATTGGCCACCACCGTGCGGCCTTTTTCCTTGAGTGCAAGGCATATCGCCTCACCAATACCGCGTGTACCGCCCGTAACGATTGCAACTCGCGTCATCTCATCAACTCCCGCCTTTGCCCTCTCGCGGCTAGGGTAGAAGCATGACGGTGATGCGACAAGCGCGGTGGTGGCGCGCGTTGACGGCTGGATGGGGTCCGCATAGGAATTAATGCGAAATGGCCGTGCGGGGATGACGATGCAGCATGAACTCGGCCAACTTGCCGCCCGGCGGATCGACGGGCTGCCCGTGTTCTGCGGTGCTGCGGCGCCAGGGTTGATCGAAGTTGCCGAATGGCACGTCTGGAGCCTGATTCCCTCGACCCCCGACCAGTTGCGGATCGAGGCCTGGCTGGAAGGCTTTGCGCTCAACGGCGCTTCGATCCTGCATGTTGGTGCGGGCAACTCGCTGTTTGCCAAGCGGTTTTGCGGGCATGGCGCATGCGTTACCGGCACCACCGTGGCGCCCGAGGAAGTGGCACATGGCGAAAGCCTGGCCATCCCC
The DNA here is from genome assembly GCF_020179425.1 of Novosphingobium percolationis. Lineage (GTDB taxonomy): Bacteria > Pseudomonadota > Alphaproteobacteria > Sphingomonadales > Sphingomonadaceae > Novosphingobium > Novosphingobium percolationis. The sequence goes on along the minus strand of NZ_JAILYM010000007.1, from coordinate 143,624 downwards.
GGCTACCGGGTACTGTTGCACAACAAGTATTCCGGGGCCGATGGGCGCGACTGGCCGCGCTTTGATTTCATCGTCGACAACAATCCGTCGAGCTTCGGCTGCTGCCTCGATCACTACATGGCGATGCTGCGCTTCTATGCCGATGTGCTGGCACCCGGCGGGCAGGTGCTGGTCGACAGGGTGGGCCTTGGCTGGTCGTTGAGCAATGCGCAGTCGGATGCGCGCTGGGGGTTTGCGTTCGAGGATCTGGCGGCGACGGCAGAACTGGTGGGCCTTCGCGCTTTCGCGGTTTCGCCGACGATCATCGCTCTGGCGCGGGAAAATCCAAAAAAACCGAGCTATATCAGGCAATTGATGCGAAAAATCGTGCGGCGACTGAAAGGGGGCTGAACGGCACCTAAAGGGGGGAGAGGCCTACCCAAGGCGCGTGGAAGCGGGCCTGATAGCCACCAATCAGCCGTTCAAACGGGAATCAGAAGCGGAACTGGGTTCCGACGTAGACGGCCTGGTTATCCTGCTTGCCGTCGGTGAGCGGACGCAGGCGGTCGCGCTCGGACGAATAGCGGATGCCGGCCGTGACGTTGAAGTTTCGCGTCAGGCGATAGCTGCCGCCCAGATCGAGCTGGTAGTCGCCCTGATTTTCCAGCGTGCGCGGGGCGCGGCCGGTGCGTTCCTTCTCGTCGATCTGGATGCGCGGGGCCAGGCGACCGGGGTTGACCGGCGTGGTCGACCCGGCGGGCGTGAAGCTGCGCAGATCGGGCACGTTCAGGCGCTCGATCTCCCGCGGGAGCACCGCGTTGCCCGCGGCGAAGCTCTGATAGCCGCGTGCGGCGCCCAGATTGTAGACCGTGGGGGCGATGCGGACGGCGGCGAAGCCGGGCGTGGTTGCGGAAGCGGGCAGCGCGCCGCGCACCGAAATCGCGCGGGCTTCATCGCCATCGATGCGAATCGCCACAGTTACGGCGCGGTCGGGCCGCGTTTCGGATCCGGCGGGCGTGAAGCGGAACAGCTTGCCGTGGGTCGACAGGCCGAGCTGTGCGGCAAGGCGCGGATCGACCGAGGCCGGTGTGAACGAGCCGAGGCCGCCACGCGCCGCGAGGCTGACCGGCTTAGGCTCGAAGTGCCCTGCAAGTGCGTTGCCGACAGTGGGGACGACGAAGATACCAAGCGCGGCGAAGGCAGTTGCGAGCAAGGGCGCACGCAGAAACTGACGGCTGATGCCGCGTTTCGCTCCCCTGTTCCCCTGCCCAGCCATTGCTTAGAACCTGACCCTTGTGTGCCCGATCCCCCTGACGACTCGCAGAAACTGCTGCTGCCGGAGAATCTCGTAGCTCAGACATAGGCAACAAGTCGGCGTAATTCCAGCGGTGAAGCATGCGGATGTGGCACACATCGATTCTTCCCGTCGCCTGTTGCGCAAACCCCACAGCGGCGCAAGGCGTGTTCAGGCGCGGCGCTGCTCGGCTCGGCGCATCCGCGCGCTGGCGGTCATGCCGGGCAGCAGGCGGCGACCGATGGCGCGGACCAGCTTCTTCATCCGGAAAAGGGCGGCGAGCGCGGCCGAATTTTCCTCGGCGATGCGGCCGCTGATCAGCGCGACGCGTGCGGGCGCCGTGCCGCGAGCGAGGATCGAGGCGGCCGCGATCGTGGCGAAGTGGGCGTTGTCCTGCCCGACCACGCCGCCGCATCGGGCCAGCAGGTGGATGTTCTTGAAGGCGACCAGCGTTTCCTGCTCGACCAGGTCGGGACGCTCCATCAGCATCTTGTGGTTGGCGTTGTTGAAGCGCTGCTCCTCGGTGTCGAAGATCAGTTCGACGCCCGGCGGGCACACTATCTCCTGCGGGGCGGCGGGGCTGTCGCTGGCGAGGAACAGCTTGGCAAACGGCCAGACGGCGTGGATCTCGGCAATGCGGGCGTTGATGACCGAGGCGGGCACGAAGGCCGTTTCCACCGCCTTGTCGCCCCGGCGGAAGTGGACGCCCAGCGTGTCGGCATCGACGCCGAGCCGCGCGCGCTGCGCTTCGCACCAGGCGGCTACATCGGGCAGGATCTTGAGCCAGTTGAAGGCGAGCCCTTCTGCCAGGGTGCGGCTGGTGACGGCCATGCCGAGCCGCGCCGACATCTTGTCGAGCAGCGCCTTCTTTGCCGCCGCATCGAACGGCGGCATCAGGCGCGGGTCGTGGACGACGATGCGCGCGCTCTGGTCTTCGGTGATCGCGACGACGGGTGCGTCGTCCAGCCCGGTCAGGTCCACCGGATCGTTGAGTTCCGCGAACGTCTGGCCATAGGGCGGATCGGCGGGCGAGAGGAACACCGCCTTGCGCCCCAGCGCGAGCGCCATGGCGAGCGTCATGATGCGCCCGGAAAGCTGGCCGCCAAGGCCGCAAGCGACGGGGCGGAACACCAGCAGGCGGTCGACCGGGCCGAACTGGAGCGCCTGCAATTTCTGCTCGAAGCGCTCGGTCAGGGTGAGGGAAGCGTCCATCATGGTTCCTCGCGCTTACGCGGATTGAAGGGGGGCAGGTTGGGGATGATGGCATCGGCGATCAGCCGTGCGCCCCGTGCATTGGGGTGGATGTCGTCGATGTAGCAATCGCGGTCCCAGCCGGGCAACGCGGCGGGCGAAACGTAAGCACTGCCGGGGCGGACGGCGGCCAGTTCGCGAAAGAATGGCTCGCCCGCGATGTCGCCGTCCATGATGCTTTCGTCGCGCCGGGCATGGCCGACGATCACGATCGGCCCGGCGATGCGCGGCGCGATTCCGGCAAAGCGGGCGAGGGCCTCGCCGCGCATTTCCGGGCGGTGCGGGCCCGGCGTCAGGAAGTGCGAACGGAACGGCCACCAGCGCGGCCGGGCGCGGTAGATGTGGCGACGCGCCAGCCACAGGGCGAGCCAGAGCGGACGGCGCGTGGGGAACGACAGCTCGCTTTCGCCCCGGCCCACGGTGTCGAAATCGCCGGTGTTGACGACCCAGACCAGCGCGGCGGCCTGTTCCCAGCCGGGCAGCGTGGTGAGGGCCCCGAGTTCGTTGGAGAGTGCCCAGCCGTGACAAGCGACCGCGCTGACCGCCCAGCCGCTGTCGCGCGCGACGATGGCCGCCAGCGTATCGTCCTGATCAAGATGGATGCCGCCTTCGACCACGCTGTCGCCCAGCAGCACGATCCGCCCGGCAAGGCTGGCGGCGCTGTCGTCGGTGCGAATGCCGAAGCGGTCGAACCGCCAGCGGGCGCGGCGGCGGAAGCGGCCCTGCTGATCCGACGCCATGCGGTAGGTGGATGCCGGGTCGCGCGCGTAGAGCGGGAAGCCGCCCAAGCCCATCACGCGCAGCGCGATATCGAGCGCCAGCGCGCCAGCAATACCAAGGCTTGCGACCGCGAGGAGCGCTGGCGCGATCATGCGAGGCCGAGGTAGCCGCGCAGGCGTTCGATGCTCTGCGCGCCCCACGCGCGGGCGCGCGCAGCGGCAAAGGCGGGGTCCTGCGGGGGCGGGATCGCGGCGGGATCGAAGCTGGCGGGATCGCCATCATAGGCGACGTGCGCGAGCCCTTCGACGATGCAGGTGCGTTCGAGCAGCGAGCCCTTGCGCACGATCACCGGCAGGCCGAGCTGGATGGCGCGGCCGAACACGCCCGAGGCCTGATCGTAATCGGGCGCGTAGCAGCTCCAGATCGCGCTGGCGGAGGCATAGAGGTCGAGCAGTTCCTCGTGGCTGATGTAGCGCACGCGCGACAGGCCGCCGACCGCTTCGAAGGCACGCAGGTCCTCGCCCACTTCGTGTTCGGTGACCTTGCCGCCGAAGGCGAAGAGCCAGCGTTCGCGCAGGTCGGCGCGCTGCGCGAAAAGCTGCGCGAACATCGCGAAGCCCTTGTCGATGTCCTGCCGACCGACGGCGCTGACGACCTTGCGCCCGGCGGCAGCTTGACGGATTTCCTCGGCTAGTGGCCCGGCCGGGCGATCCTTGTCGACCGCTTCGGGGTAGTTCAGGTCCCAGTACTGCGGATCGTGAATCCAGCCATTGGCAAAGCGCGCGAAGGCGGGCTCCAGCTCGAACGGCAGGATCGTCAGCGTGGCGACGCCGGGCAGGGGCTTTACCAGTTGCAGCAGGAAGCGCTTCAAGCGCAGTCGGAACAGCTTGCCTTCGACCAGCGGTAGCGGTCGGAAGAGGATCCCCGCGGTGCGGCGTCCCATCAGCGTGCGCACCACGCAGAGCGCGACGTAGGACCAGACCGAAGCCTCGATCGCGCCGTCCAGCACCGGCTGGCGCGCCCACAGCGCGCGCCATAGCGAGTTGGTGCGCGCACTGCCGATCAGGCGGGCCATCAGCGCGTAGTATTCGGCGCGGTGACCCTCATTGCCCGGATAGTTGTCGTAGATGATGACCGCGGGCGCGGTAGCCGCGCTCTCTGTCATGCAGCGGCTTTTCGCAGGTGCGGCGGAGCCGGCGATAGATCAGACACGAACGGTTCCTCCGGCCAACAGGTCCACGGGTTTGGCGAGGCGCGCGTCCGATAGAGATCATGCTGGCGGGCGCGTCAAGACCTTGCGCCGCTATCCCGTTGTTGCACTGCGATATCGTGACGGGACCGGCTCCGGAAGGGCGTGACCCCTTCCGGAGCCTGTCGATCAGGCGACGATGAAGGTCAGCGCGCCATCGCCTTCGTCGATGCTGACGGTGCTGCCGTCGGGGATTTCGCCCGCCAGCAGGCGCTCGGCCAGCGGGTCCTGCAGGTAGCGCTGTACCGCTCGCTTCAGCGGCCGCGCGCCATAGACCGGATCGTAGCCGACCCGGCCCAGCCAGCGCTTGGCGGCATCGGTCAGGTCGATGGAGATCTTGCGATCCTTGAGCAGCTTGGCCACGCGCGCCACCTGGATGTCGACGATCGGGGCCATGTGATCCTGCCCCAGACGATGGAACAGGATGATCTCGTCCAGACGGTTGAGGAATTCCGGCCGGAAGTGCCCGCGCACCACGTCCATCACCTGCGGCTCGACGCTTTCCACGTCCTGCCCTTCTTCCAGATTGGCGAGGTACTGGCTGCCGAGGTTGCTGGTCAGGATGATCAGCGTGTTGGTGAAGTCGACCACGCGGCCCTGGCCATCGGTCAGGCGGCCATCGTCGAGCACCTGCAACAGGACGTTGAACACGTCCTGGTGCGCCTTTTCCACCTCGTCGAACAGCACGACCTGGTAGGGCCTGCGCCGCACGGCTTCGGTCAGCACGCCGCCTTCGTCATAGCCGACATAGCCCGGAGGGGCGCCGATCAGGCGGCTGACGGCGTGCTTTTCCATGAACTCGCTCATGTCGATGCGCACCATCGCGTTGTCGTCGTCGAACAGGAAACCCGCCAGCGCCTTGGTCAGCTCGGTTTTGCCGACACCCGTGGGGCCGAGGAACAGGAAGCTGCCGAGCGGACGGTTCGGGTCCTGCAAGCCGGCGCGCGCGCGGCGCACCGCCTTGGACACGGCGAGCACCGCGTCCTTCTGCCCGATCACCCGCTTGCCGAGTTCGGTTTCCATGGCGAGCAGCTTCTCGCGCTCGCCTTCCATCATGCGGTCGACGGGCACGCCGGTCCACTTGCTGACGACGGCGGCGATGTCCTCGGCCGTGACTTCCTCGCGCAGCATCGCATTCTGGCTGACGCCTTGCGCTTCTTCGAGCTGGCGTTCGAGATCGGGGATGCGGCCATAGGTCAGCTCACCCGCCTTGGCGAAATCGCCATTGCGCTGCGCCTGCTCCAGTTCGACGCGCGCGGCGTCGAGCTGCTCCTTGACCTTGCCCTCGGCCGCGATCTTGTCGCGCTCGTTCTGCCAGCGCGTGGTCAGTTCCGCGGACTGCTGTTCGATGTTGGCCAGATCTTCGCGCAAGGTGGCAAGCCGGTCCTTCGAGGCCTGGTCGGTCTCCTTGGCGAGCGCCATCTCCTCGATCTTCATCTGGATGATGCGGCGGTCGAGCTTCTCGATCTCCTCGGGCTTGCTTTCCACTTCCATGCGGATGCGGCTGGCGGCCTCGTCCATCAGGTCGATCGCCTTGTCGGGCAGGAAGCGGTCAGAGATGTAGCGGTTCGACAGCGTCGCCGCGGCCACGATGGCGTTGTCGGCGATGCGCACGCCGTGGTGCAGCTCGTACTTGTCCTTGATGCCGCGCAGGATCGAGATGGTATCCTCGACCGTCGGTTCACCCACGAATACCGGCTGGAACCGGCGCTGGAGCGCGGGGTCCTTCTCGACATACTTCTGGTATTCGTCGAGCGTGGTCGCGCCGATGCAGTGCAGTTCGCCGCGCGCGAGCGCGGGCTTCAGCAGGTTGGAGGCATCCATCGCGCCTTCGCCTTTGCCCGCCCCGATCAGGGTGTGCATCTCGTCGATGAACAGCACGATCTCACCCTCGGCGCCCTTGACCTCGTCGAGCACGGCCTTGAGCCGCTCCTCGAACTCGCCCCGGTACTTCGCGCCCGCGATCAGCGCGCCCATGTCGAGCGCCATCAGGCGGCGGTCCTTGAGACTGTCGGGCACGTCGCCATTGGCGATGCGCAGCGCGAGGCCTTCGGCGATCGCGGTCTTGCCCACGCCTGGTTCGCCGATCAGCGCCGGGTTGTTCTTGGTGCGGCGGGCGAGGATCTGCACGGTGCGGCGGATTTCCTCGTCGCGGCCAATGACCGGATCGAGCTTGCCGTCGCGCGCGGCCTGGGTAAGGTCGCGGGCGTACTTCTTCATCGCTTCATAGGCGTTTTCCGCGCCCGCGCTGTCCGCTGTGCGGCCACCACGCAGCGCGGTGATCGCGGCTTCGAGCGCCTGCGGGGTGACGTTGGCAGCCTTGAGCGCCTGCCCTGCTGTGGTGGTGGTGGCGAGCGCGAGGGCCACGAGCATACGTTCGACGGTCACGAAGCTGTCGCCGCTCTTGGTGGCGATCTGTTCGGCCTGGTCGAGCACGCGCACCGCGTCGTTGTCGAGGCCGGGCGTCTGTTGCGCGCCGGATCCCGACACGGCCGGAACCTTGGCCAGCGCCTTGTCCACCTCGCTCTGCGCGAAGGCGGCGTTGCCACCGGCGCGCTGGATCAGCCCGCTGGCCATGCCCTCGCCGTCTTCCAGCAGGGCCTTGAGCACGTGGTCAGGGGTGATCCGCTGGTGGTTCATGCGGATGGCGACGGTCTGGGCGGCCTGAAGGAAACCCTTGGCGCGGTCGGTGAATTTCTCGAGGTTCATGGGGTATGTGTCCTCCTGCTGGATCCAGAAGTAGTGTTGCGTTTTGGCAACACAAGGACGTAGATCAAAAATGTACCCGTGCGGCGCAGCGTGCAAGCACGTGCATCGAAAATTGCCGATGGTTCATTGGTTTTCGTACGGGGGACGGTTAGCATCCCGGCCCATGCGCATCTCCCACTCGTTCGCCACCTCGCTGCTCGCCCTCGCGCTCACCGCCTGCGCCGTCGGGCCCACCTCGCCGCTGCCGGTGGCTGCGCCCCCGCCGCCAGTTGCCGAGGCGCCAAGGGCCGCGCCGCTCTCCGACCTCGTCGCGGCGGTGAAGCTGCCTTATGAGCGGTTCACGCTGGCCAACGGGCTGACGGTGCTGGTCCACACCGACCGCAAGGCGCCGGTGGTGGGCGTGGCGGTGTGGTATGGCGTGGGCTCGAAGCACGAACCGCAGGGCAAGACCGGCTTTGCCCACCTGTTCGAACACCTGATGTTCTATGGCACGCGCCACGTGCCGGGCGATTTTTTCCAGCCGCTCACCCAGGCGGGCGCGACCGACATGAACGGGACGACCTGGTTCGATCGCACCAACTATTACGAGACGGTGCCGACCCCGGCGCTCGACCGGGCGCTGATGATGGAAAGCGATCGCATGGGCTATCTGCTGCAGGCGATGACGCAGAAGCGGCTCGATGCGCAGCGCGCGGTGGTGCAGAACGAGAAGCGCCAGCGCGACAACGATCCGTTCGGGCTGGTCGACTACGAGATGCTGGAAACGCTGTACCCGGCGGGGCACCCATATCGCCATTCGACCATCGGCTCGATGGCGGACCTCGATGCTGCTTCGCTGGCCGACGTGAAGGGCTGGTTCATCGACCATTATGCCCCGAACAACGCGGTGCTGGTGCTGTCGGGCGACATCGACGTGGCAACCGCGCGGGCCAAGGCTGAACGGTGGTTCGGGCCGATCCCGACGGGCCCGAAGGTCCAGCCCGTGGCCGTGCCGGTGCCGACGCTGCCCGCACCCGTCGCGCGCACGATCCATGATCAGGTGCCGACGACCCGGCTTTACCGGATGTGGGCGGTGCCGGGGTACGACCAGCCCGATTATCTGCCGTTGCAGGTGGCGGGCGTGATCCTGGGCGGGCTGTCCAGCTCGCGGCTGGATGATGCGCTGGTGCGCGAGAAGCAGCTGGCCGTGGCGGTGAGCGCGGGCGCGCAGGTGTTCGCGCAGGGTGGGCAGTTCTTCGTGCAGGCCGACGTCAAGCCGGGGGCCGACCCGGCGGCGGCAGGCGCGGCGCTCGATGCCGAACTCGCCCGGTTGCTGGCCGAGGGGCCAAGCCCGGACGAGATGACGCGCGCGCTGACGGTGGTGGCGAGCGGGCAGATCCGCGCGCTCGAATCGGTGGGCGGCGAAGGCGGCAAGTCGCAGTCGCTGGCCGAGGGCCTGCTGTTCTCGGGCGATCCCGCCTATGTCGAAGCCGAGCTGAAGCGCGCCGCCGCGCTGACGCCCGCCGACGTGCGCGATGCCGCGCGGCGCTGGCTCGCCCGCCCGGCCTTCGCGTTGACCGTGGCGCCCGGCGTGCGCGAGGGCGGAGGCGAGCAGCGCGGCGGCGACGGCCTGCCGCCGCTTCCCAAGGCGGCCCGCAAGGTCAGGACGATGCCGCCGATGACGGCTTTCGTCGATCCAGTGGACCGGACGAAACTGCCACCTGCCGGCGCGGTCGATGCGCTGGACTTCCCGGTGATCGAGCGCGCGACCTTGTCCAACGGCATGAAAGTTGCCTTTGCGCGCCGCACGGCGGTGCCGACGGTCTCGGTGCGGATGGAGTTCGATGCAGGCTATGCCGCCGATCCGGCCGATGCCGCGGGCACCGGCGCGCTGCTGCTGCAACTGATGGACGAGGGGACGACGACGCGGTCATCGACCGAACTTGCCCGCCAGCGCGAGCGGCTGGGTGCGCAGATCAATGGCTCTGCCAGTGCAGATACGACCTCGTTCCAGTTGGACGCGATGGAGACGAACCTCGCGCCTTCGCTCGACCTGCTGGCCGATTACGTGCGCAACCCGGCGCTCGCCCCGGCGGAGCTGGAGCGCGTGCGCGCGCAGCAGCTGACCGCGATCGCAGGCGAGGCAAGCGACCCGCAGGGATTGGCGAGCCGGGTGTTGTACCCGGCGCTGTACGGTCCCGGCCATCCCTATGGCCGCGCGCCATCGGGCACGGGTGAGGCGGTTGTCGTGGCGAAGCTGTCGCGCGATGACCTCGCCGCGTACCACCGCCGCTGGCTGCGGCCCGACCGCGCGCAGGTGATCGTGGTGGGCGATACCACGCTGGCCGCGGTGACGCGCCTGCTCGAAGCAAGCTTTGGCGATTGGCGCGCGCCCGCCGAGGCCGCACCGACCAAGGCGTTCCCGCAGGCGTTGCCTGTCGCGCAATCGCGGGTGTTGCTGGTCGACCGGCCGGGAATGCCGCAAGCCATGATCATGGCGGGCGAACCGATCGCGGTGAAAGGCGCGGACGATACGGTGGCGCTGGAGACGGCCAACGACGTGATCGGCGGCGATTTCCTGTCGCGGCTCAACACCGACCTGCGCGAGACGAAAGGCTGGTCCTACGGCGTCTACAGCGGCCTCAACGACCGCGCCGACGCACGGGCGTTCCTGATGGTCGCCCCCGTTCAGGCCGACAAGGCAGGCGCGGCGGTGGCGGCGATGCGCGGCGATCTGGTCGACTACTTGAACCGGAAGGGCACGACGGCGGCCGAACTGGACCTGGCGAGCGCGAGCAACGCGCGCAAGTTGCCAGGAATGCTCGAAACCACACCATCGCTGCTGGAGGCTGTAGCCAAGATCGTGCGGCTGGGGCGGCCCGACGATTTCTACGCGCGCCTGCCCGAACGCTATCGCACGCTGACCGCGACAGACCTGGACGCTGCGATCCGGAGCAAGGTCGACGCGGGGCGGCTGGTCTGGGTGGTGGTGGGCGATGCGAAAAGCATCCGCCCGCAACTGCAAGGGCTGGGGCTGGCGGTGGAGCAGGTGAAGGTGGCGGAGTGATCCGCGCCTTCCCATCGCAACCGACGAAGCGCCATCCCCAAACCGCAAGCGTTTGAAAAATGGCGCGGTATCGGTCCTGAATGCTTACCCCAGCTTTGCCTTCAGCACCTGGTTGACCAGCTGCGGGTTACCCTTGCCAGCCATGGCCTTCATCGTCTGACCGACGAAGAAGCCGAACAGGGCTTCCTTGCCGCCGCGATACTGTTCCACCTTGTCGGCATTGGCGGCCAGCACGGCATCGACGGCGGCTTCGATCGCGCCGGTGTCGGTGGTCTGCTTGTTGCTGTCGATTTCGGCGGCAAGGTCGATGTCGCTGGTCAGGTGACTCTCGAAGATTTCCTTGGCCTTGCTGCCCGAGATCACGCCCGCTTCGGTCGCCACGACGATGGCGGTGTTGGCTTCGAGCGAGTTCTTGGCGTGGTCGGCCGGAAGCGCGTGGGCGTTGAGGATGCCAGGGCGTTCCGACAGCAGCCAGTTGGCGACCCGCTTGGCAACGTCGGCATCTGCCTTGCCCGCGGCGCTGGCGACCGAAGCCAGCAGTTCCTCGAACTGACGCGCCGTTTCGACATCGGCGGTCAGGGCGTTTGCGTTGTAGGCCGACAGGCCGAGCGCGGTTTCATAGCGGTGGCGCTTGGCGTCGGGCAATTCGGGCAGGCTGGCGCGGCATTCGTCGAGGAAAGCATCATCCAGCACCAGCGGCAGCAGGTCGGGGTCGGGGAAGTAGCGGTAATCGTGCGCGTCTTCCTTGCTGCGCATCGAGCGGGTCTCGTTGCGGTCGGGATCGTAGAGGCGCGTTTCCTGCACGATCTTGCCGCCGTCCTCGATCACGCCGACCTGACGCTTGGCTTCCTGTTCGACCACGGCCATCACGAAGCGGACCGAGTTGACGTTCTTGGTCTCGGTGCGGGTGCCGAACGGCTCGCCCGGGCGGCGCACCGAGACGTTGACGTCGGCGCGCATCGAGCCCTGGTCCATGTTGCCATCGCACGAGCCGACATAGCGGACGATCTGGCGCAGCTTGGCAAGGTAGGCGCCGGCTTCGGCGGGGCTGCGCATGTCAGGGCGGCTGACGATCTCCATCAGCGCCACGCCCGAGCGGTTGAGATCGACGTAGGACATCGTCGGGTGCTGGTCGTGCATCAGCTTGCCCGCGTCCTGTTCGACGTGGATGCGCTCGATGCCGATGGTCTTGGTCGATTCGGGGTTCTTCTCGTCGACCTGCACCTCGAGGCTGCCTTCGCCGACCAGCGGGTGGTAGAGCTGGCTGATCTGATAACCCTGCGGAAGATCGGCGTAGAAGTAGTTCTTGCGGTCGAAGCGCGACCACTTGTTGATCTGCGCGTTGATCGCCATGCCCGTGCGCACCGCCTGGCGGATGCATTCGCGGTTGGGCACCGGCAGCATCCCCGGCATCGCCGCGTCGACAAGGCTGACCTGCGCGTTCGGCTCGGCCCCGAACGCGGTCGCCGCGCCCGAAAAGAGCTTGGCGTTGGAAGTGACCTGCGCGTGGACTTCGAGGCCGATCACGACCTCCCATTCGCCGGTGGCGCCCTGGATACGATATTCGCTCATGCTGTGCCCGATAGGGCGCGAAGCGGCGCGTGAAAAGGGGTCAAGTCACGCGCGGGGCGGGAACGGGGGCAAGCAGCAGCCGGCGCGACCAGCGGCGGGCCGGATCTTCGACCAGCCGCCAGCCGATCCATGCGGCGAGCAGGGCGGTGCCGATCATGACGATGCACAGCGCCAGCGTCGGGAGCGCGGGCAGCAGGATCAGGTCTTCGCCGCCGAGATGGGCCGAAACCCAGGTCGCGCCCAGCCGGGTCTGGACGATCCCGATCACGTCGAGCACGCGCCCGAACACCAGTCCGTGAACCATGTAGAGACCATAGGAAAGCGTGCCGAGCCAGACCAGCGGTGCGGTCAACAGCAGGCGGCTGACCGGCCCGCGCTCGCCCGCAAACAGCAGAAGCGTCGCGCCGAACAGAAGATCCATTGCGAGGTAGGGCCAGTCGGCCGCGGCGGCGGCAAGCAGCACGGGCAAGGCGGCCAGTTCGAGCAGTGCCATCAGGGGGCCGGGCAGGGTGCCAAAGGTGCGCCCGCAGCGGTCATGGAGCAGCCAGCAGCCAAGGCCCAGACCGAACCCGCCGATGCCGCGCAGGATCTGGTCGGAAATAGCATCGGACCCGACCAGCAGCAGCCCCAGCGCGGCAAAGGCAGCCGGGATGGCCACGGCATAGGCGCGCGGTCCCAGCGCTTTCCACAGCAGGGCGATGCCAAGGTAGAGGCCCACTTCGACCGAGATCGACCAGCTTTGCGCGTTCCACAGATCGCGCCACGGATAGAGCCAGGCCTGCAGCAGGAACAGCGAGACAGGCAGCGTGGCCAGTTCGCGCGGGCCGGTGAAGGGCACGCGTCCGGACAGGACGCCAAGGTTCTCGCCCGTGCCGCCGCCTGTCTTGAGCCAGAACGCGGTTTCCAGCGCGAGGTAGGCCAGCACGAGCGTGGCGTGGAGCGGCCACACGCGTCCCAGGCGCAAGCCCATGAAGCGCCACAGGCCGAAGCCGTCGGACAGGCGGCGGCCATAGCTCGCGGCGATGACGAAGCCGGAAAGGACGAAGAAGAAGTCGACCGCGAACGACAGGTTGCGGTGGAGTGTGCCCGACAGGAAGAACGCCGTGCCGTGCAGATGGTTGACGGCGACGGCGAGCGCGGCAAGCCCGCGCCAGGAATCGAGCACGCGGAATTTGGGACGACCTTCGGTCACGCGTCGCACCCGGACACGGCGGGTTTGGAAAGTCTCATGGGCCGCAGTGCTATCACCGCGGGGCGCAGGCGGCAACGCGCGAGCAGGCCCCCAGGGGCTTCAGGGCCTGAGGTAGAAGATCGAATGGCCCTGCACGATCATCTCCATGCCGCGTTCGGCCATGGCGCGCTGGAGGTGGCGCGAACTGCGGCGGCCCGGGAATAGCCAGTCGTGCGGTTCGACCATGACGATCTCGAACCGGTCGATCCAGCCGGTATCGCGGGCGAAGAGGTCCTCCTCGAAGCCTTCGATGTCGATCTTGCAGGCGAAGGGCTCGCCGTCGGGCACATGGGCCAGCGCCTGCTCTATGGTGACGATCGGCACGCCTGTCTGTGCGCGGGTTGTGCGGACGCCCCAGGCAAAGCCGTCGCCATCGTTGGACAGCGCGGCATGGCCGGGCACGCTGCCGATCGCTGCTTCGAGCAGGAGGTGATTGGGTGTGCCGACAAGGTTCCGCCGCGCCATGGCGGCATTGCCGGGGTCGGGCTCGATGGCGACGAAGGCGGCACGGGGCCAGGTTTCGGCGAAGGCGATAGTGGCAGCGCCGATGTTGGCGCCGCAATCGAGTACGACCGGACGACGGCCCGCAGCGAGAATGGCGCGGTATCGCCGATCGAGGCGCGCGGCGAGGTGGGGGTGGCGGGCCATGTCGTAAGCGCGCTCGCCGAACACCTCGCGCAGCACGGAAAGATCGCTTTCGTGGCGGCGGATCTCGATCGGGCCGTGGCCGCGCAGGTGGACGGTCTGGATCGGCTGGGCGGAAAACCGCCCGAAGTGTCGCAGCAGCACCGCAGGCCCCAGTCGCACCGCATCGCTGAAGTTCAGCGCGACCGAGGCACGCAGACGGCGCCACATGCGCCCAACGGCACTCTCGGCCGGCGCAGGTTGCGGCAGTGTCGCGCGGATCGGATGCGGCATGCCGCGCGGCGGCGCATCCAGACCGGGCGGATCAATCCATTCCTGCGCAACCATGATCACCCCAACTCATATCGTTGGGGCCATATATAACTATCTTTGGTTATAATTCCATACTTACCGTCAGGTTAGGTCTCTTTGCGAGGGTCGCCCAACTCACCACCACCGTGCCGGGCGAGCGGTGAACGCGGCGCGTTGTTCGATGGCAAGACCAGCATTCAGCACGCCCTGCTCGTCGAATGCCTTGCCGATGATCTGCAGCCCGAGCGGCAACCCGTTGCGATCGAGGCCCGCAGGCACCGACATCGCGGGCAGCCCGGCAAGGCTGGCGGGCACCGAGAACACGTCGTTCAGGTACATCGCCAGCGGATCGTCGCTGTTTTCGCCGAGCGCGAAGGCGGCGGTGGGGGCCGTCGGCGCCAGGATCACGTCGCATTGCGTGAAGGCGTTGGTGAAATCGTGGCTGATGAGCGTGCGGACCTTCTGCGCCTGCGTGTAGTAGGCATCGTAGAAGCCGGCCGAGAGCACGTAAGTGCCGATCAGGATGCGGCGCTTCACTTCCGGGCCGAAGCCTGCCGCGCGGGTGGCGGCGTACATGTCCTGAAGCCCTGCGCCGTCAGGCAGGTCGCGCAGGCCATAGCGCACGCCATCGTAGCGTGCGAGGTTCGACGAAGCTTCTGCCGGGGCGATGATGTAGTAGGTCGGCAGCGCATACTTGGTATGCGGCAGCGAGATGTCGACGATCTCTGCGCCAGCTTCCTTGAGCCAGGCGATGCCTTCGTCCCACGCGCGGGCGACGTCGGCGTCCATGCCATCGAGCCGGTATTCGCGCGGAATGCCAACCTTCTTGCCGCGCAGGTCGGCCGACAGGGCGGCGGTCCATTCGGGCACGGGCAGGTCGAGGCTGGTGGCGTCCTTGGGATCGAACCCGGCCATGGCTTCGAGCATGATCGCGCAGTCGGTGACGTCGCGCGCCATCGGGCCTGCCTGATCGAGCGACGAGGCGAAGGCGACCACGCCCCAGCGCGAGCAGCGGCCATAAGTCGGCTTGATGCCCGAAATGCCGGTGAACGCAGCGGGCTGGCGGATCGAGCCGCCGGTGTCGGTGCCGGTCGCGGCAGGCGCAAGACGCGCGGCGACCGCAGCGGAGGAGCCGCCCGACGAGCCACCGGGGGCGAGCGGGGCAGTGTCATCCGGGCGCCGCCAGGGCGAAATCACGTTGCCGAACGCGCTGGTCTCGTTCGAAGAGCCCATCGCGAACTGGTCGAGGTTGAGCTTGCCCAGCATGCCCGCGCCCGCGTCCCACAGCTTCTGCGAAACGGTCGATTCGTATTCTGGCTTGAAGCCTTCGAGGATCTTCGAAGCGGCGGTGGTCTGCACGCCCCGGGTCGCGAAGAGATCCTTCATGCCGATGGGAACGCCCGCCATCTTGCCCAGCGGTTTGCTTGCCGCACGATCGGCGTCGATTTTCGCGGCGGCCGCGAGCGCGGCGTCGGGCGTGGTCACGATGAAGGCGTTGAGCGCGTCCTGCGCTTCGGCCACCGCCGTGTTGAACGCGGTCGCGACTTCGGTGGCGGTGAATTCGCCGCTGGCGACGCCATCGCGAATGGCGGCGACGCCGAGATCGGTCAGATCAGTCATTATTCGATCACCTTGGGCACGCCGAAGAAGCCGTGTTCGGCAGCGGGAGCGTTGGCGAGCACCTGGTCGCGGATGCCGCCGCCGGTCAGCGGATCGGCGTTCACCACGTCATCGCGCAGGCGCAGCGTGTTGGGGATGACGGCGGTCATCGGCTCGATTCCGGTAACATCGACTTCGCCGAGTTGTTCGACCCAGGCGAGGATGCCGTTCAGTTCGGGCACCATGGCCTCGAGATCCGAATCGGTGACCTTGATGCGGGCCAGCGAGGCGATCTTCGCCACCGTGGCGGTGTCTACGGACATGGGAAACAAGCCTTTCCAAAGCCGGAAAAAGGAACGCCGCGCGCTAGCACAGGCGCGCGGCGATCTTCAAGCAGCGGGCCGCGATGCAGCCCGTTGTGGCAGGCGATCAGGGCTTCGGTGCGCCGTGGGGCATGTCGGGCATGCCCTGTCCACCCATCTGCTGCTGCATCTGCTGGATCATCTGGCGCTGGCGCTCGATCTCGGCCGCGCTCTTGAAATCGAGCAATTCGACTTCGAACACGAGGTCGCTGTTGGCCGGGATCACCACTTCGCCGGTGGCCGGGCTCTTCTGCTCGTTCGCGCCATAGGCCTGGCTGGCGGGGATCTCGATCCGGTATTTGCCGCCGCGCTGCATCTGCTGCAGGCCCTTGGCAAAGCCGGGGATCACGCCTTCGACCGGCATGACGGCCTTTTCACCACGATCGAATTCCTTGCCGCTGGCGAGGCGGCCGACGTAGTTGACCAGCACGACATCGGCAGACGTCGGCATCGCGCCTTGCCCGGCCTTGACCGTTTCGACCACCAGCCCGTGATAGCGCGTGGCGACGGCGGCGGCCGAACCCAGCGCGACCGCGAGCGCAACGCCCAGCCAGATCCTGGTGAGCGAGCCCTTGGCAACAGGCTGCAGCGGAACGCGAGTGATTTCCGACATTTCTTCCCCTCTGGGGTGAACCCCGAAATGCTTACAAGATCGGCGCTGATTCGCCTCGCAGGCCATGGACAAGGCCCGGATATGCAAAAGGGCGCCGCTTTCGACGGCGCCCTCTTGGCCCAGCAAGGGCCGCACGGCAAGAGGCCAGAAGGGAGAGGGTGGCCTCTCCCCCGGCAGTCTTACTTCGCGCCGTCGCGTTCGGCGCGCTTGCGCTCCAGCTTGCGGGCGCGGCGCACGGCGGCAGCCTTTTCGCGAGCGCGCTTTTCCGAGGGCTTCTCGTAGTGGCGACGCAGCTTCATTTCGCGATAAACGCCTTCGCGCTGCAGCTTCTTCTTGAGCGCACGAAGGGCCTGGTCGACGTTGTTATCGCGAACGAGAATCTGCATAAACCGCTATACCTCAATCAGCTTTGGACCAGAGCCCGCCATGTAAAAGCGCGGGAGTCGTCCCCAATTCCGGGAATGATCAAACGGGCCGAATCCGCAAGGGACTGGCCCGAACCGGCGCGCCGATAGCGATTCTACCCGGCAAAGGCAAGCAAACTCGTGCATTTGCCGCCCCGAGCGGCTAAGGGCCGGTCGATGATATCGACTTCTTCCTGGCAGGCCAGCGGTCTTGTCGCCTTGGGCGGCGCGACCGGCGCGGTGCTGCGTTTTCAAATGGGCCGTATGGTCCTCGCCCTCACAGGCCCCAATGCGGCATTTCCATGGGGCACCTTTTCGATCAATGTTGCAGGCTCGCTGGCGATGGGCCTGCTGGCCGGATGGCTGGCGCGTCATGGCGGTGGCGAAGCGTGGCGGCTGTTGCTGGCGGTCGGCGTGCTGGGGGGCTTCACCACGTTCTCCTCGTTCAGCCTTGAAACGGCACTGCTGATCGAACGCGGTCTGATGGGGCTCGCCGCGACATACGCGCTCGGCTCGCTGGTGGCAGGCGTCGGCGGCCTGTTCCTGGGCCTTTTCGTTATGAGGGCCGCAACATGAATCCGAAAGACGACAGCGAAGTTCGCCAGTTCACTATCAACAAGGACGACGCGGGCGCGCGGCTCGACCGCTGGTTCAAGCGTCACCTTCCGCAAGTGGGCTTCGCCACGGTTTCGCGCTGGGCGCGCACGGGGCAGATCCGCGTCGATGGCAAGCGCGCCGATGTCGACACCCGACTGGAATCGGGCCAGGTGCTGCGCGTGCCGCCGGGCGGCGCGCTGCCCGTGGGCGGCAAGGGCGTGCGCAAGCGCAAGCCGCTGACCGAGGAGCAGATCGCGCTCGCCGAATCGATGGTGCTGGAAAAGGACCGCGCCGCGATCATCCTGAACAAGCCGCCGGGCCTTGCCACGCAGGGCGGAAGCGGCACCTATGAACACGTCGACGGGTTGCTCGACGCCTTTGTCGGCGAGGACGAGCCGCGCCCGCGCCTCGTCCATCGGCTCGACAAGGATACCTCGGGCGTGCTGCTGATCGCGCGTTCGGCGGGCAGTGCGGCGTTCTTTTCCAAGCGTTTTTCTGGGCGGACCGCGCGCAAGATCTATTGGGCGCTCGTGACCGGCGTGCCCGACGTGAAGGACGGGCTGATCGAACTGCCCCTGGCCAAGCAGCCGGGAACGGGCGGCGAGAAGATGATGGTCGACGAAAGCGGCGAGGGGCAGAGCGCCCGCACCCGCTATCGCATCATCAGCCGCGCGGGCAACGCAGCGAGCTGGGTGGAATTGCAACCGCTGACCGGGCGCACCCACCAGCTGCGCGTGCACATGGCCGCGATCGGCCATCCGATCGTGGGCGATGGCAAATACGGCGGGCAGGCGGCGTTCCTGACCGGCTCGATCAGCCGCAAGATGCACCTGCACGCGCGCAGGCTGCGCATAGAACACCCCGAAGGCGACCTGATCGACGTGATCGCGCCTTTGCCGGACCACTTTGCCGCGAGCATGGCAAGCCTGGGCTTCCACGAGGAAGAGGGCGACCTGCCGCTCGAACCGATCAAGCTGGTGCCCGAAAAGGACATGCAGAAGCGCGCGGCCAAGGCGCACGCCAAGGAATACCGCAAGGAACGCCGGGGCGAGCGCCGCAAGCGCGCCGATGGCGGCGGCGGCACGGCGCGCAAGCCCACTGGCAAGCGTGCGGCGGCGCCTGCGGGCAAGCCGGGGGCAAGGCCTGTGGCAAAGGCGGGGACGAAGCCTGCGGGCAAGCCGGTCGCGCGTCCTTCGGGCCCGAGGAAGCCGGCCAGCCCCAGGAAGCCGCTCGGCCCTAAGGCCTGATGCATCCCAACCCGGCCTTCCGAAACGCCGACCGCGCATTGCACGAGGCGCTGGTGGAGGAGATCGGCTTCGGCATGGTCTTCGCCACGACGCCCGATGGGCCGCGCGTGGCGCATACCCCGTTGCTGTCGACCGGCGACGGGGCCGTGCAGTTCCACCTTGCGCGCGGCAATGCGCTGACGCGGCATCTGGACGGCGGGACCGCGCTGGTCGTGGTCAATGGACCGGACGGCTATGTCAGCCCGCGCTGGTACGCAGATGCCGCCCAGGTCCCGACGTGGAACTACGTCGCGCTCGAACTGGAAGGCCGCGTGCGCCGTATGGGGCGCGAGGGATTGCGCGCGTTGCTGGAGGGGCTGTCCGTCCGGCAGGAGGGGCGGATTGCCGAAGGCCAGCCGTGGACGATGGACAAGCTGCCCGAGGTTGCGCTTTCGCGCATGATGGATGCGATCACGGGCTTCGAGATGGAAGTGCAGGCGTGGCGTCCGACCTTCAAGCTGTCGCAGAACAAGTCCGCCGACGACCGGGCGCAGGTGGCGGCATGGCTTGAGGCGGAGGGATCGCCCGCGATCGCGGAACTGATGCGGAGGCTGGGAACGTGACCGTGCGATTGGCGATCTTCGATTGTGACGGCACGCTGGTCGATAGCCAGGCCGATATCTGCGCAGCGATGGACGCGGCTTTCGGCGCGCACGGACTTGCCGCGCCTGAACGCAACGCGACGCGGCGGGTCGTCGGGCTGTCGCTGCACGAGGCGATGCGGCAGCTCCATCCTGATGGCGCGCACGACGACCACGCCGCGCTGACGCAGCACTACAAGGACGCGTTCCGCGCCCGGCGCGAGGCGGGATCGGTGGCCGAGCCGCTCTACGAAGGCATTGCCGCGCTGATCGAGGAACTTGTCGCCGATGGCTGGCTGCTGGGCGTCGCCACGGGCAAGAGCGATCGGGGGCTGGCGCACTGCCTTGCCACGCATGGGCTGACCGGGCATTTCATCACGCTGCAGACGGCGGACCGCCATCCTTCCAAGCCGCATCCGAGCATGGTCGAGGCCTGCCTCGATGCCACGGGAGCGGATCGGGCGGCGACGGCGATGATTGGCGATACCGCCTATGACATGGCCATGGCGGTCAATGCGGGTGTGCGGGCTTTCGGGGTCGACTGGGGCTACCACGATCCCGAGGAACTGGTGGAGGCAGGCGCCGAAGCCGTCGCCACCTCGATGGCCGAGCTGCGCGCGCTGCTGCGGGGCATGGAATGAGCGGGCGCGATCCGGCGGCGAGCCGCTTCGCCATGTTGCAGGCGGTGCGGCTTTCGGGCGCGGTGCTGGCGCTGATGGGTGTGCTGGTGATGTCGGGCAATGTCGGCTGGCTGCAGGCCGTGCCCAAGATGGCAGGCTATCCGCTGCTGCTGGCCGGCATGGCAGAATTCTTCTTCGTGCCGCCTCTTCTTGCACGGCGGTGGAAAAGCAGGGACTGATGAAGCGTTTCTACAAGGAAGTGACCGTCGCCGGGGAAGGCGAGGGGTTTAGGGTCATGCTCGACGGTCGTGGCATCCGCACGGTGGCAGGCAGCCCGCAAGTGGTGCCGACGGCGACGCTGGCCGAGGCGTTGGCGGCGGAATGGGCAGGGCAGCGCGAGGAGATCGACCCGGCACGCTTCATCCTGCGCGACATGGCTGACTATGCGCTCGATGTCGTGGCTCCCGACCGGGCGCGGGCGATTGTCGAACTGATGCCTTACGTCGAGACGGACACGCTGTGCTATCGCGCCGAACCGGACGAGCCACTTGCCGCCCGCCAGCACGCGGTGTGGGAGCCCTTGCTCGAAGCTGTCGAGGCGCGCCATGGCGTGTGCTTCCGCCGCGTGGCAGGGATCATGCACCAGCCCCAGCCCGAGGAGACCATTGCGGCGCTGCGGATGGTAATCGAGGGGCTCGACGCCTTCGCGCTGGCGGCCTTGCGCAACACCACCAGCCTTGCCGCTTCGCTGGTGATCGGGGTCGAGGCAATCCTGCCTGACGCCGATCTGGACGCGCTGTGGAATGCCGCGAATCTCGAGGAAGACTGGCAGGTCGAACTTTGGGGCCGCGACGAAGAAGCGATGGAGCGACGAGAGCGTCGGCACGCTGCCTTCGTCGCCGCCGCGCGCTTTGCCGCGCTTTCGCGCGGCTGAGGCGGGAACTTTCGGCGCGGTTGACGCGCTCCTTCGCCATTGCGATCGAGGGAGAAGTGCCATGCCGCGCGGAGACAAGGACGCCTATACCGACAAGCAGAAGCGCAAGGCCGCACATATCGAGGAAGGATACGAGGAGCGCGGCGTCGGCAGGGACGAAGCCGAGCGCCGGGCCTGGGCAACGGTCAACAAGCAGGACGGCGGTGGCAGGAAGTCGGGTTCTGGCCGGGGTCGCAAGAACGATCGGGCCGCCTCGCATCGGGGTGGCCGCAAAGGCGCAGCCCCGCAAAGCGCCGAACAACGCTCCGCAGTGGCGACGAAGGGCTGGGAGACACGGCGACGCAAGGCTGGCGGTTAGTCCGCCGGATCGCGCCGTTCGCGCCAGCGCGCGCGGATCGCATCCGAGCTTTCGCGGCTGCCATCATGGCTCCAGCCGGGTTCGCGCACGAGATACGACAGCTTGTGCCGGAACGGCGCGGTGGCGAAGTCGCGCAGCATGGCCGCCCATTCATGGAACGCGGCGTTGAGCAGGTGAAAGCTGCCCAGTTGCCGCACGATGCCATAGCGGATGCGGCCGAGACCGGGCTCGCTTTCGTCGAGTTCCGGCTGGAAGCTGCCGAACAGGCGGTCCCACACGATCAGCACGCCCGCATAGTTGCGGTCCAGATAGAGCGGGTTGGTGGCGTGGTGGACGCGGTGGTGCGAGGGCGTGTTGAACACGGCTTCGCACCAGCGCGGCATGCGGCCCACCGCCTCGGTGTGGATCCAGAACTGGTAGACGAGGTTCACCGCGCCGACCGTGACGATCATCGCGGGCGGAAAGCCCAGCAGCGCGGGCCAGATCCGGAAGGCGAAGGATAGCGCAATGAAGCCAGTCCAGGTCTGGCGCAGCGCGGTCGACAGGTTGTAGTGCTGGCTGGAATGATGGTTGACGTGGGCGGCCCAGAACCAGCGCACGCGGTGGCCGGTGCGGTGCGCCCAATAGTAGTTGAAGTCGTCGAGCAGGAAGCAGGCGATCCACGCCCACCATGCCCACGGCACAGTGGCGATGCGATGCGCGTAAAGCCATGTCGCGGCGGCATAGACCAGCCCCGCCGTCAGCGCGCCTGCGATCGTGCTTCCAAGCCCGAGCGCGAGACTGGCCAGCGTGTCTGCTGGCTCATAGGCGTCGGGGCGACGTCGTCCGGCCCAGATCATCTCCAGCACGATGGCGAGGATGAAGAACGGGATCGCATAGACGACGACGTCCACCGGATGGTCCAGCGGCTTCATGCGGAAGCTCCGAGGCGCCGCAGGCTGGCAGCCCAGATCTGCGCCTGAGGGCCCAGATCGAGCGTTATGGCGCCAAAGCGCCGATCTGTCGTGGCGATGGTCAGGAACTGGCGATCGAGCCGGATCCCGGCGTGCGAACTGAGCAGGCGCGCGGCGAAGTGGCTGCCGTGGCGGCGCAGCAGCAGCACGCGCCCGTCGGCGCTGCGCACCAGCGCCCCGATCCGCGCGCGGTCCAGCGCCACATCCACCGGATCGAAGCCGCAGATCGCTTCCTCGGCCAGCGCGCGCGCGTGGTCTGCATCATGGATGCGGTTGTCACCGCCGAGCTTCATGGCCCGCGCGATCCACCAGATCGACAGAATCGCCGCCAACGACAGTGCTGCCTGCACCGCCAGCGCGATGAGGTTGAAGCCCCCCGTCTGCATCGTGCCCCTTCCCGAGAACGGATCAGCCGTTGGCGGCGAGCATGTCGACCTGGGCGCGGATCGGCGCGATGTCGTATCCTGCACCCGCGGCGCGCGTGGCGATTTCGTCGGGCGCCATGCCGCGCTTGGCCTGGGTCAGCGCCCAGAGCAGCGTCGAGCGTGTGCCCGAACGGCAATAGGCGAGCACCGGCGCGTCGCCCGCTGCGGCCAGCGCTGCGTCGAGCGCCTCCACCTGCGGCAGCGAGAACCCGGCGTGGCCGACGGGAATGGCGACATAGGCGATGCCTGCGGCGCGGGCCGCGGCTTCGATCTCGGCGCCCGGCGTCTGGTCGTCGGCCTCGCCTTCGGGGCGGTTGTTGACGATCAGGACGACGCCCAGCGCCTTGGCCTCGGCCACGTCGGCCACCGTGATCTGGGGGCTGGCGTACGTCTTGTCGTCGATCTTGCGGAACATGCTGCTTTCCTTCTCAGTCGGCGGTCGCGGCGCGGCGTCTTTCGCGCCGGTTGCGACCGACGATGTTGAGCATCTCGACGAACACCGAGAAGCCCATCGCCGCGTAGATGTATCCCTTGGGAATGTGGAGTCCGAACCCGTCGGCGAGCAGCACGAGGCCGATCATCACAAGGAACGAGAGCGCCAGCATGACCAGCGTGGGGTTCTTCTCGATGAACTTCGCCAGCGGATCGGCCGCGACCATCATCAGCGAGACGGTGGTGACGACGGCTGCGATCATGATCGCGATCTCGTCGGTCATGCCGACGGCCGTGAGGATCGAATCGATCGAGAAGACGAGATCGAGAGCGATGATCTGGGCGATCGTGGCGCCGAAGTTGGCGGCAACCGCCTTGCCCGCGCCACTTGCGCCGCCGCCATGACCCTTGTGGTCCAGCAGTTCGCCGCTCGGCTCGGGATCGATGGCATGATGGATTTCCTTGGTCGCCTTCCACAACAGGAACAGGCCGCCTGCAATGAGGATCAGGTCGCGGCCCGAAAAGGCCGTCTCGAACGAGGGTTCGCCATGCGCACCGGGAGCACCCGAGATGCCGAGGTCGATCAGGGGCGCTTGGAGCGTCACGATCCAGCCGATCAGGGTGAGCAGGCCCAGCCGCAAGCCGAGCGCCAGCATGAGCCCGATTCGCCGCGCCTTCTGCTGCTGTTCGGGCGGCAGCTTGTTCGAGAGGATCGCGATGAACACGAGATTGTCGATGCCGAGCACGATCTCGAGCAGCACGAGGGTGACGAAGGCGGCCCAGGCGGCCGGATCGGCAAGAAGCGCAACTATGTCCATGGCTTCGACTGTGGCGAAACGCGGCAGCAAGGGCAAGGCGAGACCGGGGTACGATCAAATGTCAAAGTATTTCGCACCCTTTGCGCGTATTTTCGATGATTCCGTTCGCGCTGGGGCTTTTTGTGGGTTATAGTCACGATCGCAATGGAGAGGGCTGGCCTGGCGCTGGCGTGATTCTTTGTCGTGCCGCCGGCATCCGTGTCCGGCCTGCGGCGCCGGGAAAGCAGGCCGGAACGAAGGTTTATTGGTTTCTATGGGTTTTGACAGAGGGCGGCGGGGTCGCGGACGCGACAAGCGCGACGGTTTCGGCGACGAAGGTTTTGATCCCTACGGCGGTGGCGGCGGCGGCGGCTTCGGCGGCGGGTTTGACCGCGGCGGCTTTGGCGGCGGCGGCGGTCGCGGTGGTTTCGGCGGCGGCGACCGTGGTGGTTTCGGCGGCGGCGACCGTGGCGGCTTCGGCGGCGGTGGCGGCGGCGGCTTTGGCGGTCCCCGTGGCGGCGGCGGTGGTGGCGGCTTCGGCGGCCCGCGCGGCGGTGGCATGCCTGCCCAGGTGGTCGGCACCGGCAAGGGTGTCGTCAAGTTCTTCAACGGCCAGAAGGGCTTCGGCTTCATCCAGCGTGAAGACGGTGGTGAGGACGTGTTCGTCCACATCAGCGCGGTCGAACGTGCCGGTCTTGAAGGCCTGGCCGAAGGGCAGCAGCTCGAATTCAACCTGGTCGATCGCGGCGGCAAGATCTCGGCTGCCGACCTTCAGGTCGTGGGCGACGTGATCGAAGTGGCGGCCAAGCCCGCCGCGCCGCAGCGTCAGCTGACCGGCGAGAAGGCGACCGGCACGGTCAAGTTCTTCAACGCGATGAAGGGCTTCGGCTTCATCACCCGCGATGACGGCCAGCCGGACGCATTCGTGCACATCAGCGCTGTCGAGCGTTCGGGCCTGCGCGAGTTGAACGAGGGCGACAAGCTTGAGTTCGACCTCGAGGTCGATCGACGAGGCAAGCACTCGGCGGTCAACCTGGTGCCCGTCCAGGGTTGATCCCGATCGCATCGCCCCTTGGTCGGTTTGACCGGGGGCCTGCAAAAGCCTAAACGTGCACAGATGGCGGCCCTTCCGGGGCCGCCATTTGTCGTTTGCGATTCCCGATCCCATCCCGGACCCCGGCCCAAGGTAGGCGGCCGGACCGATTCGCGAAAACAGGAGATGTCCATGTCGATCACCCCGCTGATGCCCGTGTACCCCCGGTGCGGCGTGCGTCCGGTGCGAGGCGAACATTGCCACCTGATTTCCGAAGACGGCACGCGCTATCTCGATTTCGCCAGCGGCATCGCGGTGAACCTGCTCGGCCATTCGAACGAGCATCTGATCGGCGCGATCCAGCGGCAGACGGTGACGCTGATGCACGTCTCCAACCTCTATGGCAGCCCCCAAGGCGAGCACCTGGCGCAGCGGCTGGTCGATCTGACCTTCGCGGATACGGTGTTCTTCACCAATTCGGGCGCGGAGGCAGTGGAGTGCGCGATCAAGACCGCGCGCGCCTACCACAGCCACGTCGGCCACGACGACAAGTACGAGCTGATCACCTTCAAGAACGCCTTCCACGGGCGCACGATGGCGACGATCAGCGCGTCGAATCAGGAAAAGATGCACAAGGGGTTCCTGCCCTTGCTGCAGGGCTTCAAATACGTCGACTTCGACGATCTCGACGGCGCGCGCGCCGCGATCGGCCCAAATACGGCGGGCTTCCTGGTCGAACCGATCCAGGGCGAAGGCGGCATCCGTGACGCTTCGGACGAATTCCTCAAGGGCCTGCGCGCGCTGTGCGACGAGCATGACCTGATGCTGATCTTCGACGAAGTACAGTGCGGCGTTGCCCGCACCGGCACGCTTTATGCCTACGAGCAGTACGGTGTCGTGCCGGATATCATGGCCACGGCCAAGGGCATCGGCGGTGGCTTCCCGATGGGGGCCTGCCTCGCCACCGAAAAGGCGGCGCGCGGCATGGTGATCGGCACGCACGGCAGCACCTATGGTGGCAACCCGCTGGCAATGGCCGCGGGCGAGGCCGTGCTCGACGTGGTCGCCAATCCCGAATTCCTGGCCGATGTCACCGCGAAGGGGGAACGCCTGCGCGGTCGGCTCGAGCAGTTCATCGGCAACTATCCGGACTTGTTCGAACTGGTGCGCGGTCGGGGCTTGATGCTGGGCGTGAAGATGAAGGTCGAGCCGCGTGCGTTCGTGGCGCACATGCGCGACAACCACCAGTTGCTGACCGTTGCTGCTGGCGACACGACCTTTCGTGTCCTGCCGCCGCTGGTCATCGGTGACGCTGAAATCGACGAATTCATGGATAAGCTCTCGGCTGCCGCCGCCAGCTACAATCCCGAAGGTCCTGCCACATGAGCACCCGGCACTTCCTCAACCTTGCCGACGCGGGTGGCGACGGGGTCGCCGCGATTCTTGCCGATGCGATCGACCGCAAGCGCGCGCGCGATGGCCAGCCGAAGGGGCGCGTCGATGCCGATGCGCCGCTGGCCGACCACGTCCTGGCCATGGTGTTCGAGAAGAATTCGACCCGCACGCGCGTGTCCTTCGACATCGCAATGCGCCAGCTGGGCGGCGGCGCCGTCATCCTTGATTCTGGGACCACGCAGCTCGGCCGCGGCGAGACCATCGCCGATACCGCCCGCGTGCTGAGCCGCATGGCCGACGCGATCATGTTGCGCACCGACGATCACGCCAAGATCGAGGAACTGGCGCATTACGCGACGGTGCCGGTGATCAACGGGCTGACCGACCTGTCGCACCCCTGCCAGATCATGGCGGACCTGCTGACCGTGATCGAGCACGGCAAGGCGCTGCCTGGGCTTGAAGTCGCCTGGCTGGGCGACGGCAACAACGTCCTGAACTCGATCGTCGAAGCGGCCGGGCTGATGAAGTTCAATGTCCGCATCGGCGTGCCAGAGGGCTATGAGTCCGACGCAGGCTTCATCGCGCTGGCGGAAGCTGGCGGCGCGCGCATCAGCCTGCACCGCGATGCGGCCGAAGCCGTCGCCGGCGCCGACGTGGTCGTGACCGACACCTGGATCTCGATGGGCCAGGCCCACGCCGAGGCCAAGCTGGCGGCGATGGCGCCCTATCAGGTCAACGATGCGCTGATGGTCAGGGCCAAGGCCGATGCGCTGTTCCTTCACTGCCTGCCCGCGCACCGAAATGAGGAGGTCACCGACGCGGTGATCGACGGGCCGCGCTCGGTGGTGTGGGACGAGGCGGAGAACCGCATCCATGCGCAGAAGTCGGTACTGCGCTGGGTGTTCGGGCAGATCTAGAGGGCGCCATGAGTTCGACCGACCTGCCCGGTGGCGATACCGGCTTCGACCGCCTGCTCCACTTCACCATCCCCGACCGCGATGCGCGCGGGCGGATGGTGCGGCTGGGGCCGGTGCTGGACACGATCGTTTCTGCCCACGCCTACCCCGCACCGATCCGCAACCTCTTGGCCGAGGCGCTTGTGCTGACGGCGTTGCTCGGTTCGCTACTCAAGGAAGGCGATGGGCAACTGACCATGCAGGCGCAGACCCAGGACGGCGTCGTCGAACTGCTGGTGTGCGACTGTCGCAATGGCGAACTGCGCGGGTACGTGCGGCACGATCGGGCACGGCTTGACGAGTTGGGGCCGAACCCGAGCCTGCATTCGCTGTTCGGCGACGGATATCTTGCGATCACCTTCGATCTTGCCGCCACGGGCCAGCGCTATCAGGGGATCGTGCCGCTGGAGGGCGAACGGCTGAGCGAGGCCTGCGAAAGCTACTTTTGGCAATCCGAGCAGGTCCCGACGCTGATTCGCGTCGGCCTCGGCAACGAAGAAGGACACCATTGCGCTGGCGGCCTGTTGCTGCAGCACCTGCCCGAGGGCGAGGAAGGCCGCGAGCGGCTGCATGTCCGGCTCGATCATCCTGAATGGGAGCATGTCTCGATCATGGGAGGCGCGGTCCGCCGCGAGGAACTGGCCGATCCGGGGCTGGGTCTCGAATCGCTGCTCTGGCGGCTGTTCCACGAAGAGCGTGAAGTGCGGGTCGAAAAGGGTGCGTTCCTGTCGCGAGGCTGCCGCTGCACGCTGGAACATTACCGCGACCTGATCGGGCGCTTCCCGGCCGAGGAGCGCATCGACATGGCCAACGACGAGGGTGAAATCCTGGTCGATTGCGCCTTCTGCTCGAAGGTGTTTCGCATCGAGAATGTGTAGCATCCCCTGATCGCGGTAATTCAAAACCGCACGAATGCGCGCTAAAGGAAGGGAGCGCCGGTGTCAGGGGGACGCCGGTTCCGATCCCGGATCGCGCCATGGGTAGAGTTCAGTTCGTCCGCGCCGCGCGCCTGCTGGCGGCAGCCATCGCCCTGATGGGGGGCGTCGTCGTGGCGGGGGCGCCATCCCTCGCCATGCTCGATCGGTTCGAATCCGGCCAATGGGAATTGCGGCAGCGCGACGGCGGAGGGGGCGGCAGCCGGCGCTGCCTTGGCAATGGAAGGACGCTGATCCAGTTGCGTCATCCTGGCCTGCAGTGTCGCAGCACTATCATCGAAGATGGCGAGGCTTCGGTCACCGTCCAGTACGTCTGTCCCGGCAATGGCTATGGCCATACGCGCATCCGGCTGGAGAATCCCCGCCTTGCCCAGATCGAGACGCAAGGGATTGCCAATGGCCTGCCGTTCGCGTTCGTGGCAGAAGCACGTCGTGCCGGTCCCTGTCGGCGCTGACGTCTGCCCCCGCCCGGCGACCATTGCCACGCCATTGCGCGCGGGCTAGCCCCTCTGCATGAAGCAATTGGAAACGGGCGCCGAGGCGCCGCTCGCCGTGGTGCTGCTGTCGGGTGGCCTGGATTCGATGGTCTGTGCCGGCTTGGCCATCGAGCAGGGCTTTCGCGTTCTGGCGCTGACGATCGACTACAACCAGCGACATCGCATCGAACTGGACGCTGCCCGCATCATTGCGACGCGGCTGGGGGTCGAGCGCCACGTGATCCTGCCGCTCGACCTGCGCCAATTCGGCGGCTCGGCCCTGACAGCCGACATCGACGTACCCAAGGATGGAGTGGGTGACGACATCCCGGTAACCTACGTGCCTGCGCGCAACCTCGTATTCCTCTCGCTCGCGTTGGCATGGGCCGAGGCGGCAGGATCGAGCGATCTGTTCATCGGCGTGAACGCGCTCGATTATTCAGGCTACCCTGATTGCCGACCAGAGTTCGTCGCCGGCTTCGAATCACTGGCCCGCATTGCGACGCGCGTCGGTTCGGAGGGTGGGACGGTCAAGGTTCACGCGCCGCTCCAACACTTGAAAAAGTCGGAAATTGCGCGCGAAGCTGCGCGTCTCGGACTTGATGCAGGCCAGAGTTGGTCGTGCTACGATCCCCTTCCCGATGGCCGCGCTTGCGGTCAATGCGACAGCTGCCGTCTGCGTCGTGCCGGGTTTGAAGAGGCGGGCCTGCAAGACGGGACAAAATATGGGTGAGGAAAAGGATGCCGGGACGGACAGTGCCGCTCGGGTGGAAAGGTATAGTTGGTACGCGCTGGGCGTGCTGGTCCTGGTCTGTCTGCTGAACTTCGTTGATCGGCAGTTGCTGACCATTCTGGCTGTCGACATCAAGCACGATCTCAAGATCGATGACGGTCAGTTCGGCTTTCTCTATGGCACCGCCTTCGGCGTGTTCTATGCCCTGTTCGGGATCCCGCTCGGCAAGCTGGCCGACCGCTATGCCCGCACGAGGCTGCTCTCGCTGGGTCTTGCGCTCTGGTCCGGGATGACCGCCCTGTCGGGCTTATCGGGCAATTTCATGCAATTGGGCGCGGCCCGGATCGGCGTGGGCGTTGGCGAAGCGACGGCTGGGCCATGTGCCTATTCGCTGCTCTCGGACTACTTCCCACCGCGGCGGCGGGCGACTGCCATCGCGATATACTCAGCCGGAATCTATCTGGGCGGCGGCATCTCGCTGTTCCTCGGCACGTCGATCGCGAGTGCCTGGAACCGGGCATTCCCCGTAGGCGCGCGTCCCTTCGACCTTGCTGGCTGGCAGGCGGCGTTCCTCGCGGTGGGCGTGCCAGGCCTGCTGCTGTCGATGTGGGTGCGCAGCTTGCGCGAGCCCCGTCGTGGCCGGTTCGAGGGGGTGGTGGTGCCCGATGTCCCGCCCCGGCTCGCATTCGGTGCGTTTGTCGCCGATCTCGGGACGATCGTTCCGCCGTTCACGATCGTTGCTGCGGCGAGGCGTGGCGGCCGCGCGTTGCTGGAAAACATTGTCGGTCTTGGCGTGATCGCCGCAAGTGTTGCGGCTTTGACGTTTTTGCTTGGCGATATGGTGCAGTGGATCGCGCTGGGCACCGGCATTTACGCAATCTATTCGTGGGCTTGTGCGCTCCGTCGTGACGATCCGCCTGCTTTCGAGGTGATCTGGGCGTCGAAGTCGATCGTCGGTCTCAATATCGGGTACGGCCTGATCAGCGCGATATCCTACGCCAGTTCGGCGTTCGGGCCGCTGTTTGCGATGCAGTACCATGGCATCTCGCCAACGGCCGTCGCGCTGGTGGTTGGGGGGATGGCGGCCATGGGCGGCGCGCTGGGCGTCATCGCAGGTGGCGCGCTAGGGGACCGGGTGGGCGTCAACGGACAGAATTCGCGCAGAGTTCTCGTCGTGCTGGGCGCGTCCGCGCTTTCGGTCGCCCCTAACTTGGTCTCGTTGACCACCAACTCGCCGACGGTCTTCCTCTTCTGCATCTTCCCAATGTGGTTTCTGATGAGCGTCGGCCTGGGGGGGGCGTCGGGGGCGATGGTCAACATCGTCCCGGCATCGATCCGCGCCACGGCAACGGCTGCGTTCTTTCTTGGGGCGACGATCCTCGGCCTTGCCATGGGGCCATATGCGGCGGGTCGGATCTCGACCGAATTCAGCAGCCTGCGTGTCGGCCTTGGCGCGATGCTATTGCTGTTCCCGCTGGCATTCGGCGCACTGCTTTTGTCCTGGCAGGATTGCCGGCGTCGCGAGCGGAAGATCGGAACCTGATGGCGTTGGGGTAAACTGGGCCCGGCGTCACGCCGGGCTCAGGACGCCGCACGCTATCCGCCCACCGCTGTTGCCAGCCGGGTCGGAGCGATAGTCGTCCGGGCCTGCGTGAATTACCACAGCGGTACCGTCCGTGTCGAAAATATGCGGCGAGAGTTCCGCCCATTGGCCCGGCAGCATGATGGTAGCTGCGCCGGCTCCGTCAGCAGCAACCGCAATGTTGGGAAGATCGCCCAAGTGCGAGCCAGCTGGGTTCTGCACGCCGTGCTGGTGCATACCCGGATTCAGGTGGCCGCCAGCGCTGGCGAAGGTAGGGGCAACGCACTGGCCGACAGCGTGGAGGTGAATACCGTGGGGGCCTGGTTTTAGGCCGGTCACTTGGACCGTAAGGGTCACAATGCCCGCACGGTCGGAAATCAGTGCAGATCCGATTGCGCGCCCGCTCGCATCAGCGATGCTTGCTCTTGCGAGTTCGTGATTGGTTGCTGCGGTGGTGGCGCATCCGGCCGAGGCCAGAAGGGCGGCACTCAACGGCATGATTGATCGCAGGCGCATGGCTAACCTCCATCCATAACAACGACTCGGCTGATAACGAAAAAGGGGCCGGATTTCTCCGGCCCCCTTCGCATTTATTTCCGCAGAAGCAGAATTACATGCCCGAACCCGGACCGTACGTGATTTCCACGCGACGGTTCTGGAGTTCGCGAACGCCATCGGCGGTCGGAACGCGCGGGTTGGATTCGCCGAATGCCTGGCTGCTGATCGCAGCCGACGGGACGCCGTGCGAGGTCAGGTACGACTGGACCGACGCGTTACGACGCGAGGAAAGGCCCAGGTTGTACTTCGGGGTGCCCGAGCGGTCGGTGTAACCGGCAAGCATGATCGGAACGCTGGCGCAGTTGCCATAGGCCGTGACCGCGTTGTCGAGGATGGTTGCCGCTTCAGGCGTGATGTCCGACTTATCCCAGTCGAAGAACACGATGTACGGACCCTTGTTGCAGACCGGAGCCGGCGGCGGGGGCGGCGGGGGCGGCGGGGGAGCCGGCTCCGGCATCGGCTCGGCGCCACCGAAGTTGTAGGCGAGCGTGCCCAGCAGCGAGTGCGAGCGGAAGCGCGTTTCAACCGGCACGCCGGCAAGTGCGTAGTTGCCGGTCAGCTTCACGTTGTTGACGTTGAAGAAGCGGTACTTCAGGCCCACGTCCCAGTGCTTCGAAAGCGGAGCGCGGACGCCCGCGATCGCCTGCCAGGCAAAGTTGGTGTCGGAGTCATCGACGCCGCCGAAGCTCTTGATGATATGGTACTTGACGTTCGCGACGCCAACACCGCCGCCGATGAAGCCCTGAAGGCCATCGTCATCGCCGAAGTCGAGCAGGCCGTTGACCATGTAACTCAGAGCGCGCGCGTGACCGCGCAGCGTGTCGTCATCACGGTTGAACGTGGTGTTGCCGACGGTCAGCGAGTCGTTCTGAGCGCTGCGATAGCCGACTTCGCTTTCCAGGCGGAAGCCACCAAAGTCGTAACCGACGATGCCACCGAAATCGTAGCCCGTCTTGTTGTCGAGAGTCGCCGCGTTTTCAACGCCACCAATGGTGGCTTCGGAATTTTCCAGGATCATCGCGCCGCCATCGGCTTCAACGTACCAGGAATCATTCCGAGCGAGAGCCGGAGTCGCCATCGCTGTCGACGCCAAGGCAAAGCCAAGGACCAGTTTCCGCATTATCGTTTCCCCTTTTAGCGAAATCACGCCACGTCGTTGTTCATGTCTATCGGTTCTGTTGTATTCGTGCAAGCGGGCACCGAGCCAAACTGTTGCCGAAAAACAACTGCTGCGTGTTGTTTGGACGACAAAAGCGCAGTGGAAACGCCCTCATGTGCCCCTCCAAATGCAACCTCTCCGTTTTGGTTCCGTCAGGGTGACGAAAAAATGCCCGCTTGTGCGAGCAGGGACAGTACTGTGGCAAGGACGGCACGCGCCTGGGTGTCGACTACGGTACCGCCACTCGGCGGCGCAGGCGCGATCACGCGGCTCCAGGCATCGGTGAAGCGGATCGTGCAATCGTGCTCGGTGTCGTGCGCCGACATTCCGCGGACCGGCGACAGGAAGCGCCAGCCACCGTTCGTCCATGCGGCAATCTGCCCCGCATGGCCGGAAAATGACCCGCTGGGGGACGGACCGACGATCCAGGCTTTCCCGATCGTTGGCGTGGTGGGAGGAGTCGAAACGGTCGCCTCGATCACGGGGTTGAGCAGGATATCGACGAGGGCGAGGGCTTCGTTGACGGTCGTCTCCTTCTGACTCTGCCCAGCGAACAGCAATGGCAGTGCGTGATGGGTCGTCGCGGAGGGAAAGCTTTGCGGGTCGGTCATGGAACGGCTCCAGGGAAAAGGAAGGTCATGCGGGGAAGGCGATCGTCAACGCCGGGGAAAGCGATGCGCGCCCGATCTGGCGTATGCTGAACTGCGCGCCCGACGACGGCGGCGCTGGTAGATCGCTCGCTGGGATTGACAGTCGCGGAACGCTGCAGGTCCAGCGGGCCAGGGGGGCGGCCAGATCGCCGAGCACCACGTCCCACGCTTCGCGCTCTTCGTTCAACGGGGTGTCGACGAAGTCGGACCAGGCCCATGCGCCTCGTGCGCGGCGCACCCAGCTCAGGGTCACAGAACCGTCTGGCTCCAAGGCGACCTTGCCGTGAACCGGGCTCAAGGGGCGGAGTGTTGCGCCTGCACAGCTGATTTCCGCCGATACAGGCGTTGTGTCGTTCAGGCCAACGGCCAGAAGCGGACCGGCGCTCCCCGCGAGCGCCTCTGCACTTATGGAGACAAGCGGCGAGTCCAGAAGCGCAAAGGGCTCCCCTGCCACATGGCTGCTGATCGCCCATTCGGTTCCGCCACGACCGCGCAGTAGCCCTGAGAGGCGCCAGCGACCTGAGCCAAGGGGGGCGGCCTTGGCGAACTGGACGATTTCCTCACCCACGAGCGCCCGGTTGGCACCATTTAGGATGGCGGAAAGCGTGGCCCCGCTCAGATCGAGGTCGACCGCCGCAAGCTGCACGTCGAGGGTCGAGCAAAGGTCGCGCAGCAACGGCGATGCGAGCCCTAGCGCGTTGAGGGTGATGCCGGTCGTGGCGCGTCTGCGACCCGTTGTGCCGAGGGGGGCGAGGTCCCCCGAACCGGACCCGACGGGTGCAAACAGAGCAGCCCCCTTCCAACCGGCACCGCTGCTGGAGGCTGCAGCGAACACCACAGAGACATTGCCGTTGCCCGTTCCGTCCCACGGCAGTTCGAAGGCCTGCAACTGCGTCGGCGTGACGATGGCGTCCACGGCCGGGTTGTGACGTCCCGCATCGGTGCTGGCATCCGTGGCGGGCAACGCGATGTCCTGCAGCATCGTCAGCTGCAGCACGACGCCGTCCTTCTGCCACTCCCAGTCGTCGATCCGCCAAGCGCCTGCGCTGATCGGCGTCCGGACGACGGGTCCCGAGAACAGCGCGGGATCGATCGTCGTCGTGCGATAGGCTAGGGTCTCGGTCGGACGGGACAGGCGCTGGCTGGCCCTGTCCGCCAGCGTGCGCGCGTGTTCCGCCGCTAAGGTTGCGGGCAGATCGATGATGGTCAGGTCGCCCTGCTCGCTGCGCCCCTTCCCGCGTTGCAGGCCCGGTTGATAGTCGCGCGCGACATCATAATACCGCAAACCGCATTGGCGCGCGCGTGGCAGGGGCTCGCGTCGCCGCGACCAACCGCCGCTCTTCAGATCCTGGGCATTTGCGTCTTCCCCGGCTGCGGGCAGGGGAAGCATCGGCGGAACCGTCGTGGCAGACATGGCATCCGCCAGCACCAGCGTCTCGCCGGAGAGCCAGGCCGAAATCGGGATCGCCCTGCCGATCACAGCGATGGTGTCGCCTGTCGTGCCCTGATCGATCGAAAATCCGGCGAAGGTCTGGGCAAGTCCCGTGCAGCGCGCATCGGGCAGGATGCTCTGGCAAATCGCTGCTACGTCGCACCCTGTCGCATCCGCAAAAATCTCGAACGTGAGCGAAGGAATGCGATTGCCGAAGTCGGAAAGTTGCAGATCCTCGAACACCACGTAAGCGATGCCGCGGTAGGCCGGGCAGTGGCCTGCGGCTTCCGCCTGGGCGAGCAGCGGGTCGGCGTCCTGGTCGCCAAAGCCGGTGTGCAGCCGCATCGTGCCGCCGACCTTGAGATCGCCTGCCGCACCGCGCAGCAGGTTCCCGTCTGCCCAGATGCGCCCGATGCTGCCGATGGGGCGGCTTGCCACTGCGACCGCGAAGGAGGCCGAATAGGTGTAGGTCGTAACGGTCGGCTGCCCCTTGCCACCGCCCGACCGTGCTTCCTGCTCGATCAGTTCGGTCGACCAGATGACGGTGCCCGCGCTGCGGACCGTGCCGAAGTGAAGCGGCAGCGCGTCGCCATAGCTCGACGTCTGGACCGAGACGTCCTTTAGCCGGGGGCCATGGACGGCGCGCCCCCCCAGAACCATGCTGTCCACTTCGCGTCCAGCCAGCGCACCGATCGCGCCACCGATGGGGCCGCCCAGCGCGGTACCCGCAGCCGTGAGAAGCAATGTCGCCATTTTGAATGTCCTAGTTTGAGCGAAGTCGCCATTCGCCAGCGATGGGCCAAGGCGTTTCGCCCGGCAGGAAAACCACGCGGCGCAGGCCTGCATGCGCATGGACGAACCCGTCGGGCACGCGGATCAGAAGGTGAGGTTGTACCGGATTGGCTCGAACGAGGACCAGATCGCCCTCGCGTTCGACGGTCTCGAACCCGTTCAGCGGGGCGAACAGGGCAAACCCGCTGCAATCGACCTGGCGCATCGTGTAGCCCTGCGGCGCGACCACGCGATACCCTGCCCGGATCATGGCCGCGGCCACCACCCCCACGCAATCGAGACCGTCGTCCGCGCTGCGCCCATGCAGGCGGTAGCGGACTCCGATCAGGCTGATGGCCGCCGTTGCCAAGGCGGCATTCATGCGCCCGCCAGTGGATAGCGTGCCAGCAGGTCATTGCCCGGCAGGAACGGCTCGCCCCGAAAGTTTACCGCATTGGCAAACCGTGCAGCGCAAGTCTGCAGAATGTGGTCGCACCCCTGACGCACGGTCATGCGTGTGCCGACACTGGTCGTCGGATCGAGCGGGCGGTCGAGCAGGAGCCAATCGCCGTCCCTGCCTTCGACACGTCGCCACAGCCCGGCATCCGGTCCACCAAGCGCGCGCAGCTTTCCGAATACGAGGTCGTCGAGCGCAACTGCGCCGTCGATACGGATCGCGTAACCCGTGTCACTGATCGCGGCCAGTGCATGCACGGCAGTGAAGCGCGTGGCTGAAAGAGTGCAACCGACCTCGCAGAATTCCGCGCGGCACGTCGGCGAGGTGCGCGGTACGATCTCGCGTTCGAACACCGACTTCAGCGATTTCAGCTCGGCCGAAAAGCCGGCGCCCTCGATCCCGACCGCGCCAATCGTGCCCCGGTAGATGTCCTGCCGTTCCAGCGTCTGCCAGTCGACCAGTCCCATCGCGATCGACGCGCCGTCGAAGCGTCCAGCCGTCAGATCCTGCTCGCGGATCAAATCATGGCTGAGCGCGCCCGCTATCTCGGCGCTGTCGGGCTCCAGCGTACCGGTCTTGCGGATCGAGGAGGGCGTCATGCCCGGTGCCGTGCGGTGCAGCAGCCCGTCGAACCACAGGTCGCGGTCATGCGTGGTAAAGCCGAGCGCGAAGCCGTCGGCGCGTTCGATCCGCCACCACACCGCCGCCGTCTCCAGCGGCTGGCTGAACCAGATGCGCGTACGCTCCGCCATGTCAGGCCTCCTCGCGCAGTTCGACCAGCGGCACGCTTGGCGCCTCGCCTGCCGCGAAGGCGGCGCCCGAAACATCCAGCCGGTCCTCGGCAAACCGCACCGGCACATCGAAGAGGAAGCCCGCCCGCACTACTGCGCCAGCCGCGGGAGCGGTCGCGAACATCACAACGCCGCCGTCGGCCAGCGTCCAGCCGCCCACCTCGATGCCATTCACGCTGACTTTCAGGCTCTCCGCCCGTACCCGCGTGATGCGCCGGGTCTGCAGGTCCGCGCCGTCGCCATAGGCTTTGATCAGTTCGAACCGAGCCTTGGCGCCGTCGCCCGAGCCGATCACCTGATCGAGCGCGGTCGGCGTGCCGGTCATGCCGTTGGAGCTGTAGTCCGACGGATCGCGCAGGCGGAACCCCCGCGCCTGGCCACGTCGCGCCCGAAAGAAGGCGATCAACTCGCCCAGTTCAGCCTCGGATCGCACGCCGGGCCCCACATCGAAGCGCAGTCGCGCATCCGACCACAGGCTGTTGCGCCGCTCGAAACCCGATGCGGTGATCGTGACGTTGGTCGAAAACTCGGGCGTCACGGTTGCCGCACGGCCGAGCGCGATGGGGAACAGGACATCGTCGAAAGGTTGCATGGTTTGATCCTCGCTGGCGTCGGGCAGGCGGGTGAAGCCATCGCGCGCCACTTGCGGCAGCGCCCAGATAAAGGTTTCGGCCACGCCCAGCGCACGGGCTTCGCTGGCAGCGGCGTCGATCCGCGCCCATTCGGCCTCGGCATTCTCCGGCAACAGCACGAAGCCCGACAGGAAGTGCTGCTGCGCGCGTACATATCCCAGCCGCGCCTCGACGGCTGCCCGCCCGGCCGCGCGCAGCGCCTCCTTGCCCGCCGTCAGCCAGTCGTAGTCTTCCAGCTGGAGCGTATCGAAAGCCGGGCTTGCCCAGCCGATCGGCAGGTTGGCGCGCCGCGCTTCGGGAAATTGCGGATCGAGCACTGTCGGCAGAAATGCCAGCAGCAGCACTTCGGCACCCGCCGCGCCCGCCTCTGACCGCACCGCTGCCGTCAGCGCCGCCGTTGCGCTCGCGAGCACCGCGCCCGCACTTTCAAGCAGAGCCTTCTGCGGCGCGGTCAGGCTCGCGGCCATGTCGGGGATCGCCACCGGACTGCCGCCGAACGCTGCCTTGGCAGCATCGTCATAGACGCAGATCTCGCGCCCCGGCGTGATCCACCACCAAGGCTCGCCCACCTGAAAGCGCACGGGCAAGCCTGCGGCCTTCTGCAAGGCCACTAGCCGCCGCGCCACCTTGGCGAGCCAGCCCTGCGCGCCCGAATGCGCAGGCGAAAGCAGCGCCGAGGGTGGCAACCACGCGGTCCGCGCCGCCCCTCCGCTCGCGGTGCGCTGCTGCCAGGCCGCAGGGCAATGCTGCGCCAGCAGTTCGAAAGACTGCGACAGGATCACCGAATAGCCGGCTGCTTTCGCTTCGGCGAGGAAAGCACCATGCCACGCCTCGGCCGCCGCATTCATCGCGGGCAGCACCGGATCGACCACGAAGCCGCCCGCGCCATCGGGCGCCAGCGGCATGAAGTGGCTCATTCCGACGTAGTGGTTGATGCTCCCGCGATAGCCCAGCCCCAGCGCCTGACGGACCACCCGCGACGGGGTCTGGTTGTAGCAATCGTCATAGCCCGTCGCGATCGACAGGCCATGCGGTGGCACCATCACGTCGCCCATGTTCAGCATCGGTCGGTGCCCGTCGCAGCGGATCTGCGAAAGCTCGGCCCAGCCGGTCAGCGCGGTCGCGAACGGCGAGGCATCCGCCGCAGCATATCCGGCAGGGGCGAGCGACACGAACATCCGGTCGATCGCCGCCGGATGCACCGGGTCGGCGTCTGCCGGAAGCGAGAAACCGCCCTCCAGCGCGGAGAACGGCAGCGTCACCTGGGCATCGGTCGGCGTGCCCATGGCATAGTTCCACAGCCGCACGTACCAGGTCCGCCCCGCACCTGCGGCATCACGCCCCTCGATCGTCAGCGTCGGCCCGTTGACCAGATCGAGCGGCAGCACCCCGGACGAACGCCATCGGAACGACAGTGTCGTGCGCGCATAGTCTCGGTCGGTATCGTAGGCGAGCAGCGGGTGGTCCCAGCGGTCCTCGCTTTCCCAGATCAGCCCGACAAGGTCGTTTCGCTTCTGGAACACCGCGTCGACGCGCAGCGCATCCGGGGCTGAAACCACCACCGACGCCATCGCCGGACGGGGAAAATCCACCGTCCAGAAGCGCGGGTCGAAGCGCTGGATCATGTCGGTCTGCTGGACCGTCCGTTTCCTGGCGAGCCAGAAACTCATGGCAATCTCCGATTCTAAGTGTCGCTGAGCGCGCGGCGCACCGCCTGCGCCACCTGCCGCCCCGAACGCCGCAGGCTTTCGGGCTGGCTGGACCCTGCCGGGGCGACCACGCGGATCGAGACGTTCACGTTGCGCGGTGCCCCGCCCGCGCCGTTCTCAACCCGCCCGGCGGACGTGGGTACGAACAGTTCCGGCCCCCGCTCGCCCACGACATAGGCCTGCCCTGGCGCCACCGGCCCGCCGGTCGCACGTCCTGGAAGGCCGAACAGCGAGCCGATCAGCGAGGTCAGGCCACCGCCCAATCCGCCATCGCTCCCGCCGCCCCCAAGGCCTAGCGATCCCAGCCCCGCGCGCAGCGCCTGCCCGGCAATGCCATCCAGCACCTGGTTCGCCATGCGCCCCAGATCTTCGAAGCCGAGGCTGCCCTTGCGGATCGCGCTGGCTAGGCTGCGCTCCAGCGTCGTCCCTCCCTTGGCGAAGCCTTCGACGAGAATGCCGTCGAAGCTGTTGCGCATCCTGCCGATGTCAGCGTCGAAGCCGTCCGTGCTTGCGCGCACATCGACGACCAGAGTGTCGAGGTTATCCATGTCGCTCGCGCTCCATCAGGGCGTTGATCGTCTGGCGGTCGATACCGCCGTCGGGGGAGGGCATTGCCGCGGCGAGCACCGTCGCCAGTTCCTCGGGCGTCGCGCGCCAGAAGCGTTCGGGTGGCCAGCCGAGCAGCAGCGCGACATGGCCCGAAAGGCGCGCTGCGCCGGGCCCGAACCGCTCGCTCACGCCTTGCCCTTGAGCACCTGCACCAGCAGCGCGCGCAGCACCGGCGCGCAGGCGGCAATACCGGCACGGGCGAGCGCCTCGCAGAACGCCGTCCGGTCGGCCCCGTCGCGATCGCGCAGGCAGTGCCAGAACAGCGCCGCCAGCTCGGCCAGTTTCAGATGACCTGCGCTCGCGCGCTCGACCAGCGCGAACAACGGCCCCAGTTCCTCCTCGGCGGCGACCAGCGCGCCAAAGGTCGGGCGCAGGACGTGTTCGATCCCGTCGAGCACCAGCGCCGCTTCCCCGCGATGTGGGTTTGCGCCCGCGCTCATGCCTGCGCCACCGCGCCAGAGCTTTCGAGCGTCATCGTGTAGTTGCGCTCGCCGTTGAAATCGCCCGAGTAATCGAGCCGCTGGACGAGGAACCGGCCGCGCATCTTCTCACCGCCTTCGAACGACAGTTCGTAGTCGGCGATCGTGCCCGCCAGCGCATTGCCGCGCACTTGCGTCTCGGCCGCGCTGCCCAGGAAGATCCCGGCCGCGCTGACCGTCACCGAGCGAGTGCCCGCACCCGAAAGCAGTTCGCGCCAGCCGCCCGAATCCTTGCTGGTGATGACCACGGCCTCGCCGTTGATCGACATCTGCGTGGTGCGCAGACCTGCGACGGTGTTGTAGGTGGGCGTTGCTGCGCCATCGCTGATCTTGAGCAGGAAGGCGCTTCCCTTCTGGGCAGCCATGTCGGTTCTCCTCTGTCGTTGGGGGTCAGGCGGCCATCACGCGGACGCGGTATTCCAGCACCAGCGCGCGCCGGGCCTCGCCGCGCTGTTCGGCGCGGCCTTTCAGGAACATCAGGCTGGCGATGCGAAATCCCGCCGCGCTCTGGTCGGCAGGCAGGCTTTCCACCCGCCGTTCGATCGCGGCGATGAGCGCCGCTTCCGACAGCGGATCGTCGCCACGATAGTTCAGCTCCAGCGCCACGCGGATGTCGCGCCCGGCTTCGGTCTTGGTGCTCCAGTCGGTGCTGGCGCTGGCGGTCAGCGCAAGCCACGGCAGCGCCGTGCGCGAAGGCGCTTCCTCGACCACGGCGTTGAGGTTGCCGCTGAGCGCCGGGTCGGCCTGAAGCCAGGCCAGCAGCGCCGAACGAAAGGCGATTTCCATCGGTCAGTCCTTTCCGAACAGGGGCCAGAGCAGCGCCGCGCTGCGCCACTTTGCGGGCGAATGCCGCGCGGCGAGGTTCGCGGCACGCGCGGCGGCCAGCGCCTTCGCCCTGGCCAGCAACCGCTGCCGCAAGTCGGCGAAGTCCGTGGTGGCCCTCATGCCAGCCGCATCCGCCGCCACGGCCGCCACAGCGCCGCGATCGCGGCGGGGGGTGACGCGGCCTCGCCCGGCTTGTCGGCGTCGCGGCGGCGATGCTCGTGCGCGGCAAGGCGCATGATGCCTTGGCGCAGCGCGTCGGGCAGGCCTGCCCAGCCCGTCGCCATTCCGGCGGTGAAGGTCACGGCCACGCGCGTCTGGTCGGTCGCACGGCGCAGCCGGAACAGGCCGGTGCCATCGGCGGTCAGGTCGACGTCATAGTCGCCCGCCCCCAGCGCCGTGCGTTGCCCGCTGGCCGAAAGCGCCGCCGCGCCGGTGATCGCCTGCACCGGCCGGGTCGAAAGCGATTGCCATTCGCCCGAGGTTGCCAGGATTTCCTCGCAGCCGGACTGCAGTGGCATCGCGCCGGTGAAGCCCTCGCACAGATCGAGCGCGGCCATGATCAGCGCGGTCAATTCCGCGTCGTCGCGGCTGGAGCTGATGCCCAGCCACGCCTTCAGTTCCAAAAGCGCCGCCGGGGCCAGCGAGGGCGGCGCGACAATTGCCCGCTTCATGGCAATCTCCGGTTTCTGGGGGAAATGGGAAAAGCCGCCCGCGACGACGGGAAAGCCACCGTCGCGGGCGCAAGTCAGGAATGCGCGCTGGGGAAGGACGCGCACACCAGGGAGCGGGGCAAGCCGATCAGGTGGAGATCTTCAGGAGCTTGATCGCATCGCTGTCGAGCACCTGCCCGCCGATGCGGCGGGTGGCGTAGAACTGGACGTAGGGCTTGTTGGTATAGGGATCGCGCAGGATGCGGGTCGCGCTGCGCTCGGCGATCAGGTAGCCGGCCTTGAAGTTGCCGAAGGCGATCGGGGTGGCGCCCGCGCCGATATCCGGCATGTCCTCGGCTTCGATCACCGGGTAGCCGAGCAGGCGGTTGGGCTGCCCATCGACAATGCCGGCCTGCCACAGGAAGGTGCCGTCCGGCGCCTTGAACTTGCGCACGGCGGCGAGCGTTGCCGAATTCATCATCCACACCGCGCCCTGGCGCAGGCCTGCGCGCAGCGAGAACACCATGTCGATCAGCTTGGCATCGGGGCTGGCGTCGAAGCCGGTCGCGTTGGCCGAAACGATGTGCTGCAGCGTGCCATAGCTGCGCGTGGCGTCGTTGGCGGTGCTCGACCCGGCTTGGAGGAAGCCCTTGGGCTGGTTGGTGCCGCTGCCGTTGATGAACGCCGCGCCTTCGGCCCGCGCGAACTCGCCGGCGATTTCGCCAGCCAGCCACGATTCGACGTCGAAGGCCGCGTCATCAAGCATCGCCTGCGTGGCCGAGGGGTTGGCGTAAAGCTCGCCCATCGGCGGCGCAATCTCGGTCAGCTTGGGGCTGGCGGTGTCGGGACGCGCCGCCGTTTCGCTGACCCAGCCAGAAGCGGTGCCGCCGGTCGAAAGCAGGCGACGGAAGCCGCTGGTGCTGGTCTGCACCACAGACGCGACCGAGCGCACCGGACTGATCTTGAGCAGGCGGCGCGCGATCAGTTCGTCGATCTCGCGCGGCACGGCATAGCCGCCATCGGCGGGCACTCCCTGCGACAGCGACTTCAGCTCGGTTTCGCGGCCTGCGCGCAAGTAGCCGTCGACGAAGCCCTTCAGCTCGACCGAGGTAGCGCCAGCGCCCAGCATCGGGCGAACGGCAGGAGCGCGATAGACCCGCTCGAGGCGGCTCTTCACTTCCTCCACTTCGCCGCGCAGCATGGCGAGCGCGGCGTCGTGCGCTTCCTGTCGCGCGGCCAGGTCGAACGAGCCCTCGAGCGCGTCGGCCTTGGTTTCGAACGCAATCGCGTCTGCGATCGCGTTGAGGTTTTCGATGTCCATGGGGCTGAACGTCCTTTCTGCTAGGGATGGCCACCCCACGGGCGGCCCTTGGAAAAAGTCGGAAAGTGTCAGGCCGCAGGCGGCGGGCTGACCATGTGCACCCGCGCCAGCGGCTGCATCGGCTTCGAAACGAGGCTCACTTCGAACAGGTCGAGCGCGCGCAATTCGCGCCCGCCGGGACGGATCTGGCCCTCACGGACGCGGTATCCGAACGACAGGCCGTCCACCGCGCCGCGCGCCAGCGCCTTGGCGGCAGGGGTGTCGGTGGCCGTCACCTCGGCGATGACGCGCAGGCCGCGCGCATCTTCCGCAGCGCTCTCGATCCAGCCGATCTGCTGGTCGGGGCGATGCTGCCAATACAGTGGCAGTCGCTGCCCGGCCTCGGCGCGCGCCGCCAATGTGGCCGCAAATGCGCCCGGCAGGATCGTGTCCCCGCCGCTGTCGCGCTTGCCGAACACCGCTGCATAGCCTGCAAAGCGCAAGGGTTGCTCCGCGCTCATTGCAGCAGCCCTGGCGAGCCGACACGCACCGCGATGCCCATCAGCAGCAACGCCAGCACGCCGCGTACCAGCCAG
This sequence comes from Novosphingobium percolationis, assembly GCF_020179425.1. Taxonomy (GTDB): domain Bacteria; phylum Pseudomonadota; class Alphaproteobacteria; order Sphingomonadales; family Sphingomonadaceae; genus Novosphingobium; species Novosphingobium percolationis. Next base: position 99,948 of record NZ_JAILYM010000007.1, on the reverse strand, counting down.
TCGACTGCGGCCTTCCACGCGCTGGCCTTGGCATCGCGCCAGGCCTGCAACAGCTCGCGCAGTTCGGTCAGGTCCTCGTGGGCGCCCTCGTCGGCCAGGCCCATGCGCTCCAGCACGCGCTTGGCGCCAAGGTCGCTCGCTTCCTCCACGATCGCGCGCAGCGTGATCAGTTCCGACCCTTCGGTCTCGGCCTGCGCCAGCAGGCGGGCGAGCATATCCTCGCGCTTCACCGTGCGACCTCCGGCGCGAGGCCGAGCATCGTCCGCTTCTCCGCAGGGGAGAGGAAGTCGGCACCGCTGACCATGCTCCACAGCCGCTCGCGGTCCTCTGCCAGTGCAGGCACGCGGTCGAGATCGACGCCTAGCGTCAGGCCGGGGAACCAGCCCGCCAGCCCCTCTGCCAGCGCCGACAGGATCTTGGTGGCCAGTGGCAGCAGCGTGAGCCGCCATAGCGCGCGGTTGGCCTCGCGATAGTTAGCGTACGTGGCATCGCCCGGCAGGCCCAGCAGCATCGGCGGCACCCCGAAGGCCAGCGCGATGTCGCGCGCGGCGGCCGCCTTCAGCGTGGCGAAGTCCATGTCCGCCGGGGTCAGCGCCATCGCCTGCCACTTCAGCCCGCCTTCCAGCAGCATCGGCCGTCCGGCGTTGCTCTGCCCGGTATAGGCGGCGGTCAGCTCGCTCTTGATCCGCTCGAACTGGTCGGCGCTCAGCGTCGCGCCCGGCTCGCCGGGATCGTAGACCATTGCGCCCGAGGGCCGCGCCGCGTTGTCGAGCAGCGAAAGGTTCCAGCGCGAGGCGGCGTTGTGCACCGCGACCGCATCGTCCGCCGCTTCCAGGCACCCGGCGCCATAGTGGTCGTCGGTCGGGTGGAAGCCGCGAATATGGATCACGTTGGGCTGGCCGAAATCGTCGAGCGCGGGCAGCGTCAGCGCGCGCTCGCCCACCTTGTAGGCGAAGGCCACCGGCCAGCCGCTCGCATCGGGCACTACGCTCACCCGCTCGGGCCGCAGCGCAAACAGCTCGGCGGGCGCTTCCTCGGCATCGCGCAGCACCTGCACATAGGCGTTGCCATGCAGCAGCATCTGGCTGGCAAGCGTCTCCAGCAGCGCCTGTCCTGCGCTCGTCGCACCGACTAGCGCGGCGGCTTCGGGATGCGAGGCATTGACGGGCGCGCCGCCGATGCCCTCGGCCACCAGCCGCACCGCACGCTGCGCCACCGGGTTGCCCAGGTATGCCTCGCGCGTTGCCGTCGGATAGTTCATGGGCCCGCGCGCATCGCCGCCGCGCCAGTCGAACGCTTCCGCCCAGGGCGAGATGTAGCTGCGCCCCAAGGGCGCGCGCGCGGTCACCGCCCCGCCCTTGAAGGCGGCGGCCAGGCTGTCGAAGAAGGACATGGAATACCTTTCGCGTGTCGAATGGATCAGTCGAACCAGACTCGTGGCTCGCCGGCCTGCCCCAGCATCAGTTCGGTCAGCGCCCAGACGCAGGCGTCGGCGCGGTCGGGCGATCGGCCCGGCCCCTGGTAGGTGCCGCCCGGCATCAGGGCGCAAAGCTCGTCTTCCAGCCGCGCGAAAAGCCCGGCATGACGGACCCGTCCGGCCTCGTAGAGCGCTGCCACCGGCTCTGCCCGTGCTGTCTTGCCCCGGCTGGCGTGGACCAGCCGCAGCGGCAGCGTCTCGTTGGCCGCGCGCAGGACCGCCGCGACCATGTCGCCGCCCTGGTTGGCCTCGGCTACCACGCGGTCGGCGGACCAGCCCCGCGCCGCCTCGGCCACGGCGCGCGCCCAGCGCTCGGGCCTTGGCCGCTCGACCGAAAGGTCGGCCAGCACGCGCCCCACGCGGTCCTCGCCCAATCCGCAAACCACGATGCCGCAGGCATCGCCCTGCGCGCTGGCTGGCGGATCGACGCCGATCACGATCCGCGTCAGCGGCGCGCCGGCCGCTTCGCGGCAGCGCTCCAGCATGGCCCGCGTCCACAGCGCGCCCGGCAGATCGTCGATCATCTCGCCGTCGATCTCCTGCCGCCCGAGCAGCGTCTCGCCATAGTTCTGCCGCATCGCCTCGATGAAGCGTTCCGGCAGATGTTCCGCGTTATCGTAGGTGCTGCCCCGCGTGATGGCCGTGCCGCCGCGCTTGGCCTCCTCAATCAGGCGCAGCACCAACGGCGCGGCGCGCGGCGTGGTCGTTGCCAGCACGCGCGGGTCACGGCCCAGCCGCAGCCCCATCATCAGGTTGTCCCAGGCGCTTTCGGCCCGGCCCGATGCGTTGTCCCATTTGGCGATCTCGTCGCACCAGGCATGGCTATGCTGCGGCCCACGCAGCGATTCGGGTTCGGCCGCCGAATAGAGCTGCGCCTGCGCCCCGTTCGGCCAGGTCAGCCGCCGCAGCGAAGGTTCGAACACTGGACGACGATGCGGCGCCATCACCGCCATGATCCCGCTTTCGCCCTCCACCATGATCGATCGCGCTTCGCCCAGATTGGCCGCCACCAGCGCGATACGTGCCGCGGGATCGTGCTCGGCCACGGCATTGGCCCACTCCGCTCCGGTCCGCGTCTTGCCAAAGCCGCGCCCGGCCAGCAGCAGCCACACGCGCCAGTCGCCCGGCGGCGGCAGCTGCGCGGCCCGCGCCTTCAGCCCCCAGTGCCAGCGCCATTCGCGCAGTTCCTGCTCGCTCAGCGTCGCCAGCTCCTCCGCGATCTCGGGTTCGTGCGCCGCGCTGATCCAATCCAGCGGTTCCGCCTCATCCATGGGCCGCGCTTTCGGCCGCGCGGCGGGCGAGAATGTTCTCGCGCATCTTGCGCAGCTTGGCGTCGATCGAGGCGCGGATCGCGGCGACGTCCTCGTTCTCGCGCTGGGCCAGTTCTCGCGCCACGCTGTCGCGGTGCTGCGCCAGCAGGCGCATGGCCGTGGCGTTGTCGAACTTGCGCTCCTCGTCCTTGCCTTCGCCGAAGCGCATCCGGCGCAGCAGCTCCATTTCCAGGTGCTCGTATCCCTCCAGCAATGCCGCGCGCCAGGCACGGGCGAACTCGGGCTCGACGCGTCGCACCTTGTAGGGGCGGCTGGGATGCACGCCTGCCGCCGCAGCGGCAGCGGTCACGTTCGACGTTTCGGCCAGCGCATCCAGAAAGGCGGTGCGCCAGTGACGGTTGAGTTTGTCTTCGGTGCTCGCAAGCCGGGCACTGATCTCCGTCCGGCATTTGCCGGGCGAAGGCCGTTTCGGGTCGGCCATGAACCATCCTCGCGCTGCTATGTCGAAAAGGGACGCGTCAGGAGCAGGACCGCCTCTGCGGCGACTCACACCTTCGCGATGTTCTTGTTATGTACCTATCGAGCGTGACGATGTCAATGAAAAAGTGCCAAATGGGTTAATAGCACCGGGTTCTGGCGCTTTCATTTGGGGCCGGGTAAAGCGCTTTCGCACCGCACCATGCGCAAGGGATGCCTGAAACCGATGCTTCGCCGACTTTACGACTGGACCATCGCCAAGGCCGCGCACCCCCACGCAGAACTGTGGCTCGCGCTCGTCGCCTTCGTCGAGGCGAGCTTCTTCCCGGTCCCGCCGCACCCGCTGCTCGGCCTGATGTGCCTGGCCGAACCGAAGAAGGCGGTGCGCTTCGCCGCCATCGCCACGATCGCCTCTGTCCTGGGTGGAGTGCTCGGATATGCCATCGGGCACTTCCTCTACGACAGCATCGGCACGCAGCTCCTCGCCGCGCTGCACCTCACGCAGAGCTTCCCCAAGGCTGCCTGCTACTTGCGCGAATACGGGGTGGAGATCATCGTGATCAAGGGCGCGACGCCCATCCCGTTCAAGCTGCTGACGATCACAGCGGGCTTCATTTCCATGCCGCTGGTGCCGTTCCTGCTGGCAAGCCTCGTTTCGCGCTCGATCAGCTTCATGGTCGTGGGCGTGCTGTTCCGCCTGTTCGGCGCCCCGATCAAGCGCTTCATCGACAAGTACCTGGGCCTCGTCACTGTCGGCTTCGTCGTCCTCGTCATAGGCGGCTTCGTTGCCGCCTCCATGCTTGGCGGCGGCAACGGCAAGCAGGCCAACGCCAAGTGCGAACACGCCGTGATTGCGCAGCCCTGAGCGCCTCTCCCTCTCCCGCAAGCGGGCGGGGCCGCGAGACTTGGTCCGTCGCCAGGCGGGCCTAGTCGCAGGTGGGTGGGCGAGCCGCCCCGCCCACCATCTTGCCAACCCGCCCATGCGGGTTAAACTCACAGGCATGATAACACTCTACCATTGCCGCGACGCCCGCTCGTTCCGTGCCCTCTGGGCGCTCGAGGAAATGGGCCTGCCCTATGAACTCCACGTCCTTCCGTTCCCGCCACGCGCGCGGCACGAAGGGATGAAGGACCTGAACCCGCTGGGCACGATCCCGGTGCTGTTCGACGGTGGCCGCCGCATGACCGAAAGCGCGGCGATCCCGCACTATCTGGCAACGAAGTACGGCCCAACCCCGCTCGCCGTGTCGCCGCAAGAGCCCGGCTATGCCGACTACCTCAACTTCCTCGTCATGGGCGAAGCGACGCTGACCTTCCCCCAGACCATCCATTTGCGCTACGCCGTCTTTGCCGCGCCTGAAGCGCGCCGTCCCGAGATCGCCCGCGATTATGCCGAATGGTTTGGCGCCCGTCTGCGCAACGCCGAAACGATGATGGACGGCGATTACGCCGCCGCAGGTCGCTTCACCATGGCCGACGTCTCGCTCGCCTATGCGATCAAGCTCGCGCTGGGCATCGGCCTTGCCGAGTTCGTGACCCCGGGGATGCAGGCCTATTTCGAACGCGTCAGCACGCGCGCGGCTTACGCACGCGCCATGGCGGCCCAGAGGCAGGCCGAGGGGTAGGGAACTTCAAGCGGATACCGGGTGCGCGACGATGGCTTCATCACGCTCAATCCTGCAGAATTTGTCTTGCGGGATGAAAAATTCTTGAAGTCTGATTCCGATTGAACTGATGTTGAGTATCAATAAAGCACGTGCGCATTTGTCTTGGCGTAAATGTCGGTGCGGGAATTGTCGTTAGTGCCTGACTGAAAGCCATGCTATCTCGTTGCGAGACTTGGCGCCGACGTCCTGTAAACGGCGTCCGGTTCGGCGGGTAATGGCTTGCACTCCGCAAGTCTCTGGGCACCGGAGGCGCATCGCATGGACAGCTTCATTCCGGTCGGCCCGACCATGGCCAATGGGCTTGGCATGGCGCTGGTCATGTCTTCAACCACCCCGCTCGTACTGCTCGATGGCGGGTGGCGCGTCGAAGCGGTCAGCGGTTCCTTCTGTCGCGCGTTCGGACTGGATCCGGTGGACATCGTGGGCAAACCCATCTTCGCCATCGGCGGTGGCGAATGGAATGTGCCGGAATTGCGCGCATTGAAGGAAGCTTCCGCAGCCTTGCGGACCACGGTTGCCAACTGCGAGATGGATTTCGTGCAGCAAGGCTGCGCGCCACGACAGCTGGTCTTGAGCGCGCACCAGCTGGATCTGCCTGACAGCGCGGGAAACCACGCGGTTCTAGGCGTTGCCGATGTCACCGACCTGCGACGCGGGGAGCGCATCAAGGATGATCTCATCCATGACAAGCAACTGCTCCTGCAGGAATTGCGCCACCGCGTTGCGAACAGCCTGCAGATCATCGCCAGCGTCCTGATGCAGAGCGCGCGGCACGTGCAGTCCGAAGAAGCGCGCAATCATCTCCACGATGCGCAAAGACGCGTGATGTCGATCGCCACGCTCCAGCACCAGCTGGCGATCAGCGATTCCGATGATGTCCCCATCGGTCCCTACTTCGAGGAGCTGTGCAAGAGCATCGGTGCCTCGCTGATCGGCGATCCTTCCGCGATCCGCCTGACCGTGGACGCCGATGGCACGATCATGAGCAGCGCGATGTCGATCAGCCTTGGCCTTATCGTCACCGAGCTTGTGATAAACTGCCTCAAGCACGCCTTCCCTGATCGGCGGGATGGCGGCATTATCGCGGTCGATTGTCACACAACGTCCACCGGCTGGCGCCTGTCGGTGACCGACAACGGGATCGGCATGCCGATCTCGCCGGCGCTGATCACGCGGGGCCTGGGCACAGGCATCGTCAATGCGCTGGCCAAGCAACTCCACGGCGAAGTCGCGATCACCGACAACACGCCGGGCACGCGGGTAACGATCGTGGGCCAAAGCGCGCCCTTGGTCTAGCCGGCCGGTCCCACCTCGGCCCGCACGGCGCGGCGTCTGCTACCGCCGCCGCTTCTCGCCGCCAGCTGCCTTTTCGGCCTGCGCCAGCGCGGCCAGCGCGATCGGCTCCATCATGGCATAGCCTTCGGGCGAGGGGTGCACGCCATCGCCTGCCAGCCCGGGCTTCATGCCGCCTTCGGCATCGGCCATCGCCGCATGGTAATCGGCAAAGACGTATCCGCGTGCCTTGGCGAACGCGCGCAGCCAGCGATTGAGCGCCTCGATCTGCGCCGCGGGGCGAAACCCGGGGCGCCAGGGAAACGCGGCTGCGGGCAGCACGCTGGCAATCACCACCGCGATCCCATTGGCGTGGGCGATGTCGGCCATCGCGCTGATCGCATTGACGTATTCGGCGGCGCTGGTCGGGCCCTTGTTCCCGGCGACGTCGTTGGTTCCGGCCATGATGTGGACCACGCGCGGGCGCAGGCGCACAACGTCCTGGGTGAAGCGCACCAGCATCTGCGCGCTCGTCTGTCCGGTGATCCCGCGGTTGACCACGCCGTCGGCAAACAGCGCGGGGCCGGCCGCAAGCCAGTATTGGGTGATCGAATCGCCAATGAACACCGCGCGGGGTGGGGCGGCAACTTCCCGGTCGGCGCGCTGGTAGTGGCACAGCGCGCCCCAGTCGCCGGGGTTCGGTCCCAGCGCGCAAGGATCCTCGACCATCGCGCTCTGCAGCGGCGCGGGTTCGGCGGCGGCCTGCGCCATGGTGGCAGGCGCGGCGCAGAGCGAGACTGCGCTCGCCAGCACCGGCGCCCCCGCCTGCGCCCAGACCCCCATCAGATGATCCCCACGGCCTTTCCGGCGCGCTCGAACATGCCGATGATCGTCTGCACCTGTTCGGCCGAATGCTCGGCGCACAGCGAGCAGCGCAACAGCGTCATGTTCGCAGGCGTTGCGGGCGGGCGCGCGAGGTTGACGTACAGCCCTTCGCGCAGCAGCGCTTCCCACATCATCGCGCCGCGCTCCAGATCGGGCATGATCACCGCGATGATCGCGCTCTGCGCCTCCTCGGTGCCAAGCTGGAAGCCTTTGTCGCGCAAGGCCTTGTGCAGCGTCCGGCTGTTTTCCCATAGATGCGCGCGCTTGTCGCCCGCATGCATCAGCTTGCGGATGCTGGTCGCAGCGGTGTGCACCACGCTCGGCGGCAGGCTGGCGGTGAAGACATAGGGACGGCAGACCAGCCGCATGATCTCGAACTTGGGGTGGTTCGAAACGCAGAAGCCGCCGACCGTGCCGACCGATTTCGAGAACGTGCCGATCACGAAGTCCACGTCATCGAGGCAACCCTGTTCCTCGGCCACGCCGCGCCCGTTGGGGCCGATGAAGCCCATCGAATGCGCCTCGTCCACCAGCACCATCGCGCCGTTGTCCTTGGCGACCTTGATCATCTCCTTCAGCGGCGCGATGTCGCCCAGCATCGAATAGACGCCTTCAAGGACGACCAGCTTGCCCGCGCCTTCGGGAATGCGCTTCAGGCGCTTTTCCATGGCGACGATGTCGTTGTGCTTGAACGGCACCACCTCGGCATCGCCCATCTTGCAGCCGTCCCAGATCGAGGCGTGGCTGTCGATGTCGAGCACGATGTAGTCGCCCTTGCCGGCGATCGTGCTGATGATGCCCAGATTGGCCTGGTAGCCGGTTGAGAACACCATGGCATGGTCCATGCCATAGAACTCCTTGAGCGCGTCCTCGCACAGCTTGTGCCCGGCATAGGTGCCGTTCAGCACGCGGCTGCCGGTGGTGCCCGACCCGAACTCGTCGAGCGCCTGCTTGCCCGCCGCGATCACGTCGGGGTCGAACGTCATGCCCATGTAGTTGTAGGTGCCGAGCAGGATCGTCTCGCGCCCGTTGCAGATGGCGCGGGTGGGCGACAGCACGCGCTCCATCACCAGGTTGAACGGGTCGGTCACGCCGGTGTCGAGCAGGGCGCGACGCTGTTCGATCAGGGGATCGAACTTGCTGAAAAGGTCGGTCATGTGCGCTTTTGTCCTCAGCCCTGAAGCTTGGTCACCGCGTCGATCAGCTGGCCATAGGTCTCGATCTCGGCTTGCTGGTTCATGCTGATGATGATGTCGAACTCGTCCTCGATGGCCGCGACGAAGTCCATCACGGTCAGGCTGTCCCATTCGAGGTCACCGGCAAAGGTGGTCGCATCGGTCAGGGCAACGCCCTTCTTGTTGAAGGGCTCGATCACTTCGGCGATCTTCTGGGCGGTTGCGGCGCGATCCATTGTCTGTCTCCACTGGGCCTCGCAGGGGCCCGGAAATGCTTCCCGTGACGCCTGCCAGATGAATACGGCGGAAAAGCGGCTTGTGGCCCAGCTTGTCAAGGACGGGGCGGACGTGGCATCGCTCGAGCGGCAACGAACATACGTAAAAGCGGGGGGAAAGCATGGACAAGCCCACTGTGGACGAACCGCCCAGGGTCGTCGCCACGCCATCGCCGCTTTCGCCCTCGGGCTTTTCCAATCACGCGATCCATCTTGTACGCACGTCGCAGCAGATCAACCTGACGTTGAGCCAGATGGCCGATGCCAAGGCATCGATCCTGATGGGCGCGACGTTCCTGGTGTTCACGATCTCGGTCGGGCAGGCGAAGAACGGGGCCTTGCCATGGTCGCTGTGCGTGCTGGCGCTGTTCGCCTTCGCGTCTGCCCTGTGCGCGGTGTTCGCGGTGCTGCCCTCGGTGGGCAACCCCAGCACCAGTCGGCTGCATGGCAAGCCCAACAAGCTGTTCTTCGGCTATTTCACGCATGTCGACGAGGACGAGTGGATGGATTCGGTGCTCGACGAACTGCGCGCCGACGAGACCATCTTCCGCACCATGCTGCACGACATCTACCAGAACGGGCAGGTCCTGCAGCGCAAGAAATATCGTTTCCTTGCAATGGCCTACAAGATATTCATGGCCGGATTGTGCCTGACGGTGGCGACCTTCGTCGCCGAGCGGTTCTTCCTGTAACTACAGCAGCTTGTTCACCGCCTGCATGAACGGCGCGATCGACACCGGCTTGGCGAGGTAGCCTTCGGCGCCCGCTTCGCGGATGCGTTCCTCGTCGCCCTTGCCGGCATAGGCGGTGACGGCAAGGACGGGTATGGCGCGCAATTCGTCGTCCTGCTTGATCTGCTCGATCAGGGACAGCCCTGACACATTGGGCAACTGAATGTCCATGACCACCAGATTTGGTACGAACAAGCGCGTCTTTTCAATGGCTTCGCGCCCATCAGCGACGGGCTCCACCTCGAACCCGTTGGCCTTGAGCAAGTCACAGAACAGCTTGCGGTTGAGGTCGTTGTCCTCGACAACCAGAATTCTTTTTGCCACTGGATCGAGCCTGTCCTCAACGACACCTAGACGCACCTGAAATGCACCTGGCGGCACCTCTATTCACCTGAAAGGGTCCTGACAATCATTCGAGAGCGGACCGAATTGCCCGATCCGGTGGCGCTGGCGCTTCAGGCGCTCGGCTGGGTGCTGTCCGACAGCCAGCGCGCCGACCGCCTGCTCGCGCTGACCGGCATGACGCCCGAGACGCTGCGGGGCGGCTTGTCCGATCCGGGCGTGCTGGGCGCTTGCCTCGAATTTCTCTGCAATCACGAGGCGGACCTTGTCGCGGCGGCGCAGGCACTCGACATAGCGCCTGAACATCTGGTCGCCGCACGGGAGAACCTGACATGAGCCGTCCGCTGATCATCAGCGATTGCGACGAAGTGCTGCTGCACATGGTCGCGCCGTATCGCGACTTCCTTGCCGAAAAGCACGACATCGATTTCGTGATGAATTCCAACGACTTCGGCAAGTCGATGCGATACCGTGCCAATGGTGAGCTTGTGGAGCCGGCCGAAATCTGGCGCCTGCTCAACTTGTTCTTCGACACCGAAATGCACCGCCAGCAGGCGATCGCGGGCGCGGTCGAGGGAATCAACGCGCTCAGCCAGCATGCCGACGTGGTGATCCTGACCAATCTTGGCGATCACCGCCGCGACACCCGCGCCGAACAGCTGCGCAACGTGGGCATCGATGCGCGGGTGTTCACCAACCAGGGGCCGAAGGGCCCGGCGCTCAAGGCGATTCTCGAAGAGTACAATCCTTCGAAGGCGCTGTTCATCGACGATCTGCCGCAACACCACGGCTCGGTGGCGGAGATGCTGCCGCATGTGCATCGCCTGCACTTGTGCGGCGAACCGATGATCGCAGCCCATATCGATTGCGCGCACAAGGCGGGCCATGCCCATGCCCGCATCGACGACTGGGCCACGGCGCTGCCGTGGATCATGGAACGCGTTACCGGAGACAACGATGACTGATTCGATCACCGCTCGCCTTGCCGAACTGGGCCACGTGCTGCCGCAGGCCGCCGCGCCGGTCGCGGCCTATGTGCCCACGGTGGAGGCGAATGGACTGCTGCACGTTTCGGGGCAATTGCCGTTCATCGACGGCAAGCTCGTCACCGGGCGGCTGGGCGAGGATGTCAGTCTGGAACAGGGCGCCGCCGCCGCACAGGCTTGCGGCCTGATGCTGCTGGCGCAGGTCAAGGCCGCGCTCGGCTCGCTCGACCGGGTGGAGCGCGTGGTCAAGCTGGGGGCGTTCATCAGCTCGACGGGCACCTTCACCGACCAGCCCAAGGTCGCCAACGGCGCGTCCGAACTGATGGTCGCGGCCTTCGGCGATGCGGGCCGCCACGCGCGCAGCGCGGTGGGCGTGCCGGTGCTGCCGCTGGGTGCGGCGGTGGAAGTCGATGCTGTCTTTGCTGTTCGCGCTGTTTGATCGCTGGTTCGCACCCGCTCCCAAACCGGAGCGGGTCGGCTGGCTGGGGCAGGTGGAAGCCTATGCCCATCGCGGGCTGCACGGGGTTGGCGTGCCTGAAAATTCGCTGGCGGCGTTCCGGCTGGCCATGGAGCGCGGGCTTGGCATCGAATGCGATGTGCAGCGTACCAGCGACGGCATGGCCGTGGTCTTCCACGATTGGGACCTCGATCGCCTGACGGCGGCAAGCGGGCCGGTGATCGACCGCAAGGCCGCGCAGTTGCAGGACCTCGCCCTGCTGGGGGCCGAGGGCGAGCGCATCCCGGCCTTGCGAGACCTGCTTGATCTTGTGAACGGTCGCGTGCCGCTGCTCATCGAACTGAAGTCGAAGCGGGAGATGCACGTCGTGCCGCTGTGCCTCGCGGTGCGCCGCCTGCTCGAAGGCTATCGCGGCCCGGTGGCGGTGATGAGCTTCGACCCGCGCGTGTCGCACTGGTTTCAGCGCCATTCGCCACACATCGTCCACGGCCTCGTCATGACCGAGGAAGGGCGCACCACGCTGCTGGCGCGCGTGCGCCGCCATCTGGCGCTGTGGCACGCCGAACCCGATTTCCTCGCCTATGACGTGCGCGACCTGCCAAGCCGCTTTGCCGCATCGCAGCGTCGCCGGGGCCTGCCGTTGCTGACCTGGACGGTGCGCTCGCCCGATCTGGCAGAGCGGGCGGCGATTCATGCCGACGCGCCGATCGCGGAAGGGGCCGGGGTCGCCGGGAGCGGAGCGGCCGCGTGAGCGTCACCGCCCGCATCCACCAGAGCGTTGGCGAGATCGACGTCGCACAGTGGGATGCGCTGGCGGGTGGCGGCAATCCTTTCACAAGCCACACTTTCCTTTCGCTGCTGGAGGAATCGGGCAGCGTGGGCGAGGGGACCGGCTGGTCGCCGCTGCCGGTGGTGATCGAGGACGAGGCGGGCGAACCCGCTGCCGCACTGCCAGCGTACCTCAAGAGCCACAGCCAGGGCGAATATGTGTTCGACCATAGCTGGGCCGATGCCTGGCACCGCGCCGGGGGCAGCTACTACCCCAAGCTGCAGATCAGCGTGCCCTTCACCCCCGCCACGGGGCCGCGCCTGCTGACCGGCACGCGGCCCGATCTGGCCGTGCCGCTGCTGAAGGTGGCCGAACAGCTGTGCGTGCAGAACGAACTGTCGAGCGCGCACGCCACCTTCATCGCGCCCGAACAGGTGCGGCTGTTCGAGGAGGCCGGGTGGCTGCTGCGCAGCGACATCCAGTTCCACTGGGACAATCGCGGCTATGCCAGCTTCGACGAATTCCTTGGCGCGCTGTCGTCGGACAAGCGCAAGAACCTGCGCAAGGAGCGCGCCCGCGCGCAGGACGGGGTGGAGATCCGCGTGCTGACCGGGGCCGATATCCGGCCCGAACACTGGGATGCGTTCTGGGTGTTCTATCAGGAGACCGGCGCGCGCAAATGGGGCACCCCCTATCTGACGCGCGCGGCGTTCGACCTGATCGGCGCGCGCATGGCGGACAAGGTGCTGCTGGTGCTGGCCTTCATCGACGGCGCACCCGTGGCAGGCGCGCTGAACTTCATCGGCGCGCAGGCGCTGTACGGGCGGTACTGGGGCGCGGTGATCGACAAGCCGTTCCTGCACTTCGAGCTGTGCTATTATCAGGCGATCGACGCGGCCATCGCGCTAGGGCTGGATCGCGTGGAAGCGGGCGCGCAGGGCCAGCATAAGCTGGCGCGCGGCTATGCCCCGGTGCAGACATGGTCAGCCCACTGGATCTCCGACAAGGGTTTCCGCCGCGCCGTGGCAGACTTTCTGGAGCGTGAGCGGGCGGGCGTGGCGCAGGACCAGAGCTTTCTGGTGGAGCGGACGCCGTTTCGGAAGGGGTAGCGCTCAGTCCAGCGGCTGGCGCAGATCCGTACCGCTCTGCACATAGCGGTGCAGAACGCCGCGCACTTCGTCGCTGCCGAGGCGGGCGTTGACCATGCGCTGTTCGAGGGTGAGCGCCTCTTCGAGCGGCAGGTCGGTGCTGGCGTGGATCAGGCGCTTGGCATCGGCGAGGGCGCTTGGCGAGAGCGAGGCGAACTTGCGGGCCATGGCGAGCGCGGCTTCCAGCGGATCGTCCAGCGCGGCGTTGACCATGCCGAGCCGGGCGGCCTCTTCGGGATCGACCACGCGCGCGGTGCCGATCAGTTCGAGCGCGCGCGCCGGGCCCAGCAGGCGGGCGAGGCGCACCGTGCCGCCGCCGCCGGGGAACATGGCGATGTGCAGTTCGGGCAGGCCGATGGTGAAGGCGCCGCGACGGGCGAGGCGGATGTCGCAGGCGAGCGCGAGTTCGTAGCCCACGCCCATGCAATCGCCGTTGATCGCCGCGATCACCGGCACGTCCAGCGTTTCGAGCGCGCGGGTGATGCGGTGGAAGATCGAATCCTGCCACGTTGCGCCCGCGTCGGCGGGGCTGGCCGCGATGGCGTCGGCCGCGCCCGCCAGTTCGGCCAGATCGAAATGGCGTATCAGTACGCCGTCCTGCGCGCCGGTCAGGATCAGCGCGCGCAAGGGCTGGTCGCTCGCCAGCGCGGTGAGGTGCGCATCGAGCGCGGCGGTCATCGCGCCGTCGAGGAAGCCATGGGGCGGGTTGTCGAAGCGCAGGACGGCGATGGCACCGCTGTCCAGACGCTCCAGCAGGACCGCACCCACGGTCAGGCGATCACGCCGAACAGGTCGTGCGCGTCGGCCTCTTCCACCAGAACCTCGGCGAAATCGCCTGCCTTCAGCGTGGCGGGCACGTTGCGCAGATAGACCGCGCCGTCGATTTCGGGCGCGTCGGCCTGGCTGCGCGCGGTGGCGCCGATGTCGCCGTCCTCGTCGGGTTCGCCCACTTCGTCGATGATGACGCGGATGGTGCGGCCGACCTTGGCGGCGAGGCGCGCGGCGCTGATCGCCTCGGTCTTCTCCATGATCCGGCGGTAGCGGTCTTCCTTGACCTCTTCGGGCACGGGATCGGGCAGGTCGTTGGCGGCGGCGCCTTCGACCGGCTCGAAGCGGAACGCGCCGACGCGGTCGAGCTGCGCTTCATCGAGCCAGTCGAGCAGGTACTGGAAATCGGCCTCGGTCTCGCCGGGGAAGCCGACGACGAAGCTGGAGCGGATGGCAAGGTCCGGGCACAGTTCGCGCCACGCCTTGATGCGTTCGAGCACCTTGGCCTCGTTCGCGGGGCGCTTCATGGCGCGCAGCACGTTCGGGCTGGCGTGCTGGAACGGGATGTCGAGATAGGGCGTCACCAGCCCTTCCGCCATCAGCGGGATCACCGCGTCGACGTGGGGGTAGGGATAGACATAGTGCAGGCGCACCCAGGGCGTTTCGCCGTCGGGGGTGCGCAATTTGCCGAGTTCGCGGGCGAGGTCGGTCATGTGGGTGCGGACCGGCTCGCCCTTCCACATGCGTTCCTCATGGCGCACGTCGACGCCATAGGCCGATGTGTCCTGGCTGATCACCAGCAGTTCGCGCGTGCCCGCCGCAACCAGCTTTTCGGCTTCGCGCAGCACCGCATCGATGCGCCGGCTGGCGAGCTTTCCGCGCAAGGACGGGATGATGCAGAAGGCGCAGGCGTGGTTGCAGCCCTCTGAAATCTTCAGGTAGCTGTAGTGGCGCGGGGTGAGCTTCACATCGCCCGGCTCGGCCTGCGGGATCAGGTCTATGTACGGCCCCATGCTGGGCGGGGCGGCTTCATGCACCGCTTCGACCACGTCTTCATACTGGTGCGCGCCGGTGACGGCGAGGACCTGCGGGAACTTCGCGCGGATCACCTCGGCTTCGTTGCCCATGCAGCCGGTGACGATCACCCGGCCGTTTTCGGCGATGGCCTCGCCGATCGCGGCAAGGCTTTCCTCCTTGGCCGAATCGAGGAAGCCGCAGGTGTTGACCAGCACCACGTCGGCGCCGGCATAGTCCGCGCTCATGGCATAGCCATCGGCGCGCAGGCGGGTGAGGATGCGTTCGGAATCGACCAGCGCCTTGGGGCAGCCGAGGCTGACCATGCCCACCTTGGGCTGATCGGGAATCGCGACAGGAGTGTTTTGGGATGCCATTATGGCGGCGGCCCATAGCGGGATTTGGCCGGTTCGTCACCAACCGCTATGCAACGCGCATGATGCGCATCACCATCGCCAAGGGATCGGTCGAGGATCACATCGGCGTGCGCCGTGCGGATGGCTCGCGGATCGAGACGCGGCTGGCGCACAAGGGGCCGGTGCCGCACGATGCGGTCCACCTGTTCGTGGAACAGGCCTTGGGCCTTTCGCGCGGATTCTGGGGGCTGGTCGCGGCGGGGCATCATCCCGCAGAGCTGGTCGAGCTGGCGAAGGCGGCGGGGCACGCCAGCGCGGCGCGGGCGCAGCAGCCCGAGCCGACCATCGTGGAACTGTTGCAGGCCGAACGGCTGGTCGAATGCTATGAAGCGCTGCTGTGGGGCGGCGGGGGCACGCGCGAGGATGTGCTGGCGATGGCCGATGTCGCCTGCGCGACGAGCTTCGTGCCTTGCCCCGCGCTGCCCGAGGACACGCACAAGGCCATCGTGGCGGCACTCGATTCGTTTGCACAAGCGTGGGTCGCCGCTCCGAAAGGGCACGTCGTCGAGCTGGCATGGAGCTGATTTGCCAAGCTTCGCCAATGGGGTTAGGCATCGCGGCACGGGGCAAGACCAAGGCAAGGAAGAAGAAAGCATGGGTCCTGTGAACTGGCTGGCCGTGGTCGCCGCCGTGGTGGCGGCCCTTGTCGTTTCGGCGGTCTGGTACGGGCCGCTGTTCGGTCGTGCGCGGCTGGAGGAAGTAGGCCCGGGCGGCCTTGGCGTGCGCCGCGCGCCAGGGCGCACACTGGCGCTCACCGCGCTGCTGCTGCTCGTTTCCGCCTCGATGATGGGCCACATGTTCGCGCGAGTCGGCACAGCGACACTGGCGGTGAAGCCGTGGCTCTACTTCATGATGTCGGGTGGTCTCGCCGGGGCCTTCATCATCCCCTCGCTCTGGATCAGCTATACCCACCAGCGCATCAGCACGCGCCTCGCCCTGCTCGATGCCGGATGCTGGCTGGCGGTCTACCTGACGATGGGGCTGGTGTTCTTCGCGTTCAAAGCCTGACGGGAAGGTAAGCGTAGGGATCGCGCGCCAGGTTGTCCTTGCGCACTTCGAAGTGGAGCGTGGGGGTACTCGCCTCGCCGCTCCTGCCGATGCGCGCGATGACCTGCCGTGCGGTCACCTGCTGGCCCTCCCTGACCGCAAGCTTGCCGAGATAGGCATAGGCGGTGGCCCAGCCGTTGCCGTGGTCGATCACCACCAGTTGTCCGAAGCGTTCTGGCTCCTCGCCGGCAAAGATCACCTTGCCTGCTGCTGCCGCATGGACGGTCATCCCGGCAAACGTGGCAAGGTCCATGCCGCGATTGACCTTGCCTTTCACGATCACGCCGAAGCGACCGACCACCGCGCCCGAAGTGGGCCAGGCAAGGCGCGGCGCACCGGGTTCGCGGGCGTGCGCGGGCAGCGGCTCTGGTACGGGCCGGGGCGAAGGCATGGCGCGCGGCGTCGGGGCCGGGCGCGGCGTGGGGCGGGGGCTGGGCCGCGCCCTGGGCGCGGTGTCGGGCGCGGGGGCCTGCGTGAGCGTGGCTCCGGGCACGCTGACGGGTGCGCCGGGCGGATCAGGGCGCTTGAGGACCTGCCCGACTTTCACCGGCCACGGGTAGGACAGCGCGTTGGCAGCGGCGAGTTCCTTCATCGTCACGCCCATGCGCCGCGCGATCGTCTGGAAGGTGTCGCCGGGGCGGACAGTGTAGGTCCACGCGACGATCGGCTTTTCGCCCGGTGCCGCGGACGCGGGAAGCGCCGCCGCCAGCAGCAGGAGCATGGCGGCGGCGTATCGCATCAGCCTTGCGGCACCAGCCGGGTGAGGCCGCCGGTATAGGGCAGCAGGGCTTGCGGCACGTCGACCGAGCCGTCCTCCTGCTGGTAGTGTTCCAGCACCGCGACGAGCGTGCGGCCCACGGCAAGGCCCGAGCCGTTGAGCGTGTGGACGAACTCGGTCCCTTTCGCGCCTTCCGGCCGATAGCGCGCGTTCATGCGCCGCGCCTGGAAATCGCCGCAGTTGGAACAGGACGAAATCTCGCGATAGGCGCCCTGTCCCGGCAGCCAGACTTCAAGGTCGTAGGTCTTCTTCGCGGTGAAGCCCATGTCCCCGGCGCAGAGCAGCATCTTGCGATAGGGCAGGTCGAGCGCCTGCAGCACGCCTTCGGCGCAGGCCGTCATGCGCTCGTGCTCCGCCTCGGAATCTTCGGGCTTGCAGATCGAGACCAGCTCGACCTTTTCGAACTGGTGCTGGCGGATGAAGCCGCGCGTATCGCGGCCCGCCGAACCCGCTTCGGAGCGGAAGCAGGGGGTCAGCGCGGTCATGCGCAAGGGGAGCGTTGCTTCGCTGAGGATCTGGCCCTGCACCGCGTTGGTCAGCGAAACTTCGGCGGTGGGGATCAGCCAGCGCCCGTCAGTGGTCTTGAACAGGTCTTCGGCGAACTTGGGCAGCTGGCCCGTGCCGAACACGGCCTCGTCCTTGACCAGCAGCGGCGGCAGGCATTCGACATAGCCGTTCTGCTCGGTCTGGCGGTCGAGCATGAACTGCGCCAGCGCGCGGTGCAGGCGCGCCATCTGGCCCTTGAGGAAGGTGAAGCGCGCGCCCGAGATCAGCGCGCCGGTTTCGAAATCGAGCCCGAGCGCGGGGCCGAGGTCAGCGTGTTCGACCGGCTGGAAGGCGAAGTCGCGCGGGGTGCCCCAGCGGCTGACCTCGACGTTGCCGTCCTCGTCCTCGCCTTCGGGCACTTCGGCGGCAGGCAGGTTGGGCCAGGCCGCCAGCGCGGCGTTCTGTTCGGCGGTAAGGCGGCGCTCGTCTTCCTCGAGCGCGGGCAGCTCCGCTTTCAGCGCGGCGACTTCGGCCTTGAGCGCTTCGGCGGTGTCCTTGTCGCCCTTGCCCATGGCCGCGCCGATGGCCTTGCTCGCCTCGTTACGGCGGGCCTGCGATTCCTGCATCCGCGTCGCCACCTCGCGACGCTGCGCGTCGAGCGACAGGATCACCGCCGATTGCGGGGCAACCCCGCGTCGGGCGAGTTGGGCGTCGAAGGCTTCCGGATTGTCCCGGATCAGGCGGATATCATGCATGGGCCGGGGCTATGCCGCCGCGCTTGCGTCGATGCAAGCGCGGGGCGGTGCCATCATGAATGCAGGCGATAGTCGATCCGCAACAACTGGTAGAGCGGGCAATAGCCGAATGCTGCGCTGGCGAGCGGCACCAGCCCCAGCCACGCCCACTTCGCGCCCGGAACGAGCAGGGCGAGCGCAACCAGCGCGACACCGAGGATGATGCGGATGAGCTTGTCGTAACCGACCACGTTGCGGTCCATCGGGTATGTCTCCTTGCTGGAGACGCCCCATCGCCATTTCCGCGAGGCCTGCCTTGATCGAGGTCAAGGAGGGGAGGAAATGGTGGGCGCGACAGGGATTGAACCTGTGACCCCACCCGTGTGAAGGGTGTGCTCTACCGCTGAGCTACGCGCCCGCTCCCGCCGTGTTTGCGGGGCAGGGGCGCGCCTCTATCCCGGCTCGCTTCGATTGACAAGTGGGGTGGGCAAGATATTTGCCGCTTCCCATGACCGACGAAACCACCACTCCGCCCGCAGCTCCGGCCTCTGGCGCCGATGTGCCGCCCGATCACCTCGCCATCAATCCGCGCAGCCCGTTCTTCGATGCGGACAAGCTGAGCCGCGGCATCGGCATCCGCTTCAAGGGCGTGGTCCGCAACAATGTCGAGGAATACTGCATTTCCGAAGGCTGGGTGCGCGTGCAGGCGGGCAAGACCATGGATCGCAAGGGCAACCCGCTGACGCTCAAGCTGAGCGGCCCGGTCGAAGCCTGGTACGAAGATCTGGGCGAAGACGCGCCGGTCGCCAAGGCCTGACGGACTCTCTGTCCTCCCCGCTTGCGCCTTCGACGATGGCGGGGAGAATTTCTAATGCGGCAGCAGCCGTCCCCTTTCGCGCGCGGCGAGCGCGGTCAGCCAGTCCTTGAAGGCGCGCACGCGGGCGAGGTTGTGCGTGTCCTTGTGTGTCACCAGCCAGAAGCTGCGGGTGATTCGGCTTTCGGGCAGGACCGGGACCAGCCACTTGTCCGCATCGCCGATGAAGCACGGCAGCACGCCGATCCCCGCGCCCGCCGCGATCAGGCGGTGCTGGGCATTGATCGAGCTTGAGCGCACCGTGGCCGACAGGTCCGGCTCGATTTCCGCCAGATAGCGCAGCTCGGGCGCATAGAGCAGGTCGGGGATATAGCCGACAAGGCGATGCCCTTGCGCGAGATCCGCTGGCCGTTCGGGCATCCCGCGCCGCGCGAGATAGCCGCGCGTGGCGTAAAGCCGAAGCGTGTAGTCCGACAGCTTGCCCGCGATCACCGGACCTGCGCGCGGGCGCGACAGAGTGACGGCAAGGTCGGCCTCGCGCTTCGATGGGCTGAGGAATCCCGAGTTCGCCACCAGATCGACCATCAGGCGCGGGTTGGCGTCGATGAAGGCGGGCAGCGCGGGCGCGACGATCCAGCTGGCGAAGCCTTCGGACAGGCTGACGCGCAGCAGACCCGCCGGGCCCCCGCCGGTCGCGGCGTGTTCGGCGATGCGGCTGGCGGCCTGCTCCATCGCCTCGACTTCGGCGAGCATGGCCTCGCCCGCTTCGGTCAGCACCTGGCCCTCGCGCGTCTGTTCGAACAGCGTGGCGCCCGCGCGCGCCTCCAGCCGGCGCAGGCGGCGGCCGATGGTGGTGGCATCCACGCCCATCGCGGCGGCGGCGCGCGCCAGCTGCCCGTGACGGGCCACGGCCAGGAAGGCCTGAAAGTCGTTCCAATCGGGGACCTGCATAATTGCAGGTGAACCTCGCATTTTACTGCGTTGCTTGCAACCGCGTCGGGGTGCAGGAAGCGCCGGCATCAGCACAGGAGAGGATTTCCATGCGCCTCATCGACCATTTCATCGTCGGCGGTTCCGGCGGCGAGCCCGCCCGCAAGGGTGACGTTTTCGATCCCAACAATGGCGGCGTGCAGGCGCAGGTCGCGCTCGGCACCGCCGAAACGCTCGAACGCGCCGTGCAGGCCGCGCTTAAGGCGCAGCCCGCCTGGGCCGCGACCAACCCGCAGCGCCGCGCCCGCGTGATGTTCCGCTTCAAGGAACTGGTCGAAGCCAACATGGACGAGCTGGCGCGCACGCTGTCGGCCGAACACGGCAAGGTCATCGCCGATTCGAAGGGCGATATCCAGCGCGGGCTCGAAGTCGTCGAGTTCGCCTGCGGCCTGCCGCACGTGATGAAGGGCGAATATACCCACGGCGCGGGCCCCGGCATCGACGTCTACTCGACGCGCCAGCCGATCGGCATCGGCGCGGGCATCACCCCGTTCAACTTCCCCGGCATGATCCCGCTGTGGATGAGCGCCATCGCCATCGCCACCGGCAACGCCTTCATCATCAAGCCGTCGGAGCGCGATCCTTCGGTTCCGGTGCGCCTTGCCGAGCTGTTCATCGAAGCCGGCCTTCCCGAAGGCATCTGCCAGGTCGTCCACGGCGACAAGGAAATGGTCGACGCGATCCTCGACCACCCGGCGATCGGCGCGATCAGCTTCGTCGGCTCGTCCGACATCGCGCACTACGTCTACAACCGTGGCGTGGCCGCCGGTAAGCGCGTGCAGGCCATGGGCGGCGCCAAGAACCACGGCATCGTCATGCCCGACGCCGATCTCGACCAGGTCGTCAACGACCTGTGCGGCGCGGCTTTCGGTTCGGCTGGCGAACGTTGCATGGCGCTCCCCGTCGTCGTTCCCGTGGGCGAGGAAACCGCCGAAAAGCTCAAGGCCAAGCTGATCCCCGCGATCAATGCCCTGCGCGTCGGCGTGTCGACCGATCCCGAAGCGCACTACGGTCCGGTCGTGACCCAGGCGCACAAGGAAAAGGTCGAAGCGTGGATCTCGAAGTGCGTCGATGAAGGCGGCGAGCTGGTGATCGATGGTCGTGGCTTCACGCTGCAGGGCCACGAGAACGGCTACTTCGTCGGCCCGACGCTGATCGACCACGTCACCGCCGACATGGACAGCTACCATAACGAGATCTTCGGCCCGGTCCTCCAGATCGTCCGTGCCAAGAACTTCGAGGAAGCGCTCGAGCTGCCGAGCAAGCACCAGTACGGCAACGGCGTCGCCATCTTTACGCGCAACGGCCATGCCGCGCGGGAATTCGCAGCGCGCGTCAATGTCGGCATGGTCGGCATCAACGTGCCGATCCCGGTGCCGGTCGCATACCACACCTTCGGCGGCTGGAAGCGGTCTGCCTTCGGCGACACCAACCAGCACGGCATGGAAGGCGTCAAGTTCTGGACCAAGGTGAAGACCGTGACCCAGCGCTGGCCCGACGGTTCGCCCGACGGCGGCAACGCCTTCGTCATCCCGACCATGGGCTGATGCAAGAAACGGCCGGGCGTGCAAGCGCCCGGCCCTTTTGCACGATATTGCTGGATATCCGTCATCACCCAAGGGTGAGGCTGGACAGTCGCAAGGCGCAGGCATAGGCGCGAAAGCGGCAATTCAAGCGGGCGGTTAAGCCGCCAAGGGGAAGGACTTATGACCGATCAGTTCGCGCTGACCGAAGACCAGATCGCCATCCAGGACATGGCGCGCCGTTTCACCGCCGATGCGATCACCCCGTTCGCCGCGCAGTGGGACGAAGACCACACCTTCCCGCGCGAAACGATCAAGGCCGCGGCCGAGCTGGGCTTCGCCGCGATCTATGTCAGCGAGGAATCGGGCGGCATCGGCCTTGGCCGTCTGGAAGCCGCGCTGATTATGGAAGCCATGGCCTATGGCTGCCCGGCGACGAGCGCGTTCATCTCGATCCACAACATGGCGTCGTGGATGATCGACTGCTTTGGCGGGGACGAGATCAAGGGCCGCTATCTCCCGCAGCTCGTGACCATGGACAAGATCGCCAGCTACTGCCTGACCGAACCCGGCTCGGGTTCGGACGCGGCGGCGCTCAAGACCACGGCGCGGCTGGACGGCGACCACTACGTCGTCAACGGCACCAAGCAGTTCATCTCTGGCGGCGGCGTCAACGATATCTACGTCACGATGGTCCGCACCGGCGATGACAGCGCGCGCGGCATTTCGTGCCTCGTCATCGACAAGGACATGGACGGCGTCAGTTTCGGCGCGCCGGAACGGAAGCTCGGCTGGAATGCCTCGCCGACCGCGCAAGTGATCTTCGACAACGTGCGCGTGCCCGTGGCCAACCGCGTCGGCGCCGAAGGCGATGGCTTCAAGTTCGCGATGGCAGGCCTCGATGGCGGGCGCCTCAACATCGGCGCCTGCTCGCTGGGCGGTGCGCAGCGCTGCCTCGATGAAGCGGTCCAATACGTCAAGGATCGCAAGCAGTTCGGCAAGTCGATCGCTGAATTCCAGAACACCCAGTTCCAGCTGGCCGACATGGCGACCGATCTCGAAGCGGCCCGCGCGCTGCTCTATCTCGCCGCCGCCAAGGTGACGCAGGGCGCGCCCGACAAGACGCGTTTTTCGGCCATGGCCAAGAAGCTCGCCACCGACAACGGCTCGCAGATCGTCGACCAGGCGCTGCAGATGTTCGGCGGCTATGGCTACCTGCGCGACTATCCGATCGAACGCTTCTGGCGCGACCTGCGCGTCCACCGCATCCTCGAAGGCACCAACGAGGTCATGCGCATGATCGTGGGAAGGGACCTGCTCAAGTGACAGATGATCTTCTGGTAAGGCACGAGGGCGCGGTGGGCGTGCTTTCGCTCAACCGTCCCAAGGCGATCCATGCGCTGAACCTCGACATGGTCCACGCCATGGTCGCCGCGATGCAGGGCTGGCAGGGTGACGATGCGGTTCAGGCCATACTGATCGACCACAGCGAGGGCCGCGGCTTCTGCGCCGGGGGCGACATCGCCTTCCTGCGCAATTCGGCGTTGAACGACGGCGGCGTTTCGGGCCGCAAGTTCTTCCATGACGAATACCAGCTCAACCACCTGATCCAGAGCTACGTCAAGCCCGTGGTCGCGTTCATGGACGGGATCACCATGGGCGGCGGTGTCGGCATTTCCGGCCCCGCGCAGTATCGCGTGGCGACCGAGGCGACGCGGCTTGCGATGCCCGAAACCGGCATCGGCCTGTTTCCCGACGTGGGCGGCGGCTGGTATCTCTCGCGGCTCAAGGGCCGACTGGGGCAGTACCTTGCGCTGACCGGCGCGCGGCTCGATGGTGCGGAATGCGTGTGGGCAGGCCTTGCCACGCACTATCTGCCGGCCGAGAACGTGGCCGAGGCCAAGGCGCGCATCGCCGCCGATCCGGCTGCGATCCCGACCATCCTGCGCGAACTGTCGGCAGTGCCGCCCGCCGCCAAGATCGCGGCGCACGCCGACGAAATCGAGCGCCTGTTCGCCTCCGACCGCTATGAGGACATCCTCGCCGCGCTGGAGGCCGATGGCAGCGACTTCGCTGCTGCGACGCTGGCCAGCCTTGCCACGAAGAGCCCGCAGACCTGCAAGGTCGCGCTGCGCCAGCTGGCCGACAGCCTGAAGTGCGCCGACTTTGCTGCGAACATGGTGATGGAATACCGCATCGCCAGCCGCGTCCTGACCCGCCCCGACTTTGCCGAGGGCGTGCGCGCGGTGATCGTGGACAAGGACAACGCGCCCAAGTGGGACCCGGCCACCCCCGAAGGCGTGACCGACGAACTGATCGACAGCATCTTCGCGCCGCTGGGCGCTACCGAGGAATGGAAACCGCTATGACCTACGAGACGATCCTCGTCGAACAGAAGGGTGCCGTCACCCTCATCACGCTCAACCGTCCGGCTTCGCTCAATGCGCTCAATTCGCAGGTGCTGGGCGAACTGATCGACGCCTTCGCCGCGTTCGAGGCTGATGCCTCGCAGGGTTGCGCGGTTCTGACCGGCGCGGGCGAAAAGGCCTTCGCGGCGGGCGCCGACATCAAGGAAATGGCCGACAAGCCTGCGGCCGACTTCTACAACGAGGACTTCTTCTCGAAGTGGACCAGCCACCTCGTCAAGACCACGCGCAAGCCGTGGATCGCGGCGGTCAACGGCTTTGCGCTGGGCGGCGGTTGCGAGCTGGCGATGATGGCCGACTTCATCATCGCGTCTGAAAACGCCAAGTTCGGCCAGCCCGAGATCAAGCTGGGCGTTGCTCCGGGCATGGGCGGCTCGCAGCGCCTGACCAAGGCCGTGGGCAAGGCCAAGGCGATGGACATGTGCCTGACCGGCCGCATGATGGATGCCGCCGAGGCCGAGCGTTCGGGCCTCGTCACCCGCGTCGTGCCGCTCGCCGATCTGCTGGACGATGCGCTCAAGACTGCCGCCGTGATTGCCGCCATGCCGCCGATGGCCGCCAAGGTGAACAAGGAAATGGTCAACGCCGCGTTTGAGACCACGCTCGACCAGGGCCTGCTGTTCGAGCGCCGCGCGTTCCAGATCCTCACCGCCAGCGAGGACAAGGCCGAAGGGATGAAGGCCTTCATCGAGAAGCGCCCCGGCGTCTTCAAGGGCCGGTAAGGCACCGACCAGTCCCCCTCCCGCATGCGGGAGGGGCCAGGGGTGGGCAGGTTCCCACCCATCATTTCGGGAGACGGCCCAGCCCCGGCCCTCCCGCCAGCGGGAAGGGAGTTCCCCATGAAGATCGCATTCATCGGCCTTGGCAACATGGGCGGCGGCATGGCCGCGAATCTCGTCAAGGCAGGCCATGAAGTCCACGCCTTCGACCTGTCGGCGGACGCGCTCGCCAAGGCAGCCGAAAACGGCTGCGCCACCTTCACCACCGTGCCCGAGGCCGTTTCCGGCGTCGATGCGGTTGTGACCATGCTGCCCAATGGCGGCATCGTGAAGGCCGTCTACACCGCCGACGTGATCGGCAAGGCGCCCAAGGGCGCGCTGTTCCTCGATTGCTCGACCATCGACCTTGCCACCGCGCGCGAAGTGGCGGCACTGGCTGTTGATGCCGGGTATGAAATGGCCGACGCGCCGGTTTCGGGCGGCATCGCCGCGGCCAACGGCGGCACGCTGACGTTCATGGTCGGCGCTACGGACGCCACGTTCGAGAAGGCCAAGACCGTGCTGGAGCCGATGGCCAAGGCCGTGATCCACGCGGGCGAGGTGGGCGCGGGCCAGGTTGCCAAGATGTGCAACAACATGCTGCTGGCGATCCACATGATCGGCACCTGCGAAGCGCTGGCGCTGGCCGAAAAGGCCGGGCTCGATCCGCAGAAGTTCTACGAGATCTCGTCGAAGTCGACGGGCTATTGCTGGTCGCTCAACGACTACACGCCTGCCCCCGGCATCGGCGCGGCGAGCCCCGCCGACAACGGCTATGCGGGTGGCTTCGCTTCGGCGCTGATGCTGAAGGATCTCAAGCTCGCCATGGAAGGCGCGGCCACCGCCGGTGCGACCGTGCCGATGGGCGAACACGCCAAGGCGATCTACGAAGCCTTCGTGGAAGCGGGCAACGGCGGCAAGGACTTCGGCGCAATCTTCACGACTCTGTGATCAGGGGGCTCTGAAAGTTCAGCGCATCCGGGCGGCGATGATGCGCCCGATCGGATCGTCGGAAAGCGACCGCGCCCCCTTGGGTGCGGTCGTTTTTGTTGGCGCTGTCGGCGCGGCATAGGCCAGCATCTGGCGCACCGGCTTCGGCCTCGCCCGCGCGGACGCATCGGTGACGATCCCCGCCAGGAAGTCCGAACCGATCTGCGAGCGGTAGGGCGCGCGGTCCAGCGCGGCGGGCAGCGAGGCCGAGGCCAGCACCACCGGCTTGTCCGTGGTCCTGACGCGCTCGTTGTAGATGAAGCCGTTGACCGGCCAGTGCGTGGTGCCCAGATCGCCCAGCGGCGCGTACCACACGCGCACTTCGCTCCAGTCGTTGCCGGGCGAGACGTCGATCGCGCGGACGTTGTCCTCGATCTGGCCGCGCCGCCCGTCGATCGGCGACCAGTTGGCGTGGCGCAGCAGCACGGTGCGGCGATCGATCACGCGGGCCACCGCCGCGACATGGCCGAGGCGCATGGCGCCATGCGGCGCAAAGCTCATCACCGCGCCGACCTTGGGACGCGTGCCGCGCACGTACTGGCCCTCGGCCTGGTCCCACCAAGTCCACGCATCGCCGTAGAGCGCGATTCCGGAAACCTGCCGGGCGTAGGGCACGCATTGCAGATAGGCGTCCGCGCCGTCGGTGATTCCCGCATCGGCATCGGAAACCGAAATATCGAGCGAGCGGGCCATCGCGCCCGGCCCGATCCCTGCGCCCAGCGTTGCCGCCAGCAGCAATGTCGCCTCTTTCCAACCCCGCATGGCCCAAGTCCTGCCCCGTGGATGGTTGCAGAGGCTATAGCTTAAATGGTTAACAAAATCCTGCAATGCTCGGGAAAGTCCGCGCGCGCTTGCGTTCGGCGCGCATAAGGGCCACGGGAAGGCCATGCGTCCCCAGGTCATCATCATCGGTCGCCCGAACGTCGGCAAGTCCACCATCTTCAACCGTCTGGTGGGCAAGAAGCTCGCGCTCGTCGACGACCAGCCCGGAGTCACCCGCGACCGGCGCTTCGGCGATGCCACGCTGCTCGGGCTGGATTTCACCATTGTCGATACGGCGGGCTGGGAAGATCTCGACCCCACCACCCTGCCTGGCCGCATGCGCCAGCAGACCGAAGCGTCGCTGGTCGGCGCCGACGTCGCGCTGTTCGTGATCGACGCGCGCGCCGGGGTGACCCCGCTCGACGAGGAAATTGCCCGTTATCTGCGCCAGAGCACGGTGCCGATCGTGCTGATGGCCAACAAGGCCGAGGGGCGCTCGGGCGATCCGGGGTTCTACGAGGCCTTTGCGCTGGGCTTTGGCGAACCGGTCGCGTTCTCCGCCGAACACGGCCAGGGTCTGGCCGACCTGTTCGAAGCGCTGCGCCCGCTGATCGAGGCCAAGCAGGACGACGAGGACGACGACATCGCAGCCGATGCCGGTGAGGGCGAGGAGGAGTTCGACCCCGAATCGGTGCTCAAGCTCGCCATCGTCGGTCGCCCGAACGCCGGCAAGTCGACGCTGATCAACAAGCTGCTCGGCGAGGACCGCCTGCTGACCGGGCCGGAAGCGGGCATTACCCGCGATTCGATCGCGATCGACTGGCAGTGGTTCGATCCCGAGCGCGAGGCCTATCGCCCGGTCCGGCTGATCGACACGGCGGGCATGCGCAAGAAGGCGCAAGTGGTCGACAAGCTGGAGAAGATGTCGGTCGCCGATGCGCGCCATGCCATCGATTTCGCCGAAGTGGTCGTGCTGGTGCTCGATGCGACGCGCGGGCTCGAACACCAGGATCTCAAGATCGCCTCGATGGTGCTTGAAGAAGGTCGCGCGCTGATGATCGCGATCAACAAGTGGGACATCGCCGAAGACCCCTCGGGACTGTTCCAGGGCATCCGTGCCGCGCTTGAGGATGGCCTTGCGCAAGTGCGCGGGGTGCCGCTGCTGGCGATCTCGGGCCGCACCGGCAAAGGCCTCGACGATCTCCTCAAGGCCGCGTTCGAGATCAGGGCCGCGTGGTCCAAGCGCGTGCCGACCGCTGCGCTCAACCGCTGGTTCGACGATGCGCTCGCCGCCAATCCACCGCCTGCCCCCGGAGGTCGCCGTATCAAGCTGCGCTACATCACGCAGGCCAAGACTCGCCCGCCGGGCTTCGTGCTGTTCGGTACGCGGCTTGATCAGCTGCCTGAAAGCTATCGCCGCTACCTCATCAACGGCATCCGCCGCGAACTGGGTTTCGATGCGGTGCCGATCCGGCTGACGCTGCGCAGCCCCAAGAACCCCTTCGCCGACAAGAAGTAGGCCCCCCATGCCCGAAACCGCCCTGCCGTTGCCCGCCTCGTCGCTGCCACGCACGCTCGGCGCGGCGCTGGGACGGGGGCTGCAGGGCCAGTGCCCGCGTTGCGGGGGTACGCATCTGTTCGACGGCTTCGTCAAGCCGGTCGAGCGCTGCCGCCTGTGCGGGCAGGACTGGACGCTGCACGCGGCTGACGATTTTCCGGCCTATCTCGCAATTCTGATCACCGGGCACGTCATGGCCCCGATCATCATCGCGCTGGGGCTGAACACGGACATGTCGCTGGCTGCGATGATGGGGGCGGTGGGGCTGATGGCGCTGGTGCTGCTGATCGGCCTGCTGCGCCCGGCCAAGGGCGCGATCATCGCCTTCCAGTGGTGGATGGGGATGCACGGCTTTGCCGCCCGTCCGGGACGGCGCGAGGCCGTCTCCGAATAGCATTCAGCTCTTGAACACCACCGTCTTGCTGCCGTTGATCAGCGCGCGGTCGTCAAGATGCAGGCGCACCGCCTCGGCCAGCACGCGGCGTTCGATGTCTCGCCCCTTGCGCACCAGATCCTCGGGCGTGTCGGCATGGCTGACGGTTTCGACATCCTGATGGATGATCGGCCCTTCGTCGAGGTCCGCCGTCACGTAGTGCGCCGTGGCGCCGATCATCTTCACCCCGCGCGCGTGCGCCTGGTGATAGGGCTTGGCGCCCTTGAAGCTGGGCAGGAACGAATGGTGGATGTTGATGCAGCGCCCCGACAGGAAGCGCGCCAGATCGTCCGACAGGATCTGCATGTAGCGCGCCAGCACCACCAGTTCGGCACCCGTCTCATCGACGATGCGCTTCACTTCGGCTTCCTGTTGCGGCTTGGTGTCCTTGGTGATCGGCAGGTGGTGATACGGCAGGTCGCCGAACAGCGAGACATTCAGCGCTTCGAGCGGGTGGTTGCCGATGATCGCGACGATCTGCATCGGCAATTCGCCGATGCGTGCGCGATAGAGCAGGTCGCCCAGGCAATGGTCGAACTTGCTGACCATCAGCACGACGCGGCGCTTCACCGATGTATCGCGCAAGGACCAGTCCATACCCAGGCTCGCTGCCATCGGCGCGATCGCCCCGTGCATCGCTTCCAGCCCCGCCTCGGCGGCAAAGACCACGCGCATGAAGAAGCGGCCGGATTCGACATCGTCGAACTGCTGCGCCTCGAGGATGTTGGCGCCCGCCTGGAACAGGCAGCCGGTCACCTTGGCGACGATGCCGGGGCGGTCGTCGCAGGAAAAGGTCAGGATCAGGGGCGCAGGCATGAAGTATGGGTTCCCGTCTTGCGGGGGCGCTCATAGGGCAGCGGCGGGGGTTGGCCAACCCCCGCCAAGGCGCGGCGTCACATCGCCGAAATGCCGCCGTCGAGTTTCAGCTCCGCGCCGGTCATGAAACGGCTCTCGTCGCTGGCAAGGTAGAGCACGCCGTTGGCGATGTCCTGCGGAGCGCCCACGCGGCCCAGCGGGATCTGGCGCGCCAGCTTGCCCATCACCACGTCCTTGTCGAGATTGGCGTTGGTGGCGATGCCATCGAGGATCGGCGTGTCGACGAACGTCGGGTGGACCGAGTTGCAGCGGATGTCCCAGCCGCGCTTGGCGCAATAGAGCGCGACCGACTTGCTCAGCATCCACACCGCCGCCTTGCTGGCGTTGTATCCGGGCATGGTGTCCGACGCGATCAGGCCCGCGATCGAGCTGATGTTGACGATCGAGCCGGGCTGGTTCTCCTTCATCACCGGCAGCGCCTTCTGGCAGCCGAGGAACACCGAATCGACGTTGATGGCAAAGCCGCGCCGCCAGTCTTCCAGCGTCGCAGTCTCGATGTTGCCGCGCACGCCCACGCCCGCATTGTTGACCAGCACCGACAGCCCGCCGAGCTTGTCCTGCGCCATGGCGATGGCCGCATCCCAGTCCTCGGGGCTGGTCACGTCGTGCTGCATGGCAAATGCGGTGCCTTCGCCCAGCTCGGCGTTGATCGCGGCGGCCTGCGTGGCAGCGCCTTCGCCGTTGATGTCGGTCAGCAGAACGCGCGCACCCTCGCGCGCCAGCGTCCAGGCGTGCGCCGCGCCAAGCCCTTGCGCCGCGCCGGTCACCAGCGCCTTCTTGCCCTCAACCCTGCCTGCCATGTTGTTCCTCTCCGTTCGTTCTTATCGTAGTTCGGGAATGCGTGCTCCCAGCAGCATCAGCATCCGCACGTCAATGCCGTATCCGGCCGCGCGCTTATCGGCGAGGAAGTCGTCCAACCCCGCCAACGGCACGCGGTGAACGGTGATGCCTTCGCCTTCGGTGCCGCCACCTTCGCCGACCTTCACCAGATCGTGCGCGCGGAACATCGTGAAGCTTTCGGTGACCATGCCCGGCGAAGAATGGAACTCGCCCAACGATTCCATGCGCCCTGCGCGATATCCGGTCTCCTCCTCCAACTCGCGCGCGGCGGCGATGACAGCATCCTCGTCCTCGCTGCCTTCCACGTCGCCGATCAGCCCGGCGGGCATCTCGATCGAAGGCTTGCCCAGCGGCACGCGGAACTGTTCGACCAGGATGACGTGGCCTGCCTCGATGGCGAGGATCACCGCCGCACGGATATTGCGCGTGCGGCTGACGTATTCCCAGCGCCCGCGCGTCTTGGCGGCGATGAACCGGCCCTCCCAGCGAATCTCTTCGGGCTGGCTGGTGAATTCTTCTTCAAGGCTCATACTTCGATCAATCGGTCCGGAAGTTCGTTGGTGTCGTCGCCCGCGCGCGGGAAGTGTGCGGCAAGCACCGCGCCCACCTGCTCGACGCCGGCAATCATGCCGTCGGCCACGCGGCCCTCGCGCAAGTGATCCAGCATGGCGTGCATGGCATCGCCCCACACTTCGGGCGCGACCTTGGCGGCGATCGCCTCGTCGGCGATGATCTCGGCGCGGTGTTCGGCAAGCGACAGGTAGATCAGGATGCCGGTGCGCCCGGTGGTGCGGCTCTGCGCGCCGACGCGGAAGCAGGTGAGCGCGCGGGCGTGGACCCGCGCCGCCTTGACCGGCTTGGGCGTGAGCCACAGCCGCAACGGAAACCACGCCATGAGCAGCAACATGCCGAGGAACTTGAGCGTTGCCACCGTCAGCGCAAGCCCCAGCACGGCGCGCGGCGTCCAGTCGCTCGCCCACAGCCCCAGCACCCGATCGACCAGCGCGATATAGAAATCGGGCGCCAGTTCGAGCGCGGCCAGCGCCAGCAGCGCAACGAACGCGCTCCATCCCAGCGCCACGTCGCGATAGATGTCGGAGCGCGGGGTGACGATGGTGACGATCTCACCCGCGCTGGCCAGCTCCGCCTGCGTGACGGCAGCGGCAACGCGCGCGCGGTCACGGTCGGTCAGGGCCTGTTCGGTCAGCGCCATGTCACCAGTCCCCCGACGATCCGCCGCCGCCGAAGCTGCCGCCGCCGCCCGAAAAGCCGCCGCCACCCCCCCAGCTGCTGCCGCCACCACTGCCCCAATCCGATCCGCCGCCCCAGCCGCCGGTGGGGAAGATCATCACGCCGGGGCTGCGGCCATAGCGTCGCCCGCCGCCGCGCATCGCGCGCAGGAATGGCAGGACGAAGAAAAAGAAGAACACGAACAGGAAGACCACCGTGCCGAAATCGAACTTCGGCTCGCTCGCCTTCTTCTGCTGGCTGCCTGCTGCTTGCGCCACCTTGCGGGCCTCGTCGTCGGGCAGTTTCAGTTGCGCGATCAGCTGGTCGGTCGCCGCATCGATGCCCCCGGCATAGTCGCCAGCCTTGAAGCGCGGCACGATCTCGCGGCTGATGATCACGCTCGACAGCGCGTCGGTCAGGATGCCTTCAAGGCCATAGCCGACCTCGATCCTCACCTTGCGCTCGTTCGGCGCGACGATCAGCAGTGCGCCGTCGTTGCGCCCCTTGTCGCCAATCCCCCAGGCGCGGCCCAGCCGGTAGCCATAGTCCTCGATCTCGTAGCCTTCGAGGCTGGGCAGCGTGACCACCACCAGCTGGCGCTGCGATTGCTGCTCCAGCCCGGCGAGCTTGGCATCGAGCGCGGCGACCTGTTCGGGCTTGAGCAGGTGCGCTTCATCGACCACGCGGCCGGTCAGCTTGGGGAACGTCTGCGCAAAAGCGGGGCCAGCCATGCAGGCCAGCGCCGCCATCACGATGAGGACAAGGCGCTTGAGCATCGCCGGGGCGCTCCGGGCGCGCCCCTTACTGCCCCGCCGCCTTGCTCGCCGCTGCCGCCGCGTTGTCGTTGGCGGGCGCTGCAGCCGGAGCCGCCGGGCCGTCGAAGCTGACCGCAGGCGCGGTGTCAGCGCCCGGCGTCGTCGCTTCGAACGGGATCATCGGCTTGGCGCCGTAGATCACCTTGGCGCCGATGATCGCGGGGAAGGTGCGGATCGTGGTATTGTAGTCCTGCACGGCCTGGTTGTAGTCGCGCCGTGCCACCGCGATGCGGTTCTCGGTGCCTTCAAGCTGGCTCTGCAGCGCAAGGAAGTTCTGGTTCGACTTGAGGTCGGGATACGCCTCGACCGACGCGAGCAGGCGGCCAAGCCCCGCCGAAAGCTGGCCCTGCGCCGCCTGATACTGCGCCATCTTGGCCGGGTCGGTGACGTCGGCGGCGGAAATCTGCACGCTAGTCGCCTTGGCGCGCGCCTCGGTCACCTTGGTCAGCGTGTCCTGCTCCTGCTTGGCATAGCCCTTCACCGTCGCGACGAGGTTCGGGATCAGGTCCGCGCGGCGCTGGTACTGGTTCTGCACGTCGGCCCACTTGGCCTTGGCGTTTTCTTCCGACGTGGGGATCGAATTGACGCCGCAGGCGGACAGGCCCGCCGCAGCGGCGGCGACAAACGCGAAGCGGGTAAGGCGCGACAGGAAGGAAGCAACCATGGCTTTGATATGTCCTCTCGGGCGTCGGCGTGGGCCGACCATCGAAGCGGCAATGTAGCGAAGGGCAGGGGCGGTTCAAGGCCAGCCATGAATCGTCACATCGCGTTCATCGGCAAGGGTCCGATCTGCAACCTGATCCACCTTGTCGCGTTGCCCCGCGAGTGGCAAGCAAGGAGGTGCTAAGGATGATGACCAGAGGGGAGCAACGGGTCATGGGGATGATGCACGAATTCAAGACCTTCATCGCGCGCGGCAACGTACTCGACCTCGCCGTCGGCGTGATTATCGGCGGTGCGTTCGGCAAGATCGTCACCTCGCTGACCGAAAGCGTGATCATGCCGCTGGTCGGTTTCATCACCGGCGGGGTGGATTTCACCCGCTTCTTCGTCCGCCTCGGCCCGATCCCGGCGACGTTCAAGGGTGACGCCACCAGCTATGCCGAGCTGAAGGCGGCGGGCGTGCCGATGATCGGCTATGGCGACTTTATCACGCAAGCCGTCAACTTCGTGATCGTTGCGTTCATCATCTTCCTGATCGTCAAGGCCGCCAACCGCCTGGTCGAGAGGCCGAAGGAAGAAGCGCCCGCTGCGCCCGTCGGCCCCAGCGAAGTCGAACTGCTGACCGAGATCCGCGATGCGCTGAAGGCGCGTGGCTGACCGCTTCTGCGACAAAAACGGACGTATACAGGGGCGGCGCAATACCGCCCCTTTTCATTTGGATCAGGCCCCCTATATGGGACGTGCCGGTTTCGACCGGCTATGATGATAAATTGCGGCGTGCAATAGGCACAGCGGACCCGGGGGCGGTACCCGGCGGCTCCACCATCACCACCGGCTGAGACAGGCCGGGCCTTGTTGTCGCAAGGGTGTTGATGGGGCCGAACTAGGATCGACGTGTGTTGAAAAGCGTTGTTTTCATCCGGGCTGAGTAACCCGTTCAAGGCTCAAAACTCACAAGTGCCAACGACAACGAAGCACTTGCTCTCGCGGCGTAATCCGACGGCTTAACGGCCTGATCTTACAAAGCTAGAGCACGGTTCGGACCGAACCGGGTAACAGAATCGGAAACCGGGGGCTGGGGGCGAGCCCAGCAACAGAATCGCCCTATTTTCCCTATATCTCAGGTGTCCCCGCCAACAAGCGCCCGCGCGCGGTCCTTGTCAGCCTGTTCGTAGCGCAGCGCGTCGAGGATCTTGGCGCCCGCCATGAACACCGCGCCAGTGCAGGCGAGGAACAGCAGTCGACCGCCAAAACCTGGATATTGCGTAAGATAGACGCTGCCCCGTTCCACCGCGCCCAGGGCCAGCGCGTAGATGATCGCGAAGGCCTCGAACCGGCTCTTGATCAGGAACAGACGCGCAATCTTGCCCAGCATGGGGGAGTCCTCTTCTAGTCCCGATCCCGTCGCAACCATCGTGCCAGACGGGGAATCGCGGGGCCTTCGTTGGTTAACCGCGCGGTCACTGTAAATCGCGGCGACACCTCATGCCAACAGGCTTGGGGGTGCATAGCCGATTGAACTAGGTAATGACCGCAGGGGTTCCCCGCGTGGCGATTCAGCGCCGCACGTGCCAGACCGTGTCGCCCGCGCCGACACCCAGGTTCGCGGCGGCAATGGGATCGAGCGCCAGTCCTTCGTCGCCCTCGCCGATCTCGGCAAAGCAGCAGCGGAAATCGGCAAGCCGGCCCGTGGCGACCAGCGCCTTCCGGGCTGCGCCCGTGCCTTCGGGCGCGCGAATATGGGCGACCTGCGCGGCTTTCGATCCGCTGATCGATTCCACCCGGTCGGTCCGCGCAGTCATCGTCGGGCCGCCGTCGAAGATGTCGACATAGCCCTCGTGCGCGAAGCCTTCCTCCTCCAGCATCCGCATCGCCGCGCGTCCGGAAGGATGGGGCAACCCGATCGCGCTGCGGGCAATGTCGGGCAGCATGGCGATGTAGACCGGATGCTTGGGCATCAGGTCGGCGATGAACTGGTGGCCGTTGATCGCGTTGAAGTAGTCCGCTTCCTGGAAGTTCATCCCGAAGAACCGCCCCGCTACGCCGTCCCAGAACGGCGATCCCCCGCGCTCGTCGATCACCCCGCGCAATTCGGCGAGGATGCGGTCGGAGAAGCGCTTGCGGTGCATGGCGATGAACAGATAGCGGCTGCGCGCCAGCAGCATTCCGAGGCCTCCTGCGCGCTCCGAAGGATGCAGGAACAGCCCGCCCACTTCGCTCGATCCTTCCAGATCGGTGACGAGGTTGAGCATCTCGGCGCGGAAGGTGCGGTTCAGCTCCTTCGAATGCTGGGTCAACGTGGCGATGCGATAGGAATAGAACGGCCACTGCTGGCCCACGCGCGTGAAGATCTGCGCGGTGCCGCGCACTTCGCCGGTCTGTGTGTCCTCCAGCACCAGCACGAACAGTTCGTCCTTGGGTGTGTTGGGATCGCCTTCCTCGAGGTTGGCATAGGCCTGCGCCGAGCGTTCCAGCTTGGCGGTCAGCGCCTTGCGGTCGGGCGGCAGGTTGGTGAAGCCGCCCCCGGTCAGCTTGGCCATCTCGTAGAGGTGCTGCAGGTCGTCGGGCCGCGCGGCGCGGATGCGATGAGTCATGGTGTTGTTATTCCCCTCCCGAAAGTCGGTGCAGCACAAGCGCCGACAGCGCCGCGCGTTCGGCCAGCGAGGCCGTGATCAGGTATTCCGCCGGCGAATGGATCGCCCCGCCGCGCACGCCCATCGTATCGACCACCGGCACGCCATGCGCGGCGATATTGTTGCCATCGCACACGCCGCCTGCCGCCTGCCAGCGGATCGGCTGGCCCAGCGCCGCACCGCATTCGCGCACCAGCCCGAACAGCGCCTCGGCCTTGGCGTCGAGCGGCTTGGGCGGGCGCGTGACGCCGCCGTGGAGGTGGATCGACACTTCGTGCGCCGCTTCGATGGTCGCGATCAGCGTGGCCAGTTCGTTCGCAAAGGCGTCGGCCAGCTCCGGGGTGCGGGGGCGCACGTTGAAGCGCAGGATCGCGTGATCGGGCACCACGTTGTTGGCGCTACCGCCGTCGATCCGCGCGGGGTTGATGCTCAGGCCATCGCGCACCGCGTCGCGCAAGGCGAGCGCCAGCGCGGCCGCCGCCACGATCGCATTGCGCCCGTCCTGCGGGTTGCGCCCGGCGTGGGCGCTGCGCCCGGTGATCACCGCGCTGTAGTTGCCGCTGCCCGGCCGCGCGCCCGCCAAGGTGCCATCGGGCAGGGCGGAGGGTTCATACGTCAGCGCCGCCGCCTTGCCGCGCGCCAGCGCCGCGATCAGGGCTGCGGACGAAAGGCTGCCGGTCTCCTCGTCCGAATTGATCATCACGTCATAGCCGACGCTTGCCGCCACCGGGCTGCGCTCGAACGCGGTCAGCGCGGCAAGGATCACCGCGATCCCGCCCTTCATGTCGGCCACGCCCGGCCCGCCCAGCACGCCTGGCTCCAGCCAGGTCAGCGACTGGAAAGGATGGTCGGCAGGATAGACCGTGTCCATGTGCCCGGTCAGCAGGTAGCGGCGGCTGGCCTCGGGGCGCACTGACAGCACCAGATGCCGCCCGTGGTCGAGCGCGATCCGCGCGCCGTCCGCGGCCACGGCCTCGACTGGCGCTGCCTCCGCCAGCCGCACTTCGCCCGGCAGTGCCGCAAAGGCGTCGGCCAGCAGCGCCGCCTGTTGCGCAAGTCCCGCAAGGTTGCGCGTACCGGTATTGATCGTGCACCAGCGTTCGACCTGCGCCAGCATGGGCGCTGCCTCGATCGGCATCAGCAAGGCCTGTTCGGCAGCGGAAAGCTGTTTCATCCGCAACCGTCTAGCGCGCCCGGAGCGCGGGGTGAACCCCTGCTACTTCGTCAGTACGCGCGCGATGGCCACGAACTCGTCCACATCCAGCGTCTCGGCGCGACGCTGCGGGTCGATCCCCAGCGTTTCGAGCGCGTCCAATGCGCCGGGCAGGCCCTTCAGCGACTGGCGCAGCATCTTGCGGCGCTGGCCGAACGCGGCCTCGGTCACGCGCTCCAGCATCCGCGCCGATACGCCCTCGGGCATCGTGCCGGGCTCTACATGGATGATCGCCGACATCACCTTGGGCGGCGGCGTGAAGGCGCTGCGGTGGACTTTCATCGCAATGCGCGGGGTGCTGCGCCACTGCGCCAGTACGGCAAGGCGGCCATAGGCATCCGAGCCCGGACGCGCGATGATGCGCTCGGCGACTTCGAGCTGGAACATCAGCGTCAGCGAACGCCACTGCGGCGGCCAGTCCTGCCCGGAAAGCCAGCCCGTGAACAGCATCGTGCCGACGTTGTAGGGCAGGTTCGCCGCGACGTGCCACGGTTCGTCGAACAGCGTGGCGGGGTCGATCTTGGTCGCATCGCCCTCGATCACGCGCAACTGGCCGGGAAAGGCCTCGGCCAGTTCGGCGAGCGCTGGCAGGCAGCGCTTGTCCATCTCGATCGCGGTCACGTTCGCGCCCGCACGCAGCAGTGCACGGGTAAGGCCGCCGGGGCCGGGGCCGACTTCCAGCACGCTCTGCCCTTTGAGCTTGCCGGGCACTGTCGCAATGCGGCTGAGCAGTTGCTCGTCGAACAGGAAGTTCTGGCCCAGCGCCTTCGTGGCGATCAGGCCGTAACGATTGACGACATCGCGAAGCGGGGGAAGCTCGGTCATGCGGCGTGCCTCCGGTTGGCGCATTCGCCCGCCATGCGGATCGCCGCGACCGTCGCGCCGGGCCGCGCGGTGGCGGTGCCGGCAATGGCGAAGGCGGTGCCGTGATCGGGCGAGGTCCGCACGATCGGCAGGCCGAGCGTGACGTTGACGCCCTCGTCGAAATCGAGCGCCTTGATCGGGATCAGCGCCTGGTCATGGTACATGCAGATCGCCACGTCATAGGTCGCGCGCGCGGCGGGATGGAACATCGTGTCCGCAGGCAGCGGCCCGCGCGCATCGATCCCCTGCGCCTGCAAGGCCGCGACGGCGGGCGCGATCAGCGCCGCGTCCTCGTACCCCATGCGCCCGTCCTCGCCCGCGTGCGGGTTGAGGCCCGCGACGGCAAGCCGGGGTGCGGCGATGCCATAGTCGCGCACCAGCGCCCGCGCGGCGATGGCCGACCGGCGCTCGATCAGCGCGGCGGACAACAGCCCCGGCACGGCGGACAGCGCGATGTGGACCGTTACCGGCACGACGCGCAGGCTCGGGCCTGCGAGCATCATCACCGCGTCTTGGGCGGCGATGCCGCAGGCGGCGGCGACGAACTCGGTCTGCCCCGGATGGTCGAAGCCCACGCGTGCGAGGCGGCTCTTGGCGATCGGCCCGGTCACCAGCGCCCCGGCATGGCCTTCGCGCACCAGCCGCGTCGCCTCGGTCAGCGCCGCCAGTGCCAGCGCCGCGCCCGCATCGTCGGGCACGCCGGGCGTGTAGTCGATGTCGCCAAGGTCCAGCACCGGCAGCGCCTGATCGAACACGGCGGCGGCTTCGTGGGCTGCGGTGATCGCGCGTACCTTGATGTGCAAGCCGCGCCTGCGCGCCGCCTTCTCCAGCACGCGCTTTGAGCCGACGACAAAGAACGGCGGCAGGTTGGCCGTCCCGCTCAGCGCCCAGGCGGCGCAGGCGAGTTCGGGACCGACCCCGGCAGGGTCGCCAATGCTGACAGCGAGCGGCTGGATCATGGCTCCCCGCCTAGCGCCGAAGCGCGTCGGCGGGAAGAGTGCCGATCAGTCGTATTCGATCACCGCGTCGCGGCGCAGGTCGCGCAGGTAGGTCTGGGCGCGCTTGTTGACGCGCTCGTCCTCCATCTGGGCCTGCAACTGGTCGAAGTTCGGGCCCGAAGTCTCCTTGGGATCGTCGCGACCGCACAGCAGCAGCACGCGCACGCCGTCTTCCACCGAGCCGAACGGCGGCGTCGCTTCGCCAACCGACAGCTTCAGCAGCATGTCCTGCAGTGCAGGCGGCAGGTCGCGCGCCTTGATCTGGTCGTTGGCAACGATCGTCGCGCCCAGCTTGGCCGAAGCCGCTTCCGCCTCGCCGCAGCCGTGGATGTCCTTGACCGCGCTGGCGAAGGTGGCGGCCTTGGTGGTCGCGTCCTTTTCGGCGATGCCCTTGGGGAAGGTGATCGAGATCTGCTTGAGGCTGAGCAGCGCATCGCGCGGATCGGCGGTCAGCACCTGGCGCTTGTCGATCAGGTAGAGGATCGAAAAACCGCCGCTGACCGGGATCGGGCCGACCAGCTGGCCCGCGCTCATCTGCCCGGCCGCCACGGCCAGTTCGGCCGGAAGCTGCGCCAGCTTGATCCAGCCTAGGTCACCGCCGACCGCCGCGGTCGACGCCTCGGAGAACTGGCGGGCATAGGCGACGAAGCTGCCGCCCTGCTTCAGCTGGTCGACGATCTTCTGGGCATTCGCTTCGACAGCTGTGCGGTTCTGGTCGTTGGCCGAGAGGTAGATCTCGCCGATGCGATATTCCTCGGTGCCCTTGGCCGCCTTGAGGCGGTCCATCATTTCCTTCACTTCTTCGTCCGAGACGTTGATGAAGGGCTGCACGTTGCGGCGCAGCAGGCGCTGCCAGGCCATCTCGCCCTTGATCTGGCGCTTGAGCGAAGCCCCCGACGAGCCGATCCCGGCGAGGTACTTGTCGAGCGCGGCGACGTCCTTGCCGAAGTTCTGCTGCGCGACGCGGGTGTAGCTGTCCATCACCTCTTCGTCGGGAATGTCGATGTCGGCGGCCTTGGCCTCCTGGATCTGCAGCGTCTCGTCGATCAGGTTGCGCAGCACCTGCAGGCGCAGGCGGTCCATTTCCTCCGGGTTCACCTTGCCGCCATTGGCGTTGACGATCAGCGCCAGGCGCTGGTCGATGTCGGTGCCGGTGATGATCTCGCCGTTCACGACCGCCGTTGCGCGGCGCACGTTGGGATCGCTCTTGCCGAAGATGCGCGGATTGGCGGGAATGTTGAGCGCGCCGCTGGCGCCCGAAGGTCCTTCGACAGCGTCCGGCGCGCCCGCCTGCGCATGGGCGATCCCGCCTGCGATCGGCGTGGCGACCATCGCCGCCACCCCCAGCATCAGCGCGGGACGACGGAAGGTGGAAAAGCCGATCGGGGCAAGCAGGCGGAAACTACGCTTCATGGCAATCGCAACATCCTGTCGATGGGGCGAAGGCTTGCGCCTGCCCTTGTCGTTTCACCCGCAGATCGGCTCCATTCGCTGAACCCAAGCTGAGTTTCGCAAGCGGCCAAGCCGAGCCTGCAAGCGGATAGACGGCCCGATAACCCGTTTGCAATGGGCTGCAAAGCCAATCCCCCGGAAAACCCGGCGGGCAGGGCGCTCACTTCGTCCCGAGATTGCGCAGCGACAGGCTGACGAGGAAGCTGTTGCCCTTGCTGGCATCGCCGGTCGTCACATAGTCGCGCCGCCAGGTGACGGCGAGGTCGAGGCAATCGTCGGTATAGGCAAAGCCCAGCCGGTGGCGCAGCATCTGGAACCCGTCCGAGGTGTTGGTCGGGTCTTCCGCCTTGTCGGTCAGGTTGACCACCGCCGAGGCAAAGGCCGACCAGTACTTGGCGAAAGCCACCCGGCCCGCCACGCGCACTTCCTCGCGGTCGCGCAAATCCTCGAACGTGGTGGCGATGTTGCGGTTGAGCCGCAGGTAGCCGATCTCGACATAGGTGCGGTGTCCGCCCAGCGTCGCGTCGAACTCGTTGCGGCGCAGCGCCAGCGTGTCCTTGTCCAGCCGGAAGCGATGGGTGAACTGCACCACGTCCCTGAACCGTACCGACGTGCGCCCGACGATGTCCGACATGCGCGTGGAAAGCCCGGTGCCGTCGGGCAACAGCGTGTTGTCCTTCGACAGGCGATAGCTCTGGCCGATCGTCGTTGCCACGCGCCAGCCCGGCCGCGTCAACTGCCAGTCGAAGCCATAAGTGAAGCGCACCCCGTCCTCGATCCGGTCGTAGCCGGGGAAGCGGTTGAGCGAGAACAGGTTCGAATCTTCAAGGTCGACCGAGCGCGAATCCTCGTTGGGGATCGACAGGTTGCGCACGTGCGGCGTGGCCACGATCTGGAAGCGCGGGGTCAGTACTTGCGTGCCGCCGAAGGCCTCACCCGCGAAAGGCCACTTCACGTCGATCGCCGCGGT
This sequence comes from Novosphingobium percolationis, assembly GCF_020179425.1. GTDB lineage: Bacteria > Pseudomonadota > Alphaproteobacteria > Sphingomonadales > Sphingomonadaceae > Novosphingobium > Novosphingobium percolationis. The sequence continues at coordinate 58,965 of NZ_JAILYM010000007.1, read as the reverse complement.
CGCGATGCCGCGCGTCTGCCAGCCGGGATCGCCGCGATAGATCACGGTCGAGGTCAGCTCGTTCTGGCTCGAATGGTAGAGGTCGCCGCGCACCAGCGCGGTCAGCGTCACTTCCTGGCCCATGCCGGTGATCGTGCGCATGTCCCACTGCGCGCGGGCGAACGCGCGCTGCGTGTCCTGCCCTTGCGTGCGCGTGATGGCCAGGCTGTTGGCCTCCAGCTCGAACCGCCCCAGTGGCGCGTCGATGCGACGGCGGTATTCGAGGCTCGGCAGCGCGATCGGCACCTGCCCCTGCACGTCGCCCAGGCGCAGCGTCTGGATCGCCCAGCCTGCCAGGCTGAAATAGCTCTGGTCGTCGATGCGTTCGAGGTTGATCGACGAGCGCAGCCGGTCGTCGCGGCTGATGTCATAGCGGCGCAGGAAAGTACGGTCGCTGACATAGCGGCCATAGCCCGTCAGGCTCCACGTCGGCGAGAACTGCAGGCGCCCGTTGGCTTCGATATAGCCACGGAAGCGGTTGGAGCCGGGATCGCCTGCGCTGGACGTGGAGGTGGTCGAGATGCGCTGGCTGCGCGTGACGTAGTCGGTTACCTGGAACGCGCCGATGTCCATCAGCTGGCGATATCGCGCAGACACCATCGGCAGCGACCCGGTGTAGACGTACCCGGTGACCGCCAGGTCCTTGTTGTCGGCGATGCGCCAGTACCAGGTGTCGGAAATCTCGACGCCGTTCGACGCGCCCAGCCGCAAGTCGGGGATCAGCAGGCCGGTTTCGGCGCGGAAGTCGCTGGTGTGGCCAAGGCCGGGCAGCGGCAGGATCGGCACGCCGAACATGTGCAGCGTCGCGCCCTTGTACTTCACGCGCTTGTCCGCCGCGTTGAACACGATGCGCACTGCCGTTACTTCCCAGCTCGGGCGCTTCGGGCAGCCGTCCTCGCCTTCGACCGCGCAGCCGGTGAACGCGGCCTGGTGCAGCACGATATTGCCGCTCGCGTCGCGCTCGCCGCTGCGCGCGGCGATCCGCCCTCCTTCGCGCAGCACCAGCAGCATGTCCTCGATCGCGCCGGCCTTCAGCTCCTCGGTAAGCTCGACCTTGTCGGTGTAGAGGACGTTGCCGTCCTGATCGACGAAGCGGATATTGCCGTTGGCTTCGATCTGGCCGGTCTTGCGGTCCCACGTCACCGTGTCGGCGCGCACGGTCTGTTCGGCGCGTCGCAGCAGGACGTTGCCGCTGGCGGTCACCTTGTCCGAATCGTTGGCATAGCCGACCTTGTCCGCCTCGAAGCGGATTTCCTCCTCCGCTGCCGCGGTAGTCGCCGGGGCAGGGACGGGAGGGGCGGGCGCATCCTGCGCCCGGGCAAAGCCGGGCGCGAGCGCCAGCGAAAGGACGCAAAGCGAAGCGCCCGCGGCCAAACGGCGCAGGCGCAAGCATCGGGAAAAGGCTTGCGGCAGCGGCCGCGCGGGCGAAGGCATGCGCTTGCCTATCGCACCGGCGCGCCCTAACTGCAAACCAACATTTTGCGCGTCCGCCCGCGAGTTGCTTCATCGCCGCGCCGGGCCGCGCACGATCCGACAGGAGCCTTACGCAATGATCGTTGAATTCGGCCAGCCCGGCGCAGAGCGCCCCCGCCTCGTCGCCCGCCTTATTGCAGAGGGGGCGCTTCCGGCCGATCTCGACACGGTCAACCGCGCCGCCGCAGAGGCGCACCGCTTCACCGGCAAGAGCGCGCAGGTCTTCGAATATTTCGCCGCCGGTGAAGGCGGCGCCCTCGTCCGCCACGCGCTCGTCGGCACCGGCGAGCCGGGCGCTGCGGGCCGCATCGCCGCGCTGGAAAAGGCAGGCGGGGCACTCACCGCCAAGTTCCTCACTTCGGGCGAACCGGCGCTCGGCATCGACTTTGCCGGCAGCGGCCTGACGGCGGACGAAGCCGCCGCCGTCCTCATCGGCGCGCGCCTGCGCGGCTGGCGTCACGACGTCTATCGCACCAAGTTGAAGGACGAACAGAAGCCCAGCGTGGCGAAGATCGTCGCGTTCGACGCTCCCGAAGGGACGGCCACGGCGTGGGAGATCGAAAGCGCCATTGCCGAAGGCGTCGAGTTCACCCGCGAACTGGTCACCGAACCCGCCAACGTGATCTATCCCGAAAGCTTCGTCGAACGCTGCCGCGCCCGCCTCGAAGGCACCGGGGTGGAGATCGTCGTGCTGGACAAGGCCGAAATGACCGCGCTCGGCATGGGCGCGCTGCTCGGCGTGGCGCAGGGTTCGGTGCGCGAACCGCGCCTCATCGCCATGCGCTGGAAGGGCAAGGCCGGCGCCCGCCCTACCGCGTTCGTGGGCAAGGGCGTGACGTTCGATACCGGCGGCATCTCGATCAAGCCCGCCGCCGGCATGGAAGACATGAAGTGGGACATGGGCGGCGCGGCAGCGGTCGCGGGCACCATGCTCGCGCTGGCCAGGCGCAAGGCGCAGGCCGACGTGATCGGCGTGTGCGGGCTTGTCGAGAACATGCCCGACGGCAATGCCCAGCGCCCCGGTGATGTCGTCACTTCGATGTCGGGCCAGACCATCGAAGTCATCAACACTGACGCCGAAGGCCGCCTCGTGCTGTGCGACGCGCTGACCTGGGTGCAGAAGGAATATGCCCCCGCAACCGTGATCGACCTCGCCACGCTGACCGGCGCGATCATCATCTCGCTCGGCCACGAACACGCCGGGATGTTCAGCAACGACGATCTGCTGGCAGGCCAGCTCGATGCAGCGGGCAAGGCAAGCGGCGACAGCCTGTGGCGCTTCCCCATCGGCCCGGCTTACGACAAGCTGATCGACAGCCCGATCGCCGACATGAAGAACGTCGGCCCGCGCTATGGCGGCTCGATCACCGCGGCGCAGTTCCTCCAGCGCTACATCGACAAGGGTGTCGCCTGGGCGCATCTCGACATCGCGGGCACGGTCTGGGTCGACAAGGCCGGGGCCACGCACGACAAGGGCGCGACCGGCTTCGGCGTGCGCCTGCTCGATCGCTACGTGCGCGACGTGCTCGAAGCCTGATCCATGCCGAAGATGCGGCGCAAGTCGGACTTGCCGAGCAAGACTTGCGCCGCCTGCGGCTTGCCGTTCACGTGGCGCAAGAAGTGGGAGCGCGACTGGGACAACGTGAAGTTCTGTTCCGACCGCTGCCGTTCGGGCAAGGGTAAGGCCGCCGTCTGATGCGCGTCGATTTCTACCAGCTGACCCGCGATCCCGCCGAACTGGTGCTGCCGCTGATCGCGCGCGCCACGCTCGGTGCGGGCGCGCGGCTGCTGGTGGTCTCGAACGACGAGGCGCAACTCGCCCGCATCGACGAAGCGCTGTGGACGCGCCTGCCCGAAACGTTCCTCGCGCATGGCCGGGCCGGAGGCGAGCACGATGCGCGCCAGCCGATCCTGCTGTCCGACCGGCCGCAAGCCACCAACGGCGCCACCTACCTTGCCTGCGCCGATGGCCGTTTCCGCGACATGGACGGCATGGAGCGTGCCTTCCTGCTGTTTCCGCCTGCGCAAGTGGACGATGCTCGTAACACCTGGAAGGTGCTGCGCGCGCGCGAAGGTGCCGACCTGCGCTATTGGCGGCAGGGCGAACGCGGCTGGGAAGAGGTCAAGCCCAAGGGCTGAAAGGCTCCGCGCCTTGCAGTGCAGCACAAACCCCGCTAGGGGCGCGCCCAACCAAAACCCCCGCAGTTCGCAAGGAAATTCCCATGGCGGTTACCCGCACCTTCTCGATCATCAAGCCCGACGCCACCCGCCGCAACCTGACCGGCGCGGTCACCAAGATGCTGGAAGAAGCCGGCCTGCGCGTCGTCGCTTCGAAGCGCATCCACATGACCCGCGAACAGGCCGAAGGCTTCTACGCCGTTCACCGCGAACGCCCCTTCTTCAACGACCTCGTCGAATTCATGATCTCGGGTCCGGTGGTCGTGCAGGTGCTCGAAGGCGAGAACGCCATGCAGCGCAACCGCGACGTGATGGGCGCCACCAACCCCGCCAATGCCGAGCCGGGCACGATCCGCAAGGAACTGGCCGAATCGATCGAAGCCAACACCGTCCACGGTTCGGACTCGGACGAGAACGCCGCGATCGAGATCGCCTACTTCTTCAAGCCGGAAGAAATCGTCGGCTGATTTCCCGCACAGGGCAACGGACAAGGGCCGGGGCGAAAAGCTCCGGCCCTTTTCGTTTGGGACCGGCGCCGCTATCTCTCCCCGCAAAGGGAGACACAAAGCGATGCTCGGCATGGGTCAGGGCGACAATTGCCCGTTCGAATTCAACTTCGATGCCGCCACCTTCAAGGTCGGCGACGTGGTCAGCTACCGCATCGGTGGCGGCAGCTTCGACGGAATGCCTTTCGTCGGCACGCTGCTCGAAGTGGCCGATGATCACGTGGTGATCGCGGGCGACGCCAACGATCCCAGCGTGCGCTACACCGGCACGCGCGAAAGCCGCCCGGTCGTCAGCGCGGACCAGATCTAGGCGCGCTCCGCCGCGCGCACGTACCAGCGGTTCAGCATCGCCGCCATCACTGCGATCGCGCCGAGTCCCAGCAGGATCGGCAGGCGAAAGCTCGCGCCGCCTGCCAGCAGCGCGGCGGTGATCAGGCAGGCCGCCGAACAGCCCAGGTCCCAGCCGCCCTCCGTCGCCATCGAAAAGCGCAGGACGCAGGGGGATTGCCGCGCCATGGCATAGAGCGGGGCGAGCATCGCCGTGGCCGTCATCGGCGTCACCAGCGCGCCCAGCGCGGTCGCCACGATTGCCAGCACGGGGTGCGCGAAGGCCGCGCCCTTGACCATCAGCGCCAGCGCCGCCGCGCCATAGGCGACCGCGAGCGAATGGCGCGGGTGGCCGGTATCGATCAGCCTCCCAACCAGCAGGCTGCCCGCCGCCGCTGCCACGCCTGCAACGGCCATGGCTCCACCCAGCGCATCGAAATGTTCGCCCAGCGAGGCAAACAGGGCGAGGTTCCACACCACCACCGCGCAGCCAGCGTGAAATCCCTCGTTGAAATAGAGCCGCCGCGCGTGGCGCGCGACGTCCCGGTCCAGCGCCACGTCGGGCGCGATCCGTGGGTTGGGGCCGTACAGCAGCGGCAGCGCCGCCAGCAATTGCAGCGCGGCATTGGCGAAGAACGCCGCGTTCGCGCCGCCGTGCGCCAGCAGCAGCCCGCCCGCCGCCGGCGCGATGATGCCCACCACCGCACTCGTCGCCTGCTGCACGCTCACCTGTCGTCCGCCGCGCGCCTCGTCCATCACCGCGGGCATGAACGCGTGCCACGCCGTCCAGTACAGCACGCTGCCAAGGCCGCTTACGGCCAGGAACAGCGCCAGCAGCGGCCCGATCCCGGTCACGAACGGCAGCAGGGCAAAGCTGCCCGCGCGGATCACCACGCCGGTCAGCAAGGTCGTGCGCAGGCCGCCGGCCCGTGCCAGCGGCAGCACCAGCCCGCGCAAGGCGAAGCGCGACAGCAGGATCAGCGCGAAACTGGCAAGCGCGGCGGGATAGGAAAACCCGCGCGAGACGAGGAAGCCCGCGACGAAGATACCGCCACTCGACTCGACAAACGATTGCATTCCCGCGTGCAGATAAACGCGGCGCAAGGGGCTGGCAGAACTGCGCGACATCGTAAGGGTCAGACGTCCATCATCGCGGCGAGCTTGCGCGGTGCGACGGCCAGCCACGAACGGCGGAGCCGGTCGGCCACGTCGTCCCAGTCCACATCCCCAAGATCAAGGCGCATGGCGATCCAGCCGTCGCCGAAATAGGCGGGGCGGTAGAAGCGCACCGGATCGCTCTCGACCAGCTGTTCCTGCTCGTCCGCACCGCTGATCTTCACCAGCAGTGCCACGCGCCCGTCGCCGTGATGGTCGTTGGAGACATAGGCAAACTTCTTGCCCTTGATCACGCCGAAGCAGGCCATGCCGTGGCTCAGCGTCTCGTCGGCATCGGGCAAGGCCAGCGCGCGCTCGCGCACTTGCCCGATCAGCCACTCGGGCGAGGTTTCGCGCCGGACCAGCGCCGCAAGGCATCGCGCATAGAGCTGGTGTTCGGCAAACAGCACGCGCGCGGCCAGCGTATCGGCAGTGTCGCCCGGCAGGATCGCCACCGGGACCTGCCCCAGCACCGGCCCTTCATCCAGGTCCGCCGTCACCAGATGCACCGTGCAGCCGCCATGCGAATCGCCTGCCGCGATGGCGCGGTCGTGCGTGTGCAGTCCGGTGTACTTGGGCAGCAGCGAGGGATGGATGTTGAGCATCCGTCCTTCCCAGCGTTCGACGAAGCCTTCGGACAGGATGCGCATGTAGCCCGCCAGCGCGATGAACCGCGCGCCGTGCTCCACTACCACCGCTTCCATCGCCGCGTCATGCTCCTCGCGGCTCATACCCTTGTGCGGCAGCGCGAACGTGGGCACGCCCTCGGCTTCGGCCAGTCGCAGCCCCGCCGCCTCGGCCTTGTTCGAGCCGACCAGCACGATCTCGTAAGGACAATCGGGCAGGCGGCTGGCATAAAGCAGCGCCGCCATATTGGTGCCACTGCCCGAAATCAGGACGGCGACTTTCGCCTTTTCAGCCAAGATGCACAGCTTCCCACGGCTCGCGCGCCGACCACGCCTCGGCGCTGCCGAACACGGTGCAGCCCTTGTCGCCTGCTACGATCTCGCCGATGCGGAACACGGTCTCGCCGGCCGCGCCCAGATCGCGCGCCAACTGGTCGGCCTCGTCCGCCGCCACTGCCAGCACCATGCCGATGCCACAGTTGAAGGTACGTGCCATTTCCTTCGGCTCGATGTTGCCCTGCGCCTGCAGGAACGCCATCAGTCGTGACTGCTCCCACGAATCGGCGTCGATGCGGGCGTGCAGGCCCGCAGGGAGAACGCGCGGCACGTTCTCCAGCAGCCCGCCGCCGGTGATGTGCGCCAGCGCATGGATGCGGTTCGCACGAATGAACGGCAGCAGTGTCTTCACGTAGATCCGCGTCGGTTCGATAAGATAATCGATCAGCAGCCGTTCGTTGTCGAACAGCGCCGGACGGTCGAGCTTCCAGCCCTTGTCGGCGGCCAGGCGGCGGACCAGCGAATAGCCGTTCGAATGCACGCCCGACGAAGCAAGGCCCAGCAGCACGTCGCCGGCCGCCACCTTGTCGCCGGTCAGCTGCTCGCCGCGCTCCACCGCGCCCACGCAGAAGCCTGCCAGGTCGTAGTCGCCATCGCCGTACATCCCCGGCATTTCCGCCGTTTCGCCGCCGATCAGCGCGCAACCGGCCAGCTTGCAGCCATCTGCGATGCCCGCCACCACGCGCTCGGCCACGCCGTTGTCGAGCTTTCCGGTCGCGAAGTAATCGAGGAAGAACAGCGGTTCTGCGCCCTGCACGATCAGGTCGTTGACGCACATCGCCACGAGGTCGATGCCGATCGCATCGTGCCGGTCGTGGTCGATGGCGAGCTTGACCTTGGTGCCCACGCCGTCGTTGCCGGCCACCAGCAGCGGGTCCTTATAACCTGCCGCACGCGGATCGAAGAACCCGCCGAAGCCGCCCAGCTCGGCATCGGCGCCGGGCCGCGCCGTCGCCTTGGCGAGCGGGCCGATCGCCTTCACCAGCGCGTTGCCGGCGGCGATGTTCACCCCTGCCTGTTCGTAGGAATAGGACTGCTGCTTGTTGTCGTCGGAAGCCATGGCCCGAGCGCCTAGCGCCTTTCCGCTTGGATTTCCACTCGCCCTTGGGCAAAAGCGGCGGAGCTTTCGGCAGCTTGCGGATTTTCGTGGCCTGCCGCTGTCCTTGCGGAGTTCCCTTGGCCGTTTCCAGCCTGCCGAATCGAGTGTCGTTCCCGCGCAAGGCGCTGCTCGGTCTCGCCGGAGCGGCGGCGCTCGGTCTTGCGGGCGTTGCGCTTTATGCGCAGATCGAAGGTGATCGCGGCATCCCGCCGATCGCCAGCACGGGCGACTTCGAAGTCTCGGGGATCGAGGTCAACGCCACCGGCGACAACGCCGAAGCCGCGCGCGCCGCGGGCTGGCGCGAGGCGCAGCGCAAAGGCTGGGAACAGCTGTGGGCGAAAAACGGAGCAGGCGGCGCCGCCCCCGCGCTCGATGCGGGCACGCTCGATGGCATGGTCTCGGCCATCGTCGTCGAAAACGAACAGGTCGGCCCGCACCGTTACATCGCGAAGCTTGGCGTGATTTTCGATCGCGCGCGTACCGGCGGCTACCTCGGGATGCAGGGGCAGATCGCGCATTCCGCGCCGATGCTGGTGATCCCGGTGCTTTATCAGGGCGGCGTCGGCTCGGTGTTCGAGACGCGCACCCCCTGGCAGAAGGCGTGGGCCGAGTTCCGCACCGGGCAGAGCGTGATCGACTACGTCCGCCCCACCGGCTCGGGCGCCGATTCGCTGCTGCTCACCGAAGGCCAGCTGACCCGCCGCAGCCGCAACTGGTGGCGCCTGATCCTCGACGAATTCGGCGCGGCCGACGTCGTCATCCCGATCGCCCGGCTGGAACGGCAGTTCCCCGGCGGCCCCGTGCGCGGCACCTTCGCCGCGCGCTTTGGCCCGGACAACCAGTTCCTCGGCAGCTTCCAGATGACGGCGGAGAGCGAGGACAAGCTCCCCGCGATGCTGGCCGAAGCGGTCCGGCGCATCGACGGCCTTTACGCACAGGCGCTTACCGCCGGACGCCTGGCGCCCGATTCGACGCTCCTGGTCCAGCCAGAGATCGACCCGAAGCTGATCGACGAGGTGCTGGCAAAGTCCGGCGCGCTCACGCGCACCGCGCCGACCACGGCAGAGGCGGGCCAGCCGGCGCCCACGGCCACCACCGCCGCGCAGGCGCAGGCTTTTACCGTCCAGTTCGTCACCCCCGATGCCGCCGCGCTCGATGGCGGTCTCGTCGCGGTGCGTTCCGTGCCGGGCGTGCAGGGCGCAACCGTCACCTCGCTTGCGGTCGGCGGCATGTCGGTCATGCGCGTGACGTATGCGGGCGAACTGGACGCACTCGCCGCCGCCCTGCGCGCGCAAGGCTGGAAGGTGACGCAAGGCGCGGGCGCCCTCGTCATCCGCAAGTAGGCGGCAGGCACCCCGCTCAACCATGAGCCAGATCGCGCTTCCCCTCTCCAGTGCCGCCACCGGCGCGGGCCGGATCGTCACCGGGCCCTCGCTCGATCCCGTGCTGGCCGCACTGGGTGCGAGCATGGACTGGCCTTTCCACACCGCCGTGCTCGCCGGACCGCCGCGTTCGGGCAAGAGCCTGCTGGCGCGCTGGTTTGCGCAATCGGGCGCGGGCGATGTGGTCGACGATGCCGATCGCATGGAAGAGAACGCCCTTTTCCACCGCTGGAACCGCGCCCAGGCCGAAGGGCGTCCGCTGCTCCTGGTCAGTTCCCGCCTGCCCGGCGAATGGAAGATCACGCTGCCCGATCTCGCCTCGCGCATCGGTGCAGCGCTGTTGATCGAGATCGCCGCCCCCGACGACCTGATGCTGCGCGCGCTGATCGAGGAACACGCCGCCCGGCGCTCGCTGGTGCTGGGCGAGGGCGTCCTCGCATGGCTGCTGCCCCGCATCGAACGCAGCCACGCCGCCGCCGAGGCACTGGTCGAAACAATCGACCGCCTCTCCCTTGAGCGCAAGGCGGGCGTCACCATATCGCTCGTGCGCGACGCTCTGGCCGAGCGCGTGCACGGCGCGACCGGCGGCGAATTCCAGCCGCGCTTGCTCTAGGGGGCTTGGCAGCATCGCGCTGTGAAGACCCACCCCCAGCCCCTCCCGCCTGCGGGAGGGGAGCGAGACTTGCGCTTGCGCAGCAAGCGTTAGTCGCAGCGGGGTGGGCATTCGGCAACGCGGCTTGCCAAGCGGAACAAAACAGGGGAAGATTGCGCGTACCATGTTCGACAGCCTGATCGCCTATCTGGATTCGATCCGCGCGCGCGATCCCGCGCCGCGTTCGCGCTGGGAAATCCTGCTCTATCCGGGGCTGTGGGCGGTGGCCTTCCACCGCGTCGCGCACTGGCTGTTCGAAGCCGAGCTGTACTTCCTCGCCCGCCTCGTCAACCACGTCTCGCGGATACTGACCGCGATCGATATCCATCCGGGTGCGAAGATCGGCCGCCACCTGTTCATCGATCACGGGTTCACCGTGATCGGCGAAACGGCGGAGATCGGGGACAACGTGACAATCTACCAGTGCGTCACGCTGGGCGGCACCAACCCCGCCAATGGCGTGCCGGGCAAGCGTCACCCCACGCTGTGCGACAACGTGATCCTCGGTTCGGGCGCGCAAGTGCTCGGGCCGATCACCGTCGGCGCGCGTGCTCGCGTCGGCGCCAACGCGGTCGTGACGGATGACGTGCCCGAAGGCGCGACCATGATCGGGCTCAAGGCGCGCTCGACGCTCGTCCCCGTCGAAACCTGGCTCAAGGACTTCATTCCGTACGGCACCCCGTGCCGGGAACCGTGCGAGCCCGATGGCGGTAGCCGGGTCGATGAACTCGAAGCCGAAGTCGCCACGCTCAAGGCGCAAGTCGCGGCGCTGATCGCGCGTGAAGCGCCCGAGCCTGCGCCCACCAGTACCCGTCGAGGAAGCCGCAACTGAGCGGGCAGGGACCAGACCCGGCGATCTCGCTCGCCAACGTCGTTCCGCTCCCGGTTGCGCGCCCGGTCTTGCAGGTCGGGTTCGACCGGCTGGAGCTGATGCGCATCCTCGATCTTTACGGGCGCATGGTCGCGGCGGGATTGTGGAAGGACTACGCGCTCAATTTCGACAAGGACGCGGCCAGCTTCTCCGCCTATCGCCGCAGCGCCGATCGCGCCACCGCGCGGATCGAAAAGCGCCCCGCGCTGCGCCAGCGGCAGGGCATGTGGGCGCTCTATGGCGAAGCGGGGCAGGTGCTCAAGCGTGGGCACGATCTTCCCGGCGTGCTCGCCCTGCTCGAACGCAAGCTGCTGAAAGTGGTCGAGGACTGACCTTGCGCTTGTCCATGCTGCTCGGCGCGTGCTTGGCGCTCGCCGCCTGCTCTCCGCAGCCGCAGCCGCGCCAGCCCGCATCGGGCGCAACGCCGGTTCTGCGCGTGCTCTATCGCGACGATGCGCACGGGAATGCCGCCTTGATGCTGCTCACGCAGCCGTCCGGCCCCGATGGGCCCCGGCCCTCGCGCGATTGTGCCGCCCCGCTGCTGATCGATCCCGTCACGGGCGCGGCCCATGCGCTTGGCCCGCAGGAAGTCGTCGCGCGGCTGCGGACCATGCGGATCGTCGGCGCTACACCCGGCACCTGCGAGAACAAGCCGGTCAGGGACGCCGCCCTCAGGCGAACGTAGCCGCTTCGGCTTGCCCGGTCTGCGCGCGCGTCACCGTGGCGACGATGCGGGCAAAGAACAGCCCTGCCGCGAACAGCGCGGCCACGCCCACCGCGTCCAGCACCATGCCCATGCTCCTGCCGCCGATCGCGTCGATCCGCGCCGCCATCGACATCGCCATGTTGCCCACGATCCAGGCCGACCACCAGCGCACCAGCAGCGGGTCGGAAGATCCGGCGAAACTGTCGTCCGCACCCAGGCTTTCCGCCCAGATCTCCTTCATCGCGCGATAGGGCATGAACAAGTTGGCGATGGGCAGGAAGTACCAGGCCCAGGCGCCACGCGGCGAATGCTGCATCGCCACCCCGCGCGCGGCGAGGTTGGCGCTCGCCGCGTGCAGCCACATGGCGGAGACCACCACGCACAGGAATGCCGCGGCCAGCTGGACCAGCGCGACGCTGGCCGTCACCGCCACCGCGCCATGCGCTGGATCGGCCAGGCCCATCCGGTCGAGCAGCGTGAACGCGGCGAGCGAAATGCCGAACAGCGGCAGCAACCAGCGCAGGCGCCGCGCAGCCTTGATCAGCGGGGGCAGCCGGGGCGCTTCGATCTCGTCGGGCATGGCGTTTTCTTCCTCTCCGGCCACAGAACTTAAGTGCGGCGGGGTAAAGGGCAAGGAAAACCCCGATGCGGGCAAGCTACCCCTTCAGCGCGGCGGCCAGCGCGTTCAGGATCACGCCCGATTGCTCGCCGCCCGATTGCGGCACGAAGTCGCCGATGCGGTCGGAAATGCGGTTCCACGCGGCGGCAAAGCCTTCCAGCGTCTGCTCGTCTTCGGGCAGGACCACCGGCGGGTTCATGGTCACCCATGAACAATGGAACGCCCCGCCACCCGCGCCCACGATGGCGTTGGTCGGCGCATCCTCGGACACGAGGTAGAGCGCGGCCGGCACCACCTTTTCGGGCGAGAACGCGGCGAAGGCGGCTTCGGGGAAGATGTCCTCGGTCAGCCGCGTCGCCGCCACCGGGGCCAGCGTGTTGACGCGGATGTTGTACTTGGCCCCCTCCAGATACAACGTCTTGGTCATGCCCGCGACGCCCAGCTTGGCCCCGCCATAGTTGGTCTGGCCGAAGTTGCCGAACAGCCCGGTCGAGGACGACGTCATCAGGATGCGGCCATAGGCCTGCTCGCGCATCGTGTCCCACACCGCCTTGGTGGCAAAGGCGGCGCCCGTCAGGTGAACCTTGACCACGGTCTCGAAATCGACCGGGTCCATCTTGGAAAAGCTCTTGTCGCGCAGGATCCCGGCGTTGTTGACGAGGATGTGAATCCCCCCCCACCTTTCCTTCACGCGCGCGGCCATCTCGACCATCTGCTCGTATTCGGTCACCGAGCCGCCGTTGGCCATGGCCTCGCCGCCCAGCGCCTCGATTTCTTCCACGACTTTCAACGCGCTATCCGACGCACCCATGCCGTCGCGGCTGCCGCCGAGGTCGTTGACGACCACTTTTGCGCCGCGCCGCGCGAGTTCGAGCGCATAGTCGCGGCCCAGCCCGCCGCCCGCGCCGGTGACGATGGCCACGCGGCCTTCGAACGATATGGTCATGTGCGTCTCCGGTGCGGTCAGGTGCCGTTAGGTGTCGTTCAGGTGCCTCTAGGTGTCGCTTACGCGATGCGCTCCACCCAGCCGTGGGTGTCCTCGGCATCGCCGCGCTGGATCGCCACCAGCTTCTGCCGCAGCTTCTGCGTCAGCTGGCCGGGCCCGCCCGAACCGATCGTGAATTCGCCATCGCGGCCCGCGACCTTGCCCACCGGCGTCACCACCGCAGCGGTGCCACAAGCGAACGTTTCCAGCAGCTTGCCCGAAGCGGCGTCGGCCTTCCACTGGTCGAGGCTGTAGCGCCCCTCGCGCACGGTCAGGCCTTCCTCGGCCGCCAGCTTCAGCAGGCTTTCGCGCGTGATGCCGGGCAGGATCGTGCCGGTCAGTTCGGGCGTCAGGATCGAGCCGTCGTCGAACACGAAGAACAGGTTCATGCCCCCCAGTTCCTCGATCCACTTGTGCTCCGCGGCATCGAGGAACAGCACCTGATCATGCCCGCGCGCGAACGCTTCGGCGGTGGGGACGAGGCTGGCGGCATAGTTGCCGCCGCACTTGGCCGCGCCCGTCCCGCCCGGCGCCGCGCGGGTGTAGTCCGACACCCAGATCGACACGGCGGGCGAACCCGACTTGAAGTAGTTGCCCGCAGGGCTGGCGATGACGAGGAACTTGTACTCCTTCGCCGGGCGAACGCCGAGGAACGCCTCAGAGGCGAACATGAACGGGCGCAGGTACATCGAGCCGCCCTCGACCGTGGGGAACCAGTCCTTGTCGACCAGCACCTGCTGGCGCACGGCTTCGACGAACAGGTGTTCGGGCAGTTCGGGCATGGCAAGGCGCCGGGCCGAGGCGTTGAAGCGCGCGGCGTTGGCGTGCGGACGGAACAGCGCGATGCCGCCATCGGCAAGCCGGTAAGCCTTCAGCCCTTCGAAGATTTCCTGGGCATAGTGCAGCACCGCCGCTGCCGGATCGAGCGGGATCGGACCATAGGGCGCCACGCGCGCATCATGCCAGCCGCGTCCCTCGGTGTAGTCGATCTCCACCATGTGATCGGTGAAGGCGCGGCCGAACCCGGGATCCGCCAGCACCGCTGCCCGCGCATCCACCGCCAGCGGGGCGGGGTGGGGATGATGCTTGAAGGAAAGGGCGGTTTCGGCGGTCGTCGCCATTGCTTGGATTTCCTTGCCTGGAATCGTAATGGAGCCGGCTCCGTGAACGATTGTTGCGTAAGAAGCAAGGGGAATGTAATAAATGTGAAGGGCCGCGCCGGTCAATCCGGAGCGGCCCTTCGCATGGTCAGCGGCCGGAAGTGCCGCCCACGAAGCCTTTATCGCTTAATCGAAACTCAGCGATAATGCCTCGCGCGGGACTGTACCGACCTCTCTGCTGAACCATGAGACATCGGATCACCTCCTTTCGCGCTGTTGAGCCAAAGTCACCACTCTCGTGGCTGGATCGAAAGGCCTTCAGCCTGCTTCGATCTTGAAGGCAATGTGAGTCATCCGGAGGCCAACAACAAGTCTTGCATGAAATTATTTTGACGTCAGGATAGGGGCTTCGCGCCGCGTTCCGGCTGCGGCTCCCGCGATCAGCGACAATCCTCCACCACGCGGCCCACTTCGGCCCACGCGGGCAGGACCAGCGTGGGCAAGCCATTGACATCCAAGATGAAACGGCCCCGGCTGAAGGCCATGGCATCGAGCAGGCGGTCGCTGCTGGCGAACGCCATCGCCACCATCGGCGGACTGGCCCCGGCGACCGGCGCGGCGCTCAGCGGGCGGGTCTCGCTCGTGGTGGTGATCGAGGCGGGCACGGGCGCGCTGGCGGCGCCGTTGCGGGCCAGGGTCACCCGCCGCGCGACCCGGTCGCAGCGCAAGACGGCCAGCGCCTCGCCGCCTGCCGGCCCGAAGCGCGCCTCGCTGCCGCCTGCGACGGGTGCATAGCGCCAATCCCCCGGCGTTTGCGGCGCATCGCGCCAATCCTTCGGCGCGGGCGCGGCGGCGGGCGGTGGGAGAGCGGGACGCGGCGCGGGCGCGGGCGGCGGGGGCGGAGCGGCCACGGGCACTGCCGCGCAGCCCGCCAGCGTGGCCGAAAGCGCAAGCGAAACGAACGAGGCAAGGTGCGCGTGGTTGATCTTCATGCCCGGCTTATGGAAGAGACGTGCCGTGACCTCAACCCGCCCAGCCTCGCCCCGTCCTCCCAAAGCTTCGGCAGGGCCCAAGCAGCGCGTCGACCAGCTGCTGGTCGATCGCGGCCTTGTCGAAAGCCGCACCCGCGCACAGGCGCTGATCCTGGCTGGCCTCGTCTTTTCGGGCGAGACCAAGATCGCCAAGGCAGGCCAGCCGATCGCCGCCGATGCGCCGCTCGACGTGCGCGGGCGCGATCATCCGTGGGTCTCGCGCGGGGGCATCAAGCTCGCCCACGCGATCGAGCATTTCGGCCTCGATCCCGCAGGCGTCACCGCGATGGACATCGGCAGTTCGACCGGCGGCTTCACCGACGTGCTGCTGCAAAAGGGTGCCGAGCATGTCTTCGCGGTTGATTCGGGCACGAACCAGCTGGCGTGGAAGCTGCGGCAGGACCCGCGCGTGACGGTGCTCGAACAGACCAGCGCGCGCATCCTGACGCCCGGCCACATCGATCGCCCCGCGACATGGGTGGTGTGCGATGCCAGCTTCATCGGCCTGCGCAAGGTGCTGGAAGTGCCGCTGGCGCTGGCGGCACGGCCGACGCGGCTGGTCGCGCTGATCAAGCCGCAGTTCGAAGTGGGCCGCACGGAAGTGGGCAAGGGCGGGGTGGTGCGCGATGCAAGCCTGCACGCGCGCGTCTGCGACGAAGTGCGGCAGTGGCTGGAAGGCGAGGGCTGGGCCATCCAGGGCATTGTCGAAAGCCCGATCACCGGCCCGGAAGGCAATATCGAGTTCCTGATTTCGGCGTCCCGGGATTGAACGCCGCACCGGACCATAGGGGGAATTGCCTGATCGGCAGCCTCCCGCCAATATCCCCGCCCATATGCGTTGCCGAACCGGCACGAATCGAGGGGGTCGTCGCAAGGGCATCATGAGATATCTCGCTTCCCGCGCGCAGTTGCGCGCCAGCCTGCTGCGCTGGTCCCTCTTCACCGTACCGCTGGTGCTCGGCCTTGGCCTGCTGTCGGGTTTCGCGGCGGGCAGCGGCCCGGCCAACGCGTGGTTCGCCGCGTTGGAAAAGCCTGCGATCTATCCGCCGCCCGCTGCCTTCGGGATCGTGTGGAGCGTGCTCTATGTGCTGATGGGCGTGGCGCTGGCCATGGTCATCGCGGCGTGGGGCGCGCGGCTGCGCGGGCTCGCCATCGTGCTGTTTGTCCTGCAACTGGCGCTCAACCTGGCGTGGAGCCCGGTGTTCTTCGCGCTGCACCAGCCCCGGCTGGCCCTTGGCGTGATCGTGGCGATGATCGTGGCGGTGCTGGTCACCTTCGTGGCGTTCACCCGCATCCGCCCGCTGGCCGGGCTGCTGCTCCTGCCCTACCTTGCGTGGATCTGCTTTGCCGCCGTGCTCAACTGGCAGTTCGTCGAACTGAACCCCGATGCCGAACAGGTGCGCGGCAGCGGCGCGGCGGTGCGGGTCGAGCTTTGACGCGCTTGCGCGTTGGCTGGAATGGCAGGTGTGGGGGCTGGCATGGCAGGTGGGGCTTGCGCGGGTGGGGGCTTGCGACCATCTAGGCGAGACGATCCCCGCCGCGCAGCCTGACGCGGCGCAACCGTTGCGAAGGTCATACAATGCAGAGCGAAAACCCGCTGATCGCCGATTTCGTCAAGCTGCTGAACGGCGCCGCCGGCACGTTCGCCGGCATGAGCCGTGAAGCCGGGGCCACCGCACGCGAAAAGCTGCGCGAGGCGATGGGCGGTCTCGATTTCGTCAGCCGCGAGGAATTCGACGCGGTTAAGGAAATGGCCGTGACCGCGCGCGAGGAAGTCGATGCGCTCAAGGAGCGGCTGGCCGCGCTCGAAGGCAAGACCACCGCGGTCGATCCGGGCGCCGCCGCCAGCGACACCGCCGTCGGCTGAACGCGGCCGCGGCACAGCGCGCGGAACCACAGCCATGTCTGCGAAGTTGGGATTTCCGATCCAATGGAGTCCCGCTTCCCGTGTTTACGCAACTCAACCCGACGATTCCGCTACACGTCCTGGGCAAAGGCGATGGTTATGCGATCGGCATGATCGACTATGGCCAAGAGCATAACCTGATCTGGGTCACCGCGATCGACGCCACCGGCGAGATCTGGTGCGCGCCCAACCACAAGGTGCGCCTCGGCCGCAACTGGACCATGGGGCGCGGCGAAAACGCACTGATCACCCGCGACCGGCAGGAACTGGACGAAGCCGCCGGGCAGGATGCCCGCGGGCAAGTTCCGGTCCGAGACCCCGCTCGGGCCTGAGGCCCGGGCTCAGCTCGAAAGGCTGCGCGCAATAGCGCCCTCGCACTCCAGCCGCCAGACGAGGCCCGTGGGGGCGTAGTCCAGCGTGACATCCGCCTTGAGGCTGCGCGCCGGAATGTGGCGGATCAGCGTCGTGCCAAAGCCGGAAGCCTCGGGCGCGCGCACCACCGGGCCACCCGTTTCGCGCCATTCGATCCGCAGCCGGTCGGCTGCGGTGGTTTCCCACGAAAGCCACACTTCGCCGCCGGTCTTCGACAGCGCGCCGTATTTGAGCGCATTGGTGGCCAGTTCGTGCAGCGCCATGCCGATGATCTCGGCACTGCGCGGCGAAAGGTCGAAGTCAGGGCCGCAGGTCTTGGCGAGGCCACGGCTTTCGTTGCCGAGGATGGCCAGCTGCGCCTCGACCAGCTCGCGCATCGGGATCGTGGCCCAGCCGCGCCGCACCAGCAGGTCCTGGTTGGCCGACATGCTGGCCAGCCGGTTCTCGAAGCGTTCGAGGAAAGCCGTGTCGCCGCTGCCCGAACGCCGGGCGAGCGCCTGGACCACCGAGAGCAGGTTTTTCGACCGATGGTTCACTTCCATCAGCAGAACGCGGATCTGCTCTTCCTTTTCAAGCAGTTCGGTGACGTCGGTATTGGTGCCGAACCAGTTGACGATGTGGCCGGCGGCGTCCTTGATCGGCTTGGAACGCGACAGGAACCAGCGGAACTGCCCATCCTTGCCGCGCAACGGAAACGTGTCCTCCCACTCCGTGCCCGTCGCGATGCAGGTGTCGTAATGTTCGCGCACGCGGCTCAGATGATCGGGGTGATGGACGGTGACCCAGCCCCAGCCCTTCATCTGGTCGAAGGTGGTGCCGGTGAAATCGTACCAGCGCCGGTTGTACCAGATCAGGCCGCCATCGGGCGCGGCGATCCACGCCAGTTGCGAGATGTTGTCCGCCAGCATCCGGAACTTCAGCTCGCTTTCGTCGCGCGCGGCCTGCACCGCGTGGCGCTCGGTCACGTCGCGCGCGATCTTGCTCGCGCCGATGATCGTGCCATCGGGATCGAGGATGGGAGAGACCGTCAGCGACACGTAAAGCGGACTGCCGTCCTTGCGCTGGCGGATCGTCTCGAAACTGCGCACGCGTTCGCCCCGGCCGATGCGGGCAAGGATTTCGTCTTCTTCGGCCTGGCGGTCGGCGGGGATCAGCTTGCGGATCGACTGGCCGACCATCTCGTCCTCGGACCAGCCGAAGATGCGGGTCGCCGCCGGATTCCAGCTGATCACCGTCCCATCCAGCCGCTTGCTGATGATCGCGTCGTCGGAAGACTGGATGATTGCGGAGAGGTGGGCTTCCGCCAGCAATGCGCGCGCTCCCATGACAACCCCACCCGCCAGCACTCTACGCGCTCGCGGAGGGGATGCAATCGGATAAAAACTTGTTTTTACAGTATTTTACAGACCTGCTTTGATCAGGGCTTGATCAAGATCGTCGATCACGTCGTCGGCATCCTCGAGTCCGACGTTGAGGCGCAGCATCCCTTCGCCCACGCCCATGTCGGCGCGGGTTTCGGGGCCGACGCCGTGGTGGGTGGTCGAGGCCGGGTGGCACATCAGCGAGCGCGAATCGCCGATGTTGTTCGAAATGTCGATCAGCTCCAGCGCGTCGAGCAGGGCGTGGGCCTGGGCGCGGCCACCATCGAGTTCGATCGACAGGATCGAGCCGCCCGCCTTCATCTGCCTTTGCGCCAGCGCGAACTGCGGGTGGCTTTCCAGGAACGGGTAGAGCACGCGCGGCACGCGGGTTTCGAGGAAGCGCGCGACCTTGAGCGCGTTCTCGCTCTGGCGATGGATGCGCAGGTCCAGCGTTTCCAGCCCCTTGAGCACAACCCACGCATTGAACGGCGCGCAATTCGGACCGGTGTTGCGCTGGAAGGGGTGCAGCACGCCTTCGATGAAATCGCGCGAACCGCAGACCGCGCCCGCCAGCACGCGGCCCTGTCCGTCCATCATCTTGGTGGCGGAATAGGCAACCACGTCCGCGCCGAAGTCCATCGGGCGCTGCAGCGCGCTGGTGGCAAAGGCGTTGTCGACCACGGTGACGATGCCGTGCTTGCGGGCGAGGCCGCAGACGAATTCGAGGTCGACCAGCCCCATCGTCGGGTTGGCCGGGCTTTCGAAGAAGAACACCTTGGTGTTCGGCCGGATCGCGGCTTCCCACGCGGCATTGTCGGCGGCGTCGATGGTGGTGCCGGTGATGCCGAAGCGCGGCAGCAGGTTGTCGACCAGCCAGCGGCACGATCCGAACGCGGCCTTGGCGGCGACCACGTGGTCGCCTGCCGAAAGCTGGCACAGCAGGGCGGTGGTCATAGCGGCCATGCCGCTCGCCTGCGCGCGGCAGCTTTGCGCGCCTTCCAGCACGGCGATGCGCTCTTCCAGCATCTGCACCGTCGGGTTCTGCACCCGCGAATAGGTCATGCCGTCGTCTTCGCCGGCAAAGCGCGCGGCGACCACGCCTGCGCTGTCGTAGGAAAAGCCCGAGGTCAGGAACAGCGCCTCGCTGGTCTCGCCCATGTCCGAACGCCAGGTGCCGGCGCGGATCGCCTGGGTTGCGGGACGCCACTGGGTGGTGATCGAACGGTCCTGGCCGGTTGTGCGCTTCATGGGGCATGGCCTTAGTTTCCGGTGCGGCAAGGCGCAAGCGGGCGGGATTGCTTGGGGGGCGGCAAATGGCCTATCTGCCTGCCCAGATGACGTTTTCGCCCCCTTCGTCGCATGCGCGCGACCCGCTTCCCTGGCTGTTGGCAATCACCGCTGCGTTCTTCGCGCTGGCGCTGCATCGCCTTGCCATCCCGTCGAAGCCGATGTTCGACGAAATCCACTACCTGCCCGCAGCGCGGCGGCTGATCGACCTGACCCGGCGGTTCAATCCCGAACACCCGCTGCTGGCCAAAGAGATGATATCGCTGGGGATGCGCGCGTTCGGCGACGTGCCCTTCGGTTGGCGCTTCCCCAGCGCGGTGCTGGGCGCGATCGGCCTGTTCGCTGCGGCCCGCGCGGTATGGTGGGCCAGCGGGTCGCGCGCGGCGACGCTGCTGTTCGCGGTGCTGCTCGCCTCGGATTTCGTGTGGTTCATCCTCAGCCGTATCGCCATGCTCGACATGACGATGCTGGCGATGATGGCGTGCGCGTTCTGGCAGTGGGCGCTGGCGTGGCGCAAAGGCAGCCGCCTGCACCTCATCCTGTGCGGGCTGTTCATGGGCCTGTCGCTGGGGGCCAAGTGGAACGGCGCGCCGCTGCTGGTCGCGCCCGGCCTGCTGTTCGCATGGGATCGCTGGCAGGCACTCGGCCGGGGCGAGCGCGGGCGCGTCCTGATCGCGCGCGGCGCGGGGCCGGTGCCGGGGGTCTCGCTGATCGAGGCGGGGGTATGGCTGGGGCTGTGGCCGGTGGTGGTCTACCTCGCCACGTTCGCGCCTGCCTTCTTCTATCAGGTCCAGCCGATGACGCTGCGCGGACTCATCCCCTGGCAGGGCTACATGCTGCAACTGCAGGACAGCGTGGTGAAGCCGCACACCTACATGAGCCGGTGGTGGCAGTGGGTGCTCGATATCCGCCCGATCTGGTTCCTCTACGAGAACATCGACGGCGCACAGCGCGGGGTGCTGATGCTGGGCAACCCGTTCACCATGCTGGCGGGCCTGCCCGCGCTGGCCCTGTGCGCGTGGGACGGGCTCAAGGGCGACAGGCTGCGGCGGGGCGTGGCGCTGCTCTATGCGCTGGCGCTGGTGTTCTGGGCGACCAACGGCAAGCCGGTGCAGTTCTACTACCATTACGCGCTCGCCAGCATGTTCCTCGTCGCGGCGCTGGCCCTGGTGCTGGCGCGCTGGTGGGAGACCGGGCGGCGCTGGCCGGTGCGCGCCAGTGTAGGACTGGCGCTTGTCCTGTTCGTGGGTTTCTACCCGATCCTGTCGGCGGCGGCACTGCCGCGCGCCAACTCCTACGTCGACTGGATGTGGCTCAGGAGCTGGCGCTGACGGCGGGGCACATCAGCCGTACTTGCCCCACACGAACTTGCTCGACAGCGCGAAGTTCCACACCGAAGCGAGCACGATGCCCGCGATCGCGGCGGGATAGGTGTGCACGCCCACGCGCACCAGCGCGGTCGATACGCCGATGTTGGCCAGCATCCCGAAGGCGCAGGTTGCCGCGAACTTGAGCCAGCCGCGCGCATAGGGCCCCCAGCCGCGCAGGCGCTTGTCGGAATAGGTCAGCTCGTTGTTGAGCACGAAGTTGAAGGTCATCGCGGTCAGCGCGGCCACGGTCTGGCCGACGATGAACGCGGTTTCCTTGGGATAATGGCTGACCTGCAGCTCGGTCCCGAACAGACGCAGCACCAGCGACAGCATGGTCAGGTGAACCACCGCGCCCAGCGCGCCGACGGTGCCGAACAGCGCAAAGCGGGTCGGGATGATCCGGCCCAGCCACTTGTCGTAGAGGCCGATCAGGAACTCGAACACGACGGTGCGGTCGAGCTTGGATTCGCCTTCCATCCGCGCCGAGAAGTTCATCGGGAACTCCTTGATCCGCAGCGGTGCTTCGACGGTCGCGAGGATGTCGAGCAGGATCTTGAAGCCCACGCCCGACAGGCGGTGCGCGTCGGCGCGCAGCGTTTCGCCCTTGAGCATGAAGAAGCCGCTCATCGGGTCGGACAGGTCGACGCCCGTGACCTTGCGCGCGATCGAGTTGGCGACGCCCGACGCCTTCACCCGGTCGGGGCGGCCCCAGGCCTCGGTGCTGGCACCTTCGGCGAAGCGGCTGGCATAGGCCACGTCGTAGTCGCCGCCGTTGATCGCCGCGAACATCTGCGGCAGCAGCTTTTCGTCGTGCTGGCCATCGGCGTCCATCACCGCGACAATCGGCGCGGCAGTGGCGCACATCCCTTCGATCGCGGCGGAGGCAAGCCCGCGCCGGCCGATGCGTTCCAGCACGCGCACGCGCGGGTCCTCGCGCGCAATGCGGCGCGCCTCGTCGGCGGTGCCATCGGGGCTGTTGTCATCAACGAACACGGCTTCCCAGGCGATGCCCTGGAGCGCGGCGTCGAGCCGTTCGACCATCAGGCCGATGTTCTTGCGTTCGTTGAAGGTCGGCAGGATGACAGCGAGTTGCAGCATGACGGGCGCGCTTACAGGCGTTCGAGCACCGCGTCACCAATTTCCGTAGTTCCCGCACTGCCCCCCAGATCCCGGCCCAGGACACCGTCCTCCAGCGCCTTGCCCACGGCGGCTTCGACGCGGTCGGCGGCGTCAGCCTGCCCCAGCGAATGGCGCAACAGCATGGCCGCGGACAGGATCGTCGCCATCGGGTTGGCAAAGCCCTTGCCGGCAATGTCGGGCGCCGAACCGTGGATCGGCTCGTAGAGGCCGAAGGTGCCGTGTGCGGTGGTGCGCTCGCCCAGCGAGGCCGAGGCGAGCATCCCGATCGAGCCGACGCACATGCTGGCCTGATCGGACAGGATATCGCCGAACAGGTTGCCGGTGACGACGACGTCGAACTGGCCGGGGTTGCGCACCAGCTGCATCGCGGCGTTATCGACGTACATGTGGCTCAGCGCCACGTCGGGGTATTCCTTGGCCACCTCGATCACCACGTCGCGCCACAGCTGGCTGGTTTCCAGCACGTTCGCCTTGTCCACCGAACACAGGCGCTGGCCACGGCCCTGCGCGGCGCGGAAGGCGACATGCGCGATGCGGCGCACTTCGCTTGTCGCATAGGACATGATGTCATAGCCCTCGCGCTCCCCGTTCGGGGTGGTGCGGAAGCCCTTTTCGCCGAAGTAGACGTCCCCGTTCAGCTCGCGCACGATCAAAAGGTCGATCGCCGAGGCGACTTCGGGGCGCAGCGCCGAATGGTCCTCCAGCCCCTTGAACACCTTGGCCGGGCGCAGGTTGGCGAACAGCGTCAGCTCCTTGCGCAGGCCGAGGATGGCCTGTTCGGGGCGCAGGTGGCGATCGAGCGAATCGCAATCGGGATCGCCCACCGCGCCGAACAGCACGCCGTCCGAGGCGCGCGCGATTTCCAGCGTTTCAGGCGGCAGGGGGTGGCCATAGGCCTTGTAGGCCGCGCCGCCCACGGGGGCGTGCTTCAGCTCGATGCCAAGGGCCAGCGCCTCGATCACGCGAACCGCTTCGTGCGTGACTTCGGGACCGATGCCGTCGCCCGGCAGAACCGCAACCTTCATGGACGTAACCCCTTCGTTAACCCGGGCACCCCTTGGTCAGCCCGGAATGCGCTTCAACCTGTCGAGAAGAATCGCGCGCAGCCCCATAACATCGCGGGCCCGATCGGCAAGCAGCCGGTTCCCGATCGCCTTGCCCTGCCGATCGAGTCGGGCGAGCAGATCAGGCCAGGCTTCCTCGGCCGGGGGCATTCCTGCCTGGCCATAGCCCACCTCGCGCAGCAGCAGCGCTTCATAGGCGGCGAGCGCCCGCGCCCAGCCGCGCGCCGAAGGAGCATGGCAGATCGCATCGAGCAGCGCGCCCAGCGCGGCATACAGCGCGGGGTAGGGATGGCCTTCGGGCAGCGTGGCGGCGGTGAGCGCAACGGCCCAGCCGATCCCGGCGCTCGCCAGCGGTTCGCCCAGCCACGCGCCGCGGCTTTCGGTCAGTTCGACCCGCGCCGAGGGCAGCTGGCTGGCGCCGCGCACGCGCATCTCGGCCTCGACGCGGTTGCCGGGGATCAGCACGGGCCGCAACTCGCGGCCCCTTGCGCCTGCGACATAGGCGGCCAGCAGCCCGTGATCCTCAGTCAGCAGGCGCACGACCGCGCCATGTTCGCCGTGGGCGCGCGCGGCACACAGGATCGCAGGGACGCGAAGGTTCATCGGGCCCCTGTGCGTTTACTCGGGAACGGTGGCAAGCGGGACAATTTATGTCGTTGGAACGCAGAGCCTTGTGGAGTAGTTTGGACGCCATGAAACAGCTCTTCCAGCACGCCGCGACGACGGAAGGGGTGACCGTGCGGGTCGCCGTCAACTTCCTGCCGGAACAGTCGCGGGTCGATGCGGGCAAGTGGTTCTGGGTCTATCACATCCGCATCGAGAACGATGGGGATGATCCGGTACAACTGCTCACCCGGCACTGGCGCATCACCGACGGTCGCGGCCTCGTCAACTTTGTCGATGGCGATGGCGTCGTGGGCGAACAGCCGGTGCTGCGGCACGGGCAGGCGCACGATTATGTTTCGGGCTGCCCGCTGGGCACGCCGCATGGCAGCATGCAGGGCCACTACACGATGCAGCGCGCCGACGGGTCGCTGTTCGACGTGGCGATACCCTTCTTCCCGCTGGCCGCCCCTGCCACCGCCGGTCGGTGAAGCGTGCGGCCTGAAGGGCGCGGCCTGACGTGCGCGGATTGACATTCCGCGCCGTGCACCGGAAGGGAGCGCCATGAAGCGGACGCACCTGCCCCTGAACGGCCTGCGCGTGCTCGATGCAGCCGCGCGCCACCTCTCGTTCACCCGCGCGGCGGACGAACTCGCGGTGACGCCTGCCGCCGTCGGCCAGCAGATCCGCGCGCTCGAAGACCTGCTCGGCGTGGTCCTGTTCCGCCGCACCTCGAAAGGTCTGGAACTGACCGACGAGGCGCTGGCCGGGCTCGACGCGCTTCGCGAAGGCTTCCTGCGCTTCGAGGAGGGCGTGCAGGCAATCCAGGCGGGCCAGTCCAGCCACGTCTACACCATCGCCTGCCCGCGCGATTTCTTCGCGGCCTGGCTGTCCCCCCGCCTTGCCGCGTTCCGCAGCCAGAACCCGCAGCTGCGCTTCTTCCTTGTCGGAAGCGATGGCAATGTCGACTTTACCGAGGCCAATCTCGATCTCGCGGTGCGCTGGGCCGAAGGGCCGGGCGATCTCGAAGGGATCGCGCTGGGCGCGCCCGAGATGGTCACCGTGGTCGCGCCGGATTCGCCCGATGATGCGCCGTGGATCGGCTGGCCGGGCGATCCCGCGCCCGATGGCGGCGTGGGCGAGGTGCAGTTCTCGGTCGGCGATGCCGGAACCGCGATCAGCGCGGCGGCGGCGGGGCTTGGCCGCGCGCGCGTGCCGCTGCTGCTGGCGCAGGGCGCGATCGATTCGGGCAAGGTCGTGGCGCTGGGTGGTGCCGAATCGGGCCGCCGCAGTTACTGGCTGGTCGCGCCGCTGCCGCAGTGGCGCCAGAAGAAGGTCAAGGCGCTGATCGACGCGCTTTCACACGCTTGAGCCGCATGATTCCTGCGACCAGACGATTGCAAGTCTTGACTCTGCGTTAACCTCGGTGGCCCTACTCCTGCGCAATGGGAACGGGCAATCTCCAAGCGGGCGACGAAGCGGGGCATGGTGCCCGGCCGCTGCGCGTGCGCCTGTTGCGCAGGCTTGCCCGGCTGCGCCTGAGGTTCCGCCAGCACCAGGGCGAATCATTCACCCGCGCCTACGCGCAGTCGCTCTCGCGACGCCTGCCGCTGCTCTACATGGTCGTGGTGGTCGACCTGCTGCTGTTGTCGATCCGCTTCCTCGGCCGCGCGCCGACGGTGCTGGTATTGGCGGGGCCCGCGCTGTGCCTGTTCGGGGCTTCCCGTGCGGTGCATTGGCTGCCGTATCGCGTACGCCGTCGCAGCTTGCGGCAGTTGCGCCGCGATCTCGAAAACATGAGCCGGATCGGGGGCTTTTCCGGCCTGCTGTTCGTCAGCTGGGGCCTTGCGCTCTACCCGTTCGGCGACGCCGACGCGCGCAGCCTTGTCCACTACATGCTTGCGGTCACGATGATCTCGGGCATTCTGGGCCTGACCCATGCGCCGCAGACCGCGCTGCGCCTCGCCTTGTCCTTCGTCATTCCGAGCAGCCTGTTCTTCCTGCTCGCAGGGCACCCCAACGCGGTCTACGTCTCGCTGGTGCAGGTGATCGTCACCGTGATCCTGTTGTTCATCACGCAGGGCCACCATCGCGATTTCGTTCAACTCGAACTTTCACGCCAGGAACTGGTCGAGCGCGAGGCCGAGACCGCGCAACTGGCGGGCGAGGCGCAGCGGCAGGCGACGATCGATGCGCTGACCGGGGGGCTCAATCGCCGGGCGATCCTCGATCGGCTGGAACTGGAGATGGCTGCCGCCGCGCAGGACGATGCGCCGCACCCCTGGCTGGCATTGATCGATCTCGACGGTTTCAAGCACGTCAACGACACTTACGGTCACGCAGCGGGTGACGAAGCGCTGAAGACGATCAGCGCGCGTCTTGGCGCCCTGTCGGGAGTCGTGGCGCACGGGCGGCTCGGGGGCGACGAGTTCGCGGTCATGTTCGATGCCGCGCTGGAAGGTCCGGCAGTCGCTGCCGCCGCCGCGGGCCTGATCGATGCGATCCGCCGCGAAATCCCGCACAACGGCGCCAGCCTGCGCCTGTCGGCATCGGTCGGGCTGCACCGGATCTGTGCACAGGGCGTCAGCGGCGCGCTCGAACGCGCCGACGCCGCGCTCTACAAGGCCAAGGACCGGGGCGATGGCTCGGTCGTGCTGTTCGGGCCTGAGGACGAAGTGGCGTTGCAGCAGCGCATCGACGTCACCCGCCGCTTCAACGATTGCGCGCTCGATGACCGGCTGCGCCTGCTCTACCAGCCGATCCGCAATGCGCAGGATGGACGCGTCGTCGCGGTCGAGGCGCTGGCGCGCTGGTCACCCGATGGCGTGACCTGGCAGAGCCCGGCGGCCTTCCTCGCGGTGGCGGAAGCGACCCGCCGCACCGGCGAACTGACCCGCGTGGTGCTCGCCCGCGCGCTGGCCGAATGCCGCCCGTGGGAAACCGGGCTGGGCCTTGCCATCAACCTTTCACCGCGCGACGTCATCCGCGATGGCGCAGCCGCCACCATCGCCGCCATCGTCCGCGATGCCGGGGCCTCGCCACAGTCGATCACGCTCGAAGTCACCGAGCGCGCGATCCTGGCCGATCCGCGCCGGGCCGCGCTGCAGTTGCGCGCCTTCCGCGACCACGGCTTTCGCATCGCGCTCGACGATTTCGGCGCGGGCTGGTCCAGCCTGTCGCAACTGCGCGAACTGCCGCTCGACATGATCAAGCTCGATCGCACGCTGTCGGCGGCGCTGCCCACCGATCCCGGCGCGCGCGCCATTGCGGGCATGATCGTGGCGCTGTCGTGGCAGCTTGGCATCGATTGCACGCTGGAAGGCGTTGAGACCGAGGACCAGGTCGCGGCTGCGCGCGGGCTCGGCATCCGGCTGATGCAGGGCTATCTGTTCGGTCGCCCCGGCACGATCGGCGAAGCGCTGGCATCGGGAGAACGCGCCGTCGCCTGAGCCACGGGGGCGTTCAGTGAAAGTCGATCACCGTTTCGCGCGCGGCGCCTGGTGGCAGCACGCGGCGGAACAGTCGCCCATGTTCGCTCCACAGCACCAGCGCGAGAGAAGCGAGGCCGCCCAGCAGCAGCGACAGCGCCAGTGGCCGCGCGCTGCCGTCGTAGGCCTGCCCGATCACCATGCCCAGCAGCGAGGCGATGGCCATGCGCAGGAAGGCCTGCACCGAACTGGCTGCCCCCGCCGTCGCGGCGAAGGGCTGCAATGCGATCGAGCTGAAGTTCGCGCCGATGAAGCCCATCAGGCACACGTTGATCGCCATCACCGGCAGGAACTGCCACAGCGTTTCGTGCGGCTGCATCGCCAGCAGGACCTGCAAACTGGCGGTGAGGATGAAGGCGACCAGCGCGGTGTGCGACACGCGCCGCGCGCCGAAGCGCTCGACGATGCGCGCGTTGAAGAAGTTGGCGAGCGACAGTGCAAGGCCAGTGATGCCGAAGCACAGCGGCATCATCTCGCCCGCGCCGAAGTGTTCGCCCACCAGCTGTTGCACGGAATTGACGTAGCCGAACATCCCCGCCAGCACGAGGCTCGACCCCAGCACATAGCCGATCGACGAGCGCGTGGTGGCGGCGCGGCCCATGTTGGTCGCGATCGTGGCCGGGCGGATCGCCTGCCGGAATTCGGGGTGGAGCGTCTCTTCCAGCCGGAACCACACCCAAGCGCCCATCACGCAGGCCAGCACCGCCAGCAGCGCAAAGATCCAGCGCCACCCCGCGAACAGCAGCACGCTCTGCCCGATCATGGGCGCAAGTATCGGCACGATCATGAACACCATCGACACGGTCGACAGCATCCGCGCCATGCGGTCGCCGCCGTGGCGGTCGCGGATGATCGCGCTCGGCACCACGGTCAGCCCGGCACAAGTGAAGCCGTGGATCACGCGCAGCACCAGCAGCACGGTGAAATCGGTGGCGAGGGCACAGGCGATCGACAGCACGATGTAGCTTGCCAGCGCGACCAGCGCGACCGGGCGGCGGCCATAGCGATCGGCCAGCGCGCCGGGCACCAGCGAGCCGATGCCGCTGGCCAGCAGGAACGTGCCCACCACCAGCTGGCGGCGGTTGGGATCGGACACGCCAAGATCGTCGGCGATCTGGCCCAGCGAGGGCAGCATGGTGTCGATCGCCAGCGCTTGCAGCGCCATCATCATCGCCATCATCGCCACGAATTCGCGATAGGCCATCGCGCCCGGTGTGGAAGGCGGCGCGGCTTGCTGATTCTTCCCCGACATGGCGCAGGCCTTAGGGCCCCTTCGCCAGCACTGCCAAGACTTTATGCCGCAGCGCGAAATCGTATATTCAACACGCGATGAGCGGCGATCGACACGAACTGGACGGCAGGATGGCAGGCGCGCCCGTCGATTCGGGCGGTGCCTTCCGCAAGATCATCCATGTCGACATGGATGCCTTCTACGCCAGCGTCGAACAGCGCGACGACCCTTCGCTGCGGGGCAGGCCGGTGGCCGTGGGCGGTTCGTCGGAACGCGGCGTGGTCGCCGCCGCCAGCTATGAAGCGCGCCGGTTCGGCGTGCGCTCGGCCATGCCCTCGGTGCGCGCGGCGCGGCTGTGCCCGGACCTGATCTTCCGCCGCCCGCGCTTCGACGTCTATCGCGGCGTGAGCCAGCAGATCCGTCGCGTCTTCCTCGACTACACCCCACACGTCGAACCGCTCTCGCTCGACGAGGCCTATCTCGACGTCACCGAGGACCTTAAGGGCATCGGGTCGGCGACGCGCATCGCCGAGCTGATCCGCGCGCGCATCCGCGCCGAAACCGGGCTGACCGCAAGCGCGGGCGTTTCCTACAACAAGTTCCTCGCCAAGCTCGCCAGCGACCAGAACAAGCCCGACGGCCTTTGCGTGATCCGCCCCGGCGAGGGTGCGGCCTTCGTCGCAGGCCTGCCGGTCAAGCGTTTCCACGGCGTCGGCCCGCGCGGCGCGGAGAAGATGGAGCGGCTGGGCATTCACACCGGCGCGGACCTTCGCGCGCTCGACATCGCGACCTTGCGCGAACACTTCGGCAGCTTCGCCGACTACCTCTACCGCGCGGCGCGGGCGATCGACTTGCGCACCGTGCGCGCCGACCGCCCGCGCAAGTCGGTGGGGGGCGAGCGCACCTTCGACCGCGACCTGTCCTCGGGCACGGTGCTGCGCGAGACGCTGGAGACGATCATCGACATCGTGTGGGACCGCATAGAGCGCAGCGGGGCCAAGGGCCGCACGGTGACGCTCAAGGTCAAGTACACCGACTTCCAGCCGATGACTCGCGCCCGCTCGCTGCCGCGTCACGTCGCCGACAAGGCCGAGTTCGCGGCCATCGCGCGCGCCATTCTCGATTCGGTGCTGCCGCTGCCCCAGCCGATCCGGCTGATGGGCCTGACGCTGTCCGCGCTCGACGGCGCGCACGACGATGACGAGGAGGAGATCGCGCCCGGGCCAGGCGCGCCCGCACCGCCGCCTCAGGCCGAATTGCCGTTCTGACCGGCCATCCACGCCTGCCACAGCCCGATGTAGTATAGCGGCCCCTCGCAGGTCCGTTCGGGCAGCGCGTCGAGCGCGAAGAAGCGCGCCTCGCGCAATTCGCGCCCATCGACGCGCGGGGCATCCGCCGTGGTTCCCGCGACCAGTTCGGTCACGTTGGTCCACCCTTGCGCGGTCGGCATCGGATGCGTGGCGAACCATGCCGGGCCGTCGAGCCGACAGCCGGTTTCCTCGCGCAATTCGCGCGTGGCCACGCGCACCGGATCGCGATCGCGCCCCATGCCGCCGCCCGGCAGCATCCACCAGTCGGGCCGGTGATAGCTGTGGCGCACCAGCAGCACGCGCCCTTGCGGATCGAACGCCAGCACGCTCGCGCCGCGCACCTTCAGCCGCAGCAGCCCCCACACGCGCAGCCGCACGGGTTGCGCCGTGCGCAGCAGCCAGCGGTGGACGGGGGCGGGCAGGCGGTGGAACATCACGTTCCGGTCTGCGCCCGCGCAAGGAAATCGGCAAGTCTGTCCCGCTGCGAAACGGGCGTGGTTTTCATCTGGTTAACGCTCTCGACGGACTTGCGCGTGCGCGGCACGGTCCACGCATGAACACGCTCCTGCTGCTCGCCGCCGCCACGCTTTCCGCGCCGCATCCGCCAGCGCCGGCCCTGCCTGCTGCTGCCGCAGCGCATGCGCTGCGCTGCGCCGCCACCAATGCCGTCTTGGCCGCCATGCTCGACAGCGCGCCCGATGCCTCGCCGACCGACCGTGCCAGCGCCGCCAGCTTCCGCGCCGAGGCCGAAAGCTGGCGCGCACGTTCGGGCGAACAGGCGCAAGGCGCTGCGCTGGCGCGCGAAACCGAAGGCCTAGCCCGCCAGGTCATGGACAGCCCCGCCCCCGATGCGGCGCAGGCCCTGCTCGAATCCCGCCTCGCCGAATGCCCGGCGCAGGCAGACTTTGCCACCAGCTAACCCCGTCACCGCCAGCCATCGTTTGTAATTCGCCAAGCGCTTGTTATGGCTGATGCGACAGGGGGCAGGCGCAGGCGCGTGTCTGCAGACGGGGGATCGGGCGGCCTTGGCGCGAACGGCGGATGATGGCGTGGCACGGCGCGGCTTGGCGCTGGCGGCACTGCGCCCGCTGACCTTTCACGACCTGCTCTGGTGGCTGCTCGCCGCGATCAATGCCCTGCTCGCCGCTGCGATTGTCTGGGCGCTGGTGACGCCGCTCTCGCCGCTCGGAGATTGGCAACCCGCGAGCGTCCGGCTGATCCCGCAAGCCGAGCGCGCCGCGCTCTACGCCGCGTTCGATCCCTTCCACCGCACGGTCTCTGCCGCACCGGCCGATAGCGGCGCCGTCACCACCCTCGCGCTCACGCTCTATGCCACCCGCGCCACGCCGGGCGGCGGGGGCAGCGCCATCATCGCGGGCGCGGACGGGGTGCAGCAGGTGATTCGGGCAGGCGGCGAAGTCCAGCCCGGCGTCCCGCTCGCCGCCGTCGCGTTCGATCACGTCGTGCTGTCGCGCAATGGCGCGCGCGAGATGCTCTATCTCGACCAGTCGGGCCCCGCGCCCGCTGCCGAGGCGCTCGTCGCCGAAAATCCCGTCCGCGCGACAAAGATCGCGCGTGCCGAAGCGGGGGAGATCACCGTCGAAACCGTGCGCCGCGGGATCGGTTTCGGCCCCCATGCGGCGGGCGGGCGCGTCATCGGTCTGGAAGTGCTGCAGCAGGGCTATGGCCAGACCTTCCGCGCTGCCGGGTTCCAGCCGGGCGATCTTGTCACCGCCGTCAATGGCCAGCCGGTGCGCTCTGCGGGCGACGCCGCGCTCGTCGCCGGCGCGCTCAAGCCCGGCGCCACCGTCACGGTCACCGTCCAGCGCGGCGACCGCCAGCTTCCCCTCGCGATCACCCTGGGACAATGAATCTGCGACACTTCCTCACCGCGCTTTGCGCCACCGCGCTCGTCGTCCCGTCGATGGCCCACGCGCAATACACGCTCAACGTGCGCGAGGCGGATATCCGCGCCTTCATCGCCGATGCCGCCGAAGTCACGGGCCGCACCTTCATCGTCGATGCGCGGGTGCAGGGCAAAGTCAGCGTGGTCAGCGATCGCGCGCTATCGCGTTCGGAATATTTCGAGGTGTTCCTGTCCACCCTGCGCGCCAACGGGTTGCTTGCGGTGCCCACCGGCAACGGCGCGTTCCGCATCCAGCCGGTCGAAGGCGCGGCCAGCCAGCCCATGCGCATCGGCAGCAAGGGCGCGGCGCGCAACCAGATGGTGACCGAGATCGTGCGCCTCTCCACCATCGACGCCGCGCAGGCCGTCGAAACGCTGCGCCCGCTGGTCAGCAAGGACGGCTCGATCACCGCGAACAAGGCGGGCAATTCGCTGGTGGTGGTCGATTATGCCGACAACCTCGCCCGCATCCGCGCACTGGTCCGCTCGATCGACCGCGACCAGTCCTCCACCCGCACCGTGATGCTGGAACATGCCGGGGCGCGCGAAATCGCCACCGCGCTGACGCAACTGGTCCCGGCGGGCGGCGAGGGCGGGCGTTCGCTTGCCAGCGTGGTCGCGGTCGACAGTTCGAACGCGCTGCTGCTGCGCGGCGATGCCGCCACGCTCGGCCGGCTCGAAGCCATGGCCCGCCAGCTTGATGCGCGCGCCGCGCACGGGGGCGAGATCAAGGTGCTGTGGCTCGACTATGCCGATGCCGCCGTGCTCGTGCCCGTGCTCGAACGCCTCGTCGGCGGCAGCGGCGGCAGCGAAGTGGCTTCGGGCTCGCAGGCCCCGGTCTCGCTCGGCGGCGTCGGCGGCTCCAGCACCTCGACGGGCGGTACGCAAGGTTCGACCATGGCCGCAGGTGGGCAGGCGGCGGGCGCGCAAGGGATAAACCCCACCGGCGGCACCAGCGGCGGTCTTGGCTCCGGCCCGATCAAGCTGGAAGGCGGGCGCGGCACCGCCACGATCACGCGCTATCCCGGCGCCAATGCGGTGATCATCGCGGCCCCGGCCGACGAACAGCGCCGCCTGACCGAACTGGTCCGCCAGCTCGACGTGCCGCAGGAACAGGTGCTGGTCGAAGCGATCATCGTCGAAATCAGCAACGATGTCGCGCGCAAGCTGGGCGTGCAGATGCTGATCGGCGGCAAGGACATTCCCTTTGCCGTCACCAACTTCTCCAACGTCTCGCCCAACATCATCGACGTGGCGGGCGGGCTCTATGCCGACAGGCTCGACCAGACGACCACGGTGATCAACGGCAGCACCGTCACCACCAGCACCAATTCGCCCACGGCAGACCTGCTGCGCCAGAACGCGGCCAGCGCGATCCTCGGCGCATCGGGCGGCTTCGGCGGCTTTGCCACCGATATCGGCAAGGACCGCTTCTTCGGCGCGCTGATCAACGCGGTGCAGGCCGATACGAACTCGAACATCCTGTCGACGCCGCACATCACCACCAACAACAACGTCCCCGCCTCGATCCTGTTCGGCAAGGAAATCCCGGTGGCGACGGGCGAGGCGCTCTCTTCGGCCAACTACAACAACACCTTCCGCACCATCCAGCGCCAGAACGTGGGCATCGAACTCGACGTCACCCCGCAGATCAACGCGGGCGATCAGGTGCGGCTCGATCTGCGCCAGCAGGTTTCGTCCATCGCCGGGCCTGTCTCGTCGCAGAACAGCGAGCTGATCATCAACAAGCGCGAGATCAAGACCACCGTCACCGTGGGCGACCGCGAGATCGTGGTGCTGGGCGGGCTGCTCGACGACAACGAGCGCCGCACGATCGAGAAGGTGCCGCTGCTGGGCGACGTCCCCCTGCTGGGCGAACTGTTCAAATCGCGGGGCAAGAGCCACGTGAAGACCAACCTGATGGTCTTCATCCGCCCCACGATCATGCGGAATGGCGCCGATCGCGCCGCGCTGACCGCCCGCCGCTACGGCGTGATCCGCGATGCACAGACCGCGTTCGATCCCAAGCGCGAACCGAACATCGACGAACTGATCGTCGACTACATGGGCGCCGCGCTGCCCACGGCGCCCGCGCCGGCGGCGACCGACACCGTGATCACCCCGAAGCCCAAGCCCTGACCCGATGGACGAAGCGGCCCCCGATCTTGCTCCGGGCCTGACGCTGGCAGGCGGTATAGACGTGGCCGCTCCCGCGCCCGCGCCCGCGCCCGCGCCCGCGCCAACGGTGCCATACGCCTTCGCGCGCGATCGTGGCCTGCTGGTCGAAGGCCTGACCGATACCGAAGCCGCCATCGTCCTGCGCGAAGGTGCGGACCCGCTGCCCCTGCTCGAACTGCGCCGCGTGCTGGCCCGCCCGCTCGCCTTGCGCCGAGTCACCCCAGCCGAGTTCGAACGGCTGATCGCCGAAACCTACGCCGTCGATGGCGCGGCGGCGGCCATGGCGGGCGACCTTGGCATCGGTGGCGAGGGGGCGGACTTCGGCCTGCCCAGCGCCGAAGACCTGCTCGACAGCGCCGACGATGCCCCCGCGATCCGCCTGATCAACGGGCTGATCGCCGAAGCGCTGCGCCAGGGCGTGTCCGACATCCACGTCGAGCCTTACGAACAGGCGCTGGTCGTGCGGATGCGCGTCGATGGCGTGCTGGCGGAAAAGCTGCGGATGCCCGCGCACGTCGCGCCGGTGCTGGTCAGCCGCATCAAGGTCATGGCCCGGCTCGACATTGCCGAGCGCCGCCTGCCGCAGGACGGGCGCATTTCGCTTTCGCTCGGCGGGCGGCTGGTCGACGTGCGCGTTTCCACCCTGCCGGCGCGCGCGGGCGAGCGCGTGGTGCTGCGCCTGCTCGACAAGGAGAACGCAGGGCTCGATCTCGCCGCGCTCGGGCTCGATGGCCACAGCGCGGACATTCTCACCCGCGCGCTGGCCGAGCCCAATGGCGTCATTCTCGTCACCGGCCCCACCGGCTCGGGCAAGACCACCACGCTTTACGCCGCGCTGCGTCTGCTGAACGATGGCGCGCGCAATATCCTGACCGTGGAAGACCCCGTCGAATACGCGGTCGATGGCGTCGGGCAGACGCAGGTCAACGCCAAGGTCGGCCTCACGTTCGCGGCGGGCCTGCGCGCCATCCTGCGGCAGGATCCCGACGTGGTCATGGTCGGCGAAATCCGCGACCGCGAGACCGCCGACATCGCGGTGCAGGCCGCGCTGACCGGCCACCTCGTGCTCTCCACCGTGCACACCAACGATGCCGTCGGCGCGGTCACGCGGATGCGCGACATGGGCGTGGAATCCTTCCTCCTCGCCTCCACGCTGCGCGCCGTGGTCGCCCAGCGCCTCGTCCGCCGCCTGTGCCTGCAATGCAGCACCGAGCGCGCGCTCGAACCTGCGCTGGCCGAGATGTTGGGGATGAAGGCGGGCCGCATGGTGCGCGATGCGGTGGGCTGCCCGGCCTGCGACCACACCGGCTATGCCGGGCGCATCGGCGTGTTCGAGGCGCTGCGCGTCGATGACGTCGTGCGCCGGATGATCCACGAAAACGCCAGCGAGCAGGCGCTCGCTCGCCACGCCTTCGCCGATGCGCCGCGCCTTGCCAAGTCGGCGCGGCGGCTGGTCAAGGAGGGCCTGACCAGCGCCGCCGAGGCCGCGCGCATCCTGCGGCAGGACGGCTGATGGCGCGCTTTGCCTATCACGCCATCGACCCGAAGGGGCAGGAGAAGCGCGGCGCGGTGGAGGCTGCGGACGAAGCCGCCGCCAGCGCCAAGCTGGCCCAGCGCCAGTGGCACGTTCTGGCGCTCCACGCCGATTCGGCGGCCTCTGCGCGCCATGCCGCGACCACCACCAGCGGGCTGTGGTGGTTCGCGCCCCGCCTTTCGGCCAAGCAGCTCGCGCTGTTCACGCGCCAACTCGCCTCGCTGATGCTGGTGACGCCGCTCGAAGAGTCCCTGCGCACGATCGCCCGCCAGACCGAGAAGGATCGCGCGCGGGCGATTCTCGGCAATGTCCATGCGGGCGTGGTCGAGGGCCTGCCGCTGGCCGAGGCGATGCGGCGCGAGGAAGCGAGCTTTCCCCCGGTCTACCGCGCGATGGTCGCGGCGGGCGAGAACTCGGGCAGCCTGCCGTCGATCGCGCTGCGGCTGGCCGACCTGCTCGAACGGCAGGCGGCGGTGCGCGCGAAGATCCTAGCCGCGCTGGCCTATCCCATCGTCCTGTCGCTGGTGGCGCTGGCGGTCGTTTCGGGGCTGATGATCTCGGTCGTGCCGCGCGTGGTCGAACAGTTCGACAACGCCAGCCGCCAACTGCCGCTGCTGACCCGCGCGGTGATCGCGGTGTCGCAGGTGCTGGCGGGCTGGTGGTGGGCCATCGCGCTGGCGCTGGCGCTGGGCATCGCCGGTTTCGTTCGCGCCTTGCGCGATCCCGCCTTCCGCCTGCGCGTCGATACCATGGTATTGCGCCTGCCCTTCGCCGGGCGGCTGGTGCGCGATCTTCACGCCGCGAGCCTTGCCCGCACGTTGGCGACGATGATCGAGGCGCGGTTGCCGCTGGTCGATGGCCTGCGCCTTGCCACGCGCACCGTGTCCAACACCGTGCAGCGCGCCGCGCTTTCGGCGATCACCGAGAAGGTGCGCGCGGGCGGCTCGCTGTCCACGGGCTTGCGCGATGCGGGCACGTTCCCGCCGCTGCTGGTCTATCTGGCGGCGAGCGGCGAGGCGGCGGGTCAGCTGGCGCTGATGCTCGAACGCGCCGCCGACTATCTCGAGCGCGAGTTCGAGAGCTTCACCGCTGCTGCCATGGCGCTGCTCGAACCTGCGATCATCGTGGTGATGGGCGTGGTCGTGGCGCTGATCATCCTTGCGATCCTGCTGCCGATCCTGCAGCTCCAGAACCTCACCGGACTATAGAAAATGCGCCACCGACCGAACGACACCTACGGGGTACAGAACGACGCCTGCCGGCGCGGGAAGGCCTCTGACAGCGGCTTCAGCCTGGTCGAACTGATGGTCGTTCTGTTCATCATGGCGCTGCTCGCGGCGGTGGTCGCCTACAATGTGATTCCGGTGGGCGACAAGGCCAAGGTGGTCGCGGCGCGCGCCGATATCGCGACGCTCGACCAGTCGCTCGAAATGTATCGCCTCGACCTCGGAACCTACCCCTCGCAGGCAGAGGGTCTCGCCGCCTTGCGCACCGCTCCGGCAGGGCTCGCCAGCCCGCAGGACTATCGCAGCGGCGGCTACATCAAGGACTTGCCCAACGATCCCTGGGGTCATCCCTATCAGTACAAGGTTCCGGGCGACGAAGGGCATCCGTTCGAGGTGTACTCGCTCGGCGCCGATGGCCAGCCCGGTGGGTCGGGCCTCGATGCCGACGTCACCGCAAAGAAGGACTGAGGTGGAGGTCGCAGGCCCTCCCGATGGCGTGATCGCGCTGCTGCCTGCCGTGGCGGGCGCACCGTGGCGCTGGTGCGCGGTGACGGGCGGCGCGCTGGGCGACGAGCGTGCATGGTCGCCCGATGAGCCTGCGCCGTGGGTTGCGGGGACTTTCGCGACGCTGCTGGTACCTGCCGCCGCCGCGCCGGTCAGCGATGCGCCGCTGCCCGACCTGCCGGTGCCGCAGGTGCTGGCCGCCGCGCGGATCGGCGCGGCGAAGGGCGAGCTTGAGGCCGATCGGCATGTCGCGGCTTCGACGCAGGACGGCCGCTTGCTGACCGCCGTGGCGAGTCCTGCCGACATGGACCTGTGGCTCGCCGGGGCTGCTGCGGCGGGGTTGGTGCCAAAGGCGCTGGTTCCGGCGGCGCTGGTGCTGCCGCGTCCCGAAAGCGGCGTTGTCTTGACCGACCTCGGCGACCAGCCTCTGGCGCGCACGGGGCAGGCTGCCTTTGCCGCAGAGCCGGCGCTGCTCGATATGCTGGGCGAGGGGACACCGCTGGTCCTTGCCGCTGCCGATATCGAGGTCGCCCTGCTGGCGCTCCACGCCGCGCCGCCGCTTGATCTGAGACAGGGACGCTATGCCGCTCCGCGCGTTTCGTTCTTCACACTGCCCGACTGGCGCGGCCTTGCGCGCATGGCGGCGAGCGCGGCGCTGCTCGCGCTCGTGCTGATGCTGGTGCTGATCGTGCGCCTCGATCGGGACGCCGCCGCGCGTGAAGATGTCGCGCTGGAACTGGTGCAGCAGCGCTTCCCCTCTGCCAGCGATCTCGACAGTGCGGAACGGCTGGTTGCGGCAGATGCGGCGCGGCACGGGCAGGGTGCGGTGGGCTTTGCCGCACCGACGGCGGCGCTGCTGGCGGCGATGCGTCCGGTGCCCGGCGTCTCCTTGCGCGACATCGGCTTTGGCGAGGACGGCATCTTGCGCTTCACCGCCGCCGCCCCTCGGGCCGAGGAGATCAATCTCGTGCTGGTCGCGCTGCAAAGGCAGGGATGGAAGGTGACGGTGCCGCCCGCGCTCGCGCCCGATCCCACCGGCGCGACAGTCGCGGCGATGACGGTGCGCGCGCCATGAACCGGGTGATCCAATGGCGAACGGGCCTGACGTTGCGCGAACGGCGCATGGTCGATTTTGCCGCCGCGCTGACCGCATCGATCGTGCTGGTCTATGGCCTGATCCTGCCGCTCGGCGCGGCCTATGATGCCGCGACGGCGCGGCACGATGCGGCGGTGCGGCGCAGCGCGGCGCTGGTGGCAAACATCAAGGCGCTGGAAGCCGCGCCGTTGGCGAAGGCGTCCGGCCCGATCGACCAGCAGGTGGCCGCAACCGCGCAGGAGGCGGGGCTGGTCGTGCAGTCGCTCCAGCCGCGCGGGTCTGCGCGGGTGGCGGTCGCGATTGCCAGCGTCCCGGCTTCGTCCGCGCTGCGCTGGCTCGACCGTCTGGGCGGCATGGGCCTTGCCGTGGAGGGCCTGACGTTGCGGCCAGCGCCCGACGGCACGGTCATGCTCGATCTGGTGGTGCGTCGGCCATGATCGGTCGGCTGATCGCCTTGCGCGATGCGCGCGCGCCGATGGGAGCAAAGGCGGGGCTGATCGCGCTGTTCGTCGTGGCGCTGGTGGCGCTGTTGCCCTTGCGCGTGGTGGCGGGCCGGGTTGCTGGGCTTTCGGCGCAGGCGGCGCAGGGTTCGGTGTGGGCCGGGCGCTTGCAGGATGCGGCTTATGGCCCGCTGACGCTGGGCGATCTCGATGCCCGACTTGCGCTTTGGCCGCTGCTGCTGGGCCGGGCCGAAATTGCCTTGCGCGGCGAAGGCTTTGCCGCGCGACTGTCGCGCGCCGGTGTGCGCGAGGCGAGCGGTACGCTGCCCTTGCGCGGTGGGCTGGGCGCGCTGCCTGTCGAGTCAGCGGCCTTCGATCATGTCACGGTGGTGTTCCACGACGGCGCCTGCGATGCGGCGCAAGGCCGCGTCGGCCTCACGCTCGCCATTCCCGGTGTCTCGTCGCTGGTGCTGTCGGGCGAGGCGCGGTGTGCGGGAGCCGTGCTGCTGCTGCCCTTGCGTGGGCCTGGCGGCATGGAGCGGCTCGACCTGCGCTTGCAGGGCGATGGCCGCTGGCGTGCCGATCTCGTGCTGTCGGGGCTTTCGCCCGAAGCCGCCGCACCCTTGCGCGCGGCGGGGCTGGCCGCCCGCCCCGATGGTCTCGTGCTCAGGACGGGCGGTCGGTTCTAGGCCTCAGCTGGCGATCTGCGTCAGGAACCACACGCGCTTCTGGGCCTCGTCGGTCCAGTCGTCGGCCATGCCTTCCGTGGCATTGTCGCCCGCTTCGGTGGCCGCCGCCTTGGCCGCGCGGATGCGGTCGACCAGCGTGGCGTTGTCGTCGCGCAGCGCCTTGACCATGGCGATGGCGTCGACCTTGGGCCGGTCGTCGTCCTTGATCACGGTCTTGCCCGCGATCGACCCGATCGAGGTCAACGTCGCGCCGCCGTTCTTGCGCACGCGTTCGCCGATCACGTCGGTCAGCGCGAACAGTTCCGCCGCCTGTTCATCGAACAGCAGGTGGAGATCGCGGAACTGCGGCCCGGCGACGTGCCAGTGGTAGTTCTTGGTCTTGAGATAGAGCGCGAAATAGTCGGCTAGCAGCCCGTTGAGGCTGTCGATCAGGGCCTTCGTGGCGTTGTCACCCGGCATGGATATTCCCCTTGGACGTGGTCGGTCTGGTCGGGGCTTGATACGCCGGGCAGGCGCAAAGGTTTCACGCAAATGCCGCCTTGCTGTGATCGATCCGCTCAATCAATCGCGTGTGATCGAGCGAAACGCAGCACCAGTGCGCCGCCCAGCGCCGAGAGCAGCGAGCCGGCAAGAATGCCGACCTTGGCCTCTTCGGCAAGCGCGGGCGCGCCGGGGAAGGCGAGCCCTGCGATGAACAGGCTCATGGTGAAGCCGATGCCGCACAGCAGCGCCATGCCCCACAGGTGCGCGAAGGTGGTGCCTTCGGGGCGCTGCGCAAGGCCGAGATTTTCCGCCCCCAGCACCGCCGCGAGCACGCCCGCCTGCTTGCCGAGGAACAGCCCCGCTGCGATCCCCAGCGGCAGGGGGGCGAGCGGGCTGCCGCCTGTGCCCCCCAGCGCGACGCCCGCGTTGGCAAGGCCGAACAGCGGCACGATGACGAAGCCGTTGGGCGCAACCAGCGCGTGTTCCAGCCGCAGCAGCGGGCTGTCGTGGTGGGCGTTGAGCGCCATCGGCACGGTCAGCGCCGCCAGCACGCCCGCCACCGTGGCGTGGATGCCCGAATGCAGGACGGCGTACCACAGCACCACGGCCAGCAGCATGTAGGGCCAGGTGGCCCGCACGTTCAGGCGGTTGAGCAGCACCATCGCGGCCAGCACCGCGCCCGCCGCGCCCAGCCAAGCCACGCTGATCTTGGCCGTGTAGAACAGCGCGATCACGGCGACCGCGCCCAGGTCGTCGACGATCGCCACGGTCAGCAGGAACAGCCGCACCGAAGGCGGCGCGCGCTTGCCCACCAGCGCCAGCACGCCGATGGCAAAGGCGATGTCGGTCGCCGCCGGGATCGCCCAGCCGGCATGGAGACCGGCGTGGTCGCGCGTCACCGCGAGGTAGACCAGTGCGGGCACCGCCATCCCCGCCAGCGCGGCGATCACCGGCAGGCGGCGGCGCTGCGCATCGGCGAGCGCGCCTGCCAGCACCTCGCGCTTGATTTCAAGGCCGACGACGAAGAAGAACACCGCCATCAGCGCGTCGTTGATCCACAGGTGCGCGCTGTCGAGCTTGGCGATCGGCGTCCATGGCAAGGTGCCGTGGAACAGCGCGTGCCAGCCGTGCGCCAGCGGTGAATTGGCAAGCGCCAGCGCCAGCGCGGCGCAGGCCATCAGCACCAGTCCCGGCGCGGCCTCGCTGTGCAGCAGCCGCGCCAGTGCGCGGCGAGAGTCGCGGATTCCCGCCATATTCGAACCAAAACCCCGTGCTGCTCGCGTTGCCATTCGGCCCGCCCGGTCCATACTCTGCAACGCAGGGGCGGGTTCCGTCAAACCCGATGGGGACTGCAACGGCCCGCAGATGGGCCGTTCGGAGACTGGACGCAAATGCCGTTGGAAATGGCTCTGGACTGGCTGGGTCGTGCCGAGCACGAACTGCTGCTGTTCGCGGGCGTGTGGTTCGCGATCGGCGCGATCGACGAGTTCGGGATCGACGCGCTCTACCTCTGGCTGCGGCTGACCGGGCGCGTGCGGACCGGGCAGGTGCTGGCCGATCGGGGCGCGCCCTTGCGCGGCGTGGCCGCCGTGTTCGTGCCCGCGTGGCAGGAAGCCGGCGTGGTCGGCGCGATGCTGCGCCACTGCCTGTCGGTCTGGCCGCAGGCCAACCTGCGCATCTATGCCGGATGCTATCGCAACGATCCGGCGACGCTGGCCGCGATGGTCGCGGTCGGGCATGATCCGCGCCTGCGCATCGTCGTCCACGATGCCGATGGCCCCACGACCAAGGCCGATTGCCTCAACCGGCTCTACGCCGCGATGCGGCAGGACGAACGGCGCGGCGGCTTTGCCGTGCGCAGCGTGATCCTCCACGATGCTGAGGACATGGTGCATCCCGCCGCGCTCGCCGCGCTCGACCGCGCGCTCGACGAGGCCGACTTCGTGCAACTGCCGGTGCGGCCCGAACCGCAGCGCTCCTCGCGCTGGATCGCCGGGCATTACTGCGACGAATTTGCCGAAAGCCACGGCAAGGGCATGGTCGTGCGCGACTGGCTGGGGGTGGGCCTGCCCGCTGCGGGCGTCGGCTGCGCGTTCCGGCGCGAGGCGATCGAGGCCATCGCCCGGCGGCGCGGGGTGCGCGATCCCTTCGCCGCCGAATGCCTGACCGAAGACTACGAATTCGGCCTGCTGGTGGGCGAGATCGGCCGCCGCGCGCGCTTCCTGCGGTTGCGCGATGCGGATGGTGCGCTGGTCGCCACGCGCGAGTTCTTTCCCGGTCGGCTGGGCAGCGCGGTGCGGCAGAAGACGCGCTGGCTGCACGGCATCGCCTTTCAGGGGTGGGAACGGCTGGGCTGGAACGGCAGCGCGGTGGAACTGTGGATGCGGCTGCGCGACCGGCGCGGGCCGCTGATCGCGGTGGTGCTGGCGGCAGGCTACCTGCTGTTTGCGATCGCGCCGGTGACGGCCTTCGCGGCGTGGAGCGGGGCGTGGACGCCGCCGCCGGTCGATCCGCTCCTGCGCGCCCTGATCGCGTTCAACTTCGTCGCGCTGGTCTGGCGACTGGCGATGCGGGTCGCCTTCACCGCGCGCGAATATGGCTGGGCCGAAGGCGCGCGCGCGGTGGTGCGGATGCCGCTGGCCAACGTGGTGGCGATCATGGCCGGGCGGCGCGCGCTGTTCGCCTATCTGCGCGCATGGCGCA
The DNA here is from genome assembly GCF_020179425.1 of Novosphingobium percolationis. Classification (GTDB taxonomy): domain Bacteria; phylum Pseudomonadota; class Alphaproteobacteria; order Sphingomonadales; family Sphingomonadaceae; genus Novosphingobium; species Novosphingobium percolationis. The sequence continues at coordinate 15,989 of NZ_JAILYM010000007.1, read as the reverse complement.
GCGGGCGCGTGCGCTGGGACCATACCGCGCACTTCGGCCATCCGACGCTGGTCGCAGCGGCTTGAGCGTGGCGCCCGTCCCCGATCGTCCGCGCAGGCGCGGTCATCCGGTAATGGCGCTGGTGCTGCTGCTGGGCGGGTGGATCGGGATTCGGGCGATGGTGCTGACGGGCGAGGCGCAGGCGATCGCAGCGCCCGGTGTGGCGCGGTTCAGCGGTGGCGTCAGCAGCGGGGTGAGCGGGGCGCCCGCGGCGGAGGTGCAACTGGCGGGGTGGTGCCCTCTCGTGCCGCCAGTGGTCGACCTTGCGCCCATCGCGGCGCGTTGCGGAACGGCGGCAGAGCCGGTGCGCCTGGCGGGGGGCAGCGTGCCTCCCTCTGCTGCCGGGGCAAGCGGTGCGCCGGGTGCGATCATCGATCACGGGTTCATGCTGGCGCCGGGGCACGAGGGGCAGAAGCCTGTCGCAACGGTGCGCGAGGACGTGCCGACGCCCGCTTCGGTCTCCCCAGCCGCGCTGGCGGGCGAACCGCGCAGCGGGCGGCGGCGCTGGTCGGTCGATGCGTGGATGTTCGTGCGGCGCGGCGAAGGTGCGCTGACGCTGGGCACGATGACGCCGTTCTATGGAGCCAGCCAGTACGGCGTGGTGGTGCGCCGCGCCTTCGGCTCGGGGCCGCGCCCGCGCGCCTTCGCCTATGCGCGCGTGGCAGGCGCGACCGAAGTGCTCGACCGGCAGGTGGCGCTGGGGCTGGGCGTGCGACCCTTGCGCGCGGTGCCGGTGGCGGTGCTGGCCGAAGGCCGGTTGCAGCAAGACCTCTATGGCAAGCACGTGCGCCCGGCGGCGGCGCTGGTCAGCGAAGTGCCGCCGGTGAAGCTGCCGCTGGGTCTGACGGGCGACGTCTATGGGCAGGCGGGCTGGGTCGGCGGGCGCGGGGCGACGCCGTTCTTCGATGCGCAGGCCGTGGTGGACCGGGGCGTGGTGCGCGCTTGGCGGGGAACCGACGTGCGGCTGGGCGGGGGCGTCTGGGGCGGTGGGCAGAAGGGCGCGGTGCGGCTGGATGTCGGCCCGCGCGCCAGCATCCGCACCCATATGAAGGGCTGGCCGGTGCAGGTTTCGGCCGACTACCGTTTCCGCATCGCCGGTCATGCCGCGCCGGGATCGGGCCCGGCGGTGACGCTTTCGACGGGCTTCTGATAGAGCGGGCCTTGGGAAAAGAGGCGGGGCCGGTTCCCATCGCGGCGCGCCTGCGCTAGCGTCGCTGCCGAGATGGATGTCTACCTCCCCATCGCCAACCTTGCGGTCAACGGCCTCGTCATCGTCGGGCTCGGTGCGCTCACGGGCATCCTGTCGGGGATGTTCGGCGTCGGCGGCGGGTTCCTGACGACGCCGCTGCTGATCTTCTACGGCGTGCCGCCCACGGTGGCGGCGGCTTCGGCGGCGAGCCAGGTGACAGGGGCGAGCGTTTCGGGCGCTTTCGCCCATGCCCGGCGCGGCGGCATCGACTACCAGATGGGCGGCGTGCTGGTGGCAGGCGGGGTGCTGGGGACGGGCATCGGCGCGCTGCTGTTCCGCCTGCTTCAATCGCTCGGCCAGATCGATACGGTCATCAACATCCTCTACGTGCTGCTGCTGGGCGGGATCGGCGGGTTGATGGCGCATGAAAGCGTGACCGCGATCCGCGCGCAGCGCAGCGGCATCCCCCTGCCCGCAAGGAAGCGGCGGCACCATCCGTTGGTCGCCAGCCTGCCCTTGCGCTGGCGGTTCTACCGCTCGGGGCTCTACATTTCGCCGCTGGCGCCGCTGCTGCTGGGCATGGCGACGGGCGTGCTGACGATGCTGATGGGCATCGGCGGCGGCTTCATTCTCGTGCCGGCGATGCTCTACATCCTCGGCATGGGGGCGAGCGTGGTGGTGGGCACGTCGCTGTTCCAGATCCTGTTCGTGACGATGGCGACGACGATGATGCACGCGCTGACCACGCGCGCGGTCGATATCGTGCTCGCCTCGCTGCTGCTGCTCGGCTCGGTTTCGGGCGCGCAGGTCGGCGCGCAGTTCGCGCAGAAGGCCAAGCCCGAGCAATTGCGGCTGATCCTCGCCGTGATCGTGCTGGGCGTGGCGGTGCGGATGGCGCTGGGCCTCGGCTACCGGCCCGACGAGATCTATACCGTGGTGCCCCTGTGACAGTCGGGGTGACGGGCTTTCGCGCACTGTTCCTCGGCCTGTGCGCGCTGCTGCTCGGTGGCGCGCGCGACATGGTGCTGGTGCCCGAAATCTCGCAGCACGAGATCGAGGTGCGGCAGGGCTTCACCGGGGCCGACCTGCTGCTCTATGGCGCGATCCTTTCGCCCGAAGGCGCGCGCGCGGCCAAGGACACCGATATCGTCGTCGTGCTCGAAGGACCGGTGCGCTCGATCGTGCTGCGCGAAAAGCAAAAGGTCGCGGGCGTCTGGGTCAATGCCGACAGCACCCAGTTCCGCTCCGCGCCCGCCTTCTTCGCGGTGGCTTCGACCCGGCCCATCGCCGATATCGTCGACGACAAGACCGCTGCGATCTACGAACTGGGGCTCAAGTGGCTGCAGCTTTCGCCGATCGGGGTGATCGACCCTGCCGAACAGGCGCGCTTTTCGGCAGGGCTGGTCGACCTGATGCGGCGGCAGGGGCTGTACCAGGAGAACGAAGGCGCGGTGAAGACCAGCGGCGACGTACTCTATCAGGCGCGGATCTCGCTGCCGTCGAGCGTCCAGACCGGCACCTATACCGCCGAAACATTCGCCATCCGCAAGGGCAAGGTGGTGGCTTCGGCAATCACGCAGGTGGACGTGCGCAAGGAAGGGTTCGAGCGCTTCGTCGCGGTCAATGCCGAGACCAACGGACTGATCTACGGCCTGTTCGCGGTGCTGCTGTCGGTCGGCATGGGCTGGCTGGCGGGGCGGCTGTTCGCGCTGGTCTGAGCCCGCGCCGCGGGGTCGGCTTATCGGCTTGTTAACCCTGCTTCTCCTAATCTCACAGGCACATGGCGCAGCGTTCCCGCGCGCCGGGGGCTTGGCTGGGCGATGAGCGAGATGAACGTGCAGGGGTTTGCGGCAACGCAAGGCATGGACGCGGTGGAAGACAACGCGCGCCTGCCGATCGGCACGGTGATCGACGTCGCAGGCTCGGGCAGCCTGATCGCGCTTGATCTCAAGCGGATCGAACAATGCATGGCCGATGCCGACCCCTCGGTTTCGCTGTCCGGGCAGGTCGGCAGCCAGATCAAGATCCGCGTCGGCAATTCCTGGCTGCTCGCCAGCGTGCGCACACAGCGGCAGGAAAACGGGCTCGACAACGCCATCGTCGCGCGCGTCGACTTTCTGGGCGAAGGCGAGGAGGAGCGGCTGACCGGGCGCATCTTCGCGTTCCGGCGCGGCGTCACCCGCTATCCCATCCCCGGCTCGCTGGTCTATCCGGCTACCAGCGGCGACTTGCGCCAGATCTATGCGGGCGACGGGCGCGCCAGCATCTCGATCGGCACGGTCTTTCCCAGCCGCGACATCCGCGCCGGGCTCTACATCGACGCGTTCCTTGGCAAGCATTTCGCGCTGCTGGGCTCGACCGGCACCGGCAAGTCGACCAGCGCGGCGCTGATCCTGCACCGCATCTGCGAGACCACGCCGCAGGGGCACGTCGTGATGATCGACCCGCACGGCGAATATGCGCAGGCCTTCCGCGGGATCGGCCAGTTGCTCGACGTGTCGAACCTGCAGATGCCCTATTGGCTGATGAACTTCGAGGAGCACTGCGAGGTGTTCCTGACCTCCAGCGGCGCCGACCGCCAGATCGATGCCGACATCCTCGGCCGCGTGCTGCTGGCCGCGCGCCAGCGCAACCGCCTTGCCGCCGAGATCGGCAAGATCACGGTCGATTCGCCGATCCCCTACCTGCTGTCCGATCTCGCCACGATCCTGTCGAATGAGATGGGCAAGCTCGACAAGGGCACCAATTCGATCCCCTATATGCGCATCCGGTCCAAGCTCGACGAGATCAAGGCCGACCCGCGCTACCAGTTCATGTTTTCCGGCATGCTGGTGGGCGACACCATGGCCGAATTCATCGCCAAGGTGTTCCGCCTGCCCGCCAACGGCAAGCCGATCTCGATCATCGACGTTTCGGGCGTGCCGAGCGACATCACCTCGACCGTGGTCGCGGTGCTCAGCCGCCTCGTGTTCGACCATGCCATCTGGGCGCGTGACGAGCAGACCCGGCCCGTGCTGCTGGTATGCGAGGAAGCGCACCGCTACGTGCCCAACGAGAAGAACGCCGATGGCTCCTCGGTCGGGCGCATCCTGTCGCGCATCGCCAAGGAAGGGCGCAAGTACGGCGTCAGCCTGGGCCTGATCACCCAGCGTCCGTCCGACCTTGCCGAAGGCGTGCTGTCGCAGTGCGGCACGATCGTCGCCATGCGGCTCAACAACGACCGCGACCAGGCCTTCGTGCGTGCGGCCATGCCCGAAGGCGCGCGCGGCTTCCTCGATTCGATCCCGGCGCTGAAGAACCGCGAATGCATCATCTGCGGCGAAGGCGTGTCGATTCCTGTGCGCGTCACCTTCGACGAGCTGGACGCCGGATTGCGCCCGGCTTCGGACGATCCCTCGTTCGCGCAGCTGTGGAACCAGGTGGGCGGCGAGGAGGAAGCGGTCGAGCGCACCGTGCAGCGCTGGCGCGCGCAATCGCGCTGATCAGAGCGCGGGCGCCATGCGCCCTGCGGCTTCGCCATCGGCGTGGGTTTCCTCGGCGCATTCCTCGGGCGGGACCGCACGGCCCTGCGCGCGCCAGCCGGAGCGGCGATAGGCGAGGATTGCCAGCGCCATCGAGACGGTCGAGCCCACCGAGAACGACAGCCACAGCGCGTCCGATCCCAACGCGCCCTTCGTCAGGGCATAGAATCCCAGTCGCACCGGGTACATGCTGATCGACAGGATCACGAGCGGCGCGACGACCACGCCCCCTGCGCGCATCGTGCCGAACAGCACGATCGTCACCCCGAACAGCACATAGCTCCAGATCGCCAGATACTGGATATGGCGGGCAAGCTCCACCGCCGGGCTGCCACTGCCCAGGAACAGCCCCAGCACGGGCCGGTCGAACAGCAGCACCAGCGCGGTCATCGTGCCGGTCATGGCAAGGTTCAGCACGATCCCCGACCGCGTGATCCGGCCCAGCCGCTCGGGCAGGCCAGCGCCGATCGCCTGCGCGGCCATGGCCGAAACGGCGGCGGAAATCGCCATCGCGGGCATCTGCAGATAGGCCCACAATTGCAGCGATGCGCCATAGGCCGCGCTGAACATCGCGCCTTCGCGGTTGACGAGGCCGACCATGATGATCCCGGCAAGCGAGACGATCAGCATCTGCGCGCCCATCGGCAGGCCTTTGCCCAGGATGTAGCGCAACTCGTCGGCACGCGGCATCAGGTAGCCAAGCTCCGCGCCCTTTAGCCGCAGCGGCAGGTTGCGCGCATAGACATAGACCAGCAGCGCCGCCATCGAGACCAGCGCCGAGATCGTCGTCGCGAGCGCCGCGCCCGCGATGCCGAGCTTGGGGAAGGGCCCGATCCCGGCGATCAGCAGCGGGTTGAGGCCCACGTCGAGCGCCACCGACAGGATCATGAAGCGCAAGCTGGTCTGCGCATCGCCTGCGCCGCGCAGGCCCATGCCGATCATCAGCGTGATCATCGACGCGGGCATCGAGACGAAGATCACGCGCAGGTAATCGAGCGCGAAATGAAAGACCTCGGGCGGGGTCGCCATGGCGCGCAGCAGCGCCGGCGCAAAGACCCAGCCCGCGCCCGCGACGATCGCCGACAGTCCCACGCACAGCCCCAGCGCACTGCCGAACGTGCGGCGCGCGGCATCGACGTTGCCCGCGCCGAAGGCCTGCCCGACCTTGATCGTGGCGGCCATGCCGAAGCCGAACACGCCGGCAAAGACGAGGAACATCACCACGTTGGCATTGGCAGTGGCAGCCAGCGCGTTTTCGCCCAGCAGCTTTCCCACCCAGACGGCGTTGACCGAGCCGTTGAGCGATTGCAGCACGTTGGACAGCAGGGTCGGCGCGGAAAAGGCGACCAGCGTGCGCAGGATCGGCCCTTGCGTCAGGTCGCGGTGGTTCCCGGCGCGCGGGGCCGCCATCGCGCTCAGTCCTTCTGCTTGAGCGCGGCGAGCGCGGCGAACGGCCCGCTGGAAGGATCGCCCGCCAGGTTGTGTTCGATCCGCGCGCGTTCGGCCTCCGGGCCTTCGGCGAAGGGATCGATGGCCAGCGCGAGGGTCTGCGCCACGGCTTCGCCGATGTCGATGGTCAGGCCCTCGAACTCGATCTCGTCGCATTCGTCGGCGCCGATCTCCAGTTCCTCGTCCGGGGCATGGTGGCCCGGCGGCACGAAGCGCAGCGCAATCGGCTCGTCGATGTGCACCGGGAAGTCCTCGCCCGAAATGGCGCAGGCCTGCACGATATCGGCGACGAGGCGGCCGCTGGCGCTGACCTTGTCGCCCTCACGCACCAGCTTGACCTCGGCGCGCAGGGCATCGACCGCGCTGATGCCGAAGCGCCCGGCCAGCTTGCGGCGTTCGGCGGCATCGGGTTCGAGCACGAAGGGCGCGTCGGTGACCTGGCGCAGGTCGATCAGGCGCGAGAATTCGGGCGGGGGCAGGGGCGCGCTCACTTGCCGATCTCCGCCGCCAGCACGCGATGCGCCGGCACCAGCGCGAGGCCTGCGGCGAAGGCGCGCGCGCGCTGCGCGGCCAGCAGCGGGTCGGCCCCGTCCTTCAACGTGACGTTGCGTGCCACGGCCTCGGCCATCGCCGCCTCGCCTGCTTCCAACCCGGTGCGATAGGCGCCGAGCCTGCCGCCCAGCGTGCTCATCAGCTTGCCCACGTGCTTGCCCACCATCAGGTCGCCCACGCCGCTTTCGCGCAGCTGGCCGTCCATGTCCTCGACGAACAGTTCGGTCAGCCGCACCGAGGGCTCGATCAATTCCTGTTCGCGCTCCATGCGCAGCAGCACGACCGACAGGATCAGCGTGATCGCATCGAAGCGCCCGGCGACGCTGTCGGCAATGCCGCAGTCGCGATACCATTCGGGCTCGCGCGCGATTTCCACCACCTTGTGCCACAGCGGCCGCGCGACGGCGCGATCATCCTGCGTCTGGCCGAACAGGCGGGAGAGCAGCGACATGGCGAAGGAACCTTTCATCAGCGGTGCGCCCGTTCAGGGCCAATTCAAGCGGGGGGCCCCAGCGCAACCGCGCCATTGCGGTAATGCCGTTTGGACCCTAAGGCTTGCCGCGATATAGGGACACCGGGGCGCATGGCAATTGTCCGGGAGGGTGCCCGGATCGATGGATCGGAGCGAAGAATGCGAAATACCGAGGTTGGCCTGCGCGCGATGGCGATTGTCGGCCTTGCCGTGCTGGCCTCCGGCTGCTCCAGCATCCGCGATCATCGCGGTTACCTGATCGATCCGGCGCTGACCGATTCGATGCAGCCGGGCATCGACAACCGCCTCTCGGTCGAACGTGCGCTGGGCCAGCCCACGTTCAAGAGCCAGTTCGGCAAGCAGACCTGGTACTACGTGTCGATCGATACGAAGCAGGCCCCCTTCACGCGCCCGCGCACCAAGGACGAGAAGATCATCAAGATCGACTTCGATCCCAAGGGCAACGTGTCGAGCGTCAGCCGCGAAGGCATGGAAAAGGTCGTGCGTATCAGCCCCGATGGCGACAAGACGCCGACGCTGGGCCGCGATCGCAGCTTCTTCGAAGACCTGTTCGGCAACATCGGCGCGGTCGGCGCGCTGCCGGGCGGCGGCGCCCAGCAGGGTGGCCCGGCAGGGTCGGGCCCGAACGGCAGCTGATCCCCGCCTGAAATCGCCTGCTTGAAATCCAACATGCGCCCCTCATATCGCGGTGCATGGACGAGAGCAGGGCTAGCCACGGCCTGATCCAGTGGCACGGCACCACCATCATCGGGGTGAAGAAGAACGGCCGGACGGTCATCGCGGGCGATGGCCAGGTCTCGATGGGCAACACGGTGATGAAGCCGAACGCCCGCAAGGTCCGCCGCCTCGGCGCACCGGATGAGAGCGGGCGGGGCAAGGTCGTCGCCGGGTTCGCCGGGGCGACCGCCGATGCCTTCACCCTGTTCGAAAGGCTCGAGCGCAAGCTGGAACAGCACCGCGGGCAGCTGATGCGCGCCGCGGTCGAACTCGCCAAGGACTGGCGCACCGACAAGTACCTGCGCAATCTCGAAGCGCTGATGATCGTGGCCGATGCCGAGACCATGCTGGTGCTGACCGGCAATGGCGACGTGCTGGAGCCCGAAGCCAGCCAGGACACCGTCATTGCCGCGATCGGCTCGGGCGGCAACTACGCGCTCGCCGCCGCGCGTGCGCTGACCGACTACGAGGATGACGCCGAAAAGATCGCGCGCCGCGCCATGCAGGTGGCGGCTGACGTCTGCGTCTTCACCAATGACCGCGTGACGCTGGAAGAAGTCTGATCCCCATGACCGATACCCTCACCCCCAAGGCCATTGTCCGCGCGCTGGACGAACACATCGTCGGCCAGACCGATGCCAAGAAGGCCGTGGCCGTCGCGCTGCGCAACCGCTGGCGGCGCCAGCGCCTGTCAGCCGACCTGCGCGACGAGGTTTCCCCGAAGAACATCCTGATGATCGGGCCGACCGGCTGCGGCAAGACCGAGATCAGCCGCCGCCTCGCCAAGCTGGCCGATGCGCCGTTCGTAAAGGTGGAGGCGACCAAGTTCACCGAGGTCGGCTATGTCGGCCGCGACGTGGAGCAGATCGCACGCGACCTGGTGGAAGAGGCGATCCGGCTGGAAAAGGAACGCCGCCGCGATGCGGTGCGCGATGCGGCGAGCAAGGCCGCGATGGACCGGCTGCTCAAGGCGCTGGTCGGCGACGGCGCCAGCGAAGCGACGCGCGAGAGCTTCAAGGCCCGGCTGGCCGATGGTTCGATGAACGACGTCGAAGTCGAGATCGAGGTCGAGGACGCACCCTCGATGCCGATGGAGATTCCCGGCATGGGCGGCAATGTCGGCATGATCAATCTCAGCGACATGATGGGCAAGGCCTTCGGTCGGCAGCAGATGAAGCGGCGCAAGATGCGCGTGGCCGACGCGTGGGACAAGCTGGTCGATGAAGAAGCCGAAAAGCGCATGGACCAGGACGACGTCGCCCGCGTGGCGCTGCAGAACGCCGAGACCAACGGCATCGTCTTCCTTGACGAGATCGACAAGATCGCGGTCAGCGACGTGCGCGGCGGATCGGTCAGCCGCGAAGGCGTGCAGCGCGATCTGCTGCCGCTGATCGAAGGCACCACGGTTTCGACCAAGTACGGGCCGATGAAGACAGACCACGTGCTGTTCATCGCCTCGGGCGCGTTCCACGTCGCCAAGCCGAGCGACATGTTGCCCGAATTGCAGGGCCGCCTGCCGATCCGTGTGGAATTGCAGGCGCTGACCGAGGACGACTTCGTGCGCATCCTGTCGGAAACGCGGGCCAATCTGGTCGAACAGTACCGCGCGCTGATCGCCACCGAGGAGGTCACGCTCGATTTCACGCCGGGCGCGATCCGCGCGGTCGCGCGCACCGCTGCGCAAGTCAACGAAAGCGTAGAGAACATCGGCGCGCGGCGCTTGCAGACGGTGATGGAAAAGCTGCTCGAGGACGTCAGCTTCGACGCCGAGGACCGCAAGGGTGAAACGGTGATAGTGGACGAAGCCTATGTCGCCGAGCGGCTGGGCGGCCTTGCGGCCAACGCGGACCTGTCGAAGTACATCCTCTGACGCAGCAACGAGGGGGCTCCTCTGCCATATGACCAATGGTCATGTTGAAGCCCCCGAAACGCTGCTGGACGCAGGTGTTTCATCAACTAGACCGGGTTCGACCCCACCGCGCAAGGTGCAAAGATCATGTACGAAACGCCTGAGAACCGCCCGATCTACCGCCTGCTCACCGGCAAGGACGACCGCGCCTTCTGCGAACGCGTGTCCGAAGCGCTGGAACAGGGCTGGCGGCTTCATGGCTCGCCCGCGATGACCTATGACGGCGGCATGGACTGCATCAAGGTGGCGCAGGCCGTGGTCTGGCACGAAGCCGACGTGGTGAAGTGACGCTTACTCCGCCGCTTCGCTGACCTCGTCGCTTTCGGCCAGCTGGCGCGTCCACATTTCGGCGTAGAGGCCATTGCGGCGCAGCAGGTCGGCATGGCTGCCCTGTTCGGCGAGGCGGCCCTGATCCAGCACGAGGATCGTGTCCGAATCCGCGATCGTCGACAGGCGGTGCGCGATCGAAATCGTCGTCCGGTCGCGGGCGACGTCGCGCATCGTGCCGAGGATTTCCTGTTCGGTGCGCGTGTCGAGCGCGCTGGTCGCTTCGTCGAACAGCAGGATCGGCGGGTTCTTCAGCAGCGTGCGGGCAATGGCCACGCGCTGCTTCTCGCCACCCGACAGCTTCAGGCCGCGTTCGCCGACTTCGGTCGCATAGCCTGCGGGCAGGCGAGCGATGAAGTCGGCAATGGCCGCGCCGCGTGCCGCCGCCTCGATTTCGTCCTGCCCCGATCCTTCGCGGCCGTAGCCGATGTTGTAGCCGATGGTGTCGTTGAACAGCACCGAATCCTGCGGAACGATGCCGATGGCCGCACGCACGCTCGCCTGCGTTGCGGTGCGGATGTCCTGCCCGTCGATCAGGATGCGCCCGGCCTGCGGATCGTAGAAGCGGAACAGCAGGCGCGCGATCGTGCTCTTGCCCGCGCCCGAAGGCCCGACGATGGCGACGCGGTTGCCGGCTGGAACCTCGAACGACAGCCCGTGCAGGATCGTGCGATCGGGATCGTAGCCGAACACCACGTTGTCGAACGTGACCGAGGGACGGCGCACGACCAGCGCGGGCGCGCCGGGCGCGTCGTCCACTTCGACTTGCGTGTCGATCAGGCGGAACATCTCGGCCATGTCGATCAGCCCCTGCCGGATCGTGCGATAGACCATGCCGAGCATGTCGAGCGGGCGGAACAGCTGGGTAAGGTAGGTCTGCACGAACACGAGCTGCCCGGCGGTGTACTGCCCCTTCGACCAACCCCACACCGTATAGGCAAGCGCGCCCGCCATCAGCAGGTTGACCACCAGCGCCTGCGCGATGTTGAGCAGGCCGAGGCTGTTCTCGCTCTTGACCGCGGCATCGGCATAGGCGCGCGTGGCCGCCGCGTAGCGCGCTTCCTCGCGCGCCTCGGCGCCGAAGTACTTCACCGTCTCGTAGTTGAGCAGCGAATCGACCGCGCGCGACAGCGCCTGCCCGTCGAGCCGGTTCATCTTTTCGCGCAAGTGCGTGCGCCATTCGGTGATCGTGCGCGTCACCCAGATATAGGCGACGATCGCAAGCCCGGTCGCGGCGACCAGTCCCCAGCCGAAGTTGAGCTGGAAGATCACCGCCACCACCACCAGCTGCAGCACTGTCGGCGCGATGTTGAACAGCATGAAGTAGAGCATCGTGTCGATGCTCTTGGTGCCGCGCTCGATCACCTTGGTCACTTCGCCGGTGCGACGGGCGAGGTGGAAGCGCATCGACAGGCGGTGCAGGCGTGCGAAGACGTTTTCGGCCAGATGCCGCGTCGCATCCTGCCCGACGCGTTCGAACACGATGTTGCGCATGTTGTCGAAGGCGATGCCGATAAAGCGCCCCGCGCCATAAGCGAGCACCGTCAGCATCACGAACTGCAGCGCGCGCGGGCCAGTGACGTTCATCGCGTCGACCGCCCATTTGAGCGCGTAGGGCAGCGAAAGCTGCACGCCCGTCGAAAGCAGGATCAGCACGCAGGCGGCGACGATCCGCCGCCGCAGCGCCGGATTGTCGCGCGGCCAGAGGTAAGGGAGGAAACGCTGGAGCGTCATCCAGCCGTCGTGACGGGCGTTGCGGTCGGTGGCGGTATCTGGCGGCATCGCCTTTCCAGATAGGCGCTTTCCCCCCGCGCGCCAGTCCCCTTGGGAATTGAACTCCTCAGATCGGCGGCAAGCCCGCGCCTTCGGGCATGTCGAACAGGATGCGCCGCGCGGCAAAGTCGATGGCAACGCGGTGGAACATCCGCAGCTGGTTCATGCCCAGCAGCAGCGCGGGCCTGCGCGCCAGGCCCAGCCGTTCGAACGGCGGCGCGTCGGCAAAGACCAGCTGGGTGTTGGTCATCACCAGCTGCCCGAGTTCCAGCCTGCGGGCGATGCCGATGTCGGCAAAGATCGTCTGCCCGGTGACCGAGAGCAGTTCCGCCTGCTGGTGCGAATGGCGGCGCACGAGCGCGTTTTGCAGCGCGCGGTTGCCGATCGAGGTGTCCGAGCCGGTATCGACCACGACCGCGGTGCGCACGCCGTCGATCACGGCGTCGGTCATGATCAGCTGGCCCGACCGGCGGCGCGCGGTGACGACGATCTCGAACCCCTTGCTGCCGCCCAGTTCCGCCGCCTCGCCGATGGCCATGCGATTGCGATCGAAGTCGATCAGCACGCGCTGGCCTTGCAGGCTGTCCAATCCGACGATGCCGTCGGCACCGATGTTGCCGCCTTCGAGCAGCGGCGCAGACAGATCGAAGAAGCTGCGCGCGCCAAGCCCGATTTCGGCCACGTCGACCAGATCGACCTGCTGTTCGCCCGCCACACCGATCATGCGCGCGGTGCCTTGCGCGACAAGGCCGAGCCGCGTTGCGATGTTGCGCGCCAGCACGGTGCGTTCCGCGCCGGTATCGACCAGGAATTCGAAGGGCCCCGCCGTGCCGATCCGCACGGGCACGGTCAGGCGCTGCCCGCCGTCGCGGCCGAGAATGACGGTCTCGGTGGGGTTCGTTTCCGGGGCTGGCATCATTTCAGCGGCTGGCAGGGGTTGCGCAGCAACGGTCGCCGGCCACAGCGTGACCAGCGCCAGCAGCAACCCCGTCGCCTTATGCGATCGCAGGTTCATGGCATCGTACTCCCGCACGCAGCATACGCCTGCGCGGGGCCGGACGCCACGGATTTGCGCTATGGTCTCAGCGCGGGACGGGGATTACCTGCGAAAGCAGCGGCACCTGTCGCGCGATGCCGATCAGTTCGTCCAGAACCGGATGCCGCAGCAACGCCAGCGCAGCGAGCCAGCACAGGCCTCCGGCCAGCGCGGCGAGCGCCAGCGGGGCAAAGCCCATGGTCGCAGGCGGGCTCCACAGGACATAGGCGAGCGCCAGCGGGGCCAGCGCCGCCAGCGTCGCCAGCGCGCTGCGGACATAGATGGCAAGCAGCGCGCGCGCATCAAAGCCGATGATGCGCTTCAGGAACCCGAAGTAGAGCAGGTACCAGCACGCGCCGTAGACCAGCCGTGAGGCCGCGGCCCCGGCAATGCCCCAGCGGCAGCCGATCGCCAGCAGCAGCACCGACATGGCGGTGTCGATCACGTTGCGCGCCAGCAGCGGGTTGAGCTTGCCCGCCAGAATCGGCAGGTCGATGTGCAATGGCAGCGCAACCAGCAGCACTTCGGTCAGCGCGATCAGGGTGAGCGGCATGGCCGTCGCGCTCCACGCCGGGCCGTAGAGCGCGCGGATCAACGGTTCGGACGCGAGCGCGAGGCCCGCCATGCCCGGCCAGATCACCCCCGAATAGCCCGCGCAGACGCGCAGATACGCCGGGCCGAGCGGCTCGCCCCGGTCGCGGATGCGCGCGAAGGCGGGGTAGAACACGCTGCCGATCGCGCCAGAGATCAGCATCCGGAACTGGTCCGACAGGCTCGCCGCGCGGCTGAACAGGCCGACTGCAAACGTGCCCAGCGCCTTGCCCACGATCAGGTCGGGCGTGCGTGTGCCAAGAGCGCCCGACAGGTAGAGCAGGCTTGAGCGCGCGCCAAAGCCGAGCACCGGGGCGATGCCGTCCAGCCGCACCCGGCGCGGCAGGCTGGGGCGCAGCACTTGCGCGGCGATCCCGCGCGCGGCGGCGGCGGCCACCGTCGCCCAGGCGAGCGCGAAGGCCGACGAGCCCGCCGCTGCAAGGGCCAGGGCGACCGCCCCTTGCGCCAGTGCGCCCGACAGGTTGACCACGAAATGCCCGCGAAACTGCATCGCTCGCGCCATCAGCGCCATCGGGATCACCGACAGCGGCACGAACAGGTAACTGGCGGCGATGATCCGTAGCAGGGGAGCCAGCGCCATCTGACCATAGAAGCGTGCCAGCACGCCGCTCGCCAGCGCCAGCACGCCCGCGATGGTAAAGGCGAACAGGAACGCCACCGACCCGCAGCGCGCGATCTCGTCGCGGTCGAGGCTTGGCAGCCCTGAAATATAGCGCGCAAGGCCGAAGTCCTGCAGCACCGCGACGACCAGCGCAGCCGCCATGGCGATCGAGAAGAGGCCGACTTCTGCAGGGCTGAGGAACAGGCGCGAGATCACGACCGAGGTCGCGAACTGGATCGCGAACGACAGGTATTGCCCGGCCATGGCCCAGACTGCGGCCCCGCGCACGCTCATTGCTGCGGGTTCGCGGGTGTCGTTCTCCATGGAAGTCACCCCAGCGCCAGAGTCGCCGCGAGCTGAACCGCCCGCAGCGGTTCGCCGAAGCGGACCAGCCTGCCCACGGTCCGCCACAGGCCGTCGCGCGAACCGCCTTCGCGAATATAGCGCTGAAGGATGTCGAAGCCGTCGTCGCGCAGCGCGCTCCGCGAATAGAGCAACCCCGGCGCGACACGTGCGCGCACGGCGCGAGCGACGCCTTCGCGCCCGAACAGGGCATCGAGCTGGTCGATAGGGGGGAGGACGTCGAGATCTGCCGTAGGATCGGGGCGTCCTGCCTGTCGTTCGCCATGTGCGATGCGGGCCACTGCCGCGCCGACCTGCTGCACCGTGGCGTGTCGGCTCGAGACCTGCTCTTCGTAATGGCGATAGCGCAGCAGCCGCTCGGGCAGGTTGGCGATGCGCGTCACCGCCGCCAGCCGCAGCCACAGGTCGAGATCCTCGCAATGGCGGAAGGCGGCGTGATAGCCGCCGACCGACAGCACCACGTCGCGGCGATACATCACCGCTGGGTGGCACAGCAGGGGCAGGCCAAGTTCGACCGCCCGCAGGAAGTCCTCGTGGCCGAGCGGGTGATCCGGGGCGAGGACCGGGTGGGGGCCGCCCAGTTCGTCGATATCCTCGGTCCAAGTGCCAAGGACGCCGATTTCGGGGTGCGCATCGAGATAGGCCAGCTGGCGGCCGAGCCGCTCGGGCAGGCAGAGATCGTCTGCATCCATGCGCGCCACCAGCGGCGCGCGCGCCTCGGCCAGCAACTGGTTGAGGCTGGCGACAAGGCCGCGGTTTTCGCGCACGATCGGGCGGATGCGCGGATCGCGAGCGGCATGGTCGGCGATGATCGCAGGCGTCGCATCGCGCGAACCATCGTCGAGAATCAGGAACTCGAAGTCCCCGCAGGTCTGCCCCAGCACGCTCTCGATCGCCTGCGCGAGGAAACGCTCGCCATTGTAGACGCTGAGCGCGACACTGATGCGGGGATTGTCGGTCGGCATTCGGGTTCCGGCGTTAGCAGCACGCCAGCGCGCCTGCGCTCGTGCCGGTTAGAGCATTTACCGTAAAAAAAGCGTGAGGGCACACGCAAAGCCCGGAACCCGGCCATTTTGGGATGCCTGCCATTTTTCTGCAATTTGAGTGTTGACCGAATCGAGGGTGGTATCTAGAGGCGTGTTCACCGGCAGGGACGCCGCCTTTGAGGCGCTGAATTGCTGGTCGCCACATAGGACGGACACCTGGTTTTCCCGATCGGAAGATGGGGAGGGAAGGTTGTCCGGCCGATTTCGTCTCTCCGGTGTATATCGGGTTGAGGTGGGTTGAGTGGTTCTTTGACATTGTAGGAAAAGATGAAGGGACATGTGGGCGACGGCGCCTGCTCCTGGGGCTTCAGGGCTCGGGGTGGCAGTTAGATAGTCGTCACGTTTGCATGTCCTAACGTAAC
>NZ_JAILYM010000006.1 GCF_020179425.1 Novosphingobium percolationis | reverse complement strand
GTACGGCAGTTCCGGCTCGCGCCCCAGCACGAGGATCGAGCCCTCGAAACCGTTCTGCCGCAGCGCGATGGCCGCCTGCGCGCCACCGTGACCCGCTCCGACAATGACTACGTCCGCCTTTTCCATCATGCCCGCTCCAGCAGCAGCGCCAGCCCCTGCCCCACGCCGATGCACATGAAGCAAAGCGCGTAACGGCCGCCCGTGCGGTGCAGTTCTTCGACCGCGGTCATGGCGATCCGTGCCCCGGACATGCCGAGCGGATGCCCCAACGCGATGGCGCCGCCGTTCCGGTTGACCCTTTCGTCTGCAAGCGGATCGATACCCAGATCACGCAAGGTGGCGATGGCCTGGCTGGCGAAAGCCTCGTTCAGTTCTATCACGTCGAGATTGTCGACACTCAGCCCCGCGCGGGCCAGCACCTTGCGCGCGGCCTCGACCGGCCCCACCCCCATAATGCGCGGCGCGATACCTGCGGCAGCCATGCCCACGATGCGGGCGCGGGGCACAAGTCCGTGGGTGCTGGCGGCCGTGTTCGATGCCACGAGCATCGCCGCGGCGCCATCGTTGAGCCCGGAGGCATTGCCCGCAGTCACGGTGCCCCGTTCACGAACCACCGGCTTCAGCCGCGCCAGCGCTTCGAGGCTGGTCGCACGTGGATGCTCGTCCTGCGCGAAGACGACCGGCTCTCCCTTGCGCTGCGGCACTGCGACCGGGACGATCTCGCTGACGAACCGGCCGGCCGCGATCGCGGCGGCCGCTTTCTGCTGGCTGGCAAACGCGAAGCGGTCCTGATCCTCACGAGTGACGCCCCAGGCTTCGGCCACGTTCTCCCCGGTCTGGGGCATGGTATCGACCCCGTAGGTCGCTTTCATCGCCGGATTGACAAACCGCCAGCCAAGGGTCGTATCCTCGATCTTCTGTGCGCGATCGAAGGCGGCCGCAGCCTTGCCCATGACGTAAGGCGCGCGGGTCATGCTTTCGATGCCACCCGCCACCATAAGGTCGGCATCGCCAGCCCGGATCGCCCGCGCCGCGGTCCCCACCGCGTCCAGACCAGAGCCGCAAAGCCGGTTGAGCGTGCCCCCCGGAACCGTTTCCGGCAATCCGGCGAGCAACGCAGCCATCCGCGCCACGTTTCGGTTGTCCTCGCCCGCCTGGTTAGCGCATCCGAGCACGACATCATCCATGCGTGCCCAATCCACGCCCGGATTGCGCGCCATCAGCGCTCGTAGCGGGGTGGCGGCAAGGTCGTCGGCCCGGATCGCGGCAAGCGCGCCGTTGAGCTTGCCGATGGGGGTCCGGATCGCATCGCAGATGAAAGCATCGGTCATGCAGAAATCTCAACCGGCAAGGAAGGACGAGAGCGCCGCGGCGAGCGCCTGTGGCGCTTCGAGCGTGGCAAGATGAGCCGCCGACAGAGCGGCATGGCGCGCACCGGGAATGCGACCGACGAGATGTTCGCCATGGCCGGTCCACGGGGTCGACGTGTCTTGATCGCCGGTCACGACCAGCACCGGACACGTGATGCCGGAAATCCGGTCCGCAAGGTCCATGCCGCGTATGGCCGCAGCGCAGCCGGCGTATCCGGCGGCTTCCATGGTCAGGAGTTGGCGACGGATCGTGGCGGCAAGGGCCGGGTTTGCCGCGATGAAGCCCGGCGACAGGAAGCGCCCCATCGCCAGATCGGCAATTGCGGCCATGCCCTGCCCCCGCACCATCTCCACGCGCGCCTGCCACGCCGCGCTGTCCATCGTTGCCGAAGTGCAGATCAATGCAGCCGCTTCCACCCGCGCGGGTTGCGACAAGGCCATCTGCATGGCGATCATACCGCCAAGCGACACGCCTGCCACTGCTGCCTGGGCGATACCCGCCGCGTCCATCGCGGCAAACACGTCATCCGCCAGATCGGCCAGGGTGTAATCCCCCAGCGGCGCGTCCGATGCGCCGTGGCCACGCGTATCGATCCGCAGCAAGGCGCGGCGCGCGCGAAGCGCCGGCAGCAACGGATCCCACAGGTCCATGTCGGTGCCGATGGAATTGAGCAGCACCAGCGCTGGCGCGCCGTCCTCCCCTTCAAGCTTCCAGTGGATCCGGCCACTGCCGGTGCGCGCGAAGGCCATCAGACCACCCCCTCGGCAAGTGCGAGCGGGGCGCCGGTCCTGGTGATCACTTCCGCCACGCTCACGCCGGGGGCGCATTCGAGCAGGGTGAGGCCGCCCGCCTTGCGATCCACCGCGATGACGGCGAGATCGGAAACGACGAGATCGACCACGCCCCTTCCCGTCAGCGGCAGGGTGCAGGTTTCGAGGATCTTGGGGCTGCCGTCCTTGGCGCAGTGATCCATCACCACGACGATACGCTTCACGCCAGCGACAAGGTCCATCGCGCCGCCCATGCCCTTCACCATCTTGCCGGGAATGGTCCAATTGGCGAGATCACCATTGGCGGCGACTTCCATGGCGCCGAGCACGGCCATGTCGATATGGCCCCCCCGGATCATGGCGAAGCTATCGGCCGAGGAAAAGAAACTCGACGTCGGCAACGCGGTGACGGTCTGCTTGCCCGCGTTGATCAGGTCGGGGTCGGCTTCGCCCTCGTAGGGAAACGGGCCGATGCCCAGCATCCCGTTCTCGGACTGAAGTGTGACCTTGATGCCCGCAGGCACGTGGTTGGCCACCAGCGTCGGAATGCCGATGCCAAGGTTGACGTAGTAACCGTCGCGCAGTTCCAATGCGGCTCTTGCCGCCATCTCATCACGGGTCCAGGCCATCAGCTGCCCTCCTTGGCCAAAGTTTGCTTGGGACGCGTGGTGAGCTTCTCGATCCGCTTTTCGTTGATCGTCGAAAGCACAATGCGGTCCACGTAGATCCCGGGCGTGTGGATGCAGTCGGGATCGAACGTCCCGGCAGGGACGATTTCCTCCACCTCGACCACGGTGACGCGGCCTGCCGTGGCCATGTTGGGGTTGAAGTTGCGCGCGGTCTTGCGGAACATGAGGTTGCCCTCGGGGTCTGCACGCCATGCCTTGATGATCGACAGATCGGCGCGCAGCCAAGTCTCGCGCACGTATTCCTCACCCTCGAACGTTTCGACGGGCTTGCCTTCGGCGACGACGGTGCCGACACCGGTCTTGGTGTAGAAGGCGGGAATGCCCGCGCCGCCGGCCCGGATGCGCTCGGCCAGCGTGCCCTGAGGATTGAGCTCCAGCTCCAGTTCGCCGGACAGGTACTGGCTTTCGAACAGCTTGTTCTCGCCGACGTAGGAAGAGATCATTTTCCGTACCTGACGGCTTTCCAACAGCATCCACAGGCCGAAGCCATCGGCACCGGCGTTGTTGGAAATGACGGTCAGGTCTTTCACACCGGCCGCCCGCACCACCGGGATCAGGCTTTCGGGGTTGCCCGAAAGGCCGAAACCGCCGGACATGATCGTCATGCCATCGAACAACAGGCCTTCGAGCGCGGAATTGGGGTCGGAATATATCTTGCTGGTCATGCCACTTGCCTCATCCCAGGTCGCCACCAGCCACCGGAACGATGTTGCCGGTGACATAGCTGGCTTCGTCAGATGCCAGGAACAGGATCGGAGCGACCTGTTCATCGATGGTGCCATATCGGTGCATCAGACTTGAGGAGATCGTCTGGTCGACGATGGTCTGGTACCAGACCTGATCCTGCGCCGATGCTTCGCCAGGGTTGCGCGGCACACGGCGCGGTGGCGCCTCGGTGCCGCCCGGCGCCGTCGCCACCACGCGAATGCCCTGGTCGGCATATTCGAACGCCAGCGCGCGGGTCAGCGCATTCACGCCGCCCTTGGCTGCGGCATAGGGCACGCGGTTGAGGCCGCCTGTTGCTACCGACGATACATTGACGATCACGCCGCCCCGGTTCGCCAGCATATGCGGCAGGACCGCATTGCAGCACCACAACGTGGGGAACAGCGACCGGCGCACTTCGGCCTCGATCTCGTGCGGGGCATAGTGGGCATAGGGCTTGGCCCATATGGTGCCGCCCACGTTGTTCACCAGGCAATCTATCCGTCCGAACGCCTCCACCGCCACCTGCATGGCCGCAACGGCGCCTTCGTGCGTTTCGAGATCGCAGCGCACGGCCACGGCGCGCGCGCCGCCAGCGGTGATCGCCCCGGCCACGTCATCAACGAAGTCGGCCCGATCAGCCAGCACGACGCACGCCCCTTCGGCGGCAGCACGGGTCGCGACGCCCGCGCCGATCCCTTGGGCGGCACCGGTGACGACCATCACCTTGCCCTCAAAGCGGCCCGCGAAGATCATACGTGGTACACGTCGATGACCTGATGAATGTAGTCGTCCTTGAGGACGATCTTCTTCTTCAGGATCAGCGGAGCGGCACCAGAAACGTCGAGCGTGTAGAACGACGTGCCGAAGAACTGACTGGTCTTGCGGTTGCGATGGCACAACGTGTGCCAGTTGAACCGCAGATCGATCTGGTCTTCACGCGTTGCCAGCACTTCGACGTTGTTCACGGCATGGCCGGTGCGCGGCTTCGGCGTGGAGGCACTCGAACGCTCGGTGCGGATGCGATAGACACGGTCTTCCAGACCCTGCCGGTCGGGGTAGTAGATCAGCGAGATCTGGCTTTGCGGATCCTCGACAAGCTCATCATCGTCGGTCCACGCGGGCATCCAGTATTCCGCCTGGGCGTGATAGCAGGCCAGCCATTCATCCCACTGCTGGTCGTCGAGCAGGCGCGCTTCACGGTAAAGGAACGAGCAGATCGTGTGATAGTCGGCGCTCATTCCGCAGCCTCCTTCGTCATGCCGTCTTCCCGATCGAGCGCAGCCAGCATCGTCTGGGCCCAATATTCGTGCTGGCGCACGAACAGGCCCTCGTCCTCGCTGCGCTCGCTGCTGAGCACGGGATTCATGCCCATCAGGCGGGCATTGTCGTCCGGCCCCGCAATCCAGCGGGTGGCGCCGCGGCTGAGGTCGTTCCACAAGTCACCCGCGCCTTCATAGGCCGACTGACAGGTACGAAATTCCTCCAGATCATCGGGCGTGCCCATGCCCGACACGTTGAAGAAGTCTTCGTACTGGCGAATGCGCGTGGCACGCAGCTCGGCGCTTTCACCCTTTGCTGCGAAGCAATAGATGGTCACTTCGGTCTGGCTGACGCTGAGCGGCCGGACGACGCGGATCTGCGTGGAAAACTGGTCCATCAGGAACACGTTGGGATAGAGCGCGAGGTTGCGGCTCTGGCCTACGATCACGCCCGCGCGATCCTTGCCGAAGCGTTCCTCCAGCGCATCCTTCTGCGCCCAGACCGGCCGCACATCGGGGTTCAGCACCTCGGTCCACAGCATGATATGGCCGTTATCGAAGCCGTAGACGCCCGCCCGGCTCTTGGACCAGCCGTTCGCATCAACCGCCTTGGTGAAGCCCTTGGCCTCCGCCGCCTTGCCGGCCTCGCGAGCACGGTTGCCCATGGTCGCCGCATAATTGTAATGGACCGAACTGACGTGATAGCCGTCGCACCCGTTCTCCATCTGCAACTTCCAGTTGCCGCCGAAGGTGTAGGTGGAATTGCCGGTCAGCACTTCGATGCCGTCCGGCGCCTGATCGACGATCTGATCGATGATCACCCGCGTCTCGCCGAGATATTCCTCCAGCGGCACGACGTCGGGATTGAGGCTGCCAAAGAGAAAACCGCGATAGCTTTCGAACCGCGCCAGTCGGGTCAGATCGTGCGATCCGTCGGTGTCGAAGCTTTCCGGATAGGCACCTCCGCCTGCATCCTTGGCCTTGAGCAACTTGCCGTTGTTGGTGAAGCTCCAGCCATGGAAGGGGCACACCAGCACGCGCTGGTTGCCGCGCTTGCGGCGGCACAGCATGGCACCGCGGTGCGAGCAGGCATTGACGAAGGCGTTGAGTTCGCCGTCCCTGGTCCTGGTGATGACCACAGGCACCCGCCCCGCCCAGGTCGAGAACCAGTCATTCACCGCGGGGATCTGGCTGTCATGCGCCAGATAGACCCAATTGCCTTCGAAGATGTGCTTCATCTCGATCTCGAACAGGTCGGGATCGGTAAACACGTCGCGGCGGCAGCGGAACTGGCCAGTCTCCGGATCGTCGACCACAGCAGTCGCGATCCTGTTCCTGAGCGAAGCGGACATGAGGTTCATCCTCTCCTTGCGCGCTGCGTCACGCGGCGGCGCGGCGGCGGGTGGAAAATTGTTCGTCTTCGGCATCCGTCGCGCGCTGAAGCACGAAGTCGAAGGCAATGGTGGCGACATCGCCGTCCCGCACAGGCACCGGCAGCAACCCATCGCGGGTGCCGAACGCGAAATCGTCCCTGGCGAACGGATCGTCACCGAAGTTGATCTGCGTGGTGAGCTGGCGATATCCCGGCGCTTCGACGAAGAAGTGGACGTGCGCGGGGCGATTGCCGTGGCGGCCAAGCGCCTGCATCAGCACGTCGGTCGCGCCGCCCGGCGGCACACTGTAGCCGCGCGGCATCTTCGAATGGAAGGCATAGCGACCATCGGCAGCCAGTTTGATGCGGCGGCGGTTGTTGAACGGCGTCTGCTCGGCGGTCGGATCGAAGTGCGAGTACCAGCCCTGCGAATTGGCGTGCCAGACGTGCAGGATCACGTCCTTCACGGGTTCGCCGTCCGGGCCGGTGATCGTGCCGTGCATGCGCAAAGTGGTGGTATCATCGGGGTCGGATGTGAGATTGACATCGTCCCCTTCGACCAGCGGGGCCCCTGCGACATACAGCGGTCCTTCGATGGTGCGCGGCGTACCGCCGGTGCGACCGACCTCGGCATCCTTGGCATCGAGGAACAGGTCCATGAAATGTTCAAGCCCGATGCCCGGCATGATCAGGCCTATTTCGCCAGCGCCGTCCTGAAGATATTTCACCGCGCCCCACAACTCGCTCTCGGTCACGTCGTTGCGCACGATCACGCCCGCGAGTGCCTCAAGCAAATCGCGCATGACGGCCTTGATGCGCGCATCACCGGCGGCGGAATCGATCCCGGCAGCCTTGTCGAACAAGGCCTGAACTTCGGCGTTCTTGATGAAACTCTCGTCCATGAATTCTCTCCCGATAAAATCTGATGATCCGCTTAGCGGTCGTCATCGTGCAGCGAGGAAGGATGGCGGCAGAGCGCGGTCACGCGCATGTCCATGAAAGGATAGAGCGGCAGGCCGATCAGCAGATCGTGGAGTTGCGCGTTGCTTTCCACATCGAAGATGCTGACGTTGGCGTACTGCCCCACCACGCGCCAGATGTGGCGCCAGGTGCCGGCAGCCTGGAGTTCCTGGAAGCGGGCCTTTTCCGCCGCCTTGAGGCGCGCAGCTTCGTCCGCATCGAAATCGAGCGGAATATTGACGTCCATTTCCACCATGAACAGCATGGCAAATCCTTTCAGGCTGATGCGTGAACCAGGGGCGCGGTGCGATCGCGACGGAAGAAGGCGACCTTGTCCTCGTCGAGCGCGATGCCGAGACCAGGTCCGGTCGGCACTGCGAGTTCGAAATCGGCATACCCAAGCGGCTCGCGCAGGATTTCCTCGGTCAGCAGCAGCGGGCCGAACAGTTCCGTCCCCCATGCCAATTCGGGGAACGTGGCAAAGAGATGGGCCGAAGCGATCGTCCCAACGCCGCCTTCCAGCATGGTGCCGCCATATAGTCCCACGCCCGCAGCAGCGGCGATGGCAGCGACCTCGCCACCTGCAAGTAGCCCGCCCGACTGCGCGATCTTCACTGCGAAGACCCGTGCGGCCGCCGCCGAGGCCAGGCGGAAGGCCGAACGAGGTCCATTCAAGGCTTCATCCGCCATCAGGGGGATGGAGTGGCGGGCGGAAAGACGCGCCATGGCATCGGTGGCATCGCGCGCGATGGGCTGCTCCACCAGATCAACGCCGACATCCTGAAGCATCGCCATGCCGAGATCGGCCTGGGGCTCCGACCAGTTCTGGTTGACGTCGACACGCACGCTGGCCCTGCCTGCGAAAGCCTTGCAGATCGCGCCGACATGGGCGACGTCGTTTGCCACGGCGCGCTTGCCGATCTTGATCTTGAAGATGCGATGGCGGCGTTGCGCCAACACGGCCTCGCCCTCTTCGATATCGCGCGCCGTATCGCCGCTCGCCAGCGTCCACGCCACCGGCAGGGTCGAGCGCACACGCCCGCCGCCCAGCAATTCGGACACCGGCACACCCAGTCGCTTGCCCGCCATGTCGAGCAGCGCTGTTTCGATCGCACACTTCGCAAAATGATTGCCGCGCACCGACTTGCCGATCGCGGCCATGGTCGCACCGATGCTGGACACATCGCAGGCCCGCAGAACGGGCGCAATGTAGGTATCGATGGCCAGCTTGATGCTCTCGGGGCTTTCCTCGCCATAGGAGAGACCACCGATCGTGGTGCCTTCTCCAATACCTTCGACGCCATCGGTGTCGATCAGGCGCACGATGACCATCGCCTGGCTGTGCATCGTCGCCATGGCCAGCACGTGCGGGCGAATGGTGGGAACATCGACGATGAAAGTTTCGATCTGGGCGATCGCGGCCATGCGCCGACTCTCCTGAAATTCCGTTGTTGCGAAATTTGGGTAAGCCTTCGCGAACGCCTGTTCCAAGACTATTGCGGTAATACCTCGATACCTGGTAGGTATGGCCATGGATCTTCGCCAGCTCCGCTACTTCCTCGCCGTCGCCGACGAGCGCAACTTCACGCGTGCCGCCACCCATCTGCATATCGCGCAGCCGCCGCTGAGCCGCGCCATCCAGCAGCTTGAAGATGAGATGGGCGCACCGCTTCTCGACCGCACCGCGCGCCCGTTGCGCCTTACCCCGCTTGGCCAACTGGTGCGCGAACAGGCCCTGCAGATCCTTGGCCGCATGGACGACTTGAAAACGATGGTGAAGGCTGCGGTTGTCGCCGAACGCCGCCGCTTCACGATCGGCTTCGTCGCATCGACGATCTATGCACGCCTGCCGGAATTGATCAGGGCGTTCCGCAAGGAAGCCCCCAACGTCGATCTGGTCATGGTGGAAAGCACCACGCTCGACCAGATCGCCGCCTTGAAGGAGGGCCGCATCGACGTGGGCTTCGGACGCATCCGGTTCGATGACGACGCAGTGCGGCGCGTGGTGCTGCGCAATGAGAAGCTGATCGCAGCCTTTCCTGCCGATCATCCCCTGGCACGCGACGAGGGTCCGGTATCCATTCGGGAATTGGCCGGAGAACCGCTGATCATCTACCCGCGCTCGCCGCGCCCGAGCTATGCCGATCAAGTCATTTCGCTGTTCCGCGACAACGCGGTCGAACCCAGGATCGTCCACGAGGCGCGCGAGCTGCAGATCGCCATCGGGCTGGTCGCGGCCGAGGAAGGCATTGCCATCGTGCCGGAATCCGTGCGCCGCGCCCGAAGCCATGATGTCGCCTTCCGCGAACTGGTCGAGCCGGCGACATCCCCCATCATCATGAGTCACCGCGTTGGCGACCATTCGCCCGAACTGGCCATCATGGCGCAAGTGGTCGTCCGCAAGTATTCCGAATGGGGTTACGCCGTCCCGAACGCCTTGATCCACCCGGTTGCCGGTGCAGCGCCGGCGGGTTGATCGAGCCAGGAAGCGATCTTCGGCCAACCTTCCCCCTACCCGGTCGTCAGCGATGCAGTTCCTTGGACGCGATCCGTCAGCTTCGCAGCGTGGGCCTTTGCCAGGAAACGCGGCCAGACCTGCGCGAAATCACTGGCCTTGACCGTGCGCAGCCATTGGACGGTGCGGGTGCTCCACGGCAGTTCCAGATCCAGATCCTCCAGAAGCTCGTCGATGTGGTGGATCGAAAAGGGCACGATGTTGGTGCCCTTGCAGTGCTTGCCGCCGGTTCGGGCATTCATCCAGGCAAGGCGCGCATCAATCTCGGCATTCATCGACGCAGCATCGGGCGCGACAAGCGCTCCGGTCAGGTATGCCGCGAGCCAGACGGCCCCGATTTCGGCATTGAGCTGGCAGAAAAACGATGAATTGTAGCCGTTGAAAAGCAGGCGGGGGACACCGACCGGAATCATGGAGCGATACAGCCGGAAATTCCCGAGCTCATCTGTAACGTGATCGCGCACGTCGGGCGGGAGAAAGTCGACGCGCTGGTGCCAGCCCGTGCCGCAGACCACGATGTCTGCAGGAACGATCCGCCCGTTCGACAGCCGGGCCTCTCCCGGTCCAAGCCGCAGGATCTCGACGTTGCTCTCGAAACCGAGGGTGCCCTCGCCGATCTTCCGGTAGAATCCGTCGCTGACGAGGCTGACCGTGCTGCGAGCGATCGTCTCGAGCGGCACCCCCGGATCCAGGGCAAGGTCCTTCAGGCGCAACTGCCGACCGATGATACCCTGCACGGTGCCCAGCATTGCGTTGCGCAGAAACCTGCCGGGGCCATGCAGGAAGGCCTCGAAACCACGCAGTTCGCGCCAAGGGAAAAGCCCTTCGCCCAGACGATTGAGAAACAGGTGCTTGAAATTCAGCACGTTCCCGATTTTCTTGGGGATCTTCCAGATAAGGTGGCGCACCACCATCGTCGTTGCCGCGCTGATGGGGGCAACGGCGTTCGCAACGTCGCAGGACGATTTTCCATAGCCCACGACAAGGACGTGCCGGCCGCGCGCCTGTTCGGGATCGGTGAACTGACTGGTGTGAAGCACTCTTCCCCCGTGCGCCGCGAACTCATCAGCACCCGGGTATGCAGGGACCGACGGGATGGAGAAGATGCCGTTGCAGGCAATCAGCCAGTCGCAGCGCAATCGCTCCCTGCCGGAGGCCCCTTCAATTTCGAGTTCCCAGCCCTGGTTCCGGGCAAGCGGTGTTGCGTTCAGAACTTGATGCGAGAAGCGGATATGGGGCGTGACGCCGAAATGATCGGCATAGCTCTGCAGATAGGCCTGCATCTGCGCGCCGGTTGGCCATTCCGGATAATCGGCGGGCATTGGCCAGTCCGAGAAGCAGTACGTTTCGCGCGGGTTCTGCGTCGTAAGGCCCGGATAGCGACGCGACTTTGCCCAGACGCCGCCGAGGTCCGGCTCCTTCTCCACGATCATGACGTCATAGCCCAATGCCATCAGGGTCTTGGCGGTGCAAAGCCCCGCAATACCGGCGCCAATAACCGCGATCTTCCCTGCCACCATGCTGTCGTGTCCATCCTCTGCCATGGCGGCAATTAGGAACGGGCACTTCATCAAGCCTATGCCTTGAGTGCGGACATTATACCGCCACGGCATGTTTTGCGCAGGACCGGATGCAGCACGCAGCCGACCTCCGGCTCAATCATGCGCTGCCTGCATGTCGCCTGCACTTCCTGCATAGGCGGCTGGCACGGTTGCTGACCTGATGGGGCGACGGGTTCAGGACAGCTCCACCAAGGGGTTCCGGCCCCCTGGGGAGAACGAAAATGAGCGCACCGGCAATGATCACGCGTCGTATGATCACGAGATGCACGCAAGCACACGCGGCGAAGGCCTGATCGATGGCGACCTATCCCGAACTCCTGAACCGCACCGCGCTGCTCGCGGGCGGAGCAACCCTTATCGGTGCGGAAATTGCGCGAGCCTTTGCGGCGCAGGGCTGCAACGTCGTGATCGCCGATATCAACGCCGAAGGTGGCGCCCGGGCAGCGGCGTCCTGCGGCGAGCGCGGCCTGTTCGTTGACACCGACGTCACCAGCGACGCGGCGATCGACGCATGTCTCGCAGCAGCGCGTGAACGCTTCGCAGGCATCGATTTCCTGGTGAACATCACCACGTCCTATCTCGACGATGGCCTCGCCACGGACCGCGCAACCTGGCTGCGCAGTCTTGACATCGGGCTGGTCGGAGGCGCGATCCTGGCGCAGAAGCTGCGCGCGGACCTTGCTTCCCGACGCGGCGCGATCGTGAACTTTTCCAGCACGAGCGCGCACCGTGCGCAGGCGGGCCGGTTTGTCTATCCGGCCATCAAGGGCGCCATCGCCCAGTTGACGCGCAGCCAGGCGCTCGAATTCGCGCCTCTGGGCGTTCGGGTCAATGCCATCGCGCCGGGATGGACCTGGTCCAATGTCACCAGCGCGATGAGCGGCGGGGACCGCGCGCGCGCCGACGAGGTGGGCGGAAAATTTCACATGCCGGGCAGGATCGCCGATGCAGAGGAACTCGCAAGCGCGGTCCTGTTCCTGTGTTCGGATGGCGCCCGGTTCGTGACAGGGGCAGAGCTGCCGGTGGATGGCGGGTATCTGGCAATGGGGCCCGAACAGGCCGGCAATGCCATCGCGTCGCTGCTCGAAACCTGAGCGCCAGCACACAAGCGCAGAAGGTCGCCCGCTGGCGCACCCTTGATGAGGCAATGGCCGCAACCGCGCGCCGGAACCTTGACTCCACGCCAAGGCAGGCGATGATCCGGTGGGGCGAGAAACATATAAAATTCGGGGGCAGAATGAGCGACATTCCGCACGAGAGCATTCCGGGGGCCAAGGGGGCGGGGCCTGCCTTGGCGCACTTGTCCGGTGCAGCCGCTTTCGCCTCGCGCGACCTGTTCGAAGTCCGCAACCACATCGCCAACACGTACTGCCCGCATGATCTGCAGATCGCGGGGCGCGAGGGCGGGCTCGATACCTGGCACCGTTATCGCAGGCTCAAGAAGATGGGCATTGGCGAGATGACTTATGGCGCCGAAGTCTCGATCAGCGGAATCGAGGACAGGGAAATGACGCTGCTGATGCAGCCGCTCGCCGGGGCCGCCGAAATCGGGACGTCTTCCCAAGTGGTCGAATCCACCGCCGTGCGCGCTTCGGTCGTCCATTCCGGCCATCTGCGGCGCATGCGCTGGTCGCGCGACTGCGTGCAGCGGGTCATCGAGATCCCCACGGCCGTCATCGAGCATCAGGCGATGATCATGATCGGTCGCCCGCTCAGCCAGCGCCTTCGCTTTGCCGAAAGCATGCCCCTCGATGGCAGCCTCGCGCATTGCTGGCACTACGCCTCCCTGCTC
Organism: Novosphingobium percolationis; assembly: GCF_020179425.1. GTDB lineage: Bacteria > Pseudomonadota > Alphaproteobacteria > Sphingomonadales > Sphingomonadaceae > Novosphingobium > Novosphingobium percolationis. The sequence continues at coordinate 300,563 of NZ_JAILYM010000006.1, read as the reverse complement.
GCGATGGAACTCGCCGTTCCGGGGCAAAGCGATGGCTCCACGGTTATTGACAACCTCGAGAGCCTGTTCATCTTCAAGCTGCTGGAAAGCCACCCCAGCAACTATTCCGACCAGTTGCGCCCGCAAGCCTGCAAGATCGCGCCGCAGCATGTCCGGCGGGTGGAACAATACCTGATGGCGCACGCCGACCAGCCCATCACGCTGGAACAGCTGGTCGAAGTCAGCGGTGTCAGCGCACGGGCCCTGTTCGATGGCTTTCGACGATTCCGGGGAACCTCGCCGATGGCGTTCCTGCGGGCCATACGGCTCCAGCGGGCGCACGAGGATCTCAAGAACGAAGGCCCCGGCGCTTCGGTGACCGAAATCGCGTGCCGCTGGGAGTTCTATCAGTTCGGTCGCTTTGCCGCCCAGTACAGGAAGATGTTCGGAGAGTTGCCGTCCGAGACGCTGCGCCGCGTCCACTGAGCGCTTTGCGCAATGCCGGGACAGAGGGTTCTCCCCTGCCCCGGCCATTGCCGTGGCCTCAACGCAATATGCGCGCGTTCGAAGGCAGGTCGCCATGGCCCGGGCGGAACCGGTGCGCGGCGAAGCTGAAAGGCACGTCGGCGCTTCCGCCATAGAGTTCGTGATGGGGTGCGGCCTCGGCAAATGCGGCGGCAAGGTTGAACAGGTTCTCCTCTGCCGCACTCATCCCCTCCAGCGGGCAGGCTTCGAGGGCGCCAAGGATATCGGGGAGCCGGGGCAGCACGGCCTCGTAAAGCGCCTTGAAATCCTCGGCACTTGCTTTCCAGCGGATGTCACTGCGCAGGTTCTCGGTTTGGCGCGCCCAGTGCGCGAGCAGTGGGACGAGATCCTCGAAGCCGGCTGGAAGGGTATCGGTCTGCACGCTCATTGTTCCTCTCCCTTGGTCAGGTAACGGTCCAGTGTGCTCGCGGCGTGACGGATCATGAATTCCTGGTCCATCAGGTGCATGGCGTCGATGGCGCCCGAGCGGATCCCGACGAAGGTGTCCTCCATCGTGCCGGTGTCTTCGAGCCAGGCATTTCTGTGCAGGGCATTGACGTGAATCTGCGCGACCCGCTCCGCCGCGTTTCGGGCCGGACGGAAATAGTTGATGCCTTCCCACAGCGTCCGTCCGTGATCGAGCGGCCAGAACTGGTGCGTAAAATAGGCCATGCCGGGATAGCCGCAGCCCGCCGCAAGATGGATCAGGAAGTTCGGGAAGATGTTGGGCAATTCGAACTGGAAATCGCTGCGTCCCCGCGGATTGATCCCCGGCGGCACGAGTTCCGGTCGCGGCCCATGCTCGGCATCGGCGTGGAGCACGGAGGCGAACTGGGCGGTCGATGCTGCCGCCTCCATGCCGCCACCGTAGATGGTCGAGGAGGCATGGGGGCCGACGAGCTTGAAGTCGGCGTGCTCGATCCCGGTAAAGCCGGGCAACGAGCCGGCGTGGATCGTGGGCACGTGGTAGCCTTCGGAGAAGGCATAGAGCGCGACCTTCCAGTTGCAGTCGAGCACGGTGGAGTACCGGAATGCGGTGGTCGCCTCGCTGTAGGGGAAGCCGCCGAAAAGCTTGCCGAAATCACCGAGATATTCCGCGAGGGTCTGCTCCGGCCGATCCGCGAAATTGACGAAGATGAACCCCTCCCAGATGTCGCAGGCGACCTCCTTGAGTCCGAGGCAGGCCTTGTCGAGCGATCCGAAGCCGCCTTCGAGCGGAACTGCGCGCAGCGGGCCATCGGTGTTGAATACCCAGCCGTGGAAGCGGCAGGAGAGCACGTTGGCGCGCGCCTTTCCAAACGTCTCGAAGTCCTGGGTCGGCACCACCTTGTTGCCGCGGTGCGTACAGACATTGTGGAAGGCGCGAACCTTGCCGTCCTTGCCGCGCACGATCAGCAGCGAGGTGTCGACGACGGGCATCTCCTTGACCTTGTAGTCCCCCTTTTCGGGGATCTCCCATTCGGTCGCGACCTTGAGCCAGGTCTTGCGGAACACCTTTTCGCGCTCCAGTTCATAGACAGCGGGATCGCGAATGGTATCGATGGAGACGGCCCCCACGCCAAGCTCTGACCTGATGTCCTCGATCGATCGTCCAAGGTGGGTGAAGGCTTCGGCGCCCGGACGCAGGGCCGCACCGGCTAAATCGTTCATGGTCAGTCTCCCAGATCATGGAATTGGGCCAACAAAGGCATGGCCGTCGGCGTTCAGGACAGGCGCAGGTCAGGCCTGCGCAAGTTCGGCTGGCTTGTCCTTCCAGCCCTCCGGGTAATGCGAAATTAGGTCCGCCTGCAGTTCGAGACGGGAAAATCGCCAACGCCCGCCATCAAGGCGGACCTGAGCAAGATAGCGGCCGCCGATCCAGTAAGCGCGTCCGCTGGCAGACGTTGCCACTTCCCAGAGATAGAAATCGACGTCGCCGCGATGACCGTCATCGGAAAGCGCGACCTTCGGGGAAACGAGAAAATGCAGCGTCCAGCAAAAGCCGCTGTCCGCATTCCCCGCAACGCCCTCGGCAATCGCCGCGCTGCCATCGAACGTGTCGTAACGGTCGATCACGAAACGGGCATCTGAAGTAAACAGCGGTAGCAACGCTTCGGCAGAAGGCCCCGCATCAAAGGCGCGGCCGAGATCCGCAATCAGGTCATCGATGGCCCGCAAGGCCTCAAGCCCGCGCAGGCGCTTTTCGAAGCTATTATCGTCCATGCCGCTCTCCTGCCCGGCTGGAGGGCGGCGGCCCGAAGACTGCCACCCTCATTCGACCTCAGAACGCGACCTTGGCGCTGAGATACCATTCGCGCGGGCGACCGAAGACGCCCTCGGTGATGCCCCCGAAGGAGTCCGCATAGCCCGAGCTGAGATAGAGTTCCTTGGTAAGGTTCTTCACGCCCAGGGTGACGCTCCACTTCTCGGTGGGATCGTTGTAGGCCACCGACGCGTTGACCAGGTGATAGCCATCCTGGACGAGCAGCGGGGTGTTGACCGCATCGTTGTAGACGCGCGAACGATAGGACCAGTCCACGCGCGGCTGGAAACTGCCCAGATCGCCAGCCTCGATCTTGTACGAAACCGCAGCGCTGATCGTCCACTTCGGCGCATTCTGCAGCTTCGTGTTGGTCGTCACGCCCGCGTTGAGCGCCCGGATGTCGACCTTGCGATACTTGGCATCAAGGTAACCGAGGCCACCTTCGATCCGCAGGCCATCGATCGGACGCGCCTGGAGTTCGAGTTCGAAGCCTCGGATGCGCGCTTCGGCGGCATTCTGGATGATCGGCGCAAAGCCCAGCTTCGGATCGTTGACCGTGATCTGGAGGTTCTTGTAATTGTTCCAGAACACCGCCCCGTTGAGGCGCAGGCGCCGGTCGAGCAGGTCGCTCTTGAAGCCGAATTCGTAGGTCTCGCTCGTTTCCGGGCGGAACGAGGGGATGAAGGCAAACGGCGGGAAGACGCGCTGGGTGAAGCCGCCGCCCTTGAAGCCCTTCGAATAGGACAGGTAGGTGAGAAGCTCGGGGCTGAACCGATAGGAAAGGCTCGCCATCGGCGTCCATGCCCGGTCCTTGATCGTCGAGGTGTTCCCCAGCGGCCCCATCAACGGATCGCCATCCTTGAGGCCAGATCCGTCCGGATTGAGCGGGGCGCCGGTCAGGAAGCCTGCGGCGACGACATACTGGTTCTGGTTGCTGAAGGTCTTCTCGTCCTGCGTCCAGCGGATACCGCCGGTCAGGTTGAGGTCGGGGACGATTTCGTAGGTCGCCTGACCAAAGAAGGCGAGGCTTTCGCCCTTCAGCGCCGCACCGCTCAGGAAGACGGCATCGACGATGTTGACCAGATCGCGGTGATTGCCGTTCTCCTTCGAATAATAGCCGCCGACAACCCAGTTGAGCTTCTTGTTCATGAGGTCGCCGAGGACCTGGAACTCCTGCGAGAACTGGTCCTGCTTCCAGTCGCTGTTGGTCTGGACGATGGAGGCAGGGCTGTGATCGGAATCGCGCGTCCAGAAGCCGGTCACCTTGCGGTAGGCGGTGATCGACTTGAGCGACACGTTCGGGGCGACCTTCCATTCGGCGGTGCCCGAAACGCCCCAGATGTTGACGTCGGATGCCGACTGGTAGTGCCGGGGATTGAACGTGTTGAAGACGTTCGAGATGGTCGTGAAAGTCCCGCCATGGCGGTAGGGCGCAAGCGCCCACTGGCTGTTGAAGCAGGCCTGATTGGTGAGGCGCGAAGGATCAGCCGTATTGAGGCAGACCGAAGGCGAGCCGGAGTAGGCCGCGTTCCAGTACTGTGCGGCCGGAGCATTTTCATTGATCGCGATCGCGACGTTCGGTGCCGAGTTTTCGCGGGTGCGCGAGCCATCGACGGCAAGGTCGACGGTGAAGTCGCTGCTGGGCTCAAGACGCAGCGCAAAACGGCCGGCGAGATTGTCGGTATCGCCAAGGTCCGGCGCGCCGGCGATCACGCCTTTCACATAGCCGTCGCGCTTGTGAACGAAACCGGCAAAGCTGGAATAGACGCCTTCGGCCAGTGGGATGTCAATATTGCCCTTCACCTGGACGCGGTCGAAGCTGCCGGTGGTCACTTCGACGCTCCCGGCGAGTTCCCGGCCGGGCTTCTTGGTGACGACGCTAACTGCGCCACCGATGGTGTTGCGCCCGAACAGGGTGCCCTGCGGACCGCGCAGCACTTCGATGCGCTCGATGTTGAGCACGTCAAGGACGTTGCCGACCCCGCGCGAGATGTAGACGCCATCGAGGTAGAGGCCGACACCCGGATCAGCCGACAGCTGGTAATCGTTCTGGCCGATGCCGCGAATGAAGATGGCGGCCGTGGCGTTGCTGGCCGAAACCGGCACAGAACTGTTGAACTTCACGTTGGGCGTGAAATCACCGATCTGCGTGACGTTGTCGATGCCGCGCTCCTGCAGGCCCTCGCCGGTCACGGCCGAAATCGCGATCGGCGTGTCCTGAAGCGATTCCGCGCGGCGACGTGCGGTGACGGTGATCTCCTCGACGCCGACATGCGCTGCGGCCTCGGCCTGCTCGGGCGCAACCGCCGTCTGTGCGCTCGCCGTGCCGGCAAGCGCTCCAAAGGAGGCACCAAGCAACAGCGCCGTGCGCAGCATCCGGGCCGCTGCCGCGTGTACCGATGGCATTCCCCCTGAGCCAAATTCATTCTTCATGTAGAACTCCCCGTCATTCATGATTGTTCGGTGAGACGGATCGCGGCGAGCGCTGGCGTGTTGCCGCCTTTGCATCGCCGGACGCGTGGCCCGATTGTGGACATCGTGATGCATTGAGCGGGTGCGCGCAGGCTAGCCTCTGAACGCCGCCTAGGACACGTCAGCGCCATGAAGCGGTCACAAACCGGAAAGGGCGCGCGCCGACCACGCAGGCACGCCCTCCTCCCTGCGGCGATTTGCGCAGGGTGTGCACATTGCCTGCGCTCAGCGAATAGGATCCGGCGACCGAGGGCGATGACACTAATGCAAATCAACCGCAGGCCGGTACGCCGGTCAAAATGCAGGGGGGAATGTATGGTGTTTTCAAAAGCGCGACTGCGCATCGCCGGTTTCTGTGCAGCTGTCAGCGCCGCATGCATATCACCGGGGCTCGCGCAAGCGCAGTCCACAGGTTCCGATCAGACAGAAAGCCGTGCCGATCTGCTTGGCAGCGACATCGTCGTCACGGCCCGCAAGCGCGAGGAAAGCGCGCAATCGGTGCCACTTGCCATTTCGGCGTTTTCGGGCAAGTCCATCGAAGCGCGCGGCGTGCAGAAGATCGACGGCATTGCGACCTTCACGCCGAACATGACGTTCCAAAACAACCCCAGTTTCGGGGGTGCCGGATCTTCGGCCGCCATTTACATTCGCGGGATCGGCCAGAAGGAGTTCCTGCCAACCACCGAGCCTGGCGTCGGTGTCTATGTCGACGGTGTCTACGTCGCCCGCTCGGTCGGCGCGCTGCTTGACCTCGTCGATGTCGAGCGGGTCGAAGTGCTCCGCGGACCGCAGGGCACCCTGTTTGGGCGTAACACCATCGGTGGCGCCATCAGCGTGACGACCCGCAAGCCCACCGACACCTTCTCGGGAAGCCTGCAGGCCATTACCGGGCGGTACAGCCGGATGGATGCCAAGGCGGTGATCAACGCGCCCCTGGCAGAAGGGCTCTATTCCAAGGTATCGATCGCCACTTTCAACCGCGATGGCTACGTGCGCCATCTGGTCGATGGGCGGGATCTGGGCGATACCGGCACGCTGACCGGAAGGCTCGATCTGCGTTGGCAGGCCGGCGATGCCCTCGAACTGAACTTTGCCGTCGAAGGTACTCGCGATCGCACCAACGGACCGGCCTTTGTCCTCCACAAGGTCAATTACCAGTCGAAGATTTTCAACCCGCAAAATCTACCGATGCTGCCTCCCGGCAGCACCCCGGTTGAGGGATCCTACGTCGTCAACCCGCCGTTCGATGCGCCGACGGACAACTTCGCCCTGCTGCACAATTATTTTGCAACGCTGCTCGGCGGCCAACCATGCCTGGGATTCACCCCCTATTCGCCGCAGGGCAGCGGGGCTGCGTGCTTCAGCGATCGTTTCCTCGTCGGCTCCCACGCCACAGCAGGGACCGGCCCGCAATATTCGCGCAACGACCTCTGGGGCGCGCAACTGGGGGCAGACTGGGATCTCGGCCCCATCCAGTTGAAGTCGATTACTGCCTACCGCGAAGTGCATGGCAACTACGCCCGCGACGGGGATCATTCGCCTTTCACGATCCTGCAACTGGCCGACATCCTTACCCAAAGCCAGTTCAGTCAGGAATTCCAGCTGCTCGGCAAAACCGCAGATGACCGCCTCAAGTATGTCCTCGGCCTTTATTATTTCAAGGAAAAGGGCAATAACATCAACACGCTCGACTTCACGCCGGTGACCTTCCGGTCAGGCGGACGGTTCGACACCGAGAGTTATGCAGCCTTTGGCCAGGCAACCTGGTCGCCCATCGAGGCGGTCGATCTCACGGTCGGCCTGCGATACACGGATGATCGCAAATCTTTCCTGCCCGACCAGGAGATCCTGGTCGACAAGACAGGTGGCGCCCTGATTGCGGCCAGCCCCAATACGCCCCAGGCCCGCATCCTCCCGTTTGTGCGCGTCCATCTCAACGAGAATGCCACGACACCCACGGCAACGATCTCGTGGAAGGTCACGGGCAGCGCGCTGCTCTATGCGACCTATTCGAAGGGGTTCAAGAGCGGTGGCTTCGTCCAGCGCGTGTTCCCTGCCCGGGACAGCGTTCCGACCTTCTCGCCCGAACGGGCCGAAGCCTTCGAGATCGGTTTCAAGTCCAAGCTACTGGATAACCACCTGACGTTCAACGCCGCAGCGTTCCTGACGAAGTACGACGATCTGCAGGTGCAGGTCTTCACCGGCATTGCCCCTGTCACAAAGAATGCCGCCTCTGCCGAGATCCGCGGCCTTGAAGTCGAAACAAGGCTTTCGGCGGGCAGCGGGTGGTTCCTCGAAGGGAGCCTCGGCTATCTCGACCCGAAATTCACCAAGGTCGATCCGGCCGCGACGGAGATCACACTGGCGTCCAGCTTCGAGCGCGTCTCGAAGTGGACCATCAGCGCCGCCGTGTCCAAGAGCATCGCATTCGCCAATGGTGGCGAACTGACCGCGCGGGGGGACTGGTCCTACCGTTCGGGCGCCTTCATGGATGCGCTCAATTCACCCGAACTGTTCCAGCCGGCCTACAGCCTGTTCAACGCCAACCTCACCTATGAATTTCCCGGCAAGACCATCTCGGTCTTCGCCGCGATCACCAACCTGACCGACAAGCGCTATCTGCAGACCGGCGTTTATGGCTCCTCGTTCGGGCTCTACGAGCATCTCTACGCCCGGCCCCGCGAGTGGTCTGCAGGCATCAAGTGGTCGTTCTGATCCGGCCGATCAAAAACCGATGGCAAAAAGAAGGACACGGGCAGCAACAAAGCTGCCCGCGTCTTTTCGCATCAGTGACCCAGCCTCTTCCTGCACGGCGCTGCCCGCGCAGCAAGGGTTCTGGCTTCAGTGGTGTCCCATGCGCTTAAGCGTTGCCGAAGGCCGTTCGCCAAAGCGATCAGTGTAATCACGCGCGAACTTGGAAAGGTGGGTGAACCCACAGGCCAGCGCCACCTCGGTCACGGTCAGGCCGCTTTCGGCGCCCGCCTGCAGTTGTCGCTGGGCGAGCGACAGGCGGCAGTTCTTGAGATAGGCCATCGGCGTGGTGCCGCGAAACCGGCGAAAGCCGGTGTGCAGCGAACGCGCCGAAACACCCGAGACAGCAATCATCTCATCCAGCGAGATCGGATCGGCCGCGTGGTGGCGGATGAACTCCTCGACGCGGCGGACATAATAGGGCGCCGGTGCCGCTGCCGGCGTATTGAAGAGTTCGGAATGATTGTGCGGCACCGCTGCCAGCAATAGTCGCTGCAACGCCTGCTCGACCGCTCCCACAGCCCGGGTGTGGCTGAAGGCCGAGGAACCCTCGTCGAGATCGTCGCAGATCGTCCGAATAAGCTGAGCAAAACTGACAGCAGCGCCCGCAAGAGGCACTGGGGTGCTGCAAAAGCGCAGGTCGCTCGCTTTTGCGCCCAGCTCCTGCGAAAGTGCGGCTTCAAGGCCGGACTGCGACATCTTGACGGTGAAATGCTTGTAGCCTTCCCCGAACACCTGCTGCACCCGTTCGCCCGGATTGAGCACGCACATCTGGCCCGGTGCCAGATCGAACGAGCGGTTGTTCTGGGTGATCCTGACCGCACCGACGAGCGAGAACTGGACCAGGTAGAGATCCTCCATCGGCGGAATGTCGACCACGATCCGGCCATAGGGGTTGCCGTAATCGGTCGCGTTGAATGTCACGGAACGCAGCGATGCGTGGTGATGCCTGAAATCGATCGGGGGCCGCCCACCTTCGAGCCGCAGGTCGTGGGGGCAGAACATCTGGCTCATGTGGGAGTGAACCTGATCGATGTCTCTCGACACGAGCCGGGCAAAATTGGCCAGCGGCATCCCGCTTCCGTCCCACCTGCTTTGCGCTAGTGCAGGCACCATAACGCGTCCCCCCCTTTTTTTCATTCGGGCCGATCAGGCCCCAGAACCACTCCATCCATCATGACCTCAGGCGATGGGTAGGCCCGCTTGCTCTGCGCCAGCCCGAGCGAGAGCAGCATCTCGCAGGTCTTGAGTCCCACAAGACCCGGGTTGAGCACCGGCACCGGCAAGCGCTCTGCGAGATACTGATGCGACTGGTGCATCGTGGTCGATCCAAGGATGAGCACATCTGCGCCATCTTCGTCGAGTGCCTTTTGCGCAGCTTCCAGCAAGAGCGGAAAAACGCTATCCTCCTTGCCTGCGAGCAGCTCGCTGGTGTCGGGGCGAACGCCGATCGATCGGACCGAAGCGAGTTTGCCCTGCAGACCATTGTCCGCCAGCACCTTGTCGTAGAGCCAGCGCCATCGGTCCCACATGCTCAGGATCGAAAATCGGCGTCCGAGTTGAGCGGCAAGTGCATAGGTCGCCTGCGCGGTGCCGACGACAGGGATCGACAGGCGGGAGCGGAGCGCCGCCACACCGGAATCGCTCATCGAGTTCACGCAGACCGCATGGCAACCATCCGCCTCGGCCGTGGCCCCGGCCTCGAGACAGAAAGCGTCGGCGATCGCGCCTTCGTACAGCGATCCCAGCGCACCGCCGCCGCGCGCTGCACAGACCACCTCGATCGATACCTCCGGGCTCATAAGACCTGCCGGAACCTGCGCCGCAAAGGCACGCAGGGCATCCTCGGGAACCGGCACCGGGACGATCATCCTGATTCTTTTCTGACGCAACGCAGAACCTCGCATCTGTGAGCCTTCGCGCGCCCGGCGTGCCTCCCGCACGGATGGCGACATCGGCCTGACAGAGGCATCGTGTCGCAAGCTTCCGAGGACGTCCAATACTGAATTGTGACGATCAGCAGACCGTAAAGGTATGACAGCGGACGCCATCCCATGCGGTTGTCCGCGCCTTCCCGTCAATCTCTGGACCAGCCATTTCAGCAGTCAGCGGTCAGCCCCTGCGTCGACGGGATAGCCCGCGTCCGTGGAACGGCGCAGCCTCTGCCAACCACCAAGGGCACCTGCCGAGAGGGTATCGTGAACGACATCCAGCTACCTGAGCAATTTGCCGACCTTGTGCGGTTCCTGCCATGGGCGCGGCCTACCGAGGTTCAGCGCAACGACCAGCGCTGGTCCTCCACGCTCGCGGAAAGCCAGGCCTTCTATACCACCATGCTCGAACGCGGCCCTGCGGCTCTCGAGTACCTCAACCGGCTTCCCCTCCACGATATCAGGGGAGCCGATCGCACGCTGCTCAACATGTGCCTGGCCCTCGCGGAATGCTCGGCAACGGTGGAAATGTACGAAAATCCTCAGCCCAAATACGTCTTTCCCATCGCCCGGTTCGTGCCCGTGCACGACACTTGGGATGCAGGCTCGAAGGGAGCTGCGTCATGACCACGCCGCCATGCCGTTTCATGGACCGCTACCCCGAAGAGGGCCGCGATCCGATCCCGGTCGAACGCTATACGTCGCCGGAATACTTCGAGCTGGAACGCGAGCGGGTGTTCCGGCGCAAGTGGCTCAACGTCGGCAATGTGCTCGAGGCGCCCAAGCCCGGCGACTACTTCGTTGCCGAACTGAAGGTGCTCGATACCTCGCTGCTCATCATCCACGGCAAGGACGGCAAGTTCCGCGCCTTCCACAACATGTGCTCGCACCGCGGCGCACCGGTTGCCTGGGACAAGCAGGGGTCGTGCAAGGGCTATCTCGCGTGCCGCTTCCACGGGTGGGTCTACGACACCGCCGGCAAGCTCGTGCACATGTCCGACGCCGCCAACTTCCCTGGCGTCAAGCCGGAAGAGAACGGCCTGACGCCGGTCCATTGCGAAGTCTGGGAAAGCTTCGTCTTCGTCAATCTCGCCCCCACACCCGAGGAAACGCTGACCGAGTACCTCGCCCCGGTCTCCGGTGAGATCGGGCGCTACGACTTCAGTGGCTTCACCCCTGCCTTTTCCTATCGCATCGACGAGGCGGTGAATTGGAAGACACTCCAGGAAGCCCAGCTTGAAGGCTGGCACCTGCCCTACTTGCACGAGAAGACCCTGGCACGCGCGGTCAAGTCCGAAGGCAACCAGTATCGCCACGCCAGCATTGAACTGTTCGGCCTCCATGGCGTGCTGGGTTCGCCGCCGCCTGACAGTTTCACGCCACCGCCGACGGCGGAACTTGCCAGCCGCTTCGGCACCGGAACGGTCCAGGCCTTCGGCGCGAAAGTGGACCAGGGCAGCGAAGGCTACAACTTCCGCGGGTCATTCGACTTCTGGCACATCTTCCCGAACTTCTTCGTGGGCCTGCTCAACGGCCTGTACTTCACGTTCAACATCTGGCCGGTAGCGGTTGATCGCAGTGTATGGGAGATCAAGGGCTATTACCCCCCGGTCCGCACCGCAGGCGAACTGTTCGCGCGCGAATACTCCAAGGTAGGTCTGCGCGATCCAATGATGGAGGATTGCTACACGCACGAGCTGATTTGCGCGCAGCTGAAATCCGGGGCCAAGCAGCACATCCACTTCCAGGACGAGGAAACGCTGGCCCGACATCTCGGCAACGGCGTCGAACTCTGCGTGCGCGGCCTTGCCTGACGCCAGGCGAGGCCGGGCCCCCGGCCTCGCGCCTAGCCATGTCCATGGGCCGATTTAGCATGTAGTTCGCAGCTGATGTCGATCAACGTCCCGAGTTCGGGCGTGATGTCGCCCATCCGATGCATCATCATGATCGGCGAGCGCGCGTTGCGATCGGCGATCGGCACATAGCGGACATCGTCGCGCCGGAGCCGCTGCACCGACTCCGGCACGATGCAAAAGCCGACATGCGCGGCCACAAGACCGATCGCCGTCTGCAGTTCGCGCACTTCCATGAGCCTTGTCACGCTAAGGCCAAGATCCTGGAAAGCGGCGAGGACCTGGTCGGCATAGCTTGGCCGGGCCGGGCGAGGATAGACGATGAGCGGTTCGGCCAGAAGCTGCTCGAGGCGCACCGCGCGCCCGCCCGCAACCAGCAGGTGATCGGCTGGCATGGCTGCGACGAGCGGTTCGTCCGCGAGTACGATGCGGCGAACCGCCGGATCTTCAACACGCAGCCTGCCGAAGCCCACGTCGATGCGGCCTTCCTTGAGCGCTGCGACCTGCTCGACCGAAGAACACTCAAGCAGCGACACCTCGGCTGTGGTAACGACGGCGCGGAACCGCCGGATCACCTCGGGCAGGTGTCCATAGAGAGTCGAGCCGACAAAGCCGATGACGAAACGGCGATGACCGGCACCCGACAAGCGACCGAGCATCGACTGGATCTGCTCCATGCCCGAAAGCACCTGCACCGCCTGCTCATGCAGCCAGCGTCCAGCTTCAGTCAGTTTCAACGGGCGACTCGATCTGTCGATGAGTTCGGCTCCCACCTCGTCCTCAAGCTGGCGGATCTGCCGGCTAAGGGGTGGCTGAGCCATGTTCAGTACGTGTGCCGCTCGCGTGAAATTCCGCTCCTGCGCAAGCGCGATGAAATACCGAAGCTGCCTCAGATCCATATGATACTCTCATGATATTTTCTGCTGATCTGGCGATCGGCAGAATTTCCCGCCAAATCACTAGAAAATTCCGAAACCGGAGACACCTTCACCATGCATCATGCGCGTGCAATATCCATACCTGAATCATCTGATCCAAATTGATTTCTGTTCTCAGGCCTGCGGGTCTTGATCGATAGACAAGCGGCCAAAAAGAAGGGAGGCGCCGGTCGCCCGACGCCTCCCTCAGTCAGGGTGGTCCGATTATCGCTCGATGAGAAGCTGGCCGTCCTGTTCGATCACGCTGTAGGACCTGATCGGCACCGAACATGGTGCCGCGCGCGGCTCCCCGGTGCTGATGCAGAACGATCCCATGTGAAACGGGCAGAAGATCTCTCCGTTTTCCACATAGCCTTCCGCCAGTGATGCTTCGCCATGAGTGCAAAGGTCATCGGTGCAATAGTAGGCGCCATTCCAGGAATAGACCGCAACGGCATGGCCGTCGTCCAGCACGACCCGCAACGGCTCGTCGGCAGGAACCTGTTCTGCCGGGCATAGTGTGAACACCCAATTCTCCTTGCTTTGAATTCTGGGACGGTTCCGCCTGTCAGACCGCAGGCACCTTGCCGGTCCACGCTTCCCCCGCCGGGCTGGCGATCCGTGGCACGAGCCGGACATGGTCGAACAGCCATGCCCCCTCATGCAGGCTCAACGCGCTGTCGTACCAACCGCCGTACCAGGTGTCCGCAAGGCTGCCGTCCGCCTGCTTCATCGTGGCCAGTTCCCAAAGGTACCAGCGACAGGTCGCATGCAGGCCATCGGCAGCGACCTCGATGAGGGGCGAGACCATGTAATGCATCGACCAGGTGACGAAGCTTCGGGCAAGTTCGGACAGGCCCGCTGCGATCGCCTCGCGTCCGATCAGGTGGGCGACACCGTCAAGAACCCATTGAGCATCGCTGGCAAACAGCGGCCCCAGAACCTCGGGATCGTTCTTCCGGTCGGCGCCGACCGCATAGGTTGCGACGAGCCTGCGAATCTCCTCGCAGGCTTCGATGCGTCGCAACCGCCGCTCGATGTCGGCGTGCGCCATCAACGCGGGCCGTTGGGCGGCAGCGCCTGCCAGGTGTTGTCCCGGCCATGCACCGCCACGAAGCGGGCTTCCTCGAAGGCATAAGGCACGCCGACCTGCCCGCGGTAGAACTCGATGTGCGGGGCTATCTCGGCCATGGCCAGCGCAATGTTGAAAATGCCGCGGTGCGTCTCGGGCAACTCGCCGAGCGGAAAGACATCGCACGCGTCCAGGATGGCCTCGATGTGCGGAAGCACGCCATCGTAGAACGCCTTGAGATCTTCCTCGCTTGCTTCGCGTCGGGCCCGCGTCCGCTCGTCGGCGGTGGCCAGATTCCAGCGACCGTAGCCGGACAGCGACTCGAAACCTGCCGGCACGCTCATCTGCTGTGTCATCATTTTCATTCCTTCCCGACGATCTCAGCCGTGCACGTAGTCATCGACGACCTTGCAGTTGTGGCGGATCAGGATCTCTTCATCCTGAAGATGCTGGACCTTCTTCGCGCCCGACAGCATCGCTCGATAGGTGTCCTCCATCGTCGCGGTGTCCTCGAGCCAGGCGTTGCGCTGCAGTACCATGGCGCGCTCGAAGCCCCAAAGTTCGCTGTGGGTGCGCGGCTTGTTGAGGTAGTATTTCCCCTCCCACAGCGTCTTGTCGTGCGAGATCGGCCAGAACTGGTGCGTGAACCAGATCCCCTCGGAAACATGCAGCAGTACGCTCGGGAACAGCACGCTCAGCTCAAAGGCCCAGTCGGCTTCGCGGTTCGGGTTGAGCGTGGGCGGTAGGCTCGATGCATTGCCCTGCGCGGCGAGGGAGCCGCGCGAACGCTGGTTTGCGAGATCCCCGATAGGGGTCTGCGGCAGATTGTCGACCTGAAGCCGGACCGAACAGGTGCGGTGCGGGCCAAACAGCTGCACGTCCTCGATCGGCCCTTCGAACACGTTCGGGAACGAGCCTGCATGGATGGTATCCACGTGATAGGCTTCGGCGAAGGCGTCGGAGGCTACCTTCCAGTTGCAGTTGAGCGTGGTGTGGTAGGTGAAACCATAGTCGCAGGCCGCAAAGTCGAACCCGCCGAAGTGGTCGGCATAACCACCAAGGAACTCATTGAGCGGCTGCACTGGCCCCGCATCCACGTTCACGAAGATGAACCCCGCCCAGGTGTCGCAATGCACCTCGGTCAGGCCGTTCTCGGCCTTGTCGAAGCAGCTGTAGAAGCGCTCCTCCTGCGGCACGTTCACCAGCGCGCCCTTGGCGTCATAAACCCAGCCATGGAAGCGGCAGGTGACCACCCCAGCGCGGTTGCGGCCATAGGTTTCCTGCCCGGTTTCAGTCACCACGGTGTTGCCACGGTGCGAACAGGCATTGTGGAAAGCGCGGATGACGTTGTCCTTGCCGCGGATGATAATCACCGAAGTGTCGGCGCAATCCAGGCGGCGAACCTTGTAGGATCCAACTTCAGGAACTTCGCGCTCAAGTGCGACATAGAGCCACTGTTTCTTGAAGATCCGAGCCTTTTCCTTCTCGTAGTATTCAGGGTCGATGTAAGGCGTCACCGGTAGGGGCTCCTGCCCCAGTTCCGGATACTTCCGCGCCCAGCGCCCCGGCGCCTTGTCGATCTGTTCTGCCTGCGTTGCCATGTTCGCTCTCCTGCTCCCGCCAGTCGCCCAAGCGCCGGACGAGACCCGATCTGGATCAGCCGGACTGGCCCGGGTTCCCGCGCCGGTCAGCATGAAGGCCTGTTATCCCCGGCAGCAGGTGCGATCGCTATCCCGCGACCGCACTCCACTGTCCGGCAGGCGCACTATTGCGTTGAGCCGTACTGTTCCTCGACGAGGTGGAGGATGCCGAGACGCGAAAGGATCGACTTGGGACACATGAACGTCACGCGCACCACGCCGGGAAGGCGGCTGATCTCGATCGATCCAGCAATCGTTGCCCGGTTCATCACCTCTTCGTACGAAATTCCGGTGATGCGGGCAGCACGATCCAGGCCATTCTTGGTCGCATCGTTGAGGTTGGGCCCCGAGCCGATGAACGTGATCGGGGCATTATCCTCGATTTCGGCCTGCCCATACTTCTGGCCCAGGCGGCGGATGGCGGACTGCTCCCCGGCATCCATGGGCCGGGCAAGGAAAGGCAGATCGTCGGCATTCTGAAGCAGCATGGGCCCATCGAGCGCCAGGCCCTTGATCACCTCGACCTGCAGTTCAACTTCGCCAGCGACGTCGGTAGCATGCCCTGCCACCTCGCCATTGCCTTGCTGCGCATGCATGTCCCCCATGTAGATGCCACCGCCCGGCACCTTGACGGGGCAGATGAGGATGGCACCCTCGCGCACGCTATTGGTATCCATATGCCCGTCTGTCTTGTGCCGGTCGAGCTCCTCCTGAGTGAAGCTGTAGCCGTGCGGCGCATCGAGCAGGAAGGACCCGAAGTCCCCTGCGTTGTGCGAGTCCGGCAAATCGCGCGAGGGGCTGGTTCCGATGTTGCCGAGGAACGGCCGCATCCGCGCGGCGAGGCCGGAAATGTCGGCACGTGCCAGCGACAGGATGGAGTGCTGCCCGGAAGTATCGGGCAGCGCGGCATTCACCTTGGCATCCTGCGCGAGGACCTCGGCCACCTCCTTGCTCACCGTCAGCGACACCTGGTTCTCACGGTCGAGCACGATGACATAGCCATTGCTGAAGCGGAACGCGCTGACCTCTGCACCGCAATGGTCGCAATGGACGGCATCGTCGCCCACGCCCTCGATGTGGCTGCCAGGGCTGGTGGTGCCGCACGCAGGGCAGAGCTTCGCCACGAACGGATCGCCCAGATAGCGCCCATCCACAAATTCCATGACGCCGGATGATGTCGCAAGCGAAGTCACGCGGACCTTGCGCAGACGGATCGCGATCGCATCCCCGACCTCGGCGCCTTCGACCAATACCGGGCGCGTCACTTCGTGGCCGCCCTGGAACTTGGGCGTGATCATGGGCCCCCAGCAGCCCGGAGGCGTGCCAGTACGGATGATGCCACCATTGCGCACGGTCGCAGCTGGTTCGATACCCGGCCCGACGATCCCCCCGCTGTACTCGTAAACTCCGACCTCGTCGCGAACGCTTGCCATTGCCTGCTCCTTGAAACCATTGCGGCCCCAGGACTGTCGCGCTCGGGGCGCCGCGCCACACTGGTCATAGGAGCGCTACAAAGCCTCCCAAAAGGCCGCTAGCGCAGCAATTAGCCACCCAGCGAAGCAAACCGTCGGGGAGATGCAAAAGTCCGGTGCGCAGCGTTCAGGGGAACGCCGAAAGTGGCTCCGGGGCCATCAGCCTAGTGCGAAGCGTTCTATGCTCGCCAACGACCGCCACTCGGCCAGCGCGACCGTACGCCGAGCCTGTAAGCCTGGCGATCAAGGAGGTGGCGTTCGGGAAAATCCTGATGGCAGATTTAGGCGCGGATCGAGGCGGATGCCTGTAGCACAGCCATCTGTCTGAAATGCTGCGGCAGATTGCGGGCCACCAATCCAACCAACACCAATCAATTGATTTAAAGGCATTTCTTATGACTTGGCGGAGAGGGTGACCGTCACAAGGTGCAAGTTAAATGGCACAATTTCGTGGTTTTTGCGAAAATCTTTCTGATCTATACCCCCAAATATACCCCCATGAGAACGAGGGCTCAATTCCCGCCAGCTCGCGCCGCTTTCCACATCTCGAACTCGACCGCGTGCTTCAAGCACAGATCCTTACCCGGTGCAGGCGACGTCGTACGCCGCTCGCAGATCGGCGCGTCGCACGCCCCGCTTTTCCGGCCGTGCGCCTTCCGTCGCATTCGAGCGGAGCTGGGTGCTCGCACTTGCAACGTTTCCGCTTGCTCGAGGTGCAGACGAACCGCCGACCATCAACCGGGGCACGTTGGAAAACCACCCCAGCGTTTCGATCCACGCCCCCGCGAAGGGGCGACCGCCGCCCGCGCGCTGCTGTAAGCACCACGATAGTTTCGATCCACGCCCCCGCGAAGGGGCGACGCCAAGCTGCGTTGAGGTGTAGGCGAACGTCGTGTTTCGATCCACGCCCCCGCGAAGGGGCGACCCTTGAACTCGATCGCGAGCGACCGGTCGGCGGCGAGGTTTCGATCCACGCCCCCGCGAAGGGGCGACCCCTTTCGGCCCCATCGCGCCGACCGGGACCAACGCGTTTCGATCCACGCCCCCGCGAAGGGGCGAAGTGGGCCAGCGAAAACCGGGTCGAGTGGCACTACATCGATCCCGGCAAGCCGCAGCAGAATGCGTTCATTGAATCGTTCAATGGGTCGCTGCGCGACGAGTTCCTGAACGAGGAACTGTTCGACAGCTTGGCTGACGCCCGGCGCAAGCTGGCCGTCTGGCGCTACGACTACAACAACGTCCGGCCGCACTCATCCCTGGGGAACCGAACACCGGCACAAGCGCGTCGGGCGTTCCTGCATGATGGAAGCGTCACACCCGACGCGCTTGTGCCGGTGGAGCAGCACGAATATCAAACCGGCAGACTCTCGTTATGACCGCGGGACCAGCGGGGGGCAGGTCACCACCCGGCTCCTACGCATCGAGGACGTCATGCAGATGACGTCCCTTTCCCGCTCATATATCTATGCCTTGGCGGCGAGAGATCAGTTCCCCAAACCGTTGTCGCTCGGTCGAAAGTGCTCGCGCTGGCGGGAGGCCGATGTCCTCGAATGGATAGGCTCGCGCAGCTAAATCATCACGACACGGTGTTGGCGGGCTTACGCGGCACACGTACGGCCGTGTTGTTGGCCCATTTGGTCGGCTGCCCCAACTGAACTTCGGGCGGCCACATATCGGCCGTCAAAAGATCCGCCCATTCACGCGCCAACTCGCGCCGCCTCTCCATGTATGCAGCGCGATTGTATGCGCCTTCGACCTTGTTGGTCGGCACGTGAGCCAGCATCAGATCGATGATCGCACGATCGGGCGAAAGGCCGGTGTGGCCGGTCGCATGCCACGCCCTTTCGCAGCGTTCGTTCATGACGGTCGAAAAAGCCGCTCGGAACCCATGCGGCACGTGCCGCTGATAATAGCCGGCCCGGATCAGGAGAGCTCGCAACGTGTTTTCACTCATCGGTCGCGTCACGTGGCGATCGGAAGGGAAGACAAGCGGCAAATCACCATTGATGGCCTTGGTCGCCTTGATGACGGCGACAGCTTGCGGGGCCAGCGGGACAAGGTGGTCGCCAGCTCGATCGGCTTTTCGGTCGAGGTCACCCTTCATCCGCCAGGCCGGTATGCGCCACAATGGCGCGTCGCCATCGAGATCCTCGAACTCCTCCCATCGCGCGCCGCGAACCTCGCTCGGCCGCACCGCAGTAAGGGCAAGAAGGCGCAGTGCAAACTTGGTCGGCGCCCGGCACCGTTCCGCCTCGCAATCCACGATCAACTGCCGGAGTTTGTCCAGATCCACGATCGCCGGCTGCGGCTTGGCCTTCGCCTTTTGCGGTATCGCCAACGCGAGGTTCTGCGCCGGATCGGCCGTTACCATCGCGAGGGCTATACCATAGACGAAGATGGCGCTGATCCGTTGACGAAGCCGGTGCGCCGTCTCCACCGCCCCGCGGTCGACTACGGCCTGCAGCACCGAAAACACTTCCGGCGCCGTTATGTCGGCAATCGCCATGCTGCCGATCGCCGGGAAAACGTCCGCCTCGAGACTGGCCAGAACGTCCTCGGCATGCACCTTGGACCACCGGGCCTTCTGCAGCTTGTGCCAATCCCGCGCGACAGCTTCAAATCGAGGACGGACATCGGGCGGAGGCGCAGCGCGCTCGAACAGATCTTGCGGCCTCGGCTCTATGCCGCGTGCCAGAAGGGCCTTGGCCACATCGCGCGCATCGCGCGCCTGCCTCAGCGAAATCGCAGGGTAGCGCCCGATCGTCAGAGTCTTCTGAACCATCTTGCCCGCAGCATTGCGGCCGAACTGGTAGTTCATGCGCCACGACCGCCCGCCCGACGCGGAAACGTGCAGATAAAGCTGCTGCCCGTCGCTTAGCTTATAGGCAGCGCCAGTAGCCTTCGCACTGCGCACCTTGGTGTCGCTCAGGTCGCCCATACCATACGCCTCGAATCGCATACCATGGCCCGCACCATATCACGCGCCAGCACCATGAGAACAAATGCAGACTCATACAAAGGCAGCGCACGACGAAAAGCCCCGGAAATCGGGGATTTATGCGGTATCGAGATGTTTGGATCTGAGTAGGTGGCGGAGAGGGTGGGATTCGAACCCACGGTACGGTTGCCCGTACACCGCATTTCGAGTGCGGCGCATTCGACCACTCTGCCACCTCTCCGCGAAGTGTCATGGGAGGGACAAGCGCCACTCCCGGTCGGGAAGCGCGCCGTTAGCGCAAGGATTCAGGGCTTACAAGCGGAAAAGGCGATTTCATCCACTGCTGCTCGCTTGTTTCGCACCGGCAGCAAACCTATATCCGTATGCATGGATCGAACGAGCTTCTTTTCGCCCCAGGCTGGCCGCGAGGTTTCAGCGCCTCCCGTGGCGGAGGCGCGCTTCGGCATTGGCGAGGTTGTGCGCCACCGCTTGTTCGGATTCCGCGGCGTGGTGTTCGACATCGACCCGGTCTTCGCCAACAGCGAGGAATGGTACGAATCCATCCCGCAGGACATCCGCCCGCGACGCGACCAGCCCTTCTACCACCTGCTCGCCGAAAATGACGAGAACAGCTACGTCGCCTATGTCAGCCAGCAGAACCTGCTGGGGGATGCAGAGGCTGGGCCGGTGGATCACCCCTCGCTGGAACAGATGTTCGACGGCTTCCGCGACGGGCGGTATCGCCTGCGTCGCGGACTTTCGCACTGATCGCGCCGATCGCGCCGGACTGATCCCACAGGATCAGTTCTTCAGCTTCCATCCCGAACGCAGCAGCGCGTAAAGGCCCAGCGCCAGCACCGCATTGAGCAGCCCCAGCCCTAGCCCTCCGTGCATCACGGCCGCGTTGGTATCGCCGATGTCGCTCTGCCCCAGGAAGCCGAAGCGGAAGCCCGAGATCACGTAGAAGATCGGGTTCACGCGGCTGACCGCCTGGAACGCGGGGGCGAGGTTGCTGATCACGTAGAACGTGCCCGACAGCATGGACATCGGCGTGATGACGAAGTTGGTCACAGCGGCCAGATGGTCGAACTTTTCCGACCACATCGAGGTCGCCACGCCGATCAGCGACAGCAGGATCGAGCCCATCAGACCAAACCACACGACCGCCCAGGGGTGGCGGATTTCCAGGTTGACGCCCGGCCACAGCAGCATCGCACCATAAACGACCAGGCCCACCAGCACCGCCCGCGTCACTGCGGCGCCCACCAGCGCGGCCAGCAACTCGCCCTCCGAAATCGGCGGCATCAGATAGTCGATGATCGTGCCCTGGATCTTACCGCCCAGCAGGCCGAAGCTCGCGTTGGCAAAGGCGTTGTTGATCATGCCCATCGCGATAAGCCCCGGCGCGACGAAGCTGGCGAAGGGAACGCCCAGCACTTCGCGCCCGCCCCGCCCCATCGCCAGGGTGAAGATCATCAGGTAGAGCAGCGTCGTCACCGCAGGTGCCCAGATCGTCTGGGTCTGCACCTTGAAAAAACGGCGGACCTCCTTCATATAGAGGGTCCACAGCCCGAGCCTGTTGATGCTGCGGAACAGCGGCGTACCGGGGGCCGGGAAACCGCCAGCACGAACGGTTGCGGAAGTTCGGTTCTCCGGGGTCCGGGAAGATGCCCCTTCCAGGGGCGACGATTGATCAGCCATAGCGGGTGGGGTATCGCGCCCGCAGGCCGATGGCAAGTTACGGGACACGAAGGCAGCAGCGCCTTCCACCCCTTGAAGGAATTGTGAAGGCATGAGCTGGACGGAAGAGCGCATCGAGAAGCTGACCAAGATGTGGGAAGGCGGGGCCACCGCCAGCCAGATCGCAGACGAACTCGGCGGGGTCAGCCGCAACGCCGTGATCGGCAAGGCGCACCGCCTTGGACTGAAGGCCCGCCCTTCCCCGGTCAAGCCCAGCGACAAGGGGGACGTCACCGCCGTCGCCCCGGCACCCAAGGTCGCGAAACCCGCGCCTGCGCCAGAGCCGCGTCCGGCCCCCGCGCCAAGGCCGGTTGCCACGGCGCCGGTCGCGCCGCCGCCGGTCCCTACCCCGCGCCCTGTTCCGGCTCCCGCGCCGGCTCCTGCTGCCGAGGCTTCGGCTACGCCCGCCGCGCCGCAGCCGCGCATCGTCTCAGTCGGCCCTGGCGGCTTCCTGCGCCAAGGCCCCGGCGACCAGCAGGCGCCGATCCCGCCCGCGCCGCCGCGCCGCCTTGTGCCCGCGCGCCCCAGCCCGGAAATTGCCGACAAGACCAGCCTGCTGGACCTGAACGATCGCATCTGCCGCTGGCCTATGGGTCATCCTGGCGAACCGGACTTCCACTTCTGCGGTGAAAAGGTGAACCCCGGCTTTCCTTACTGCGTCGATCACTGCGGTCGGGCGTATCAGGCGCAATTGCCGCGCGGTCATCGCCGCCCGCCCCCGCCCATGCCGTTCGGGGGCCCCCGCGTCCGCTGATGCGCGTATGCCGGATGCAGGCGTAAAGGCAGGGTTACTGCCCCGCTACGCATCCGGTCGCAGTTAACCTCGTCGCTGGCGCGCCGTCCTGCCCGTGCATGAGCGATCATGATTCGGGGGACGGCGCCCGTCGCAGCCGCTGGCGGCAATGGTTTGGCATGCAGCCGGACGAGGACGACGAGGGACAAGAGCGGGGCGGGAACGCCCCGGGCTCGGCCAACGGCGCGCAGAGCGTCTATCGTGACCCGACCGCGCGCGAGATATGGCTTCCCGCCAAGCGACGGATGCTGGGCAAGGTCGCCGATTTCCTGATCGACCACGATCTCGAAGTGCTGCCCTTCACGCTCGGCATCGCCTACGATTGCGTCACCGGCGCCAGCCCGCGCCTTGCCCAGATGATCCTGGAACGCGCCGAAAAGGGCCTTCCGGTAACGCTGCGCTGGCTTGACGAGGCGGTGCGCGATGGCGGCCCAGCCAAGGCCGAGGAAACGCTGCACGACCTGATGGGCCAGTTGGAGGAAGGCCTCGCCAGCTTCGGCAACACGATGAAGGGCGCGCGCAGCGCTACCAGCCAATACAGTTCCGCGCTGCAGCGCCATGTCGATGACTTGCGCACCGCGACCTCGACCGACGGCATGATCGCGGAACTGACCGCCCTTACCCGCGCGATGATGGATCACACCCGCGTGATGGAGGGCGATCTTGCGCGCAGCGAGAAACACGCGCAGGAATTGCAGGCGACGCTGGAGGAAACCCGCCGCGCGGCCGATCAGGACCACCTCACCGGCCTTCCCAACCGCCGTGCTTTCGAACACATGTTCGACCGCGAATTGCGCGAGGCGCAGGCGGCGAAGGAGCCGCTGTCAATCGCCTTCGTCGACATCGACCACTTCAAGCGCATCAACGATACGCATGGCCACCCGGCGGGCGACCGCGTGCTGCGCGTCGTTGCCGAAACGCTCGACCGCATTTCCGACGCACGCTGCCACGTGGCGCGCCATGGTGGCGAGGAATTCGCCGTGCTGTTCCGCGGCCTCAGCTTGCAGCAGGCGTGGAAGCGGCTTGACGGCGCACGCGCGGAGATTGCCGAGCGCCGCCTTGTCAACCGCGCCACCGACATGCCGTTCGGGCAGATCACGTTTTCCGGTGGCCTTGCCGACGTATTCGCCTTTGCAGGCAAAAGCGCGGCGATGAAGGCGGCGGACGAAGCGCTTTACGCCGCCAAGGAACGTGGCAGGAACCGGATCCTCACAGCGGGCGGGGAAACGGGTGAGCCTCTGAAGAAGGCCGCCTGACGAGCATTGCGGAAGGGTGCGCGGCGGCGCTGCCCATCCCGCTGTGACTGACCTTTGCGGCGCAAGCCCCGCACCAACAGAAAAAGGCCCGCGATCGCTCGCGGGCCTTTCCCTTTTTCAGCTCTCGCCTCGGACGATCAGTCGTCCGACTTGAGGAACGCCGGCATGTGGTCGGGCGCCGGGCCGTCGTCGCGATCGCGACGCGTGCCACGATCGCCGCCTTCACGGCGGGGGCCACGGTCGCCACCTTCGCGGCGCGGACCACGGTCACGGTCGCCACCACGGCCGCCGCCGGGGCCACGACGATCACCACCGCGATCACCACGATCGCCGCGCGGTTCACGCGGTTCGCGCGCCGGGCGGGTGTCTTCCAGTTCAGCGCCGGTTTCCTGGTCGACGACGCGCATCGACAGGCGGACCTTCCCGCGCGGGTCGATCTCGAGGACCTTGACCTTCACGGCCTGGCCTTCCTTGACGACGTCGGTCGGCTTTTCCACGCGCTCGTTCTTCATTTCGCTGACATGGACGAGACCGTCCTTGCCGCCCATGAAGTTCACGAAAGCGCCGAAGTCGACGATGTTGACGACCTTGCCGTCATAGATCTTGCCGACTTCCGCTTCCTCGACGATGCCGAGGATCCAGTTCTTGGCAGCTTCGATCTGGCCGAGGTCGGACGAGCTGATCTTGATCAGGCCTTCGTCGTCGATGTCGACTTTGGCGCCGGTGGTGGCGACGATCTCGCGGATCACCTTGCCGCCGGTGCCGATCACGTCGCGGATCTTCGACTTGTCGATCTGCAGCGTCTCGATGCGCGGAGCGTGCGCCGAAAGCTCGGTGCGCGCTTCGCCCAGCGCCTTGGTCATCTCGTTCAGGATGTGCGCGCGGCCTTCGGAAGCCTGCTTCAGCGCGACTTCGAAGATTTCGCGCGTGATGCCGGCAACCTTGATGTCCATCTGCATCGTGGTGATGCCTTCGGACGTGCCCGCCACCTTGAAGTCCATGTCGCCGAGGTGATCCTCGTCGCCCAGGATGTCCGAAAGGACGGCGAATTCGCTGCCTTCCAGGATCAGGCCCATGGCGATGCCCGAAACCGGACGCTTCACCGGAACGCCCGCGTCCATCATCGAAAGACAGCCGCCGCAGACGGTGGCCATCGACGACGAACCGTTCGATTCGGTCACGTCCGACAGGACGCGGATGGTGTAGGGGAACTCTTCCTTGGTCGGTAGCACGGGGTGCAGCGCACGCCAGGCGAGCTTGCCATGACCCACTTCGCGACGGCCCGGAGCGCCGAAACGGCCGACTTCGCCAACCGAGTACGGCGGGAAGTTGTAGTGGAGCATGAAGCTCTCGTAGCGCAGGCCTTCCAGCCCGTCGATCATCTGCTCCGCATCCTTGGTGCCCAGCGTGGTGGTGCAGATGGTCTGCGTTTCACCGCGCGTGAACAGCGCCGAGCCGTGGGTGCGCGGCAGGAAGCCGACCATCGCTTCGATCGGGCGGACCTGCGTGGTGGTGCGACCGTCGATGCGCTGGCCGTCCTTGAGAATCGCGCCACGGACGATGTCGGCTTCCACCTTCTTCATCGTCTTGATCGCGACCATCTGGGTCTGCGGCGTTTCATCGGCGAATGCGGCCTTGGCCTTGGCGCGGGCCGCATTCAGCGCGTTCGAACGCGCCGACTTGTCGGTCAGCTTGTAGGCGGCGGCAACGTCGGCGCCGACGATGTCCTTGAGCTTCTTCTTGATGTCGGCGGTGTTATCCGACAGGTCGACTTCCCAGGGCTCCTTCGCGGCCTTTTCGGCCAGCTGGATGATCCCGCCGATGACCTTGCGGATTTCGTCGTGCGCGAACAGCACGGCGCCGAGCATCTCGTCTTCGCTCAGTTCCTTGGCTTCCGATTCCACCATCATCACAGCGGTGTCGGTGGCGGCCACGACGAGGTCGAGGCGACCGTCGGCGAGCGCGGCATCCTGCTTCGGATTCAGCACGTATTCGCCATCGATGAAGCCGACGCGCGCAGCGGCGATCGGGCCCATGAACGGCACGCCCGAGATGGTCAGCGCAGCCGAGGCGGCGATCATCGCGACGATATCGGGTTCGGTCTCGCCGTCATAGCTCAGGACCTGGGCGATGACGTTGATTTCGTTGTAGAATCCTTCGGGGAACAGCGGACGGACCGGACGGTCGATCAGGCGGGAAACCAGCGTTTCCTTTTCCGTGGCGCCGCGTTCGCGCTTGAAGAAGCCACCCGGGATGCGCCCGGCGGCCGAATACTTTTCCTGGTAGTGCACGGTCAGCGGGAAGAAGTCCTGGCCTTCCTTCACCGACTTGGCGGCCGTGACCGCGCAGAGCACCACGGTTTCACCGTAAGTGGCAAGGACCGCGCCGTCGGCCTGACGGGCAATGCGGCCGGTTTCGAGGGTGAGGGTCTTTCCGCCCCATTCCATCGATACGGTTTTGACGTCGAACATTTCGTTTCCTTCAGCCCGCGAGCCCTATTGCTGGCGGGGTTTGCTGCCGGGGATACCGTCCCGGTCCGGTGTGGGGCACTTGGTCCG
The DNA here is from genome assembly GCF_020179425.1 of Novosphingobium percolationis. Classification (GTDB taxonomy): domain Bacteria; phylum Pseudomonadota; class Alphaproteobacteria; order Sphingomonadales; family Sphingomonadaceae; genus Novosphingobium; species Novosphingobium percolationis. Next base: position 274,424 of record NZ_JAILYM010000006.1, on the reverse strand, counting down.
GCCCCGGAGGCGCCATGCCGAATTGCATGGGCGCCCAAAAGCAAAAGCGGCCCACTTGGGGCCGCTCCGCTTGATTACTTACGAAGACCGAGCTTCTGGATCAGCGCGTTGTACCGATCGACATCCTTCTTCTTCAGGTAGTCGAGCAGCGAGCGGCGCTTGTTGACCATCATCAGCAGGCCACGACGCGAGTGATTGTCCTTGTGGTGGGCCTTGAAGTGCTCGGTCAGGGTTTGAATGCGGCTGGTCAGGATCGCAACCTGGACTTCCGGCGAGCCGGTGTCGTTGGCGGCGCGGGCATTGCCCTGGATGACTTCCTGCTTCTTTTCCGCGGTAATCGACATTGTATTTACTCCGCGACATCCGAAAGGTTGAACCCGCGAACAACGGTCAGGCTTCCGCCCGAAAGCTCCACGAGCGCGACCGGCACTTTGCCCAGCCTTGCCCAGAAAAGCCCATCGTTGCAGGGCAATCCCGTAAGAACGCGGCCCTGTCGGACCGCCCTTGCCTGCTCGGGATCGAGGTCTAGAGCCGGGATGTCGACCAGCCCTGCCTCCAGCGGCAAGAGTACGTGTTCAAGGGGCGCGCCTTTACCCACATCGTTGAGTTTGTCCAGCGAAATCGCGTGCCCCAGATCGAATGGCCCGGCGCGCAGGCGGCGCAGCATGGTGACGTGGCCCACCGTGCCGAGCGCGCGCGCGATATCGCGCGCCAGACTGCGGACATAGGTGCCCTTGGAAACGTGCGCGACAAGCGTGGCGGACTCCAGCGCATCGTCCGGTCCCTCGGTGCTTTCGAGCATCAGCGCATGGATCGTGACCGTGCGCGTAGGCATCGCCACGTCCTCTCCCGCGCGGGCGCGATCATAGGCGCGCTGGCCGTCGATCATCAGCGCGGAATAGGCCGGGGGCACCTGTTCGATGGTATCCTGAAAGGCACCTAAAGCGACTTGAAGCGCACCTAGCGCAGGCCGAACGTCACTGACAGCTATTCTTTTGCCTTCGAGATCCAGGGTATCGGTCTCTTCCCCGAAGCGCACCGTGAAGGCGTATTCCTTGCTCGCATCAAGCATCCGCCCGGCGAGCTTCGTGGCCTCGCCGATGGCAATGGGCAGCACGCCCGTCGCAAGCGGGTCGAGCGTGCCGCCATGTCCGACCTTGACCTTGCCGTGCCCGGCCTGCCGCAAGTTGCGCTTCACCGCCGCGACGCCCTGCGTCGAACCGAGTTCCAGCGGCTTGTCGAGAATGATCCAGCCATCGACCATGGGACGTTACATCGGCTCCGGCCCGGCGGCCCAGGATGCGACATTCTGGTACTGTTCGACCAGCCACTGCACCGGGGGCAGCACGATCCGGTCGACTAGGTGCAGGCCGGGGACGAGATAGGGAAGGACGAGGAAAATCCCCATGAACAGCAGGATTCCGTAAGGCTCGATCCGGTCCATCACCCGCGCCGCGCCCATCGGCAAAAGCCCGCGCAGGATGCGCGAACCGTCAAACGGGGGCAGTGGGATCAGGTTGAACATGCCAAGGAAGGCATTGATCATGATGAAGTTCTGCAGGTTGTCCGCGACGAAGCGGGTCCACAGGGCCGGCTGTGCCTGACCATCCGCCACCCGGACCAGCAGGCCCAGCGCGACGGCTGAAAGCAGCGCCAGCACGAAATTGGTGACCGGCCCCGCCGCCCCGACGATTGCCATGTCGCGCTTGGGGTTGTTCAGGCGGTTGTAGTTCACCGGCACCGGCTTGGCCCAGCCGAACACCGGCAGCCCCATCAGTCGCAGCGCGCCGGGCAGCAGGATGGTGCCCACAGGATCGACATGGCGCAGCGGGTTGAGGCTCAGGCGGCGGCGCTCCCACGCGGTCGGATCGCCCAGCGCGCGCGCAGCCCAGCCGTGCGCGACTTCGTGGAAGACGATGGCGAAGACCAGCGGCAGGACCAGCGTGGCGACGTCGTAGAGCGTTGCATTCATGAGGTTCGGGCCAGCCATTCGTCGCGCAGCACGCTGAACGATACCGTATCTCGGACATGGCCGGTCCACGTCTTGCGCTCGTGTCGCAGCACGCCTTCGCGCACCGCGCCGAGCTTCATCACGGCGGCCTGGCTGCGGCCGTTGCGCGCATCGACCTTGAAGCCGACCCGCTCCAGCCCGCAGGCGAAGGCGTGGTCGAGCATCAGCTTCTTGAGCCGCGAATTGAACCCACTGCCACGCAAGGCGGGCGCGATGTAGCTGTTGCCGATCTCGATCGACCAGCCCGGCTGGCCGTGCTCGATCCATGCGGTCATGCCGACCACTTCGCCCAACCGACACACCGCGTAGGCACGACGGGGCGGCGGTGCGGCCAGCAGGCCATCGAACTGGGAATCGAACGCAGCGCCTTCATAGGAATAAGGATAGATCTGCCATATCTCGCGATCTTGCGCACAGGCCGCGCGCAAGGGTTCGCGATGGTCTTCGCACAGCAGTTCGAGGCGCAGGTCGCCTTCGGACAGCGGGACGTACAGTGCCTCGTCGTTCATTCTGCGCCGTCGGCTTCCCCGTCGGCCTCGATATCGCGCTTCACGCGCGGATCGGCGAGCAGCATGTCGATGCGGCCGGCCTCGTCGAAGCTTTCGTCGGGCAGGAACTTGATCTTCGCCGCGTACTTCAGCTTGAGCTTGCCGGCCACTTCCTTCTGGAAATAGGCGGTGTTGGTGCGCAGCGCCTTCAACACCTGGTCCTCGTCCTTGCCCAGCAGCGCCTTCACGAAGACGGTGGCATGGCGCAAGTCAGGCGACATCCTCACTTCGGTGACCAGAACGGTGTGCCCGGTCAGCACCTCGTCGTGGACGGCCTGGCGCGCGAGCAGTTCGGAAATAACGTGGCGCACCTGTTCGCCCACCTTGAGCAGGCGGACGGAACGGGTTTCTGGGGAGGTCTGATGCTTGGCCAACTCTAACTCATCTTAGCAAGGATACGGGCGATCGAGCGCACGTTGCGCGCGGTGCCCCGGCAGCCGAGCCGCCGTTCGATGAAGGCACTGGTCAGCTTGCTGCCCGCCACCCCATCGACGAAATCGATATAGAGACTGCGATTACCGATTGCGAGCTTTTCAGGCCCGCGCGGCGCGTAGTCCGCCGCCAGTTTCTCGAACGCAGCGGGATCAGGCTGGCATTGGAGGAACATCGTATGCACGCGATCATCCGCGCCAACGCCGGTGAACGGATTGCCTTCCACCGCCTCCGCAATCGCGGCGCGATCGCATACGGCAACGAAGCTGTCGATGTCGAAGCGATCCTGCATGACGTGGGCGAACAGGTCTTCCAGCCCTTCGAGCGGGCGATCGTCATAATCGAACAGCAGGTTGCCGCTGGCGATCACGGTTTCGAGGCCCTCCAGCCCCTCGCGCTCGAACGCCCAGCGCAAGTCGGCCATGGTCAGTCGGTTGCCGCCGACATTGATCGAGCCGAACAGGGCGACATATCGGGTCATTACGGAGGGGATGCTTTCTTGAAGTGGATGGGTTCGGGTGCTATTTAACGCAAATCACTGCGGTTGAAATTTTCATTTCGCCATCCCGGAGCCCGGACGCTGCTACGTCCGGGCTCTTTTGGTATCAGGTGTGCCGCTGCTACAGCACCCCCTCACTGGCTTACTTGCGGCCAAGCTCGATGAGCTTGACTACCAGCCCGACGAGGCTGACCAACAAGGTCGCCACGCCAAGAACCAGAATCACGGCAGTTTCAATTTTCATGCATATCACCTTCCCTTCCGTCGCGGGTTGCGACCTCGTGAAAGCGTGCATCGTAAAATTGAGCTGACGCATCTTAGTTCTTCGCGACGAACCAGATGAAAAGCGGAACTACCGCCATAATGGCAAAAGGCCCATCAGCACACAGCCGACGCCAAACCTGACGCTACGCTGCGGCTGATAGGCCATTTTGTGTAGTTGGACTTAAAGCGTGCGCTGGCGCATCTCGACTTCGAAGACTTCGAGGTGATCGCCCGGCTTGATGTCGTTGGTGTCCGTAAGGACCACACCGCATTCGAGCCCTGCGCGCACTTCGGCCACGTCGTCCTTGAAGCGACGCAGCGACGCGATGGTCGTGCGGCTGACGATGACGTCGTTGCGGGTAAGACGCGCGTGAATGCCCTTGCGGATGAAGCCTTCCACGACGAGGAGCCCTGCCGCCTTGTCCTTCTTGCCCGCGGGGAACACTTCCTTGACCTCGGCGCGGCCGACGACGGTTTCGATCGCTTCCGGCCCGAGTTCGCCCGCCATTTCCGAACGGATGTCGTCGGTGAGCTGGTAGATCACGTCGAAGTACTTCATCCGCACCTTGTTGCGCTCGATCAGCTCGCGCGCCTTGGCGTTCGGGCGGACATTGAAGCCCACGATCGGCGCGCCGCTGGCCTGCGCCAGGTTGACGTCGCTTTCGGTGATCGCACCCACGCCCGAAGACAGGATACGCACCTTGATCTCGTCGGTGGAGATCTTGTTCAACGCGTTGACGATCGCTTCGGTCGAGCCCTGCACGTCGGCACGAACCACCAGCGGGTATTCGATGACGGCGGCCTTCGCGGCGAGCGCGGAGAACATGTTCTCGAGGCTCGTCGGCGCGGTCGTGGTGCGCTTGGCGGTCGCCTGTTCCTGGCGATAGGCGGCAACTTCGCGAGCGCGAGCCTCGTTCTCGACCACGGTCAGGGTGTCGCCCGCCATCGGCACGCCACCGATACCGAGCACTTCGACCGGCAGCGACGGCGGCGCGGTCTTCACCTGACGGCCCTTGTCATCGAGCATCGCACGCACGCGGCCCGACTGGGTGCCGACGACGAGAATGTCGCCGACCTTGAGCGTGCCGCGGTTGACAAGAACGGTGGCCAGCGGCCCCTTGCCCTTGTCGAGCTTGGCTTCGATCACGGTCGCTTCGGCGGCGCGGTCCGGGTTGGCACGCAGTTCGAGCAGTTCGGCCTGGAGCAGGATCTTCTCGATCAGATCGTCGAGACCCGCGCCGGTCTTCGCCGAAACTTCCACGTCCTGCACGTCGCCAGACATCGCCTCGACGAGAATTTCGTGTTCGAGCAGGCGCTCGCGGATCTTCTGCGGATTGAATTCCGGCTTGTCCGACTTGGTGATCGCCACGATCATCGGCACGCCAGCGGCCTTGGTGTGGTTGATCGCCTCGATCGTCTGCGGCATCAGCCCGTCGTCGCCCGCAACCACCAGAATGACGATGTCGGTGACATTGGCACCGCGCATGCGCATTTCGGTGAAAGCTTCGTGGCCCGGCGTATCGAGGAAGGTGATGAACTCACCGCCCTTGGTCTTGATCTGGTAGGCGCCGATGTGCTGTGTGATGCCGCCGGCTTCGCCGCGCACCACATCGGTGCCGCGCAGCGCGTCAAGCAGGCTGGTCTTGCCATGATCGACGTGGCCCATGATGGTCACGACCGGCGGACGCGACTGCAGGGTCTCCTCGGCATCGACATCCGAGCTGGTATCGATGTCGACGTCGCTGTCGCTGACGCGCTGGATGTTGTGGCCGAATTCGGTGACGAGCAGTTCGGCGGTGTCCTGGTCGATGGCCTGATTGATGGTGACCATCATGCCCATCTTGAACAGCGCCTTCACCAGATCCGCAGCCTTTTCGGCCATGCGGTTGGCGAGATCCTGCACCGTGATCGCATCGGGCACGACCACGTCGCGCACCTGCTTTTCGCGCGGCTGCGACTGGCCCGCGAAGTGCGCGCGGCGTTCCTTTTCACGCGCACGCTTGAGCGCGGCGAGCGACCGGGCGCGGGCCCCCTCGTCGTCGTTGAGCGCGCGGGTGACGGTCAGCTTGCCCGCCTGGCGGCGATCGCCGGCGTTCTTGTCGCGCTGCGGGTGCGCAGGCTTCTTGGCGGCAGGTTCCGGACGCTTCACCGGGGCGACCGGCGTGAAGCGGCGTGGCGCAGGCGCTGCGGGAGCAGCGGCCTTGACCTCGGCAGGCGCAGCAGAAGGGGCAGCTTCGACCGGCGCGGCAGCAGCGACAGCTTCGGCAGCCGGAGCCACAGCCGCCGGGGCGGGCGCGGCTTCGACGACGGGCGCCGGGGCCGGAACAGGCTCGGGCTCGGCCGGAGGGGCGGCGGTGACAGGCTCGGCCTTGTTCGCTTCCTGCGCGCGGTTTTCCTCGGCGCGGCGACGCTCTTCCTCAAGCGCGCGCTGGCGCTCTTCCAGCTCACGGCGGTTGGCGGCCTCTGCCGATGCCAGACGGGCTTCCTCGGCCTCGCGCAGCAGGCGGGCCTGAAGCTCCTGGCGCGTTTCGCGCGACGCCATGGGCGAGACTGGCGGCGGGGGCGGCGGAGTCGGGCGCGCGACCGGTGCAGCGGGCGCGGCAGCGACCGGCTGGGGGGCTTCGGGAGCCAGCGCAGCTTCGCCGGGGCGGCCCATCACCTTGCGCCGCTTGACCTCGACCACCACCTTGTTGGTGCGGCCGTGGCTGAAGGTCTGCTTGACCTCGCCGGCCTCGACCGAAGTCTTCAGGCCCAGCGGCCTGCGGCCCAGCGTCGGCTTCTTGTCATCGCTCATCGAACTTATTCGCCCTTCGTATCAATATCGTCGTTCGCCGCCCCGCTCAGGTCTTCTAAAAGACCTGCATCCGGTGTGGCGGCGGCATCGGCCCCGAAGCCTTCATTCCCAACCCCGAGAAAACGTGTCAGGCGCCGTAGCGGGCCGGCTATGCGCTCGGCTGCGGCGGCATCGGTTACGCCCAAGTGTACGACGTTGTCGCGGCCCAATGCCACAGACAGCGCCGCGCGGTCCAGCGGCAAGATTGTCCCCTTCATGCCGGTGCCTTCGGCCTCTTCACCAACACGCCAGGCCTGCGCAAGCTTGTTGGGACCGTCGCTGCCGGCATCGCTGGCATGCGCGAGGAAGCGCACGGCGCCTGCCCTGCAGCCTTGTGCTATCTTTTCGGTGCCGAGCAGGATGTTGCCTGCGCGCAATTCAAGACCCAGCCGATCGTTGACCGTGCGGCGCAGCGCCACCTCGATCCGTTCGGCAAGGTCTTCGGGAATGGTCAGCACGGCCCCCTTGAAGGCGCGAGCCAGCGCTCCCTTAAGTTTGCCATTGCCGATCGCTTTTTCAAGGTCTTGTCGCGTTACGCCGATCCAGGCCCCCCGTCCCGGCGCACGCGCCAGGGGATCGGGAAGGACCAGTCCATCGGGCGAGATCGCGAGGCGCAGGAGATCGTCCCGGCCGCCATGGCTTCCGGAAAGAACGCACTTGCGCTCCGGCGAAGTTTCCTCCGCCGGGCGTGCCTTCGGCCTTGCGGCGCTTAGCGTGTCATTGCGAGGATTCCGCATCGGCGGCCTCCTCGGTTTGCGGCGCGGCGACCGGTTCATCGTCGAACCAGTGGGCGCGCGCGGCCATGATGATCTCGTTGCCCTGCTCTTCGTTCAGGCCATATTCGCCCAGCACGCCACCCTTGTCCTCGACGCGTTCCGAACGCTCGCGGCGTTCGACCGGAGCATTGTTGTTGCGGCGGCGCTGTTCACCCCCGCGCTTCTTGGCGATGAGTTCGTCGGTGGCGAGATCGGCCAGATCGTCGAGCGTCTTGATGCCGGCCTTGCCCAGCGTGACCAGCATTGCTTCGGTCAGGTGGGGCAGCTCGGCCAGTGCATCCTCGACGCCCAGCGTGCGGCGTTCCTCGCGCTGGCCTTCCTCGCGGCGCTCCAGTGCTTCGGTCGCGCGGCTCTGCAGTTCCTGAGCGAGTTCCTCGTCGAAGCCTTCGATCGCGGCAAGTTCGCTGATGTCGATGTAGGCCACTTCTTCCAGCTCGCTGAAGCCTTCGGCCACCAGCAGCTGCGAGAGGGTTTCGTCGACGTCGAGTTCCTCCTCGAACATCTTCGAGCGCTCCGAGAATTCCTTCTGGCGCTTTTCCGACGCTTCGGCCTCGGTCATGATGTCGATGGCCGAACCGGTCAGCGACGAGGCAAGGCGCACGTTCTGGCCACGGCGACCGATGGCGAGCGAAAGCTGGTCATCGGGCACGACGACCTCGATGCGGCTTTCTTCCTCGTCGATCACCACGCGGCTGACGGTGGCGGGCTGGAGCGCGTTGACCACGAACGTCGCGGTATCCTCGCTCCAGGGGATGATATCGATCTTTTCGCCCTGCAGTTCCTGCACGACGGCCTGCACGCGGCTTCCCTTCATGCCGACGCAGGCGCCGACCGGGTCGATCGAGCCATCGCGGCTGATCACGCCGATCTTGGCGCGCGAACCCGGATCGCGGGCGGCAGCCTTGATCTCGATGATGCCATCGTAGATTTCCGGCACTTCCTGCGCGAACAGCTTCTTCATGAATTCGGGGTGCGCGCGGCTGAGGAAGATCTGGGGCCCGCGGTTCTGACGCTCGACCTTCATGATCCAGGCGCGGACGCGCTCGCCCACGCGCGGAACTTCACGCGGGATCTGCTGGTCGCGGCGGATGACGCCCTCGGCGCGGCCGAGATTGACGATGACGTGGCCGAATTCGACCGACTTGATCACGCCGGTGATGACTTCGCCCGCGCGGTCCTTGAATTCTTCGTACTGACGGTCACGTTCGGCATCGCGGACCTTTTGGAAGATCACCTGCTTGGCCGACTGCGCGTCGATGCGGCCCAGATCGACCGGGGGCAGCGGATCGACGATGAAGTCACCGATCTGGGCGCCCGGCTGAAGCTTTTCCGCCTGCTTGAGATCGACCTGCTTGAAGTAGTCCTCCACGTCCTCGACCACTTCGACCACGCGCCACAGACGCAAGTCGCCGGTGCGCGGATCCAGCTTGGCGCGGATGTCGTTCTCGGCACCGTAGCGGTTGCGCGCGGACTTCTGGATCGCCTCTTCCATCGCCTCGATGACGATCGACTTGTCGATCATCTTCTCCGAGGCCACCGAGTTGGCGATGGCGAGCAGCTCGGCGCGGTTGGCGGAAATCGCACTGGCCATGACGTTCAGTCTTCCTGTTCTTCGAGGATCTCGTCCGCACCACTGGTATCCAGCGGCCGGGAAGCGGCGATGAGCTTGTCCGTAAGGATCAGCTTGGCGTTGGCGACAAGGGCGAAAGGCACGGTAAAGACCACGCCATCGTCCTCGATGGAGATATCCTGGGTTTCGGCATCAAAGCCAACGAGATCGCCACGATAGCGCTTGCGATTGTCGATCAGCTCGGACAGTTCGATGCGGGCCTCATGACCCACCCACGTGGCGAAATCCTTGGCGCGGGTCAGCGGACGGTCGATGCCGGGCGAACTGACCTCTAGCCGGTAGGCTTCCTCGATCAGCACGTCGCCCGCCTCCTCCAAGGCATCGAACGCGTCGGACACCCGGCGCGACAGCGCGGCGCAATCCTCGATCACCAGCTGGCCGGTCGCGGGGCGCTCGGCCATGATCTGGAGCGTGTGCTCCTCGTCGCCGATCTCGCCGCCCTTGAAATAGCGCACGCGCACGAGATCGAACCCGAGCGCCTTGGCCTCCGGCTCCACAACCTCGGTAATACGCGCGATATCCGCCATGCCTGCTCCAGAAAAGAATCACCCGACGAATGCGCAAAGGCGTTTGGCGCCGGCCCCTTTCGGCGCCAGCCCTGACTTTGCCTTCACAATGTCGGGATTAGTGGCCAGATAAGCGCGGGCATCCCAAATTGCAAGCGGAATTGCCCATCGGGAAGGAGCTGCCGGATCGCTCCGGAAGCGGCGGGGACCCGTACCCACGACCGCCACTCGCCGCAAAAGGGGGAAGCAGCCAGCTCCTGTGCCCGTCACTGCCAATCGGGGCATGAATCACTCCTACCGAAGTATCGGTGAATGACGCCAATATTTGGTATTCACGGTCCATACACGTTCGCGATCGTCCGGACAAAGCTGCGGAAATCCGCCATCGCGGCCAATTGGCACGCCTTCTGCAGAGCAATGGGCATCGGCTGGACGAAAGCCCAGCCACCGCAATGCGACCCAGAAAGGACTGCCACCATGACCGCCATCCGCTCGCTCTCCGCCCACCTCGCCACCGCCGCCGTCGCGCTGGCGCTTTCGCTGACGATGATCAGCGGCACCGTTTCCACCCCCGCCACCCCCGCGTTCAGCATGGAGTATGTCGCGTGACCGACCTGCGTTTCGAAGACTCGTCCGTCCGTCCCCTCGAAGCCTCGCGCCGGGGCTTCCGCCTCAACAAGCAGCGCGGCAAGATCATGGGCGTCTCCGCCGGGATCGCCGACTACTTCGGTATCGACGTGACGCTGGTGCGCGTCGCCTGGGTGATTGGCACGCTGGCGGGCTTCGGCTCACTGCTGCTGGTCTACCTTGCCATCGGCCTGATTGCCGATTGAGCGCCAGACGGCAAAAGGCCCGCGCTTCGACCGAAGCGCGGGCCTTTTCGTTGCGTGGCTTCAGGCCTTGCGCGTCTTGGCGAAGGGGGAGAAGTCGGTGTCGGTATCGAACACGTCGACGCCTTCGTGCCGCTTGAGCGCGCCGACGACAACATAGGTCACGGGCGTCAGCACCACTTCCCACGTCGTCTTGATCACCCACTGCGTGATAGCGAGCGTGACCACCGCCTCGCTCGACCAGCCCGCCGCACCATAGAAGGCGAGCGGATAGAACAACGCCGAATCGACGCCTTCGCCGAAGATCGTCGAGCCGATGGTGCGTGACCACAGGTGCTTGCCGCTCGTCAGCACCTTCATCCGCGCCAGCACGAAGGAATTGACGAACTCGCCCGCCCAGAACGCCACTACCGAGGCGAAGACGATGCGCGGGGTCTGCCCGAACACCGATTCGTAGGCCGCCTGGTTGGGCGCAGTCACCTGCTGACCGAGGATAGTGTAGGTGTTGGAGGCGAGCGCCCATTCGGGTGTCGGCGGGATCGCCACGACGACCACCGCCATGAACACCATGAACAGAAGCGCGAAGAATCCCGCCCATATGCAGCGCCGCGCATTGGCGTAGCCATACACCTCGGTCAGCACGTCACCCAGGATGTACGAGACCGGGAAGAACAGCACCCCTGCCCCGAAACGCACGTCGCCCAGCAGCGGCAGGTTGACCTGAGCCTGCTTAGCCGCGCCGATCAGGTTTGACAGCAGCAGAATGGCGACGAAAGCCGCCATCATGAAGTCGAAGCTGCGGAAATGACGGCGCGCGCCGACCTTTCCTTCGATGCGGGCGAGATGCGGATGCGCGAACTGGGGATCGTTCATGACACGCAAGCTAACCCGGTTTGCAGTCCGCGCAAAGCGTGCTTAAGGGAGCGCGACGCGCGCCCTTAGCTCAGCTGGATAGAGCACCCGCCTTCTAAGCGGGTGGTCGCAGGTTCAAGTCCTGCAGGGCGCGCCAATTCCCCCGCTGCGTGCCGCAGGTCCGTTCAGAACGCGGGCGCAGGATAGCTCTGGCGCATGGCGGGCGTGCCGCGCAACTCGTCGGGAACCGCCTCGGCGTAATCCCAGGCAGAAGCGGGCGAATGCAGCACGGATTCAAGGTCGCTCGGCTGCGACACCTGGCGCGGATGAACGCCAGCCACAGGCGCAGCCTGCGTCGGCAACGCCAGCGCGGGCGCAGCGACGGACGGGGTTCCGGGCGTCACCGGGTGAACGATGGCCTGCGCCGCCGGGGCCATCGCAGCGGCCGTGGGCGCATTGGCGGAAGGCGCGACACCCACGTTCGGATGCGAGACGATCGCGGGGGCGGCCTGCAGCAGCGAGGCGGCAGGAACGACAGCCGGGGCGGCGATGGTCGGCACTGCGGCGTGAGCGGCAGGCGTCTTGGCCAGCCCCTGCAGTTCCGACGGGACGGACGCCTTCGCAGCGTCATCGCGAACGGCGACGAGCGCTGCCTTTGATGCCGCAGGTTCAGCGACCTTCGACATTGCGGGCGCGGCCAGTCCGGGCTTGGGCGCGGTCGCAGGCGCCGCGAACGCCGCCTGCTGCGCGAAAGTCGGTGCCTGTCGCGCAAACGTCGCGGCGCCACCGAAGGCAGGCTGCGGCATCGCCAGCGCGTACTGCTTCGGCAAGGCCGGGAACGCGCCCGCGCTGCGGTCATCGTCCACGTCCACGGCGGACATCGCACGCTCCGATGCTCCGGCACGCAAGATCAGCCCTGCACCGACAAGGATCGAGGCGAAGCGCAGCGCGTGAACGGCCATGCGACGACCGATCCGCGACCGCCGCCCCTGCTGCCCCGCCTTGATGCCGCTTTCCACCATGTCCACTGCCCCGCAATTCCGCGCGCCACCTGCGCCCAGGGCAACACGCACGTGTTTCCCCTTATGCCCTTGCAAGGGTTTCAAGGCAGTTTCGTGAAACTCCGCGCAACAAAGCGCACGATCGCTGTCCTGAAAAGGGCCTCCTGATCAGGGGCGTTCGGCGAAGCGCCGCACGAAACCGCGCATGTCGGGCAGCGACATCGTCGGATCCAGCTGGTGCTGGATCGCGACGCCCAGTTGGAAGCACCCCAGCGCGGTGGCCGCGACCACCGGGTCGATTCCGGGCGCGATAGTGCCATCGGCCATGCCTTCGCGGATCAGGTCGGCGAGCAGCATCTTCACCGCTTCGTGCTGGTCGAGGAAATAGCGCGACTGCGGCAGCAGGTTGCCTACGGCACCCGCCAGCAGCACGAAGTAGGCGCGTGTCAGCCGGTCCTCGTCCAGTCGCTCCATGAACACATCGACGAAATCGAGCATTTTTTCGCGGCCCGAGCGCGCGGTTTCCAGCCGCTGGCGATAGATCTCCTCCAACTGCGCGCCGAGGAACTCGATCATCGCCGCTACCAGCCCATCCTTGGAGCCGAAGCGCAGCGTCACCAGACCGCGGCTGTAGCCCGCGCGCTCGCTGATGCGGTCGAAGGTCGCACCTGTATAGCCGTGTTCAAGGATCACGTCGGCCGCCGCAATCAGCAGGCCCTGTTCCGATTGCTGGCGCCGTTCCGCCTGGGTTCTGCGTACCTTCGTCATTTCGTGCCCGATGCCTCAAAATTTGACCGAGGACAATTTCGAACTTGCTGTACGGCCATATAGTATCTTACATTGAGGCAAGCACAAGATACCGGAGCGGAGAGACATGACCATCAAGACCGAGATCGCGCAGACCATCGTCGACCCACGCGCCTATGCCGACCGCGACCGGCTTGACGCCGCCTTCACCGAACTGCGCAAGACCGCGCCGTTCGACGTCGCCGCCGTCGAAGGTTTCGATCCGTTCTGGGTAGCAACGCGGCACGCCGACGTGCTTGAAATCGAAAGGCGCGCCGACGTTTTCCTGAACGCGGCCAAGTCGGCGACGCTGACCGACAAGGCAGGCGACGCCTTCGTGCAATTCGTCACCGGCGGCGAGCGCAACCTCGTGCGGTCGCTGGTTCAGGTGGATGGCCAGGAGCACAAGGACCTGCGCGCCCTCACCTTCCCCGCCTTCACGCCCAAGGCGCTGAAGGTGCTGGAGGACCAGATCCGCGAGATCGCGCGTGAGTTCGTCGATCAGCTGCTGGCCAAGGCGCCAGAGTGCGACTTCGCCTCGGAGGTCGCCTTCCTCTATCCCCTGCGCGTGGTGATGCGCGTGCTGGGCGTGCCGCAGGAGGATGAACCGTTCATGCTCAAGCTGACGCAGGAGCTGTTCGGCCCCAACGATCCGGACATGAACCGCGAAAAGAAGGAAGTGCCGCCCGAACAGGTGATGCAGATGATGCAGCAGACCATGCTCGACCTGGAGGGCTACTTCGGCGAGGTGACCAAGAAGTTCCGGGCGCAGCCGGAATCCTGCATCAACAGCCTGATCGCCAATGCGAAGATCAACGGTGAATACCTGACGCACCGCCAGATGATGGGCTACTACATCATCGCCGCGACCGCCGGGCACGATACCACCGCCAACACCACGGCCGCGGCCATGTGGGCGCTGGCCGAAAACCCCGACGTGCTGGCCAAGCTCAAGGCCGATCCTTCGGCGATGGCGGGTTTCATCGAGGAGACCATCCGCTGGGCCTCGCCGGTCAAGCACTTCATGCGCACTGCAATCGCCGATGTCGAAGTGGCGGGCAAGCAGATGAAGGCGGGCGACTGGGTCATGCTGTCCTATCACAGCGCCAACCGGGACGAGGACGTGTTCGAGGCCCCGTTCGAATTCCGCATCGACCGCCCGATCCACAAGCACGTCGCATTCGGTTCGGGCCCGCACGTGTGCCTTGGCCAGCACCTCGCGCGCATGGAAATGCGCATCCTGTGGGAAGAACTGCTGCCTCGCATCAGCGAAGTAAGTCTCGCCGGGACGCCCAAGCTCACGCAGTCGAGCTTCGTCAGCGGGCCGAAGTCGGTGCCGATCCGCTTCACCGTGGCCAACTGAACGGAGGCGCGCAATGTCGGATCGTCCGTTCAAGCGGTATCGCTGCAACTACTGCAACTTCGAATATGACGAAGAACTGGGCCTGCCCGAAGAGGGCATCGCGCCGGGCACGCGCTGGGAGGACATTCCCGACGACTGGTATTGCCCACAATGCGGCGTGGGCAAGGACGACTACGAGATGGTCGAAATCTGACCAAAGGTGGGCCGGAGCGACGCTCCGGCCCTTACCATCTGCGCCCCACCCCATCCGGTAGTCAGGCTTCGTCCAGCAGGCGGGCGTTGTGCTGGCCGATCGCCGGGGCGGGACCGGCTTCGGTAACCGGGACCGAGAACGAAACGGGCGCGCGGGTGCGCAGATAGTCGCCCTCGGTCGGGTGCGTCCTCCGCTGGAAGAAGTCCACCGCCTGAAGATGCGGGTCGTCGACCAGATCCTCGATATCGCGGACGGGCATGGCCGGGATCTGGTTCTCGGCGAAGATGCGGCACCATTCGGCCGTCGTCCTGGCGGGCGTACGTTTCGCGATCTCGGCGTAGAAGGCGGTCATGTTGAGCGCGCGAGCCTTTGGCGAGGCGAACCGCTCCTCTTCGACAAGGCCCGGCGCACCGAGCAGGCTGGCGAGAAGGCCGATCGACTGGTCCGTATAAGGTACGATCGAGATCCAGCCGTCGGCGGTGGGAAACGGCTGCCGCTCAGGATCGATCTGGCGCGGGTATCCGGCAGGATAGGTCTGCGGCACGAACGTCTTGCCGTAGAGGTGTTCGAGCATCATGAAGTGGCTGAACGCCTCGAACATCGGCACTTCGACGAACTGCCCCTCCCCCGTACGCAGGCGATGGATGATGGCGGCCAGTGTCGCGTAGGCGGCGTGGAGACCCGCCACCTTGTCCGCGATCAGCGATGGCAGGTAGCGCGGGCGCGGATCGCCATCGGCCCGGGGCAGCAAGGTGGTGGTGCCGGTGGCGGCCTGGATCACGTCGTCGTAGGCCTGCAGATCGCGGTAAGGCCCGCCCGAGCCGAAGCCGACACAGTGGACGTAGACGATGTCGGGCCGGATTGCCTTGACCGCCTCGTACCCGAAGCCGAGCCGTTCTATCCCGGCGCGGCGGACATTGTGGATGAACACGTCCGCGCCTTCGAGCAGCTTGGCCAGGCCCGCCTTACCCTCCGGCGTCTTCAGGTCGAGCGCGACCGACTGCTTGCCCCGGTTGAGGTTCATGTGACAGGCGCCCATGCCCGTGGTCTTGGCAGGTATCCCGGCATAGCGGAACTGGTCGCCGGTGGGCCCTTCGACCTTGATCACATCGGCCCCGAGATCGGCCAGCGTGGCCGTGGCGTAGGGGCCGAACACCACCGAGGTGAGATCGACCACGCGCATCCCTTCGAGCATCCTGGGGCCAGCCATTTTTTCCATCCTTACGCTACGGAATGTTGATTTAACCGAGCGATTAAAGCGCTTGCCGGGCGGTGGCAAGCCCCGTCCGGGCGTCCGCCGGCGATGGCGCCGCACCGCAGCAACACTTTTTCACAGCATCGCGCGGACGCGGCAAAGCGGGAAACACTAGCTGGTCTCCATCGCCCTCGCCGATGGAGACCGCTCATGCTGCTTTCGATCCTTGCCCTTGCCTTTGCCGCGCCCGCCCCGACCGAGGCGGCGCCCCTCGCCTGCAACCCCAGCGGCCCCCGCCCGCAGCATTGCGGCAGCACGCTGGCCGTGTTCGACAAGGCCGCCGCGCCCGCGAAGACCGCCGAAGCCCCGCGCGTTTTCTGCCATCCGGACCCGAGCAAGAACCGCGGCTGCACCCGCGCCGATCCGCACGCCGAGGCGCTGGCGCTGCGCAAGGCGGTCGCGACCACGCAGGATGCACGCTGAACACTTAATTCCCTCCCGCCCGATTGAAGGACGCCGCCGCGCTGCCTATCAACCGGGCGGGACCATTTTTACCGGATCGGACAACCATGCTCGCCCCTTCGATCGTGCTCGTCGAGGATGACGGCCCGCTGCGCACCCTGACCGCGCGCGCGCTGCGGGAACACGGCTATGCCGTGCGCACCGCCGCCACCGGCGCGGAAATGTGGGTGGCGCTCGAGAACGAACCCGCCGACCTGGTGGTGCTCGACATCATGCTGCCCGGTAGCAGCGGCATCGATCTGTTCCGCCGCCTGCGCCGCCAAAGCGACGTGCCGATCATCTTCGTGTCCGCGCGCGGCAGCGAGGAAGATCGCGTGCTGGGGCTGGAACTGGGCGCGGACGATTACCTGCCCAAGCCGTTCAGCTCACGCGAGTTGCTGGCGCGGATCGGCGCCGTGCTGCGCCGGACCGAGGCCAATGGCGAAGACAGCGCCGGAAGCACCGCCAAGCGCGGCGGCGAAGTCCGCTTCGAAGGCTGGACGCTGTCGATGGCCCGGCGCGAACTGCATTCGCCCTCTGGCGCGATGGTGGACCTGACCGGCGCCGAGTTCGACCTGCTGGCCACTTTCATCGGCCAGCCACAGCGCGTGCTGGGGCGCGAGCGCCTGATCGAACTTTCGCGCACGCGGCTGGGCGACAGTTCGGACCGCAGCGTCGACGTGCTGGTCAGCCGGTTGCGCCGCAAGCTGGCTTCGGCAGGCGGCAGCGCGCCAATCGTGACGGTGCGCGGCGTGGGCTATATGTTCAAGGCCGAAATCGAGCGCGACTGAGACTCGATTCCTCGTTAGCATGACGGAGTGAACCTGATGCGGCGCTTCGGCCTGCCTGAACGGCTGCTCGCGATCCTGTTGCTGGTCGCGCTGATCGACTTTGCCGCCAACACCCTGCTGTTCGACCGCGCCAGCGCCTTCGCCCTGCGGCGCGATGACGCAGAACGCATTGCCGAAACGCTGGTCCTGGCCAGCCGCGCGATCGAACGCAGCCCCTTCGACGACCGGCCCGGCGTTGCCAAGGCGCTGTCCACGCCCCGCTTTTCGGTCGCGTGGTCGCCCAACGGAGGCCGCGCGCCCGGCTCGCTGGCGCTGTCGACCTTGCGCGAACAGGTGGTCGCGCTCAGCCCCGAACTCGCGCAGGGAGACCTGCAATTGTCGCTTCGTTCGCTGGCGGGCGGGGGCAATATCGGCGGTTCGATCATCTTGCGAGACCGCACGGTGTTGCGCTTCGAGACCATCGGCAGTGGCACCTGGCGGCTGAACCTGGGGCGTTTCGTCACCTACATGCTGCCTACGCTCGTGCTGGCGGCACTCGCCTGGGCGCTGTTCCACGCGACGCTGCGCCCGCTGGAGCGACTGGTCGGCGCATCGCGCACGGTGGGGTCGGGACGGCCGCAACCGCTGGACGAAGAGGGCCCGGATGAAGTGCGCCAGCTGATCCGCGCCTTCAACCAGATGCAACAGCGCATCCACCGTTCGCTGCTGGCGCGCACGCAATCGATGCTGGCGATTGGCCACGACCTGCGCACCCCGCTGGCGCGCCTACAACTGCGGCTGGAGAACGCGCGCGTCGACGAGGAAACGCGGATCGACATGGAAGGCGACATTGCCGAGATGCGCCACCTCCTTGAAAGCCTGCAGGCTTTTGTAGAAACCGGCGGCAGCAACATTCCCGCCGAACGCATCGACATCGCCGCGATGGCCGCCACCCTGGTCGACAGCGCACAGGATGCGGGCAAGGACGCGACCTACGACGGCCTCGACCGGCTGGAGGTAATGGCGCGCGCGGTGTCGATCCGGCGCGCGCTGTCGAACCTGATCGACAATGCCCTGCATTACGGCGAACGCGCCCGTGTTTCCGTGCGCCGAGAAGGCGCCGACGCGGTGATCGCCATCGAAGACGACGGCCCGGGCATCCCCACGGGTCGGCTAGACGATGTGCTGCAACCCTTCGTGCGGCTCGACAACGCCCGTTCGCGCGATACGCCGGGCATGGGCCTGGGCCTGCCGATCGTCCGGCGCGCAGTAAAGCTCGAACGCGGTTCGCTGCACCTGCTCAATCGCGAAGGTGGCGGGCTGACCGTGGTGATCCGTTTGCCTGGCGCGGTGGATTGAAAGTGCCGAATTGTAACGAAATAGTTCGTCACGGTTGCGTCTGAAACAGGCAAAGCCCGCCACCTAGCTCATCTTCGCTGTCGCAGCACATCTGCTGCGGTCGCCTGATCCAAAAGGTCCAGGAGACGCGAACATGAACGAATTGATCGGCCGGGTCTTCAGCTTCGAGAAGACCGTATTTCCCGACAGCCGCGAGCTGTTCGGCAAGCTTTCCACCGAGGGCCAGAGCCCCAAGGCGCTGATGATCTCCTGCGCCGATTCGCGCATCGTGCCCGAACAGATCATGCAGGCAGAACCCGGCGAGCTGTTCGTGTGCCGCAACGCGGGCAACATGGTGCCGTCCTATGCCACCATGAACGGCGGCGTCTCCTCGACCGTCGAATACGCGGTCGTGGCGCTGGGCGTGCGCGACATCATCGTCTGCGGCCACTCCGACTGCGGCGCGATGAAGGCGCTGGCCGCGCCCGAAGTCCCCGAGGGAATGCCCAACGTGGTCGCCTGGCTGCGCCATGGCGCGGCGGCGGAACACGTCGTTTCCAGCTGTTCGCCGCACCTCGACGGCGGCGAGCGCGTGCGCGCGGTGAGCCTGGAAAACATCAAGGCGCAGATCGCCCACTTGCGCACCCATCCCTCGGTCGCGGCCGCGATCGCGCGGGGCGAGATGGCGCTGCACGGCTGGTTCGTGGACATCACCGCCGGGCAGGTGCTGGGCCTCGATGGCGACAGCGGCCAGTTCGTGGTGATGCGCGAGGATCGTCCGCTGCCCGTGGCGCTGACCGCCGCGCCGCGCTTCGCGGGTGAACCGGCGCTGGCCGAGGCGGCGGAATGACCACCGCCCCGCTTGCTGCGCAAGACGAGGGGCGCGGTCCCTTCGCCTTCTTCGCGCGCGATTTCACCGCGTCGATCGTGGTGTTCCTCGTCGCCATGCCGCTGTGCATGGGCATCGCCATCGCTTCGGGCGTGCCGCCGGAAAAGGGGCTGGTGACGGGGATCATCGGCGGGCTTGTCGTCGGTCTGCTGGCAGGCTCCCCCCTGCAGGTCAGCGGACCGGCGGCGGGCCTTGCCGTGATCGTGTTCGAATTCGTGCGCGACAACGGCCTTTCGGCGCTCGGCCCGGTGCTGCTGATCGCTGGCGCGATCCAGTTCGTGGCGGGCGTGGCCAAGCTGGGCGGCATGTTCCGCGCGATTTCCCCCGCTGTCGTCCACGGGATGCTGGCGGGCATCGGCGCGCTGATCGTGGTCGGCCAGTTCCACATCCTGTTCGATGCCAAGCCGCTGTCCAGCGGGATCGCCAACCTGGCCGCCATGCCGGGGCGCGTGCTGGGCCTGTCTAGCGACATCCGGGCGACCGAACTGGCGCTGATGCTGGGCCTGCTGACCATCGCGGTGATGCTGGCGTGGGACAAGTTGAAGCCCGCAAAGCTGGCGCTGGTGCCCGGCGCGCTGCTGGGCGTGATGGCCGCGACGATCGTGGCCTGGGCCGGATCGCTGGGTGTGGCGCGCATCGCGGTGCCGGATTCGATCGCGGCGGCCTTCGCCCTGCCCGACAGCGGCGTGCTGGGCCTGCTCGCCAGCCCCTCGCTGATCGCCTCGGCCATCGCGATCGCCTTCATCGCCAGCGCCGAAACCCTGCTGTCGGCAGCGGCGGTGGACCGGATGCACGACGGCCCGCGCACCGACTACAACAAGGAATTGCGCGCGCAAGGGCTGGGCAACTTCCTGTGCGGCGTGTTCGGCGCGCTGCCGATGACGGGCGTGATCGTGCGGTCTTCGGCCAATGTGCAGGCGGGCGCGCGGACGCGCCTTTCGACGGTGCTTCACGGCGCGTGGATCCTCGGCTTTGTCGCGCTGCTGCCCTGGCTGCTCCGCGAGGTGCCGATGGCGGCGCTGGGCGGCGTGCTGGTGGTCACGGGCTGGAAGCTCGTCAGCCTCAAGCATCCGCGCCACCTGCTGAAGACGCATGGCGCGATCCCGACCGTGATCTGGGCGGCGACGTTCGTGCTGGTGGTGGCGACCGACCTGCTGACCGGCGTGCTGGTCGGACTTGCGCTGTCGCTGCTGGAGCTGCTGCCGCACGCGCGCAACCTCAGGCTCAAGGTCGCTGAACGACCGATGATGGATACCCACAAGGTCGAACTGGAAGGCGCGGCGACGTTCCTGGGTCTGACCCGGATCAACGCCGTGCTGGAAAGCGTGCCCGCCGACAAGGGCGTGCACCTCGACCTTGGTGGGGTCAGGGTGATGGACCACACCACCGCCGAAACGCTGGGCGAATGGCTTTCGCGCCGTCGCCAGCGCGGCACGGCGGTGCATGTCACCGGCCCCGAACCGATCCTCAGGCCGCTGACGCAATAGCGGCCTGAAGACTGCCGGAGGCGAAGGCCCCCTCTCCGGCAATCCCTTGCTGGCCGGACACGCGGCGACCCCCTCGTCGCGCTGTCCGGCCATTTTTTTGCAATTGCGAAGGTGGCAATATTTCGTCACGCCGGGGCAAAGGCTGCGCAAAGGTCGCGGCGTAATCATCAGGCGTCTTCTGCGACGCGATCCGGTCAGAGAGAGCGCGAGAAGGCCGCAGGCGGAACGTGAACCCACGTCAGGGAGGACGTTCCACAATGAAATTCCGCACCGCTTCCGCAGCTGCCGCCGCACTGTTCGCCGCGAGCTTTGCCGCGCCCGCCATGGCCGAGGAAGAAACCAAGCCGGTCACCGTTTCGGGCAGCGTCGGCCTGGTGTCCGAATACCGCTTTCGCGGCATCTCGCAGTCCGACCGCAACCTTGCCGTACAGGGCGGGATCACCGTGGCGCACGAGAGCGGCGTCTATGTCGGCACATGGGGATCGAACCTGGCCGGTTGGGGCACGTTCGGCGGCTCGAACATGGAGCTGGACCTGATCGCGGGCTACAAGACCACGGTCGGGAACGCGACGATCGACTTCGGCGCGACCTGGTACATGTATCCCGGTGGTTTCGACAACACCGACTTTGTCGAACCCTATGTCAAGCTGTCGGGCACGGCCGGGCCGGTCGCGCTGACGGCGGGCGTCGCCTATGCGCCGCAGCAGGAAGCGCTCGGCGCGTGGTATGCCACGGGCGCCGATGCGGCGGCCGGCGTCTACACCGACGAGGGCGACAAGAACGACAACCTCTACCTGTGGGGCGATGCCGCGGTCGGCGTGCCGAACACCGGCCTCACGCTGAAGGGGCACATCGGTTATTCCAAGGGCAACAAGGGCCTGGGCCCGTTCGCGACCTCGGTGGCGCCGACCGGCGAATACTGGGACTGGCTGGTCGGGGCGGACTACGCGATCCCCGGCACGCCGCTGACGGCGGGCGTCGCCTATGTCGATACCGACATCACCGCCAAGAAGGCCGCCTATCTCCAGCCCAGCTTTTCGCGCGGGCAGGACGGGGTGGGCACGATCGCGGGCGCCGCGGTGATCTTTTCGCTGACCGCCGCCTTCTGAGCGATTTCGGCCTGACGCTACGACAAGCTTGACGCGACTGTCCCCCCGGCATCTGCGTGCTGCCGGGGGGACTTTTTTGCGATTGACGCAAGGGCGCCCCGCGCGCAACCGATGGCGCCATGAGCACGCAAGACCCGATCCCGCCGTTCAATGGCGGCTATCTCCGCCAGGCTGCAGAAGGCCCCTTCGCGGGGTGGTGGATGTGGTATCCGGAAGACCCGTTCGAGGCGCTGGCCGGTCCGTTCCACGTGCGCCGCGACGAGGCCGGACGGATCGAGGGCGGCTTTCTGCCCGGGCCCAAGCACCTCAACGGCCATGGCATGGTCCACGGCGGCTGCCTGATGACCTTCGCGGACTTCGCGCTGTTCATGATCGCGGCCGAGGACGGCGACGTGGTCCATGGCGTGACGGTGACGCTCAATTCCGAATTCGTCAGCGGCGCGCCTGCCGGAACCCCGCTGCTGGCGCGGGGCGAGATCGTGCGCAAGGGTGGCGGCCTGATCTTCGTGCGCGGGATGATCACCAGCGATGGCGTGAACGTGCTGTCGTTCTCGGGCACGATCAAGCGGGTGAAGACGAAGTTCGTCTCGCACTGAAAAAAGGCGCTCCACGTGGCGTGGAGCGCCTCCAAAGCCGTTTAGCCGACCTTCTTGCCGGTCATCGGGAACGTGCCGAAGGGCCCCGCCTTCACTTCGCCGGCGAAGCTGTCGCCATCGACCGTGGCCTTGCCTTCCAGCGTCATCGGCATCGGCGAAGTCAGCTTCATCGACCAGGTGAGCGTATTGCCGTCGATCTTGCCATCGGCGATATCGACCGAACCCATCGGACCCGCGTTGGTGCCGGTGAAGCTGTCGCCATCAGCCACGATGGTGAGGTTCGACTTCTGCTCGCCCATCGGGCTCTTGGTCACGCATTCGTAAGTGCCGGAAATCGACATGGGCATCCTCCTGGTTGATGCTGCGAGACTGCCATGGCCGACACCCGTGTCAACATATTCCTATCGCTTGACATGATTTGGACGCAGCCTTGACGGGAGGGCCTGCGGGCATATCGTCGCGCGTCCACGAGAAAGGCGATACAGTTTGAACGAAGCAGGCTCCATCCTTCACGACGGCTTCCTGCTGTTGGGCTTTGCACTGGCGTTCGTGCTGCTGTTCCGCAGGCTGGGACTGGGCGCCACGCTGGGCTACCTGCTGGCAGGCGCGGTGGTCGGCCCGCAAGCGCTGGGGCTGGTCGGGCAGGCCGAACAGAAGCTGGGCTTTGCCGAGCTTGGCATCACGCTGCTGCTGTTCCTCGTCGGGCTGGAACTGGACCCGGCGCGGCTGTGGCGGATGAAGAAGGACATCCTCGGCCTCGGGCTGTTGCAGGTGACGCTGTGCGGCCTCGCCGTGGCGGGCGTGATCTTCGCCTTCACCGATTTTTCCGCCGCCGCCGCGCTGGCGCTGGGCCTGCCGCTGGCGCTGTCCTCGACCGCGCAGGTGCTGCCCATGCTGCAATCGTCGGGTCGCTTGCGCACGCGCTTTGGCGAGCGGGCGTTTTCGATCCTGCTGTTTCAGGACCTGTCGATCATCCCGCTCATCACCATCATCACCGCGCTCAGCCGCAATCCGGCGGACGCCGGCGGTCCTCCGGGCTGGCTGCTGGGGCTGGAGACGCTGGCCGCGATCGTGGGACTGGTGCTGGCCGGGCGCTTCCTGATCCGCCCGCTGTTCCGCCTGATCGGCAACCTGGGCGAGCGCGAGATGTTCGTGGTCGCCGCGCTGTTCACGGTGATGGCGAGCGCGGCGGTGATGGAGTTGCTGGGCCTGTCCACCGCGTTGGGCGCGTTCATCGCGGGCGTGATGCTGGCCGACAGCCCCTATCGCCACGAATTGGAAGCCGATGTCGAGCCGTTCCGTTCGATCCTGCTGGGACTGTTCTTCCTCGCCGTTGGCATGATGCTCGATCTGGGCGCGATCGCGCGCAATCCGGTGTTCGTGCTGTCGATGGCGGCGGCGCTGATCGCGGTGAAGGCCGCCGTCATGTTCGGCCTTGCCCGCCTGTTCGGCATGGGCTGGCGCCCTGCCCTCGCGCTCGGCCTGTTGCTGAGCCAGGGCGGCGAATTCGGCTTCGTGCTGTTCGCACAGGCGCAGCATGCGCTGCTGATCGCGCCCGAGGCGGCGAGCGTGTTCGGCGCGGTCGTCACGCTGTCGATGGCGACCACGCCGTTCCTGATGATGGCCACGCGCCGCTTCCGCGAGGCGCCTGCCGATGCGGACGAGGAACGCGAAGGCCCCGGCGGCGAGCGCGTGGGCGCGCTGATCGTCGGCTATGGCCGGTTCGGACAGACGGTGGGGCAGATGATGCTGGCCAGCGGCATCGACGTGACGCTGATCGACACCGACGTGGAAATGATCGACGTGGCCGGGAAATTCGGCGCGAAGGTCTATTTCGGCGATGGCACGCGCATCGACATGCTGCGGCAGGCGGGCGCGGCGGAAGCGGAAATGATCCTGTTCTGCCTGGATGGCGACCAGCTTTCCGCCGACCTGATCGAAGCCGCGCACGAAGCGTTTCCCAACGCGGCGATCTATGTCCGCGCCTTCGACCGCCGCGCCATGGTGCGACTGCGCGATGCGCCAACGACACTGGTGGTGCGCGAGGTGCTGGAATCCGCCGTGGTCATGGCCCGCGCCGCGCTCGACAACTTTGGCCTGAGCCAGGAAGCGATCAACAAGGCCGAGGCCTTCTACCGCAAGCGCGACAACGAGCGTCTGGAAGTCCAGATCGCCGCAGGCGACGTACGCGCCGCGCACGAGCGGGTGATCACGGAGACGGGCGACGCAGGCGCGGCGGCTGCGTGATGAGGTGACGGAGGGGTAACTCCCCTCCACCACGCACTTCGCGCGCGGTCCCCCTCCCCATTTGTGCTTCGCAAAAACGGGGAGGACCAGAAGCCCCCCGACATTCCCCATTTCGAAACCGGCACGTGCGAAAAGGGGCGCCGCTGCTGACGGCGCCCCTTCCTGCCACGGTCCTGCCGATTAGAGGACGAAGTCAGCCGTGTGCAGCGCGACCACGCCATCCAGACGGATCACGAAATCGGCCGAGCCGTCGCCGTTCTGGTCGCCATAGAGGTAGGTGTTGCCGTCGGTCACGTCGGCGCGCAGTTCCCCGGCGGTGTGGCTGAAGCCGCCGTCGCCGATGAAGCTGAAGGCCTGGTTTCCATCGACGTTGACGTTGGCGTCCATGTCGGAGAGCTGGATGCGGTCGCCTTCCAGCACGCTGAAATCGGCAATCGTGGTGGCAGTGGAAAGATCGACCGTGGCGGTCGTGTCGCCGTTGACGTGGAATACGAAGGTGTCCGCGCCAAGGCCCCCGGTCAGCGTGTCCTGACCCGGCCCGCCATTGATCGTGTCGTTGCCAAGACCGCCAGCGATGGTGTCGTTGCCGGCCCCGCCGAAGATCTGGTCGTTGCCTTCGTCACCGCTCAGGTTGTCGTTGCCATCGTTGCCGAGAATGCGATCATCCCCAAGGCCACCCGACACGCTGTCGTTGCCGTCCCCGCCAACGATGCGGTCGTTGCCGAGGCCACCCCAGATGTGGTCGTTGCCGGCATCGCCATAGATGGTGTCGTTGCCCGCATCGCCGCTCAGGTTATCGTTGCCGTCGCCGCCATTGATCCGGTCGTCGCCCAGGCCGCCATCGACCGAATCGTCACCAGCACCGGCGGTAACGGTATCCGCGCCCGCGCCGCCCCAGATCGTGTCGTTGCCCAGGCCGCCATTGAGCTGGTCGTTGCCATCGCGGCCGAACAGCGTATCGGCGCCATCGCCGCCGATCAGGTTGTCGTTGCCCAGGCCACCGTCCAACGTGTCATCGCCATCGTTGCCCGACAGGCGGTCGTTGCCTTCCCCGCCCAGCAGCACGTCATGGCCGCCGTTGCCCGCCAGCGCATCGTTGCCCGCGCCGCCGATCAGCAGATCGTCGCCGGCGCCGCCGTAGAGATGATCGTCGCCGATGCCGCCATCAAGCACATCGCTCCCCGCGTCGCCGTAGAGCCAGTCATTGCCTGCACCGCCAGCGAGGTGGTCGTGTCCTTCGTTGCCCTGAAGGCGATCGTCGCCAAGGCCGCCATAGACGTGGTCGTTGCCGCCGCCCGCGCTGATGCGGTCATCCCCGGCCGTGCCGATCAGCACGTCGTCCCACGAACCATCGTGGTCCTGGTCCTCGGCCACGCCGTCATCGGGCAGGTCGCCTTGCACGGGCTGGTCGATCAGGTGCCCTTCAAGATCGGTGTAGGTGTGACCGGTCAGCGTGTAGTTCAGCGCGTTGTCGGTGGCGTCCGCGGTCGGCTGGAACGCCTGAATGTCGATGTAGGTGTCGTTCGTGGTCGTCAGCGTCACCGTATTGGTCGAGGCGTCGAACGACAGCGTCTGGTTGAGCGCGAGGGTGTCCTGTTCGTAGGCCCCATCGTGGTTGACGTACATCGTCACTTCACCATCGGCGGCGACGGCGAACCTGGTAATGGTATCCATTTGGTTGGCTTCCTCTTTTGCGACCCGTCACGGAAGGACGGCACCCGGTCCAATGGGTCGGAGGATGCTGCCGCCTGCCGCAGCGCCCTGCCGGGCTGCTGCAACCGGTCCAACCGACCCGGTGCCTGCGCTACGTCGCAAGGAGCGGTCATATCCGGGGCGAGCGCCGGTTCGCCGCGAACCGGGCCGACGGCGCGACGAACCGAATTGGCGCATGACCATGAAGCCTATGGGAAAATGCTGCAGGCGCAGGCTGCAGCATCGCCCCTCCAAGCCTGCTGGACAGGATCATTTTTCTAGGATAGCTTGACCAGAAATAACGGGAGAGAACGATGGCCTGCTGCGCCTTCGCCGTGTTTCTGCTGATGCGCCTGCTCGCGCCGTTCCGTGCGGCGGCACGGCGGCTGGGCCTTGGCGGCGCGATGCGCATGGACGCGGCGGTCACCTGGCGCCCCGGCCAGCTGGCGCCCGCGATGCCGATCCCCGCCAACCGACCGATCTGGCGCCGTCTGCTGGCGGCAGAAGCGGCGCTGCTGGCGCTGCTGGCGGGACCGGCGGTGGCCTCGTCCGACACGTCCCCGCACCTTTCCGGCCCCGATCCCTTGATCGTGGCCCTGATCCACAAGAACATCTGCAAGCCGCTCGGCTGGAGGAACTGATGGCCACGATCCCGCTTACCAGTGACGTACCCGGCCTTTCGCCGCATCGCGGCATCCGCGGCCCCGTCACCGCTTCGCGCCAGCGGCGCACGTGGGCGATCTATGCGGCGATGGTGGCGCTTGGCCTGCTGCCCACGCTGATGGGATCAAGCCCGGCGCTGCGCGCGGCGGGTCTTGGCCTGATCGTGCCCGGCGGCGGGTTCCTTGCCGTGGGCGGCTGGTCGATGCTGCTGTTTGCGCTGACAATGGTGGTGTTCGTCGCTTCGCTGGTGGCGTGGTTCTGGGCGGGCGCGGTGATCGCGCCTGCGATCGTGTGGCTGGGCAGCGCCTTGCTGGCCGGCAGCATGACGGGCGAGACGACGTGGGCGGGCGCGCCCATTGCCGCGCCGGTCGCGGCAGGCCTCGTCATCCTCGCCTTCGCGCGCAACAACCGCAAGGCGCATGCGGCGGGGCTGGACAAGGCAAAAGTGCGCGAAAGCTTCCTGCCCCGCGCCATTTCCGAAGTGACGCAGCAATCGGCGCCAGAGCCCGATCCTGCGGCTCGCGAGATGGACGACGAGCAACTGGCGGGCCTGCGCTATCTGCTCGACCGGTCCTTGCAGCCGGTCGGCAGCTTCGATGGCTTCACCGTGATCGATCAGTTCCAACCTGCTGCGCTGCGTTACCAGATCAACCACATGGGCTTTGCGCTGGCCATCGCGCAGACCGCTTACCTGCCCAATTTCCGGGGCTACATGGGCCTTGCCCAGCGCAACCTGATCGAAAAGTACCTGGAAAAGAAGGTCTGGGACTACTGGGTTCTGGAAAGCTGCTGGGGCCATTTCAACTTCACCGACTGGGACCCGGCGGGCAAGGACAACATCATGCTGACCGGCTGGTTCGGCGCGCACGTGGGCGGCTACATGCTCGCGACCGGCGACCGCCGCTACATGGAGCCGGGCAGCCTGACCTTCCGCCTGAACGGGCGCACGGCGTGGAAGCATGATTTCGGCAGCCTCAACGCCTCGGTCGATCACAACTACGCGATATCGAAGTTCGGGATCTTCGCCTGCGAGCCGAATTGGCTCTATCCGATCTGCAACCACTACGGGATGCTCAGCCTTGTCACCCACGACGCGCTGACCGGATCGAAGCTGGTCGACCGGCACATGAAGGACTGGCTGCGCGCAATCGACGACGAGTTCACCGACAGTTCGGGTTCGATCGTCGGTCTGCGCTCGCAGTGGACGGGAATGCCAGTGCCGTTCCCCGTGGGCGAGGCGGGCTATGCCTTTTTCGAGAACGCCTTCCTGCCGGTGCGGGCGCGCCAGCAATGGGCCATCGCGCGCGAGGAAATCGCGCCGATCGTGGTCGAGGAGGACGGCGGACCGCGCATGGTGATGCCGGGCGAAGGGATCGACGCGGGCAAGTATGGCACCGGCCACGTCGGCGCCTATGGCACCTACCTCGTCTCTGCGCGCGAGTTCGGCGATACGCGGCTGGCGGCGGCGGCGAAGGCCGGACTGTTCCGCGATGGCGGCGTCGATCGCTCGGGCGGGGGGCTGCGCTTCACCAAGGGGTCGAACATCTCAAACGCCACCGCGATCATGGGCCTGCTGATGCAGACCGGCGACTTCCGCCGTACTTTCACCGAAGGTCCGTCAAAGGCGGCGCTGGCCGGGCCGATGATCGAGACGCTGGAATATCCGGCGGTGCTGGTGGCACGGGCCTGGAGCGACGGGACGAATCTGGAAGCGACGTTCGTGCAGGGTGAGCGCGCCGGGCTGCGGCGGATCGCGGTGTCGCAGCTCGAACCGGGACGGCGCTATGTGCTGGACGGGGCAGAGGAGGCCGAGATCGTGGCCGATGCCACCGGTGCGGGCGCGTTCACCGTCAACCTTGCCGGGCGGGTGAGCGTGACGCTGCGGGCAGGCTGACGCCCGGTCAGCCGCCTTCTCCGACAAGCCGGTCCAGGCGCAACAGCGACAGCGCCTGATCGACATAGGCGGCGGCGATGAAGCTGCCCGATGAATCCAGTTGCGAAAGGGCCTGACGCAGCAGCGCCGCCGCTTCCTCCAGCGCGGCGTCGTTGGCCGGGTGGCGAAGGGCCGGTCGCCGGGCGGCGCGCCGGAAGCGGGTGCCGAGCATGAGGCGACCATCGGGCGTGCGGATCTTGAACATCATGTCGCGCTTGCTCCGTGCTGCGGGCCGGGCGCCCGCAGCTTGCGATCCCCGCAAGGCCTGCGCCGGATCCAGCAGGACAGGCTTCAAGCCGGGATCGGCGACAAGGATTGAACGATCGTGCAGGAAGCGAAAGCCTATTCGCCTCCACTTCGAAGCGACCTTGCCAAAGGGTTGCGCGGCCACAAGATTTTCATAACCAAATTTGGTCCGAAATGCCGTGTTTTCCGGCTTTCGGGCATTCAGACGCCGTTCGGCCCGACCAACAGGACGCATGAGCGCTGGCAGATTCGCCCATCGCGCGTCATGCGTCCCGCCTGACGTTCAGCCTTCGAAGCGCAAGTCCGGGAAATCGGCCGCCACGGCGGCGTTCAAGCGGAGCTTGTAGTCCATGCCCACGTAGGGAAGCATGACTCTCGGCTTGCCGGGGATGTTGGCCCCCATGTACCACGAATTGGCGCGCGGGAAGAGAGTACCCTCGGCCTCGCGACGGACGTGATCGACCCACGCCTCCTGCGCTGCCGCATCGACCGCGACGCGGGTTTCGCCGCGCGCGCGCATTCTTTCGATGACGGCATTGGCAAATTCGACATTGTGTTCGCCTGCCAGGATGACGTTCATCAGCACCGAGGGACTGCCGGGGCCGGTGATCGTGAACAGGTTGGGGAACCCGGCCACCATCATGCCCATCCACATCGCCGGGCCGGCATACCATGCTTGCCTGAGCGGGGTGCCGCCCTCGCCCCGGATGTCGACGCGGGTCAGCGCGCCGGTCATCGCATCGAAGCCCAGCGCCCACACAATGATGTCGACGTCGTATTCCGCATCGGCGGTGCGAATTCCGCGCGCCGTCACCTCCTCGATCGCCCCTTCGTTGAGGTCGACCAGCGTAACGTTATCGCGGTTGTAGGTAACGTAGTAATCGGTATCGACGCAGGCGCGCTTGGTCGAGATCGGGAAGCTGGTGGGGCAAAGCTTCTCGGCCAGCACCGGATCGTTGACCAGTTCGCGGATCTGCGAGCGCACGAAATCGCACGCGGCGTCATTGATGCGCTCGTCCTTGGTCAGACGCGGGATCTGCACGGTGGAGACGAGACCGCCGCCGTTCCACAGGATCTTGACGTGTTCGGCCAGTTCCTCGTCGCTCGGATCCCAGTCCTCGGGCAGCAGTTCGACGCCCGGCTCGCCAGTGTCGATCGCCTGCTTGTAGAACGGCCACGCAGCTTCGAACGCCGCGCGTTCCTCATCCGAAATCGGCGCGTTGAGCGCCGGCAGGCTGAAGTTGGGCGTGCGCTGGAAGACATGGACCTGCAACGCCTCCGCCGCGATGTGCGGCAGCGACTGGATCGCGGAACTGCCGGTGCCGACCACGGCGACGCGCTTGCCCTTGAAATCGACCGGATCGTGCGGCCAGCGCCCCGTCACGAGTTGCGGCCCCTTGAAGCGGTCGAGGCCGGGGAAATCGGGCTCCTTGG
The DNA here is from genome assembly GCF_020179425.1 of Novosphingobium percolationis. Lineage (GTDB taxonomy): Bacteria > Pseudomonadota > Alphaproteobacteria > Sphingomonadales > Sphingomonadaceae > Novosphingobium > Novosphingobium percolationis. Next base: position 243,800 of record NZ_JAILYM010000006.1, on the reverse strand, counting down.
GCACCGACAGCGCGCCGGTGGCCATGATCAGGAAACGGGCGGACAGGCCCTCGCCCTTGTCGGTATCGACCAGCCAGCGGTCGGCGGCCTCGTCCCAATGCGCGGCGGTGACGCGCGTTTCAAAGCGATAGAGCGGGCGGATGTCCAGCAGGTCCGCGCAGTGGTTGGCATAGGCCAAGATTTCGGGCTGGGTGGCGTATTTCTCGCTCCACTTCCACGAGGTGCGGATCTCCTCGCTCCAGCTGTATTGATAGAGGAGACTGGGAATGTCGCAGCGCGCGCCGGGGTAGCGGTTCCAGAACCACGTCCCCCCGACGTCGGCCGCCGCCTCGATGCCCTGCACATCGTAGCCCTCCAGCCGCAGCAGATGGCTCATGTACATGCCGGCAAAACCGGCTCCGACAACAACGGCGTCGACCTCGCGGCGCTGCATTCCCAAGTCTCCCATATCGTTTTTCAGTCAGTCAATCGAACAAGCGAAGCTTACTTGAACAAGGTCCGCAGCGTGACGCCCCAGGTGCGGCTGTGACCGGGGAAGCGGACCGCGAGGTTCGCGTTCGTGGCCGCCGAGACCCAGTAGTATTGGTTGGTCAGGTTGCGCGCCCACAGCGTGGCTTCCCACTTGTTGTCGGCATCGTGGATGCCGATGCTGGCGTTGATCGTGCCATAGGGCTTGAGGTTGAGCTGCGGATCATCCTCGAGCGTGTTCTTGGCCGAGGACTGGTAGCGCCCATTGACGATCGCCCGCAGGCCCAGCTTGTCGGTGATCGGCGAATCCCACGTTACCGTCGCCGCGCCCGAGAACTTGGGGCTGAGCGGGAAGGCCGCACCATCGTAGTTGAAGGTGTTGGCGCCCGCGTCGATGCCAACATAGCCCTGCACTTCGGTCTTGAGCAGGGTGCCAGCCAGCATGACATTCAGATGCTGGCCGACATTCACGCTGACATCGCCATCGATGCCATAGGCCCGCGACTTGGGAATGTTGTCCAGCCGCAGCAGCGTGGTGTAGATCGGATCGGCGAAATAGACGGCCAGCTGCTTGTTGCCGTAATCGTAGTAGAACCCGGTCAGGTTCAGGTTCACCGCGCGGTTGGCCAGCGCCAGCTTGGCGCCGAGTTCATACGAGGTGAGCTTTTCCTGACGCGCCGGGGCGTTCTGGGTCGAGATGTTGGCCGCGTTCACCGGGGTCGAGCCCGACTTGTAGCCGCGCGTGACCGAGGCGAACAGGTGCGCGTCGGGCGTCACTTCCCAGCCCAGCGCGACGCGCCATGCCACGTTGTCCTCGTCCAGCTTCGACTTTACCGCACCGAAGGTCTTCGTGACCGGATCGAAGGTGTTGCATTCGTTCGCCTTGATCGGCGTCGTGAACGCACCGTACGCCTGATAGAAGAACGCGCGGTTGAACAGGTTGACGTTGGGCAGCATCGAGCCGTTGAAGTCGCGCGAGCAACCCACGTAATCCTGCGTATCGCGGGTGTAGCGGATGCCCGTGGTCAGCGTCAGGCTGCGATCGAGCTGCCAGTCGGCGCTGGCGAACAGGCTCTTGGTCTCGACATCGAAGTTGGCGGTATCGCGATAGGTGCGGAACGCGGTCGCTACGTCGGCGGCGGTGTAGCCGTCCGAGTTGAACGGCGAGTTCAGCAGATCAAGCCCGAAGATCAGCCCGCGCACCGCGCCGACGTTCGCGTTCTGCCCCAGCATGGTGCGATTGGTGTCGATCACCTTGTCGTGCGAGTAGTAGCCGCCCACGGTCCAGTTGGCGGGGCCGGTCTTGCCCTGCAGGCGCAGTTCCTGGCTGAACGACTTGGCCTGCCCATCGGCTTTCTGGATCAGGATTTCATAGGGTGCGCCCGACCAGTCGAACGCCGCGCGACGCTTGACATTGTTGAAGCCGGTCAGCGAGATGACGCTGATGTTCGGGTTGATTTCGTATTCGATCAGGCCGCGCAGGCCCACGAACCAGTCGTTTTCCTTGAGCGGATCGGAAATGCCCGCGCCACGACCGATATCGGGGCCACGCTGCGACAGCGGTGCCCAGTCGGCATGGTCCTGGTCCCACATGTGCTTGTTAGCTGCGATGAATTCGGGAACGCCGGCGGCGTTGAAGGCGCTGAACAGCGTGCCGTTGGCGGGATCGGTGTTGGGAGTGAAGCCCACGGCCTGCCCGGCCAGCGAATCCGACTTGTTGATCCAGCCATTGGCTGCCAGTTCGACCTTGAGGCCATCGACAGGGCGCGAGGTCAGCGTCAGGCGACCGCCGTAGCGGTGGTTTTCGCCCAGCGTTTCGTCGCGGCTCGCGCTCTTCTGCCAGCCATCCCAGCTGTCTTCGGTGCGGAACGCGGCGCGGATCGCGGTGGTTTCGCCGAGCGGCAGGTTGACGAAGCCTTCGGAATTGAAGGTCTTGAAGTTGCCGCCTTCGACGGTCAGGCCGGCCGAAACGGTGTCCTTGGGCTTGGCGCTGATGAAGTTGACGAGGCCCGCCGTGGTGTTGCGGCCATAGAGCGTGCCCTGCGGCCCCTTGAGCACTTCGACGCGTTCGAGGTCGTAGACAGGCCCCGAGTTCATGAACGGGTAGGCCAGCGCCACTTCGTCCAGATATGTGCCGACGGTGGAGGTGGCCGACAGGTTGATCGTGTTGAAGCCCACGCCGCGCAGCGTGTAGATCGGCACGCCCTGATACCCGCGCGAGATGTTCAGCGACGGCGCGACCGAAGGCAGATCCTCGGTCGAGGTGACGCGCAGGTTCTTCAGCGCTTCACTGCCAAAGGCCTGAATGGAAACCGGAACTTCGCTCAGCGACTGTTCGCGGCGCTGCGCGGTGACGATGATTTCCTGCGCCGAACCTGCGCCAGCCTGATCGGCCTGAGCCGCCACTTGCGCAAGGGCGGGACTCGTCAGCGCAGATCCTGCGAACAGAACGCCCAGCATGTACGTCTTGGTGAAGGACATTTTCTCTCTCCCTTGAACCCTTCTTGCGCCGCCTTTTATCAGGCGATAAGCAGTTATCAATCATGATAACGAACATTTTCAGGAGTGTGGCATTTTTGCCAACCGGCACGGGCAAAGGTTTGGCAGGTTGGGGCTTGCCAACGTGGGGCTTGCGGGATCAAACGGTGCGATGAACAACAGCCGCCGCAGCGATGCCGCCGTCCCGCCCCCTCCCCGCGCCGGGCGCGAAAACAGCCGCGAGGCGCTGCTCGACGCTACCAGCGCGCTGATGCGCGAGTTGGACACGGTGGAAATCGGCATCGTCGACATCGCGCAGCGCGCGGGCGTGAACCACGCGATGATCCGCTATTTCTTCGGCAGCAAGGAAGGGCTGATGCTCGCGCTGCTCGATCGGGACGTCTATCGCCGCATCCGCCAGCTCGACCGGCTGTTCCGCATGGACGTGACGCCCACCGAGCGGATGCGAATCCACCTGCGCGGCATCGTCGATACCTATTACCAGATCCCCTACCTCAACCGGCTGATCCAGGTGATGGTGCGCGAGGCCGATCCGCAGCGGGTGAAGCACATCGCCGAGGAACTGCTGATGCCTATCGCCAACGCGCAGGCGCGCATCATCGCCGAAGGCGTGGAGGCGGGGGAATTCCGGCCGATCGACCCCAAGCTGTTCTATTTCAACACCATCGGCTCTGCGGACGGTCTCTATGCCAACCGCTTCACGCTGTCCGCCGTGTTCGGCGGCATTCCCTTTGCCGACCGCGACCTGCACGAGCGCTATCGCGAGCAGACGGTCGAAACCTTGATGCGTGGCTTGCTTCTCTGAAAAGGCTTGTTATCAGGACTGATAAACGAACCTTGGGAGAGTGCCGGTGAATCTCGAACTCGACGACGACCTGCGCATGCTGGCCGACAGCGTGTCGGGCTGGCTGAAGCAATACCTGCCCTTCGACCGTCGCCGCGAGATGCGCGGCGGCGCGGCACAGCGGGCGTTCTGGGACGAGATGCAGGGCGCGCTGGGCCTTGCCGGCGCCGGCTTGCCCGAAGCCTGGGGCGGCTTCGGCCATGGCCCGCAGGCGCACATGGTGGTGGCCGAAGCACTCGGCGCGGCGCTTGCCCCCACCCCGTATGTCGAGGCACCGGTGACGGTCGGCACGCTGCTCGCAAAGCTGGGCGGCCAGGATGCACTGGGCGCGGACCTGGCAAACGGCAAGGTCATCGTGCTGGCCTGGGAAGAGGAACAGAGCCGCGGCGATGCGCTGTCGATCCGCACCACGGCGGTGCAGCACGGCACCGAATGGCGCCTGACCGGCACCAAGCGCGCGGTGCGCTGGGCCGCAGAGGCCGATGGCGTGCTGGTGACGGCAACCAGTCCCGACGGCGTCGGCGTGTTCCGCCTCGAAGGTCCGGCGCCGATGCGCGACTACCGCCTGATCGACGATCATCCGGCGGCCGACCTGCTGCTCGACGCCACGCCCGCGACGCTGCTGGCGGTGGGCGATGCGGCGGCAGCGGCCATCGCGGCGGCGGTCGATGCCGGCACGGCGGCGGTCTGTTCGGAAGGCGTCGGCCTGATGCGCACGATGCTCGACGACACGATCGACTACACCAAGCAGCGCAAGCAGTTCGGACAGGCGCTCGCCTCGTTCCAGGTGCTGCAGCACCGCATGGTCGACATGCGCATCCAGCTTGAACAGAGCGCCGCGGCGGCGATCCTGGCGGCGCTGCGCGGTGACGATCCGGCGGCGGTTTCGGCAGCCAAGGCGCAAGTGGGCGATGCGGCGCGCTACATCGGCCAGCAGGCGGTTCAGCTGCACGGCGGCATGGGCCTGACCGAGGAACTGCGCATCGGTCACTATTTCCGCCGCACCACCGCGATCGAAAACCAGTTCGGCGATGCCGACGCGCACACCAGGCGCTATCGCAAGCTGAAGGTGGCGTAAGAGCAGCCCTTCCCCATCCGCCAGTGGAAGGGGACACGAAAAAAGGCCCCGGAACCAGCGCGGTTCCGGGGCCTTTTTTCCGTCTGCGTGCCTCAGAGACCGAGGACGCGCTTGGCAAGGATGTTGCGCTGGATCTCGTTCGAACCGGCATAGATCGGCCCGGCGCGTTCGTTGAAGTAGCGCAAGGGCGCCAGCGCCTGCCAGACTTCGCCGATGCTGCCGCCATCGGCTGGCGGGGTGTAGTTCGGCACGGGACCGCCCGGCCGCGTGACGTGCGGCTGATAGACCGTTCCCGTGGTGCCCGCCGCGCGGAAAGTCAGCTCGGTCATTTCGGTGGCGAGTTCGGTGCCCAGTACCTTCATCATCGACGACAGCGCACCCACCGATCCATCGTCGCGCGCGCCTGCCAACAGCTTGAACTCCAGCACTTCGAGCACGTCGAGCTTCATCATCAGGCGGGCCAGACGCGAGGCGAAGACCTCGTCGTCGATCAGCATGCCGTCGGGCGTGGGCGTGGTGCGCGCATTCTCGCGCAGCGCCTCGGCGCGGACCTTGAGCCCGGCGGAATAGCCGCGCGCGCCGCGTTCGAATTCGAGCAGGTACTTGGCGACCGTCCAGCCATCGTCGATCGCGCCGATCGCGTTGGCCTTGGGCACGCGGACGTCGGTGAAGAAGATCTGGTTCTGCACCGTCTCGCCCGAGGTCATCACCAGCGGGCGAACGACCACGCCCGGCGAGGTCATGTCGACGAGCAGGAAGGTGATGCCCTGCTGCGGGCGCAGGCCACGCGTGGAACGCACGAGGCAGAACATCCAGTTCGCCTGCTGCGCGTGGGTGGTCCAGATCTTCGAACCGTTGAGGATGAAGTCGTCCCCGTCCGAATCGGCACGCATCTGCAGCGAGGCAAGGTCGGAACCCGACTGCGGTTCGCTGTAGCCCTGGCAGAAGAACACTTCGCCCGAGAGGATGCGCGGCAGGAAGTAGGCCTTCTGTTCGTCGGTGCCGAATGCCTGGATCACATAAGCGACCATGTGGATGCCCATCGGCGAAACCGGCGGCGCACCGGCGAGGATGCGTTCGCGTTCGAACAGGTAGTGCTGGGCATCGGTCCAGTCCTGCCCGCCGTGTTCGACCTGCCAGTGCGGCGCGGCCCAGCCCTTGGCATGGAGCTTGGCCTGCCATTCCATGCCCAGCTCGTGATCGCCATAGACGCTGGTCATCAGGCGACCCGCATCGCGCAGTTCAGGCGTCAGCTCCTTTTCGAAAAAGGCGCGCGCTTCGGCCGCGAAGGCAAGGTCTTCGGCCGTCCAGTCCAGGTCCATCGTCATTCCCCACACACTTGTTTATCAGGCGTGATAACAAGCATGTGGAGAGCGTGCAAGGCGTGTCAGGCCAGCAGCAACCCCGAGAGCAGGCGCAGCGCCGTCTGCCCGATCAGCGTGCGATGTGGCTCTTCAGAGGCGCTGCCCCCCAGGAATGCGCTGGCCACCGGCTCGTCGCGCGTCAAAGAGGACAGCGAGGCCAGCAACATCATCGCACCGACGCGGTCGGCCTCTTCCTTGGCGGGGCGCTCCCGCGCGACGGCGATCAGTTCGGCAACCAGTTCCATGCCGGGCTTCCACAGTTCCTCGTAAAGGAGGTGATAGCCCGGCCCCTGCTCGCTCAATTCGCGCAGCACGAAGTCCGTCGCCAGGCGCTGATCGTCGTCGGCGGTGATCGCGGCGACCAATGCCGCCAGGATCTTCTCCAGCCAGACGCGCGCCTGCGCTGCGGTGAGGCTGCCGTCGTCGGCAGCGCAACGGGCAGCAGCCGCGACGGGGAGCAACCGCCGACGGTGCTGCTCCACGATCTCCTCCGCGCATGCGAGATGCAGCCCGTCCTTGTTGCCGAAGTGATAGGCAATGACCGGAAGCGTCACACCGGCGGCGCTGGCGATCATTCGCGTCGTCGCCCCGGCAAAGCCCTCCTGCGCGAAGCAGGCCATGCCCACCCGCAGGATCCGCTCGCGCGTGGTTTCGGGAGAAGTCGGTCCGTCCAGAGAAGCGGTCGGTACGGATAGCAGGCGGTCGATCATTACCGCCCCATAGACCCGAAGCGCTTGCAGGGGAACCTATCAGCTGATACCCCTATATCATCTGATAAGTTCAACGAGGTCGCCCGATGGCATTGCACGATCCTGATGAAAAGCCGCTCGATCCGGAAATGTCGGAGCGCGCGAAAGCGGCAGCCAAGCGCGAATGGACGATCGACTACCGCGCCCCGGTTGGCGAACCTTCGCTGGTGCCGCCGGATTCGGTGCAGTGGAAGGTGTTCCGCAACATGATCGCCATGGGCGTGGGCGGCGTGGCGGCGGTGCTGCTGGAATTCGCCGACGCGCGCATCCGCAGCGGCGTGTGGGACCATTCGGTCTATCCGGTCGATCCCATCGGGCGTTCGCGCCGCACCGGGCTTGCCGCGATGGTCGGCGTCTATGGCCCCGCCTCGATGGCGCGCAAGGTGATCGCGGGCGTCACGCGGATGCACGCCAAAGTGGGCGGAACGACTCCTTCGGGCCGCGCGTACAAGGCGCTGGAGCCCGAACTGCTCAACTGGGTCCATGCAACCGCCGCTTATGGCTTCATGAAGGCCTACCATAATTTCGTCCGCCCGCTGTCGGTGCAGGATCAGACGCGCTTCTTCGAGGAAGGCGAAGCGGTCGGCGCGCTCTACGGCGTGACGCATTCGGCATCGTCCGAAGCCGACTTCATGGACATGATGGAAGCGTTGCTGCCCGACTTCGAGCCGCACCCGATCAACACCGAGTTCCTGAACATCATCGCATCCGGCAAGGCGGCGCCGGGAACACCGAAGTTCCTGCATCGCGCGCTGGCGCGGGGCGCGGTGTCGATCCTGCCGCCGGTGGTGCGCGAACGGCTGGAACTGGGGCCCGATTGGGACCTCACCGCCTTCGACCGCGCCGCACTCAAGACGGCAGGCCGCATGGCCGATGCCTGGCGCGATACCAGGTCGCCGGCCTGGCTGGCTGCCGAACGGCTGGGCCTGCCCGGCAATTTTGCGTGGTTGCCATATGATCGCCAGCAACGCATTCTCGCCCGGCGATAAGCGGCAAGACACAAGAACCGGCCGCAGGGGACTGGGATGAAGGAAGCGACGTTCGCCCTATCGGCGACGCAGACTGCCGTGCGTACGGCGCACCTGTTCACATTCGACGGATTCATCCGCTTCTGGGCGGCGGATCGACCGAAGCGCATCGCGCTCGATGGCGCGGACGGGGTGCTCGACTTCGCGACATTGGAGGACACCACCGCGCGCATCGTCGGCGCCCTGGCCGACATCGGCGTCACGAGGGGCGACCGCATCGCGTGGTTCGGCAGGAACAGCGTGCTCTACTTCACGCTGTTCTTCGCCGCCGCGCGCGCCGGGATCGTGATGGTGCCGATCGGCTGGCGCCTCGCCGCCGCCGAAGCGACATGGATTGCCGACAATGCCGAAGCGCGCGCGGTGTTTCTGGGCGACGGGTTCGAAGCGATGCAGGATGGCTTCGCCGCCCTGCCGCGCGTGCAGCGCTGCTTTACCGCCGGGGAAGCGCGGGGCTGGATCGACGCGGCGCGCCCGGCGGTGTTTCCGCCCGCGGGCGGAAACGATCCAGTGCTGCAGCTCTACACATCAGGGACAACCGGCAATCCGAAAGGCGCTGTGCTGTCGAACATGAACCTGTTTGGCCTGCGCAAGCAACACGCAGGCCAGGAACCGCACCAGGTGCTTGACGACGACGAGGCGATCCTTGTCACCATGCCCTGCGCGCACATCGGCGGCACCGGGCTTGGCGTCAACGCGATGGCGGCTGGGCTTCCCGCCGTGATCCTGCCCGAATTCGACCCGCGCGCGGTGTTCGATGCGGTGGAGCAGAAGGGCGTGACCCGCTTCTTCATCGTGCCCGCCGCCTTGCAGATGCTGCTGCGACACCCCGATTGCGGCAAGGTCGATTTCAGCCGCATCCGCTATATCGTCTATGGCGCAAGCCCGATCCCGCTCGAACTGCTGCGCGAATGCATCGCCATGTTCGATGCAGGCTTCGTGCAGGCCTATGGCATGACCGAGACGGCGGGCACGTTCTGCACCCTGCCGCCCGAGGACCACACGCCCGAGGGCAACGCCCGGATGCGCTCTGCCGGACGTCCGCTGCCGGGCGTCGAGGTGCGCATCGTCGGCGAGGATGGTCGCGTCCTGCCCCCGGGCGAGGTCGGCGAGATCCAGACCCGCTCCACCAACAACATGATCTGCTACTGGAAGCTGCCCGAAGCGACCCGCGCCACGCTGACCGACGATGGCTGGCTGGCCACCGGCGATGCCGGATCGATGGACGCGGACGGCTATGTCCACATCCAGGACCGGATCAAGGACATGATCATTTCCGGCGGCGAGAACGTCTATCCGGCGCAAGTCGAAAGCGCGATCTATGGCCACCCCGATATCGCCGAAGTGGCCGTGATCGGCGTTCCCGACGAAAAGTGGGGGGAAGCTGTCAAGGCCGTCTGCGTGCCGCGTCCCGGCCACAGCGTCGATCCCGCCAGCGTCATCGCGTGGACACGCGAACGGCTGGCCGGGTTCAAGGTGCCCAAGTCGGTCGACGTGATCGACGCCCTGCCCCGCAACGCGTCGGGCAAGATCCTGCGCCGGGCGCTGCGCGAACCCTACTGGCAAGGAATGGCCCGGCAGGTGAACTGAAAAAAGAGGCCCGGCGCCACTAGGGCGGCACCGGGCCAGATATCCGTCTTCGCGGGTCGCTGTTGCGAAGCCGGAGGGCACACGCCTCCCTAACCCGCGCATCGCGGCCACCCCATCCCGCGTTCGCGGGAGATCTTGGTAAACGCCTGCCCCAGCCGAGCACGTACCGCGAACCGGGGATGGTCCGCATGCGCTGGCGCAGGTACACCGCTGTCAGGATCGGGGAGGAATCATGGACGCGGCCCGGCAAGTTCTGGTGATCGAGGACATCGCGCCGCTGCGCGAGGCGCTGGCCGAGCGCGCCGCCGACGTCTTTGGCGTGACCCACGCGCACGAAGCGGGCACGCTCGCCGAAGCGCGGGCATGGCTGCGCGATCATCGCCAGGTCGACCTGCCGCTGGTTGCGTTGGTCGACCTTGGCCTGCCCGATGGTTCGGGCGCGGCCATCATCGCGGAACTTGCTGGCGATTCGAACGCCACCTGCATCGTCACCACCATTTTCGAGGACGACGCCAACGTGATGCGCGCGCTGGGCGCGGGCGCGCAGGGCTATCTGCTCAAAGGCGACGACATCTCCGCGATCGAGGAACGCCTGCGCGGGCTCGAGCGCGGCGAAGTGCCCGTCTCGCCCCAGATCGCGCGCAAGCTGCTCGAACGCTTTCGCCACCCCATCGCTTCGATCCAGCCGACCGAATTCGACGTCGCCCTCACCCAGCGCGAAACCGACGTGCTGCGCGCGATCGGGCGCGGGCTGACCATTGCCGAAGCCGCGCATGCGCTCGGCATCGGCGCGCATACGGTGGGCACCCACGTCAAGAACATCTACCGCAAGCTCAACATCGCCAGCCGGGCAGAGGCCGCGATCGAAGCCGCCCGGCGCGGGCTGGTTTGAAGCGGAGCGCCGCTTCTCGCCCACCCCGCTGCGACTAGGCTCGCCTTACGGCGAACCAAGTCTCGCTGCCCCTCCCGCCTGCGGGAGGGGACATCAGCGCATCCTTCTCCCCTCCCGCAAGCGGGAGGGGTCGGGGGTGGGCACGATCAAACGCTCACGCCGGCGACTTGCCGTTGACCAGCCCCAGCCCCTCGGTCTTGAAACCCAGCAGGGTCAGCGCCTCGTCGCTGGCGAACTGGCGCATCTCCGGGCGCAGCGACAGCGCCCAGTTTTCCTGCTGGCGATAGATCGGCTTGGTGTACCACGCGAACACCCCCGCGCGGGTCTGATCGGGCGTGCGGTTATGCCCGGTCTTGTGCCACACCCGGCTTTCGAAGATCGCGATGGACCCTGCGGGCGCAACGATCGCCGCGGTCTCCACCTCGGCCTCTTCGGGCAGCGGCGCGCGGTTAAGCTTGTGGCTGCCGGGCACGAAGCGCGTGCCGCCGTTGGCCTCGGTGAATTCATCGAGGCACCACGCCACGTTGATGCCCTGCGGCTCCGTCGACCACGGTTCGGGCACGAAGATCTGGTCGGCGTGGAGGATCATCTCGCCCCCACCCGGCCCGGTGACATTGGCCGACAGGTTGCCCAGCAGCGCGGGCCAGCCCAGCACCGCCCGCACGTACTCGATAGCGATGGGGTGAAAGGCCATGTCCTCGAACAGCGGATCGCGGCTCAGCACGTTCCACACGCGCTGGTTGCTGTCGTCGTGCCCGTAATCGAGCGAGAATTTCTGCTCGCGCCCACGCGCCCGGTCGGAGGCAGCGGCACGATAGAGCACGTCCCGGCTGGCCTTCAGCACATCGCCGGTCAGGACGTCGGGCACGATGGTCAGGCCATAGTCCGCGATATTGCGCAAGCCTTGCGCCAGATCGCGCGTCGGCTCGGGCAGTACGACAGGGCGTTCCGTGGTGGTCGTGGTCATAGCTTCCCCCTGACGCCTTCCTGGCGGTTGACGTGTCCATCGACGATGCCGGTGTTGGCGGTCACGCCCAACCCCAGCCAGATCTGCATCTGTTCGCTGAGCGAGGCTTGCGTGTCCGGGCTCAATGCCGCGTTCCAGTTCACCTGCGGCCGCAGGAACGGCTTGGTGTAGTAGCCGAACAGCAGCGGGCGCTCCTCGTCCTTGGTGATGTTCGCGCCCGAGGTGTGCCACATGCGCCCGTCCATCGCGACGATCGCCCCTGCGGGTGCCACGAAGGATTCGAGCATGTCCCTGGCATTCTCCGGCACGTCAGCGCGCGTCTGCCACTTGTGGCTGCCCTTGATGTGCAGCGTGCCGCCGTTTTCGAAGCGCACATCCGACAGGCACCAGATGATGTTGATCGCCCACGGCTCCAGCCAGGGTTCCGGCACCACCAGCGACTGATCGGAATGCAGGAACATCGAACCCGATCCCGGTCGCGCGATGTTGGCGGTGAAGTTCGAGATCACGAACTCCTCGCCCAGCAGCGCCTGCACCAGTTCGACCGCCAGCGGGTGCTGGATCAGCTCGCGAAACACCGCGTCGTGTTCCAGCAGGTAGAATACGCGGATATTGGCCGCATTGGGATCGAGGATCGGCATGTAGGTCGCCACCCCCTGCCGCTCGCTCGCCTCGGCCGCGCGATGCAGGCGACGCACCACCTCGGCCACCTCGTCCAGCGGCAGAACGCCTGGCACGACGCAGAAGCCTTGATCGGCAAGTTGCTGTTTTTCTGCGGAAAGATCGCGCGTTCGCACATCCGCCCCGGCAAGGGTCGCCATGGTCAGGTCCACTCCATTCGGGCGGCCTCTTGCGAGCCTGCCTCACGCCTGAAACGTCTGCCCGGCAAAACTGCTTGTCAACGCGGATAATGCCCCGCACCATAAAAATATGGTCAGAACAGACCAATTCAGGGAGAGATGCGTGACAAGATTGTCGATGACCAAGCTGGTGGTGGCCGATCTGGAGGCCTCGGTGGCGTTCTACGCCGCCGTCTGCGGCTTCAAGGAGACCGGGCGATTCTCGGCGGGCCCGATGACCGAGGTGATCATGGCCTCGGCCGACGGCAAAGGCGCGGGGCTGGTGATTCTCACCGACGACACCTCGCCCGGCACCGGCGAATGCATCCTTGTGTTCGATACCGAGGATCTGGCGGGCATGGCCGCGCGGATCGAGGCCAATGGCGGCAAGACCACCACGCCGATCACCCGGCTCGACCAACTGGGCATCAGCTTCGCCATGTTCGCCGATCCGGAAGGCCACATCGTCGAAGGCATCCAGCGCGGCTGAGCGCGAGAGGGAAACAAGGGAAGCAAGCAATGGATATTGAGGACTTCAACCGCCGCTGGCTGGAACAGTGGACCGCCAAGTCGGTGGAGGGCGTGCTGTCGTTCTACCACGACGATATCGAATACTACGATGAAGGCGTGCCCGCAGGCCTCAAGGGCAAGGAGCCCTTGCGCGCCTACCTGACGGGCATGTTCGCCGCCGTGCCTGAATGGGATTATGCTCCCGAATGGCTCCAGACGATCGACGGCGGCTTCATCGGCCGCTGGTACATGGACTTTGGCACCGGCCCCGAAGCGATCAAGATGCGCGGCTTCGACCACTGCAAGCTGAAGGACGGCCTGATCGTGTTCAACGAAGTCTATACGCACAAATTCCCGCCTGCGGGGGCGTAAAGCGCCAACGCCCAGCCGCGCCGTGGCCGGGCCGTAGCCGATGCTTCAACCGCTGACACGAAAGGGGCCGCCGATCATGTCAATCGGCGGCCCCTTCCAATTCAGTTCGCGCCCGGCTGCATCCGCAGATGCTAGCCGGGATCGTACGATTACATCGCCTTGCGGAAGCCGACCATGACCGAATAGTCGGCGCCGCTGCCATAGTCGGTCTGGCGGGCAACGCCGTCCAGCGTCATGATCGTGCCGTGGCCGAGACCATAGCCTACCCCGGCCGAGCCGTTGACACGGGTGCGGCGCGGCTTGAGCACGGTCTGGTAGCTGGTCTTGCCGAAGGTCCCTTCAAGCGTGAACGCATCGGTGGTGTAGGACAGGCGCTGTTCGATTTCGGCGCCGAGGCGATAGAACGCCTGCAGTCCGAGAGCGCCGCGCAGCCGCAACCCGGCAACACCGCTGAACCGCCTTGCCGAGAGTTTGCCATAGCGGAAGGCTGCATCGACAACCCCGGCGGCAGCCGTCTCTTCATAGCTGGCGCGGCTCGCATCGGTATAGCTGAAGCCGATGTAGGGCGTGACCTGCGTCTTTCCGGCAGCTCCCAGCGTCCAGCCCGCAGTGCCCTCGACACTCCACGTGTTGAACGCGCCGCGCGTGGCGACTTCCGTTGCCGACCCTACGAGGTTGGCCCGGACAAAGCGTGCCGAATCGTGCTTGTAGCCGACGGCCAACCTGGCGTTGAGCCCCGTTCCGTCTTCGCGCCCGGCATATCCGGCGAAGACGCCGAACAGCGGATGCGCGCCTGTGGTATCAATTCCCGCAAAGTCCACTGCGCTGCCGAGTTCGACGAAAGCACCAAGCCGCACCTGCTTGTTCATGCGCTTGGCCGCCACCAGCGAAACGGTCGCGTCGCTACGGCCGCCGGTTACGCCGGAACCACGCGCATGGTTGCCCCAGCGGACACTGGCGCCAAGGCAGAGGTTGCCTGTTTCGAACGTGTCGCAATCGGCACTGCGCACAGCGGCGCTGACCAGGAACGCGTTGAAATCGATGGCGAGGTGCTGTGGCTCGGCGAGATCCAGGCCATAGTTCAAGACGCGCAGATCCCAGTTCGAAGGCTGGGCGCCATTGGTATCTAGCGCTGCAACCATGCCGCTGATCGGTGCAAAGACCACCTTGCTGTTGGCAATGCTGCTCGCCGCCAGGCCGGTGATGATGTCGGCGTAATGCTGCGTAGCGTAGCCGATGCTGCCGTTGAACGCCAAATCGACGGTCATCGCTTCATCGCCGTTGCCCCCCTGCACGGCCAGCTGGCCGTACGAGGTCGCACTGTTGATCACCACCGTGTAGCGCTGCGGCAGCGTACCGTAGTACGTCAACGGCCCGGCGTTGCTGGCCGCACCACCCTGCGCATTGACGAGCTGGGCGATCGTGCCCTGGTTGCGGATGCCATAGCTTTCCAGGCCAACCCCGCCCTTGATGGTGCCGAGATTGACGATCTGGCTGACGCTTGCATCGGCCATCACGAAAATGCCGGCACCGGCGCGCCTGCCGTCACCCCCGGCGTCGCCGCCGATGATCGCGCCATCGTTGAAAATGGCATTGCCTGCGCCGGCAAGCTGCACGCCCGCACCGCCATCGCCAGCATCGCCTCCTGCGCCGCCAAAGCCTCCCGCGCCGCCACTACCGCCGAGGCCTCCGACGCCGCCAGCGCCCGCAGCGCCAGCCAGACCGCCATCACCGCCTGCGCCACCGTCGCCCGCTGATGCCGGTACCGGCGCCGGGGCGGGAGCCGGGGCGGGAGCCGGGGCGGGCCCGATCCCGGCGAAAGACGAGGTGCCGTTCGTGCCATCGGTGGCCGTGGAACCGGCACCTATCGCAACCGCCGCGCCAGCAGTGCCGCCAGCACCGCCCGTAGCGCCATCGCCGCCATCGCCACCATCACCGCCGACCGCTTGCGCCGACGTGCCGTTGACGAGCGCATTGCCGCCATCGCCACCGTCACCGCCAGCACCCGTGGCCGAATCGCCGCCGGTTCCGCCAGTTCCGCCCGTTGCGGTATTGCGCGGCCCCGTGGCCGTCGCCGTGCCACCAGCGCCACCGGCACCGCCATTGCCGCTCGTCGCATCGCCACCGCTGCCTCCATCGCCGCCCGACACCACTGTGTCTGCCGTGGCGATCGTGGCCGAACCACCCGCACCGCCGTTGCCGCCGTTGCCGGATGTGAGGGCCGTCGCGCCGGTCCCTCCGGTCCCGCCATTGCCACCATCGCCGCCGCTGCCTGCCACGTTGGAATAGCCCGCGCCGCCGTCGCCGCCGTTACCGGCGAAGGCCTGCGCACCAGCCGTGCCCGGAACAGCACCCGCCCCGCCGGCTCCGGCGAGACCGGCATCGCCACCGTTGCCACCATTGCCGCCGGTAGGCGTCGCCTCGATGCCCGTGCCACCGATGCCGCCGTTGCCGCCAGCACCCGCATTCCCGCCACTGCCGCCGACGCCGACCGCGCCAGCGCCCGTGGTCAACCCGGCATCACCCCCGGCGCCGCCATTGCCTCCATTGCCGCCATTGCCGCCGTCGCTGGCCGGTGCGCCGAAGCCGCCTGCGCCGCCCGCACCGCCATTGCCGCCACTGCCACCGAAGCCGGCCGCGCCGCCCGACGACGATCCGCCAAGGCCGCCCGCGCCGCCACTGCCGCCGTTGGTGCCATCCTGGCCAAGCACGCCGGCATAACCAGCGCCGCCATTGCCACCGAACCCACCGTTGCCCGCGTTGCCGAGGCCCGCCGAGCTACCGCCCGTACCGCCGCTGCCGCCATTGCCACCGGCAATGCCGAGTACGCTGCTGCTGGCGCCATTGCCGCCGCTGCCGCCGTCGCCCGCGTTGCCGTCGATACCGAAGGTCAGCCCGCCGCCGCCGAGACCGGCAAGTCCGCCGTTACCGCCTGCGCCGCCATTGCTGCCGTTCTCACCCGGCAGAATGCCGTTGTAGCCCGCGCCGCCGCTGCCTCCCGCGCCGCCGTTGCCCGCAGCGCCGTTGGCACCATTGGCCGCGAGCGTCTGCGCAAGACCGCCCGCGCCACCGTTGCCGCCATTGCCACCGGCACCGCCAGCAGTACCGTCCGTCAGCGGATCGGTGCCTGCCAGACCGTTCGCGCCAGCGCCGCCGTGGCCGCCCAGGCCACCAGCGCCCGCGAAACCCGTGCCCGCCGCATCGCCGCCAATACCGCCATTGCCGCCATTGCCACCGGCCTGCCCCGGCAGGAGAGCGGAATAGCCGTTGCCGCCATTGCCGCCCCAACCGGCATTGCCGTCGACACCATTGGTCCCCGCCACGCCGCCGAGGCCGCCGGCGGCCCCACCGAGCCCGGCCAGGCCGTTGGCTCCGCCGTTGCCGCCGTCGCCGCCGTTGAGCGACACGCCACCGCCATCGGCCCCGGCGCCACCCACACCGCCATTGCCGCCGTTACCGCCAAAGCCGCCGTCACCGCTCGTGCCTGCTGCGCCCGTGCCGAAGGCCTGACCGGCAAGACCGCCTGTGCCACCGAAGCCGCCCGCGCCGCCTGCACCGCCATTGCCTCCCGAAACCCCCGGGAGCACGCCGTCGACACCATTGATGCCGTCGGCGCCCGCGCCACCAAAGCCACCGTGCCCACCGGAACCGGCGTTGCCCAAGCCATAGGCCGCGCCGCCTGCGCCGCCTGCACCGCCATTGCCGCCGTCGGCTCCGGGCAGAAGACCGGCAAAGCCATCGCCACCCAGGCCGCCGTTGCCGCCGTTGCCGTCCACGCCAGCGGCGCCCGCGATCGCGCCGATGCTCCCGGCAGCGCCACCAAGCCCGGCGCGTCCACCGGCGCCACCGTTGCCGCCGGCACTCCCGTCGACAAGGCTGGCATCGCCAGCCGCGCCATGGCCGCCATCGGCGCCGAGGCCACCGGCTCCACCAGCGCCACCGTTGCCGCCAAGGCCGTTGGCGCCAAGGCCGAAGGCAACGCCTGCCAGACCGCCCGCACCGCCGTTGCCGCCGTTGCCGCCCGCGCCACCATCGGTTCCGGCCAAGCCCGCCGAAAGACCATCGATGCCAGCAGCACCCGCCGCACCCGCGCCACCAAAGCCACCGTGTCCACCGGAACCGGCGTTGCCCAAGCCATAGGCCGCGCCGCCTGCGCCGCCTGCACCGCCATTGCCGCCGTCGGCTCCGGGCAGAAGACCGGCAAAGCCATCGCCACCCAGGCCGCCGTTGCCCCCGTTGCCGTCCACGCCAGCCGAACCCGACGCGGCGCCCAGGCCCCCTGCCGTCCCGCCGATACCCGCGAGACCTCCCGCGCCGCCGTTGCCACCGGCCGAGCCGTCGACGAAACCGAGATTGCCCGCCGCGCCGTTGCCGCCGATGCCGCCAGCGCCACCGGCGCCGCCATTGCCGCCATCGCCGGCCAAGCCGTTCGCGCCCAGACCGTAGGCCAGGCCTGCCAGGCCACCTGCCCCGCCGATGCCGCCGTTGCCGCCCGCGCCACCGTCGGAACCTGCGAAACCGGCCGCCAGGCCGTCGATCCCTATGGCCCCTGCCGCACCCGCACCGCCGTTGCCACCGCGACCGCCCGAGCCCGCATTGCCGATGCCATAGGCCGCGCCGCCCGAACCGGCTGCACCGCCATTCCCGCCCGCAGCCCCCGGAAACAGACCGTCGAAGCCATCGCCGCCCTGCCCGCCGTTGCCGCCATCGCCATCGACGCCATCGGCACCGATGACGGCGCCCGCGCCACCGAGGCCTGCCAGACCGCCCGCACCGCCATTGCCGCCCGCTGAACCATCGACGAAGCTGGCATCGCCCGCCGCGCCATTGCCGCCGGTGCCGCCTGCACCACCCGCGCCGCCTGCGCCGCCATTGCCTGCAAAGCCGTTCGCGCCCGATCCGAAGGCGATGCCGCCCAAACCGCCCGCGCCGCCATAGCCGCCATTGCCGCCTGCGCCACCATTGCTTCCGGCAAATCCAGCCGAAGGCCCGTCGATGCCCGCCGCGCCCGCCGCGCCGGCACCGCCCCTGCCGCCATCACCGCCGAATCCGGCATTGCCGGTGCCGTATGCGGCGGCACCGCTACCACCAGCACCGCCGTTGCCCCCCGACAGACCGGGCACGGCCGCATCTGCGCCATCGCCACCGGCGCCGCCATTGCCGCCATCACCATCCAGCCCCACGATGCCCGCATTGCCGACAAGGCCAGCCGCGCCGACAAGCCCATCGGCCCCAGCCTGACCGGCTGCGCCGCCGCGTCCACCCGTGATGGTTCCCGAATTGTGCAGCACCAGTCCGATACCGAAGATGCCGGCCCCACCTGCGCCTGCCTGTCCGCCAAGACCGCCAAGCCCGCCGACGCCGCCCAACCCGCCGACGCCACCGACACCACCCGCGCCACCCACGCCGCCGGCACCGCCCAGGCCGCCCACGCCGCCGTCACCCGTCAGCGTCCCATCGCCGCCGCGCCCGCCGGTGCCACCCGTGCCGCCCTTGCCGCCGATGCCCCCGACACCGCCCAGACCGCCGGCGCCACCGATGCCGCCAAATCCGCCCGTACCGCCCTGACCACCGACGCCGCCGGTGATCACGCCAGCGCTGGCGACCGTCAACGCGCTGTCGCTCAGCGTGATTGCGGCCACGCCATTGCCCGCCGCCGCACCCGTTTCGCCGACAAGGCCATCGGAGCCGTTGATGCCGGTCGCGCCGACCCCGCCATCGACGCCCACGGCGCCGACCGCACCGACGAGCCCTGCTGCGCCGCCGATCCCGCCTGCGCCGCCAGTGCCGCCCGTTCCACCGATCAGACCTGCCCCGCCGATCTCGCCGACGCCGCCCGTACCACCCATAGCGCCGGTGCCACCCGTGCCGCCGACATTGCCCGCCGCGCCGTTGACGGGGCCAGCCACGTCGCAGGCTCCATCCACGCAGGTCAGCCCGTCAGCCTTGGCGGCCTCGGGAATCGCCACGGCGGCGGCCATGAGCGTGAAAGCCAGAGCATGGGCCGAAACCGAGTGAAGGCCCGATCGCCCGATACGTCCTTGCGACGAACGCAAGATGGCCGAAATCGCGATTTCGTTGGAATTGCAGTGCATATGGTCCCCTCCGGCTCGGTCTGAAAACTGACGAGTCAGTTGTCGGACAGCGTAGGAAGACAATGCTGTGAAAGGCGGCCAGCGTAGTTAAGTAAGGTTACTTAAAAATGCAAAAAACCGACGAGAGATGCGTCTGTTTCGGGATAATTTTTAGGCAATATGGATGACAAACTCGGATATTTCAGAATTTTCAATTACTTCCTTAAGAATCGCATATTGACAAGCTGTAACGCCGCCGTTCGAAGACATGCCGGATTCAAGCCTGTCGTTCCTCGACCAGCACGATCTCCATCCCCGCCAGCCGCACAGAGCCCGCTGCATCGAGCGCGCCGCACTGGGCCGCCGCCGCGCGTGCCTGCTCGGCCGAGCGCACGCCCACGTGGAGCGTCACAAAGCCCGTGCCATCCGCATCGATCGGGGAGACAAAGCGCAAGGTGCAGTCGGACACGCGGATTTCGGGCGTTTCGCCCGCCTCCACGGCCAGCGCCAGCATCCGCGACCATTGCGCTGCGGCCGCCGCAGGATCGGCAGACTGGATATCGACCCCGTGCAACCCCGTGCAGAAGCCGGTCAGGCTGCCGCGCCAATCGGTGCCCGCCGGATACCAGTCCGAGGTCGGCGCGCGCCAGTCAGCCACGGTGGGCGCGGAATCGATCGAGGCGAGGATGCCGGTGAAGTCGCGCGGATGGAAATGGGTCATGTGGTGCACTTGCGCGAACGCGGACAGCGCCGGGTCGTGCACGCCATCAAGCGAGGGCGCAGTGCGGCTGCCGTGCGCTTCACCGCCGCAATACTCGATGCCGAACACGCCGATTTCGGCCAGCCGCTGGCGATGCGATTCGGCGCTATCAGCCTGGAAAATCAGCATGTAACCGGCGTCTCCTCCACGCCGGTCGAGGTAACGCCCCGCCGATGTGCCGGGCACTGTCGGCGAGACGAGTTCGAGGAACTGCGCGCCGATCGGCAGGATCGCGTTTTCGAGGCCGTACTTGGCGACGCCCGGATCGCGGTAGCCGACCTTTAGGCCCAGCACGGCTTCGACTTGCGCCACCGAGGCGGCAAGATCGCCGACCACGGCGGCAACCTGGCGCAGGCGGTATTCGGTTGCGGTGAACATCGTCAGCGGCCCCGGAACTGTGTAGGGCGCTTTTCGATGTAGGCGCGGAAGGCTTCGGCGCGATCCTCGCTGGCAAACAGTGCGCCATGCTTCTGCGATTCGAAGGTGACATAGCTTTGCAGGCCCATGCGTTCGGCCTCGACGAAGTTGTTCTTGAGCGCGGCCATGGCGAGCGGCGCGGAGGCGGCGAGTTTGGCGACGAAGGCTTCGAGTTCATCCTCGAACGTATCGGCGCTCCACAGCCGTTCGATCAGGCCGATCTCCAGCGCCTCTGCCCCTTCGATCTTGCGGGGGAAGAAGGCCAGATCGCGCGCCTTGCCCGCGCCCAGCAGGCGCGGCAGCGACCACGGCAGCGCCATGTCGCCCGCCACGCCTACGTCGAGGAACGCGGTGTTGAATCGCACGTCATCGCTCGCCACGCGAAAATCGCAGGCCGCCGCCCAGCCGAAGCCAGCGCCCGCGCAGCCTCCGCGGACCGCCGCGACCGTCACCGCGCGCATTTCGTGGAGCAGCACGGTCACGTCGTAGAGCTTGTGGTTGTCTCGCGGGTCAACCGGATCCGACTCCGCCGAACCGTCTGTTCCGCGAATGTCCGCGCCGGGGCAGAAATCCTTGCCCATCCCGCGCAGCACCAGCACGCGCACGTCGCGGTGGCGTTCGACTTCGCGCAGGGCGTCGTAAACGCGCGCGCACGTGGCGGGCAGCACGGCATTGCGGTTGGCGGGGCGGTTGATGGTGACGCGGGCAACGTGCCCCGCAATCTCGCACAGGACGTCGGTCATGCGGGGTCTCCGGCAAAGGGAGTGAAGCGCGGCTTGCGCCGTTCCACGAACGACAGCGCGCCTTCGGTGGCGTCGGGGTGGCCGAGCGAGGCGCTGATCTGTTCGGCCGATTTGGCCCAGGCCGCGTCCTCGTCCAGCGAAAGATCGCGGTTTATCTGGGACTTGACCACCGCGACCGCACGCGGTGCAACATGCAGCGCGAGATCTTCGGCATAGGCACGCGCCGTTTCGATCAGCGCGTCGGGCGCCACGAGCCGGTCGGCATAGCCCATGCGATAGGCTTCCTCGGCATCGATCTTGCGGCCTGAGATCATCAGGTCGGTGGCGCGGCCAAGGCCGATGATGCGGGGCAAAAGCCAACTTGCCTGATGTTCCGCGACAAGGCCCCGGCGGGTAAAGCTCGTGGTGAAGGCCGCGGCGGTGCTGGCAAAGCGCAAGTCCGCCATCATCGTCAGGATGAAGCCACCGCCCGCCGCCGGGCCGTTGACCAGCGCGATCACGGGCTTTGGCACATCGCGCAGGAAGCCGAACAGCGGCGGCGGCGGGGCGCTGCCGGGTTCGTGGAGGCGGCCTTCGTCGGCATGGGCGGCGAGCAGCGCCATGTCGAGCCCAGCGCAGAACCCGCGCCCTTCCCCAATGATTCCAATGGCATGGACCGCAGGATCGGCAACCGCGCGGGCGCATCCTTCCCCGATCGCGGCGAGCATCTGATAGTCGATCGCGTTGAGCACATCGGGGCGGTTGAGCCGGATCAGCGCGAGCGCACCCAGCGTTTCGGTGATGACTGTTGCCATGATGGCATCCTCTCCTGCTGCCCTTTTCGATGGCGGCTTGATGCGCATCACAGCAGAGGGTAGTTGTTCAAGCAAGTAATGAATTGGCCGCCCCTCGACGGACGCGAGCCAGCGGGGGAGTGATTGAAATATGGTCGAAATTTCGCATCCAGGCCTGTTCGACCTGTCGGGCAAGGTGGCCCTGATCACCGGCGGATCGCGCGGGCTGGGGCGCCAGATGGCGCTGGCCTTTGCCGATGCCGGGGCCGACGTGATCGTCGCCAGCCGCAAGATCGAAGCCTGCGAGGAAGTGGCCGACGAAATCCGCGCCAAGGGCCGTCGCGCCGCCGCCATTTCGGTTCACGCCGGGCGCTGGAACGATGTCAACGCATTGATCGAAAAGGCTTATGCCGTGTTCGGGCGGATCGACATCCTAGTGGCCAATGCGGGGATGTCCCCCGCAGTACCGGCGCACGAAGTGACCGAAGCCCTGTTCGACAGCGTCATGAACCTTAACTTCAAGGGCCCCTTCCGGCTCTGCGCCGAGGTGGCGCACCGCATGAATCAGGGCGCCGGCGGGGTGATCATTGCCACGTCTTCGAGCGGGGCGCTGGTGCCTGCGCCGAACACCATTCCCTATGGCGGCGCCAAGGCCGCGCTCAATGCGATGACCGTGTCGCTGGCGCATGGCTATGGTCCAAAGGTGCGCGTCAACGCGATCAGCGCGGGGCCATTTCTGACTGACATTTCAAAGGCATGGCCCGAGGAAATGCGAGAGACGTCCGACAATGCGCTGCAGCGGCCAGGCCGCCCGGAGGAGATCGTCGGCACCGCGCTATGGCTGGCGAGCGAGGCATCGAGCTTCGTTTCCGGAGCGATCATCCGCTGCGATGGCGGCATGCACTGAACGACACCTAAAGCGACCTGAACGACACCTAGCCGCACCCGAGCGGCCGAAAAGGGACATGGACCGATGCTTACCGTACATCATCTGGGCGTGAGCCAATCTGACAAGGTGGTCTGGCTGTGCGAGGAGCTGGGGCTCGACTACGAGCTGAAATTCTACGAACGCGATCCCGTCACCCGCCTCGCGCCCGAAGCCTACAAGGCGCTGCATCCGGCGGGCACCGCACCGACGATTCAGGACGGCGACGTGACGCTGGCGGAAAGCGCGGCGGTGTTCGAATACATCCTGGGCAAGTACGGCAAAGGACGGCTGACAGTGGCGCCCGACGCGCCCAATTATGCCGACTACCTATACTGGTTCCACTATGCCGCCGGCACCGTCCAGCCCGCCATGCTGGTGGAGATCATCATCCAGATCCTGGGCGTCGATCGTGCCGCCGTGGCGATGCTGACCGCGCGGGGCGACAATGCCTGGACCTCGCTGGAAAAGCGGCTGGGCGAAGTGCCCTATCTGGCGGGCGATGCGTTCACCGCCGCCGACATGATGAACTTCTTCACGCTGACCACGGGCCGTCTGTTCGTGGCGAAGGACCTGTCGGCCTTTCCGAACATCCGCGCCTATATCCAGCGGGTGCTGGACACCACCAAGGCGCGGGCGGCGCTGGCCAAGGCCGATCCGGGGTTGGCGATCCCGTTCGACTAACGCCCCCCTCCGCAGCAAGACGGTTAGTATCGTTTAACCGTCGGCAATGCGGTTCATCCTGACGCCACCAGGACGATAAGCGTAAGTCCTTCACGCCATTGTCCGTCACGAAGCCGGCCGCCGGGACCGTTCGAGTCCCGGTGCTCCCTGCCGGTCGTGCCCGTGACGGAGAGATGGCCATGGCCCTCGTGAAGAAGGAAAACTTGAACGGTAGCGGTCCCGACACCCACGGGATGCTGGCGAGCCAGGCGCTGGCCGAGCGCCGGGCGCCCAAGGCGCGGGCCAACGCCGAGGCACCGACCACGCGCGAGGCCGATGCCCGCAAGCGCGCGGCGCGCACCTATGCCCGCCAGCAGCAGGCCGCCGAACGCATCGCGGCGGCCAGCGTGCAGCTTTCGGGCGGCGTGAGCGAGGCGTCCGAAGCGCTCGACCTGCTGCAATCGGCGATGACGCAGATTTCCGCCGGGGCCGAAGAGGCATCGAGCGCATCGCAGCAATCGCTCCACAACGTTTCGGCGATCAGCAACCTGATCCGCGACTGCCGCGTCGCGGCGGACCAGTCGCTGGGCAAGACCCGCGCGCTGCAGAGGTTGCTTGATGAGAACCGCGTCCAGATCGGCGCATCGGTGCGCGCGCTGGAAACGGCGTCGGAACGACAGGCCCGATCGGTGCAGATCGTCACCGACCTGGAAGCGCAGGCGACCAATATCGGCGACATCGTCAAGGCGGTGGCGCGCATCGCGGACCAGACCAACCTGCTGGCGCTGAACGCCGCGATCGAGGCGGCGCGCGCGGGCGAACACGGCAAGGGCTTCGCGGTGGTGGCCGACGAAGTGCGCACGCTGGCCGAAACGTCGGAAAAGAGCGCGACCGAAATCCAGTCGCTGGTGGCCCAGATCCAGGCCGAAGTGAAGGTCATCGCCGAAGGCATCCTCCAATCCGCCGAAGCCGCGCGCAGCGAGGCGCAGAAGGGCGCGGAAGTGACCGATCAGCTGGGCGAACTGCGCGCCGACATGGATGCGATCCTGACGGGCGCCAACGATGTCGCCCGCCTGAACGCGGAATCCGAAACGGCGGTGGTGGAAGCGCAGAAGGGGTCCGAGGCCATTTCGAGCGCGGCGGCGGAACAGTCCGCCGCTTGCGAGGAAGTGCTGGCAACGCTGGAGCAGCAGACCGCCGCCTTGCGCGAAAGCGACGCAACCGCCCAGAACCTGGCGGAAATCGCCGACGACATGAAGAATTCCACCGACGTGCGCAAAAGCGCGGAGGAAGTGGCCTCGGCAGCAGAGGAACTGTCCTCGGCGGTCGAGGAGATCAACCGTTCTGCCAGTCAGATCCTGGTGGCGATCGATCAGATTTCGGGCGGCGCGCGCACCTCGGCGGCTGCCGCCAACCAGTCGGCCGCCGCGATGGAGCAGATCCGCAAGGGCGCCCAGCTTTCCAGCGAGGCCGCGACGAGCGGACTGGAGCGCGGCGAATCGGTGTCGAACCTCATCGCTCAGAGCCGCAGCGCCGTCGAGGAAATGATCGCGGGTGTGGCGGAATCGGTCGATGGCAATGCAAGCCTGCGCAGCCAGGTGACGCAACTCAGCCAGGTTTCGGGCCGGATCGACAAGATCGTCGAATCGATCACTACCGTGGGCATCAAGACCAACATGCTGGCGGTGAACGGCTCGGTCGAAGCCGCGCGTGCCGGTGAATTCGGCCAGGGCTTCGCCGTTGTGAGCAACGACATCCGCAACCTGGCGGAAGAATCGTCGGAAAACGCCGATCGCATCAAGGATCTGGTCAAGACCATCCAGGAGCAGATCAGCAACGTGGCGCGGGATCTGGACGAGATCAGCCGGGCGGCGCTGGACGAGGTGGAAAAGAACAAGGTCATTTCGACCGACCTCGCCCGCGTGACCGAAGAAATGAACGAGGTTCTGCAGGGCAATCGGGCGATCCAGAACAGCACCGCCGAAATGCTGCGCCAGGTGACCGAAGTGCAGACCGGGATCACCCAGATCGCCGCCGCCGCGACGCAGGCCGACCAGGCGAGCACGCAGGCGGCGAGCGCGGCCAAGCAGCAGAGCCAGGGCGCCGAGGAACTGGCCGTCGCGATCGAGGAAATAGCATCGATGGCCGACGAACTTCAGTCGAACGCCTGATCCCACCCCGCCAGCGCGCGAGGAGCCGAGCCCATGTACCAATCGAAAATTGTCCCCGGCGATGCGGTCCCCGCGCCGCCGGAGGGCCTGACGCCGGGCGACGCAAGCGCGCGCACCACGCGGCAGTTCACCATCTTCACCGTCGACGGTGAAAACTTCGCGGTATCGCTCGACGAGGTGAAGGAGATCATCCGCCTGCCCGAGGTGGTGCGGGTGCCGCTGGCCCCGCCAAGCCTGGAAGGCCTGACCAACCTGCGGGGCACGGTGCTGCCGATCGTCAACACCCGCAGCCTGTTCGGCGGCGCCCCGGTGCCGCCGGACGATGCAACCCGCGTGGTGATCCTCGACCATGGCCAGCCGGTCGGCATCGTCGTCGACCGCGTGGTGAGCGTGGTGACGATCGAGTCAGAACGCATCGAGGATGCCGCGGCGGTGGAGACGAGCGTGCGCTCTGACCTGCTGCGCGGGGTGATCAAGGACGACGGCGAGCTGGGGCTGGTGATGATCCTGGCCAGCGGAAGGCTGATCGAGCAGGAGTTCGATCTGCTGGCGCTAGCGCGCGCCGGGAGCGGCGGTGATGGGGTGGGCGGCGAAGTGCGGCCGATCGAGGCCGCCGCGCAATCGGTCGATGCGGCGGGCGAGGAAATCCAGCTCGTCAGCTTCGAGGTTGCGGGGCAGGAATATGCCCTGCCGATCCACAGTGTGCGCGAAATCGTGCAACTGCCCGAGAACGTGACGCGGGTTCCACGCGCGGCGCCGAGCGTGATGGGGGTGATTTCGTTGCGTGAGCGGCTGCTGCCGGTGGTGTGCCTGCGCCGCCTGTTCGGCCTGCCCGCAGCAGAGCGTGCCGATCACAACCGCGTAGCGGTGGTTTCGGTGGGCGATGGCAGCCTGCTCGTCGGCGTGGTGCTCGACCGCGTGAACGAGGTGCTGCGCGTGCGGCGCGGCGGGGTGGATGCGATGCCGCCGATGCTGGCCGAGGACACGAACCTGGCAGAGATCACCGCGATCTGCCGCCTCGATGGGGGCAAGCGGCTGGTGTCGATCCTCTCGGCCGAGGCGATGTTCGACCGGCGCGCGATCGAGGGCGCGCTGGAAAGCGCGATCGAGGCAACAGATGGGGAGATGGCGGCGATGACCGAGGCCACGCAGGGACGCGCCGCAGGCGCCGCGCGCGACGAGGAACAGTTCGTGGTGTTCCGGCTGATGGACGAGGAATTCGGCGTCGAGATCGCGGCGGTGCAGGAAATCGTCCGGGTGCCCGCGGATCTGGCCAAGGTACCGCGCACCGAGGACTATATCCGTGGCGTGATGAACCTGCGCGGCGCGGTGATCCCGCTGATCGACCAGCGTGCCAAGTTCCATCTGCCGCCGCTGGACCACAACGACCGCCAGCGCATCGTGGTGTTCACGATGGGCGGCGTGCAGACCGGCTTCATCGTCGATTCCGTATCCGAAGTGATGCGCATCCGGCGCGACCTGATCAAGCCCGCGCCCGACATGTCGGACCGCCAGCGCCGGGTGATCCGCCGCGTGGCCAACCTGCCAGAATCGCGCCGGATGATCCTGCTGCTCGATGCGCAGCAGATGCTGGGCGACGGCGCGCTGACCGCCGAAGCGGCCTGAGTACCATCAGAAGGACCGGATCGAAAGCAACAGCCATGAAAGCCCTTGTCGTTGACGATTCCGCGCTGATGCGGCGCCAGATCGGGGATATCCTGACCCGAGGCGGATTCGAGGTGGTGACCGCGCGCACGGGCGCCGAAGCGCTGGCGCGCGCGCACGAGGAGCGGCCCAGCGTGGTGACGCTCGACATCAACATGCCTGAGATGGACGGCCTGACATGCCTGAGCCGGTTGATGGCGGAGTGCCCCGCGCCGGTCGTGATGATCTCTTCACTGACCGAGGAAGGCGCCCTGGCGACGCTGGAGGCGATCGCGCTGGGGGCAGTGGACTTCGTCCACAAGCCCGGCGGCACCGTTTCGACAGCGCTGCGCGAGCAGGAAGACCTGATCATCGCCAAGGTCAAGGCGGCGGTGGGCGCGCGGGTGCGGCGCAGCGACGGACTGCGCCAGCGGCTGGTGGCCAAGCGCGAGACGATCCTGCGCAATCCTACCCCCGCGCGAGGCCGGATCGGCAGCTTCGGCCCCGGCAACGAGGCGCTGACGCTGGTCGGTGCATCGACCGGCGGGCCCGCCGTGCTGGAGGACGTGCTGGGCGCGCTGAGCGCCGACTATCCGATGCCGGTGCTGGTGTGCCAGCACATGCCCGCCACGGTGACCCGCCACTTTGCCGAACGGCTCGACCAGTGCTGCGCGCTGCGCGTGGAGGAACTGCGCCGCCAGACCGAGCTGGAGGCCGGCACGATCTATCTGGCGCGCGGGGATGCCGACATGGTGGTGATGGAACGCGGCGGGCGGCTGATGGCGACGATCGCCCCGCCCTCACGCGATTTCACCTGGCACCCGAGCATGAGCCGCCTCGTGGCGAGCGCGCTGCGCACGCTGACCCCGGATTCGCTGATCGGCGTGCTGCTGACCGGCATGGGCGACGATGGTGCGGCAGAGCTGGCCGAGCTGCGCCGGCAAGGCGGGCACACCATCGCCGAAAGCGAGGACAGCTGCGTGGTCTATGGCATGCCGCGCGCGCTGATCGAGCGCGGGGGCGCCGACGAAGTGCTGCACGGATCGCAGATTGGCGCCCGGCTGGAACGGGTTGCTTTCACCAGGATGCGCTCGATGCGCGGGGGACGGAGAATGACATGGGCCTCGTGAAAGCGCGCGCCGCCGGAAATGGAGCGGCCTTTGATGCAGCGCCCGAGGATGCACCCCGGCTGGACCACCCCGACGCCGTGCAACGCCGCCGCGCGGTGCAGGCGCTGGCGGGCGATGCCGATTGCGTCGACAAGCTGGTGACGCTGCTGCGCGTCGAGAAGGAAAGCCTGGTGCGCCAGGCCGCGTTCCTGCTGCTCGCCTCGCTCAATTCGCGCGAAGCCGCGCGCGGCGTTTCGGTGCTGCTGTCCGATGCCGACGCCGCCTTGCGCAACGGTGCGCTGGAGACGCTGGCGGCGATGCCGGACCACGCGGGGCCGCTGCTCGCGTCGCTGGGGCAGGACGAAGACGCAGACGTGCGCATCTTCGCCGTGCTGCTGGCCGCAGAATTGCAGGACCCTGCTGCGGCCGACTGGCTGGTCGCGCTGGCCGCGCACGAGACCGACGCCAACGTCTGCTCGAACCTCGCTGAAGCGCTTGGCGGCACCGGCAGGATCGAGGCGGCCGCCGCGCTGACGGCGATCGGCACGCGCTTTGCCGGTGATCCGTTCCTGGGCTTTGCGGTCGAAACCGCGCTGCAGCGCCTGCGCGAGGCCTGACAGGTGGCCACTTCCCCTCCTCCCGGCGTTCTCCCCGGTGCCAAGGCTGTGCGCATATCCGCCGAAGACGTGACCGTGTTCTGCGACTTCTTCTACAAGAAGACCGGCATCAGCATGGATGCCAGCCGCCGCTATTTCATCGACCGGCGGCTGGAGGACCGCATCGCGGCGAACGAATGCCGCAGCTTCCGCGAATATCTCGCGCTGGTGAAGTTCCAGCCGGGCGGCTCGGAAATGCAGGCGCTCATCAACGAGATGACGGTCAACGAGACCTATTTCTTTCGCGAGGACTACCAGTTCACCTGCCTGACCAAGCGGATGCTGGACGAGATCGCGGTGCACAAGATTGCCGGGCGCGACCGCATCCGCATCTGGTCGGCGCCCTGCTCCACCGGCGAGGAGCCCTATTCGATCGCGATCTCAATCCTGGAAAACTGGTCGCGCGCCAGCGATTTCGACATCGAGATCATGGCATCGGACATCGACACCCGCGCGCTGGGGCGGGCACGCAACGGGATCTATCAGGCGCGCGCGCTGCACCGCGTGTCGCAGCGCATCCGCGATACCTATTTCCGGCAGATCGACGCAGACAACTGGCAGGTGGTGAAGGACCTGCGGGATTCGGTCGATTTCGGCGTGATCAACGTGTGCGACCCGGCCCAGATGGCGCGGGTGCGCGGGATCGACGTTATCTTCTGCCGCAACCTGTTGATCTATTTCGACGACCTGTCGCGCCGCCAGACGGCGGAGCACTTCTTCGACGCGCTGAACCCCGGCGGGTTCGTGGCGCTGGGCCATTCGGAGAGCATGAGCCGCATCTCAGGCATCTTCCTGCCGCGCAAGTTTCCCGAAGCCCTGGTCCATCAGAGGCCCCTGACATGACGCTGACCCTAACCGAAACCGCCCCGGCGGCGATGCAGGACAACCCTGCCGCGCGCATCCTCATCGTCGACGATACTCTGACGGTGCGGCTGTACTGTTCGCAGCTGCTCAAGCGTGCGGGCTTTGCGGTGAGCGAAGCGATCAACGGGCTGGAGGGTCTGGAACAGGCGCTGCAGCAGCGCTTCGACCTGTTCGTGGTCGACATCAACATGCAGAAGATGGACGGCTACGCCTTTCTGGCCGAAGTGCGCCGCCACCCGGACCTGCGCGCGATCCCGGCGGTGATGATGAGCACCGAGCAGGGGCGCGATGACATCACCCGCGCTTATCTTTCGGGCGCGAACTTCTACCTGACCAAGCCGATCGACCCCGTCCGCTTCCTCGCGACGGTGAACCTGATGACAGGTGTCACATGCCCCTGAGATCGAACCTCCCCCCCACCCCCGCCGAAATCGCCGCGCAAGCCGCCGAGACCGCCGACCTTGCCGCCAGCTTCGTCGAGGAAGCACGCGCGCTGCTGGAGGAGGCCAATGCCGCGCTGCTGACACTGGAGCGCAATCCGGGCGACGCAGAGGCGGTCAACGCGCTGTTCCGCTGCGTCCATTCGATCAAGGGCGCGGCGGGGCTGTTCGACCTGCCCGCGCTGATCCACCTCGTCCATGCCGCCGAAGACCTGCTGGGCGCGATGCGCGAAGGACGGTTGCGGATCGACGGCGAACTGGCCGACGCGCTGCTGGCCGGGCTCGACCGCGTGGCGACGTGGATCGAGCGGTTCCGCAGCGAAGGCGACCTGCCGGCGGGCTCGATCGAAGAGGCGCGCAAGTTCGCCGCGCTCTATCGCGCGCGGCTGGACGGGCTGGATGGCGCAACGCAGGTTGCCGAAGCAACTGCGCGCGCGGACGCCCCCCCGGCCTGGGCGCAAGGCGCGGCCTCGGCCATCGCGGCTGCGGCCCCCGACGCGGCGAGCGTGGTGCTGGCCGACTATGCTCCCGATGAAGGGTGCTTCTTTGCCGGGGAAGACCCGTTGCGGCTGGTGCTGGCAACGCCCGGGCTGTGCTGGCTGGAGATCGTGCCCGCGCAGGACTGGCCCGATGCGCAGGCCTTCGATCCCTTCGCCTGCAACTTGCGCTTCCGCATGGCGGCAAGGGCCCCGCGCGACGCAATAGAACATCATTTCCGCTATGTTCCCGACAACGTGATGCTGATCGAGGCGGACGTGGAGAGTCTTGCCGCCGACGCGCCGAAGGACGGTGATGGCGATGGCGGCGCCCCCGTTGGACTGCCGACGCTGGCGATCGAGCTGCTGGAAACGCAGGCGCGCGCCCTGGACCTGCCGGGGCGGCATGGACAAGTGGGCGACATCGAGACCACCGTGCGCAACCTGTGCCGCGCGCTGGACCTGCCCTGCCCGCTGGTCGACGGCCCCGCCGATGCCGACAGTCTGGCGACCGCCATCGCGCACCTGCTGCGCAGCGGAGCGCGCAAAGATCCAGCGGAAGAGGCGGCGGTCGCCGGTGCCGCGCCGATGATCGCACCGATGGGGGATGGGGCGCCGGATCGGGCCGAGGCGACGGGCGAGCGCACGCTGCGCGTCGAGCAGGGCAAGGTCGACACGCTGATGAACCTTGTCGGCGAACTGACCGTGGCGAAGAACGCGCTGCCGTTCCTGGCGCGCGATGCCGAAGTCCGCTTCGGAAGCCGCGAATTGTCGCGCGAGATCAAGGACAAGTACGCCGTCATCGACCGCATTGCGCGGCAGTTGCAGAACGCGGTGATGGACATCCGCATGATGCCGGTGTCCGACCTGTTCAAGCGGTTTCCGCGGCTTGTCCGCGACATCGCGCGCAAGCAGGACAAGAAGGTGCGGCTCGTGATCGAAGGCGAGACCACCGAGGCCGACAAGAACATCATCGAGGCGCTTGCCGAACCGCTGACCCACGTGCTGCGCAACAGCCTGGACCATGGCATCGAGCCCGCGCAGGCCCGGATCACTGCGGGCAAGGCCGAGATCGCGACCTTGCGGCTGTGCGCCTTCCAGGATGGCGACAGCGTGGTGATCGAGGTGATCGACGACGGTCGCGGGATCGATCCGGACAAGGTGCGCGCCAAGGCGGTCGAGCGCGGCCTGCTCGACGCCGAGCGCGCCGCCCAGCTGTCCGATGCCCAGGCGATGCAACTGGTGTTCCTGCCCGGCTTCTCAACCGCAGAGGCGATATCGGACCTGTCGGGGCGCGGCGTCGGCATGGATGCGGTGCGCACAGTGGTAGAACGCTTCGGCGGACAGGTGACGCTGGACAGCCGTCCCGGACATGGAACGACGGTGCAGATGAAGCTGCCGCTGTCGATGGCCGTGACGCGCGTGCTGACCGTGGAAATGGCCGGTCAGCTCTATGGCGTGCCGATGGACCTGGTGGTCGAGACGGTGCGGATCGAGCCGCAGGCCATCCGGCGCTTCAAGGCCAGCGAAGCCGTGGTGCTGCGCGACCAGGTGGTGCCGATCGCGCGGCTGCGCACGATGCTGGCGATGGAGGAACACCGCCCGGCGCTGGAATCGGTGCTGATCCTGCGGGTCGCCAATGCGCTGATCGGGCTGGTGATCGACGACTTCGGCACGGGCATGGACATCATCCTCAAGCCATTTTCGGGCATCCTGACCAACCTGAGCGGGTTTTCGGGGACGGCGGTACTGGGCGACGGCCGCGTGCTGCTGGTGCTCAACCTGAAGGAGATCCTGTGATGCCGGTAACCTATGCCGGGGACTGCGCGATGCTGGAGGGCCAGTGCGTGGTCGAGGAAGCTGCGGAACTGACCGAGTGGCTGCTGGCCGACCGCGCGCGCGGGATCGACCTTGCCGCCTGCACCGGCCTGCACAGCGCACTGCTGCAGACGATCATGGCGCTGACGCCGCCGCTGCGGGCGGCCCCTGTCGATGCCCTGCTGGCGCGCTGGCTGGCGCCGGTGATGCCGCCGGTGCAGCCTGCGCCCTCCCCGCGTCCGAAACGCGCGCCTGCCGCGAAGGCCGCCACGACATCACCGCGCAACCGTCGCACCAGGAAGGCCACAGCATCATGAAAACCGTCATGGTCGTCGACGATTCTCCGACCATCCTGATGAGCATGGAAGCGATCCTGATGCGCGCCGGCTATGGCGTGGTCAAGGCCGACAGCGGCGAAGCCGCGCTGCGCGTGTTGCACGGTGGAGGGCGCCCCAACCTCGTCATCACCGACCTCAACATGCACGCGATGAACGGCATCGACCTGGTCCGCTCGTTGCGCCAGTTGCCGCAGACCCGGTTCACCCCGATCCTGATGCTGACCACGGAATCCTCGCTCGACAAGCGTCAGGAAGCGCGCAGCGCCGGGGCAACCGGATGGATCGTCAAGCCGGTGCAGCCCGACGACCTGATCGCAGTCGTCAAGCAGATGGTTCCGGGGGCCTGACGATGCTGGCGCTGCTGTCGCGACTGTTCCGCCGCCGCCCGGCGCCGCTGGTCGAGGAGGACCAAGGTGCCAAGGTTGCGCTGGCCGACCTCGCGCCGCAAACGGCAAACGTTTCCGCGCAGGATGACGCCGACACGCACGCAGGACCGCAGGGTGAAATCATCGCGCTGACCCCGCGCGACAGCCGCTTCCATCGTATCCACCCGCACACCATGGCGCTGGTGGAGGAGATGCAGAGCTATGCCGGCTTCGTCGAGATCATGCAGCACCATCTCAGCAACGTCTGCACCGAGACGCAGGACGCCGCCGAGAACATCCTTGGCCAGGCGCTGGAGATCGAAGGCAGCGTCACCGGGCTGGTGCGGCACGTGGGCGACACGATGCAGTCCGATGCGCTGCTCGACGCCACCGAGACCCTGCGGGTCAGCGTGGATACCGGGCGCACCGTGATCGCCGACCTGATCCGCCAGCATCACGCGACGCAGAGCGAGATCCGCGAGAGCCTGACCACGGTGCGCGCGCTGTCGCTGAAGATGCGCGGCCACCTGGGCGAGATCGAGGACATCCGCCGCTATACCGACCTGCTGGCGATCAATGCGCGCATCCGCATCGCCGGGCTGGGCAAGAATACCGGGCTGGAGGTGATCGCCGAGGAAATCCGGGCGCTGGCGACCCAGACGGGAGGCCTTGCGCAGAACCTCAACGTCGAGCTGAACGAGATGGACCGGCTGGTCGGCGACGACCTGATGGCGCGCGTTTCGACGCAGAAGCGCTCTGATGATGCCCGCGCGCAGGAACTGCAGGACAGTTTCGAAAAGCTGTCACGCCACATGGCGCTGCTTAACGACTTCCAGGCCGCGCTGATCGCCGAGGTCCACCGGCGCAGCGACGCGATGCGCGCGCCGCTCAACACGCTGTGCGGTTCGATCCAGTTCCAGGACGTTGCGCGCCAGCAGCTGGAACAGGTCAGCCGCGCGCTGTCGATGATATCCGACCATTTCGTGTCGCTTTCGAACGCGATCATCAACGAAGGCGCGCCGCCCGACAGCTCGATCGCGACGTGCCTGTCCTCGATCCTGGAGAACTACGTGATGGAGCAGCAACGCGCCGCGCATCGCGGGGAAGCCGCCGCCACCGCGCCAAAGATCGAGCTGTTCTGAACCATCAGTCGCGCAGGCGCAGCGCTTCGAGCGCAGGCGTGATCGCGGCAAGGTCGGTAAAGCGGGCGATGCCGGGATCGCGCACCTGGGCCAGACCACTGCACGCGCCACCCGCCCAGATCGCGATGCCGGGGTCGAGCCGCGCCCGCACGTCCATCAGCATGCGCACCGCCTGACGCGCACCGAAGAAGGACGAGAACGACAGCGCCACCACGTCGACCCGGTGCGCAAGCGCTGCCGCAGCGATGTCCGCAGGCGGGGTTTCAAGCCCCAGCGGCACGCAGTGGCACCCTTCGAGCACGAGTATCGCCTCGACCATTGCGAGGCCCAGGCCATGGGCTTCGCCCGGGACCGTTGTGAGCAACATCCGCGGGCCATCGGCCTTGCCGAGACCGCGCGCGGCCATGGCCAGCACGCGATGCAGCACGTGAGTGAAGGCATGTTCGCGGAAAACGGGGATGCGCTGATCGCGCCATGCCTCTCCCACGGCGGCCGTCAGCGGCGCGGCAATGCCGATCACGAAGCCGCGCCCGCCGTGCCGCGCAAGGTGACGGTGGAGCAAATCAGCCAGCGCCTCGGGCCGGTCCTCGATGACGAAGCGCAAGGCTTCCTCGACATCCGCGGAATAGCCGATCGCGACGCTGTGCTGCCCCGCGACATGCGGCAAGCGCGCCGCACGTGCCTGCAGTTCCG
This sequence comes from Novosphingobium percolationis, assembly GCF_020179425.1. Taxonomy (GTDB): domain Bacteria; phylum Pseudomonadota; class Alphaproteobacteria; order Sphingomonadales; family Sphingomonadaceae; genus Novosphingobium; species Novosphingobium percolationis. The sequence continues at coordinate 208,532 of NZ_JAILYM010000006.1, read as the reverse complement.
CCATCTGGAGCGTCATGATCTGACCGGGCCGTTCGCCCGAATCGACCAGTCGGCGCACCAGTTCCAGCCGCTCGACCTGGTCGCGCGGGTAGCCCCTGCGCCCCCGCGCATCGCGCAGCGGAACGGGAAAACCGTAACGCCGCTCCCACGCGCGCAGGACGTCTGCGCCAAGGCCGGTGGCTGCGGCAACCTCACCCAACGCGAAAAGGGCGGGCGTTCCGTGCGCTTTGGTCATGGCGAGGACATCGCCGCTAACGCCTGCACAATGGTTAACACCTCCCTCCGTTTGTCCACCCCGAGGGCACCAGCTTGCGCGCCCTACGTAGTCGCGCGGCGGTCGTTACCGGTCGACCTTAAGCCAGATCCGCAAGGATGCCTTGGCCCTTGCGGGCGCAAAAGCAGGCCTGACGGCACCCTGCCGTCGCACCGGGTCGAGTCACCCATCCGGTGCAAGGTGAACACGGCATCCTGGACAGACGTCGGCGGACGGAAGACCGCGCGACCTGCCACAAGGGGGGATGCCAGCGATGAGGGAACGCGGACAATGCCAAAGACCATCCTGATCGTCGACGATTCCCCGACCATGATCATGAGCGTGCGCGCCACGCTGGAAATGAACGGGTATCGCGTGGAAGCCGCCAGCGACGGGGCGCGGGCGCTTGCGGCGCTGAACGGCGGGCTGCGGCCGGATCTCATCATCACCGACATCAACATGCCGAACATGGGCGGGCTGGATTTCATCCGCAACGCGCGCAGCCTTGCAGGTTGCCGCTTCACCCCGATCCTGACGCTGACGACCGAAAGCGAACGCGCCAAGCGCGACGAGAGCCGACGGCTGGGCGCGACTGGCTGGCTGGTCAAGCCGATCTCCGGCCCCGACCTGCTGGGCGTGATCCGGCAGGTGCTGCCGCTGGCGGCCTGACGCGCGGTGGACGCGCGCGCGCGCTTCTTGCGGCTGCGGCTGGTGCTGGGCCTCCCTGTGCTGGCGGCAGCGGGCGTTCATGCGTGGTGGACCTGCGGCATGGCGGGGCTGGCGGGCACGGTGGCGGCGGTGCTGGCGACCCGGTTGCTCGCCCTGCCCGAAGCGCTCAGCGTTTCTGCGGTGGAGCCGCGCGAGGACGCGCCTGAGACGCACGACGAGCAGACCAAGATTGCCTTTCTGCACGATCCCTTTGCCATTCCGCCGCCGGTTCTGGCCGACCTGCAAGCCGTGCAGCCCTTCGTCGAGACGCTGTGCGGCCAGATCGAGGGCATCCAGCAGGACGTGGCGCAGGGGGTGGTCGCGGTGGTGGATCGCGTACGCTCGATCGATGCGCTGTCGCAGGGGCAGCGCGACCGCATCCATGCCTCTGTCGCAGGGGCCGACACCATCAGGCAGGCCGCCGAGGTCCCTGGCGAGATCGTCGCGCGGCTGGCCCACATGCTCGCCGAGCGCGACCGCATCATCGAGCGCAACTTTGCCGGACTGCAGGCGCTGGCGGACGAATTCCAGGGCCTGCGCTCCAGCGTCGAGGTGATCAGCACGATCGCGGACAAGGCCTTCTTCCTGTCGGTCAACGCGGCGGTGGAGGCACAGCACCGCGGTGCGGCCGGCGTCGCCTTCGGGCTGATCGCGTCGGAAATGCGCTCGCTGGCGCGGCAGACCGCCGACAGCGCGCGCGAAGTGGGCGTGAACATCAACGGCTTTGCAGAACGGATGCATGCCAGCATCACCGCCGCCATGCCCGACCGCCAGAAGGAGGCCGGCGGGCTCGACCAGCTGATCGATGAATTGCGCGGCGCGCAGGCCCGTCTCGTCGCGGGCGGTGCCGATCTGGACCGCGTGATCCAGACGCTCGACGGCGGCCACCGCGAGATTGTCGGCGCGCTGTCGGAGATCCTCGGCAGCCTGCAATTCCAGGACGTGATGCGCCAGCGGCTGGAGCAGGTATTCCACGCCTTGCGCGAGTTGGAGGACCTGGTGGCCCGCTCCACCAGCGGCGCCCCCCCGGTCCGTTCGCTGCTGGATATTCTGGAGGACCAGCGGCAGGACTACGTGATGGAGAGCCAGCGCCACGTCCACAGCGCCATCGTCGCGGGCGACGAAACCCCGCACGAGACCGACCGGAAGATCGAGTTGTTCTGATTGATCCGGCAAAAGTCAGGCCGGTACAAGTCAGTCCGGGGACAGGCCGCGCGCGAAGACACGGGCCGCATGGGCAGCCTGCCGCGCCACGTCGGCCTTGTCCGACGGCTGCAACATGCCTAGCGTGGCGCGCATGTGCAGATCGGCGCGAACGGCGCCGAGGAATTGTTCGGCGGCAAGACGGGGATCGGCGCAGATGATCACCCCACGCTGGGCAAACCCCGCAATGGCCGCGCTCAATTCCCGATAGACGGTTTCGGGGCCGGTGCTGAAAAACTGGCGCGACATTTCCGGAAAGCGCACACCGTCCGCCTGGATCATCAGGAACACCTCGATCGCTTCGGGTTCGAGCAAGGCTTCGAGGTAGCGATTCGCGAATTCGGCAAGGTAGGTCTCGAAATCCGAGGACTCGATGCCGACCGCGCGCAACGGAGCGAGAACGCCTTCGCACTTGCGCGCGAGCATAGCCGCGAACAGCACCTCCTTCGACGGAAAATACTTGTACAGCGTGGCTTTCGACCCGCCCAGCCGGGCGGCGATGTTGGCCATCGACGCCGCGCCATAGCCTTCGGACACGAAGACTTCCGATGCGACATCAAGGATATGCTCGCGGCGTTCATCGGGTGATGCGCGGCCCAGCCTGCAGTTAGTGACCATGCTGTACAGATAGCGCTTGACACCGCAGGATCAAGTCGGCTCTTCCGCATTTAGTGACCGATCTGTACACCCTTCGGACCGTGGTTTCCATGCCCCTTTCCCAGCCCGCCCCCACCCCCGTCAGGATCGCCGCTCCGGCGCTGTTGCTACTGGCGCTGAGCGCCTGCGCAACGCCGCCCGAGCTTGGCGCGCGCCCCGAGCCACGCGCGGCCGCGCCCCTCGCCGCCGGCCTTCCCACGGGAGCGGACCAGGCATCGTTTCCGCAGGAAAACTGGTGGAACGGCTATGGCGACGCGCAGCTATCCGCGCTGGTGGAAGAAGCGCTGGCCGGATCGCCCAGCCTTGCCGTGGCCGACGCCCGCGCCCGCCGCGCAGCCGGCTATGCGCAAGCGGCTGGTGCGGCGCTGCTGCCGGCCGCATCGGCATCAGCCAACGCGGGGTGGACCAAACAGAGCTACAACAACGGCTTTCCCGCGCAGTTCGTGCCGCACGGCTGGCAGGACACCGCACGGGCAAGCCTCGACCTTTCGTACGAGATCGACTTCTTCGGCAAGAACCGCGCCGCGCTGCGCGCCGCCAAGGCCGAGCGTGAAGCGGCCGAGATCGAGGCGCGCACCGCGCGGCTGATGCTGGCGACGGCGGTGGCGGCCGGCTGGGCCGATCTTGGCCGCGCCAGTGCCGAACGCGAGGTGCGCGTAGCCGGGCTGCGCTTGCGCGAGGATACGGCGGGGCTGGTGCGGCGGCGCGTGGCCAACGGCCTCGATACCCGTGCCGAACTGCGGCAGGCCGAAGCGGCGGTGGCGACAGCGCGCGCCGATCTGGCGAGCGCGGATGAAGCCGTGGCGCTGTCACGCAATGCACTGGCGGCACTGCTTGGTGCCGGGCCGGAACGGGGAGCGACGATCGCACCGCCAACCGGGACCGCAAGCGCAATTGCCCTGCCCGCGCAGCTGCCGCTGGAACTGGTCGCACGTCGGGGCGATATCGCTGCCGCGCGGGCGCGGGTCGAAGCGGCGTCAGCCCGGATCACGGTGGCGCGCGCGGGATTCTATCCCAACGTCAACCTGATGGCCTTCGTCGGCTTGCAGTCGCTGGGACTGGGCCAGATCACCGCCAGCGGCTCTGACATCGGACAGGCTGGAGGGGCGATCAGCCTGCCGCTCTTCCAGGGCGGACGGCTTTCGGGCAACTATCGCGTGGCCCGCGCCGACTATGACGAGGCCGTGGCGCAATATGACGAGACGCTGGTGCGCGCGGTGCGCGAAGTGGCCGACGCCGTCGCCTCGCAGCGCGCGGTGGCACAGCAGCTGATCGCCGCGCGCGAAGCGGTGGACGCCGCGCAGGAAGCCCACGCCCTCGCCCGCCGCCGCTACGAGGGCGGGCTTTCGCCCTATCTTTCCGTGATTTCCGCAGAAGACGCGCTGCTCGCCAGCCGTCGCCTGCTCGCCGACCTGCAAGCGCGCGCGCTGTCCGTCAACGTCCAGCTGATCCGTGCGCTGGGCGGCGGATACGTGGCTGCCTGAACACTCCCGAGGACCCCATGGCCGACATCGATTCCCCCACTCTCAACGCCGCGCGGTTCGACGAGGACGCGGGCGACGCCGTACGCAAGACCAGCCGCAAGCGCGCGTTCCTGATCTTTGGCGGCGCGGTCGCTGCGATCGCGGTGGTCACGCTGGGCTATCGCTGGGCGACCGGCGGGCGCTACATCGAGACCGACAACGCCTATGTCGCCGCCGACGTGGCGCAAGTGACGCCGCAGACCGGCGGCACGGTGGAAGCCGTGGCGGTGAGCGACACGCAAGTTGTGCGCAAGGGCGACGTGCTGGTGGTGATCGACGCGAGCGATGCCCGGATCGCGCTGGCGCAAGCCGAAGCCGATTATGCCCAGGCGCAGCGCAAGGTGCGCCAGACGTTCGCCACCGGGGACGCGCTGGGCGCGCAGGTGGGTGAGCGCGAAGCCGACATCCGCCGCATGGAGGCGCAAGTTGCCATGGCGAGCGCCGACCTCGAACGTGCGCGGATCGACCTGACCCGGCGCGAGGCTCTGGCGAGCGACGGCGCGGTATCGGGCGAGGAACTGAGCACGGCGCGCAACGCCTTCGCTTCGGCGCGCGGCGCGCTGGCAGCGGCGCAGGCAGGCGTGGCGCAGGCCAAGGCAGCGCGCGGATCGGCGCAAGGGCAGCAGGGCGCGAACGCCGCGCTGGTGACGGGCACCAACGCCGAAACCAATCCCGAGGTGCTGGCAGCGAAGGCCCGGCTGGACAAGGCGCGGCTAGACCTGTCGCGCACCGTGGTACGTGCGCCCGTCGATGGCGTGGTAACGCAACGCGCCGTGCAGGTGGGCCAGCGCGTGGCCGCGGGCGCCACGCTGATGACGATCGTGCCGGTGGGGCAGGCCTATGTCGACGCCAACTTCAAGGAAGGCCAACTGCGCACGGTCAAGCCCGGCCAGCCGGTGGAGCTGACCTCGGACCTCTATGGCGAAGACGTGACCTTCAAGGGCCGCGTCGTGGGCTTTTCCGGCGGGACGGGATCGGCGCTGGCGGTGATCCCGGCGCAGAACGCGACAGGCAACTGGATCAAGGTGGTGCAGCGCCTGCCGGTGCGCATCGCGCTCGATCCGGCCGAACTGAAGGCGCACCCCTTGCGCATCGGCCTGTCGATGACTGCGACGATCGACACGAAAACCGACACCGGGGCACAGTGATGCAGATGGCCGCGGGCGCGCAGCCGCTGAAAGGCGCGAAGCTGGCGCTGGGCGGCTTTGCGCTGGCCTTCGCCAACTTCATGGTGGTGCTCGACATCACCATCGCCAACGTTTCCGTGCCGCATATCTCGGGCAGCCTTGCCGCCGCGCCTTCGCAGGGGACGTGGGTGATCACGTCCTATGCTGTGGCCGAGGCGATCTGCGTGCCGCTGTCCGGCTGGCTCGCCGCGCGGTTCGGCGCGGTGCGCGTGTTCCTGATGTCGGTGCTGGGCTTCGGGTTGTTCTCGCTGCTGTGCGGCCTGTCGCAGAGCCTGGGCATGCTGATCGTGTTCCGCGTGTTCCAGGGCCTGGCCGGCGCGCCGATCATGCCGATGTCGCAGACGCTGATGCTGCGCATCTTCCCGCCCGAGAAAGCCCCGATGGCGTTGGGCCTGTGGAGCATGACCACGGTTGTGGCGCCCATCGCCGGCCCGATCTTTGGGGGCACGATTTCCGATACCTGGTCGTGGAACTGGATCTTCTTCATCAACATGCCGGTGGTGGCGATCTGCACCACGCTCGGCTGGCGCCTGCTGCGACGCTATGAAACGCCGATGGTCAGGAACCCCATCGACTACGTTGGGCTGGGCCTGCTGGTGGTGTGGGTCGGCGCGCTGCAGGTGATGCTCGACAAGGGGCGCGAGGAGGACTGGTTCGCCAGCCCGTTCATCGTGGCGCTGGCCATCATCATGGTGCTGGGACTGATCGCCTTCCTGATCTGGGAACTGACCGAGAAGAACCCGATCATCGACCTGTCGGTGTTCCGCAACCGGGGCTTCACCATCGGTGTGCTGTCGCAGAGCGCGACCTATGCCGCGTTCTTCTCCTCGGTGGTGCTGATCCCGCTCTTCCTGCAGACCAACCTTGGCTATACCGCCACCTGGTCGGGCTATGCCACAGCGTTCATCGGGATCATGGCGGTGATCATGTCGCCGATCGCGGGGATGCTGATCGGCAAGGTGGACACGCGCCTGCTGATCACCGCGGGCGTGACCTGGCTGGGCATGGTCTCGCTGCTACGCACGGGGTGGGCGACGCAGATGGACTTCTTCACCATCTCCTTGCCGCAGTTCCTGCAGGGCTTCGGGATGCCGTTCTTCTTCATCGGCACGACGACGCTGGCACTGGGCGCGGTGCGGCCCGAACAGACCGCTTCGGCGGCGGGCATCCAGAACTTCATGCGCACGCTGGCGGGCGCCATCGCCACCTCGGTCGCCACCACGATGTGGGAGCACGAGACCAAGCTGACGCGCGCCGAACTGGTGGGAGTCTTGAATCCCGAAAAGGTCATGACGAGCGGGCTGCCCGTGGCGCAGGCGCGCATGGCGCTGGAGCGGCTGGTGGACACCGAAGCCATGACCATCGCCACCAACACGATCTTCCTGGGCAGCACAATGGTGTTCGGCGTGGCCGCCGCGATCATCTGGCTGGCGCCCGCGCCCAAGGGGCCGGTGGACCTTTCCGCCGCGCATTGATGCGCGGCGGAGGCCTGCCGTTCAGTTCTTCTTGCTGGTGAACGCGCCGACGCGCTCGGCAAAGTCCGGGCCGTGGCCTTCGTTTTCGAGCACTTCCCATTGCAGCCCGGCATCGAGCGGTGAACCGTCGGTGGCGTTGAGCAGGCGCTTGTTGGCGCGGTGCGAGAACGGCGACTGCGCGACGATGCGGCTGGCAAGCGCGGCGATCTCGGCCTCGAAATCGGCCAGCGGCACGGCATATTCGGCCAGGCCGATGCGCACCGCTTCGGCGGCGTCGATCATGTCGGCGGTGAACATCAGCCGCTTGGCAGTGGCGACGCCGACGCGGCGCGGCAGACGCTGGCTCATGCCCCAGATCGGCGTGAGCGCCCACTTGGCGTGGGTATCGCCAAAGCGCGCGCTATCGGCCGCGAGGATGAAATCACAGGCGAGCGCCACTTCGAGCGCGCCGGTGTAGCAATGGCCGTGGACGGCGGCGATCACCGGCTGAGGCAGGCGTTCCAGCATCCGCAGCGTTTCGGAGTGCCACCCGCGCGAGGGCACCGCCTCTCCGGTGGCGATGTCGCCCAGATCGTGCCCGGCGGAAAAGCACTTGCCCGCCCCGCGCAGCACGACGCAGCGCACGCTCTCGTCGTCGCGCAGCGCCTCGACATGGGTGCGCAGGGCGCGGAAGACTTCGACCGTCAGCGCATTGAGCTTGTCGGGGCGGTTGATCGTCAACACCGTCCAGCCATCGTTGTCCTGCCGCAGCACCAGGTCGTTCATCGCGTGTCTCCCATTGTATGCGAGAGCTTTGCCGCACTTTAATCAACCGATCAATCAATTGACTTTTATCAGTCGATAAACGACCAAGGTGCGCAACTGCGCCAAGACAAGGCGCACCGGCCCACAAGCCAAGAAATCGAGGAGAGATCCGTGACCACCACGCTGGAAGCGCCGCGCGACATCACGAGCGTTCCGTTCAAACCGCTGCCGCAGAAGGGCCCCGACGTGCATGTCGAACGGCGCGAGGACGGCACCATCCTGGTGCGCTCGAACCACGCACTGGCAGAACCCGCGCGTTCGATCGGGCACCTGTTCGCGCAACACGCGGCAGAGCATCCCGAGCGCGGGCTGCTGATGCAGCGTGAGCCGGGCCACGGGCCATGGCGCGGCGTGACCTATGGGGAGGCCAAGCGCATTGCTGACGGCATCGCGCAGAGCCTGCTTGATCGCGGCATGGGCGCGGGCGATTGCGTGCTGATCCTGTCGTCCAACTCGGTCGAGCATGGACTGCTGATGCTGGGTGGCTATACTGCAGGCGTGCCGGTCGCGCCGATCAGCCCGGCGCACAGCCTGCTGTCGAGCGACCATGCCAAGTTGAAGCACGCCTTCGAGACACTGCGCCCCAAGGTGGTGTTCGCGCAGAACTCCGAGCAGTTCGCGCGCGCGTTCGACACGCTGCGGGCGATCGACCCGGACGTGACGTTCGTGACCGTGGACGGCGGCAACGGCACCCTGCCCTTCGCCGATCTGGCCGGGACGCAGCCGACCGAAGCCGTGGCGGCGGCGCTCGACAAGGTGGGCCATGCGAGCGTGGGCAAATACCTGTTCACCTCCGGCTCTACCGGAATGCCCAAGTGCGTGCCGCAGAGCCACGGGATGATGGTCCACGTCGTCGCCGCCTCAGAAGGGCTGCGCGTTGATGACGGGATCGAGCGCGATCCGCCGCAGTCGCTGGAATGGATGCCGTGGAGCCACATTTCAGCGGGCAACATCGCCTTCAATGGCAACCTCCATGCGGGTGGCACGCTCTTCCTCGATGAAGGCAAGCCGATTCCGGGAATGTTCGAGACGACGATTCTGAACCTCTACGAAGTCTCGCCGCTGGTGTTCGGCTCCGCGCCGATCGCGTTCGCCATGCTGGCCGAGGCAATGGAAAAGGACGAGAAGCTGCGTGCCTCGTTCTTCAGGAACCTGGTCTACATGGGCTATGGCGGCGCGACGCTGTCGAGCGACGTCAACGAGAGGATGCAGGCGCTGGCGATTGCCGAGACCGGCCACCGCATCCCGATGACGACGATGTACGGCGCGACCGAGACGCAGGGGATCACCGTGGTCCACTGGGCGACCGAGCGCGTCGGGCTGATCGGGTTGCCGCTGCCCGGAACGACGCTGAAGCTGGTGCCGAGCGGCGACAAGCTGGAAGTGCGCGTGAAAGGCCCGACCGTGACCAGCGGCTATCACAACGATCCGGTGCGCACGGCCGAAGCGTTTGATGAAGAGGGCTTCTACAAGCTTGGCGATGCCGCGCGGTTCATCGACGATGCCGATCCTGCACAGGGTCTGGTGTTCGACGGGCGCATCACCGAGGATTTCAAGCTCGACAGCGGGACCTGGGTTTCGGTGGGGACGTTGCGGCCCGACCTGATCGCAGCTTGCGCGCCATATGTGCAGGACATCGTCGTCGCTGGGCAGGACAAGCCGCATATCGGCATCCTGGCATGGCCTTCGGCGGCGGCGCTGGCCGACATTGCGAAGGAAGCGCCGGACGGCGATGCCTTGGCCATTCTGGGCGAGCGGGTGGCCGCGCAGTTGCGCGCGTTCAATGCCACTGCCGGTGGTTCCTCCCGCCGGGTCAAGCGCGCGATCGTGCTGCGCGAGCCGCCCTCGATCGATGGCGGCGAGATCACCGACAAGGGCTATGTCAACCAGCGCGCCACCCTGACGCGCCGGGCCGACGACGTGGCCCGGCTCTATGCCGAGCCGGTGCCCGAGGGCGTGCTCGACCTCTGACAGTCATGGCCTGCCGAAGCGCTGCACACCCCAGACGAGGAGCAGCGCTTCGGCGGTGATCGTGAAGACGACCGCACCGGCTGCGAAGGGGAGCCCGGGCCAGCCGATCGGTCCCAGAGCGTGCGCGGCCGCCATAGCGGCGACCACGCCCGCAACGGCACTTGCGCCGAGCATGAGGAGCTTCGTCGGCCAGCGCCGCCGCACCAGCAGGCAATAAACGGCTGCCGTGGCGAGAACCCAGCCGACGGCAAGAATGGCAATGAACACCATGACTTGGCGATTCCTTTCGGAACCGTCATGGCCGCACGTCACGTCAGGAATGGTCGCAGATGATGGCTGACGCGTTCAGAGGCCCGCTTCGACCGCCACGCGAATGGCATCTGCGCTGGTGCGCACGCCCAGCGCCTTGAACATCGCGGCACGGTGCATCTTGATGGTGCGTTCGCTAAGGCCGAGTTCCCACGCGATCTGCTTGTTGAGCTTGCCCCCGGCCATCATCAGCAGGATTTCGCGCTGGCGGCTGGTAAGGCCTGCGATCTTGTCGAGCGCCGCCTGGCGACGCACCGGCGGGGCATTGTCCTCAACCACTTCGACCTGCGAACCGAGGTAGTATTCCACCTCGCCTGCGGCATCGAAGATCGGCGCGACCATCACCGCATTGCGGAACGGGGTGCCGTCCTTCTTGTAGTTCAGGATTTCAACCATCACGGGTTGATGAGCGTGGATGCTGTCGCGCAATTGCTGCGCCAGTTCCGGTTCGGTCCCCGCGCCGCGCAGGAAGCGGCAGTTGCGGCCGAGGATTTCCTCACGCGAGTAGCCGGTGAGCCGACAGAACGCTTCATTGCACGCGACAATGGGATTGTCAGGCAACCGGGGGTTGCTGATGACGGCGGCCACGGAGCCTGCTTCGATCATGTCTGCTATGGGCATATCGCACTCACTTACCAAGTCGTGCGGCCATGTCCAATGTCTTCCCCCTGCCGCCTCTTCCCCTTTGTGCAGGTATCGGGTGCACACCCGCGCTGTCATCTCGTCAGCCTCTTCAGCGAAAGCCCGATATCATGAACGTTATGGTGCGCAACCTTTGCCCGGTCGGAGATGACCACGACGATCACGGGCACGACGGCGATGTTCTCGAAACCGGCAAGCTGCCCGTACCCGACAACGTGCTGGACGCGATCCGCACGTTGATTGCGTGGTCCGGCGATGATGTGACGCGCGAGGGCCTGCTCGACACGCCCAAGCGGGTGGCGCGGGCTTGGAAGGAATATTGTAGCGGCTATGCCGCCGATCCGGGCTTGCACCTGTCGCGCACGTTCGAGGAAGTGGGCGGCTATGACGAGGTCGTTCTGCTGAAGGATATCCCGTTCCAGTCGCACTGCGAACACCACATGGCGCCGATCACGGGCACCGCGTCGATCGCCTACCTCCCGCGCGACCGCGTGGTCGGCATATCGAAGCTGGCGCGCGTGCTGCACGGCTTTGCGCAGCGCCTGCAAGTGCAGGAACGCCTGACCGCCGAAGTGGCGCAGTGCATCCAGGACCACCTCCAGCCGCGCGGCGTGGCAGTGGTGATCGAAGCACAGCATGGCTGCATGACCGGGCGCGGCGTGCGCACGCATGGCGTGACGATGGTCACCAGCCGGATGCTGGGCGTGTTCCTCGACGATCCGCGCAGCCGCCGCGAAGTGCTGAGCCTGATGGGCAGGCCCTGAAGCGCGGCACGAACCGGACAGAACCCTTGCAGATCCGTATCGCCATCATCGGGGCCGGTATTGCCGGCCTCGCCTGCGCCGACGTGCTGGCCGCCGCTGGCGCGCAGGTCACCCTGTTCGACAAAGGCCGCGGGCCGGGTGGCCGCATGTCCACGCGGCGGGTGGATACGCCCGCCGGACAGGCGACCTTCGACCACGGCGCGCAGTACTTCACCGCGCGCGCACCGGCCTTCGCCGCGCGCATGGAGGATTGGGCGCAGGCGGGCATCGTCGCGCGCTGGCCCGAGGCGGGCGAGGACGCCTGGGTCGCGACCCCGGGCATGAACGCCCTGCCCCGCCATCTGGCCATGGCCCACGATGTTCATCAGGGCGCGCTCGTGCGGGCAATGGCGCGCAAGAGCGATGGCTGGCACCTGGGCTTCGAGCAGGGCTCGCAAGGCGGGTTCGATCGCGTTGTCGTGGCGCTGCCTGCCGAACAGGCGGCAGCACTGCTTGGCATGTGCGACCTTTCCTTCGGGCGCGAGGCGGTGGCTTGCCCCTCCGCGCCGTGCTGGATCGGCATGTTCGTGTTTGCTGCAAGGGTAGGCCTGCCGCCGCTGCTGCGCCGCCAGGGCCCTATTGCATGGGCCGCACGCAACAACGCCAAGCCGGGGCGCAGCGGGCCCGAGGCATGGATCGTGCAGGCCGACGAGGACTGGACGCGGGCACGGCTGGAACACGATGCGGCCACCGTGGCGGACCTGCTCCTGCGCGAGTTGGAGACAGCCGCGGGCGAGGCTCTGCCGCCTGTCCTTTCCTCCGTTGCGCACCGTTGGCGCTATGCACGCTCGGGCAACGCCGGGCATGGGTTCCTGTGGAACGCGCAACTGGGCCTTGGCGCCTGCGGCGACTGGCTGGCTGGGCCCCGCATCGAGAGCGCATGGCTTTCCGGCCACCGGCTGGGCGAGACGATGGCCGACTCCCTCGGCCCGGCGCTTGTCGGCGTGGCGGCCCAATGAATTCCCTGCCCAGCCCAGCCCGCTGGCTCGGACTGCTGGGCGTTGCCCCGCAGGCGGCAGCGGTGCTGGCAGCGTTCGATGCCCGGTGGCACTGGGCGGCAGTCGCCGCCGGATGTCTCTATGCCGCACTGATCTTCTCGTTCCTCGGCGGGATCTGGTGGGCGCAGGCCATGTTGCGCGGCGCACCGCGATGGCGCGATCACCTGCTGGCCGTTGCCCCCAGCCTGATTGCCTTCGCAGCCGTGCTGCCGTGGTGTGTCGGCTGGCGCTGGCCGGGTCCGTCGCTGGTCGTACTCGGACTGTGCCTGCTGACGAGTCCGCTGGTCGACCTGTACCTTCGCAGCGCGCATTCCCTGCCCGGCGGCTGGCTGCGACTGCGCATGACCTTGTCGACCGGGCTGGGCCTGTTCACGCTGGTCCTTGCCGTGATCTAGATCCGCTCGATGATGATGGCGGGTGCCATGCCGCCAAAGGCACACATGGTGATGAGCGCGTAGCGACCACCGCGGCGCTCCAGTTCATCGAGCGCCGTGCCGATCAGGATCGAGCCCGTGGCGCCGATGGGGTGGCCCAATGCGATCGAGCCACCGTTTACGTTGACCTTCGCCCGGTCCAGCCCAAGGTCGCGGATCGCCTTTTCGGTGACGACCGCGAACGCCTCGTTGATTTCCCACAGGTCGATGTCCGCAACGGTGAGCCCTGCCCGCGCCAGGGCCTTGCGCGCAGCGGGGACGGGGGCGTTGAGGATCAGGGTGGGGCAATCGCCCTGGTTCACCGCCGTGACGATGCGCGCGCGGGGCTTCCAGCCGTGCTCCTTCAAGCCCGCCTCGGACGCCAGCAGCAGCGCGGCGGAGCCATCGACCACGCCCGAGCTGGTGCCGACGTGGTGGACCGGCTGCCATTTCAGGTCGGGATACTTGCGCTCGATCATCTGGCGCATGGTCGTGCCATCGGGCGCGGCGGCGACCTGTTCCATCGCGACGAAGGCAGGCTTGAGCGCGGCGAGCGTTTCGGCGGTGGTTTCGGGGCGCGGATACTCATCGTGGTCGAGCGCGAGGGTGCCGTCGCGGTTGTAGACGGGCACGAGGCTGCGGGCGAAGCGGTTATCGTCGATGGCGGCCTTGGCGCGGCGCTGGCTTTCCAGCCCAAGCGCTTCGAGATCGGCGCGGGCGATGCCGTCCATCGCGGCGATGGCATCGGCGGCGACGCCCACGGCGGAAATCGGATGCTCCTCGTAAAGCGCATAGTTGCCGCGCGCGCGGCCCAGCGTGGCGTAAGGGGTGCCCTGGTCCCAGCCGTCGGCTTCCTGGTGATGGCTCATCATCTCGGTGCCGCCTGCGATCACCACGTCCTCGAACCCGGCCATGATCTGGCCTGCGGCGAGGCCGACCGAGGTGATGCCGCCGCCGCAGAAGCGGTCGAGCGTCATGCCGCTGGCCTTGATGTCATAACCCGCCCACAGCGCCGAGAGGCGGCCAAGATCGCCGCCCTGCTTGCCGCGCTGCTGGCTACACGACCAGATGATGTCGTCGACGCGCGCCGTATCGAGCGCATTGCGGTCGCGGATCGCGCGCAGTACCGAGGCGCCAATGTCCTGCGGGTGCAGGTGCGCCAGCGCGCCCTTCCCGACCTTGCCGATCCCGCGCGGGGTGCGGACGGCATCGACGATATAGGCTGCAGTCATGCGGGCGTCCTTCAGGGCGTGACGATCGGGAACAACGCTTCGGGCCGGTCGAGCCAGCCGACAAGCTTCTGGAGGGCGAGCGGATCGCCTGCCACGGTCGCTTCGCCCGCCGCGACCTTGGGACCGAGCGGCTTGCCAGCGAGCAGCGCCGCGACGAGATCGGGATACTTGACGGTCAGCGTGGCGTCCGGCGTGCCGACCACGCCGGGGCGATGGGTGAGCACGCCGTTGGCGACGACCAGCGTGAACGAGGCGTTGCGATCCGGGAAGGTGAACGCGAGGCGCAGCGCGGCATCGCCCACCTTGTCGGGATCGATGCGGGTGGCGAGCACGTCGAACAAGTCGCCGGGCGGCAGCGAGGCGGCGATGGTCGAGCGGCCCACCGCCTCGATCGGCTTGATCCCGATAGTCAGTTCCTGCGCGCCGGTGAGGTACATATTGCGCCAAAGCGCGTTCTCGCTGGCCCACGCCATCTGGCGATAGCAGCGCGCGAGCAAGGCGCGCGCGGCCTGATCGGCGGGGTCGGCGAACACGGCCTTGTCCAGCAGTTCGGCGGCCCAGGGGTAGTCGCCCTTGTCGAATGCGGCCTGCGCCAGTTCGCGCACGCGGGTCGCGCCGCCCATCGCCTCTACGTAACGCTTCCCACCTTCTTCCGGCGGCAGCGGGACCAGATGGACGGGGTTCGCATCGTACCAGCCGAGGTAATACTGGTAGACGGCGCGGGCGTTGAAGGCGAACGAGCCGTAATACGGGCGGTCGTACCATTCCTTCTGCAAGGCGGCAGGCAGCTTGAGCCGGGCGGCGATTTCCGGTCCGGTCAGGCCCTTGTTCATCCAGCGCACCGTCTGGTCGTGGAGGAAGGCATAGGCGTCGCGATGCTTGCCGAGGTAGTCGGTGATCTCGCCCCCGCCGAAGCGGGGCCAGCCATGGCTGGTGATCATCACCTGCGCCCCGGCGAAGAAGTCCATCGCCTCGGTCAGCCCTTGCGCCCAGCCGCGCGCGTTGCGGATCTGCGCGCCGCGCGGGGTCAGGATGTTGTGCTGGGTGACGTTGGCATTCTCGGCAAGGTCGGCAACCTTCCAGTCGGGGAAGCCGAGGTTCATTTCGGCAGGCGCTTCGGTGGATGGCGTGACCTGGAAGCGCACCTTCACGCCATCGAGCACGAGTTCGGTGCCGGTGGTCTCGATCTCCTGCGTCGGAGGAACAAGGGTCTGCGTGCCGACGGGGACGGCAAGGCCGATACCCGAATTGACGGTGCCGGTCGGGCCGGGATCGAGCGGCACGCCGAACTGGTAGGCGGCGCGGCGAGCCATGGCGGGACCGGCGATGACGTTTTCGGAAACCGCCGCTTCGCGGAAGCCCTTGGGCGCGACGATCGGTGCGCCGGGTGCAAGATCGGCCAGAAACGCGCCGGTGCCGCCAAAGTGATCGGCGTGGCTGTGCGTGTAGATCACGGCGGTGATCGGCGCCTTGCCCAGCTTTTCGGCCACCAGATCCCACGCGGCACGCGCCGTTTCGGTGGTGGTGCCGGTGTCTATGACGATCCAGCCCTTGTCGCCGCGCACGAACGTGAGGTTCGATATATCGAAGCCGCGCACCTGCCAGATGCGGTCGGTGACCTTGAACAGGCCGCTCTTGGCAAGCAAACCCGTGTGCCGCCACAGGCTGGGGTTTACGGTATCGGGTGCCTTGCCGCTGGCGAATTTCCACGCGTCAAGGTTCCACACGACGCGGCCATCGGCGTCCTTGATCAGCGGATCGGTGCGCGTGGCGACGAAGCCTCTGCTCGCGAAGTCCTCATCGCGCTTGTCCGCCATCGGCGCAGCGGCGAGCGCGGCGGCGTTGGCGGCCAGCGTGGTGGGTGTGGGAGTGTCGGGATCGGGCGCGGCATGGGCTGTTGTGCCAAGAAGCAGTGCTGCCAAGGCTGCAATACGCGATGAATACATCTGCTGGTCCCCTCCCGAAAATGGCGGGCGAGAGGTTGGTCCTCGCTGCCCGCCGTTCACGTACCGCATCAGGCAGGAAGGGTCAGCGCCTCGTAACGTCCGAGGTGATGATCCGCGCTGCCGAACTGGCCTTCGATCATGGTGGTGCGCTTGAAGTAGTGCGCCGCGGCCAGTTCCATGGTGATGCCGATGCCGCCGTGGGTCTGCGTCGCGTTCTGGCCGATGAAGCGCAGCGAGCGGGCAACCTTGGCCTTGGCGAGGCTGACCGCCGCCTTGCGCTCGGCCGCAGGCAGATCCAGCTTGAGCGTGCCCATGAGGACCATGGATTCGATCTGTTCGACTTCAACCATCATGTCGGCAAGGCGGAACTGCAGCGCCTGGAACTTGCCGATCGGCTGGCCGAACTGCTTGCGCTCCTTGGTATAGGCGAGCGTCAGTTCGTGATGGCGGCGACCGGCGCCCAGCCCTTCGGCGCAGACCGCCATCGTGGCATCATCGACCAGCCGTTCGATCAGGTCGAGCCCGCCGGGCAGCAGCGCGTCACCGCCGACGGCGACGTTTTCGAAGTAGACTTCGCTGGCCATGAAGCCGTCGACCGTCGGGTAATCGCGGCGGGTCACGCCCGCAGCCTTCGCGTCCACGAGGAACAGTTCCACGCCATCACGGTCCGCGCCCGAACCGCCGGTGCGCGCGGTGACGAGCAGGTGCGTGGCCCACGGTGCGGCATAGACCACCGCCTTGTGGCCATTGAGCACGTAGCCCGCGCCGTCCTTCCTCGCGGTCGTCTCGATCCGCGCGAGGTCGTAGCGGCCCTTGGGCTCGGCATAGGCGAAGGCGAAGATCGCATCGCCGCCGATGATCTGCGGGATCAGCGCTTCAGCGTGCGCGCCACCGGCATACTTGAGCGCATTGCCGCCGATCACCGCAGTCTGGAGGTACGGCTCGATCGCGATGACCTTGCCCAGTTCTTCCATCACGATCATGTTCTCGATCGCGCCGCCGCCCATGCCGCCGTGTTCCTCGGCAAAGGGCGCGGACAGGATGCCGAGGTCGGTCGCCAGC
Organism: Novosphingobium percolationis; assembly: GCF_020179425.1. Classification (GTDB taxonomy): domain Bacteria; phylum Pseudomonadota; class Alphaproteobacteria; order Sphingomonadales; family Sphingomonadaceae; genus Novosphingobium; species Novosphingobium percolationis. Next base: position 191,346 of record NZ_JAILYM010000006.1, on the reverse strand, counting down.
GCCTTCCAGATGCCGGGGTCGCGGCCTTCGGGGCGGGTCAGCATCTTCTTGCGGGTTTCGAAGTCGTAGGTGTCGGCCAGGAAGCGCGCCAGCGTGTCGCGCAGCATGTCCTGCGTTTCGGTAAAGCTCAGGTCCATTGTATCTATCCTCTCGTCCGGTCTCGTCTGCTTCAGCTCAGAGGCCGAGGACCATTTTCGCGATGATGTTGCGCTGCACTTCGTTCGACCCGCCATAGATCGTGGTCTTGCGCATGTTGTAGTAGCTGGGCGCGGCGCGGTTGGCCCATTCGGGGCCGATCGGGTGTTCGTTGTCGCCTTCGCCGAAGCCCCGGAAATAGGGCGCGCCGTAGTGGCCCGCCGCTTCCAGCACCAGTTCGGTGATGCGCTGCTGGATTTCCGAACCCTTGATCTTGAGCACGTTGGCCGCAGCGCCCGCATCCTTGCCCGCCGCTTCATTGGCCAGCGTGCGCAGCTCGGTGAATTCGAGCGCGGTCAGGTCCATTTCCAGCTCTGCCACCTTGCGGCGGTAAAACGGATCGGCGAGCAGCGGCTTGTCGCCGTCCATCTCGGTCATGGCGATGTCGCGGATCTTCTCGATCCCGCGCTTCGAGGCGGCGACGCCCGCGATCCCGGCGCGTTCGTGCGCAAGCAGGAACTTGGCGCAGGTCCAGCCCTTGTTCTCTTCATGGATGCGGTTGCCGACGGGCACCTTGACGTCTTCGAGGAACACTTCGTTGACTTCGTGTTCGCCGCCCAGCGTGATGATCGGGCGCACGGTGATGCCGGGCGTCTTCATGTCGATCAGCAGGAAGCTGATGCCTTCCTGCTGCTTGGCATCCGGGTTGGTGCGGACGAGGAAGAATCCCCAGTCGGCGTGCTGCGCCATCGTCGTCCAGGTCTTCTGGCCGTTGACGATGTAGTGCTGGCCATCATCGGTGAGGACCGCGCGGGTGCGCAGGCTGGCAAGGTCGGACCCGGCGCCCGGTTCCGAATAGCCCTGGCACCACCAGTCCTCGCCCGACAGGATGCGGGGCAGGAAGCGGGCCTTCTGTTCGGCGGTGCCGAAGGTGTAGATCACCGGGCCGACCATGGTGATGCCGAAGGGCATGATGCGGATGCAGTCGGCGCGCGCGGTCTCTTCCGACCAGATGTAGCGCTGCGTGGCGGTCCAGCCGGGGCCGCCATATTCGACGGGCCATGCCGGCGCGATCCAGCCCTTCTTGGCCAGCACGCGGTGCCAGGAGAGGAAATCCTCCTTGGTCAGATCGTCGCCTTCGTCCTGCTTGCCGCGCAGTTCCTGCGGGTAGCTTTCCGCGATGAAGGCGCGGACTTCGTCGCGGAAGGCGATCTCCTCGGGGCTGAATTCCAGGTCCACGGCAGCTCTCCTGATCGGGCCGACCCTTGCCGGTCGGCGTTGTTTAATCGTCCGCTTGAATATCACGAAAATCGGGGCTGGAAAGGTGGAGAGATGCCACTGAACGCAAGGGCAGGCGCGGATTTCCGCGCCGCGCGAGCATTCCCTAACGTCACCCGTGCGCGACTTTTTTCATGACGGCGAGTTAATCCGCCTCCCACCGCGCGGAGAGGCGAATCGGCGCATTGGCAAACGATGGTTTTTGCAACGCCATCGCGGCGCAGGATCTTTGCCGGCATAGCAGCGCTTCCCGCGATGGCGCTCGCCACGATGGCCGTCGGCGGGTACTTCGACGGGCAGGCGATCCACTATCTGGAGCCGACGGCCCCGGCACGCAGGGACGAGGCCGCCGTGTTCCTGTCCGGCGACATGGGGTTGCGTCTTGGCGCCGGCGAAGGCGCTGTCGAGCGCCTTCGCGCCAGCGGACTGCCGGTGCTGACACTCAATTCCTCCGCGCTGTTCGTCCGCGCGCGCGATCGCGCCTATGTCGATACGCTGCTGGCGCAAGCCATGCGCGAGGCGCTGGCGCGACCGGGCGTGCGCAAGGTGGCGCTGGTCGGAAACTCGTTCGGCGCGGACATTCTGGCCACCGGCGTGGGCAGCCTGCCGCCCGAGTTGCGCGCGCGGATCGCGTCGGTGGTGCTGGTCGTGCCGGGCACCGAGGTCTACTTTCACGCCAACCCCAGCGGGCTGTTCTACACCGGCACGCCCGACAGCGATCCGCACCGCACGGTGCGCCTGCTCACCGGGCTGCCCGTCACCTGCATCTATGGCCTGCGCGAAGACGACACGTTGTGCCGCGCGCCCGAATTGCGCGGTGCGCGGCGCGTGGCCATCGACGACGGCCACCTGATGCTGCGCAAACATGCGCTGCTCGCCCGCTGCGTGATCGACGCCGCGCTATCTCCGCCGCCCCCAATGGCTTCCCCCCCATCAGACTGAGTCCGATACCATGCCCCGGTTGCGCAAGTTGCTGCTGACCCTGCTGACGATCTTCGCCACACCCGCTCTCGCCCACGCCCGCTTCGCCGGGGGCGCCGGCGATCCGTTATGCGGCGCGTGGCGCAACGACGACAATTCGGTCGCGGTGCGCATCGACGCCTGCGGCGGGAAGCTCTGCGGCACGGTCACTGCCGCCAATGCCACCGCCATCGCCGATGCGCGCGGCGGCGGCACCGACCGGCTGATCGGCACGCCGCTGCTTGAAGATTATCGCCGCGATGGGCCGAACCACTGGAGCGGAACGGTGTTCGTGCCCGACCTCGGCCATCGCTTTTCCTCGCACATCACGCTGATCGACCGCGATCATGCGCGCATCGCGGGCTGCCTGCTGGGCCGTTTCGTGTGCCAGTCGGAAGTATGGCAGCGCCAGTGAACCACATTGCCACGCTACCCACGCGCGCGCCGTTCGAATGGCGTCGCGCCGCCGTCATCGCCGCAGCCTGCGCGCTGGTGCTGCTGGTGCTGACGCTGGTTGGCCACCTGCTCGACGGGCTGCGTCCCATGGCGGTCGTGGTGGCTCTGCGCGGTATCCGCCCCGAACGGCTTGCGGAAGCGGTGATGCTGACGACGGCGAGCTATCTGCTGCTGACCTTCTACGACCGGCTCGCGCAGCGCATGATTGGCGTCCATGCACCGCTGGGAGTGACGATGCGCGCGTCGTTCACCAGCTATGCCCTGTCCCACACGCTGGGGTTCGGCGCGATCACCGGCGGGTCGGCGCGCTGGCGCATCTACGGCAAGGCGGGCCTTTCCTCCCGCGCGGTAGCGGCGATCGTCGCGATTGCCGGAACCGCGTTCTGGATCGGCGTGGCCATCGCCAGCGCGGTGGCGATGCTGGCGATGCGCCACCCGATGATCGTAGCAGACCTGACGATAGTGCCGCGCTGGGCGCATCTGGCCGGCGGAGCGCTGCTGGTGGTGCTTGCCGCGCTGGGCCTTGCCGCCCGGCTGCGCCGGCCGCGCTGGCTGGCGCAGCGGCTTCCGGCGGGCGCGGCGCCTGCGTTTTCCAGCCTCGTGCTGCTCGCAGTCGTCTCCACGGCGGATCTGGCTTGCGCCAGCCTCGCGCTGCACCTGCTGCTGCCCCACGCAAGTGTGCCCTTCGCGGGGTTCATGGTGGCCTATACGTTCGGGATCGCGCTGGGACTAGTGCTGCACGTCCCCGGCGGGCTGGGCGTGTTCGAGGCGGTGATACTGGCTGCGTGCGGCGCGCACGCGGGCGATGGCGATGGCGCGGTGCTGGCCGCGCTGCTGGCCTACCGCGCGATCTACTACCTGCTGCCGCTGGGACTGGCGCTGGCGCTCAATGCCGCGATCGAGGGCGGTCCCGCGATCGCGCCCGCATCGCGCGTGCTGATGCGGATCACGGCACCCGCGCGCCGCGTGGCCCTTGCGCTGAGCCCGGCGTTCTTCGCGGGGATGAGCTTTGCGGGCGGCAGCGTGCTGCTGCTGTCGGGCGCGCTGCCGGCCGAGCACGACCGGCTGCACGACCTGATCCACCTGTTGCCGCTTCCGTTCATCGAAACGTCGCACCTTGCCGCCAGCCTTGTCGGCACCGGACTGCTGCTGGTGGCCCCCGCACTGGGCCAGCGCCTCGCCAGCGGGTTTCGCGCAGGACGCGTGCTGTTCGTGCTGGGCGCCATGTTCTCGCTCGCCAAGGGGCTCGACTTCGAAGAGGCGATGGTGATGCTGGCCATGGCGGCGCTGCTCCACCTCGCCTCGCCCGCCTTCTATCGCGGGCGAACCGGCGCGTTTTCGACGCACAACCTGCCCTGGCTGGTCGCAGCCTGCCTCGCGGTGGCCGCGGCGACCGCGATCGGGGCGATGTTCCATGATGCCGACCATTTCCGGTCGGACCTGTGGTGGCATTTCGCGCTCTACGGCGATGGCCCCCGCGCGCTGCGCGCCAGCTTCGGCGCAAGCGTGCTGGTGGGCGCCTTCACCTTGCGCGAATGGATGACGCGCCCACGTGCGACCGGCGGGATCGCCGAGCTGTCGCCGCAAATCGCCACGCGCGCGCTAGCGGTTTCGGCGCGCAGCGACGCCGCGCTGGCCTTCACCGGCGACAAGCGCTTCCTGATTGGGCGCGAAGGCGATTGTTTCGTCATGTTCCGGCCGCGCGGGCGCACCTGGGTCGTGATGGGCGATCCCGTCGGGCCGCGCGCGCGCTGGAGCGAACTGGTCTGGGACTTGCGTCGCCTGGCAGACCTGAGCAACGCGCTGCTGTGCTTCTATCAGGCTAGCGAGGCGCTGTTGCCGGTACTGGTCGAGCTGGGACTTTCGGTGATGAAGTACGGCGAAGAGGCGATCGTGACGCCCGGTGCGTTCACCCTGCAAGGCCCGAAGATGAAAAGCCTGCGCAACAGCCGGGCGCGCGCAGAACGCGACGGGCTGACGCTGAAGATCGTGCCCGCGCGCGACGTGCTACGCTGGCTGCCGCGCCTCCAGCCCATATCCGATGCCTGGTTGGCGGCGCAAGGTGCACCGGAAAAGGGCTTCAGCCTCGGCCGGTTCGATGCAGCATACCTGACCCGCTTCGACATGGCGGTGGTGCTGCGCGGCGGCGAGCCCGTCGCCTTTGCCAACCTGTGGCAGTCGGGCGACGGTGCCGAAATGTCGGTCGACCTGATGCGCCAAGCGGGCGATGCACCGCCCGGAACGATGGACTTCCTGCTGACCGGGCTGATCGAACACGCGCGCACGCGTGGCTTTGCGCGCTTCAATCTGGGGCTGGCGCCACTATCGGGCCTGCCCGGCGGGCGGCTCGCGCCGTTCTGGGCGCGGCTGGCGCGCGTCGCGCACGACATCGGCGGTGCGATGTACAACTTCGCGGGGCTGCGCTTCTACAAGCAGAAGTATGCGCCACATTGGGAAAGCCGCTACCTTGCCTGCCCGCAAGGCCCGGCGGGATTCTTCGCCGTGGGCGCGGTGATCGCACTGGTTTCGGGCGGTGCACGCTGATGGTGCAAATACGGCCCCGGATCGCTCCGGGGCCGCCGTTGCGCAATCGATCAACCGGATCAGAGGCCCGAGCCTGCGGTGCAGGCAGGGTTGGGACCGGCTTCGAGATAGACCGTCTTGCCGTTCACGCTGGTCGTGGCGCTGGTCGGCAGCGCGGCCGCCGTGGTGGGCAGGCCGTTCTGGATCCACAACTTGCGCGAGGAGAGCGCCGAACCGTCCGCCGACTTCTGCGTCGAGCGGCGCAGGAAGGTCTCGCGGATGGCCACGCGCCAGGACAGCGGCAGCGGGGCAAGGCCCATCTGTGCCTTGAGCCCCAGCGCGGCGGTGGTCGTGCCAGTGAACATGTTGGCCGACACCGCATTGCCATCGCCATCGGCGCGCACCCAGCCCAGCGAAGCGTTCAGGAACGCCGCCAGCGCATTGCGCGTGGCCGGGCTGGCAAAGCAGGTGCCGCTGACGAACTGCGTCGTGCCGGTGATCGGATAGCCGACCGCCGGGTTCGCCAGCGTAGAATCGCCCGAATAGAGCGCTTCGTACCAATCGAGCGGGTTCGAGCGGCTGAACTGCCCGCCCTTCACGTAACGGCCGCTGGCGTCGGATTCGGGCGGGACGATCTTGGTCCCGAAAGCCGCGGTGGCGGTGGTGGCGGTAGGCATGCGGAATACCGGCTTGGCCGTGGCGTTCGACAGGCCTTCCTCCAGCGCGGCGGCGTGCAGCTTCTGCCCGGCGGCCGGGGCCACGAAATCGGCGCCGATGTAACCAATCTTGCCGTTCAGCAGCACGTTCTCGTCGCTGACCGATGCCTTGTCCGGCGCGAAGTTGATCGCGGCGGCAACCTTGCCCGAGCCGTCGGCGAGGAGGAACTTGCCGACCGTTTCAGCGCCCTTGCTGCTATCGACGACGGTGCCGGTGAAGACCGCGCCGCTGATCAGGTCCGCCGTGCCAGCAAAGCCCGTGCCGCTGGGCTTGTAGGGCGAATCCGCGCGGAACGAGGTCAGGTCGATGTTCGAGGCGGTGCTGTAGGGCAGCGCTTCGGACGCGCTGAGGTACTTGTTGGCGTTGCCAGTGCCCATGATGCCACCGTTGCAGGCAGCCGACAGGTGGCGCGTGAAGATGTCAGTGGTGCCCGACTTGTCGAGGCGCCCGACGAGGCGGATCGGCACGCCATCGACCTTCCAGCGCGCGGCGTTGTCGTCGGTGTCCATCAGCGATACGGCGGTGGTCTTGCTGTTGACCACCTTGGTGTTGAGCGCCTGGATGCGCGCGTCGTTCCAGTTGGTGATGTAGCCGTTGAAGATCGAGCAGTAGACCCGCTTGGACAAGCGCAGGCCGCCCGACTTCACACCACGGCTGCTGATCGGATTGGCGACGTTGAAGACGAGGTTCTTCTTTTCCGCGACGAGGCGACCGTAGACCGGGTTGTAGGCAATCGCCACGGGCAGCACGTAGAGCGGGATCTGGATCGCCGCGCCCGCCTTCTTCGTGGCGGCATTGCCATTGTAGGTCGTCAGGTCCGATGCCGAAATCGGCGAATCCGACATCACGAAATGCGGGTTGGACCAGGTCGTGCCGAAGGCCGAGGGGAAGATCGCGCCGGGCTGGCCGGTGAAGAACGCCGAAGCGTTGATGTTGCGCCAGGCGTTCTTGCCTGCGCCCGACCCTGTCGAGACATAAAGCCCGCCGATGTTCTTCTGGATCGACCGCGTCGCGCAGTCGAACGGCGCGTCGGTGCCGGTGTAGGCGCCTTCGGTGACGGTGGTGGTGGTGCCGTCGTTCTTGCCGACCTTGTTGGTGACGCCATCGGGGCCGACGCAGTTCAGCTCGCGCGGCAGGATGACGGCGATCGAGGAAGCGCCCATGGCGTGAAGTTCGGCGGCAGGATAAGTCACCTGGGCCTGTGCCTGCCCGGCAAAGCCGCCGAACATGGCCGTGGCGGCGAGGAAATGATGCTTACGAAAGTTCATGGGACACTCCTTGAAAAAGCAGCTTGATCCCCCCAGGATGAATCAGGCCATTTCCATGGTGTCAGGTTGCCCCCTGGAGTTGAAACCGGCCCGATTCATCTCCTTCTCGTGGGCTATGGGTGCTTCGTGACAGTTTGGATCCCATTGTGTAGAATGTGACAGCTATTGCGTTCGCTTCCTCGCGAAACGGGGAATTAAGTATTTATAACAGTGCCTTTCGTCATGTTGGCGAAACCATGCCGAAACGTCCATTTCGGCCTGAACTTCGGTTAGGACTTCACTCCGCCACGACGCGTAGCTCCGCCTCCATCGCCTTGCGCATCTCGAACTTCTGCGCCTTGCCGGTCACGGTCATGATGAAGGCATCGACGATGCGGACGTGGCGCGGCACCTTGTAGTGCGCGATGCGGCCGCGGCAGTGGGCTAGTACGTCCTCGACACTGAGCGCCGTGCCCGCGCGCGCGATGATCCAGGCGCACAGCTCCTCACCGAACTTCTCGTCGGTCACGCCGAACACTTGCGCGTCCTGTATGTGCGGGTGGGTGAGCAGGAATTCCTCGATCTCGCGCGGGTAGATGTTCTCTCCTCCGCGGATCACCATGTCCTTGATGCGGCCTGTGATGCGGACATAGCCCTTCTCGTCCATCGTCGCGAGGTCGCCCGAATGCATCCAGCCTTCGGCGTCGATCGCCTCGGCGGTTTTTGCAGGATCGTCCCAGTAGCCATGCATAACGGCGTAGCCGCGCGAGCAGTATTCGCCCTGTTGGCCAATGGGCAGCGTCTCTCCGTCGAGCCCGACGATCCTCGCCTCCGCATGGGGATGGACGCGCCCGACGGTGGCCACGCGTTCCTCCAGCGGGTCGTCGGTGGCGGTCTGGGTGGTGAGCGGACTGGTCTCGGTCATGCCGTAGCCGATGGTGACTTCGCGCATGTTGAGCCGATCCATCACCTGCCGCATCGTGGCGGTGGGGCACGGCGAACCGGCCATGATCCCGGTGCGCAACGTCGAAACGTCATAGTCATCGAGATCGGGCCGGGCGAGAATGGTGATGAACATCGTCGGCACGCCGTAGAGCGCGGTGCAGCCTTCGGCCTGCACGGCTTCCAGCGCCAGCACCGGGTCATAGGCCTCGCCCGGGTAGACCATCGCCGCACCGCTGGTCAGCGCCGCGAGGTTGCCCAGCACCATGCCGAAGCAATGGTACAGCGGCACCGGGATGCAGATGCGGTCGGCACTTGTGAGCCTGATCGTGCGCCCGGTGAAGTAGCCGTTGTTGAGGATGTTGCGGTGGGTGAGTGTGGCCCCCTTGGGAAAGCCGGTGGTGCCGCTGGTGAACTGGATGTTGATCGCATCGTCTGGCGACAGCGCCGCCTCCGCCGCCGCCAGCGCCGCCGCATCGGGTTCCGCACGCAAGTCGTCCCAGCGCAGCAGGCCCGCGTGCGGTTCGTCGCCGAGCGCCACAATGCTGCGCAAGGTTGGCAGGCGCTCGCGGCCGATCTCGCGCAGCATGGCGATGTAATCGCTGGTCTTGAAGCGCGCGGCGGTGACGAGCAGGCTGCACCCGACCTTGTTCAGCGCATATTCGACCTCGCTGGTGCGATAGGCCGGGTTGATGGTGACGAGGATCGCACCGACCCGCGCACTGGCAAACTGGATCACCGCCCATTCGGCGCAGTTGGGCGCCCAGATGCCCACGCGGTCGCCCTTGCCCACCCCCAGCGCGAGCAGGCCAGAGGCGACGCGATCGACTTCGGCGTCCAGTTGCGCCCAAGTCCATCGCACACCCTGATGGCGCGATACGAGCGCCAGTTCATCGCCCCACGCGTCTGCCGCATCGCGCAGCGCCTGGCCGATGGTCTTGTTCAGCAGGGGGACGCCGGTCGCCCCCTGCGCATGGGACAGCGTCAGGGTCATCGCTTGATGTTCACCACTTGCATCTGGGTATATTCGGCAAGGCCTTCTTCGGCCTGTTCGACGCCGAGGCCTGATTGCTTGAAGCCTGCCATCGGGATGTGCGGGCCGATGGCGATGTGCTGGTTGACCCAGACCTGCCCGCTTTCGATGCGGCTGGCGATGTCGGCGGCGCGCTCCACGTCCTTCGACCACACCGAACCGCCGAGGCCGTAGTCGCTGGCGTTGGCGCGGGCGATCACGTCTTCGACGTCGTCGAACTGCACCAGCGGCAGGATCGGGCCGAACTGTTCTTCATCGACGATGCGGTGGCCGTCGGTCACGTCGCGCACGATGGTGGGCGCGATGAAGTAGCCGGCACGCTCCATCGCCTTGCCACCTGCGATGATCGTGCCATCGCGTGCGGCATCTTCAAGGAAGCCCTTCACCTTTTCGAACTGCATCGCGTTCTGGATCGGGCCGATTTGCGTGCCCTGCTCCAGCCCGTCGCCGACGATGGCCGCCTGCGCCAGCCGCGCCAGCTCTGTCGCCATGGCATCGTAGATGTCGGCGTGGATATAGGCGCGCTTGATCGCGAGGCAGACCTGCCCGTTGTTGAGGAAGGCATTTCCGAAGATCGCCTGCGCGGTTTCGCGCACGTCCACGTCATCGAGCACGATGGCCGGATCGTTGCCGCCCAGTTCCAGCGTCACGCGCTTGAGGCTATCCGCGCCACTCGCGGCGATACGCTTGCCGGTGGCGGTCGAGCCGGTGAAGCCGACCTTGGCGACATCGGGATGCGCGGTCAGCAGCGGGCCGAGATCGTTGGCGTCGGCGATCACGTTCACGACACCTGCCGGGAATACCTGCGCACAGATCTCGCCCAGCAGCAGCGCGGTGGCGGGCGTCGTCGGCGCGGGCTTCAACACGATGGCATTGCCCGCAAGCGTCGCCGGGCCGATCTTCCACAGCGCGACCAGCAGCGGGAAATTCCACGCGATGATGCCCACGACCACGCCCAGCGGACGGTGCTTCACCGCGATATAACCGCTCGCGTCGTCCTGGATGATCCGGTCGGGCAGTTCCAGCGTGGCGTAATGGCGCAGGAACCCTTCGGCCCACGCGACTTCGCCATAGGCTTCGGGCAGCGGCTTGCCCTGTTCCTGCGTGATCAGGCGCGCGAAGTCGTCCTTGCGCGCAACGATCGCGTCGGCGAGTTCGACGAGCTTCGCCTGCCGCTCGGGATAGGGAACGCGCTCCCACTGGGGCTGTGCGGCCTTGGCGGCGGCGATCGCTGCTTCCGCCTGCGCGGCCGAAGCGCGCGCGACACTGGCGAACGCCTCGCCCGTCGCGGGGTTGATCACGTCCATCGTGGAATCGCCATCGACGAGCGTTCCGCCGATCAGCAGCTTGTAGTCAGCCATCATGCTCTCCCGGCGGGGAGGCTCTAGCCAGCCTCCCTCGCCCTTTCAGTATGTCAGAACTTCGCGCCCACCGTCACGCCATAGCTGCGCGGGTTGCCGATGTGGTTGTAATCGAAGCCGAAGCCCGCGAGCAGATCGACCCGCGAGGTGAAGTAGAACTTGTTGGCGAGGTTCTTGGCCCAGACCGAGGCGTTGAACATCCCATCGGCGCTCTCCCAGTCGATATGCCCGCCGACCAGCGCATAGGACGACTGGCGCAGGCGGGGGATATTGAGCACTTCGAAGAACTGGCTCGACTGGTAGGCGATCTCGGGGTGGACCGAGACCTTGCCGATGCCGCCTTCGTAGAGCGTGGCGTCGATCCCGGCGTTAAAGGTCAGGGTCGGCGCGTTCGACAGGCGGTGGCCCGCCACGTCGTTGCCGCTGAGCGTGCCCTGCTTGATCTTGGTCGAGAGCAGCCCCATCCCGGCGTGCAGCGTGAAACGGTCGCTCGCGCGCACGGTCAGTTCCGCCTCGCCGCCGAAGATGCGCGACTTGGGGATGTTGAGCAGCGTCTGCGAACCGAGCACCGGATCGACGTTGATGAACTGCTGGTTGCGGTAATCGTAGTAGAACGCCGCCATGTTGAGCGTGATGCGGCGATCCCAGAACTGGGTCTTGGCACCCACTTCGTAGGACGTGACCTTCTCCGCCTTGGCCACCGACAGCTCCGACGGATCGAAGAAGGCCTGCGCGTTGAAGCTTGGGGCACGATAGCCCCGGCTGACGCTGGCGTAGAGCAGGTTGCCATCGGGCAGCTTGTAGTCGAAGCCGATCTTGCCCGACAGGTTGTCGGTCTTGAACCGCAGCGTGGACAGCGGGATGAGGTTGGTCACGAGCACGTCGTCGTAACCGAAGGCGTCGGAGGAAAAGCCGCTCTGAACGCCGGTATCGTGGGTATAACGCAAGCCGCCACGCAGGGTCAGCGCATCGGTGACCTTGTACTTGAGGTCGGAATAGACCGCGAAGCTCTTCTTCACCTGGTCGAACTGGTTGCGCACCTTGCACGCGGCGGGGAACCCGGCGGCGCAGTCCGCAGCGTTGATCACGCCATCCTCGTTGACGTCGAAGTCGGTCAGGATCTCGAACGCGGTCTGGTTGTAGACCTTTTCACGGTTGTAGTACGCGCCGAGGATGAAATCGAACGGCCCGCCGAAATTGCTGGTCAGGCGCAGGTCCTGCGCGAACTGGCTGGCCTTGTCGTAGTAGGGGATTTCCAGCAGGCGAGTGGCCGTCCCGTCGGTGTCCTCGCGGAAGAACAGCGTGCCCTTGTCGTAGCTGGTGATGCTGGTGATCGCGAGGCCGTCGGTCACGTCGATATTCGCGGTGAAGGCGACCGAGGTGGTCTTGGCGCGGCGACGGTCGGGCACGTCCGAGGCGATCTGCCACTTGGAAAGGCCCGGCCGGTTGGTCGCCTCCGGCTGGGCGTAGATGCCGTAGTTATGCGGGTTCTGGAAGCTGTGCGAGGCGCGCAGCGTCAGCTTGACCCCGTCGGTAGGCTCCACCTTCAACGTGCCGCGCACCGCCCATTCGCGGGTGCTGGCAAGATCGGGCATGCCCGGCACCACGTTCTTGAACCAGCCATCGGCGCGCGCGAATGTGCCCGCCACGCGCAGCGCAGCCTTTTCGCCCAGGGCCACGTTGACCGCGCCGTTCAGGTCCACGCGGTTGTAGTTGCCGTAACCTGCGTTGATATAGCCGCTGGTCTCACCCAGCTTGGCCTCGCGGCTGATGATGTTGACCGCGCCGCCGGTGGTGTTCTTGCCATAGAGCGTGCCCTGCGGCCCGCGCAGCACTTCGACGCGCTCGAGGTCGTACATGGCGACGCCGAGGAAGGCGAAGTTGCCCTTGTAGACTTCGTCGTAATAGGTCGCGACGGGGCTGGACTGGTTGAGGCTGTAGTCCGACATCGACACGCCGCGCAGCGCGAAGATTGGGGTGTTGTCACCCACGATCGAGGTCAGCTGGAGGTTGGCGACCTTGGTGACGAGGCTGTCGACGCTGGTCACGCGCGACTTCGACAGGGCATCGCCGCCGATGGCGGAAACCGAAATCGGCACCGACTGCAGGCTTTCGGCGCGCTTGGTCGCGGTGACGACGATCTCGCCCGGCGCGGCTTCCTCAGCCGATGTGCCCTGCGGGGCAGCTTGTGCCATCGCCGAACTCGTGTTGAATATGCATACTGCGGCAATCCCGGCCAGAGCATTGGCGCGGATGGTGCGGTCCCTCATGAGTGTGTCCTCCCGTTGGAGCGGATGAGCCTGGCGTTCAGTCCTGCGAGAACCCTGCGACCAGGCGCGCTCTTGTAGCGGCGCGCTCAAGGCGCAGGGGGTGACGCCGGAGCTGGCCGATTTCCGCCGGGGTATAAGGGCGGAAGTCGGCCGGAACGTGCTCCGGATCGAAGCGATAAAGTGTCCAGTTGACGAGATTGGCGAGCCGCGTGTCGTCAAGGTTGACGGTCGACACGCCCGGCACGCGGGCGAGAAACTCGCGCCCGCCCGGCACGGCAAGGAAGCGCGCGACGACGCCGTTCATCGGCGGGTTCGAGCGATCATCGCCGCTGCCGTCGATGCGGTGGCAGCCCTGGCACTTGAGGATGTAATCCACGCGCGCCTGCTGCGGGTTGGGCACGCCGCGCATGGCGGCCTCTCCCGCCGTGGCCCCGACACCGACGGCGAGCCCCGCCAGCGCGAGGACCAGGGCGGAGAGGCGACGGTTCACTTGCCGCCCGCCCCGGCATGGAGCGCAGCAACCTGCGCCGAGGACAGCGCTGCCCCGTCCTTGCGCACCTTGGCCACGTCCGCCTCGGCGAAGGGCTTGAAGGCGGAGCCCGCCTTAGCCACCTGCCCGCCGACGTGGTTGAGCACGGCGGCGGTGGAAGCGTCGTCCAGCCCTTGCGCGGGCATCATGCCGCGATACGGCTTGCCTTCGACGGTGATCGGACCGTTGAGGCCCTTGATCACCGCCAGCACCAGATACTTGCGACCGTTGGGGCTGTTGGCGAGCGTGCGGAAATCGCTGTTGAGCGGCGGATAGGCGCCCGGCACGCCCGCCCCGGTCTTGGTGTGGCAGGCCGCGCAGCGGTTGAACACGGTGGCGCCATCGGGCGCGGCCATCGCGGGCGTTGCGGCCAGCGCGAGCGCAGCGAGAGCGAGGCGCTTCACTTCGGCTGCTCCAGCGCGACGCCGACGATCACCGCGGTCGAGCAGTTGTAGACGCTGCTCTGCGTGCCAAGGCACCAGTTGTAATCGTTGTTCGACTGCGGGCGCACCTGCGGTCGGTCGCCCTCGTTGCGGTTGCACATGCACTGCCCGCACGACGAGGTGCCGCAGCAATCGTTGTAGCTGATGATGTAGGCGCGGTTGTCGGCGGGGTTGGTGCAGGTGCCGATCCAGGTGATGGGCGACATCTCGGTGCCCGGCGGGCACGTGCTGACCGAGCCGCCGCAACAGGTGCACAGGAAGCCGTCGATCGCGCAGTAGCGCCAGTAATCGCAGGACTTGCGGTCACCCGGATCCTGCGGATTGCCCGTGGCATAGGGCGTGTGCGTGCCGCCGTCCCCACCGCCATGCGGCGAACCGCTGGCGGCGCGCGCCACGGGCAGGACGGGAAAGGCCGCTGCCCCGGTAATCGCTGCGCCCAGCCACGCCAGCGTGCTGCGGCGCGAGGTGCGGCGGGCGACGCCGCGCGAGAGGCGTTCGGTCAGTTTGTCGAGGGTGCCCATGGCTCAAGCCTCCTGGTTGCGACGAGCGAGGAAGTCCTGGATCGAGGCGACGCCGCGTTCCTTGGCTTCGAACAGGCTTTCGAGGTGTTCGCGGCTGTTGACGAGGCCGAGCGAGGCGACGCGGCCTTCTTCGTCCAGCAGCACCGCGTAAGGCAGCTTGGAGACGCCGAAGGCGCGGCCGAGGGCTTCGGACAGGACGATTGGAAGTTCACCAAGGTCGTGCACAGACGCCATGTGAGTATAGGCGGCCTTGGCCCCGTCGCCCGCCAGCACCACGTCGAGCCAGTTGGATTCGGCCCTGGCCGCGCCGCGCAGGACGGGCAGCAGCGACTTGCACACCGGGCAATCGGGCGAGGCGAAGAACAGCAGCTGGCTGCGCCCCTGCCGCTTGCCGCCGATTTCGAGCGGCTGGCCGGCGGTGGTGACGACGGTCATCGGCGAGGCGACCTCGCCCGGGGCGACGGTCTGGTGGAGCGTCAGGGCACCGGCAGGCGCGATGCGTTCGTGCAGGATGCCGACCTGACGCGCGAGGGCGGCGATGAGCAGACCTTGCACGATCACGGCGGTCCACAACAGGATCTGGGACGTGAGCATCAGCGGCTCCTCCAGCGGGGGTGGGGAATGGCGGAAAGTTCGGACGCGGCGAGGTAAAGCGCGAGGAACGCGGCGGCGGCGAAGGGCGCATCGAGGCCGAAGCCCGCCGCCGGAAGCGCGGAAACGAGCAGCGCTAGCGCCGCAAGGGCGAAGGCGCGGACGATCTGCCATGTGGCGACCGGGCGTTCGCGGGCGACGAGATCGCAGCCGCAATCGAGCGTTTCACCGCGACGGCGGGCGAGCGCGAGTCCATAGAGCACCCACAACCCGGCGGCGAGCAGGCCGCCGGTGGAGCGCAGCGCGGGGGCGAGGAGGCACAGCGCGGCGATGGCTTCGACGCCCGCCGCCGCAACGAGCAGCAGGAGGCCATGGCTGGGCCGCACCCCGACCAGCCGCGCGGCGGCACTGGCGAGGCGCTGGCGATCGAGCGCCTTGTGCAGGGCCGAACCGCCCAGCACGAGCGCGAGGAAGAGCGGGAGCGCGGTCACTGGCCGGGGCCCCCAGCAGCGGGAACCGGCGTGATGAGGATCGGGTTGGCCCCGCCCGCCCGGCCAAGGCCGCGCACGAAGGCCCCGGTAGCGGCGTCATGCACGTCGATCTCGCCATCGCCGCGCGCGACGATCAGGTGCGGCACGGCTTCCCGCGTGACGGAGATGGCGGCGGCGACGCCGCGCAGCGCAATGCGGGCCACGCGCGCCTTCTTGGCGGTATCGAGCACCCAGACTTCGCTGCCGCCGTCCTTGTGGCTGCCTTCGCGGCCATTCGGGCTCATCAGCACATAGAGCAGGCCCCTGGCGTCCGAGGTGATCACCTGCCAGCCGCCGGGCCGCCATTCGGGCGCGCCGCCTTCGGCCGTGCCGACGCTGAACGCGCCCGGCAGCGGCTTGGCAACCGGGCCGCTCATGTCGAAGCCCTGCACCTGTCCATAGAAGCTGACGAACCACGCGGTCTGGCCGACCCATGCGGGCGTGCTGAACAGCGGGTGGCGGTCGATGTCCTGCACCTTTTCCACCGTCTTCGACGACGCCACCTGCCCATCGGGACCAAGCGCGATCGAAAGCAGCGAACCATCGGCGCAGAGGCTGGTGAAGCCGCGCGTCCCGGTGGGGTAGATCTGCGCGCAACCGGGCAGGTCGATCTCGGAGACGACCTTGCGCGCATCGAGATCGAGCACGCTGACCGACTGCGCGGGGGTGAAGTTGGCGACCAGCGCCCACTTGCCACCGTTCGTCAGCTGGAACAGCTGCGGATAGGTGACCGACTGCTGGCGCTTGCCGCCGGGCATCACGATCTCGCCCTTGGGTTCGAGCGTGGCCATGTCCCAGATCGTCACCGCGTCGGTGCGCTCGCCGCGCGACAGGCGGCTGTAGAACGTTTCCGACGTGAGGACTTCGCCGCGCGGGGCGGCGAGCAGCATATTGGCGAACTGCGAGGCGCGGATCATGCCGCGCACCGGGCGTTCGGGCGATGTGGTGTCGAGAACGTAGACGCGCCCGTCGACGATCGAGGCGAAGTGGAAATCGTGGACCAGCACCCAGCTGGCCGGCCACTGCCTGGGCAAGGTGTCGACCGCGGGGATCGGTTCTTCGGGCAACGGGGCAGGATAGGCCGGGGGCGACGCGGCGAGCGCCGTCCCGGCAAGGGACGCGGAAAGGACCAGCGCCAAGGCGTGAGACCGCATGACAAACTCCCTGTTCCGACCTTGTGATGGCCGGTTCAACGCCTGCGATATTGACAAACCAGCAACAAATCAGTCAAGTGACCTAAATTTGTCACGTGACATAATTTTTCGGGCGCGCTACGCCGCCCTCGCCTTTCAGGGAAATGTTCGTGAATCAGATGGATAGCCCGCCCAAGTTCGTCACCGACCTGATCATGCCCGAACGCGAAGGCGGGTATCTGAAGGGGCAGGAGACGCGCGAGCTGATCCTGCGCACCGCGCTGTCGATCCTGATCGAGGAAGGCTATCGCGCCATGTCGATGCGCCGAGTCGCGGCGGCCTGCGACATGAAGTTCGGCAACCTGACGTACCATTATCGCACCCGCGAGGAGCTGGTGCGCGCGCTGTTCGAAGCGGTGATCGCCAGCTACGAGGTGGAATTCGACGCGATCACCCACGTGCCCGACCTGCCCCCGGAAGAACGGTTGCAGCGGGTGTGCCTGCTGATCCTAGACGATATCCGTTCCAAGAAGACGACGCGGTTCTTCCCCGAGCTGTGGGCGCTGAGCAACCATGACCCCTTCGTGTTCGACCGCGTGCAGGACCTTTACGTGCGCGCCCGCGCCCCGCTGCTGGCGATCATCACCGAAATGCGGGCCGACCTGACGCCCGAGGAATGCCAGATCGTGGCGCTGTTCATTTCGGCGTCGATGGAGGGGATGACCATCTTCGCCGGCCACGAAAAGCCGTTCGAGCCGCGGATGCCCGAGATCGAGCGGATCGCGGTGCTGTCGTTCTGCAATCTGGTGCGGACGATCCGCAGCGAGGATATCGCCGGGCTGGAACGCTAGGGCACGTGGACAAATCCAAGTGACCGTTTACGCCCACTTGCGCCCATTTAGCATGGCCTTGCAACACGAAATTCAAATGGTACGCACGTAGGAGGCTGTTCACGGAGTTCAGATGGCAAAGGGCATTTTCATCGCATATATCGCAATTGCATGGACCATTGTGGTGATCGGCACAGGGATTGCACTTCCCATCGCCTACTGGCTTGAGGTGCTTGTTGTTGCTGCTTCGGTTGCAGTATTTGGATACGCCTGTCACGCAAGAGCGTCCGTCACTCAGCAGCAGAAGACCGCCACTTGGGCGACAGGACTTTATGCTGCCGGTTTCGGACTGTTCGCGACGGGATTTGGGTTAAAGACGTTTGCCAGCTTACCGCTACCCCTTCCGGCAATAGTGACGGGCGGAGGTGTGTGGTCCATTGGTGCTGCATGGTTTTGCGTAGCAGCACTTTGGAATGCTGGCTGGTTCGTAAAACGCCCGTAGTCCACACTGACAAGTGCCCATCCCCCGACATTTCTACCGTATCGGGTACCTGAGAGCAGTGCCAATGGCTGCCGCTTGTTCATCAAACCGGAAAGGCAGCTTCCCACCCAACATCTACCGTCGCCCCGTGCTTGACACGGGGCTTGGCTACTTTGCGCTCTCGCGTTGCGGTGCCGCCACCGGATACCACTGGTCCCAAAGGTCCAGCCAGTCTGGATTGTCCGCCTCGGTCAGCGCGAATTTCCATTCCCGGCGCCATTTCTTGACCAGTTTCTCGCGGGCAATGGCAGGTTCGATTTCCGCGTGCCGCTCGGCATAGACCAGCCTGGTCTTGCCAAAGTCCGTTACGTGGATCGAGCCACGACCTTCACGATGCTGCCACACCCGCCGGATCAGATCGGATGTGACGCCAACGTACATCCCGCCGCGAAAGCGGTTCGCCATGATGTAGACCCAGCCGCCCTTTTCCATCGCGCCAGCATGCCAAACGCAACATCGCAAGGGAAGCCGAGCCCCGTGTCAAGCACGGGGCGACGGGTAGCTTGTCTGTCAGTTTGGCAGCGAACCACCCAATTTCGGTCGCTCCGCCCACGGCTGAATTGGTCCACGCTGCCCGCGGCCCCCGCCCTCAGGCGTCGGGCCAGTCGCGCAGCAGGTCGCAATATGTCTCGAAGCGCAAGGGGCGGGAGATGAGGTAGCCCTGCAGCGTTGCGCAGTTGTTTTCGCGCAGCCAGCGGCGCTGGGATTCCAGTTCGACGCCCTCTGCCACGGTCTCCACCCCCAGCATCTGCGCCAGACGGATGATGCCCAGCACGATCTTCTGGTCGGTGCCTTCTTCGGCCACCTGCCGCACGAAGCTGCGGTCGATCTTGATCATGTCGACCGCGCAACTTTGCAGGTGGCTGAGCGAGGAGAACCCGGTGCCGAAATCGTCGAGCGCGACGCTGACGCCGCGGGCGTGGAGCGCCTCGACGATGGCGCTGGCGGAGTCCGGGTCTTCCAGCATCGAGGTCTCGGTGATCTCCACCTCGATGTCGCGCATGTCTGCCCCGACGTCGGCGCAGATGGCGGCGATGCGATCCGCAAGGCCGGAGGTGAATTCGCTGCCGCCGATGTTGACCGCAAGGCGCGCGGGCAGCCCCGCTTCGCGCAGGCGCACCTGGCACAGCGCAGTCTGGCGCAGCACCCAGTCGGTGACGTGGCTGAGCAGCCCGGCGCGCTCGACCACCGGGATGAACGTGCCGGGCGAAAGCTGGCCGAGCAGCGGGCTGTCCCAGCGGACCAGCACTTCGGCGGACAGGGGGCGCCCGTCGCTGGCGCGCACCTTGGGCTGGAAGCAGACGTGCATCTGGCCCTGGTTGATCGCGTTGACCAGTTCGCTGCGGATCGAGTTGGCCAGCCGCATTTCCGACAAGGCGGGATCATCGAGCGCCAGCGTCCGCCCGCCGCCATCGCGCTGGAGCAGCCGCGCGGATTCGACGAGCTGGTCGACCAGGACCATCGCTCCGCGCTCGTCCGGGCGCCCGGTGACGATCGACAAGGGCACGCGCGTGCGCGCCTGCCCGCCACCGTCGCTGTCGCGCAACGCGAAATCGGCGAGCCGCGCCAGCGCACGATCGAGATTCGCCCCTGCCCCGGGCAGCAGCACGCAGCAATCGAGCTTGAGCCAGTAGAGGTCGATTCCGGCCATGCGCGCCAGCCGGGCGGCCAGCCGATAGGCATGGCGCGGGTCGTGGCCGGCGAAGCGGCGGCCGACTTCGGCCATGTCGTCGATGCGAACGACCGCCACGCTCTGCACTGCTGCTGCGGTTTCGAGCCGACGTTGCAGATCTTCGCGTCCCGGCAATCCCTCTGCCTCGGCCACAACGAGGCTGGCCGCCGATACCTTTTCCGCGCGCTGGGCGACGTTGCGCAGGTGGCTTTCCACAGCGGCGATCAGCAGGTCGTAGTCGACCGGCTTGACCAGATAGTCGTCGGCGCCGGCACGCCGCCCGGTGATGACGCTGTCACGATCGCCGAAAGCGGTCAGGAACACGAAGGGCACGGCGGCCAGATCGTCGCGCCGGGCGCGCAGCTTGTGCAGCAGTTCGAGCCCGTTCATGCCCGGCATCTGCATGTCGCAGACGATCAGGTGCGGCGCGAGCGTCTCGATCAGAGGCAGCGCGGCCTCGGCATTGGGCGCCTCGCCCACCTCGAAGCCGTAGTCGCGCAGTTCCTCGACCAGATCGCGCAGGATCTCCGGCTCGTCCTCGATGCACAGGACCTTGAAATGGCGGGGATCGAGAACGGACATCAAGCGGCCTCCGGCATGTCGCCCGCGCTCTCGGCGGCGAGCGGCAGCATCACGGTAACGGTAGTGCCCTGACCGGGCGTGGATGCGATGGCAAGCTGGCCCGCATTGGCTTCGACCAGGGTCGCGGCAAGGTAGAGGCCGGTGCCGGCACCGGGAATGGCGGTGCTGTTCACCCCCCGAAAGAAGCGATCGCGCACGTGCGGCAGATCTTCGGGCGCGATGCCGACCCCCTGGTCGCGGATCGTGATCCGGCAGGCCGCATCGTCCAATTGCGCTTCGATCGTCACGGTCCCTCCATCATGCGAATATTTGCGCGCGTTGTCGACGATGGCCGCAAGCGCGCTTCGTGCCAGGATACGATCGACCAGCACGGCGGCGCCATTGGGCAGATTGCCTACGACCACCGCGATGCCGCGCGGATCGGCCTGCGCCGGGCGCGCCAGTTCGCGCAGCAGCAGGCCGAGCGGAACCGGCGCGGGCTGGCAGGCGATCTCGCCTTCTTCCAGTTGGACCAGTTGCAGGGCGCTTTTCATCACGTCGTCGATGCGCGCGGCCGAGCGGCGGATCATCTCGGACCGCTCGATCGTGGTTTCCTCGGTCAGTCGCCCGGCGCGGCGACGCAGGATCTGGCCGCAACTGTCGATGACTGTCAACGGCGTGCGGAATTCGTGGCTGAGCACGTTGATGAAGCGGCGCTGGCCGGTGGTGACGTGGCGTTCGTTGTCGAGCGCGCGGCGCACCTCTGCCTCCTGTCCCAACAACCGGCGGTGCGCCTCGCCCAGCTTGCCGCCCATTTCGACAAGGCGTTCGGCCACGGTGTCGATCTCGGCGACGCCGAAGCGGGGGGCGGCCTGATCGTATTCGCCGGTGCCGATGCGCTCCATCACCGTCTCGATCGCGCGCAGCGGCTCGGCCACGCGGCGGCTCATCGCGCGGGCGCGCCAGATGAGGAACAGGAAGAAGCCGACGTAGAACACCAGCAGGATCGCCAGCATAGCGAGGCCCACATCGCGCAGCAGGTCGCGCAGCGAAGTGGCGTCCGCCAGGATGTTGGCGGCCGGTGCGAGGACCACGAGGCTCCAGCCGGGCCCTGCAACGCGGGCGTTGGCGGCCAGCATCTCGCGCCCGCCAAGGCGCACGCGCACGATCTGCGAGCGGCGCGCCGCGATGGCGCGCGCGATCGGCTCCAATGCGTCGCGGCTGGCGAGGTTGAAGTGACCGGGCTTGAAGGTGTCGGACCGGATCGCCTCGGCATAGGCATGGTCCTTCAGTTCTCTCACGCCGAGGTCGCGCTCGCCCGCGCGCGGCAGCGCGAGGATGGTGCCGTCACGCCCGATGAGCATCGCGTAGCCCTGCCATGGCAGGTCGAGCGCGAGAATGCGATCGACGATGGTGCCGACGGTCACGTCCATGCCGACCACCGCTTCGAGCCGTTGCGGGCCATAGACCGGCGCGATGGCGGAGACCATCCAGCCGCCACCCGCCGGATCGACATAGGCGTCGGTCCAGACCACCTTTCGCTGCGGGTTATGGCGCGCGTCCGCCTCGTAGTAGAAGTTGTACGAAGGGATATTCATGCGTGGCGCGTATTGGCCCTGCACGTCGAAATAGGGGAAGATGCGGTTGTAGCTGTCCCATGTGTTGACATAGAGCTGCCGCACCAGTGGCGAGGCATGCTTGATGTGCTGCATCACCGGATCGAGCGGGACGGTGCGCCAGACCTTGTCGATCTGCGCAGGGCCGACGGGCACGACGCCGCTGTAGAAGCTGGCGCTGTCCTGCGCCGTGCCCGAAACCGTGTGGAACACGCCATTGGGCGCAAGCCGATAGCGGTGCTGCTCCGCCAGGGGGGGGACGTGGGGCGTGGCCAGCGCGCGGCCCGTCTCCATGGCGAACACGCGGGTGAGGCCTTCGACGCTGCCCAGCGTGGCCTGGATCGTCATGGCCTCGCGCGTGGCGATGTCGCCGAGATACTTTTCCGAGACGCGGTTCACCGTCTCGACGTTGCGCTGGTAGGTGAAGTTACCCGTCACCCAATAACTGGCAAGGAAACCCAGCTCGATTAGGCACAGCGGTATGACAGCGGTGCGCAGGTACGAGGCGCTGAGCCAATTGGCCAGCGGCACGCCCTTCAACACACTGTCATGTTTCGCTTTTTCGAACACCGGACCACCATCTGACGCCCCTCCGAGCTACCAGTCCAACTGCTAACATCGCGTTTTGAACAGGTATTGGGAAACCATTACGCCCATGAGCAGCCACCCCCTTCCCGCTCCGTCACCCGCTGTCGCGGGGTTGCCGCGCTGCGACGGAAACGCGCTGGCCCTGCTGGCGCGGATCGACAGGCCGGTGTGGATCTACGATTTCGACGCGCACCGCATCGTCTGGGCCAATGCCGGGGCCTTGCGCTTCTGGCAGGCGGGCGATGTTGCCGAACTGCAGCGGCGCGACTTCGTGCCAACCGCGTTGGGCACGGCCGACCGGCTCGCCAACTTGCGCCATGCGCTGGCCGAAGGCGGCAGCGTGCGCGAGCGCTGGACGTTCTATCCCAACGGTCAGCCCAGCCAGCGCGAATGCCGCATGAGCGTGGTGCGGCTCGACCACGGCCCCATTGATACGGGCCGGCTGGCGCTGATGGTGGAGGCAGGCGACGAACCGATCGAGGCACCCGACGCGCAGGCCTATGAACGCCGCGCGATCGAGGCCGTGCGGCAATCGCCGCTGATGATATCGCTGGTGACCGACGGCGGGCACTGGCTGATGCACAACCCGGCCGCCGAGGCGTTGATGAACCGTCTGGGAGCGCCCAACATCCCTCACTTCGACAATTTCCTGGCGCTGTTTGCCGATCCCGAGCAGGCCGCCACGATCCGCACCGCCGCGCTGGAAGCGGGCTCTGCAGGCGCAACGCTGCGCATGGCGGGCGAAGGCTACCGCATGCACGAAGTCATGCTGCGGCGGCTGGCCGATCCGGTGACGGGGCGGATCTCGCTGATGCTGTCGCAGCAGGACGTGACCCGTGCCTATCGCCTGGAGCGGCGACTGCAGAAGGCGCTCGCGCGCGAAAAGGGCATTGCCGAAACGGAGCGCCAGTTCCTGCTGATGACCAGCCACGACTTCCGCACGCCGCTGTCGATCATCGACGCCGCCGCGCGCCGGATCGGTAAGCTGGTGCCCGACAACGACGGCGTCGCGGACCGCGTGCGCGTGGTGCGCGAGGCCGTGCACCGGATGAGCGAGGCGGTCGACAACACGCTCGCCACCGCCAGCATCGCCGAAGGCAAGGTCACGTTCCTGCCGCACAAAGGCGACATCGGTCCGCTGATCGCGCGCTGCATCGCCAACCAGCAGACCCTGCACCCCGCGCGCCGGATCGAGGCCGAGATCGGCGTACTGCCGCAGGTCTCGTTCGACCCGGCCCTGTCCGAACAGGTGATCGAGAACCTGTTGACCAACGCGATCAAGTATTCGCCACCCCAGGGCCTGATCCGCGTGCGCGCCAGTGCCGAAGGCGGCTGGCTGAAGATCGCGGTGAAGGACCAGGGCATCGGCATCCCTGCCAACGACGTGCCGCGCCTGTTCGCGCGCTTCTTTCGCAGCCGCAACGCGCAAGGCGTGAAGGGAACCGGTCTGGGCCTGCATGCGGTGCGATACTTCATGGGACTGCATGGCGGCACGGTGGACGTGGAGAGCGTGGAAGGTCGCGGATCGACCTTCACGCTCGCGTTCCCGATGGCGACCGTCTGAACAGGCGGCCTCCGCCACCCCGCGCGCCGTCGCGCGCGTAGCCGCCTCAGCGGAAATCGTAGCGCAGGCTGGCGCCGAACATGCGCGGGGTGCCCACGTGGGCATAGTCGAAGCCGAAGCCCGACAGGTCTATGCGCGACGTGAAGTAGAAGGTGTCGCCCAGGTTCTTGCCCCAGACCGCGACGCTCCACGGCCCCCGACTGACGGTGGCAGACGCGCCGACCAGGGCGTAGCCCGGCGAGCGCAGGCGCGGAATGTTGAGGATCTCGAAATACTGCGACGACACCGCGCTGACATCGGCGCGCAGCACCAGCCGCGCCACATCGCTGTCCACCGCCACCCATTCGCCCGAAACGTTCACGGTGCGCGCCGGGGCATTGGCGAGGCGATTGCCCCGCACATCGGTACCGCTGATCACGCCTTCACGGGCGCGGGCGTGCAACAGGCCAAGCCCGGCGTGGAGCGCGAGCTTGCGCAAAGGGCGCAAATCGAGTTCCAGTTCGCCGCCATAGATACGCGAGCGCGGCAGGTTAACGAGGTTCTGCGCCGCGTTGGCGGGATTGACACTGAGGAACTGCTGGTTGCGGTAATCGTAGTAGAAGCCCGTCGCGCTGACCGACAGCACGCGGTCGGCGGTCTCGGCCTTGATCCCCGCTTCGTAGGCATCGAGCGTTTCGGGCTTGGCGACATTGGCCTCGCTCGGATCGAAGAAGGCCTGAGCATTGAAGCCGCTGGCGCGATAGCCGCGCCCGACGCTGGCGAACAGCAGCGTGCGTTCGCCGAGCCGATGGTCGATGCCGATCTTGCCCGACAGGTTGGAGGTCGCGAAGCGGCGATCCATCGCGGGGATGGGCGTCGCCACCAGCACGCCATCGACCCCGCTGATGCTCGAGGCGAGCCCCGCCTGGCGGCCATCGTCCCATGTCTGGCGCAGGCCAAGGCGCACCGTGGTCGCCGCGCCTACGCGATAGCGCGCATCGCCGAACAGCGCGTAGCTGTGCTTGGTCTGGTCGAAGCGGTTGTTGATCACGCAAGCGAGAAAACTGGCGTTCGAAGCGCAGTCCCGTGCATCGACGCGACCGTTGCCGTCGACGTCGAGATCGGCCCAGAAGTTCATCGTCGTGGCGTTGAACAAGGTTTCGCGATGGTAGTACGCGCCAAGGATAAAGGTCAGCGGACCGCTGGAACTGGACGTAAGCCGCAGTTCCTGGCTCATTTGCGTGCCGCGATCGGTATAGGGGATTTCAAGCGTGCGCAGCGGGCTGCCGTCGGTGTCCTCGGGGACGTAAAGCTCCCCCTTGTCCCAGCCGGTCACCGACGTGAGCGTCAGCGTGTCGGACAGCGCGACCTGCCCGGTCAGCGCTGCCGCCCAGGTGCGCGCATGGCGGCGCGGCGTGTATTCCGCTTCCAGTTCGCGTTGGCCGAGATGGTCGCGGAAATAGCCGTTGCCGTCGCCGTACGCACCGGCGCCCGTGCCGTTCGGGCCGGGATTGCTATAGGAGCCGTAGTTGGTGGGGTTCTGCAGGCTGGTCGACAGGCGCAGGATGAACTGCGTGGTCGCGCTCGGCTCCCACAACAGCGAGCCGCGCACGCCATATTCGCGTGTGGCGTTGAGATCGGGCTTGCCCGGCAGCTTGTTGCGGAACCAGCCATCGGCCCGCGCCGCGGTGAAGGCCACCCGCGCCGCGAGTTGCGGCCCGAGCACGAGGTTGACCGCGCCCTGCGCCTCGACGCGATCGTAGTTGCCCACCCCAACGCGCAGGTTGCCGGTGTTTTCGAACACGGGCCTCGCCGCCACCAGGTTGATCGCGCCGCCGGTGGTGTTCTTGCCATAGAGCGTGCCCTGCGGCCCCCGCAGCACCTCGATCCGGTCGAGATCGTAGAGCTGCACGCCGAGGAAGGCGAAGTTGCCTTTGTAGACTTCATCGTAATAGGTCGCGACCGGCCCGGCCTGATTGAGGCTGAAATCGGCCATCGACACGCCGCGCAAGCTGAAGATGGGCGTGTTTTCGCCGACCGTGGCGCTGAAGCGCAGGTTCGGAATGCTGGCAGAAAGGTCGTCGGCCTGGGTCATGTGGCTGGAATCCAGCGCCTGGCGGCCCAGCACGGACAGCGACACGGGAACGTCGATCGCCCGTTCAGAGCGCTTTTGCGCGGTGACGACGATCTCGCCCGGTTCGGTGAACGTCACCTGATCGCGCACCGCTGCATCCTCGGGCACTTGCGCCATGGCGATGCCGGGCGCGAGCGCGATCAGCCCCGCCGAAACGAGGAACTGCGCATGCCGACCAATGCTGCTTGCGGACATGACGCCTCCAGAACCTCTGCCCCACCCCCCTAGACGCGCGTGGTTGCAAGGATCTGAACGCGCCCCCTGCGATCATCCCTGTGCCCTGCGCGTGCCGTAACGCGCCTGCGATAGCCGCGTTGGCAGGATGCGCAAAACGGAACCTTGCCCGGATCGGGCAATGGATTGCCGAAACGCTGCCCCCCTCGCCCGGCGCCCAACAGAAAACGGCCCCGGATCGCTCCGGGGCCGCTCCTTAGGTTGGACTTGCTGCGAAGCCCGTCAGATCAGAGACCCGAACCGATGGTGGTGCAGGTCGGGTTCGGACCGGCTTCCACGTTGGCGTAGGTCTTGGTCTTGCCCTTGGCATCCGTGACGTTGATGTCGACGGTGGCGGGCAGGTCCGAAGCCGCGACAACGCCGTTGGCAAGCGACTTGATCTTCACCAGGCCGGCCTTGGTCGGAACGCCGTTCTGGATGTACAGGTTCTGCGAAGCGAGCGTGGTGCCGTCCGAAGCCTTCTGCTTCGAGCGAACCAGGAAGGTCTCCGTGATGGCGACGTTCCAGGCCTTGGGCAGCGGAGCCAGACCCGCCTGCGGGCGGATGCCGAGCTTCGCGGCCTTGATGCCCGTGAAGGTTTCGCTCGAGAGCTTGTTGTTGGCGCTGTCGAACTTGGTGTTGCCCAGCAGCGTGTTGAGCATGAACACCAGCGCGTTGCGGTCCTGCGCCTTGGCGAAGCAGGTGCCGGTCACGAACTGGGTCGTGCCGGTGACCGGGTAGCCGACGGTCGGGTTGGCGAGCGTCGAGTCACCGTTGTACAGCGCGTTGTACCAGTCGAGCGGGTTCGAGCGCAGGAACTGACCCGAGTGCGTGAACTTGCCACCCTTGTCCGATTCCGGCGGCAGGATCTTGGTGCCGAAAGCGGCCTGCGCGTCAGCAGCGGTCGGCATCGCGAACAGCGGCTTCTTGGTGCCGTTGGTCTGCGCGACTTCGAGAGCGGCGGCGTGCATGGTCATGCCGGTCGACGGAGCGACGAAGTCGGCGCCGATGTAACCGATCTTGCCGTTCAGCAGAACGGTGGCGTCCGAAGCCGAGGCAACGTCAGCAGCGGCACGGATGTACGATTCCACGCGGCCCGAACCGTCAGCGACGGTGAACTTGCCGGCAGCTTCAGCACCCTGCGTGACGTTCAGGGCCGAACCGGTCCACACCGCACCGCTGATCAGGTCGGCGGTGCCGGCCAGCGTGTCGGTGGTGGTGGGCTTGTAGGGCGAGTCCGAACGGAACGAGGTCAGGTCGATGTTCGAAGCGGTCGAGTACGGCAGCGCTTCAGCAGCGTTCAGGTACTTGTTGGCGGTGCCAACGGGCAGGCTCGAGCCGCAGACGGCCGCGAGGTGACGGGTGAAGATGTCGGTCGTACCCGACTTGTCGAGACGGCCGACGAGGCGGATCGGAACGCCGTCCGAAGCCCAACGGGTGGCCGAGTCCTTGGAGTCCATCAGCGACAGCGCGACGCTGGTCTTGCCGACCTTGCCGACGTTCAGCGCCTGGAGCGTCGCGTCCTTCCAGTTGGTGATGACGCCGTTGAAGATGCCGCAGTAGGCCTTCTTCGACAGGCGCAGACCGCCCGTGGCGGTGCCATTGAAGGTCACCGGCGTAGCGACGTTGAACTTGTATTCGATCGCGTTGCCGCTGGCGTCGAGCACCGTGTTACCGCTGGCGTCAACCTTGCGGCCATAGACCGGGTTGTAGATGAACGCGACGGGCAGGACGTAGAGCGGAACCTGGATCGCGGCACCGGCCTTCTTGGTGGCCGAAGCGGTGTTGAACGACGAGACGTTGCCCGACGAGATCGGCGAGTCCGACATCACGAAGTGCGGGTTCGACCAGGTGGTGCCGAAAGCAGCCGGGAAGATCTTGCCAGCGGCGCCGGTGAAGAACGCGCCAGCGTTGATCGCGGCCCATGCAGTCTTGCCGCCGCCCGAACCGGTCGAAACGTAAGCCGCGGCAAAGCCCGGCTGGACCGACTTGGTGGCGCAGTCGAACGCAGCGTCGGCACCGGTGTAGGCGCCCCACTTGCGGACCGTCACGCCACCGTTGTTGTCACCAGCCTTGATGTTGGCCTTGGTGATGACGGTGCCGGCGTTGTCCTTGAGGTCAACGCCCGCAGCCTGGACGTTGGTGTAGTTGCCGCTGGCGTCGGCGGTGCCGATGCCGGCCGTGCCGATGCAGTTCATTTCGCGCGGCATGATCGTCGCGATCGACGACGCACCCATGCCGTGGAGTTCGGCAGCCGGGAAGACCACCTGGGCCTGCGCAGTGCCGGCCACCGAGCCCACCAGGGCGGTAGCGAGAAGCAGCTGCGTCTTCTGGAACTTGTTCATTGGATACCCCTTTTTCAAAACGGCTCTGATTATCCCCATCCCCCTGCGATGGTAGGACGAGCACTTGACGTCGAATTGATCCGTTCTTCGAACCCGGCGAGCGGGAATATTACGGAGATATTTCAGGTGCCTGCACCTAACCGGGCGAGTCCCGGTCAAGTGGTCGGCGAAGCCTGATTCGTCCCCGCGCCTCCCTCTATTTTTTGGCGGTGACAGTTTTGTGAGGATTGTTTCGTAAACCCGACCCGCCGCGAAGGATTTTGGCGCTGAAATCGTTGGGCTTCATCCAGGTTGGCGGCCATTTCGCGTTACGCACGGAATAAGCATTTTCCCGCATTGCCGATTTTGTTCGCGGAAACCGCCATCGAATGTGCGGGGCAGCCACGGAAAAGGCGGCACCCTGCGGCGCCGCCTCCCCCCGTTTAACCTGTCGTGCGCCGCTCAGCGCGCCGGTGCCGGCGCGGGCGGCAGCGTTTCGCGCCGGATGTCGAGCGTGGTGATCTTCGCGTCGAGCCCCTTGACCACCCCGGCGGTCAGGTCGTTGCCATAGTTGCCGCCGAGCACGCTGGCGCGATCGAACAGCAGGCCGCAGCCCTTCTCCTTGTAGACCGCGGCGATCACGGGCTGGGCCTGGGCAGAAATGGCCTCGATCGCCTTGGCGCGGGTGCGCTCGATTTCGCGGCTGCGCAGGTCGGCCTTGGCCTGGATCGGCGCGAACTTGTCAGCCAGCGCCTTTTCCTGCGCGCGGCGCTGGTCGGGTGTGAGCGTCGGCGCCTGCGCGCGCAGCACGGTCATCTGGGCTTCCAGCGGCTTGCGCTCGGCATCGATCTCGGCCTGCGCCTCTGCCGCGATCTGCTTGAGCCGCGCGGCGGCGGCGATGCCGACCTTGCTGTTGGCGATCACCGCTTCGCGCGCCAGCAGGCACACGCCGGGCACCAGCGGCCCGCCAAGGCCCTGTGCCTCAGCAGCAGGCGCCGGAGCCGTTGCCGGCGCCTGTGCCAGCGCCGCGCCGCCGAGCGAAAGGGTTGCCGCCACCAGCGTGACGATCCGGAAGGATGACGTGATCATGGGATTGGTCCTGCCTTTGAGCCTGCTTCAGTTCGCGCATTTGCCATCGGCATCGCGCTTGCCGCTGGGGCACGGTTCGTCGGAACCGCCGACGTAGCCGAGCACGTCGACGCGGATGATCGACTGGCGATCGGCCGCATCGGCCTTCTGCTGTGCGCCCGCCTGCGCGGCCTGCGCGGTAGCGGCAGCGGTAGCGCTGGCCGGGACCGCAGGCGCGGCCACGACCGCCGTGGTGGGCACGCCCACCGCGACACCGCCGACCTTGAAGTTGTCGGCATTGGCGACGCGCGCGGCGGCCACGAACACGTCGCCCGAAGCGCGCACGCCCGCATCGCCCGCGTCGACCTTGCCCACCGGCGCCAGCAGCGTGATGCGCGAGCTGGGAATGTCGAGCGTCGGACGGAACGCGGCGATGCCCGCGCCTGCGACCGAGCCTGCCGAGTCCACTTCGGCAAAGCCGTTGGGATAGAACTTCAGCACCACCGGCGGGAAGTTGGCGGCGGTCTTCGGTCCCTGCCCCGCGTTGAGGTCGCCGTTCGACGACCACATCGTGATATCGCCACCCGAAAGGCTGAACAGGCGGCTCTGGTTCAGACGGAAGTCGCCATCGGTGAAGCTGCGGATCGCCCCGCCGCGCAGCGACAGAACGCCTTCATAGCCGATCGGGATCGCATCGATGCCGGTCGGGATCACGCTGCTGGCAAGGCCGTTGCGGATGTTGAACAGGCCTGCCGCGCTGTACGGCGTCGACTTGCGCGCCGCCTGCTGCGACGTGCGTACCACCGAGCCCGCGATGAAGTCGCCGCCCGGCCCGAGGATGTCGATCGAACCGCCACGTGCGGTCTGGATCGTCGCAAGGCGCAAGTCGACATTGCCGGTCAGCACGCGGGTCGCGACGACCGGCTCGCCATCGACAAGCTTCTTGGTCGCCTCGCCCAGCGGATGGTCGGTGCTGACGGTCGCCGCGTCGGTTTCGAACGTGGCGAGGTTGTCGGTATAGCCCGCCTCGGCCGGGAACAGCGTCTGGATCGCGCGGTAGCCGCGCACGTATTGCTTGTACGATGCGCCGTTGGGATCGGCCGGCGCGGCGATCTCGCCGAAATAGACCTCGCGGATCAGGAACTGGCGCTGGCGGTCCTGCGACAGGCCTGCGCTGAACGCCTGGTACAGCGCCGTCGTGCGGCCGTAGGCGGCTTCGGAAATTTGCGCGTCGGTCGCGCCCGACGACAGATCGCCGAACACGCTGGCGTAGAGATCGGGCGCATTGGCCTTGAGCCACAGCGCCAGCTTGGCCGCATAGATCGGCTTGGTGCGGTCGGGCGTCTTGTTGCCCGCGCTGTCGACGTTCTGCACGAACAGATCGCCGTCGAGCAGCGCCATGTTGGCCGGATCGAGATAGGTCGTGGCGAGCGCCGTGTAGTTGGCCCCGTGCGCCACGCCGAACAGCGCGGTGATGTCTGCCCCTTGCGCGGCGAGCCAGGGATTGGCCTCGTTGCCGATGGTGCGGATGCCGCCCGCGTAGCTGACGCCGCCGACCGTGGCCGAGTTGAGGAACGGCCCGAGATCGCGACCCGCCTGGACGACGAGCGTGCCAGGGCCACCCAGCACGATGTTGGTCATGCCGACATAGGGCCTGCCTGCGATCGCAGAGGTGAGCGGCGGCACGCTGGTGGTGGCGGTGATGTCACGGCCCGCGACGATGCTCGTCACGTCCGATGCGCGCAGGTTCTGCCCTTCGAAGGTGAAGTTGACGATATCGCCGCCCGCATTGATCCGCGCCGCCTTGGCCAGCGAAAGCTGGACGTTGCTGATCGAGCCGCCGGCGTAGATTTCGGCCACGCGGGCGTCGTCGGCATGGGTGATCGTGCGATCGTGGTAGAGCCGCAGCATGGGATCCTCGATCCCGCCATAGACTCCGCCGAAAGTGAAGCCGAGGCCGCTGGTGCGGAACAGCGAACGCGCGCCGCCGGTGAAGCTGGCGACCGTGAACGCCCCCGGCAGATCCGAAGGGTTGGCATCGCTCATCGCCAGCGCGAACGAGGACATGTCGCCCCCTGCGACGAGCGAGAGCTGGCCGAAGCGGCTGGGATAGAGGATGCCCGGCGTACCGTTGCCCAGCACGAGGTCCGAGGACAGCGAGGTCAGTGCCAGCGAGGGCGGCAGGACATAGCCGAACAGGTACGAGGATTCCGAAAGCGACGTGGAGACGTCGACGAACGGCACCTTCAGCTCCTTGCGGTTGTTCGCCAGCGTCAGCTTGCCGATGGTGTCGATCGACACGCCCGCCGCCGGGCTGAAGAAACCGGCGCTGTTGAGCACGCTGCTGATGTCGAGCCCGACGTGGTCGGCGCCAAGCGCGCCGATGCCGCCGATATCGACCGCGCCGCGCGCGGAAAGCGCGATCGTGGCGTCGGACACGCGCAGGCGCAGCAGGTTGCGCGTATCGGGTGTGTTGCTGTCATCGTCGTAGGAGCCGGTGGTCAGCGTATCGCCCGCCGATGCAACGGCACGACCGGCCGTGATCGTGCCCGTGCCCGATGCAAGGTCGACCTGCCCGCCGAGCAGGTCGCGGCCCGCCGCCATGGCGAGGTTGCCGCTGCCGCTGGTGACGATCACGCGCGCGCCATTGGCGGTGCGGTCGGTGACGAGCGAATTGTCGAGCGCGACGGTCAGGTCGCCGATGTCGCGGCCGGCACGGATCGCCACGTCGCCCCCCGCCAGCGCGCCGACACCCGAACCGAACAGTTGCGCGACCACGCCGACGCTGCTGTCCAGACCGATGGTCCCGACCCGCCAGCGCTGGCTGGCGCCGCCGATGTGGTTTTCGTTGAAGGTCGAGGTGCCCGCTTCGTAGCCCGGCAGATCGGTAGCAATGTCGGTGCCCGAGCCGAGGTAGGCCTCGCTCCACACGTCGCGGCGGCCGATCACGTCGCGTCCGGCCTCGATCGTGACGTCGCCGCCGTTGCCGGTGACGGTCGGGGCGAAATCGAGCAGGCCCTGCGGCGAGGGAATGTAGTTGACCACTTCGGCCCCGGTCGCGCCGGTGGCGACCGAGCCGAGCTGCGCGAGGCGCGTGCCAGCGGTGTAGACCGCCGAACCGCCGACTTGCGCGGTGTCGCTCTGCGCTTCGTATGGATCGCCCGCGCTGTCGACCGAAGCACCCGCCGCATCGCGGTAAGTCACCTTGGTCGAGCCTACCAGATCGACGTCGGTCGATGCGGCGATGGCGATGTTGCCGTTGCCGGTGCGCACCAGCGGACGGTAGGTGACGCGGTTCTGGTCGTAGACCACCGGATCGCCGGTGGTGCGGTCGATATCGCGGTTGAGCGTGGCGTAGCTGGCGCCGAAATCGCCCGACAGGAACTGCGCGACTTCATCGAGCGAGGCATAGACCCCGACGACCTGGCCATCTTCCTTGATGAAGCGATGGCCCGCGAAGAACGTCGTGGCCGCAGCCTTCGCCGCGTCCGACAGCTTGCTGTCACTGCCCCAGTCGAGCCGCGTGTAGTAATCGCCTGCCGTCGCGGCATCGACGTAGTCGTTGAACGCGCCGGTCAGGAAGCCGCCCGCATTGGCGAACAGATACGTCCCCGAACCATCGTCGAAGCCGAGCTGGAGCGTGTCGCCGATCTTCGTCGTGCCCGCGACCGCGCGCACGCGGTAGCTGCTTTCGCCTGCGATCACGACCGAGCCCTTGGCGCTGCGATCGAGGCCCAGCGGATCGGCCGAGGTCAGGCTGGAGCCCGCGACAAGATTGATGTCGGACGAATTGACCGCCTTGCCATCAACCAGCGGGAACAGCTCGCCAATGCCGATGCCATTGCCCGTGCCATTGGCGGCAACGCTGTTGGCCGACGCGCTGTAGGGCGAATTGATGAAGATCGGCGTCGATTGCCCGCCCAGCAGGCCGGTGGTCAGGTCGATATGGACGATCTCGTCGTCCGAGGGGCGCTCCTTGTTGGCGATATATTCGCTGTAGGAGGGCAGGCCATAGTCGCAGGTGCTGCCAGCGGCGCAATCGACCAGCACGCCGGGGTGATAGACGCGGTTGGCGCCGCCCAGCTGGTAGCTGAGGTAGTCGGCGTCGGTGCGGTCGTGGAAGGCGAAGAAGCCGTCGCTGATGCTGTTCTTGACCAGCAGGTTGCCCGCGCTGCGCAGCGAGAAGACCCCCGCCTCGCCCGTGACCGCGCCGCCGACGCGGAAGGTCATGTCGACGAAGCGCGCGAACAGTTCGGCTTCCTTGCCCGCGACGACCTGATAGCGCGGATTCCCGGCGCTGTCCGGCCCGAGCGGCGATGCGACGATCAGCCCGGCTTCCAGCGCGGCGGCGTAGTCGGTGATGTGTCCGGCGCCGAGGTTGATGTTGGAATCGACCACGATGTCCGAGGCCGAGACCAGTTCGGCTTCGGGGCGCAGGCGGTAGCCTTCGAGCGAACCGCCCTTGGCCAGCGCGACCGAGAAGTTGCGAACGAAGTTGGGGATCGTGCCCGAAGCGTCGCTATCGGAAAGGAAATTCGGCAGGCCGCCGATCACCGAAGCGTCGAGGTGGATTGCGCCATCCTTGCCGCGCGTCACGCCCGCGTACTGGCCCGAAGCGGCGATCGCATCGAGGTCGAAGCGCTGGAACGCGTCGATCGACAGCGAGGCCGCGCCGCGGATGGTGCCAGCCGGATCGACATTGACCTTGCCCGAAACGAGCGGGGCGCGGAACGTGACCGTACCGCCGAGATCGCCCGAGGCGAGGCGGTAGGCCGTCGATTGCGTGAGGGTTTCGGGGTCCTTGACCGTCACCGCGACGAGGCGGTCGGCGGTATTTTTCGCCGAAACGTCGATCACCGCGCCTTGCGCGATGGTGATCTCGGCAGTGTCCTGGACCACACCCAGCGTGACATTGCCGGCCTTGGCCTGGCGGCTGTCGAGCGCGTTGTAGCCGCTGGTGCCGGTCTTGAGCAGGGCGGTTTCGCCCAGCGCCACGCCATTGCCGCCATAGAGCGAAATGTCGCCGCCGTTGACCCGCGCGGTGCTGTAGGCGGCGTCGGTCATCGCCATCTTCGAGACATCGATGCCTGAAGTGTCGATCGTGCCGAGGATATCGATGCGGCCCGTATCGGTGGTCAGGCGGACGCTGGCGGCGCGCAGGGTCTGCCCGGCGGCGAGCCCAAGATCGCCCGAGCCGGTGTGCAGGCGCAGGTCGCCCTGGAAGCGGTTGCCATAGGCGGTGACGAAGCTGTCGAGCGCAAAGGCATCGCCCTTGCCATCGAGGATGCGCCCGGCGTCGATGGTGAGCGAGCCGGTGCGCTGCCTGGTCGCCGCGATGCCGCTGTTGAGCGCGGCACCCAGCACCACATCCCCGTGCGAGGCGATCAGCGCGAGTTGGCCCGCATTGCCGAGGCCGTTGTCGGTGACGAGCGACGTGCCTTCGCCCAGCCGGATCGAACCGGACAGCGACTGGAGGAAGATCGAGCCAGAACCGGCGGTGGCGATCAAGCCGTCATCGGCGGTGCCGATGCGCGTCTGGAAGCCCGGCGCGGCGAGCGTGCTGTCGCCCGAGACCTTGATCGTGCCGCGCGACCACGCGTTGATCACGCCCGCGCTGGCGCGGATGTCGGCGTTGACGATGGAGAGCGCGGCAACCGCGCTGTCCTGGCTGCCGAAGGCAATGATCGAGCCTGCCGAAACCGCCTTCGCATCGGGCGCGGCCGTAAGGCCGGTGCCATCGACGGTGACCTTGCCGGTGGTGAGGAAGGCGTAGTCGGCGCCGCCGCTCTTCACGTCCGCCGTATTGCCGAGCGCGTGGTCGGCGATGAACGGCGCGTCGATCGTCAGCGCGACGCCCGTCGGCTTGGCCGCATCGTCGATCGCGAACGCGCCCTGGCCCTGGACATAGACGCCCTTGGCGGCGGACAGCGTGACGCCGCCTTCGTAGCCGATCAGGCGCACGGTGCCCGAATTGAACGCGATGCGATCGGCGTCGATCACCAGTTTGGCGTCGAGCCCGCAACTGCTGCTGACGAGCGTCGAACAGCCGCCGAGCGCCTTGCCGCTGTTGCCGAGCGTGACCGAACCCGCCTTGATCGTGGCGTCGCCTTCGTCGGCCACGAAGCCGGGCGCGTCGATGACGAGATCGTGGAAGGCGGCAGGCAGCGCCGCGCCCAGCCGGATGAGGTTGCCCGAGCGCAAGGTCAGGCGGTCCGAGGCGGCAAGCTGGCCGGCGATGTCGGGCGCCAAGCCGCCTTCGCCGAACGAGATCGACGAACTGGTCAGGCTCACCGCGCCGCCATCGACGCCCACGCCCGCGCCGAAGCGGACCGAACGGGTCGAATCGAAGGCGATGCTGTCGCCCTTCAGGGCAGCATCGGCACGGATGGCGAGCGTCGCGGTCAGCGGGCCACTGGTATCGAGGAAGGGATCAAAGGTGCGCTCGACCAGACGCTCCGGCCCGTTGGCGACGCGCAGCAGTGCGCCGATGCCGGTGTTGTCGGCGTCCGCAACGGGCTGCGCGCCTTCGCTGTAGCCGATCCTGATCGCGCCCGCGTTCTGGTCGGCCAGCGTCCCGGTCGCGGTGAGCGCGGCACCCTGGCCCACGGTCAGCGACGAGCCGTCACCGGCAACGGCCAGGATCAGTTCGGGCGCGGACAATGAAACGCCAGCGGCAACCGTCAGGTCGTGCGCGACGACGCCGATGGTGGTGGTGCCATCGGCGTTTTCGCGGCGCACGCCGCCCAGCAGCAGGCTGTTGGCATCGAGGTTGGCGAGCGTGGTCGCCGACAGGGTGAGCACGCCGTCGGTGCCGCTGCCCGACACGGCATCACGGATGGCAATGGCACCTGCCGCAATATCGAACTGCGCGCCGCGACCGCCGCTGGCGGCATCGACCTTGAAATCGCCCTCGACGGTGAAGGACGCGCCCGGCGTGATCACGAAGCGCGCAGCATCGAGCGGCGAGCGCGGCGCGACCTGGCCCTTCTTGTCGGCCAGGTCATCGAACGTCTTGGTGCCCGAGGTGAGCTGGATCTTGGCGTACTTGAGGAACGTGTCCGAACCCTGCACCGTGAACGAGCGGCGCGCGGAATCGCGGAACGCCGTGCCCGCGGTGGCGAAGTTGCCACCCACCACGACGCTGCCATCGCGCAGCGTGTTGGCGCCGCCGACCAGCGGTGCGGCTGCCGACGTGTTCTCCACCAGACGCAGCGCACCGGGCAGCAGCGCATAGTGCGCGGGCAGCAGTAGGTATTCGCCCGCCGCGATCCCCGGCGCGGCATCGAGCCACACCGTGCGACCGGCGTTGAGGCCGTAGAGATCGCCACCGGCCGCGCCGTAGTCCGCCGAATAGAGCGGATCGTAGGCGGCGACCTCGCCCGCCTTGGAAACGGGGAGGATGGCATAGACCTGCCGCCCGTCGGCATACTGGTAGCCGTCGTTCGACGAGAAGCTGTCGCTGTTGAAGCGCGACAGCACGTCGCGCGAGCCGCCGGTGCCCGAGACGAATTCGTAGGCGAAGATGTCGCCCCCGCCCTGCCCGTCGATGGTCGCGCCCGCCGCCACGTCGATCGACACGCCCGCCAGCACGAGCTGCCCGCTGGGCGCGGTGGTGAGCGAATTGCTGGAATTGGGTGTGAAGTAGTATTCGGTAAGGTCGGTGGTCTGGCCGTACGGCACATTGAGGCCCGACCCGCTGACCGAGGTGACGCTGCCCGCGCCGAAGGTCACGCTCTGCGTGGCGGGCGCGAAGGTGAGCGAACCGGGAATGATCTGGCCCGCGCTCGATCCGATTTCGAGCAGGCCGAGCGGGGCGCGCAGCACGCCGTCCTGGCGAATATTGGCGCCCAGCACGCGCACCCAGCTGCCCGCCGAAAGCGGCGCATCGGGCACGGTCGCGCCGTTCGACGCGAACGAGACGGTGCCGCCCTGCGCCAGCGAGGCGACGAGATAGGGCAAGGCCGCGGAATCGGCGGTGCCGTTGCGGCGATCCTCGATCAGCTGCTGCAGGTTGCCGGCGCCGGTGGTGGCATAGACCTGGCGCGCGGTGAACGAGAGGTCGCCGGTCGAATAGATACCGCCGGTCAGGCCGATCTGGCGCGTGACGTTCGCGATCGCGGGCGAAACGCCGGTCAGGCGGATGTCGCGCGCCGCTTCGAACCGGACAGAACCGGCAGGCGTGGTCGCCTCGCCCGTGGTGCCGGGCACGGCGATGCGCACCGCGCCGACGAGGTCGATGTTGTCGGCTGCAAAGGTGATCGAGCCCGACTGCGCGGTGCTGACCAGCGAGCCCGGCGCGGTCTGGGCGCGGCTCGACAGGCGGATATAGGGCGCTTCGATGCGCGCATCGCCGTTCGAAACGAGCGACACGCCGGTCTGGTAATCGCGTTCCTGCGCGGCGGCGCTGGCGGAATCGGCGGACGACAGGATCAGCGCCTTGCCCAGCTTGAGCGAGACATCCCCGTTCAGGCCCAGCGTGCGGCGCGCCACCAGCGTCGAGAAGCCCGACTGCATGATCTGGTCGGCGGCGATCAGGTTGCGGGTCGTTTCGCCTTCGAGATAGCTCTGCGTCAGCGTGGGGGTGAGCCATTCGAGCACCCCGCCCTCGGCGGCGGCGGCGCCACCCTTGGTGCGGATCGTCGCCCCGGCCATCGACCCGCCCGCCAGCACCGACAGCGTGCCGCCATTGGTCCACTGCTGCGTCAGTTCATACGTCGCCGCGTCCGTCTGGACGTCGAGATCCGCGCTGACGCCGCTGAGATCGAGCAGCGATCCGGCATCGGCCTGGAAGGCCAGCCCCGGCGTGGCGGCGGCATAGTCGAGGGCGTTGCCGCCCTTGAGCACTTGCGTGCGCCCAGCGCCGTAGAGCGAATCTGTGAACAACTTCGACGAACTGTCGAAATAGGCCGCCGCCGTGCTGAGCCTGCCGCCCGCGTAGAGCGTGCCCGCAACCAGCCGGCGGCCATTGGCCAGCACCGCCGTGCGCGGGTTGTAGACCACCCCGCCCGACAGGTCGGTCACGCTGCCATCGGTCAGCCGCACGCCGGTCGATGCGTCGAGCTTTCCGAGGAAATAGAGGGTCTTGTCCTTGCCCGAGAGCGAGAACAGCTGGGTGTTGGTCAGCGTAGGATCGAGCGCCGAACGCGCCTTGGCCGAATACTGCGCGTTGCCATCGACGATCTTGTGCGCGCCGAGCACGGCATCGAGCCCGGTGCCGCCGAGGTCTTCGCCGGTTACGCCGATGGCGCTGGAATAGAGTACTTCGGGCAGCACGCTGCGCTGGGTGATCGAGCCGCCCATCAGGCGGATCGTGCCCGCATTGAGCAGCTTGGCGATGGTGAGCGAAGCGCCGGCCGCGCCGGTGATCGCGCCGCCGTGTTCCACTTCGAGTTCGGACAGGCCGCCCAGCGTCAGGCTGGCGGCGCGCTGGTCCCATGCCTCGACCGGGATCGCCGCGGAGACGACCGAGGTGACATCGGCCCCGGTGCCGAGCGCAGCCAGCCGCGCGGCGGTATCGGGATCGAGTACGCTGGGCAGCAGCGCCTGCGAAAGGTTCAGCGTTTCGCCGTCGTGGATGACGAAGCGGCTGGTTTCGAGGAACGCCGAGATGCCCTTGACGCCGTTGTCGAACAGGTTGGTGAACGTGCGCGACTTGAACGCGGTCAGGTCGAGCGCGCCGAAGCCGGTCTTCTGGATGAAATCGAGGCCGAGCCACGCGCTGTTGGCGGTCTTTTCCCCGCCCAGCGTGATTTCGGGCGCGACGAGCGTGAAGGTGCCGCCCCCGCCGAAGCTGAAGCCCTTGAGGTTCGACGCATCGAAGCGGACCACCGAGCGCTGGACCGACGGGGTCAGCGCGTAGCGGACGGTCTTGCCGACGTCGTTGTTGTCATAGGGCGTGAACGTGACCGACTGGTTTTCGCCGCCGATCGACAGGTCGGTCGAACTGGTCGCGTCGAGGAACGGATCGGTGCGCGAGATCGAGGCGTAGATCGTCTCGTTGAGCAGCGCGACATTGCCACCCTTCGCATCGAGCGACAGGGTGCCCCGCGCATCGACATAGCCGCCCGACGACACGTTGAGCAGCGCGCCGGGGTTGATCAGCAGGTCGCCGGTCAGGTCGACCGCGTCGGTGGCGGTGTCCTCGCTGGTGCCGAGCGCGACGAGGACCTTGGGCGCAACGGCGAGGCTGATCGAGCCGCCATCGACGAAGGCCCTGCCCGTCAGCAACCCGCCTGCCGCGAGCAGGTCGTTGCTCCACAGGCCCGACACGTCGAGCGTGCCGTTGACGATGACGTCGAAGGCATCGGGCAGTGCATCGCCTTCGGCGTAGAGCGTCTTGATGTCGTCGGCGGTGGTGAAGGCCGAGCCCGTGGTCGCCACGGTCGAACGCTGGACGATACCGCCCAGCTCGTAGGTGCGCGCAGCGATCGCGCCGCCATGTGCGGTGACCTTGCCGTCGAAGGTGATCGTGCGCCCGGCATCGACCGTCAGCGCCCCGCCATTGGCGAGCACGAGATCGCTGCCCGCGCCGAAGCTGACCTTGCCGCTCGATTGCAGCGTCAGTGCCGAAAGGCCCGCGCTGGAAAGCTGCGCGTCGCTGAGCAGGAACACGCCCTGGCCAACCGGCAGGCCGGTGGCGCCGTTGGCGTGGACGAGGATATCGCCGCCAAGGCCGACGGTGCTGGAGCCGCTGAACGAACCGACGCGCAGGAAGCCGCCCGACGGCAGTTGCGCGGCGGTGGCCTGCAACTTGCGCGGATCGCGCGCGAGGGCCGACGTGGCCGTGCCGACCTTGCCGGTGGCGATCTGGTTCTGCCCGGCAAAGGCATCGCCATGAAGCGTGGCGTCGAGCGTGCCGGTCGAGGCGCGGACGATCAGCCCGCCCGCATCGCGGCCTTCGTCATACGCCGCTTCGAAGTGCGACCCACTGAGCGCGCGGCTGGTGTAGGTGGTGGTCGTGCCCGCCTTGGTCTGCGTCTCGTCGTAGCTGTCGGCCACGCCGATGTAGTCACCGTTGGGATCGGCTTCGGAAATCGGCACGATCGTGCCGTCGGCGCGGATCAGGCGGGTTTCGCGCACCCAGCCTGCGTCGTAGCGGACCCAGCCGCCCGAGAAATCGACCGTCGCGCCCTTTTCGATCACGACCTTGGGCGCGGTGGCGGGATCGGCCGCGCCATCGACGATCTTGACCGCGAACGTGACGGTGCCGCCCTTGGTCATCAGTTCGCCCGCAGTGGCGCCGATCTGGCTGGCCGCGGAGCCCGCCTCGATCAGCGGCGAGCCGATCCACTTCACGCCGTCTGCCCGCACGCCGCTCTTGCGCGGGTCGATATAGACGGTCTGGCCGTTGAGGGTGAAACTGCCGTCGGTCTTTTCATCGCGATAGTTGGGCGTATCGCGCAGTTCGTTGCCCTTGAGCGGCGAGATCTTGACCGAATTGCGCGACGCCGAAACGGCGACATCCTTGACGCCCGAGACGTCGATCACCGCGCCTGCCGCGACCGTCACGTTGCCATCGAGCGCGGCGTGGGCCTGCGCGATGAAAGATTGCGGGTCCCAGGTCTGCGAGGCGCGACCGCCGATCGACACCGTAGCCGATGGCGCCAGCAGCATCGAGTTCGCGCCGAAATCGACCTGCGCCGGGCCGAGCAGCCCGGCCTGCGTGCCGACCAGCGTGGCCGCGACATACATGCCGCCGATGTCCACGCGCGAGGCCTTGAAGTTGGGCGGGCTGTCCGCCGTGCCTTGCGGCAGCGTCTCGCCGTTGTCGTCTTCGAGGATCGAGATGCCGCCGGCGTGCGCCGGGTCCTCGCCCGCGCTGATCACGACATGGCCCGCCGTCAGCGAGATCGTGCCGTTGCGCGAGACGCTGGTGGTGGAGGCAAGCAACCCGCTGTTGGTGACGGTGCCCGCAAGGTCGGACCCCAGCGAGATGTAGCCGCGCTTGACCTCGATCAGACCGGAGTTGACGACATTGCCGCCGGTTTCGGCGGTGGTGCGCAGCAGCAGTCCGCGAATGCCGGGATCGACGCTGTTCGCATCGCCGGTCGAGATCGTGTAGCTGATCGCGCGGCCCGCCTGGAGGCTGACCTGGCCTTCGGGCGCGGTGATCGTGCCGTCGTTGCTGACGTTCGGCCCGGTCAGGATGACGAAGCCGCCGCCCGAGGCATTGAGGCTCGCGCCGCGATCGACCACGACAGCGCCTTCGGCAGCTTGCGAGAAGGCCGACAGCGGGTCGCTGATCGAATAGGTGCCCGTCCCCGCCAGCGCCGACGTGATCATCGTGGCGAACTTGTTGGTGGTGGACGCCGGGCCGAGCAGGCCGTTTTCGAGATAGGCGGCGTTGCGCTCCTTGAGCGTCAGGCCCTTGAAGCTGTTGCCGGGGTCGGTCGCATCGGGCGCGTCCTTGGCGAAGTTGCCGATTTCGAGGCTGCTCGCCAGCAGCGAGTGGGTGTTGACCTGCGCGCCATTGCCGAAAATGACGCCCGCACGGTTAAGCACGAGCACGGTGCCATCGGCTTTGATCTGGCCGAGGATGGTGGTGGGCGAAGCGTTGGGATCAACCACGCGGTTGAGCACGACCCAGTCGGTCTGCGCCTTGCCATTCAGCGTCTGGTCGAACTTCAGCGTGGTCTTTTCGCCGACGTTGAAGCTGTTCCACGACAGCAGCGCGCGCGAATCCGTCTGCTTGACGGTGACGGTGTAGGCGCCCGCATCGACCGTCTGCGTGGGCATCTCCGCGCCCTGCCAGGTGGCAAGGCCGGTGGCATCCTCGGTCGCCAGCGTCGGCTTGGTCACGGCGGGATCAAGGCCGTGGGTGGACAGGCCATCGGTCGGCTTCACGCGGATCGCGGCAAGCGCGGCGGTGCGCGCCTCGGTCACGATCGTGCGCATCGACTGGATCGTCGCGCGGTTGGCCGCCTGCTGGGCCAGCGCATCCTGCATCCGCTGGCCGCGCAGCGGGGTCGCCGTGGTCGCAGGCGAAGCCGTCACGACCGGCGCGACGCCGACCGCGCCCCGCAGACGCGCCATCTGGGCATCGGCGGGCGCGACGGTGACGAACAGGCCGAGCACCCCGGCGCTGGCGCTGGCGAGAAGCCGGTGGCGTCGGCGCGCGGGCTGACCGTGACGAGCGAGCATGGCGTGGTCCCTGATGTTCAAGCGTGAGGTCAGAAGCGCGCGCGCAGGTCGATCTGGAGCACGTCGATCGCGAGGCGTTCGCCCGCGATCTCGTTCGAGCTCAGCCAGCGCGCGCCGATGGCCAGACCATCGCGCAGGCCATATTCGCCGCCGAGGATGTAGCCCTTGGCGTTGGTGCCGCCGAGGTGGAAGTCGCTGTCGGTATAGGCATCGAGCACCGCGTCGCTTTCGACGTAGCGGTATTCGGCGAAGGCCGACCACGAACCCTGCTTGTCGACCACATCGTGGCCGAGGCGGGCGTTGACCAGCCACGCGGTGTTGCCGCCGATGAAGCTGGCGGGATTGGTCTTGGTGCAGATGTGCAGCCCGTTCCCGTCGGTGCCGTAGTTGTTGTAGGGTTCGAGCAGCGTCGCCGCGGC
Source organism: Novosphingobium percolationis (assembly GCF_020179425.1). Taxonomy (GTDB): domain Bacteria; phylum Pseudomonadota; class Alphaproteobacteria; order Sphingomonadales; family Sphingomonadaceae; genus Novosphingobium; species Novosphingobium percolationis. Next base: position 148,028 of record NZ_JAILYM010000006.1, on the reverse strand, counting down.
AGTGTCGAACTCGCCGCCGCAGATGTCCTTGCGGTGGAAACCGAGGTTCTTGACGTAGTTGCCCGACAGGCGCGCCGAAACCTCGTCCGACACCTTCGCCGTGGCGGCGAGGTTGAGGTCGAGGATGTCGTAATCGAACTTCAGCCCGAACACCTGCGGATAGATCCCCGTGGAATTGGTCACGTGGTTGCGCATGGTGAAGACGGTGTTGCCCTTGCGCAGCGAAAGCGGCGTCAGGCCATCGGTCGAGCAGAAGTTGCCAAAGTCCATGTTGCAGGGCTGCGAAAGCTTGCCCTGCACGTTCTTGAAGCTGTGGAACCCGGCGCTGGCGCGGACCGACAGGCCGTCGGCAACCTCACCCTTGTAGGCGAGTTCGCCCGCGAACAGCCACTTGCTCGGGTAACGCTGCTTGTCGATCGAGATGTTGGGGAAGTTCGAATTGCCGTAGTCGATCGGGAAGGCCCCGCCGGTCAGGCTCACGCTCGAACCATTGCCCGTCACGCCGTCGTAGGCGAGCTTTGCTGCCACGCCATCGAAGCGCAGGTCGGCGTCGTAGAGCATTTCGGTGGTGTTGAACGGGTTCTCGAAGCGCCCGAAGGTGAGCGTGGCCCACGACTTGGGCTGAAGCTTGATGAACGCGGTATCGAGCCACAGGTCGCGCTTGGCGAGACCGCCGCCAAGGCTGACGTTCTCGGTGATCGGGCTGTTATCGTCGCCCGTGCCGACCATTGCGCCGACGGTCACGCCTTCGAGCACGTTGGCCTCGATGCCGAGGCGCGCGCGCAGCCGCAGGCGGTTGACGCGATCTTGCGTACTGTTGATCTTGGTGACGTTGGCCAGATCCGCAGCCGTCGTAAGCGGGGTCGGACCGTTCGCGTTCAGGCTGGCGAAGTCAATGAGGTAGGGCGAATTCAGCTTCGAATAGAGGTCAGACTGCGAACGCACGCGCACGTCGCCGTACAGGCGCACCTTGCGCGTCCATTCGGGCGCGGCCTGGCCCTTGGTCACCCAGCCTTCGGTCGCGGCCTGCGCCATGATTTCCTGGCGGATCTCGTCGCGGATCTGCGCGCGCACCGCTTCGGGCACGTGGGCGACGCGCACCGCGCCCGGCGGCGGGGGCGGCGGCGGAACGGGAATCGCAGCCCGCGCGGCAGCGGCCTCGGCCTGCGCCTGACCCAGCAGCGCATCGCCATCGGCCTGGCTGAGCGTGCCCTTGGCCACCAGCAGGCGGATGAGGTTGGTCATCGCATCGGGCGACGGCGCGGCGGCCGCGGCAGGCTGGCCTGCGCTGGCGGCGGCATCGGCCTGCGCGAAAGCGGGCACAGCGGCGAAAAGGCCCGCGATGCTCAGGGCCAGCGCGGTGGAACGGTGAAGCGTGCTACGCATCGGAAAACTCCGGTTGTTCGTTTTGGCCGTGGGGGTTGCCGGGTCAGAAGCCACGGCTGCCCCTCACGGTGATCTTTTGCGGAAAGCGCAGGGCCGAAGGCGGCGCATCGAGGCCGCGCACGCCCTGCAGGATGGCGAGCAGCAACTGGTCGCGCTTGCCGTTGCCGCTGGAACGCAGCAGTTCGGCGCGCGTGACCTGGCCCGACGCGTTGATCCACACCGAGAAATCGGCGGTGAAGATCTGGCGGTTGACCTTGTCGTTGTCCTGGATGCGGTCCTGCAGCGCGCCCGACAGGTAGCGCGTGTAGAAGCCCGTCGCGATCGGCGAACCGCCGCCGCAGGTGGGGCCGACGCACGTGCCGGTGCCGCCGACTGCGCCCATGCCACCGCCCTTGCCCGAGCTCATGCCATAGGAATCGGTGCCGGCCTGCGCGGGCCCGTCGATCTTCATCGGCGCGGGCTGGTCGGGCGCGGGCGCGGGTTCGGGATTGGGCGCCGGATTGGGATCGGGCGACGGTGGCGGCGGGGTATCCGGCGGCGGAGGTGGCGGTGGCGGGGGCGGCGGAGGCGGCAGCATCTCCGCCCTGATCGCGGGCGGTTCGTTGTCGACCTTCACCGTGCCCGTCGCGGTGATCTGGCCATAGAGCCACCAGCCGCCAAGCGCGACGAGTACGATCGCGCCCACCGGCAGCAGCCGCGACAGCAGCGACGGCCCGGCATCGGGATCGAACCCGTCGTTCTTCCCTTGCGGGGGCGGCGCGGAAGGGGTTGTGGTGGTCACGTCAGGTCCGTCAGGCGCCGGGCTTGCCGGTGACGAGACCGACCTTGGACAGATCGAGCCTGCGGCACAGGTCGAGCACTTCCATCACCTTGCCGTACTGCGTGGTGGTGTCGCCCTTGAGCACGATCGGCACTTCCGGGTTCGACGCCTTGGCGTTGCGCAGGCGCGTTTCGAGATCGGGCAGCGTGACCGGGAACGCATCCATGAAGACCTGGCCCTGATCGTTGACGGTCAGGGCTATGGTCTTGGGCTGGACGAGGCTCTTGGCCGAACTCGCCTTGGGCAGATCGACCTTGATGCCCTGCACCGAGGCCGTCGCCATGAGGATGAAGATCACCAGCAGCACGTATGCCAGATCGAGCATCGGCGTGATGTTGATGTCGTCGTAGGCCTTGCGGCCGCCACCTACCTGCATCGCACGCGCTCCTTATTCCGCAGCCTGCCGCGCTTCGGCGGCATCAGCCTGCATTTCGGCAAGGCGGGTGATGAGGCGGTCGATGAACACGCGCATCTGGTCGGCGAGCGCGCTGATGCGGCCGTTGAGGTAGTTGTAGCCGAACAGCGACGGGATGGCGCAGGCAAGGCCCGCAATCGTGGCGAGCAGCGCGGCGGCGATACCCGGCGCAATGGCGTTGACGTTCACGTCACCCGCCATGGCCACGCCGCCGAACACGGTCATGACGCCGATCACGGTGCCGAGCAGGCCGATGAAGGGACCGCCCGAGATCGCGATGGTCAGGATCACCATCATCTTGTCGAGCTTCTGGTTTTCATCGACGAACTGCGCATCGACCGCGGCGCGCATCGCTTCGATCGCTTCGGCCGAGAGCGGGCGCGCGCCCAGCGCGTTGCGGCGCACGTCAAGCTCCTCGATGCCGATGTTGTAGAGCCGCGCGATCGGCGAAGCCTTGGTGATGTAGGCCGCTTCGGGCTGGCTCACCCCGGCGACATCCGCCACGGGCACGAGATTTTCGTGCATTTCGGCAAAGCGCTTGAAGAACTGCCTGTTCGCCTTCTCCGCCGCGTTGAGGTAGCGGGTCTTCGCGACCATCAGCCAGATCGCGAGCGTGAGCAGCACCATGCACAGCGCGATGATCACGGCGTCGACGGGTTCGAGCTTGCTGACGATGAAGCCGATGACGTTGGCGCTGCCGCCCGCCTTTTCGGCGCTTTCGGCAACGACCACCACCTTGTTGGCTGGGCCTTCGGAATTGGCCATGGTCATCATCATCGATGCCGGGCGCGCGCTCTTCGACAGGCGCACTTCGTCGATCGAGCCGATGAAGTTGCCGCCGAGCATGATCGGGCCATCGATGGCCGGAAGCGCGACCGAGGCAGCCCCCGCTTCAACGCCGTTGACGTAGATCTTGATGGTCTGGCCATCGGCGACGACACCGATGTGGGTCCAGTCGTTCTGCTTGACCGGCGCGGTCGCGGCGGCGCGGGCCGCGCCCAGCGCGACGAACGGCATGCCGTTGGCCACGCCGATCGACAGCGGGCCACGGCCCAGGATCTGCTGCTCGCCCGAAAGCTGCTCGGCCTTGATCCAGGCCGTGAAGGTGAAGGGCGCGCCAGCCGTCATCGCCAGCGACGGGGTGGGCGCGATGGTCACGCCGCCCTGCCCGACGAAGTGTGCGCCATGGCCCACGATCGCGCTGTCTTCCGAACCCGCAGGTGCGTTGGTGGCGTTGTTGGCGTTGGCCGTCGCGTCCTTGCTGGCCTCGCCCGGCTTTTCGCCGAAGTGGTACACGGCGGTGTAATCGGGATCGAAGCTGCCCTTGGCGTCTTCACCCACCGGCGCGTTCTGGTTGCCGAAATAGAGCCAGATCTGCTTCTTTTCGCCGCCGTTCAGCACGGGCACCGAAACCCACACCGTCGCCACGCCCGACTTCGGATCGAAGCCTTCGATGTGGTAGGCCAGCGGGGTCTTGTCGTCGGTATCGACGAAGCGCAGGTCGGCCCCGTTCTCGAGCGATTCGGTGAAGGTGAAGTTGCCGTTGTGCAGGCGGACCAGCACCAGCGTGCGACCGACCGGACCGCTGACGCTGGTCGTGTCGACGGTCACCGCCTTGCGGTAGGTCCAATCCTTGTTCCACCAGGCCGAAGCGGGGGTCGCGACCCCTGCGATCAACAGGCAAAGCAGCGCGGCAAGGCTCTTGAGAGCCCGGCGCTCGCGCCCGAAGAAAGTGTACGCCATCAGAATTCGCCCCTGGCTGAGAAGGTGATACGCGGGTGCCCGGCACGGCCGGTGACGGGAGCGCCAAAGCTGCTGCCCGTGGCCGTGTCGCCCGCGCGCGTGGTGGTGTTGGTCAGAAGCGGCACGCCCACCGTGACGCCGCCGGAAAGATGCTTGAACAGGCGATAGCGGATGCCGCCGCCGATGCTGGCGAGGCGGAACGTCGATTCCTGATTGACCAGCGGGTCGATCAGGCTGGCGATGCCGCTGTCGAAGAACACGAAGGGTCGCAACTCGCCCACGAAATCGGGCAGGTATGTTGCCAGCGAGGGCCCATCGACCTGCAAGGTCGCGGCAATGCCGCGATCGCCGACGGCCTGCGACTGGAAGTAGCCGCGCACGGTCGATTCACCGCCGATGCCGAACTGCTCGTTCGAAACGAGGTGACTGTCGGCATATTGCCCCGCCAGTTTGACGATCAGGCTGACGTCGTCGGCAATCAGGCGCGTGGCGCTGATGTCGGCGTTGACGTGCGTGAAGTTCTCGCGCGCGTTATAGTCCTTGATCGTGAACTGGTCCTCGACCGACGTGCAGGTCGAACCGGCAAGATCGGTGCATTCCAGTCGCTTGACCACGCGCAGGCCGAAGGTGGCGTTGAGGTTGACGTCGAACTGCGACTTGTCGCCCGCATAGGACCACGAATAACCCAGCACCGCCGGGATGTAGCGGATCGGCGCCTTGTTCGCGACCTTCGACGCGATGACGATATCCTGCTTGAAGTCCTTGTAATCAAGGCCGATCGAGAACGACTGGTCGACGCGTTCGCCCGACAGGCGGTAGATCGCGCGCGCACCCACCTGCCAGCCGTTGCCCAGTACCTGCGTACCGCCCAGCGCGGCGATGTTGCTGTTCGACTTGTAGCCGAACAGGACCAGCGACCACGGCGACCCCAGGATCGGCGCGTTGTAGGAGCCCGAAATGACCTCGGTCTGTTTCCGGTCCTGCGGCGTGACGATGTACGAGGCAGAGACGGTGTGCCCGGCCCCCCACAGGTTGGTGTAGCGCGCCGAAGCGGCCAGCCGCAGCGGATGCGTGTTCGGGCTGTTGTCGTTGCCCAGTTCAACGCTGCCATGGAACGGCAGCTGATCCTTGACCTTCAGTTCGACGTCGATCGCGCCTTCGGTCTTGCTCGGGCGGAAGCTCGGCTGGACCTGCCGGTCGGGAATGCGGTTGGCCTGCACCAGCTCGGTCTGCAGCGCGCGCAGGTTGAGCGGCTTGCCCGGCTGGATCGCGGGGAGCTGGCCGCGCAAGGCATCCGTCGAATGGTGCTTCGCGCCGGCGATGCGGACTTCGCCGACGGGCGCTTCGGACACGCGGATCTGCACGATCCCGGCGCGCGCATAGGCTTCGTCCTGCGCCGGAATATCGACGACGGCGGCTTCATAACCCTTGGCCGCATAGGCGTCCTGCAGGGCCTTGCGCGCGGCTTCGATGTCGGCCGCGGTGCGGCCCTCGCCCGTGTAGCGATAGACGATGCCTTCGATCTCGTCGGCGCTGAGCGCGGTTGCGCCCACAACCTCGATCGAATCGACAGTGAACTTGCCCGACGCTTCCGGCTCGGCATTGGCGGGCGCCGCATCTTGCGCTGCAACAGGCGCCGCGGCCTCTTGCGCGCAGGCAGGCGCCGCCGTCAGGGCGACAGCCAGCGCGGGCGCAACCACCGCAGCGCGGCGCGACCAAGGTTGTGCGTTAATGATCATTGCCCCGCCACATGGAAGAAATGCCCCCGTGATTCCTCCGGCGCGGCATTGGTCCCCCAATGTGTAATTTTTGAGACGAAATTGGTTTTGTGACAGGTTCTCTCGACAGCAAGTCCTGCCTTTTGGTCCGGTTTGAAACGAATATTACAGTTTTTGGTCAACATATTTCATTCACGGCGCACGACTTCATCGAAGCGAAATCGAAATCATTCTGTCACATCACGCGCATAAACGGGCGCCCGGAAGGGGGCGGCGCGATGCGCATGGCTTCGCTTCGCCGTTTTCGCCCAGGGCACGTCTCAACCATGTCTTCGCTCGCCGACCCCATCACCGCCCCTGCGGCCCACAGCGGTCTTGCCGCCGTGCTGCGGTGCGAAACGGGCTTGTCGGACGAGGCGCTGGCGCGCGCGGAACTGGTGCAGGTCGAAACGGGCGAGACGCTCGACAAGGTGGCGACACGGCTCGGCCTGATATCGGAGGACGCGCTGGCCGAGGCGCTGGCGCGCGCGACCGGCCTGCCACTGGTCGATGGCGTGACCTTTCCCGAGACCGCACCGCTGATCGCGAACCTGAGCCACGCCTTCCTGCGCGACCGGCGCGCGCTGCCGCTTTCGATCGATGGCGACGTGGTGCGCGTGGCGATGGCCAACCCGCTCGACGAAGACGCGGCGGCGGGGATCGCCTTTGCCACCGGGCTTGCCGTCGAGCGCCTCGTCGCGCGCGGCGGCGATATCGACGCCGGGATCGACCGCCTCCACCGCGCCGAGACCGAGGAGGACGTCGAGGACGAAATCGACGAGGCCGATCTCGAACACCTCAAGGATCTGGTGAGCGATGCGCCGGTGATCCGCGCGGTCAACCGCCTGATCGCCGATGCGGTCGATGCGCGCGCCTCGGACATCCACCTCGAACCCGCCGACGACCGGCTGGCGGTGCGCTTCCGCGTCGACGGGGTGCTGCGCGAGATGCCGCCCAAGCCCGCCGCGATGCGCGCCCCGGTGGTGAGCCGCATCAAGGTGATGGCCAATCTCAACATCGCGGAAAAGCGCCTGCCACAGGATGGCCGCCTGCGCCTGACCGTGCGCGGGCACGAGATCGACCTGCGCGTGGCGACCGCGCCATCGATCCACGGCGAGAGCGTGGTGATGCGCATTCTCGACAAGTCGAAGCTCGCGCTTGATCCCAAGACCCTGGGCTTTGACGCTGATCTGGAAGCCCAATTCCTGGGCGCACTGACGCAGCCGCATGGCATCATGCTCGTCACCGGGCCGACCGGGTCGGGCAAGACAACGACGCTCTATGCCGCGCTGGCACACCTCAATTCGCACGAACGCAAGCTGACCACGATCGAGGACCCGATCGAATATCGCCTGCCCGGCGTGGTGCAGAGCCAGGTCAACCCGGCGATCGGCTATACCTTCTCCTCGGCGCTGCGCTCGTTCCTGCGCCAGGACCCCGACGTGATGATGGTGGGCGAGATCCGCGACACCGAGACCGCGCAGATCGCGGTGCAGGCCGCGCTGACCGGGCACATGATCCTGTCCACGCTGCACACCAACACGGCGGCGGGCGCGGTCACGCGACTGCTCGACATGGGGGTCGAACCGTTCCTGCTGTCGAGCGTGCTGACCGGCGTTCTGGCGCAGCGGCTGGTGCGCCGCCTGTGCCCGCATTGCCGCGAGCCGTACAAGGCCGACAAGGCGGTTCTGGCCCGGCTCGGTGTCGCCAAGGGCGATCTCGAGGACGGCTGGCGCATGTTCTGGCGGCCTGTGGGGTGCGAACAGTGCCGCCACACGGGCTATGCGGGCCGCATGGCGGTGTTCGAGTTCATCCGCATCGACGCCGACATGGCCGCGCTGATCCTCCACCGCGCCGATACGCGCAAGGTGGCGCAGGCCGCCGCGAAGGCAGGCTTCGGCACCTTGCGCAGCGATGGCATCGACAAGGCCCGGCGCGGGTTGACCACGCTGGAGGAAGTCCTGCGCGTGTCGAGCGAGGACTGAGGCAAAGTGCCGACCTTCCGCTATCGCGCGCTCGACCGGGCCGGCGCGCAAGTCTCCGGCCGGATCGAGGCGACGGCGCGCGAGGGCGCGCTGTCGGCGCTGCGCAAGTCGGGGCTGAAGCCGATCGAGGTGGTCGAACTGACCGGCAAGGCCGCGCGAGGGGCCAGGCGCAAGGGGGCGGACAGCAAGGTGCGCCGCCTTGCCACCAACTTCTTTGCCGAACTCGGCGTGCTGTTGCAGGCGGGGCTTCCGCTCGACCGCGCGCTGGGCATCGCGGTCGACAACGTCCACGATCCGCTGCTGCGCCCGCGCCTTGGCGAAGTACTCTCCGCCGTGCGCGAAGGCGCGCCGCTGTCCGCCGCGCTCGATGCGCAAGGCGGCGTGTTCCCCGCCCTTGCCCCGGCGCTGGCCGAAGCGGGCGAGGCCAATGGCCAGCTGGGGCAGGCGATGGCGCGGCTGGCGCAGATGCTGGAGCAGGCCGACGAGCAGCGCCGGATGATCGCGTCTGCCATGACCTATCCCATCGCGCTGACGGCCATCGCGCTCGGCGTGATCGCGCTGATGCTGCTGTTCGTGGTGCCGCAGTTCGAGCCGCTGTTCGCCTCGGCCCCGCCGGGCAAGCTGCCCGCCGCCTCGCTGGCGGTGATGGGGCTGAGCCGCTTCGTGCGCGAACAGGGGCTGATCCTGCTGGCGGTGATCGCAGGCGGCGTGTTCGCCGCGCGGCAGATGCTGGCGCAGCCGGGCACGCGCGCCACGCTCGACCGCACGGTGCTCGACGTGCCGCAACTGGGCACGCTGGTCCGCAACATCGAGACGGTGCGCTTTGCCCGCACGCTGGGCGCGCTGATCGACGGCGGCGTGCCGCTGCCCGCCGCGCTGGTGCTGGCGCGGCGCACGATCGCCAACCGCTTCATGAACAAGGGCGTGGGCGAAGTGGCCGACCTCGTGCGGCAGGGCGGCGGGCTCGCCGCGCCGCTGGCCGAACGCAAGGTGCTTGGCCCCATGGCGCTCAGTTTCATCCGCACCGGCGAGGAGACCTCGCAGCTTGGCCCCATGCTGGGCCGGCTGGCGACGGTGCTCGACCGGGACGTCAAGGTGCGTCTGGAACGCGCCATCGCGATCGCGACCCCCGCGATCGTCGTTTCCCTCGGGGTCATGGTGGCGGCAATGGTCGCCTCGATCATGGCTGCGATCCTCGGCTTCAACGATCTGGCAGTGGCGCAATGATCAAGAAAAACAACGCGATAAAAGCCAATGGCTTCACTTTGCTCGAACTTCTGGTGGTGCTGGCGATCCTCGGCCTGCTCTATGCCATCGTCGGGCCGCAGGTGATCAAGTACCTGTCCAGCTCGAAGAGCCAGACCGCGCAGGTGCAGGTCAAGAACATCGACGCGGCGATGAAGCTGCTGCGGCTCGACGCCGGGCGCTATCCCAACAACCAGGAGGGCCTGACGGCGCTGGTGACGCAGCCGCAGGCGATGCCCAACTGGCGCGGGCCCTACCTGCCCAATGCCTCGGCGCTGAACGATCCGTGGGGCCAGCCCTATCGCTATGGCAACCCCGGCAAGCACGGCGAGATCGACATCTACAGCTATGGCTCGGACAACGCCGAAGGCGGCGATGGCGAAGCCAAGGATCTGGGCAACTGGTAAACGGCGATGGTCCGCGCCCTTCCCCTTCCGCCTGCTGACGCGCGCGAGCGTGGCTTCACCCTGATCGAGGCGCTGGTCGTGCTCGCGGTGGTGGGGCTCGTCGCCGGGATCGCCTATCCGGCGATCGAGCGATCGCGCGATGCGCTGGCGCTGCGCCATGCGCGCGGGCAACTGGCGGCAGCGGTGGGCGCGGCGCGCGCCGGTGCGACGCGGACCGATGCGGCGGTGGCGCTGACGGTGGCCAACCGGGGCGCGGCGCTGGCCGCGGGCGCGGACAAGCCCGTCCCGCTCGACGAGGACGGGCGGATCGGAGTGCGCATGGTGCCCGCGCAGATCTGGTTCCATCCCGATGGCAGCGCGAGCGGCGGACGCATCCGCCTGATCGCCACGCAAGGGCCGACCGACTATGTTGTGGAGCCGGACACCGGCCTGTTCCGCGAAGCGAGGCCCGGTGATGCGTAAGGCTCCCGCCCGCGAGGACGCGGGTTTCCTCATGGTCGAGGCGCTGATCGCGCTGGCCATCGTCGCGCTGATGGCGGGCGTGGTGTTCGAAACCGTGTGGCAGATGGGCCAGACCGCCGCGCGCGGTGGGCAGCAGCGCGAGGCGATCCTGCTGGCGCGCTCGGTCATGGCCGCCGCCAGCGTCGATACGCCCGCACCCGCGATCCCGCCGAGCGGGCGCGATGGCGACATGGCGTGGACGATTGTCAGCACTGCCTATGGCGAGGGCGGCGCGGGCCGGCCCTTGCGCGAGCTGCACGTGGTGGTGCGCGATGCCGCAGCAGGCACGGTGCTGGCGCGGCTCGACAGCCTGAAGGTGGGATCGTGAGCGCGCAGGGCCAACGCGGCTTCACGCTGATCGAGGCGCTGGTGGCGCTGTTCGTGTTCGGGCTGGTCTCGAGCCTCGTGCTCGCGGTGATCGACCTCGAGACGCGGATCGACCGCACCGGATCGGAGCGCGATGCCGCGACGGCGCAAGTGGTCACGGCGCAGACGCTGCTGCGCCACCGCATCGAACAGACGCGCGCGCTGCCGGTGACGCAGGGCTATGGCGATACGCTGATGTTCTATGGCTCGGCCACGCAGATGACCTGGGCCGCGCCCGCGCTCGATGCGCGCGGGCCGCACGCGTTGCAGCAGTTCCGCCTCGCGATTTCGCCTGCCCGGGCGCTGACGCTCTATTCGGCCTCCACGCTTGCGGGGATCGACCCGCGGCTGGGGCTCAACGATGGCTGGCAGGCGGTGCCGCTGGTGGACGAGGTAACGCAAGTGCAGATCGATTATTTCGGCAAGGATCGCCTGTCGGGCCGCGATGCCTGGCAGATCGGCTGGGGTGGCCGTCGCGACCTGCCCAAGCTGGTGCGCATCCGGCTGGGCTTTGCCGATGGCGATGGCCGCCGCTGGCCGGTGCTGATGGTGCGCCCGCTTTCGGCGCAGACCGCGCCCTGCCCCAGCGACCGCAATTGCGGAGCGGATTCGTGAACCTGTCCGAATTGCTCAACGCCGACATGACCACGCTGGCGGGGTACGCCCGCGCAGGGTGGCGCTGGTGGGTGGACGAACTGGCCGCGATGCTGCCGCAGCGCTTCGTGGCCGGGCAGAGCCTTTCGGCGTGGCATCGCTATGAACGCGGGCGCATCGCGGTGGCGAGCGAGGGTGCGACCGATACGCTGGTGGTGCCCGATGCGCTGTGCCTGGTGCGCCACCTCGTGCTGCCGAAGATGGCCTTGCGCGATCTGGCGGCGCTGGTCGCGCTCGATATCGACCGGATCATGCCGGTGGCCGCCGACAGCATCGTCACCGCCGTTGCCGTGGCCGGGCCGGGGCCTCAGCCCGATACGCGGGCCGTGCGCGTGGGCGCGATGACGCGGGCCGAGGCGGGCACGATCGCAGCGGGGCTGGCCGAGGCAGGCCTTGCCGTCGCGCACGTCGGGCCGCTGGCCGAGGACGGGCAATCGCTCGCCTTCGACTTTGCCCCCGCGATGCGCGCCGCCGGGATCCTGCCGCCACAATCGCAGGCGCGCCGGTTCTGGTGGAGTGCGGTCGCGGTGCTGGCGCTCGTGAATGTCGGCGCGGCGGTGCTGCGCGACCAGCAGCAGGTCGACAGGTTGCAGGCGCTGGTCGATGCGCAGGACCCGGCGTTGATGGTGGTGCGGCGGATCGAGGACCGGCTCCATGCCAATGCGAAGCGGGTCGAGACGCTCGATGCGCGGCGGCGGGCGCATCAGCCGCTGGCGGTGCTGGCCGCGCTCGACCGCGCGCTCCCCGCCAATGCCTGGATCCAGCGCATGGAATGGGATGGCGAACGCGTGCGCCTTGCCGGATTCGCTGCGAAGGAGGTCAACGTGGTGAGCGCGCTCAAGCAATCGGGCGCCTTCGTGTGGGTGCGCGCCAACCGCGCCGAAGCGAGCGCGGTGACGCAAGTGGGCAAGCCCTTCGACCTGACCGCGCAAGCCCGCAAGGGAGGCGGACGATGAGACAGCTTTCCTTGCGAGAGCGCCGCCTGATCGCGGTGCTGCTCCTGATCGTCGCCGTGGCGGGCGTGCTGGCGCTGGTGATCGGTCCGATCGTCGATGGATTTTCCGCGCGCGCCGACCAGCGGCTGATGCTGGCGCAGACCTTCGCCGCCAACGAACGCCGCATCGCCGCCGTGGGCGTATTGCAGCACGAAGCGGAGCGCCAGCAGGACGCAATGCGGACGCGCTTCATGGCCGCGCCATCCGCCGACGAAGCCAACGAAGCCTTGCGCGAACGCATCGAGGCGATCGTGACGAGCCTGGGCGCGGACGTGAAGGCAAGCGAGGCGATGCCCGGCGAGGACGGCTGGGCGCGCGCCGCGATCGAGGCACGCATGGGCCATGCCCAGCTCGCCGCCGTGCTCGCGCGGCTCAATGAAACGCGCCCTGCGCTGTCGGTGGAAAGCGTCACGGTGATCGCCGACGACGCGCTCAGCAATTTCAAATCGGATCTGGTGGATGTCAGAATTGAAGCTTCGGCTCCTTTCCTTAGCCCCGACGGGCGCTAACGGCGCGGTCCTGCCCGCGGCCTGCGCGCTGCTGCTGGCGGCGGGCGCGGCCGTGCAGCTTGCGCTGCCGTTGCCCGGCGAGATGCCCGAGGTGGCGAGCGCAGGCCGCGCGCCCGAATGGCGGCTGCCCGACACCGCCGCGCTGCCCGCGCCCAATCTGGCGGACCGGCCCTCGCTGTTCTCGCCGATGCGACTGGTGGGGGCAAGCGGCGCAACGGCAGCCGACGGCACGCAGGCGGCGCCTCCGCCCGAAGGCCCCGTCGGTGGCGCTTTCGTGCTCGGCGCGATGCGCGCAGGCGGCCGCCGCGTGCTGCTGTTGCGCACCCCCGACAAGCGCGTGTTGCGCATGGTTCCGGGCGGCGCCTTCCACGGCTGGCGCCTGCTGGCAATCGAGGACAATTCAGGCCGCTTCCGCAAGGACGGCAAGACCATTTCCGTGGCCTTCGGCGCAACCGCGCCCGCAGGGCAGGACGGCGAAAGCAGCGAGAGCGAAGAGTGAGAACGATGAACCAGCCCCCTTCCCTCGCCCGTACGCTGGCGCTTGTACTGGCGCTGGCACCGAGTGCAGCGCAAGCCTCCGCCCCCAAGGTGATCGAGCCGGTCGAGCGCGGCCGGATGCAGGCCCCGCCGCCGCCAACGCCCATGCCCGATGGCGTGCAGACCACCATCGTCGGCGGCGAGGCTCCGCCGACCGCGCCTTCGCGCGGCGCGCCGGTGCGCCAGACGCCCAAGGGCAACATCGAGTTCAACATCCCCAGCGCCGACGTGCGCACGCTGGCGAAGATCGTGCTCGGCGATACGCTGGGCATTCCCTATTCGGTCAGCGTCGACGGCGATGTCGACGTGGGCCTTGCCACGCCTGGCCCGGTGGGCCGCCAGCAGTTGATCGAGCTGTTCGAAGCCGCGCTCAAGAAGGCGAACCTCGCCATGGTGTGGCAGGGCAGCGGCTATCGCATCATGACCGTGGCGGCGGCGCAGGCCGAAGGGACGTCGTTCCTGCCCGATCGCGGCTTCGGCAGCGAGACGGTCACGCTCCAGTTCGCCAATGCCGCCGAACTGCGCAAGCTGCTCGACAGCGTGGTGCCGGGCGCGGTGCAACAGGTGGACGATGCCCGCAACGCGCTGGTGATCGCGGGCACCGCCGCCCAGCGCAAGGCTGCGCACGAAATCATCGCCCAGTTCGACGTCAACTGGCTGCGCTCGATGTCCTTCGCGCTCTATGTGCCGCAGCGCACCGACAGCCGGTTGATCGTGCCCGAGCTGGAACGCCTGATCAACGCGCCCGATGCGCCGACGCGCGGCATGGTCCGCCTGATCGGCATGGACAAGCTGAACGGCGTGATCGCGATCAGTGCGCAACGGCAATATCTCGAGGACGTGCGCCGCTGGGTCGAGGTGCTGGACCGCGAAGGGACCAACAACGAAGCGCGCCTGTTCGTCTATCGCGTGCAGAACGGCCGCGCCAAGGATCTGGTCAAGACGCTGAACAGCACTTTCGGCATCGGCGGCGACAGCGCGGGCGGCATGGATGCGACCGCCGACCAGAACGGGGTCGGCAGCGGCATGAACAAGGGAGACGGCATCGACGCCCCCCCTGCGGCCCAGCCCGTCGGCGCGCCGCGCCGCAACGGCGCAGGCTTTGGCGATGCGTCATCGGGCAATGGCGGTGCCGCGAGCGCGCTCAAGGTCCGCGTCTCGTCCGACGACGTCAACAACGCCGTGGTGGTCTATGGCTCGACCCATGACTATGCCATCGTCGAGGACGCGCTGCGCAAGCTCGACATCGTGCCGATGCAGGTGATGATCGAAGCGGCGATCACCGAAGTCGGGCTCAACGACGACCTGCGTTATGGCGTGCAGTGGAACTTCCAGACCGGAAATTCCAATTTCGCGCTGTCGCAAAGCACCTCGGGCACCGATCCCACGCGCATCCTGCCGGGCTTCTCCTACTTCTATTCCAACGCCAACGACATTTCGGCCACGCTCAACGCGCTGGAAAAGCGCACCAACGTCAAGGTCGTCTCCGCGCCCAAGCTGCTGGTGCTGAACAACCAGACCGCCGCGCTGCAGGTGGGCGACCAGGTGCCGATCCAGACGCAAAGCTCGCAAAGCACGATCGGCTCCAACGCCCCGGTGGTCAACGCCATCGAATACCGCGACACCGGCGTGATCCTGAAGGTCACCCCGCGCGTCAACGCCAGCGGTTCGGTGCTGCTCGACGTGGCGCAGGAGGTGAGCGACGTTTCCACCACCACCTCGTCCGACCTCAATTCGCCGACGATCTCCACGCGCAAGATCTCGACCACCGTCGCGGTGCAGGATGGGCAGGTGATCGCGCTGGGCGGTCTGTTCCGCAATTCACAGAGCTTCGACAAGAACGGCTTGCCGATCCTGTCGCGCATTCCGGTGCTGGGCAGCCTGCTGTTCGGCACCACCACCAACACCCAGCGCCGCACCGAGCTGATCGTGCTGATCAAGCCGCATGTGATCCGCAACCCAGATGACCTTTCCGCGATCACCGAGGAGATGCGCGCCAAGATCTCCACGCTCGAACCGTTCAAGACCAAGGGCCGCATTCCGTGATACGCGACGGCCGCCTGCCGGACAGCGAGCGCGGCTATGTCATGGTCGCAGTCGTCGCCGGGATCGGCGCTATGGCGGCGATTGCCGCCACGCTGGTGCAGGCCACCGCCACGCGCATCGACACGCTCTCTGCCGAGGCACAGGCCGCGCGTCTTTCCGCCGCCGCCGATGCGGGCGTGGCGATGGCGGTCGCGGGGCTGACCAGCGAAGGCGTGCGCGCCAAGTGGGCCATCGACGGGCGCACCGAACACCGCAGCTTCGGCGGCGTCGCGCTCGACATCACGGTCGAGGACGAGCGCGGCAAGGTCATGCTCAACCGCATGGACGGCGAGAACATGGGCTGGCTGCTCGAAGGACTGGGCGTGCCCGAACAGCAGCGCGCGATCGCGCTCGCCTCGTTCGGAGACTGGGTCGATCAGGACGACGAAACGCAGGAAAACGGTGCGGAAAGCGAATACTACACGCCGCGCGGGATCTCGGCGCGCAACGATGGCCCGCGCACGGTCGAGGAACTGGGCGAGGTGCGCGGCTTCACGCCCCAACTCGTCGCGCGCATCGCCGCGGTCTCCACCGTCGATGGCGGAGCGCAGGCCTTCGACACGCGCTTCGCCAATCCGCTGGCGATCCGCGCCATGCTCGACGGGCGCGACGATTCGCCCGAGATCCTGGAACGCAAGCGCGAGCTTGCCGGGCAGCGCGTGGCGATCGCGCTCGATGATCCCGATATCTGGAAGGACCGCACCGTCATGGTCCGCGTGGCCGCGCGCGACGATCGCGGTGGACAGGCAAACCGGGTGCTGGTGGTGGAACTGACCGGCAACGACCTGCGTCCCGCCATCGCCCACTGGGGCCGCTGATTAACGTTGCAGCGGCAGGCCCCAGGGCGCGAAGACCTGCGGATCGTGCGGTGCCGCCGTCCGCATGCGTGGCGCAGCCACCGCGGCCAGCGCGGGCAGGCTTGCGGCATCGACCTGCGCGGCGCGCGCGATCACCTGCGGGTCGGGCAGGTCGAGCGACCAGTCGCGCTCCTTGCCGGAAACCGGAACACCGCCGGTCTGCGGCTTGTAGAAGATATGCGCGCCCAGCTTGGTCACGCGATCGAGCGTGGGCGCCCAGTACGGATGCACATAGTCGGCATGGTAGTTGAGCGCGCCCGGCACGCGGCGCGGCGCGTCTCCTGACAGGACGGCATCCGCCACCGCCCGCGCCGCGCTCAGCGTGCGGGGCAGCAACCGCCGCCGCAGCGCGCCATCGCAAGTGAAGGTGAACTGGCACCCCGTGCTGCGCCGCCAGCCCTGAAACACCACGCCGCATACCGACTTGGGAAACGCCGGGTGCGCCATGCGGTTCAGCACGACTTCGGCCACCGCCTGCTGCCCGGCCAGCGGCTCGCTGCCCGCTTCATAGGCAACGGCGAGCGTCAGGCACTGGCGATCCATCTCGCTCGCGGCAGGTGTCAGCAATGTTGCGGGGTCCTGCGCGCGCACCGACATGGGCGCGGCCAGCAGCGGCAGCAACGCCAGGCGCAGCGCGCGCGTGACCCGAAATGTGACATGGCCGCCCATGGCAGCCGCCTATCGGTCGAATGCGACAGTTTCCGGACAGCGTCGACCCGAACGCGTCACACGATAGTCACGCAAAGCGTCTAGCGCGCTGCGCGACGGGATGACGCACATGACTTCGACCAGTTTCCGCAACCTGACCACCGCGCTTGTCGCGGCGATGATTCTGCCGGGCTGCCTGGCAGGCGCGACGCGGCCCGCAGCCGCCACCGCCGAGCCCGCACGCCTGCCCGATCGCACGCTGAACTGCCGGTTGGGACATGCGACCAATCTCGACCCGCTCAAGCAGCAGGATCGCAACGAGATCACGTTCGACAGCTATCACGCGCTGTCGCTGCGCCTGCCGCCGATCGCGGCGCGCACCACTCCGCCGCCCGATGCGACCGAACCTGCCGAACCGATCGACCGGCGCACCAGGATCCTGTCCGATCCGGACGGTCTCACCGCAGGAACGCTAGGCACGTTCGAACGGGTCATCGACCTGTGGCCCGAACGCGTCGAATTGACCCTGCCGATGGATGGCGGCGTGTCCAAGCTGATGATCCTGTCCGACTACGATCCGGCCACGCAGACTGCGCAGATGTTCATGACCAACGCCACGGACCTCGCGACGTTCGATTTCAAGCAGACCTATCTCGGCCCCTGCGCGGTGCAGATCGAAGAACGCAAGAAGCCCGCCTGATCATGGTTAACCGCCGCTTCGACGATGATGCGGCCGACCACATTGCCGATACCCAGACAAGCCCGCCTCCCCCGCTGTTCCCGCAGGGCAGGCCAGACAAGCGGATCCCATGACCCTGACCCAGAACACCGTCGGCACTTCCGCTTGGCGCGCGGCCCGCATCCTTGTTGCAGCGGCAGCGATGCTGCCGCTCGCCGGGTGCGGGCTGCCCATTTCGACGCGGCACAGGATCACGCTGAAGGAAGCACCACCGCCGCAGCAGAGCCTGCCGAGCGAGGACATCGTCAAGGCGCTGACCTGCATCCGCGACAGCCACGTGCTCAACAAGATCCGCTTCGGCATCGCGGTGCATTCGGACGGCACCGGCAAGACCTCGTACGGCTACGAAGGCGCGACCGGCTCGTTCCTGCCGCAGGGCACCGCGGCGATCTGGGCCGCCGAATCGGTGATCCGCGCGGGCGGCCTCGCCATGAACTACTACGAGTTGAACACCGAGCGCGCCCTGCGCCAGTTCGGCGGCCCGGGGCTGGAACAGTCGCTGGCGCAAGCGCAGCAGACGCGCGCGCCCAACTTCATCATCTCGACAGCGTTCACCGCGCTCGATTTCATCGGCGGCCCGTCGATGGACATGCGCGTGGGCGGCGTGGGGCCCTACTACGACGTGCGCGGGGCCTCGCTGGAAGTGTCGGCCGAAATGTATCGTCCCGGCGACCGCATGACGATGGCGATCAGCTCGCTCAACCGGCAGATCTATTATCGTTCGGGCGGGCTTGGCATCGCGCGGATCATGGGCGGCGGCAACGGCACGCTGGTGACCGGCACGCTGGGCTTCAACGACCAGCAGCGCCTGCAGGAAGCGACCCGCGACGTGGTGGCGCTGTCGGTCGCCGACGTGCTGGCCGCCATGCCGATCGTGCCCGACAACTGCCGCAGCATGGTCGATGCGCTGAAGGGCTACCACCGTGCGGTCAACCAGCAGGAAGCCGAACAGTTCGAGCGTGAAAAGGGTAAGAAGGCGCCAAAGCAGGGGGCGAGGATGCCGACTCCGGCGCCTTTGATGCCGGTTCCCGCTGCGCCGCCCGCCGCACTTCCGGAAACGGCTCCCAGGGGCGCTCTGCAAGGCCAGAACGGCCAGACGCAGGCCCCCGCAGCGTCTGCACCGACGGTCGGCTCGAATGAAGTGAAACCACGATAAAACGCGTAATATCAGTGGATTGGTGAGTTATCGCGGTGAAATATTGCACTTCCATTAAGCAAATAGATCGCCCGATTCTCCGTAGAGTCACCGTTGTTTCAAGGAACCACTCCAATGGGCACGTGCTAGTACCTACGGGGCTAGAAACGGGGTTTTTACCAAGAACAATAGGGGTATGAACGTGACCACCATCAACAAGATGAAGATCGCGCTGCTCGGCGCGACCGCTCTTCTCGCCAGCACCGCCGCGCACGCGCAGGTCGCCGACACGTGGACGATCGGCACCGAAGGCGCTGACGCCACCGTGACCGCCACGAACCAGAACAGCGTCGCACTGAACGACTTCGGCTCGACCGGCGTCGGCACCGGCATGATCGTGTCGCAGCTCGACGGCACCAAGAACTCGGTCAGCGGCGCAGCCCTCGGCGCCAGCGCCTCGGTCGGCTTCAACACCACCACCTCGACCGACAGCAGCCTGACCGGCGTCCTCGCCGCCGACAACCTGAACGTCAGCGCCACCAACGCGGGCAGCGTCACCAACCTGAGTGCGATCGACGTTTCGGGCGGCGTTGCTGGCCAGCTCAACAGCGTTTCGCGCGTCGCGCTCGGCGCCTCGGCCGGTCTGAACGCTTCGACCACCGTGATCGCCGGCGACCAGGTGTTCAGCTACACCGCGCCCGCCACCTCGGTCACGGCCACCAACGACCTGAACGCCGACGGCGAAGCCCAGACGGTCTACGTCGGTTCGTCGATCGCGGGCGGCAGCGTTGCCGGCGACGGCAACTCGGTCAGCTTCGCGGGCATCGGCTCGTCGGCCAGCGCCGGTGTGTCGTCGACCGTTCTCTCGGGTTCGGAAACCGGCACCTTCAACCTGAGCCAGGCCGCTGGTGGTGATGCCAACGGTCTGACCGTCACCTCGACCAACGCCGCCAACGTGATCGTCACCGGCCCCGGCGCCACCGACAACGCCACGCTCGACCCGGCTGGCATCATCGACGCCGTCGAAATCACCGGCACCAACGGCAACTCGGTTTCGGCCGCTGCCCTCGGTTCGTCGGCCAGCGTTTCCTATGCGCTGACCGTCTACAGCGGTGACGTGACCAACTCGGCCGGCATCGGCGCGACGATCGACGCCGACGGCAACGCCGCGTTCAGCACCGATGGCGTGAAGATCACCTCTGTCAATGGCGGCACCTATGACTCGGCCACCGGCGATGTCGCCGCGCTCGACGTCGATCCGCTGCCCGGCGTGACCAACACCACGCAGATCGGCACCGTCGCGATCAGCAACACCGATGGCAGCAACAACTCGATCAGCGTTGCGGGCATCGGTGCCTCGGCTTCGTACTCGTTCTCGGTCACCGACGTGTCGGGTGCCGGTTCGGCGATCTCGAACAACCTGGTTGGCGGCACGCCGACGATCCTGGCCGCGAACTTCTCGGCTGTGAACGTCGACTCGGGCATCGGCGGCGCGACGATCGCCGGCGGCGTCAACAACAGCGTTTCGACCGCTGCGATCGGCGCTTCGGCCTCGCAGGCGTTCACGCTGTTCACGAAGTAAGCGGACACGCGGATGGCGTTTTTCGACATCCGTCTCCAAACGGAAAGGAGGGGCTTCGCGGCCCCTCCTTTTCGTCGTTTTCAAGGCCGGCTGGAACGGCGCGCAAGGGACCGGAGAATGACGATGAACACCTGCCGATTCGCTCGCCATCTGGCCTTGCACGCAGCCTGCGCGGCCACGCTTGCCGCCATGCCCGCCGCCGCGCAGATCGTCGCGGACCAGGACACCACGCTGACGGCCATCAACAATGGCAACGTCACGCTCAACGGCAGCATCAACAATCCGCAGATCCTTGGCGGATCGGGCAACGCCATCAGCCTCGTGTCGCAGGGCGCGGTCGTCACGTACGACCCCCGCCAGACGCTGACCAGCGATGCCACCACCATCAGCAATTCCACGGGCGCTCCGGTCAGCGTTTCGATCTCCAACATCAAGACCAACGCCATCAACTCGGGCAGCGTCACCTCGATGGGCACGATCGACGGCGAACAGTCGAGCGCCACCGGCGCCGTCACCATTTCCGCGATCGGCCTGCAATCGGGCTTCGCCATCTCGACCAAGCCCAAGGGCTGACCCGTTTCATCAGGAGCATTGCCATGACGCTTCGCAAGATCGCCACCCTCGCCGCTTCCGCCGCGCTCGTCATCGCCGGTTTCACCACGCCTGCGCTGGCCGGTGAATCCGCTGCCGCCTGGGGTACGCTCGGCTACAACGGCGGCGCCAGCCGCGCGCTCGCCTCGGCCCAGTTGCACCAGACCGAAGCCGCGAACGCGCAAGTCGAAACCGTGGGCAAGCAGGTGACGACGATGTACCGCTCGATCAGTTCGTGTGGGTACTGCGTCTACAACCAGATCACCGGCGACCAGAACTCGATCAACGGCAACACCATCACCGGGAGCAATCGGGGCACGACCACCGCTACCGGCACCTTCACCGGCAATTGAGACGGTCCGCAGGGGTGCGCGCCGGTCGGGCAACAATCGCGTTTTCGGGCGTGGTGGCCGGGCTGGCCTGCCTTTCGGGCGCAGCGTTGCGCGCTGCCCCGCCGCCGACTTCGACCGCGGCCTCGCCCATGCTGGAACAGGCAACGCCGCCGGTCGATAGCGCACCGCACGATGAAGACAGTCGCTGGCCGACAGAAGCACGCCAGCCGTCGCCCGCCGCGGCAAGCCCCACAACCGAGGGCGACGACGTCAGCCCGACGGCCAGCGTCTCGATCGCCGCTGCGGCAACCGCCGCTGCAGACGGGGTCGAAACGCCGCCGCTGGCCTCGTCGGCATCCAGCCGCGCACTGGCTGCGCCCGCCCCGCCGATCGCACCCGTAGCAGCCTCCGCCGCACGCGATCCCGGCGCGCAATTTGGCGCTTCGGTCGATCCCGCAATGCTGCGCAGGATCGCGGAACGGCTGGTGGCGATGGGTTTTCTGGGCACCAGCGAGGATGCCGGCGACCCGGTGGCGCTGTCGGATGCGGTGCGGGCCTTTCAGCAGGCCCGTGGCATTGCGCCCACCGGAACGCTGGATCGCGACACGATCGGGCAATTGCTGAGCTGATCCGGGGACACCCCGGCGCAGGCCTAGGCCTGCGACAGCAGCTTTTCGGCTTCAGCACGCTCCCACTGTGCGCGCGGCTGTTCGTCGGTCAGGACATAGCCGATCGAACGGATCGTGCGGATCAGCTCGTTGCCGCCCGCCAGTCGCAGGTGACGCCGCAGCCGGGTGATGCGCACGTCGATCGCGCGGATTTCCACCTGACCGGCCTTTTCCCACACGGCAGCGCGAATCTGTTCGCGCGTGCGCACTTTGCCCGCGTGCTCCATCAGGTATTGCAGGATGCGGAACTCGGTCTGGCTGAGGTGCATGTCCTTGCCATCACGCGAGACGCGGCCGCTGTCGACATCGAGCGTCAGCCCGGCAACACGCACGATCCGCCCGCCCAGCTCGGGCGAGGTGCGCCGCAGGATTGCGCGGATGCGGGCAAGCAGTTCGGCCACCGAAAACGGATTGACCATGATGTCGTCCACACCCGCCTGATAGGCGACAAGGCGGTCATCCTCGCTCACCGGCCCGCCGATCACCAGCAGCGGCACATAGCGCCCGTCGGTGCCGGACTTGAGGGCCTGAAGCGCGGACAGCACCTGGCGATCCGCCCCCTCCCAGTTGAGGATCGCAAGATCGAAGTCGGCGTCGCGCAGCGAGCGCTCAAGCTCCGCCAGCGACTCCGGCGCAAGCACCGCGAAGCCCTCCATCTCGAGGTTGAATTCCATCATCCGACGTCGCGTGACATCGGGCTCCTGCAACAGGACAACCGGCTTTCTAGCCATCTGAAAACGACGCGCCCCCACGCCCCAAAAGCGCGGCGCCCGGAAGAACGAGCGCCGATGGGATTCGCGGTAAGTCGAACCTGTTGCGAGATAATGACGTATGTGCCGCGACTGTAATATTCGCGGCATCGAACCAAATCGGGATTTTCTAACGATTTACAGGATATTCAGCGCCAGCGTCAGGTCACGACGATGCCTGCACCAGAGCGAATATTTCAAGCCATGCCAATCACCTTAACACGCTGGTCGATCCCGCCGAACGGTTGCCCGCCCTGCGCCGTCTCCGCAACCATGCGAACGCCATCGCCATCGGTCATGAAGGGCGTGCGCGGCGCGCCGTGCGCGATCATCTCGATCGCACGACGCTCGGAAATGCAGGCGGAACCCCGCTCCGCATAGGCGGCGTTGGACACGGTGCCCGACCCGATCACCGTGCCCGCCACCAGATCGCGCGTACGCGCGGCATGGGCGACGAGTTCGGGGAACGAAAAGGCCATCTCCTCGCCCGCCACGCGCCCGAACCGCTCGCCATTCCAATCAACGCAGAGGTCGAGGCACACGCGCCCCTCGCGCCAGTCCGCCCCCAGCGCATCGGGCGTCACCGCGAACGGCGCCATGCTGCACGCGGGCTTGGCCTGCACCCAGCCGAAGCCGGTCTTCATCTCGATCGGGGCGATCGCGCGCAGCGACCAGTCGTTGATCTGCACCAGCAGGCGGATGTGCCGCGCGGCCTGCTCGACGCTGACACCCATCGGCACGGCATCGACGATCACGCCGAATTCGCCCTCGAAGTCGATGCCATCCGCCTCGCTGGGGAAGCGGGCTTCCTCGCATGGCCCGAGGAAGCGATCGGACATCCCCTGATACATCAAGGGACGGTCCGAAGAGATCGGATCGAGCCCGAACGCCACCTGCATCAGATCACCGTGAGTGGAAAAGGCCGAGCCATCGAGCCATTGCCACGAACGCGGCAGCGGCGCGCGCGCCTGCGTGGGTTCGAACGCCTCCCAGCCACTGCCCTCAGCGTCTGCCAGCGCGCGCAAGGCGGGCTCTGCCACATCCCAATGCTCCATGGCGGCCAGCAGGTTCGGCCATTCCGCCCCGGCGGCGCGCCAGCGAGCGCCATCGGCGGAAACGACCATCAATTCGCCATCGGGCGAGCCATCGGCACGGGTGGCAAGACGCATCGACTCAGTCCTCGAAAATGGCGACGGCGCGGGTCCAGCCTGCGGACGCGCCCTTGATCTTGTGCGGGAAGCAGCTGACGGTGAAGCCGCTGGCGGGCAGCGCTTCCAGGTTGTGCAGCTTTTCGAGGTGGCAATAGCCGATATCGCGCCCGGCCTTGTGGCCTTCCCAGATCAGCGAGGTATCGCCGGTTTCCTTGACCTTCTGCGCGGTGTAGCTGAAGGGCGCATCCCACGACCACGCGTCGGTGCCGGTCACGCGCACGCCCCGGCTGGTCAGGTACATGGTCGCTTCATAGCCCATGCCGCAGCCGATGTTGACGAAGTCGGGATTGCCCACCGCCTTGCCTGCCGCCGTGTTCACCAGCACGATCTCCAGCGGCTGCAATTCATGGCCGATGCGCTTCAGTTCGTCCTCGACATCCTGCGCGGTCACCACGTAGCCATCCGGGAAGTGCCGGAAATCCAGCTTCACCCCCGGCTGGAAGCACCATTCGAGCGGCACTTCGTCGATCGTCATGGCAGGCTTGCCGCCGTCCTGAGTCGGGTGGAAGTGCCACGGCGCATCCAGGTGCGTGCCGTTGTGCGTCGTCAGCGTGACCTTCTCGGCCGCCGCGAACCCTGCGCCATCAGGCGTGTCCTCGGCCGTGACGCCCGGGAAGAAGAAAGCCAGTTCGGGCAGCGTCTCGCCGTGCTTCTGGTATTCAATGTGAGGCCGCATGAACGGCGGATCCGTCACGACCTCGTTTTCGAGCAGGATCGACAGATCGACGAAACGACGCGTCATGCGGTTTTCCCTCCAAGCGTCTCGGCAAACCAGTCCGAGATCAGGTCGCGACCATAGGCCATGTTGTCCGCGCCGACATGCTCAACACCGCCTTCGCGCGCAGTGAAGATCACCTTTTCGCGGCGCGGCGAATTGACCAGTTGGTCGTAGAGGTCGTCGGCATAGTCGACGCTGATCTGGCGGTCATTGGCGCCGTGGGTGACAAGGAACGGCACCTTGATCCTGTCCATGTGGCCGTTGAGGTTCATGTTGGTGCTGCGGGCAAGGAAATCGTCCATGTCCTGCACGCCGAAGGCCCACATCACGTGCGCCCAGTAATGCGGCACAGGGTTCTCGCCCTCGCGCTTCATCCGCTTGTCCTGCACCTCGCGCCAGTTGTGGTTGGCGCCCCACACCGCGCCGCTGGCAAAGCGCGGCTCGTAGGCGACCGCGCGCGGCGCGAAGTGGCCGCCGAGCGAGATGCCGGTCATGCCGATGCGCTTCGGGTCCACGTCGGCTTGCGTTTCCAGCCAGTCGACCGCCTTGCTCGCCCAGCTCTCGCTATGCGGATCGACGGGCAGGTCCTGCAAGCGCAGCGCCTCGCCGGAGCCGGGCTGGTCGACGCAGAGCGTGGAAATGCCGCGCCGCGCGAGTTCTTCCGGCAGGCGCGTCCAGTAGAGCAGTTCCTTGCAGCTATCGAGGCCGTTGCAGAACACCACCACCGGCTTCGCACCATCGCCCGGCGCGCGGGTGTAGAGCGCGGGCATGGTGCCTTCGGCCAACGGGATCTCGACGCGCTCACGATTGAGCTGGCCCAGCGCGGTCGACTTGTCGAACGCGGCGCGCGCCTTGGCGAAGGTTTCCTTGCGCCCCGGGTGTCCGTGGCCCTGCATTCGCTCGGCGGTAATCAGGTAGAGCGAAGCGCGTTCGAGCTTGTTCGAAGCGGAGAACAGCCGGCCCTTGGCCTCGTCCTCGGCGGCAAGGGTGAGCAGCTTGTCGCCCATCGCCACCCACTGCGCCATGAACTGCGGCGTGCCCGCGTCCGCGCCGCTCGCCGCCGCATCGCGGATCGGCTGGCACATGTCGATGATCTCGCCGATCTGGCCTCCGCTTTCGAGCGCGATCGCGACCGACAGGTTCCAGATGTAGTTCGGAAAGTATTCAAAAAGTGCCATTCAACTCACTCAAAAATAAGGATGTGGATTGACGGTGTGGTCGGCGATCGGCTGCAGGACGTCCCAATGCTCGACGATCTTGCCGTGCTTCAGGCGGTAGATGTCGGCGACGGTCCCGCCATTGCCCTGCGGGCCTGTGCGGCCATGCAGATGGATCACCGCCATGTCGCGATCGACCACGATCCGCTTGATGTCGAAGTGCGAGCCTTCGGCGTGGAACATCGGATCGAGCGCGGCGACGGCGGCGTCGCGCCCATCGACGATCCCGGCGTTGTGCTGGATATAGTCGGGCGCAACATAGCGTTCGAAGGCGCCGCGCACATCGCGCAGATCATAGAACTGGTGCGCAAAAGCGGTGACAACCGCCCGATTACGCTTGGTTTCGTCGTGCGCGGGCCGCGCCAGCGCCGGCCCGGCGGCCAGCGCCAGCAGCGCCGCCAACGCAAGGCCGGCGCGGCGCGCGCTCATGCTTCCACCGCTTCGAACAGGCCGGGGTTGGGCGCGGGATGCGGCAGGGTCTGCGGGCCGCCGACGCCGATGCCCCACTGGTCCATCACCAGCGGCGCGGGCACGTGGACCTTGTGCTGGTGGCCCTCGAAATCGACCTCTTCCAGTTCCGAGGTGTACTCAGTGACGAAGCCGCCGGGCGTGACGAAATAGCTGAATGTGTTGTTGCCCGCGGTGTGGCGGCCCGGCCCCCAGCCGATGTCGATACCCTTCAGCTTCAGGCGATGCGCGCCGCGCATCATGTCGTCGACCGACAGCATGTCGTAGGCGACATGGTTCAGGCACGGCGGCCCCGGCAGGATGGCGATGCGGTGGTGCGCCGAATTGCAGCGCAGGAAGCACATGAAATCGCCCAGCCAATCCGACACCTTGAAACCCAGCACCTCGGTGAAGAAGGCCACCAGTTCGTTGTGCTTGGGGCTGTGCAGCACGATGTGGCTGATCTTGACCGGCACGCCTTCCCAGCGCGCCAGATCGCGCTTCGGCCCCTTGGCGACGTCGCTCGACACTTCGAACTGAAGGCCATCGGGCGAGAAGAAGCGGAAGCCGTAGCCACCGCCCGGCGTCGTCAGGTCGCGCGGTTCGTGGACCACACGGCAGCCTGCCGCCTGCACCTTGGCGAACAGCGCATCGACATCGGCGCGGCTGTCGGCCGCCAGCGCGATCACGTCGACACGATTGGCCTCGGCCTTGCGCAGTTGCACGACGTGGTGTTCGTCGGCGCCGGGCGCCTTGAACCAGGCCAGGCCCTCGGCTTCGGCAACGGGGTCCAGGCCCCAGGTTTCGGCGTAATAGGCCTTCTCGGCGTCGAAGTTTTCGACGCCGTAGCCGACGTAGCGGATTTCGGTGACGCGGCTCATGGCGTGTCGCTCCTTGGTAAAGTCAGATGGGTTGCGAGACGACAGCGAACATCTCGCCCGTCGCCTTGTGATTGTCGACCGGCGGTGCTTCGCCCAGCTGGCCCTTGCAGATCGCAAGGCTCGCCTCGACGATGTAGCGGCAGCGTTCGTAGCGGCGGTCGCGATAGGCCTTGAGCGCGGCATCGACGTCGGCGTGGCGCTCCAGCTCCTCGGCCAGCACGATGGCGTCCTCGATCGCCATGCCAGCGCCCTGCCCCAGATGCGGCGTGGTGGCGTGGACGGCATCGCCGAGCAGGCCGATGCGGCCCTTGTGCCAGTCCCCGTGCACCATCACGCCTTCGAGCGGGCGATAGACCACGCCATCGTCGTCGGTGATGCCCTCGCCCAGCGCGCGGATCTGGGGCGAGCAGCCCGCGACCTTGGCGCGCATCGCATCGGCCAGCCCTTCACGCGGATAGCGCGGGTTACCGGGTTCGGGCGTGGTCACGAACATGTACATCGTGTCCGCGCTCATCGGCACGAGGCCGACGCCGGTGGGGCCGTTGTAGATCTGCAGCGCGTCGAGATCGGCGGGCCGCGGGAAGTTGTAGCGCCACACGGCCTGCCCGGTGAACTGCGGGGTTTCAGCCTCGGGCAGGATCGCCTCGCGGGTCTGCGAATAGACTCCGTCGGCGCCGATCACGAGGTCGAATGCCTCGCTGCCGCCGTCCGACAGCGCGACGGTGACGGCCTTGCCATCATCGTCGAAGGCGGTCGCGGTGAGGCCGAGGCGGACATCGGCGCCCTGCTCCTTTGCCGCATCGCCCAGCACCTTCTGCAAGGCGCGACGGCCGATGCCGACATTGGCGGGCTTGCCTTCGACAAGGCGCGGCGCGGGAATGCGCGCGACCTTGCTGCCATCGGGCAGGAACACCTCGACCGCATCGAAGCCGCAGGCGGCATCGAGGAAGCGGTCGAGCACGCCCAGCTGGTCCATCGCGCGCACGACATTGGCCTGCTGGATGATGCCCACGCCATAGACCGACCAGGTGGGGTCGCGCTCGATCACGGTCACTTCGTGCCCCTTGCGGCCGAGCGCAATGGCGGCGGAAAGGCCGCCGATGCCGGCGCCGATGATGAGGGTGCGCATGGAATCTCCCAGGAGTTTTCTCACTTGTCGCCGCGCAAGGTATGGCCCGCCCTTCAATCAGGAAAACGATTTGTTCTGATCCAAAACCATCCATGATATTTATGGATCATGCGTTTCAAGGGACTCGATCTGAATCTGCTGGTGGCGCTCGACGCGCTGCTTGATGAAGGCAGCGTCACGCGCGCGGCGGAGCGGCTGTACCTGAGCCAGCCCGCCGCCAGCGCCGCGCTCGCCCGGCTGCGCGAGTGGTTCGGCGATCCGCTGCTGTCCCCGCATGGCAAGCGCATGGTGCCCACGCCCTATGCGCTGCGGCTGAAGCCGATGCTGAAGTCGGTGCTGGCCGAAATGGAAGTGCTGATCGGCCAGCCCACCCACTTCGCGCCCGAGACGGAGCGACGGCGCGTGCGGGTGTGTACGTCGGACTACATTACCAGCGTCGTGCTCGCGCCGCTCTCGCTGCGGCTGGCGGACCTCGCGCCCGGCATCGCGCTGGAAGTGGTGCCCCCTGACGACAACGCCGCCGACCTGCTCGACCGGGGCGAAATCGACCTGCTGATCGTGCCCGCCGAATGGGTGAGCCTCGACCATCCGGCGCGGCCCTTGCTGGAAGAACGCCACGTCGTGGCCGGATGGGACCGCAACCCGCTGTTCGAGGCCGGCATCGACGAAGCGGCGTTCACGCAGGCAGGCCACGTCACCGTGCGCATCGGGCGGCTGGCGCGCCTGTCGTTCGCCGAAGCGCAGTTGCGCGCGCGCGGGATCACGCGGCGCGAGGAAGTGGTGGTGCCAGGCTTCGCGCAAGTGCCGCCGCTGCTGGTGGGCACGCAGCGGCTATCGGTGATGCACGAGCGGCTGGCGCGTGCGGCGGCGGCGCACTACCCGATCGCGTTCGCCCCCCTGCCCTTCGCCATGCCGCCGATGCGCGAGACGGTGCAGTACCACCGCGCCCGCGCCAACGACCCGGCGCTGCTGTGGCTGCTTGACCGGCTGAACGAAGCGGTGATGCAGGGGGATGGCCCGCGCTTGTCCTGAATTCGACGCCGAACCGTCATGGCTCCATCATCGAACTGCAAGGGCTGCGTCACCGAAGGCCGATAAAGGCGAACGCTTATCGGGAGAAGCATTCGTGACGACACGCGCCACGGCCAACCGCAACCTGTCGATCCGCCTGGCCAGCGACGACGCCGATCTGGAGGCGGTGCAGGCGCTTCGCTGGCAAGTGTTCTTCGCCGAGATGGGGGCCGAGGCGGTCACGTCCGCCGCCAGCTTCCTCGACAGCGACCCTTACGATCCGCTGTGCGACCACCTGCTGGTGACGGACACCGACGACAACGGCGATGTGCAGGTCGTCGGCACTTATCGCCTGCTGCGCGAAAGCGTGGCGATGCGTGCGGGCGGGTTCTATTCGGCGGGCGAGTTCGACATTGCCGCGCTTTCGGGCGGAAACGGCGAATTGCTGGAACTGGGCCGGTCGTGCGTGCTGCCCGCGTACCGCACCAGTGCGACGATCGCGCTGCTGTGGCGCGGCATTGCCGACTACATCCAGCGCCACGGCATCGGGTTGATGTTCGGCTGCGCGAGCTTTCCCGGCACCGACCCGATGGCCCACGCCCCGGCGCTGTCGTGGCTGCACCACCACCACCTCGCCCCCGCCTGGCGCCGCCCGCGCGTGCTGGAGGGCAAGGGCGTGGCCATGGACCTGCTGGAACGCGGCTCCTACGACGAGCGCCGCGCGATGTTCGCCCTGCCCCCGTTGATCAAGGGCTACCTGCGCACCGGCGCGACCTTCGGCGACGGCGCGTACATCGACCACGCCTTCAACACGGTGGACGTGTGCGTGGTGATGCCGGTGGAAGCGATCGCGGACAGGTACGCGGCGCGGTTCAGTTTGGTGGGGTAGTGAATTCCTTATGATCGCGCGATCACAACCGTCGTTCTCTCGACCTGCAGTTGGCCGAAACATGGGCACTAAAAAGGCAAAAGCGCCTTAGCCGTACGAAAACTTCCAGCATCACATCTATGAATCGGAAAATTTAGCGGTATCGGCATTTATCAGGCGCAATCACCGCCAAGTTTGCAATTTTCACTTATTTATCATCGATCACTTCTATTTCTCTGAAGATTTAGGATCTATTGCAGCGGCCGCAGCTTGGGTCGGTGACTGACCGTTCATGGCCGTTCTGACAAATATCTCCTTTTCGATCTTCTCAAACGCATCACGATACGGTTCGGGGTCGATGATGGGTTTCTCGTCGGAGAATGCCTTGTCACTCTTTCCCGTGCTCATCACGAAATTCAGACGAATGCGAGTAAAATTTGGCCCCCGCTGCTCAATGAACACGGATACTTGAGGCGTCTGCTTTTTCTGACGAAATCCAACGAATGGAGCCCAAATTAAGTGACTGGAGTTTGATCCCATACCAGTGATCAAGCCAGTTTCTTTATCAGCAGTCAGAATGCGATAGCCTGAATCTTGAAGAACGGTCATCACGGCAGGAAAAGCTACCGCGCTCGTCACCTCGAAGTCCTTGGCTTGGATTTGCTGAAGAGCCATCCCTGTAATCACGGCCTCCTTTGCCGTCGCAGGAACAGCTAGGGCTGCGACAACCAAAACCGACGATGCGAGAATTCGGTTAAGCATTTTATCTCCTTAGAACGAGCTGCTGCGGCTCTTGAAGTCAGAGACCTTTTTATCGGCGCTGAACTTGATGATGAGCGTCATGGTTCGCTGTGTCTGACTGCTGCGCGACTTAGACGAACCGAAGCCCAATCCTCCTGCCCCGCCTACCCCACTGCCAGCCGCCCCCAGCAGCATACCAATGGAAAAACCGCTGGATCCCGAACTGGTCACTGTGGCTTGGCGATCATACACCCATACTTCTTGCCCCGCCGCATCGAGAGTGGTGATGTTCGGCGCGCCAAAGGTCTGCAAGACGTCATCTTGCGTCGTGGCCCCCACATGGAGCGTCATCTGCGCCATTCCGTGTGTAAGCGTATTCGCTGTATCCCCATCGCTGTCGCGATTTTTAGCGGTTGCCGATGTTGATGCCAGCAGAATCGGAACTAGCATGATTGCGAAGCGATTCATTGTACTCCCCTCTAATGCTGGCTGGATTGACCTTCTGCCGTGCCGTTTGTCAATCATTCGAAGGAGATCGACACCTCGGCACCTCTCAGCTTCGCGCACTGTTTGATTGTCCAAACAGTGCTCGGAGAAGCTTCCATTCAATTTTAAGAATCGAAAATCTTTGAAGCGCGTTCAGTAGATGACTAGATTACACTTTAAGATAGTATCTAAAAATAAGAATCTATGCCAACTCCCTTTAAGACCCTCAAATGCAAAATTCTGGCCTTTTCGCCTTACCCTAGCGAACCAACCTCCCCGCCACCTCACCCCAACACCGCGCCGCCGCCTCCTTGCGGTCCTGCGCCATGAACGGCTCGCCGAAGCGCACCTCTGCGCGGCAGGCGCCTGCGCGCAGCAAGTGCGCGAGATGCGGCAGCAGGGCGTCGTCGTCGAGCCAGGCGATGCGGCGGCGGTGCTCGGGCGAGAGGGGGGTGCCGTCGCGGCGCTGGTAGGTAATCGCGAGGGGCTGGACGGGGAAGGCCTGCTGGTCCGGGAACAGGCTGGAGCGGAATGGCAGGAGGCGGTCACCCGGGCCGGTGGTGCCTTCGGCAAAGAGGATCACGTTGCGCCCGCTGGCCAGCGCATCGTGCAGCGCGTGGGCCTGCTGGCGGGCGTAAGCGCGGCGGTCCCTGGCCACGAAGACGCAGCCCGCACGCCGCGCCAGCGCGCCCAGCAGGGGCCAGCGGGCGACCTCGTGCTTGGCGACGAAGGCGGCGTCTGTCACGCGTGCGAGGATCACGATATCGAGCCACGAGATATGGTTGGCGACGAGCAGCGTGCCCCGTGGCGGCGCGGCGGGGCAGCCGTGGACCACCACCTCGGTCCCGGTCGCCCGCAGCAGCGCGCCAAGCCCCGCGCGGCGCAGCGGCGCGGCCCAGCGCGTGCCCGCCAGCACCAGCCAGCCGAGCGCGCTCGCCACGAACAGCGCCGCCCGCCCGCCATTGGCGATACGGCGCGGCAGAGGGTGCGGCATGGAGTGGGATGCGGCAACGGTCACGCAGGCGTCCTTTCGCCCCGTCGCCTGCCGCGCTTGCGTTGCGGTGGCGTGACGGTGCGACGACCAGCGCGGTTTGATCGGGGACAATGTCGCTCGCATCGGGCCAGTCCACTGTCGGCAGGCTCGGGGACGCACGGTGCCGCCTCGGGCCAGAAAGTTAGCCCGGAAGGATCCCTTATGACCCACGTTCTCCACGACCTGCACGCCGAGTTTCCCGAAGATGGCGAGATCCTCCACCGGCTGAAGCTGAACGACGCGCACTTCCAGAAGGTGAGCGAGGCCTACAGCACGGTGAACCACGAGATCCACCGCATCGAGGCGGGCATCGACGCCGCTTCGGACACGCGGCTCGAAGACCTCAAGAAGCAGCGGCTGGCGCTGCTCGACGACGTGGCGACGCTGATCGCGCGCGCGAAGGAAACGGCCTGAGGCCATGGCGGGGCTTCGCGGCCCCGCCTTTTCTTAAAAGCGACAGAAATATTCCGATCATGTTCGGTTTTTCACTTTCATTGTACTGAAAGCAAGGCAAGTTGCATCCCACGCACCAAGATGCCGGGGGGAACGATGCCGAATATATCCTACGAATCCTTCGGGTGGTGGTCGAACTACCACATGACGGTGACCATGCCGCCCGCTGCCGCGATCCGCGAAGCCGACGTGGCGGCAGGGGATCTTCCCGTCGGCGTGGTCGAAATGGGCCATGTCCACCTTGCCGACGTGATGGAGCGAACGCCGGCCGAACGGCTCGGGCTGATCGCCGGCGCCTTGCAGGGCCACCTCAGGCACATCGCCCAGCGGATCGACAAGCCCGACTTCGTGCCCGGCGTGCCCCATGCGCCGGGCCAGCGCTTTGCCGCTGGGATGGTCGGCACGGGCTGGAGCTTTGCGCCGCTGATCGGCACGCCGATGGCGCAGCTGATGTGCGCGGGCCTTTCGCACGTCGGCCTGCTGCCCGATGCGCACCGCGCGCCCGATTGCCCGGTGCCGGGCGAGCGGCTGGTGATCGCAGGGGGCGGCACGCGGCTGCGCGAACTGGTCAACTGGGCAGAGCCGCGCGGGCTTTCGATCCCGACCAGCGGCAGTTTCCTCGGGCCGACGCTGGCAGGCGGCGCGGGCACGGCGAGCCACGGATCGCGGCTGGGCTTCGGCGGGGCGCAGGACATGATCGTGGGGCTGCATCTCGTCACCGCGCCCGACATGCACTGGTGGCTGGAGCGCAGCGGCGCGCCGGTGTTGTCGGACGAGGGCGTGAAGGCGCTCGCGGCGGGTGGTACCGTTCCGCAAGTGCGGCGCGATACCGCACTGTTCGACGCCGCGCTGGTGCATCTGGGCGCGATGGGTATCGTCGCGGGCGTGGCGGTGGCCACGGTACCGCTCGAACGCTTCCGCCGCTTTCGCAAGGTGGCACCGCTGACCGAGCCGATGCTGGCGGACATGGCGGCAGGTCGGTTCGACGCATTGGCGGGCGCGCTGGGCGCGGCAAGGCCGGTGTTCTATGAACTGACGATCGATCCGCACGCGCCGTTCGGCCCGGCGGCGCTGCACACGCTCTATGTCGAAGATGTAACCGACGCGCCCGGCGAAGATCATCCCGCGCCCGTGGCGGGCGATGCGGTGGTGCAGCTGGCGACGAAGATGTTCGCCAATCTGGGCCGGCCGCTGCCAGAGCTTGCGCTGGTCGAGACGGGCGATCCGTTCGCGCCACTGCTGAAGGCCCTGATGGACGATCATGCCAGCGCCTTCGACTACTATCGCGCCAGCCCCGGCTTCAGCGAGGCGGGCACGCTGGGCCCTGCGCAGACATGGGGGGAACTGCACGGGCAGGATGCCCTGACCGGCGGCGTGCCCGGCGCGCTCTACAACGCATCGTTCGCGGTGCCGCGCGCGCAGTTGCCGGTGGCGATCGCGGCAATCGGCAAGGCGGTGGAGCAGGCGGGGTGGGCCCTGCCCGGCGCCTTCATCTTCACCGTCCGCTTCGTCAGCAACGCAGGCGGAACGCTCGCCTTCACCCGGTTTGCGGAAAGCGCGGTGATCGAAATCGACGGGCTTTCGCCGTTCATCTGCAACAAGGCGGCGCTGCATCCGGGCAAGGATGGCAGCCTCCCTCCCCCCGATGCGGTGCAGGGATTGCGCGCGCTGGGGCAAGTGCTGCCGCGCGGCGCGCACGCCATGCGGGCGGCGCTGGAAACGGCGGGCGTGGCGTATTCGATGCACTGGGGCAAGCTGGGCGATCTGAACGCGGCCAAGGTCCGGGCCGACTACGGCGATCCCGCCGACCCCGCCACGCCGCTGGCGCGCTGGCGCAAGGCGCGCGAGACGCTGCTCGACGACTGGGGCCAGGCGGTGTTCCGCAACCCGGCGGTCGAGACCTATGGAGTGGTGCCATGATCGCGCGCGCGGGCCTGGCGGCGCTGCTGGGGCTGTTGCTCGCGGGATGCCACTCGACGGGGCCGATCGTGTTCAATTGCGACGGGTTCGAAGGACCGCAAGGGTATGGGCAGGCTGAAGTGCCGTCCGCCTATGTACGGCAGATCCGGGGCGAGCCGGACCCGGCGCCTGCACCTGCTGGACAGTGGAAGGCCGCCGCGCCTGCCGGGCTGGAGGCTGCGATCGAGAAGGCGCAGGCCGAAAACCCGCTGCCTGCGGCGTTGCAGCCGCCTTCCCCGCCCTCGCCCGAACGCATCCTGACTCTGGACGAGGCGCTGGCGCAAGTGCGTGAGCCAGCACCACCGGCCAAGCCGGACAAGGGCGGCGAGGACGACTGGCTCGACCTGCCGGGGGGTGCGGCGCCCGGGCCCGTGGCGGCGGACCTGCTGCTGTCGGGCGGGGGCCAGTGGGGCGCGTTCGGCGCAGGGTTCCTGTCGCAACTGAACCGAGCAGGCTTCGGCCAGCAGTACAAGTTCTCGATCATCACGGGGGTGAGCACCGGCGCGTTCCAGGCGATGTTCGTCGGCGCGGGGGCGCCGGAGGACTATGCCGCGCTGGAACGGGTCTATCAGCCAAAGGCGGAAAGCCTGCTGGTCCGCCGCTACAAGCCGAGCGCGCTGGCCGTGGTGACGGGGGAAATGGCCGCGATCGGACGGCTGCGCGTGGCGCTGGAAGACCAGTTGTGCGCGCCTGCCGCGCTGGCCCAGGCGATGAAGGCGGGGGGTACCCTGTCACGCGCGGACGTGCTGCGCATCTGCCCGATGGTGGCGCGGCTGGCCGAGGCGGGCCTTGTCACCACGCAACGCCCCAAGCCCGACCGGCTCGTCTTCATCGGCATGGTGCGCGCCGACGATGGCAGGTTCATCGCGGCGAACGCCACGCAGATCGCGCTGGATGCCTATGCCAGGCCGACCACCCCTGCGCGGCTGCGCAACGCGCAGCAGTGCCTTGCCGCCATCGGCCTTGCCAGCGCGGCGATGCCGCTGTTCTACCAGCAGGTGCAGATCCGCGATGACGCGGCCAGGGTCGGCCCGCGCACCTATTACGACGGCGGTGTGCGGCAATCGGTGTTCGAGGCCAAGCTGGCGCAGGACAGGACGAATGCCGACGTCAACAAGCCGATCTTCGTGCTGCGCAACGGCCCGACCGCGCTGCTGACGCGCGAAGGCGAGCAGGACCAGCCGGGCGCGGACCCGAAGACCAACGGCACGGCCGATGCGCTGAATGCCGCGTTGCGGGCGGAAAAGATCGTGGTGAACCAGGTGGAAGTGCAGTCGATCGCCGACCTGCGGCTGACCAACCCGGAAGGCCCGGTCTATTTCGTGACGGCGGACAAGTTCCACCAGTTCACCGATCCGGCCACCGGCAAGACCTGCACCAAGCAGGACAAGGACGCGATGTTCGACCCCACGTTCATGGCCTGCCTGCAGAAGTTCGGCATGGCCACGGCCACCGTGCCGGGCGGGCGGGGACACCTGATCGACGCGTGGCGGCGGTTGAAGACGGCGAAGGAGGTGGGGGGGCGGCGGTAGACGGCGTGGACGGCTCCGGGCGTGGGCGGTCCAGGCGACATTTGGGACATTGCGGCCATTCGGGAGCATGCTGGGGGTGGCCGGTTCTGGTCGAAGCGGGCGGTCAGGAGATCCGTGATAGTGGTCCTGGAGCAAGCCAGCGTAGCCGCGAAGAGGCTGTTTTCGGGCACCACCATCAAGAAAGGCGCCCCTTTTTTCGGTTATTCGCCGAAGTTAAGAACTCAGCGACAACGCTTACGGGGCACCTTGGATTTTCAGAATAATGATTCTAATATCCCCGATGCCAAACATCTTGGGGGAATGCTGTGAGAAACATCCTGTGCCGATTTGCCCTGTCTGCGGCTACCATTTCCGCAGTGATCCCCATGGCAAATGCCGAGCAGGTCCCGGTGATCAGGGATCGGCAGCTCCTGGTGAACGGCAAGCCCTACTTGGCGCTGGGCGGGGAGCTCCACAATTCTAGTGCGTCCAGCCCTGAATACATGCGACCGATTTGGGATAAGCTCCAGGCCATGCATGTTCGCACCGTGATAGGAACGGTTAGTTGGGAGGACTGCGAGCCGAGGGAAGGCCAGTTCGATTTCCGGACTGTCGATGCACAGATTGCAGAGGCTCGAAAGCGCGATATGCGCCTGGTTCTCATCTGGTTTGGAGCATTCAAGAACGCAGCTTCGACATATGCGCCAAGCTGGGTGCGGGGCGACACCGGGCGCTTTCCCCGCGCGATCGCACAAGGCACGATGTCGGAGGCCTTCACCTATAAGGGTGCGATGCCGAAGCCTGTGCTGTCCGTGTTCTCACCCGAATTGCTGAACGCCGATCGCACTGCGTTCGTGGCCCTGATGCGACACCTTGCAGCAGTCGACACGGATCACCGTGTGATCATGGTCCAGGTCAACAACGAGACAGGAATGCTGCGCGACAGCCGCGACCGATCGGCCTTGGCCGAGAGCGCCTGGAAGGGGCCGGTGCCGCAGCAGCTTCTCAGATACCTTGCATCACACCGCAGAACCCTCAAGCCAGAACTGGACTCGGTCTGGAGCCGTCAGGGTCGGCGTTCCTCAGGCACTTGGCCCGAGGTGTTCGGAACCGACTGGCAGGCCGAGGAGGTTTTCATGGCCTGGCATTTCGCCAGCTACATGGAAGCGCTCGCGGCGGCGGGCAAACGCGATTTGGCGTTGCCCATGTACGTCAACGGCTGGCTGGGTCCGCAAGACGGCCAGCCGACGGCAGGTCAGTATCCCAGTGGCGGTCCGGCAAAGCGGGTGCTTGATGTCTGGCGCGCTGCTGCTCCATCGCTGGATATGCTCTCGCCCGACATCTACGCACCCAACACAAAGGAAGTACTGGCGGACTACGACCATGCGGGCAATCCGTTGTTCGTCCCCGAAGCGCAGTTCCGGACTGGCGACATCTTCTGGGCGCTCGGCCAGCATCACGCGATGGGTTATTCCGTGTTCGGTATCGAGGATGGACGGATTGATGGGCAGTTGGCACAGGCTTACTTGGCACTGTCCGGCATGGATCAGGTGATAGCCAACGCGCAGGCAGAAGGACGTATCGCGGGCGTTCTGCTGGATGAGGGCAAGCCTGCGGTGATCAATCTTGGCGGCTATACCATCACGGTTCAGGACACGATGGCGCTGCTCAAGCAGATGCTGCTCGATGTGGGTTTGCAGGCGCCTCCGCCGCCCGCGCCATTGCCAAGCGAAACCGAGGGGCCCGCAGTGCGTCCGGTTCCCGGCGACGACCGGGCGTTCGGCCTGATCATCGACGAGGGGAACGATACCTTTGTCATCGTCGGCAAGGGATTTACCGCTGATTTTGCAATCGATTCAAGATTGGCGGAGGTGGACCGCGTCGAAGAAGGCCATTTCGAAGCGCAAGGTTGGAAGTCCGGCCGCATCCTAAATGGCGATGAGCGCCTGAGTGTGATCCCGACTGATCGGATAGGCACGATCCGCATCAAACTCATGCATCGAAGATTGAAGTGACGGCGCGTTGGCATCGGAACGCCAGATTGGCCGGCAGCTTCCATCATTGCCGGTCTGGTTGTCCCATGACCGAAATGGGGCGTTAAGGCAGGCGAGCGGTAGTTCTTGGAGTAAGCAGTCGTTCGCCCCACTGCCTAAATATGCCGTATATTGGTCGCAAATTGCCCCCCAATCCGTCCCCGCCCCCAAGCCCTCAAATCACCCCCGCCTTAATCTGCTCGACCGCGTGGGCGCAGGCGCGGGCGGTCAGGGCCATGTAGGTGAGCGAGGGGTTCTGGCAGGCGGAGGAGCTCATCTGCGCGCCGTCGGTGACGTAGAGGTTGGCGATCTGGTGCGCGCGGCTGTTGCGGTCCAGCACCGAGGTCGCCGGGTCCCAGCCCATGCGCGCGCCGCCCATTTCGTGGATGGCGCTGCCGCCGGGGCCGGGGCGGTCCATGCCCATCAGCACCTTGCCGCCTGCCGCGCTCATCATCTCGGCGGCCTGCGCCTTGGCGTCGGCCAGCGCGGCGTGTTCCTCCGCGCCGTGGGCGAACTGGATTTCGAGCTGCGGCACACCGCGCGGGTCGGTCGCCTTGCCCAGCGTCAGACGGTTGCTGGCGCGCGGCAGGCTTTCGGCGAAGGTGACCAGCACCATGCGCCAGGGGCCGACCTGTTGCAGGCCTTCCTTGAAGGCCGTGCCGGTGCCGGCCATGCGCTTGCCCCGGCTCCAGCCGCTCTGCAACGCGCCGCCCTGATAGGAATAGCCGCGCGTGAAGCCGTTGCCATCCAGCGTTTCGAGGTTGCGGAAGCGCGGGATGACAATGCCGGTGGGGCGGTTGCCGAAGCTGGTGTGCCCGGCAAATTCGGGGAACTCGGCGATGACTGACAGCGTGTTGGCGTGGTCCATGATGTGCGTGCCCAGCACGCCCGAACCGTTGGCAAGGCCGTTCGGCATCGCCTCGCTGGCCGAATTGAGCAGCAGGTGGACCGAGTTGAACGCGCCCGCATTGAGGAACACCAGCCGCGCCGTGGCGGCCTTGCGCGCCCCGGTCTTCGTCTCGATCCAGCGCACGCCCGTCACGCGGCGGGTCTGGGGGTCGTAGTCGACCTTTTCGACCTGCGCGTCGGTCACGACGGTGAGCAGGCCAGTTTTCGTGGCGGCGGGCAGCGTCGAGGACTGGGTGGAGAAATACGCGCCATACGAGCAGCCGCGCGCGCAGATCGAGCGGTACTGGCAGTGCGAGCGGCCTTCGGCTTCCTTGGCCTCAGTCAGGTTTGCCGTGCGGCCGACCGTCAGGCAGCGTTCGGGCCATTGCGCGGCGATCTTTTCGCGCACGGCCTGTTCGACCGCGTTGAGCGCCATCGGCGGCTGGAAGTGGCCATCGGGCAGTTGCGCGAGGCCTTCCTTCGCGCCCGAGACGCCGACGAAATCCTCGACCTTGTCGTACCACGGCGCAAGATCGGCGTAGCGGATCGGCCAGTCGGTGCCGTGGCCGTCGCGCTTGTTCGCGCCGAAATCGTAGTCGGACCAGCGATAGCACTGGCGACCCCACGTAAGCGAGCGACCGCCCAGCTGGTAGGAGCGGAACCACGTGAAATCGGTATCGGCATCCTTCGCGTAAGGGTTGTCGTGATCGTTGACGAAGTGCCCTTCGGTGAATTCGTTGAAGTGCCGGTTCTTGCGCTGCACCGCGTATTCGCGAGCATAGAGCGCCGCATCGCCGAGGCCGCGGAACGGCAGTTCCCACGGAGCCTTGGTCTCGGTGTCGTAATCGACCTGATGCTCGATCTTGCGGCCGCGCTCGATCATCAGGACTTTCAGGCCCGCCTCGGTCAGTTCCTTGGCGGCCCACCCCCCGGTGATGCCCGAGCCGACCACGATCGCGTCAAACTGGTGCTGCATCAGCCGAACTCCACTGCGGTCCAGTCGCTCGACCATGCCCGGTATTCGGGGGTCAGCGGGATATCGTTGTCGAAACGGCCGGGCACCAGTTCGTAGCGCAGCTCCTGCGAGGCGCCGGTCTGGCTGGTGTAGTAGCCGGTGAGGATGAGGCCCTTGACCTTGGCCCACGGGGAGGGATCGGCGGGCGGCGGCCCCGGCGGGAAGGCTGCCGCATCGAGCGCGGCGAGGACTTGCGCGCGCTTGTGCGGCGCGGCGCCGAGGAAGTCGCCGCCGCTGGCCCGGTCGAGCGTGCGTTCGAGCCAGGCAAGGTGATCGAGCGAGCCGTCGGCGCGCAAGGGTTCGTCGGTGGAGTGGGCGAGCGGTGCGCGGCTGTCTTCGAGGCCGTGCGCGAAGGCGAGGATCAGGAAGTCGCCGACGCCCACCTCCCCTGCCCCCGGCGTGCCGGTGCGGGGCAGGACGATCTGGCTGACCTCGCGCGCGAGCAGGCGCTGGCGGGGCGATGGCAAGTCATCGTCGGCGATCTGGCTGAGGCGCACGGCGGCGGCGGGCACGCCCAGCGCGAGCGCAAGCAGCGCCGCGCCCGAAAGAAATTCGCGGCGATCGATATGTCCGGTCATCCATGCTCTCCCGTCGAGCCGAAAAGGGTACGCGGCAGCGCGAGCGCGCACAATGCCGCGCCGCCCAGCACCACGGCGAGCGCGAGCGCGGCGCTGTGCGTGCCTTGGCCTGCAAACCACGCGCCGCCGACGATAGAGGCGCCCAATGCGCCGCCGACCTGCTGCGCGGTCTTGAGCATGCCGCTGGCGATCCCGGCGTGGGCATGGCCGACGCGGGCGAGCGCGATCGGCGTCAGCGGCCCGGCGACCATGCCCATGGCAAGGCCGGTCGGCACCAGCAGCGCGGCGAGCAGCAGCGTGGGCGGAGCACCGGGGACCAGCAGCAGCACGGTCGCGCCGAACAGCGCCATGGCGCTCGCGCCGGTGAAGGGAATCCACTTGCCAAGGCGCGGCAACAACTTGCGCCCGACGAAGGCTATGCCCAGCGACACGCCGAGGCCGAAGGGCGCGAGCAGCAGCGCGGTATCGAGCGGGCTGCGTCCGAGCAGGCGCTGGACCGCCAGCGCAAAGACGAGGACGAAGCCGCTCACCCCCGCGGAAAAGCAGACCGAAGCGGACAGGCCGAGCGTGAACGCCCGATCGTGGAACAGCGTCGGTTCGATCAGGCGGTCCTTGCCCGCGCGACCACGGGCGCGGGCGTGGGCGAGCCCCAGCGCGGCGATCAAGGGCACGGCGGCGAGCAGCGCCATCGTCCAGAGCGGCCAGCCGAGGCCGGGCCCCTGCACCATCGGCACGAGCAGCGCGACGAGGCCCGCGCCGAGCAGCGCGGTGCCCGCAAAGTCGAGCCCTTGCGCGCCGCTGGCGCGGGCGGCGGGGAGGAAGCGCGCGCCTGCGGCAAGGGCGATCAGGCCGATCGGCAGGTTGATCAAAAACACGGCCCGCCAGCCGAGGCCCATCGGGTTGGCCGCGATCAGCAGGCCGCCGACGATCGGCCCGAGCACGGCGGCGATGCCGCCCAGCGTGCCGAACCAGGCGAGCTTGGCGATGCGTTCGGTGGGCGAGAACAGCACCTGCACCACCGCCATGACCTGCGGCCCCATCAGCGCGGCGGCGCAGCCTTGCGCCACGCGCCAGCCGACGAGCTGGTCCGCGCTCTGCGACAGGCCGCAGCCCAGCGAGGCAAGCGTGAAGGTAGCAACGCCCGTCAGGAACAGGCGGCGATAGCCGAACAGGTCTCCCAGCCGTCCACCGGCGACGAGAAAGACCGAGAAGCTCAGGAAATAGCCCGCCACCATCCACTGCGCCGCGGCGTTCGAGGCGGCCAGTTCATGCTGGATCGCGGGCAGCGCGGTGTTGACGATGGTGGAATCGGCGATGTCGAGCACGAAGGCGAGCATGACCGTCAGGAGGGCGAGATTTCGCCGGGTTTCGGC
The DNA here is from genome assembly GCF_020179425.1 of Novosphingobium percolationis. Taxonomy (GTDB): domain Bacteria; phylum Pseudomonadota; class Alphaproteobacteria; order Sphingomonadales; family Sphingomonadaceae; genus Novosphingobium; species Novosphingobium percolationis. The sequence goes on along the minus strand of NZ_JAILYM010000006.1, from coordinate 105,770 downwards.
CTGCGGGGACATCGACATGAAGGCTTTCGAAAAAGACGGCGCCGATCCTCGATGGGACCGGCGCCGATTCAGGAGAGATTTGCGATCAGATCTTCCAGCCGAAGCGCACGCCCCAGGTGCGCGGGGGCTGGAACTGGTAGGTGTTCAGGCCCGACACGAAATTGCGCTGCGCGTTGGCGAGCACGACCTCGTCGGTGAAGTTGCGCACGAACGCGGTCACCGACCACTGACCGCTTTCCGGCTCGTAGGTCAGCGAGGCGTTACCCGTGGCATACGCACGGCTCTGCGTGTCGCTGGTGTTGAACACCGAGTAGTAGAACATCGAGCTGTACTTGCCGTCGATGCGTGGCGTCAGCTTGCCGCTGCCCACCGGGAAGGCATATTCGATGCCGCCCGCGATCGACAGGCTCGGCGCGTTGGGCAGGCGGTTGCCGGTGATGTCGAACGGGTTGGGCGGGTTGGCGCCATCCACCACCACGATGTCATTGCCGTTGTCGTCCTTGCCGAACTTGGTGTGCAGGTACGAAGCGTTCAGGTCGATGCGGCCACCTTCACCGAACAGGGCGATGGTCTGGATTTCCGCGCCATAGATCTTGGCGCTGCCGACGTTGAAGATGCCCGAAGAGCAGGTCGGGCACGCGGTCTGCGACGCCTGATAGCCCTTGTAGTTGAAGTAGAACGCAGCCGCATTCACCTGCAGGCGGTTGCCGAGGAAGCGGTTCTTGCTGCCAATCTCGAACGAATCCAGCTTTTCAGGGGCATAGTCCACCGAAGCGCCGCTGCCGTTAGAATTGAAGCCCCCCGCCTTGTAGCCGCGATCGTACTTGGCATAGAGCAGCGTATTGGTCGACGGCGTGTAGTCGATGCCGGCGTGCCAGGTGGCCTCGCCGTGCTTCATTTCGCCCTTGCCGTCGGTGGTCAGCGGGAACGGCGGGCAGGTTCCTTCGGCCGGGAAGCCGATGCCGCACAGCGGGAACGCCAGCGCGGGAAGCAGCAGCACCGCATTGCCGGTGCGCTCCTTCTTGTCCCAGGTGTAGCGGCCACCCAGCGTCAGCTTGACCTGGTCGGTCAACTTGTAGGCAAGCTGCCCGAACACCGCATCCGACCGCGTCTTGATCTTGTAGTCGAACTTGATGCCGTACTGGTTCGAGAAATCGTAGTCGGCAAACGGACCATCCGGACCGAACGGTGGCGTCATCGCGACGTTGAACAGGCCGGAATCAACCGTGTTGTCTTCCTGGAAGTGGAAGTAACCGGCCTGGAAGAACAGCGCGCTGTTGGCGTCGTTGTTGATGCGGACTTCGTGGTTCCAGGTGCGCGGGTCTTCACCCTGGCGGAACTGGCGGATCGCCGGATAGACCGGACCCGTCGCGTCAAGCTGATGGCGCCAGGTCTGGTGGTCGTAACCACCAGCGTAGGTCAGCGTCAGATCGCCCGGCAGACTGTCGTAGCTCGCTTCCCAACGCACGCGGTCGCCCTTGAGGCGGTTGAACGTGGTAGTGGTGTTCGGGAAGGACTTGCCGTCGCCGAAATCGGGGCGCGTGCGCAACGCCGAAGTCATCGCCACGTCGCCCACCGCGTGGACGTCGTCGTGCTGGTACGACGCCCAGAGCTTCAGCCCGTCGACGGGCTGCGCAGCGACCTGGATGCGGCCCGAGGTGGTGTTGTCGTCATCACCGCGATCGTTGATGCCGGTCAGCTTGCGATAGCCGTCGTGCTGGCGGTGCGTGCCCGAAATGCGGAACTGCAGGCGATCGTTGACAGGCACGTTCGCGCCCGCTTCGACGTTCAGCGCCTGATAGTTGCCGACTTCGATCGAACCGAACGTCCCCGCTTCCTTGCCCGGGCGGTTGGTGATGATCGACACGAGGCCGCCGGTCGAGTTGCGACCGTTGAGGGTGCCTTGCGGCCCCTTCAGCACTTCGACGCGCGCCAGATCGTACATCGAGGTGCCGATGGAGAACGAGCGGTTGGTGTAGAAGCCGTCGCGCGCGATCGGCACCGAGGGATCGCCCACTTCGGTCACGTCGGTCGAGGCGACGCCACGCACCGCGACGTAAGCGGCGCCAGTGCTGCTGGTGACGTTGACGCTGGGGTCGATCGCCGAGAGCGCCTGCACGGTGGCGATGCCCTTTTCGGCAAGGTCCGCGCCGGTGTAGACGGTAAGCGCCACGGCGGTCTTCTGCGCCGAGGTTTCGGCGCGGGTCGCGGTGACGATGATTTCCTTCAGGCCATCCTCGGACGCGGAATTCGCGTCCTGCGCCGCGCCTTGCGCCATTGCGGCGTGCGGCAGGGCGTACATGCTGGCGCCGATCATCAGCGCCGCTGCAAAGCTGCGGTTCATTGCATTCCTCCCCGAGTACGAGCGCCGAATCACTTGCCGGCGCTTCTAAAATCAAAATGCTGGTTCTAATTATGGCGAGCGCGATTCCGCGTCAAGCCGGACTCGATTTTGCGCAGCATAAGGTTTGGTGCAGGGCCATAAACGCACGCGAAACCGCGCTTGACAGCGCCCGGAAGCGGGACGATAGCACAAACCAGAATTGTCGTTCCAATTTGATCGACGTCAATGCGATTCCCGGGAGAGATCAATGTCCGCCAGCACAACAGGCGACCGTCGGCCAGGGCCGGTGCAAGGTTTGATCGTGGTCGTGGCGGGGTTCCTGCCGATCATCGCGATCGTTTCGATGTTCCCGGCGGTGCCCGCGATCATCGCCCATTTCCACGATGATCCCGCCGCCATGGTCAAGGTGCCGGCGATGGTTTCGGCCCCCGGGCTGACGATTGCGCTGCTGGCGATGTTCGCCGGGCTGCTGGTGGACAAGTACGGCCGCCGCAAGCTGCTGCTGGCCTCGACGCTGACCTACGGCTTCTTCGGCGCGGCGCCGTTCTTTCTCGACAACCTCGATGCGATCTATGCCTCGCGCCTGCTGCTGGGGGTGTCGGAAGCGGCGATTCTGACCACGCTCAACACGCTGATCGGCGACTATTGGGACGAGGCCGGGCGCCACCGCTGGCTGTCGATCCAGGGCATCGCCGGGCCGTTCCTGGGCAGCGCGGTGATCTTCGCTTCCGGCTACCTGACGGCGATGCGCTGGAACGCGATCTTCCTGATCTACGCCGTGGGATTTCCCATCTTCATCGCCATGTGGCTGTTCCTGTTCGAACCGCAGAGCGATGCCAACGTACGCAAGATGCTCGGCATCGGCGAGGAAACGAAGACACCCTTCCCGTGGAAGAACGTCCTGGGCTATGCCGCGATCACGCTGTTCGGTGCCTCGCTCTACTACGTGTTCATCATCAATGGCGGGATCGTCTGGCAGGAGCTGGGCGTGCAGGATTCGGGCGAGATCGGTCGCCTGACCACCCTGCCCAGCCTGTTCGTGATCGTCGGCGCGGTGGTGTTCTGGGCCACCGGCAAGCTCGGCTCGCGCTTCCAGCTGACCGTGTTCCTCGCGCTGATCGGCACTGGCCTGACGCTGATCGGCTTTGCCCACGACTGGCGCTGGATGGTCGCGGCCATGGCGATCCAGCAGACCGGGGCGGGCATGGCCGTGCCGACGCTGATCGCGCTCGCCCAATCCAAGCTGCCGTTCGAACACCGCGGACGCGGCATGGGCGTGTGGACCGCGTGCTTCTTCTTCGGCCAGTTCTCCTCGCCGCTGCTGGTCAGCCTGATCCGTCAGGCCACCGGCACGATGCAGGGTGCCTTTCTCGTCGCCGGGCTGCTCGGCCTCGTCGTCGCGGCCTTCGCCTTCTTCCTTTTCGCGCCGCGCCCCTCGGACGCGGCCACCCTTCAAGCCGGAGCCTGAGCTTCAACCATGACATCCAAGATCAAGCGGGGCGTCAGCCTCTACAGCTTCCAGGAAGAGCTGTTCCTCTGCCAGATGAACGTGGAGGACTGCGTGTCCTTCGCCACGTCCATCGGCGCCAACGGCATCGAGATCCTGCCCGAACAGAACATGCCCACCTTCCCCCACCTGTCGGATGCGCAGGTCGAGGAATGGAAGGCGATGTTGGCCCGCCACGGCGCGCACTTCACCGCCTATGACATGTTCCTCGACACCAAGGTCCGCAAGGACCGGCCGATGACCGACGACGAACAGGTCGAAAGCATCCGCCGCGATCTGGTGCTGTGCAACCGGCTCGGCATCAGGAACATGCGCGTGCTGGTGTTCGTCCGGCCCGACATCCTCGGCCGCTGCGTGCCTTATGCCGAAGAGCTGGACGTACACATGGGCGTGGAAGTCCATGCGCCGTGGCATCTCGAACACGCGTGGATCCTGCGCACGATCGACGAAGCGGATCGGTTGGGCACGAAGCACCTCGGCATCCTGCCCGACATGGGCATCTTCATGAAGCACTACCCGCCCGCGTTCCGCGCCCGCTTCGAGCGGCAGGGCGCACGGCCCGAGATCGCGCAGTTCATCGTCGACAGCCACGAGGCCAAGATCATGTCCGAGTACACGATCTACGAAGTCGCGGTGAAGATGGGCGGCAACAAGGCCGAGGTCGCCATGGCTGAGACCCTGCGCCACGCGCCTTATGCCAACCCCAGGCGGATCGGCGACTACGCCCCCTATTTCCGCCACATCCAGGCCAAGTTCTATGAAATGAACGCGGACTGCACCGATCCGTCGATCGCTTATGACGAAGTGATCCCCGAACTGGTCAAGTGCGGCTGGGAAGGCACGCTTTCGAGCGAATACGAAGGCAACCGCTGGATTCAGGACGTGATGGAGGTGGACAGCCGCGAGCAGGTCCGCCGCCAGCACGTGATGTTCGAGCGCCTGATCGCGCAAGCCGAAGCCCGCTTCGGCGCGGCGTCTGCGGCATGAAGCCGGCGCTAGGCCTCTTGCTGGCGGGTTGCGCGCTGGGGCTTGCCGCCCCGGCCGTAGCGCAATCCGGAATGCCCGAGATCGCGCGTGATACGGTGGCGGCCCCTGCCCAGCCCGGCGCCGTCGCGCTGCCGACGGCAACGCCGGGACCGGATCGCGAGATCTGGCACACCGATGCGGGGCAACTCGCCGTGCGCAACGTCACGCGGCCCACGCTGACGCCCTTCCTTCCGGTAGGGCGCGGGACCGGCGCGGCAGTGATCGTCGCGCCGGGCGGCGGGTTCCTCGGCCTCGCCATCGAGAAGGAAGGCTGGAACGTCGCGCGCTGGTTCGCCAACCACGGTGTTGCAGCATTCGTGCTGAAGTATCGCGTCCTGCCGACTCCGGCCTCGCAGCCTGAGTTCGCGGACAAGTTGACGGCGGCGATCCGGGGCGAGAAGGTCGGCTTTGGCCCGCCCGAGGATACCCCGCCCGAAGCGTTGGCCGATGGGCTGGCCGCGCTGCGCCACGTGCGCGCCCATGCGAGCGAATACGGTATCGACCCCGCGCGGATCGGCTTCATGGGCTTTTCCGCAGGCGGGTTCCTGACCCGCAGCGTGGTGGAACACGCCGGGGCCGACATGCCGGTCTTCGTCGCGCCGATCTATCCCAACATGCGACCGATGGTGGTGCCCGATAATGCGCCGCCGATGTTCGTGGCGATTGCCGCCGACGATTTCCTAATCGGCATGGCGGGCGGCCAGACCGCGCTCATCGACAGCTATCGCGAGGCGGGCAAGCCGATCGAATTCCACCTGTTCGACCACGGCGGCCACGGCTTCGGCCTTGGCAACGCCGCTGACACCACCTCCCACTGGCCCGACCTGATGCTCGAATGGCTCAAGGTTCGCGGCGTGATCAAGGACAAGAACTGATGTTCGACAAGTACATCATCGACCCCGCCACCCTGCGCAACACCGGCCCCGCCGACGCGCCCACCGGCTTCGCCTTCGAATCCAAGCTCGGCTATTATCGCGGGCTGGGCCTGTCGATGATCGAGGAGTTGAACGTCTCGATCGATGGCGAGGCGCTCCCGCGCGAGGCCGTGCGTTTCGACGAAGGTCAGGGGCCGATCTCGCTCGACGAGATGGAAAGCGCCTATGACCGGCGCTGGCCGTTCGGCACGCCCGCGACGATCATCGTGGCGCGCGACGGCGGCTTCCCCAAGGGTGAACACACGCTCGGCCTCGTCCAGAAGCTGCGCGTTTCCTACCTGCCCTTCCCGTCGTTCAACACCGACGAGAAGCAGGTGACATTCGCATAAGTCAGCGCGACGGCGATAGCAGGAAGGCGGCAATCATGCGGGAGATATCCTCCTTGAGCACGACCCAGTCGCCTTCCCACGCCGCCTCGATCGCGGAGCCGAAGCCGAGATGGCGCGCAAACGGGGCATAGAGGATGCGGAAGGCGGAGTCCGTGGCGCGCACGGGGTCTTCCTGCCGGATCTCATCGCGGTGGGCGAGGATCGCGGTGCAGAAGGCATCAGCGGATTCGGCATAGAACTGCTTGCCGGTCTGCGCGATCACCGGGTCGGAACTCGCGCGCAGCATCAGCGGACGCATCAGCGCGGCATGCTTGCGCAAGGTCTCGGCCACGGCATCCACCAGCAACCGGACCAGTTCGGGCAGCCCCTGGGCATTTTCGCGCGCGGCCGCGATTTGAGCCAGCATCTCCTCGTTCACACGCTCCAGCACGCGGAATTGCACGGCGTGGATCAGCGAATCCTTGCTGTCGAAGCGGCAGTAGATCGAACCGATCGAGACCTTGCCCGTCTTGCTCACTTCGTTGAGCGTGAACTCGTCCGAGCCGCGGCTGGCGAGCAATTCCTCCGCCGCCGCCAGCATGCGTTCGTAACTCGCCTTGCTGCGGCCCTGCTGTGGTGCGCGAACGGTCGTGGCGAGGCCGCGATCCGCTGTCTTGGCATCCTTGGTCATGCGAAATCCTTTGCCGGTGCGACACCGCTGCGTCAACATCGCCCATTTAGCGATGGACAAATCAGAATAGTCGTTCTAATTCCGTTTGTGACGGCCACCCGCAGGAGCATGTTTCATGCCGCCGGGCAAGGCCCTTCCAAGACACCCGTGGGGAGGAATCGATGCGCTTTTCCGTGTTCCTGAACGCTCGTTCGATGAGCCCGGCCGAAGATGGCCGCCTGATCACCGATCTCGTCGATCACGCCACGCTCGCCGCGCAGAGCGGCTTCGAAGCGGTGTTCCTGCCCGACCACCACTTCAACGGTTACATGCCGGTGGCCAGCGACAGCTTCATCCTGGCCGGCTACCTCGCCGCGCGCCTGCCCGACATGCACTTCGGCTTTTCGGTGGTGTCGGTGCCGCTGCACCACCCCGTGCGCTTCACCGAGCGGGTCAACGTGCTGGACCACCTGACGCGCGGCAAGCTGCTGGTCGGCGTCGGCTCGGGCACCACGCCGGAAGAAATGATCGGCTTCAACGTCGATTACCGTGACGCTGGCCCCCTCGCCGACAAGAACCTCGCCATTGCCGAGGACCTGTGGGCCAAGCGCATGGACGATCCCGCCGTGGTAATCGACAACGGGCCGTACCAGGGCCGCGTGCTGCAGCGCATCACCCCTGCCCCCTATGGCGAGAACCACGCGCGCCTGATGCCGGTGGCGATGAAGGAAGCCAGCGCGCGGCGCGCCGCCGTCAACGGCTGGCCCGCGTTCATCCCGGCCTTCACCCCGCCCAAGATCGGCGGCACCGAGCCCTTCACCCACGTCAAGAAGTACTTCGATATCTACAAGGGCATGCTACTCGAAGCCGGGCACAGCGATACGGTGGTCAAGGACGCGCTGTCGTGGACCACGCACACCTATCAGGCGGTCCATGTCGCCGAAACCGACGAACAGGCGCGCGAGGAACTGGAAGTGATCCTCAAGTCCTATCAGGCCGCCGTCGAGCGCGAAGCCGAATTCAACGCCCGCGCCGAAAGCAACGAGGCCAACACCAAGACCGACCGCACGCCCAATGCGCTGACCGAGGACTGGATCGGCACCTGGTGCCTCTATGGCTCGCCCGAAACGGTGATCGAACACCTGCGGCCCTATGCGGAACTCGGCATCGGCAACGTGCTGTGCGGCACCACCACCGGCCCGCTGACCGACGAACGCCTGCGCCTTGGCGACCAGACCCTGCGCCTGATGGGCGAAAAGGTGATCCCGGCGCTGAAGGGCCTGTGATGAAGGTCGTCGGTATCGGCGGCACCCTGCGCGAAGGCTCCAGCACCGAACGCCTCGTCGGCGCGGTGCTGGAAGCGTGCGCGCGGGCGGGTGCGCAGACGGAGTTGTTCGGCGGATCGACGCTGGCGGCGCTGCCCCACTTCGACCCGCAAGGCGCGCAACGCACGCCGGAGGAAACCCGGCTGGTCGAAGCCGTGCGCACCTGCGACGCGCTGGTGATCGGCTCGCCCGGCTACCACGGCGGGGTTTCCGGCCTCGTCAAGAACGCGATCGACCTGCTGGAAGATCTGCGACAGGACGCACGGTCCTATTTCCACGGTCGTCCGGTCGGCCTCATCGTCAGCGCGGCGGGCTGGCAGGCAACGGGCGTGACGCTCGCTGCGCTGCGCGGCATCGTCCACGCCATGCGCGGCTGGCCGACGCCGCTGGGCATCGCGGTCAATACGGTGGTGCAGCGCCCGTTCGGCGCAGACGGCGCGCTGGCTGACAGTGACATCGCAGGCGCGATCGAAGCGCAGGCCGCGCAGATCATGGCTTTCGGCAAGGTGACGGCATGACCCTTTCGCTTGAAGAACAGGCGCGGCTGACCGCCGGCGCGACGATGTGGACCACCGGCGCGGTGGCCGAACTGGGCCTGCGTGAAGTCGCCATGGCCGACGGCCCGATGGGCGTTGCCAGCGGCAAGATCGACGAACGCGAGGTCTCGATCCTCACCCCTGCACCGGTATCGCTGGGCGCGAGCTGGGATCTGGACCTGCTGGCCCGTGTCGGCGCGCTGGTGGGCAACGACGCCATCGCGCGCGGGGTCGATGCACTGCTGGCCCCCAACGTCAATCTGGCGCGCAGCCCCAATGCGGGGCGTGCGTTCGAATACTATTCGGAAGACCCGCTGCTGGCGGGGCTGTGCGGCGCGGCGTGGGTTCGGGGCATCCAGTCCACGGGGACGGGCGCGGTGGCCAAGCACTTCGTGTGCAACGACAGCGAGACCGAGCGCGACACCATGAACGCGGTGATCGACGACGAAACGCTGCGGCAGGTCTACCTGCTGCCGTTCGAACTGGCGTGCGAAGCGGGCTGCGCCGGGATCATGACCGCCTACAACCGCGTCAACGGCGACTGGTGCGCCGAGGCCGCACACGCGCTGTCGATCGTGCGCGACGAATGGCAGTACGATGGCGTGCTGATGAGCGACTTCTTCGCCACGCACTCCACCGCAGCCACGCTGAATGCCGGGCTGGACCTTGAAATGCCCGGCCCCGCGCGCTTCCTCGGCGCCAAGGCGGCGGACGCCGTGGCGGCAGGCGAGGTTTCCGCCGAGCGCGTCGCCGACGCGGCCGAGCGAGTGATGCGCTTTGCCAGGCGCTTCGGCGGCGACAAGACGCCTGCCGATCTCGATGCGAACACCTTGCTTACCGAAGCGGCGGTGGCAGGCATGGTTCTGCTGCGCAACGACGGGCTGCTGCCGTTGGCCGCGGACCTGCCGACCATCGCCGTGATCGGCCCCAATGCCACCGCACCCTGCTATCAGGGCGGCACCTTCGCGCGCATCGCGGTGACGCCCGATGCGCCCACGCCCTTGGCGGCAATCGAGGCCGAGTTCGCCGCGCGCGCGCGCATCGTCCACGAACCCGGCGTCGATCCGCAGCCGCGTCTGCCCGCGATGCCGGTCGTGCCCGCGCTCGATCTGGGCGACGGTTGCACCGAGGGGATGACGGTCGAATACTTCACAGGGCACGACCTTTCCGCCGCGCCGCTGACCCGCGAGACCCGCGCCACCAATTCGCTGGTGTGGTTCCACGGCGTGCACGAACAGACCCGCTTCAACGAAGCGGGAGCCGTGCGCGCGCGGGGCTGGTACACCGCGCCTGCCAGTGGCCTGCACCGCTTCTATGTCGGGGCGACCGGCCCGGTCTCGCTCTGGGTCGATGGCGTGGACGTCGTGGCCCGCGCGGAGCAGCCTGCCGCATCGGACATCATGGGCGTGCTGAAGGCGGGCGATGCCGCGCACGCCGATGTCGCGCTGGAAGCCGGCCAGCGCGTGGCCGTGGAGGTGCAGTTCCGCTTCGCCCCTGCACGCGCGCAGGGCCTGTGGTACGGCGTCCGCGCGCCCGATACGCCCGACGCCATGCTGGCCCGCGCGGTCGAAGCCGCCCGCGCCGCCGATGCCGTGGTGCTGATGCTCGGCGAAACCGCCGACGCCAGCGTCGAGAGCAAGGACCGCGCCGACACGCGGCTGGATGCGGGGCAGTTGCGCCTTGCCGAGGCCGTGATGGCCGCCAACCCGCGCACCGCGATCGTGGTCAACGTGGGCCATGCCTTCGACGCCAACTTCGCCGAAGGCGCGGCGGCGCTGCTGGTGGCGTGGTATCCGGGGCAGGCCTTTGGCACCGCGCTGGCCGACGTGCTGGCGGGCAAGCGCGAGCCCGGCGGTCGTCTGCCGGTAACGCTCGCGCGCGACGAGGCGGACTACCCAGCGTTTTCGCTCAAGCCCGCCGCCAACGGCGATCTGGCCTATGGCGAAGGGCTGCTCACCGGCTATCGCGGCCTGCGCGCAAAGGGCATCGCGGCGCTGTACCCCTTCGGCGCGGGGCAAGGCTACACCAGCTTCGCGCTGGGCGAGCCGCGCGTAGATGGCGGCGCGATCCGCCTGACGGTGACCAACACCGGCAACCGGACCGGCAGCGAGGTGGTGCAAGCCTACCTTGCCGCCAGCCCCTTCGCGCTGGTCGCCCACGCCCGCGTCACGCTCGCCCCGGGCGAAAGCGCCGAGGTCATGCTGCGGCCCGACTCGCGCGTACTGCGCAGCATGGCAGGTATGGCGAGCGTTACGATCCGCGTCGGGCGGTCCGCCGAAGACGTCCCGCTTTCGGTCGAATTCCGCCTCGGTTGATCCGTTTCCGGACAGGCCGTCGCGAATAGACATCGCGATGGCCCGTTCCGGATGTTTTTCGACAAGACCTGCACGGAATAATAACCGAGACCTGTCGTTGTGCCTGCATCCAAGGGGAGTAAGCGCACATGGCTACCAGGCTCTACAAGTTCGTCGTCGATGGTTCCGATGTCACCATGTTCAAGGCGAAGGACGGCGGTTTCGTCCTCGACGAACTGGACAACAACCAGACGCTGTCGTTCGATGCCACCACCGGCGACATCACGCTGAGCGAAACCAACGACAACGCCATCGAAGTCAAGGTCTTCCACCAGACCGCCGACACCACCGACGATCCCTCGCTTTATGTTCTGGGCCAGGTCAGCGAGACCGGCCTCGACGGCTCGCCGATCATCGATGACGACGCCGACCACAACGGCAGCAACGACGACGTGATCAACGGCACCGATGGCGACGATCACCATCATGGCGGCGCGGGCAACGACGACATGAGCGGCGGGCGCGGTTCGGACGGCCTCAGTGGTGACGATGGCAACGACGTGATGCACGGCGGTTCGGGCGATGACAGCCTGGATGGCGGCAACGGCACCGACGATCTGAACGGCGATAGCGGCAACGACATCGAGCATGGTGGCGCGGGTGACGACCATGTCAACGGCGGCGGCGGTGCCGATGATCTGAGCGGCGACGACGGCAACGACGTTGTCCACGGCGATGCCGGCAACGACACGCTCAGCGGCGGCCTCGGCGACGATACGCTCGACGGCGGCAAGGGCGTCGACCACGTCAGCGGCGACGATGGCATCGACCACGTCAACGGCAACGACGGCAACGACGATCTGTCCGGCGGCAATGGCGATGACTCGGTTTCGGGCGGCGCTGGCACGGACAACGTTTCGGGTGACGATGGCAACGACACCGTATCGGGCGGCGGCGGCAACGACGACGTGCAGGGCGGCGCGGGCGACGACAAGGTCAGCGGCGGTTCGGGCGACGATTCGATCTCGGGCGGCTCGGGCAAGGATGCGCTCTCGGGCGGCGTCGGCGCGGACAGCTTCGTGTTCACCGATGGCGACTTTGCGGGCCTCACCCGTGGCAGCGCCGACCGCATCAAGGATTTCAGCCACGCGCAGGGCGACCACGTCGACCTGTCGGGCGTCGATGCCGACACCACGCTGGATGGCGATCAGGCCTTCACCTTCATCGGCACGTCGGCCTTCGGCAACCACGCGGGCGAACTGCGCTACACCGTGGTCGACGGCAAGGCGCTGCTGAGCGGCGACACCAATGGCGACGGCACTGCCGATTTCGCCATCCGGCTCGACCACGTGACCACGCTGGTCGCGGAAGACTTCGTGCTCTGACCGCCAGGGTCCAAACCTGAACGGTAGCGCCCGGCCCTTTACGGGGTCGGGCGTTGCCGCATCAGGCCCGGCGCACGAGGGCCAGCGACGCTGCGCCGAACACCGCGCCCAGCGCCCAGTTCGTCGCTACCGCATCCCATTGTGCAAAGCGGACCCAGCCCGCCCCCGTGCGCAGCGATGTCCACGCCAGCCTCCCTGCCAGCGCGGCCGGGACGATGTTGCGGGTCAGGGTCATTCAGGTTTCTCCTCGCGCGAAGGGCCACTTGCGATGCGGCCTCAATCGGTGCGGTTACGCGCCGGTTCCAGCGCTACAGCACGAAGTCCGTCGCCTCGATCTGCGAAACTCCGGCCAGCCGCACCGCCATATCCGCCCGGCCATCGCCGTTCACGTCGCCCAGCAGCAGCAGCCCGCTGCCCTGCGCCACGGCGCGCAACTCCCCTGCGTGGCCATCGAAACGCGCCCCGCCCAGGAACGCGAAGGCCTGGTCGCCCTCCGCCCGCGCATCGGCGTCGATCCCGCTCAGGTCGATGCGGTCGCCCTGCACGGCCGCGAAATCGAGGATCACGTCCGCCCCTCTCGCCGTGCGCCCGGCAAGATCGCCCTGCGCGAACACGAAGGCGTCGGCCCCCGCCCCGCCGCGCAGCACATCGCGCCCTGCACCGCCGACCAGCACGTCCGCCCCGCCCGCGCCCGAAAGGCGATCGTCGCCCGCGCCACCGTCCAGCCGGTTGTCCGCACCCGATCCGCGCAGGCGATCATCGCCGCCGCCGCCGACCGCGTTCTCGATCCGGGCGCCGCGCGCGATGCCCAGCGCGTGCATCGGGTCCATCCCATCGAAGGCGAGCGTGGAATAGCGCCCTGGCGCCAGTTCGACCGCGCAGCCGCGCGTGAAGGCCGACAGGTCGATCGTATCGACACCGCCCGCGTCCCACAGCGCCACGATCTGCGGATCATCGGGTGACAGCACATAGCGGTCGTCGCCCGCATGGCTGCCCATGTTGGCGCCGTGGAGCGCCTGTACCGCCGCAATGTCGGCCACGGTCGGCCCGCGATAGAGCGTCACGAACGCGTCAGCGCGCGGCGAAAAGGCAATCACCTCCGCCGGGTCCTGTGCCGACAGCAGCGAAGGCACGCCCGGCTCCGCCTCACCCAGCCCCAGCGACTGGCCGATCTCGCGCAGCAGCGCGACGAACGCGGGCGTTCCCGCTGCGAAAGGATCGGATGGACCGCCCTCGCCCACCGCCTGCACATCGGGCGACGATACCATTGCGACAGCCGCCCACGCCGCATAGGCAGCTTCCATGCCCGATTGCCCCGGTGTGGCCATGCACGCCTCCCCCGCCGTCCATCCCCCGGACTTGGCGTTTGCGCAAACGATGCCACAGTCACCCGTGCCGTGCCGGGACAACTGCTGCAATTCTGGAGGGAATGCGTCGCGGGCTAAAGCGCCTGCCCGGCGGCGTGGGCCGAGGCCCAGGCCCACTGGAAGTTGTAGCCGCCCAGCCACCCGGTCACGTCCACCGCCTCGCCGATGGCGTAGAGGCCCGGCGCCTTCTTCGCTTCCATCGTCTTGGACGAAAGTTCCGCCGTGCTGATCCCGCCCGCGGTCACTTCGGCCTTGGCATAGCCTTCGCTGCCGTTGGGCACGAAGCGCCAGCGCGCCAGCCGCTCCTGCGCCCCGCGCAAGGCCTTGTCCTGCGCCGTGCCGAGTTCGCCGCCGATCCCAAGTTGCTCGGCCAGCGTGGTCGCCAGCCGCTCGGGCAAGGCTTCGCCCAGCACGCGGCGCAGCGCGGCGCGCGGGCGTTCGCGCTTGGCGGCAAGCAGCCAGTCGGGCGCGGCATCGGGCAGGAAGTCGATCAGCACCGCCTCGCCGTGCCGCCAATAGGACGAGACTTGCAGGATCGCCGGCCCCGACAGGCCCCGGTGCGTGAACAGCGCCGCCTCGCGGAACGCCGCCTTGCCCGCGCGCGCCACGACATTCGCGGAAACGCCCGACAGCTCGCGGAACAGCACGTCCTCGCCCGGCAGGGTCAACGGCACCAGCGCGGGGCGCGGCTGCACCACCTTCAACCCGAACCTGCGCGCCAGATCATAGGCGAAGCCGGTCGCGCCCATCTTCGGGATCGATGGCCCGCCCGTGGCGATGACCAGCGCGGGCGCGCAAATCTCGCCGCCCGACGTGGTGATGTGGAACCGGCCATCGGCGTGGCGAACATCCGAAACAGACGTACTGGTGCGCAGCTCGACCGCGCCCGCCGCACATTCGTCAAGCAGCAGGGCCACGATCTGCCGCGCCGAACCATCGCAGAACAGTTGCCCCAGCGTCTTTTCATGCCAGGCGATGCCGTGCTTTTCCACCAGTGCGACGAAATCGGCGGGCGTGTAGCGCGCCAGCGCCGACCGGGCGAAGTGCGCGTTTTCCGACAGGTAGCGATCGGGCGCGGTGTGCAGGTTGGTGAAATTGCACCGCCCACCGCCCGAAATCAGGATCTTCTTGCCCACCTCGTCGGCATGATCGACAACCACCACGCGCCGCCCGCGCGCGGCTGCGGTGGCGGCGCAGAACAGCCCGGCGGCGCCTGCGCCAAGAACGATCGCATCATGGGTGGAGGACATGGCGCCGCCCTAGCCTGCGACGGGCGGGCTGGAAAGGCGTTGCGCGGCCTTGCACAGACGCTCACTCTCGCCCCCGTCTTGCCGGAGTCCACCGATGCCCCCCACGATCACCGCTTTCCGTGCTTCGCCCGATCATGGGCGCGGACTTGCGCGCGATATGCGCGTGCGCTGGGCGCTGGAAGAACTGGGGCTGCCTTACGAGGTGCGGCTGGTCGACTTCGACGAGCTGAAGCAACCCGCCCATCTGGCGCTCCACCCGTTCGGGCAGATTCCCACGTTCGAGCAAGACGGGCTGGCCTTGTTCGAATCCGGCGCGATCGTGCTGCATCTGGCGCAAGGGCAACCGGGCCTGCTGCCCGACGACGCTAACGCGCGGGCGCGGGCAATCAACTGGATCTTCGCGGCGCTGAACACGATCGAACCGCCGATCCTCGAATTGCAGACGGCGCGTCTCAACGAAGGGCACGAACCGTGGACGCCGAGCCGTATCCCGCTGATCGAAGCGCGGATCGAGCAACGCCTGTCCGCGCTGGCCGCGCGGCTGGGCGACGCGGAATGGATCGACGGCCCCTTCAGCGCGGGCGACCTGATGCTGGCCTCGGTACTGCTGCGGCTGAGATCGTCGGGACTGCTCGATCACTTCCCGGCGCTGGCCGGATATGTGGCACGGGCCGAACAGCGAGCGGCCTACCGGCGCGCCTTCGCGGCGCAATATGCGGTGTTCATCGCGTCGCAGGCCTGAGCCTTATGCTTCGTCGCTTTCGGGGATCAGCATCGCGCGCTTGGGCTGGACCGGACGCCAGCGCAGCAGCGGGGCCTGTTCCGCATCCACCTCGGCGCGCTCGTCCTGCCACGAATGCGGATTGATCGATTCTTCGATCTCGTATTCCACGGGCATCGTCTCCTCGGGCGATCAATGCCCGAGGGAGACGACAGTTCCGTTTCAGATCAACGTATTACCGCAAATCAGATGTGAAGCGCGCGGCCGTAAGCGGCGAGCACGGATTCGTGCATCGATTCGCTGATGGTCGGATGCGGGAACACCGTGTGCATCAATTCGGCCTCGGTGGTTTCGAGCGTCTTGCCGACGACGAAGCCCTGGATCATTTCGGTCACTTCCGCGCCGATCATGTGCGCGCCAAGCAGCTCGCCGGTCTTGGCGTCGAACACCGTCTTCACGAAGCCTTCGCTTTCGCCCAGCGCAATCGCCTTGCCGTTGCCGATGAACGGGAACGTGCCGACCTTCAGCTCGTACCCGGCTTCCTTGGCCTTGGCTTCGGTCAGGCCGACGCTGGCGATCTGCGGGTGGCAGTAGGTGCAGCCGGGGATGTTGGCGCGGTCCATCGGATGCGGGTGGACGTCCTTGTTACCCAGTTCCGCCGCGATGGCTTCGGCGGCGATCACGCCTTCGTGGCTCGCCTTGTGCGCCAGCCACGGCCCCGGCGTCACGTCGCCGATGGCCCACACGCCCTTCACATTGGTGCGGCCATAGCCATCGATGGCGATGATGCCGCGCTCGGCCTTCACGCCCAGCGCTTCAAGGCCGATGTTTTCGGTGTTCGGCACGATGCCCACCGCGACGATGACGTGGCTGTAATCGCCCTCGGTCACCTTGCCATCCTTGGCCTTGATCTTCGCCTTCACGCCCGTTGCCGAAACGTCGATGCTTTCGACGCCCGCGCCGGTCAGCACGGTCATGCCCTGCTTCTTGATCGCCTTTTCGAGGAAGGCCGAAACGTCGGCGTCTTCCACCGGCACCACGCGGTCGAGCATTTCGACCACGGTCACGTCAGCGCCCATGTCGTTGTAGAAGCTGGCGAATTCGATGCCGATCGCGCCCGAGCCGATGACCAGCAGCTTGCTCGGCATTTCCTTGGGCGTCATCGCGTGGCGATAAGTCCAGATCCGCTCGCCGTCGGCCTTGGCGAACGGCAGGTCGCGCGCACGCGCGCCGGTGGCGACGACGATGTGCTTGGCGGTGAGCGTTTCGGTGCCCTTGTCGCCCGCGACTTCGAGCGTGGTCGCGCTCTTGAGCGTGCCCGTGCCCATGTGGACGGTGATCTTGTTCTTCTTCATCAGGTGCCCGATGCCCTGATTAAGCTGCTTGGCGACCCCGCGCGAACGCTTCACCACCGCGTCGATATCGGCGCGGATGTTGTCGGCGGCGAGGCCATAGGCCGCCGCGTGCTTCATCTGGTGATAGACTTCGGCCGAGCGCAGCAGCGCCTTGGTCGGGATGCAGCCCCAGTTGAGGCAGATGCCACCGAGGTTTTCGCGTTCCACGATCGCAGTCTTGAGGCCCAGCTGCGCGCAGCGAATTGCCGCGACATAGCCACCGGGGCCGGAACCGAGAACGATGACGTCGTATTGGTCAGCCACGCGAATGCTCCTTCAGGCCCTCTTAGTCGGCCCATGATCTAGCGGCGGGCGCAGCGAACGCCCGCTCCTCAAAGTGACAGTCTTACGCGAGAAGACCGAGCGGGTTTTCGATCAGCGTCTTGAGCGCGCTCATCAGTTCGGCCCCATCGGCACCGTCGATGGCGCGGTGGTCGAAGCTACCGGTGGCACTCATCACGGTGGCGACGGCCAGCGCACCGTCGATCACGTAGGGGCGCTGCTCGCCCGCGCCGACCGCGAGGATCATCGCCTGCGGCGGGTTGATCACCGCGTCGAACTGCTTGATCCCGAACATGCCGAGGTTGGACAGGCTGGCGGTGCCGCCCTGGTATTCGTGCGGCTGCAGCTTGCCTTCGCGCGCCTTGTTCGCCAGCGCCTTCATCTCGGTGGCGATGGCCGACACCGACTTGTTGCCCGCATCGACGATGATCGGCGTGATCAGGCCCGAAGGCGCGGCGACGGCGACCGAGATGTCGGCGCGGGCATAGCTGCGCAGTTCGTCGCCCGCGAAGCTGACGTTGCACTTGGGCACGATCAGCAGCGCCTTCGCCAGCGCCTTGATTATCAGGTCGTTGACCGAGAGCTTCACGCCCTGCACCTCCAGCGCCTTGTTCAGCTCAGCCCGCAGCTTGAGCAGCGCGTCGAGCCGGATGTCGACGGTGAGGTAGATGTGCGGGATCGTCTGCTTGGCTTCGGTCAGGCGGCGCGCAATGGTCTTGCGCACGTTGTTGAGCTTGGTCGCCTCGTACGGAATGCCGAAATCGGGGATCGACGCAGGCGCGGCAGCCGGGGCGGACGCAGCAGCAACAGGAGCGGCAGCCGGAGCAGCCGCGGCGGGCTTGGCATCGCTGACGTCGGCCTTGACGATGCGGCCGTTGGGGCCGGTGCCGTGGATCGCGGCCAGATCGAGGCCCTTGTCGGCGGCGATGCGCTTGGCGAGCGGAGTGGCGATCACGCGGTCGCCCCTGGGCGCAGGCGCGGCGGCGGCAACGGGAGCAGCGGGCGCTGCGGGAGCAGGCGCGGCCTCAACCTTCGGCGCGGGCGCAGCTTCGGCCTTCGCGGCGGGAGCAGGCGCGGGCGTCGCATCTTCGTCCTCGCTGGCGATGGTGGCGATCACGGTGCCGACCTTCACGCCCTCGCTCCCCTCGGCGACGTCGATCGAAAGCACAGTGCCTTCGTCCACCGCCTCGAACTCCATTGTCGCCTTGTCGGTCTCGATTTCGGCGAGGATATCACCGGAGGCGACGGTGTCGCCCACCTTGACCAGCCAGCGGGCGAGCGTGCCCTCTTCCATCGTCGGGGAGAGCGCGGGCATCTTGATCGAGACGGGCATGGCGGGCTTTGTTCCGTTCTGGTGTCTGCAACGTGCGTTTAGGTGTCGATCAGGTACATTTCTGCCCGACATCCTCTGTCGGCATTTCGCCACCCCTGCGCGCAGGGTCAACCCCATTGCCGCTTGCCCCGCATACGAATTAGGCAGATGGTCATAAGCAAAGGGTCAGGATCGGGACCACGTGAGGTCATGCTGCAACAACGCGTCTACCTTGTCATCATGGATGAAACGCCCGAGGCGCTGAACGCGCTGCGCTTTGCCGCGCGCCGCGCTGCGCGCACCGATGGCGCGGTGCATATCCTCGCGCTGGTGCCGCAGCAGGAATTCGTCGCGTTCGGCGGCGTGCAGGCCACGATCGAACAGGAAGCGCGCGACCGCGCCGAAGTGCTGGCGACCACGGCAGCGGGCGGACTTGCTGCAGAATCGGGCATGATGCCGACGATCACGGTGCAGCAGGGCGACGGCCCGCAAGTGGTGCGCGACTTCCTGAAAAGCCACCCGGAAGTCTCGGCGCTGGTGCTGGGCGCGGCGGCCGAGGGCAACCCCGGCCAGCTCGTCACCCACTTCGCCGCGCACGCCGGGCAGTTGCCGTGCGTGCTGATGGTGGTGCCGGGCGGCGCGGACGAGGAGCGCATCGACGCGGTTTCATGAGGGACCGAACCAGCCCTTCCCGCAAGCGGGAGGGGCTGGGGGTGGGCCTTTGATTACCGCCGCTTACCCTGATGCCGGATATTGCCGGGCCGCCCGCGCTTTCCGGCCATGAAGGCGCCCTGCTTTTTGGGCTTCAGTTCTTGCCGCCCACCGCGTCGTTCGATGCGGCGGACGCCTTCCTCGATGTCGACGGGCTCGAACTTGAGCGCACCGGTCAGCGGGTTGGCTTCGGCCAGCCGCAGCTTCATCATCATGCCGATGGCAAACTGCTCGCCGCTCATTTCGCCCACCAGCCGCTGCGCCTTCTCGTCATAGCCGAAGCGTTCCGCCCCCAGCGTGGAAACCGGAACCAGCCCGTCACCACCAAGTCCGATAATCGTGGCGAAGAGGCCGAACTTCTGCACCCCGGTGATGCGCGTGTCGAACACCTCGCCCACGCGGGCCGACAGCCAGGCGGCGACGTAGCGGTCGATGGTCTCGCGCTCGGCCTCCATCGCGCGGCGTTCGGTCTTGCTGATGGCATCGGACACCCGGCCCAGGTCGGCACGGTCGCGCTCGGCCAGGCCTGACGTGGGCGGCACGTCGGCCTGCGGACGCGGCTGTTCGAGGTGATACGCATCGACCAGCGCGCGGTGCACCAGCAGGTCGGAATAGCGCCGGATCGGCGAGGTGAAGTGCGCATAGGAGCCGAGCGACAGGCCGAAGTGCCCGGCATTGCGCGGGCCGTAATAGGCCTGCGTCTGGCTGCGCAGCACCGCTTCCATGACCAGCGCCTTTTCCGCCTCGTCGGACACGTCCTTCAACATGCGGTTGAACAGCGACGGCGTGACCACCTGCCCCAGCGCCAGCTTGCGCCCGAAGGTGGCGAGATAGTCCTTGAGCGTGATGAGCTTTTCGCGGCTCGGCGGCTCGTGGATGCGGTAGACCACCGGCGCGACCTTCGCCTCCAGCGCCTTGGCCGCGGCGACGTTGGCCGCAATCATGAAGTCCTCGACCACGCGGTGCGCATCGAGCCGCTCGCGCACCGCGACTTCGGCGATGCGCCCCTGCTGATCGAGCACCACGCGGCGTTCGGGCAGTTCGAGCGCCAGCGGATCGCGAGCGTTGCGCGCCTTTTCGAGCAGGCGCCAGGCCTCCCACAGATGGACGAGATGCGGCGCGGCTTCATCCGCATCGATCCGGCGTTGCGCTTCTTCATACGCGATCACTTCGGCGATGCGCACCAGCGCGCGGGTGAAGCGCCAACCGGTGATGCGGCCTTCCGCGTCAATGGTCATGTGGCAGGCCATCGCCGCGCGGTCCGCGCCCGATTTCAGCGAGCAGACGTCCGCCGACAGCACTTCGGGCAGCATCGGCACGACGCGATCGGGGAAATAGACCGAATTGCCGCGCTTGCGCGCCTCGCGGTCCAGCTGCCCGCCGGGGCGGACGTAGAACGACACGTCGGCGATGGCGACCACCGCGCGGAAGCCGCCTGCCCCGTCAGGTTCGGCCCAGATCGCGTCATCGTGGTCGCGCGCATCGCTGGGGTCGATGGCGACGATCGGCAGGTGGCGAAGATCCTCGCGCTTCTCCTCGCTCAGCGTCAGCTTCGCCGCGCGTTCGGCCTCGGCCACGGCTTCGGACGGGAAGCTGAAGGGAATGCCGTGCTTGTGGATGGCGATCAGGCTGAAGGCGCGCGGGGCGAGCGGATCGCCCAGCACCGCCGTCACCTTCATGCCCGCGCGCGGGCTCTTGCCCGCAGGTTCGGCCAGCACCAGCTGGCCCGGCTCCGCGCCGCCGAGGTCGGAGACGGGCACCGAATTGCGCACGCGCTTGTCCACCGGTGCGAGCCAACCCTTGCCCGCACCGTCCAGCTCGATCACGCCGAGCAACTGCTCCTCGCGCACCGCGATCTTCTTCATCGGGTAGGCCAGCCAGCCGCTGCCGGCTTCCTCGGTGCGGGCCAGCACGCGGTCGCCCGGCTTCAGCGCGGCTTCTCGCGTGCGGGCGCGGCCCTTGGGCTCGACGATGCGCAGGCGCGGCGGCGGGCTGGCGTCGTCGGGCTGCCAGGTATCGGGGACGGCATAGACGTCGCCTTCGTCGATCTCGACGATGCGCAGCACGGTCACGCGCGGCACGCCGCCCATGGCGTGGAAGGCGGTACGGTTGCCGTCGATCAGGCCTTCCTCGGCCATGTCGCGCAGCAGCGCCTTCAGCGCGATCTTCTCGGTGCCCTTGACGCCGAAGGCCTTGGCGATCTCGCGCTTGCCCGCAGGCTCCGTGGCACTGGCGATGAAATCGAGCACCTGCTGGCGCGTCGGGAGTCCCTGGGGGAGCTTGGTTTTGACCATCGCCCCATTTGGCCCTTTGCCGCGCGCGTGGCAACCGCAAGCGCGGCGAAATTAGCCGCCGATCGGGCCGAAGCCGCCACCCGGCACCGCCGAGGCCACCGGACTTTCCGCCCCGCTCGCCGCGCGGGCGCTGACGCCGAAGAACCAGTCGTCGCCACGCACGTGTTCCAGCCGCAAGGTGGTCGCGGTCACGCCTTCAGCCACCTTCTCCCCCCAGCCCGGCGCATCGGTGCGACGGCGCCACACGGTATAGGAAACGGCACCCGGCACGGCCTGCCATTCAAGGTCGGTCCAAGTCGAAACCGCCGCCTTGGCCGTCACCACCGGCGGCATCGGCGCGGAGGCGAGCGCGGCGAGGCCCCGGACGTTGAGGCGCGTGACCTTGGCGAGATAGGGAAAGTCCATCTCGTCGATCGTGTCGCCGAACTTCACGCCGCCTTCGCTGCGCACGTCCTGATGCTGGTGTTCATAGTCCTCGATCGCGACCGAGAAGCGCACGGCAGGATAGCCCTTGTCCGAGAACGGCAACTGGTCCCCACCCCGCCCCATGCGGTCGGCGCGCCAGATCTGGCGCACGGCGAGACCTGCGCCATCCTGCGCGGCAAGGCCTTCGAGCCAGCGCGAAATGTTGCGCGAAGAGCTGTCGTTCTCCCCACCGAAGCGGCGCATCTGCGCACGCAGGGTGTCGGTGGAATCCGCGCGCAGGCCTTCTGACAGGACGCGAACGTGGGCATCGTCCTTGATCCCGTCGCTGCCGGTGGAGCCGCCGACGATGTCGTTGTTGAACACCGCCTTCACCGTCCAGCCCTGCGCCTTGGCGTAGTCGGCCAGCAACTTGCCGCCATACAGGCCCTGCTCCTCGCCCGAGAGCACGGCATAAACGATGGTGGCGGGGAACTTGTGCTGCGACAGGACGCGCGCCGCTTCGAGCACGAGAACGGTGCCCGAACCATCGTCGTTGGCGCCCGGCGCATCGACGGTGGCATTCATCACGTCAGAGCCGCGGCTGTCGATGTGCCCTTGCACGATCACAACCTCGTTGGGCCGCTCGGCGCCGCGCTGGATGGCGACGACATCGACGAGCCGCGTCGGCACCGGCACGCGCTCGCCCGAAACGCTGGTTTCGGGAAGCGCGATTTCGAGACAGTTGCCGCAAGCCCGGGACGTCTTGCGGAACTCCGCTTCGGCCCATGTGCGCGCCGCGCCGATTCCGCGCTTCGGATCGGTCTGGCTCGACAGGGTGTGGCGGGTGCCGAAGCCGACGAGCTTTGCGATATCGGCGCGCAGGCGTGCTTCGGAGATCGCCTGCTCCGGCCTGGTGGCGGGCTGCGCATGAACGGGAAGCGCGAGGCAGAGCGCGCAGGCGCCAAGAAGAAAACGGGTCATTGCGATACCTTAGCCGGCAAGATCGCCGGAACAAGGTATCTTTGGAGACTATCTACGCCGTAGGCCGTAAACGGGGACGCGGCGGCTTGCGGGCCGCCGCGCCCTTCGATCAGTACGAGCGCGCGATGAGGATGCGTTCGACCGCCGGTTCGCCGGTGAACGGGCAGGTGCCGTCGGCAGGAGTGGCATCGAGCGGGGTGTTGCGGATGGTGAGCTTGAGCGCCTTCAACTGCTCCACCACCTTGTCGAGCGCGTCGCCGGTCGGGCGCGACCACTGCATTTCGACCCAGCCGGGGAACTTCCGGTCATCGGCGAAATAGGCGGCAAGCCCGGCAAGGTCGGTCACGCCGCGCTCGATCTGCGCATCGCGGCGCGCACGCGCTTCCTCGAACAGCGCGGACTGGATCGCTTCCAGTTCGGCGACCGCTGCGGCGACGAAATCACCCTTGGCCATGACGGTGAAGTTGGCCTTGCCCGCATCGTTCCACAGCCGGTCGCGGCGCAGCACCGAAACCTGCCCGCCTTCGGCATCGCGCCCGCCGATCTCCAGGATCAGCGGCACGCCCTTCTTGACCCACGCCCAGCGCTTCTGCGTGGCCTTGCCGGGGCGCTTGTCGAGCTGCACGCGGACGCGCTCGCCAAAGGCCGAGAGCTTGGCCAATTCGGTGCGCAGGCCCTCGCAATAGGCGAGCAGCGCTTCGTCGCCGTCGTTGTCGCGCAGCATCGGCAGGATCACGATCTGCTGCGGCGCGACCTGCGGCGGGGTGCGCAGGCCGTCGTCATCGCCGTGGGTCATGATCACGCCGCCGATCATGCGCGTGGAAACGCCCCAGCTGGTCGTGTGCGCCAGCGCCTGCTGGCCTTCCTTGTCCTGGTAGCGGATGCCCGCCGCCTGCGAGAAGGTGGTGCCAAGATAGTGCGAAGTGCCGGCCTGCAACGCCTTGCCGTCCTGCATCATGGCCTCGATCGAATAGGTCTCGACCGCACCGGGGAAGCGCTCGTTCTCGGGCTTCGGCCCGGCCACCACCGGCATGGCCAGCACGTCTTCGGCAAAGGAGCGGTACATTTCGAGCGCACGCAGCGTTTCGACCATCGCGTCCGCTTCATCGGCGTGCGCGGTGTGGCCTTCCTGCCAGAGGAATTCGCTGGTGCGCAGGAACATGCGCGTGCGCATTTCCCAGCGCACGACGTTGGCCCACTGGTTGGTCAGCAGCGGCAGGTCGCGCCACGACTGGATCCAGCGCGCCATGGCAGCGCCGATGACGGTTTCCGAGGTCGGGCGCACGATCAGCGGCTCTTCCAGCTTCGCTTCGGGATCGGGCATCAGCCCGCCCTTGGGATCGGCGATCAGACGGTGATGCGTGACGACCGCCATTTCCTTGGCGAAGCCTTCGACGTGGTCGGCTTCCTTGGCGAAGTAGGACAGCGGGATGAACAGCGGGAAGTAGCAGTTTTCGACGCCCGCTTCCTTGATGCGTTCGTCCATCAGCTTCTGGATGCGTTCCCAGATGCCATAGCCCCACGGCTTGATCACCATGCAGCCGCGCACGCCCGATTCTTCGGCGAGTTCGGCTTCGGCGATGACCGCCTGATACCACTGGGCGAAATCTTCGTCGCGGGTGACGGGGAGCGCGTGCTTGATCGTGGGCTTGTTCATGGCGCGCGGGTTAGTCGCGCGCGCGGATTCGGGCAATGCCATAGTGCAGTGCCCGCGCGCGCGCCACCATCACATCACGTTACTTGGCGAGCTGGTCGAGCTTCTTCTGCATGTCGGCCATCTGCTGGCGCAGCGTGTCCAGCTCGTCCGATCCGCCCGCGGCAGGCTTGCCATCCTCGGCGCCCGGCGCCGCGGCGGGCACGAAGGCGGCGGCGGCGGCCTTGAACATTTCCATGTTGCGCTGGGCGATCTGCGCCAGCGGGTTGGCGCCGATCGAATCCTCGATCGCCTTGCGCAGCTTGAGCTGGTTCTCGCGGAAGTGCTCCATCGAGGCTTCGAGATAGCCCGGCAGCAGCGACTGCATCGAATTGCCGTACATCGAGATCAGCTGGCGCAGGAAGTTGGTGGGCAGCATCTGCTCGCCCGCCGATTCCTCTTCCATGATGATCTGGGTCAGGATCGTGTGCGTCAGGTCCGCGCCGGTCTTGGCGTCGATCACCTGAAAATCGACGTTGTCCTTCACCATCTGGGCGAGGTGATCGAGCGTGATGTAGCTCGACGTGCTGGTATTGTAGAGCCTGCGGTTAGCGTACTTCTTGATGATGACCGCTTCGCCGTCTTTTGCCTGCTGTGCCATTTTATCTGCGCCCCCGCTGGGATCTTCCGGTGCAACTTAGCAGATGCAGCATGTGCGGCGCAATAAATGTTAGCGAACGATGTTAATTTTATATGAACCGCGCAAAACGGCGTCCCAGCAGAGTGAACAGCTCGTATTGTGACAAGCCGCTTGCGGCACTCGCCGCAACAGGGTCATAGGCGGCGGTCAGCCAGTCGCCCTCGCCGCAATCCGGGGCCATCGTCAGATCGACGATGGTCAGGTCCATCGAGATACGACCCAGCACCGGCAACTCCTTGCCACCAAAAAGAAATCGTCCCTTGCCCGACCAGCAGCGCAAATACCCGTCGGCATAGCCCAGCGCGATCACTCCGGCGCGAATCGGACGGTCGGCGACATGGGTTGCATTGTACCCGATCCGGTCGCCCGCCTGCAGTTGGCGCACCTGGATCACCGCCGCTTCGGGATACGCGGTTTGCCGTATCGTGGTTGCGAATTCGCGGCGCGGAATACCGCCATAAAGGGCAAGGCCGGGGCGCGTCAGATCAGCATGGAAATCGGCCCCCAGCGCGATCCCGGCGCTGTTGGCCAGGCTATAGCGCCGCCCCGGCAGCGCGGCGCGCGCCTGCGCGAACAGAGCCAGTTGCGCGGCGTTCTGCGTCGTGTCCTCGTCGGCGCTGGCGAGGTGGCTCATCACCATGTCGATGGCCAGCCCATCGAGCGCGGGATCGGCTAGCTCGGCTGGCGGCAGGCCGAGGCGGCTCATGCCGGTATCGACCATGACATGGCACGCCCCGCCCCCGCCCGCACGCCAGCGCGCTACCTGCGCCAGCGAGTTCAGCACCGGCCGCACGCCGCTCGCCTTGGCAAAAGCCACGTCGGCATCGTTGATCGGCCCGTGCAGCACGGCAACCTGATCGGCGGGTACGTGGCGCAGCAATTCGGCCACTTCCTGCCAGTGCGCCACGAACCAGTCGCGACAGCCCGCCGCCGCGAGCGCCGGCGCCACCTGCGCCACGCCCAGGCCATAGGCATCGGCCTTCACCGCCGCCCCGGCGCGCGCCGCGCCCGACATCCGGTCGAGCGCGCGCCAGTTGTCCGCCAGCGCCTGCGCATCAAGCCTCAGCCGCAGCGGGGACGGCGGCGAAGGAAGGTTATCATCAGGCAGCGTC
Organism: Novosphingobium percolationis; assembly: GCF_020179425.1. GTDB lineage: Bacteria > Pseudomonadota > Alphaproteobacteria > Sphingomonadales > Sphingomonadaceae > Novosphingobium > Novosphingobium percolationis. Next base: position 79,278 of record NZ_JAILYM010000006.1, on the reverse strand, counting down.
GTCTCCATAATCGCGCGGGCGTCCGCCCTTCAGGCCCCAGGCCGCAACCAGCAGCGCCACCACCACAACCCCCCAGGTGTACCACAGCCCGGAATAGGGGTTGCCCGTCTTGGCCACGATCAGGCTGGAAATGAACGGCAGGAAGCCACCGAAATAGCCGGTGCCGATGTGATAGGGAATCGACATCGAACTGTAGCGGATACGTGGCGGAAACATTTCCGCCAGCAGCGCCGCCACCGGGCCATAGGTCGCGCCCGAAAGCGCCATCAGCAGCACCAGGCCCAGCACCACGATGGCGGCGCGGCCGAAGTCGGGCGTCACCTTGGTGAAATCATAGCCCACGCCGGTCAGCATGGCCTGCAACTGCGCCGCGCGCGCCTTTTTGTCGGCCCAGCTATAGCCATCGAGCGGGAGCGCCTTGTCCCCGGCCTTGAGCACCAGTGCATCGCCCTGCGCCAGCGCATAGGGCACGCCCGATCCGGTCAGGTCCGACAGCAGCTTGGCACAAGGGGTCGCCTGTTCGGCGGCAAAGGCGCTGTAGCTGCACTCAGGGCCGCTTACGACCACCGGCACTGCCCTTGCGGTTTCGGCAAGGCCGGGATTGGCCGCGCCGCCGACCAGCCAGAACGCCGGGAACAGCAGCGCCAGCGTGGCGATGTAGCCCAGCACGATCGGCTTCTTGCGCCCGACCTTGTCCGACAGGTGGCCGAACAGCAGGTTGAACGGCATCCCCAGCACGCAGGCCACGCCGACAAGGATCTCCGCCGTGGTATCTTCCACGCGCATCGCCGATTTCAGGAACGACAGGCCGGAGAACATCGCGGTGTACCAGATCACCGTCAGCCCCGCCGCCACGCCGAACAGCGCGATGAACAGGCGGCGCTTGTTGCCGGGATAGGTCATGCTTTCGATGAAGGGGTTGCCGGCCAGTTCCCCCTCTTCCTTCATTGCCTTGAACACCGGGCTTTCCGACAGCTTCAGCCGCATCCAAAGCGACACCGCCAGCAGGGCGAGGCTCATCACGAAAGGCACGCGCCAGCCCCATTCCGCCCAGGTCTCGGGCGTCATCAGCGCCTTGCACGAAAGGACGACGAGCAGGCTGAGGACGAAGCCGCCCATCACGCTGGCCTGGATGAAGCTGGTGTAGAAGCCGCGCCGCGCGGGGTTGGAATGTTCGGCCACATAGACCGCCGCGCCGCCATATTCACCGCCGAGTGCCAGCCCCTGCAGGATGCGCAGCAGGATCACCAGCACCGGCGCGGCCATGCCGATCGTCGCCGCCGAAGGGATCAGGCCGACGCCCGCGGTGGCGATACCCATCAGCAGCACGGTGACAAGGAACGTGTACTTGCGCCCCAGCCGGTCGCCGAGGAAGCCGAACAGCACCGCGCCCAGCGGGCGGAAGCCGAAGCCGACCGCAAAGACCAGCCAGAACAGCAGCATTTCCAGCGTGGCGTTGCCGGTGGGAAAGAACGCCTTGGACAGGATCGAGCCGAGCGTGCCGTAAATGAAGAAATCGTACCATTCGAACACCGTGCCCGCGCTCGACGCGGCGATCACCAGCCGGATGTCGCTGGCGCTGGGTTCGCTCTTGCTATCGCTCATGCCCGTCTCTTCCCCCGTCTTGTCGAGGCTGCTCTAGCGAAGCCGGGCCCGGCGCGAAAGCCTCGCAAATATCATGGAAGCTATCAGGAAAGCGCGGCGATGGCGGCGTCCCAGGCGAGCAGGATGGCGGCATGACGCCCAGGGTAGGCCCGCGCAGGTGCCAGCAGGTCGACGCCCGGCCAGTCCGGCGCATCGTCCGCGCCCGCCAACCAGGCCGCGAGCGCGGCGCGCGTGGTGGCAATCTCGTCTATCGTTCGTCCCGCAGCCGCGCTGGCAAAGACGTGGGCGGCTGCCTGCCCCACCGCGCAGGCGTGGGGCTTCATCCCGATCCGCGCAATCCGCCCCGCCTCGTCGGTCGCCATTCCCAGCGCGATGCTGCTCCCGCACGACCGCGAACGCGCCTCGCCCCGCAGCGCCAGCGCCTCGTCCCAGGGAAAGGCGGCAAGGCCGGTCGCGGCGGCAAGGATCGCCGGGGTGTAGAGAGCCTGCGCCATGGTTGGCGGTCAGTCGGCCACGCGGCGCTTCTTGCGCGGTTTTTCGGCGGGGCTGCTGCTCGCCTCGTCCTCGGGCGCAGCGGCGCTGGCCGCCTCTGCGCGCCGTTCGGCGATCAGCGTCATCAGTTCCTCACTCGCGGCGTTGAGCATGGGATAAGTCCGCCCTTGCGAAATCCACGCCGGGCGGCCCGAAACGCCCCACACCACGTCATAGCCGAACACCAGCACCGAAAACCCCAGCACCACCACGACAAAGGCCTTGAGCGCGCCGAAGCCGAAGCCCAGCAGGCGGTCGATCGGCCCCAGCGTCGATCCCCGGCTCGCCTGCCCCATCTTGCGCGCGATGAACCGCGTCAGGAACACCGGCCCCACCATCAGCAGCGCGAAGGCCAGCACGCCCGCGCCGGTCTCGGTCGAAAGGTGGGGTTCGAGCCACAGCGTCAAGGGCGCGTGCAGATAGCGCACGGCGACAACCGCAGCCCCACAGGCGAGAAGGCTCAACACCTCCTCGACAAAGCCACGGAAGAAACCGCCGATCGCGCCGACCGCGACGACGAGGAGCACGACATAATCGAAGCCGGTCATCGCGCCGGTTGCTACGAGCCGCCCACGATGCGGTCAACGAGATTTGGCAGCAGCTTGAGCGCGCCGTAGGTAAGCCCCGGCACTTTCTCGGCCGCACCGTCCGGCCCATAGGCGCGGGTGAAGCCGAGCTTGGCCGATTCCTTGAGCCGGATCGACCCGTGCGCCACGGGCCGCACCTCGCCCGCCAGCGACACTTCACCGAACCACGCGCAATCGGACGGCAAGGGTCTGTCCGCCAGCGCCGAAACCAGCGCCGCCGCCACGGCAAGATCGGCCGCAGGGTCGGTCAGGCGATAGCCGCCCGCGACATTGAGATAGACTTCCGCCGAGGAAAAGCTGAGCCCGCAGCGCGATTCCAGCACGGCGAGCAGCATGGCAAGGCGGCCCGAATCCCAGCCGACCACCGCGCGCCGGGGCGTGGCCCCGCTGGCGAGGCGCACGGTCAGCGCCTGGATTTCCACCAGCACGGGCCGCGTGCCTTCGAGCGCGGGAAACACCGCGCTGCCCGGCACCGGCTGATCACGGCCCGAAAGGAACAGCATCGAAGGGTTGCCCACTTCCTCCAGCCCCGCGCCCGCCATGGCGAAGACGCCGATCTCGTCCACCGCGCCGAAACGGTTCTTGAGCGCGCGCAGGATGCGGTACTGGTGACTGCGCTCGCCCTCGAAGCTCATCACCACGTCGACCATGTGCTCCAGCACGCGGGGCCCCGCGATGCTGCCATCCTTGGTCACGTGGCCGACCAGCACCATCGCCACGCCGTTTTCCTTGGCATAGCGGATCAGTTCGAAGGCACAGCCGCGCACCTGGCTGACGGTGCCGGGCGCGCCCTCGATCTGGTCGGAATGCATGGTCTGGATCGAATCGATCACCAGCAGCGCGGGCGGCTCCATCGTGCCCAGCGTGGTCAGGATATCGCGCACTGACGTGGCCGAGGCGAGCCGGATCGGCGCCTTGCCCAGCCCCAGCCGGTCAGCGCGCAACCGCACCTGATCCGACGCTTCCTCGCCGCTGATATACACCGACAGCCCGCCCGCCATGGCAACGCGGGCCGAAGCCTGCAGCAGCAGCGTCGACTTGCCGATGCCCGGATCGCCGCCCATCAGGATCGCCGATCCCGGCACCAGTCCCCCGCCCAGCGCGCGGTCGAATTCGGCAAGGCCGGTCTTGCGCCGTTGTGGCAGTTCCACAGGCTGGTCGAGCGACACGAACCGCACCGCCCGCCCGCCGCTCGACAGGTCATGCCTGGCCGAGAACACCGTTTCCGGCGCTTCCTCCACCAGCGTGTTCCATTCCGAGCAATCGGGGCACTGGCCCTGCCAGCGCTGGGTGACGCTGCCACAGGCCTGGCAGGCATAACGACGTTTGGGCTTGGCCATGGCTGAGGCCTAACGCGAACATAGAGAGAACGCAACCCGGCGAATGCATCCGGATCGGTCAAAGCCGCAGCGTGTGGCAAACGGCTCGTTAACGCTTTCGTTTCATGACGTTTCGCACATGGCCGCGCCCGCCCCCATTCTCGGGATAGATCCCAAGCTCTACCGGCATTTCGCGGCGGTGACGCTGCTGATCTCGCTCAGCGTGGCGATGTTCGCCAGCGGTGAAAGCGCGCAAGACGCCCCCGGCGCAGCGGCGGTGGAAAAGGCCCCCGCTCCGCAACCCACAGTCACCCTGACCGACAAGCGCAAGTCTCCCTCGCCCCCGCCGCCTGCCGACAGCGGCGACGAATCCGAATTCGTGGGCGAGGATGGCTTCGATTCCAGCGAGATGCCCGGCTCCGCCACGCTTTCCGTGCCGCCGCCCGATGCAATCCAGATCGAACTGGACCCGCGCGAGAGCGCCCGCATGACGCCGCAACAGCAGGAAACCGCGCTCAAGGACCTGGCCGCCGAAAAGAAGCGCCGCGAAGCGCAGGGGCCCTATCGACCCACCGCGCTGGAATTGCAGCGGCTGCGCAACGCATCGGCCCTGCGTTCGGGCTCCAGCGGCGACGATTGAGCGCAGTAAGGTGGTGCCCCTGGCCAGACTCGAACTGGCACGGATCTCTCCAACCGATTTTGAGTCGGTCGCGTCTACCATTCCACCACAGGGGCACTCGACGGGAGCGGCTTAGCCGCCCCCGCCTGTTGATTCAACCGGCCTTCAGCGCACCGGCCAGCAGCTTGTGCAGGCGCGAATGCAGCGCGTCGTTCCCGGCCAGGACCGTCTCGTCGCAGATCGGCAGCGAGCGGCCCTTGAAGTCGGAGACGAAACCACCGGCCTCGCGCACGAGCAGGCAGCCCGCCGCGCTGTCCCAGGGCTGCAACGCCGATTCCCAGAACCCGTCGTACCGGCCCGCCGCGACCCACGCGAGGTCGAGCGAGGCCGCGCCGAAGCGGCGGATGCCGGCCACGCGCGGGGCGAGCTCGGCGTAGATCTTCATCCATTCGCCCATGTCGCCACGCCCCGCGAAGGGGATGCCCGTGGCGATCAGCGATTCATCGAGATGGCGACGCGCCGAAACGCGCAGGCGGCGGTCCTGCAACCACGCGCCGCGGGTCTTTTCGGCCCAGAAGCTTTCGTCGGTGACCGGCTGGTAGACGATCCCGGCGGTCACTTCGCCCCAGCCCGAACCATCGAGCTTGGGCTCCTGCACCGCGATCGAGATCGCGAAATGCGGGATGCCATGGAGGAAGTTGCTGGTGCCATCGAGCGGGTCGATGATGAAGCGCGGCTTGCCCGGTTCGCCCGGAATTTCGCCGCCCTCTTCCATCAGGAAGCCCCATTCGGGCCGCGCAGCGCGCAGTTCGTCCCACAGCGTGCGCTCGGCCGCCTGGTCCGCCTTCGACACGAAGTCGGCCGGCCCCTTGCGGCTGACCTGGAGATGTTCGACTTCGCCGAAATCGCGACGCAGACGCTGCCCGGCCTTGCGGGCAGCCTTCTCCATCACGCGCATCAGGCCCGAGATCGCTGCCATGGCCGGTCAGCCCACCTTGCCGACGTAGGTACGCTCGTAAACGTCCACGATGATGCGGGTGCCGCTGCCGATGTGCGGCGGAACCATCACGCGCACGCCGTTGTCGAGGATCGCGGGCTTGTAGCTTGAAGACGCGGTCTGGCCCTTTACCACGGCGTCGGCTTCGACGATGGTGGCTTCGACCTGTTCGGGCAGCTGCACCGAGATCGGGCGTTCGTCGTACATTTCGAGCACGGCGGTCATGCCATCCTGCAGGAACGCATCGGCGCCGCCGAGGAGATCCTTGGGCAGGGTGATCTGGTCGTAGGTTTCCACGTCCATGAACACCAGGTCATCGCCTTCGGCGTAGAGGAACTGGAAGTCCTTAGTGTCGAGCCGCACGCGCTCGACCGTGTCGGCGCTGCGAAAGCGGACGTTGGTCTTGCGGCCGTCGATGAGGTTCTTCATCTCGACCTGCATGAAGGCGCCACCCTTGCCGGGCTGGGTATGCTGGGTCTTGGCGACCTTCCAGATGCCCTTTTCGTATTCCAGGATGTTGCCGGGACGGATGTCCACGCCGCTGATCTTCATGATGGAAAGAACCCTGCCAAAGATGGGGAAGCGCGGCCCTTAGCGCCAAGCGCCGATTGCTTCAAGCGCGCGCATCGTGCTAGCGCGCATTCGTGATGAAACCGCGCCGGATTTTCGCCCGTCTCGCTGTCGCCGTGGCACTTGGCCTCACCCCGCTGTCGGCGCAGGCCGCACCCGGCGGGCAGCTTCATACGCTCATCGTCGGGCGCTGGGTATGCGAACAGCCGGGCGACGCCACGCGCGCGCCAGTGCGGCGGGAAGCCGACGATTTCTGGGTCGTTCAGGATTCGAGCTACCGCGTACGGGGCGGCGGCCGGGGCAGCTATCTGCTGCTGGGCGGCCAGCTGGCGATGACCTCCGGCCCCTTCGAGGGTCGCCGCTACGGGCTCGACAGCACGGCCACCGTCCATCCGCTCGGGCCCGATGGTGCGCCCCTGCCGCAGCGCTGCGTGAAGTCGGGCACGCCGTCGGTATATGTCGACATGCCCGAAGCCGCGCCGAAGAACTAGGCCGTGAACGCGCTGTCGCGGCGCATCATGGCATAGGCGAAGGCCACGATCGCCGCGAACACGGCCAGCCCCAGCGGCACCGCGACGGCGTTCTCGCCCATCACTGCCAGCACGTCGGCATTGTTGGTCGCCGCCACCAGCGCGGCATAGGCAATGTTGAACAGGCCATCACCCACGATCAGGCCGGTCGCCGCCAGCACGCCCATGCGCTCGGCCAGTTCCGGGTCCGCCTGTCGCGCCGCCCAGCGGTTGTAGAGGTGCCCGAGCACGGCCCCCGCGACCACCAGCGCCGTCACCTGCATCGGCAGGTACATGCCCATGCCCACCGCCAATGGCGGCAGGCTGCCCCGCTTCGTCACGCGCAAACCCTCGTCCGCCAGCACCGCCACCACGCCGATGCCAGCGCCAAGGCCGACCAGCCCCCAATCGAGATTGCCGCCCAGCACGCCTTGCGCGATGGCCGAGATCAGCGCCGCCTGCGGAGCCGAAAGCGCCCCCGCCCCTGCCCCCGGCGCGCCTTCGAAGCCAAAGGTCACGTTCAGCAAGTCGAGGATCGGCGGGATCACCAGCGCGCCGAACACCACGCCCAGCAGCAGCGCCACCTGCTGCCGCCACGGCGTCGCGCCTACGAGTTGCCCGGTCTTGAGATCCTGCAGGTTGTCGTTCGAAATCGTCGCTACGCCGAACACGATGGCCGTGACGAACAGCGCGAAGGCCACCAGCGCGCGCGTGTCCGACGGAGACCCGCCCTGCCCGAACAGCGCCAGCAGCAGCAGCGAGATGCCCAGCGCGGCCAGAATCCCCACGCCCGAGATCGGGCTGTTCGACGCCCCGATCAGCCCCGCCATGTAGCCACAGACCGAGGCGATGACGATGCCTGCGACGAGCACGTAGAGCACCGCTGCGCCGATCCCCACGCCCAGCATATGGCCCACAGGGCCCCCCGCTGCGAAATCCGCCAGCAGCAGCGCGATCGGCACCATCAGCGCGAGGATCGTGCCGCCGACCACGCCGATCGGCAGGTCGCGCTCGGTCAGCTCCAGCCCGGCCATGCCCTGTCCGGCGCGCGCGCGGTTGGCGGCGATGGCGCCCGCGATGCCGCGCACGATCGGCCCGATCACGCGCAGCAGCGTCCAGATCGCGGCCACGCCGATGGTGCCTGCACCGATGAAGCGGATCTTCTGGCGGAACACGGTCGAAACGAGGTCGGCAAGGTCCACGCCAGACGGCGCGCCGTGCGCGGTATAGATCGGCAGCAGCACGCCGAAGCTGATGACGATGCCCACCAGCATGGCGATGCCCACGGCAAGGCCAACGAGGTGCCCCACCGCGACCAGCGCCAGCGACAGCCCGCCTGCGAACGACGTGCCGCCCGCGCCCACGCGGAAGGTCGTGGCGGCTTCCTCGGCCACCAGCTTCATCTTGGCGAGCAGCGGATAGGCAACGCCCAGCAGCGCGCCCCGCCCTACCGCGGCCAACCCCTTGCGGTTCTCCTCCGCGCCGCCCACGCCCGCGCCCACTTTCAGCACTTCGGCGGCGGCGACACCTTCGGGGTAGGGCAGGTCCGACCCGGTCACGAGTGCGCGGCGCAGCGGCACCGAATACATCACCCCCAATGCGCCGCCGATGGCGATCACCGCGACCGACTGCCAGTAGGGAAAGCCGCTCCACCAGCCGACCATCACGAGGCCCGGCAGCACGAACACGATTGCGGAAAGGGTGCCCGCCGAGCTGGCGATGGTCTGGACGATGTTGTTTTCCTGGATCGTCGCCCCCGGCAGCAATCGCAGCACCGCCATCGAGATGACAGCCGCCGGGATCGAGGTCGCAAAGGTGATGCCGATGCGCAGCCCCAGATAGACGTTGGCCGCGGTGAAGATCACCGTCAGCACCGCGCCCAGCAACACGCCCCGGATCGTCAGTTCGCGCACGCTCGCTTCGCCTGCCATGGCAATCTCCTTTGCAGCCGGTGTGGCACGCGAAGGCCCCTCAGGGAAGGCGGCGCAGCAACGGATAGGGATTGAACGGCGCGCCTTCGTACCAGCGCGCTTGCGGCGTGGTGCGCATCAGCGCGAAATGGAGATGCGGCGCGGCCGGGTCTGCATTGCCCGTTGCGCCCACCGCGCCCAGAACCTGTCCCGGCTTCACCACCTGCCCTTCGGCAAGGCCCGGCGCATAGGCGGCAAGGTGCGCGTAATAGGCCATGGTCGCGCCATCGGGCGCGCGAACATAGATCGTATTGCCGCCATCGCGTGACAGAAACAGCTTTTCCACCCGCCCCGGCAGCGCCGCGAGTACCGGCGTTCCGGCAGGCGCCATGATGTCGATCGCATCGTGAACCCGCGCTCCACCCGCCCTGCTCTGGGTATAGGTATCGACGAGTGCAGCGCTGCTGATGCCCTTTACCGGCATGACCTGCACGGGAACGCGCTGCCAGGAAGCGTCCGTTCCTGCCTGCGCCGCAGGTTCGGAGAACGCCAGCTTGTCCGGCGCGACCACAGCGACCGGAAGCGCCGGCCGCGCCGGACGCGGGATGCGCGCATTGAGCCACAGCGCGCCTGCCACCACCCACGCGGCAGACGTGACCGTGGCCGTGACGATCACCAGCCGCGCCTTGGGCCAGAACGAAGCGGTGGGGCGGTCGCGCCATTGCCCGATATCGGCTGCGGCGGGCATCAGGGCACAAACTCGACGCGCGTGGAGGTGGAGACCATCTGCGCCAGCCGCGCGGCATCCCAGTTGGTCAGGCGGACGCAGCCATGGCTTTGCGTGCGCCCGATCGTTTCAGGCTCGGGCGTGCCGTGGATGCCGTAGTGCTCCTTCGACAGGTCGATCCACACCACGCCAACCGGGCCATTGGGGCCGGGCGGCAACAGCACCTTGGGCTTCTTGTCCGATACGTCCCAGAACAACGCCGGGTTGTAGTGGAACTTCGGGTTGTGATCGATGCCATAGATCTTCCACTTGCCCAGCGGCAACGGATCGTGGCTCGATCCCGTGGTCACCGTGAACCGCGCCAGAACCTTGCCCGCGGTATCGTACCCCGTCAGCGTGCCCCGGCTGCGGCTCACCACGATGCGTTCCAGCGACGGTTGGTCGCTGCCCACGCCGAGCATGACCAGCGTCCGTACCCAGCCCACATCCTTGATCCCGGCGGCATTGATCGTGTCCGCACCGACATTGGGCACGCGAATGCGCTGCCCGGCCGAAAATGCCGGAACCGGCGCCGCCGCGTTCTGTCCCGCCGGCGCCCCACCGTTCAGCGCGTGCAAGGTGGCGACCGTGGTGTGGAAACGCTCGGCCAGCTTTTCGTCCAGCGATGCATAGCCCATGCCCGGCAGCTTGGCCTGCTCGACCGGATCCTTGGGTAGCGGTGCAAAAGGCCCTGCGGCAAAATCTGCGGGAATCGTCACCAGCCGCGTCGCCGCGATCTGCGCCCAGCGCGACAGCACCGTCATCGTCGGCTCGTCCAGCTCGCCCGTCGGGGTCAGGTTGTTGGCCTCCTGGAAGCCCTTCAGCGCATTGACGGTGGAAAGCCCCATTTTCCCGTCGACCACGCCGGGCGAAAAGCCCTGCCGGTCAAGGATCACTTGTGCCTTCATCACCGGGCGAGGCTGGTCGTCGGCCTGTGCGGGATCGGGCGCCTGCCCCGGCCCGGGATCGTGCGAGGCCATGGCGTCCGCCGTGATGTCGGGGGTCGGCGACGCGGCGGGATCGCTCGCCGCCGCGCTTTCGTTCCCGTCGATCGCCTGCCCGGAACCGTTCGAATTGCATCCCGCCAAGGTCAGGGCGAGACAAGTGGTCAACAACAGGCGATGCATGGGTGCTCCCGGTTCTCTTTGCCCGGAAAAACACCAAAACGGTCAATCGGTTCCGGGGATCTCCCGCGCGGCGGCGGTGATCGCCTGCGCCAGCTTGCGCACGCCCTCGGCTTCGTCGGCACCCCACACGGCCTGGCTGACCGCCAGGAAATCCGCCCCCGCCTGCACTAGAGGCCCGCAGTTTTCCGCCGTGATCCCGCCGATGGCGACGCAGGGAATCTCGAACAGCATCGACCACCACGCCAGCAGGTCGGGTTCGGGCCGGTGCTTGGTTTCCTTGGTGCTGCTCGGGAAGAACGCGCCGAACGCCACGTAGTCGGCCCCCGCTTCGCCCGCTTCCATGGCAAGGTGGCGGCTGTCGTGGCAGGTCACGCCGATCTGCGCATCGCGGCCCAGCCGCTGGCGCGCATCCGCCACCGTGCCGTCACCTTGCCCCAGATGCACCCCGTCCGCCCCCAGCCGCTTGGCCAGCGCGATGGAATCGTTGACGATGAAGGCGACCTCGCGCTCGGCGCAGATGCGCTGGAGCGGTTCGGCGAGGCGAGCGGCCTGGTGCTCGTCCATGTCCTTCACGCGGAACTGGAACGCCGCGACCGGCGCCGCCGGGTCCGAGGCGTCGAGCGCGCGGACCAGCCGGTCGGGAAAATCGCCGGAGACATCGAGCGGAGAGATCAGGTAGATCGAGCAGGAAGGATGCGCCATGGCCCCGCGCCCTACTCTCGCCGTCGGTCCAGTGCAATCGGGCGTTCCGGAACCGTTCAGCGGCCTCCCCGATTATAGCCCGCATGAAAACGCTTCTCGCAGCCCTCGCCTTCGTTCCCCTGGCGGCCTGCGCCACCATCCCCGCCGTAGTGCGCGATGATGGTTTTGCCCGCCTTGGCGAAACTACGCGCGGGGCCGGTCAGCGTTCGCGCCGACGAAGTGGTGGAAGACAGCCGCTGCCCGATGAACGCGCGCTGCGTCTGGGCGGGCCGGGTCGTGCTCGCGGCGACCGTGACGCAGGAAGGACGGGCACAGCAGCGCAAGCTGGTACTGGGCGAACCCGCACTGGTGCGGGGCGGCGCGATCATGCTCGATTCCGTCGAGCCGCCGACACGCACCGACACGCCGATCAAGCCCGGCGACTACCGCTTCCACATCCGCTTCGACGCGCAGTAGCCCCGAAACGAAAGACGCCCCTCCCCCGGTTGGCCGGGGCGAGAGGCGCGCCTTTTCATCATCCTCACGCAACGGGTGCGGGCGCGCGGAGCGCCCGCCGCGTCAGGCCGCGACCGGAGCAGTCTTGACCGTCGAGCCCGTGTAGATTTCGTCGATCGCAGCGCCGAGCGAGGCGTCGAATTCGGCGTCGGTCATCTGGAAGCGCAGGTCTTCCAGCAGCGCGCGGCTGAAGCTGGCAATGATCCCGGCATTCTTGGCCAGTTCGACGCAGGCTTCGGGACGCTTGAAGCCGCCCGACAGCGCGACCACGCGCAGCACCTTGGGGTGCGAAACCAGCGGATCGAAGGTGCCCGCCACGACCGGCAGCGACAGCTTGAGCATGACCTTCTGGCCTTCGGGCAGCGTGTCGAGGTTCTTGAGGATCTCGGCGAGCAGGATCGTGTCGCACTCGGCGCGCGTCTCGCTCTTGATGTTCACTTCCGGCTCGATGATCGGCATCATGCCGTGCGAAAGAACCTGCTGACCGACTTCGAACTGCTGCTTGACCACGGCGGCGATGCCTTCGGCATTGGCCGAATTGATCACCGAGCGTTCCTTGGTGCCATAGACGCCCAGCGCCTTCGAACGTTCGAGCAGCGCATCCAGCGTCGGCATCGGCTTCATCAGCTGGACGCCGTTGGCTTCGTCTTCCAGGCCCTTGTCGATCTTGATGAAGGGGACGACACCCTTCTCGATCAGCGCGGCAGGCGTCGGCTTGCCATCGACGGTGCCATCCATGGTGCGTTCGAACAGGATCGCGCCGATGACCTTGTCACCGCTGAACGCGGGCGACTTGATGATGCGGCTGCGCATGTCGTGGATCAGGCCGAACATTTCCTCTTCGGTGCCCCACGCATCGGCTTCCACGCCGTAGCCCGCGAGCGCCTTCGGGGTCGAACCGCCGCTCTGGTCGAGCGCGGCGATGAAACCGTTACCCGCGGCCATCTTCTCGGTCATTTCGGCGTAGTTCATGGCGGTTTCCGTGCAATGGAGGGTGGGCGGACCGAAGTCCGGGAATCTTGGGCGCATACCTATGCGCGAGCGCTCCATAAACAGGCGCGAGTTGCAGTGCAACATCGCGCCTGTCGGATAGGACAATTTTTTGGACAAGGGCTGGCCCACCCCCAACCCCTCCCGCCTGCGGGAGGGGAGCGAGACTTGCGCCTGCATAGCAGGCGTTAGTCGCAGCGGGGTGGGCGCGGCATTGCCCGCCCCGTCAGCCGAGCGCGGCGACGCCCGGCAGTTCCTTGCCTTCCATCCATTCGAGGAACGCGCCCCCGGCGGTCGAGATGTACGAGAAATCACCGGCCGCGCCCGCGTGGTTCAGCGCGGCGACGGTATCGCCACCACCGGCCACCGAAATCAGCGAGCCTTCCTTGGTCAGCGCCGCAGCCGTGCGGGCCAGCGCCACCGTCGCGGCGTCGAACGGTTCGATCTCGAACGCACCCATCGGGCCGTTCCACACCAGCGTCTTGCAGGTCTTGAGCACGTCGCCCAGCGCTTCGACCGCCTGCGGCCCCACGTCGAGGATCATCTCGTCAGCGGCCACTTCATGCACGTTGCAGGTGCGCAAGCTGGCGGGGTTGGCGGCGAATTCCTTCGACACCACCACGTCGTAGGGCAGGTGAACGGTGCAGCCCGCCTTGTCGGCGTTGTCGAGGATTTCCTCGGCGGTGCCGGTCAGGTCATGCTCGCACAGTGACTTGCCCACATCGACCCCGCGCGCGGCAAGGAACGTGTTGGCCATGCCGCCACCGATGATCAGGTGATCGACCTTGCTGACCAGATGCTTGAGCACGTCGAGCTTGGTCGAGACCTTGGCGCCGCCAACAACGGCTGCGACGGGACGTTCCGGCTGGCCCAGCGCCTTTTCCAGCGCCGTCAGTTCGGCCTCCATCGCGCGGCCGGCATAGGCGGGAAGCACCCTGGCCAGCCCCTCGGTCGACGCGTGCGCGCGGTGCGCGGCCGAGAACGCGTCGTTGACATAGGCCGCGCCGAGCTTCGCGATGGCGGCAACCAGCGCAGGATCGTTCTTTTCCTCGCCCTTGTGGAAGCGCGTGTTCTCCAGCACCGCGATCGCGCCCGCAGGCAGCGCCGCGACCGCGGCTTCGGCAGCTTCGCCGGCGCAATCGTCGATGAACGCGACCGGGCGCCCCAGCACGTCCGACAGCGACGGCACGATCTGCGCCAGCGAGTTCGCCTCGCTGCGTTCACCCTTGGGGCGGCCGAAGTGAGCCAGCACCAGCACCTTGGCGCCCTTGTCGGCCAGTTCGGTCAGCGTCGCCACGGTCGCGCGCAGGCGGGTGTCGTCGGTCACCTTGCCATCGGCCATCGGTACGTTGAGATCCTCGCGGACCAGCACGGCCTTACCCGAAACGTCACCGATATCGTCCAGCGTCTTGAAGCTCATGTCTCGATCCTCACTTCGTCGCCGATGGCGATGTCGCCATCGCTGATGACCTTGCCGCACACGCCGCCGCGCCAGTCGGGCAGCAGCGCGGCCTTCAGGCCGGGGGCTATTTCGTCCATGCGGCTGCACGGGTCGCATTCGCAGTTCACGCGGATGCGCAAGGTGGCACCGATGCGGATGATCGCGCCGGGTTCGCGCGGCAGACGCAGGCCGCTGACCAGAAGGTTCGCGCGGCGCACGTGCCAGGGCAGGTCTATTTTGAGATCAGCCAGCGCGGCGGCCCAGCTCTCCGCTTCCATCAGCGTGATCTGCCGCTTGCCGGTCTTGCCGGGGCGGAGGGCGCCACGCAGATCGCCGTGGACGCCCTCGCCTTCGGTCACGCGGACGCGGGACACCGTCTCGATGGAACCGCGCGGCCGATCATGCCGCGCGATGCCCTGAAGGAGTCCCGCCCCCATCGCAGGTGTCTTAGAGGAACTTCGCCATCGCGCCCGCGGTGTCGAGCATGCGGTTCGAGAAGCCCCATTCGTTGTCGTACCACGACAGCACGCGCACCAGCTTGCCTTCGAGGACAGCCGTTTCGAGGCTGTCGATCGTCGACGAGTGCGAATCGTGGTTGAAGTCGATCGACACCAGCGGTTCGGCGGTGAAGCCCAGCACGCCCTTCAGCGCGCCTTCGGCAGCGGCCTTGAGCAGGCCGTTGACTTCTTCCACGGTGGTGTCGCGCTTGGGCGTGAAGGTCAGGTCGACGACCGACACGTTCGGGGTCGGCACGCGGATCGACGAACCGTCGAGCTTGCCTTTCAGGTCGGGCAGAACTTCACCCACGGCCACGGCGGCGCCGGTGCTGGTCGGGATCATGTTCATCGCGGCGGCGCGCGCACGACGCGGATCGCTGTGGATCTGGTCGAGGATCTTCTGGTCGTTGGTGTACGAGTGGATCGTGGTCATCAGGCCACGCTCGATACCGATCGATTCATGCAGCACCTTGGCCATCGGGGCGAGGCAGTTGGTGGTGCACGAAGCGTTCGAGACGATCAGGTGATCGCCGGTCAGCTTGTCGTGGTTCACGCCGAACACGACCGTCAGGTCGACGTTCTTGGCAGGCGCCGAGATCAGCACGCGCTTGGCGCCCGCGTCGAGGTGCTTCTGTCCGCCATCGCGGTTGGTAAAGAAGCCGGTGCATTCGAACGCGATGTCCACGCCGTTGGCGGCGTGCGGCAGGTTGGCCGGATCGCGCTCAGCGGTCACCTGGATGCGCTTGCCGTTGACGATCAGGTCGTTGCCATCGACCGAAACGTCGCCCGAAAACGCGCCGTGGACGCTGTCACGCTTGAACAGCAGGGCATTGGCCTTGGCATCGGCCAGGTCGTTGATCGAAACCAGTTCGAGCCCGCATTCCGGGCGTTCGAGAATGGCGCGCGCGACGTTGCGCCCGATACGTCCGAAACCGTTGATCGCAACCTTGATCGCCATGTCGCAAAAACTCCCTGCGTTAAATCGTGGATCAGTTGCCCAGACGGGCGAGGATCTGCGGGACGATCTTGTCCACGCTGAACCCGAAGTGGTCGAACAGCACGTCGGCCGGGGCCGATGCGCCGAAGGTGTCCATGCCGATGGTCAGGCCATCGCCGACATACTTGTGCCAGCCCATGGTGACGCCCGCCTCGATCGAGACCTTGAGCACGCCCGCGGGCAGCACGTCGGCACGGTAGGCGTCGTCCTGCGCATCGAACAGTTCGAGGCACGGGGCCGAGACCACGTCCGCGCCCAGCCCTTGCGCTTCGAGAGCAGCGGCAACGTCCTTGGCCAGCGCGACTTCCGAACCCGTGGCGACCAGCACGACCTTGCGCGCGGCGGTGGCATCGACGAGGCGATAGGCACCCTTGGCGCTCTTCATCTCGGCATCGAAACGCACCGGCGGCAGGTTCTGGCGCGACAGCGCAAGGACCGACGAGGCGTGCTTGTCGGCCAGCGCCAGCGCCCAGGCTTCGGCAGTCTCGATCGCGTCGGCGGGGCGGAACACCTTGAGGCCGGGGATCAGGCGCAGCGACATGACGTGTTCGACCGGCTGGTGGGTCGGGCCGTCTTCGCCAAGGCCGATCGAATCGTGGCTCAGCACGTAGATCGCGCGGGTGTGCTGCAGCGCCGACATGCGAATGGCGTTGCGGCAGTAGTCGGCGAACACGAGGAAGGTGCCGCCGTAGGGCACGATCCCACCGTGCAGCGCCATGCCGTTCATCGCCGCGGCCATGCCGAATTCGCGGATGCCGTAGTAGACATAGCGACCGTCATAGCTGTCGGCCGAGAACGGCGTGGTCGACTTGGTCTTGGTCAGGTTCGAGCCGGTGAGGTCGGCCGAACCGCCGACCATTTCGGGGATCGCGGCGGTGAAGGCTTCCAGCGCCATTTCGCTCGCCTTGCGGGTGGCGACCTTGGGCGGGTTGGCGATCAGCGACTGGATATAGGCATCGAAGCCGGTGTCGGCCGGAAGTTCGCCCGCCATGCGGCGCGCGAGTTCGGCAGCCTTGTCGCTCTTGGCGGCGCGGGCCTGCCATTCGGCGTGGGCTGCAGCGCCCGCCTTGCCAGTTTCGCGCCAGTTGGCGAGGATGTCCGCCGGGACTTCGAATGGCGCGGCGCTCCAGCCGAGATATTCGCGCGCGGCGGCGATTTCATCGGCACCCAGCGGCGCGCCGTGGACGTTGTGGCCGCCCTGCTTGTTGGGCGCGCCCTTGCCGATCACGGTGCGGCAGGCGACCAGCGACGGGCGCGGATCGGCGGCAGCTTCGGCCAGCGCGCGCGCGATGTCGGCAAAGTCATGGCCGTCGCACGACGTGGTGTGCCAGCCGGTGGCGGCATAGCGGGCAAGGATGTCCTCGCTGGTCGACAGCGAAGTGTCGCCGTCGATGGTGATCTTGTTGTCGTCCCACAACACGTTGAGACGGCCAAGCTTCAGCGTACCGGCAAGTCCGATGGCTTCGTGGTTGACGCCTTCCATCAGGCAGCCGTCGCCGGCGATCACCCAGGTCTTGTGATCGACCAGATCGTCACCGAACTGCGCGTTGAGGTGGCGTTCGGCCATGGCCATGCCCACCGCCATCGCGATACCCTGCCCCAGCGGGCCGGTGGTGCATTCCACGCCGTCGATCAGGAAGTTTTCCGGGTGC
The DNA here is from genome assembly GCF_020179425.1 of Novosphingobium percolationis. Taxonomy (GTDB): domain Bacteria; phylum Pseudomonadota; class Alphaproteobacteria; order Sphingomonadales; family Sphingomonadaceae; genus Novosphingobium; species Novosphingobium percolationis. Next base: position 61,964 of record NZ_JAILYM010000006.1, on the reverse strand, counting down.
CCCGCGCAGACGCTGTTCATCTGGCGGAAGTTGCGGATGTCCTGCATCGTCGGGCTGGCGTAGCCCGACAGGTGCAGCAGCGAATAGATCAGCATCGAGCCGTGGCCCGCCGACAGCACAAAGCGGTCGCGGTCGGACCACTTGGGCGCGGCGGGATCGAACTTCAGGAACTGCGACCACAGCACCGTCGCCACGTCGGCCATGCCCATCGGCATGCCTGGGTGGCCGGAATTGGCGGCCTGAACGGCGTCCATCGAAAGGGCGCGGATCGCATTGGCCATCGGCCCAAGCGCGGCGGGATCACGAGTCATAACCTGAAAACAGCCCTTCCAGCGCGCAAAAGACGCGCGTTTTGCCGATGATTCGGAGCCGGGCCTCTTTGGTCACCCCGCTTCGCAGCGTCAAGGCTGGCGGGGCGAGTCGGGCGGTCCTCGCGTCGGTGGCGCGCATACGAATGCGGGCGCGGAAATGCAAGCCTCGTTCAACAGTACGTGCGTGCATGCACTTCATCAACAAACGTATCCGTTGAAAGGCCGCACACAGGCGTTTGCAGCGCGCGGTCTCTATGCTAGCGCTCTGCGATCATGGCGACGGACGACCTGGAAACCGCGCTCGACCGGATCGAGCAAGCGCTGGCGCGGCTCGAAGCTGCTGCCGCGCGCAAGGCCGAGGAAGCTGCCGAAAGCAGCGCCGCGGAGGCCGAGCTGGGCGATTTGCGCAGCCGCCATCGCAAGCTCAAGGACACGGTCGCACAGGAATTGCGCCAGCTCGACCTGCTGCTCGCCAACCTTCCCAATCCGCGGGGCTGATCGATGAGCAATGTCACTCTCTCGATCGGCGGCCGCAATTTCGCGGTTTCGGCCACCGATGGCGAGGAAAGCCATATCGAGATGCTCGGCCGCATGATCGACGAGCGCGCGCGCAAGATCGGCGCACAGAACCAGTCCGAACCGCGCATGATGCTGTTCGCGGCGCTGGTCATGGCCGACGAGCTGCACGAGGCGCACAAGGCCGCACCGCCGCCCGCTCCTGTCCCCGAGCCGGCGATTTCCGAACCTGCTGGCCCTTCGCCCGAAATCATGGTCCGCGTCGCCGCCATTGCCGCGCGCGTCGAAAAACTTGCCGCACACCTTGAGGATGCGGGCGAAGCGTCCTAGATCAGGAGGTGACGGGTACTGCCCGGCACGAGCCGTTGAAACATCCCTGAGGCTATAAGCAAATCCATGGGGGCTGTCCCTGCCCGGATCGCACTGGTCTCAGTGAGGTACGGAACATATGGCTCCCACCTGACGTCGAGGCGTCGGTGGATTTTCCGAGCAAACGACCCATGGTGGTCCCGTCACCCACCCTTCCCCAGCCCGAGCGGAGACTGAACGCGTGGAGAGCAAGGCCGCCCTTCGCAAGGAGTTGCGCGCCGCGCGCCGCGCCCACGTCGCCGCGCTCGATCCGCGCGTGAAGGCGCTGCTGTTCCTGCGCCCGCCCGCGCCGCTGCTGCATCTGGTGCCCGATGGCGCGACCATCGGCCTCTATGTCGCCATGCCCGAGGAAGCGCCTGCGCTGTCCTACGCGCGCTTCTTCCACGAGGCAGGCCATCCGGTGGCGCTGCCGTGGTTCGAAACCCGCGACACGCCGATGACCTTCCGCCGCTGGGCCTCGCCGCACGTCGAAGAGCTGCTCGAACCCGGCGCCTATGGCATGGCGCAACCCATGGCCGAGGCCGAGGAAGTGGTGCCCGACCTGCTTTTCGTGCCCCTTGTCGGCTTCACCGCTAGCGGGCAGCGACTGGGGCAAGGTGGCGGCCACTATGACCGCTGGCTGGCGGCGCACAGCCACGTCCCCGCGATCGGCCTTGCGTGGGACGCGCAACTGGTCGACAGCCTGCCCGCAGAGCCGCACGACCATCCTTTACGCGCCGTGGTCACGCCGACGCGGCTCTATGGACCCTGGGACGTTTGAACATGACCGACATCAAGTCCGCCAAGCCGACCTGGCGCAAGCCCGTGGGCATCCTGGCGCTGTTCGCCGGGCTGATGGTCTATGCGCTGGGCGTGGCCGCGCTTTCGGGCTGGATCGGGCAGTTGCACGTGCTGTTGCAGACGCTGGTCTACATCGTGCTGGGCGTGGTGTGGCTGCTGCCCCTGCGCCGCTTCCTGATCTGGATGGAAACGGGCCGATGGTCGGCCTGAGGGCGTAGCGCTGGGCCGCGGCCCAGCCCGCAGGCGGATAGGCTGGCCGGACAGAACGCCCCAAACGAAAAAGGCGCCCCGAAGGGCGCCTTTTCTTTTTCAACGATGGCGCGAGTGACGGGGCTCGAACCCGCGACCTCCGGCGTGACAGGCCGGCACTCTAACCAACTGAGCTACACCCGCTCACCGTTAAAATTCCCAAAGCGAATGGCGCGAGTGACGGGGCTCGAACCCGCGACCTCCGGCGTGACAGGCCGGCACTCTAACCAACTGAGCTACACCCGCGTTTCCGCTTGGGAGCCGCGCCACTATGCCAGCGCAGCGCGCCTGTCAACAAAGTGTCGCGACAATTTTTCCACCTCTTCCACAGCCCTCAATCGGCCAGCAAAAGCACCGGCGTTTCGATCAGTTTCTTCACGGCCTGCACGAAGCTCGCCGCATCCCAGCCATCGACCACGCGGTGGTCGCAGCTTATCGAGATGTTCATCAGCTTGCGCTTCTCGATGCGTTCGCCGCCCATGCCATCGGGCACGAACATCGGGCGTTCGATGATCCGATTGGGGCCGATGATCGCGACTTCGGGGCGGTTGATGACCGGCGTGGTGGCGACGCCCCCCAGTGGCCCCAGCGATGTAACCGTCAGGGTCGAACCCGACAGTTCCTCCGACTTGGCGGTGCCGTTGCGTGCGGCATCGGCCAGCCGCCCGATCTCGCGCGCGAGCTGCCACAGGTTCAGCGCTTGCGCATTGCGGATCACCGGCACCATCAGCCCGGCGGGCGTCTGCGCCGCAATCCCCATATGCACCGCGCCGAACCGCGTCACCACGCCCGCCTCGTCGTCATAACGCGCGTTGAGCATGGGGAACTGCGGCAACAGGCGACAGAACGCGGCTATCAGCAGCGGCAGCATCGTCAGCCGAGGCTTGTCGCCCCGGCTGGCATTGAGCTGTTCGCGCATGGCTTCGAGCGCGGTCACGTCGCATTCCTCGACATAGGAGAAGTGCGGGATGTTGCGCTTGGACGCGGCCATGTTCTCGGCGATGCGGCGGCGCAGGCCGATTACCTTGATCGTCTCGTCACCGCGCTTCGCCCCCGCCGTGCGATAACCGCCGCTGGCGTTGTAGGCGAGGAACTGGTCGAGATCGGCGTGACGGATGCGCCCTTCCTCGGACGGGCGCACTTCGGAAAGGTCGATGCCCAGATCCTGCGCGCGCTGGCGCACGGCGGGGCTGGCGAGCACCTTGGTCCCGCCCGCCGTCCGCACCGGCGCGGGCGCAGCCTTGGCGGCGGGAGCGGGTGCCGGAGCCGCTACGGGAACCGGGGCGGGCGCAGGCGCTGGTTCTACCGCAACCGCAGGCGTCTCCGCCTCGATCCGCTCCTCGATCACCTCGGCCTTAGGTGCTGGCGCGGGCGCGGCTTGCTCCGCCTCCCCTTCCCCTTCGGTCTCGATCACCACCAGCGGCGATCCGATCGCGACCACGTCGCCAACCTCGCCCGCGACCGAGATGATCCGGCCCGTGACCGGGCTTTCCATCTCGACCGTGGCCTTGTCGGTCATCATGTCGGCGATGCGGCCGTCTTCCTCGACCATATCGCCGACCTTGACGTGCCAGGCGACGATCTCGGCCTCGGCGATGCCTTCGCCGATGTCCGGCAGGCGGAATGTGAACTTGCCCATGGCGCTCAAGCCTTCATCAAGCGGTCGATGGCCTCGCCAATGCGGACAGGCCCCGGAAAATATGCCCATTCGAGACTGTGCGGATAGGGCGTATCGAAGCCCGTCACGCGCTCGATCGGCGCTTCGAGGTGGTAGAAGCAGCGCTCCTGCACCAATGCGGAAAGTTCGGCGCCGAAGCCACCCGTGCGCGTCGCCTCGTGGACGATCAGGCACTTGCCGGTCTTTTCGACCGAAGCCTCGATCGCCTCGATGTCGAGCGGCACCAGCGTGCGCAGGTCGATGATTTCGGCATCGACGCCCTTTTCGGCGCAGACCGCCGCGGCCACGTGCACCATCGTGCCATAGGCCAGCACGGTGAGCGCCTGCCCCTCGCGCACGGTGCGCGCCTTGCCCAAGGGGATGGAATAATAGCCCTCGGGCACGACGCTGTCGGGGTGCTTTGCCCACGGCTCGACCGGCTTGTCGTAATAGCCGTTGAACGGGCCATTGTAGATGCGCTTCGGCTCGAAGAAGATCACCGGATCGTTATCCTCGATCGCGGCGATTAGCAGGCCCTTGGCGTCGTGCGGGGTGCTGGGCACCACCGTCTTCAGCCCGGCGACGTGCGTGAACAGCGCCTCGGGGCTCTGGCTGTGCGTCTGCCCGCCGAAGATGCCGCCACCGAAGGGCGAACGCACCGTCATCGGCGCGATGAACTCGCCCGCCGAGCGATAGCGCAGCCGCGCCGCTTCAGAAACCAGCTGGTCGAGCCCCGGATAGATATAGTCGGCGAACTGGATCTCGGGCACCGGGCGCAGGCCATAGGCGCCCATGCCCACCGCCACGCCGATGATGCCGCATTCCGAGATCGGCGTATCGAACACGCGCGTCTTGCCATACTTCTTCTGCAGGCCCGCCGTCGCGCGGAACACGCCGCCGAAATAGCCGACGTCCTCGCCCATCACGACGACATTGGAATCGCGCTCCATCATGATGTCGAGCGCGTCGTTGATCGCCTCGATCATGTTGAGGCGACGGGTGGGCGCGTCAGCGAGACTGACCGGGGATTCCTCGATCATGCTCACGACTCCTTCCATGAGTCAGACCATTCTGGCCACTTGATCCGCCGCTCACGGATCGCCTGTTCGCTCTGTTCCTTGAGGTGCCAGGGCAGTTCCTCGAACACGTCCTCGAACATGGTGTGGAACGGGTGGTGCAGGCCATGGCCCAGCACGCCGTTCTTTTCTGCTTCCTTGGTCGCGGCCTTGACCTGCTCCATCAGCTCGCGGTCCATCGCCTCGTGCTGGTCTTCGGACCATTCGCCGATCGCGATCAGGTGCTTCTTCAGGCGGTTAATCGGATCGCCCAGCGGCCACTCCTCGCGCTCGTGCGCGGAGCGGTACTGGCCCGGATCGTCCGAGGTCGAATGCCCCTCGGCGCGATAGGTGAAGTGCTCGATCAGCGTCGGCCCGCCATTGGCGCGCGCGCGGTTGGCGGCCCACTGTGTCGCGGCAAAGACTGCCAGCGGATCGTTGCCGTCCACGCGCAGCCCGGCCATGCCATAGCCGATGGCGCGCGCGGCAAAGGTCGTGCGCTCGGCCCCGGCGAAGCCCGAAAAGCTCGAGATCGCCCACTGGTTGTTGACGACGTTGAAGATGACCGGCGCGTTGTAGACGGTGGCGAAGGTCATCGCCGAATGGAAGTCGCCCTCGGCGGTCGAGCCTTCGCCGACCCAGGTCGCAGCGATGCGGGTGTCGCCCTTGATAGCGCTCGCCATCGCCCAGCCCACCGCCTGCGGGTACTGCGTGGCCAAGTTTCCGCTGATCGTGAAGAAGCTCGCTTCCCGCGCCGAATACATGATCGGCAACTGGCGGCCCTTCAGCTTGTCGGCGCGGTTCGAATAGATCTGGTTGATCATCTCGACCATCGGGTAGCCGCGCGCGATCAGGATTCCCTGCTGGCGATAGCTGGGGAACACCATGTCGTCCCCGGCAAGCGCCATCGCTGGCGCGACCGAGGTCGCCTCTTCGCCCGTGCACTTCATGTAGAAGCTGGTCTTGCCCTGCCGCTGGCCGCGATACATGCGATCGTCGAAAGCGCGGGTCAGCGCCATCGTGCGCAGCATCCGGCGCAGAGTCTCGGCATCGAGCCGGGGATCCCATGGCCCATGCGCCCGGTCGTCCTCGCCCAGCACGCGGACAAGATCGAGGCACAGCGGGTGCATCTCTACCGCCGCGCAACTCTCGTCAGGGCGCGGCTGCGCGCCCGCCAGGGGCACGGCGATGTGCGAATAATCCACGGCATCGCCGGGCCGGAACTTCGGCTCGGGCACGTGGAGCGAAAGGGGCGGCAGGTTGCCGTTTGCCTTCGCGGTCATGCTGCGCAAATCCGCATATCTGGACTCTCCCGCGAACCGAACGCACGAGAAGGAGTCTCGCGCCGACATTCGCAAAATTTTAGCGTCGTGTTATTTTATTTCTCGACGCTTTCCGAGTCAATCAGCGTTCCGCACTACACGGCCACAGGGGCAACCAAGGCTTTCTGCGGTTCATAGCCATGTACGACGAAGTCACCGATCGCGTAGTCAAAGATCGATTGAGGGCGCCGAATCAGTTCCAGCCGCGGCTCGCCCGAAGGCGCGCGCACCAGTTGCTGCTCCACCAGATCGGCGTGGTTGAGGTAGAGGTGCGTGTCGCCGCCCATCCACACCAGTTCGCCGGGTTCGAGATCGCATTGCTGCGCGAGCATCCTGATGAACAGCGCCGCACCCCACAGGTTGAACGGCAGCCCCAGCGCTACGTCGCAGCTGCGCTGGTAGAGCAGCCCGTTGAGGCGATTGCCCGCGACGTGGAACTGGTAGGTCTTGTGGCAGGGCGGCAGCGCCATCGCGTCGAGTTCGGCCACGTTCCAGCCTTCGACGATATGGCGACGGCTGCCGGGGTTACGGCGCAGGCTTTCGACCACCTGCGCCACCTGGTTCACACCCTGCGGACGCTGGCGGAACAGACCATCCCCTGCGGGTTCGTAGACGGGCCAGTCGACCCACTGCTTGCCGTAGACCGGCCCCAGATCGCCCCAGCGCGCGGCGAAGTCCGCGTCCTCCACGATCCTGCGCGAGAAGTCGGCCCGCTCGATCGGATCGCCGGTCTCGCGGCGATAGTGGTCGAGCGGCCAGTCGGTCCAGATCTCCACGCCTTGGGCGCACAACGCGCGGATGTTGGTGTCGCCGGTCAGGAACCACAGGAACTCGCGCGTCGCGGTCTTCCAGTAGACGCGCTTGGTGGTCAGCAGCGGCATGCGGCCATCGGACAGGTCGTAACGCAATTGCGCCCCGAACACCGCGCGTGTGCCAACGCCGGTGCGGTCGACGCGCTCGTCGCCATGCTCCCAGATGCGACGCATCAGGTCGAGGTACTGCCACTCGGGGTGAGCGGGATGGTCGCGGGAATCGGAAGAAGAAGGGCCGGGCATGATGCGGCCGACGCTACCCGCCCAGCGCTTCCGGCGCAAAGGGCGATAGGGAAAGATCCCTAATTCGGGACTCGCAAGGCGGCAATCGGGCCGTGCCTACCTTGCAGAACATGGCAGTAGATCGACCGCAATCCGCGAAGGGGCTTCGCTTTCTAGTCGCCTTTCAGGCGGCGCTGGCGGCCATCGTCCTGGTCGGGGCGCTCGCCTATCCCCAGGCCGGCGCAACCGCTCTCGCAATTCCGATCGACACACCCGCATCGACAGGTGGCCTTGGCTGGCTCGACGATGCCCAGATCGTCGGCACCGCAGGACCCCGCTCCCACCTGCTGGTGCGCGCAGGGTCCAACAGCACCGCCTTGGCGGCGCTGGCGAGCGGCTGGCTGCTGCTGCACGTCCCCATGTCTCTTTGCGGCAAGAGCCGCCCTCGAAGGACCTGAATACGATGGAAGACCTCGCCAACCTCCGACTGCGCGGCGTCTGGGCGCTGTGCGCGATCTGCTGGCTGTGCACCGCGCTCGCCACACTGCGCGGGCTGACCGGCGGCGGAATGCTGCCCGCCGTTCTCGCGCTCGCCCTCTCGATCGGCCCGACGATCCTCGCCCGCGCGGGCCGCGCCGATGCCTCGGCGCGCCTCGTGCTGGGCTTCACCATCCCGCTCTACCCCGCGCTGTTCCTCGCCCAGTGGCAGGGCACCGACTGGATCCTTGACCAGCACATGGTGTTCTTCGCGGCGATCGCAACGCTGGCGGTGCTGGCCGACTGGCGCCCGATCGTGCTGGCCGCCGCCGTTACCGCGGTGCACCACCTCGTTACAAACTTCATCGCGCCGAATCTGGTGTTCGTGGGCGGATCCAACTTCGGGCGCGTGGCGTTTCACGCCGTGGTCGTGGTCGTCGAAACCGCCGTACTCTCGTTCCTGGCGCACCAGCTCGAACAGCTTGTCGTCAATCAGGCCGAAGCGCGCGCCGCACAGGCCACAAGCGAAGCCGCCGCCGCCGCCGAACGCGCGCGCCATGCCGCAGAGCAAGCCAGCGTGATCGATGCGCTCGGCATCCGGCTCAAGGCGCTGGCCGAAGGCAATCTTGCCGCACGGATCGATACACCCTTCCCGCCCAGCTACGAATCGCTGCGCGCCACGCTCAACGCCGCCACCGCCGATCTCAACCAGCTGGTGCGCGCGGTGGACAATTCGGCCCGCCAGATCACCACAGGCGCATCGGAAGTGCGCGTCGCCTCCGACGATCTCGCGCGCCGTACCGAACAGCAGGCAAGCGAACTGGAAGCCAACAGCTCGGCCACGCAGCGCCTGACGAGCGAGATCGAAAGCACGGCCCAGCGCGCAGGCGCGGTCAGCCAGTCGATCGGGCGCGCGCAAGGCGATGCGGTTGCGGGCGGCGAAGTGGTCGACCGAGCGATCACCGCAATGAACGCCATCGAACAGTCCGCGACCGAAATTTCGCAGATCACCTCGCTGATCGACGGCATCGCCTTCCAGACCAACCTTCTGGCGCTGAATGCCGGGGTCGAGGCGGCCCGCGCCGGCGATGCCGGCAAGGGCTTCGCCGTGGTAGCCACCGAAGTGCGCGCGCTTGCCCAGCGTTCGGCAGAGGCGGCGCAGACGATCAAGTCGCTGATCACCGCCTCGTCCGAACAGGTCGGCCAGGGCGTGTCGCTGGTGGGCGAGACGGGCACTGTGCTGCGCACGATCGTCGAGCAGGTCACCCGGATCAACAGCGCCATCGGCGAGATCGCTAACGACGCGCAAGTGCAGGCACGCGATCTCAACGATGTGAGCCTGTCCTTCGGCAAGATCGACCGGGTGACGCAACAGAATGCGGCCATGGTCGAGGAAAGCAACGCGGCGGCGCACAATCTTTCGCGCGAAGCCGATGTGCTGACGCGGCTCGTCTCGCGCTTCATGACCGTCGATTCGCCCGCCGCAGCGCGCGGAGTGGCCGACATGCTGCGCGCCGCATGAACAAGAATGGCGGAATCGCGCCACTTTTCAGGGCATGGGGGAAGCGTGACAAAATTTATGCGCTCCCCCGCTTGCGCCCCGCGAAACGCCCCCGTATAGGGCCCCCCTGCCTAGCAGCCGGGTGACCGGCAGCGGATCGGTCGGGGAATAGCTCAGCCTGGTAGAGCACTGTCTTCGGGAGGCAGGGGCCGGAGGTTCGAATCCTCTTTCCCCGACCACATCCACCTTTGAAATCAGCGAATTTCACCCCTTAGGGGGACCGGCTCCCCAATGGGCACTTCCTCCCATCGGCGAATTCAAAACCTGCGCAGCTGCATCCGGCGCAATTACCGGACAAGGCCCACAACTTGTCGCTCAATCGCTCGCCGCACCGCAGCAAAAGACTTGATCTCAGTGGTTTTACTGACGACAAGGCACCGCCCCCGGCGCGTGGTGGTTTGCAAGGGTTAGCCTATCGTGAGCGACTTCAATCCCGCCCGCTCCCACATCCCCAGCTTGGACGGAATCCGTGCGCTGGCGATCCTGTTCGTTATCGTTGTCCACGCGTTCTATCGAGGTCCGGCATCGGGCCTGACGGGTATCGGTGCGCAAGTGATCATGGCCGGGTGGTCGGGTGTCGACCTGTTCTTCGTGCTATCAGGCTTTCTGATCACCAGCATCCTGTTGGAAGCCAAAGGAAAGCCAGGATATTTCCGCGACTTTTACGTCAAGCGGTTTGGACGCATCTTCCCGCTCTATTATACCATCCTGATCGCATTCGCCCTACTTGGCATGATCAACGTGCCCAAGGTGAACGTGATGGTTGAAAACTACCTCGACCACTGGTGGGCTTATTTCCTCTTCATCAGCAACCTTGGCGATCTTTTCGGGTGGAACCTGAACAACCCCATGGGGCCGGCCTGGTCGCTCGCGGTCGAAGAGCAATACTATCTCGTCTGGCCGGCGCTCGTTTTCGCCCTGAGCCAACGGGCATTGAAGATCACCGCGCCTGTCCTGCTCATCGCTTTTGCGGTGCTGCGCTTTATCCTTGTGGGACAGATCACGCCTTCAGCAGTCTATCACTTTACCCTTACCCATGCTGACGGCATTCTTACCGGCTCGATCATCGCGCTGTACCGAGACGATATTGCGCGGAACGTTAGATGGGCCGGTCCGATCCTGGCGGTTCTGACTGTCATGCTGCTTGCCGTCTTCGTGACTGCGGGCACGGTTCACTACGAGAACCCGGTCGTGCAGCGCTTCGGGTATCTTCCCATCGCACTGTTCTATGGGACCTTCCTCGTTCTGGGGATTGCCAACCGCAATCTCGCGCAAGCCCTCTCCATCAGGCCTTTGCGCGTGATAGGAAAATACAGCTACTGCATCTATCTCATCCACTGGCCGCTGCTGATCGTCGCAGACCAGTTGCCGCTGCCGATAGGGCTGGTAGCATGGATAGTGTTCGTGGCGCTGTTCACGGCGCTTGTGACGGGGATCGCTTCGGTAAGCTGGACCATTCTAGAGAAGCCAGCAGCGGCAATGGTTCGTCGACTCGGGCTGCAGCGACGCGAGTTGCTGCAAACTTCGGCTGCTCCGGCGGCAAGTCAGTGATGCTACCCTTTCCGCCAACACGAGTTTGCTGCCGATGAACGGTTCCAGCATCATCGCGACACCCCCTGCCGGAGCGGGAAACCCGGCCCGCCGCCAGAGTCAGGCTCCCATTCCGTTGCGCAAGGCCACGCAGAGCGAGAGTCGGCTGCTGTTCTTCTTCGGGCTGTTGATCAGCGCTTGGATGTTCGATTTCCGCGCCGCGCCCGGCAGCGCCGTGGCGGTGTTGCCGCAAATCTACCTTGGGCTCTATGTGGTCGCCTTCGGGTTGTTCTTCGTGCTGGATCGCGATGAACGGACGCCCGTTCCCGGGTTGACGCAGTTTCTGGCGGCGGTGGCGCTGTTCCTGCTCGTCGGACTTTCGACGGGGCTGTTCAAGGGCCAGCAGATCGGTGCGATGCTGTCGATTGCCACGCCGTCGCTGATCTACATGTCTATCGCCTATGCCACAGCACGAGCTGTTCTTACCTTGAATTCTCTGGCCTTGCGCAAGATGCTTGCACTGCTGTGCATCGGATACGTCATCGGTGGGGTCGCCATACAGCGCCTGATCGGCGGCACTCTCGACTTTGAGACAGTCCGGTACCAGATCCTCAGTGGCGCTACCCTTCCGGCGCTCGGCTACCTCGAATGCCTGCTTCTGTTCGGCCTTATGCTAACCGAGTGGGGTGCCCTGATCGGCGGGGTCACCGTGGTCTTTCTCTCCGTGACCAGAACGTTCCTGATCGCCGGTGCCGTGCAAGCGTCCAGCCTGCTGCCCGGTGCAACGCGGCTGGTGAGCCCGCGCTTGCTGCTGCTGATGTTAGCGGCGGTGATTTTCGTGATCGGCCTTTCGCAGTATGGTGCGTTCGGCCTGGACCGATGGACCGACCGCCTGTTCAATATCAAGACCAGCAGCGGCGAGGACGTGACGCTCTACACGCGCGAGAGCGAATGGAACTACATGGCGAGCGCCTTCGCACAAGGTGGCCGCACAATCCTGTTCGGCAACGGACTGGCTGCAGAGACGGTCTTCTATATGCCGCGCGAAATCGGTGGCGGTTCAAGCCGCTCCATCGGCTTTGGCCACAACGAGCACCTCAGCATCCTGTTCATTGGCGGCCTTGTTGGCGGCGGGCTGCTGCTATTCATGCAATTCCTCCAGGCGTTACAGTCCTTCCGGCTGCTGGCGCGGCTGGCTCGGCTGCGTGAACAGCACTCTGACACGCTGTTTCTGGCTGCTTGGGGGGCGGTGATCATCATCGGCGTCCTTACGACGACGTTCTTCTCTTCAACGCTCAACAACCGTGGCTGGTCGTTGTGGTACGGCGTCGGGACCGGGCTCTTTCTTGGCGCACGGGCGCGGTATCTGCGAGACGCGGGGTTGACGGCAGTGCCTGCCGAGCTGGCTGAGAGGACGCGCAAGACGGCCGATCGAGGCGCGCTCCCCCCCGCTGTCGCGCACCGCCGCAGCCTGTTGGAGGCAACAGGAGATGCATCGCAGGTTGGACCAGCTCGACAGCCCGCAGCCTCAACGCCCCCCCGCGCGCTGCCATCGCGGCTGCCACCAGCGGTGCAGCGGCGGCGGGCCTTGCTGGCAGGGGAAGGGCCGCAGTCGACCTGAGTACGACTTCTGCCACCGGCATTGGAAAACCGCCCCGCATGGGTGGCTTTTTCGGTTGTGGATCAGCTAGTTCGGAACCTTTGGCGGGCCTTGCGCACTGTCTGTCGCGAAAGGCGCTTCATCTGCGCCGACGGAACAGGAGACCCGCCGTGCCCACAACCCCTACCTATTCGGATGCGATCGCGTTGCTGAAGGCCGACCATCGCAAGGTCGAGGATCTGTTCGAGAAGTTCGAAAACGCCAGCGAAGCAAAGCGGCCGGACATCGCGCACCAGATCTGCAACGAACTGAAAATCCACACGATCATCGAGGAAGAGATCTTCTACCCCGCGCTCAAGGGCAAGATCGAGCAAGAGACGTGGACCGAAGCCTATGTCGAGCATGATGGCGCCAAGGTGCTGATCAACGACATCGTGGCGACCGACCCCGAGGACGATTTCTTCGACGCCAAGGTCAAGGTGCTGTCCGAGGAGATCAAGCACCACGTCCACGAGGAAGAGGCACGTTCCGAAGGCATGTTCGCGCAGGCCCGTGCCGCTGGGGTGGACCTCGTTTCGCTGCGCGATCAGATGCTTGCACGCAAGACTGAACTTATGGCGCAGGCCAAGGCGGGCGAGCTTCCCCCGGCGCAGGTCAGTGTGGTGAGCCTGCCCGCGTGAGGTGACGTGAACGACACTTGACGTCGTCCAAGCACAACCAAGGGCGTGTCAGCCGCCACGCAGCAGCTGCACGCCCCAATCGCGTTCGAACAGGTAGAGCAGCACCCGCGCCGCCTCTCCCCGTGGGGACGAAAGGCCGCCGTCGCGCTCCATCAGCAGGCGGGCATCGTCGTGCGCGAGGGGCAGCAGGCGGGCGATCTGTTCGAAGTCGGCGACGCGGAAGGGCGTGTCGCCCGACTGGCGCGTGCCCAGCAGTTCGCCCCCTCCGCGCAGGCGCAGGTCTTCCTCGGCGAGTTGGAAACCGTCCTGCGTTTCGCGCATCAAGGCCAACCGTTCGCGCCCGACTTCGGAGAGCGCATCACCGCGCAGGAGGAGGCAGGTCGATTTCTGGCTGCCGCGCCCGACGCGGCCGCGCAACTGGTGGAGCTGGGCGAGGCCGAAGCGTTCGGCCTGTTCGATCACCATCAGCGTGGCGTTGGGCACATCGACTCCGACTTCGATCACCGTCGTCGCCACCAGCAGCTTTGCCTCGCCGCTGGCGAAGCGTTCCATCGCGGCGTCCTTGGCCTCAGGCCGCAACTGGCCGTGGACGAGGACGACGGTGTCGCCAAAGCGCTCCTTCAGCATGGCGTGGCGGGCTTCGGCGGCGGCGAGGTCCTCGGTTTCCTGTTCGCGCACCATCGGGCACACCCAATAGGCCTGCGCGCCAGAGGCGATGTGGCGTCCGATGCCTTCGATCACGTCGGCCAACCGTTCCTGCGCGACGACGCGGGTGTCGATCGCCTGTCGCCCGGGGGGCATCTCGTCGAGCCGCGAGACGTCCATTTCGCCGTACTGCGCCAGCGTCAGCGTGCGCGGGATGGGCGTGGCGGTCATGGCGAGGCAATGCGGCGTGCGGCGCGCCTTCTGCGTGAGCATCAACCGCTGGCCAACGCCGAAGCGGTGCTGTTCGTCGATCACCACGAGGCCGAGATTGCGGTAGGCGACGGCATCCTGGAAGATCGCGTGGGTGCCGACGCAGATGTTGATGGAACCATCGAGCAGCCCCATCAGGATCGATTCGCGCGCCCGGCCCTTGTCCCGCCCGGTGAAAAGCTGGACGGTCACGCCCGTGCCCGCCACCATCCGCGTCAGCGTTTCGGCGTGCTGGCGCGCGAGGATTTCGGTGGGCGCGAGCAAGGCCGCCTGCGCGCCCGCTTCCACCGCGATCAGCATGGCGTGGAGCGCGACCGCCGTTTTCCCTGAGCCGACGTCGCCTTGAAGCAGGCGGAGCATCGGCGCGCCTTGCGCGATGTCACCCTCGATCTCGGCAATGGAGCGGGCCTGTGCGCCGGTCAGCGCGAAGGGCAGCTTGAGCTTTGCCCGCAAGTGGCCGTCGCCCACCAGCGGCGTGCCGCTGCGCTGGCGGTTGGAGGCGCGCACCAGCATGAGCGCGAGCGCGTTGGCCAGCAGTTCGTCATAGGCCAGCCGGTCGCGCGCGAGCGGATGCTGGCCCTTGTGCGCTTCGAGCAGCGCATCCTTCCACGCGGGCCAGCCCGTCTTGGCAAGCAGGCCCGGCTCGACCCATTCCGGCAGGTCGGGCAGGTGGGCGAGCGCCTGATGCACCAGCGCCTGGATGCGTCCCTGCGTGAGCCCTTCTGACAGCGGATAAACCGGCTCGTTGAGCTGGCCCATCAGCGCGGCCCCATCCTCTGCCACGTGGTCGGGATGGACGATCTGGAGGAACTGACCGAACTGGTCGAGCCTGCCCGCCACCCAGCGTTTCTCGCCCACCGGCAGGAGCTTCTTCGCGCTGTAGGAGGCCCGGCCGAAATAGATCAGCGCGACGACGGTGCCGTCCACGTCTTCGGCCAGAATGCGATAGGGCCCTCGTCCGGCGGCGCTGCGGTGTTCACGCACGGTAAGCGCGACGACAATCTGTTCGCCCACGCTCGCCTCGTCGAGATTCGCGACCGCACGCCGCGTGACGAAGCGGTCCGGCAGGTGGTATGCAAGATCACGGACTCGGCTCAGCCCGAGCTTTTCGAGCGGACGGGCAACCCCCGGCCCGACGCCCTTGAGGCTGCCGACATCGGCGAACAACGGGTTGAGCATATCCGGGCGCATGGCGCGGACATAAGCGGCTGCGGGCGAAATCGCCACAGCCTGTGCCCGATTTGACGCAGCGCATGGAAAGACGGCGGTCGATGCGCTTGGCTCGTCGCCGAAAACAGGAAGAGGAGATCCCCAATGCTGCTTCCCCATGGCGCCGTAATCGCCCTTGTCGATGGCGAAGAATGGACCCTGCTGCGCAACGCCGGCAACGAAGCCGCACCGGATCTCGTCGACCTGCCAAAGCCGCACCTTGACGAAAGCAACCATTCGGGTGGCGGCGGGCGTCATCGCACCACGGCCAGCGATCCGTCACCGCGCCAGATGCACGAAGATGCGCACGCATCCGCAGTGGCCGAATGGCTCAACCGGCAGGTGGCAGGACACAAGATCGAGCACCTTGTCGTGATCGCGCCGCCGCGCACGCTGGGCGAATTGCGCCACCACTATACCAAGCCGGTCAGCCAGGCGCTGATCGGGGAGGTGGCCAAGGAACTGATCGGCCGTCAGCCTGACGAGGTGCTGGCCGCGCTGCAAGCGAAGTAACGCGTTACGCGGACCTCGGAACGGGGGGAACGCGAGCATCCCGGCGGCGGGGGAAGGACGGCCGCCGGGATGCGCCCTGCCGTGAGCATGGTCTGAACCGTGCCGGAGCGCGCCTTCACGGGAATTTCTTCGCGGGTACGGGGTGAAGCTGCCCCTCCATCCCCTTGAGTCGTCGCGCGCGTTGGCCTAACCGCGCTGCATGATCGAGCCCGACCGTCTTCGCCGCCTCAAGTTCCGCGCCTGGCATCGGGGCACGCGTGAAGCCGACTACATGATCGGGTGCTTCTTCGACCGCTTCCATGCCGGATGGGACGAAGAACAGGTCGTCTGGTTCGAGACGCTGATCGAGGAAGAGGATGTCGATATCCTCGGCTGGGCGCTGGGCACCCTGTCCGTTCCGCAAGAGTATGCCGGACCGATGATGGACGCCATGTGCAAGCTCGATTACGTCGAGATCCCGCGCTGAAGCGGGAGCCATCCCCGAAGGCGAGCATTTTCTAGCCCATGTCCGACATCGCCCGCGTCCTTTCGGCCAAGTCCCCGCTCACACTAGCCTCGATCGCGCGGGGCGCACAGCCGCTGGTGCTGGCCGACCTGGCGCGCGCAGCAAAGGGCCGCGCGGTGTTCATCGCGCCCGACGACACCGCCGCGCGCGCGATCGTCGAGAGTGCGGCGTTCTTCGCGCCCGAGCTGGACGTGCTCGACTTCCCCGCGTGGGACTGCCTGCCCTTCGATCGCGCCAGCCCGGCCTTGTCGATCAGCGCCCGACGGCTGGCGGCCTTGCAGAAATTGCAGCACAAGCGCGACCGCCCGCAATTGCTGGTCACCACGATCAACGCGGTGCTGCAACGCGCGCTGACGCCGTTCCGTATCCGCGAATCGACGCGGCTGCTGACGCCGGGCGTGGAGATCGGGCGCGAGAGCCTGATCGCGCTGTTGCAGCGGCAGGGTTATACCCGCACCGATACCGTGGTCGACGCGGGCGAATATGCGGTGCGCGGGTCGATCTTCGACATCTTCCCAACCGGGCTCGACCACGGGCTGCGGCTCGATTTCTTCGGCGACGAGCTGGAAACGCTACGCCTGTTCGATCCCGCGACGCAGCGGTCGGTCCAGCCGGTCGAGACGCACCTGCTCATCCCGGCGAGCGAGGCGCTGCTCGACGAAGACAGCATCAAGCGCTTCCGCAGCCGCTATCGCGAGATGTTCGGCGCCAACGCCACGAGCGATCCGCTTTATCAGGCGGTGAGCGACGGGCGACGGCTTGCAGGCATGGAGCACTGGCTGCCGCTCTTCGAGGACCGGCTGGTCACGCTGTTCGATCACCTGGCCGACGACGACCTGGTGGTGATCGATGCGGGCGCGCTCAAGGCGGCCGAGACCCGGCTGACCGACATCGCCGACTACCATCAGGCGCGCATCGAGGGTGGGACCCGCGCGACCGGCACCTATCGCCCGCTGGCCGAAAACGCGCTCTACCTGACGCGCGACGAGTTCGACCGCGCGCTGGCCGGGTGGCCGGTGCATCGCGCCTCGATCTTCGCCGAGCCGGAATCGGCACAGACCATCGATTTCGGCTTCACCAGTAGCCGCGATTTCACGCCCGAACGCGCGCAGGGCGCGAACGTCTATGAAGCGGCGGCCAAGCATCTGGCGGCGCTGGGCACGCGGGGGCTCAAGCCGATCGTTGCTGCCTATACCACTGGCTCTCGCGCGCGTATCGCCTCGATCCTGGGTGATGCCGGCAAGGGCCCGCTGGCGCTGGCCGATACCTGGCAGGAGGCGCTGGGCCTTGCCGCCAAGGGCAAGCCCGTGGCGGTGGTGCTTCCGCTTGAACAGGGCTTCGCCAACGCCGGGCTGGAGCTGCTGACAGAGCAGGACATCCTTGGCGACCGGCTGGTGCGGCGCAAGAAGAAGCGCAAGGACGCCGACGCCTTCCTCGCCGAACTGTCGGCGCTCACCCCCGGCGATCTCGTGGTCCATATGGAGCACGGCATCGGGCGCTATCTGGGGCTTGAAGCCGTGGGCGTGGGCGACAGCCCGCACGATTGCGTGCAGCTGGAATACGCCGGCGGCGACAAGCTCTACATCCCGGTCGAAAACCTCGACGTGCTGTCGCGCTATGGCGCAGAAAACGACAACGTCGCGCTCGACAAGCTGGGCGGCGAGGCATGGCAGCGACGCAAGGCCCGGATGCGCGAGCGCATTCTGGAAATGGCGGGCCAGCTGATGATGACGGCGGCGCACCGCGCGCTGCGGCAGGCCGACGTGCTGCCGGTCGATCCGGCGAGCTTCGGCCCCTTCGTCGACCGCTTCCCGTGGGACGAAACCGAGGATCAGGAACGCGCGATCGAGGACGTGCTGTCCGACATGGCCGAGGGCAAGCCGATGGACAGGCTGGTGTGCGGCGATGTTGGTTTCGGCAAGACCGAGGTGGCGCTGCGCGCAGCTTTCGTGGCGGCGATGGCGGGCAAGCAGGTGGCGGTGATCGCGCCGACGACGCTACTGGCGCGCCAGCACTATTCGGGCTTCGTCGAACGCTTCAACGGCTTCCCACTCAACATCGGGCGGCTGTCGCGCCTCGTGCCCGCGAAGGAAGCGACCACGACCAAGGCGGGGCTGGCCGATGGGACAATGGACATCGTCGTCGGCACGCACGCGCTGCTGTCGAAGTCGATCGAGTTCAAGCGACTGGGCCTCGTCATCGTCGACGAGGAGCAGCGGTTCGGCGTCACGCACAAGGAAAAGCTCAAGGAACTGAAGGCCGACGTCCACGTCCTGACGCTGACCGCGACGCCGATACCGCGCACGCTGCAGATGGCGATGTCGGGCCTGCGCGAACTGTCCACAATCCAGACCCCGCCGGTCGACCGCCTCGCCGTGCGGACCTACGTGATGCCGTGGGACGACGTGGTGATGCGCGAGGCGCTGATGCGCGAGCACCAGCGCGGCGGGCAGAGCTTCATCGTGGTGCCGCGCATCGCCGATATGCCCGAGCTGGAGGAATGGCTGCGGCTGAACGTGCCCGAAGTGCGGTTCGTGACCGCACACGGCCAGATGACCCCGACCGAAGTCGAGGACCGCATGGGCGCGTTCTACGAAAAGAAGTACGAGGTGCTGCTTTCGACCACGATCGTGGAAAGCGGGATCGACATCCCCAGCGCGAACACCATCATCCTGCACCGCGCCGACCGCTTCGGCCTTGCCCAGCTCTACCAGCTGCGCGGGCGCGTGGGGCGCGGCAAGCTGCGCGCCTATGCCTACCTGACGTTCCCGGAAGATCAGGCGCTGTCGGAAATCGCGGAAAAGCGGCTGAAGGTACTGGGCGATCTCGATTCGCTGGGCGCGGGCTTCCAACTGGCGACGCACGATCTCGACTTGCGCGGCGCGGGCAACCTGCTGGGCGACGAACAGTCGGGCCACATCAAGGAAGTGGGCTTCGAACTCTACCAGTCGATGCTCGAAGACGCGATCCTGGCGGCCAAGGCGGGCGATCTTGCCGCGATGAAGGAGCGCGACACGCTGTCGCCCCAGATCACCGTCGATGCGCCAATCCTCATCCCCGAAGACTACGTGCCCGACCTGGCCGTGCGCATGGCGCTCTATCGCCGCATGAACGATGCCGAAGGCGCGGACGCGGTCGAGGCGCTGGCGGCCGAAATGATCGACCGCTTCGGCCCCCTGCCCGGCCCGACGCAGAACCTGCTGCGCCTGATCGAGATCAAGCGGCAGGCGATCGAGGCGCGCATTTCCAAGATCGACGTGGGCGCGAAGGGCGCTCTCGTCTCGTTCCACAACGACGACTTCCCCGATCCGCTGGGGCTGATCGCCTATGTCGAGCGGCTGAACGGCGTGGCCAAACTGCGGCCGGACAACAAGCTGGTGATCCAGCGCGCGTGGGGCAACCCGGAAAGCCGGTTGAACGGGCTGGTGCAGCTGACCAAGGGCCTGTCTGCCATTGCACGAAGGGCGGCGAAGAAGGCGGCCTGAGGCGGACTTCTCGCGCCATTGCGGTCATGCTGAACTTGTTTCAACATCGATCGTGCCGCTGCCACCAGCGGTGCGCGGGAAGACATGGACCTGAGCCGCAGGCCAGCGCAGCTAAACGAGTTCAGGGTGACGTTGGGCTGCGAGGGCCGGTCAGTGTACCGCGAATGCCGCTAAAGTTGGGGGCAGACGCTCCGGTCCTGCCCTACGCGCTCGCCAGTACGGCCATCTCTTCCGCTGACACCGGCCCCGCCCGCAGGAAGCCCTGGAAGGTGTCGCAGCCCTCGTCGCGCAGCACGCCGAGCTGGGCCTCCGTTTCCACCCCTTCGGCGATCACCTTCATGTCGAGCGCGCGAGCCATGGCGATCATGGCGGCCACGATGGCGCGGTCGCGGCGGTCGTGGGCGATGTCCTTGACCAGCGAACGGTCCAGCTTGAGCGCATCGAGCGGCAGCGCCTTCAACGCGCGGAAGTTAGAAAAGCCGGTGCCGAAATCGTCGAGCGCGATGCGCACGCCGTGGTCCGACAGATCGGCGATGGCGGTGGCGCAGTCCTCGAAATCGGCAATCAGCGTGCGCTCGGTGATTTCAAGGGTGAGACGATCGGCGGGAAAGTCGGCTTCCGCAATCAGGTCGCGCATGATCTGCGCGAAGCGGCCGAGCGCGAAGTCCTCCGCCGTGACGTTCAGCGAGAGTCGCACCGGCGCGGCCCAGTCGTGCGCCGCCTTCATTGCACGGCGCGCGACGTGTTCGGTCAGTTGCGTGACGAGATCGCCGCGCTCGGCCACGGCGAACAGCGTTTCGGCGCCGATCCGGCCATATCGGGGATGCTCCCAGCGCGCCAGCGCCTCAGCCCCGCACAGCGCGCCGGTACCGACATCGAACTGCGGCTGGAACAGCACCGCGATCTCGTCGCGATGGAGCGCCCCGATCAGATCGGCTTCCAGGCTGGCCGCGCTCTGCCCGCGCGCGGGATGGCTACCATCGGCCCACAGGATGCGGCGCGCGGTGCTGCGATGGAGCGCAATGCTCGCCTGGTCGAGCCGGTCGAGCAATTGCGCCCCGCCCTCGCCCGAAAGGCCCCGGATCAGGGCGGTGCGCGGTTGCAGGCGGATCGCCTCGCCATCGAGCGTCATGGGGCGGCTGATCGCCTGCCCCAGCGCTTCGGCCAGCCAGTGCCAGCGCGCACGGCTGATCGGAACCGGCGAGGCGAGCAGGAATTCGCTGCCGCCGCTGCGCGCGACGAGCGCGTCGGGCCCCAATTCCTCCAGCGCGAAATCGGCAATGCGCCGCGCGACTTCGACCAGCGCGCGGTCGCCGCCGTGCTTGCCATAGGCGAGGTTGACCGATTGCAGCCGTTGCAGGCTGACCTGCATCGCCTGGACGAAGCCCGCGCGCCCTGCGGCATCGAACCACGCACGCGCGCCAGCCGCGCCCGGCAATCCTGTCAGAACATCGCGTTCGGCTTCGGCAAGGGCCCGTTTCATCACCGAGGCCATAGGCCAAGCGCCCTGCGAAATCACCACCTCGCTGTTTAACCATTGCACCAGTTTGGCGCGGTCCATATCACCCCGTCAAACCGCGCAGCACGAGGATCACGCCACAATGTCCGACAGCCAGCGCCTGGCGCTGCTCGCCTCGCCCACCGACCGGGCGCAGGAAGCAGACGAAACATTGCGCCAATCGCATCCCTGGGTCCCGCTGGAGGAGGCCGACGCCGTGG
Source organism: Novosphingobium percolationis (assembly GCF_020179425.1). Taxonomy (GTDB): domain Bacteria; phylum Pseudomonadota; class Alphaproteobacteria; order Sphingomonadales; family Sphingomonadaceae; genus Novosphingobium; species Novosphingobium percolationis. Next base: position 40,477 of record NZ_JAILYM010000006.1, on the reverse strand, counting down.
TCGTACTGGGCGGCGATGGCTTCATGCTGCAAGTGCTGCACCAGATGCTGGAACAGGGGCCGATGAAGCCCGCGTTCGGGCTGAACCTGGGCACCGTCGGCTTCCTGATGAACAAGTACAAGTCGAGCCGCACAATCGCCGAGCGCGTGGCCAAGGCGCGCTCCATCGCGGTGGCCCCGCTGCGCATGGAAGCGACCACCAACACCGGCGAAGTCGCGACCTCTTGGGCGATCAACGAGGTCTCGCTGCTGCGCGAAACGCGCCAGACGGCGAAGCTGGAAGTCTCAGTCAACGGCAAGGTCCGCATCCCCGAGTTGGCCTGCGACGGCGTGCTGGTGGCAACGCCCGCGGGATCGACCGCGTACAACCTGTCGGCCAACGGTCCGATCCTGCCGCTGGGCTCGAACATGCTGGCGCTGACCCCGATCAGCCCGTTCCGCCCTCGCCGCTGGCGCGGCGCGATCCTGCCCGAAACTTACGAGATCGTGTTCCGCGCGCGCGAATCCGTGAAGCGTCCCGTACTGGTGGTGGCCGACCAGCGCGAAGTGCGAGACGTGAAGGAAGTGCGCGTGGTGGCCGAGCCCGAACACCGCCTGACGCTGCTGTTCGACCGCGGGCAGAGCCTGGAGGAACGCATTTTCGCCGAACAGTTCATGGTGTGAAAAAACATGGGACGAGGTGCTTGCCAAACCGGATTCGCCTGCTATTAGCGCGGTCCTGCCCCGGGCAACCGAGGCTGCTCCCTGATAGCTCAGCGGTAGAGTAGGTGACTGTTAATCACTTGGTCGTAGGTTCGAATCCTACTCAGGGAGCCAATTCTAAAAATGGGGGTTTTTTGCCCCCTTTTGGCGCTGGGCCGGAGCCACCAGTTTCGCCAATTTTTTCAAGAATTCCAAACGGTTCGCGGAAAGTGACGGTCAGCGCTCCACCCGCGAATGACGAGTTCGATAATATCAAATTCAGAGCCCGCCGCTTGGTCGCCAAGGGCTGATCCGCAAACTGGTTGTGGGCGGTCCTCGCGAAATCCAGCAGCGCCAGACCATCATCAATCAGGTCGTCCTCGGCGGCATGCAAGCTCTCCATATCTCGGAGCGTCCGATCCCGCTCTTCACGCCAGGTCGCTGAAACCCGGTCGTGGAATTCGACCGTGACACGCCCATCGATCTTGTCGAGGTAAAGAGTGTCCAATCGGTGCTGAAGGCGATCGGCCTCAGCCCGCAAGCGCTCAACCGATTCGTCGCGGTCGCGCCGCTCGTCTGCATGACTCTCACGGATGGCTCGCTCAATGAGCCGGAATGACGCATCATCCAACCGAAGCCGCCTGAGGACAGCTGCGAACTGCTCGTCGAGAGCCTCCTCCCGTACATACCGCTCAGGGCAGCGCCCCTTGAACCGTGAGCAGTGGTAGTAGATGTATCGGCCCTTCTTGATCTCGGCCGTGACCGCGCAACCGCAGTGACCACAGGTGATCAGTCCGGTGTAAGCGAATTGAAGCCGATTGCCGTGGACGTTGGAGATGCTCCGGCCATCCAGGATCTCCTGCACGTTGGACCAGGTGGCAAAGGTCGTCAGCGGCGTGTGCGAGCCCTTGTAGAGTTTGCCCAGCCATTCGAACGAGCCCGTGTAAATCCGGCTGCGCAGCATTGTATTGATCGTGCTCACGCCCACCGGTTTTCCGCTCTTGCGGTACCGGAGGCCAGCCCTGACGGCCAATTGGGTCACTTCCTTGAGCGAATATTGGCCGCTCTCGAACCATTCGAACACGCGGGTCACCAACGGACCGATATCCGGATCGATTGTAATGACCTTCTTGCCGAGCGGGCCCATCACATTCACATAGCCGAGGGGAGCGAAGGTCGGCCAAATCCCCTGCTCTGCCTTTTCGAGCATTCCCTTGCGGGTCTCCTCAGAGAGATTGTCGATATAGTTCTTGGCCATCAAAACCTTGATGCCATGCATGAACTTCTCCGATGATCTCGAATCCCGGGAGAGAACGACATTCTCCTTCACGAAATGGATCTCGATATCCAATCCGTCGACCGTCACCCAGTCCTTGAGGTTGCGGTAGAGCCTGTCGGTCTTCTCGACCAGAATCGTTCTGACGCTTGGATGGGATCTGATGTAGCGAAGCATTTCCTCGAATCCGGTACGACCGGCACGCTTCGCGGTCTCCACGTCAACATGTTCAGAGGCAATCGTTATGCCGTTCTGAGCCGCATACTCTCGCATCAACTTCTGCTGTGCCGGGATAGAAAATCCTTCCTTCTCCTGCTCGCTGGTCGATACTCTTGCGTACATGACGGCCTTATTGCGTTCTTGAATGATACGCTTTGCCTTCGGCTGTACGATCTTTGCGCGTGGTCTCGTCATATCAATTGCTCCTCCTTACCCCAATATACCATCCATCCTCCCGTTTTTGAAAGTCATCCGAAAAGTTCGATATGTGCATTACTTGGGGTTGTCTGATCTTCTTGCAGTTGACGACTCCCTCCACGATCCTATTGGCGACTGTCGAAAGCGGTGAAAAAATCCACGAAATCCCCCAGAAAGTTTCTCGCTTCATCGTCGCTGACAGGACGATCGAGGTGCTGTTCGAAATACGCTCTGGCGTCAGCGACTAGGGCGGTCGAGAACATCGCGCGCCTGGAAACCCGTCGCCTTCCAAAGCTAGGCGATGTGTCATGCATCCCGGAGGACACAGTCACCAAAGGTAGTGGTGGTGGCGGTTCGACGGGCTTTGGATCGTTCTTGGAATCGAGTGCTGGAGGTGAGGCGACAACTTCTGCCACTACTTGCGGCGGGGGTGGTGAACTGGCTTCCAGAACCTTGGGCCGACGACGACGCCTCATGGCGTAGTCACAGAAACTGGTGATGGCCCCTTTGAGGGTCGAGCAAAGAGGCTGGCCCCGAACCGTCGCCGTAGATGGACGAGGACGCTCGAGGTGTAGCGTTGTTGCCGCCATCCCGTGGGACTGTGATAGACACCGATCGCCTTCCAATAGTCCCGCGTGGCGGCCAAGCCGGAGAGGAATATCCAGCGTGCAGCCTCGACGTTGAAGCAGGCATCCTGTTTCAGCCAATGGCGGATGTGGCGCTCCGACCGCCCGGTGACGGCGGCCAACCGGGGCACCCACCAGCTGTTGACCTGCAGCGGCCCGAGATCGTGGCTGCCGTCACTGTTTGCGACCTCCGCACCTACCCAACCGCCCTCCTGATCTCGCAGTCCCCAGAGGGTCTTTTCGAGCCAGACGCGACCGGCCGCCGACCGAGCGATGCAGGCCGCAACGATCCGCTCATCGGCCGTCCGCTGCTCCGCGGCACGGGCCTCCAATGATTGCAGAGGGCTGGCGACGATCACCGCCGATAGGGTCACCCGAAGGATGATCGGCGCGATCCTGCGCCGCGCGATCATTGTTTGGAACGCGGCCTTAATGATCATGGCGGACCGCCTGGTCATGCTGCTGAACCGGGGCCGGGTCTGACCGTGGGGCCGCGGCACGTGTGTGTTGGCTCTCCTCGACACTGCGCGTCAGGATGTTCGAGAGCCACCTATCCACGGCCTCCGCCGCAGATTGCGCCCGACCCGCGAGCAAGTGGGCAAGGCCATCTGGTTCCGGGCGCTCGCGAGCCTCTCGCTCCACGCGCATCCGATCCTTGCGCTCCTCGCGATCACCGCGCTGCTGATCCCGCAGTCGGTCCCAGCGCTCTCCGTGGCGCTCCTCGCGGGCCCTGTGACTGTCGCGATCGAGCCTGCCGAGACCTTCGAGTGCGGAGGTCTTCTCGCCGGAGTGGCGTTCGAGCTTCTCGACGAGCCGTTCTCGATCCTCGGTCCAAAGCTTCACGCCGTAGCGCGCGCGCGTAATCGCGGTATAATAGTTCTGGCCGGTCACGAGGCCGGAGTTCACCGGTGCCAGCACATAGGCGCGGTCGTAGGTCTTGGACTGCGCGGAATAGACCGTCTCCGCATAGCCATGGTCCCAGCTCTTATGCTGGGAGAGATCAATGTCCTGCACCCGCCCTTCGCGATCCCAGCGGATCGTGGCAACCGCTCCATCCAGGCGCTCAACCGTTCCCCGCTCGGCGTTCTTCAAACCAAGGTCATGGTTCACCAATCGCCACTGGATGCGGTCACCCGTGGCCAAATCGCGTTCTTCGCTGCGGAACACATTGACCTGCGAGGCGCGTCCGATACGAGGGTCCCACCGGATGGTCCGACCGTGTTCGTCGACCATCCGGACCACCTGCCGACCGTTCGCATCACGGCCGATCCCCACGACCCGATATTCGACGTCGCGGGCAATCCCCAGCCCCGCGTTGTCGCGGGCGAAGATCAGGACCTGCCCACCCGAGTAGAAGCGGGCAAAGTGCTTCTCCTGGTCGGTCATCCCAGCCGGCGTGAGCACAGACAGACGGGCTTCCTCTGCGGCGACGGCGCCTTCCGTTTTGAGTGCCTCCCGGATCTTGCTGTTGACGATCAGCCGGGTGGCATTCTCCAGCACGAGGATGTTGGTGTTTGCGCGATTCTCCGGTTTAAGCCTGGTCCATTCCCCGACCAGTCCCTTCGCCAGCGTCTCGGCATTCCCACCGCTGACCACCTTGTCGAGGTTCTCGAGCGATGCGGCATAGTTGCCCAGGCGGGCTTGGGTGACCGCGGCTTTCATCATGCGCGTTTCCTGGCGCACGGACTCGGTGAGCTCGGCTGTCGGCAGGCCCAGCTTCTGCAACAGCCAGAATGCCTTCCCCTGTTCGATGGCACCCGTCTGCTTGTTGTCACCGAGGATGATCAGCCGTGCACCGGTCATACGGCTGATTTCGAGGACCCGCAGCGCCTGCCGATTGCCGAGCTGGCCGGCTTCGTCGAGCACCAGAACATAGCTGTCATCAATGTTGCGCCCGCCCCCGGCGACGAGGCTGGCGACCGTCCGGGACTCGATCCGTGCGTCAGCGCCAAGTTTGGCCGCTGCCGACGATGTTGGCGCGAGCGCCATCAGCGTCATTCCTTGTGGCGCGGCGTCGTTCAGTGACTTCACCAGCGTCGACTTGCCCGCACCAGCAACGCCATGGACCCCGACCAGCCGGTCCCCGGTCGTCCCGATGTGAAGGAGCGCTGCCTCCTGGGCGGGATTGAGGCCAGCTTCGGCCATGACAGCCCGGATGCGTTCGGCCGTCGCAATGGGCGTCGCGTCGCCCAGCGAAAGCGAGAGATGCTCGGAAAGGGCAAGTTCCAGGCGAGCGGTGCGCCGGGTGGTGCGCCCTCGCGTGTGGATTTCGTCTCCGGTTTGATGCCTTGTCGCGAGCAGCTTGAAGCGGTTTTCATGCTCCTCGACCAAGGGGCGAATATCCGAGAGCCGGACTTCTCCGACGTGAGAGGCAAGCGCGAGCCGGAACATGCGTCCCAGATTGTTGACGGCCTCCCGAGTCTCGGCCTGGCGAATACCGAACAGCATTGCGCGGGCCGAGGTGCGATCATCTGGGGGTCCGGTGTCATGCTCGCTGCGGTCTGCATTTTCTCGCGTGGCGTCGAGTATCTTCCGATAGGGCGCCGACCTGGACGCCCACTGGTCGTGCAACTGCTCCAGCGAGATTTTCTCCTTCGGACCACGCGTCGCATAGAAGGATTTCTGTCGGCCGGCCTGTCCGGTCAGGCCATGCTCCTTGGCATGCGCGTTAATCTGTTCGGCCCGCTGCGACATGACCTTGGCCAGCTCGGGCGGGACACCACGGATTTCGAAGAGGCCTTTCCGGGGGTCGAAGTCTATCTGATAGCCAAGCTCGCGAAGGTCGTGCGCCAGTTCGTTGCGATAGACCTGGCCGGCGACGATCTGCTCGACGAACATCGCCCTGGTTTCGAGACTGACCATCCAATCGCCGTCCTGGCGGTTGGTCATGTTCATGACGACGACATGCGTGTGGAGGTGCGGATCAAGTTCCCGCGATGCATGTTCGGTGAAGCGCGCGAAGATCAGCCGGCCGGTCGTTTCGTGGACGATTTCGCCATCGACTCGGTGCCGCAAGGACGCATGTTCCTCGAGATAGTCGAGCGCTACGCCGACGGCCTTCTCATGGGCAGCGAGGATACGCTCGTCGCCCATGACGAGCGCCATGATCGAGACGGACTTCGGAGCATTGACCGCGAAATCCCAGCCAGGGTGATGCTGGATCTTCCCCTCGGCGCGGTGACGGCCAAGCTGAAGATCGCCCACCTTCCCGGCAAGCAGATCCTGGAACACGGCCGGGTCGACCTTACCCTCCAGCCCGAGTTCGGCGGCGATCTGGCCGCCCCACTCCGAATGCTCGTCGGTGCCCTTGGTGTAATAGTCGCCGACCGTATAATAGCGACTGATATTGGCGGGCGTGCCCTTGAGGCGGATGGGATTGATCATGCCGGCCTCGCCGAGTTCCGGTCGCCACTATGGCGACCATGCTGGCGCAGCCGGGAAGCGGTCGGCTTCCCGTAAAGCGTGAGCGGTGGGGACGATGGCTGTGCGACATCTTCGGCGCGGCCCGGGTCGGCCGCCTCCGCAATCGGCGCGTCGATCGGTTCCACCGCTTCGGTTGGTGGTGAAGGAGCGGGCTGGCCCAGCGGCAGTTCGGGTCCGCTGTCCGCAGGAGACGAGCGCCGCCGCCGCGTCGTCGGACGCGAGGGCGGCGGCGGTGGCTCGGCGGGCGGCTCGGGTGGTGCGAGCGGCTCCAAGATCATCCGGACGGGACCGGTCGTGCGCTCCTCAAACGCGGCTCCGATGGAGGGCATGCGGTTATAGCTGTCCTCGAAACGCACCACGGGCAGATTGCGGCCGAACCGCAGATAGCCGCAAAGATTGGGAAGGTTGGTGACCTCGGTGTGCATCACCAACGGCCGGGTCACCTGCATCCGCGAGAGGTTCACGCCGTCCCGCATATCATTGACGCCGTAGGACATGCCTTCATTCGCTTCGACCTGCTCGACCTGGCCGAGATTCTCGCTGACATGCTTCGCGGTCGGGGTGTCATTCGCGCGCAGCGCCACCCAGGTTGAGCAGTAGCCGGTGATCGCCGCGGCATCCTGGATGCCGTAGGTCGCCTCGAGCTGCGGGTAGCTTTGGAAGCCGAGGATACCGCACCCGCCATATTTCCGGGCGCGGGCCAGGAAGTCGGAAAGGCTCGGCAATTTCTGGAGCGACGGAAGCTCGTCAATAACGCAATAGAGGCGCCGTGCCCGGTCGGGCGAGAGGCTCATGATCGCGCTGATCGCGATATCGAGCCATACCGTGATCAGGGGACGGAGCGAGGGAAGCTGGTCGGCCTTCACGGTGATGAAGAGCCAACTGTCGTCCCGCTCATTCGCCACCCAGTCGCGGATCGACAGCCCATCCTCGGTGTCGTCCAGATAGGCAAACGACCGCATCACCGAGGCGAGTTCAGCCTGGATGCCGGCCGAAGTCCGCTCTCCCTCCATGGAGATGAATGCCGCCGCGTCGGTCCCCTGCGCGAAGGCGGCGAGATCCTTCAGCTTGGAGCGCAGCAGTGTATCGAGAAGGATCGAGACGAGCGTGCGTTGCTGGCGTGCGAGTTTGCGGAGCACCGCCACCAGGGTGCCGCGAGCAGACTTGGCCCAGAAGGGATCGCCCGCCTTGTCCGGGATCGTGGACTCCGCGATCTGGTCATAATGATAGTCCTTGGGGACATCGACCCAGGGGGACCAGCAGTCGGATCGGACGTCCAGCGGGTTGAGCAGGACGTCAATTCCGGGGCGGTAGAATTTCTCGACGAAGGTGCCGGCTGTATCATAGACGATCGCCCGCTTGCCGCGTTTGCGGATGCCGGCGAGCATCTTGATGATGATGTTGGTCTTGCCGGTGCCCGGAGCACCGCAGATCAGGATATGCTCCGGCTCGAAGATATCCGGGACATTGACCCCGCCAATCTCGAAGCTGCCCCGTGCATGACGCCACAGCGCGCGGCGTACTTCCCGCACAGTTCCGAACCGGGCGCCGCGCAAGAACTGGTTGGAGCCGAGACCCCTTCCCGTCCGGGTGAAATAGAACCAGGCCCAGAACAGCATGGCCAGCGCGAACACACCCGAGAGCGCCGCCCCGTGGATGAGATAGCGTTCAAACGCCTCCAGCGTGGTGTGTGCGACCCCGGAGTCGAGAAGTCCCTTCGGAGTCGTCCAATATTCCCGGCCGGCCGGCGTCTTGAACAATATGGGCGTCGCATTGCCCGGAACCGCGTCCCCCATGAAGGTCGCTTGCCCCAGCTTCAGCAGGACATAGCGTTCATATTCGGTGGACTTCTCGAACCCGTACCAGATGATCCCGCCGATCCAGATGACCAGCCCCGCCAGCAGGGTCTGATAGAAGACCTGCGTGGTCATCCGGACATTGTGGACGATCGCCTGGCCGCCGCGCGTCCAGCTCCCCAGCGTATCGTGCCGGAAGATGCTCATGGCCGATCCTGCTCGGGATCGAGCAGCCCCCTTTCCCGGAGGAGGCGGCGGGCATCGGCGAGGCCCTGTTCAAGGATATCTGGCGTGCGCTTGCCCACCGACGCAGCGAGGATTGCGAGCGTCTGTATACCGGTCGCATGCAGTTCATCGAAGCGGGCGTGATACCCGGTCGGGTCCGTGCCTTCATGGCGATCGAGGATGTCGCGGCAGTAGGTTGCTGTGGGCGTTCCCGCGTCGCGGGCACGGGCATCGAGGCGCCTGAAAAGGGCGTCATCGACGCGGATTGTAATGCGAGCCAAGGGCGAGACTCCGGTCTGGCACCCTGACGATCGTGATGAAGCGCAGCTCTTATACCAGAATTAGCGCTTGATCTCAAGGATTTATGGTCGCTGCCGCTGGCAGCCACATTGTGCCAAGGAAGATCAAACACTTGGCTCGATCACGCCTATCGCGTGGCTGCCACGGGCAGCCAAACTGCGCCAAAATGGCTGCCGATCTGTGACACATGCAAGATATTATAAATCCGGCAGAAATTGCGCCGCAGCACCCGTGCGTGGGGTGCATTACAAACGCCCCAGGGCGTGCGTCCTCCCTTTCGCTGCGACAGCGTCGCTGCGTAGCCTCGCACCGGAAGGGGCGCGGCTCCCCCGAAGGGGCCTCAATGCAATTTTGGCCTTGCGCGCGAGCGCGCGCTTTTGGATGATGACGCTCGGCGGGCAGACCCATGAGAAGGACCATGGATATGCCGAAACAGACCGACCGCGAACGCCTTGCCGATCTCGAATCCCGGCGTCGCAAGCTCGATGACGAAGTCGAGATTGCCCGCCGCGCCTTGCGCGGCAAATATGCTGCTTTGGTTCCCGAACTAGCGGTGGAGACGCTGACCGAACGAGAGTTCCGCGACCTTCTGGGCCAGGCGATCCGCGCGGGCGGTGCCCCTGCTCTTGCTGCGCTCAAGGCGCTACCGGCTCTTCCCCGCTGATCGATGACGTCGCCCGCAGGGCGGCCCAGCGACGAGCATGGCGGAGCCACGCGCAGGAGGCCGGCGCCCCCTCGGGCGCCGCATCGGCGGGCGACGGACCCGGCACTTCCTGCCGGGTCCCTGAGCCAGACGATCCTGTTCGCCCAAAAAAAGGGGGACGGTCCGGGCATGACCCGAACCGTCCCCATGGCGCGGACTTCACCGCGTTCGTGCCCAGGCTGGCGCTCCGCCGTTGCGGCTGATGAGGCGCGGACGAACCCCCGCCTCCCCCAGCACGCGGGCGAGATGCGCCTGGATGCCCGACCCTTCGCAGACGATCGCGTCGGCCGGACGCAGCGCGGCGATGCGGTCGTTGCGGACGAACCCCGCGCGCTTGCCCAACCCCTTTGGAAGGCCGAGCCTGACCAGCTTGACGTCGTTCGATGCGGCCCAGCTTTCAGCGATGGCGTCCGCTCCGGTATCCTGCGCCGTGGTGAGCAGGACCATGTTCGGTATGAAGGCCTTCACCCTGTCCAGCGCGGCGTGGATCGGTCGATAATCGTCCCATGCCGCGCCGCCCGAGAAGGCCACGATCGGCCCTTGCGGATGGTGCTGGTCGATCCTGCGATTGCGGCGGGCTGCGAGGAAGTCGGTTGCGTCTATGACCGAGGCGGTGCGTTTGCTCGACACCAGCGATCCGCGCGCACTGGACCATGGCTTGCCGGTCTCGGCCCGGAACGATGCGGCGGCGTGGTCCCGCATGCAGGCGATGGCGTCGTTCGCTTCATCGAGTTCCCGGCATTTCAGCTGCGCCTCCTCCAGCTCGTTCATCATCACCTCGCTCCCGTCCGCGCACCGGATGAGATCCTTCACCGCGCGCGCGGCGTCGTCGGCCTGTCCTGCCAGGCCCCGTGCCGTGCTGTGCAGGCTGTTGACGATGCCCCAGGCGATGCGCTCGGCGACGCGTTCCAGCCTCGTGTCGCGCAGGACATCGAAGACGGTGCCGATCAGGAGTTCGGTCGCCAGCTGCACCTGCATCGGATCGGGCATGTCGGCGAGGCGTTCGTCCTCTCCCCGCGCGACGCGGATGCCATCGAGGTCGGAGCTGAAGGCGGCGGTGAAGTCGTTGCTGGGCGCGGCTGTTTCCTCGGCGATGAGATCGGCGATTTCGGTGAAGTCCCGGATGGTGCGCTTGAAGTTCGTCATGATGACCTCCTGTTTCTTGAAAGAGGTCATTTCCCCTGCACGGGCTCCGAGCGCCGGGGTCAAGGATCGCGAAGCGACCGCTTTAGCGGCGGTGGGGGTCACGATTTTCTTTGGCGCCGCGGGACGCTTGCATGAGAGCACAGCCCTCTGTTCGCCAAAGAAAATGGTGGGGCCCCGCCGTCCTTGAGGCCGGTGCTGTCCCCGTGCCATCATAAGACTTGTTGAGAGAGATATTTTACACGGAACGGTGCCGCTGGGTGCCAAAGCTATCCCATGGGCTCGATGCCCATGGGATAGCTCCACGCACAGCCAAAGTTAGCGGGCGGAAGACGCCATCATCTCACCATTCATAGGCGGGCAGGTCGGGATGCTCCTGCGCATCGCGGTCAAGCATGATCCATTCCACGCCGTCCCGCCGCGCAACCTCAAAGCAATCAGCAAGATCAGCGGGCAGCGCATCAGGCAAGTCGGTGGCCACATGGACGAACCATCCATAATCGCCCTTCTCGAAGGCCGCGAAGGGGGCGGTGCGCAGATAGACATTGCACGTTTCAGGGGTGAGGTTGGCGGTCGAAAGGACCAGCATGCGCTCGATCATGGTTCTTGCTCCTTTCTTCAGATGCCGGACCAGTTCACCACCTCATAGCCCGCATCGACGGGCGCGTGCTCGCAGAGCAGCTCAACGATGCAGGTGGCGACATCGGGGGCGTCAGGGGTGCCGAAGCGATCCCCCGCGTCGTCCGGATTCCCGCAGGAAGCCAGCGCGGCGTGGTGAAGTGCAGCGGGATCGAAGACGTTGAGATCAAGTCGAACGACGGTCATGGAGTTTGCTTCCTTTCCGGTTTTCCAGAGGGCCCGGAGGCGGCTTGCGCAGCAGCCAACCCCCGAGATTGAAATGCCGCACTGACCTCGGAGCGGACCCCGACGGCCAGCACGGATGCTCCGTGTCAGTGAAGAACCGAGTCCGTCGGCGGCCGGTAGGCATCGAATGGATTGCCGTCATGGAGATGGCCGAAAGGGGTGATGACATAGTCATCGCCGTCCCGACCGACCGCGCAGATGACATAACGAGGCTCGCCCGTCTCAGCGTCGGTGCATTCCACGAGCGCGAGGTCGCCCGATTCGGCTGCGCGGAGCAGCGTCGAGAAGTTCTGCCGGAAGGCGTCTGGAATGGCCATGATCCCCTCCCCGCTCAGGCCGCTGCCGCGGCAGCACGACGTCGCTCCGCCCGCGCCGTCCGGCGTCCGTCCGCTATCCTGCGCACCGGCATCCCCTTGTCGGCGGCCTGATCCGATTTGCGGAAGGCATGGATCGGCACGCCCGCGCCATCCAGCTCCTCATAGAGATTGGCCTGGACGCCCGATCCCTCGCACAGGACCGCCATCACGGGCCTCAGATCGCGCAGCTTTCGATTGCGCGCGAAAGCGGCCTTCATGCCCGACCCGAGCAGATTGAACCGGACTGTCTGCACCTTGCGGCTGGCGGCCCATTTCTCCGCGATCAGGTCGGCGCCGCTGCGCTGCGCGGTCGTCATGAGCACCATATGCGGAATATGCTCTTTCACCAGATCGAGCCGTTCCCAGAGCAGGTCGACATCGTGCCAGATCGCCGGCCCCGAGAAGACCACGATCGGTCCCTGCGGATTATGCCGGTCGCGGACATCGAGCTGGCGGGCGCGCAGGAAGTCGATCGCGGCAATCTGGCTGGCGGTCGAGATGCGCGAAGCGCGGCTCCCGCGCGCAGGCGACCAGGGCCATCCCGACATCGCCCGGTACATTTCGGCGGCATAATCCCGCATCGTCTCGATCGCGAGGCGCTGTTCGGCGGTCGACTGGCAAAGGAGCTGCTTCTCCTCAAGCTCGCGATTATAGACCTCGCTCATATCGGGGTGCCGGGCCAGCTCAGCGATTTCCACGGCGAGACTGTCCTCGCGCCGCTCCAGCTTGCCGGCGACGAAGTGAAAGGAGTTGACGAACCCCCAGGCGATTTCGGCGGCCAGCGGCTCCAGCCGCGTGCCGGTGAACAGGTCGAAGATGGTGGCGATCACGCCCGCGCTGTCGGCCTGCGCCGCCAGTTCTTCGGGCATGCCATGTTCACCCGGCTCCTCGCCGGGTTCGACGATCGAGAGCGGCATGGGGTCACCAAAGGCGGCCTGGAATTCGGGGGTGGCGGTCATCTCGGCATAGAGCTGTTTGAGGTCGGCGAAGCGATCGACGCTGCGCACGGGTTCGTGCCTGGTCATCGGACAGGTCCTTCTTGAAAGACGGGAACGGACAGGAAGAAGCCGGGAGGCGCGCAGCGCCCCCCGGCTCCATCGGGCTAGCCTCAGAACGGGACCTCTTCATCGAGATCGTTGCTGAAACCGCCGCGCGCGCCGGCCCCCTCCATCGGGGCGGTCGATCCACCGAATCCGCCCCCGAACTGGCCGCGCTCGCCGCCGCCGAAGCCGCGATCCTCGCCCTCGTCGTCATCGCCATTGCGCGAGCGCGCTGCCCTGCCTCCGGCCGGCCGGGCCATGTCGTCGCGGCGCCACGAGGCCCGGAACCCCTCCTCGGCGGTCCCGAACAAGGCGATCTGCATCGGGAAGCGCCAGGACTGGTCGTCCAGCTCGCCGGAGTAGAAAATCTCCCCGGTGGTATGGATCGCGGTCGCTTCGAACAATGCGCCATAGGGCACCCAGCGCCCGTTGCGGTTGATCGCTTCGACCTCGAACTTCGGCGCCCGCGGGTTGTTGCTGGCGATCGGCTTGAGCCGTGCCCGCTGCAGGTCGATTTCGCCGCTGGCGATGAACCCCAGCAGCTGGCCATTGACGTTCCGGAACTCTCCAACAGTCTTGGACATGATCTTCACTCCTCTAAAATGTCGCTCATGCGACACTCTCAAAGAGCCTCCTCTTCTCTCCTGCGCCGGATGCTCCACCGGGTGAACCGCCGGAGATGAAACGCTGCCGCGAACCGGGAGCGACTGTTCCCCCGCGTCCGAATCGGATAGACTGTCCAGATGGACGCGGAGACGATACGCGCGGTGGCGAAGATCGCCCGATCACGGGCGGAGCGTGGCGGTGGCTCGGCCGCGCAGGGCGATGGCATGTCCCGGCTGGGCGCCTCACGCGCCCTGCATCAGCTCGCAACTGACCTTGAGGTAACGGCCGCGGAATTCGAGCGCACCAGCCGCAAACGCGCCCGCGCGCCGCGCGCCTGATCTCGCCCGCTCTTCCACCCCGCGCTTTTTCCTTCTCGCGATATGGTGATCGTTACCCGCAGGGCCGAGATTCGGCGCAGCCGAAGCTCGGTCGGAGCGAAGCGGAGATAGAGCGCCGGTGCCCGCGTCAGCGGGCAATCGCCAAACCACTCCTTTTCCCGCTGCCGCGCTCTCCTCGCTTCCCCTGTCGAAAACGAGCGCATGATCAGACCATCGCATCGGTGTGCGACGAGGATAGAAGGACGCACGCGGGAATAGGCGCGAGAGCAAAGGGGGCAGAATGATCCAGGGTCCAACCCCGGTCGAGGCGATGACGAAGGCGCTTGGCCCCATCTGGTCGCTGGCGCCGCCAGGCCCCGACAATCTATTACAGAACCCTGCTTTTCTGGCACTCAAGGCGCACTGCGAAATGGCCTTTCCAGCCGCCCGGGCCGGGACCGGGTTCACCTTCGCGCTATCGGACGCGCTGCGCGCACTGGGCTTGCCTTGCGGCGCCCGGGCGAGCGCCGCGCAGCGCACAATGACGATCGAAGACGCGGCCGCACGGCTGGTCGACGCTTTGGGAATGGCCTCGATCACGCGGCGCTATCTCTGTCCGCTCGACCTGGCGGACGACCTGCCCGACCTGACCTTCGGCAATGCGACCGTGCGGCGCTATAGCGCAGCCGAGCTGGCCGTGTTGTTCGACGAAGAGCGGCTTTCGAAGCTTTATCCCGCCCATGCCCTGGATAGCAAAAGGCTGTCCGAGTTTCACTGGCTCGTCATCGAAGAGACGGTGGCGGCGGAGCAGGACATCGGCAGGCGGGCCCTTCCCTTCTTCTATGATCTGGGTCGCGATCTCGGCGAGATCGATGCCCATGCCGGCCAATATGCCCCGGCGGTGACCGACGCGCTGTTCGCCCTCCTGCTTGCTCCGTGGGAGGATTGGCATTCGATGGTTGATATCGACTGGCGCGGATTTCTGGTGCCCTGGATGCATGTCGAGACCGGGGACCTGTTCGTGCGGCCCCGCACCGTGCCCTCGCCCGACCTGCTGACCTGGGAATATGCGGGGTTCACCACGCCGGACGGCGAGGAGATCGAATATGAGCGGCCGGTGGTCATCCATTTGTCGAGCGATGCCGCCGACATGCTTCAGCTACTCGATCATGGAAGGTGGGACCAAGTCCAGCGGGCGTCGGCGACCGATCTGTTCTCGACGCCCGTGAAGCACTTCCTGGTGCGGGCCTTCTTCAGCGACGGCATGGACCAGATCATGGCCCATATGACGACGATCGAGGCGGCGCTTGGCATGCGCGCCGATTTCGGCGGGCCTTACCCGCCGGGCGTGTCCAGGATGGCGGTAAAGGAGAGGCTGGCGAAGCGGATCGAGACGCTGCTGGGCGATCCGCAGATGGCGGCCGACTACAAGGTGCTGTTCGAACTGCGCAGCACGTTCGTGCACGGCCGGTCAATCAATACCAGGGTACCGAGCCAGGATCGGACCAAGGCGCGACGCGTCGCCCGCAAGGTCGTCGCGGCCCTGATCGATATGGCCAATGGCCCTGCAGGCAAGATGGCGCGCGAGGATTCTCTTTGGACGCTGGGCTGAGACCAGCAGCGATTCGAGTCTCTCTTTTTGCGCCGGCAGGCTCGATCGGCGGCCTCACGCCTCGGCCTCGGTTTTACGAGCACCTCGGCAGGTGGAATGATCGCCGTTGGCTCGGGTTGGCGGGTTCATCCAGATCAGCATGAAACCTCCCATTTTGTCCGGGCCCGGAAACATTTATCCAGCAATCCGTTTCTGGCATTGCCTCGTGTCTCGGCCATGGACACGCGTCTTCATGAATGTGATGATAGGGAACCGAAGGGGTTGGCTGTTGCCATTAACTGAAGAGCAAGAAGGCCGGCGGTCGGCCCATATCTTGGTCGTGGACGACGAACCATTGCTGCGCGCGCTCCTCGCCGAGGCATTACGCGACCACGGGTTCATGGTGACCGAAGCTGCGAACGCGGATGAGGCCCTTACATATTATCGGTCCGATGCACAGATTGACCTCGTTTTCACCGATGTGCGAATGCCTGGCACGCATAATGGTCTCGCGCTCGCTCGCACGCTCCATGTTGACAATGAATTTCTGCCCATCGTTGTCAGCTCGGGCTATCTTGGCGACGAGCGGGTCGATGACATATTCAAGTTCATATCGAAGCCGTACCAGCTGGATGCAGCCGTGGCACTTGTGTTCTCTTCTCTTGGCATCGAGCGAAGAGGGAGATCATGACCGAGACGGTAGTGCTGCTGGCTGAATCCGATATTCTGGTCCGCGATCCGCTAGCGGCGTATCTTCGCGACTGTGGCTTTCAGGTCCTGGAAGCGGCCAATGGCAGTGAAACGCGGACCTTCGTAGCCGATAAAGATACCAGGATCGATATCGTGCTGCTTGACGCCGCCATGCCCGATGAAAACGGCTTTGAACTGGCCCTGTGGATTCGAGGTCAGCCCGGAAAAATCGAGGTCATTCTTGCGGCGAATGCCGAAGCGGCAACCAGGAAGGCTGGCAATCTCTGCGAAGAGGAGCCAAGCGTGGCGAAACCCTATGACCACAGCCTTGTGCTTGCCCGCATCCGCCGCGCCATGGCGGCGCGAGATCGAAAAACGCTAGGAGCGTGATGGTTGCTCCACACAGCGTTCAACCGTCGCTGTCGCCGAGCCGTCAACACCGCCGGCCTAATCGAGGGAATAGAGCGGCATATTGCTGTCGCCCGCCCAGCCTCCGGGACCGAAAGACGGCGATCCGTCCTCAAATCCGGCGTCGAGCCAGAGATTGTTGAGGATCGGTCGGAGCGATAGCGCATCGACCCTGTCGAGGCTCGGCAAGATCAGTTCCCCAAGGGACAGGCTGGGATAAGGAAAGCGGCGGCCGGCCACGCGCGGCGCCAGCAGCGCGACGGTCTCGACGCCTTGCAGGATCGGGACAACCAGCGCCGGTCCCGAATAGCCCAGGTCGGAAGCGAGCGCCGCGAGCCGCCTGACCGCATCGACGATGCGAGCCTCGAGACGGAATCCATCGACACCGATGATCTCGTCCTCGTCCTCGGCATAGCCGACGGTGACAGCGAGTTCGAACAGTCCGGGCAGGACGATGCGGGTAAACCAGCGCGCCTGGCCGTTCGGGCGACCGGCCACGGGCGACAAGGGATCGAAACTCGCCCATTGCCGCGCGGCGGGCCGGTCTTCCCGGAGTTCAGAGGCGAACCCGGTGGGCACGAAGCGTGGGCGCAAATCCTGATCTGCGCAAACTCGAACGGCGCGGTAGCTGGCATGTTCATCGGCGCAAGCCGCACGAGCAGACGCGGATTGGGCACGATGGCCGGCGTGTCGTTGCGCACCGCCATGGCGTCCAGTTCGGCCAGATGCGCGCGTGCCTTGTCCGCGATGTCGCCACCCTCGAGGGCGACTGCACGGTCGGCGAGGACTTCATCGACGATGATGCCGAGATGCTCGACCAACAGGTCCGTGAAAACCGCAGCCGTCGCTTCCAGTGCGGCCTCCCCTATATCCGCTGCGGCGGAATATTCAGTGGGGCGGCGCATATGGCGCAGGTCGAAGGGCAGCTTGCGGAAGGATCCGAATGCGGCGTTCATCACGAGCAGGATGCGATGGTCGCCCTTGGCGTGACGGGCATAGCCATATTCGACCATGACGTTGGGATTGGTGACGAGCTTGCCGCTATCGGCGCGGCCGACAAAGCTCATGTCGCCGACAAAGATGTCGCAGGCGCGAATCTTGGCGAGGATTGTCTCGGTGATATGGGGCGTGCCGGCGACCCCGGCTGTGTCGGAATCGATCCGCAACGCGATGCCGCGCGCGGCCTCGATCCGGGTTGCAGCCGCCGCCAGGGCCCGGGCAATGAAATCCCGGCACAGCTTGCTGTCCCGATCGCTTTGCCAGGAATAGAAGAGATGAACCGACTCCATCGGGCGGCTCTAGCATCCAGCCCCGGATCGATCGAACGATCTCGCTATCAGCGCTCCACCGGCTGGCCGATAAAGCCGCGACGGCGCCGCGCTCTGGGGCAAGACATATCGGAACGGGCGCGCCGACGCTTCTCAAGACGCCGGCTGGCCCTGGCCGATCGGCAAGTCACCCGACCGGTTGTACCGGTGTTAGCGGCAGAGGGACCAGTTTGGCAATCCGTCAACAATGTCCATATCGCCGTGCATCGCGAAGAAAAGCTCACGCAGAAGCGGCAAATTCGGGCAATGATCAGAATTTCCCACCGCATCGCATCTTTCGCCAAGGCACTGTGCGGCGGTAGCTGCTTCTTTTTTGTGACGGCCGTCATGAACAGTGCTCCGGTCGCTACCCTTGCGCCCGATGTTCAGCCCGCGCCGCCTCCCAGATCTCGCGCGCGGCATCGGCGTTCATCGCGGCGATGGCCAGGCCCACGATCAGGTCGGGCCAGGCGGAACGCCAGAGCGTAGCAGTCACGACCGCAGCGAGAATGATAGCGATATTAGCCACGGCATCATTGCGCGCCGAGAGATAGGCCGCCCTGGTCAGGCTGCCTTGATGATGCCGAAACCGCGTCAGGACGATCGCGCAGGTCGCATTGACGGCGAGCGCGCCCAGCGCCGCCAGCGACAGCGGAATGGGTGACGGCGCAATCGGCACGTTGAACTTTGCCCACGCGGTCCAGAGCGTCGCGAGCCCCGGCACGAGCAGCACCAGGGCCAACGCCATGCCGAGACCTGCCCGGGCGCGCATGCTCCATCCCAGGCCGAGAAGGATCAGGAGGTTGACCGAGGTATCCTCGAGGAAGTCGATGCTGTCGGCAAACAGCGAAACCGACCCGATCAACCGTGCGACGGTGAATTCAACCCCGAAATAAGCCAGATTTGCGAGCGCGACGAACAATATCGCACGCGCGAGCGGCTTACTGTCTCGAAGGTCAACATCGTCGTCCTGGTCGCTCATCGCCCTAATCTCCCCGCAATGCGCCGACGCACATCGATGAAATCGAGCGAAGCCCGCCACGGGGGGATAGATCAGGTCGGGCAAAGCCTGCACCTTGTAAATCCACAACATGCGAGATCGGCTGACGGTTGATATCGCCGCCGAGATGATCGTTGCGGCTCCCCTGACCTGCGGGTTCAAACTGCGCCTTGCGGTGCCGCTGCTGTTTTTGGCGGCGACGTCGGGCTGCGTGTCATATCGGCCGCACCCTGTCAGTCCGGATGCGATCGCGGCCGCCCGAGATGCGCGCACGCTCGATCAGGCAGAGGTTGAGCATCGCGTCGCCGAGATCGCCCCTGTCCGCCCGGCTTCGCCGGTGATCTGGGACCGGCTGTCGCTGTTCGCCGCCACAACGCTGTACAACGCCGACGTGGCCGCCGCGCGCGCTGCGGTGGACACCGCTGCCGCCAATGTCGGCGTCGCGCGCCAATGGCCGAACATGACGCTGACGCTGACCAGCGAATATGCGCGCGACCCGTCGGCAAGCTCGCCCTGGCTGTTCGGCGGGGCGCTCGACATACCACTCGATATCGGCGGCCGGCGGACCACGCGGATCGGCACGGCGGACCTCGCCGTGCTGTCGGCGCGCTACGATGTGGCCGAGGCGATCTGGTCGGCCCGCATCGCGCTGCGGCGGGCGCTTGCCCAACGGATGGTTGCAGACCGGCAAATCGCGGCGCTCGGTGCGCTGGCCCAGGTTCGCGATCGTCAATTCGCCGCGATGGCGCGTCGCGTCGCGGCGGGTGAGGCATCACGAGCTGAACTGGAGCGGGTCCGCGCCGACGGTGCCGATGCGGGGCGCCGTCTCGTTGATGCGCAAGCGCAGCACCGCGCCGCGGATCGGGCGATCGCAGCGGCGGTCGGCGTGCCTGAGACAGCGGTCAGGCCGCTTGCGATGGCGTGGGACGGGTTCGACGAGCCTGCGCCAGACCCGGGCAGCCAGGTCACGACCGAGCTGCGCCTCGAAGCTGTGCGCTCGCGGGCCGATGTGCTGAAAGCGATCGTGGCCTATGATCAGGCCGAGTCCGATCTGCGCGGCGAGGTGGCCAAGCAATTCCCCGCGATCAGCGTCGCGCCGGGCTATACCTGGGAGCGCGGGCTGGTGAAGGTGCCGTTCTCGCTTGGCCTGATCCTGCCGCCGCTCGATCTCAACCGCCATGCCATCGCGGCTGCGGAGGCCCGGCGCGCCGAAGCCGGCAAGCGCCTCGAAGCGGTGATCGCGTCGGCCGAGGCCGCGATCGATGCCGCGCTGGTCGAGACGCGCGCGGCGCGCGCGGCGCTCGAGCGTATCCGGACCGTCGAACGGGTCGCCGCGGGCCGCCTCGCGGTTCAAGCGGACCGCGAACTCGCCGCGGGCGCGATCGATCGCACCGACTGGGCGGCGGCCCAGGCGGGCGCCGAGCAGGCACGGACATCGGAGATTGACGCGCTGGCGCGCGTGCATGTGGCGGATGCCGCGCTGGAGGATGCGCTGCGCCGTCCGCTTGAAGGACCGGAGACCATGATCACAACAGGACGAACCGGGGAGCAACGCCGATGAGCAGACGCGCGGCGATCGGCTGGGCGGGGGTAGGCGCTGGGATCAGCGCTGCGGTGCTGCTGGGACTTGCCCCCATGCGGAACGCGGCCGAGATCGTTGAGGGCAAGAGACCCTCGGTCGATGGCCCCACGACGACGGCTTCGAGCTCACGCGACGGCGAGGTGCGCCTTGAGCGCGCGGAGCAGCAGCGCGTGGGCCTCTCAGTCGCGCCGGCGATCACCACCACCGCCCCTGCGATCACGCACGGATTTGCACGCGGGCTCGATGGCGGGGCGCTTGCGGCAATCGACGCCGAAATCGTGACGGCGCGGGCGGCCGCAGGCGCATCCCGAGCCGAGGCCGCCCGGCTCGCCGAGCTTTTCGCCCAGGATCAAAGCGCCTCGGCGAAGTCGGTCGAAGCAGCGCGCGCGCAGTCCGCGGCGGACGCCGCCCGCGTCGGGCTGGCCGAGCGTCGCATCGGACTGGAATATGGTCCCGGTCTCGCACGACTCGGGCCCGGCGCCCGCCACGCGCTGATCGCGGATATCGCAGCCGGCCGGGCCGCGCTCGTGAGGATCGACGTGCCCGGCGCCAACCTCGATGCCCTGTCCCGTATGCGCATCGATGGCAGTGCTGTTGCCGTTCTCGGCCCGGCGGCCGCGGCCGACGCGCGCCTGCAAAGCGCGGGCCTGCTTGCCATCCTGCGCGGGCCGATCGCGGCGTCGGTTACAAACGGCCGCATTTTGGACGTCAAGGTCGAGCGCGGCAGCGCCGAGTCTGGTGTCGCCGTGCCGCGCGACGCAGTGCTCCGCTGGCGCGGCGGACTATGGGTGTACCGGCAGGAAGGGCCGGAAAGTTTCGAGCGCGTCGAGCTCGTCGATGCGCGGCCGATCGGTGGCGGATGGTTCGTGCGCTCGGGCCTGACCGCCGGGAATCGTGTCGTGACCGGAGGCGCGGAAACGCTGCTGGCAATCGACCGCAACGGCGGATCCGCCGCGGAAAGCGACGGAGACTAACCCATGCTCGGTCGCATCGTCAGGCTCAGCCTCGCCCATCCCGGCATGATCATGCTCGCCGCGCTGCTCCTGCTGGGGTTCGGCGTCGCCACCATCCGCAACGCGCGCTACGATGTATTCCCCGAGTTCGTTCCGGCCCAGGCCAGCGTGCAGACCGAAGCGCCGGGCATGACTCCCGATCAGGTCGAGGCGCTCGTCACCCGCCCGCTTGAAACCGCAATCAACGGCGCGACCGGCGTGCAGTCGGTCCGCTCCGAATCAATCCAGGGCCTGTCGGTCATCCAGGTCGTGTTCGTCGAAGGCAGCGACCCCTATCGGGCGCGTCAGATCGTGGCGGAAGCCATCTCCGAGGCCGCCGGCCAGTTGCCGGCCGGTGTCCAGCCGCCGCGCATGGGGCCGCTGACGTCATCGACGATGGACCTGCTCAAGATCGGCTTCACAGGCGGGAGCGATCCCAAGTCGCTGCGCGATCTCGTGCGCTGGACGATCGTGCCGCGGCTGCTCGCGTCGCCCGGCGTCACTCGCGCCATCATCTTCGGCGGCGAGCAGCGCCGGATCGAAGTGCGCATCCGCCCGGCGGATCTCGTGGCGCGCAACGTGTCGCTCGCTGAAGTCGAAACCGCGGTGAAGGCGATGACAGTCATTCGCGGCGGCGGCTTCGCCGAGACGGCGAACCAGCGCATCCTGATCGAGCCGACCACCGGCGCCGTCACCGCACGCACGCTTGCCCAGGCGGTCCTGCCGCTCGGCGCTGGCCTGCCCGTTCGGCTCGGCGATCTCGCCGATGTCGTCGATGCCGCTACACCCAAGACCGGCGACGCGCTGATCATGGGACAGGACGGCGTCCTTCTCGCCTTGGCCAGCCAGTACGGCGCGAACACGCTCGACACGACGCTCAAGGTCGAAGCCGCGCTCGCCGAGCTGCGGCCGGCGATCGAGGCACAGGGCGTGCATATTTACCCCGCGCTCCATCGTCCGGCGAATTTCATCGAGTCCGCGCTTGGCGGCATCCGCACCGACCTGTTGATCGGCGCCGCGCTGATCGCGTTTGTCCTGCTGGCGTTTCTGCGCGACCTGCGCGTCGCCTTCATCGCCTTCGCGTCGATTCCCCTGTCGCTCCTGGCTGCGCTGATCGTGCTCGATCGGACGGGGCAGACGATCAACACGATGACGCTGGGCGGGCTCGCGGTCGCGCTCGGCGTGGTCATCGACGACGCGATCGTCGGCGTGGAGAATATTGTGCGGCGGTTGCGCGATGCGCCCGAGGGCGACGGCCGGGCCGCGATCATCGAGGCGGCGTCGGTCGAGGTGCGTGCGCCGGTGGTCTATGCGACCTATGTGCTCGCGCTGACGGTCGCGCCGATCCTGTTCCTGACGGGATTGCAGGGCGCCTTTTTCGGGCCGCTCGCCTGGTCGTTCCTGCTTGCGACGCTCGCCTCGCTCGTGGTCGCGATCACGGTTGCGCCCGCCATGTCGCTGCTGCTCCTCAAGCGGGTCAGGCTGCACGACGAGCCGGGCTATGTGAGCAGGCTGAAGGACGCGCATGCGCGGCTGCTGGCGCCGGCGTGCCGGCATCCCCGCTTCGCAGTGATCGCCACGACCGCGGTCGGCGTGGTCACAGCGCTGATCCTCATCAGCTTCGGCGGCGAGCTGCTGCCAGCGTTTCGCGAACGGCATTATGTCGTCCAGGTCAACGGGCCGGTCGGGGCGTCGATCCCCTGGATGAAGGGCATCGGCCGCCGGATCACGCATGATTTGCTCGCCATTCCGGATGTCGCCACCGTCGAGGAACAGATAGGCCGCGCCGAAGCGGGCGAGGACACGTTCCAGCCCAACCGCAGCGAGTTCCATGTCGAACTCAGGCGTGTCGGCGGCGCTTCCGAAGACCGGACACTCGCGCAAATCCGCGCCGTGCTCGCCCGCTATCCCGGAATCCAGAGCGAGACCCTCACCTTCCTTGGCGACCGGATCAGCGAGACCCTGTCCGGCGAAACCGCCAAGGTCGCGATCGGCGTCTACGGTGCCGATCTCGACGGGCTCGATCGTGTCGCCGCCGATGTCGCCCGGGTGCTCGCGACAGTACCGGGTGCCGCCGATGTCCGGGTCAAGGCACAGCCCGGCGCCCCGGCGCTGCGCATCACGCTCGATGCCGATCGCATGGCGCTGCGCGCCGTAACGCCAACCGACGCCTATGATGCGATCGAGACCGCCTTCCAGGGCCGGACGGTCAGCGAGATCGCCGAAGCGGATCGTATCACCGAGGTCGCCGTTACCCTGCCCGACAATGAGGCGCGCGATCCCGAGGCGGTCGGCACCATCCTCGTGCGTGCCGCCGACGGCACGACCACGCCGCTCTCCGAGATTGCCACGATCCGCGCCGTCGAGGGGCGGACGACGATCAGCCATCAGGACGGCCGGCGGCGGCAGGTCGTGACCGCCAATCCATCGGCATCCGACGTGGCCGGGTTCGTCCGCGCCGCACGCGCGAAACTCGCCCGCGAGGTGAAGCTGCCGCCGGGTGTCTATCTCGACTATGCCGGCGTCGCGGAGGCCCAGGCGGCGGCAACGCGCCAGATCCTGCTCAATGTCGCGGCAGCGTCGATCGGCATCATCGCGCTGCTCATCCTTGCCTTTGGCGGCGGCCGGCCGGCGGGACTCATTCTTGCTGGGACGCCCTTCGCGCTCGCCGGCGGTGTGATCGCCGTTGCGATCACGGGAGGCGTGCTGTCGCTTGGGGCGCTGGTGGGCTTCGTCACGCTGTTTGGGATCGCGGCGCGCAACTCGATCCTGCTGATCAGCCATGTCGATCATCTGGTCGAGGAGGAAGGGGCGCCGAGGAATCTCGCCACCGTCATCCGCGGCGCGCGCGAACGTGTCACGCCGATCCTGATGACCGCGCTGGTGACCGGGCTCGGGCTCGCCCCACTCGCGTTCGAGGCGGGCCAGTCGGGCCGCGAGGTGCAGGGGCCGATGGCCGCGGTCATCCTCGGCGGGCTGGTAACATCGACCCTGATGAGCCTGGTGCTGTTGCCCGCGCTCGTGCTGGCCTATCGTTGGCCCAGGGATCAAAATGGAACGAGCGATGCGGTTGTTGCTGATTGAGGATGACCGGAAGATGGCGGAGGCGGTCGCGGCCGCGCTCGCCGAATCCGGCCACCAGGTCGACATCGTCGGTGACGGCGCTGAAGGCTTCGATCGGGCGTTGAACGGCAGATATGACGTTGTCGTCATCGACCGAATGTTGCCGGGCATGGATGGACTCGCGGTGGTTGCGGGTCTTCGCGACCGCGACATCAAGGTGCCGGTCCTGTTGCTGACCGCGCTCGGCTCGGTCTCCGACCGGGTCGCCGGCCTCCGCGGCGGTGCCGACGACTATCTCGTCAAACCCTTCTCGATGGTCGAACTGGAAGCCCGGGTCGAGGCGCTGGGTCGCCGATCAAGCGGTCTGTCCGATGCCCTGCTCACGGTCGGCACCCTGGCGCTCGATCGGATGCAGCGTCGGGTCTGGCGAGGCGACAAGCTGGTTCATCTGCAGCCGCGTGAATATCAGCTGCTCGAGATGCTGATGCAAAATGCGCCGGCCGTGGTCACGCGCATGATGCTGCTCGAGCAAATCTGGCGGTTCCGGTTCGATCCTGGAACCAACCTAGTCGAAAGCCATGTCAGCCGGCTGCGCACAAAGATCGACCGAGGCGGCGATCCTCCCTTGATCCATACCATAAAGGGCGAGGGCTATGCCGTTCGCGCCGGCTAAGGCACTCCTCCGCTCGACCGTCTTCCGCCTTTCCTTGCTGAATGCGGCGCTGCTTGTACTTGCCATGGCCGGAGCTGGTATCGCTGGCTGGCTGGTGTCGCAGAACATCGTGGAGAGCGATGCACGCGAACGGATCGCGCTGGAGGTGCATGCCGTCGCCGTCGAAGTCGCGCAGGAAAGCCTCGTGCGCGCGGCCGACGCGATCGGCGCGCGATCGGAACGGCCGGGCGCGCTCGAATATCTGCTGGTCGATCCGCATGGCCGGATCGTGGCGGGTGATCTGACCACCGCCCCGCGGGCCGCGGGCTGGCACGCAATGGCAGCGCGCGAGGGAACGCCCGGCCTGGAAGGCAAGGAACATCTGCTCGTCCTGACAAGCCACTTGCCGGATGGTTCGCTGCTGGTCATCGGCGACGACGTCGAGCGCGGCGAGGCGGTGCGCGAGGCGGTGTTCAACGCGATCCTGGTTTCGGGCGTTATCGCTCTCATCGTCGGCCTCGCCGTCGGTTTCGTGGCCACGCGCCGCGTGCTGCGCGGTATGCAGGACATCCTTGGCACGGTGCGGGCCGTCGAACAGGGCGATCTTACCGCGAGGATCCCACACACCGGACGTGCGCGTGATGATCTCGATGAGCTCGCCCTGGCGATGAACGGCATGCTCGATCGGATCGATACGTTGGTCGGCACGGTGCGGCGTGTGTCAGCCGAAATCGCGCACGACTTGCGCACGCCGTTGACGCGCGTGCGCCATACGCTCGAAGCGGCCAAGCGATCACATGACGTCCAGGAACTGCAGCAGTCGATCGACGATGCCGGAGGCGGCATCGATGGCGCGCTGCGACTGTTCGAGTCGATGCTCGATCTTGCCGAGATCGATTCCGGCGATGCGCGCAAGGAATTCGCGCCCGTCGATCTGGCAGCGGTCGCTGAACAGGTTGTGGATGCCTATCGCCCCGAGATCGAGGGATCGGGCCGGTCGATCGACTTGCTGGTCGGCAGCAAGGTCCTTGTCGAAGGCGATATCGATCTTCTCACGCGCGCAGTCGCGAATCTCGTCGACAATGCCTTGAAGCATTCGGCGATGGGCGCCCGGATCGTCGTTCGCGTCGCACCTGCCTTTTTTTCCGTCGAGGACGACGGCCCCGGCATCGCCCCGGACCATGTCCCGACTGTCCTTCGTCCGTTCGGCCGGCTTGACGCTGCCCGGACGACGCCCGGCAACGGGCTTGGCCTTGCGATCGTGGAGGCAGTGGCCCGCCTCCACGGCGCTCGGATGGAGATAAGCCATCTCGCACCGGGCCTAGCGGTGCGGCTTACATTTCCTGCGCAATAGGAAATCCGACAGGGCCGGAAACATCGAGACAGGCCGCCCTGCGGCTTTCGCCAGGGCGGCCTGTTTCATGCCTGCACCAAATCGGCCGTCGGTTCTTCGGCAGTCTTCCGTTTCGCGAGTATTCGGAACATCAGCGCCGAAATCGCCGGAAGAACGAGCAGCGTCAGCGCCGTCGATGTGATGAGCCCCCCGATCACCACGGTCGCAAGCGGTCGTTGCACCTCCGCTCCGGTTCCGGTGGCAAGCGCCATCGGGATGAAGCCCAAGCTCGCGACCAGGGCAGTCATCAGCACGGGCCGTACACGTTCCATCGCGCCACCAATGATGGCGCCGTCAAT
This sequence comes from Novosphingobium percolationis, assembly GCF_020179425.1. Taxonomy (GTDB): domain Bacteria; phylum Pseudomonadota; class Alphaproteobacteria; order Sphingomonadales; family Sphingomonadaceae; genus Novosphingobium; species Novosphingobium percolationis. The sequence continues at coordinate 13,728 of NZ_JAILYM010000006.1, read as the reverse complement.
CCCTTCGCCGTCGTCAAGCCGCTTGCGGATCGCACTCATCATGACGAGGCCATTGAGGACCGCGACACCCGACAGCGCGATGAACCCGACCGACGCCGTGATCGAGAACGGTATCCCGCGCAAGGCCAGAGCAAACACACCTCCGGCCAGGGCCATGGGAACGGCCGTAAACACGACCAGCGCCGGCCAGGCGCCGCCCAGTGCCATGTAGAGCAACGCGAAGATCAGGACGAAGCAAAGCGGCACGACGATCGCCAACCGCTGGGAGGCTGACTGGAGGCTCTCGAACTGGCCGCCCCACTCAATGAAGGCGCCGGCAGGCAGCTTCACATCGTTAATCTTCGCCTGGGCTTCGGCGACGAATCCGCCAAGATCGCGGCCGCGCACATTTGCCTGGACCACCACCATCCGCTTGCCATTCTCGCGGCTGATCTGGTTAAGCCCCTCTGTGTAGTTGAATCGCGCCACTTCGCTGAGCGGAATGGAACGCGCGTTCCCGACACCGCTGGATGGCAGCATGACCGGGATAGAGCCCAAGGTCTCGATATCGTCGCGCTGTGCGTCGGGCAGTCGCACCACGACATCGAAGCGTCGATCGCCTTCGAACAACAAGCCCGCTTCGCGTCCACCCAGGGCGGCAGCGACCGTACTGGCGACCTCCTCGACCGACAGGCCGTAGCGCCCCGCCGCCTGGCGATCGACCTTGATGTCGAAAGTCGGCGCGCCAGATGTCTGTTCCGCCTGCACGTCCGCCGCGCCCGGTATTGTCCGAAGTGCGGTTGCGATCCGGCCCGCCGCTTCGCTCAGGGCATCGAGATCGTCGCCATAAAGCTTGACGGCCACGTCGGAGCGAACGCCCGCGATCAGCTCGTTGAACCGCATCTGGATCGGCTGCTGGATCTCGGTACGGTTGCCGATCAGCGGCTTCATCCGTTCCTCGATCCGCCGAAGGATATCCTCCTTGGATTTGACCTCGGCGGGCCACTCCTTTTCAGGCTTTGGGATGACATAGGTATCGGACGCATTGGGCGGCATCGGATCGGTGCCCAGATCGGCATTGCCGTTCTTTGAAAAGACCAATGCAACCTCGGGCAATGTCTTAAGTGCATTTTCGATCTGGAGCTGCATCACGGTCGACTGGTCGATCGACGCGGACGGAATACGGAAGTTGGTGACCGTGATGTCCTTCTCGTCGAGCTGCGGCATGAACTCCTGTCCGAGCGTACCGAACAACAGTGCCGCTGCCGCGAACACGCCAACGCCGCCGAAGATGAACGGCATTGGCCGCGCGACAGCGCGGGTGAGCGCCGGCTGATATTTCTCCTTGAACCAGCGGATCGATCTGACCTCGGTCTCGCTGACCTTGCCGGTCACCAGCAATGCGATCATCGCGGGCACGAACGTGATCGACAGGATGAACGCGCTGGCCAGCGCCAGCATCAACGTGATTGCCATCGGTGCGAACGTCTTGCCCTCCACGCCCTGGAAGGTGAGCAAAGGTATGAACACGAGGAAGATGATGGCCTGGCCATAGACCGTTGGCCGGACCATCTCCTGTGCGGCGTGAGTGGTTTCGGTGAGGCGTTCGAGCCGGGTTAGGAGTCTTCCTTCCTTGTGCTGCCGTTCGGCCAGCCGCCTGAGCGCGTTTTCGACGATGATGACCGCACCATCGACAATCAGGCCGAAGTCGAGCGCGCCGAGACTCATCAAATTGCCCGAGACACCAAGCTCATTCATGCCCGCCGCGGTCATCAGCATGGTGATCGGGATTACGGCCGCCGTGATGAGCGCCGCGCGGATGTTGCCGAGCAGCAGGAACAGCACGATGATGACCAGCAGTGCGCCTTCCACCAGATTCTTCTCGACCGTGGCGATGGTCGCATTGACCAGTTTCGAGCGGTTATAGGCCTGGCTTGCAACCACGTCGGGCGGCAACATCTTGTTGATCTCGACCAGCTTGTCGGCGACGCGATTGGCGACGATGCGGCTGTTCTCGCCGGTGAGCATCAGGATGGTCGAGATGACCGCCTCCGATCCACCGACACTGCCGGATCCGGTCCGCACCGCGCCGCCGATGACGACGTCGCCGACGTCCTTCACGCGTATCGGCACGCCGGCGCGTGTCGCGATCACCGCCTCTTCTATGTCAGAGACCGACCGCAGCCGTGCGTCGGCGCGGACGAGGAAAGATTCACCGGCGCGGCGGACATAGTTGGAGCCTGCCGACAGGTTCGACCGTTCGAGCGCGTCGGCGAGTTCGGTGATCGAGATGCCATAGGACGCGAGCGCGGTCAGATTGGGCTCGACGACATATTGTTTCACATAGCCGCCGTTGGAATCCACACCCGCGACACCCTGCACGGTGCGCATCTGCGGCCTGATGATCCAGTCCTGGACCGTCCGCAGATAAGCGGCCTTGGCAACCACCGTGGTCAGTTTCTCGCCCTCGGGCGTCAGATAGGAACCGTCTGTCTGCCAGCCTGGTCGGCCGTCGACGGCTCTCACGCCCTTGCCGTCGGGATGTTCGAATGCGACGCTGAACATGAAGATCTCACCAAGACCCGTCGTCAACGGCGCAAGTTGGGGCTGCACCCCGGCCGGCAGGCTGTCCTTGGCCTGCGCGAGCCGTTCGGTCACCTGCTGCCGAGCAAAATAGATGTCGGTGCTGTCCTTGAAGACCGCGGTGACCTGGCTGAACCCGTTGCGCGTGAGCGAGCGGGTCATCTGCAGGCCGGGAATACCGGCAAGCGCGGTCTCGACGGGAAAGGTGACCTGCTTCTCCATGTCGACCGGTCCGATAGTGGGCACGAAACTGTTGATCTGGACCTGGCGGTTGGTGACGTCCGGGACCGCGTCGATCGGCAACAGGGTGATCTGCCAGGCACCGAACAGGACGACGAGGAAGGTGATGAACGCAACGGCCCATCGCGCTCTGACCGAGAGCCCTAATATCCGCGCGATCATTCCGCCGACTCCTTGCCGAGCTCGGCCTTGAGCAGGAAGGCATTGGTGGTGGCGATCACCGTGTTTGCAGGGAGGCCCGCGGCAATCTCGACCATGCCGCCGCTGCGCGTTCCAACCCGCACGGTCTGGGCCTTGAACCCCTGGCGGGTTCGCACGAACACCACCGAGCGGTCGCCGATCGTCTGGACCGCATCCTGCGGCACGCTAACGCCCGAGGCTGCGCCGCCGCTGGCGAAGATACGCGCCTGGACGAGCTGACCCGGCGCGATCAGGCTCCCGCCGACATCTGGTGTCACGATTATCGTTGCTTGCCGCGTCTGCGGATCGACCACGCCGGTTGCCGAGCGGACCCGGCCTTCGACCTTCGCGCCATCTTTTGTCGTCAACTCGACCCCGTCGCCCGCCTTCACACGTGATGCGTCCGCTGCCGGCACGCTCGCCTCGACCTGGAGGCGACGGGGGTCCGCGACACGGAACAGCTCGGTCTCGGCCTGAACGAATGCGCCGAGATTGCCGGGTGCCGATGTTATGCGGCCGGAGATCGGACTGATCACCGCAACTGACCTGCCATCGCCCGCGACCCTTGCCGCGCTGGCCGCAGCACTTGCCTGCCGGGCTTCGGCCTGGGCGACGGCGAGATTGGCTTCGGCGGTCTCATAGTCAGCCCGAGGCGACACCCCCTGGTTGAGCAGCGTTCGCTCGCGCGCCAGTTGCCGGCCTGCAAGCGTAACCCGCGCTGCGGCGGCACTGCGGCCGGCTGCGATCGCCGACGCCTCGCGACTTTCGACCAGGGCGATTGTCTCACCCGCGCTGACGGGATCGCCGATCCGCTTGAAGATGCGGGTAACGGTGCCCGCTGCCCGGGCAGTGAGCACTGCTTCGGCGTCAGGCGTTGCCTCGACTGTGGCGCTGGCGAGAATAATGCCGGCGACGCCACCGGCTGCCGCTTGTGCAAGGCCAATCCCAGAGGTCTTGATACCGTCCTGGGTGATCGCGACCGTGTCGGTCGGAGCGGTGGAGGCGGCCGCCTCCGTGTCGACTGTCGGTGCGGACGGGCCAGTCATCCTGGCGACGCCGAAACCGGCAAGGGCGGCAAGGACGAGACCGATTGCGGCCCCGGCATAAAGCTTGTTGTGTTCGGGGTTCATTGGATCTCATCTCCGGAAATGGTTCGACCCTGAAGGCGGGCGAGTTGCGCGCGTGCCTCAAAGCTGGCGACCTTGGCGTCGAGAACGATGCCTCGCGCCGCACCGAGGCCCTGACGGGCATTCAACAGTTCGACGAGCGGGGACTTGCCGGCTTCATAGGCAATGCGTGCCAGGCGATAGGCTTCTTGCGCGGTTCCTTGCGACGCCTCGGCGGCAGCGACGCGCGACTGTGCGGCTACAATCTGCGCTTGTGCCGCGCGGGCTTCGGCAATCGCGTCGTTGCGGGCCATGGCCAACCTTGCAGCGGCGGCCTGTGCCTCGGCTTGCGAGGCGGCGATGTTACCACGGTTGCGGTCGAAGATGTTGAGCGGGATCGAGACGCCCGCCGTCAGTGCGGTCGCATTCTCATAGTCGAGGCGCCGCACGCCGACGATCGCCGTCACATCGGGGATCGCCCGCTTCTTTTCGGCGGTCAGGCGGCGCTCGGCGGCCTCCCGCTCTGCCCGGGCGGCGAGATACGATGAACTGGTCATCGGATCGACGGGGCCATAAGTCGGTGCAGCGACGGGCATGGCCAGGAGCGATTCCGACAAGCCGGTGAAAGTCTCCTCGACACCGGCGAGTGCGGAGAGACGGGCGTAGGCCGCAATGCGATCCGCTTTTGCCGCCTCAAGAACGGCGCTGGCCGCATTCAACGCGGTTTCTGCCTGGAGGGCGCGCAGCCGCGCTTCCTTGCCCGCATCGAACAGGGCCCGAGCGGCGCGCAGGATATTGTGCGCTTGCTCGACCTCGCCTTCGGCCAGCATTATCCTCTGATCGGCGACCTCAGCCGCCGCATATGCGCGCGCGAGATCATAAGCGTAGCGAATCTGCGCGTCACGATCGCGCGCGCGGGATGCGGCGACGCCCGCCTCTCCGGCCGCGATCCTCGCCGAACGCTTGCCGCCGATTTCCAACGGCTGGCTATATTGGAGTGTCGTCTCGGCGCGGTCGAACCCACGATAGGGAGACGATCCCGCGACATTCTCGGTGAGAACGCCAATCGTCGGATTGGGTCTGGCGCGCGCCTGGCGTGCTAGACCTTCGGACCGGCGGACCTCGGCTTCGCTTTCGATGCGCCGGGGCGCATCGGCGGTCTGCCGTAGCAGTGTAACAAACGGCGGCGCCACTTGCGCTTGTGCGGGCGCGCACAGCGCAATGACGCAGGTCGCGACGATCATGCCGGGCACCACGCGACGCGGCAGCCGGCCCATAAAGGCTCTCATATTCTCATCCCCAAAAAAGCTGCAAAGACACCACGCACTACACGCGTGGATCAGCCTCGCGGGGGACGCAGAATAGACGAAGGTGCGATGGACCGCGCCGCTTCGGCGGGTGCGCGCGCCCAGATCGCGGCGACAGGCTTCAGCAGCGATTCAACCATAGCCTGCGCGGGCACGTCGATTGTCTGGAGTACCGCATGAGCCGCCAGATGCATCAGGTCGGGCGTGTCCGGCTGCTCGGCCGGGACGTGATCATGATGATCCCGATCGACGCTCACGACATGCCCGACATCATGGACGTGCGGCATCGCGTCATGCCAGGTTGCAAGCGCAAGCATTCCGAACATTGCCAAAATCGCCGAGAGCGCAAAAAGGCGCATGCGGGCACAGGCCCGCACCGAAGCGCGCAATCTGACCGACGATGCCGTCATGTCGATACGGGTATCGCGAACACGGCCGGTCCACAAGCGCGTTGCATGGTGTCGATCATGGCGGGCCAGTCGAAGATCATTGGCGGGGCCAGCGCTGATGGAAATCGTCGATGACGAACGCATGCTCCGTCGCCTTGCCGTGATCGCCAAGCAGATGGGGGTGATCGGGCGCGAGATCCGCATGGTCATGGTTTACCCTATCGGGGTCGGCGCTGGGCCAGAGCCACAAGGCGGCCAGGGTTCCGGCGGCCGCGATTGCCGCCATCGCCGCAAATGCCGCCGTCTGCCCGATGCTGGCGCCCAACTGGCCCACCAGGGGATAGCAGATCAGCCAGGCGCAGTGGCTGAGCGCGAATTGGGCAGCGAACAAGGCCGGGCGGTCGTTCGCATTGGCCGACCGTCGAAGCAATCGGCCCGATGGCGTCACGCTCATCGAATAGGCGATCCCGAGTATGAACCAGCCGATCAGGACCATTCGCCAATAATCGGGGGCTGTTCCAAAGCTTGCCGTGAGCACCGCCAGAAGGGCGAGACCGATCGTCATTGCTGCCGCAGCACCAATCATGATTGTACGATCGGCGACCCGATCGAGGATGCGTGGCAGGGTTAGCGCGGCAAGGATCGAGCCTCCACCGAAAGCGGCAAGCGTGAAGGCAACATCGCGCTGCGTGAGACCGAGATTGCCGCGCACGATTACCACCGTGTTGACGATGACCATCGAGCTCGCCGCGGCTGAAGCGAAGGTCAGCGCCAGCAGCCCGCGCAGGCGCGGCGTCTCCAGATAGATGCGCGTACCCCGCGTGGTCTTGGCGTAAATCCCGCCACTTCTTGGTTCCGACTTCGCCGCGCGCGGCAGGACCGTCGTCACGACGAGCAGCGCCGAGCACAGGAACCCGATCGCCGTGCCCGAGAATAGCCAGTGGAAGTTGATGACGGTCAGCAGCGCGGCAGCGAGGATCGGGCTGGTCAGGCTCTCCATGTCATAGGCGAGCCGCGACAGCGACAGCGCGCGGGTATAGTCGCGCTCCTCTGGCAGGATATCGGGGATGGTTGCCTGGAAGGTCGGCGTGAACGCCGCGGAAGCCGATTGCAGCACGAAGATCAGGACATAGATCTGCCAGACCTGGCTCACGAACGGCAGGCAAATTGCCACAGCCATCCGCACGAGATCCATGCTGACGAGAAACGCGCGACGTGGCAGGCGGTCGGCAAAAGCGCCAACGATCGGCGCAACACCGATATAGGCAACCATCTTGATCGCGAGCGCCGTGCCGAGCACCGCGCCAGCGCTGCCGCCGGCGATATCATAGGCAAGCAGGCCGAGCGCAACCGTTGCGAGCCCCGTGCCGATGAGCGCGATGACCTGGGCCATGAACAGATGGCGATAGGTGCGGTTTGCCAGGACGGAGAGCACGTGGCGTTTGTTCCGATTGATTGCGACCATATCCCCCATGGGGGATATAGGACGCGCTTGAGCTAACCTCCCCGGGGGGATATGTAAAGAGCCTGAGTGTCCCGCTCGCTGATCCATAGGATGACCATTTGATGACCGATCACAGGCACGCCAGCCATACAGCGATTGTGAAACGGCTCAGCCGGGCCGGGGGACATTTACGCAGCATCGTCGAGATGATCGAAGCGGGTCGGCCTTGCGTAGATATCGCGCAGCAGCTTCATGCAGTCGAAAAGGCAGTGGCGAACGCGAAAAAGGCGCTGATCAACGATCATATCGATCACTGCCTGTCCCACGCAGAGGCGGACAAGAATGTAGGCTCGGCCGTCGAGGAGTTTCGGACGATCTCCAAATATCTATGACGTAACTTGCCACGACCGTGGAGACAGGTGTCTCATCGACCCTGACACCAAGAACTTCGGCGGCGGTGATGGCGCGCCGATCGTGCCGTGCGGACGAAGGAACAAGGATCTGGTTGGCATCATACCGGGTGATCGAGATCGCCCCGAAGGCACATCGTCAGGTGGGTGAGCGCCGCAGCGATCTCTCGCTCGATGTCCGCGACGGAGATGCCGGTGCATTCGGCGATTTCGGTATAGGGTAGACCGCCAATCTGGTGCATCTCGAAGATTGCCCGGCGTTCCGGTGGCAGTGAAGCAATCGCCAAACGATAGGCGATCGCGTCAATCGCCGGAACGGACAAGATCTCGGCAGGCATCTGATCGGATGTGGTTTCCAGCTCGACCGGCCCAGTAACTGGAAGGGCTCTATTGCTAACAGACAAGACGCAGTCGGCGGGTGGCTTCGGATTAATGGTGACCCAATTGGCGAAGTCATCCCCTTCGGCCCCGCAATCGTCGCAGGTCTCATTGTCGAAGAGTCCCGAAATCGACCAGCACTGTTCGTCCGGATCCCATCTGGCGGTGGCGTCGCGGACGATTCCATCGCTTCCGCAATCCGGACAGACGGGCTTCTGGGCAGCCGCGGGACAGGGTGATTGAGGATCCGGATCATCCCCATCGGTGACCGGCCCGACATGGGCGCGAAGGCCCAGATCGGGGACACGCGGATCGTGGTAGATACTGTCCTCTGCCCGGATGAGAGCAAGACGGACAGCCTGGGCGGTATCTTCAGCCTCGATATCATATTGCTCGCTGGCGAAGCACTGATCCCCGCTCAGGAAATCGACGGCAACGCGATAGGCGCGCGTCGGCGCCACCGAATTCTCGGTCATGGCAAGTCTCCAGAATCTGGAAGCGTGGCGCCGGACCGTGTCCGGCGCCAACGCGGTCAGTTGGCGCGTTCCATCAGCTTTCGGGCCTTGCCCTCGAGATCGAGGCGATCGTCCTGATGGGTCTTGTGTCGCGCGACGGCCGTGATGCCCTGCACGAAGTCGTGGAGTGACGCGGCGGGGTGCCCCTCCTCGTCGAGGACGGTGGCGATGACCTTTGCGGTGTCGGATTTGGAGAAGCCGCGGTTGCGCAGGAAGCTCGTGCGATCCTCGTCGGTGCGCGCGACGATGCGGTCCCGGGCGGTGCGGATGCCGTTGATGAAATGGGCTGGCGAGGAATCCGCGAAGTGGGTCAGAGCAGGTTCCGCCTGCTGCGCGAACCGATTGGCCGCGAATTTCGAGTGGCGGATATTGATCTCCTCGAAATTCTCGACGCCCCAGAGGTTCCGGTTCATGCACACCGCCCGGAGATAGAAGGTCGCGATGCCGAGCGTCTTCGAGCCGACTTCCGAGTTCCAGCAATAGAAGCCGCGGAAATAGAGGTCCGGGTCACCATTGGGCAGCCGGCCCGCTTCGATCGGATGGGTATCATCCACCAGGAAGAGGAAGACGTCGCGATCGGAGGCATAGAGGGTGGTCGTGTCACGGCTGACATCGACATAAGGATTGTAGCGCATCGTGCCCCAGTCGAGCACGCCCGGAACCTTCCACCGTGTATCTCCGACGCCGTCGCCCGCGAATTTCATCACCGCCGCGACCAGTTCATGATCCCAGATCCGGCCATAGTCGGGGCCGGTGACCGCCCGCAGTTCGGTGCGGCCATCATGCGTCTGGAGCAGCTTCACCTGTTCGCCGCGATGCGCGATCAGGCCATGCTGGAGATTGATGCCGGCAAGCGCTGCCGGCAGATCGCGCAGATAAGAGGCCGGCGCGCCGACCAGGCTGCACATCTGGCCGAACGACCAGTTGGTGGGAGCAACCGGTTCATCGCTGCCGGGCACCAGGAGTGAGAGGCGCTCGGGATTGTCGCTGCGCGCCTCGACGCGGACGGCCCGGCTCTCGACGACCCGGGTTGTCGCCGCATCGGCACGGGCACGCACGCGATCATAGAGACTGGTGAGCGAAAGGTAACGCTCGTCCTCGGGGCGCGAGAACCATTCCGAGGAAACGCGACTGACGTTGCGGCCGCGGCTGATATCAACCTTGTAGGCACCCGATATTGGGCGATCGACGGTGGCGAGCATGTTCATGGGGATCTCCTGATGCTGGCTGCGCGCGCGGAACGTCGTCTCCTCCGTCCGCCGCACATCCCCCCAAGACCCCCTCCCCTTCGCCGGTCCGGCGTCAATGATCGTTCGGGCAAGGTTCGCGGCTAACCACAGGCTCGGCCCCGCAGTTGTCAGCTTGTGAATCGAGGGTGGCGAGACGACGCGCGGCGATGTCGAGGGCCGCGGGCCGAAGAGCGTAGAGCCAGGTCGGCCCAAGCTGGTTGCGCACCATCCGCAGCGATGCCGAGAAATGCTCGAACTCGTCGCTTCCGTTCATCCATTTGAGCGAAAGGACACGCTTCCAATAGCGTCCATGGCGCGCCCGGAAATCGAGCAGCGCCCGCCACATTTCAATCGTGGGTTCGTCCATCGGAGGTCTCCTTGGCGATCGCTGCCGCAAGGGCTTCGCCGGTGGTTTCGATCTCGATCCGATCGTGGAAGATCGCGCACCATCCCCCGCCGAATTCTCCGACGCGCATTCGCGAGCAGGTGACGCTCCATTCGAAACCGATCGGCCCCGTGTGCAGCGTTGCCGCGCAGCAGCGCTGGATCAGCTTGGCTATTGCCTCGGGATCGAGGGCGATTTCCGATGTGATGACGGCAGTGACCATCAGGGGATCAGCTAGGTTGCTGCCCGTCAAAACCGCGCCGAAGGATGGAAAATCGCGGTCGGAGAAGATGTCGCGAAAGCCAGCCCAGCGATCTTCCGCGGAGGCCGGGAATAACGCCAGGAACTCGGGGCTCGGATTCACCGTGTCGGGGTTGTAGCCCTCGCCAAGGCCATAGCTCGCCTGAAAGGCTTCCTCCAGCAGCGCCATCTCCGCTGGCAAGCAGGAGAAGGCAAAGCAGCCCTGAACATAGGTGTCAGCCATGATCCTGCTCCTTTCCATCGACGATGGTCAGCGGGGGCAGTTCCAATGTTGCCGACTGGAGATAGGCGCTGACGGCCTCGAAGGTGCCGAGCGAGCGGACCTCCGGTTCGGTGACAACGACGATGTCGTTATCGGTGACGGTGTAGGAGCGTGGGTCGGTCGCGCCGTCGAACACGACGCGTTCAGCCTCCCAGCTTCCTGGATAGCTGCCACACCAGCGCTGGAAAGGCAGCCGATTGTCGACACAGAAGGCCTCGAGAGTTTCAAGGCGGCCCCAGGCAACTTCGTCGGCCGCGAGTTCGAGGGGGCCGAAACCGGTGATCTGGTCCATTGAGAAATACTCCCCGAGCGGATCGGTGAGCGCTTCATCCTCGACGACGGCAATGAACGCGGCAAGTTGGGCACGCGGTAGCGAGCCGCCGATGCGGATAGTGACGGAAACACGGTCGGCCATGATGGGCCTCCTGCGATGATCGATGAAGGGAAGCCGCCTCGGGGATTCAGTCCTGCACGGCGGCGGGTTTGTTCAGGCCGGGTCACCGGCAGCAGCAGCGCCGATCAGATATCGCAGCTTCGCCCATGCCGCTGCCTCGCCGGCGCGAACACCGTGATTGAGGCCCTGGCCGTAGAGCCGGTAGGCGATCGCCACTATTTCAGGCGATGCATCGGCAGGCACGAAGCTGAGAAAATGCCCTCGTCGTCCTGGAGCTCGAGCATATCAGGATGGTTGCCGCTCGATGGCAGCGCGACACGGGCGGCGGAATGAAGCGCCGCGAGGTCGAGGTTGAAGCTCTCGACGAAAAGCGCGCCGATCGGATCGGGGTCGGTCATAGGAAATCTCCGGTGCGGTCCGGCGAACCACTCGCGGACCACATCCGCTCCCCCTCTTCCCTCCCCAAGAGCGCTGGTCCGCCACAGGCTCGTGGGTCGAGATTGCCGCTAATGGCGAACGGTTTGGACTTCCTCACACCGCCGACCGCATTCAGGCGGCGATGCCGGCCGTGGAATTTGCGGCTATTGCCGAAAGGATATCCTCGGCGCGGTTGGTGGGAACGAACAGCCGGGTCTTGTAGCTGATAATCTCGGTGAAGCAGCCGAGCGCCTTCAGCCGCTCACGCTGCGCGGGTGGGAAATCCTTGATCTCCAGTCGCGCCGCATCGTTCACATAGGAACGCTGAAGCCGGGCTCCCGGCAGCGCAGGGATTGCGACACCGTCGCGGGCTCGCGCTGCGGCGACGATCTCTGCGGGAGACAAGGCGATCGCCATGGTCACGCCGAAGGACTGGGCGAGCTTCTCGAACCCGGCGGGCGAGACGATGCGGCCCAGCAGCGAATTGCCCTGGGCATCGGAAATCCGCCAGACGCGGACGTCGTCGTCGGGCAACCGATTCCAGACAGGCAGCAACAGACCCGTCGCGATGTTGATCGTCTCGATATCGATCCGGGTCGCGATGTCCGCACATTCCACGCCCCAGGCCTCGCGAAAGCCGGCCTCGTCGATGGGGCGCCAATGGCTCTCGGCGAGTGCAGACTGGCGGATCCGCTCCGATCCGACCGGCCGGATCAGCTCCCAGACCTGGATGGAGTGCCCATCATTGTCCAGGATAGACCAGGACGGCACCCTGAGGGCGATCCGGCCCGAACGACCGTTCTTCAAGAAGGCGATGTCCTTCGTCCCGGACCATGTTTCCATGACGCGCGCAAAGGGAGTCGCTCGACGCTGATGATGAAGCTCGAGGCGGCAGAGCCTGGTTTCCGCGCCGGTCACGGGGTCGCGGCGCAGAACCTGCTCATCGAGCGGCACGATACGCTCGGCCTTGATCGTCTCGACGCCGACATCGAGCGTCCCCGCATCGCGCGCGGCATCGATCCGTGCCTGGATCAGCGCCATATATTCCTCGAAGATGGCGTTCTGTGTGCCGATCCGCAGTGCCAACAGCCGGTTGAGCCAGCGTTGGATCGGGGGCAGGGTTTCGAGAAGGCCGCCGCCATTTTGATCGACGAGCTTGAGCCCGGTCATACGGGTGAAATCGTCTAGCGTGACGCTGGTGAGCTTGCCTCGATAAAGCAGATGATACCACTGGCTGAGCGCGTCACGCGCATAGTCACTTTCCAGATTGTCCGCCGGATCGAACAAATTCTGACCACCCGTCTGTCTTTGTCCCCGCGTAAGGGCGCCCAGGCTGTCGAGGCGGCGCGCGATCGTGCTGATGAAGCGCCGTTCGCCCCGGCAATCGGTCGTCACCGGGCGGAAGATCGGCGCGGTGAGCTGGTTGGTCCGGTTCGAGCGGCCCAGGCCCTGGATCGCGCTTGAGGCACGCCAACCGGGTTCGAGCAGATAGTGGACGCGGCGGCGGTCGGCGCTCGGGCAGTTGCGGTCGGCATGATAGCTGCGGCCGGTCCCACCAGCATCGGAGAAAGCCAGGATCGCCTTGCGACCGGTCATGAAGGCGTCGGACTCTCCGATGTTGCTGCGCGCCGTCCGGCGTTCGATCTGCTGCCGGCCGCTGCCGTCGGTGACCAACCGGCGGGTCCGTCCGGTCACCTCGGCAACCGCATCGGTACCGAATTCGCGGATCAGCTCGTCGAGCGCCGTTGGGATCGCGGGCATCGAACACAGGCGCTCGATGAGGTCGTCGCGAGCTTGAAGCGCGGCCTGGGAGTGGACTGGATTGCCGTCCTCATCGACCATCAGTTCAGAGCGCGGTTCGCCGTCGGACCCTTTGAACACACGCATCATCCGGGTCGGGAAGGCGGATTTCAGATAGTCGATCATATATTCCCGGGGGCTGAGCTCGAGATCGAGATGGGCGCGCTCGTCTGCCGAAAGGCTGGCCAGGCGCCGGTCCAGCATTGCCTCGGCGGTCGTGACCAACTGAACGATAACATGCCGCCCTTCGGCGACGTCCTTCGTGATTGCACCAATGACGGTTGGTAGCTTCATAGCGACCAACAATTGACCGAAAAACCGCTGTTCTGTCCTGCTGGGGTGTGTATTATTTGAAGTAATAGATTGATTAAGCATTGAGATTCCTCGCTTGAGGTAAGAGGGCGCATCATTGGGCTGCGCGCAGCTCAGAGTGGGCTCCTCTCTCTGGC
>NZ_JAILYM010000005.1 GCF_020179425.1 Novosphingobium percolationis | reverse complement strand
GTACGGCAGTTCCGGCTCGCGCCCCAGCACGAGGATCGAGCCCTCGAAACCGTTCTGCCGCAGCGCGATGGCCGCCTGCGCGCCACCGTGACCCGCTCCGACAATGACTACGTCCGCCTTTTCCATCCGAAATCCTCCACGTGTTGCGCGGGATTTGGCAAAAAAGGCGGGCGCGTCAACTGAGCGTTGTCAAAAAGTCCATTCCTGCAAAGATCACCGCGCCAGAAGCGTGCGCGCCTGGCTGGCGATCTGGGCGAGCATGGCGGGGGCTGGCACCGGATTGGCTTGCGCCCGCGCGATCAGCGCACGGAACTGGCGCACCGGCACTTCGTGCGCGGCAAACCAGCTGGCAACCGCGCCATCGGGGTCTCCCCCGCCCTTTCGCGCGAGGAAATCGAGCCGCATCTGCTGGAAATCGCGCGCCAGCCCCGACACGAGCAGGCGCTCCCACGTGTCCGATGGATTCGCGCGGGCCGCCGCCTGCTGCGCCCAGTCCAGTCCCAGCCCCGCGCCGAGATCGGCGAAAGCGCCGGTCAGCCGCGCGGCATCGACGTTCAGCTCGCCCGCAAGATGGGCGAGGCCGATCGCGCCATCGAGATCGAACAGGTGCGCGACCCGCGCGACGATGTCCTGCGGCACGCCCTGCGCAGCAAGATCCTGCCGCATCCGGCGCGCCTGCGCCTGCGCCTCTCCGCGCAGAAGCTCTGCCGCCGTGTGCGAGAGCAGGCCCACGCCGCCCGCCAGATCCTCGATCAGCGCATCGGGCGACATCGTGCCACGCCCGGCGCGCAACACGTCGGCGACATGACCGCGCAGCGCGCGCGCGACACGCTCGAACATCGCGATGCGCTGATCTTCGGCCATCGCCGTCTCGTCGAGCAGGCGCCAGGTTTCGGGCAGGTCGAGCAGCCGTTCCGCCGCGACGAAGGCGGCAGCGACCTGCGCCAGCGTGCAGCCTTCCTCCTCCATCAGCTCGAACGGATGGACCGGCCCCATGCGGTTGACGATGCGGTTGGCCAGCTTGGTGGCGATGATTTCGCGGCGCAGGCGATGGTGGACGATATCGGTCTCGAACCGCTCCTGCATCTGCGACGGGAAGGCGGCGAGCAACTCGACTTCCATCACCGGATCGTCGACCACCGCGCTGTCCTCCAGCGCACGCTGCAGCACCAGCTTGGCGCTCGACACCAGCACCGCCAGTTCGGGCCGGGTGAGGCCCAGCCCGGCCCCTGCACGCCGGGCATAGTCCTCAGGCAGTGCCAGCCCCTCGGTCCTGCGGTCGAGGTCACCGCCTTCTTCCAGCACGTCGATCACCCGCGCGAAGGCAGGCACCGCCGCTGCGCCGCCGCGCTCGGCGATCGACAGGCCCAGCGCCTGCAGCCGGTTGTCCTCCAGCACAAGATGCGCGACCGCATCGGTCATCTCGACCAGCAGCTTGACGCGGCCGTCCTCGTCGAGCCGCCCGGCGCGCTTGGCCGCGGCCAGCGCGATCTTGATATTGACCTCGTGGTCCGAGCAATCGACGCCAGCCGAATTGTCGATGAAGTCGGTGTTGATGCGGCCCCCGTGGAGCGCGAATTCGATGCGTGCGGCCTGCGTCGTGCCCAGGTTCGCGCCCTCGCCGATCACCTTGGCGCGAACTTCATTCGCGGTGACGCGGACCGCATCGTTGGCAGGATCGCCGACCTCGACGTTGTTCTGGTGGCTGGCGCGGACATAGGTGCCGATGCCGCCGAACCACAGCAGATCGACCGGGCTTTGCAGGATCAGCGAAATCAGCGAATCGGGGTCGCTCTCGGCCACCGACACACCCAGCATCGCCTGCACCTGCGGGGAGAGCGGGATCGCCTTCATCGTGCGCGGGAAGACGCCGCCACCTTGGGAGATCAGGCCCTTGTCGTAATCGTCCCAGCTCGAACGCGGCAG
Organism: Novosphingobium percolationis; assembly: GCF_020179425.1. Classification (GTDB taxonomy): domain Bacteria; phylum Pseudomonadota; class Alphaproteobacteria; order Sphingomonadales; family Sphingomonadaceae; genus Novosphingobium; species Novosphingobium percolationis. Next base: position 338,122 of record NZ_JAILYM010000005.1, on the reverse strand, counting down.
CGCGAACATCCGCGCGCGTTCGGCCCAGCTTGCCGCCGGATCGGGATCGGGATCGAGGAACACGTGGCGATGATCGAACGCGGCGACCAGCCTGATCGACTGGCTGAGCAGCATGCCGTTGCCGAACACGTCGCCAGACATGTCGCCGCAACCCGCCACGCGCACGGGCTCTGCCTGCACGTCCACGCCCATTTCAAGGAAATGGCGGCGTACCGAGAGCCAGGCGCCCTTGGCGGTGATGCCCATGGCCTTGTGGTCATAGCCCTTCGACCCGCCGCTGGCGAAGGCATCGTCGAGCCAGAAGCCGCGTTCGGCCGCAATCGCGTTGGCGACGTCGGAGAACGTGGCCGTGCCCTTGTCCGCCGCAACCACGAAGTAGGGATCATCGCCATCGCGGATGACGACGCCCGCCGGGTGGACCACCGCGCCTTCGACAATGTTGTCGGTGATCGACAGCAGCGTGCGGATGAAGGCCTGGTAGCTGCCCTTGCCCTCTGCCAGCCAGCCTTCGCGGTCTCGCACCGGATCGGGCAACTGCTTGGGATAGAAGCCGCCCTTGGCCCCGGTCGGCACGATCACCGCGTTCTTCACGCGCTGCGCCTTCATCAGCCCGAGGATCTCGGTGCGGAAGTCGTCGCGCCGGTCGGACCAGCGCAGGCCCCCGCGCGCCACCGGCCCTGCGCGCAGGTGGATACCTTCGACGCGGGGCGAATAGACGAAGATCTCGCGCCAGGGCACCGGCTTGGGCAGGCCGGGCACGAGCGCAGAATCGATCTTGAAGGCCAGCGCTTCCTCACCCGCCGGGGCAAAGGCATTGGTGCGCAGCACCGCTTCGACCACGGCACGGAAGGCGCGCAACAGGCGATCGTCGTTGATCGCCGCGACATTGGCGAGGCCGCTGCGGATCGCGTCTGCGGCATCGGCTTCGGCGGCCCCGCGCTCGCCCTTGAACGCCGGGTCGTGCCGCGCGGTAAACAGCGCGACGAGGCCGCGGGTGACCTGCGGCGCATGACGCAGTGCATCGACCACGGTCTGGATGGTGAACGACAGCCCGGTCTGGCGCAGGTAGCGGAACCACGCGCGCAGCCAGTTCGCCTCGCGCGCGGAGAGCCCCACCGCCACGATCAGCCGGTTGAAGGCATCGTCCTCGGCCGCGACGTTGAGCACGGCGGCCAGCGACGCCTCGATCGCGGGCGCGCGCGTCAGAAGATCGTCGACCTGGCTGTCAGGCGGCGTGCCGACAAGGAAATCGTGAATGAAGCCCAGCCGCCCCTTGTCGAGCGCGGTCGGCACTTCCTCCAGCACGCGGAAGCCGAAGTTTTCGAGCACCGGCACGGCGTCCGACAGCACGATCGCGCCTTCGCGCTGGTAGAGCTTGAGCCGCAGGCCTTCCTCGCCCGCCAGCCGGTGCAGGCGCACCGCGCGGCGTGGGGCATTGGCGCCGTTGAGGCCGCGCAGCACGCGGATGTCGCCCGCCGCTTCCGCCGGGCCCTGCGCGGAGCGGTAGCCCACCGGGAATCCTTCGGCATAGCGCGCGGCGAGCGCAGCGGCGCGGGCCGGATCCTCGGTTCGGGCCAGCTCGGCCTCGACCGCGCCCGCCCAGCCGCGCACCATGGCCTGCAGCGCCGCATCCAAAGTGGCTTCGTCGGGCACGTCCTGCCCGTCGCGGATGTCGAGCACGAAGCGCATCATGGCCAGCGTGCCGCCTTCGACCTGCAGGCTCCAGTCGAGCACCTGCGCGCCGCTCGCGGCTTCGAGCATGGCCTTGACCTGCAACCGCACTTCGGTCGACTGCACGTCGCGCGGCAGCCAGACGAAGGCGAACAGATGCCGCGCGAGCGGCGCGCGCACCAGCGCGAGGCGCGGGCGCGGGCGGTCGACCAGGCTCATCATCGTGGTGGCGATGCGCGCGAGGTCGGCGTCGTCGAACCCGATCAGCAGGTCGTGCGGCAGCGCGGTCAGCGCATGGACCAGCGCCTTGCCCGCATGGCCGGAGGCGGCGAAGCCGAACTGCGCCATCAGGTCGGCGAGCTGGGTGCGCATGCGCGGGATGCGGTCGGGCGCGGCGGCGAGCGCGGCGCTGGTCCACACACCCGCATGGACGGACAGCGCGACCACCTGCCCGCCCTCGATCACGGGCGCGATGAACAGGTCGAGCGGCACGCGGCGATGGACGCGCGCGATACGGTTGGCCTTGACGATCAGCGGGGCGCGACCCGCGCCGCGTTCGCCACCGCTTTCGAACCAGGCAAAGGCGCGCTCGTAGGACGAAGGCGCGAGCAGCGGTTGGTCGCTGGCGCGGCAGATGCCCAGCCGGTCGTCCTCGCTGCCATCGCGACGGCGGGAGACATGGCCCAGCTGGGTCAGCATCCCGTCCGCCAGCCAGCGCAGCAGCGCCGCGCCTTCGGGATCGGCAAGGCGCCGCGCGTCCTCCTGCATCGCGGCCTGCATGCGCGACCAGTCGGCGACGGCGGCATGGACATCCGCAAGCGTGGCCGCCAGCGCGTTGGTCAGGTCGCGGCGCGCCTTGGCATCCGCACGTTCGGTTTCAAGATATACCACCGATTCGCGGATCTCTCCCGGCGCCTCGCCATCCGGGAACGCGATCAGATGGCCCTCGCCATCGCGGCGCACCGCAACCACGGGGTGCACCAGCCGGTCGATCGACAGACCCTGCGCGGCAATCGTGGCGGTGATCGAATCGACGAGGAAGGGCATGTCGTCGTTGACCACGGCGATGCGCAGGTAACGGCTGCTGGTCTCGCTACCGCCGACGCTTTCGATCGCCATCGACGGTTCGCTGCCCCGCCGCCGATGCGCCGCGATCATCGTGAAGGTCGCCGCCTGCGCCAGCCGCTCGGCATCGAAATCGGCCTGTTCGGCAGGCAACAGCGCGGCGGCGAAGCGGCTGGCCAGCGTGTGGGCCAACAGCGCCGGCTCGGCGGAGGACGAAGGGGCGGACTGGGTGGCCATGGCGTTCTATCCCGCTGAAAGGCGCAGTCGCGTGGTCGCGCCGTTATAATTTTATGACAATAGTTCGCACTATTAGTTCTTATCCTAGAACTGTCGTTGCGCGACCGCAAGACGAAGAAACTCGTACCGCACGCCTTAACAGCCCATGCCGCGCACCGCTCCGGGCCAATGCCTAGGCCGCGACAAGGCCTTGAACGGCTTCCATGGTCAGTTCCAGCGAGCGGCGGCGCAACGCGGGATCGAAGGTCGAGCCCGAAACGATCAGCTCGTCCGCACCGGTGCGGGCCTGGAACGCTTCCAGCCGCTCGCGCACGGTGGCAGGGCTCCCGATCGCGGACACCTGCCGCATGTGCGCCAGCATCGCCTCGGCCTGCGGCGGCAAGGTGTCGCGATAGCCGGGCACCGGCGGCGGCAGCTTGCCGGGGCTGCCGGTGCGCAGACGCACGAAGCTCTGGTCCATCGATGATGCGAGCAGCACGGCTTCCTCGTCGGTCGGCGCAGCGATCACGTTAATCGCGGCCATGACGTATGGCTTGTCCAATGCGGCCGAAGGGGTGAAGCGCTCGCGGTACATCTTCAGTGCCGCATCGAGATGGTCGGGCGCGAAGTGCGAGGCGAAGGCATAGGGCAGGCCCAGCATCGCCGCGAGCTGCGCGCCGAAAAGGCTGGAGCCGAGAATCCACAACCGGGGCGCCGCGCCAAGGCCGGGGGTGGCCTGCAACGGCAGGCGCTTGTCGCCTGCAAACTGCAGCTGAAGCTCAAACACGTCGTCGCCGAAGTGCTCGGCAGCGCGGTTCACGTCCTTGCGCAAGGCCTGGACGATACGCTGGTCGGCCCCCGGCGCGCGGCCCAGGCCGAGGTCGATGCGCCCCGGAAACAGCGCATCCAATGTGCCGAACTGCTCGGCGATCACCAGCGGGTTGTGGTTGGGCAGCATGATGCCGCCCGCGCCGATGCGGATGGTGCGGGTGGCATGGCCGATATGCGCCAGCGTGACCGCGACCGCCGCGCTGGCGATCCCTTCCATGCCGTGGTGCTCTGCCACCCAGTAGCGGTTGTATCCGCAGGCCTCGGCCACTTGCGCCAGCGCGGCGGCATCGGCGAGGGCCTGGGCGACGGTGCCGCCCTCGACCACGGGGACCAGATCGAGGACGGAGAGCTTCATGGAGTCGCTTTCTTTTCCGCTGCGGGTGCGCCCGATGTGGGAGCAGGCCCCAGTTGTTCAAGGTAGCCGCGCGCGGTCTTGGCCTCGGGGCCGTCGGGCGCGGTGCGGATCACCGAGTCCCACGATTTCATCGCAGCGGCATCGCGCCCGTCGAGCACGGCGATGACGCCCGCCTCCAGCCCGATCGCCGGATCGCGCGGATCGAGGTTGGCGGCGATCTCGATGTCGCGTTGCGCGCGCGGCAGGTCGCCGTTGCGGCGGGCGAGCGTGGCCGACAGCAGCCAGCCTTCGGGATCGTCGGGGGCGAGGCGGTGCGCTTCATCGAGTGCACCACCCGCTTCGGCCATGCGCCCGGCGGCGACCAGCGCGCGGGCGCGATCGGCCTGGATGCCCCCCAGCGTCGCGTTGTCGGCCCCGGCCTTGAGCGCGACGGCCTTGTCGAACCAGCCGACCGCCTTGTCCGCTTCCCCGCCTGCCAGCGCGGCATTGCCCGCCATGGCAAGGAGCTGAAGCGAGGATGTCGCCTGTTCGGGCGGAATCGCGGCGATGGCGGCGCCAAAGGCGGTCTCCGCCCCGGCATAGTCGCCGCTTTCGTTGAGCAGCAGGCCCAGGCACTGGTTGGCGCGGGTGCGCTCGAAATCGGTTTTCGCATCGTCGCGCCACAGCCGCGCCGACGCGAGTCCCGCGGTCAGATCCTTGGCGCCGGTGGCAAGGCAGGCGGCCAGCCGGTCGGGCATCTGCTGCTTCGCTGCGGCAGGCTCTGCGGCGGGCGCGGTCTCGACGATGCGGCGGCGGCGCGAGATCGGCAGCGGCGAGGCCTGCTGCGGCGAGGGATTGGGGCCGATCTGCATCATGGCCGCCGAGGCCTGGGGAAGCGGCATGGCCAGCGCGGCGAAGAGGGGAAGCGGGAAGATCATCGGCGTGTCAGCGTCCTTCATGCCCCGCCTGCAAGCGCCCCGACAAGCTCGTCGAGCGTGTGCAGCAGCAGGGCGATATCCTGCGGCCGCGAGAGGCGGTGGTCGCCGTCCTTGATCAGATGGACCTGCACGTCCGCTGAACGCAGGGCGGCGGCGTGGCGCAGCGAGGTCTCCCACGACACGTCCGCGTCGGCCTGCCCGTGGATCAGGCGGACCGGCCCGTCGAAGGGGATTGCGCCGTCGAGCTGAAGCTGGGCTTGGCCATCGCGCCAGAACGCGGCGTAGGTGGGGGTCGGTTCGGGACCGTAGGGGTTGTCCTCGAACAGCGTCTGCCCCGCAGCCAGCGCCGCCTTTTGCGCAGCGTCGAAACCCCAGTCGGTGAAATCGGGCGCGGCGGCGATCCCGACGAGCGCCCGCACCGTCTGCGGCAGGGCGCGCGCGACCAGCAGCATCAGCCAGCCCCCCATCGACGAACCGCACAGCACCGCGCGGTCGATGCCCAAGGCAGCGATCAGCGCCACGACCTCGTCCCGCCAGCGCGAAAGCGTGCCCTCGGCAAAAGCGCCTTCGGACAGGCCGCAGCCCGAATAGTCGAGCAGCAGGCAGGCGCGATTCGTCGCTGCGGCATGGGCCAGCACCGCCTCGGCCTTGCCGCCCGCCATATCGGACATGTACCCCGGCAGGAACACCAGCGCAGGTTCGGTGCCAGCCAGGAAACGGTGGGCGAGGCGCAGGCCGTGCGGGCCTGCGACGTACTGGACGGGCACGATCTGGTCGACGGTCATGGTCGCTTGCCTATCGGGTTTGGCGCAACAACGCTATGTTTACGCCAAGCTGCGAGACTGGCGTACCATGGACCAAGCCAACCTGCCCCCGCTCCAAAGGCTGTTGCTGCACCCCCGGTTCATGGCCATTTCGTTCGCGCTGCTGATAGGTCTGCGGCTGGCGGCGATGAGCTTCGTGGTTACGCCGACCTCGGACGCCAATTTCTACTACTCCCGCGCCGTAAGCCTTGCCGCGGGGCTGGGCTATCTCGCGAACGATGGCCACGCCACCGCCTATTGGCCGCCGGGCTGGCCGATGGCGCTGGCCGTGGCGTTCCGTCTGGCGGGCGCTTCGATCTGGACCGTCGGCCTGCTGAACCTTGCCTCGGCGCTCCTGTCGGGCTGGCTGCTGCTCGACCTCGCGCGGAAAGTCACCGGATCGGAGAGCGCCGCCCGGCTGGCGCTGCTGGGCTATGCGCTCTATCCCAATGCCGCGCTGTATGTGCCGCTGGCCCTGACCGAGGTGTTCTACACGCTACTGCTGCTGGCGAGTTGCTGGCTGCTGGTGCGAAGCGGATGGGGCTGGACGCTGCTGGCCGGGCTGGTGCTGGGGCTTGCCACGCTGGTCAAGGCGCAGACGCTGGTGGTCGTACCGCTCCTCCTAGGGATAGCGCTGCTGCGCGAGGGCGATGCGCTGCGACGCCTTCCCGCCCTCGCCTTGCGCGGCGCCACGGTGCTGGCACTGGCGGGGCTGGTGGTGCTGCCCTGGTCGCTGCGCAACGAGCGCGCGCTGGGGCATTTCGTGGCCGTTTCCACCAATGGCGGGATCACCCTGCTGACCGGCAACAACGACAGCGCACAAGGCGGCTTCACGCCAGAGGACCCGGTGGTGAAGGCGCTCGATGCGCGGCGCGGCCTTTCCGAACTAGCCTATGACGCCGAAGCCAGACGGCTGGGCGTGGCGTGGATCAAGGCCCACCCGATGCGATTCGCCGCGCTGATGCCGCGCAAGCTGTTCAAGCTGTGGGGGCCCGATGGCGAAGGCGTCTGGGCCTACGAAATCGGCGCGCGACACTATCGTCCCGAGCCGTTCCTGCTGATTCGCGCCGCCAACCAGGCGCTCTACTGGGCCGTGCTGGCGCTGGCGACGCTCGCGGTGCCACTGACCTTGCGCGCGCGGCGGCGGGCGGCCCTGCGCGCCATCGACTGGTGGCTGCTCCCCTACGCCATGGCCGCATACCCGAGCGCGATCTGCGTGGTCTTTTCAGGGCAGTCACGCTTCCACTTCCCCGCCATGCCATTCCTGTTCATGGCGGCAGCGAGCGCGCTGGTGTTCTGGATGGAGGGGCGCGCGGCGCGCCGTTGGCGCACGGCCGATCGTCCGGCGGCGAACCCGGACGTTTTGCCTTAGGAAGCGAGACGGACCTGCGCGACCGGCGCGGGCGCCATTGCTGGGCGCCGCGAGGGAAGGGCGGTAACGCGTTGGGCGAGTGGCCGGACGGGGCGTTGTCTCCGTTCCGGCACAGCCTTGGTTCGGATGGCGGCTCGATCCCGGGCGGCGGCTCGCTTGCGGCCCGGTCCGTAGCGATATGTTCGTGAAGGGAGAGACCGGGGATGGCATGGGCGATTGCGGCCCCTGCGTTGCCCGGTCGGGGCCTTCGCGAAGCGCATGCACGCGGCTGAACCACCGCACCACATCCGCACATCCGTTGCTCTGGCCTGGGTTTGCCCGGGGACTTGGGGCTTAACGCCCATGCGACTGGAAGATCCAGCGCCCCCGCGAAGCCGAACCCGCACCGGTCGCGTCGGGGTTTGGCCATATGGCTGACCCCGAAGGAGCGAAAGCGAAGCCGGCCATGCCTGCTCCCGGTCCGTGGGGAGGGTATTTAACCCATATGGTTTGTTTTGTCAAGATTGGGGGAAGAAGGGCAGATGCGAGGGGGTTACCCCCTCGCGCTCCCATTACGTCTTCCGGCGCTGGTGTGGCGCTTTGCCCACCCCCGGCCCCTCCCGCTTGCGGGATGGGAGGTCAGGCGCTGCGTTTCATTCCCCTCCCCATTTGTGCTTCACAAAAACGGGGAGGATCCGAATGAGGGTGCGGTTTGCGCTGCCCCGTCGCCGGGAGACGTGAACAGGGTGCAGGGATGGTAAATCCCTGCCTTTATTCCCCTTTCCCCTCAGCTCGCGCGACGCACCTTGTTGCGGTGCGCGCCAACGCCGGGGGCGCCGCTCGAATGGTAGCGGCGGGGCTTGGCGCCCTCGGCGCGTTCGCCTTCGGCACCACGCGGAGCGTCACCAGCGGGGCGCTGGCCCTGCGGCTTCTGGCCCTGCGGACGCCCGCGACCGCCGTCGCGTCCCCCATCCCGGCCAGCACCGCCGCCGCGGCCATCGCGACGATCGCCGAAGCGGCCGCGTTGATCGCGTTCTTCGCGGCGGGCGTCCTGCTGGATCTGTTCGGGGGTGCGCTTGGCCGAGGGCAGCTTGGCTGCTTCGGCGAGGAAGTTCTCGGGCAGGGGGACCTGATCGAGCTTCACCCGGGTCAGCTTTTCGATGTCGCGCAGATAGACCTTTTCATCGGGCCCGCAGAAGCTGATCGCCACGCCATCGGCGCCGGCACGCGCGGTGCGGCCGATGCGGTGGACGTACTGTTCGGGCACGTTGGGCAGTTCGAAGTTGAAGACGTGGGACACGCCCGAAACGTCGATGCCGCGCGCAGCGATGTCGGTGGCGACGAGGACGGGCGACGAACCCTGACGGAAGGCTTCGAGCGCGGCGGTGCGCTGGGCCTGGGTCTTGTTGCCGTGGATGGCGCGCGCATCGATCCCGGCAGCGTTGAGATTGCGCACCACGCGGTCGGCACCGTGCTTGGTGCGGGTGAACACCAGCGCGCGGTCGAGCGTCTTGTCGGCCAGCAGGGCGCGGATGCGCAAGCTGAGCAGGGCCTGCTTTTCGGCCTGGTTGAGGAAGGTGACGAACTGGTCGACGCGCTCGGCCGTGGTGGCCTGCGGGGCGACTTCGACGCGGACCGGGTTCTGGATGAACTGCTTGCCGAGGTCTTCGATCGACTTGGGCATGGTGGCCGAGAAGAACAGCGACTGGCGCGTCTTGGGCAGCAGGTTGGCCACGCGCTTGAGCGCATGGATGAAGCCGAGGTCCATCATCTGGTCGGCTTCATCGAGCACGAAGATCTCGACGCGGCCGAGCGTGAGGGCGCGGTTGTCGATCAGGTCGAGCAGGCGACCGGGGGTGGCGACGAGGATGTCGGTGCCCCCGACGAGGCGACGGGCCTGCTTGCCGATGGGCACGCCGCCGACGACGCAATCGACCATCAGCTTGAGGTTCTTGGCGTAGCCCTTGATGTTGTCGGCGATCTGCGCAGCCAGTTCGCGGGTCGGCGAAAGCACCAGCATCCGGCACGAGGCAGGCTTGCGCGGCTGGGGATTCGCGGCGAGGCGGTGAAGCGAAGGCAGCGAGAACGCGGCGGTCTTGCCGGTGCCGGTCTGCGCGATGCCGAGCAGGTCACGGCCTTCGAGCAGCGCGGGAATCGCCTGGCGCTGGATCGGCGTCGGGTCGTTGTAACCCTTGGTTTCGAGCGCGCGCAGGATGGGCTCGGCCAGGCCGAGTTCAGAGAAATAGGACATGAAAACAAGTCTTTCGTTGGCGCGCCAACGAATGGGCGCGCGACAGGTCGTCGTTCGCGCGACCCGTGCGTGAAAGGGGAAGCAGGTGAGGCAAAGACCGTGCGGCTGGGGCGGATCTCACCATATCGAAATGGCGGATCTCACGCTGCCCGAGCGTGCGACGAAAGGCTCCGTCGCCGGTCTTGCTGCGGTGCATATAAACGCTTTGCCCGCAAAAGCAAGGATATTGCGCGCGCGGGTGCTGGCAATGGCCAGCGCCAGTACTATGCTCGGCCCATGAACACGACCCGATTGCTGCTCGCCGCCATCATCTCCGCCACCGCACTGCCCGCCAGTGCCGCCGCCCCCACCGGTACGGAGCGGACCATGACCGCCACGGTCGACAAGGAGCAAGCGCGCACCCTCGCCCTGCTCGAACGGCTGGTGAACCAGAATTCGGGCAGCCGGAACGTGGCCGGCAACAAGGCGGTGATCGCCATGCTGACGCCCGAATTCGAGGCGCTGGGCTTCAAGGTGCGCTTCCTGCCGATGGAGCAGACCGGGCGCGCGGGGCATCTGCTGGCGACGCATCCCGGCGCGAAGGGGGCGAAGCGGTTGCTGCTGATCGGGCACACCGACACGGTGTTCGAACCGGATTCGCCGTTCCAGACCTTCCATCGCGAAGGCGACAAGGCCACCGGGCCGGGCGTCGCCGACGACAAGGGCGGCGTGGTGACGATCGTGGCTGCGTTGCGCGCGATGCAGGCGGCGGGCACGTTGAAGAAGGCCAATATCGAAGTGTTCCTGACCGGCGACGAGGAAGACGCGGGCGACCCGCAGGCGGTGGCGCGTGCCGATCTGGTGGCGGCGGGCAAGCGCGCGGACGCGGCGCTCGATTTCGAGGGGCTGGTGCGGTTGGGCGGCCCCGATGGCATCCCGACCGACATGGGTTCGATCGCACGGCGTTCGGCCTTTTCGTGGACGCTGAACGTGACGGCCAAGTCCGGCCATTCGAGCGGGGTATTCGGCGCCGACGGCGATGGCGCGATCTATGCCCTCGCCCGGATGCTCGCCGCGTTCCGCGCCGAAGTGCCCGAGCCGAACCTGACGCTGAACGTGGGGCTGATCGGCGGCGGAGCGCAGGCCGCGCTCGATGCCGATCAGGCGCGCATCGCGGCGAGCGGCAAGACCAACATCATCGCCGCGCAGGCGCTGGCACGGGGCGACTTGCGCACCCTGTCACCGCAACAGCACGCCGCGGCGGTGGCGAAGATGCAGGCCATCGTCGCGCGCGCCTATCCGGGGGCGACGGCGACGCTGACCTTCGAGGACGGCTATCCACCAATGGCGCCGACCGAGGCCAACAAGGCGCTGCTGGACAAGCTCAACGGCGTGAACGCCACGCTGGGGCTGCCCGCGATGCCTGCGCTCGATCCGGCCAAGCGCGGCGCGGGCGACATCAGCTTCGTGGCGGCGGACGTGGCGGGGCTGGCGGGCCTCGGCCCGGCATCAAGCGGGGACCATACGCCCGCCGAGACGGTGGACGTGCCCTCGATCTGGCTGCAGGCCAAGCGCGCGGCGCTGCTGATGAGCCGGCTGGCGGCGGAAAGGCGGTGAGCAGGCAGGCACATCCGGCCAGCCCCTGCACCGGGGTATGTTCGATCGATCCGGCGACGCAGGTGTGCAGGGGGTGCGCGCGCACGCTGGCAGAGATCGGCGCATGGCTGGGCGCGAGTGCGGCGGAAAAGCGCGGGATTCTCGACGCGGTGGCGGCACGGTCACGCACCTGACGCGGCTTGCCGTTACAGCGGTGGGACTCTAGGCTTGCCCGATAAAACGGGGACGAGGATCGCGCACTTGGTACAGCTTTCGGATTTTGCCGGCTATTCGAGCCTTGTCGCGATGTTTCTGGACCGCGCCGACGCGCGCGGGGATGCGCCGTTCCTTTCGGCCAAGCGCGAGGGCGCGTGGCGCAGCCAGAGCTGGCGGCAGGTGGCGGACAAGGTATGCCTGCTGGCGCAGGCTCTGCGCGATCTCGGCCTGAACGACGGCGACCGGGTGGTGATCGTCTCGGAGAACCGCCCCGAATGGTGCATCGCCGACCTTGCAATCATGGCGGCGGGGCTGGTGACGGTGCCCACCTACACCACCAATACCGAGCGCGACCACCAGCACATCCTCGAGAACTCGGGCGCGCGGGCGGTGATCGTCTCCAGCCCCAAGCTGGCGGCCCCGCTGCTGGCCGCCGCGCTGCGCTCGCCTTGTGTCGAGCACGTGATCGGGATCGAGCCGCTCAAGCGGATGCAGGCGGGCGTGCTGGCATTCCACGAATGGGAGGCGCTCACCAAAGGCGATGCAGCGGCAGCGCGCGCAGGCGTGGATGCACGAATTGCCCGGATCAAGCGCGGCGACACCGCGTGCCTGATCTACACCAGCGGCACCGGCGGCGCGCCGCGCGGGGTGATGCAGCACCACGGCGCGATCCTGGCGAACGTGGAGGGCGCGGCGACGATCCTGGTCGAGGACTTCGGGGTGGAAGACGAGGTGTTCCTCTCGTTCCTGCCGTTGAGCCACGCCTATGAACATACCGGCGGGCAGTACCTGCCGATCGGCATCGGCGCGCAGATCTATTACGCCGAGGGGCTGGAGAAGCTTGCCAGCAACATCGAGGAGACGCGGCCCACGATCATGGTGGTAGTGCCGCGCCTGTTCGAAGTGCTGCGCACGCGGATCATGAAGCAGGTGGAAAAGCAGGGACGCCTTGCCAACTATCTGATGGGCCGGGCGCTGGCGATCGGCGCACGCAAGGCCGAAGGGCGCAAGCGACTGGCCGACGCGCCGATGAACCTGCTGCTGGACGCGGCGTTGCGGCCCAAGATCCGCGCGCGCTTCGGCGGGCGGATGAAGGCGATGGTTTCCGGCGGAGCGCCGCTCAATCCCGAAGTCGGCGTGTTCTTCGACGCGATGGGGCTGACCATGCTGCAAGGCTATGGCCAGACCGAGGCGGGGCCGGTGATTTCGTGCAACCGCCCGCGCGCAGGCCTGAAGATGGACACGGTCGGCCCGCCGATGAAGGGCGTGGAGGTGAAGATCGCGGACGACGGGGAAATCCTCGTGCGGGGCGAACTGGTCATGCACGGCTACTGGCAGAACCCGGCCGAGACGGCGCGCACGCTGGTCGACGGCTGGCTCCACACCGGCGACATCGGCCACATCGACGACCGCGGACGGATCAAGATCACCGACCGCAAGAAGGACATGATCGTCAACGACAAGGGCGACAATGTCTCTCCCCAGAAGATCGAGGGGATGCTGACGCTGCAGCCCGAGATCGCGCAGGCGATGGTTTCGGGCGACAAGCGCCCCTATGTCGTCGGGCTGATCGTGCCCGATCCCGAATGGGCGCTCGACTGGGCGCGCAAACAGGGCGAGCACTTCGATTTCAGGGAATTGCAGGACCTGCCCGCCTTCCGCAACGCGGTGCGTGGTGCGGTGGACCGGGTGAACAAGGACCTGTCGGTGATCGAGAAGGTGCGCCAGTTCGCCTTCGCCGACGAGGCGTTCAGCATCGACAACGAGGAAATGACCCCGTCGATGAAGATCCGCCGCCACAAGATCCGCGAACGCTACGGCGCGCGAATCGATGGGCTGTACAAGGCCTGACGGACGATTAAGGGCTGGCGGCATGGATTCACCTGCCGCCCCGTTTCCCGCGCCCTGGCGCGTCGCCGCGCTCTACCGCTTCGCGCGCTTCGACGATCCGGCGGCACTGATCGCACCCTTGCGCGCGCTGGCCGAGGCGCAGGGCGTGATCGGATCGCTACTGGTGGCGCGCGAGGGAATCAATGGCACGATCGCGGGAAGCGAGGCGGGGCTTGCCGCCGTGCTCGACCACATCCGCGCACTGTCCGGCTGCGCCGATCTCGACGTCAAGCATTCGACAGCGGCGGAACGGCCCTTCGGCAAGTTGAAGGTGCGGCTGAAGCGCGAAATCGTGACCCTGGGTGTGCCCGACATCGACCCGCTGGCGAGCGTCGGCACGTATGTCTCGCCCCAGGACTGGAACGCGCTGATCGCCGACCCGGACACCGTGGTGATCGACACGCGCAACGACTACGAAGTGGCGATCGGCACGTTCGAGCGCGCGATCAACCCCAGGACCGCCAGCTTCCGCGAATTTCCCGAGTGGTTCCGGCGCGAGCGCGACCGGCTGCTGGGCGAAGGACGGCAGCCCAAGGTCGCGATGTTCTGCACCGGCGGCATCCGCTGCGAAAAATCGACCGCCTTCCTCAAGGCCGAGCGCGTCGAGGAGGTGTTCCACCTGAAAGGCGGCATCCTCAACTACCTCGAAACCGTGCCCGAGGACGAAAGCCTGTGGCGTGGGCAATGCTTCGTATTCGACGAACGCGTGAGCATCGGCCACGGCTTGAAGGTGGGCGATTTCCGCAGTTGCCGCGATTGCGGTCGGCCCGTGGGTGCCAGCGACGCGGAGTGCCCGGCCTGCACCTCCACGGCCAGCCACCCCGCCTGATTCGCCCTCAGCCCAACGCGAAGATCTCGAATTCCTCGGTCATGAACACGCAGGAATTGGCGAAATCGATGAAGTTGCGCTCGTCGTTCAGCAGCATCAGCGCGGCATCTTGCCCTGCCGGCGAATTGCCCTTGGCGAAGTCCTCCATGCTGTCCCACCACAGTTCGGTGATGCCGTCATAGCCTTCCTTGAGACCGCGCGTGGGACGGAACGATTCGTTGTAGTCGGGCAGGCGCGTGTGGCTCTGCACATAGCGCCGCGCGCCGATCTCGGCCGCGACCGAGCGCACCTTGGGCCCGTGCTGTTCGAGCCAGTATTTCTGGAATTCCTCCACCGAGAGATCGGCGCGGCGGCGGATGCAGTAGACCATCTTGATCAAGGTGCCTCTCCCGGCAGGTTGCTGTTTGCCACCGATCGTGGCGCAGGAGGGCGCGGGGAGCAAGCGGTTCAGGCAGCTTCCATCTCGACGAATTCGGGAAAGAAGCGCGGCGGGCGGGTCGACCAGCCGGGCGCGGTCGCGGCGGCTTCGCTGATCGACTGGAGCAGGGCCTTGCGCCGTGCCGGTTCGATCTGCGGCAGCGCGGCCGCGGCGCAGAACGCGGCCGGCAGCCACGGACGGACCGCGGCGCCCGCCAAGCGTTCATAGAGGAAGCGGTAGGCTGAAAAGCTTTCGAGGTGGTCCTGCCCGAGATCGAAGGCGGACAGGCGCACGAGCTTGCCCACGAAGGGTTCGAGGCCTGACGGGCCCGGCCCTTCGGGCAGCATCCGGCGCAGGACGGCAAGATCCTGGTACAGGATGGTCTGCGTGCGGATCGAGGCGGCCTCCACGCCATCGCGCGCCCACAACCGGAAGGCATCGCGGCGGGCGAGGCCGACATCGAGGCTGCGGCGGATGTAGCGCTGCGTGCCCGCGGCAAAGCCCGCGAATTCGCGCATTTCGGACAGGATCTGCCCCGCCCCGCCGCTGCTGCCAGCGGGGCCATGGGGATCGTGGTAGGTCATCGCTGGCTCGGCTCCGTGCCGCGCCAGAACCGGGGGGAATGGTTCGGCGCGGCACGGGAACGATGGGCCCTGCGTGGTTAGAACCGGCTTAAGCAAGCGATCCGAAGGCTGCCCGAGACCTTCAGCCGGAAGCGGTAACCGTGTTTTCCGGCTTCAGGCATTCCGCGCCATCAGCCCGCCATCGACCGGGATGGTCGCGCCGGTCAGGAACGAGGCGGCGGGCAGGCACAGGCTGAGCGTCATGTGCGCGACTTCCTCGGGTGCGCCATAGCGGCGCAGCGCGGTGCGGCGCTTGGCGTAAAGCTCCTTGTGCTCATCCGAGATCGCGGCCGTCATGCCGGTAAGGATCGGCCCGGGGCAGATGCAGTTGACGGTGATGCCTTCCTTGCCGAACTCCACGGCAAGGCTGCGGGTGAGGCCGGTGACGCCCGCCTTGGCCGCGCTGTATGCGCTCTGGTGCAGCGTCGCGCCCAGCGCCTCGGTCGAAGCGATGTTGACGATGCGCGGGCTCTTCGACTTGCGCAGCCAGGGCAGCGCGGCGCGGATCATGCGCTGGTGCGAGGTGAGCAGGACGGCGATGGTGCGGTCCCACACCGCGTCGTAGTTCGGATCCTCCAGCGGCGTGGCGCTGGCGATGCCGGCATTGTTCACCACCACGTCGATCCCGCCAAAGCGCGCGGCAACGTCGGCCACGAAGGCTTCGAGCGCACCACGATCGGTAATGTCGAGCGGCCAGGCCTGCGCCGAACCACCCGCGGCGCGAATCGCGGCCGCCACCTTTTCCACCGCTTCGCCGTTGATGTCGCACAGCGCCACGTTGGCGCCATCGCGCGCGAAGACTTCGGCAGTGGCACGCCCCATGCCGCTGCCCGCGCCGGTGACGATCGCGGTCAATCCGGCGACGCTGCGCGCGGGGTCCTTGTCCTGCATCCTGCTCTCCTTGCCCTTTGGCCTGTCTTTTCTGGTCAGGCATGACTGCATGAAAAGCGGGCAGGAGCAAGCCGCATCAGCGGCGACGGTAGCGGAAGTACCAGACTTCGTGCCCGTAGACGGTGCGGGCCTTGTGTTCGTAGCGCGTTTCGGGCCAGCCGCCGGGGCGCACCTGGAAATCGCGCGCCTCCTGCGCCAGCCATTCGAACTGGTGGGTGTGGCGCTGCATCACCATCAGCGCGTGGCGCAGATAGATGGCGTGATCGGTGCCGAAGCGGAATTCGCCACCGGGCCGCAGCTTGGCCGCGAACAGATCGACCGGGCCATCGTTCATCATCCGGCGCTTGGCATGGCGCGCCTTGGGCCAGGGATCGGGGTGCAGCAGGTAGAGGAACGAGAGCGAGCCGTCGGGAATGCGGCGCAGCACTTCGAGCGCATCGCCGTGGTGGATGCGCACGTTGCGGATCGGCGGGTGCGCGCCGCCATCGCCATCGACGTGGGTCAGCGCCTGCGCCACGCCGTTGAGGAATGGCTCAGCGCCGATGAAGCCGTGGTCGGGCAGCATGTCGGCGCGGAAGGCCATGTGCTCGCCCCCGCCGAAGCCGATCTCGAAATGGAGCGGGCAATCGCGCCCGAACAGGCCTTGCGCGGTCACAGGCCCTTCGGCGGGCACCGCGATCTGCGGCAGGAGATTGTCGACCAGCGCCTGCTGGCCCTGCCGCAGCGGCTTGCCCTTGGCGCGGCCATAGAGGCGGTTGATGGTGGTCGGGTCACCGGGCTTGTGGGCGGTCATGGCGGGGCCGTTGGCAGGGTCCGGGGCAGGGGTCAATGGGAGACGGCGCGAGCGGTAGATGCGCAACCGATGCCTTGCAAAATTGACCGTGCAGCATCTAACTTGGACCATACTGCAAATCGGGCAGATTTCTCAGAGACGGGAGAAGATATGCAGCACCGCAAAGCCACATTTTGTTCAGCACTTGCCGTAATTCTGGTGGGTGCACCGCAAGTATATGCGCAGAAAATCCAGCACGTTCCGCTCAACGGTGCATCCACGCCCGTGACGACCGTGCTTCCCGAGGAGCTTTTCGGAACGTACCGTTACGAGAAGAAGGGCGAGCCGCTGGTCGAGCTTCGAGCCGATGGAACCGGCAGTTTCCAGCCGCACATGGTCGCACCGATCCCTATAAAATACTGGTTACTCGCCGATGAAAACGGCAAGCCTGCCCGGGTGAACGGCCAGGGCAACCCGAACTACCGCCTGACGCTTGTCGTCCAGTACGGCGCAGGTGGTGGCGGCAACTATCCGCAAGGCGGGTATGATGCGATGGACTGGACGATGAACGTCGAAGAGGGATGCGCGATCATTCTTGGCGAACGCTACAAGTGCTGATCCGGCAGACCTGGCGGGCATAAAGAACGGCCCGCGCCAGGGAGCGCGGGCCGTCGGGGGTACTTCGTGGGGATGGCGTGAAAAGCGGATCAGGCCGCTTCGATCGCGCTCATGTCGTCGGGATCGCGCAGCACGTAGCCGCGGCCCCAGACGGTTTCGATGTAGTTTTCACCACCACAGGCATGCGCCAACTTCTTGCGCAGCTTGCAGATGAACACGTCGATGATCTTGAGTTCGGGCTCGTCCATGCCACCGTAGAGGTGATTGAGGAACATTTCCTTGGTCAGCGTGGTGCCCTTGCGCAGCGAGAGCAACTCGAGCATCGCGTATTCCTTGCCCGTCAGGTGGACGCGGGCGCTGTCGACCTCGACGGTCTTGGCGTCGAGGTTGACCGAAAGCTTGCCGGTGCGGATGACCGACTGCGAGTGGCCCTTCGAACGGCGCACCACGGCGTGGATGCGGGCGATGAGTTCTTCGCGATGGAAGGGCTTGGTCACGTAATCGTCGGCGCCGAAGCCGAACGAGCGGACCTTGCTGTCCATTTCCGAGATGCCCGACAGGATCAGCACCGGCGTCTGCACCTTGGCGACGCGCAGCTTCTTGAGCACGTCATACCCGTGCATGTCGGGCAGGTTCAGGTCGAGCAGGATGATATCGTAGTCGTAGAGCTTGCCCAGATCGAGGCCTTCTTCCCCGAGGTCGGTGGAATAGACGTTGAAACCCTCGGCACTCAACATGAGCTCGATCGCCTTGGCGGTCGTCGGCTCGTCCTCGATCAGCAGCACACGCATGAAGCGCCCCCAAATAAATGCCAGTCCCCAGCGCAATCCCGAAACCTTCTCGGACCGGACGTGCGCCCCATTAACCATAGGAGGAATGAACGATAAAGGTTAATTTATCGTAAGTGGCGCGGTGCGACGAAAATCGTTTGCCACTTCGATACCGAATTTAAGGGATTGCCCTTATACAATACCGCTGGCGCGGCCAGAAACGGGCCGGCACCGAGGCTCACGCCCCGGCCACGCCGATGCTGGAAGCCGCTTCGCGCAGGCGGCGCGCGTTCTGCTGATCGTTACGAAAGGCGGCCAGCCCGTCCTTGAGCGCCTGCGCCGCGCGCGAAGGTTCGCCCAGCTGCATCCGGCTGCGCATCAGCATGATCCAGCCATCGGCATTGTCTGGGCGATTCTTCAGCTTCGTTTCGAGCCCGTCCACCATGGAGCGAATCATCGCCTCCTGCTGGCCTTTGGGCAGTCCGGCGGCGGCTTTCATGTCGGCGCTGGTCGGACCGGGAATTCCCGCCGCGGCGACTTTCGCGCCGTCGGTCGTCATGCCGCCAGCGGGCGCGGCGAACTGCGCTTCGGCGAGGCGCTCCTCGACCTCGATCTTGTGTTTGGCACCCACCTCGCGAATCACCTTGCGGATGTCCTCGGCATAGGGCGCATCGGCGGGGGTATCGGCCAGCAGCGCGAACCAGGCCTTGATCGCGCGGCGGTGGTTACCGGAGAGGTCCATGGCGACCGCCTTGAAATAGCGCGCGCGCGCGTCCTTGGGGTCGAGCTTCAGGGCCTTGTCGAAGGCGGCGCGCGCATCGGGCGGGATGCGGCCTTCCTTGTTGCTGGCGAGCACCAGCGCCTCGCCCAGGAACGAGAAGGTCTCGGCGTGTTCGGGATCGAGCTTCGTCGCCTTCTTCAACGCGGTCGCGGCTTCGGCATAGCGTTCGGTCTGGAAATAGGACCAGCCGAGCATGCGCCAGCCTTCGGCATCGTCGGGATTGTCGGCCAGCCGCTTTTCCAGCTTGGCGATGACGTCATCGACCGAAGGCGTCTGGCTTTCCATCGGGACCGGCGGTTGCGGCTGGATCTGCGCGACGTTTTCGTGCGGCTGCCGGAAGGCGGCGACCCCGCCCGCCGCAAGCGCGACCACGGCGGCCAGGCCAAGCAGCAGCTTGCCCGCGCGCCCGGCAGGCCGGGTGCCTGCATCATCGCCCGCATCGGCGCTGCTGGACGGGATCTCGGCCTCGGTCATTCCACGCTCCTGCACCGCGTCGGGAAGTGACGCGCCGTGCCATGCCTTGCGCGCATATCGCGGCGGCGGGCGGGTACGCAAGCCGCACCGCAGGCCCTTGGAAAAGCAGGTCGAACATAGCGCCGATACCGGGACGATTTGCAGGTGGCAAAGCGCCATGCTTGGGCTAAGCTTGCAAACCAGACGGGTTCGCGCCGATCAACAACGACAGAAAAGACGGGGGGAGATGGCGCACGGACGAGGCGCCGGTCGCCCTGCATGGCGGGGGACGCGCGCCGGTGAGTGTGGTCTACAAGGTTGCGATCGTGGGGTCAGGCCCCGCAGGAATGAGCGCGGCGAGCCGGGCGGCGCAGCTCGGGCTCGACCATGTCCTGCTCGAAAAGACCGACCACCTGTCGGACACGATCTTCAAATACCAGAAGGGCAAGCACGTGATGGCCACGCCATCACAGCTGATCCTGCGCTCCGACCAGGAATTCGACGCGGGCAAGCGCGAGGACATCCTCGAAAAGTGGAATGCGCGCACCGCCGAACTGGGCGTGAACGTGAAGTACGATGCCGACGTCAAGGCGATCCGCGGCACCGGCGAGGCGATTCCCGGCTCGATCCAGAAGATCGTGACCCGCGCGCGCGACGGATCGACCACCACAAAGGAAATCCAGCGCCACGCCCCGCCTTATGCGATCGAGCTGACCAATGGCGAGACGGTCATGGCCGAAACGGTCGTGCTGGCGATCGGCACGCAGGGCAACCCCAACCTGATGCGCTGCCCCGGCTTCGACCTGCCGCACGTGACCTACCAGCTCGACGATCCCACCGCGATCCTCGACGAACACATCGTGGTGGTCGGCACGGGCGATGCCGGAATCGAGAACGCGCGCGGCCTTGCCGAAGACCCGGCGCAGGGCAACGTCGTCACCATCCTCAACCGCAATCCCAAGTCGGCCAACGTGCGCGAAAGTTTCGCCACGGCCAAGGAACCCAATGCCAAGGCGCTGGCCGAGGACGACGCCGCGGGCAAGCTGACCATCCGCTACGAAACCGAGACCAAGGCGATCGAGCCGGGCTGGATCACGCTCAACACCCGCGATGGCGAGGAGCGCATCCGCTGCGACCGGATCATCGCCCGCATCGGTTCGGCCCCGCCGCGCGGCTTTGTCGAGGCTTGCGGGATCGAGTTCGCCAGCACCGACCGCCTCGCCTTCCCCACGCTGTCGCCGCAGTTCGAATCGAGCGCACCGGGCATCTTCGTGATCGGCGCGCTGGCCGGCTATCCGCTGATCAAGCACTGCATGAACCAGGGCTATGACGTGGTCGAGTTCATCGCGGGCAACCGGACGTTGAAGCCCGCCGACGAGCCGCTGCTGGAGGCCAAGTTCGCAGGGCTTCCCGGTAATCGCAGCGTCAACGACTGGCTGGAGTTCCTGCGCGGCCGCGTGACCATCCTCGAAGGCATGACCACGCTGCAGCTGCGCGAGTTCATGCTCGATTCGGACGCGCGCTTCTACCGCAAGGGCGCGACGGTCTTCGAGAAGAACGACCCCGGATCGTCGCTGTTCGCGATTGCCGACGGATCGGTCCACGTGCGGCTCGATCCCAACGATGCGAGCAAGGTGGTGCCGATTCCGACGGGCACGATCTTCGGCGAAGTCGGCCTGATCTCGGGCCGGCGGCGCGGCGCAACGATCGTGGCGGCGGAAGACTGCATCTGCGTCGAGATCAGCCGCAACGCCGCGCTCAAGCTGCAGAGCCAGGTGCCGAGCGCCAAGCGCGCGATCGAGCGCATCTCGATCGAGCGCCAGCTGCTGCAGATGTTCGGATCGGGGCTGGTCAAGGAAGACGTGGCCGAAGTGGTCGACAAGGCGAAGATCGTCTCGGTGCGCGCGGGCGATGCGATCATCAAGGAAGGCGACGACGACAAGGACATCTACGTCATCCGCGTCGGCTCAATGATCGTGGAGAAGGAAGTCGGCGGCAAGCCGGTGTTCCTGTCATACCTGCCCGCAGGCTCCTATGTCGGCGAAATGGCGCTGATCGACGGCGGCCAGCGCACCGCCACGGTACGCGCCGCGATCAAGAGCGAAGTGATAAGGATCGACGGCGAGGCGTTTTCGCGCGTGCTGTCGGCCAAGCCCGCGCTGCTCGAACGCGCGCGCAAGGACATGGAGGTGCGCCGCCGCACCAATGCCTTCGTCGAATCGAAGAAGGACGGCTTTTCGGGCGTCGTCGATCTCTATTCGGAACAGGCCAAGTTCCTCGTTTCGCAAGGGCTGGGCGAAGCGACCGACGTGCTGCTGATCGATGAGCGGCTGTGCGTGGGTTGCGACAATTGCGAAAAGGCCTGCGCCGACAGCCATGACGGCCTGTCGCGGCTCGATCGCGAGGCGGGCAAGAGCTTCGCCCACCTGCACGTGCCCACCAGCTGCCGCCACTGCGAACACCCGCACTGCATGGCCGATTGCCCGCCCAACGCGATCCAGCGCGGGCCGGACGGCGAAGTGCGCATCAACGATACCTGCATCGGCTGCGGCAATTGCCAGCGCAACTGCCCCTATGGCGTGATCCGCATGGACAAGGTGCCGCCGAAGAAGCCGGGCCTTTTGAGCTGGCTGTTCCTCGGCAAGGGGCCGGGCCCCGGCGAGCCGCCGTACAAGTGGTCGAAGAAGAACACCAAGTACACCGGCGATCCGGCGGTGGACGAGGCGCTCGACCGCAAGAAGGCGATCAAGTGCGACATGTGCGCCGGCATCGAGGGCGGCCCCAGCTGCGTGCGCGCGTGCCCGACCGGGGCGGCGATCCGCGTTTCGCCCGACGAGTTCCTGACCGTCGCACGGCTCGAGAACGAGGGAGCCTGAGCCATGGCGAGCCTTGCCCCGCGCCGCCGCACCGGCGCCAGCCGCGAGCGCACCGCCACGCACGAGGGCTTCCTCGCGCATCGGAACTATCGCTGGCTCAAGCTGTCCGCCGCGCTCGCGACGTTGCTGATCGGGCTCTACCTGTTCGTGCCGCTGCCGGGCACGCACTTCGGATCGAGCTGGCTGGGCTATACGCTGGGCACGATCGGCGCGCTGCTGATCCTGTGGCTGACCATGCTGGGGGTGAGGAAGCGGGCGATCACGCCGGGGCGCTGGAGCCTGAAGGCGTGGACGAGCGCACACGTCTACCTTGGCCTGCTGCTGATCGTGGTGGGCACGCTGCATTCGGGCTTTGCCTTCGGCTGGAACGTGCACACGCTGGCCTGGGCGCTGATGATGCTGGTGATCGTGTCGGGCATGTTCGGCATCTGGGTCTATGCCACGCTGCCGCGCGCCTTGTCGGAAAACCGCTATGACGCCGAAGGCGCGATCACCGAAAAGCAGATGGTCGAGGCGATCCGCTCGCTCGACCGGCAGATCCACGATGCCGCGCAGCCGCTGGATGCGGAGAACGCCGTGCTGGTTAACCGCAGCCTTGAGGAAGATCCCTTCGCGGGCACGTTCTGGAACCGGCTGACCGGGCGCTATCCCAAGGATGCGACGCGCGCAGCGGCGGGCGAGCTGCGCCAGCGCCGGGCGTTCCTGCCGCGCCGGGCGGACGATCCGCTCGACAAGGTCGACGCTCTGCTGACGCGCAAGGAAGCGATGCTGTCGCGGATGCGGCGGCACCTCAAGCTCAAGACCTGGTTGCAGGCGTGGCTCTATGTCCACGTGCCGGTGACCTTTGCCCTGATCGCGGCGCTGTCGGCGCATGTCGTCGCCGTGTTCTTCTACTGGTGAGGGCCAAGCCATGACGTTCCTGGTCCGCCAGATCGCGCTCAAGTCCAACGGCGAGGAGATCGTCCGCCCATCCACGATCGAGGGCGACGAACTGCTGATCGGCCGCGATTCGGCTTGCGCCGTCCATCTGCCCGACCTCGCGGTCGACCCCCGCCATGCGCGGGCGCGGATCGAGCGCGACGGGGTGTTGCTGGTCGAATCGCTGGGCGAACAACCCTTCGAGGCCGACGGGCGCAGCACCAAGAGCCGCACGATCGATCCCGCCGTGGGCGCGGAGCTGGGCTTTGGCGGGCACCGCCTGACCGTCTCGCGCGATGCCGACAGCGGCGCGCCGGTGATCACCGTGCGCCGGATCGAAGCGGTCTCGGAAAGCGCCGAGGACATCGACCTGGGCAGCGCGTTCACGCTGAAGGGCCTGCTGCCGGGCAAGCGCGCGTCGGCATGGGTGTTCGCGCTGGCCATGCTGGTGGCGTTCCTCGCCGTGCCGATCTGGACTTATGCCACCTACCAGCCGCTGGCGATGGACAAGGACGCGCGGCGTCCGGCGGGCGTGCATGGCGATACGGCGTGGAAATCGGGGCACCTGAGCCTTGCCCACCACAACCTTGAGAACGACTGCCAGGCCTGCCACACCAAGGCCTTCGTCGCGGTGACCGACAACGCCTGCCTCACCTGCCACAAGGAAGACGCGCACAGCCACATTCCAGATGGCGCACGGCTGCTGCGCGCGCGGGGCGAACCGCAAGGCATGGCGCGGCTGACGCAGGCGGTGGCGAGCACGTTCAATCGTCCGCAAGGCCGGTGTGTCGGATGTCACACCGAGCATGAAGGTGCCGGTGCTATGCCCGCCACGCGGCAGCAATTCTGCACCGATTGCCACGACGGATTGAGGTCTCGCTTGCCCGACAGCAAACTTGCCGACGCCGCCGATTTCGGAACGGCCCATCCCCAGTTCCGCCCCAGCCTGATCCGGACGGTGGCGGCGGACGGCAAGCCCGTGTTCGCGCAAGTAAGCTGGGCGCCGGGGCTGAAGGAAGCGAACGGGCTGAAGTTCACGCACGCACAGCACCTGTCGCACAGCAACGGCGTGGCGCAGATGGTGCGCCGCCGCCCGGGCCAGTTCGCCGCAAACGACGCACTGGGCTGCCAGGATTGCCACAAGGCCGAGGCCGGTGGCGCACGGTTCAAGCCGGTGGTGATGGAGGAAGCCTGCGAGAGCTGCCATTCGCTGACCTTCGACCAGATCGGCGGCACCTTCCGCACGCTCCGCCATGGTCAGCCGGAGCAGGTGGTGGCCGACTTGCGCGCCTACTATCGCGGCGGCGCGCCCACGCGGCCCGCGATGCTGTCGGGCATGGCGCGGCGCATTCCGGGCGATGCCGCACGCACGGCAAGCGCGGCGGACTATGCCCGCGCGGTGCATTTCTATCCGACGCGCGGCGACCAGGCGGTGGCGCAAGTCTTCGGCAAGGGCGGCATGTGCTTCGACTGCCACACCGTGACCCGCACCGGCGGCGCGGCGACCGATGGCTTTGCGGTGCAGAAGGTGGCGCAGAACACGCGCTATTACCACGTCGGCTGGTTCGACCACACCGACCACCGCAAGACCGACTGCGCCACGTGCCACACCCGCGCGAAAACCTCGAACGACGCATCGGACCTGCTGGTGCCGGGGCTCGATGGGCCGGGCGGATGCCGTTCCTGCCACGTGGGCGAGGATGGCGCGAAGCTGGCGGGCGCGAACGTGAAGGACCCGGTCAAGTCGGGCTGCGCGATGTGCCATGCCTATCACATGGATGGAGGCGAACCCTGGAAGCCTGCCGACGAGCGCAAGAAGCGCGCCATCGTCACCACCGCGGTGGCAGATCGCCCGCGTCTGCCCGCTGTGATGCGCTAGAGGTCGTCCCATGCTGATAGCGCAGATCACCGACATCCACCTGGGGTTCGAGCCGGACACGCCCGACGAGTTCAACCGCCAGCGGCTCGACCGCGTGCTGGCCGAGCTTGCCGCGCTGGAGCCGCGCCCCGACCTGCTGCTGCTGACCGGCGACCTTGTCGATCGCGGCGACCGCGCCAGCTACGAGCGGCTGGACGAGGCGTTGCAGGGCCTGCCCTTCCCCGTCCACTTCGCGCTGGGCAACCACGACGAGCGCGCGACGTTCCGCGCGGTGTTTCCCGATGTCGCCTTCACCGATGGCTTCCTGCAATATGCGATCGAAGGCGGCCCGCTGCGGCTGCTGGTGCTCGATACGCTGGAGGAAGGCCGTCACGGCGGCGCGTTCTGCGAAACGCGCGCACAATGGCTCGCGGCGCGGCTCAACGAAGCGCCCGAACAGCGCACGCTGGTCGTGCTGCACCACCCGCCGATGGAAGTGGGCATCCCGTGGATGAACACCGACCCGGCCGAGGCCTGGGTCGAACGGCTGGCGCATGTCCTGCGCGGACGCGCCAACGTCACCGGACTGATCTGCGGGCACATCCACCGCGCCATCACCGCGCGGTGGGAAGGCCACCTTGTCGCCACCTGCCCGTCGACCGCACCGCAGGTCGGGCTGGACTTGCGCCCGCTCGATCCCGACAGCCCCGACGAGCGCGCGCTGATCGTGGCCGATGCGCCGGGCTATGCGCTGCACTGGTGGAACGGGCGCGAGCTGATCACGCACTGGGACAGCGCGGGCGACAAGGACGTGCTGGCGCGCTTCGACGCGCGCTTGCAGGGCATGGTGCAGGATATGATGGCCGAACGCCCCAGCCGGGCAGTGGCGGAATAGTCAGCGCGCGTTGGCGGTGCGGGTGCCGGTAACGCCCAATCCGTCCCGCCCAAGGCCATCCCTGTTGTACGGATCGGCGCGGAAGGCGATCTGGCCCTGCGCATCGGGCGCGGCAGTCAGGTAGGTGATGTAGACCGGCACCGGCACCGGCAGATCGACGCGCTGCTCGATCGCCTTGCCGCCGCGCGGCAGTGGCTTGCCCATCAGCCAGCGGCCGAGGCGCGGCGCGTCTTCGAGCCGCACGCAGCCCGAGCTGAACTGCCGCTCGTCCTCCTTCATCAGCCCCTTTTCGGGAGTATCGTGAAGGTAGATCCCTTGCGCGTTGGGGAACATGAACTTGACCCGGCCCATGAAGTTGTCGCCGCCGGGCAGCTGGCGCACGCGGGCTTCGGTCTGGCCGGTGGCAACCGCCTGCCAATCGACCATTGCAGGATCGATCACGCGGGCCCCGTCATCCCAGCCCGACAGCACCTGATAGCCCTTGGCCTTGAGATAGCCGAGGCCCTTGCCCAGCACGTTGGGGGCGATCCGTGCCTTCACCAGATCGGGGGGGATGTTCCAGTAGGGGTTGAGCTGGGCATAGCGCAGGAAGCCCGCCATCATCGGCGTGGGCATGTCGGGCTTGCCGACGACCACGCGCATCGTGCCCACGGCCTTGCCGTCCTGCATCATCGTCAGCCGCGCGGCAGCGGCATCGACGACCACGTAGCGCCCCGTGGCGAAAGCCGGGAGCGCGCGTACGCGCTGGAGGTTGGCGTCAAGCACGGTGCGGGTGGGCGCATCCAGATCGTCGCGTGCCAAGGCCTGTCGCAAGGGCGCGTACCATGGGTTCATCCAGCCCATCTGCGCCACGAAGCGATCGAGCGACGGCGCGGCGGCAGCCATCTGCAGCACCGCGCCAGTGGTCGGCACGACCGGCATCAGCGCAGGCGATTCGGCGATGATCTCCGCGCGCGGCGCCTTGCGCATCTGCTGGACATAGGCTGCCAGCGCGCGGCTCGCCGCAATCTCGGCGCGCAGCAGGTTGGCGGGCGTGGGGTCTTCGGCGCGGTCGAGCGCCTTGCGCAGATCGCCTTCGCGCGCCTTCTTCGGCTTCACGCCATCGAGCCTGGCATCGTGGATCAGCGCCATCAGCGTCTTCGCGGCAGGGCCCACTGCATCGTCGGCAATCCACAGCGGGCGGTAGCCGCGCGCGGCATAGAAGGCGCGAAGGTCGCTCAGGTCGCCGCCAGTGTCGTCCAGTTCCTGCGCCAGATCGGCAGGCGCGAGCTGCGCCAGTGCCGCACCCGGCGTCAGCACCAGCGCCGAGGCGACAAGCCCCAGCGCGAGGGCGAGACGGCGGACCGGACGGCCCGACATGGACTGTTCGATCCGCCGCATCGTGCGTCCCCTTAGCCGCGCTCGCCCGCGCGGGTGTTCGAGGTGGGAGTCTGCGTCATCGGCGCGCCGGGGTAGTAGCGGCCTTCGGTCTGGTAGCCATCCACGCAGCCGTCGTTGTTGGCGTCGGCCCAGATCGCGCCGGCAAGACCGCCGACCGCCGCACCGACCACCGCGCCGGTCAGGACGCTGACGCCGCTGGCCAGAGCGCCCACGCCCGCACCCAGCGCCGCGCCGCCGGCAGCCCCGGTCAGCGCCGAATTGCCAACCGAAGGGCAGGTCCGCGCGCCAGCGCTGTAGCCGGCAGGCGTGCCGGGGTAGTACTGGCCGTTGGTGTAATAGCCATCGGCCTGGCCATCGCCGTTGCGATCTGCCCAGACCGCCCCGGCCACGCCGCCGATCGCGCCGCCGACGACGGCCCCAGCGATGGGATCGAAGCCCGCCACCGCGCCGAGGCCCGCACCTGCAGCAGCGCCCGCAGCGGCACCGCCGGCGGTATAGGCCATGGTGTTGTTGCCAGGGGTGGAGGCGCAGGCGCCGAGCGAGAGCGAAGCCGCGCTCACGAGGATAACGAAGGTCCCTTTCATCATAGCACTCCTTCAACCAACCCCCTGCCGGAAAGGCCGCCAAGCTGACCCGGTGGTGTTGGCCGGACAGGTCGGGTGGAAGGCCCCGACCTGTCCGGTCGCGGCTGGGAAACGGAGCGTCTTTCGATGGGTTCCGGGGGTGGACGAAGCGATGCGACGAAACGCTTCGTCGCAAGTGCCGTCAGCGGACCCCGGCGAGCGTCTTCTGGCGGCGACGCTGCACCGAACTGCCGAGCCCGATCGCCTCGCGGTACTTGGCCACGGTGCGACGGGCGAGGTCGAAACCGCGCCCTTTCAGCAGATCGACCAGCGCGTCGTCGGAAAGCACCGCCTTGGGGTCCTCCGCATCGATCAGCTGGCGGATCGCGGCCTTGACCGCCTCGGCCGAGACCGCCCCTTCCCCGTCCGCCGAGGCGACGCCCGAGGTGAAGAAGTACTTCAGCTCGAACGTGCCGCGTTCGCAGTTGAGGTACTTGTTCGAGGTGACGCGGCTGACGGTCGATTCGTGCATCTCGATCGCTTCGGCCACGGCGCGCAGGGTCAGCGGCTTCAGCTGCGCGACGCCGTGGCGGAAGAAGCCGTCCTGCTGCTTCACGATTTCCGCGGCGACCTTCAGGATCGTCTTCTGCCGCTGGTCGAGCGCCTTCATCAGCCAGTTGGCGTCGGCCAGCTTTTCACCCAGCCACGCCTTGGCGTCCTTGCCCACGCAGGCGCCGCGCATCTCGACATAGTAGCGGCGATTGACGATCAGGCGCGGCAGCGTCGCCTGGTTGAGCGCGATGTCCCAGCCGCCATCCGTGCCAGCGCGCACGAGGATGTCGGGCGTGACCGCTTCGGCCACGCCGCCGCCGAAGCGCAGCCCGGGCTTGGGATCGTAGCCGCGCAGTTCCGCCATCATGTCGGCGAAATCCTCGTCATCGACGCCGCACATGCGCTTCAGCCGTGCGAGTTCGCCGCGCGCCAGCAGATCGAGATTGTCGAGCAGGCGCGCCATGCACGGATCGTAGCGGTCCGCTTCCTGCGCCTGCAGCGCGAGGCATTCGCCGAGGTTGCGCGCGCCGACGCCCGTGGGATCGAGCGACTGGACCAGCGCCAGCGCGGCCTCGATCGTGGCGAGCGGCAGACCGAGCGCCGTCGCGGCTTCGGACAGCGGCAGCGAGAGATAGCCGGTCTCGTCCAGCTGGTCGATCAGCCAGCGCGCGACGAACAGCACCTGCGGATCGTGCGCTGCGGCACCGACCTGGGCGTGGAGGTGTTCAGCCAGCGTCTCGTCGGAGCGGCCGCGTTCTTCGATGTCCGGGCCTTCGCCGCCCGCGGCGATGCGCTGTTCGCCCTCGAACGACGTGCCGCCATCGCCCGTATCGCGGTCGCGGTCGAGCGCGGTGGGATCGATGTCGAGCGGGCGGTCCTCGGCGGCGCGACCTTCGCCGACAAGCTGGTCGACCGGCGAGCTTTCGAGGTGGGTGCGGCGCAGCTCCTCGGGCGCTTCGGGCGCCTCGACTGGCGCGGCCTCGCCCATTTCGAGCAGGGGATTGGCATCGAGCGCCTCGCCGATGAAGGTCTCGATCTCGAGGTTCGACAGCGCCAGCAGCTTGATCGCCTGCTGCAGCTGCGGCGTCATCACCAGCGACTGGCTCTGGCGAAGATCCAGCCTTGGTCCGAGCGCCATTACATCCCCCCTCCGGCCTTCCGCCTTACAGCGTGAAGCCTTCGCCGAGATAAAGGCGGCGCACGTTGGGATCGGCGACGAGCGCTTCGGGACTTCCCGCGAACAGCACCTGCCCGCCATAGATGATGCAGGCGCGATCGACGATGTCGAGCGTTTCGCGCACGTTGTGATCGGTGATCAGCACCCCGATGCCCCGCCGCTTGAGATCGGTGACGAGGTGGCGGATGTCGCTGATCGACAGCGGGTCGATCCCCGCGAAGGGTTCGTCGAGCAGGATGATCGAAGGCCGCGCTGCCAGCGCGCGCGCGATTTCGCAACGGCGGCGCTCACCGCCGGACAGCGCCATCGCCGGGCTGGTGCGCAGGCGCGTGAGGCCGAATTCATCGAGCAGGCGATCGAGTTCGGCGGCGCGCGTCGCCTTGTCGGGCTCGATCAGTTCGAGCACGGTGGCGATGTTCTGTTCGACCGTCATGCCGCGGAAGATCGAGGTTTCCTGCGGCAGATAACCCAGCCCCAGGATCGCACGGCGGTACATCGGCAGCTTGGTGATATCGACGCCATCGAGCAGGATGCGCCCCGAATCTGGCCGCACCAGCCCCATGATCGAATAGAAGCAGGTGGTCTTGCCCGCGCCGTTGGGGCCGAGTAGGCCGAGCACTTCGCCCTTGCCCACCGACAGCGAGATGTCGGTGAGGACCGCGCGCTTGTCGTAGCTCTTGGCGATCGAAACGACTTCGAGCCCACCCTGCGGGATCGGCGGCGATGCGGTGGCCGCAGTGGCGGTGGCAAGGTCTGAAGTCATCGGATCGGGGGGACCGTTGGCTGTTGAATCATGGTGTACGTTTACGGCCATAGCCGCCCGGGCGTTTCCGGCAAAGCCTGCGTGCATCGATCTGGCAGGATTTGTGCATGGAATGCGCCCCACGCGCGTCGTCCCGGGCGAACAAGACACGCTTGAAACATGCCGCGAAGGGTGTTCTAATCCGCTTGGGAGAGTGCAGAAAGCGGGGTGGCAGATGATGCGGACATCGGCCTTTACGGCGCGCAATGTCGATTGGCGCAAGCGGATGAGCGACACGGTCGCTTACGGCCTGCTGGTCTATACGGCCCTTCAGATTTTCGTGACGATGCAGGCGATCGAAGGCGGCGATTCCGCCTCGATGCTGCCTATGCTCGCGCTGGTGGTGCTGGTGGCGGGGATCATCCCGCTGTTCCGGCGTTTCGAGCGGCGGTGGGAGCATCTCGACGATGCGGCGGCGCACGATCCGGACTTGCGCAGTGCCTGTCGGCGCGATCAGATCGCGGTCTGGGCCTGCGCGGTGGGACTGCCGTTTCTGGTTACGGGCCTGTTCAAGGCGCTGGGCGAAGTCTTCTGACGCCACTCGCGGATTGTAGCGGGGCGGGGTAGCCGTTAGAGCCAGTCCCCCGCCTTTGCTCCATGCCCGACGAGAGGTTTTCCCATGCTTTCCACCGAACAGGCCCAGGAGCGCTGCCACGCGCTGATCGCCAGGGCGCGCAAGGCGGGCGCGGATGCGGGCGATGCGGTGTACCTCGCCAATGCCTCGGAATCGGTGCAGGTCCGCCTCGGCAAGCTGGAAGACGTCGAACGTTCGGAAAGCGAACACATCGGCCTGCGCGTGTTCGTGGGCGGGGCTTCGGCCTCGATCGGATCGACCGATCTTGGCGATGCCGCGCTCGATGAACTGGCCGCGCGGGCGGTGGCGATGGCGAAGGCCGCGCCGGTCGACCAGTACGCGGGTCTTGCCCCCGAAGACATGCTGCTGAAGGCCGCGCCGCTGGCGCTGGACCTCGACGACCCGCGCGAGATCGGCCCCGCCGAACTGCGCCGTCTCGCCGAAGAGGCCGAGGACGCCGCGCGTGCAGTGCCGGGTGTGACCAACAGCGAAGGCGGTGGTGCCAGCACAGGCGCGGGCGTGGTCTCGCTCGTCACCAGCCATGGCTTTGCCGGAGCTTATCGCGCCAGCAACCACGGCCTTTCGGCCAGCGTACTGGCGGGCGAAGGCGGAGCGATGCAGCGCGACCATGCCTGGCGCAGCGCGCGTCACTTCGCCGACCTGCCCTCGGCCGCCGAAATCGGGGCGCTGGCTGGGGAGCGTACGGTCAAGCGGCTCAATCCGGCCAAGGTGAAAAGCGGGACGATGCCGGTGGTGTTCGACCCGCGCGTGGGCGGGTCGTTCGTTGGCCACCTGCTCGGCGCGATCTCGGGCGCGTCGATCGCGCGGCGCGCCAGCTTCCTGCTGGAAAAGGACGGCGCGCAACTGTTCGACAGCTCCATCACCCTGACCGATGATCCGCACCGCCTGCGCGGGCTGCGCTCGCGCCCGTTCGATGGCGAAGGCCTGCCCACTGCGCCGCGCAATCTGGTCGAGGCGGGCAGGCTGACCGGCTGGCTGATGGACGCCGCCGCCGCGCGCCAGCTGGGCCGCCAGCCGACCGGCCATGCCTCGCGCTCGGGCTCGGGCGCGCCGCACGTTACCGCGAGCAACCTCGTGCTGCAGCCCGGCAGCGTGACGCCCGCGGCGCTGATGGCCGATATCAAGGACGGGATCTATGTCACCGAGCTGATCGGGCAGGGCGTCAACGGCGTGACCGGCGATTACAGCCGCGGCGCGTCGGGCTTCCGCATCGTCGATGGGCAGATCGCCGGGCCGATTGCCGAATTTACCGTGGCAGGCAACCTGATCGACATGTTCGCCGCGATGATCGTGGCCGACGATCTGGTGATCGAGCGCGGCATCGACGTGCCCACGATCCGCATCGACGGCCTGAGCATCGCGGGCGATTGACGCGAAGGCACTGCATCGCGGGCGACTGAATCAAAACCCCCGCCGTCCGATGCCGGGCGGCGGGGGTTTTGTTGATGAAGTGCATGCTGGCAGATGGCCTTTGTCGGGCCATCAACCAACGTGCTGGCCTTACTTGGCCGCCTTGTCCGCTTCGTAGCGTTCGATCGCTTCGAGCGTGATGCGCTTGGCGTCATCCGCCCCGCCCCACTTGCCGACGCGCACCCACTTTTCCTTTTCCAGGTCCTTGTAGTGGGTGAAGAAGTGCTCGATCTGCTGGAGCACGATCTCGGGCAGATCGCTCTTTTCGGCGACGTCGCTGTAGTAGGGGAAGGTCTTGTCGTCGGGGACGCAGACCAGCTTTTCGTCGCCGCCGTGTTCGTCTTCGAGGTTCAGCACCGCGATCGGGCGCGCGCGCACGACCGAGCCGGGAACGAAGGGCGATCGCGCGATGACCAGCGCATCGAGCGGGTCGCCATCGGGCGAAAGCGTGTGCGGCACGAAGCCATAGTTCGCGGGATAGCGCATCGGCGTGTGCAGGATGCGATCGACGAACAGCGCGCCCGATTCCTTGTCGAACTCGTACTTCACCGGCTCGCCGCCGACGGGAACCTCGATGATCACGTTGAGGCTTTCGGGCGGGTTCTCGCCGGTCGGGATCTTGTCGATGCGCATGGGTCTGCCTTTGCTGCTTGGCCCTGTGTTCCAAGGCCGGGTTCGCTTGGGTTTGCCGGGCCTCTAGCGAAGGCCCTTGTGCGCCGCAACAATACTTATTGCGTAGGGCCGATGCGCTTTTCTCAACTGCCGCCCAAAGCGTTGATGGTGAACGCGATCACCCCGATGTTGAAGACGAACGCGGCGAAGGAATGCAGCGTCGCGATGCGGCGGACCGCCGACGATGTGATCTGGATGTCGCTGGTCTGGAAGGTCATGCCCAGCGTGAAGGCGAAATAGGCGAAGTCGAGGTAGTCGGGTGTCTTCGTGCCAGGAATGTCGAGGCCGCCCCGGTCCTTGGGCTGATCCTGCCCCGCCCCGCCCCCGGCGGTGTAGTAGAGATGCGCATAGTGCAGCGCATAGACCGTGTTGGCAAAGGCCCAGGTCAGCGCCAGCGTGCCGATCAGCCGCGCCATGGCAAGGTGGTTGCCCGCGCTGGCCTGCGGCAGTTCGCCCGCAATGGCGGCCATGACCACCACCGTCAGCACCGAAGTGATCAGCAGCACGACCACGCGGTTGGCGTCGTTCTCTTCCGAATGGCGGCGCATCGTGGCGATGTCGCAATCGCGCAGCAGCGGCCAGAGCGAGACGAGGAAGGCAATCGCGCCGAAATCGAACCCCATCGCCAGCGGCTCGGCCCAGCCCTGCGTCCCGGCAAAGCTGCGCCAGCCGAGCGTTCCTGCCACCAGCAGCACGAGAAACAGGATGAAGCGCGGCGGGGCGATCCGCTGGCCGAGATGCAGGCGCGTGGTCATTTGCCTCTCGCTCCCCCTGTGGTCCGCGCGGCGAGCAGACGGTCCAGCCCGGGTTCGGGCGCGCTGCCTGCCTTGCCGTCGCCCGCCACCACGACAGGTTCGAGCCACGGATAGCGCAAGCCGCCCTGCCAGGCGACGTCGATCGTCGCAAACGTATCGTCGCGTCGCACCTGCAGTTGCAGCGGCGCGGTCCCGCCCCTGGCCGCGGCGATGGCGCGGGTCAGCACGTCCGGCGCGTAGGCTGTGCCATTGACAGCCATCACCTGCATCCCCGGCACGATCCCCGCCTTCATCGCCGGGCCATCCCACACGGCGGCGGCGACGCGCCCTTCGCGATCAAGCGAGAGGCCCAGCGAATGCGTGAGCAACAGGGCCTTGGAATAGGCCATGCGCGCGCGGTCGTAGGGGTTGGGCTCGTCCTTCCACACCAGCCGGTAGCCGCCCCGCTCGATCCCGGCGAGCGGCGAAGGCGCGCCCGGACGGTCGATGCGATCGTGGAAGAAGCCCGCCCAGTCATAAGGCAGCAACGCCTGCAACCCCGCGATCACATCGGCGCGGGTATACGTGACGACGCCCAGATCACCATCGCGCTGGCCGAAGAAGGCGCGCGCGAAATCATCCAGCCCGCGCTTGCCGCCGGTGCCTTCGCGCAAGGTCTGGTCGACTTCGAGCCAGACCAGTGCGCCTTCGGAATAGTAATCCTCGCCCCGCGCCAGCGAGGGAAAGGGCTTGGGCTTGCGCGCGGCGATGACGGGATCGTAGGTCGTATCTTCCAGCGAGCGCCACGCCCGGCCCGGCTGTTCGACCAGCGCAGCGGCGTCGGTGGCGATGGCGCCCAGCACCGTCTCGCGCGTCTGGATGCCCGTGCGC
Source organism: Novosphingobium percolationis (assembly GCF_020179425.1). Lineage (GTDB taxonomy): Bacteria > Pseudomonadota > Alphaproteobacteria > Sphingomonadales > Sphingomonadaceae > Novosphingobium > Novosphingobium percolationis. Next base: position 303,503 of record NZ_JAILYM010000005.1, on the reverse strand, counting down.
GCGGCCAGCACCCAGCCCCAGAACTTGGTCTGCCCTTCATAGACCCACAGCAGGCGGTCCTGCATCGGTGTCTGGTAGTCGGGCGTCCACAGGCCTTCGGGCCGCAGGAACTTGCCGTTCCAGCTGTGCACGTATTCGTGCGGCAGGACGTTGCGGTCCCAGTCCATCGCCGCCCAGTCGGCCAGCGCCGTGGGTTCAAGCTGGATCTCGGTGGAACGGTGATGTTCGAGCCCGATGTCGCCCAGCCGTTCGGACAGCGCGACGAGGAAATCGTAGTGGTCGAAGTGCCGCCCGCCGAACAGCGCGCGCCCTTCGCGCACCAGCGCGGCGAAGGGTTCCAGCCGCGCGGCGGGGAAGTTCAGCAGTTCGGGCCGATCGGCCACGAGATCGAGGAACACGCCATCGCCCAGCGGATGGCGGCGGATGAACGCGCCCGCCATGACCGGGGAATCGACCAGCGTTTCGTAGTCGGTTTCGCTCCAGGCCAGCCGCGCGCCAGCCTGCCCCGAACCCTGCCGCGCACCATCGAGCGCGGTGAACGCAGCCCAGCCGGTCGGCAGTGTCAACGAAGGGCGCACGCGCACCTGCCGCACGTAGTATCCTGCCGGGTAGAGGCTCATCTTTTCCCATTGCAGGTCGAGCAACTGGCGGGTCATGCTGATCCGCCCTTCGACGTCGCGCAGGGGCGAGGTATGGACGAAGCGGGCCACCACCTCGCGCGTGGCGGGCGGCAAGGTGATGTGAAAGGCGTTGGGCTCGACCGGATCGCGCGTCCATTCGAGCATGGCATCGCCAGCGGTGAAGCTCAGCCCCACCAGTTCGGCCAGCGGCCCGCGCGGCGCGTGGTTGCCGGGCAGCCAGCGCGGGTAGAGCAGCGTCAGCGTGGTTGTCCCGGGGGCGACGGGGATCGTCTCGGTCACCCGATAGACGCCGGTGCCGGTGGCGCTGGCATCGACATCGAGCGCGATCGCGCCGGGATAGGGCACGTCCTGCGGCGCAGGCAGCGCAGGCGGCAATGGCGTCGCCACGGGGCGCGAAGGGGGCGGGGCGGCAAGCGGACCGACCTGCGCGGACGCAGCAGACGCAGGCGCAACAGGCACGGCCACCGTCAGGACAAGGGACGCCAGCACGGCGCAAAGCGGCAAACGCATCGCCGGAACCTTGAACCGAACCGGGCCGGACCGCAAGGCGGGAGGAAGGCCTGCGGTCCGGCCCGACCGGCCGTGCTGCACGTCCGCGTCAGCGAACCTGCAACACGGTGTAGCTGCGGCTGGTAAAGCGCCAGACGCCATCGGCATCGCGGCGCAGCGTGTCGTCATAACGGCCCGAGATCATGCGCTCGCTGCCGTCCGCCCCCTTGAGCAGTTCGAGCATGTAGCTGCGGCTGTCGGCCCGATCGCCATCGACCGCCAGCGCGCCGTGGTTGACATACATGGCGGCGGCATCGAACCCGGCCATCAGGCGTACCCATAGCTCGCGGATCGCCGCGCGGCCCGAAGCGGCGTTGTCGCCCACCTTCCACTGCGCATCTTCCGCCCAGCATTCGGCCCAGTCGTCGGCGTTCTTGCGGAACACCGCGTCGTTGTAGGCCTCGATCCGTTCGCGGATGGCGATGCGGTCGGCAAGGTCGCCGGTGAAATCGCGCATCATTCGCCCTCGCCCTGGAAATCGAGACGGGGCACGCCCTGGCTGTCATAGACGCTGGCGACGGCATCGCAGCGATACTTGCGCACGCTCGATCCGATCAGGCCGTACTGGCCGAGGTGATTGCGCATCGAGAGATAGCTTTCGTCGCGGAAATGCCCGGCAAGCGCGGCTTCGTCGTCCCATTCCTCGTAGACGTGGACGCGCCCCGGCACGAGCGGATCGAGCGCCCAGTTATAGGCGACGCAGCCCTTCTCGCGACGCGAGGCCTCGATATAGGGCTCGCCTTCGCGGATCGCGGCTTCGGCGCGGGCGGGATCGAAGTCGATGGTTCCGGCAATCAGGATAGGCATCGGCAAAGGGCCTTTCGGGTCAGGCGGGGGACAGGCGCGGGGACCGCGCGAAAGCGAGCAGGGTCAGCAGGGCCAGCGCCATGCCGCCCGCCAGCAGCAGGAACGGCGCGCGGAACGCGGCGGCATCGGGCGCAGGCCCGGCGCTTTCGAGCAGCATCATCACCAGCGTCGCGCCAAGGCCGGTGCCGACCTGTTGCGCGGTGAACAGCACCGCGCTGCCCAGCCCCTGCCGCTCGGGCGGCAAAGTGGCGAGCGCGCCGTGCATCAGCGCGATGAAGCAGGTAACGCTGCCCGTGGCGGCCACGGCCATGCCGGGCGCGATGCCCAGCGCGTAAGGCTGGCCGATCGACAGCGCGAGCCAGACGAGGCCCGCAAGGTTGAACAAGGCTGCCCCGCGCGCGATCGCAATGGGGCGGAAACGGGCAAGCAGCGCCGGGGCTGCCTGTCCCGCCGCGATCACCGCGACGGCATAGGGCATCGCGCCCAGCCCGGCCTGGGCCGCCGAGAACCCCGCCACGCGCTGGAGATAGAGCTGGGTCAGCAACATCAGCCCGCCCACGCCCGCCAGCACGAGCAGCAGCAACCAGACCGACAGCGCATAGAGCGGGCTGGCGAACAGCACAGGCGGCACCAGCGGGGCTGGCACGCGCCGTTCGACCAGTGCGAAGGCGACAGCGGCAGCCACCGCGCCCGCGACCATGGAGAGCGTGAGTCCGACCGCCACGCCTTTTCCGAACAGCACGACCGCGCCGACGAACAGCACCAGCGCCGTGGTCAGCAGCGCCGCGCCCATGTGATCGAGCGCCTCGGCCGCAGCAGGGGCCAGGCCTTGCGGAATCCAGCGCAAGGTCATCGCCAGCGCCAGGGCCAGCAGCGGCAGGTTGACGAAAAACGCCGCACGCCAGCCGAACGCGGTGACCAGCGCCCCGCCTGCGAGCAGGCCGAGGATCAGCGAGAACCCCTGCGTCACCCCGAACACCCCCATGGCGCGGTGGCGCGGTGCGCCTTCGGGCAGCAGCACGGTAATCAGCGAGAACGCGGCGGGCGAGAGCAGCGCGACGGCAAAGGCCTGCGCCACGCGTGCGGCCAGGACCAGCGCCAGCGATGGCGCGGCGCCTGCCGCCGCGGACCCCGCCGCGAACAGCAGGATGCCCGCCACCAACGCACGGCGCTGGCCGATGCGATCGACCAGCTTGCCGCCAAGGATCAGCGTGCCCGCCAGCACCAGCGTGTTGGCGGTGACGATCCACGACAGCATGGCCGGGCCTGCGCCGAAGCTGCGTCCGATCGACGGAATCGCGATGCTCACGATCGCGAAGTCCGCCGTCGTCACCAGCTTGACCAGCGCCATCAGCGCCACGATGCGCCGCTGGTCGGCGCGGGCCGTCATCACCATGGTCAGTCGGCCATCCACTTTTCGAGGTTCTGGTGGAAGTAGCGCACGCGGCGCTCCTGAAACGCGAGGTAATCGCGCTTGTAGCCGCGCGAATGAAGGCCCCGCTGCTGGTGCTCCCACACAGAGACATCCTGGTCGATGCCCGGTCCTGCGGAAACCTCGTGAACCTTGCCCTGGATGTGCGGCCCCGGCACCGAGACATCGACCCATTCGGACATCGACTGCGAATAGTAGCGCTCGGTCCCCGCCGGGAACAACGTCATGTACCACATGTCGAAGTAGCACTTTTCCGGGTCGCTCTCGTGCGGACGGGCCCGCAGCCAGATGTTGCCATCGGGCTTGAGGCTGAACGAGAGGTTCGGGAAGATCGTGTAGTGCCAGTGATCGGTCAGCTGGTCGTCGTGGTAGGTGGAGAAATCGAAGCCCTTCTCCGCGCCCTTCTCGCGCTTGGCCTTCTGCAGCGCCTTGCGGATCTCGCCGGTCTTGCCGCCACGGAACTGATCGGGATCGAGGCCCCAGAACGCCAGTTCGTTGGCCATCATTTCCAGCGTCTCGTTCTCGCCCCCGCGCAACTGCTTGGTCGGCGCGGCGCCCGGCATCAGCATCCGCGCGTGGCCTTCTGGGTAAAGGTCGAACTGGCACTGGTTGTAGGCATACTCCATCACGAACTTGGTCTGCGGATGGACGAAGGGGACGTGGTAGCTTTCGTTGAAGTTGTCCTGCACCAGCTTCCAGTTGAAGTTGCCTTCGATCGTCACCCAGTGCGTGCGGACCATGCGATCCATCGGGTAGGTGTCGATCTGGTCGGCGATCGGCCCCATGAAATCGCGCAAGGGCGCCGCGTCCAGATCCACGTTGATCCACACGAAGCCGGCCCACAGCTCGCACTGCACGGCCACCATGTTGAGCTTGCCACAGGGCGAGCCCTGCACGAAGTCGGATTCGTCGGGCACGACCTTGAGCTTGCCCGCCAGGTCGTAGGCCCAACCGTGGTAGGGGCAGACGAGCCGCTTGGAATTGCCCTGCTCGCCCGAAACCACGGGCATCCCGCGATGCTGGCAGACGTTGTAGAACGCGCGCACCTGCCCATCGTCACCGCGCACGCAGACGATGGTTTCGGGGCCGAAGTCGGCGGTCAGCCAGTCGCCCGAATTGGGGATCTGCGCCTGCGTGCCCGCGATCTGCCAGGTGCGGGTCCACACCTTGTCCCATTCGCGGTCCGCCCATTCCTTCGAGAAATAGCGTTCCGGTGTGATCGGGGCGTTGCCGAGCGGCGGGTCGGCCAGCTTGGAGATGTCGGCGAGCGACTTGGCGCGCGCGCGCGGAAGATCGGTGGAAGCGGTCATGGCATCTCTCCTCGGTTCTCTTGTCTCAGGCCCCCGCGAAGTGGCGATAGGATGGATCGGCGGTTCCCCGTTCGCCGAAGGCATGGGTGGGCATGGCGGCGCGGTCCCACATGTCGGTGGACGGCGCAGTGGTGCTCCAGTCGTAGACCGCGCCGCGATGGGCGATGCGCCATTCCCCGTCGCGCCGTTCGAACCTGTCGAGATAGCGCCCGGCGGCGACCATGAAGGTGTCGCCCGCGCCGTCCGCGCCCGGCAGGCAGTGGTGCGCGATGAAGTAGGCCTCGCCGTGCGCCCTGTCGCCATCGACCTCGACCAGCACGTTGCCGATCACGTGCTGCGTGCGGCGCATGCCGGCCAGCACCTCCATCACCCACGGCACGAAGTCGGCGGCGCTGCCCTTGTACATGCCGTGATCGTCGGTGGCGTCGGGGTGGAACACGCTGCGGACCAGATCGGCATCGCAACGGTCGATAGCGCGGGCCAGCTTGTGGACGAGTTCGACGCAATCCTGTTTGTCCAGCAGGCGGGCGATACGAGCTTCGGTGCTCATCGCGTCATTCTCCGGTATAGAGGGGATCGTGCGGGGTGCGCTTTCCGTGGCGGGTCAAACCGTCGTAGAGCGGGCCGTCCCAGCGTGCGGTGGAGGGGCCGTTGCGGCTCCAGTCGAGCACGTAGCGGCGGTGCAGCAGCCGCCATTCGTCGCCGCGGCGCTGGAGCCGGTCGAGGTAGCGTCCGCCCACTTCCATCTCCTGCGGCCCATCGGGACCATCGACCTCGTGCCAGGCACGGCAGTAGGTTTCCGCCGTGGCGACGCCGTTGCCGATGTCGATCAGCATGTTGCCGAGAAAGTGCTGGGTGCGGCGCATCGAGGACAGCGCGGGGATCACGCCGTCCGACCATGCGAGCGCATCGACCTCGCCACTGCCGTAGTCGGCCTTGGCACCGGGCCACCAGACCGCGCGCAGCACGTCGGGATCGCAGCGGTCGATGCCACGCGCATAGCGATTGAGAAGATCCATGATCGCGAGGCGATCGGCGACCTGTTCGGGGTGGACCTTGCTCATCGGACGCGCATCTCCTCGCGGCGGCAGGACAGGTCGTGCGGACTGCGCGCCCCCCACGGCAGCATCGTGGCTCCGCCTTCGACATCGGCGGCCGGTTCGTTGCGCATCCAGTCGGCGAGTTCGGTACGGTGGGCGATCTTCCACACGCCCGCGCGGCGTTCGTAGCGATCGACATAGCGCCCGGCGACGAACAGGTCGTACTCCGCGCCGTCCTCGCCCACGATGCGGTGGTGCGCCTGATAGTAGACTTCGCCGAAGGCGAGGGTCTCACTTTCGAAGTCGATCCGCACCTGCCCGATCATGTGATGGTTGGCCTTGTGCGGCGCGAGCACGCCTTGCGCGAAGGCGACGAAGCCCGCCGCATCGCCCTGCCAGCCCGCGCCGTAATCGGTGGTGGCGTCGTCATGGAACACCGAGCGGTGCAGCACCGGATCGAGCCGGTCCTGCGCGCGCATGTAGTCGCAGCTCAGGTCATAGATGGCCTGCCACGAAACGAGACGGTCGAGCGGGTCCATCGCGTCAATCCTGCGCCAGATAGTGGTCGAGCGTCTGGTGGAACTGGCGGATGCGCGCTTCCTGATAGTGGCCGAGCGTCTGCCCGCGCTTGGCCGAGCCCTGAAAGCCGCGGTACTGCATGGCGAGGTTGTCGGTGTCCTGATCGTAGACCGCGCCAAGCCCCGGATCCATGCCCGGCGCTTGCGTATAGGACTGGTCCACGCCAAGGCGGACCGGCTCGGGCGGATGATCGAGCGGGGTGCCCTGTGGCACCAGCCTGAGGAACACGAGGTCGAACAGGCAGCGCGAAGGATCGCTGCCGATCGGGCGAAAGCGATAGATCATCGGCAACGACACGCCGGGGAACAGGCACATGTTGGGAAACAGGTGGTACTCGATCGAATCGAGCATCTCGCTGTCGGAATAGGCATCGAGCGGCACGCCGGTCTGGGCGGAAATCCGCGCGCGCAGCTTTTCCGCCGCGAACGAGCGCGCGGTGCGGCCTTCCGGCAAGGGCACACCGGGTTCGACGCGCATCTTGTCGTAGATTTCCTGCTGGGTCTGGACTTGCGTGTAATGCGGGCTGGGCGTGCCGATGGTGTGGACGAAGCGCGTCACATGGTCGCTGAACAGGTCGTACTGCGCATTGGCGTCGCCCGCGGTGGCCAGCCCCTGCGCGTGGGTTTCATAGACGTGGTAGGCTTCGAGGAACGCTTCCTGCGCCGCCTTCCAGTTGGTCGGCAGTTCCTTTTGCAGGTGCAGCGCGATGCGCCGGTCGGCCAGATCCCAGCGCCCGGTGAAATGCTCCGCCAGCGGCCCCAGCTGGTCGGCGAGCGGACGCGCTTGCGGATCGAGATTGACGAAGACGAAGCCGCCCCAGGTCTCCACTTTCACCTGTGGCAGGCGGAATTCGTCGTCGGAAACGTGTGGGAAGTCCCAGCGGCACGGGAGGTTCGAAAGCTGGCCGTGCAGTGTCCAGCTCCAGCCGTGGAACGGGCAGCGCAATTCGCTGGCATGGCCGCTGGTGTCCGACCGCTTGAGCTGCGTGCCGCGATGGAGGCAGGCGTTGCGATAGGCGCGGATCGCGCGGTCATCGCCGCGCACGATGAGGATCGAGAAGGGGCCGATGTCGTAGGTGATATAGTCGCCCGCGTCGGGAATGTGCTCCTCGCGGCACGCCCATTGCCAGGTGCGCGCCCACATCCGTTCGAACTCGCGCGCCATGAACTGCGGCGAGGTGTAGCGATCGTAGGGAATGTCGGCATCGCCCGCGAAGGTATAGGCCTCGGCCACCAGCGCGGGCGGCACCTCCTGCCCATCGGCCAGGATGATGTCGCGCGTGCTGGGTCCGGGGCAGCGAGCTGATCCGGGAAGAGGCAGGCTGGTTTCGAGGTTCATCGCCGTCTGGTCCTTCGCTCGTGTCTGCCCCTCCCCGGTTTGCGTCAGTATCGGAAGGTCGCCTGCACCCTGACCGTGCGCGGCATCGAGCCGTAGCCGATGATATCGCCCAGCTTGGCGTGATCGGTGCCGGTGCCTGCCCCGGTCAGCGGCGCGGTGCCGCCACCGATGAAGTAGAACTTGTTCGTCAGGTTCTTGCCCAGCACGGCCAGTTGCCAGCGATCGTCCGCCGCGCCGATGTGGAACCCGGCATCGAGCACGGCATAGGCCTTCTGCCGGGTATAGGGATCGCCGAAGCTGGAGCCGAGGTAGGAGCTGGTCGTGCGGGTATCGACGTTACCGCCGATCTTCAGCCCGCTGCCAACCTCGGTTTCGTAGGAAATGCCCGCCGTGGCGGTCCACTCCGGCGCGGCGGCGGTGGGCTTGCCGCTCAGGTCCTGACGCGGCTGGCCATCGGTGGTGGTAAGCGAACAGCCTGCGGCGATGCTCTGGCCCGACCAGCACGGCGCGATGAAGTTTTCATAGCGCGCCTTGTTGTAGTTGAGCGTGCCATGGAGCGAGAGACCGGGCGCCTGGCTCGGCGCATATTCCAGCTCAAGCTCCACACCCTTCGACCGCGCAGCGCCGGCGTTGTAGGTCACATAGGAAAAGACCTGCGCGTTGAAGTAATCGATCTGCAGGTCGGTGTACTTGAAGTTGTACAGCGTCAGGTTGGCGCGCAGCTGGCGGTCGAACAGCGTGGTCTTGATCCCCGCTTCGAAGCCACGCCCGCGTTCGGGATTGAACGCAAGGTCGCCCGACGGGTTGTTGGTCACCAGCGAGGAGTTGATCGCGCTGTTGGAGAAGCCGCCCGACTTGTACGCGGTCTTGTACGCGCCATAGAGCATTACGCCGGTTGTCGGCTTCCAGCTGATGGTAACGTCCGGCGACCAGTCGTCGAACTTCTGGTCCCCATAGAGCGTGCCGTTCGTCGCCGCGCTCTGCGGGCGGAAGATCCCGGTCAGCGCCGGGTTGACGTAAGGCTGGGTGAAATAGCTCGTCTTGGTTTCGTGGGTGTAGCGCACGCCCGCGGTCGCTTCGACATCGGGCAGGACCTTCCAGATCGCCTGACCATAGGCTGACCAGGTCTCGCCATCGGTCTGCGAATCCTTGGCATAGGCGACATAGCGCATGCCGGTGGGCGCAGCCGAGTTTTCGATATTGGCGAACAGCACCGCCTGGAAGAACTCGCGCTTGGTCTTCTGGTAGAGGCCGCCAACCATCACGTTGACCGGCGAATCGAACTTGGTCAGCGCGCGGATTTCCTGGCTGAAGGCGTGGTAGGTGGCGTTCTCGGTCGCCCAAACGCCGCCGCCGAGGAAGTCGCAGTCGCAGGTGAACTTGTTGTTGTTCCAGTTGTAGTTGGTGACCGAGTTGAGCGTCACGTTGTCGAGGTCGTAGTTGACCGTGCCGGTGACGGCCCACGATTTGTAGAGGTTGTACAGCTCGCCGTTGTCGCGCGCATAGGGCGTGGCCTGCGCGATGTCGGTCGGCATGTTGTTCTGGTAAAGCCGGAAGCCGCCCTCGCACTTGTAGGCGGGGTTGAGCGCGGTGGCACCCGTGGGGCAGCGCACGGCGGAATAGTTCCAGCCGTTGCCGTCGGTCTCGTTGTACGAACCCGAGGCCTTGAGCGTCATGGTCAGGCGGTTGCCCGGATCGTACTTCAGTGTCATGCGCCCGATCAGCTCGCGCTCGGCCGGCTGGTCCTTGGCGGAAGGCGCGGCCGTGTGCGGGTTGCTGGTCAGCGTGGCGACATCGAACGTGGGGTAGGACTGCACGCCCGCCGCGTTGCGATAGTAACCGCCGAACATCTTCGAGCCGCGCACGGCAAGGCGCAGGCCCAGCGAATCGCTGAGCGGGGTGGAATAGACGAGTTCGCCGTAAAGCTGCTGCGCGTTCAGTTCGTATCCGGCGCGCGCGATGATCTCGCGCTCCTTGCCGGGATCGGCGGTGGTCAGGCTGATCACGCCCGCGGTGGCATTCTTGCCGAAGAACAGCGCCTGCGGACCCTTGAGGATTTCTACGCGGGCGAGGTCGAAGAAGCCTTCGTTGATGACGCGGCCCTGGCCGTAATAGACGTTGTCGACCACGATCGCGACCGACTGTTCGATGCCGATCGAGGTGGCCGACGAGCCGATACCGCGCATGGTGAGCTGTGCGCCCGCGCCGTTCGAGGCGCGCGCGACCGTGAATTGCGGGGTGGCGGCGGCGATCTTTTCAAGGCTCGTCAGGTCGCGCGCCTGCACGGTTTGCGCGCTGATCGCCTGCACCGCGACCGGAATGTCCTGCACGCTTTCGCTGCGGCGGCGGGCGGTGACGATGATGTCTTCCACGCCGACGTTCGAGGCTTCTGCCGCCGCATCGGCGGGGCGCTGATCTTCGGCGAAAGCCGGGGCCGCGAAGCCCAGGGCCGCAGCAGCGATGGTGCCGCTGGCCGTGGTGGTCAGAAACGAGAGTCGAAAACGATCCGAGTGCCGCATGGGCCTCCCCTCCTTTGTTTCCTTGCGGCCCGGTTTGAGTATCCGAGTCCGGTTCCGGCGTGCCGCCGGTGGAATACGTGTATCAATTTTCATGCCCTGCACAAACACATTATGCAGAGCGTGCGCATTTTGATAGGATCTGGACAACGCCGTCCCGATGGACGAAACGGGAGGTTCCATGTCGAAAGCCGCACGCCCCCTGGCAACGGCTCGCGAAACGGCGTCACGCGACCTGCTCGACGCCCATCCCGAGAAGCCGCTGCTCTATGTCAGCCCGCTCATCCTGGAGCGGCGACGGCGGCTGCTGCGCGAGGCCCGGCACATGATTGCCGAAAGCGGGCTGGAAAACTTCAGCGTGCGCCAGCTCTGCCGCCGCGCCGAAGTGGCGCAGCGCACGCTCTACAACGCGTTCCACACCAAGGACCGGGTGATCGCGCTGGCCATCCGCGAGGCCTACGACGCCTTCAACGACCACGTGCGCTATCGCACCGAGGCCGACACGCTGGCCGGAATGCTCGACCGCACCATCGCCATCAACCGCCGCAACCTGAGGGTCCGCAACTACACGCGCGCGGTGGTGGCGATCTACTTTGGCCCCAGCACGCCGCGCGACGTGTGGGAAACGCTGCGGGCGATGTCGGTGGGCTGGCTGACCGAGTGGCTGGAGGCGGCTGCCGCGCGCGGGGAACTGCAGCCCTGGGTCAGCCCGGAGCACCTCGCCACGACGATGGCGAACCTCCAGTACGCCACGATCAACAACTGGACGCTGGGCCGGATCAGCGACGAGGAATACCTGCCGCAGTTGATCGAGCGGATGCTGCTGCTGCTGATCGGCGCGCTGTGCGGCCCCGTGCGCGAGGACGCGCGCGCCTATCTGCTCGACATCAAGCGGACCGGCGACGTGCCGAGCTTTCCCCTGCCGACGTGGCTGCCGCCGCGCGAGGACGACGCGGCGGCCTGATCGATCAGCCCGCGGGCGGACGGGGCGCGTTGGTGTTGCGCCAGTCCTGCCGCTTCGCCCAGTCGGCGAAGGTTTCCAGCTCCACCGGAATGCGACGCTGCATTTCCTCGCTGTCGACCTCGAACGGGCGCGTCGGGGCGCTGATGTTGTATTCGTAGAACTTGCCGATCTGGTCGATCGTGGCGTCCTGCTCCTCCTTGCTCATGGCATCGCCATAGGCGTTGGCGAGGTAGCGCGCGAATTCGTGGGGGCTGCACGCGTCATAGCGCACTTCGCGGCCGACGGCGGTGGAAAGCGCCTCGGCCAGTTGCGGCGGACGCAGGCGTTCAGGGCCACCGATGTTCATCCAGGCGCCTTCCATGTCGGGCCGGTCGAGCGAATGGATCATGATCCGGGCGACGTCGTCGAGGCTGATCCAGTTGGCCTCGGTCTCGGGCTTGTGGGCATAGACGAAGCGGCCTTCGTTGACGATGAAGGGGCGCGCCCAGTTGGTCAGCAGGTTGTCCATGAACAGCACCGAACCGAACACCGTGGCGCCCACGCCGCTGCGGAACAGCGCGTTGATGCCCGCCGTATTGCCCGCGTACGTGTGCGGATCGCCCGGACGATCGGGGATCCAGCTCGAGGTATTCCAGACGACTCGGCTGACGCCCGCCTGCTTGGCCGCGCGGCCCACGGAGCCCGCAATCGTCGCGCGGTCGGCGCGCGCACGCAGGGGATGCGTGTGGAACACCGCGTCCGCGCCTTCGAACGCGGCGACCAGCGAGCCCTCGTCATAGAGGTCGGCCGGAACGACCGTGACCGTCTCGGGCTGCGCTTCGCCATAGAAGGGATCGGGCGAACGCGAGATCGCCCGCACGTTGAACCCGGCCTTCACCAGTTGGCGCACTTGCGCTCCGCCCTGGCGCCCGCTGGCGCCGATCACCGCGACTGTCCGCATTGCCGTCTCTCCCGAGGATTCGCGCGTTGTGCGCCTGCCTAAAAGATAGTGCGCGAGATACTTTTGAATCGCAAGCCTCTTGCATTGCGCGCGCATCTGCCGAAAATGATAGGCACGGACGGAAAGGGAAGACGATCGACATGACCCGCGAACTGGCGCCCGCGCCGCTGGCGCCGCATCCCGATCGCCCGCTGCTCTACGCCAGCCCGCAGATCCTTGCCCGCAGGCGGCGAATGCTGAAGGAAGCGCGGCGAATGCTGGCCGAGGACGGTATCGACGGGTTCAGCATCCGCAAGCTGTGCCAGCGCGCCGAGGTGGCGCAGCGCACGCTCTACAACGCCTTCCACAACAAGGACCGGCTGATCGCGCTGGCGATCCGCGAAGCCTTCGACGAATATTCGACCTTCGTGCGCCAGACCAGCGACCCGGTGGCGTTGACCGGCTGGCTGTCGCGCACGGTCGCCATCAACCGCCGCAACTTCCACGTCCGCAACTACACCGCGGCGGTCTGCGCGCTGTACTTCGCGCCGGGCACGCCGCAGGACGTGTGGGAAACGCTGCTCGACATGTCGCTGCGCGGCAACCTGCTGTGGCTCGACCAGCGCAAGTCGGATATCGGCGACTGGATCGACATCGGCCATTTCGCGCGCTCGCTGGCCGACGTGCAATACGCCACGATCAACGACTGGTGCCTGGGCCGCCTGCCCGATGCGCGCTACCTGCCGACGCTGGTCGAGAACATGCTGATGATCCTGATCGGCGCGGTGCAGGGCCCACTGGCCGAGGAAGCCGCCGCCCTGCTGGGAGAACTGGGCGCTACCGGCACCATCGCCTCGGTCGCGGACATGTCGGTGCCGCGCGTCGAACCGCGCCGAGCGGCGGCCGAGAGTGTCAGCGCCCCCTGACGGGATCGCTGCCATCCCACGTGCGGTGCGCCTCGCGCATCATGGCGAAGCCCTGCCGCCCCGCCTCGCCGATCTGGAGATATTCCATCACCGTGCCGGGGCCACCCCCCGTATCGACATAGATCACCGCCCCCGCACCGCCGGGAAGCTCGCCTTCCTGCAGCACCGTGCCGCCCTGCGCCGCCACGCGCCGCCGCGCCTCGGCAATGTCGTCGACCAGCACGCACATGTGCTGCAACCCTTCGCGCCCTTGCGCGCGCCATTCGGTGTACATCGACGGGGCATCGTTGTGCTGGCGGATCAGCTCGATCTGGATGTCGCCCAGATATCCCAGCGCCATCGAGAAATCGATTCCGCTGGGCTGGCCCCGGAACTTCACGTTTTCGAGCGCGACGTGGTGCATCTCGAAGAACGGCCCCGCGCCCAGCGAAATCCAGTGCTCCAGCGCCGCGTCGTAGTCCGCCGGGCAGAACGACAGCTGCATCACCGGGCCGAGCCCGGCGAGACTGTCCTTGGGCGCAGGCGCGCTCATTCGCGGCCTTCCGGCACCCAGGGCGCGCGCACGCCGAACACCACCGTCTCGCGCTCGATCGCGGCGGCTAGTGCCTGCGCCATCGCGGGGAAGCGCGGGTTGCCGCGCAACGCACCAAGGCCGCGCTCGTAGGCGGACAGGTCCGGCATCGACCACACGTCGATGGCGGTATGGAGGCGGCCGCTGATCTGCGAGATCGCGGTGATCAGCCGCCAGCCTTCGGCTTCGACCACGGCGACCAGCTCCTTCATCACCGCCTCGAACTCGGTCATGTCGCCCGCGCGCAGTTCGAGCGTCGATTGCATGTAGACGGTCATCAGCGGTCCTCCTCGAAGCGCAGCAGTTGCTTGCCGGTGTTGGCGCCCGAAAACAGCCGCATGAGCGTGCGCGGGGCATTGTCGAAGCCGTGCTGGATGTCCTCGCGCGCGACCAGCCGGCCATCGGCCAGCCACTGGCCCATGCGGCGACGCGCTTCATCGAACAGCGCTTCGTGATCGTTGAGGATGAAGCCGCGCATCGTCGCGCGCTTGAACACCAGGTTGAAGTAGTTCTCCGGCCCCACCGGCATCCCGCCGGTCTTGGAGCGCGAGATGCCGCCGCAGATCACCACGCGCGCGTTCATGGCAAGGTTGCCGAGCAGCGTGTTGAGGATCGTGCCGCCGACATTGTCCCACACCACGTCGATGCCGGTGGGCGCATGGGCCGCGACTTGCGCCGCGAAATCGTCCGCGCGATAGTCGATCGCGGCGTCGAGGCCGTACTCTTCGACCAGCATCCGGCACTTGTCCGGCCCGCCCGCAACGCCGATCACCCGGCACCCGCCGATCCGCGCGATCTGCCCGACGATCGAGCCCACCGCGCCCGCCGCGCCGGTGATCATCACCGTGTCGCCGGGAAAGGGCTGCCCGATCGCCTTGAACCCGCAATAGGCGGTCAGCCCGACGATGCCGAGCACGCCCAGATCATCCGATGGCCGCGCCGGATTGGCGACGCCACGCAACTCGCCCGCCGCGACCGTGGCATAATCCTGCCAGCCCATCGGCCCGGTCACCTGCATCCCCGGCGTGAAGCCCGGCGCACGGCTTTCGATCACCGTACCCACGCCGCTGCCGCGCATCACGTCGCCGATCTCGGTGCGCGCGACATAGCCGCCGATGTTCTCCATCCAGCCCTTCATGGCGGGTTCGAAGGCGAGCAGATCGACGCGCACCAGCACCTCGCCCTCTTCAGGCGCGCGGGCGGGCACTTCGTCGCTGGCGAAATCGGCCTCGGTCACGTCGCGCCCGACCGGGCGTCCCGCAATCTTCCACTGTCGGTTACGCAGTTGCATCGGCGGCCTTCCTTGCCTCATGCGCCGCGGCCTCGCGTCCTGCGACACGGCCGAAGAACGAGCCGGGTCCGAGACTGAGTCCGCTGGCGTATTCCTTGCCGGAACGCGGAATATGCGCGGCGCAGGCCCCCGCGGCGTAAAGGCCCGGGATTGCCTTGCCCGCCGCATCGAGGATGCGCGCGCGCATCGGTGTCGATCCCGCCCAGCGTGATGTAGTGATAGGACGAACGATCGAACGAGATGTCGAACGCGGCATAGGGCGGCTTGTCGAGCGCCTTGATCCACGGTGGCTGCTTGTGGAACGCCGTGTCCTCGCCATTGGCGGCATCGGTATTGTAGCGCGCAAGTGTCGCTTCCAACACGCCTTCGGGCAGGCCCAGTGCCGGGCCGATCTCGTCGACGCGTTCGAACCCGTCGACCAGCGCGTGCCCCGTTCCGGGATAAGCGAAGATCTCGCTGTCGACGATCAGCCAGGCCTTCTGTCCCGGCTGCTCCATGATGAATCCGGCGAGGCGTCCATGGTAGACATCCTCTGCCACGAAACGTTCGCCGCGCGCGTTCACGACGATGCCCTTGATCAGGTCTTCGGGCGGGTAGAGCGACGCCGTGGCGATCACCCCGTCCATCGCGGCAAGCACACCGCCGGCCTGTTCCGCCAGTGCCAGCCCCGCACCGTCGTTCGATGGAATGCCCAGCGGTTGGCTGGTGGGGCTGAGCAGAGGCAGCCAGCGACGCACCAGATCGGCATTGTTGGTGAAGCTGCCCGTTGCGATGATCACGCCCCGCCGCGCGGCAATACGACGCTCGGGCTCTCCGGCGGTCCGCGCGACCACGCCAACGACTGCGCCATCGGCGTCGGTGACCAGTTCGGTCACTGCCGTGTCGCAGCGCACACGGATACCTTCCTGTTCGCTGCGCGCCAGCAGCGCGCGCATGGCGGAGAGGCCGCCGTTGACCTCGTCGCTGCGCGCCTGGTGGCCGCGCGCGACGGGGCGGGCCTGATCCTTGTACGGCCAGATCTTCTCGTTGCCGGTGGTCAGCAGGCAATCGGCGGTCTTGAGCGAGACGGCCTTGCCGGAAAAGCCGGTACGGGTGAAGGGCACGCCCTGCGCCTCGAGCCACGCAAAGTGCTCCAGCGCGCCGTCCGCGAACGTACGCACGACGACATCGTCGGGATGCGAGGTGCTGGCGCGCAGGAAGCGGAACATATCCTCTGCGCTGTCCTCGTAACCGCAGGTCTGCTGCACCGGGGTGCCTCCGCCAAGGTAGAAGATGCCTTCGGACAATGCACTGGCACCGCCGCCGGCCGAAGCGCGCTCGATCACGAGCACGTCGGCGCCCGCGCGGTGCGCTTCCAGCGCGGCGCAAGTGCCCGCGACACCTTGTCCGACGATCACGACATCGACGGTTTCATCCCATTCAGCCATGTCTCTCTCCCCCGGGCGCAGCCCGCCCGCCGGTCCAGTCTTGCGGCGTCCGCTTTTCGGATCGCGGTCTATTCGGCCGCCTGTTGCAGCGCCATTTCATCCAGACGCGGATCGTTGGGTACGACCCATTCCGGCCCCATGACCGGCGCGACGCGCAATTCGGGCGGAATATGGTCCGCGCCGATCAAGGCGTCGGCCGCCTGGTGCCAGTGATAGATGCGCGCTTCCTGATAGCTCAGCGGAACACCGGCAAAGCCATAGGATTCCTGGCTCTTCTGGATCCACACGCCAAATTCGGTATCTTCGCGCAGCACGCTGTCGAGATACGTGATGGTCGTGTCCCAATAGGCCGGTCGCGGCCCCTCGCCCCAGTCCGGGCCGAACCACCAGACCTCCATCTTCGATTTGTTCAGGCCGTTGGGCCAGAAGTTCAGCACGAAATAGCCCTGCGGCGCGAGCGGCGAGACCCAGTTGGGGAACAGGTTGTACGATTGCGTACACGTGCGCCCGATCTCGCCCACGCCATCGAACATCAGCCGGTCGACGCCATCGACTTTCGCCGCGCGATAGCTCGATCCCTCGCTCTTGTCCCAGCCCGGCGCGATCATCCGGCCGTGGCCGTGCGGGTAGAACGAATTGACGTTGCGGCGATGGTCCAGCCCCACCGCCACCGTGGTCGGATGGATGTTGGGAACATGGTAGACTTCCATGTTCGCCTCCATCGCGATCTTCCAGTTGCAGTCGAGATCCCAGACCTGGTGATCGACCAGCCGGATCGCGTCGAAGCGGAACTCGGCCCATTCCTCCGCGATGTCGCCGATCCATTCGGCAAGGCTCGGCCCTTCCTGCGAGAAATTGACGAAGACCAGCTGCCCGAAGCGTTCGCAGCGCACCTTGCGCAGCGAACGGCACGAGAAGTCGAGATCGTCGAAGTCTTCCGCATCGCGGATCGAGCAGAGCTTGCCCTCGTCGTCATAGACCCAGCCGTGGTACTTGCAGGTCAGCCGTGCGCTGCGCCCGCTTTCCTTCGTCACGACCGGCGCGCCGCGATGGCTGCAGGTGTTGTAGAAGGCGTTGACCTCGCCGGAGCGGGCGTGGACCAGCACGATGGGTTGCCCCGCCATCTCCCACAGCTTGAACGAACCGGCCCGCGGAATCTCGTCCATGTGCGCGGCCAGCAGCCACGACTTGCGCCACAGGTGATCGCGCTCCAGCTCGGCAAAGCGCGGGTCGGTGTAGCGCCCGCCGGGAAGGTCGGGCAGCTTGGGGAATGCGCGCGGCGGGGCGGTGCGGGCCGCCTCGTATTCCATCAACGCGCGGATTTTCGCGACTTCGGCCTGGTCCACGGTCGTTCTCTCCTGCTGTCGCTTATTCGGCGGCCAAGGGCGGGAACAGCGCGGGCAGCTCCTCGTCCGCAGCGGCGATCAGCTTGTCGGTCCACTTGTGGAAGGCTTGCGCCCCCCCTTCGTTGCGGCCGAACAGCACGACATCGAGCGTGCCGTGATCGAGCGCGCGCTGCTGGCGCAGGCCCGTGTCGTAGTCCTCGTCGCGGACCACCACTTCGAGGAACGCGAACTGTTCGTGCGCGGCGGCTTCCTGGTCCTCGCTCGGCTTCTTTTCCATGATGTAGATCTGCCGTGTCCAGGATTCGCCCACGGCCTCGCCCGGCAGCAGCTGCGAGATCATCACCCCGCGCCCGCCGCCGTTGAAGCTGGCGATCGAGATTGAAGGGAAGATCGTCCACACCCCGTTGAGCACGAGGTCGTCGGTCCACTCGCTTTCGGGCCTGGTTCCCAGTTCGCGCGCAGCGCGATCGGGTGCCACCAGCCGCTGGTGCGGCCCCCAGGCGTGATAGTGCGCTCGGTTGCCCAGCATGCCGGTCGCGTTCAGCGTGTCCTTGTGCAGCACCGGCAGGTGGTAGAAATCGAGATAGCCGTCATAGGCGATCTTCCAGTTCGGCCCGCGCAGCGTGCGGCTCGAAAAGAAGTGCCAGTCCTTGAAGTTGAAGGCTTCGAGCAGCGCATCGTAGCCGCACAGGAAATCGTCGATGTCGAGCGTAGACTTGGGATCTATGCTGCCGAAGATCAGCCCGGCGCGCTCGGCCACGGGCAGCGCCTTCAGGCTGAGGCACGACTTGTCCACTTCGCCGAAATCCGCGGCGGCGGCCACCGCGAGCAGCGCGCCGTCCTGCCCGAAGGTCCAGCCGTGGTAGGGACAGGTGAAGCGACGGGCATTGCCGGTGGGCGCGGTGGCGACGTTGGTGCCGCGATGCGTGCAGCTGTTGATGAACGAGCGGACCTTGCCATCCTGCCCGCGCGTCAGCAGCACAGGCACGCCGCAGACGTCCATCGTCTTGAAATCGCCGGGATTGGGAATCTCGCACGAAGGGGCGAGCATCAGCGGCAGACGGCGGAAGATGCGGTCGACCTCCAGCTTGAAACGCGCAGGGTCGGTGTAGTTGGAGGCAGGCACCTTGAGGATCTCGTCGACCAGCTCATAGGTGTTGTCGCGGGCGTGCTGCACGCTGTGCCGCATCACGCGGGCGATATCCGGGTTTTCCATGGCCGTCATCGGACTCTCCCTGAAATGTAGTCCGTGTGATACGTTCTGAAATCGCGGGGCGTCAATGCGATTTGCAGGCCCCCGCGCGAAAAACAATCTGACATGCAGGTTTCATGGCCCGCAGCCGTGCCTTGGCCCGCTCTTTCCCCGAACCCGCTTTGGCGCTATCGGCGCGCGTCATGAGCAAGGAAACACCCCAGGCCATCCGTGGCACGCAGGACATCTTCGGCGCCGATGCCGAGGCTTTCGGCTTCGTCGTCGAAACCTTCGAACGCGTGCGCAAGCTCTACCGCTTTCGCCGGGTGGAAATGCCGGTGTTCGAAAAGACCGCCGTGTTCAGCCGCTCGCTGGGCGAGACGACCGACGTCGTTTCCAAGGAAATGTATTCGTTCGAGGACCGCGGCGGCGAATCGCTGACGCTGCGCCCGGAGTTCACCGCGGGCCTCGCGCGCGCGTTCCTGACCAACGGCTGGCAGCAGCACGCCCCGCTGAAGATCGCGACGCACGGGCCGCTGTTCCGTTATGAACGCCCGCAGAAGGGCCGCTATCGCCAGTTCCACCAGATCGACGCCGAAGTGATCGGCGCGGGCGAGCCGCAGGCCGACGTCGAGCTGCTGGTGATGGCCGACCAGTTGCTCAAGGAACTGGGCATCGCGGACGGCGTGACACTCCAGCTCAACACGCTGGGCGATGCCGCCAGCCGCGAAGCCTGGCGCGCCGCGCTGATCGACTATTTCCGCACCCACAAGGCCGCGCTGTCCGAAGATTCGCAGGACCGGCTGGAGCGCAACCCGCTGCGCATCCTCGATTCCAAGGACCCGCGCGACAAGCCGTTCACCGCCGAGGCGCCGAAGATCGACGCGTTCCTGTCCGACGAGGCGCAGGACTTCTTTGCCAAGGTGACGGGCGGCCTCGATGCGGCGGGCGTCGCATGGACGCGCGCGCCGGCGCTGGTGCGCGGCCTCGATTACTATCGCCACACCGCGTTCGAATTCGTCACCGACCGCTTGGGTGCGCAGGGCACCGTGCTCGGCGGCGGGCGCTATGACGGACTGATGGAAGCGCTTGGCGGCGCAGCCACCCCGGCGGTCGGCTGGGCAGCCGGGATCGAGCGGCTGGCGATGCTGGTGGCCGACGCTCGTGAGGTGAAGGAACCCGCCGCCGACGTGGCCATCGTGCCGATGGGCGCGGCGGCAGAAGCGGCCTGCATGGGCCTTGCCGCCACGTTGCGCCGGGGCGGCCTGGTGGTCGAGATGGGCTTTCGCGGCAACATGAAGAAGCGCATGAGCCGCGCCAACGAAAGCGGCGCGCGCTTCGCGCTGATCGTAGGCGACGACGAACTGGCGGCGGGCGAGGCCATGGTCAAGAACCTGGGCACGGGCGAACAGGCGCGCGTCGCGCTCCACGCGATTCCGGCGCACCTTTCCGCCTGATGAGCGTTTCCGACCAGCGCCTTGGCCAGATCATCGCGCGTTTTGCCGAGCTGGAGGCGCGGCTGGCATCGGGCACGCTCGAAGGCGCGGACTTCATCGCCGCCAGCCGCGACTATGCCGAGCTGGAGCCGGTGGCGCGCGTGGCGGAGCAAGTGCGCGCGATGCGCGGCGAGCTGGCGAGCCTCGCCCAGCTCGATGATCCGGAAATGCGCGAACTGGCCGAGGAAGAGATCGCCCGACTCAAGGCCGAACTGCCGCAAGCCGAACACAGCCTGTCCATCGCCATGCTGCCGCGCGACACTGCCGATGCGCGGCCCGCAATGCTGGAAATCCGCGCCGGCACAGGCGGCGATGAAGCCGCGCTGTTCGCCGCCGACCTGTTCCGCATGTACGAACGCTTCGCCGCCGAACAGGGCTGGCGGGTCGAGGTGATCAGCGCCAACGCCAACGAGCTGGGCGGCTTCAAGGAAGTGGTCGCCAACATCGCCGGGCAGGGCGTGTTCGCCCGCCTCAAGTTCGAAAGCGGCGTCCACCGCGTGCAGCGCGTGCCGGTGACCGAATCGGGCGGGCGCATCCACACCAGCGCCGCGACCGTGGCGATCCTGCCCGAGCCGGACGAGGTCGATGTCCAGATCGAGGACAAGGACCTCAAGATCGACATCTACCGCGCGAGCGGCGCGGGCGGGCAGCACGTCAACACCACCGATTCCGCCGTGCGCATCACCCACTTGCCCAGCGGCCTCGTGGTGATCTGCCAGGACGAGCGCAGCCAGCACAAGAACAAGGCCAAGGCGATGCAGGTGCTGCGCACGCGCCTTTACGAAAAGATGCGCGACGAGGCGCAAGGCGCCGAGGCCGAAGCACGCAAGGCGATGGTCGGATCTGGCGACCGCAGCGAGCGCATCCGCACCTACAATTTCCCGCAGGGGCGCGTCACCGACCACCGCATCAACCTGACGCTGCACCGCCTGCCCGAAGTGCTCGAAGGCCCCGGCCTTGGCGAACTGGTCGACGCGCTGATCGCCGAGGACCAGGCCAAGCGCCTCGCGGCGATGGACGCGTGATCGTCTCCGAGGCGTTGCGGCAAGCCACGACGCGGCTGGCGGAGGCAAGCGACACCGCGCGGCTCGATGCCGAAGTGCTGATGGCCCACGCGCTGGGCTGTTCGCGCACCGACGTGATCCTGCGCCACATGGGCAGCGATGCGCCGGACGCCTTCGCGGCGCTGATCGAACGCCGCCTGTGCGCCGAGCCGGTGGCCTACATCACCGGCCATCAGGAGTTCTACGGGCTCGATTTCGAAGTCGGTCCCGACGTGCTGATCCCGCGCAGCGACAGCGAGACGCTGGTCGAAGCCGCGCGCGAGGCGTTCGAGGGCACCCCCGGCCCCGCGCGCGTGCTCGACCTCGGCACCGGATCGGGCGCATTGCTGCTGGCGGCGCTGTCGCTCTGGCCGCAGGCGCAAGGGCTGGGGCTGGAACGCTCGTCCGGCGCGCTGGCCGTGGCGCGGCGCAATGCCCAGGCGCTCGGGATGGGCGAACGGGCAGACATGCGCGCGGGCGACTGGACGCAAGCCGGCTGGGCCGCAGGGCTCGGCACGTTCGACCTGATCCTCGCCAATCCCCCCTATATCGAAACGGCCGAGCCGCTGGCGCCTTCGGTACGCGATTTCGAGCCCGCCAGCGCGCTGTTCGCAGGCGATGACGGCCTGGACGACTACCGCCTGCTTGTGCCGCTGATACCCGCGCTGCTCGGCCGCGATGGCATCGCGCTGGTCGAGATCGGGTGGACGCAAGGCGCTGATGTGACAGCCCTGGCCGAAGGGAACGGCCTTGTCACACGTTTGCATCATGACCTTGGAGGACGCGAAAGGGCGGTGGAAATGCGCCGAAACGGCCAAATAGCACTTGGCAAGGCGCAGGGCGTTGCCTAATTAGGAAACAGGCAGGGCGACGGATGGAGGCTTCCCGTCCCGGCCTACTCCACCATTTGCGGGTATCATCGGTCAACCGGACCGACGGCGGGCAAGTGCTGGGATGCACGGATCGCAGGCTGCGATGCCGTGGCGGAGGGTTGCGCGGCATCGGTGTTCCGACAGGACCAGAACGACCGCCCCAGACAAGGAAGTGCCTGAGTTGAACAACAATCGTGGCAACAACAACAACAACCGCAGGCGCGGTCGGGGCAACAACCGTCCGCAAGGCGGCGGTGGCGGGCAGCAGCTCAACCGCATCGACAGCCGGGCGCGCGGCAACGCGCCCCAGTTGCTGGAGAAGTATCGCAAGCTTGCGCAGGACGCCCATCTCAACGGCGACCGCGTCCAGGCAGAATACTACCTCCAGTTCGCCGACCACTATTTCCGCGTGATCGCCGATACGCGCGTCCGCCAGGAAGAACAGCGCGCACGCCAGACCGGCGGCGTTGCCGGTGATCGCTGGCAGGATGCCGACGCCGACAGCGATGGCGACGACTTCAGCGTCGAAAGCGATTTCCCCGCCTTCGACCGCCCGCAATCGCGCCGCGAAGAACAGCGCCGCGACGAGGGCCCGCGCCGCGAAGGGCGCGAGGAAGGTCGCAGGGACGAGCCGCGCAGGGACGAAAACCGCCGCGAAGACAATCGCGGCGACCGCCCGGAACGCAGCGAGCGGAACGAACGGCCCCGCCGCCAGGACCAGCCGCGTGTCGAAGCTGCCGAGACTCCGGCGGCCGAAGCCGTGCCCGGCGAAGGCGTCCGCGCCGCCGAAGGCGAGCCGATCAGCGACGTGTCGGACAACCCGTTCATCCGCGAACCGCGCCCGTCGCGTGGGCTGAAGCCACGCACCGACCGCCGTCGCCGCGATGCGGGCGAGGACGCAGCGCCGCCGTCGGGTCTTGATCCGGCCAGCCTGCCGCCCGCCTTCGGCCCGCGCAGCGATGCCATCGACCAAGCCCCCGCCGAAGCCGCCCCCACGCCGGCGGCAGAAGACGCCCCCGCACCCAAGCGCCGCGGCCGCCCGCGCAAGACGCCCGCCCCGGAAGCCGCTTCGGCCGAAGGTTGAGCGCGGCGGGCCCACAATTCATCGGGAACATGACCGGGGGGTCGATCGCTTGCGATCGGCCCCCTTGCCGTTCATAGGCGCAGGGCACCTCCAGCCTTCGCCCGAGGGACGATGACGCGCCTTTTCCGAAAATCTCGTACCGCCCTTATCCCCCTGACGCTGGGCGCGCTGGCCGCGACGGGGTTCCAGCCGCTGGGACTGTGGCCGGTGACGCTGGCCTGCCTTGCCGGGCTGATCACGCTGGTCGAGCACCAGTCCGGGCGCTGGCGGGCCTTCCTCGTGGGCTGGCTGTTCGGCGTCGGCCACTTCAGCGTTGGCAATGGCTGGATCGCGACGGCTTTCACCTATCAGGCCAACATGCCCGCCTGGCTGGGCTGGATCGCGGTGGTGCTGCTGTCGCTCTACCTCGCGGTGTTTCCGGCGCTGGCCGCGATGGGCGCCTGGATCGCGGCACGGCGCTGGAAGGCGGCGATGGTCCCGGCATTCGCCGCCTGCTGGATCATCACCGAATGGCTGCGCAGCTGGGCGTTCTCCGGCTTTGCCTGGAACCCGCTGGGCGTGGTGACGCTGGGCGGCTTCGCACGGCCCGGCCTCGCCGCTCTGGCGCCCTGGCTTGGCACCTATGCGCTCTCGGGGCTGGTCGCGCTGCTGGCGGGGCAGTGGCTGTTCGCCGCGCGGGCATGGATCAAAGGACAGAAGATGGCCGCTGCAGCCTATACCGCGCTGCCGGCCGTGCTGTTCCTGCTGCCGCTCCGCGGCCACGGTGAACAGGGCTCCCTCCCCTACACGCTGGTTCAGCCAGACCTGCAGCAGGACCAGATCAACGACCCGCGCCTGTTCGAAGGCCAGTTCCAGCGCATCGCCGCGTTGTCGCTGGCGCACGATCCGAAGCAGCCGCGGCTGGTGCTGTGGCCCGAAAGCGCGGTGCCCGACTACCTGCAGCCGGGCTATGATCCCTACTGGTACGCGCAGACGACTTATGCCGGAGATCCGGACATGGCGCGGGCGCGAATCGGGCGGGTCATCGGGCCCAACGCGCTGTTGCTGACCGGCGCGGTCGACCTCGCGATGGACCGCAGACGGCAGGTCACAGGCGCGTGGAACGTCATCACCGCGCTCGACGGACAAGGCACGATTCGCGGCTCCTACGCCAAGGCACACCTGGTGCCTTATGGCGAATACCTGCCGATGCGCGACATTCTCGGGCCGCTCGGCCTGTCGCGGCTGGTGGCGGGACAGCTCGATTTCTTCGCCGGGCCGGGCCCGCGCACGATGGACTTCGGCACCTATGGCAAGGCAGGCTTCCAGATCTGCTACGAGATCATCTTTTCAGGCCAGGTGGTCGATCGCGCGCATCGGCCCGATTACATCTTCAATCCCTCGAACGACGGCTGGTTCGGCAGCTGGGGCCCGCCCCAGCATCTGGCGCAGGCGCGGTTGCGCGCGATCGAGGAAGGCCTGCCGGTGCTGCGCGCCACCACCACCGGGATCAGCGCGGTGATCGACGCCGATGGCGTGGTGCGCCAGCACGTGGGCCGCAACATGGCGGGGCGGCTGGACGGCATGGTGCCACCGGCCCACGCGGCGACGCTGTTTGCACGCACCGGCAATGCGCTTCCCCTTGCATGGGCGACAGTTCTTCTTGTCATCGCGCTGGTTGCAAGGCGTAAGCCTGTCGGCTAGAGGACCAACATAAAGGTTTCTTTATATCGGTCTCCGCACCTCAAAAATCGGACTCGTCCCATGCGCAGCGACTACCTGTTCACTTCCGAAAGCGTTTCCGAAGGCCACCCCGACAAGGTTGCCGACCAGATCAGCGACTCGATCGTCGACCTGTTCCTGTCGAAGGACCCCGAAGCGCGCATCGCCTGCGAAACGCTGACCACGACGCAGCTGGTCGTGCTGGCGGGCGAAATCCGCGGCAAGGGGATTTACGAGGACGGCGAATGGGCGCCCGGCGTGCCCGAGGAAGTCGAACAAGCGGTGCGCCAGACGGTCAAGCGCATCGGCTATGAGCAGGCAGGCTTCCACTGGCAGACCTTCCGCTTCGAGAACAACCTGCACGGCCAGTCGAGCGAAATCGCGCAGGGCGTGGATGCGGGCGACAACAAGGACGAAGGCGCGGGCGACCAGGGCATCATGTTCGGTTACGCCACCGACGAAACGCCCGACCTGATGCCCGCGACGCTGTATTACAGCCACAAGATCCTCGAACGCATGGCCGCCGACCGCCATTCGGGCGCGGCGCCGTTCCTCGAACCCGACGCCAAGAGCCAGGTCACACTGCGCTACGAAGGCTCGCTGCCCGTGGCCGCGACGGCCGTGGTCGTCTCGACCCAGCACAAGCAGGGCTACTGCCTGACCGGCGAGCACGCCGATCCGGCCAAGTATGCCGAGCTGGAAGCCTATGTGAAGAAGGTGGTGGCCGAGGTGATCCCGCCGGTGCTGCTGCGCGAGACCAAGTACTACATCAATCCGACCGGCGCGTTCGAGATCGGCGGCCCTGATGGCGACGCCGGACTGACGGGACGCAAGATCATCGTCGATACCTACGGCGGCGCGGCTCCGCACGGCGGCGGCGCGTTTTCGGGCAAGGACCCGACCAAGGTCGACCGTTCGGCGGCCTACATCACGCGCTACCTCGCCAAGAACGTGGTCGCGTCGGGCCTTGCCACGCGCTGCACGATCCAGATCGCCTATGCGATCGGCGTGTCGCAGCCGCTGTCGCTCTATGTCGACACCCACGAAACCGGCACCGTGCCCGACGACAAGATCGAACAGGCGATCCTGGGCATCTCGCGCCTCGGCGGCCTGACCCCGCGCAGCATCCGCACACACCTCGGCCTCAACAAGCCGATCTATGCGCGGACTGCGGCCTATGGCCACTTCGGCCGCACGCCCGAAGGCGACTTCTTCCCGTGGGAAAAGACCGACCTCGTCGACGACCTCAAGGCCGCCGTCGCGGGCTGACCTTCGGTCCACGCGCTGAAACAAGAAAGGGGCGGGGCCATGTGGCCACCGCCCCTTTTCACTGCCTGGGCCAGCTGTCGCCAGTCGCGGCGGGGTGGGCTATCGCCCACGCCCGCAACGGCTTCCTACTTCGCGTACTTCGCCTTCTTCGGCCCCATGTAGCCGAACAGGTAGCCGGCCACCTTGCGCATCTGGATCTCTTCCGCGCCTTCGGTGATGCGGTAGCGACGGTGGTGGCGATAGATGTGCTCGAACGGCTTGTGGCGCGAATAGCCGATACCGCCATGGACCTGGATCGCGCGGTCGGCCGCTTCGCAGCACAGCCGGTTCGCCCAGTAGTTGCACATCGAGATCTTGTCCGACAGGTCGCGTTCGACCTGCTTGTGCTCCATGCGGTCCATCTGCCACGCGGTCTTGTAGATCAGCGCGCGCAGCATCTCGCACTGGGTGGCGAGTTCCACGAGCGGGAACTGGATCGCCTGGTTGCGCGCCAGATCCTCGCCGAAGGGCTTGCGGGCGCGGGCATAGTCCACCGACTGTTCGATGCAGAACGTGGCCGCGCCCAGCGACGAGGCCGCCTGGCGGATGCGGTTCTGGTGCACGAACGACTGCGCGATGGCGAGGCCGCCGTCGACCGGGCCGAGCGCCGCGCTTTCCGGCACCCAGACGTTGGTGAACGACACGCGCGGGTGGTCGGTCGGCATGTTGAAGGTCCAGAGGTACTCCTCGACCTTCAGCCCCGGCGCATCGGCGGGCACGAGCAGGCAGGTGATGCCGCGCGCCGCGCCATCCTCGCCCGAGGTGCGGCAGAACGTGGCGACGTGGGTGGCGACGTGCATCCCCGTGGTCCACATCTTCTCGCCGTTGATGAGCCAGCCATCGACGCCATCACGCTGTTCGCGCACCGCGCGGGTTTCCATGTGCGTCGCGTCCGAGCCGTGCTCCGGCTCGGTCAGGCCGAAGGCGGTGCGGCGGGTGCGCTCAAAGCCGCCGAAGATGAATTCCTTCTGCTGTTCCTCGGTGCCGAAATGCTCGAACATGGCGACGAACGGGAAGTTACCGACGATCGAGTGTTCGTTCTGCAGGTCGTTGTGCAGGCCGAGGCCCTTGGCGGCGAACTTGTCGCGGATCACCGCCATCCACAGGTTCGAGCCGTCCTTGCCCTTGTACTTGGCGGGCGCGGAAAAGCGCCAGTGGCCGGCGGCGTCGGCGCGCTTGGTCGCTTCGACCAGCAGGGCTTCCCATTCGTGGCGCGGCAAGCCGCCGTTCTCGAAATCGGTGCGCGCCCATTCGCGGCGGTGGTCGAAGAAGCGGATGTTGTCGTCCTGCTCCTCCAGCGGCTTGATCTCGGCGGCGATGAAGGCGTCGAGTTCGTCAAGGTAGTCCAGCAGGTCCTGCGGCAGGTCGAAGTCCATCAATCTTACTCCCAAAGGCCGCGCGCCTGGGCGAGCGCGGGATATTTCGGCATGTCGGCGGAAAGCGTATCGAGCGCGCGGCGGCGCAGGTCGGCAAGCAGGCCCGGGGTAGCGAGCGACACGCGCCCTGCCAGAATGTCCTCGGTCAGCGTCCTGTCGGACGTATCGGGCCGCCCGGCAAGCTGGCGGCGCACGATGCCGAGCGCGTTCTGCGTGACGGCCAGTTCCCAGCGCTCGCGGCCCGACAGGCGCTCCTTGACGGTGGAGGCGAGCCATTCGGACACGGCGGTGAGGATTTCAGCCGCGGTCGGTTCGCCCTGATCGGAATCGTGCGCCGCGCCTGCAGGCGCGAGCTTGCGCGCGCGTTCGGCTTCGGGCGCGTCGCCTTCGAGGAGGCGCAGGATGTCCAGTTCCTGTTCAGAGGTGCGGCGGCCGACGACGACACGCTCGATCTGGCGGTCGACACCACTGCGCCATGTCTTGCCCATGCCGAGGCAGCCGAGCGACCACCATACCGTGCGATAGACCAGCCAGAAGCGGAAGCGCACGGGATCGAACGTCTCGCCACCCGCCGCTTCATAGGCGCGGGCCAGCGTGTCGATGTCGGTCAGGCCAAAGCCCAGCTTGTCGAGCCGCCCGAAGCGCCACACGGTCATGCAACCGTAGGCAAAGTCTTCGTGCCCATCGCCCAGATGCGTCAGTTCCCAGTCGAGCACGCCCGACAGGCGGCCTTCGTGGCTCATCACATTGCCGATGCGCAAGTCGCCGTGGACGACCACGGGCGCCGCCTTCGGCGGCAGGTTGGCGCGCAGCCAGGCGAGGCCCAGCGCGATGATCGGGCGATCGCCACCGGCATCCATGAACTGCTGGTAGAGCCCTTCCACCCCGTCTGCCGGTTCCAGCACTTTCAGGAAAGGCAGCCCCGCCGGATCGAGCGCGTGGATCCGGGCCATGGCAACGGCCAGCTCCTCGCCCAGCGAAGGCGGGCTCGACAGCGTGACCTCGGGATCGGCGGTGCCGGGCAGGCAGCGCATGATGAAGCCCTGCCCGATGCCGTCGGCGGGTTGCAGTTCGGCCACCACTTCGGGCGCGGGCACGCCACCTGCGTGGGCGTGGCGGACGATGGCGGCTTCGGCTTCCATCGACAGCGGACGGCTGGCGATCCACTCCGCCGACGGCGCGCGACGCAGCACGAACGATTCGTCGCCGCAATCGAACAGCCATGATTCCAGGTTGGCGCCTCCAGACAGGCGGCGCGGGTTGGTGACGGGAGCGGTAACGCCCACCTTGGCCATCACGGCGCTCAGGCCTGTGGTAAAATCGACTTGCGGATCCAACGCCAAGACAGCCTCCGGTTCACCCTCTTTGTCCCGGAAGTGGCCTCCCGGTGTTTCCCCGGGGCTTAACTTAATCGGTCAATTAAAGTCCAGCGCGCATTTTGGCCTGCGCACGATTCGTTCCAGCGCGTCCGACAAGCCGGGGCCATGCGGCGACCGACCGATTCGGAGGTACTTTCACAAAGATTCACCTTGCGTTACAAATGACAACGACGGGTTCTTCGGGTTGGGGTTAAGATAGCCGCCATGGCAAAGCGCATTCACAGGATCATCGCCGCCGCCCTGCTGGCGTTTCCGACGCTGGTGGCGACACCGCAGGTCGTGCAGAGCCGCCCGCCGGTATCGCTGCAGGACCCGCGCGACATCGAAATCCAGAGCCGCGTGGCCGCGATCGTCGCGCAAGGGCGCGGGCGTATCGGCGTCGCCGCGATGGACCTCGATGGCGGCGGGCAGGTGCTAGTCAACGGCGACATGCCCTTCCCCATGGCGAGCACCGCCAAGATCGCGGTTTCGGCGACCATGCTCGAAGCGGTCGAGCAAGGCCGGTTGCGGCTCGACCAACCGATGCCGATGATGGTGCCGGTGTTGCAGCCCGCCAGCGCGCGCAGCACCGAAGCGCCCTTGCGTCCCGGGCAGGTGCTGACCCTGCAGGGGCTGATGGAACTGTCGATCACCCGCAGCCATAACGAGGCGACCGATGGCCTGATCAGCGCCGTGGGCGGCGTGCAGGCGGTGAACGCCTGGCTGACCAGCAAGGGCATCGTCGGCCAGCGGCTCGACCATACGATGGCGACGCTGGTGCGCGACGATGGCCGGGTCAATCCGGCAACCACCGTGACCACCCGCACCAGCAGCACGCCGCGCGCGATGCTGGCGCTGCTCGCCGCGATCGACCGCGGCAACGCGCTTTCGCCGCAGAGCCGCGCGGTGCTGCTCGACACCATGACCCGCACCAGCACGGGCAAGAACCGGATCCGCGCAGGGCTGCCCGCAGGCACGCTGGTGGCGCACAAGACGGGCACGCTGGCGGGAGTCACCGACGATGTCGGCATCGTGCGCCTGCCCGATGGCCGCCATCTGGCCATGGTGGTGTTCGTGACCGGGCCGGAGGGCCACACCGCCCACGCCGGGCTGATCGCCCAGATCGCCCGCACGCTCTACGAAGGGTACAGCGAACCGATCACGCGCGGAACACAGGACATCGCGCGCCGCTGATTGCGGCCACCACGCTCGGCGGAAACAGGAAAGGGCGCCCGTGCGGCGCCCTTTTTCGTGCGTCACGCCCGCATCGCAGGCTGACGCGAAAAGGGGCACGGACGCGCGCGCATCCATGCCCCTCTATCCGTAACCTGCCCTTGCGGGCGGGGATTACATCTTCGCGGCTTCGCTCGCGCTGGCAGCGGCGTCCGAGGCCGAGGCCGAGGCGTCAGCAGCGGCGCCCGAGGCGTCAGCAGCGGCGTCCGAAGCGTCAGCAGCAGCTTCAGTGGCGGCTTCAGTGGCTTCCGGAGCCTTTTCCGAGCAGCCGGCGAGGGCGAAGGCGGTGCCGGCGACAGCGGCGAGGATGAGCTTGCGCATGCGTTACAATCCCTGGATTGAAGTGAACCGCGCCGGGCAAGCAGCCCGCCGCAAAGCCTACTCTGGCGGTAGACTTCCCGCCCCAATTAATCGGCAATTCATCGGCTTGCAAGCGTTCAACGTATGCGCGATCACGGGGCGCTTCCATCTGTTGGAGCCGCAAGGCTTTTTTAAGCGCGCGGAACGACCCGAAAACCCGCGCCGAAACGGCCTGCAGATGCGGTAAAGCGTGGGCTTTCGCCATCATCGCGGCACAATGCGTCGTCATGCGCAGGGCAAGCGGCGACAGCGCTTTGCCAAGGGCGCGCCAGCCGCTACATCGCTGCCCATGGACAGCGCCGCCCCCGAAAAAGCCCCCCATCGCCACCTCTACCTCGTCGACGGGTCGGCTTATATCTTCCGCGCCTATCACCGCCTGCCACCGCTGACGAACCCGAAGGGCGTGCCGGTCGGCGCGGTCTATGGCTACACCACCATGCTGTGGAAACTGGCCGAGGACCTGCACAAGGCCGATGGCCCGACGCATCTGGCGGTGATTCTCGACAAGGGCTCGACCACGTTCCGCAATGCGCTCTACGACCAGTACAAGGCCAATCGCCCGCCCCCGCCCGAAGACCTGGTGCCGCAGTTCCCGCTGATCCGCGACGCCACGCGCGCGTTCAGCCTGGCCTGCATCGAGGAGGACGATCTCGAGGCCGACGACCTGATCGCCTCCTATGCCCGCGCCGCGACCGCGCAGGGGTGGGACGTGACGATCGTATCGTCGGACAAGGACCTGATGCAGCTTGTGGGCAAGTGCGGGATCGGCGGCGGCTGCGTCGACATGCTCGACACGATGAAGAACCAGCGTATCGACATTCCCGAGGTGATCGAAAAGTTCGGCGTGCCGCCGGAAAAGGTCGGCGACGTGCTGGCGCTGATGGGCGATGCGGTCGACAACGTGCCCGGCATCCGCGGCATCGGCCCCAAGACCGCGACCAAGCTGATCCAGGAACACGGCGACCTCGAATCGGCGCTCGCCGCCGCGCCGGGGATGAAGGCGGGCAAGCTGCGCGAGAGCCTGATCGAGCAGGCCGACATGGCGCGCCTGTCGCGCGTGCTCGTCGCGCTCAAGGAAGATTGCGCGCTGCCGCTGCCGCTCGAGGATTTCGAGTTGAAGGCGATTCCCCCCGATCCGCTGGCCGCGTTCCTCACCGAACACGGCTTCACCAGCCTGTTGCGCAAGCTCGGCACGCCCGCGCCCGCCGCTGCGCCCACCGCGCCGGGCGACACGCCCGCGCCAGCGCCGCCGCAGGACGCCAACCGCCAGTCGCTGCCCGCATGGCCTGCTTTCGAACTCGGCAGCTATGCCTGTGTCCAGTCGATGAGCGAGCTGGAGCAGTGGATTGCCCGCGCCTTCGCCGCGCGCGTTGTGGCAGTCGATACCGAAACCAGCGCGCTCGATTCGATGCGCGCCGATCTCGTCGGCGTCAGCCTCGCGCTCGGCCCGAACGATGCCTGCTACATTCCGCTCGGCCATGGCGGCACCGACATGTTCGCCGAAAAGCCCCTGCAGATCGACCGGGCAGAGGCGCTGGCCGCGCTCAAACCGCTGCTCGAAAGCGATGCGGTGCTGAAGGTCGGGCAGAACGTGAAGTACGACATCACGATTCTGGCCCGATACGGCATCACCACGGCGCCGATCGACGACACCATGGTGATGAGCTTCTGCCTCGATGCTGGGCGCAGCGAGACGGGCCTGGCCGGGCACGGCATGGACGAACTGGCCGAAAGGCATCTCGGCCATACCACGATGACGTTCAAGGACCTGTGCGGCACGGGCAAGAAGGCGATCTCCTTCGCCGAAGTGCCGCTGGCCGACGCCACCCGTTATGCCGCCGAGGACGCCGACGTCACCTGGCGGCTGCACCGCCTGTTCGCCCCGCGCCTGTCCGACGAGGGCGGCACGCGCGTCTACCAGACCGTGGATCGCCCGCTGGTGCCGGTGGTCGCGCAGATGGAGCGGCACGGCATCAAGGTCGATCGCGACCGCCTCGCCGCGCTTTCCACCGAGTTCGCAGGCAAGATCGCCGAACTGGAAGGCGTGATCCACGAAAAGGCCGGCGGTCCCTTCACCATCGGCAGCCCCAAGCAGCTGGGCGACGTGCTGTTTGACAAGCTGGGCTACAAGGGCGGCAAGAAGGGCAAGAGCGGCCAGTATTCGACCGACCAGTCGGTGCTCGAAACGCTCGCCGGGCAGGGCGCGGAAGTGGCGACGCTGGTGTTGGAATGGCGCCAGCTGTCCAAGCTCAAGTCCACCTACACCGATGCGTTGCAGGCAGCGATCAACCCGGCGACCGGCCGCGTCCACACCAGCTACAGCCTGGTCGGCGCGCAGACCGGGCGGCTGTCCTCCAACGATCCCAACCTGCAGAACATCCCGATCCGCACCGAGATCGGCCGCCAGATCCGCGACGCCTTCGTGGCGGAACCCGGCAACGTGCTGCTGGCGGCGGACTACAGCCAGATCGAGCTGCGCCTTGCCGCGCACATGGCCGACGTGCCCGCGCTGAGGGACGCCTTCGCCGCCGGCGAGGACATCCACGCGCGCACCGCGATGGAAATGTTCGGCACGGTCGACCGCGACACGCGCGGACGCGCCAAGACCATCAACTTCGCCATCCTCTACGGTATCAGCCGCTGGGGGCTGGCCGGGCGCCTCGGCTGCACCGCCGAAGAGGCGCAAGGCATGATCGACCGCTACTTCGAGCGCTTCCCCGGCATCCAGCGCTACATCCACGATACGCTGGAGCAGGTGCGCGAGCGCGGCTATTCGGAAACGCTGTTCGGTCGCAAGACGTGGTTCCCGCGCATCAACTCCAAGAACCAGGCCGAGCGCCAGGGCAGCGAGCGCGCCGCCATCAATGCGCCGATCCAGGGCACCTGTGCGGACATCATCAAGCGCGCGATGGTGCGCATGAGCCCTGCGCTCGACGCGGCGGGGCTGGGGCCAAAGGACGGCAAGGGGGTGCGGATGCTGTTGCAGGTCCACGACGAACTGGTGTTCGAACTGCCGGAAGGCGACGTGGAACGGGCGCGCGGCGTGATCGAGGCGGTCATGGTGGGCGCGGCGGCCCCGGCGGTGATGCTGTCGGTGCCGCTCGGGGTGGAGATCGGCTCCGGCCCGTCATGGGGCGCGGCGCACTGATCGCCGAACCGGAACGGATGCGTCAGCGAATGTCGATCACCGCGAAGCGGGCGATGTCGCGCACGCTCAGCCACAGCGCCTGTTCGTTGGGCACCGAGTTGGTCAGGTCGTAGAACGCTGCTGCCGCATCGGGTGCCATGCCGCCCATCTCGCGGTAGAACTGCACGTACTTGCGGTTGACCGGCGAATCCGGCGCGAAGCTGGTCGGGCGCAGGCCATCCTCATCCAGCCAGGCATGGACCGCGAAGGTGGCATCGGCCGCGGCGGTGCGGCGCACGCCCGCCAGGAACAGGTCCACCGCGCCTGACCGGACCGAACCGCCGGGCGGCACGTCGGTGGCAAGGCCGCGCTCGTGGATCATGCGCCCCAGCACGAGATTGGCGTTGTCGTCCAGCGTTCCGGGGCAATCGCGGAATTCGAGCACGCGGATCGTCGGGAAGGAGGCCATCATCCGGACGAAGTGGCGCGGCGCGCTGGTGTCGGTTTCACGCACGAGCATCGCGCGCGTCCTGTCGATGACGAGGAACGGGCCGAACTGCGCGATCGGCACCTGCGCCTGCCCGGACCAGGCATCGATATAGCGGCTGTGCAGGTTGACCAGCCGGTCGCTGCGGGCGGCCGGTGCATGACCACCGTCGCGGGCGAACCCCGCCCCCGGACACGTGGCGGCGAATACCATCGCCCCAAGGGCATGAAGGATATTTCGGGCAAGATTGAAGGAGATGCGGGACATGCCCGACCCTTCCGTCCCAAGTTCTTGCGAAGTCGGAACGAGCCAAGGTTAGCGCATCTTAGGGCTCCCTCTCCTTCATCAATTAACCATCGTATTGCGCCATTTTGGCGGGATTGGCTTCCCTGCCGACCCATCATCCGTAAGAACACGTATATCCGCGCAAAGCGGGTCTGTGAGGGGCAAGCCGGGGTTTCATGGTCGCGCTGGTATCGACGGTCGCCTATCTGGGACTCGAGGCGCGCAGCGTCGAAGTGCAATGCCAGATCGCCCCGGGCGTACCGGCATTCCGCGTCGTCGGCCTGCCCGACAAGGCGGTCGGCGAAAGCCGCGAGCGGGTCCATTCCGCGCTCGCCGCGCTGGGGCTGGCCCTGCCGCCCAAGCGCATAACGGTCAACCTCGCCCCCGCCGACCTGCCCAAGGAGGGTTCGCACTACGACCTGCCGATCGCGCTGGCGCTGCTCGCCGCGATGGGCGTGGTCGATCGCGAGGCGCTGGCCGATCTGGTCGCCGTGGGCGAACTGGCGCTCGACGGGCGGGTCATCGCCAGCCCCGGCGTGCTGCTTGCAGCGCTCCATGCCAGCACGGCGAACAAGGGCCTGATCTGCCCGGCAGCGCAAGGAACCGAGGCCGCCTGGGCCAGCGGGATCGAGGTGATCGCCGCGCCCGATCTGGTCGGCCTGCTCAACCACCTCAAGGGCACGCAGCGCCTCGCGCCGCCCGCGGCCGGCGAAGCCGAACCGCCGCGCCGCATGGCCGATCTGCGGCAGGTCAAGGGGCAGGAAGTGGCGCGCCGCGCGCTCGAAATCGCCGCGGCAGGCGGGCACAACCTGCTGATGGTGGGCCCGCCCGGTGCGGGCAAGTCGCTGCTCGCCTCGTGCCTGCCCGGCATCCTGCCCGACCTGACCGCGTCCGAAGCGCTTGAAGTATCGATGGTCGCCTCGGTCGCCGGTCTGCTCGAGGACGGCCGGATCAGCCGCGCCCGCCCGTTCCGCGCGCCCCATCATTCCGCCTCGATGGCCGCGCTGACCGGCGGGGGCCTGCGCGTGCGACCGGGCGAAGTCAGCCTCGCGCACCTGGGCGTGCTGTTCCTCGACGAACTGCCCGAATTCCAGCGCGCGGTGCTCGATTCGCTGCGCCAGCCACTCGAATCCGGCGAAGTTACCGTGGCGCGCGCCAATGCCCACGTCACCTTCCCCGCGCGCGTGCAATTGATCGCGGCGATGAACCCGTGCCGCTGCGGGCACCTCGGCGATCCCGCGCTCGGCTGCAGCCGCGCCCCGCGCTGCGCGGGCGATTATCAGGCCAAGGTCTCCGGCCCCCTGCTCGATCGCATCGACCTGCACGTCGAGGTCGATGCCGTCTCTGCCGCCGACCTCGCGCTGCCGCCGCCCGCGGAAGGGTCGGCAGAGGTCGCCGCGCGCGTCGCTGCCGTGCGCGCCGTGCAGACGCGGCGGCTCGAAGGCACCGGACGGCGCAACAACGCCGAACTCGACGGCGACCTGCTCGATCGCTTCGCCACGCCCGACGAGCCTGCGCGCAGGCTGCTGGCGCAGGCCGCCGAAACGATGCGCCTGTCCGCGCGCGGCTATACGCGCATCCTGCGCGTCAGCCGAACCATCGCCGACATGGCGGGCGCACAGACGGTGGGCCGGTCTCATATCGCCGAAGCACTCAGCTACCGGCGCACCCCGCCACGGGCCTGAGCCGTTGCATCGCCGATGGTCGCAGTCCGGTCCTTCCTGCTATTGACCGCCCATCCGGCCCTCCATATCAGTCGCGCCGTTCTGGAGAAGCCTTTGCCGGAACTTGCAGGAAACGACCGATGCTGCCGTCCGATCGCGCTTCTTCCCCGACTGCACAGGACGCTTCAGCCCTGCCCCTGCCGATCGTGGTCCGGCAGCTCGGCTTCACGCCGGGCACGAAGGCGGCGCCTTCGCCCGACTACAACGTGTTCACGCCGCGCGCGGATATCGAGCCCTACACGCTGACGCTGCCCGTCGCCTGGAGCGCGGATCCGTTCCACGATCGCAACTGGTGCGCGCAGCTGCACATGTTCCGCATGACCGAAGGCCACCTGATCGCCTTCGAGAAGACCGGCGACGCGCGGTTCCTGCGCTGGCCGCTGGAACTGCTGCTCGACTGGCGTCAGTTCCACATCGTCAACAAGAAGAAGAACAAGTACGCCTGGGCCGACAAGGTGACCGGCCACCGCGCCGCAACGCTCGCCTATATCATGGGCGCAGCACAAGTGCGCCAGGGCATCGCCACGCACGAAGAGCAGGAAGTGCTGCGCACGCTGGCCGAAGAACATGTCCGCCAGATCCTGCACGTCATTCCCGTCCGGCTGACCAACCACACCTTCGACGATCTGGTGGGCGTGCGCGCGCTGGCCGAAGTCCTGCCCGAGCAGGACCGTCCCGAAATCCACGCCTTCGTCAAGAAGACGCTCCAGGCGCTGCTGCGTAGCCAGTTCACCGACGACGGGCTGCACAAGGAAAACTCGCCGGGCTACCAGGTCTACGCCAGCATGAAGCTGCGCCAGCTGATGGCCGCGCGCTGGTTCGAGGAATACCAGGACATCGCAGGGCTGCTCAAGAAGAGCGAGGCGATCGAGCGCTGGTTCCGCACGCCCGACAACCGGATCGTGATGGTGGGCGATACCAACGGCCATGTCTCCGGCCCGCCGAGCGCGGAAGCCCCGCGCGAGACCGGGCTGTTCCAGACTGGCGGCTATGTCATCCGCCGCGACCGCGACGCCACTGCAGCTGCCGCAGCCGCAGCCCATCCGGCAACGCTGGCCGACACGAACGCGCTCCCTGCGGACGGGGCCGATGCAGACACGTCCGACGAGGACATGGCCGAGGAAGCCATGGCCGATGCGAATCCCGCCGGTTCGGGCACGGCGGCAGCGGCAGCAACCAGCCCCGCCCTCACCGAAGCCATCCCGCCCAACGCCTATTTCCTGCTGATGGGCAGCGCCCAATCGGCGGTGCACAAGCACAACGACGACTTGTCCTACGTCTGGTACGACGGCGTCGAGATCGTGCGCGAGACGGGCAAGTTCGCCTACAAGACCGACCCGATGCGCACCTATGCCATTTCGGCGCGCGCACACAACACGATCGAGCTGGACGGGCGCGATCCCTGGCCGCCGCTGACCGAACCCTATCCCCCCTATGGCAATGCCATCCGCAAGGTCGATGAACGCGACGGCTGCACGCTGATCTGCGCCTCGGTGCGCCAAACGCGGCTCGGCATCATCCATGCCCGCACGGTCCTCTACCGGCCGGGGCACTTCGTGCTGACGGTCGATCTGGTCAGGGACATCACCGCGCGCAACGCAGCGCCCGATGCACCCGACGATACGGGCAAGGACGCCGGCAGCGACGCGGCCAGCAACACGGCCAGCAAGACAGGCAGCCAACCCGGTGATGCCGTCGCCGCGCCGGGATCGGCCACGCGCCCGCTGATCCAGTGGACCCACTTCGCCACCGACATCAAGCTGCGCCCCAAGGGCAACATGCTGTTCGAGGCCCGCCTTTCCGATGGTCGCCAACTGGCCGTGGGCCTCGCCTCGGACCAGCCGAACGCCAGCGCAGAAGTGATCCGTGGCCAGACCGAGCCACGCATCCAGGGCTGGACCAGTACCGCCTATGCCAAGATGACCCGCAACGATGCGCTGGGCCTGACCCACCAGCACGCGGGGCTAACCCACATGGCATCGCTGGTGGCGATCGATGGCCGCATCCGCAAGTTGACGTGGACCACCAATGAGCGCCTGCGCGTCGTGCTCGACGACGAGATCATCACGATCACCCCGCACGGCGGGCGGCGCGAAGCAAGCTGGCGCATCGACCCCAAGGTCTGACCGGCCAGGCGCATGGCCTGCTGGTGCGGACGGCGGGACTCGAACCCGCACGAGCAAAGCTCAAGGGATTTTAAGTCCCCGGCGTCTACCATTCCGCCACGTCCGCTTGCAGAGGCTTGCGTGCGGCGATTGCACAGGCAGCCGTCCCCGGCAAGTCGCTTGCCGGGCGGGCAGTGGCTGCCGGGTCGTCAGCGCCTTATTCGGTGTTCAGGCGCTGGCGCATTTCCTTGCCGGGCTTGAAATAGGGCACGCGCTTGCCCGGCACTTCGACGGTATCGCCGGTGCGCGGGTTGCGACCCTTGCGCGCTTCGCGCTCACGGGTCGAAAACGCGCCGAAGCCGCGCAGTTCGACACGCCCGCCTTCGGCCAGGCGCTTGCCCACTTCATCGAAGAACACGTCGACGACGCGCTCGATTTCCTCTGCGCGCATGCCCGGGCTTTCCTTGGCCAGCGCCTGCAAGAGTTCGGATCTGATCATCCGGTTGTTTCCCTCCGCGGGTGCCAAAAAAGACACCCCCCTCGATCCCAAGACAATTCGCGCCGCCCTTGACCCCCGTCCGGGCGAACAGCAGCAAAAGATTGCCAGATCGCGATATGGAGTACAACTTAACTTATGGCATAGTATCGGCTCCGAAAGGGCCAAATGTCCGGTTCTGGACGCTTTTTTCGGGCTGGCGGGCACTACAGGTCAGGTCGGCAGCGGTTTTCGTCACATCCGGTGCCTGGGCGCGTCACCTGCCATCGACCAGCGGGCAAGATTGTTGCACGGCGGCGGCGCTGGCGACTGCAATCCTTTCGCGCCCGGTCCCGCCCGCCGCAGGATCTGGCGAACAGGTTGCAGTCGCAATCGGATTCTTCCCAAACCCCGCATTGCCGCTACTATGTCACGCTTTGCGGCGCCGCGCCGAAGAGCTGCGGGCCATGCCGGAACGAGGACGGGGAGCATATCACCTGATGACAGCGACTAGCGAACAGGGTTCGGCCGACCATGGCTGGTTCGGCCACCCGCGACAACTCGCGCGGCTGTTCACCACCGAGATGTGGGAACGCTTTGGCTACTACGGGATGCGCGCGCTGCTGACGCTGTACCTGACCAAGCACTTCCTGTTCAGCGACAGCACCACGACCGGCCTTTACGGCGGCTTCACCGCGCTGGTGTACCTGACGCCGCTGGTCGGCGGGCTGCTCGCCGACCGCTACCTCGGCTCGAAGCGATCGGTGAAGTTCGGCGCGCTGATGATGGCGGCGGGCTACTTCATCCTGTGCTTCGGCGGCGAGACGGCCAAGCCGCACGCGGTGATCGAAGGCCAGCGCTACGAAGTGGTCGAGGAGAACACGCTCGACCGCCCCACCTCCACCGGCCTTGAAAAGCGCTATGTCGTGGATGGCGCGCAGAAACTGCTGATCAAGGGCAACGAGGACGGCACCGTCTCGCTGCTCGCCCCCGATGGCAGCGTGGCGCGCGCCGTGCCCAAGGGCGGGTTCGAATCCGCAGGCACACGCTCCTCGGCCTTCACGCTGCTGCTGCTCGTCGGCCTGTCGCTGATCACGGTGGGCAACGGCTTCTTCAAGCCTAACATCTCGACCATGGTGGGCGAGCTTTACCCCAAGGGCGATACCCGCAAGGATGCGGGCTTCACCATCTTCTACATGGGCATCAACCTGGGCTCGCTGTTCTCGCAGCTGCTGTGCCCGTTGCTGGCCGATACCGTGGGCTGGTGGGCAGGGTTCGGCCTCGCCGCGATCGGCATGGTGTTTTCTTGGAGCCTGATCCAGTTCGATGGCGGGCGCCTGTCGGGCTATGGCGAGCCGCCTGCCGGGCAGACCAAGGACCGCGGCCTGCTGATTTTCCTCGGCGCGGCGATCGCGGTGCCGGTGGTGCTGTTCCTGTTCCAGAACCTGATGAGCGCGACGCCTGCCGCCGAAGGCGCCGGGCTGCTGGGCTATGTCCTGGCGCTGCCGCTGATGGGCAAGCTGCTGTTCGGCACGTTCATCCTCGGGGTGCCGGTGATCCTGTTCTATGCCTGGAAGGAAGGCAGCAAGGTCGAATTCCAGATGATGGTCGCGGCCATGGTGCTGATCGTGTTCAACACCGTGTTCTGGACGCTGTTCGAACAGGCGGGTTCGTCGCTGACGCTGTTCGCCGACCGCAACACCGACCTGTCGATCTTCGGCCTGTTCTCGATCTCGGCCGGGCAGACCCAGTTCTTCAACGCGATCTTCATCGTCATGCTCGCGCCGCTGATGTCGATCCTGTGGGCGACGATGGGCAAGCGCGGGATCGAACCCAGCATCCCGGTCAAGTTCGGCGTGGCGCTGGCGGGCGTGGGCGCGGGCTTCCTGTTCCTGGTGTGGGGCGCGCAGTTCGCCGGGCCTGACTTCAAGGTCTCGATCTGGTGGCTCGCCGGGCTCTACCTGATCCACTCGATCGCCGAGCTGTGCATTTCGCCGGTCGGCCTGTCGATGATCACCAAGCTGAGCCTTGCGCGCATCGTCGGGCTGATGATGGGCGTTTGGTTCCTCTCGATCTCGGTCGCGCAGTACGTCGCAGGGATCGTCGCGCAGGTGGCAAGCGTCGAGACCGTGGGCGGACAGGTGACCAACCTCAAGCGCAGCCTCGACACCTATACCGCCGTGTTCAGCACGATCGGCTGGGTCGCGGTCGCCATCGGCGTGCTGCTGCTGCTG
Source organism: Novosphingobium percolationis (assembly GCF_020179425.1). Lineage (GTDB taxonomy): Bacteria > Pseudomonadota > Alphaproteobacteria > Sphingomonadales > Sphingomonadaceae > Novosphingobium > Novosphingobium percolationis. Next base: position 262,387 of record NZ_JAILYM010000005.1, on the reverse strand, counting down.
CTGGCCGTGCCGCTGCGCCGTCTGATGCATGGCGTGAAGTAAGGGGGCTGACACGATGACCACGCGACCTTTCGGAAAGCTAGCCGCGCACGCACTGGCGGGCCTCGCGCTCGCGCTGTCCGCCACGGCAGGCTTGGCCAAGCCCAAGCAGACCGACGAGAGCTACCAGCTCAAGGACAACCCGTACCCCTCGACGTACAAGCCCTATCCGGGCGAGGCGATCGCGATCGTCGGCGCGACCGTCTATGACGGCACCGGGCAGCGGATCGACAACGGCACCGTGCTGGTTTCGGGCGGCAAGGTCGAGGCGGTCGGCGGCGCCGATCTCGCCGTGCCGCGAAGCTATCGCCGCATCGACGGCGCGGGCAAGTTCGTGACGCCGGGCGTGATCGACATCCACAGCCACCTCGGCGTCTATCCCAGCCCCGGCGTGCAGGCCCATTCCGACGGCAACGAGGCGACCAGCCCGACCACGCCCGAAGTCTGGGCGGAACATTCGGTCTGGCCGCAGGATCCCGGCTTCACCCGCGCGCTGGCCAATGGCGGCGTCACGTCGCTGCAGATCCTGCCCGGCTCGGCCAACCTGATGGGCGGGCGCTCGGTCGTGCTCAAGAACGTGCCCAGCCGCACCGTGCAGGGCATGAAGTTCCCCGACGCGCCCTATGGCCTGAAGATGGCCTGCGGCGAGAACCCCAAGCGCGTCTATGGCGAGCGCAACCAGATGCCGTCCACCCGCATGGGCAACTTCGCGGTCGACCGGCAGACCTGGATCAAGGCCGCCGAATACAAGAAGAAGCGCGATGCGGGTAAGCTCGATTCGCGCGACCTCGCCATGGAGACGCTGGCCGACGTGCTGGCGGGGAAGATCCTCGTCCAGAACCACTGCTACCGCGCAGACGAAATGGCGCTGGTGATCGATATGGCCAAGGAATTCGGCTACAAGGTCAGTGCCTTCCACCACGCGGTCGAGGCTTACAAGATCGGCGACCTGCTCAAGCAGAACGGCATCTGCGCCGCGATCTGGGCCGATTGGTGGGGCTTCAAGATGGAAGCCTATGACGGCATCCCCGAAAACGCCGCGCTGCTCGCTGATGCAGGCGCCTGCGTGATCATCCATTCCGACGACGAGTACGGCATCCAGCGGCTGAACCAGGAAGCGGCCAAGGCGCAGGGCGATGGCCGCCGCATCGGCATCCGGATTCCCGACGAACAGGTCATCTCGTGGTTCACGCTGAACCCGGCCCGGGCGCTCGGCATAGACGGCATGACCGGCAGCCTGACACCCGGCAAGATGGGCGACGTGGTGCTGTGGAACGGCAATCCGCTGTCGGTCTATGCACGGCCCGAAAAGGTCTGGGTCGATGGCGCGTTGCTCTATGACGCGATGGACCGCACGCGCCGCCCGGTGACCGATTTCGAACTTGGCCAGCCCGGCGAAGGAGACGTGAAGTGAAGGCCCGCACCCTTATCCGCAGCACGATCGCGCTGCTCGCGGCGTCGGTCTCGGTCCCTGCGCTGGCCCAATCATCGCCGCAACAGGCAGAGGATTTCGCGATTACCAACGCCACTGTCGCGATCGGCGACGGCAGCGCGCCGATCGCGAACGGCACGGTCGTCGTGCGCGGTGGCAAGGTCGTCGCCGCAGGCGCGGGCGTGGCCGTGCCCGCTGGCGTCAAGGTGATCGACGGCGCGGGCAAGTGGGTCACGCCCGGCCTTGTCAGCGCGGTCACCGACCTCGGCCTCGTCGATGTCGGCGCGGTCGACGAAAGCAACGACGATTATGCCGAAAAGGCGGGCTTCAACGCCGCGCTCGATGTGTCCGCCGCGATCGATCCCGACGCCACGCCGATCGGCGTGAGCCGTGCGGGCGGCGTCACCCGCGCCGCCGTCGCGCCGATGGCGGCCAACGCGATCTTCGCAGGGCAGGGCGCGATCATCGACCTTGGCACGGATGCCAACCCGGTCAATCGCCCCCGCGCCTTCCAGTTCGTCGAACTGGGCGAACGCGGGGCGGACCTTGCAGGCGGCAGCCGCGTCGCGGCGCAGGCGGTGCTGCGCAATGCCCTGCGCGAAGCGGCCGACTTCGACCGTCGCACCGGCATTTCGAAGATCGGCGGGGGGAAGATCGGCGCGGGCAAGGGCGCACCCGCAACGACCGGAGACGACATCCCGCTGGATCCGCGCATGGCGCAGACCGCGCAGGGGCGCGCCGACGACGGCCTGCTCACGCGCTTCGACGCCGCCGCCCTGATCCCGGTCGTCACCGGCAGGCAGCCGCTTTACGTCCATGTGGAACGCGCGGCAGACATCCGGCAGGTCCTGCGGCTCAAGAGCGAATTTCCGGCGCTGAAGCTGGTGATCGTCGGCGCGGCGGAAGGCTGGCGCGTCGCGCACGAGATCGCCGCCGCGGGCGTGCCCGTGCTGGCCAGCGCGATGACGGACCTGCCGGGCCGCTTCGAAACGCTCGGCGCGACGCAGTCCAACGTCGGCCGGATGCAGGCGGCAGGGGTCAAGGTGGGCCTGGGCGGCTTCTTCGACAACGACCAGCCGCGCTACGCCCCGCAATATGCAGGCAACCTCGTCGCCGTCGGGCGGATGCCGGGCGCCACCGGGTTGAGCTGGGGCCAGGCGCTCGCCGCGATCACCTCGGTTCCGGCTGACATCCTGGGCGAGGCCACCCATTTCGGCAGCCTCAAGCCCGGCCTTGCCGCCGATGTCGTGATATGGGACGGCGATCCGCTCGAAGTAGCGTCCGGTCCGGTTGCGATCTATGTCGACGGGGTCGCGCAGAACATGGTAAATCATCAGACAAGACTGCGGGACCGATACAGAACTCCGCAGGAAGGATCACTGCCGAAGGCCTATCAATAAGGCCTCGGCATGACCGCCTCGCAGAGGGCGGCAGCAAGGGGGCACGATGGAACTGATCTGGCTGGCAGTCGCAATGGCTGCGTTTCTTGGAACGCACTTCGCCTTGTCCCATCCCCTGCGGCCTTTTCTGGTCAAACTGCTGAGCTTGCGGGGGTTTTTGGCGTTTTATTCGGTGGTGGCACTGGCCACCTTCGGCTGGATGGTGGTCGCATTCCACCGCACCCCGGCCGGAACACCGCTGTGGGACGGCATGGCGGCGCTGCCGTGGACGGTGTCGAGCCTGCTCACGCTCGTGGCGCTGGCGCTGTTCATGGCGTCGCTTGGCGGAAATCCGGCGCTGGCCGGGGCCCGCGTCCACGGCCTGTCCGCGCAGCTTCCGCGCGGCTTGTTCAAGATCACCCGCCATCCGATGATGATGGCCTTTGCGATCTGGGCGGTGTCGCACATGCTGGTCGCGCCGATCCCGCGCACCTTCATCCTGGCGGGCGGTATCGCGCTGCTGGCACTGCTGGGCTCGCACCTGCAGGATCGCAAGAAGAAGGAACTCCATGGCGGCGAATGGCGCGCCTGGATGAAGCGCACCTCGTTCTGGCCCGATCTTGCCCATGCGAAGGAGCTGGGTGTCTGGCTAGCCGCCGCCTCGTTCCCGTGGCTGGCGATCACCTGGCTGCACATGCCCCTTGCGCAGATTCCCGCCGGGATCTGGATGCTGGTACCGGCCCACGCGCTTTAATTAAGCGCGCGGGCATCCGGTTTGCCATCGGAGCAGGTCAGGCGCGCGCTTCGCTGACCCCGGCGCTGTTGTGGCGCAGCGCCTTCAGCACGGTATCGACGATCTGCGGCGCGTTGAGCCCCGCCGTGTCGTACTGCTTGTCCGGGCTGTCATGGTCCTGGAATACGTCGGGCAGGCGCATGGTGCGGATCTTCAGCCCGGCATCGGTCAGACCCTCGTCGCTCGCCATGGTCAGCACGTGGGCGCCCAGCCCGCCGATCGAGCCTTCCTCGATCGTCACCACCACTTCGTGCGTCGCCATCAGGCGGCGGATCAGGTCGGTGTCGAGCGGCTTGACGAAGCGCAGGTCGGCTACGGTCGTCGGCAGGCCCTTCGCTTCGAGCTGGTCCGCCGCCTTGAGCGCTTCGGCCAGACGCGTGCCCAGCGACAGCAGCGCCACCTTGGAGCCTTCGCGCACGATCCGGCCCTTGCCGATCTCCAGCCGTTGGGGCGTTTCCGGCAGTGGCACCCCCACGCCGTTGCCGCGCGGATAGCGGAACGCGATCGGCCCGCTGTCGTGGCACGCCGCGGTGTGCGTCATGTGGACCAGCTCGGCCTCGTCCGCCGCCGCCATGACCACCATGTTGGGCAGGCTGGCAAGGTAGGTCACGTCGAACGAGCCCGCGTGCGTCGCGCCGTCCGCGCCGACAAGCCCTGCGCGGTCGATGGCGAAGCGCACCGGCAGGTTCTGGATCGCCACGTCATGCACCACCTGGTCATAGGCGCGCTGCAGGAAGGTCGAATAGATCGCGCAGAACGGGCGCATCCCCTCTGCCGCCAGCCCCGCCGCGAACGTCACCGCGTGCTGTTCGGCAATGCCCACGTCGAAGCTGCGATCCGGGTAGGTGGCGGCGAACTTGTCGAGCCCGGTGCCCGACGGCATCGCCGCGGTGATCGCGCAGATCGTGGCATCGCGCGCGGCTTCGGCCACCAGCGCCTGGGCAAAGACATTGGTATAGCTGGGCGGGCCGCCCGCGCTCTTGACCTGCTCGCCGGTGATGACGTCGAACTTCTGCACGCCGTGGTACTTGTCTGCCGCCGCCTCGGCCGGGCCATAGCCCTTGCCCTTCTGCGTCACGACATGGATCAGGCACGGCCCTTCGGCGGCATCACGCACGTTTTCCAGCACCGGGATCAGCTGGTCGAGATTGTGGCCGTCGATCGGACCCACGTAGTAGAAGCCCAGCTCCTCGAACAGCGTGCCGCCCATGGCGAGCCCGCGCGCGAACTCGTCGGTCTTCTTCGCCGCCTTGTGCAGCGGCTCTGGGAGGCGGCGCGAGATCTTGCGCAGCGTGTCGCGCAGGCCGAGGAACGGCCCCGACGAGACCAGCCGCGCGAGATAGGCGGAAAGCCCGCCGACCGGCGGCGCGATCGACATGTCGTTGTCGTTGAGGATCACGATCAGGCGATTGCCCGCGGCTTGCGCGTTGTTCATCGCCTCGTAGGCCATGCCGGCGCTCATCGCTCCGTCGCCGATCACCGCAATGCCCTTGCCCGGCGCGCCCGCCAGCTTGTTGGCGACGGCAAAGCCCAGCGCCGCCGAGATCGACGTGGACGAATGCGCGGTGCCGAACGGGTCGTATTCGCTCTCGCTGCGCTTGGTGAAGCCCGACAGGCCACCGGGCTGGCGCAACGTGCGGATGCGGTCTCGCCGCCCGGTCAGGATCTTGTGCGGATAGGCCTGGTGGCCCACGTCCCAGATCAGCCGGTCTTCAGGCGTGTTGAACACGTAATGGATCGCCACGGTCAGCTCGACCACGCCGAGCCCTGACCCCAGGTGCCCGCCGGTCTGCCCGACCGCGCTGATCATCTCGGCGCGCAACTCGTCCGCCAGCTGGCGGAGCTGCGAGGGGGGGAGCTTGCGCAGGTCGTCGGGGGTGTCGACGGTGTCGAGGAGCGGGGTGGCCGGGATTGCGGACATTCGCCCGCCTTACACCCTTGTCACGCGCCGTCCAACCACAACAAAGCGTTTGCACGAGCGGGCGGGCACGCGGCATGGCCAAGGCGATGACCGCAATCACAATTCGCTCCGCCACGCCTGCAGACCTTGACGCCTTGCGCGCGGTGATGGACGCCGCGATCGGCCAGCTCCAAGCCGGGTTCCTTTCGCCCGAACAGGTCGAATCGAGTCGCGCGGTGATGGGGCTCGACCAGCAACTCGTTGAAGACGGGACGTATTTCGTCGCCGAGATCGACGGCACCATCGCCGGGTGCGGCGGTTGGAGCCGTCGCGCCACGCTCTATGGCGGTGACCACAGCACCGCCTTGCGCGAGCCCCGCCTGCTCGATCCCGCCGCCGAAGCGGCGCGCATCCGCGCGATGTATACCGTCCCCGCCTTCGCCCGGCGCGGGGTGGGCCGCGCGCTGCTGGCCCATTGCGAGACGGCAGCGAAGAGCGAAGGCTTCACCGCATGCGAGCTGATGGGAACGCTGTCGGGCGTGCCCCTCTATACCGTGTCCGGCTACCAGGTGGTCGAAGAAATCGAGGACGCGCGCGGCGGAGCGCCGGTGCCGTTGAAGCGGATGCGCAAGGCGCTGTGACCACGTCGGGTGCCGTTGGGGCGCCGTCAGGTGTGGCTCAGGCGCAGTGTCTGCACACCCCGCGCAGTTCCACCACCGGGCGCACATCGGCAAAGCCCGCGCCTTGCGCCGCCTGCCGCAGCGCCCCGGTGAGGCGGTCGTCGTCAAGGTGCGTCGCCTGTCCGCAGACGTCGCAGATCAGGAAGATGCAATCGTGGCGACAGCCGGGATGGGTGTTGGCGAGGTAGGCATTGGCGCTCTCCACGCGGCGCGCGAGGTTGGTACGCACGAACAGGTCGAGGATGCGATAGACGCTGTTGGCCGCCACGCGCTTGCCCCGCCGCGTGCCGACGCTTTCGGCGATGTCGTAGGCCGAGGCCGGTTTTTCGCGATCCGCCAGGGCCTCGAAAACGTCGGCGCGCATATCGGTCCACTGCTCGCCCGACGCGACGAGCACGTCGCGCGCTGCGCCGATCAGCGTTTCGCCTGCGAAATGGTGATGATGGTGGCCGCCCATGCCTTCCAGATAGGCGCAGCCGCCCGAATCCGCAATCAATTGGGCTGGAACCGCGCGGACCAGAGCTGCGGGAACGTGCGCTGCAACGCGGCGACCTTGGGGACGTCCCAGCGGCGGATATAGCCGTGGTTCGGGTTCTTCAGCGCGAAGTCCTGGTGATGGGTTTCGGCCGGATAGAAGCTCTTGCCCGGTTCGATCCGCGTGACGATCGGGCGCTTCCACGGATCAAGACGGCGCAGTTGCGCGATATAGGCGGCAGCGACGCGCGCCTGCTCCGCATCGCGCGGAAACAGCGCGTTGCGGTATTGCGGGCCGACGTCGGGCTCCTGCCGATCAAGCTGGGTGGGATCGCTGGCGACGCCGAAGAACACCTGCAGCAGCTGGTCGTAGCGGATCACGGCGGGATCGTAGGTGACGCGCACCGATTCGGCATGGCCGGTGGTGCCGGTGCTGACCGTGTCGTAATCGGCATCGGCGCTGCGGCCCCCGGCATAGCCCGAGACCACGCTGGACACGCCCTTGAGGTGGCTGAACACCGCCTCCATGCCCCAGAAGCAGCCGCCTGCGAACACCGCGGTGCGGCGGCCGGGCGCTTCGACGGCCTTTACGGCGGCTTCGGGGGTGCGCACCGCCTGTTCGGCCTGCGCAGGTTGCTGGCAGGCGCTCAAGGCCAGCGCGAGAGCCAGCCCCGCGACCAAGGTGCGAGGCCGGCGGACGATCACCGGGCGGGCGCCGCCAGCGTGGAGGGCGCTTCTGCCGCATGGACCTTCGCCGCGATGCTGACGCCCATGCCGAGCGTGCCGATGGCAAAGCCGAGCAGGAGCGAGCGGTAGAAGTCCTTGGCGAAGAGACGCATGAGGGAAAGTCCGTTGATATTCAGCGCAGGTGCGCGATTGCGCGCCGCGCCTTGACCGTGCTGTGAACAAACGCACAGCATTTGCGATATTTCGCACTTGCGGCACGACAAGCCGTGCCGGCGATTTGCATTCAGTCGCGCAAGGCGACCCAGATCGGGGCGTGATCGCTGGCCTTTTCCCGCCCGCGATAGGCCTTGTCGACTCCCGCACCGGCCAGCCTGTCGGCCAGTGCGGGCGAGAGCAGCGCATGATCGATGCGGAAGCCATGATCGCGGGCCCAAGCCCCGGCCTGGTAGTCCCAGAACGTCCAGACGCCGCCTTGCGGATTGTGCAGGTCGATCGCGTCTGTCCAGCCATCGTTGAGCAGGCGGCGATAGGCATCACGCGATTCGGGCTGCATCAGCGCATCGCTGGCCATGGCGGGCACCGAATAGGTGTCCTTGTCCTCGGGAATGACATTGTAGTCGCCGATCACCAGCGCCGGGCGCTCCTCGGCCAGCAGCTCGCGCATCCGGCTGCGCAGGCGCTCCATCCAGCGCAGCTTGTAGTCGAACTTCGGCCCCGGCTGGGGGTTGCCGTTGGGCAAGTAGATGCACACCACGCGCAAGCCGAACACGTCGGCTTCGAGATAGCGGGCGTGCTCGTCCTCGGGATCGCCCGCAAGGCCGCGATGCACTTCCACCGGCGGGACGCCATCGGCAAGGATGGCCACGCCGTTGAAGCCCTTCTGCCCGTGCCAGATCGCGTGATAGCCGATCTTCTCGAACTCGGCGGCGGGGAAGCCTTCGTCCTGCGTCTTGATTTCCTGCAGGCAGGCGACGCTGGGGCGGGTCTCCTCGAGCCATTCGAGCAGGCGCGGAAGGCGTGCCTTGATGCCGTTGATGTTGAAGCTGGCGACCTTGATCGTCACACCGAAAAACTCGAACCACAGCCGCAGCCGGAAGCTGCTTGCGGATTGGTGACGCGGAAGGCCGCGCCGCCCAGTGATTCTACGTATTCGACGGTGGCGCCGTTCACGAGATCGAGGCTGACCGAATCGACCAGCAGCTTGACGCCGTCGGTCTCGGCCACGCTGTCATCGGCTTCAGGCGCATCGGCCAGGCCGAACTTGTACTGGAAGCCCGAACAGCCGCCGCCTTCGACCGAAAGGCGCAGGATCGCGGGCTTCGCCTGCTTGGCGGCGATGGCGGCAACGCGCGCGGCGGCGCTGGGCGCAAGGATGACGGCAGGTTCACTCATGCCGTTTCAGATAGGGACGCGAACGCTCCGGCTCAAGCGGCAGGTGCGACAATCAGGCCGACTGGATGTAGCTGCGCATCGCCTCGGCCTCGGCCTCGATCGAATCGAGCCGATGCTTGACGAGGTCGCCGATCGAGATGAACGCCACCATCCGCCCGTTCTCGACCACCGGAAGGTGGCGGATACGCCGGCGGGTCATGAGGCTGAGCGCCTGCAACACGCTGTCGCGCGGCGCAACGCTGATCACCGGCGCGGTCATCACATCGCGCACCTTCATGCGCAGCGCGTCGGCTCCATGCGCCTGGAGGCAGTAGAGCACGTCGCGTTCGGAGAAGATCCCGGCCACCGCGGTGCCCGCATCCTCGACCGGCAGCGCGCCGATCCGCTTCTTCGCCAGAACTTCAACCGCATCGGCCACGCAGTCTTCGGCGTGGCAGCTCCAGACTTCGCCCGAACGGCCAGCTATCAGCTTGGCAATCGTCATGGCATCCTCCTCTGTCCCAAGGTCAGGGGCGGGTTTTTCCCGCCTCCGGGACGAGCCATGATGCCACCATTGCAGCCAGTGTCAAAGTATTGCCTAAGCCCCTGATCGCTCCCATCTTTCACGCCGATGCCCAGATCTCCCAACCCTAAAGCCTCGCCGCTCGACGATCCGCACAAGGCGGCCCACGCCTGGGCACGCTTCCGTGCGCTGATGTGGGGCATGGGCGTCGTCACGCTGGTGACGATCCTGGGGGTATGGGGCTATCTGTGGTCGCAGTTCGGGCTGGTTTCGATCCATCTCTACATCGCCACGTTCCTGGGAATCGGGTTGACGATGATGCTGATGGGGGCGCTGATGGGCCTCGTGTTCCTGTCGAGTGGAACGGGCCACGACGAATCGATCGACGATCCGCTGGACGACAAGACCTGGTGACTGCCGGGCAACCGGACGCGCCGAGGGGTGGCGCGTCCGGCCCTGTCAGACCCGATCAGGCCGCAGCTTGGTAGGCTTCCTGTTCCGCCGCGATCAGGATGTCGGCGAGCATCCAATAGGCTTCGCCCCACGCGCCCAGCACTTCGTCGGTGGCAACGTCGGCGCCCAGCACGTCGCGAATCGCGGGCAGCAGCGCTTCGGCGACCAGCGGGTAGTGTTCGGCATGCACGCCGGTTTCGACATGGCGCGCCACCATGCGCTGCACCGCCGGCCCAAGGTTGCCGAGCTTGTCGATGTTCTTGGCATAAGCGAGGATCGCCGCTGCCAGCCGCTTGGGCTGCTCGCCGCTTTCCTGCGCCGCGCGATCGAACATCGCAGCAACTTCCTCGTTCTGGAACAAGCGCTTGTACATCGCGGTGGTGATAGCCACCCCGTGCTGTTCGAGCGCGGGCGCGGTGGACTTGACGATGGCAATGGCAGCGGGGGAAGCGGTGCGCATGGGGTTCTCCTGAAACTGGTATCTTATTTACCAGTATTTGAAATGCTTGATTTCGACAAGCCCTCTCGGGCATGAAAACCCCTGACGGAAAAGATAGATGCAGCTGACCCAACACACCGACTTCGGCCTGCGCCTGCTCGCCGTGCTTGCGCGCGAGGGCGGGCCGTTGTCGCTGCCCAAGTTCGCCGGCGAGCAGGGCCTTTCATACAACCACGTGGCCAAGGTGGCGCAGGCGCTGGTGCACGAAGGCTTCGTCACCAGCCAGCGCGGGCGCGGAGGCGGGATCACGCTGGCGCGCCCCGCGAACGAGATCGTGGTCGGCAAAGTGGTGCGCGCACTGGAACGGGGCATGAAGCTGGCCGATTGTGGCCGTTGCGCCCTGCGCGGTGGCTGCGGGCTTTCGGGCGTGCTGGCAGAGGCGCTCGAAGCTTTCCTTGCGGTGCTGGATCGCTACACGCTCGCCGAAGTGGCGGCATCGGGCGCGCCGGCCTTCCCCGCCTGGGCCCTGCCCCTGCCTCCATCCCTGCCCGATCCCGCCGGAACCTGCGCCGCCCCCGTCGATTGATCCTGCGCACGAAGCGCGCCGCTGCGGCGCGCACCCCCGTCCGAGGGGGCAGCGTGGGAGAGACGTCCGATGAACACCATCGCCGCTTTCGTCGGCCGCATCCTGCTGGCCTTGATCTTCATCGTTTCCGGCACGTCGAAACTGTTCGATCCGGTCGGCACCAACGCCATGATCGTCAAGGCGGGCTTACCCGATGGTCTCGCGCTGCCGGTGGCGCTGTTCGAGCTGGTCGGCGGCATCGCCATCGCGCTCGGCTTCATGACCCGGCTTTTCGCGATCCTGTTCGCCGGGTTCTGCCTGCTGACGATCCTGTTCTTCCACCGGGACTTCGCCGATCCCCTGCAGTCGGCCATGGCGCTCAAGAACCTTGCCATGGCGGGCGGTTTCCTGTGCCTGTTCGCGCATAGCCAGATGCGCTGGAGCTATGATTCGATGCGACTTGCCCGGCGCGGCGACATCGCCACGCGCGAAGCGGAGGAACGCGCGCGCGAGGCCGAACTGCGCGCCGCGCGCGCCGAAGGCCATGTCGCGGGCGTGGCCAGCCGCCCCGCAACCGATGGCACGACTTACGTCACCACGGACCTGAACGGCGATGGCGTGGCCGACCGTCCGCGCCGCCGGTGGTGGTCGCTGAACTGACCGATCAGGGCTTGCGCATCGCGGCGACGCAAGCCGCCCGATCGACATCGCGGCCATCGCCCCGGCGCGCATCGACATAGGTCGCGGTGGCCTTGCCTCCGGGCGCTGGCGGATAGAGGTAGGCATCGAGGATGCATGCCCCTCCCGACCACTGCAGCTTGCGCGCATCTTCCTCGCGCACGTCAAGCCGGGGCGCGCCGAACAGGCGGGTGAGTTGTTCGGCATCGGCGCCGATCACCCCTTCGAGTCCGGGCAGGACTTGCACTTGCGCAGCAGGACGCTGCGGCGGCGGACGCAGCACAGGCCGCGTCGGCGGATGGCCGGTGCTGCGGATCGTCGCGGCCTTGCCGGTGGCGCTGGTGGCGGCGCCGGTTGCACCGCCGCATGCGCCAAGCAGGGCGGAAAGCGCGCAAAGAACGAGAAAACGGGCCAGCATTCCAACTGCATGACCTGCCTCCTGCGGTGCTGTCAACGCCGCCGCGCTGCGCCGCAGCACGCTTGCGATGCGCGCGCCACGCGGCTACCCCCTGAGGCATCCTCTCCCCCTCGCCTTGCGGAGCCTTCATGACCACCCCCCAGTTTGACGTCATCGCCATCGGCAACGCCATCGTCGATGTCATGGCTCCGGCCGAAGACACCCAGATCGCGCAGCTCGGCCTCGCCAAGGGCGGGATGACACTGGTCGATGCCGACCGTGCCGCCGAACTCTATGCCGCGATGGGCCCCGCGCGCGAGATCTCGGGCGGCTCCGCCGCCAACACGCTGGCCGGCCTTGCCGCGCTCGGCGCGAAGTGCGGCTTCATCGGGCAGGTGGCCGACGACCAGTTCGGCCAGGTGTTCCGCCACGACATCAATGCCGGCGGCATCGCCTTCGACACGCCCGCCAGCACCGGCGGCGCGCCCACCGCGCAGTGCCTGATCTTCGTGACACCCGACGGGCAGCGCACGATGAACACGTTCCTCGGCGCATCGCAGTACCTGCCTCCCGAAGCGCTGGACGACACGCTGATCGCATCGGCGGGCGTGCTCTACCTCGAAGGCTACCTGTGGGATCCCGAAGAGCCGCGCCGCGCCATGCGCAAGGCGATTGCCGCCGCGCGCGCTGCCGGTCGCAAGGTGGCCTTCACGCTGTCGGATTCCTTCGTGATCGCGCGTCATGGCGACGATTTCCGCACGCTGATCGACGCGGGCGAGATCGACATCCTGTTCGCCAACGAGCACGAACTCGCCTCGCTGACCGGCAGGGAGGATTTCCACGAAGGCATCGCCGCGCTGGAGGCTAAGGTGCCGACGCTGGTCGTCACGCGCAGCGAAAAGGGCGCGCACGCAGTTTCGGGCGGCGAACACGCCCACGTTGCGGCAGAACCCGTGGCCAGGGTGGTCGACACCACGGGTGCGGGCGACCTGTTCGCGGCGGGCTTCCTGTTCGGCCACGTGCGCGGCCTTCCGCTCGGCGAATGCCTGCGGCTGGGCGCGATCTGCGCGGCCGAGATCATCTCGCACTACGGCGCCCGGCCCGAGGCCGACCTTGCGGACCTCATCGCGCCGGTAATCGGCTGAACTTTTTTGGCAGGCGGGGCTTAAACCCCGCCGCCCATGGCCGTTCTACGTCCGCGCGCAAAAGGTGCGCGCGTTGCAGAGCGTGAGACCATGAGCGCAGGTGTTTCCCCAATTTCGCCCGTCCTGTCCGGCACCCCGGCCAGCCGCACCAGCTACGACGCCACGCCGGTTTCGCCGGTCGTGCAGAAGGCGACCTGCATCACCACGCAGGACCCGCCCAGCCGCTACGATCCGAGCGTGACCGTGCCCCGCCCGCCGACCGACATCACCTCGGGCGTCAACATCATGGTGTGATGCCGGATGCGGGAAGGTCTCAGCCCTCCCGCTCGATCTCGCGCCAACCGATGTCGCGGCGGCAGAAACCTTCCGGAAAGTCGATCGCATCGACCGCCGCATAGGCCGCATCGCGCGCGGCCCGCACAGTGCGGCCCTTGGCAGTGACGTTGAGCACGCGCCCACCGCTCGCGCTCAGCACGCCATCGAACCCAAGCGTCGTGCCCGCATGGAACACCTTGGCCCCGGTCGCCTCGGCAGCGGGGATGTGGTCGATCCGTCCGCCCTTCTTCGGGGTGCCGGGATACCCTTGCGCCGCCATCACCACGGTCAGCGCCGGTTCGGGCGTGAACGTCGGCGGCGCGATCGAGGCCAGCTTGCTGTCCGCGCAGGCAAGCAGCAGTTCGACCAGGTCGGATTCGAGCCGCATCATCAGCACCTGGCATTCGGGATCACCGAAGCGGGCGTTGTATTCGATAAGCTTCGGCCCTTCGGCCGTCAGCATCAGCCCGGCATAGAGCACGCCCGAATAGGGCATGCCTTCGTCGGCCATGGCCTTGACCGTGGGGCCCACGATCTTGGCGATGGTTTCGGCTTCCAGCTCGGGCGTCAGTACGCGCGCCGGGCTGTAGGCGCCCATGCCGCCGGTGTTGGGGCCGACATCGCCATCGCCCACGCGCTTGTGGTCCTGCGCCGAGGCGAACGAGACGATCGTCGCGCCATCGGTCAGCGCGAAGAAGCTGGCTTCCTCGCCGGTGAGGAATTCCTCGACCACGACTTCGGCGCCCGCCGATCCGAACGCGCCGTCGAACATGTCGTCCACCGCGGCCTGCGCCTCGTCCATGGTCATCGCCACGACCACGCCCTTGCCCGCGGCAAGGCCATCAGCCTTGATCACCACCGGCGCGCCGAAGCGGGCGAGCGCGGCGCGCGCCTCTTCCAGCGACTTTGCGCGGACATAACCGGCGGTCGGGATGTTGGCGCGGGCGCACAAGTCCTTGGTGAAGCCCTTCGAGCCTTCAAGCTGCGCGGCAAGGCGGCTGGGGCCGAACACCGAGAACCCGGCGGCGCGCAGCGAATCCGACAGGCCATCGACCAGCGGCGCTTCGGGTCCGATCACGATCAGGCCGATGCGGTGGCCTTCACAGAACGTGACCACGGCGGCATGATCGGTCACGTCGAGCGCGACGAGGTCGGCATGATCGGCGATGCCGGGATTGCCGGGCGTAGCATAGAGCTTGTCGAGCAAGGGCGATTGGGCCAGTTTCCACGCGAGCGCATGTTCGCGCCCCCCCGACCCGATCAGCAGGATATTCATGGCTTTCCCTTCTTCGCCCGACGACGACTACGCGGCTGGCGGGCTCCTAGCGAGCGAACGCGATAGGGACAACGCCCCCGTGCTGTCGATCTCGGAGATTTCGGCACAACTCAAGCGCACGGTCGAGGACCGTTTCGGCTTCGTGCGCGTGCGTGGCGAGCTTTCGGGCGTGAAGCGCGCGGCCTCGGGCCATGTCTACCTGTCGCTCAAGGACGAATCGGCGCGGCTCGATGGCGTGATGTGGCGCGGCAACGCGCAGCGGCTGTCGTTCCGTGTCGAGGATGGCATCGAAGTCGTCGCCACGGGCAAGCTCACCACGTATCCCGGGCGTTCCAACTACCAGATCGTGATCGACCGCATGGAGATCGCGGGCGAAGGCGCGCTGCTGGCGCTGCTGGCCAAGACCAAGGCGCGGCTGGAGGCCGAAGGGCTGTTCGCGCCCGAACGCAAGCGGCCCCTGCCCTTCCTGCCGCGCGTGATCGGCGTCGTCACCTCGCCCACCGGCGCAGTGATCCGCGACATCCTGCACCGGTTGCGCGACCGCTTCCCCAGTCATGTCGTGGTCTGGCCGGTGCTGGTCCAGGGCCAGGGGGCCGCAGCGCAGGTGGCAGCGGCGGTGCGCGGCTTTTCCGCGATCCAGCCCGGTGGCCCGGTGCCACGCCCCGACCTCGTCATCGTCGCGCGCGGCGGCGGTTCGATCGAGGACTTGTGGTCGTTCAACGAGGAAGAGGTGGTCCGCGCCATCGCGGAGTGCTCTATCCCCGTGATCAGCGCAGTGGGGCACGAGACCGACACCACGCTGGCCGATTTCGCCGCCGACCTACGCGCGCCCACCCCCACCGCTGCCGCCGAGATTGCGGTGCCGGTGCTGGGCGAGCTATCGGCCACGCTCAGCGATCTGCACGCGCGCAAGCAGCGCGGCATGGTGCGGCTGCTGGGCCTTGCGCGCGAGCGGCTGGCCGCGCGCGGCGACCGCCTGCCACACCCGCAGGCGCTGCTCGAAGCGCAAGCGCAGCGGCTCGACGACCTGACCGACCGCCTGCGCCGGGGCCTTGTCCACCGCACCGAGATCGCGCGCGGCGCGCTGGGACGTTCGGCGGGCGCACTGCGGCCTGCACTGCTGTCTGCGCGGCTGGCGCGGGCAAGCGACCGGCTGGCGGCGCAGCGGTTGCGCCCCGAAGCGGTGCTGCAGCGGATCGATGCCCTGCGCGGCCGAGTCGATGCGCTCGACCGCCTGCGCCGCTCGCTCGATCCCGAAGCGCCGCTGCAACGCGGCTATGTGCTGGTCACAGATCGCGACGGCGCGGTGATCAAGGACCGCGCGACGGCAGCGGCGCGCACCGCGCTGACGCTCAAGTTCGCCGATGGCGCGCTC
This sequence comes from Novosphingobium percolationis, assembly GCF_020179425.1. Lineage (GTDB taxonomy): Bacteria > Pseudomonadota > Alphaproteobacteria > Sphingomonadales > Sphingomonadaceae > Novosphingobium > Novosphingobium percolationis. Next base: position 246,466 of record NZ_JAILYM010000005.1, on the reverse strand, counting down.
GACGTCACGGCAGGCGAAGCACCGCCATCGCTGCGCCCCGCCCCCAAGCCCCGCCTGCCGGCCAGCGGCGACGCACAGCCGAAATTGCTTTGAGCGACAGCACGGCGTAGGATCGGGCCATGCTGATGTCACCGACCGGGCGCCTTGCCCGCCTCCACTACCTGCCCGGCAGCTTCCGCCAGCTTTCCGCCGGCGACCACGTATTGTGCGCCGTGACCGCCGCGCAGATCCCGCTCGACATGCTGCGCTACTGGTGCGCTGAGCGGCAGGAAGCCTATGCCAGCGCCGATATCGCGACGAAACGGCTGCTGGGACAGTAGGCTTTTGCGCGTGCCGGTCAGTCGCTCTTCCAGCGACCCGTCTGCACGCGCTCGGCACCTTCACGCTGCTGGGCGCGCATTACCGCCCAGTCGCTCGCGGTTGCACAGACCTTCTTCGCGCCAAAGCGGGTGCCGATCTGCTCGACATTGCGGCAGATCATCCGGCCGCTGTCGCCGACGTCTTCCTTGTCGTTGACGGGCTTGGCCGAGGGGCCTGCGGGGGCCGCCTCGCCCGTAGCGGCACTCGACGCGGCGGGTTCGGCATGGGCCGTTCCTGCTGCAAGGAGCAGCGCGACAGCCAGCGGCACGGCAATGCGTTTCATCGGGGTATATCTCCATCCGTTCCGTGAAAGGGGCGGATGCGAACCGAGATCACGGCCGCCAGCCGCGCCACGGGCCAGGTTGCATTTGCCCAGAATGCGGCCACAATCGAACCGGGTCAATTGCTTGCGGTACGCGGGATCGATGCTGCAGCGCAAAAAGGGCGGGGCTTGATGGAAGCGGAAGAACGCGCTCGGCGTTCCGGCGAGGTCGATGCAGCACTGGCGCAGCGTGACACTGCCACGGCGCTGCGGCTGATGGAGCAGATGCTGGCCGAAGCCCCGGATGGCTTCGGGCTGGACGAATGGCGCAAGATCGGGGCGATCCGGCGCGCCACGGGCGATCTGCGCGGCGCGCTGGCCGCCGTGCACCAGGCGCTGGTCTGCGCGCCGCTCGATTTTTTCAGCCTGCTGGCCAAGGCTTCGTTGCAGGAGCAGTTGGGCGATCCCGCTTGCGGAGAAACCTTCGGACGAGCGCTCGCCCAGCGCCCGTCAGGAGATCTGCCGCCCGGGCTGCAAGGCGCCGTCGCCCATGCCGAACAGGCCTATGCCGCGCATCAAGCACGGGTCGAAACCAACCTGCTGGCGGGAGTGTCGCCCGTGCTGGGCGGGCTGGACGATGCGGCGCGCCTGCGTACGGAGCGGTTCGTGTCGAACATAAGCCGTCGTACCCGCGCATGGCACAGCACGCCCACCCATTTCCACTACCCCGCGCTGCGCGAGAACGAGTTCCACGAACGCCACCTGTTTCCATGGCTTGAGGCGTGGGAAGCGCTGACCGACGTGATCGCGGAAGAATACGCCGCGGTGCTGCGTGCCGAAACCGCCGACCTGCAACCCTATCTGACCTATGGCGAGGACGAACCGCTGGCGCAGTGGCGCGCGCTCAACCGATCGCGCGACTGGACCGCCATCCACCTGCTCCAGCGTGGGCAGGTGATCGAGGCCAATGCCCGCCATTGCCCGCGCACAATGGCGTTCCTGCAGAACGTGCCGCAACCAGCCATCCCTGGGTGCGGAGCGAACGCGATGTTTTCGCTGCTCGCCCCCGACACGCGCATTCCACCGCATGTCGGCGTCGCCAATTTCCGGCTGGTGGCGCACCTGCCGCTGATCGTGCCGCGCGATTGCTGGTTCCGCGTCGGTGGGACAACCCGCGAATGGAAGCGGGGCGAGGCCTTCGTCTTCGACGACACGATCGAGCACGAGGCCGCCAACGACAGCGACGAGTTGCGCGTCGTCATGATCATCGACTGCTGGCACCCGGACATCGCGCCCGCCGAACGCGCCGCGATCACGGAAATCATTGCGCGCAGCCCGAACGCCGGCGGCGGGCTCTAGGAGAGCGGGACGGTCACTCCACCCGACGCATCTTGACACCGCGCTGACCGTCGATGTTGGCGCGATAGCTGCCGAGCGCACCGCGCCTGATCGTCACCTTGTCGCCCACGCGCGGGTCCATAACCAGCTCATCGGTGCTGATCTGCTCCCACACCGCACCATCGGCCAGCGTGATGCGCCAGCCAACGCCCGCGATCGGGCGCGCGGCGGTGAGCGTCGACGAGATCTCGGAGACTTCGTCGTCCTCCTCGCGGCCGTCGCCGAAGATGTTCAGCGACGGCAGCTTGAACCCGAACAGACCGCGCCGCGCCGTCTTCATCTCGGCCTTGTCGGCGATGACCACGTCGCGCGCCTCCACAGCCTGGTTGAGCGCCGCAGCCTCGCGATCATAACAGGCCAGCCGCTGCGCTGGATCGGCCTGCGTGCGACAATCGACCAGTCGGCGCACCACGTCGGGCGTCGCGGCGGCCACGTCCTTCCGCGCGCGGGCGTCCACGCCCCCCATGGCGGTGGCGGTCAGAATCGCGGCTGCAACCGCTGCGGCGGGCCATCGTATCGATCGCATCTGGGGCATCCTCCTCGACACGCGCAGGTTGGCCAAGCGTGCGGCCGCTGGCAAGCGGCGGGGAGATAGTTTCCATAGTGTGGCATAATGGTTACATCAGGAACAAATATCCGGCCCCGCCCGGAGGGCCGCCTTTACACTGCACCGCCGTTTGGGGCACCCGAACATCATCCGGGGGCAGTGTCATCCGCGCAATGCGTGGGGCCGCGCCCGGCCTGAACCTGGCAGAACGATCGTTTTGCCAACGTCATAGGGGCTGGAAACTCATGAACACACGTAACCTGCTGAAGGCGACCGTCGCGCCTGCAGCGCTGGGTCTGGCGATGATCGCCGTCCCGGCATTCGCGCAGGAAGCCGCACAGGCTTCGGCCGACGACGCCGCAGCGCCCGCGCCGATCGTCGTCACCGGCTCGCGCATTGCCTCGCCGAACCTTGAATCGGTCAGCCCGGTCACCGTCGTTTCCAACGCAGACATCAAGATCACCGGCACAACCCGTGTCGAAGACCTGCTGAACTCGCTGCCCCAGGTCTTCGCCGGGCAGGGCTCCAACGTCTCCAACGGCGCCACCGGCACCGCCACGCTGAACCTGCGCGGCCTCGGTTCGGACCGTACGCTCGTCCTCGTCAACGGTCGTCGCGTGGTCCCGGGTGACCCGAGCAGCTCGGCCGCCGACATCAACATCATCCCCGCTGCGATCCTGAAGCGCGTCGACGTGCTGACGGGCGGCGCCTCGTCGGTCTATGGCGCGGACGCGGTCGCAGGCGTCGTCAACTTCGTGATGGACACCAAGTTCGAAGGCTTCCGCATCGACGGCCAGTACAGCCTCTACAACCACAACAACCGCGCCGGCACCGCGATCACGCAGGAGCTGGATCGCCGCGGCTTCGGTTATCCGAAGGGTACGTCGACCAACGGCGGCGCGGTTGACGCGACGCTGTCGTTCGGCACCGGCTTCGACGATGGCCACGGCCATATCACCGCCTACATGGGCTATCGCAAGGTCAACCCGGTCCTCCAGTCCTCGCGCGACTACAGCTCGTGCTCGCTCTCGGCCCGTTCGCAGGCCCAGTTCGACAAGGACGGCCGCCTGTTCGCTTGCGGCGGTTCGGCCACCTCGGCCAACGGCACGCTGTTCGTGTACGACACCGTGGATGGCGCGTTCACCTCGACCGCGTACCAGATCGGCGCAGGTCGCACGCTCGACCCGGGCTTCACGCCGTACAACTTCGCGCCGCTGAACTACTACCAGCGTCCCGATGAACGCTACACGGCGGGCCTTTTCGCCGACTACGAAATCAGCGAAGCGCTGCATCCGTACATGGAATTCATGTTCATGGATGACCGCACCGTGGCGCAGATCGCCCCGTCGGGCGATTTCGGCAACACCCTCTCGCTCAACTGCGACAACCCGTTGCTGGGCGCCGCGCAGAAGGCCGTGGTCTGCGACACCGAGAACCTGCTGGTCAGCGCCGATCCGCGCGAAGCCTTCAGCGTCGTCGGCAACACCCCCGGCTCGGTGCCGTACCTGTTCACCGACCCGACCACCGGCCAGCAGTACACCAAGGGCTTTGCCCAGATCCTGCGCCGCAACGTCGAAGGCGGGGCGCGCCGCGACGACCTGCAGCACACCAGCTACCGCGCCGTCCTGGGCACCAAGGGCCAGCTGAGCAAGGCATGGAACTACGACGTGTACTACCAGTACGGTCGTACCAACTATTCCGAGACGTACTTCAACGACTTCTCGGTCTCGCGCCTGACCAATGCGCTCGACGTCGTCACCGATCCGTCGACCGGCAACCCCGTTTGCCGCGTGACCCTGCAGGGCGACAAGAGCGGCTGCGTTCCCTACGACATCTTCAACCCCGGCGGCGTGAGCCAGGCCGCGCTCAACTACCTGCAGATCCCGGGCTTCCAACGCGGCATCAACACCGAGCAGGTCCTGAGCGGCTACGTCTCGGGCGACCTGGGTGAATACGGCCTCAAGACCCCGTGGGCCAGCGATGGCGTGGGCGTGGTGCTTGGCGGCGAATACCGCAAGGAAACGCTCGATTTCACCGCGGACGCGGCTTACCAGACCGGCGACCTTGCCGGCCAGGGCGCGGCTACGCTGCCGGTTAAGGGCGACTACAGCGTCAAGGAGTTCTTCAGCGAACTTCGCGTGCCGCTCGTCCAGGACAGCTTCATCTACAACCTGACGGTCACGGGCGGCTATCGCTACTCGAGCTATAAGGTTTCGGGTGGCAACAGCTTCTCCACCAGCACCTACAAGGCAGAATTCGAGCTGGCGCCGACCCGCGACATCCGTTTCCGTGGCGGTTACAACCGCGCGGTGCGCGTGCCGACCCTGCAGGATCTCTTCGCTCCCCAGCGGGTCGCGCTTGACGGTGCCGAAGATCCCTGCGCCGGCTTCACCATCACGGCTGCGGACGCGGGCTGCCTTGCCCAGGGTCTGACCGTGGGCCAGTACGTCGCGCCGAACCCGGCGGGCCAGTACAACGGCTTCATCGGCGGTGAACGCAGCCTGCAGCCGGAAACCTCGGACACCTACACCGTGGGCGCCGTGTTCACGCCGACCTTCCTGCCCGGCTTCAACGCCAGCGTCGACTACTTCGACATCAAGGTCGACGGCGCCATCCAGGGCTACGGTTCGGACGCGATCGTGTCGGAATGCACCACCACCGCCAACCCGACCTACTGCAACCTCGTGCATCGCGATGCCTCGGGTTCGCTGTGGCGCAGCTCGGACGGCTATGTCGTGAACCTGCCGCACAACGTCGGTGGGCTGAGCACCAAGGGCATCGACGTGACTGCGTCGTACAACCGCCAGGTTGGCAACATCGGTCGCGTGACCGCCAGCTTCGTCGGCACCTACCTGGTGGATCTGATCACCGACAACGGCATCAGCAAGGCCTATGAATGCGCCCAGCGTTATGGCGCGGTCTGCGGCTCGCCCAACCCGCGTTGGCGTCACCAGATGCGCGTCGGTCTCGAAACCAAGCGTGGCATGGGATTCTCGATCCGCTGGCGCTATTTCGATGGCGTGGACCAGGATCGCACCAGCACCAACCGCACGCTGACCGGCGCGGTGCAGCCCGCCAACAAGCACATCCCCTCGGTGAGCTACTTCGACCTGGGCTTCAACGCCCGCATCGGCGATCACTACACGTTCCGCCTCGGCGCGAACAACGTGTTCGACAAGGCGCCGCCGATCGTCGGCACGCCGGGTTGCGCTTCGTCTTCGTGCAACGGCAACACCTATGCGCAGGTCTATGACGCGCTGGGTCGTTACATCTTCGCCGGCGTCACGCTCGACTTCTAAGTCGCGCACGATCGGACTGGATGTAAGGGGCGGGGCTCGCAAGAGTCCCGCCCTTTGCGTTTTTGCGCCTCGCGCAGGCAAGATCGAGCCGCTATCCATCATCCATGCACCCTAACGCGGCGAAGCCCCCCCTCCTTCGCAGAAGTATCGCCCGTTTCGGCACACCAGCCCGGTTCGACGCCGCAGCGCCCGATATCACCTCTCCCCCGCAGGTCTTCCGATGACGCCAGATCCCCGATTGCTCCCCGCGCTTCAGGCCCTGCGCGCAGGCGATATGCGTGGCGCGCTCGCCGTCGCGGAAGCGGTTCTTGCCGATGCTCCGCAGTTCCTGCCTGCGCTGGGTATCGCCGCGCTGGCCGCCGCGCGCCTGGGCGATCGGGCGCGGGCCGAACCGCTGTTGCGACGCCAACTCGCGCTCGCACCGCAGGACAAGGCAGCGCGTGGCAACCTCGCGACATTGCTGGTCGAAACAGGCCGCGCAGGCGAAGCGCTCGACCTTGTGCGCGTCCACGATGGCCAGCATCGTCTGGCGCGCCTTGCCGGCTATCTCCACCAGCAGGCAGGTGATCTGCCGCAAGCGGTCGGCGCCTATGAGGCAGCGCTCGCGGCCGAACCCGCCGATGTCGAGATATGGAACAACCTTGGCAACGCCCGCGCAGCCATGGGCGACGTGACGGGCGCCGCAGCCGCTTATGAAGCGGCGATTGCGGGCGGGCTGTCGCTTCCCGCCGTGTTCCTGGCACTGTGCCAGGCCTTGCGCGGATTCGAGAGGCGGAATGCGCGCCTTGCCGCCGCGCGCGAGGGGTACGGTCGCTTTCCCGACGATCGCGAACTGGCGCTGGAATTCGCGCTGGCATTGGCGGCCGACGGGCAGTTCGACGCTGCCGAAACGCAGCTGCGCAAGCTCGCCGCCGGCGAAGACGATTTCGGCGCGGCGCATGTCGAGCTTGGCCTGCTGCTGGAGAACCTCAACCGCCTCGATGAACTCGATGCTCATATCGCTGCGGCGCAGGCGCGGGGACTGGACGGCGGCCAGCTGGCATTCCTGCGCGCCTGGAGCCTGCGCCGGCACGACCGGTTCGAGGAAGCCGCGCGCGAAGCCGAACGGATCGCGCCGACGGTCAGCCCGATCCGGTCAGCGCAACTGCGGGCCGAAATTGCCGATCGCCTCGGCGACGCAGACGCCGCCTTTGGCTGGTTCGATACCATGAACCGCGCCGCGGTCGCCGAGTTTCCGCCATCGTCAGGGCCGAGCTTTCGGGAAACCGTCGCGGCGGCCAATGCCTTGCCGTTTGCTGCTCACGCCGCCTCTGTCGACGCGGCCGACGGCCTGCAAGACCCGGCCTTTATCGTGGGCTTTCCCCGCTCCGGAACAACCCTGCTCGACACCTTGCTGATGGCGATGCCCGAATTGAGCGTGTTGGAAGAACAGCCCATGCTGCCCATGACGCGAGCACGCTTCGCAGATCTCGCAACGACGACCGATGTGGCACGCCTTAACGCGGCGCGCGTTTTCTACCGCGCCCAAGCGGCGGCGTGCGGCGCGCTCGACCGGCGACGACTGGTCGACAAGAATCCCCTGCACATGGCGCAGATGCGCGAAGTGCATGGGCTGTTTCCCGCCGCCTCAATCGTGCTGGTGGAACGGCACCCCTGCGATGCGGTGCTCAGCTGCTTCATGGCCAATTTCGTGCTCAATCACGCCATGCGCAGCTTCACCATGCTCGAAGAGGCGGCGAGGACGTATGACGCGGTATTCACCGCCTGGGAACGCGCCTGCGACGCCTTGCCGATCAAGGTCCATCGTGTGCGCTACGAGCGCATGGTTGCGGATCTCGCGGGGGAAATGCGGCCGCTGCTTGGCTTCCTGGACCTGCCTTGGCGCGACGAAGTGCTCGACAACCAGAAGAGCGCGGCACAACGCGGTCTTGTCCGCACCGCCAGCTACGCGCAAGTGGGACGCCCCATCTATGGCCATGCCCGCGAACGGTGGCGGCGCTATCGTGCGCACATGGACCCGGTCTTGCCAATCCTGGCGCCTTGGGCGGAAAAGATGGGGTACGAAATCTAGGTCAGCCGGCGCCTTGCTCCGGCCGGGGCTTGCCAGCATTGCGCAAGGCATCGCGCAACTGCAACGGCGCGGAAATGCGCGCAAGTTCGTCGAGTTTGAAGGTCTGTTCGAACACGAGGCCGTAGCGCGGGTGGCTGCGCCAGCGGACCTTGCCGTAGATCGGCGGCATCACGCCGGTGTCGATGCGCACCAGTTCGTTCATCAGCAGCCACTTGTCGCACTCGATCCCCGCGCCCTGCTGTGAGATGTCGCGGAAAGCGATGCGCACGGCCTCGCCGCCCGAATGCAGCATGGCGTCGAGCGCGATGCGCAGGCGGACCTGCCGACGGGGGAAACCGCCGTGGCTTTCATCGAGCAGGCGCTCGACCTCGACCTCGTTGTGGAAACGGAAACCGGCGTAGTCGTCCGAATGCCAGACAAGATCGACCGGGTGCCGGTCACCGTTGGCAAGCTCGATGCGCAAGTCCTGATGATCGGGAAGTGGTGCAAACAGCCGCACCTTCGCCCCTGTCATCGACACGTCGCGCAGGATGCAGAGGAATTCGGCCCCGTCGACCACCAGCTTGGCCACGCGGATCAGCAACGTGAAACGCGGTGCTCCGCGCTGATCGAAGGGCGCTGGATCCTCCGGCTGGTCCTCGCACTGGCTCAAGCCCACGTCCCCCGGCGCGATCCACAACTCGCCGGCGTCGCGCTCGAACCGGCTGAAATCATTGTAGTATAGGGAATCTTGCCGAGCCGTTACCTAACGTTTCGGTTTCTGTATGAGAAATGCCGGTCGCAATCGAATGCTTCGCTCAGCGTCCCGCCATCGCCTTGGCGCGTTGCAGATAGGTGCGTCCGATTCGCAGCATGGCGCCATCGACCAGTTCCGCCGACCATACGCCTAGCCCATCGTGACGCAGCCCGGCGATCCGGTCGCGCCGCACGATGGTCGAGCGGTGCAGGCGGATGAAGCGTTCGGGATCGAGCCGGTCCTCAAGCCCCTGAATGGTGTGGAGCATCAGGTAGGACCGTTCGCCCACGTGCAGGCGGACATAATCCCGCTCGGCATCGACGCGATCGAGATCCGCTGCGGCGATCCGCACCAGTTCGCTGCGATGCGGCACCCAGAACTCCTCGATCCACTCGCTTTTGGCAGGTGGCGGCGCAACGTCGGCGGGGCGCCGGGCGGCAAGACGCTCCTGCGCGCGCTCCACCGCCCGTTCGAGCCGGTCCTGCGCCACGGGCTTGAGCACGTAGTCCACCGCATCGAGATCGAAAGCCTCTACCGCAAAGTGATCGTGTGCGGTGACGAAGACCACGGCGGGCTTGCCCGGCCGATCGGCCAGCGCGCGCGCCACCGACAGGCCATCGACTTCGGGCATGGTCATGTCGAGCAGGACGAGATCGGGCGTCAGCGCTTCGGCAAGGCGTAGCGCCTGTGCCCCATCGCTGGCCGTGCCGACCACCTGCAGCACGGGAATGCGCGCGGCGAGGATCTGCATCCGTTCGACCGCGAGCGGTTCGTCATCCACGATCAGCGTGCGCAAGATTTCCCCCAAGCCTCTGAATCATCAACACGCGTGGCGTATCACGGGTAGCGTCAGGACGGTAGCGTATCCCCCGGCGGGCAAGGCGCCGCTTTCGACGCTGGCGCGATCCCCGAAGCGTGCGGCGAGGCGCTGGCGCACGTTGCCCAGGCCGATGCCGGTGCTGCCCGATTCGCCGACCTTGCCCGGCCCGTCATCGGCCACGGTCAACACCAGCAACCCTTCGGCTTCGCGCGCGGCGATGCGGATGGTGACAGGCCGGGTGCTGGCCGACACGGCATACTTGATCGAATTTTCGACCAGCGGCTGCAGGATCATGCCGGGAACGCACGCGGTCAACAGCGCATCGGGCACGTCGAATTCGGTGCGCAGCCGTTCCGGGAACCGCACCGCCTCGATCTCGAGATAGTGGCGCTGCAAAGCGATCTCGTCCGACAATGGCACGTCCGAGGTGGGGTCGCTGGCAAGACTGTGGCGATAGAAGCTGGAGATCGTCTGGATCATCCGCTCGGCCTGTTCGCTGCGCCCGACCATGACCAGCGCCGACAGCGAATTGAGCGTGTTGAACAGGAAGTGCGGGTTCACCTGATAGCGCAGGGATCGCAGTTCCGCCGCCTTGGCCGCGCGGCGGTATTCGCCTTCGCGGCGTTCGGCGGCGCGCGCCATTTCGCCATTGCCGAGCGCGAGATAGAGCGCGGCCCACGCGATCAGCAGGAAATAGCGCCCGAGCGCAACGTCGGTAAGCTGCCGCCACAGGCCTTCGTCTTCCACCGCCTTGCGGATGATGCGGACGTGCGCGGGGGCGGCTTCCGACGCACTCGCGGTGGGCGATGGCACAGGGTTCGGGGCGGGCTGCTGGGCGGGTCGCGGCGCAGGCTGCGGCGCGGGCATGGCAGCGACGTGGCGCGCTTCGGACATCTTGGCCACCGGCGCCGCTTTCGCCTTCACCCTGGGCTTGTCCGGCGCAGGCTCGGCAGGCGGCACCGGGATGCCTGCTTCGGCCATCGAACGGCGCGCTTCCGCCATCGCAGCGCGGCGGGCCTCCTCCCCTTCGCGCATCTGGCGGCGGGCGTCTTCCAACTCGCGCGCGATGCCCTCGGCATCTTCGCCATCGACCTGCACCACCATGCCGCCCGCGCGGATCTGCGCGGTGCCATCGGCGTTGCGCCGGATGACCACGCCGCCGGGCGCGAGCATTTCCGAGCTGCCATCCGCGCGGTCGCGGATCACTGGCACGGGATCGTGCGGCAGGGCTGGCGGAGCAGGCGGCGCGGGCGGTTCCGGCGGGACGACGCGCGTGGGCGCGGGTGGCGGTGCCGGGAGGGGGTCGGGCACGTCGATCAGCACGTTGCCCGAGACATCATGGCGGATACGCACGCCGGGAATCGGCTGGACAGGGTCCGGCGCGGGCGTGGACGTGGGCGATGCCGTGGCTGCGGGCGGCGGCATGGCAGCACGCAGTGCCTCGTCCTTGGCCATGCGCTCCACCATACGCTGTTCGACCGGCGCGAAGGCCTTCTGGTTGACCACCGCCAGCGCCAGCGCGGCGGGCAGCATCAGCACCAGCGACGCGGCGACGCGCAATCCGATGCTGCGCCCGTCGAAACGGCGCAGGACCGGCCAGACCAGCAACGTCACCGCGATGCCCGCCAGCGTGACCAGCGCGCGGCGCCACAGCAGTTCCTGAAATTCGCCGAGTTCGACCACCAGACCGCGCAGCGTGATCAGCGCGAAATAGCACAGCCACAGCGCAATGGCCGACATCACCACCTGGCGCGCGGGCACGTGCGGACGCGCAGGCGCGATGTCCGGGTCTTCCGGGGAATAAGCAGGGGCAGTGGCCATTGGCGGCGTTCTACACCGCAATTCCGCGCCAAGGCCAGCGCGCCCGGTCGAACGGATTCGGCCGTTGGTGGAATCGGCGGCCCCTGAATGGCGCCGCCGTTCCGTTACCCATCAGGCCGGGAGCAGGTGCTCGTCGGCGATCTTCTTCTTCCACACCAGCGGGGCAAGCTGGTGGACGTTCTGGCCTTCGCTGTCGACGGCCACGGTCACCGGCATGTCTTCCACGGTGAATTCGTAGATCGCTTCCATGCCGAGGTCTTCGAAGCCGACGACCTTGGCCTGCTTGATCGCGCGCGCGACGAGGTAGGCCGCGCCGCCCACGGCCATCAGGTAGGCCGACTTGTGGTTGGCGATCGACTGCGTGGCGGCGGGGCCACGTTCGGCCTTGCCGACGCTGGCCAGCAGGCCGAGGTCGAGCATCTGGTCGGAGAAGCTGTCCATGCGCGTGGCGGTGGTGGGGCCAGCCGGGCCGACCACTTCCTCGCGCACCGGGTCGACCGGGCCGACGTAATAGATCACGCGGCCCTTGAAATCGACGGGCAGCTCTTCACCCTTGGCCAGCATGTCCTTGATGCGCTTGTGCGCGGCATCGCGACCCGTCAGCATCTTGCCGTTGAGCAGCAGGCGGTCGCCCGCCTTCCAGCCCTGCACCTGGTCCTGCGTCAGCGTGTCGAGATCGACGCGCTTGGCCGCCGAATCGGGCGCCCAGTGGACTTCGGGCCATTCGTCGAGCTTGGGCCGTTCGAGATACGACGGGCCCGAGCCATCGAGCGTGAAATGCGCGTGGCGGGTGGCGGCGCAGTTGGGGATCATCGCCACCGGCTTGCCCGCGGCGTGGCAGGGCGCGTCCATGATCTTGACGTCGAGGATGGTCGACAGGCCGCCAAGGCCCTGCGCGCCGATGCCGAGGGCATTGACCTTGTCGAAGATCTCGATGCGCATGCGCTCGATGTCGGTCTGGGGGCCGCGCTTCTTGAGCTGGGCCATGTCGATCGGCTCCATCAGCGCCTTCTTGGCGAGGAGCACGCAGTGTTCGGCGGTGCCGCCGATGCCGATGCCGAGCATGCCCGGCGGGCACCAGCCCGCGCCCATCTGGGGCAGCATCTCGACCACCCAGTCGACGATGTTCTCAGACGGGTTCATCATCTTGAACTTGGACTTGTTCTCGCTGCCGCCGCCCTTGGCCGCGACATCGACCGTCACCTTGTTGCCCTTGACCATGTCGACATGGAGCACGCAGGGCGTGTTGTCGCGGGTGTTGCGGCGGGTGAACGCTGGGTCGGCCAGCACCGAGGCGCGCAGCTTGTTGTCCGCATTGTTGTAGGCCCGGCGCACGCCTTCATCGACGACTTCCTGCAAGGACAGGTCGGATTCGAGGCGGCAGTCCTGGCCCCATTCGATGAAGACGTTGACGATGCCGGTGTCCTGGCAGATCGGGCGGTGGCCTTCGGCGCACATCCGGCTGTTGGTCAGGATCTGCGCGATGGCATCCTTGGCCGCGGGGCCCTGCTCGGCCTTGTAGGCCTCGCCCAGCGCGCGGATGTAGTCCATCGGGTGGAAGTAGCTGATATATTGCAGCGCATCGGCCACGCTCTCGATCAGGTCGGCTTCCCGGATCGTCACCATCTCGCCCACGGCGCAGACTCCCTCGTTGTCCATCGATGAAGGCCCCTTACGCGCCGATCGGCGACGTGCAAAGCGCTTGGCGCAGCATCAGTGATATTCTACAGGCCGTCGCAACATGGATTGAACCGCCCGCAGTGCATGGCAATACAACGTCATAGACTGCACCGCATGACGATGCGCGGGCGGCGATTGAGGGAAATGGCATGACCTTGGTGGAAGAACGTGGGCCCAGCGAAATGGCGCAGGCGCGTCGCGCGATGATCGACAGCCAGCTGCGCGTCAGCGGCGTGAACGATCCCGCCATCCTGACAGCGTTCGATTCCGTGGCGCGCGAGGACTTCGTGCCCGCGGGCCGCCGCGCCGTCGCCTATGTGGATCGCGCGGTGCCGCTGGGCGATGGTTCGGTTCTCGCGCCAGCCCTCACGCACGGCCAGATGCTGACCGCCGCCGAAGTGGTGCCGACCGACAGCGTGCTGGTGATCGGCAAGGCGTGTGCCTACCTCGCCGCGCTGGCGGGCAAGCTCGCCGCCAGCGTCGCCACCGCAGCGCCGGACGACGACTGGGCCGCGCAGGGTACGTTCAGCCTGATCCTCGTCGATGGCGCGCTTGAAGTCTTGCCCGCCGCGCTGGCGGCGGCGCTGGCCCCCGAGGGCCGCGTCGTGACCGGCCTGGTCGAACGTGGCGTCACCCGTCTGGCGCTGGGCCGCAAGGTCGCGGGCAAGCTGGTGTTCACCACGCTGGCCGAAGCCGATTTTGCCGCGATTCCCGAATACGCCGCCCCGGCCAAGTGGAGCTTCTGACGCCCATGAAACGTCTGACGCTGCGCGCAAGCCTGCTGGCCGGCGCGATCGCGGCGCTTGCCGCGCCCGCCATGGCCGACGACCTGCGTTCGGCGCTCGTCACCGCCTACCAGACCAACCCGACCCTTCAGGCCGCGCGTGCCAACCAGCGCGCCACGGATGAAGGCGTGCCGATCGCGAAGTCTGCCGCGCTGCCCAGCCTTTCGGGCACGGCGAGCTATACCGAGAACCTGGAAAAGAGCGCCTCGCCCGGCTTCACGCCCGATCGCGTGCTGTCGGCAGGCGCCAACCTCGGGCTGCCGGTCTATGCGGGCGGAGCGATCCGGAACTCGATCCGCGCCGCCAAGGTCCGTGTCGAAGCGGGGCAGGCCGACCTGCGCGGCGTCGAAAGCGGCGTCTTCGCGCAAGTGGTCGCCACTTACATGGACGTGATCCGCGATCAGGCGATCGTCGGGCTCAACCGCAGCAACGTCCAGGTGCTCGAGGTCAACCTCAAGGCCACCAGTGACCGCTACGAGATCGGCGACGTGACCCGCACCGACGTCGCCCAGTCGAACTCGCGCCTTGCTCTCGCGCGCGGCGATCTGCGCACGGCCGAAGCCAGCCTCGTCTCCAGCCGCGAACGCTATATCCAGGTGGTCGGCCGCGCGCCGCAGGAACTGGCGCCACCGCCGCCGCTGGCAGGGCTTCCCGCCTCGCCCGAGGACGCGGTGGAAGCCGCGCTCGCCAACAACCCCGACCTTGCCGCCGCACGGCTCGACAGCAAGGCTGCCGCCTACGACGTGCGCGTCGCTGGCGCGGGCCGGCTGCCGCGCCTGTCGGTGTTTACGGGCACGAGCTACAACAACTACCTCAACTCGGTGCCCGTCAACGGCAGCGCGCCGGGCACCGTGGCCAACCACTACGGCAGTGCGCAGGCCGGGATTTCGGCTTCGATTCCGCTGTTTCAGGGCGGTCTTCCCGCCGCGCGCGAGCGCCAGGCGCAGGCGATCGAGGGCTCGACCATGGAGCGCGAGATCGCCATCGAGCGCGAGGTCATCGCCACGGTGCGCTCGGCGTACACCTCGTGGAAGGCGGCGAACGACGTCATCGCGATGAACCAGACCGCTGTCGAAGCAGCCGCGCTCAGCCTTGAAGGCGTGCGTGCGGAAAACACCGTGGGCAATCGCACGATCCTCAACATCCTTGATGCCGAGCAGGAACTGCTGCGCGCGCAGGTGCAGTTGGTGGCCGCGCGGCGCAACGCCTATGTCGCAGGCTTCAACCTGCTGGCGGCGATGGGCAAGGCGCAGGCCCGCGATCTGGCGCTCGACGCCGGGCCCGACAGCGCGGTTCTCTACGATCCGCAGGTCAACTACGACAGGGTGAAGGGCAAGATCTGGGACTGGGCCAAAGACCCTGCGCCCAAGCCCGTAGCAACCCGTACCGTTGACTCTGCGGCACAGGATGCGACAATTCCGCCGCAACCTGCGCCCTGAGGGGGATTCGCGCAGGCGCTGCATATGGGGCACGGGATTCGGATCATGCGTCAGGCTGGAGAACCCTCGGTCGAGGAAATCCTCGAATCGATCAAGAAGGTGATCGCCCGCGATAACCGGATCGAAGCGGTTCAGACGCGCCCGCGTGTTGAGCCGCAGGCCAGCATGCCTGCCCCGCGGACCCACGAGGTACTTGACCTCACCGAGATCGCCGCCCAGATTCTTTCGGAGGAACGCGAAGCGGACGACGCGCATGACGCGCTGCCGGATTCGCCACTGATTCCCGAAACCACCGTCGCTTCGATGCGCGATTCGCTCGCGGCGCTCGCCATGCTGTCCGAACCCGGTGCCCAGCCGCAGATCGTGCGCTCGGGCGAAACCTCGCTCGAAGGCCTCGTGCGCGAAATGCTGCGCCCGATGCTGGCCGATTGGCTCGACAAGAACCTGCCGCCGATGGTGGAACGCATGGTGGCGAGTGAGATCGCCCGGATCGTCGGCAAGAAGGGCTGACAATTCCAGCGTTTGCACGATAACGCGCAGACTGGAAATTGCCGACGGAACCGCCTATCCGGTTTCGATGAAAACCAGTTTTCTGTCGCGCGCCGCGCTTGCCCTCGTCCTTGCCGCTCCCGTTTCGGTCGCCGCAGCCCCCGCACAGCAACCGCTGCCGCCCTTCTCCGCGCAGGATCTGGTCACGCTGAACCGGCTTGGCGGCGTGGCCGTGTCGCCCGATGGCAAGCTCGTTGCCTACACGGTGACGGTCACCGATCCCGCCAGCTACCAGCGCAGCACCCAGTTGTGGCTCCGCCCGCTCGATGGCAAGGCGCCCGCGCGGCAGGTCACGGTCGATGGCTCGGCCAGCGACCCCGCCTTCGCGCCCGATGGCAGTCTCTACCTGCTGTCCGACCGCAAGCAGGACGGCAAGGACGCAGGCACGCAGGTCTGGAAGATCGCCGCTCCTGCTTCGACCACGCCCGTGCTGGCCGCCATCACCACGTTCAAGGCTGACGTCAGCGGCTTCAAGCTGTCCCCCGATGGCAAGCGCATCGCGGTCTGGGGCGATATCGCGCGCACCTGCCCCACGTTCGGAGGTTGCGACAACGACGGCAACACCACCCTCCCCGGTCCCGGCACCGGCCGCCTCTACAAGGACGGCACCGGCTTCGTGCGGCACTGGGATGCGTGGGAAACGCCGGGCAACTACAGCCGGATCTTCGCCTTCGCCCTCGGTCACGATGGCCGCGTCAATGCCGACACGGGCCGCGCGCTCGATGGCGATCCGGCAAACGGCGGGCTGGTGGGCGATGCCCCGACCAAGCCCTTCGGCGATGGCGGCGAAGTGGCGTGGGCCAGCGACGGCAGCGCCGTGGTCTACGCCGCGCGCCAGGCAGATCGCGACGAGCCGCGTTCGACCAACCTCGACCTGTGGTGGGCACCAGTGGATGGTGCCGCGCCGAAGAACCTGACGGCGGCGAACAAGGCGACCGACACCGGCCCCGCCGTCTCACCCGATGGCCAGTGGCTGGCCTATACCGCCATGGCGCGACCGGGGTACGAAGCCGACCGTCTGGTCGTGCACCTGCTCAACCTCAAGACCGGCGAGAATCGCGCACTGACCGAAAGCTGGGACCGCTCAGCCGGCGCGCTGCGCTGGACCTCCGACGGCAAGGCGCTGCTGGCCTCCGCCGAGGACGTGCTTGATACCCCCGTCTTCCGCATCGACGTCGCCACCGGCAAGGTCGCGCGCCTCGCCCTGTCGCCCGTCAAGGGCCGCGAGGGCGCAATCGGCAACGTCACGCCGCTCAAGGACGGGCGCTTCGTCTTCACCCGCGATTCGATCGAGGGTCCCGCCGAAGTCTATGTCGGCAAGCCCGGCAGCAAGGCGCGCGCGCTGACCGACCTCGCCGCGTCGACGCTGGCCGCCCGCGCCCCGATCACCACGCAGCGCTTCAGCTTCAAGGGCGCGAACGGCGACACCGTGTGGGGCCAGATCACCAAGCCTGCGGGCCTGTCGGGCAAGCTGCCCGGCATCCTCAACGTCCATGGCGGGCCTCAAGGGTCGTACAACGATTCGTGGTCAAACCGCTGGAACCCGCGCGTCTGGGCCTCGCAGGGCTATGCCGTGGTCTCCGTCGATTTCCACGGCTCGACCGGGTACGGGCAGGCCTTCACCGACGCGATCAACAACGACTGGGGCGGCAAGCCGCTGGAAGACCTGCAAAAGGGCTTCGCAGCCGCCGCCGCGCTCGACGCCCAGATCGATGCCGACAATGCCTGCGCGGTGGGCGCCTCCTATGGCGGCTACATGATGAACTGGATCGAGGGGAACTGGCCCGACAAGTTCCGCTGCATCGTCCAGCACGACGGCGTGTTCGATGCGCGTGCGATGGCTTTCGAGACGGAAGAGTTGTGGTTCGACGAGTGGGAACACGGCCAGAAGAACTACGTGCAGGATCCCGCCGCGTTCGAGAAGTGGAACCCGGTCAACCACGTCGCCCAATGGAAGACGCCGATGCTGGTGATCACCAGCGAGAAGGACTTCCGCATCCCCTACACGCAGGGGCTGGCCGCCTTCACCGCGCTGCAGACGATGAAGGTGCCGAGCGAACTGCTGGTCTTCCCCGACGAGAACCACTGGGTACTCAAGCCCAGGAATTCGCTGCAATGGCACCAGACGGTGTTCCACTGGCTCGATCGGTGGTTGAGAAAGGGCGGCAAGGAAGGCTAACCCTGCCGTCAGACAGGGAGAAACCATGGCCAAGCCCGACCCCGCGCTGCTCGATCCGGCGCGCTACACCTTTGCCCACGAGGTCACGACCCGTTTCGCCGACCTCGATCCGAACGATCACATCAACAACGTGGCGATGGCGTCGGTGCTGGAGGACGGGCGCGTGCGCTTCAACGTCGGGATCGGGCTGCAACGGACCGAGACGTTCCGCCCGATGGTGGCGAGCGTCGCCATCGAATACCTCGCGCAGGCGCACTTTCCGCAAGGCATGACCTGCTATGTCGCCGCTTGCGACGTGGGCCGGTCGAGCTGGCAGATGCAGCAACTGCTGGTGCAGGAAGGCCGCGCGGTCGCCACCTGCCGGTCGGTGGTGGTCTGCACCGATGGGCACAAGGCCTCGCCCATCCCCGACGAGTTCCGCGCGCTGCTCCAGCCCTGGCTGCTCAAGTGACCACGCCCGACGAGATCGCTCAGGCTGAATATGCGCTGGCGCAGCTGGGCGGGTTCGCCATGCAGCGCCACATCCTGCTTTGCGCGGGGCCGGACAAGGACAAGTGCGCGCCGCGCGCAAAGGGCGAGGAAAGCTGGGCGTTCCTGAAGAAGCGGCTGGGCGAACTGAAACTGGGCGGGGCGCAGGGCGTGCTGCGCAACAAGGTCGGCTGCCTGCGCGTCTGCGTGGCGGGGCCGATCGCGGTCGTCTACCCGGACGAGGTCTGGTACCATTCCTGCACGCCCGAAGTCCTCGAACGCGTGCTGCAGGAGCACGTCATCGGCGGCGTGCCGGTGGAGGATTTCCGCCTCCACCCGCCCGCCGCCTGATTCAAGCCGCCTGAACGGTCAGTTCTCCACTTCGAAGCTGATTTCGGCGTGGTCGCGCAGGCGCTTCACCAGCGCTTCGCCCAGGAATGCGCCCGGCGTGCCGACACCGCCGCCGACGTCGGATTCCACCAGCCCCAGCCCGGTTTCGGTGAGCATGCGGCTGGTCGAACCATAGCCCGGATCGTAGCGGCCCTTGACGCCATAGTGGATCGAACGCCCATCGGGCATTTCGCCCCGGAACAGCAGGTCGTAGCTGCCGTTGTCGCGCACTTCCTTGGTCGGGCCTTCGCCGGGCAGCGGATCGTCGGGGTTGCCGATCATCGGCGTCACTGCGATGTAGTCGGCCACCGCCTTGCCCTGATCGCCGGGGCCGGTAAGGATCATCTCGTCATAGACAAAGTCCTTGCCGAACGGGAAACCGAGCAGCTGGTTGGTGCGGTGGACGTTCTTGACGTTGATCACCGCCATCACGAACGGCGCTTCCCACGATCCCAGCGCCTCGTCATAGGTGGGGACGTCGCCCGCCGGCTGGGCCGGGCCTTCGAAGCCGGGGGTCAGGCCGAACGGGCTGGCCATGATCTGCCCAAGCGCCGGTTCCTTGGCGATGGCTGCCAGCGTCGCCTTAAGGCTGGCCGCCGTGCCGCCCGACACGCCGCCCTTGGTATCGCGCACGCGGCCCTTCACGCGCGGCGCCGGTGCGCCGAAGCGGGCAACCGCTTCCTTCTGGAGCATCAGCACGCCCAGATCGAAGGGGATCGAATCGAACCCGCACGAGAAGCAGATGCGCGCGCCGCTCGCCTTGGCGGCCGCATCGTACTTGTCGATCATCTGGCGCATCCACACCGGCTCGCCGCACAGATCGGCGTAATCGGTCCCGGCTTCGACGCAGGCGGCGACCACCGGCTCGCTGTAGAGCTGGTACGGGCCGACGGTAGTGACGATCGAACGCGTAGATTCGGCCAGGGCCTTGATGCTGGCCGGATCGGCGATGTCGGCCACGATCAGCGGCGTGTCGGCAGGCGCGCCGATCAGGTCGCGGATCTCAGCGAGCTTGGCGGCGCTGCGACCCGCCATCGCCCACTTCGGGCCGCTCTGGCCGTAATGGGTGTTCAGGTATTCGGCGACGAGGCGGCCGGTGTAGCCGGTCGCCCCATAGATCACGATGTCATAGGGACGCGATGCGCGGTCGGTGGTCATGGAAGTCACTCCCTTCCTGAAATGTCAGAATCCATATTGGCGGCTGGCGAGGTCGAACATGATTTCCTCGGATCCGCCGCCGATCGCCATCACGCGCACCTCGCGGTAGATCCGCTCGACCCGGCTGCCGCGAATGAAGCTGGCGCCGCCGAGAATCTGGCACGCCTCGCGCGCGCAGAATTCCATGGTCTGCGTCGCCTGCACCTTGAGCAGCGCGAACTCGCCCGGTGCGGCCTTGCCGTTCACCAGCGTCCATGCGCAGTGGTCGATCCACGCCTGCGTCGCCTGGATGCGGCGGAGCATGTCGGCCAGCTTGTGACGGATCACCTGGTTGGCGACCAGCGGCTTGCCGAAGGTGGAGCGTTCGCGCGCCCAGTCGAGCGCATCCTCGAAGCACAGTCGCGCATTGGCGGCCGCCTGCTGCGCCATGCCGATGCGTTCGCCGTTGAAGTTGCGCATGATCGCCCCGAAACCTGCGTTTTCCGGGCCGATCAGGTTTTCTGCGGGAACTTCGACGTCGTCGAAATGAATCGTCGCGGTGTCAGACGCGTGCCAGCCCATTTTTTCGAGCGCGGTGCGCGACACGCCCGGGCTGGTCATGTCGACCAGCAGCAACGACACGCCGCCGATGCCCGGACCGCCGGTACGGACGGCCAGCGTGATGTAGTCGGCACGCATGCCTGAGGTGATGAAGGTCTTCTGCCCGTTGACGATGTAGCTCGCGCCCTTGCGTTCGGCCTTGGTGCGCAGGTTGGCGACGTCTGATCCACCAGAAGGCTCGGTGATGCCGAGCGCGATGATCTTTCCCCCCGCCAGCACCGCCGGCGCGATGGCCTTCTTCATCGCATCGCTGCCCGCCGCGAGGATCGGCGGCAGGCCGATGCCATGCGTCATCAGCGACGCGACAATCCCGCCCGCACCCGGACGGCACAGCTCCTCGCTCTGCACGAAGGAATGGAAGATGTTGAAGCCTTCGGACGTACCGCCGAACTCTTCCGGATAGCCGAAGCCGAGGATGCCCGCCTGCGCCGCCTTGGCGTGCAGTTCGCGCGGCAGTTGACCGGCGCGCTCCCACGCATCGACGTGCGGCAGGACTTCGCGCGTCACGAACGCGCGGACGCTGTCGCAAACGGCTTCGTGCGTCTCGTCGTAATGGGGCGAGCGGGTACGCCACTCGTCGAACAGATGGGCCATCGGCGATCCTCCCGCGGCGGGATCTGTCCCGTCCGCCGCGCGCAGGTATCGCGGTCGCCGCCGCCTTAGTCAATCGAACGATTAAACCGTCAGAGGCGTGGCAGCGTCACCCCGCGCTGGCCCATGTACTTGCCCGCACGATCGGCATAGCTGACCTCGCACGGTTCGTTGCCTTGCAGGAACAGGAACTGGCACGCGCCCTCGTTGGCATAGATCTTGGCGGGCAGCGGCGTGGTGTTGGAAAATTCGAGCGTGACGTGCCCTTCCCAGCCCGGCTCCAGCGGGGTGACGTTCACGATGATCCCGCAACGGGCATAGGTGCTCTTGCCCAGGCAGATCACCAGCACGTCACGCGGCACGCGGAAATATTCCACCGTGCGCGCCAGCGCGAACGAGTTGGGCGGGATCACGCAGACGTCGGTCTTGCGGTCGACGAACGAGTTCGAATCGAAGTTCTTGGGGTCGACCACCGCCGAATCAACGTTGGTGAAGATCTTGAAGTCCTCGGCAACGCGCGCGTCATAGCCATACGAGGACAAGCCGTAGCTGATGCAGCCGTCGCGCTGCTGACGCTCGACGAAAGGCTCGATCATGCCTTCGGTCATCGCCTTTTCGCGGAT
Organism: Novosphingobium percolationis; assembly: GCF_020179425.1. Taxonomy (GTDB): domain Bacteria; phylum Pseudomonadota; class Alphaproteobacteria; order Sphingomonadales; family Sphingomonadaceae; genus Novosphingobium; species Novosphingobium percolationis. The sequence continues at coordinate 224,690 of NZ_JAILYM010000005.1, read as the reverse complement.
CCACTTGTCGGAAAGAATGGCCACGCCTGCCCCCGGAAAATACCTGACGTCAGCCCAGCTGCGCCGGGCCGAATGCGTGGGGCAATAGCACCGAAAGCCGGGTTTCCAATATCTCCGTCGCACCAACGCACAGAACGAGCGGATCGGTGCCGCCAAGGCCCGCCAGCTCATTCAGCACCTGCCGACAGCGCCCGCACGGCGTGACCGGCGCGGCGACCTGCCCGCCAGGCCCGCCCAGCACCGCCACCGCGACCAGCCCGCCACGCCGCCCGCCATGGGAGGCGATGGCACAGGCGACGGTTTCGGCGCAGAGCGACAGGCCATAGCTCGCGTTCTCCACATTGGCCCCGGTTACGATAACGCCATCCTCGAACAGCAGGGCAGCGCCCACTTGGAAGTGCGAATAGGGCGCATAGGCGCTTTCCGCCGCCGACCGTGCCGCGGCAACCAGCGCCTCGCGAAGCTCGGGCGAAAGCGCGCTCATGGTTGCACCACGACCCAGCGCGCCGGCACTTCCAGCCCCTTGACCCGCGCGCGGCTCGAAGCGGTCCACATCACGAAGGGACGGCCCGCATAGCCCGGCGCGAGATAATCCTGCACCAGCCAGATATTCCGGTCGAGTACGGCGGCGAGGTGGTAACGCGCCTCGATGGCGCGCGTCGGCATGAGAATCGCAGCCTTGCCGACGTGCTTCTCCACCTGATTGAGAAAGGTCGTCAGCTCGCTCTGCAAGGCCGCTTCCCCCGGCGCTTCCGGGCACGAGCGCTGATCGATATCCAGCGCGATGGCGGGTGGCAGCAGGTCCTTCTCGCGCGGGACGGTCGTGACGAAATTGGCCGCCTGCGCATCGGCGGGCGCGCACAGGTCGTAGACATGGACCGCGCCCGCCTGCATCCCCGCGGCGCGCGCCGCCTCGATTCCGTCGCCGAACAACGGGTCGCGCCGTTCCGCCCCCTCGCTCGCGGTCACATAGACGAAATCGGCGCCATCGGCCTTGAGCGTGCGCCAGTCGGGCGCGCCGTCATGCGCATCGATCCACAAGCCCTGCACGGGAAAGCGCGTGCGCTCTGGCCGCCAGACGCGCGCCTGCCACCACACAGCTCCGCCCGCGGCGAGCAGCACCAGCAGCAATGCCGCCCACAGGCGCCGGCGCGCCTTGTTCCGCTTGTTCGTCATGGCCTGAAAGGTGCGCCCCGAATCTCGTCTGGATCAGCCCCTGATATGCAGCACGCAGATCAGGGTGAAAAGCCGCCGGGCGGTGGCGAAGTCGGTCTCGATCTTGCCGTCGAAGCGTTCGAGCAGCAATTCGGCTGCGCCGTTGTGGACGCCGCGCCGGGCCATGTCGATCGTCTCGATCTCCTGCGCGGTCGCACGACGAATCGCCTGGTAGTAGGAATCGCAGATCGCGAAGTAGTCCTTGATCGGTCGCCGGAAGCGCCCGAGGCCGAGGATGATCGTCTCCAGCATCTGCTCGGCTTCGTCGGCGATCGCCAGCGCCAGCCGCCCATCCTCGACCGACAAGCGCAGGCGATAGGGGCCGGTATGTCCTGCCTCGAAGGCACGCAGCGGCTTGAAGGTGTTCTCTTCGATCAGGTCGAAGATCGCGATCCGGCGCTCCTGCTCGATATCGGCATTGCGCCAGATGATCGTCGCTTCATCAAGCTCGATATGCGAAATGCGCGCGTCCGCCATGGGACAGTGTGTTTCGCAGACGCGAAAGCGCGGGGCAAGGCTCTTTGCAGGGCATTGTGACACCGATGTCGCAACCGTCCACAGCCTGTGGGTAAATTGTCACGCTCGCCCCGCCGCTGAGCGCTTGCAGCGAGTGTCCTGCTTGCGTCAATGAAGGTGCATGGCAGCCAGCGAAGCGATCCTCATGCGCGAACCCGATCAGGTCCGCACCGTACCCTCCAACGTCGAAGCCGAGGCGGCCTTCCTCGGCGCGGTGCTGATCGACAATCGCATCCTTGAAGAACTGACCTGCCCGCTCAAGCCCGAGCATTTCTTCGCCGCCGTCCATGGCCGCGTGTTCGAACGCATCCAGGCGCTGATCGACCGCAAGGCGGTGGTCACGCCGGTCACCCTCAAACCCTATTTCGAAAGCGACGAGGGACTCAAGGAACTGGGCGGCACCGCCTATCTCGCGCGGCTCACGGCCGACGGTCAGGGTCTGCTCAACCCCAAGGAGCTGGCCGAGCAGATCTATGACCTCGCGCTGCTGCGCGAACTGATCACGGTCGGGCGTACGCTGGTCGAACAGGCGATGGACACCAGCGAATCGGTTGCCCCGCTGCAGCAGATCGAACTGGCCGAAGCCTCGCTCTATGCCGTGGCCGAAGGCGCGCAGACCGGCAGCGAGGCGCAGAGCTTCGCACAGGCGACGCGGGCCTCGCTGGAAATGATCGAGAAGGCGCTGCTGTCGGGCGGCCATATCTCGGGCAAGACCACCGGCCTTACCTCGGTCAACGAAAAGATCGGCGGCCTGCACGATTCGGACCTGATCATCCTCGCCGGGCGTCCGGGCATGGGCAAGACCTCGCTCGTCACCAACATCGCGTTCAACGCCGCCGACCGGCTGCGGCGCGACCTGGCCGATGGCATACCGCTCAAGGATTCGGTCGGCGCAGGTGTCGCCTTCTTCAGCCTCGAAATGAGCGCCGACCAGCTGGCTACGCGTATCCTCGCCGAGCAGTCGGGCATCAGTTCGGAAGCGCTGCGCATGGGCCGCATCAGCCGCGAGGACTTCCAGCAGCTGTCCTTCGCCAGCCAGCGCCTTGCCGAACTGCCGCTCTACATCGACGACACCCCGGCGCTCACCATCGGCAGCTTGCGCGCCCGCGCCCGCCGGTTGAAGCGCCGCCACGACATCGGCCTGATCATCGTCGACTACCTGCAATTGCTGCAGGGCTCTGGACGCAGCGACAACCGCGTCAACGAGATCTCGGAAATCTCGCGTGGCCTGAAGACCTTGGCCAAGGAACTCGCGGTTCCGGTGATCGCGCTGTCGCAGCTCTCCCGCGCGGTCGAACAGCGCGACGACAAGCGCCCGATGCTGTCGGACCTGCGCGAATCGGGCTCGATCGAGCAGGACGCCGACATGGTCTGGTTCGTGTTCCGCGAAGACTACTACGTTGCATCGCGCGAGCCCAAGGTGCCGCAGGGCGACGACGATCCCAAGATCCAGGAAGCCCACGCTGCCTGGCAGGCGGAGATGGAGCGCGTCTATGGCCTTGCCGAACTGATCGTCGCCAAACAGCGCCACGGCTCGACCGGCAAGGTGCGCATGCGCTTCGAAGCGCGCATCACCCGCTTCAGCGACCTCGCCCCCGACGACATGCGCGCCGCCTATGCCGGAGACGACGAATAGGGCCTCGCCGCTGCTCGCCCCGCATTTCCTTGACTTTTCCACACCTGCGGCCTAGCGGACGTCCTTTCCATCCATTCCTGCCTATCGGAGTGCCCTGATGGCGCGCGTTACCGTCGAAGATTGCGTCGACAAGATCCCCAACCGTTTCGATCTCGTGCTGCTGGCTGCCGAGCGCGCCCGCGCGATCTCGGGCGGGGCCGAGCTGACGGTCGACCGTGACCGGGACAAGAACCCGGTCGTCGCCCTGCGCGAAATCGCGGAAGAGACCGTGCGTCCGGCCGTGCTCAAGGAAAACCTGATCCAGTCGCTCCAGCGCGTCCTGCCCGACGACGACGACGAAGCTGACGAAATCGGCTCGCTGTCGCAGTCGGCCGAAGCGCTGCGCATCACCGCGGCGGCGCCGGTGCGCAACACCTCGCTTGGCGCCGACTACGACGGCTGACCTCGGGGGCTGATCCCGCCAAGGTCTGCATTGCCAGGTCACAGAAGGCGCCGGGGATAAAATTCCGGCGCCTTCTTGCGTCTGCGGGCCTTGCTCGCCACATTTCGGGTTATGGCCAGCTTCGTCCACGCGCGCGATCGGAGCGACCGCAAGACGGGCGATCCCAAGTCCGTCAAGGCGGTGCTCGGCCCTACCAACACCGGCAAGACTCACCTCGCCATCGAACGGCTCTGCGCGCATTCGTCCGGCGCGATCGGCTTTCCGCTGCGCCTGCTGGCGCGCGAGGTCTATGACCGGGTCTGCGCGATCAAGGGTGCGCAGAACGTCGCGCTGATCACCGGCGAGGAACGGATCGAGCCCAAGGGCGCGCGCTGGCACTTGTGCACGGTAGAGGCCATGCCCAGCCGGCCCGACCTCGCCTTCGTCGCGCTGGACGAAGCCCAGCTGTCCGCCGATCCCGAACGCGGCCACGTCTTCACCGATCGCCTGCTGCACACACGCGGGCGCGAAGAGACGATGCTGCTCGGGTCGGCCACGCTACAGCCCATGATCAAAGCGCTGCTGCCCGAGGCGGAAATCGTCACCCGCCCGCGCTTTTCCACGCTGTCGCACACAGAACCCAAGAAGCTGTCGCGCCTGCCCCCGCGCAGCGCGATCGTCGCGTTCAGCGCCGAGCAGGTCTACGCCATGGCCGAGATGCTGCGCCGCTTTCGCGGCGGCGCGGCGGTGGTCATGGGCGCGCTCTCGCCCCAGACGCGCAACGCGCAAGTCGCGATGTACCAGGCGGGCGAGGTCGACTACCTCGTCGCCACCGACGCCATCGGCATGGGGCTGAACCTCGATGTCACGCACGTCGCCTTTGCCGGGCTGTCGAAGTACGACGGCCACCGCCATCGCCGCCTGACCACGGCGGAAATGGCGCAGATCGCCGGACGCGCGGGACGGCACCACAAGGACGGCACCTTCGGCGCGCTCGCGGGCATGGGCGGCCACGATCCCGAATTCGCGCCGGAAGAAGTCTATGGAATCGAGGAACATCGCTTCCCCCCGCTGACCCGGCTGTTCTGGCGCGAGGCCGAGCCGCGCTTCGATTCGGTAAGCATGCTGATCGACGATCTCGAAAGCCCGCCGCCGCGCCCCGAACTGGCAACGCCCCCGCAGGCGATCGACCTCGCCGTGCTCAAGCGCCTTGCCGAAGATCCAGAGATCTCCGGAACCGTGCGGGGGCGGCGACAGGTCCAGCGTTTCTGGCAGGCCTGCTCGCTGCCCGATTTCCGCCAGCAGGGCGCCGAGACGCATTCGCGCTTCGTCGCGCGGCTGTGGCAGGACTTGCGCCACGGCTACCTCGGCGCGGACTACGTGGCGCAGGCGATCGCGCATCTCGACAACCCCTCGGGCGATATCGACACCCTGCAGGGCCGCATCGCCGCGATCCGGTCGTGGTCCTACATCGCGCAGCGCCCCGACTGGGTGCTGGCGAAGGACGAGATGGCCGCACGCGCCCGCGCCGTGGAAACGCGGCTGTCCGATGCGCTGCACGGCCGCCTGACCGAACGCTTCGTCAATCGCCGTACTACCGTGCTCATGCGCAAGGCGGGCGCCGACGCGAGCCTGCTGCCGGTGCGCCTGTCCGATGCAGGCGCGGTGCTCGTCGATGATGAACCCATCGGCCACCTCGAAGGGTTCCGCTTCGTGGTCGATCCCCTCGCCCGCGCAGAGGACCGCAAGCTCCTGCTGGCTGCGGCGGAAAAGCACCTTTCCGGCTTGCTCGAAGCTCGCGCCGCCGAGCTCGTCGCCGATGCCGCACGCGCCGATGGCATGATGCTGGACGACCGCGCGCTGATCTGGCGCGACCGCGCGATCGCGCGGCTCGAATCGGGCAAGGCGCTGCTTGCCCCGCGCGTCGCGCTAGATCCCACGCTTGCCCGCCTGCCTCCACCGACGCGCGAACGCATCGAAACCGCGCTGGCCGGATGGCTCGCCGAAGCGCTCGAGAAGCCGCTCGCGCCGCTGCGGCAGCTGGAGGAAGCGAGTCGCGCGCCCGCATCCGGCCCCGCCCTGCGCGCTCTGCTGCTGCAGCTGGTAGAAGCGGGCGGCGTGCTGGCCCGCGAGGAGTCCGGGCTGGACAAGCTCGACGGCGCGCAGCGCGATGCGTTGCGCAAGCTTGGCGTGCGCGTCGGCGGGCTGGACCTGTTCGTGCCGGGCGCGCTCAAGGTTCCCGCGCTGCGGCTGTGGGCCACGCTCGCGGCCTTGCGCGGCCTTGCGCCCCCGCGCCTTGCCGAAGCGATGCCCGCGGCGCTCGGCGGCCAGCACCCGCCGCTGGGCTATCGCCGCACGGGCGCGCAAGCCCTGCGCGTCGACCTCGCCGAAAAGCTGCTGCAGGATGCACACCGCACGCGCATCGCCGCCAGGGGCAAGCGCTATTACCTCGATCCGGCGTTGGCCCGTTCGATGGGCCTCTCGACCGCGAGTTACGCGGCACTGCTGCGCGCGGCGGGGTTTCGCGTCGCCACCGGCCGGCCGCTGGCCGATGGCGCGTTCGGCCCGCCGATGCCACCGCTGTGGGACTGGCGCGCGCCGCGCCCGCGCGCCGAACGCCCACGCCAGCGGTCACGCCCGCCCGCCACCGGCGCTTTCGCAGCGCTGGCCGAGCTGCTCGACTGATGCGGCTCGACAAGCTGCTGTGGTATCTGCGGCTTGCGCCCACGCGCACCCATGCTCACGACTGGGCGCTGGAAGGCCATATGCGGCTCAACGGGCGGCGCATCGAACGCCCCAGCGCCACGGTTCGGACAGGCGACCTGCTGGTACTGCCGACGCACCATGGCGTACGCGTGATCGAAGTGCTCGCGCTGCCTGTCCGGCGCGGTCCGGCGCCCGAAGCGCAGGCCTGCTATCGCCTGATCGAACCCTCCGCGCGACCCGATGTCGCGCCCACTGGCGCAACACACGCTTGACGCCTGCCGCCAAACGCTTCTAGCACGACGGCAAACACACAACGCCTGAGGGAAAATCACCGCCATGACCTATGTCGTTACCGACGCCTGCATCCGCTGCAAGTTCATGGACTGCGTCGAAGTCTGCCCCGTGGACTGCTTCTACGAAGGCGAGAACATGCTGGTGATCAACCCCAGCGAATGCATCGACTGCGGCGTGTGCGAACCCGAATGCCCGGCCGAGGCGATCCTGCCCGATACCGAATCGGGTCTTGAGCAGTGGCTCGAGCTGAACGCCAAGTTCTCGGCGGAATGGCCGAACATCACCGCCAAGAAGGACGCGCCGGCCGACGCCGACGAGCACAAGGGCGAAGAGGGCAAGTTCGACAAGTACTTCTCTGCCGAACCCGGCGAAGGCGACTGATCGGGGCAACCAACCGGCGGCGCGCGTCGGCGATTCGCCTGGCGCGTGCATCCAACCAGCCCGATTGGCCCGCATTGATGCATTTTTTGCGCTTTTCCGTGGGGTACCCCTGCGGATGAAGGCGATTTAACGCATCCGGGTCTGGCAATTTTATTACAGAGCTGCTATGTAGCCGTCACGCGCCGGACGGGCTTGCCCCTGTTCCGGCGCCTTTTCACCACGAGAAGGCAGGGCTGGCGGCAAACGTATCGCAAAGGGATCGCCGACCGCGCCAATAAGGCGGTCGCTTGCCGGACCTCTCCCCAAAGGGCCCGGAACCTTGTGCTGGAAGGGCGGATCTCCGCCCGTCGCCGCTTATTCCCTGCCTGCGTCGAAAGGATAAGCAATGGCAGCCAAGGCTCTTGCCTTCGATGTTGGGGATTACGTCGTCTATCCGAAGCACGGTGTCGGCCGGGTGGTCGAACTTCAGAATGAAGAAGTGGCGGGCATGAAGCTGGAGCTTTACGTGCTCCGCTTCGAAAAGGAACGCATGACCCTGCGTGTTCCGGTGAACAAGGTCGAAGCGATCGGCATGCGCAAGCTGTCGTCCGACAAGACGCTGCGCGAAGCGCTCGACACGCTCAAGGGCAAGCCCAAGGTGAAGCGCACGATGTGGTCGCGCCGCGCCCAGGAATACGAAGCGAAGATCAATTCGGGCGATCTCGTCTCGATCGCCGAAGTGACCCGCGACCTGTTCCGCGCCGATGATCAGCCGGAACAGTCCTACTCGGAACGCCAGATCTTCGAAGCCGCCTCCTCGCGCCTCGCGCGCGAACTCGCGGCCATGGAAAAGACGGACGAGCCGGCCGCGCTCCAGAAGATCCTCGCGATCCTCAACGAACACGCACCGAAGTACTACGAAGCGGTCTAACCCGCTCCGTCAGAATTTACGAAGGGGCCGCCGGGCGATCCGGCGGCCCTTTTCGTTTGTGCGACGCAGAGGCATCAGACTGCTATCCGCCCTCCCGCAAGCGAGAGGGTTTGGAGTGGTCCGGACATCACCGACACTTCATTCCACCAGCCGCCGAGCACCGCCGCCGAACGACATGGCCCTGCGCCCGCCCCTGCCCTACCTAGGCAGGCATGATGCACACCAGCACGGGAGTGTTCGCCATGTCGCCTGCCACATTCAAGGATCTCGCCAAGACGCTCGCGGGCGTCGCCTTTGTCGGCCTTGCTGCCGCGCTTTCGGGTTGCGACGCGGCCAGCGTCACCATCGACGGTGCCAAGGGCGTGCCGCTCGCCCAGCTCGACCTGTCGGGCAAGGCGCCCGATGAAGTGACCCTGCTCGGCCCCGACCGGGTCCATATCGTGCGTGGGGCGGCGATCGCCATCAGCGTCGACGGCGAGCAGGCGATCAAGGACAAGCTGCGCTTCACCCTGAAGGACGGCAAGCTCGGCATTGCGCGCGACAACTGGAAGAGCAGCGACGAGAGCGGCGTAGCCACCGTCAACGTCACCCTGCCCGCCGCGCGCGAACTGGTGCTGGCCGGATCGGGCCAGATCGATATCGACGCGCTCGAAGCCGATCAGGCAAAGGTCACGATCGCCGGATCGGGTACGATCGACGCCACGCGGATCACGGCCAAGGAACTCAAAGTCGATGTGGTCGGCTCGGGCAAGCTGCGCGGCGCAGGATCGGCCGACCAGCTCAAGGTCACGGTTGCTGGCAGCGGCAATGCCGAACTGGACGGCCTCACCGCCTCCAGCGCCAAGGTCGACGTTGCGGGCTCCGGCAACACGCGTTTCGCCTCGGATGGCGACGTGAAGGCCGACATCATGGGCTCGGGCGAAGTCCGCGTGAAGGGCCGCGCCACCTGCAAGGTCTCGTCGATGGGATCGGGCCGCCTGGTCTGCGAACCCTGACACTGGTGCTGCACGCGCAATGCCGGACTTGCCAGCCGGGCTGCGCGCACAGAAGATCGGCGGCATGACGCGCCGCCCGATCGTTCTCGCCCTCATGTTCGCCCCGCTGCTGTCCGGTTGCGTGGCCAGCAGCATGGTCGGCCTCGCCACCGCTCCGGTCAGGGCGGGCGCCCGCGCCGTCAACACCACCGCCGACGTCTATGACCGCGTCACCGTCAGCCAGTCCGAGCGCGACGAGAAGCGCGGGCGCCAGATGCGCCAGCGCGAGGAGCGCTACGGCCGGCTCTCGCGCGACTACGACCGTGCCCGGAACCGCTGCGAACACGGTGACGAAGATGCCTGCGAAGAAGCGCGCGGCCTCTATGGGCAGATGTCGGATCTACGCCCCTCGGTCCCAAACGAACCAGACTGACGATCAGGAGGCGGCGCGCCCCAGCCGGTCGTTGATGGCAACGCCGATGCCGTACTGCGGCACAGGCGCGACCGCGATGCGCGGCTTCGGCGCGGCTGCGGCGGCGTGCAGGCAGGCATAGAGCCGGGCCGCCGCCTGCGCCAGATCGCCCGTCTCCGACAGGTTGACGTCACCCGCCACCGCGCCGAAGCCGATGTGGAACTCGTCCGCCTCGGCCGCTGCCGCATCGAGCCGCACCGGCTTGCCCGGCGCATAGTGGCTGGCAAGCTGGCCGGGCGCCTCGATCCCGCGCGCGACCGATGTCATGGCTCCGGCGTGATCGCCCAGCACGGCGGCGATGCGCGCCTGCTCGATCGGGCCGGGGCGCAGGATCGCCCACGAACCATCGTCGCGCAGGCCGACGATGGTCGATTCGATCCCTTGTTCGCTCGCCCCGCCATCGAGGATCAGGTCCACCCGCGCGCCCAGCGACTGCGCGACATGTGCTGCCGTGGTGGGGCTGACGCCACCGCTGCGATTGGCAGAGGGCGCGGCCAGCGGCAGCCCGCTTTCCCGCAGCAGCGCCTGCATCACGCCATGCGCCGGGCAGCGCAGCGCCACCGTCGGCAGGCCCGCGCTGACCGCCGCGGCAAGCCCGGCATCGGCGCGGCGCGGCAGCACCATGGTCAGCGCGCCCGGCCAGAACGCCTGTGCCAGCGCCCGCGCGCGATCATCGACCAGCGCCAGCCGCTCCGCCGCCGCCAGATCGGGCACGTGGACAATCAACGGGTTGAAGTCGGGCCGTCCCTTGGCGCGATAGATCCCGGCCACCGCCTGGTCGCTGTCGGCGCGCGCGGCCAGGCCATAGACCGTCTCGGTCGGCACCGCGACCGTGCCACCGTCCGCGATCACGCGCGCGGCCTGCGCAATCCCGGCCTGATCTGCCCATACCCCAACAGGAAGCTTTGTCGCGCTCATGGCTTGGCGCTATAGCGCGCCTGCAGCGCTGCCAAGGAAAACAAGCAATGGATTTCACGCCGCCAACCGCAGACCAGGTTCTCGCCATGAAGGTCTGCGCCGGGATTGAGGATCTTGCGAGCCACGAACGCTATGCCGCCGCCACGCCCGACGTGGTCGAGGCCATTGCCGAAGGCATCGGCGCCTTCGCCGCGGGCGAATGGGGTCCGCTCAACCGTGCGGGCGATACCGTCGGTGCGGCCTGGGCCGATGGCACGGTTACGCTGCCCGAAGGCTATGCCGACGCATACCGGGCCTTCGTCGAACAGGGCTGGAATTCGATCGCCGGGCCGGAGGACTTCGGCGGACAGGGCCTGCCCTTCACGCTGGCGACTTGCGTGCTGGAAACGCTGGGCGCGGCCAACATGGGCTTTACCCTGCTGCCGATGCTCACCGTCGGCGCGATCGAGGCGCTGCACCACCACGGCAGCGAGGCGCAGAAGGCGCTCTACCTGCCCAAGCTGGTCTCGGGCGAATGGTCGGGCACGATGAACCTGACCGAGCCGCAGGCAGGCTCTGACGTCGGCGCGCTGCGCAGCACCGCCACGCCGATCGCGCAAGGCCCCCACGCGGGCAAGTACCGGATCGCGGGCACCAAGATCTTCATCACCTTTGGCGAGCACGACGCAGCGGAGAACATCATCCATCTCGTGCTGGCCCGCACGCCGGATGCGCCTGCAGGCACGCGCGGCATCTCGCTGTTCATCGTGCCGAAGTTCCACGTGAACGCCGACGGCTCGCTGGGCGAACGCAACGACGTGCGCTGCGTCTCGATCGAACACAAGCTGGGCATCCACGCCTCGCCCACCTGCGTCATGTCCTATGGCGATCACGGCGAATGCATCGGCGAGATGGTCGGGCGCGAGAACGCCGGCCTTGCCGCGATGTTCACGATGATGAACTCGGCGCGCATCAATGTCGGCAGCCAGGGCGTGCAGATCGCGGAGCGCGCGCTGCAGCAGGCTTCGCGCTATGCCCGCGACCGCGTCCAGTCGGCCCGGGCCAGCAGCGCCGACAAGACACCCGTGGCGATCATCGAACACCCCGACGTGCGCCGCATGATCCTGCGGATGCGCGCGCTGACCGAAGGCGCACGCGCCCTGCTCTACTATACCGCAGGGCAAGTCGATCGCGGGGCAATGGGCGACGAGGCCGCGGGCAAGCGCGCCGAGCTGCTCGTGCCGCTGCTCAAGGCATGGGGCACCGACGTCGGCTGCGAAGTCGCCAGCCTCGGCGTTCAGGTCCATGGTGGCATGGGCTTCATCGAGGAGACCGGCGCCGCGCAGCACTATCGCGACGCGCGCATCGCCCCGATCTACGAAGGCACCAATGGCATCCAGGCCGCAGACCTCGTCACCCGCAAGCTGGGCTTCGAGAATGGCGGCGTCTTGCAGGCGCTGCTGGGCGACATTTCCGCCGAAATGGAAGACGTGCCCGAAGTCGCCGCGCTGGCCAAGGATGCCGCCGCGATAGGCCAGTGGATGACCACCAGCGCCTCGCTCGACGACAAGCTCAGCGGTTCGGTGCCGTTCCTGACGATGTGCGCGGTTGCCGTCGCGGGCTGGCAATTGGCCCGTCAGGCGCGCGCCAGCGGCGATCCGGCCAAGACCGCCGTGACCAAGTTCTTCAACCGCACCATCGCGCCCGAAGCGCGCGGCCTTGGCGCGGCCGCCATGGCGGGCGAGGAACTGCTCTACGAACTCGATTCGGCCGCGCTGGTCGGCTGATGGAAGATAGCGCTGTTCTGCTCGCGCGCATCGCCGATGCGCTCGATCGGCTTGCTCCACCGGCGCCGCTGCCAGTCGATTGGCTGGCCCATCCCGCCTATGTGTGGGACGGCACGGTCGCGCGCACCGTGCCTGTTCTGGAAGCGCCCGCGCTCGAGCTGATGCGCGGGATCGACAAGCAGAAGGCAGCTGTCGCCGAAAACGTCGCGCGCCTGTCGCGCGGCAGCGCGGCGCACGACATGCTGCTGTGGGGCGCGCGCGGCATGGGCAAGTCCGCCCTTCTGCGCTCCGCGACGCGCGCGGCGCAAATGGCCTCGCCCGGCTCGATCGCGCTGGTGCAGGCCTCGCCCGATGCCGGCCTTGCGCAGCTGTTCGCCACGCTGCGCGCGGTAGAGCGGCGCTTCCTCGTCTTCCTCGACGATCTCGGCTTCGATGCGGGCGATAGCGACGGCTCTCGCAAGCTGCGCTCGTGGCTCGAAGGTGGCGTGGAAGCGCGCCCGGCCAACGTGCGTCTTGCCGTCACGTCGAATCGCCGCGCCATCGTCGAGCGCCATGCGAGCGAACAGGACGATCCGATCAACCCGCGCGACGCGGTCGACGACAAGCTGGCGCTGGCCGACCGCTTCGGCCTCAGCCTGGGCTTCCACGCCTGTCCCCAGGACGATTATCTGGCAATCATCGCGGGCTATGCCGCGCATTACGGATTGGCGTGGGAAGAATCCGACGCGCTCGAATGGTCCAAGCGTCGGGGCGCGCGTTCGGGCCGCGTGGCGTGGCAATATGTCAACGAATTGGCAGGACGGGCCGGTCGGACGATCTGACAGCACTGGGCCAGAAGTTGCGCGACGCGACTTTTGCCCCAAGTCGCGCTAGAGCGGGCGCCATGTACAGCTTCGACCCCGTTCCCGGCCAGGCCAAGGCCGATCTCTACCGCGATCTCCTCGACGCCGCGCGTGCGCTGACCGAAGGGGAGCCCGATGGCGTGGCCAACATGGCCAATGTCGCCGCGGTGCTCGCGCAATTCCTGCCCGATCTCAACTGGGCCGGCTTCTATCGGATGGTTGGCGGAGAACTTGTGCTCGGACCCTTCGTGGGCAAGCCCGCCTGCATCCGCATCCCGCTCGGCAAGGGCGTGTGCGGTGCTGCGGCGCTGCACGGCGAAACCCAGCTCGTGCCCGATGTCCACGCCTTCCCCGGCCATATCGCCTGCGATGCCGCCAGCCGCTCGGAACTGGTCGTGCCGGTAATGTGCGATGGCGCCGTGATCGCGGTGATCGATCTCGACAGCCCATCGCCCGCCCGCTTCGATGCAGAGGATGCCGCCGGAATCGAGGCGCTGGCGTCAATCCTGTCGGCGCGGATCTGATCCGCCGATCGGCCTTCGCCACCACAAGGGTTGTCAGTGCTGCTGGGCGAATCTGCCGCTTCATGATATCCGGAAATTGATGTCATTCGCCGTCAATTGAAGGACTTGTCACGGCGTGAACCAGCGGGGTGCCTATTTATACCTGGCTCTCGCCACTACGGTGGCGATGGCCACGCCTGCCTGTGCAACCGAGATGGACGCCGTGTTGCTCCCGGCTTCGGCAGGGGTTCCCCAGGTCGAAATCGCCCGCCCGGACGAAGCGCGCTTGCGCCGCTGGATGGAGCAGTGCAGCGCTGGCCCCACAACGCGGAAGACGGCGACCGGCACGGAGAATTGCGCCATGTTCCCCGGCCTTGCCGCCTATCCCTTCCCGGCCGCCTACCCTGTGCCCGCGGGCTACCGCGTGGTCGGATATGATCTCGTGACGGTGTCGCTCGGCCTGCGTCCCGGCCCGCCGGCCTGCTGCGAGGTCGTAACCGTCTCCGAAATCACCATCGAGGACGGCGAGCCTGTCCCCGAAGGCTACGTCGATGCGCCGGTGGATGACGGCGCACCTCCGCCCTCCTGACACGGAAAAGCCCCGCCGGATGTCCGACGGGGCCTTCTCCAATCAGCGATCGAACGCGGCTTACAGCTTGCGGCCGATCAGCTCCTTCATGATTTCGTTGGTGCCACCGAAGATGCGGGTGACGCGTGCGGCGCGCCAGCTGCGGGCAATGGCATATTCGTTCATGTAGCCAGCGCCGCCGTGCAGCTGCAGGCACTTGTCCATGACTTCCCACTGCAGTTCGGTGTGCCACAGCTTGGCCGCAGCGCCCTCTTCCGGGGTCAGCTCCTTCTTGAGGTGTCGCGCCAGCGCCCAGTCGAGGTGCGCCCAGCCCACCTGCAGCTTCGACTTGAGGTCGGCCAGCGTGAAGCGGGTGTTCTGGAAATCGAGGATCGGCTTGCCGAACGCCTTGCGCTCACGGGTGAAGGCGACGGTATCGTCGAAGGCCTTCTGCGCGGCGGCCTGCGCGCCGACAGCGATCGACAGGCGCTCCTGCGGCAGTTCGCTCATCAGGTAGATAAAGCCCTTGCCCTCTTCACCCAGGCAGTTGGTGATCGGTACGCGGACGTCGTTGAAGAACAGTTCCGAGGTGTCGGCCTCGTCCTGCCCGATCTTGTCGAGGTTGAGGCCGCGCTGGAAGCCTTCGCGATCGGCTTCGACGAGGACGATCGACACGCCCTTCCACTTCGGTTCGATCTCGGTGTCGGTCTTGCAGCACACTAGGATCAGGTCGGCGTTCTGGCCATTGGTGATATAGGTCTTCGACCCGTTGATCACGTAGTGGTTGCCGTCCTTCTTGGCGGTCGTGCGCATGCCCTGAAGGTCGGAGCCGGTGCCCGGTTCGGTCATGGCGATGGCGGTGACCACTTCGCCCGACACCATCTTGGGCAGCCACTTCTGCTTCTGCTCTTCCGAGCCGTAGGAGATCAGGTAGTTGGCCACGATGTCCGACTGCAGCGAAAAGCCGGTCGAAGCGCCGCCGTAGTAGGTGCCTTCCTCGTCGATGATCGCGTTGTAGCCGAAATCGAGGCCGAGGCCGCCGTAGGCTTCGGGCACGGTCGGGCACAGCAGGCCGAGTTCGCCCGCCTTGGGCCAGACCGACTTGGGGATCAGCCCCTCTTCCGCCCATTTGGTGGCGTTGGGGGCGATCTCGGTCTCCATGAAGCGGCGTACGGTCTGGCGGAACGCTTCGTGGTCTTCGTTGTAGGCGGTACGCGGAATCAGATCGAGCGACATGGCGCGGGCTCTCCGGTTATCTTGTCTGATAACCGGATAGGCCGCGGTCCCGGATGGGTCAACGAAATTTAATCAGGCGGTTAATTGCCTTTTGGGACAGGCGATCAGATGGCGCCGCCGGACAGGCGCTGACAGACCAGATCGAGCTGGTCGAGCGTCTTGTAGCGGATCGTCACCGCGCCCGAGCTGGGATCGGCATCGGCCTGGATGCTGACCTTGAGGCCAAGGATCTCCTCAAGGTGCTGTTCGACCGCCGCGATGTCCGCCGAAAACGACGGATCGCGCGTGGCGCGGGCCTTGCGCGGCGCGGCATCGGGACGCCCCGCGCGCTTGGCGAGACGTTCGGCATCGCGGACCGACAGGCCCTTGGCGACGACTTCCAGCGCCAGCGGCAGCGGATCGGGCAGCGCGGCGAGCGCCTTGGCATGGCCCATCGACAGCTCGTCGCGCTCGACCAGTTGCAGCACCTCGTCGGGCAGCGCGAGCAGACGCATCAGGTTGGCGACGTGGCTGCGCGACTTGTCGACGAAGGTGGCGATCTCCTGCTGGGTCAGTCCCTCGTTCTCGGACAGGCGCTGATAGGCGCGCGCCTCCTCGACCGGGTTCAGGTCTTCGCGCTGGAGGTTCTCGATCAGCGCCAACGCGGTGACATCGCGTTCGTCGAGCTGGCGGACGATTGCCGGAATCTCGTGGACCCGCGCGCGCTGCGAGGCGCGCCAGCGGCGTTCGCCCGCGACGAGCTGGTAGCGGTTGTTGCCCAGCGGGCGCACGATCACCGGCTGGATGACGCCACGCGCCGCGATCGAGCGGGCGAGGTCTTCCAACGCGTCTTCATCGAAGTGGCGGCGCGGCTGGTCGGGGTGCGGCTCGATCTGCGCGATCGGTAGCAAGGCGATGCCGCCATTGGGCACGCCCGCAGCGACGGAACCAGCGCCTGCCGCACCACCGGCCGGACGGACCAGCGATTCCTCGCGCCGCGTCTCGCCGAGCAGCGCACCAAGGCCGCGTCCCAGGGCCGCGCGCTTCGGTGCCGGGGCCTGAGCCACTGCCTTCACACCGCTGTCTTCACCGCTCATGCGGCCTTCCTCCGTTCAGGCAGGCGGCCGATCAGTTCGCGCGCCAGCTTCATGTAGGCCTGCGAACCGGCGCAGGCATGGTCGTAGATCAGCGCCGGAAGCCCATGGCTCGGCGCTTCTGACAAGCGCACGTTGCGCGGGATCACGGCTTCGAAGACGAGATCGTGCAGGCACGAACGCACGTCTTCGGCGACCTGGTCTGTCAGCCGGTTGCGGCGGTCGTACATGGTCAGCACGATGCCGAGGATGCCGAGATCAGGGTTGAACCGCTCCTGCACGCGCTCCACCGTCTGGAGCAGCTGAGACAGGCCCTCAAGCGCGAAGAACTCGCATTGCAGCGGCACGAGCAAGGCATCGGCGGCGGTCAGCGCGTTGAGCGTCAGCAGGCCCAGCGAGGGCGGGCAGTCGATCAGGCAGATGTCGTGCCCGGCATCCGCGACCAGCGCGGAGCGCAAACGTCCGGTGCGATCCTCTACGCTGACCAGCTCGACTTCGGCCCCGGACAGATCGACCGTGGCGGGCACCACGTCGAGACCGGGAATACGCGTCGGCACCGCGCAGTCGGCAATGGTGGCCTGATCGATCAGTAGGTCGTACGACGAACGCTCACGTTCCGATGCGGGCACGCCGATGCCGGTAGAAGCATTGCCTTGCGGATCGAGATCGATCATCAGCACCTTCCACCCGGTCGCGGCAAGCGCGGTGGCGATGTTGATCGCGGTGGTGGTCTTGCCCACCCCGCCTTTCTGGTTGGCAACGGCAATCGTGATCATCGCTTCGTGCCTCGAAAGTTACCCAAGGTCACGCGAGTGACGCTTGTAGGACCTGGCCCCGTCCTGTCCGGCGAGCCTGCCAACGATGACGCCGGCCTGCGGATCGGTGAGCGATTGTTCCACGTGGAACAGGTGATTCCAGGATGCGGGAAGCTCCTGCACTTCATGCGCGGCCTTCGCCCCCTTCGGCAACAGCCAAAGTGTCTCCGGTGTGGAAAAGCGGGCGGACAGGTGCAGCAACTTGTCGAGCGGCGCGAAAGCGCGCGCCGATATGACCGCGTAGTGACGACCGGGCAGGTCC
The DNA here is from genome assembly GCF_020179425.1 of Novosphingobium percolationis. Classification (GTDB taxonomy): domain Bacteria; phylum Pseudomonadota; class Alphaproteobacteria; order Sphingomonadales; family Sphingomonadaceae; genus Novosphingobium; species Novosphingobium percolationis. Next base: position 207,182 of record NZ_JAILYM010000005.1, on the reverse strand, counting down.
TCGACACGCGAGAGCACGACATCGACGTTCGCCAGCCCGAGATCCGCCGCCGAGCGCGCCAGCCAGTCGGTGCGCAGGCGGCGCGAATCGACCAGCGTGACCGGGCGGTCGGGCTCGAGCGCGGCGATGGCGAGACCGGGGAAGCCCGCCCCGGTTCCGAGGTCGAGCCATGGCCCCTCCGGCATTGTTCCACGTGGAACACAGGCCAGCAATTGCGCGCTATCGAGGATGTGTCGCTGCCAGACGTGAGGCAGCGTCCCGCGCGCGACGAGGTTCTGCCGCGTATTCTCGTCGATCAACAGTTCGGCCAGCCGAGCCAGCCGGGCCATACCCGCCGCATCGACGCCCAGCACATCGCGCAGCCAATCCTGCGCCTGGTCCTCGGTCTCGATCATGCGGCCTGCCTCCTGCGTGCGTGAACGAGCAGACTGGCAAGCGCCGCCGGGGTGATCCCGGCCAGCCGCCCTGCCGACGCCAGCGTATCCGGCTGCGCGCGCTCCAGCCGCTCGACCATCTCGCGCGAGAGGCCGGGCACGTCAGCATAGGGGAACCCCTGCCCCAACGGCACGGCATCGCTCGCGCGCAAGTCGCGCAGCTCCGCATCCTGCCGCGCGAGGTAAGGCGCGTAGGCCGCGTCCTCCTCGACTTCCTCGACCAGCAGCGGGTCGAAGGCTTCATCCCGCAACCATGCACGCAGGCCATCGAGCGTGACTTCGGGAAAGCGCAGCCACTCCATCAGCGGACGACGCGCGCCGTCGGCACGAACCGAGAGCCCTTCGCGCGCCATCTCGCTGGGCGTCACTTCGTGCGCGAGGCCCCGCTCCAACCGTACGCGTGCGTACTGCCGCTGCTCCCACCAGCGCTGGCGTTCCGCGCCGACGCAGCCAAGCGCGATCGCCAGCGGCGTCAGCCGCGAACTGGCATTGTTGGCGCGCAGGCGCAGGCGATACTCGGCGCGCGCGGTGAGCATCCGATAGGGCTCGCTGACGCCATGCAGCGTCAGGTCGTCGATCATCACCGCCATGTACGAATTGGCACGATCGAGCGCCGGGCCTTCACGGCCCATCACGGCGGCGGCGGCGTGCATGCCGGCGACGAGACCCTGCGCCGCCGCCTCTTCATAGCCGGTGGTGCCGTTGATCTGGCCCGCGCAATAGAGGCCGGGCATGACCTTGACCTGCAAGCCCCGATCGAGCGCGCGCGGGTCGATGTGATCGTATTCGACGGCGTAGCCGGGCACGGTGATCTCGACCTGCTCCAACCCTTCGATGCTGCGCATCATCGCCCATTGCACATCGGTGGGCAGCGAGGTGGAGACACCGTTGGGATAGACAGTGGGATCGTCCAGCCCTTCGGGTTCGAGGAAGACCTGGTGGCCATCGCGATCACCGAAACGGTGGATCTTGTCCTCGATCGAGGGACAATAGCGCGGCCCCTGCGCCCCGATCGCGCCAGTGAACATCGGCGAGCGATCGAGCCCGGCGCGGATGGCATCGTGCGTGCGCTCATTGGTGCGGGCGATGGCGCAGAACACCTGCGGCACAGACCGAACTGACGTCAGTGGTGACATCGTCCACGGATCGGCGTCGCTCGGCTGTTCGGGCAGGCGCGCCCAATCGATGGTGCGGCCATCGAGCCGGGGCGGCGTGCCGGTCTTGAGCCGAGCCATCGGCAGGTCGGCCCCGCGCAATTGCTGCGCGAGACGGTGGGCGGCATTCTCGCCGATGCGCCCGCCTTCCATCCGCTCCTCACCCCGGAACAGGCGTCCGCCAAGGAACGTGCCGGTGCAAAGCACGACCGCACCGCCCTGCAAGGCGGTGCCATCGGCAAGGTCGATCCCCGTGACCCTGCCGCCTGCAAGCCGCAGCGCGGCGGCTTCGCCGGGAACGACGGTGAGACCGGCTTGCGCGCCGATCATGCGCTGGATGGCATCCCGGAACAGCTTCCGGTCAGCCTGAACGCGCGGCCCCTGCACCGCGCTGCCCTTGCTGCGGTTGAGCATCCGGTAGTGAATCGCGGCGGCATCGGCGGCGCGGGCGATCAAGCCATCGAAGGCATCGACCTCGCGCACGAGGTGTCCCTTGCCCAGCCCGCCGATCGCGGGGTTGCAGCTCATCGCGCCGATGGTGGCGGGATCGAAGCTGACCAGCGCGGTCTTCGCGCCCATGCGCGCGGCGACAGCCGCCGCCTCGACGCCGGCGTGCCCGCCGCCGACCACGATGATATCGAAGGAATGCATGGGGAGCGGATACGCGAAGTGGTGCGGCGCGTCAAAGGTGGCGCGTCGGAGATGGGCTGTGTTCCACGTGGAACATGCTGGGGGTCGTAACCGGCCCACCCCCAGCCCCTCCCGCTTGCGGGAGGGGAGTCCGCGAGGCTTGCCCACTTCAGATCGGAGTAGCAAAGCGGCGCGGGTGCCCCTAATCTTGGGGCATGACACGTTTTCGCAAGATCATCATCGGCCTGGTCGTCATCGTCGTGGCGCTGGGCCTGTTCGTCGCGTGGGTGCTACGGGGGAGCCCGGCTGAGTACTCGCTGGCCGATACCACCGGGCCGAAGCCCAAGCTGGCTGAGCCCGACCCGCAGACCTTCCCCACTCTGGGACTGGCCAAGCCGATCGGCTGGCAGGCGGGCGAGGCGCCGGTCGCGGGCAAGGGGCTGGCCGTCACGCGCTTTGCCGATGGGCTGGACCATCCGCGCAGTGTCGTGGTGCTGGAAAACGGCGACGTGCTGGTCGCTGAAACCAATGCACCGCCTTCGCGCGGGCCCGGCGGGGTGACCGGCATAGTGATGGACTACCTGATGAAGACGGTCGGCGCGGGCGATCCCTCGCCCAACAAGATCGTGCTGCTGCGTGACGCCAATGGTGACGGCAAGGCCGACCAGAAGATCGTGATGGAAAATCCCGCGCTCAATTCGCCGTTCGGCATGGTGCTGCGCGAGGGCCGCCTTTACGTGGCCAACAACGATGCGGTGGTGTCCTGGCCCTTCACCGCAGGGCAGACAGCGCTTGTCGGCAAGCCCGAGAAGCTGATGGACCTGCCCGCAGGCGGCATGCACTGGGTGCGCAACCTGGCGCTGAGCCCGGACGGGCAGAAGCTCTACGCCACGGTCGGGTCGTCCTCGAACATCGCCGAAAACGGCATTGCGCAGGAACGCAGCCGCGCCGCGATCCACGAATACGATTTTGCCAAGAAGACCGAGCGCGAGTTCGCTTCCGGCCTGCGCAATCCCAACGGGATCGACTTCAACCCGCGCACGGGCGAGCTGTGGACCGTGGTCAACGAGCGCGACATGCTCGGCTCGGACCTCGTGCCCGACTACCTCGCCAGCGTGCCGCTGGGCGCGACCTTCGGTTGGCCCTGGGCCTATTGGAAGAAGAACATCGACTGGCGCGTGAAGGAGCCGATGCCCGAGTACATGCTCGAATACGTGCGCAAGCCCGACTATGCGCTGGGCGCGCACACCGCCCCGCTCGGTCTCGCCTTTGCGCGCGGCGGCAACCTGATGGGCGCGCAGTTCGCCAGCGGCGCCTTCATCGCGCGCCATGGATCGTGGAACCGCAAGCCGCTGTCGGGCTATGACGTGATCTTCGTCGGCTTCGACGATCGCGGCAACGTGCTGCCCAACCAGCCGGTTCCGGTGCTGACCGGGTTCCTCACCCCCGACGGGAAGGCCAAGGGGCGGCCGACGTGGGTGGCCTTTGCCAAGGACGGTGCGCTGCTGGTGAGCGACGACACCGGCGGCGTGATCTGGCGCGTGACTGCGCCGGGGGCGAAGCCTGCTGCCGCGATCACGGCGATCCCTTCGGGCACGATGCCGACCGACGGCAAGGGCGTGAAGTTCATGGCGCGGCCGGACGAGAATTCGGATCTGACCAAGCCGCGGCCCTGACCCCTGTTCCACGTGGAACAGTGGAGCGTTTGACGGGCCACTACGATCACCCCCTCCGCTGACCCGGAGGGGGTTTTTATTTGCCGATGCAGAAGCGGCCAAACAGGGCGTCGAGCATGTCTTCGGTGCCGGTGCGCCCGACCAGCGCATCGAGCGCGCGGCGTGCGAGGCGCAAGTGTTCGGCGGCGAGCAGCGGGTCGCCCTCGCCCGGGGCTCGCGCGAGCGCATCGGCGACCTGACCGAGCAATCCGTGCTGGCGCGCGTTGAGCGCGGCCTCGCCCGGCTTGGGCATGGCGGCCCGCGCGTGGGTGACGAGCGCGGCGCGAAGGGCGGCAAGGCCTTCGCCGGTGCGGGCGGAAAGGCGGTGATCGGGGGCCGCCTTGCGCGCAACGTCGGCGCGATCGGCCTGCGCGTCGATCTCCCACAGCGGCGTGGTGGAAGGCCCCTGCCCTTCCGGGCCGAGCCAGAGCACGAGGTCGGCCTGCGCCGCTTCGGCCAGTGCGCGTTCGATGCCGATGCGTTCGACATGACCTGCGCCTTCGTCGCGCAGGCCTGCAGTGTCGGCAAAGGTGAAGGGCACGCCATCAAGCGCGACGCTGCGCGTCAGCACGTCGCGCGTGGTGCCAGCCTCGGGCGCGGTGATCGCGGCTTCGGCTTCGACCAGCACGTTGAATAGCGTGGACTTGCCCGCATTGGGCGGCCCTGCCAGCACCACGCGGAAGCCTTCGCGCAAGGGTTCGGCGCGCGGGCGGGCAAGCCACTGCGCGATGTCGGCAGCGAGGCCTGCGCAGGCCGGGGCGAAGCCTGCGGGGAGCAGCGCGCCCCCTTCCCCCACATCGTCCTCGTCGCTGAAATCGAGCGCGGCTTCGAGACGGGCGGACAGGGCAAGAAGCCTTTCCCGCCAATCATTTACCGCACGCGAGAGCGCGCCCGAAGCCATGGCCTGCGCCGTACGGCGCTGCAGTTCGGTCTCGGCGGAGAGCAGGTCGGCGAGGCCTTCAGCTTCGGCAAGGTCCATGCGGCCGTTGGCGAAGGCGCGGCGGGTGAATTCGCCCGGTTCGGCACGGCGCAAACCGGCCAAGCGGGCGAGCGCGGCTTCGACTGCGGCGACGACCGCGCGGCCGCCGTGGAGGTGCAGCTCGGCGCTGTCCTCGCCCGTCGCGGTGGCGGGGCCGGGTAGCCAGAAGACGAGCGTGCGGTCGAGCAGGTCGCCGGATTCGGGATCGCGCAGCATGGCGAGGCTGGCGCGGCGCGGGGCAGGCAAGCGCCCGGCCAGTGCGCGCAGTGCCTCGCCCGCAGCGGGGCCGCTGATGCGCAGCACGGCGATGGCGGCAGGCGGCGCGCCCGAGGACAGCGCGAAGATGGTGTCGATGGCCATTTCGCGGCGGTCCTAGGCGCGCGGGGCGGAGTCCTCAATCCTTCTTCGGTGCCCCTGCCTTGAACCCGGCCATGGCGGCGCCTGCGCCCTGTTCCATGAACTGCTTGAACATGTTCATGCCGATTTCGCCCATCGGTGCGAGCTGCTTGGCATACGTGCCGAGCTGGTCGAGCGAGGTGACGCCCTTCATCGCGTTGGCGATGGCATCGACATAGACGTCGTTGGCGCGGGACACGTCGGGCAGGCCGAGGAAACGGCGGGCCTCTTCGGGGGTGCAGTCGACTTCGACGTTCACTTTCATGGCGCGCTTCCTCTCTGGTGCGAAGGGGGAACCTTCGCACATTTCAGGCCCTTGCAAGACTGTCACTTGCGCTTGGCAAAGTCCACCGGCGGGGCCAAGCTGGCCATCGACCAAGGCATGACGCAATCAGGATGAAGACCATGGGTGAGAAGACGACGATTCCCGGATTCCAGGGCGAAGGCGCAATTCCCGTCTATGTCGCGCGTCCCGAAGGACAGAGCGAGGCGGCGGTGATCGTGGTGCCCGAGATCTTCGGCGTCAACGAAGGCATCCGCCAGAAGTGCGACAACTGGGCCAAGCTCGGCTACGTCGCGCTGGCTCCCGATATCTTCTGGCGCTTTGCCCCCGGCGTGGAGCTGAGCCCCGATGTGCCCGAGCAGATGCAGGAGGCCTTCGGTTATTTCCAGCAGTACGATGCCAACGATGGCGTCAAGGACATCGAGGCCGCGATCCGCTGGCTGCGGCACGAACAGGCGGTGGACAAGGTGGGCCTCGTCGGGTTCTGCCTGGGCGGCCGCCTCGCCTACATGGCGGCGACGCGCACCGATATCGACGCGTCGGTCGGCTATTACGGCGTGATGATCGACCAGATGCTCGACGAATCGCACGCCATCGCCAACCCGCTGATGCTGCACATCCCCACCGCCGACCACTTCGTCGGACCCGAGGCACAGAAGGCGATCCACGATGCGCTGGATGCCCACCCCAAGGTGACGCTGCACGACTACGCAGGGCTGGACCACGGCTTTGCCGCCGAACTGGGCAACCGTCGTGACGAAGCCGGGGCCGCGCTGGCCGACGGGCGCACGCTGGAATTCCTGGCGCAGCACCTGAAGTAAGCGGGTGCGGGAGGATTGCACCCTGCACCCTCCCCCGCTTGCGCAGGATCAATGGCGCGCGCGGGGGCACGCGCAATAAGGGCGGAAAGACCGCATAGGGAGATGAAACACATGAAACTCGGACTCGGTGCGTGGCACCGTTACATGCAGAGCGGGGATCCGGCGCTGCTGGAAGAGCTGATCCACCCCGATGCGGTGTTCCATTCGCCGGTGGTGCACACCCCGCAGGCGGGGCGCGAGATCGTGATGAAGTACCTGCTGGCGGCGGGCGAAGTGCTGGGCAACGAGAGCTTCGCCTATGTGCGCGAGATCGTCGACGGCGAGAACGTCGTGCTGGAGTTCGTCAACGAGCTGGACGGGATCAAGATCAACGGCATCGACATGATCCGCTTCGATCTGGAAGGCCGCATCATCGACTTCAAGGTGATGGTACGCCCGCTGAAGGCGATCAACAAGGTGTGGGAACAGATGGGCGCGCAGTTGCAGAAGATGTAACGCAAACCACTGATCTGAAATGAAAAAAAGGGGGCCAGATGGCCCCCTTTTCGGTTTGACGCTGCGGACGATCGCTTACTGGTTCATCGTCGCGAAGAAGTCTTCGTTGGTCTTGGAATCCTTCATCTTGTCGAGGAGGAATTCCATCGCATCGACCGTGCCCATCTGCATGAGGATGCGGCGCAGCACCCACATCTTGCTGAGCTGGTCGCGCGGCACGAGCAGCTCTTCCTTGCGGGTGCCGCTCTTGCCCACGTCGAGCGCGGGGAAGATGCGCTTGTCGGCGACCTTGCGGTCGAGCACGATTTCGCTGTTGCCGGTGCCCTTGAACTCTTCGAAGATCACTTCGTCCATGCGGCTGCCAGTGTCGATCAGCGCGGTGGCGATGATCGAGAGCGAGCCGCCTTCCTCGATGTTGCGGGCCGCACCGAAGAAGCGCTTGGGGCGCTGCAGGGCGTTGGCGTCGACACCGCCGGTCAGCACCTTGCCCGACGAGGGCACGACGGTGTTGTAGGCGCGGCCGAGGCGGGTGATCGAATCGAGCAGGATGACCACGTCGCGCTTGTGTTCGACGAGGCGCTTGGCCTTTTCGATGACCATTTCAGCGACCTGCACGTGGCGCGTGGCGGGTTCGTCGAAGGTGGAGGAGATGACCTCGCCCTTCACGCTGCGCTGCATGTCGGTGACTTCTTCCGGGCGTTCATCGACCAGCAGGACGATCAGGAACACTTCGGGGTGGTTGTCGGTGATGGCCTTGGCCATGTTCTGCAGCAGCACGGTCTTGCCGGTACGCGGCGGGGCGACGATCAGCGCGCGCTGGCCCTTGCCCTGCGGCGAGACCAGATCGATCACGCGGGCCGACTTGTCCTTGACCGTGGGGTCCAGCGTATCGAGCTTCAGGCGCTCGTCGGGATAGAGCGGGGTCAGGTTGTCGAAGTTGACGCGGTGGCGGACCGCTTCGGGATCGTCGAAGTTGACCTTGATCAGGCGGGTGATCGAGAAATAGCGCTCGCCGTCCTTGGGGGCGCGGACTTCGCCTTCGACCGTGTCGCCGGTGCGCAGGCCCCATTTGCGGACCTGGTTGGGCGAGACGTAGATGTCGTCGGGGCCGGCCAGATAGTTCGCCTCGGGGCTGCGCAGGAAGCCGAAGCCATCGGGCAGGACTTCGATGGTGCCGATGCCGAGGATTTCCTCGCCGTCTTCGGCCATCTCCTTGAGGATGGCGAACATCAGGTCCTGGCGGCGCAGGGTGCTGGCGCCTTCGACGCCCAGTTCCTCGGCCATTTCGACCAGTTCGGCCGGGGTCTTCTTCTTGAGTTCCTTGAGATGCATCTGTCTTGTTCCGCAAAGGAAGGGGGCCGAACCGGCAAGGTCGTGGGGCTTGGAGAAAGCGGACCTGAAAGTGGCGCGCGAAACGCACCGGCGCCGGAAAGCGGGCACGGCATAAGCCGCGGGTAAGGCAAGGTCAATCGGTCATGCGCTGGCCGGATGGAGGGAACCGCGCGAGGGGGCGCGGCGTTGTTTCAACGCGCCCAGGGCGTGTTGCCCTTCGCGCTTCAGACGGAGAGGGATGCCATGACCGTTCACCTGCCGCCGCGCGCGAATGCGTTTCCGAAGGCCGAGGCCGCGCCCGTGCCGGGCAATGCCTGGGGATCGCAGTGGAAGCACTTGCCGCGTGCCCCCCGCGTGCTGGTGCGCCATGCAATCGATGGATTGCGGGCGATGCGGTTGGGGTGAGCCACCGCCGCCAATCCCCTCCGTGCAAGAGGAGGGGGTTGTGGTTCATCAGCTGAACGGCTTGAGGATCACCAGGATGACGATGACCGCGGCGGTGACTCCGGGGACTTCGTTGAGCATCCGCAGGCGACGCCCCGTGAGGCGCGCTTCCCCCCTTGCGAGCGACTGCGCGTAGCCTGCCAGCCAGAAGTGGTAGGCCGTCAGGATCAGCACGAAGCCGAGCTTAGCGTGGAACCATGGCTGCTGGAACGCGCCGATCACCATGGCGAGCGCAAGGCCCAGCACCCAGACCATCGTCAGCGCGGGCCACAGGATGATCTTGAGCAGCTTGCGCTCGCGGTCGGTCCATGTGGCGTGCATCGGGCCGGTGAGGCCATCCTCCTGGTGATAGACGAAGTAGCGCGGGAGCATGAACAGCCCCGCCATCCAGAAGATCACGAAAATGACGTGGCCGGCCTTGAGCCAGAGATAGAGCATCGACAGCACCTGCATGATGGACCCGTCCGGTTGATGTTCCGCTGGTCCCCTTCAAGTGGTGGCTTTCGGGGCTTGGGCAAGACTTGGCAAGGGCCCTCTTGGGAATTGCGCGTCTCCGCCCGCGCTCGCCGGCGGGAGGGGAGTCAGCTGGCGCTGCCCATGCGCAGGGCCAGTGCTTCGACTTCGGCCTGGGTGAAGCGCAGGCCCAGCTTGCTGCGGCGCCACAGGACGTCCTGCGCGGTCATCGCCCATTCGCGGGTCATGAGGTGATCGAGTTCGGCTTCGGTAAGGCCGTGGCCAAGGTCGCGGCCCATGTCGCCGCGCGCGAAGCGCAGGGCATCGGTGCCGTAGGCACGGGCAAGGCGGTGGATCGTTCCGCGCGGCAGGTTGCGGGCGATCGCGGCGATTTCCTGCTCCACGGGCAACAGGTTGTCGGCCTCGTCCAGCCCGTCGGGTTCGAAATCGCCGCCGGGCAAGGGCGCGGTGGCGGTCCAGCCCGCGTCGGCTTCGATGCCGAGGCGTTCGAGCGCGGCTTCGGCAAGCGTGCGGTGGGTGGTGATCTTGCCGCCCAGCACCGAGAGCAACGGCGCGGAATGGGCATCTGCGCCCCGATCGAGCGCGAAGTGGTAGCCGCGCGTGGCCGCCTCGGGCTTGCCGCTGCCGTCGTCGGCCAGCAGGCGCACCCCGGCATAGGACCAGACCACGTCGGCCGGCGTGGGCGGGTGGCGGAAATAACGCGCGGCGGCGTCGCACAGATATTCGATCTCCGCGGCGCTGGCGCGGGGCGGGTCGGCATCGGCGCCTTCTTCGGAATCGGTGGTGCCGATCAGGGTGAAGCGGTGTTCGTAGGGGATGGCAAAGCAGATCCGGCCATCGGGCAGTTGCAGGAACGACGCGCGCGGATCGTCATGCAGGCGCGGCACGACGATGTGCGAGCCGCGCACGCGGCGCAGCAGCGGCGGCTTGGTTTCGTGCGCGCGGTCCATCACGGCACCAACCTGCGGCCCGGCGGCATTGACCACCATCGCGGCGCGGAAGGGTTCACCGCCGTTGGGACCGCTCGTTTCGATCCGCCAGCCGCTACCTTCGCGCGCCAGACGGGTGACATCGCAGCGGGTGATCACTTCGGCGCCGCGATCGGCGGCATCGCGCGCGAGCAGGACGACGAGGCGGGCATCGTCGACCCAGCAATCGGAATATTCGAAGCCTTGGCGGATGCGTTCGCGAAAGGCCATCTCGCCAGCCAGATCGACGCGCGCGGTGGCGGGCAAAGCCTCGCGCCCGCCCATGTGGTCGTAGAGCCAGAGGCCTGCACGCAGCATCCACGCCGGGCGGCCTTCGCGCACCAGCGGCAGGACGAAGCGCATCGGCCAGATGATGTGCGGGGCGATGCGCCAGAGCACTTCGCGTTCGTGCAGCGCCTCGCGCACCAAGGAAAATTCGCGGTGTTCGAGATAGCGCAGGCCGCCATGGATCAGCTTGGTCGAAGCCGAGGAGGTGCCCTGCGCCAGATCGCCGCGTTCGAGCAGGAGCACCGAAAGCCCGCGCCCGGCGGCATCGCGCGCGATGGCCGCGCCATTGACCCCGCCTCCGATCACGGCAAGGTCGTAGAGGAAGGGCGGCTCCATGCACGCATCCTGCGCTGCAATCGGCGTCCATGCAATATTGCTTCGGGGGCAGAGCATCCCCATACCCACAGGCATGGCCACTGCAGATTTCTCTCTCGACGACAGTTCCACGTGGAACACCGGGCTTGCCGTCGAGCTCGAACCGCTCGTGCGGCGCGTGCTCGCGCCCAACCCCTCGCCCTATACCTTCACCGGCACGCAGACCTATCTCGTGGGGCGCGGGCGCGAGATCGCGGTGATCGATCCGGGTCCGCAAGGAACGGGCGCGGCGGGCCATGCCGATACCAATGGCGAAGGCCATGTCGAGGCGATCATCAAGGCGGCGGGAGACGCGCGGATCGTGGCGATCCTGTGCACGCACACCCACCGCGACCACAGCCCGGCCGCCCTGCCCTTGGCAGCGGCGACCGGCGCGGCGATCATCGGGTGCGCGCCATTGGTGCTGGCCGACGACGGCCCGCGCGCCGATGCCGCGTTCGATCCGACCTACAAGCCCGACCGCGTCCTGGTCGATGGCGAGCGGCTGGCGGGCGATGGCTGGACGATCGAGGCGGTGGCGACGCCGGGGCATACCAGCAACCACTTGTGCTACAGCGTGGTGGAAACAGGCGCGCTGTTCACCGGTGATCACGTGATGGGCTGGTCGACCAGCGTGGTCTCCCCGCCGGATGGCGACATGGGGGCCTACATGGCCTCGCTGCAGAAGCTGCAGGAGCGCGAGGACAAGGTCTATTACCCCGCGCACGGGCCGCAGATCGACAATCCGCGCCAGTTCGTGCGCGGGATGATGGGGCACCGGCGGCAGCGCGAGCGACAGATCGTCAAACTGCTGGAAGAGGCGCCGCATGAAATTCCGGCGATGGTGGCCGCGATGTACAAGGGGCTGGACCCACGCCTGACCGGCGCGGCGGGCCGGTCGGTGCTGGCGCACCTGGTCGATCTGGAACGACAGGGACGTGCGGCGGTTACGGGAGAGACATGGAGCCTGACCTGACCCCTTCCCGCCCCGCCCCGGCTTCGGTCGCGCGCGTTTCGGCGCTGCCCTGGCTGCTGTTCGTGGGGGCGGTGGCGATTGCCGTGTTCCTTGGCTGGAAGCTGTGGAAGCCCGAGGACATCGGCGATCCGCTCGCCACCAGCCTCGTCGCGTTCGAGAAGCAGAACACGCTGACGGTGTTCAGCGCGCAGCTCGCCCCGGTGGTGTCGAGTGACGATGCGCGGCTGTTCGGGCTGGTCAAATCGAAGCAGGTCGCGGTGATCCCGGCGCGGGTGGATTATACGCTGGATCTGTCCGGCGTGGGGCGCGACCGGATGCGGTGGAACGCGCAAGGCAAGACTCTCGCCGTGCGCCTGCCGCCGCTGGTGGTCAGCCGCCCCAATCTCGACGAAGCGCGCGCACAGTACTTGCGCGAAGGGGTGTGGATCGGGCGCGAGGCGCAGGACAAGCTGACGCGCGACAATACCCGCCTGGCGGAGCGGCTGGCGGTGGAGCAGGCAGGCAATCCGGTGCTGATGAACCTCGCGCGCGGGGCAGCCAGGGATGCGATCCGCCAGAACCTGGCCATCCCGCTGCAAGTCGCGGGCTATGGCGAAGTCAAGATTGTGGTATCTTTCGACGGAGAGCCGACTCCGATGTGACGGGCGCCATGGGAAGCCGGACAGTCAACGCGTAAAGACCCGCGCGGGACTGCTGGGGAGACAGACCAATGGCGACTGCCGCACCGTTACCACCGTTCGATTCATCGCGTCCTGCTGCGCGCGAGCGCGATTTCCATGTTCGCATGGCCACGGGCCTTGGCCTTTTCGTGATCTTTGCCTTCGGGCAATTCGCCCTGCGCGGGCTGAGCCACCCGGCGACTGCGCCGTGGTGGGTCCATGCCCATGGCCTGCTGATGCTGGGCTGGATGGGCCTGTTCGTGGTGCAGACGCGGCTGGGGCGGTCGCGCTCGATGGAGCTGCACCGCACGCTGGGCTGGGCCGCCTGCGCGCTTGTCGCCGCCATCGCGGTGGCGGCGGTGAATGCCGCTTACATGGCCGTGGCGATGGGCCGCGTGCCGCCGTTCTTCACCAACCCCTATTTCGTCGCGCTGACGTGGATGGATATTGCGGGCTTCGTTGCGGTGTTCGTGGCCGCCGTGCTGGCGCGCGGCAATGCGCCCTGGCATCGGCGGTTGATGCTCGCTTCGGTGGTGCTGGTGACCGAACCCGCGTTCGGGCGGCTGGTGCCCCTCCCCCTGCTGGGCGCGGCGGGGCCGTGGGTGGAACGCGCATTCCAGATCGCGGTCTTCGCCTTCCCGCTGCGGCACGACCTGCGCACGATCGGGCGCGTCCATCCGGCCACGCTGGTCGGCCCGGCGGTGATCGTGGCGGAACAGGCCGCGATCCTGGCACTGGCCGCCTATGCTCCATTCGCGGTGCACGTCGAAGCTATTGCGGCGCGCTGATCGCGTCCCTAAGTCCCTTTCCGTCCGGGGCGGCCCCTTCACCGTCTTGCCCGTCCCGGCGGGGAACCTTCGATGACCGCGCAGCCGACCAATCTTTCAGGGCTAGACCTTCGCGCCGAGATCGACCGCCTGCGCAAGGAGCGCAACGCGGTGATCCTGGCGCACTACTACCAGCGCCCCGAGATTCAGGACCTCGCCGATTTCGTCGGCGACAGCCTCGAACTGTCGCGCAAGGCGGCGGCGACCGACGCTGACGTCATCGCGTTCTGCGGCGTGAAGTTCATGGCCGATACCGCCAAGATCCTCAGCCCGGACAAGATCGTGGTGCTGCCCGACCTCGACGCCGGGTGCAGCCTCGAGGATTCGTGCCCGCCGGACAAGTTCAAGGCCTTCCGCGAGGCGCATCCCGATCACATTGCGCTGACCTACATCAACTGCTCGACCGAAGTGAAGGCGCTGTCCGACGTGATCGTGACGTCGTCGAGCGCCGAGACGATCCTGGCGCAGATCCCGCCCGAACAGAAGATCATCTTCGGCCCCGACCGGCACCTGGGCGGCTATCTGAACCGCAAGTTCGGCCGCGACATGCTGCTGTGGCCGGGCGTGTGCATCGTGCACGAGGCGTTTTCGGAGACCGAGCTGCTCAAGCTCAAGGCGCAGCACCCCGATGCGCCGATCGCTGCGCACCCCGAATGCCCGCCGCACATCGTCGACCACGCCGATTACGTCGGTTCGACCAGCGGCATCCTGCAATATGCCAAGACCATGACGGGCGACACGCTGATCGTGGCGACCGAGCCGCACATCATCCACCAGATGGAACTGGCGATGCCGGACAAGACCTTCATCGGCGCGCCGGGGGCGGACGGCAACTGCAACTGCAACATCTGCCCCTACATGGCGCTCAACACCATGGAGAAGCTGTACCTCGCCCTGCGCGACCTGCAGCCGCGGATCGAGATGGACGAGGAGCTGCGGCTGGCCGCGAAGAAGAGCCTCGACCGGATGCTCGACATGGCGAGCGGCACGGTGGGGCTGGGCGATCTGGGCGCGCGGCCTTTCGGGGCCTGAGGCTCCGCCTTGCGGCAAAAAAAGGGGGCGGTTCCTGCCGGAGCCGCCCCCTTCCCTTTTCTGCGCCGGGATCAGATGAACAGCACGTCGCTTTGCAGCACGGTGCCGGTGACGGTCACGTCGAAGTCGGCCACGCTGTCACCGTTGAGGTCGGCCATGAGGTGGCCGCCCGCAAAGCGCAGCTGGCCCGCCGCGCCGCTGAAGGCCGCAGCGCCGATCCACGTCAGGTCCGCGCCCGCGCCGTCGAGCGTGGTGCCGAGGTGGGTCAGGTCGATCTTGTCGGTGCCCGAGGCGAAGTCGGTGATCGTGTCGCCCTTTTCCACGATGTGGAACTGGAACACGTCGGCACCGCTGCCGCCGGTGAGCGTGTCCTTGCCCTCGAAGCCGTTGAGCACGTCGTCGCCTCCCATGCCTTTCAGCACGTTGGCGACCTGGTTGCCCCAGATCACGTCGCGCGCCGAGCCGCCGATCGCATTCTCGATCGTGGTGCCATAGGCGATCGACAGGTTCATGTATTCGGTGGCGCGCACGCCGGAAACGCCGGTGTCGAAGGCGATGGCGTCGGCATTGGCGGTCATGAAGCTGTTGGCGGCATTGTTGATGCCGGTCTGCGTGGCGTTGCCCGCCACCGTGCCGCCCGCGAGCGCGTTGAGCGCGGCGCGGTTGGCGTTGACCGTGGCGACGTCGGCCACGGCCTGCCCGACCGAGCTGAACGAGCCTGCGTGCAGGTCGATCTGCTGCGAAGCGGTGAAGCCCGACAAGTCGAGCGTATCCACCCCGCCCGCGTCGTAGATCGACAGGTACGGATAGGCGTTCTTGGAAAAATCGTAGACCACGTTCCCGGCATTGCTGTTGAAGCCGTAGGTGGTGTTCCCCGCGCGCGTGGTCGGATCGGCGCCGTACTTGGACTGGATGGTCAGGATATCGTGCAGCAGCGGGGTCTGCGCGTTGCCGTAGAACACCGTCGACCAGTCGATGATGTTCGCCCCGGTCTCGCTGGCGTCCCAGTAGGACATGATCGTGTACTGGGTGCTGTCCTGCGCATATTCGGCATAGTTGCCATAGCTCAGCGGCAGGGCGGGATCATAGTTGTAGTTGCCGGGGTGCGACAGGCCAAGGGTGTGGCCGAGTTCGTGGACCAGCGTGGTCTTGCCATAGCCGCCGAAGCCGAACCACGCGTTGGTCCAGTTGATCGAGGGATCGGCGACGAAGACGTCGGACTGGAACTTGTAGCCCTGCTGGCCGGGATAATAGGCATAGGCCTGCGCCGGATCCCAGGAATTGGCGAACTGGATGTCGGCGCCAGTGCCGTTCTTTTCCACGAAGGTCTGCTTGACCAGATCGTCCCACAGCTGGATCGAAGCGCGCGCTTCGGTGCGCTGCTGCGCGCTGAACGGCGAGAAGCCATAGCCCGCGGTGAACCCGAAGTTGGGGTTGTTGTACACGCCGGTCAGGTGCGAATTGTCAGTAAAGGAATACGTGATGACGCCATTGGGCGCCTTGAGCGTGGTGCCCGAATCGATGTGCGCCTTGACGCCATCGAGGCCGAGGATCGGCTTTCCTGCCCAGCTGTAGCCGGGATAATCATCGAGGTTGAAGGCACTGGGCGTCGCCACGGTCAGCGAGGCAAGGCCGATCTCGACCGGCGTGCCGAGCAGTTCGAAGGCATCGGCGTGGGCATTGGCCGACAGCAGACCGGCAGCTTTCAAGGTGTTGGTTGGCATTGGGGTCCCCCGGTTGGTTTGACCCGCGCGCCTTTGCGTGCCGCGCGGTCGGCCGCAGCGATGGTCGCCGGGCCTGCGGGGAGCAACATTCCCCGCAGCAACCGGAGACTCATTTCAACTGAAACCAATGCCTTGGTATAACCGGCGCGTTCAACTTGCCTACCGGGGTTTTATGTTAATAACTTATGAGTTTTGCTTCATTCGATCGGCAGGTCGAACAGCAGCTGGCGCACGTACTTCACCGGCGGCATCCCGTGGGCGAGCACGTTGTCGTTGTAGATCCGCAGGTCGAACTTTGCGCCGAAGTGGGCCTTGGCCTCTTCGCGCAAGCTCCGGTGTTCCTCGTAGCCGGTGAAGTAGCTGAGCAGCTGGACCGAGGAGAGGCTGGCGCGCACCCACTTGCCCGCCGCTTCGCGTTCCTGCTGGAAGGCGCCCTTCATCATCAGGTCCATCGCCTGATCCCGGGTCATGCCTTCGGTGTGGATGCCGATGTCGAGCAGGGTGTTGGTGACCGAGCGCAGCCGCATCTTGAGCACGGTGAGCTGGAACAGCGGGTCGCCGTTCAGGTAACCCTGCTCCTTCATCAGCCCTTCGGCATAGACCGCCCAGCCTTCGACAAAGGGACCGGAGCCGAGCACCGCGCGCAGCACGGAAGGGTCCTTGATGGCGTGATCGAGCTGGAGATAGTGGCCCGGCATCGCCTCGTGGATGGCGAGTTCGTGGACCATGTAGCGGTTGTATTCGGACAGGAACGAAGTCGCCTGCGCGTCGGTCCAGTCATCCGGAATGGGCGAGACGGCGAAGAAGTTGTCGCCGCCGCGTTCGAGCGGGCCGGGCGCATCGTCGTAGGCGACGGCATTGCCCTGCCGGAACTTGGGCATGGTGACGATCTTCACCGGGCCATCGGGCATGGCGACGAAGCCCTTTTCCTTCACGAAGGCGGTGGCCTGCGCCAGCGCATCGCGGCTCGCCTGCTCCAGCCCGTCGCGCGGCGGGCGCTGGGCATAGCTGAGCACCAACGCGGATTCGATTCCCGCCTGCTGCTGGTCGGCGGTGGGGGTATCGGGCAGGCCTTGGTCCTTGAGCACCTGCCGCGCGAGCGCGTACATTTCTGCGCGGATGTCGGCCTTGGCCTTTTCCGCCTTGGCCTTCAGCTCAGCGCGAGTCATGCGCGATTGCAGTTCGAACGCCATCTGGCGGTCGTAGAGCGCAGGGCCGAGGCGGAAATCGCCCTTGGCCTGCGGGACCAGCACGGTGTCGAGCCAGTGCTGCTGGTCGGCGACGGCCAGCTTCAAGGCGGCGAGCGCCTTGTCGAAGCGGACCTTGGCCGTTGCATCCAATTCGCCTGCGTGGGGGGCGAGCATGGTTTCGGCGACTTCGACGATCCCGGCGTTCTGCTTCGATACGGTCTGCGCGTAGATCGCGGGCACGCGCCCCGCGACGAGCTGGCGACGGCTTTCAGCGAGGTAGGCGGGCAGCGCCTCCATCCGCGCGGTGGCCGAGGCAAGCCGCTGCGGCCAGGGCGCGAAATCGCGCGCGGCGAGCGTGTAGAGCGCGTTGGCGGCTTCCTCGTTGTAGACTTGCGCGTTCCACGCCCAGCTTTGCAGCGTGTCCATGCGCCACAGACGGTATTCGAGATCGTTGATCAGCAGCAGGCGGTCGAGCTGGTTGTCGCGCGAAAGCTTCGCGGGGTCGGCGGCCTTCGCCTTGCCCAGCAGCGCGTGCCATTCGGCGGCGGCGGCGGCGCGACCCGTGGCGGTGATGTCGGAGAGGCGATCGTCGTTGCGGTGATCGCCAAGGGCCGTGGCGGTGACGGGTTCGAGGCGGACGAGCGTTTCGATGTACTGGTCGGCGAGCGCGCGGAAGGCGGTGTCGGCCGCGCCTTGGGCGAAGGCGGCGTGGGTCGGGTGGACCTGTGCCTGCGCCGGAGTTGCAAAGACGAGCGCCAACAGCGCAGCGGGCAGGACGGGCTTCATCGGCATCTCCGGCGGAAAACTGGTTGCACCTGCTACCAGCCTGCCCCCTGCCCGGCTAGCCTGCTTTCTTGGGCCCTTCCCCCAGCCTCGCCAGCACGAGCGCGGTGGCGACGAGCGCCATGCCGAAGCCGTCAAGCAGGCCCAGCGTCTCGCCGAACGCGAACCAGCCCGCCACGACCGAGATCGCGGGCTGCGTCAGCAGCGCAAGCCCGATCACAAGCGGCGGGAAATGGCGCAGGGCATAGACCAGCAGCCCCTGCCCCACGATCTGGCTGCCGAGCATGAGCACGATCAGCGGCCCCCAGTGGTGCGGCCAGACCTGTTCGCCCAGCGCGAGCGCAATGCCGAGCAGGACGGGTGCGCCCGCGACGCTCGAATGAAACAGCAGCGCCCAACTGCCGAAGCTGGCGCGGGCGCGCTGGATCAGCAGGATGTAGAAGACGTAGAAGAGCCCGGCGAGGATGCAGAACAGGTCTC
This sequence comes from Novosphingobium percolationis, assembly GCF_020179425.1. Lineage (GTDB taxonomy): Bacteria > Pseudomonadota > Alphaproteobacteria > Sphingomonadales > Sphingomonadaceae > Novosphingobium > Novosphingobium percolationis. Next base: position 188,744 of record NZ_JAILYM010000005.1, on the reverse strand, counting down.
CCGCGAGCGTCTTGTGGTCGATTTCGAGCGAGCGGCCGAGCAGGATGGCAGAGCCCGCCAGCGCCGCCACGATCGCCAGCACTTCGGCCGCGCGGGGGCGGCGATGCGCGGCAATCATGCCCCAGGCCATCAGGATCAGGCTGCCCGAATTGCCGAACAGCGAGGCATTGCCCAGCCGCGTGCGCGCAATGCCGATGTGCCAGCTGGCCAGATCGAGCGCGAACAGCACGCCTGCCGCCGCCACCGCGATCCACGCCGCGCGGCCCATCCCGGTCAGCGGCTGGCGGTTGCGGTTGGCGAGCAGCGCCAGCAGCGGCAAGGCCAGCGCGAGCCGCCAGAAGCCCGAAGCGACCGGCCCGGTATCGGCCAGCCGCACCGACCAGGGCCCCAGCGCCAGCGCGACGTTTCCGGCGAGCAAGGCGGCGAAGTGGCGCGCGGTGGGGTGAGGAGGTTCGGCAGCCGCAGCGCGCGGGGTTGACATGAGGGACCGGTTTTCCGCTAGACAGGTTGCAAAAGGAAACGCAAGTTTCCCGCAAGCGTCCTGTCATTTCATCCTGCGAAGGTCTTGTCCATGCACGAATCCCTGTTCCAGCCGATCCAGCTCGGGGCGATTTCCGCGCCCAACCGCGTCCTGATGGCCCCCTGCACCCGCACCCGGGCGCAGGACGACTATGTGCCGAGCGAAATGATGGCGACGTACTATGCGCAGCGCGCTGATGCCGGCCTGATCATCAGCGAGGCGACCGGGATCAGCCAGGAGGGCCTCGGCACCGCGCGCGCGCCGGGCATCTGGAACGCGGCGCAAGTGGAAGGCTGGAAGCCGATCACCGAGGCGGTGCACAAGGCGGGCGGGCGCATCGTCTGCCAGCTGTGGCACATGGGCCGCGTGGTGCACCCGTGGTTCATCGGCGGCCAGCCGCCGGTCTCGGCCTCGGCCACGCGGCTGGAAGAGGGCATGGCGCATACCCCCGCAGGCCGCTTCCCCTATGAGACCGCGCGGCCCTTGCGCATCGACGAGATGGCGCGCGTGGTCGAGGACTATGCGCTCGCCACCCGCAACGCGCGCGCAGCGGGCTTCGATGGCGTGCAGCTGCACGCCGCCAATGGCTACCTGATCGACCAGTTCCTGCGTTCGAGCACCAACCACCGCGACGACGATTACGGCGGCCCTGCCGAAAACCGCGTGCGGCTGCTGCGCGAGGTGCTGGAAGGCATCGTTTCGGCGTGGGATGCAGCCCATGTGTCGGTGCGCCTTTCGCCCAACGGCGACAGCCAGGGCGCGGACGATCCCGATCCGGCGACCCTGTTCGCGCACGCCGCGCAAGTGGTGCAGGATGCGGGCGCGGCGTTCCTCGAACTGCGCCAGCCGGGGCCGGACGGCACTTATGGGTCGACCACCGTGCCGCAGCAGGACGCGGTGATCCGCGCGATCTACAAGGGGCCGCTGGTGCTCAACAGCGACTACACGCCCGCGCAGGCCGATGCCGACGTTGCGTCGGGCCGGTGCGATGCGGTCAGCTGGGGGCGCCTGTACCTGTCCAACCCCGACCTTGCCACGCGCATCCACAAGGGCGCGGCGCTCACCCCGAACAGGGGGGCGCCGAAATCGTGGTACTATCCGAGCCCCGAAGGCTATATCGACTACCCGACGCTGGAGCAGGAAGCCGCGCAAGCGAGCGCCTGAGCCGCAACAAGGAGAGGACATCCGTGCGCATTCCCCGTTCCTGGCTTTTCGTTCCCGGCGACAGCGAGAAGAAGCTTGGCAAAGGCCCGGAGACGGGGGCGCACGCGCTGATAGTCGACCTTGAGGACGCGGTCGCGCCTTCGGCCAAGGCCGAGGCGCGCCGGGTGACGCGCGGCTGGCTCGATGCGCATCGCAAGCAGGTGACGCTGCGCAAGCAGGTCCACTGGGTGCGGATCAACGCGGTCGATACCGGGCTGTGGCGCGACGACCTGGCCGCCGTCATGCCCGGCGCGCCCGAAGGGATCATGCTGCCCAAGGCCGAAGGGCCCGACCAGGTGCGCATGATCGCCGCCGAGATCTACGAACTGGAACAGAAGAACGGCATTCCCAACGGGCAGACCAAGATCCTGCCGCTGGTGAGCGAGACCCCGCGCGCCGCGCTGACCATCGGCGCCTATGCCGATGCGCCGATGCCGCGCCTGGCGGGGCTGACGTGGGGGGCGGAAGACCTTGGCGCGGCGATCGGCGCAGGCCGCAAGCGCGACGAGAATGGCCTGTGGACCGACGCCTTCCGCTTCGTGCGGGCGCAGACGCTGCTGGCCGCTCACGCGGCGGGTGTCTGGGCGATCGACACGCTCCACGCCGATTTCCGCGATGAAGAAGGCCTGCGCCGGGTTGCGCTCGCCGCGCGTGGCGACGGGTTTGCCGGGATGCTGGCGATTCACCCGGCGCAAGTGCCGGTGATCAACGCCGCCTTCGCGCCGAGCGAGGCCGAACTGGCCGAAGCGCAGGCGATCATCGCGGCCTTTGCCGCCAATCCCGGCGCGGGGACGTTGCAGCTGGACGGGCGAATGATCGACCAGCCGCACCTCAAGCAGGCAAAGGCGCTGCTGGGCGCGGATTGAGCACCAAGCCTTCGTGCCGTCTTTTTCCAGCCGTTACCCCGGACCTGATCCGGGGTGACGGAATGGTGGTTTCCAGCCTCGTTCGGAACGATCGAACCGGCGTCAACCGGCGGGCGGCGCGGCGGGGGCCGGGGCTGCATCGGCGGCGGGTGCGGCTTCGTCGGCCGCGGCGCTGGCGTCAGCGGCGGGGGCCTTGTCCGCCTTGGCCGCGCTGCTGGGGCGCGCCGCCTGCATTGGCGGGGTGGCGGTCGAGGTGTCGAGATCGATCATCGCGTCGCTGACGGTGCCGGGCAGGACTTCGCCGCCCGCAGCCTTTGCACCCTTGTCGGCATCCTTCCTGCCACATCCGCCCAGCGCGAGGCCGAGCGCGAGCGGGGCGAGGAGGAGCAGGCGGGCGGACTTGGGCATCGGGACGATCCGATCAGGCTGATGGTGGGCAGGCGATATCGAGCCGGGCGAGGAATTGCCCGGCGCGGGCCAGCAATGCCTCATCCCACGCCTCGGGCGCAACCGAAAGGCCGAGGTCGGCGAGACTGGTGACGCCGAATTCCTCGATCCCGCACGGCACGATGCCGGTAAAGTGCGACAGGTCGGGCGAGAGATTCACCGAAAAGCCGTGCATCGTCACCCAGCGACGGATGCGCACGCCGATCGCGCCGATCTTGGCCTCGCGCCCTTCGCGCCCCTTGGTCCAGATGCCGACGCGGCCTTCGGCGCGCCAGCTCTCGACGCCGAAATCGCCGAGCGTGTCGATCACCCAGCCTTCGAGCGCGTGGACGAAACCGCGCACGTCGCGCGCGCGGGTCTTGAGATCGAGCAGCACGTAGCCCACGCGCTGGCCGGGGCCGTGGTAGGTGTAGCGCCCTCCCCGCCCTGCCTCGACCACCTCGAAGCGGGGATCGAGCAGTTCGTCCGCCGCCGCGCTGGTGCCGGCGGTGTAGACGGGCGGGTGTTCGAGCAGCCAGATCAGTTCGCGCGCGGTGCCTTCGGCAATCGCGGTGTTGCGCAGCGACATGTCTTCCAGCGCGGTGCGATAGGGCACGGGAGCGGTTTCGCGGCGGATCTCGATGGAGGAGGGGACGTCCATGGCCCAAGCGATGGGGACTTATCCGGCAAAGCGCAAGGGGGTGCGCGGACGCGCGCGGCCTGCTAGACAGCGCGCCCTGAGGCGAAGGACGTGACAAGCCCCGTGACCACTTTAGACAGCAGCGCCGCCTGGGCCAGCGCGACCCGCATGGTATCCGCCAACCGCGAAGTGCTCGCCGCGATCGCCGGCGTGTTCTTCCTGCTGCCCGGCCTGATCGGCGCGGTGTTCCTGCCCGCACCGGGCGTGCAGGCGGGAATGAACGAGGCGCAGATCATGGACGCCATGCAGTCCTACTACGCAGGGTCGCTGCCGATGCTGATCCTGCTGTCGCTGATCCCGATGGCGGGGATGCTGACGATGCTGGCGGTGATGCTCGATGGCGGGCGCCCGACCGTGGGCGAGGCGATCCGGCGCGGCTTTGCCGCGCTGCCCGGCTATTTCGCGGCGCAACTGCTGGTGGCGCTGGCGATGCTGCCGGTCGTGCTGCTGCTGCTCGGCCTGCTGGGCGCCCTGCTGCCCGCGGCGATCGCGATGGCGGCGACGCTGGCCGTCATGCTCTACCCCGTAATGCGCACGATGCTGGTGGCCCCGGTGATGGCGACCGGCGGACAACGCAATCCCGTTGCCGCGATCCGCGAGAGCCTGCGCCTGACGCGGCGCAACAGCGGGCGGATGCTGACTTTCATCGGCCTCGCCGGGTTCCTGTTCCTGGTGGTCTACGGGCTGGTGATGATGGTGGTGGGCGTGGTGCTGGTGCTGGTCACCGGCGGCGAAACGCAGCGCCTGCTGGCCGAGGGCATCTCTGGCGTGCTGCTGGCGGTGGCCTATACCTATTTCGTGGCGATGCTGGCGGCGATCTTCGGCCAGCTGGCCGGGCCGTGGAGCGCAGGCGCGGCCGATCCCTTCGGATGAGATCGCGGGCGGGCGGTGCGCTTTGCCTCGCTGCCCCTCCCGCTTGCGGGAGGGGACTTCTGGGGCATCCCTCCCGCTTGCGGGAGGGGGTGAGGATTATTCCTTCCAGCCCCAGCTGATCACGCAGGGCGGCACGTTGATCGGCTCGAACCCCTTGTCGATATGGCGGAAGTACTTGCCCATCAGCGCGCGGGCGCGGGCGGTGTACTGGTAGACCAGGAACGCGCCGCCCGGGCGCAGCACGCGGTGCGTCGCCGCCATGATCGCGGGGCCGACGCCTTCGGGCAGGGTGCTGAACGGCAGGCCCGACAACACGTAGTCGGCATGATCGAAGCCGTTGGCGCGCACGATCTCCTCGACGTCCGCCGCCGACCCGTTGATCGCGATGAAGCGGCTGTCGCCGATCGTCTTCGACAGGTAGGCGATGAAATCGGGGTTGGTGTCGATCACGATCAGCCGGCCATCGCGGCGCAGCTTTTCCAGCACCGGGCGGCAGAAGGTGCCGACGCCGGGGCCGTATTCGACGAACAGGCGGCATTCGTCCCAGTTCACGCGCGACAGCACGCGCTCGATCGTGCGGCGCGAGGACGGCACGATCGCGCCCACCATCACCGGGTGCTTGACGAAACCCTTGAAGAAGATGCCGGCGGGACCGAGCATCCGTTCCGCCTTGCGCTTCGCCCGCTGCAGGATGGGGCGGCGCGCGGCCTGCGTGGAAGTCATCGTGGCGGAACACCCTTCAGTTCAACTTGACACGAGCGGGTCGCAAATTTGTCATCGCATTGCAAGCGCGCCGCGACGGTCCTACGCCAGATTGCGTGAACCGGACGTGGACAAAGAGCCGCGACGGCCCCGCAAGGCACGCTTGCGGCGATGGAGGATGCGACACGTGACCCAGACCCGTTCCATGCCCGTGTCGACGCATCTGCCGCGCAGCCGCATGGCGCTGCTGTTCGCCGTGATGCTGACCACCGCCGCCGGGAATACCGCGATGCAATCGGTCATGCCCTCGATCGGGGCCCACCTGAAGATTGCCGACGTGTGGGTGAGCCTTGCCTATTCGTGGTCGGCGCTGCTGTGGATGCTGCTCGCGCCGTTCTGGGCGCGGCGATCGGATCGGCGCGGGCGCAAGGCGATGATGAGCCTGGGCATGGGCGCGTTCGCGCTGTCGTTCGCGCTGTGCGGGACGGTGCTGTTCTTCGGCCTGCGCGGCGCATTCACCGGGCTTTCGACGATCCTGCTGTTCGCGCTCGCCCGCTCGCTCTACGGCGGTTTCGGATCGGCCGCGCCGCCTGCGGTGCAGGCCTATGTCGCCAGCCGTACCAATCGCGAGGAGCGCACGCGCGCGCTGAGTCTCGTTTCATCGAGCTTCGGGCTTGGCACCGTGCTGGGCCCTGCGCTGGCGCCGTTGCTGATCTTTCCGGGCCTTGGGCTGGTGGGGCCGTTCGCGATCTTCGCAGCTTTCGCGGTCGGCGTGCTGGTACTGCTGAAGCTGCGCCTGCCCGACGACACGCCCAGCTATGCCGGGCGCGGCGAGATCATGGAGGAGCCGTTCAGCCCTTCGTCGAACCCGCGCATCGTCGAGGACCACCCCGACGGTTCGCCCGACGAACTGCCCGCCGCCGAGCCGCTGCACCGCGGATCGGACCGCCTGCGCTGGAGCGATCCGCGCATCCGACCCTGGCTTTTGGTCGGCACCTTCGGCGGACAGGCGCAGTCGATCCTGCTGGGCCTGATCGGCTTCCTGCTGCTCGACCGGCTGGACCTGCGCCATGCCCCCGATGTGGCGGCGGGCTCGATCGGCCTCGTGCTGATGTGCGGTGCGGTGGCGACCCTGCTGGCGCAGTGGGGGCTGATCCCAACGCTGGGGCTGGGGCCGCGCACGTCGACGCTGTGGGGCATGGGGCTGTGCTGCGCGGGCGTGGCGCCGATGGCGCTGGGGCGCGACCTGCACACCATCGCCACGGGCTTTGCCATCTGTTCTCTGGGCTTCGGACTGTTCCGCCCCGGCTTCACTTCGGGCGCGAGCCTTGCCGTCAGCCGGGCCGAACAGGGGCAATCTGCCGGGATCGTCGCGGCGGTGAACGGCTCGGCCTATATCGTCACGCCCGCGATCGGCGTGTTTCTCTACAACCATTCGGCCTGGCTGGCCTGGGCGCTGGTCGAGGTGCTGGCGGTTTCGGTGCTGGCGGTGAGCCTGCTGGCGCTGAAGCCCGACGTGCCCGAGGGCCGGCGCTAGATCAGGCCAGATCGAGGCGGCGGGCGACGCGCTCCGCGGCCGCGTTGTGCAGGCGCACGGCGACCACCAGCAGCAGGTTGAGCACCACCGACTGGTAGAGGAAGTAGTAGAGCGGGCTGCCCGCGATCATGCCAAGACCCAGCACGATGGCGCGCGGGTTGGGGCCGAGGAACTTGAGCAGCAGCAGCAGAGGGCGCTGTTCCTGCTGCACTTGCGCGCGGATCGCGGCGAGGCGTTCGGGATCGGCCTTCATCGCTGCGGTGACGGCGGCATCGACCTTGAGCGCCCACGGGCTCATGCCCGAGGCGAGGCGCAGGTAGCCCAGCACGATGCCGCGCAGGAACCACGAGATGCCCTTGCGGTCCTTGAACAGCGCAGCGTCGTTCTGCGCCGAGTTGTTCAGCCAGGGCACGCCATAGGTCCAGTACTGGTAGAAGCGGCGCTGCACTTCGACGAAGTTGGACTGGACGATGTGGCTGGCGCCCGCCGCCAGCGTCCAGAACCATGCCCAGCCCGGCCCTACGCTGCGCGTCAGCACGAAGGCGAGCAGGACGTAGAGCACGATGTGGCTGGCATAGTCGCAGATGCCGTCAACCAGCTCGCCCAGCGGGCTGGACTTGCCGGTCAGCCGGGCGAGATCGCCGTCGGCGCCATCGACCACGTGCCAGGTCATGTGCAGCGCCATGCCGACGACGGCGCCGACCGGCCAGGCCCCAAGGAGACTTTGGCCCCAGTAGCTGAATCCCGCCGCCACGACGCAGAGGCCGCCCAGCACCGAGACCATGTTGGGGGTGATCGGGGTGGGCGCGAGCAGGCGCGCCAGTTGCCAGGCGAGCGGGTGGTAGAGGTAGTGGTTCAGCCCGTCCTGCAGTTCGCGCGGGCGACGCGGCCGCGTCTGCTTCGTCTGACCGGCTGCCGCCCCGTTCATGCTTTCGACCCTCACTCGACTCTTGCCAAGGCGTGACAGTCCTGCGACCAATCGGCTCGGACCGTCGCCTTCTTGTGCCCAATACCCCTCCGGCATAGCCGGAACGGAACGAACCGCAAGGCGTCGCCGGTCAGAGCATCGTCTGCGGGAGGGCCATGTCCACGGTTTCCTTCGTCATTCGGGCCAGCGCCTTGCTGCGCCAGCGCCAGGCCGGGCTTTCCGGCGTGGCGCGCTGCGTGATCCTTGCCGATCTGGCCGGGGCCGACCGCATCGTCATCGTCGGCGATGACCCGCCGCGCGACTGGGCCCTGAGCTTTGCCGCGCGCGAGCGGCCCCTGCCGCGGGTGGAGTTCGCAGCCGCGGCGCCGTCGCCCCGCGCGGGCGAGCGCATGGCGATGCTGCCCGGCGACGTGCTGGTGACGCCTGCGGGCATGGCGCTGCTGCGCGACGATCCGGACGCGGCGCTGGTGCCCGGCCTGCACCACTACGCGGGCGACAGCGCCACCGCGCTGACCCGTGCGATCCTCGCCTCCACGGTCAAGCCGACCGATGGCTGGGTGTGCCGGCACATCAACCGGCCGATCTCGAGCCGCATATCGGCCCTGCTGCTGCGCTTTGGCGTAGGGCCGATGCCGGTGACGTGGTTCACGCTGGCGCTGGCGGCCGTGATGGTCGCGGTGCTGGTGCAGGGGGGCTGGGCCGCGCTGGCGCTGGGCGGCGCGCTCTATCAGGCCATATCGGTGATCGACGGGGTCGACGGCGAGATCGCGCGCGCCAGCTATCGCTTCTCCGCCAGGGGCGCGCTGCTCGACACGGCCTGTGACATGATCGCGAATTTCGGCTTCGCGCTGGGGCTGATGGCAGGATTGATCCGCAGCGAAGGGCCCGAACACGGGATCTATGCCGTGGCCATCGCCGCATTGCTGCTGACGGGCATCGCGCTGATGCTGGTGCTGCTGCGGATGGGGCCAAGGCGGGGCAGCTTCGACGTCCTGCGCGCGGCGCTGGCGCTGCGGCTGGCCGGCGCGCCGCGCCTGCGCGACGTGGTGCTGACGGCCGAACGGCTGTTCAAGCGCGACGTCTACGTGCTGGTCGGCTGCATCGCCTGCCTTGCCGGGCTGGCGCCGCTGCTGCCGCCGCTGATCGTCAGCGGACTGGCGATCTGGGTCCTCGCGATCGCGTGGTGCGCGCCGCTGATTGCCGCCGACCGTGCAGGAACACTGCTGCCGCCGCATCTGCGTGCCAACTGAAAGCCTGTTCTTTCGACGAGGAAGGCGTATGAGCGGGCAGGGCCGATTGTGCACTGCACAGCAGCGAGCGCCCGTACGGCAGCAAAGGTTTTGCGCCGCACCCCGGCACCTTGCGAGGGCAATCGGCCCCGCACGACCGGCCCTGCTCGCACTTGCAACGCGACCGGTGCGGAATTAGCGGTGGACAATCCACCTCCGCGAAGCGTGACAGCGGGGAAATGTGCTTGCAATCCCCCTGCAATTTCCGGATTGAGGCAATTTAGTGACAGCCGCGCGCGCTTTGCGGGCGAGTGGCGCCTGCGTAAAGGGACACGACTAAAATGAAGCCAATTAAGGTCGCGGTGATCGGGGTCGGCAACTGCGCCAGCTCGCTCGTCCAGGGGGTCTACTTCTACCGCAACAACAACTCGACCAACGGCCTGATCCATGACCGCATCGGGGGCTATGGCGCGGGCGACGTCGAATTCGTGCTCGGCATCGACGTCGATGCGCGCAAGGTCGGCAAGGACATTTCGGAAGCGATCTTCGCCGCCCCGAACTGCACCGCCGTGTTCCATGCCGATGTGCCTGCCACCGGCAACAAGGTCATCATGGGCAAGATCCTCGATGGCGTCGCCGATCACATGACCGGCATGGGCGAGCGCGGCTTCGTCCTGGCCGACCAGCCCGAAGCGACGCACGAGAGCATCGTTGCCGCGCTGAAGGATTCGGGCGCCGAAGTGCTCCTGAACTTCCTGCCCGTCGGTTCGCAGACCGCCACCGAATTCTACATGGAATGCGCGCTGGAAGCCGGCGTCGCGGTGGTCAACTGCATGCCGGTGTTCATCGCCTCGACTCCGGAATGGGAAGCCCGCTTCCGTGCCAAGCGCGTGCCGATCGTCGGCGACGACATCAAGGCGCAGGTCGGTGCGACGATCGTCCACCGCGTGCTGTCGAGCCTGTTCGGCGCACGTGGCGTGCAGGTCGAAAAGACCTACCAGCTCAACACCGGCGGCAACACCGACTTCATGAACATGCTCGACCGCCAGCGTCTGGGCAGCAAGAAGGAATCGAAGACCGAGGCGGTGCAGGCCATGCTCGCCCAGCGTCTCGAGGACGAGAACATCCACGTCGGCCCGTCGGACTATGTTCCCTGGCAGAAGGACAACAAGCTGTGCTTCCTTCGCCTCGAAGGTTCGCAGTGGGGCAACGTGCCGATGAACCTCGAACTCCGCCTCTCGGTGGAAGACAGCCCGAACTCGGCCGCTTGCGTGATGGATGCGATCCGTTGCTGCAAGGTCGCGCTGGAGCGCGGCGAAGGCGGCGCGCTGATCGGCCCGTCGGCCTACTTCTGCAAGCACCCGCCGCAGCAGTTCAACGACGACACCGCCGCGCAGATGGTCGAGGAATACATCTCGGACACCGCGCTGGCCGCCGAGTAAGCTCGGACCTGTCGTAGCGTACACGAAGGCGGCGCCGGTCACCCGACCGGCGCCGCTTCGCGTTGAAGGACACATTTCATGGATGCCCTGATCATCGCCGCCGGTTACGGCAGCCGCCTTGCCGACTTGTCCCCCTCCAAGCCCCTGACCCCCGTCTGCGGCGTGCCTCTGATCGAGATCGGCATCCGCCAGGCGATGATCGCAGGTGTGACGCGCGTGGTCGTCGTCACCGGCCACCGCGCCGACATGGTGGAGGCGGCGCTGGCCGATATTTCCTTGCGCCTCGGCATCGAAGTGGTGCCGGTGCGCCTGTCGGACTGGTCCACGCCCAACGGCCATTCGGTGATGGCAGGCGCCACGCGCTGCGATGGCGATTACCTGCTGATGATGGCCGACCACATGTTCGAGGCCGATATCCTCGCCCGCCTGCTGGCCGAAGGCGCACCCGATCGCGGCGTGACGCTGGCGATCGACCGCCGCGTGGACAGCCCGCTGGTCGATCCCGACGATGCGACCTGGGTGCGGATGGACGACAACGGGCGCATCCTCGCCATCGGCAAGACCATCGCGCCCTATGATGCGGTCGATTGCGGGGCGTTCCTTGCCACGCCCGAACTCGCCGCCGCGATCCGTGAGGCGATCGCTGCGGGCAAGTCCGGCTCGCTGTCCGACGGGATGCAGGTGCTGGCCGACAAGGGCCGCGCCGCGACCATGGACATCGACGATGCCTGGTGGATGGACGTGGACGACCCGCGCGCCCACGCGCTCGCAGAAGAGCTGGCGCCCTGGCACCTATCGCAGAGCTTTGCGGGGATGGACGGGGAATAAGGTAGAAGGGAAGATGCGAGGGGGTTACCCCCTCGCGCTCCCATGACGTCTCCCGGCGCAGAGGTCGCACTGGTGGTGACGGCGTGCCCGGCCTCGCCGTCAGCGCCACGGTTTCGTCGGGAGACGAGCACGGGGTGCAGGGGTGGTAAACCCCTGCGTACCCTTCAATTCTTCACGGAAAAAGCAATGCGAGGGGGTCGCCCCCTGGCGCTTCCATGACGTCTTCCGGCGCAGAGGTCGCGCTGGCAGTGACGGCGTACCCGGCCTTGCCGTTAACGCCACGCTTTCGTCGGGAAACGAACACGGGGTGCAGGGGTGGCAAACCCCTGCGTGCCCCTTCAAATCAGTGCCGGAAGTGGCGCATTCCGGTGAAGACCATGGCGAGGCCAGCTTCGTCCGCCGCCTTGATCACGTCTTCGTCGCGGATCGAGCCGCCGGGCTGGATCACGCAGGTCGCGCCCGCTTCGACGGCCGCCATCAGGCCATCCGCGAAGGGGAAGAAGGCGTCCGACGCAACGGCGGAACCGGTGGTGCGTGGGGTCGGCCAGCCGTGGGTTTCGGCGGCTTCCTTGGCCTTGGCAGCGGCGATGCGCGAGGAATCGCGGCGGTTCATCTGGCCCGCGCCGATGCCAGCGGTGACGCCATCCTTGGCATAGACGATGGCGTTCGACTTGACGTGCTTGGCCACGGTCCAAGCGAAGAGGGCGTCGGCCAGTTCCTGTTCGGTGGGCGCGCGCCTGGTCACGACCTTGAGATCGTCGCGGCTGATCTTGCCGATGTCGCGGTCCTGCACCAGCAGGCCGCCGGCGATGGGCACGGTGTTGAGCCCTGCGCGGCCCGCATCGGGCAGAGCGTCGATCAGCAGCAGGCGCAGGTTCTTCTTGCGGGCGAAGGCTTCACGGGCGGCATCGTCGGCACCGGGGGCGACGACGACTTCGGTGAAGATTTCGCAGATCGCGTTGGCGGTGGGGCCATCGAGCGGCACGTTGGTGCAGACAATGCCGCCGAAGGCCGAGACAGAGTCACAGGCGAGCGCCGCGTTCCAAGCATCGAGCAGCGTATCCGCGCTGGCCACGCCGCACGGGTTTGCGTGCTTGACGATCACGACGGTCGGCTTGTCGGTCGCAAATTCAGCGACCAGTTCGAGCGCGGCGTTGGCGTCGTTGTAGTTGTTGTAGGATAGTTCCTTGCCCTGGATCTGCTGCGCCTGCGGCAGGCCCGGCGTGTCCGGGTTACGGGCGACGTAGAGCGCGGCGGACTGGTGCGGGTTTTCGCCATAGCGCAGCGTGGTGACGAGGCGGTGGGCGCTGGCCAGCACGGGCGGGAAATGGTGCTGCTGGTCGACCTTGGCAAACCACTGCGAGATTGCGGCGTCGTAGGCGGCGGTGGCGGCATAGGCCTTGGCCGCCATGGCGCGGCGGAAGGCAAGCGTGCTGGCGCCGCCGGTCTGGTCGAGATCGGCGAGGAACGTGGGGTAGTCCGCGGCGTCGGTCAGGATCGTGACGAACTGGTGGTTCTTGGCCGCCGAACGGACCATCGAGGGGCCGCCGATGTCGATGTTCTCGATCACTTCGTCACGCTCCGCGCCCTTGGCCACGGTGGCTTCGAAGGGATAGAGGTTGACGACGACGAGGTCGATCGCGCCGATATCGTGTTCCGCCATGGCGGCGGCGTGTTCGGCATTGTCGCGTACGGCAAGCAGGCCGCCGTGGACCTTGGGGTGCAGCGTCTTGACGCGGCCGTCCATCATTTCGGGGAAGCCGGTGAGGTCCGACACGTCCTTCACGTCGAGCCCCGCTTCGCGCAGCGCCTTGGCGGTGCCGCCGGTCGAGACCAGCTCCACGCCGCGTGCGCTGAGCGCCTTGCCCAGATCGACCAAGCCGGTCTTGTCGGACACCGAAAGCAGCGCCCGCTTGATGGTCACGTCAGTCACGTCGAAAATTCCTATCGCATCTTCTTGAGCAGCCAGGAGAATGACTCTCCGCTGCGGGGAATCCGGGCCTGGATGACGAGCTGGCGCGTGGCCACGGGGCGGCCCTGGCCATCCGCCCAGAGGCTCTCCTCGATCGTCACCGGATCGCGCGCCGAACGGAACTGCCAGAGGCTGCCGTCGGGGAGCGCAAGCGTGACGCCGAACCCATCCTGCCCTTGCGCCAGCTCGATATGCGGGCCGAGGTGAAAGCGCAAGGCAACGCCGACGGTGCCGCGCTTGCCCTTGCGCCCGGCGGCGACGAGCACGTCCTCGCCGCGCAGTTCCAGCCCGTCGTCGCGCAGGATCAGGATGCGGCGGTGGGTGAGGCCATAGCGCGCGACGTAGCCGTCATGGCTCGCCTCGATCCGCGTCGCACCCGAACCGTTCTCGGTAGCGAGCGTGCGGCGGTCGACCTCGACGCTGGAGACGCCCGCGCCGAGCTTGCCGTTGATCAGCACGGCGGTGGAGTTGCAATCGTCGATCGTCAGCGTCGAATGCGCGGCGGTGGCGCGCAGGCCCTGGGCAAGGCGCAGCGGGATCTGGCCACCGGCCACGGCAGCGCCGCCGCAATTGACGATCAGGCGCTGGCCGGCGTGGCTCAGCTCGAAGGCGAGGGTGGACGCGCAACCTTCGCGCGCATGGCGGGCGAGGGGCGGCGGGGCCGCGTCGAACTGGAGGATCGACTTGACCGCCGAGATCCGTTGGTAGCCCCACTGTCGCGCATCGCGCAAAGGCCGGGTACGCACGCCACTGGCCTTGACCAGCGTGGCGATGCGGTCTGCCGCCACGGCGGGCGCGCCCTGCCACGATCCCAGCGCGCCATCGCCGTGGAGCATGGCGAGCAGTGGCGGCACCAGCAAAGTGAGGATGGTATCGAGCTGCGCCGGTGCATCGGTGCGCACGGCGGCATAGCAGGCCTTGAGCAGCACGATGCGCTCGATCGCCTCGATCTGGCCCAAGGGGCTGCGCGAGAGCAGGCCGCCATCATCACCGACGAGATCACCGAGCGCCTTGATCAGGCCCGCCTCGCCATAGAGGCGGCGGGCGTGGCCATCCTCCATCAGCAGTCCGGCGGCGGTGATTGCGGTCCAGGCGGCGACTTCGTCGAGCTTGTCGTCGGCCTTGTGCACCTGCCGGTCCAGCCAGCGCGCGGTTTCGGCAATGGCGAGGAGAACGCGCGCGCGCGCCTTGCGGTCTGCGCTCGACAGAATCAGCGGGGCATGGACGAGCCAGGCGAGCAGTCGATGCCCGGTGTGGCCGACGTTCCAGGCCGGGCCGGGCGCGGGTTTCGGATTGGCGGCGAGCCATGTCGCCAGAATACGTTCGGCCACGGCCACGTTGGGCGCGCGCGGCCCGGCGGATTCGAGATCGGCCAGCCAGCCGAAGCCGTGGATCAGCCGCTCCATCGGGGGCGACAGGCGGGGGCCGGAAAACTCGGTATCGGCAATCGCGCTGCGCACGCCCAGCAGCAGGAAATGCCCTGCCCGCAAGGCCTTGCCGGCGGCTTCATCGCCCGGCAGCGGATTGGTGACGGTGGCGGTGAGACGGGTGCGCCCGCGCTTACGGAAGGGGTTGAGTGCGCCCGGCGGCAACCCGAGGCGATAGGCGAACCGGGCCAGCCGATCGCCCGCACCAACCGAGGGCGGGCTGAAATCGGCGAGCGCCAGCGCGCGACCGGGCTCGATCACCGCAGGTTCGAAGCGGTTCTCCACTTCGTCGAAGGACATCTGATCGTTCACCGGACCCCGCTGCGGCGCGTGTCGCGCGCTCGCGAGGGGAATGGCCGGGCCCGCACCCGGTTCCGCAACCGCGCTCTCGTCGAGGCTCTCGTCGAGGCTGGTGCGCTCCATGCCGTCAGCCGGCTGTCGCCTTGAGCGCCGCGATGTTGGCGGCGTAGCAATCCGGCCCGCCCTTGAAGCTGGCGGTGCCCGCGACCAGCACGTCGGCGCCCGCATCGATGCAGGCCTTCGCCGTGTTGACGTCGACGCCGCCATCGACTTCGAGGTGGATGGCGCGGCCGGTCTTGTCGATCATCTTGCGCACCGCCTCGATCTTGCGGAGCTGGCTGGCGATGAAGCTCTGCCCGCCGAAGCCGGGGTTGACGCTCATGATCAGGACCAGGTCGATCTCGTCGATCAGGTAATCGAGCATCTTGGCGGGCGTGGCGGGGTTGAGCGAGATTCCCGCCTTCTTGCCGAGGCCCTTGATCGCCTGCACCGTGCGGTGCGTGTGGGGGCCGGCTTCGGGATGGACGGTGATGATATCCGCGCCAGCGGCCGCAAAGGCTTCGAGGTAGCCGTCGACCGGCGAGATCATCAGGTGGACGTCGAAGGGCTTGGCCGTGTGCGGGCGCAGCGCCTTCACCACGGCCGGGCCGATGGTGATGTTGGGCACGAAGTGGCCGTCCATCACGTCGACGTGAATCCAGTCAGCCCCGGCCACATCGATGGCGCGCACTTCCTCGCCCAGCTTCGCGAAGTCGGCGGAGAGGATCGAGGGGGAAATCAGCGGCGCGGGCATGATGGGTGTTCCAGTGGCGCAAAGGGACAGGCGCGATCGTGCACGCGTCGGCGCGGACGATCGCACCCGCGTTACCGGCGCGGGCCAAGGGCGACAAGCGCCAAGATTCCCGTTTTCCACACGGATATGAAGGTTGCATCGCGCCCTGTCGCAGCGCTGGAACCGTTGGGCGGCACCGGCATTGCGCGCAGGAGGTTGGCGTGAGCGCCGAGTTCAGCAAATGTTCAATGCCGATTCGCCAGGGGTTGGTAACCATCGCGAGCCCCGGCATAAGGAGCGCCGACAGGAATCCGGCCATGCGTCGCACCGAGCGGCGTTCACCGGGACAACCAGACATGGGAAACGGGACTGCACGTAACATGATCACGCCGAAACGTCTTGGCGCCACGCTCGCCGCCACCGGGATCGTGACCGGGCTGGGCCTGGCGGCGGCAACCCCCGCGCGGGCCACGCCCAATTGCGCCGGTCCCGCCAGCGATACCTGGATCAACGTCACCGTCGACAACGTACGCAACAGCAACGGCCTGATGGCGGTGACGCTCTACGCCGATGAATCGCGCAAGTTCCTCGTGCGCAACGGTTCGATGTACGTGGGCCGCGTGCCCGCAAGCGCGCCGGTGACCAGGATGTGCCTGTTCGTGCCCAAGCCCGGCGTCTACGCCATCGCGGTCTATCACGACGAGGATTCCTCGCAGACGATCAATCGTGGCGGGATGCTCGGGATTCCGACCGAGGGTTTCGGTTTTTCGAACAATCCGCCAACGATCGCCAGCCTGCCCGCGTTCCGGTCGGTGCGACTGCACATCGCCAAGACCAACCTTTCGACCCGGATCACGCTCAAGTATCCGTGATGCCGGGCACCACCAAGCCTGCAATCCTGCTGCCTGCGCCGGTTCTGCCGTCCGCGATGGAAGCACTGGACGGCCAGTTCACCGTGTATCGCCTGTGGGAGAATCCGGCTCGCGAAGCGCTGGCGTGCGTGCGCGGCATGGCGGCCAGCACGCTGGCGGGGCCGGTGGGGGCAGGGCTGTTCGACCAGCTGCCGGCGCTCGAAATCGTGGCCAACTTCGGCGTGGGGTATGACAACATCGACGTTGCCGCCGCGGCCGCGCGCGGAATCGTGGTGACCAACACGCCGGGCGTGCTGGACGAGGAAGTCGCCGACCTGACTCTGGGCCTGCTGCTGGCGACGCTGCGGCGATTGCCACAAGCCGACGCCTTCGTCCGGGCCGGGCACTGGGAGGCGGGCGGTTTTCCACTCTCGCCATCGCTGCGCGGGCGGCAGATCGGGATCCTGGGCCTGGGCGGTATCGGCAAGGCGATCGCGCGGCGGCTCGAGGGCTTCGGGGTCGACATCGCCTATCACGGTCGCACCCGGCAGCCGGGAGTGGCCTATCGCTGGCACCCGACGCCCGTCGCGCTGGCGCAGGCCTGCGACGTGCTGATCGCGATCGTGCCGGGCGGACAGGCGACGCGCCATCTGGTCGATGGCGAAGTGCTGGCGGCGCTCGGACCACAAGGCGTGCTGATCAACGTCGCGCGGGGCAGCGTCGTCGATGAAGCGGCGCTGATCGAAGCCTTGCAGCGTGGCGACATTCTGGCGGCGGGGCTCGACGTATTCGAGCGCGAACCGCATGTGCCGCAAGCCTTGCGCGCGATGGACAACGTCGTGTTGCTGCCGCACCTCGGCTCTGCCTCGGAATTGACGCGTCGCGCGATGGGCGCGCTGATGGTCGAGAATCTGGTCCGCTGGTTCGCCACCGGCACGCCGGTCACGCCGGTCACGCCGGTTGCGGAAACACCGTTCGGCTGATCCTGTTCGCGACAAGCGCGCGATTCGATCGGGGACCGATCCGCTCTAGGACTGCCCAGGTGCTGAAAAGGCTTCCCACTCTTCTGCGCTGGCTGCGCCGTCAGGTACGCGCAAGCGAATTGCTGTTCCTGGGGCTGGCCATTCTGGTGGGGATGGTCGGCGGCCTGTTCACTGTGCTGGTCGGCGCGGCATCGCGCATGGTGCAACACCTGCTGTTCGGTCTTCCGCCAGAATTGCGGCTGAGCGGGGCGGCAAGCCTGTCCTTCCCAGTCCTGCTGGCCCTTCCGGCGGGCGGCGCCGTGCTGGTCGCGTTCAACTGGATCGTGCAGACACGCAAGCGAGCGCTGGTCGACGCGGTGGAGGCCAATGCCCTCCATGGCGGACGCATGTCCGGACCCGACAGCGCGATCGTCGCAGCCCAGACGGTGATTTCGAACGGTTTCGGTGCTTCGGTGGGACTCGAAGCTGCCTATGCGCAACTGGGCGGCCTGTTCGGTTCGCTCGGAGCGCGTGTGATGAACCTGCGCCGTGCGGACGCACGCACGCTGGTGGGGGCAGGGGCAGGCAGTGCCATTGCGGCGGCTTTCGGCGCCCCGCTGGCAGGCGCATTCTATGCCTTCGAGATCGTGATTGGTGCCTATACGCCCGCTGCTATCGCTCCGGTGGTGGCAGCTGCGCTCGCGGGGGCGCAAGTCGCGCAGCGGTTGGGCGTCGTGCCCTATGTCGTCAGCGCGCAACCGGGGCCCGCGATTCACACCATGGGCTACGTCGCCTATGGCACGCTCGGCGCTGCCTGCGCGCTGCTGGGCATCGCGTTGATGCGCGGCGTGGCCCTGGTCGAAGCGGGCTCTCGCCGCTGGCTTTCGGGCAACCTGCGCCCGGCCGTGGGCGGATTCCTGCTGATCCCGCTGGCGCTGCTATCGCCGCAGGCCCTTTCGGCGGGGCATAGCGCGCTGCACATCGACATGACCGAAGCAGTACCCTTGGGCTTCATTGCGCTGGTCCTGCTGGCAAAGGCGACAGCGTCGATCGTGTCGCTGGGCTTCGGATTTCGCGGCGGCCTGTTCTTCGCCTCGCTGTTCCTCGGCACGCTGGTCGGCCACCTCTACGCCGGAATCCTCGGCCTCGCCTTCGGCCATCCGATCCTGAACATCGGCAATGCCTCGCTGGTGGGCATGGCGGCGCTGGCCGTGGCCGTGGTCGGCGGGCCGTTCACGATGGCGATGCTGGTGCTGGAAGCGACGGGCAATTTCAGCCTGACCGGTGCGGTGCTGGCAGCATCGCTGGTGTCCTCGACCCTGGTGCGCGAACTGTTCGGTTATTCGTTCTCGACCTGGCGCCTGCACTTGCGGGGCGAAACGATCACCAGCGCGCGCGACGTGGGCTGGGTGCGGACGCTGACCGCCGGGCGGATGATGCGCAAGGGCTTCGCCACGATCTCCGGCGATGCGACGATCAGCGAATTGAGGCGACGCTTTCCGCTGGGATCGACCAGTCGCGTGGTGGTACTCGACGGCACCGGGCGCTATACCGGAATCGCGACGCTGGCGGTGGCCTTTGCGGAAGGCGCGAACGCCGATTCAGCCGTTGCCACGATCTGCCATGCCGCTGACGCCACGCTGTCGCCCGAACAGGATATCGCGCAGGTGATGACCCGATTCGACGAGACCGGATCGGACGAACTGGCGGTGATCGACGCGGGCGGCGAAGTGCTGGGCCTCGTCACCGAAACCTACGTCCGGCGGCGCTATGCCGAAGAGCTCGACAAGGCGCAGCGCGAACTGTTCGGCGAGCGTTAGCGGTTCAGTCGCGCGACCAGCCGCGCACGATCTTCAGCAGTTCCTCGACGTGTTCGATCGGCGTGTGCTGGCCAATGCCATGGCCCAGGTTGAACACGTGCGGTCGGTCGGCGAAGGCTTTGAGCACGCGGTGGGTCTGCTTTTCCAGATCCGCGCCGCCTGCCAGCAGCAGCAGCGGATCGAGATTGCCCTGTACGGGCAGTCCGGCAGGCAGTTCGCGCGCGGCCCACACAGGGTCGATGGTTTCGTCCACGCCGACCGCGTTCACGCCGGTCTCGCGCGCATAGGCGGCAAGCTTTTCGCCCGCGCCCTTGGGGAATCCGATCACCGGAACGTGCGGGTAGCGACGCTGCATTTCGGCGGCGATCTTCGCGTTGGGCGCGATGACCCAGCGTTCGAATTCCGCAGGGGCAAGGCTGCCGGCCCAGGAATCGAACAGTTGCAGGCCTTCGGCGCCCGCTTCGACCTGGCCTGCAAGGTATTCGATGGTGACGTCGGTGATTGCGTCGATGATCGCCTGGAACGCGGAAGGATCGCGATAGGCGAGTGCCCGCGTATCGTGGTGGTCGCGGCTGCCCTCGCCTGCGACCATGTAGGTGGCGACCGTCCACGGACTGCCTGCAAAGCCCAGCAGGGTGGTCTGGGGCGAGATCAGGCCCTTCACGCGGGCCACGGTGTCATAGATCGGTGACAGGCGCTCAGGCGCCGCGACAAGGCTTTCCAGAGCCTTGTCGAGCAGGCGCGGTGACAGGTGCGGGCCTTCCCCGGCGAGGAACTGGAGATCCTGCCCCATCGCGTAAGGCACGATCAGGATGTCCGAAAACAGGATCGCGCCGTCGAATCCGAAGCGGCGCAGCGGCTGCACGGTGATTTCCGCGGCCGCCTCTGAATCATAGACCAGCGCGAGGAATCCGCCCTTTTCCGCCCGCAGTGCGCGGTATTCCGGCAGGTAGCGGCCCGCCTGTCGCATGAGCCAGATCGGCCGCTGCGCAAGGTTGGCGCCACGCAGGGTTTCGAGCAGCGGACCGGGCATTCGATCTGTCCAATCTTCAATAATAGATTCTTTTGAATCTGGTTGATGGATTCTGTTGGGCTGTGGATAGCGGGGATGGCGCGCCTCTGCCCGATTTGTGCCGGGCTCTCCACAAAAACTTGGGCTGCGACTCTGTGTTGAATCAGGAGCAAGCAAAAGTTCTCACGGATTCCCACAGGCTGTGGGTAACGCTTTCGACATGTCCACAAAGCGGCCTGCGAAGGACTCGTGACGGGTGTGAATCCGGCGCTCGAACTTGTCCCCGGCGCTGTCCCGTGGTTTATCGGCCCTCTTTCCACAGCCCTGTCCCATGGTGGGCGCGATCGGGGGTCCATGAAGCGGCTGCATCTGCATCTCCTGTCGGATTCCACCGGCGAAACGCTCGAAATGATCGCCAAGGCGGCGCTCGCGCAGTTCGACGATACCGACATCGTGCGGCATTTCTGGCCGATGGTGCGCTCGATGCAGCACCTCGACCGGATCATGGGCGAAATCGCCAACAATCCCGGGCTGGTGCTCTACACGCTCGTCAATGCCGAGACCCGCGACCGGCTGGAACAGCGCTGCGCGACGCTCGGCCTGCCGAGCGTCGCGGCGCTCGATGCGGTGACCGATGCGCTGGAGCAGCAACTGGGGATGGAAGCCAAGGGCCGCCCCGGTCGCCAGCACATCATGGACGATGCCTATTTCCGGCGCGTCGATGCGATCCAGTTCACCATCGCCCACGACGACGGCGTGGGTTGGGAAAACTGGGAGGAGGCCGACATCGTGCTGGCGGGGGTTTCGCGCAGTTCGAAGACGCCGACCTCGATCTACCTCGCCAATCGCGGGTACAAGGTGGCGAACATCCCGATCGTGGTGGAAAGCCCGCCGCCGCCGATGCTGTTTTCGCTGCGGCGGCCAATGATCGTCGGACTGACCACCAGCCCCGAACGGCTGATCCAGGTGCGGCGCAACCGGTTGCTGTCCTTGAACCAGGCGCCCGAGACGGCCTATGTCGATAACGACCACGTGACCCGCGAAGTGCAGTTCGCGCGGCGCATGTTCGCCGACAACGGCTGGCCGGTGATCGACGTTTCGCGCCGCTCGATCGAGGAAACCGCGGCGGCCGTGATCAACCTCTACAACGAACGCCGCGCCGCAGGCGGCGACACCACGCCCGGAGTGAAGCCGATATGACCCTTGTCCTCGCCAGCCAGAGCGCATCGCGCAAGGCCATGCTGGAAGCGGCGGGCGTGCCGTTCGAGGCGCGCAGCGCCGATGTCGACGAAGGCGAGATCAAGCGCGAGCTGATCGGGGTTCCGGGCTGCGAGATTGCCGGAATCCTTGCCGAAGCCAAGGCGTTGTGTGTCTCGATCGGCGAGCCGGGCCGATTGGTGCTGGGCGGGGATTCGCTCGTAGAATGCTGTGGCCGCCAGTTCGACAAGCCGAATAGCCGCGAGCAGGCGGTGGAGCATCTTGAGTTCTTCTCGGGCAAGGAGATGCACCTGCATTCCGCCGCCGTGCTGATCCGCGATGGGGTGACAGTGTGGAAAACCTGTGAGCTTGCAAAACTGCGGGTTCGCACGCTTTCTCCCGGGTTTATCGACAGCTATCTCGACAGGGAATGGCCGCAGGTTTCCGGCTGCGTCGGGGTGTTCCGGATGGAGGCGCTGGGGGTGCAGCTGTTCGACAGCGTGGAGGGCAACCACTTCACGATTCTGGGGATGCCGTTGCTGGCCGTGCTGGGCGCCTTGCGCGAACAGGGTGAACTGGCAGCGTGACCCAGCCTTACGCAGAAGTGATCGGCGATCCGATCGTGCAGTCGAAATCGCCCGCGATCCACGGGTTCTGGCTGGAAAAACTGGGAATCGACGCGGATTATCGCGCGACACATGTGACGGCGGACGGGCTCGCGGATTTCATCACGAGCAGACGCGGCGATGGCGACTGGCGCGGGTGCAACGTGACCATGCCGCACAAGCAGGCAGTGATCCCGCTGATCGACCGGCTCGATCCGCTGGCAGCCAAAGTGGGCGCGGTGAACACGATCGTGCCCGAAGGGAGCGAACTGGTCGGCTACAACACCGACGTTCCGGGCTTCCTCGAACCCTTGCAGCCGCTGCTGGGTGAAACGCACTATTTCCGCATGGCGCGGGTGCTGGGCACCGGCGGCGCGGCGCGGGCGATCATCGTCGGCCTTGCGGGTGAAGGGCTGGTGCTGGTGCTGGCCGGGCGCAATCCGGACAAGGCGCGTGCCTTGCTGGAGGAGCTGGACCCGGCGGGCGAACATCATGTCGCGCCGCTCGACCATTTTGCCGATGCGACCGATTTCGCGTTCGATGACCGGGAAGGCTGCCTTGATCTGGTGGTCAATGCATCGGCGCTGGGCATGACCGGGCAGCCGCCGCTGCGCTTCGACATGAGCCATGCGCCGCCGGGATCGGTGTTCTACGACATCGTGACGAGCCCGCTCGACACCGAATTCCTGAAAGCGGCACGCGCCGCGGGTTTTCGCACTGTTGATGGTCTGTCGATGCTGATCGGCCAGGCGGACCATGCCTTCCGGCGCTTTTTCGGCACCAATCCACCGCGCGGCGACGCGGACATCGAATTGCGGGAGAGACTGACGAAATGAGCCGTCCCTTCATTCTCGGGCTGACCGGCTCGATCGGCATGGGCAAGTCGGCGGTCGCGCTGATGCTGCGCGAGGAGGGCGTGCCGGTGTTCGATGCCGATGCCGCGGTGCACCAGTTGCAGGGGCCGGGCGGCCCGTTGCTGCCCGCGATCGAGGCCGCCTTTCCCGGCACGACCGGGCCGGAAGGGGTAAAGCGGGCAGAGCTGGGCGCGCAGGTCTTCGGCCATCCCGAAGCGCTGAAGCGACTCGAGGCCATCGTCCATCCGGCGGTGGCGAAGATGCGCGAGGCGTTCATGATCGAGCACGCGGGCCAGCCGCTCGTGGTGTTCGACATTCCGCTCCTTTACGAAAAGGGCCACGGGGAAGGGCTAGATGCGGTGGTCGTGGTTTCTGCGCCTGCCGAGATGCAGCGCGCGCGCGTGCTGGCGCGGCCCGGCATGACGCCGGAAAAATTCGCGCAGATCCTGGGGTTGCAGGTGCCCGATGCCGAAAAGCGCGCGCGGGCGGACTATGTGATCGATACCGGCGTGAGCCTCGCCGAAACCGAGGCGGAAGTTAAGGAATTGGTCCGGACGATAAGGCAAAAAAACCCGCGTTCATGACCGCGACTCCCCTTGCCAGTCCTGCGGAGCGGGTCCAGATTGCCTCCAATGCGTGAGATCGTTTTCGATACAGAAACGACCGGACTGGACCCGCGGGGCGGCGACCGGCTTGTGGAAATCGGCTGCATCGAGATGGTCAACCGCGTGCCCACGGGCGCGGTCTACCACTGCTATTTCAACCCCGAGCGCGACATGCCGGCCGAAGCCGAGGCCGTTCACGGCCTGTCGATCGCGTTCCTGTCCGACAAGCCGAAGTTTGCCGAAAAGGCGGCCGAACTGATCGATTTCCTCGGTGATGCGCCGCTGGTGGCGCATAACGCCGGGTTCGACTTCGGCTTCCTCAATGCGGAATTGACCATGCTCGGCATGGCCGAGGTCGACCGTGCACGCATGGTCGATACGGTGGCCATCGCCCGGCGCAAGCACCCCGGCGCCAAGCTCAGCCTCGATGCGCTGTGCTCGCGCTATGGCATCGATCGCAGCCACCGTACCAAGCACGGCGCGTTGCTCGACGCGGAACTGCTGGCGCAGCTCTACGTCGAACTGATGGGAGGACGGCAGATCGGCCTGGAACTGGCCGCCGATGCCGTCGTGGTGGGCAGCAGCGTCGAGACCGTCACGGTCGCCGCCGCCACGCTCGCCGTGCCCCGACCCTTCCGCGAGCCCCGGCCGCATGCGGCCAGCGCTGCGGAACTTGCCCGCCATGCCGAATTCATGGCGGGTTTCGGCGAGGCGATCTGGTCGCGTTGAGCGGCAGGTTGTCCCGCCCTTACGTGGAGGAGAACTGACGTATGGACATTCGCGTTTCGGGCCACCAGGTCGATACCGGCGCCGCCTTCGAGGCCCACGCCAACGATCGGCTGTCGGCCATCGTCGACAAGTACTTCTCCCGCGCGCTTTCCAGCCACGTCACGCTGGGCAAGGCGCCGCACGGCGGCTTTCGCTGCGATATCGTCACCCACGTCACGCAGGGGCTGATCCTGAAGGGCAGCGCCGAGGCGCAGGAGCCGCATATCGCGCTCGACCAGTCGGCGGAGAAGATCGACAAGCAGCTGCGTCGCTACAAGCGGCGGGTGAAGGCCCGCGCCGATGGCGCCGATCACGCGCGCAAGGCCGACGAAGCCGCACTCACCCTGAACGCCAGCTACACCGTGTTCGCGGTCGACGAGCACGAGGAAGAACCGGCCGATGCGCCGCTGGTGATTGCCGAGACGCGGGTCGACGTGCCCGAGGCGACCGTGTCGGACGCGGTGATGATGCTGGATCTGCGCAACACCAACGCGCTGCTGTTCAAGAACGCGGGAACCGGCGCGCACAACATGGTCTACCGGCGCGGCGACGGCTCGATCGGCTGGGTGGAACCGGCGCGCACCTGACCTCAACCTGAAACAGGAACCTGTCGCGCGCCCTGTGGCGAATCGCCATCGGGCGCGCGATTAGGTGCTTGCGCCGCCATGAATTCAGGCGCATGGCGCCCGCAACTTGAGCAGCGCCGCTTTCGCGCGCCGCCATCGGCATCAGCATTTCCCATGACCGCACTCTTTTCGATCGATCCCCTGGCAGTGCGCATCGTGCACGCCGAGACCAAGCAGCAGATCCTCGGTCAACTGGCCGAGCGTTTCGCGGCGGTCTATGCGCTCGATCCCGCCGAGGTGATCGAGCGGATCGAGGAGCGCGAGAAGCTGGGCAGCACCGGCTTCGGTCGCGGCGTCGCCATTCCCCATGCCCGGATCGCTGGCCTCGCCCGCCCGGTTGCGGCCTTCTTCCGGCTCGAACAGCCCGTGGCGTTCGAAGCGGCTGACGGCATGCCGGTCGATGTCGTGTTCGGGCTGCTTTCGCCCGAACAGGCCGGCGCGACGCATCTTCAGGCGCTCGCCGCGATCTCGCGGCTGATGCGCGACGAGCGGATGCACGAGCGGCTGGTCGCCGCGACCGATGCCGATGCGCTCTATGCGCTGCTGGTCAATGTCATCGACCGTGACGCTGCCTGATCCGGCTTCCGTCGGTGGAGACGGTGCGCAGTTCCACTGGCGCGCGCTCGAAGGACTCTACGCGTCGGCTCCGGTCAACCAGCTGTTCGAAAGCCATCTGGAAGTGCTTGGCGAAGGCCACGCGCGGATCGTGTTCGACGTGACCCCGCAAGTGTTCCATGCCGCGGGCGCGGCGCATGGCACGATCTATTTCAAGATGCTCGACGATGCGGCCTTCTATGCCGCCAACACGCTCGTCACCGACCGTTTCCTGCTGACCACCTCGTTCAACCTGCACTTCACGCGGCCCATCCACGGCGGCAAGGTCATCGCCGAAGGGCGCTGGCTGTCGGGCCGCCGCCGGGTGCTGGTGGCCGAAGCGCGGCTGCTTGACGAAGAGGGCGAGGAAGTGGGGCGGGGCACCGGCACGTTCCAGCGTTCGCGCATCGCGCTGTCCTCGCTGCCTGGTTACGCCGTCGGCGTTCCGGGCTGAACGGCGTTCGCTTGGACGAATCCAGACTCCCTGCACGAATCGAAGTGGCGGGCCTGATCCGCGTCACGCAGGCCGCGGGTGGCTTTGCCGCCGTGTTGCGCAAGGGCGAACCGGATGGCGGCACGATCCTTGTCGTCATCCTTGATAATCAAGGACTTGGCGTGCTTCATGAACGGATGCCGCAATTGGATGGCAGCCGGAAATGGGCCCGAACGAAAGTCCAAGATATTGATAATAAAATGGAATTTTGGGACTATCTGGATCGGCGCGGAGCGCAGGATCCGGATGTGTGGATAGTTGAACTGACCATCGCGGATGGCGAACGACTCATCCTGAACGGCGGATGACTGCCTCTCGCGCAGGTTGACTCTGCCGCATTGCAAAATAAAGGCACTCCACCGCAGTCGCGCAGGCGGCAGGTTCGGCATCAGCGCCGGGCTTGCTAGCACGCAGACGGGGGGCAGAAGACATGGGCTTCCGGTTCGAACGGTTCCATACGGGCTTGCCCGCATGATCGACCGCACGCGCCGCTCCGTGTACCGACGTCCACCGCCCAGTCATGACGTTGGATGAGCAAGCAACTTCGTATCGCCAGTGCCCTCAGCATTGCAGCGACCCTGATCACAACCCTGTTCAGCACCGCCAGTTCCGGTGCAGCCGCGCAGGATCCCGTGCCGAGCCACCGGCTCGAAGCCATGATCCCGGCCAAGGAAGCCCCAGGGTCTTCCGCCATCATCAGCTATTCCGCCGACGCGGCCTTTCCCGTCGACGAGCGCGTGCTGCCCCAGGATGAAGCGACCGCCGCTTCGCTGGATGACACCGCACCGCCGGTCGCCACCTCGCTTGCCGACCTCGTCGATGCGACGACTGCCCCCGAGCAACTGTCGGACGAGCTGCGCTGCCTTGCCGGCGCGATCTATTTCGAAGCCAAGAGCGAGACCATGGCCGGCCAGCTTGCCGTTGGCCGCGTGATCGTGGCGCGCGCGCGTTCGGGCCGCTTTCCAGCCTCTTATTGCGGCGTGGTCTACCAGCCCTCGCAGTTCTCGTTCGTGCGGGGCCATTCGATCCCCGCCGTGAACCCGGCCAGCCGCGACTGGATCAAGGCGACCAAGATCGCCATGATCGCCGACCACGGCAGCTGGAAGAGCCCCGTCGAAGGCGCGATGTTCTTTCATGCCGCGCGGGTTTCCCCCAGCTGGGGCAAGGTGCGCATGGCGCGCATCGACAACCATATCTTCTATCGTTGATCGATAGGGCGGGAGGTTCGCGAGCAGCGAGCCTCCCGCAGCGGCGCTATGGCTGCGTGATGAAGATCCAGCCGTCGCCGATCCGTTCCAGTCGTCCGCCCCGCACCCCGATCGCCGCCGCAACCTGCGCGGGCGAAGCACGGCGCGCGGCGACGTGTTCGGCCCAGTAGATCGTCGGGCAGGGCCCTTCGCGACGCGCTGAATCCGTAAGCGCGAAATGGTGGCGCGCGGCGACCTGGGCATAGGCCCAAGGCACAACCGCGCGGTTTTCCACCGGCGGCAGCGCCATCACATCGGCATTCCAGCGCAAGTCGGCGATTACCTGTGTCTGCGGGCAGCGGGCGACGATCCGCGCGATTCGCGCCGCCGTCCCGTCCCAACCGGGGCGGGCGAGCGTGCGCGTCACGTTGTGGGCGAGCGCCAGCAGTGCCACTGCGACAAGGCAGAGGTCGAGAAGCAGTCGCCCGCGCGTCATTTCGCGTGCCAGCCGCGCCGTTCCCAGCGCCAGGATCATGGCGATGATCGGGTGGATCGTGACGAAGTAGCGGTCGATCACGAAGGGCCGCACGAGGTGGATGGCGACCAGCAGCGCGAGCGCCAGTGCAAGGCCGCCAGCGAGGGCCGCCACCGTCGCGCTGTCCGGCGATAATCGCCGCGCGCGCAAGTCCTGCAGGGCGAGCCGGACAAGACCTGCCGATCCTGCCAGGGTCAGCGCCGGGTTGGCCGAAAGCGCCGCCAGGAGCTGGCCTTCGATCACCCAGCGCGCGGCGGACAGCCCGCCAGGAATCCAGAAGCTGCGCGTATTGGTGGCGATGGTCGAGGCCTGCAGGCCCATGCTCGCGACGAAGGGGACCCCAGCCAGCGCGCAGATCGCGAGGAAGCGCAGGGCCGCCGTGCGGTCGCCCGCCAGCCACAGGCGCAGCGCGAAGGCGAGCGCCAGCGCGCCCACGATCACCGTCGCGGCGAGGTGAACCGACCACGCCAGCGCCAGCGTCGCCCCAAGCGCCAGCGCACCCCGGCGGGACAGGCGTCCCGGCTGCACGAGCGCGACCAGCGCGGCGACCGCGATCGCACCTGCCGCCAGCGCGAGGAAATTGCCGCGCAGTTCGGCCACGCGGTCGATGAGGGGCGCGCTGGCGGCAAGCCCGGTGGCGTAGGCGAACAGCGTGGTGCGCAAGCGCGGGCGGCGCGCGGCAAGCGCCGCCAGCGCGAGCGCGACGGCGAGCGCTATCGCCAGATTCAGCAGGCGCCGCGGTTCGGCCGCGATGCCGAGCGCGTTGCTCGCCCATGCGAGCGCATAGAACAGCGGCGGGTGGTTGTCGGCCAGCCACATCGGCCAGGCTTCGCGCAATGGCAGGCCCGGCCGGGTGACGTAGAGCGTGTAGTATTCATCGTACCACGGGCTGCGCCGCGCGATCGCGAACAGCATGGCGACGCTGGTCGCTGCGGCGAGCAGTCCTGCCATGGCCGATCTTGCCCGATGGGCCTGCATCGTCGCTCCGTCGTGCTGTCGCGTCCGCGTGGGAATAGGCGAAAGGCCGGGCTGCGCAAACGCCCTTCAGGATGCGGCGGCGAGCCGTTGGCGCAGCCGGTCGATCGCGCTCGCCTCGCGCGGGGGGGCAGGGCGACGCCAGGCGCGTTCGAGCCGCATGATGCGTTCGTAGAGCCGTTCGCTTTCGTGGACCAGCATCCGGGCCTCGGCCGGCAGAAGCGCGAGCGCGGCGGCGTCGCTGGCAGGAAAATTGGCGACGAGCCGACCGTGGCGGCGCAACTGCAGCTCGGTCAGCTCGCCCGCGAAATGGGCGCGATGGTTGAGCAGCCAGGCCAGGCAATGCATCACCCGCGTGGTGGTGCGCAGCGCCTCGCAGCTGAGCTGGACGCGGGCGACATCGTCCGCCGGGCAATCGCGGCCCGAATCGAGGATGGCAATGCGGGCAAAGTCCTGCGCGCGCAGCCGTTCGAAGCGCGCGCGCACTTCGTCGGCGAGGACCAGCGCCTCGGCATAGAGGCCTTCCACGATGCGGGGATTGATGCTCGGCGTCCGCTCCATGGGCGGCAGATAGGACGGTTGGCGGCCCCTGCTCAACACTTGTGCGGGCCGATGATGCCGCCATCCCGGCCATGTCTCGTTACGGCACGAAGGGCGGATTCACAGGGGTTCGATCAAGGCGCTGACATCAGGCGATAATGTCCGGGATCAGGTAATCCTCGAGCATCGACATCTGGTCCTTCAGGCGCAACTTGCGCTTCTTCAGGCGGGCGATCTGGATCTGGTCGTGCACGCCGGCGTTGGTCAGGGCATCGATCGCGGCGTCGAGATCGCGGTGTTCAAGGCGCAGCGTTTCGAGTCGCTTGCGCATTTCGTCTTCGGTCACACCAATACTCCCATACGGCAAAGCACAGGGCCCGTCCCCACATACGGACCAACCCGGAGCCGCCGCAGCCCGACGCGGTTTGGCTTGCAAGATACGGCGAATATGGGAGCATGACAACGCGCCCGCACCGGACCGGATCGAGTCGAGTCGCCACGGCACTCGAGTCGCAACGAAATTCACAGTCGGGGCGGTCGCCAAGCGATCCCCGCGCGGGGGATGCGTTTCGCGCGCGGGGACAGTGGACGGGAAAACACCCACCAGGAGGTATCCGCATGGAAACATCGCATGTCAGCGCCTTGCAGACCAAGCACGCCGGCCTTGAACGCCGCATTGCCGAAGAAATGGCGCGACCTGTCCCCGACGATGTCCTCGTGATGGAACTGAAGAAGCGCAAGTTGCGCATCAAGGAAGAGCTTACCCAGCGACATTGATGTGCCTGCATTGCGCACGTGGCCGGCCCTTCACGGGCCGGTCTTTGCGTCTGGAATGACCTCGCGCTTCGCTACCCCGGCATTCGGGCATACGAATTTTCCCTCTCGAACCGCTGTGACGACGATTGCATCGCTTTGGGCGGTGCTTGCCGTTTGCAAGCGCGCGCCGCTAGGCTAGGCCATGGCCATGCTCTCTGCCGTCGCATCCGCCCGCGCCATCCTGACCTCGCTCCACGAGGTCATGGCCTCGCGCAGCAACGCCCAGGCCAAGCTCAACCAGATTGTCGAGGTGATCGGCGAAAACCTCGATAGCGAGGTCTGCTCGATCTACCTGCTGCGCGAAGGGATGCTCGAACTCTTCGCCACGCGCGGGCTCAACCAGGCGGCGGTCCACGTCACCCGGCTGGCGGTGGGCGAGGGCCTGGTCGGCACGATCGCCGCCAATATCGAGACACTGAACCTTGCCGAGGCGGCGGCGCACCC
The DNA here is from genome assembly GCF_020179425.1 of Novosphingobium percolationis. Taxonomy (GTDB): domain Bacteria; phylum Pseudomonadota; class Alphaproteobacteria; order Sphingomonadales; family Sphingomonadaceae; genus Novosphingobium; species Novosphingobium percolationis. The sequence continues at coordinate 158,135 of NZ_JAILYM010000005.1, read as the reverse complement.
CGACTTCGCGTTCCGCCCGGAAACCGGGGAAGAGCGCTTCCATTCCTTCGCGGGCGTGCCGATCGTGCGGCGCGAGCGCGCCGTCGGCGTGGTCGCTGTGCAGCATGTCGAGCCGCGCCGCTACGAAGAGGTGGAGATCGAGGCGCTGCAGACCGTGGCGATGGTGCTGTCCGAGCTGATCGCCAATGCCGAGCTGATCGATGAAGAGGAAGTGCTGGGCGTGCCCGCGCACCTCACCGGGCCGGAGCGGCTGAAGGGGCTGACGCTGGTCAAGGGCCTCGCCAGCGGCGTTGCGGTGTTCCACCAGCCGCGCGTCACGATCGAGCACGTCGTCGCCGAGGATACCGAGGCCGAGCGCCAGCGCGTGATCCACGCCTTCGACAAGATGCGCGAACAGATCGACCGCATGGCCAGCCAGGCCGAATTCGGCGTGGGCGGCGAGCACGAGGAGGTGCTCGAGACCTATCGCATGTTCGCCTATGACGAAGGCTGGACCCGCCGGATCAACGAAGCGATCGATTCAGGGCTGACCGCGGAAGCCGCGATCGAGCGCGTGCAGCAGCGCACGCGGATGCGGATGCGCCAGATCGACGACGCGCTGCTCGCTGACCGGATGCACGATCTGGAGGACCTGTCGAACCGCCTGCTGCGGATCGTGTCGGGCCAGCTCGGCACCGCCGCCAGCATGGGGTTGAAGGGCGACGCGATCCTGATCGCGCGCAACCTGGGGCCGGCCGAACTGCTCGAATACGACCGGCGGCGGCTCAAGGGCGTGATTCTGGAAGAAGGCTCGCTGACGGCGCACGTGGTGATCGTGGCGCGGGCCATGGGCATTCCCGTGGTCGGTCGGGTCAAGAGCTTGCGCGGCAAGGTGCGCGATGGCGACCAGTTGCTGCTCGATGGCGACCAGGGCGTGGTCGACGTGCGGCCCGCGCCCGCGCTGGTCGAGGCTTTCGAGACCCGCTTTGCCAAGAACCGCGAGCGGCAGGCGCACTATGCCACGCTGCGCGATGTCGAGCCGCTGACGCGCGACGGCACGCGCGTGACGGTGATGATGAACGCAGGGCTGCGCGACGACATGCCTGCGCTGGCGATGACCGGCGCGGACGGGATCGGCCTGTTCCGCACCGAGTTCCAGTTCCTCGTTTCCGCCACGCTGCCTGCGCGCGAACGCCAGACCCGGCTCTATCGCGACGTGCTCGAGGCTGCCGGCGACAAGCCGGTGGTGTTCCGCACCGTCGATATCGGCGGCGACAAGGTGCTGCCCTATCTGCGCCACAACGACGGCGAGACCGAGGAGAACCCGGCGATGGGCTGGCGCGCGCTGCGCGTCGCGCTCGAACGCGACGGGCTGTTGAAGGTGCAGGCGCGCGCGTTGCTCGAAGCGGCGGGCGGGCGCACGCTCAACGTCATGTTCCCGATGGTGACCGAGCCGTGGGAGTTCGACGCGGCCAAGGCGGTGTTCGACAGCCAGCTGGCGTTCCTGAAGAGGCAGAAGAAGCTGCTGCCCGAAGCGATCCGCTATGGCGCGATGCTGGAAGTGCCCGCGCTTGCCGAGTGCCTCGATATCCTCGCGCCGCGGCTGTCGTTCCTCTCGGTGGGCACCAACGACCTGACGCAGTTCCTGTTCGCCGCCGATCGCGCCAATCCGAAGCTGGCAGAGCGGTATGACTGGATCAGCCCCGCGATCCTGCGCTTCCTGCGGCGCGCGGTGGTGACGGTTGCGCCCTTCGGCACCGACGTGACCGTCTGCGGCGAGATGGGCGGACGGCGGTTGGAGGCGCTGGCGCTCCTGGGCCTTGGCATCACGCGCCTGTCGATCACCCCGGCCGCGGTCGGCCCGGTCAAGGAACTGGTGCGCAAGATCGACGTGCGCGAGATTCGCGCGGCGATGGACGGCTGGCTGGCCGCACCGCCGCCCGACTTGCGCTCGGCCATCGCCGAATGGGCGTTCTTCCGCGGAATAGAGTGCGACTGACGACCGTTCGTGGGGTTAACCGCGCATTTCGTCGCCGGTCCCGCCATCGTGACGTCATCAGGCGTTGACATTGTCGCGGCAAGCGGGATCGTTTGCCGGTGGGGCGCTTAGAACCAGGGTTGCCAAGAAGACAATGAAGAACGGGAGTCGCGCCGTGGCCGGAGCCGACGGTATCGAGAACGTGCCGGACGAGCCTGCGGCTGCTTCGGGAGTCGTCGTGCCGGGACCGTTCGCTTCGGTGGGCAGTCGCCTGCGCGCCGCGCGCGAGGGCATGGGCCTTTCGATCAAGGACCTGTCGGTGCGCACGCGCATCACCACGCGCCATATCGAGGCGCTGGAAGCGGGCGATCACGCCACGCTGCCGGGGCGGCCCTATGTGCTGGGCTTTACCCGCAGCATCGCGCGCGAGGTCGGGCTCGATCAGGCCGAGATCGCCAGCGCGATCCGGCGCGAGCTGGATGCCAGCGCGCCTGCGCCCGAACCGCGCAAGATCAACCAGTTTGACGTCGACGATCCGGCCAAGACGCCCTCGCGCCTGCTGACCTGGCTGGCGCTGGCGCTGGCGGTGGGGATCGTCGTGCTGGGCGTGGGCCTGTGGCGCAGCTATTACTGGCCCTCGGCCGAGCTGCCCCCGCTGGTCGGCCCGTCCGCATCCGCCGTCCCGGCGGCCCGGCCGGTGGCGAAGGTGGCTACGCCGGTTGCCGTGGCCGCGACCAGTCCGGTGGTGTTCACATCGCTCGAAGACGGCGTGTGGGTCAAGTTCAGCGACGGCGCGGGCAAGCAGCTCATGCAGAAGCAGATGGCGAAGGGCGAAAGCTTCACCCTGCCCACCGATGTGCAGGGGCCGGTGCTGTGGACCGGGCGACCCGATGCGCTGGCGATCACCGTGGGCGGGCGCGCCGTGCCGCGGCTGGCCGAGCGCGAGGGAATCATGAAGAACGTGCCCGTTGATGGACCTGCGCTGCTGGCGCGGCCAGCGCCATCCGCCGCCGTGCCTGCCGCAGTGTCTGGCCCTGCGCCTGCGACTCAGGCCGCGACTCCGGCTCCGGCATCCACCGCCACGCGCTAAGCGCGGCTCGACAAGCGGCGCGGCCTGCGGCACATCAGGCGGACCGGCCATGCGCGGGAGGGGCGCCCGTCTCGTGCCGGTGGACAGACGGGAGTTACGATGACGACGATTTTCCGCGGCCGCGCCGCTCGCGCGGCGCTGGCTCTGGGCCTGATGGCCACCGCCACGCCGATGGCCTTGCCGACGCCTGCCATGGCGCAGGCGCAGGACCCGGCCGAGGCGCGCCTGCGCAAGATCGAGGCCGAATTGCGCGCGGTGCAGCGCAAGGTGTTTCCCGATGGCGCGGGCAAGACCTTCGGGCCCGAGATCACTGCGCCGCAAGTTGCGCCTGCAGCGCCTGTCGGCGCGCCTGCCTCCACCCCCGTGGCCGACCTGCTCGCGCGGATGGACGCGGTCGAGGCGCAGTTGCAGCGCCTGACCGCCGCCAGCGAGGAAGGGCAGAATCGCATGACCAAGCTTGAGGCGCGGATCGCCGCGCTCGAGCCGCCGCCGCCTGCTGCAACGGCGCCCGCTGCGGCTGAAAGTGCGCCAGCCCTGTCGCCCGTGCCCGCCGCCGCCGCGCCGATGGCGACGAAGCCTGCGTCGACAGGCGTGGCAAAGCCGGCGCCTGCGCCGACGACACGGCCCGCCCCGCCGCTGGCTCCCAAGCCGGTCGGCGCGCCGGCAGACCGCGTCGCGGCGGTCGAGGCGATCGCCAAGCCCTCGACCGGCGATGCGGGCGAGGACGAATACAGCTATGGCTATCGCCTGTGGGAAGCCAAGTTCTTCCCCGAGGCGCAGCAGCAGCTGACGCGCACCGCCGAGCAATATCCCAAGCACAAGCGCATCAGCTATGTGCGCAACCTGCTGGGCCGCGCCTATCTCGACGATAACAAGCCCGGCACGGCAGCGCAGTGGTTCCTGCAGAACTACCAGTCCGACAAGCAGGGCGAGCGTGCGGCCGACAGCCTGCTGTACCTTGGCGTGGCGATGGCAAAGCTCAAGGAAACGCGCCGCGCCTGCGTGGCCTTTGCCGAGTTCCGCAACGTCTATCCGGCCGAAGCGGCAGGGCGGCTCAAGAGCCAGCTCGACGCCGCGAGCAAGGCCGTCACGTGCAATTGAGGACGGGGCAATTGATACACTGACGACCCGCTTCGCGCGTGATCTTGCGGCGCTTCGGCCGGAAGGGCGCGCGCGGCTGGGACTTGCCGTTTCGGGCGGGCCGGACAGCGTGGCGCTGCTGTTGCTGATGCACGAAGTCGCGCCGCACGACTTTGCCGTGGCGACCGTTGACCACGGCCTGCGACCGGAAAGCGCGCACGAGGCGGGCGCTGTGGCTGCGTTGTGCGCCGCGCGCGCGATCCCGCATACCACGCTGACGCTGGCGCTCGCCCCTGGCACGGGCGTTCAGGAACGCGCGCGGGCGGCGCGGTATGCGGCGCTGGGCGACTGGGCCGGGCGCGAAGGGTTGGCGGCGCTGGTCGTCGCCCATCATGCCGACGATCAGGCGGAGACGCTGGCGATGCGTCTCAACCGGGGCGCCGGGGTGCGCGGGCTTGCCGGAATGCGGCCCCGCACGATGACGCCGGGACACCCCCATCTGCCGCTGCTGCGCCCGCTGCTGGGCTGGCGAAGGGCGGAACTGGCCGACGTTATCGCGCAGGCGGGCATCGAGGCGGCGGACGATCCTTCGAACCGCGATGCCCGGTTCGAACGCGTGCGCGTGCGGCAGGGGCTGGCGGCGTCGGATTGGCTGAAGGCCGAGCGCCTTGCCGCCAGCGCCGCCCATCTGGCCGAGGCGGACGCGGCGCTCGACTGGGCGGCGGCGCTGGCGCTGGCCCAGGTGCGCGACGAGGGTGACGCGCTGTTGTGGCGCCCCGATGCGCCGCGCGCTGTGGCCCTGCGCGTTCTGGAAAGCGTGGTGGCGCGGCTGGGGCGATCGGTGCCGCGCGGGCGGGACGTGGCGCGTTGGCACGATGCGCTGCAAGCCGGCGGCATCGCCACGTTGGCGGGTGTGCGGGGCGATGCGCGCGGCGATGCATGGCGTTTCAGCGTCGCGGCGGCGCATCGCGTCTAAGTCACGGCGACCGGCGTTTTCTGCGGGAAAGTTGTCTTCGTCACATCTTCGTGTCTAAATCTTCGGCAAGGACAGCAATCGCAACCGATTCCTTGGCCAAGGGGGGCCTGTCATGTCGAAGCTGATTTCTTCCGTCGCCATTCTTTCGCTGCTGGCGACGCCCGCCTTTGCCGAACCGAGGCAGGCCAAGGCCTCGAACGCGGAACAGCTTCAGCGCAAGGCGCAGGCCGACGTGCCGCATTGCGTGCGCAAGCTGGGCACGATCTCGATCATCGATGGCGACGATCCCAGCGGCTGGACGCAGTTCAGCCTCGCGCCGCCGCAGAAGCTGCTCAAGGTCATCGTCCAGCGTTCGGGCTGCTTCAACCTGGTCGATCGCGGCTCGGGCCTCGATGCAGCGAAGCTGGAGCGCAACATCGGTGGCAGCATGGGGCTGCAGCGCGGCTCGAACGTCGGGCAGAACCAGATCAAGGCGGCCGATTACGTGCTGGTGGCCGAAGTGCAGGCGGCGAACGGCAATGCGCAGGGGTCGGGTGCCGCAGGGGCCATCGGCGGGATCATCGGCGGGCCGTTCGGTGGCCTGCTCGGCGGGATCCGCAGCAAGAAGCTGGAAGCCAACACCGTGCTTTCGGTGACCAACGTGCGCACCACCGAGACCATCGCCACGGTCGAAGGCTATGCCGCCAAGAACGACATCAGCTTTGGCGCGGGTGGGGGCTTCTTCGGCGGGATCGGCGTGGGCGCGGTCGGCGGCGGCTATGACAACACCGATATCGGCCGCATCGTGACGCTGGCCTTCATCGACGCCTATTCCAAGCTCGTCACCGAACTGGGCGGCGTGCAGGCGGGCGATGCGGGCACGGCCGAAGCCAGCCCGACCAAGAGCTTTTCCGCGATCGCGCCCGTGATCCTGCGCAAGGCGCCCGCGCCGACCGGCGGCGTTATCCGCACGCTGGCGCCCGGATCGATCGTCTATCCCACCGGCAACAAGAACGGGCTGTGGTGGGAAGTGGCCGACGAGAATGACAACGTGGGCTGGGTGCTCAACACCAAGCTCCAGCCCGCGAAGTAATCCGCGATCAGTCGAGTGAGACGACGACCAGCGCCTTGGCCGGAAGATCGAGGGTCAGCGTCTCGCCCGCGATCTTCGCGCCGTGGAAGGGGCGGGGCGCGACCTGCTCGGCCTCGCCCGGCATGTTGTGCGCGTCCATCCTGTCGGCGGTGAGCACTTGCCCTGCCACAGTGCGTGCCTTCACGCCGCCCAGCGCCACCTTGTAGCCGCGCGTGGCATCGGCATTGGCGAGCGCGATCCAGACCTTGCCGTCCTTGCCCCGCGCGGCCGTGGCGGTGATCGCGGGGAAGCGGCTTTCGCCCGAGGCCAGTTGCGGCGAGGGCAGGTCGAGCGCCAGCGCGGTGGCATCCTGGAACGGCACGAAAAGCTGGAAGGCGTAGTAGGTGGGCGTCTTCGCCAGTTTTGCGCCGTCGGTCAGCAGCATCGCCTGCAAGACGTTCACCGCCTGCGCGATGTTGGCCATGCGCACGCGGGCGGCGTGGGCGTGGAAGATGTTGAGCGTTTCGGCGGCGACCAGCGCATCGCGCAAGCTGTTCTGCTGGTAGAGGTAGCCCGGCTCGGTGCCCTTTTCAGGCGCGTACCAGGTGCCCCATTCATCGACGTAGAGGCCGATGCGCTTGTCGGGATCGTGCTTGTCCATCACCGCTTCGTGCGCGCGCAGCACTTCGTCCATGCGCCAGGCCTGGTAGAGGATGTGGTTCCACTGCTCGGGCGGAAAGCCGGTGGCGCTGGCCATGTCGCGGCGCTCCCACTTGCCGTCGAACACGGTGTAGTAGTGCAGCGAGATGGCATCCATCATCGGTCCGGCCTTGGCCAGCACCACGTCCATCCACCGGGTGTCATCGTTGTTCGGACCCGACGCCACGCGCAGCGCGGCGTTGTCGTTGTGCATGTGGAAGGTCGAGCCGTTCCTGTGCATGAACGTGGCGAAGCGGCGATAGTCGTCGGCGAAGGCTTCGGGCGTCTGCGCGCCGCCACAGCCCCAGGCTTCGTTGCCGATGCCGACGAAGCCGAGCTTCCATGGCTCCTGCTGCCCGTTGGCGCGGCGTTCGTTGGCGATGGTATCGGCCGCGCTGGAGGTCATGTAGTCCATCCATTCGCGCATTTCGGACGGGGTGCTGGTGGCCATGTTGATCGCGACGTAGGAATCGGCGCCGATCTGGCTCAGGAAATCGAAATATTCGTGGGTACCGAAAGCGTTGCTTTCGAGGCCGCCCCACCAGTCGTTCTTGCGCACCGGGCGCTTTGCGGGCGCGCCGATGCCGTCGCGCCAGTGGTAGATGTCGGCAAAGCAGCCGCCCGGCCAGCGCACCACCGGCACATGCAGCGCCTTCAGCGCCTGCGCCACGTCGCTGCGCACGCCGCGCACATTGGGAATCGGGCTGTCGGGGCCTACCCAGATCCCGCCATAGATGTCCGCGCCCAGATGCTCGGCGAACTGGCCTTGCAGATAGCGCGACAGCACCGGCCCGGTCTTGTCGGCATGGAACGTGGCGGTCACGTCGGGCGCAGGGCCGGCCATGGCCGCGGGGGCAGCCAGCGTGGCGACCAGCGCCAGCAACGGCGCGACGATACGGGCGGGGCCTTTTTTCATCGGTGCTCTCTCCGGGTGTCGTGTGCGCGGCATCGCTTGACAGGACAGCGTTGTCAATATTTGTCGGAGTAGTCCGGGCCGCGCGAACCTGCCGTCCCGCGCAAGGTTTTCGCACATAGGGTTATATTGCCATTCACTCAGCCGATCCTACATTGGGATCAAACGCGTGCGGCGAGTCCGCCTCCCGGAAAGAGCATTGGCATGAACGACGACCAGCCGCAGGGTAATCCCTGGATCAAGAGCCTCCTTGTGTGGGGGGGCATTTTCCTCGCCCTGCTGCTGGTGGTCTCGATGTTCGGCGCCAAGACCGACGCGACCGGCACGATGATCCGCTACTCCGACTTCCGCACGCGCGTGGCCGAAGGCGCGGTGAAGGAAGTGCAGATCGCGCCCGATCGCATTACCGGCACGCTCAAGAACGACCAGCAGTTCTCCACCGTCCCCGTGCAGGGCGATGCCGACCTGCCCAAGCTGCTGCAGGACAATGGCGTGCAGTATTCGGGCAAGGCGACCGAGGAGCCGAACCTGCTGCTTTATATCCTGGCGCAGTCGCTGCCGTTCCTGCTGATCCTGGGCGTGGCGTTCTTCGCGCTGCGCCAGGTGCAGAAGGGTGGCGGTTCGGGCGCGATGGGCTTCGGCAAGTCCAAGGCCAAGCTGCTGACCGAACGTTCGGGCCGCGTCACCTTCGACGACGTGGCGGGCATCGACGAAGCGCGCGAGGAACTGGAGGAAATCGTCGAGTTCCTGCGCGATCCTTCGCGGTTCTCCAAGCTCGGCGGCCAGATCCCCAAGGGCGCGCTGCTGGTCGGCAGCCCCGGCACCGGCAAGACGCTGCTCGCCCGAGCCATCGCGGGTGAGGCGGGCGTACCGTTCTTCACCATTTCCGGCTCGGACTTCGTGGAAATGTTCGTCGGCGTCGGCGCCAGCCGCGTGCGCGACATGTTCGAACAGGCCAAGAAGAACGCGCCGTGCATCGTCTTCATCGACGAAATCGACGCGGTCGGCCGCCATCGCGGCCACGGCCTCGGCAATTCGAACGACGAACGTGAACAGACGCTCAACCAGCTGCTGGTCGAGATGGACGGGTTCGAGGCGAACGAAGGCATCATCATCATCGCGGCGACCAACCGCCCCGACGTGCTCGACCCGGCGCTGCTGCGCCCGGGTCGCTTCGACCGCCAGGTCGTGGTGCCGATCCCCGATATCGAAGGTCGCGAGAAGATCCTGTCGGTCCACATGAAGAAGGTGCCGCTGGCGCCTGACGTCAACCCGCGCACGATCGCGCGCGGCACGCCGGGCTTTTCGGGCGCGGACCTTGCCAACCTCGTCAACGAAGCAGCGCTGCTGGCCGCGCGCCGGAACAAGCGGCTGGTCGCGATGCAGGAATTCGAGGACGCCAAGGACAAGGTCATGATGGGCGCGGAACGCCGCAGCATGGTGATGACCGACGACGAAAAGAAGATGACCGCTTATCACGAGGCGGGCCATGCGCTCGTTTCGGTGCACGAACCGGCGAGCGATCCGATCCACAAGGCCACGATCATTCCGCGCGGCCGGGCGCTGGGCATGGTCATGCGCCTGCCCGAGCGCGACAGCTATTCCTACCACCGCGACAAGATGCACGCGAACCTGTCGGTCTCGATGGGCGGGCGCGTGGCCGAGGAGATCATCTTCGGGCATGACAAGGTTTCGTCGGGCGCTTCGTCGGACATCCAGTACGCCACGAGCCTTGCGCGCAGCATGGTCACCAAGTGGGGCATGTCGGACAAGCTGGGGCCGCTGATGTACGAGGAAAGCCAGGACGGCTACCTCGGCATGGGCAGCACGCAGCGCACGATGATGTCGAGCGAGACCAACAAGCTGATCGACAGCGAGATCCGCGGTCTGGTCGAGGGCGCGCACGCGCGCGCCACGGACATCCTCAAGACCCACGAGGAAAAGCTGCACCTGCTGGCGCAGGCCCTGCTCGAATACGAGACGCTGACCGGCGACGAGATCAAGACGCTGCTGGAAGATGGCACGATCGACCGCCCCGGCGCTCCCACCGGCCCGGCGCGTCCGGTGTCGGCGCAAGGGTCCGCCGTGCCGCGTGCGGGGCGCCGCTTTGCGGGTTCGACCGGCGGCACCCAGCCGCTCGGTGCCTGATCCTTCTGCAACCGGGGGCAACGTGGCCGGAACGACCGAAGCAATCGTGATCCGCGTCTATGGCGGGCCGGAAGTGTTGCAGCTGGAAACCGTCGCCCTGCCCGAACCCGGGCCGGGGCAGGTGCTGCTGCGCCAGCGCGCGGTCTCGGTCAATTTCCACGATGTCTACGTGCGGTCGGGCGCCTACAAGACGCTGGCGCTGCCGGGCACGCCGGGGCTGGAAGCGGTCGGTGTGGTGGAGGCGGTGGGCGAAGGCGTGACCGACCTGACCGTCGGCCAGCGCGTGGCCTATATCGACAAGGCCTATGGCGCCTATGCCCGCGCGCGCGTGCTCAATGCCGCGCTTGCCGCGCCCGTGCCCGATGGAATCGACGATGGCGTGGCCTCGGCGTGGTTCCTGAAAGGGCTGACCGCGCAGGCGCTGGTCGACGAGGTCGAGCCGGTGCGTGAAGGTATGACCGTGCTGGCGCAGGCGGCCGCGGGTGGCGTGGGCCAGCTGGTGGCGCGCATGGCGAAGTTGCGCGGCGCGACCGTCATCGGCACGGTCGGCTCGCCCGAAAAGGTCGCGGTGGCCAGGGCCGCCGGTTGCGATCATGTGATTCTCTACCGCGAGGAAGACGTCGCCGCGCGCGTGGCCGAACTGACCGGCGGCGCTGGTGTCCACGTGGCGTTCGATGCGGTGGGCAAGGACAGCTTCGAAGGCTCGCTCGCCAGCCTGGGCGCGCTGGGCCATCTCGTGCATTACGGGCAGGCTTCCGGGCCAATCCCGCCGTTCGACCTGTCGCGGCTCGGCGCGAAGTCGGCGAAGGTGTCTCGCCCGTTCCTGTGGCCTTACATCCAGCCGCGCGAAAAGCTGCTCTCCGCCTCGGCCAGCCTGTTCGGCATGATGGCGCAAGGGCAATTGCCGCTGTCGCTGGGCGGGCGTTTCCCGCTGGCCGAGGCTGCTTCCGCCCACGCCGCGCTGGAAGCCCGCGCGGCGGGCCCGTTCGTTCTCGACTGCTGAATCGAAGCTGGATTCGCAGCGATTTCCGAGCCGCCGGATGAGATCATCCGGCTTGAAATCGCACTAAGCGCCGGTTTCGGCGACGATCAGGATCACGAACAGCCCGAGCGCCACCACGGCGAAGACCGATAGCGCGAACGTCCTGAGCAGCCCACCGATCCGCGAGGTGCCATAGGCCCCGCGCAACTGGCGGTACATGTGCAGCGGCGGGGCCAGCATCAGCACCCCCGCCAGCCAATCGAGATTGGCCGCGCCCGCCAGCATCACCGCCACGCTCAGCAGCGTCATGAAGCTGAGCGAATAGGTCACGAACACGGTGTGGTCGTAGAGGTGGAAGCGGCGGCTGAACGGGAACAGCAGCCACAGGAAGGGCACCGAGATCGGGATCAGCGCCCAGCTGTACTTGTAGGCATAGTTCTGCGCCTTGTAGGCGGTGAGCGCGGGGTTCGCCTTGAACTTCTGCACCGCGTGGTCGATCGCGGCGATGTCGCTGACCTTCTCGTGGCGGTCCGGCGCGGACCCGACCTGACGCACGACTTCCAGCGCGGTCAGCTGGCCCTGCAATTCGCCATCGATCGCGCCGGTGTCCTTCCCTTGGCGCAAGGCTGTGGCGCGCCGGGCTTCGAGCGTGGCGATCTTGGCGGCAATCGCCTTTTCCGCCTTCGCCGGATCGCTCTGCTGCACGATGCCGCCACTTTCCAGGTCCGCCTCCGACGCGGTGCGGTGATAGACCGCGAAGGCGAGGAACACGCTGAACAGGAACAACGCCAGCGGCGATACGAAGCTGGCGCGCTGGCCCGCGACATAGCGGCGGGTCAGCTCTCCGGGCCGTGTGACGAGCATGGGCAGGGTACGCCAGATCTTGCCCTCGAAGTGGAAAACGCCGTGGAGAAGATCGTGGAAAAAGGCGCCGAGCGTGCGGTGGACGTGCGCCGCCTGCCCGCATCGGTGGCAGTGGCTGCCGACCAGCGGGGTGCCGCAGTTGAGGCATGCGCTTTCGTGCGTGTGGCCCGAATCTTCGCCGGCGGTCGGCTCGATCACGCGCGCTTGCAGCGTGCTTTCCACCATGTCGCCGATCGCCTGTGCGTCGCTCATGTCCATTCCCCCACGGTCCTTGCCTGCGGCATAGCCAAGGACGCCGCGCGCGACTACCACCGGGCGACGGATGGGAGATTAAAAGGATGCAGGTGAAACGACATGCGCTGCAGATGGCAGCGCTGCTGGGCATCATGGTGACGCCAGTGACCGCGGATGCGCAAGTGACAGGCGGCGTTGGCGCGATGTCCATCGCGACGTTCCTCGCCAAGGCCGATGCGCTGCGCGCCAAGGGGCCGTTCGCGCTGATGAGCGGAGACTACAAGCTGCTCAAGGCCGAAGTGACCGGCGCGGCGCAGGCCTATCGCGCGCGGCTGAAGGGGGAACAGGCGGCTGGCCGCCCCAGTTCGTGCCCGCCGCCGCGCGCGCCGTTCAACAGCCATGACGTCATGGCGCAGATGCGGTCCTATCCGGTGGCGGCGCGCGGACAGACCAGCGTCGCCACGGCCGTGGCCGACCTGTTCCATGCGCGCTATCCCTGCGGCGCGCGGTAATAAGGCTTTCTTCACGCCGAATTAACCTTGTCGCGGCAGGGAAGAGCGGCAATTCGCGAAGGAAAGGAAGGCGCCAAGCCGTGTTCGGGCCGGTGGAGCAATCGGGCGCTGTTGCCGTGGCGACGTTCGGTCGAGCGCGGGCGCGTCCTCTCGTTCCGCCTCCGGCCGTCGAGGCACCGCCCCTGCGTGCGCCGCGCCGAAGCGACCACCCGCTGGCGCGCCGCTGGGACGGACTGTGCCGGCGTATAGAAGGCTGGGCGCATCGTGCTGACCTGACCCCCGATCTGGCCGAGGACGTGGGCAGCGCGCGCTGGTTCCGGGGGCTGGGCACGCTGCTGGGCCTGGCGCTTGCCGCTGCGGCTTGCTGGCCCGATTTCGCCCCGCTCCAAGCCGCGCCGCTGATGCCGATCGATGATGCCGCGCAGAAAGAGTTCGCGGCACACAGCTTGCGACCCTTCGTGCAGGGAGCGACCAGCGGGCGGCACTTCGCGGCCAGTCCGGACCTGGTGATGCGGCTTGAATACGCGCCTGAACGGCCCGAGATCCAGCTCGCCGCGACACTGGGTGAGAACGATACGGTGCAGCGGATGCTGCAGCGCGCGGGCGTGGGGCTGGGCGATGCCGGACAGGCGAGCGCGCTGCTGGGATCCGCCGTGGCGCTGACCGAGATCCAGCCAGGCACGCGCTTCGACATCACGCTGGGCGCGCGCACAAGCCCTGCGGACCCGCGCCCCTTGCAGGCGATCAAGGTGCGCCCGCGCTTCGACCTCGCGCTGAACATCGCGCGCAGTGGCGGCGGGCTGGGCCTGTCGCGCACCGCGATTCCGGTCGATACGCAGCCCTTGCGGCTGCGCGGGGTGGTGGGCGCAAGCCTCTACCGCTCGGCGCGTGCCGCCGGGGCGCCGCCGGGCACGGTGCAGGACTACTTGCGCACGGTGGACGAGGTTCTGCCGTTCGAGGAAATCCTGCCGACCGACGAGTTTGACCTCGTGGTGTCGTACAAGCGCGCCGCCGATGGCGAGGGGCAGGCGGGCGACCTGCAATATGCGGCGATCCTGCGCGATGGCCGCCCGCGTCTGCAACTGCTGCGCTGGGGCAATGAAGGTGCGTTCGAATCGCTCGATGCGCTGACCGGCGCGCAAGGCGCCGGCAGCGATGGCGCGTTGCTGACCCCGGTGGCCGGCCACGTCACCTCGGGCTTCGGCCTGCGTCGACACCCCATCCTCGGCTTCGTTCGGATGCATGCGGGGATCGACTTTGCTGCGCCGTGGGGATCGCCGGTCTATGCTGCCACCGACGGGCGTGTCAGCTTCGCCGGATGGCACGGCGGGCACGGCAACTACGTCCGGCTCGACCATGGCGGCGGCATCGGCACCGGCTATGGCCACATGAGCCGCATCGCCGTCGGGCCCGGCATGGCGGTGCGGCGCGGGCAGGTGATCGGCTATGTCGGCTCGACCGGCCTCTCCACCGGGCCGCACCTGCATTATGAACTCTATCGCGGCGGGCAGGTGGTCGATCCGGCCTCGGTGCGGTTCCTGGCGCGCAGGCAGGCGGCGGACCCCGGCCAGATCGCCGCGTTCAAGGCCAGGCTGTCGCAGATGGTCGCGCTGAAGCCCACCGCCGCGCTGCGCTGACGCCGGTTGCGCAGGGCGCAAGTGCTGTGCGTAGTTCGCAAGCCCGCGCATGGTTGCGGCGCGTTGCCGGCGGGCCTAACACACGCGCCATGACCAGTTCCTATCCGATGATCCGCCTGCGCCGCACCCGTGCAACCGCGTGGAGCCGCGCCCTGCACCGCGAAGTGATGGTGACGCCCGCCGACCTGATCTGGCCGCTGTTCGTCACCGAAGGCACAGGGGTGGAAGACCCCATCGCCTCGCTGCCGGGCGTGTCGCGCTGGTCGGTCGACGGCATCGTGGCGCGGGCGAAGGAAGCGGTGGCGGCGGGCATCCCCTGCCTTGCGCTGTTCCCCAATACCCAGCCCGAGCGCCGCAGCGAGGACGGGCGGGAGGCGCTCAATCCCGACAACCTGATGTGCCGTGCGATCCGTGCGATCAAGGATGCCTGCGGCGATGACATCGGCGTGCTGACCGATGTCGCGCTCGATCCCTATACCAGCCACGGGCAGGACGGGCTGATCGACGAGGCGGGCTATGTGCTGAACGACGCCACCGTCGAAGTGCTCGTCGGGCAGAGCCTGAATCAGGCCAATGCCGGGGCGGACGTCATCGCCCCGTCGGACATGATGGACGGCCGCATCGCCGCGATCCGGGAGGCGCTGGAAGGCGAGGGCCACGTCAACGTCCAGATCATGTCCTATGCTGCCAAGTATGCCTCGGCGTTCTATGGCCCGTTCCGCGATGCGGTCGGCTCGCGCGGGCTGCTCAAGGGCAACAAGAAGACCTATCAGATGGACCCCGGCAATGCCGAGGAAGCGCTGCGCGAGGTCGAACTCGATCTGGCCGAAGGCGCTGACAGCGTGATGGTCAAGCCGGGGCTGCCCTATCTCGACATCGCGGTTCGCGTGAAGCAGGCCTTCGGCGTTCCGGTCTTCGCCTACCAGGTGAGCGGCGAATACGCGATGATCGAGGCAGCGGTGGCGGCGGGCGCGGCCGACCGTGACGCGATGGTGCTGGAAACGCTGCTGGCGTTCAAGCGCGCGGGTTGTTCGGGTGTGCTGACCTACCACGCGCTCCACGCGGCGCGCCTGATGGGCGCGTGATCGAGACCGCACGGCTGCGCCTGCGACCCTGGCGCGAAGCTGACGTCACGGCGTTCCACGCGATCTGTTCAGACCCGGTGGTCATGGCGACGCTGGGGCCGGTGATGACGCTGGCCGAGACGCAAGCGCTGGTCGAACGCTGCATCGCGATGCAGGCGCGCGACGGGCATTGCTTCTGGGCGCTGGAACGGCGCGAGGATGCACGGCTGATCGGCTGGTGCGGCGTCATTCGCGGCACGGCGGGGCCGGTCGAGGGCAAGGCCGAGATCGGCTGGCGTCTCGCCTCGGACTGCTGGGGCCATGGCTATGCCAGCGAAGCGGCGCGCGCGACGGTGGACTGGGCCTTCGCCGAGCTGCCCGACGATGCGGTCTGGGCGATCACCCATGTTCACAACACGCGCAGCCGCGCGGTGATGGAACGGCTGGGCATGGCCTATCAGCCCGCGCTCGATTTCGATCATCCCAGGCTGGCGGCGGACGATCCGCTGCTGCGCCATGTGGCCTATCGGCTGGACCGCAATGGCGCGGCCCAAGGCTGACCTGCCTGCGCCCGAGGCCTTGCGCGCGCTGGTCGATGGCGAAGGCCGCCTTGCGGTCCGCGTGACGCCCGGCGCCAAGGTGGAGGGCATCTCCATCGAACAAGGCCGCGTATCGGTGAAGGTCCGCGCCAAGCCCGAGGACGGCAAGGCCACCACCGCCGTGCTGGCGCTGGTCGCGGCGGCGCTGGAAGTCGCGCCATCGAAAGTCGAGTTGTTGCGCGGCGCAACTTCGCGCGAGAAACTGCTGCGGGTGCCGCCCTCCGCAGTTTGATGAGGTTACGCGCGGGGGCGGGCAGCCTAGCGTTCGGGCAGACCTCTTGGAAAGGATGCCCATGCAGAAGCCCCTCACCGGAAAGACCGCGCTCGTGACCGGAGGTTCGCGCGGGATCGGCCGCGCCGTGGCGCTGCGCCTTGCCGCCGATGGCGCGCACGTGGCGGTGAACTATCGCAGCGACAAGGCCGCCGCCGATGCCGTGGTGGCCGACATCGCCGGCGCGGGCGGCACGGCCTTCGCGCTCTGCGCCGACGTCAGCGACCTTGCCGCGATCGACGCGATGTTTGCCGCCTTCGATGCGCAGGCCGATGGGCTCGATATCCTGATCAACAACGCCGGGATCGGGTCGATGGCGACGCTGGCGGAGACGGACGAGGCCAGCTTCGACCGCCAGATGCAGGTCAATGCCAAGGGTCCGTTCTTCGTCACCCGCGTCGCGCTGTCGCGGCTGCGCGATGGCGGGCGCGTCGTGAACATTTCCTCGATGGTGGCGCAGGTCGGCTATGCCTCGTGCCTAGCCTACGCGATGAGCAAGGCGGCGGTGAATCACTTCAGCGTGTCGCTGGCGGGGGAACTGGGCGCGCGCGGGATCACCGTCAACGCGGTCGCCCCCGGCGCGACGATCACCGACTTCGCGCCCGACCTGTTCAACGATCCGGCCATGGTCGAAGCGCTGGCGGGCCTTGCCGCGCTGCGCCGCGTGGGCCAGCCGGAGGATGTGGCGCGTGTGGTTGCCATGCTGGCCGGGCCGGATGCGGGCTGGGTGACGGGGCAGGTGATCGAAGCCTCGGGCGGCATGCACCTCTAGGCCGTAAACTCATAACCGGCACCATCGAGGCGCCAAAATGGCAAACAGCTCGGGCCAAGGCGCCCGCAGGGAGGGCTGGTTGCCCTTCCAAGGGCGGCTTGGTTCGAGATGGAAGCCATTTTGGCGTCCCGCAGGGATTTGACCAGAAGGGCCATCTGCCGCGTCAGGAAAGCTTGAAATATCAACATATTCCTGCACTTTCCTTCCTTGCACCTGGCCCTTCTGCCTCAAACCTCGATGGCGCCGGTTATGAGTTTACGGCCTAGTCGTTGTCCGCCGGCAGGCGCACCGCGATTGGCAGCAGCGCAAGTGCCCAGCCGGTGGCGAGCCACAAGCAGGCCAGCGGCGCACGATCCTGCATCAGCGCGCCCAAAACGGCCCCGCCGAGCAGGCCGGTCCATAAGAGGCCCCAGGCGGGCCAGCCCTTGCGCGGTTGGCCCAACAGGCGCGCGGCGAGTCCTTGCCCCAGCTTGACCAGCGCGCCGGTCATGTACGTCAGCCCGATCGAGACTTCGCCATCGCGCTGGAACATGGCGTTGATCGCGCCCATCGCCAACACCATCGCCGCCAGCATGGCGACTGGCAGGCCTATCGTCCTGGCGATGGCCGCCGCCAGCAGAAGCCCCGCGACGACCCCAAGCAAGGCCGCCTTGCGCCAGCGGTCCGCGTGGTGCGCGACCAGCGAGCCCAGGATGACGCCCGCGACGAATCCGGCGATCAGCAGCAAGGGCGTTACCGCGCGCAGGGGATCGGTCGCCAGCAGCACGGCCAGCCGCGTGGTGTTGCCGGACATGAACGAGACGAAGTAGCCGCCCGCCGACAGGAAGCCCACGGCATCGACGAAGCCCGCCAGCGCGGCGAGCGCGATGGCGAAGCGGCGGCGGGCGCGATCGTGGGTGATCATCGTGGCAGGCTAGCGCGCCACGCCGCCCGCGTCACCATCAGGCCTTGGCCCTCAGCCCTTGGCCATGCCCCGCGCCATGTTGGCGAGCACGTCGGCCATGGCATCGGCGATCTCGCGGTCGGCGACCTCGCTTTCCCGGATCGCGCGCTGCATCGCCTCGGCCCACTGGCCCGCGGTGTTGCGGTCGATCGCGAAGGGGGAATGCATCGAGACCATGCACTTGCCGGGATTGGCATTGAACCAGTCGCGCGGGCCACCGGCCCATCCCGCGAGGAACGACGGCAGCGAGGCGCGCATCGGCGCGAGATCGGGCGCGTGCATCGCGCGCAGCTCGGCATATTCCGGCGCGTTTTCCATCAGGTCGTAGAAGCGTTCGGTGATGCGGTGCATCGCCTCGTGGCCGCCGATGCGCTCGAACGGGCTGCGCGGGGCGGCAGCGGGGTCGGCGGTGGCATTGTCGGCTTGGGTGGCCAAGGGGATTCTCCGAAGCTGGGATCAAACCAGCAGTCTAGGCTCGCTGCCTCTCTGCAAAATTGATCCCGATCAAGTCTTGCCACCGACCGGGGCAGGATCGGCGATCATCGCCTTGAGCGTGGCCAGCCGGTCGGCCTCGTGCGCGGGCTTGTCGGCGCGGATGCGGCTGATGCGGGGAAAGCGCATGGCGACCCCGGACTTGTGGCGGCGGCTGGCGTGGACCGAATCGAAGGCGACCTCGAACACCAGCGACTTGTCGGTTTCGCGCACCGGGCCGAAGCGCGCGATGGTGTGCTGGCGCACCCAGGAATCGAGCCATTTCAGCTCGGTATCGGTGAAGCCGAAATAGGCCTTGCCCACCGGCAGCAGCTCCGCCCCGGCATCGGGATCGCCGTCCCAGCAGCCGAAGGTGAAGTCCGAATGGAACGACGATCGCTTGCCGCTGCCACGCTGCGCATACATCAGCACGCAATCGACCAGCAGCGGATCGCGCTTCCACTTGTACCACAGCCCGGTGCGCCGCCCGGCGACATAAGGCGATGTGCGCCGCTTGAGCATCACGCCTTCGATCGCGGCATCGCGCGCAAGGCTGCGGATCTGCGCCAGCGCGTCCATGTCGGCGGCGTCGATCACCTGCGACAGGTCGAAGCGCAGCGGATCGAGCCGGGGCACCAACGCTTCCAGTCGCGCGCGGCGCTGCTCCCACGCTTGGTCGCGCACGTCCTCGCCCCCGTCGATCAGCACGTCGTAGAGCCGGACGAAGGCGGGGTAATCGGCGAGCATCCGCGCCGAAGGGGCCTTGCGCCCCAGCCGCTGCTGCAGCGCGTTGAAGCTCGCCGCGCCGCCTTCCGCGCCGCCCTGGTGATCCCCACGCACCAGCAGTTCGCCATCGAGCACGGCGGGGATCTGCAAGGCGGCGGCGATCTCGGGAAAGCTGCCCGAAATGTCGTCGCCGCTGCGCGAATAGACGCGGCTCTCGCCATTCACATGGACGAGCTGGACGCGGATGCCGTCCCATTTCCATTCGGCAGCATAGTCGGCCAGACTGACGTCAGCGCCGTCTTCCAGCGGGTGCGCCAGCATGAAGGGGCGGAACAGCGGCAGCAGGTCGGTGCGCGGCGGCTCGGCCTTGCCGGCCGCCCAGTCGAACAGTGGCAGATAGGGCGCGGCCTGTCCGTGCCAGTATTCCTCTACTTCATCCACGCTGACGTCAAAGGCCTGCGCAAACGCGACCTTGGCCAGCCGCGCGGAAATGCCGATGCGCATGGCCCCCGTCGCCAGCTTGAGCAGCGCGTAGCGGCCATTGGCGTCGAGCCGGTCGAGCAGCCCTGCCAGCAGCGTGGGCGCGGTTGCCCGCGTGGCGTGGTGGAGCAGCGCGACCACTTCGGATACCGAGGGCGGCGGGGCCTGTTCGTTCGGCGGCTCGGGCCAGAGCAGGCTGGCGGTTTCGGCGGTGTCGCCCACGTAATCGCGGCTGAGCGTCCACAGCACTTCGTCCACGCGGGTCTCCATCAGCGCGCGCACCGTGCCCGCCTTGACCGCCGGGAAGTCCAGCCCGTCGGTCAGCGCCGCCAGCGCCCAGCCCCGATCGGGATCGGGCGTCTCGCGCAAGTACTGCGCGATCAGCGCCAGCTTGCCGTTGCGGCTGCGGGTATAGACGAGCGCGTCGATCAGGGCGGCGAAGCGCTCCATCAGTCGTCCTCATCCTCGTAGCCCACCAGCGCCAGCGCGCGGGCCCGCCGCTGGTTCAGCTGGCACCAGCGCAGCAGCGCTTCCTCGCGGCCATGGGTGATCCAGGTTTCGTGCGGGTTCACCTCCGCGATGGTGGCGGTCAGCTCGTCCCAGTCGGCATGGTCGGAGATCACCAGCGGCAGCTCGACGTTGCGCTGGCGGGCGCGCTGGCGCACGCGCATCCACCCTGACGCCATGGCGGTGATGGGCTCTGGCAGGCGGCGGCTCCAGCGATCGTTGAGCGCCGAGGGCGGGGCGATCACGATCTGCCCTTCGAGCGCTCCCTTGGGGGCATCGGCCACCAGCCGCAGATCGCCCAGATCGATGCCGTAGTCGGCATAGAGCCGACACATCCTCTCCATCGCGCCGTGCAGGAAGATGGGCGCGGTGTATCCGGCGGCGCGCAATTCGGCGATCAGCCGCTGCGCCTTGCCCAGCGCATAGGCGCCGACCGCCACGCAGCGCGTCGGATTGGCGGCGAGCGCGCCGGTCAACCTGGCGATTTCCTCCGCGATGGGCGGATGGCGGAACACCGGCAGGCCGAAGGTGGCCTCGGTGATGAAGATATCGCACGCCACCGGCTGGAACGGCGCGCAGGTCGGATCGGAAAGGCGCTTGTAGTCGCCCGTGACGACAACCCGCTCACCGCCATGTTCGAGCAGGATCTGCGCGGACCCCAGCACGTGGCCCGCAGGCACGAACGTGGCGAACACCCCGCCTTGCAGCGCGATGCGCTCGCCATAGGCGACGGGCGTTTCACGCGCCGCCCCGCCATAGCGCAGGCCCATGATCGCCAGCGTTTCGGGCGTCGCGAAGACATGGCCGTGCCCGCCGCGCGCATGGTCGGCGTGGCCGTGGGTGACGAGCGCGCGTTCGACAGGTCGCGCCGGATCGATCCACGCATCGGCGGGCACCACGTGGATGCCGTGCGGTTCGGGCCTGATCCACGCGAAGTCGCCTGCCATGCAACAGGAATGGCGCAATGGGGGCGGCGGTTCCAGACGGGATTTCGGGAAGGGAGATGATGATGCGGCTCCTCCCGGCACGGGGAGGGGGAGGAATCACGTGCCCCAACGAAAAAGGGCGGCGGTTTCCCGCCGCCCTTTCGGGGGTATTCACATCTGAAAGCTCACGCCTCGTCGGCGTTGGGCTCCTCGGCGGCGGCGTCGCCCGCCTTGCCCTTGCGGGCCTTCTTCTTGACCAGCTTGGGCGCCGCCGGGGTCAGTTCGAAGGACAGGCCTTCGTCCTCGCCCTTGAGGCTGACGTGGACTTCGCCACCGTTGGCGAGCTTCCCGAACAGCAGCTCCTCGGCCAGCGGTTTCTTGACCTTCTCCTGGATCAGCCGCGCCATCGGGCGCGCGCCATAGAGCTTGTCATAGCCGCGCTTGGCCAGCCAGCTGCGCGCGTCGCTGTCGAACTGGATGTGGACGTTCTGTTCGGCCAGCTGGAGTTCGAGCTGGAGGATGAACTTGTCCACCACCCGGCTGACGACTTCGGGCGGCAGGTAGCCGAACGGCACGATCGCATCGAGACGGTTGCGGAATTCGGGGGTGAACATCTTCTTCACCGCCTCGTCGCCCGCATCCGCCTTGGACACGTCGCCAAAGCCGATGCCCTGCCGCGCCATGTCCGACGCGCCCGCATTGGTGGTCATCACGAGCACCACGTTGCGGAAATCGACCGTTTTGCCGTGGTGGTCGGTGAGGCGGCCATTGTCCATCACCTGCAACAGGATGTTGAACAGATCGGGGTGCGCCTTTTCGATTTCGTCGAGAAGCAGGACGCAATGCGGCTGCTGGTCGATGGCATCGGTGAGCAGACCGCCCTGGTCGAACCCGACATAGCCCGGAGGCGCACCGATCAGGCGGCTGACCGAGTGGCGCTCCATGTATTCCGACATGTCGAAGCGCTGCAGCGGGATGCCCATGATCTGGGCAAGACTGCGCGCGACTTCGGTCTTGCCGACGCCGGTGGGGCCCGAGAACAGGAACGAGCCGATCGGCTTGTCCGGATCGCGCAGGCCCGCGCGGCTGAGCTTCATGGCGCTCGACAGAACCTCGATCGCCTTGTCCTGCCCGAACACGAGCCGCTTGAGGTCGCGTTCGAGGTGTTCGAGCACCTTCTTGTCGTCGCTCGACACCGACTTGGGCGGGATGCGCGCCATGGTCGCGATGACCTGTTCGATCTCGCGCGCGGTGATGGTCTTCTTGCGCTTCGAAGGTGGCACCAGCATCTGCATCGCGCCGACTTCGTCGATCACGTCGATCGCCTTGTCGGGCAGCTTGCGGTCGTTGATGTAGCGCGCCGACAGTTCCACCGCGGTCTTGATCGCCTCGGGCGTGTACTTGACCTTGTGGTGTTCCTCGAACGCGGTGCGCAGACCCTTCAGGATCTTGATCGTGTCCTCGACCGTGGGTTCGTTCACGTCGATCTTCTGGAAGCGCCGCAGCAGCGCGCGGTCCTTTTCGAAGTGGTTGCGGAACTCCTTGTAGGTGGTCGAGCCGATGCAGCGGATGGTGCCGCCGCTCAGCGCAGGCTTGAGCAGGTTGGAGGCGTCCATCGCGCCGCCGCTGGTCGCGCCGGCGCCGATCACGGTGTGGATCTCGTCGATGAACAGGATCGCGTGCGGCATCTTTTCCAGCTCGGAAACGACCTGCTTCAGCCGTTCCTCGAAATCGCCGCGATAGCGGGTGCCAGCCAGCAGCGCGCCCATGTCGAGCGAATAGATCACCGCTTCGCTCAGCACCTCGGGCACGTCGCCTTCGACGATCTTGCGCGCAAGCCCTTCGGCGATGGCGGTCTTGCCCACGCCCGGATCGCCCACATAGAGCGGGTTGTTCTTGCTGCGGCGGCACAGGATCTGGATCGTACGATCCACTTCCGGCCCGCGCCCGATCAGCGGATCGACCTTTCCGGCCAGCGCCTTCTCGTTGAGGTTGACGGTGAACTGGTCGAGCGCGGAATCCTTCTTCGCACCCTTGGCCTCGGCCTTTTCCTCGGGCTTGGGGGTTTCTTCTTCCGCACCCTTGGGATTGCGGTTTTCGACCTGGCGGCCGCCCTTGCCGATGCCGTGGCTGATGTAGCTGACCGCGTCCAGGCGGCTCATGTCCTGCTGCTGAAGGAAATAGACCGCGTAGGAATCGCGCTCGGAGAACAGCGCGACCAGCACGTTGGCGCCGGTGACGGTGCCCTTGCCGCTCGACTGGACGTGCAGGATTGCGCGCTGGATCACGCGCTGGAACCCGGCGGTGGGCTGGGGGTCGGCCTTGTCCTGCGTCTTGAGCGACTGGTATTCCTGGTCGAGGTACTGGCGCACCACGTCGCCCAGGTCGCCCAGATCCACGCCGCAGGCCTGCATGACCTGCGCCGCATCGGGATCGTCGATCAGCGCAAGGAGGAGATGCTCGAGAGTCGCGTATTCGTGGCTGCGCTCGGAAGCGTTGCTGAGCGCGGCGTGAAGCGTCTTCTCAAGGCTCTGGGCGAAACTTGGCATAGACCTACTTTCTCGGGCTGCCGGACGATCCGGTCGCCGGGGTGACCCCTTGCGGGAGATGAACATGCTTCTGCTTAACCGCGGCTAAACCGAATGCACGGGCGGCAACCAATGCCGGGCGGGCGCAGGCTGGATGGGCGCGGGCCGGACAGGCAGGGGCGTCTGCGATTGCGATATGGGGATGCCGCCCGCGAAGGTGAAGGGCGGCGGCAATCATGAGGCGGACCTGTCGGGCGGCGATCGGAACAGGGCCTCGGCTGCGGCGCGGTGGGCGCTGGCTTTGTCGCGATGGGCGACGGTGCGCATGATTTCCAGTTCCAGCAGGCCGATGCGCGCGTTCAGTTCATCGTGACTCAGCGAGTCGAGCGATTCGGTGGCCAGCTGGCTGGCCAGGTCCCCCCGGGGGCGCGGGCGCTCTTCAAGGTCCATTCCGGCTGACAATGTGGCCGCTCGCGGCTTGCTGTCAACCGGGCGCGTGGGTAGGGAAAAGAAAGGGGCGGGTCGGCTGTCACGCAATGGGGGCTTGGCGAAGAATGCTTTCTGTTCCGGCTACGATGACCGCGATCGGCTTCGACGCGCCCGGCGGCCCTGAAGTGCTGCGGCCCGAGACCGTGCCCACCCCGCGCCCCGGCCCCGGCCAGGTGCTTATCCGGGTGGCCTTCGCGGGCGTGAACCGACCCGACGTGATCCAGCGCCAGGGCTTCTATCCCCCGCCGCCGGGCGCATCGCCGCTGCCGGGGCTGGAAGTTTCGGGGCAGGTCGTGGCCCTTGGCGAAGGCGTGGTCGAAGTGCTGCCGGGGCAGGCTGTCTGCGCGCTGGTGGCGGGCGGCGGCTATGCCGAATACTGCCTTGCCGAAGCCGCGCAGTGCCTGCCCGTGCCCGATGGCCTGCCGCTGGACCAGGCCGCCGCGCTGCCCGAAACGCTGTTCACGGTGTGGCACAACGTGTTCGAACGGGGCTTTGCCCGAGAGGGCGAGACGCTTCTCGTCCACGGCGGCACCAGCGGCATCGGCTCGATGGCGTGTCTGCTGGGCAGGCTGTTCGGGCTGACCGTGATCGTCACTTGCGGCGGTGCGGACAAGTGCGCCAAGGCGCTGGAGATCGGCGCCGCCTACGCGATCGACTACAAGGCGACCGACTTCGTCGAGGAAGTGGCGCGGATCACGGGGGGCAAGGGCGTCGACCTCGTGCTCGACATGGTCGCGGGGGCGTACGTGATGCGCAACCTCAAGTGCCTGTCTGACGATGGCCGCCACGTGACCATCGCGGTGCAGGGCGGGGTCAAGGCGGAGATCAACATGGCCGAAGTCATGCGCCGCCGCCTGATGCTCACCGGATCGACCCTGCGCCCGCGCTCGAACGCGTTCAAGGCACTGCTCGCGCAGGAAATTCTCGAACACGCCTGGCCGCTGGTCGCCGAAGGCGCGCTACGCCCGGTGATGGACCGCGCATTCCCCCTTGCGGAAGCCTCCGCCGCCCACGCGCGTATGGAAGCGGGCGAGCATGTCGGTAAGATCGTGTTGAAAATCTGACACTTGTGGTGAATCTTCGTAAATCGACGTATGGTGCATCGACTGGTTTTTCTGCCCTCGCTAGTAATGATCGAGAATATCATTTACCATAGTTGGGTGTCATTCTAACATTAGTTTGGTGTACTTCCAGCTTCTGCTAGCATAGTTGTGCGCTATGCGGCTTGGATAAGCCGAGAACGTTCTATATACGGCGTTTCGGACCTATCTTCGGGCAGACCCAAAAGTGAGGACGACGCTGGCGTGCCCGGTAAGTTGGAGAATGTTGAGACGACTGCCGACAGCAATATGGCTGCGCTCCCTTCTTCGG
The DNA here is from genome assembly GCF_020179425.1 of Novosphingobium percolationis. Classification (GTDB taxonomy): domain Bacteria; phylum Pseudomonadota; class Alphaproteobacteria; order Sphingomonadales; family Sphingomonadaceae; genus Novosphingobium; species Novosphingobium percolationis. The sequence continues at coordinate 132,845 of NZ_JAILYM010000005.1, read as the reverse complement.
GTGCGGGCTGGTTGCACCGCGGCTTGCTGTCGAGCGTTCGGCACTGGCCTCTTGCCCGTTCGCTCTGGGTCCATTCCGGGCTGAAGCGCCGTACGCAGGACATCCGCTTTGCCCGGATGGCCAATGCCTGGCACGACGTGGCCGAGTTCGCCGATCCTGCGGGATACCAACCCGTGCCAGGCCGCGTGCTGATCCTGCCGCCCGACCCGCGCGAAGTCATCGCCTCGCTGGGCGATCTTGGCATGTTCCTCGCGATCCGGGATCATCATTTCCGCGATGGCGCATCGGCGGACATGACCATCATGTCGAACAGCCCGCGCGGTGCGGCCCGCGCCGCCGCACGCAACTGGAGCACGATCACCCCCGGCGCCACGTTGGGTGACACCGTCGAGCGCCTGCTCCATCTGCGACCGGAATACGTCTATCTCGTCGGGGCAGACGTTCTCGACGGGGTTCTTGACCCGGTGTTTTCGGCCTTCCTGCTGATGACCGCCGATCTTCTGCGCCGTGCGGGCGTGAAGACCCGGGTGACCGGCTTCAGTCTTGCGCGCAACGCCTATCCGGGCCTCGCCGAGGTCTTCCGGTCGCTCAATGGCGCCGATTGCCTGTGCGTGCGCGATCCCGTTTCGCACGACCGCCTATCGGAACTGATGGGCGAAGCGCCGCGCCTCGTGGCCGATCTCGCCTTTCTGGTGCAGCCTGCGCCGACCGTCCGGACGCGTAACGCCGCGGCCTGGATGGCGCAGCACCGCCAGCAGGGGCGCAAGGTGGTCGGTCTCAACCTCAGCCCGCTCAACGCCGATCTGACGCCTGCCGAGGTGCGCGATTCCCTGATTCCGCGCACCCGCCAACTGGCCGAACAGCTTGTCCGCGATGGCGACGTGGCGGTGCTGCTGCTGCCGCACGATTTTCGCGCGCTGTGTTCGGACCAGCTCGTGCTGGAGCCTGTCATGGCCGGGCTGTCCGATGCGGCAAGGTCGCACGTCGGCCATATCACCGCCGAACTCGACCCTACCGAGGTCAAGGAGATCGTCGGGCAGCTCGATCTCGTGGTCACGGCGCGAATGCATCTGGCGATCGCGACGCTGGGCGCGTGTACGCCCGCGCTGGTCATTGGCAGTGACGCCAAGCTGTCGGGGCTGCTCGACCATTTCCGGCTCCCGGCGGAGACCCGCATCAGCGTCGAGGAGTTCCTGTCATCGTCCGCCCTCGTCGATCGCGTGCGCCGGGGCCTGGCGGCGACGGACGAAGCGCGGGCGCAGATCGCGACGCGCCTTCCCGCGATTCTCGATCTGTCGCGGGCCAACCTCATTCCCGAAGACGAAGCCGAAACCGTCACGATGGCGCTGCAGGCCAACTGATCCGGGGCGGCGTTCCTGCATTTGGCCTGCTTTTGCCCCGCTTTTGCCTTGCCGTCGGGCCCCGGCTCGCCTACATCGTCGCGGTGACGGCCGCTCCGCAAGGGGCGGCCCTTATTGTTTCTGCTTTCCGGAGAATGCCCCGTGAGCACCCAGCCCACCTATCCGCTGATGCCGCACGCAACGGCGTCCTGGCTTGTTGACAATACCGCGCTGACCTTCGAACAGATCGCGGAATTCTGCGGCCTGCACATCCTTGAAGTGCAGGCCATGGCCGATGATCTGGCCGGCCAGAAGTACACCGGACGCGATCCCGTCCACTCGGGCGAACTGACCCAGGCCGAGATCGATCGCGGTCAGGCGAATCCGAACTACCGCCTGCGCATGCAGAAGGCGCCGCTGTCGGTCAGCCGCACCAAGGGCCCGCGCTATACCCCGGTGTCCAAGCGCCAGGACAAGCCCGACGGCATCGCCTGGATCCTGCGCAACCACCCCGAGATCTCGGACGCGCAGATCGGCAAGCTGATCGGCACCACCCGCAACACCATTGCCGCGATCCGCGATCGCAGCCACTGGAACATCGGCAACATCAACCCGAAGGACCCGGTGACGCTGGGCCTGTGCTCGCAGCGCGAGCTTGACGGGCTGGTGGCCAAGGCCGCCAAGCGCGCCGGGATCGAGGAAGACGAAGGCGTTGCCGACCTGCGCCTCGGCACCGACCGCGACGCGCTGATCGAGGAACTGCGCGCCGAGCGCCAGGCCCAGACCCGCGCCGCCTCGGAAGCCGCGCAGGAAGCCGAAGCGCAGGCCTGGCTCGAAGCCCGCCGCGCCGAAGGCCTGTCGGACAGCTGATCGCCGTCGGCTTTGCCGGATACGAAAAAGGCCGCCTTTCGGGGCGGCCTTTTTTGTTGGCGGCAGCGGGAGAGGCCGCGCCCTGGCGCCAGCCTCCCTTGCGCAGAATTACCCCAGCGCGATGTCGGGCGCGTCTTCCTGCTTCATGCCGACGGTGTGGTAGCCCGCGTCGACATGGTGGACCTCGCCGGTCACGCCCGAGGACAGGTCCGACAGGAAGTACAGACCCGCGCCTCCGACGTCCTCGATGGTCACGTTGCGGCGCAGCGGGCTGTTCAGCTCGTTCCACTTCAGGATGTAGCGGAAATCGCCGATGCCGCTGGCGGCCAGCGTCTTGATCGGTCCGGCCGAGATCGCGTTGACGCGAATACCTTGCGGCCCGCAGTCGTTGGCGAGGTATTTGACGCTGGTTTCCAGCGCCGCCTTGGCCACGCCCATGACGTTGTAGTGCGGCACGACCTTTTCCGCGCCGTAATAAGTCAGCGTCAGGATCGATCCGCCCGCGCTCATCATCGGCATCGCGCGCTGCGTGACGGCCACCAGCGAATAAGCGCTGATGTTCATCGTCATCAGGAAGTTGTCGAGCGTGGTGTCGTAGAAGCGCCCGCGCAGCTGGTTCTTGTCCGAATAGCCGATCGCGTGGACGACGAAGTCGATCGTCGGCCAGCGTGCCTTCAGCGTATCGAACGCCAAGTCGAGCGCGGCCATGTCGGACACGTCGCAATCGATCAGGAAATCGCTGCCCAGGCTTGCCGCCAGCGGGCGTACGCGCTTTTCCAGCGCTTCACCCTGATAGGAGAAGGCGAGTTCAGCGCCATGCTCGTGCAGTTGCTTGGCGATCCCCCAGGCCAGCGACTTGTCGTTGGCGAGCCCCATGATCAGGCCGCGCTTCCCTTGCATCAATCCGGTCATGCGCTCTCTTGCGCTCCTTGTTCAGTATCTTCTGCATGCGCCCGGTCCCCTAGCACGCGTGCAGCTCTCAAGCGGTCATCGGCCTGGCCCAGCATATCCTGCTCTTCCGGTGTTTCGGCAAGAGCGGCATTGAGTTCGGCACCTACCACCATCCCTAAGCCGACAAGCCAGAAAAAGAAAAGCGCGATCATCACGCCCGCAAGGCTTCCGTAGGTGAGATCGTAGGTGAACAGGTGGCGCAGCAGCTTGGGCAGCATGGTCGTCACCGCCAGCCACCATGTCGTCACGAACAGCGCACCCGGCCACTTGGGATAGAGCCGCCCGCGATAGGCCCCCGGCGTCAGCGAGATGAACAGCAGCCACAGCGCGCCGTAGAGAACGACCGCCGGGGCGAAGCGCGACAGCGCGAGGCTGTCCACCATGCTGCCGAACTGCGGCAGCCACACCGCGATCGCTTCCTGCGCGGCGCCGATCAGCACTTGCGCAGTGATCGACACCAGGATCAGCACGACCGAGGCGATGATCAGGCCCGTGGACATCAGGCGGTAGCGCCAGAAGGCGTGGGTCCAACGCGTGCCATAGGCGCGGCGCAGGATGTCGCGGACCGTTTCCATCAGGCTACCCACGGTCCACAGGCCGACCAGCCCGCCGATCCACAACAACCCGCCGGTGCGCGCATCGACCACGCTGCGGGCGACCGGATCGAGCACGTTGGCGACCACCGGGGGCAGCGCGATCAGCACGGTGTTGATCGCGGCGGCGCGCTGGCTCGCCTCGCCCAGCAGCGAAAACAGCGCAGCGCCTGTGATGAAGAACGGAAACAGCGAGATCAGCACCATGTAGGCGAAGTTGCCGGCATGGATGAACCCGTCGTTGATGACGCCCGCCGAAACGCGCTTGACCACCTCGAACGCGCGGCTGCCCGGCCCCAGCCGCTGCCGCGCTTCACCCAATCCGCGCTTCCACTGCAAGGCCTCGCGGCGCCGTGCCTCGGGCGAGCGGTCAGGCAGGTCGACCAGCGGATGCGCGCCGGGGGGAAGGTCATCGGCCGCTTCGGGTGGAGGGATGGCCCCCGGTTCGATCACGGGAGCCTCACGCAAAAGTCACATCCCCAGTTTGCCGCGCGGATTGCGCGTGTCGGTCCAACCCGCGAGACGGGCTTTCAGATCCGTATCGTCTGCGGGAATGTCGATCTGCAGCGTGACGAGCTGGTCGCCGCGCTCGCCGTCCTTGCGGGTGAAGCCCTTGCCTTTCAGGCGCAGCGTCTTCCCGCTCGAACTGCCCGGCGCCACGGTAAGCATCACCGCGCCGTCCACCGTGGGCACGCGCACCTTGGCGCCGTTCACCGCTTCGTCGAGCGTGATCGGCAGGTCGATGCGGATGTTGTCACCGTCGCGCTCGAAGAAGGCGTGGCGCTGGATCTCGATGGTGATGATCGCATCGCCGAAGCCGCCCGGCCCCTGTTCGCCCTTGCCGCCCAGCCGCACCTGCTGGCCGTCCTCGACACCCGCGGGTAGCTTGAGGTCGATGGTCTTGCCGCCCGACAGCGTGATTCGCTGCGGCGCGCGCGTGGCGGCATCCACGAATGGCACTTGCAGGCGATAGGTGACGTTCGCGCCCTTGGGTGCTGGCCCGCGCCGCCCCCCGGCAAAGCCGCCGCCGCCGCCCGGACTGCCACCGCGCCCGCCGCCGAACAGGCCTTCGAAGATGTCGCCCAGGTCGATGCCTTCGGGGCCTGCGCCCTCGAACCCGCCATCGTGGCGGAAGCCGCCCTGCTGGCCGAAACCGCGTCCGCCGAAACCGCCGCCGCCGCCGCCGCCTGCGCCGCCGAAGCCGAACGGCGCGGTGGGATTGCCCTCGGCATCGATCTCGCCGCGGTCGAACCGGGCGCGCTTGTCCTTGTCGGACAGCAGGTCATAGGCGTTCGTCACCTCGGCGAAGCGTTCGGACGCTTTGGGGTTGTCCTGGTTGCGATCGGGGTGAAGCTCCTTGGCGAGCTTGCGGTACGCGGACTTGATGTCCTTTTCGGTTGCGCTGCGCGCCACGCCAAGGATGGAATAAGGGTCTGCCATGGGCACCTAGCTAGGATTGCAGCGGGAACCCCGCAAGGCTTCCCTGCGGTTGCCCGCACGACGGCGTGCGGTTTGCACCTGCGGCCTTGTGGCCTAGACGGGCAGAGCCTGCCATTGATCGAGGTCATGGCGGGAACGCCTTGGCCATCCCAAGGCTTTCAGGCCGCCAGAATCGCAGGATATCCCAACCGTGACCGAACCCGCCGCAGACGCCATCCCGCACGCCGATCCCTTCGCGATCTTCGAAGACTGGTTCGCCCAGGCCAGGCAGAGCGAGCCCAACGATCCGAACGCCATGGCGCTGGCTACCGCCACGCCCGATGGGCATCCCTCGGTCCGCATGGTGCTGCTGAAAGGGCACGGTCCGGACGGTTTCGTGTTCTACACCAACTTCCACAGCCGCAAGGGCGGGGAACTGGCCGCCAACCCGCACGTGGCGCTGCTGTTCCACTGGAAGTCGCTGCGCCGCCAGATCCGCATCGAAGGCCCGATTCGCGAAGTCACCCCGGCAGAGGCCGACGCCTATTTCGCCAGCCGGCATCCCGAATCGCGGCTTGGCTCGGCGGCCTCGGACCAGTCGCGTCCTCTGCCCGACCGGCAGGCCTATCTCGACCGGGTCGAGGCGATCCGTGCGCAATACCCCGATGGAGACGTGCCGCGCCCGGCGCACTGGTCGGGCTATCGCGTGACGCCTGCCGCCATCGAGTTCTGGCAGGACCGCGATTTCCGCCTGCACGAACGTCGCCGCTTCGTCACCGACGGCGCGGGCGGCTGGACGTCGAGCCTGCTTTACCCGTAAGGATGCATCCCATGGACATGACCCGCAGCGACACCCACGGCGACCTCAACCGCAAGGCAGCGCTTGCCTCGATCACGGTCGCGGCGCTGCTGGCGGGGATGAAGGTCTGGGCGGTGGTCTCGACCGGTTCGTCGGCCATGCTGGGCAGCCTTGCCGATACCGGCCTCGATCTCGTCGCCAGTCTCGCCACGCTGCTCGGCGTGTGGGTCGCCTCGCAGCCCGACGATCACAACCACCGCTTCGGACATGGCAAGGCCGAGGCGCTGGCGGCGATGTTCCAGGTGGTGCTGATCTCGATCTCGGCGATCGGCCTCGCGTTCCGGGCGGTCAACCAGTTCATCGCCGGGGAGCGTGTGGCCGAAGCGGAAAGCGGCGTGATCGTCTCGGCCATTGCCATGGCGGCGACGGTGGCGCTGCTGCTGTATCAGCGCCACGTCATTCGCCAGACCGGCAGCCTCGCGATCAGCACCGACAACGTCCATTACAAGTCGGACCTGTTCCTCAACCTTGCGGTCATCGCCGCGCTGCTGCTCGACAAGACCTTCGGCATTCCCGGGGCCGACGCGGCTTTCGCCTTCGCCATCGCGCTGTGGCTGGCGTGGGGCGCGTGGGGCGCCTCGCAGCAGGCGATCGAGCAGCTGATGGACCACGAATGGCCGCTCGAAATGCGCGAGCGCTTCCTCGCGGTGGTCGCGCAGCATCCGGAATTGAAGGGCCTGCACGACTTGCGCACGCGCACCAGCGGCAACCGCGATTTCGTGCAGTTCCACGTCTGGGTCGATGGCCGCATGACCGTGACCGAGGCGCACCGCGTGATGGACGAGATCGAGGACAAGCTGATGCGCGAGTTTCCCGGCGTCGAGGTGCTGATCCATCCCGATCCGGAAGGGCTGGTCGACGAACAGCCGATGGGCGCGCAGGACCTGCTCGCGCCCGGTCCCAACGGCGAAAGCCCGGCCACGCTGGCGCAAGGCTCGCCCGGCGTGGCCTGAGGGGCCTGCAGACCGGTCTAGGTGTCGTTCAGGTCGCTTTGGGTGCCGTTCAGCGCGCGCCGTAGAGCGCGACCACGTCGGCGAGCCGGTCGACCACCGGGCGTAGCTTCGAATCTTCGGTTTTTCCGAGCCTTACCACCACCAGGCGGCGGCTGGGGCTGACCAGCACGTACTGCCCGAGGTGGCCTTCCGCCGCGAACAGGTCGCGCGGGCCGCGTGTCGGGAACAGCGAAGGCCTGCCCTGCGTCGGCGTGCGGTTGAGCCACAACTGCGCGCCATATTCGGCCTCGCGCGGGGAAGGCCGCGCCATGAACTCGATCCACTGGCGCGGAATGATCTGCGCCCCCCTGACCGCGCCCTTGTTGCGCAGGAATTCGCCAAACGTCGCCCAGTCCCGCGCGGTTGCGTGGATCAGGCTGCCGCCGACGAGCGTGCCCGCGGCATCGAATTCGGGCAGCATCGAGCGCAGCCCCACCGGCTCGAACAGGCGGGTGCGCAAATAGTCCGCCACCGCATGACGGCGGCCTTCCGGGTCCTGCTGCGGGGACAGCACGCGCGCGGCCAGATCGGCGAGAATCACGCTGGTCGCGGTCGAATACTGGAAGGTGGAGCCCGGTTCATGCGCCAGCGGCTGGTCTTCGGCGTAGCGCGCCATATCATCGCGCCCGTCGAGAAACAGCATCCGTACTTCGTCGGATTCGTAAGGCGGATCGCCCGCTTCGACATGGCGCAGGCCCGAACGCATCTGGAGCAACTGCTTGAGCGTGATCTCGCCACGCGGATCGCCGGGGCGCTGCCATTGCGGCACGGGCGCGGATTCGTTGAGGCGCAGCCGCCCGTCGGACACGAGCATCCCGATCATCACGCCGGTCACGGTCTTGGCCATCGACCACGACACGAAGCGGGTGTTCTCGTGATAGCCGGGCGCATAGCGTTCGGCGACGATGCGGCCTTCGTGCATCACGATCACCGCCCGCGTTTCGCCCGCAGCCTCGTCCGAAAACAGCGCATCCACCGCGCGCGCCAGCTTTTCGCGCGGGGCGTCGGGGTTCTCGGCCACGGCCGCCAGCGCCTCGGGCGCGAGCGGAGCCGGCCCTTTGTCCGCAGCCGAGCAGGCGGCAAGGGCTGGCACCAGCGCAAGCGGGGCGATAAGGGAGAGCGGCAGGCGGGGCATGAGCGCCGCCCTTCTTCCCCGTCCGCAAGCCCAAGGCAATGGTCGAAACCGCTTCACCCACAACTGCGCCGATTGGTGCACCCGACCAGCCGGGCGGCCCTTATGCCCCGCCGCCTGCCCGCCGCTGGCGCTGGCGGCTAGCGCTGCTGGTGGTGGCGCTGATCGCCGCGCCGCTGGCGCTGTTCTGGAGGCCGGTCCACGGTACCGCCATCACGGCCGCGGCCTATGGCGCGCGCGTCGCCTGTTCGTGCCGCTTCGTGGGGGGACGGCCGATCGGCGATTGCACACGGGATTTCGAGCCGGGCATGGGCCTTGTCACCCTGTCGGAGGATGCGGCGGCCAAGAGCGTGACCGCGCGCGTGCCCCTGCTGGCAAGGCAGACCGCGGCCTATCGCGAAGGATGGGGCTGCGTGCTGGAGCCGTGGAAGTAGCCTATTGCTGCCACGGCGCGGTCGAATCGATCCAGCCACCGCCGACCACGCGCTCGCCCGCATAGAGCACGGCGGCCTGCCCGGGCGCGACGCCGTATTCGGGCTGGAGGAAGCGCAAGGTGGTCGTCGCGCCTTCGCCGAAGGGGCCTTCCAGTTCCACCGGCACGGGCTTGGCGAGCGAGCGCACCTTGGCGGTCAGCGGGCCCTGCGGCAACGGTCCGATGCGGTTGGTTTCGATGACGGTGGCGCGACCCACCGCCAGCATGGCGCGCGGGCCGACCAGAACGCGGCGCGCGGGCGCATCGAGCGCGATGACGTAAAGCGGTTCGGGCTGGCCGCCGATCTCCAGACCCCGGCGCTGCCCGACCGTGTAGTGGATCACGCCCGCGTGGCGGCCCAGCACCTCGCCGGTCGCGGCGTGAACGATCTCGCCCCCGTCGATGCCTTCGGGCCGGACTTTGGCCACGATCTTGGCATAATCGCCATCGGGCACGAAGCAGATGTCCTGGCTGTCGGGCTTGGCGGCGACGGCAAGCCCGAGGTCGGCGGCGAGGCGGCGCACTTCGGGCTTGGGCAGGCCGCCCAGCGGATAGCGCAGGAAGGCCAGCTGTTCGTCGGTGGTGCCGTAAAGGAAGTAGGACTGGTCGCGCGCGGGATCGAACGCGCGGTGCAGTTCCGGCCCCGCAGGCCCCATCACGCGGCGCACGTAGTGGCCGGTCGCGAGGCAATCGGCGCCGAGATCGCGCGCCATCGCCAAGAGGTCGGTGAACTTTGGCCCCATGTTGCAGCGGATGCAGGGAATGGGGGTGCGCCCGGCGAGGTAATCGTCGGCGAAGCGTTCGACCACCTCTTCGCGGAAGCTCGATTCGTGGTCGAATACGTAGTGCGCGATGCCGAGGCGGTCGGCCACGGCGCGCGCATCGCGGATGTCGTCGCCCGCGCAGCACGCGCCCTTGCGCCCGGTGGCCGCGCCATAATCGTAGAGTTGCAGCGTCACGCCGATCACTTCGGCCCCGCTGGCGGCGGCAAGCCCTGCCACGACGGAGCTGTCGACGCCGCCCGACATGGCGACGACGATGCGGCTGGCCGATGCAGGCTTGGGCAGATCGAACAGGGCGGCGGGATCGGAAAGACCGGAGAGCGCGGACATGGCCCGGCTCATAGGCGCATTTGTGGCCGAGCGGCAGGGGATTCGTGGTGCGGCTGTTGCCACGCGCGCGCCGCTGCTCGGTAAATGAACGCGATGTGAAAATCCTAATCGTCGGTAAAAGCCGGATTTACCCGGTCTTATCCCTCTTGGCGCTATGCGGCTGGGCATGGACCTTGGATTTACCGATGTTTGGGGTGGCGAGACCGAGGAGAGGCGCGGTTTGCGCCCGCTCGGCTGGGGCGAGCTGTGCGCGCGACTCGCCGCCGCGCAGGACTTGCGCCGGGCCGTGCGCACGCAGGGGGCCGCCCCGCTGCCGGGACCGGGCACGGGCATCGCGAGCTTTCATCGGTCTGCCGCACAGATGCTTCTGGATGTCGCGCCGGTGGCGGTCGAGGCGAGAAGTGAACGCCATGTTAACTATTTCAGTTCAGAGATTGGCAAAGCCGATTCAGGCAAACCAGAGCCCGTCAGAGAACCCCACCGCATGATCCCCTCCGATTGCCCGACCCGACGAGAAAAGCCATGATCGAAAACCAGAAAATCAGGCCAGCGCAGGTTATCGGTCCGCTCGGGGAGCCGCTGACGCTCGATAGTCTGCCGCCGCCCACCACCACCCGCTGGGTCGTACGTCGCAAGGCCGAGGTCGTCGCGGCGGTTAACGGCGGCCTGCTGACCATCGACGAGGTCTGCGAGCGCTATGGCCTTACGCTTGAGGAGTTTGCCTCGTGGCAGCGCGCGGTCGATCGCTCGGGGATGCAGGGCCTGCGCGTGACGCGCATCCAGCACTACCGCGACCTCTACGAGCGTCAGCTCAAGTATTGAGCGCTCGGGCGCGGGGCTGGCACCCGCGCGATGGATATTTCGACGGCCGCTTCCCCTTGGGGCAGCGGCCGTTTTCCGTTTCGGGCACTTGTTTCACAAATTTCAGATGCAACCGGGCAACACTTGCCAAGACGGTGCAAGTCCTTCGTCGAGGCGGAATTGCAACTGGTCGGATCGAAGTCTATTGCTTCTGCCAATTGCGCCAAGGAAGAGGCGCTGCGGCGCTTGCGACCGAAACCCCGACAAATCGACGCATGATGGCGTCCCGATGCGCCGGGTCCAGATCGCAAGGTGGCCCGCGTGGGGCGAAGGCACGTGAACGACATGAATTACGAGACCAGCATCAAGTCCGCCGAGGCGGAGCCGCTCGCGCCCCTCGAAGGGGACGACGAGGTGGCGCGCGGCAACGGTCGGCGCAACCTGATCGCGGGTCTGCTGATCGCAGTGGTGCTGGGACTTGCCTGGTGGCTGATGCATCGTGGCGCCCCCGCCGATGCGGACAAGTCTGCCGCGCAGGCGCAGACCGTCACTGTCGTCGCCCCCGGCCGCACTACCGTCGAAGGCCTGATCAACGCCAGCGGCACGATCGCGGCGCGCCGCGACATGCCGGTGGGCATCGCGGGCGAAGGCGGGCGGGTGGTCAGCGTGGCCGTCGATGCGGGCGCCTGGGTGCGCAAGGGCCAGGTGCTGGCGGTGGTCGATCGTTCGGTGCAATCGCAGCAGATCGCGGGCCAGTCGGCGAACATCGCGGTGCAGGTCGCCAACGCGCGGCTGGCGCAGGCCAACCTCGATCGCGCGCTCAAGCTCGTGGCCAAGGGCTTCATCTCGAAGGCAGATATCGACCGCCTGACCGCCACGCGCGATGCGGCCGTTGCGCAAGTGAGCGTGGCGCGCGCCTCGCTCGGACAGCTGCAGGCGAGCACCGCGCGGCTGAACGTGGTCGCGCCCGAATCCGGGCTGGTGCTGACGCGCGCCGTGGAGCCGGGCCAGATCGTCGGTCCTGCCTCGGGCACGTTGTTCCGCATCGCCAAGGATGGCGAACTCGAAATGCAGGCGCGCCTTGCCGAAAACGACCTTGCCCGCCTGTCGGTGGGCATCGCCGCGGACGTGACGCCGGTCGGCACCGCGCGCAGCTTCGCGGGGCGGGTCTGGCAGATCTCGCCCACCATCGACACCACCACGCGCGAAGGCGTGGCGCGTATTGCGCTGCCCTATGACGTTGCGCTGCGCCCCGGCGGCTTTGCCAGCGCGCAGATCCGCAGCGGCACGGTGACCGCGCCGGTCCTGCCCGAATCCGCGATCCTTTCGGACCAGCGCGGACCCTATGTCTATGTCGTGGGCGGCAACAACAAGGTGGAGCGTAGGGCGGTGACCACGGGCGACGTGACGCCGCAGGGCATCGTCGTGCGCACCGGCCTTTCGGGCAACGAGCGCGTAGTGCTGCGCGCGGGCGGCTTCCTTAACCCGGGTGATGCCGTCCATCCGGTGCTCGCCCGGGCCGGCGGCAAGTAAGGCTTGCAGGCGATCCCATGAACTTCAAGAACATCTCGGCCTGGTCGATCCGCAACCCGGTGGTGCCGATCGTCCTGTTCCTCGGGCTGACGCTCGCGGGGCTGGTCTCGTTCATGGGCATGAAGGTCCAGGAGCAGCCCGACATCGAATTCCCGATGGTGATCGTCACCATCACCCAGCCGGGCGCCGCTCCGGTGGAGATCGAGAACCAGATCACGCAGCGCGTCGAATCCGCCGTGCGCACGATCCAGGGCATCGATTCGATGAGTTCGACCGCGTCGGAAGGCAACAGCCAGACGATGATCCAGTTCAAGATCGGCACCGACATCAATTCGGCGGTGAACGAGGTCAAGAACGCGATCGACCAGACGCGCGGCAACCTGCCCGACGGCATTCTCGAACCGCAGGTGATCAAGGCCCAGACCTCGTCCGACCCGATCGCCTACTTCGCGGTCGAAGCCGACGACATGACGCTCGAACAGCTGTCGTGGTTCATCGACGACACCATCGCCAAGCGCCTGTTGAGCGTGCCCGGCATGGCCGAAGTGGTGCGCTCGGGCGGCGTCGACCGCGAGATCGCGGTGACGCTCGATCCCATGCGGATGAAGGCGCAAGGGGTGACCGCGGTGCAGGTCAACGCCGCGCTGCGCCAGGTCAACCTCAATGCCGCGGGTGGGCGTGCCGAAGTCGCCGGATCGCGCCAGGCCGTGCGCGTGCTGGGCAATGCGCAGAGCGCGTTCGACCTGTCGCAGACGCAGGTCTCGCTCGCCAACGGCCGCACGATCCGCCTGTCCGACGTCGCCGACGTGCGCGACAGCTACAGCGAGATCACCTCGATCGCCAAGTTCAACGGCAAGCCGGTGGTCACCTTCTCGATCGCCCGCGCGCGCGGCGAATCCGACGTCAGCGTGTTCGACGCGGCGGTGAAGGAGATGGACAAGATCAGCGCCGAGCAGGGCGGGCGGGTGAAGTTCCGCCAGCTGTTCAATTCGGTGCAGTACACCAAGGACCAGTACCGCAGCTCGATGTCCTCGATGGTCGAAGGCGCGGTGCTGGCGGTGATCGTGGTGTTCTTCTTCCTGCGCGACTGGCGCGCGACGATCGTCTCGGCCATCGCTATCCCGCTCTCGGCGATCCCGACGTTCTGGGTGATGAACCTGATGGGGTTTACGCTCAACCAGATGTCGCTGCTGGCGCTGGGCCTCGTCGCGGGGGTGCTGGTCGACGACGCCATCGTCGAGATCGAGAACATCGTGCGCCACATGCGCATGGGCAAGTCGCCCTACCAGGCCTCGATCGACGCGGCGGACGAGATCGGGCTGGCGGTGGTCGCCACGACATTCTCGATCGTTGCCGTGTTCTTCCCGGTGGGCCTGATGCCAGGCGTTTCGGGCCAGTTCTTCAAGAACTTCGGCCTGACCGTGGTGGTCGCGGTGCTGTTCTCGCTGCTCGTCGCGCGCATGATCACGCCGATGGTCGCGGCCTATTTCCTGAAAGCGCACGGCCATGCCGAACATGGCGGCGGGCCGTGGATGGACCGCTACATGAAGGTGCTGCGCTGGTCGCTCGATACGACCAAGGCGCAGGCCTATCGCGTCCTGCATCCCAGGCGCCACTTCCGCGCGCGGCTGCGCGATCATCGCCTGTGGATGATGGGCGTGGGCCTGGGCGCGCTGCTGCTGACCTGCGCGCTGTTCTTCATCGTGCCGAGCCAGTTCTTCCCCGACACCGACGAGGATTTCAGCCGCATCGTCGTCGAGATGGTGCCCGGCACCACGATCGAGCAGACTCAGGCCAAGATCGACGAGATCTATGCGCTGGTGCGGCAGGAGCCCGAAGTCGCCGCCGGCCTCGAACGCATCGAGGAGGGCAAGGGGCGCGTGTTCCTCGTGCTCAAGAAGGGCTCGGGCCTGCGCTCCAGCGTCGAGTTCGAGCGCGCGCTGACCCCGCGCCTGCAGACCATCGCCGATGCGCGCGTCTCGTTCATGAGCATGAACGGCGGCGGCCCCGGCGGCGGTTCGGGCCGACCGATCAGCATCATGCTGTCGGGTTCCGATCCCGACCTGTTGCAGCGCACCGCGCAGACGCTGGTCGAACAGATGAACGGCCTTAAGACCGTGGTCGCCCCGCGCGTCAGCGCCGACATGCGCCGCCCTGAAATCGTCATCACCCCGCACCTCGACCTTGCCGCCAACCTCGGCGTCACCACCCAGGCGTTGAGCCAGGTCATCCGCATCGCGACGCAGGGCGAGATCGACCAGAACAGCGCCAAGTTCTCGCTGTCCGACCGCCAGGTGCCGATCCGCGTCAAGCTGCCGCCGTCGTCGCGGCGCGATCTGTCGACGATCGAGAACCTGCCGGTGCCGACCACGGCGGGCACCACGGTGCCGCTGTCGCGCGTGGCCTCGATCGGGTTCGGCTCCGGCCCCACGACGATCCAGCGCTACAACCAGAACCGCCGCGTCTTCGTTGGCGCGGACCTGCCCGCCGGCGTTGCCAAGGGCACCGCGATGGCGGAAATCGCCCGACTGCCGGTTATGAAGGATCTGCCGCAAGGCGTGTCCAATGCCCCTGCGGGCGAGGACCGCTGGCAGGAAGAGATGATCACCAACTTCATCGTCGCGGTCTGCGCGGGCGTGCTGCTGGTGTTTTCGGTGCTGGTGCTGCTCTACCACCGCTTCGTGTCGCCGCTGGTCAACATGGGCTCGCTGTTCCTCGCGCCGCTGGGCGGGATGCTGCTGCTGGGCCTTGTCGGGCAGCCGCTGTCGATGCCGGTGTTCATCGGCATCCTGATGCTGTTCGGCATCGTCGCGAAGAACTCGATCCTGCTGATCGACTTCGCGATCGAGGAGATGGCGACCGGCAAGACCAAGCTGGAGGCGATCATCGAGGCCGGGCACAAGCGCGCGCAGCCGATCGTGATGACCACCGTGGCGATGGTCGCAGGGATGGTGCCCACCGCCATTTCGCTGGGCGGTGACGCGGGCTGGCGCGCGCCGATGGGCACGACGGTGATCGGCGGGTTGACGATGTCGACGTTGCTGACGCTACTGATCGTGCCGGCAGGCTTCAGCCTGGCCGACGGCTTTGAAAAGCGCGTCGGGCCCTGGCTGGGCCGCAAGGTGCTGAGCTACGACCCCAACGATCCGCGCAACCATGCCGCAGGGAATCCGGCCGCCGGGAACCCGGCGCACGGCGAGGCATTCCCGGCGGAGTGAACCAGCGCGCTTCCGTTTCAGCTCCCAAGGCCCGGCGCATTCCGGTGCGGGTTTTCGTTGCCGATCCTGCAGCGCGGATGCGGCTGATCGCGACGGGGTTGCTGGTGGCGATGGCGGGTCTGTTCCTGCTTTCGCGCCAGCTGGTGCCGCTGCATCCGGGCTGGGGCTACCTGCGCGCCTTTTCCGAAGCGGCGATGGTCGGCGGTCTGGCCGACTGGTTCGCCGTGACCGCGCTGTTCCGCCATCCGCTGGGCTTGCCGATCCCGCACACCGCGATCATCCCCGAGAACAAGGACCGCATCGCCGATACGATGGCGACCTTCCTGCGCGACAATTTCCTCACGTCGCAGGTTGTCGCGCGGCGGATGCAGGGGCTGGATGCGGCGGGGCTTGCCGGGCAGTTCCTCGCCAATCCCCGTGGGCCGGAAAGCCGGTTGCGCGACGGGGCGACCAGCCTGCTGGCCGACGTGCTCGAATCGCTCGACCAGGAAAAGCTGGGCGGTCTGGCGAAAGGCGCCCTGCGGACGCAGATCGCGCGGCTCGACCTGGCGCCATTGCTGGGCCAGTTGCTTGGCGCGATGATTGCGGACGGGCGGCACATGCCGTTGATCGAAAGCGGCATCCGCAAGGCGGCGCACGTCCTTGAAGCCAACGAGGACATGATCCGCGCGATGATCCACGATCGCGCCAATGCGCTGGTGCGCTTCGCCCGGCTCGACGAGCGGCTGGCCAACACCATTCTCGATGGCCTCTACAAGCTGCTCGCCGAGACGGTGGTGATCCCCGATCATCCCTTGCGGGTGAAGATCGAGGAAGGGCTGCAGCAGCTCGCCCACGATCTGGTGCACGATCCCGAGATGCGCGCGCGGGTCGAGCGGATGAAGGAAGAAGTGCTGGCCAACCCGGCCTTCACCGCCTGGCTCGATGCCTTCTGGGAACGCACGCGCGCGCGCCTGCTCAAAGCTGTGCGCGAACCGGGCGGCGCGATGGCCGGAAGCCTGAGCGAAAGCGTGGGCGAACTGGGCCGCGCGCTGCAACGCGATGCGCGCCTGCAATTGCTCGTCAACCGCTTTGCCCGGCGTACGCTGGTGGGCGTGGCCACGCGCTATGGCGGGCAGATCGTGCGGCTGGTGTCCGAGACGGTGCGCCGCTGGGATGCGCGCACCGTGACCGACCGCATCGAAGGCGCGGTGGGCCGCGACCTGCAGTTCATCCGCATCAACGGCACGCTGGTGGGCGGTCTGGTGGGCGTGGGAATCCATGCGGTGGATACCCTGCTGTGAGTGCGCCCTTTCTTGTCACCGAGCGGCTGGAACTATGGCAGCCGCACGTCCGCGATCATGCCGGGCTGGTTGCGCTGCTGGCACCCGAGGCCGTGCGCCAACATCTCGGCGCGCGCCCGACCAGCGCCGCGGAAGAGTTCAACCGCCTGCTGCGCAATGCCGGCAGCTGGGCGCTCTATGGCTACGGCATCCTGACCTGCCGCCTCAAGGGCGAGGACGAGGTGATCGGCATCTGCGGCGTGTTCCATTCGTGGCGCGGCTTCGGCACGGGGCTCGATGACACACCCGAAGTGGGCTGGATCTTCGCCGAACGCGCATGGGGCAAGGGGCTGGCCACCGAAGCCGCGCGCGCGGTGCTGGCATGGTTCGACGCAGCGCATGGCCCGCGCCGCGTGGCCTGCATGATCAACGACACCAACCTTGCCTCGATGGCCGTGGCCGTGCGCCTGGGCTTCGTCCGCTATGGCGAGCACGACGACGATGGCGACGCGCGACTGATCCTGCTCGAACGCGGCGGCTGACGGGCCGCGAGTGCCGGACTCAGGGCGTGGTCAGCGCGGCCACGCGGCGGGTGAGGTCATCGACGGTGAAGGGCTTGGTCAGCACGTCCATCCCCTCCTCGATCACGGCGCCATCGACCACGTTGCCCTCGGCATAGCCGGTGACGAACAACACCTTGAGCCCCGGCCGGGTGCGCCGCGCGGCGTCGGCCACCTGGCGGCCGTTGAGCCCGCCCGGCAGCCCGACGTCGGTCACCAGCAGGTCGAGCGTGGGGGCGGTCTCCAGCACGGCCAGCGCTTCGGGACCATCGGCGGCTTCGAGGCAGGCGTAGCCCAGCGCTTCGAGCGCCTCAACCAGCAACAGGCGCACGGTCGGCTCGTCGTCCACCACCAGCACCGTGCCCTGCATGGTGGGCGAAGGCGGCGCGCTGCTGAGCGGTACGGGGGGGTGGTCATCGTGGCCGAGATGGCGCGGCAGGTAGATGCGCACCATCGTCCCCTCGCCGACCTCGGAGCGGATGCGGACAAGTCCACGGCTCTGGCGGGCGAAGCCATAGACCATCGACAGGCCAAGGCCCGTGCCGCGACCCAGCGGCTTGGTGGTGAAGAAGGGGTCGAATACGCGATCGATGTCCGCCTTGGCGATGCCCACGCCTTCGTCGGTCACGGTGATGCCGATATAGTCGCCGGGGGCAAGGCCGCGGTCGGTCGCCTCGCTGCCGAGGAGCGCGAGGTTGTCGGTGGAAATGGTGATGCGCCCGCCGCCCGGCATGGCATCGCGCGCATTGATGCACAGGTTCAGCAGCGCGTTTTCGAGCTGGTTGGGATCGACCAGCGTCGGCCAGAGTGCGGGTTCCTGCGCGACGTGGACGGCGAAGGCCGGGCCGACGGTGCGGCGGACCAATTCGACGAATTCGGGCAGCAGCGCGTTGACGCAGGTGGCGCGCGGCGTCAGCGTCTGGCGGCGCGAGAACGCGAGCAGGCGGTGGGTCAGCGCGGCGGCGCGGCGGGTCGCGCCAAGGCCGGCGGCAAGGTAGCGCGAGATGTCGGCTTCGGCATCCTTGGCCAGCCGCCGCTCGATCAGTTCGAACGCGCCCTGGATGCCCGCCAGCAGGTTGTTGAAATCATGCGCCAGGCCGCCGGTCAGCTGGCCCACCGCCTCCATCTTCTGCGCCTGGCGCAGCGCGGCTTCGGCGGCCTCGCGCTCGGCCAGCGCCTCGACCACGCGGGCTTCGAGCGTCTCGTTGAGCTGGCGCAGCGCTTCTTCGGCATGGACCTGGTCGGTCACGTCCTTGAACAGCACCGCCACCAGCCGGTCCTCGAACGGGCCGATGCGGAACGACGACACTTCGAGATGGCGCCCGGTGGCGACCAGTTCGTTGCGGAAGCGGATCGGCTCGCCGGTGCGCAGCACCTTGCCGTAGAAGGCGACCCAGGCGTCGGCTTCGTCGGGCACCATCTCGCGCAGGCGCTGGCCGGTAACGTTGGGGATGCCGGTGTTGCGCTCGTAGGCCTCGTTGGCGAGGATGTGGATGTAGTCGCTCAGGGGGCCGTGCGGTCCGTCGAGAAAGCGGATCACGCAGTAGCCCTGGTCCATGCTTTCGAACAGCGCGCGGTAGAGATCGGTCGCGAACGGCGGCAAGGCGGCGGAATCGTCCGCGCTCGGGTCGATCGACCCGGAAGCGGTCGGCAGGGTGCGTGCCGGGATCTCCATCGGGCCGCAAACGCGGGTCGTCGCAATCGGTTCCCGCCAAAACGAAAAGGGGCCGGAAGGTTTCCCCTCCGGCCCCGAATTCTTCGGCAAGGTTGCAGGACTTAGAAGTCCATGCCGCCCATGCCGCCCATGCCACCGCCCATCGGCGGCATCGCGGGCTTGTCGTCCGGACGTTCGCTGATGGCAGCTTCGGTGGTGATGAGCAGGCCCGAAACCGACGCGGCGTCCTGAAGCGCGGTGCGCACGACCTTGGTCGGGTCGATCACGCCGGCGGCCTTCAGGTTCTCGTAGGTGTCGGTCGCGGCGTTGAAGCCCTGGTTCTCGTCGTCTTCGCGCAGCAGGTTGCCCGAAACGACCGCACCGTCATGACCCGCGTTCGCGGCGATCTGACGGATCGGGGCCTGGATCGCGCGGCGTACGATGTCGATGCCCTTGGTCTGGTCGTCGTTGGCGCCCTTCAGGCCGTCGAGAGCCTTGGTCGCGTAGAGCAGCGCGGTGCCGCCACCGGGGACGATGCCTTCCTCGACCGCGGCGCGGGTGGCGTGGAGGGCGTCGTCGACGCGGTCCTTGCGTTCCTTCACCTCGACTTCGGTGGCGCCGCCGACCTTGATGACCGCAACACCGCCGGCCAGCTTGGCCAGGCGTTCCTGCAGCTTTTCACGGTCGTAGTCGCTGGTGGTGACTTCGATCTGGGCACGGATCTGGTCGACGCGGCCCTTGATCTCATCGGCCGAACCGGCACCGTCGACGATCGTGGTGTTGTCCTTGTCGATCGTGACCTTCTTGGCCTGGCCGAGCATGGCGAGGGTGACGGTCTCGAGCTTGATGCCGAGGTCTTCCGAGATCATCTCGCCCGCGGTCAGCGTGGCGATGTCGCCCAGCATGGCCTTGCGGCGGTCACCGAAGCCCGGCGCCTTGACGGCGGCGATCTTGAGGCCACCGCGCAGCTTGTTGACGACGAGGGTCGCCAGCGCTTCGCCTTCGATGTCTTCGGCGATGATCAGCAGCGGACGGCCCGACTGCACCACGGCTTCGAGGATCGGAAGCATCGCCTGCAGCGACGACAGCTTCTTCTCGTGGATCAGGATGTACGGGTTTTCCAGTTCGACCGTCATCTTCTCCGGGTTGGTGATGAAGTAGGGCGAGAGGTAGCCGCGGTCGAACTGCATGCCTTCGACGACATCGAGTTCGAATTCGAGGCCCTTGGCCTCTTCCACGGTGATCACGCCTTCTTTGCCGACCTTCTCCATCGCCTCGGCGATCTTCTGGCCGACTTCGGTGTCGCCATTGGCCGAGATGATGCCGACCTGGGCGATTTCCGACGAACCCGCGACCGGGGTCGAACGCGCCTTGAGGTTTTCGACGACCTTGCCGACGGCGATGTCGATGCCGCGCTTGAGGTCCATGGGGTTCATGCCCGCGGCAACCGCGGTCATGCCTTCGCGAACGATCGCCTGGGCGAGAACGGTCGCGGTGGTGGTGCCGTCACCGGCTGCGTCGTTTGCCTTGCTGGCGACTTCGCGCAGCATCTGGGCGCCCATGTTCTCGAACTTGTCCTTGAGTTCGATTTCCTTGGCGACCGAAACACCGTCCTTGGTGATGCGGGGTGCGCCGAAGCTCTTGTCGATCACGACGTTGCGGCCCTTGGGGCCCAGCGTGACCTTCACCGCGTCGGCGAGGATGTCGACGCCGCGCAGAATGCGTTCACGGGCGTCACGGCCGAACTTCACGTCCTTGGCAGCCATGTTGATTTCCTTTGAATATCTGGATTGTGGTGGCGGAACGTCCGGGTGATCAGCCGATCACGCCCAGGATGTCCGATTCCTTCATGATCAGCAGGTCTTCGCCGCCGACCTTGACTTCGGTGCCCGACCACTTGCCGAACAGCACGCGGTCGCCGACCTTGACGTCAAGCGGGGTGATCGTGCCGTTCTCGGCGCGGGCGCCGGTGCCGACGGCGACGATTTCGCCTTCAGCGGGCTTTTCCTTGGCGCTGTCGGGGATGATGATGCCGCCGGCGGTCTTTTCCTCGGCTTCGACGCGGCGCACCAGCACGCGGTCGTGCAGCGGACGGAAAGTCATGGGGTTCTCCCTCTTCCAATAAAGATTGGCGATACGAATTTCACGCTTGGCACTCTCACGCAGAGAGTGCCAGCGGCGCGGATATGGGTTGATGCCCTCGGAGCGTCAAGCGGTGCTGACGAAGAATCTTTTCAGCCCGATGAACATCGCGACGGGGCGGGTGATGGTTCAGGCCGGCAGAAGCCCCAATCCGGCTCGCCGTGCCCAGCGCCAGTGGAGCAGCCCCGCCACGAAGATCAGCCCCACCAGCAGCCCGATCCACACGCCAAGTCCGCCCAATGGCGTGTACAGTCCCAGCCAGAGCGCCGTGCCCACGCCGGGAACCCAATAGCCGAACAGCGCTATCAGCATCGGCATGCGCGTGTCCTGCAGACCGCGCAGCATTCCCGCGCCCACGGCCTGCGCGCCGTCGAACAGCTGGAACGCGGCGGCGACCATCATGTACTGCACCGCCAGCACCACCACGCGCGCGTTCTCGGGCGCGGCGGGGTCGATGTAGAGCCGCAGCAGCGTGTGCGGGAACAGCAGCATGGCCCCCGCCGACAGCGCCATGAAGCCGATGCCGAGTTGCGTCGCCACGAGCCCGGCCCGTGCGATGCCGCGCGCGTTCCCGGCGCCATAGGCGAGGCCGACGCGGATGGTCGCGGCCTGCGCCACGCCGAACGGCACCTGGAAGGCGATGGCGGCAAATTGCAGCGCGACGGTGTGCGCGGCCAGCTCGCTTTCGCCGATGCGGCCCATCAGGAAGGCCGCGCCGTTGAACATCCCCGCTTCGGCGATGATCGTGCCGCAGATCGGCAGGCCGATCGCCAATACGTCGCGCAGGCGGCGCCATTCGGGACGCCACCAGCGGCCCAGCAGGCGATAGCGGTGCAGGCGACGGTCGCAGCGGATCACGAGCGCATAGGCGAACAGCATGGCGGTGCTGGTGACCACGCTCGACACCGCCGAGCCGGTCAGGCCCAGCGCGGGCGCGCCCCAGTGGCCGAACACGAAGATCCAGTTGCCAAGCGCGTTCACCGCCACGCCCAGACCGGTGATCGCGGTGCCGATGCCGGGCCGGCCGAGCGTCGCCACCACGGTGCGCAGCAGCGCGCCCAGCACTGCCGGGATCGCTGCCCACATCAGCACCTGCAGGAATGGCACGGCCAGCGCGATCACGCCCGGCTGCTGCCCGGTCAGGCGCATCAGCGGCCCGCCGAGCAGGCAGACGGCGATGGCGACGAAGGCGGCGACGAGGCCGACCCAACCGGCCATGCGCACGGTGCGGCGCACCTCGCGCACGGCATGGCGGCGACGGCCCAGTTCCGCCGCGATCAACGGCGAGGCTGCCCCGACGAGGCCGGTCAGGCTCCAGATCAGCAGGCCGAACAGCGCCACCGACAGCGACGAGGCGGCCAGCGCCTCTGGCCCCAGCCGCGCGACGAACACCACGTCGACGGCAAACACCGCCATCTGCAGCAGGTTGGCGCCCACCAGCGGCGCGGCCAGGCGCAGGCTGGCGCGCCATTCATCGATCCAGCGCTCGGGAGGGTTCTCAAACATCGCGGGCAGGGGCATAGGGGGCGGGCGATCCCATGGAAAGGGCCTGACGCCGCGCAAGGACCGACCGATGCGTCATCCGCCGACCGTACCCGGGCCGCTAATGGAAGGATCAAGTCCATGATCAAGCTGGCAGACCTCTCGCTTACCGTCGCGCTTTCGCTGGCGCTCGCCGCATGTGGCGGTGCCAAGCAGGACAATGCTCCCGCTGCCGACAATGCGGCGCAGGCGCCCGCGGCGCCTGCGGCGGAAACCACGCCGGTGGCGGCAGCCGACGCCGCGCCCGCAGCCTTCGGTATCTGCAAGTCGTGCCACGCGGTTGAAAAGGGCAAGACGCTGATCGGCCCGAGCCTTGCCGGGATCGTTGGCACCAAGGCCGGCGACGTTGCGGGCTACGACTTCAGTCCCGCGCTGAAGGCCTCGAACCTGACGTGGGACGAGGCCACGCTCGACAAGTGGCTGGAAAACCCGATGAAGCTCGTGCCCGGCACGCGCATGACCTATGCGGGGCAGGTCGATCCCGAAAAGCGCAAGGCGATCATCGCCTACCTCAAGACGCTGAAGTGAGCGCGCACCGGTGTCCCGATTGCGGGACACCGGCGGTTGCCACGCCGCTCGCCCCCGCTTGCAATCCGCGCTATGTTAAAAACTATTGCCGCAACGGCCGCGCCTGATGGTCGAGATCGCCGCAAGAGCGATCGCGCGGCGCGCCGGGGGCGAGAGGACGCGATGATGGGCGATGAAACGGGCGGACGGACCCGGCACAGCGATTTCGTGCTGGACACGGTGCAGGGCGGCAACCGGGCGGGCACGTCTGCCGTGGCGGCATCGTGGTGCCGCTCGGCCATCCATCACGGGCTGGACCCCGCGCAAGGCCGCGCGGTCGAACGCGTTTCGGGCAGCGACCTCGCGCGGTTGCGCGAAGCCAACGGCGCGCTTCTGGACGCGGCGACCCCGGTGCTCGACAGCCTGTTCGGCAGCGTCGGGCGCACGGGGTGCTGCGTGATCCTGGCCGATACGGCCGGCGTGGTGCTCGAAGCGCGTTCGGGCGCCGGCGATGCCGCGCTGTTCGATGCGGTGGGCCTCACGCTCGGCGGCCAGTGGAGCGAGGCGGCCGAGGGCACCAACGGCATCGGCACCTGCCTTGTCGAGGAACGCGCCGTGTCGATCCTCAAGGGTGAACACTTCGCCAGCCGCAACATCGGCGTTTCGTGCATGGACGCGCCGATCTTCGATCCCTGCGGCCAGCTCGTTGCCGCGCTCGACGTGTCGAGCGTGCGCGCCGACCATGGCGAGGCGATGGCCGGGCTGGTGGGCGCGCTGGTGCAGGACGCTGCGCGCCAGATCGAGCGCGAGTTCTTCTGCCGCCATTTCGCCGATGCGCGGATCGTCCATGCGCCCGATGCGCCGGGGCGCGGTTCGTCGCTGCTCGCGGTCGACCGCGACGACCTTGTCATCGGCGCGACCCGTGCGGCGCGGCGGCGGCTGGGGCTGGGGCCTGCACGCCAGCTCGCGCCCAAGCCGCTTGCCGACGTGCTGGGCCAGCAGGCGCAAGGCGGGTTCGAGGACGGCGAGCGCAGCGTGCTGCGCCAGGCGCTGGCGCGTTCGGGCGGCAATGTCGCCGCCGCCGCGCGCCTGCTCGGCATCGGTCGCGCGACGATGTATCGCCGCATGGAACGCGCCGGGCTGACCGGGATTCATTGAGGTCGATACGCCCCCTGTCTCACCCGCGAGACAGCCGGGCCGGAATAGCGCGGCGGGGGGATTTCAGGCCAAGGCCACCCATGGGATGCATCTTCGGGGGAGCGGCGGAAAGGCGCCGTTCCGACAAGACCCGAGAGAGAGGATGAACCCATGACCATGGCCCTGGCCGAACAGGCCGCGAAGGTTGCTCCCTTCGCCAGCACGTACGACAACTTCATCGGCGGCAAGTGGGTGGCCCCGCGCGCCGGGCGCTATTTCGACAATGTCTCGCCCATCAACGGCAAGGTCGTGTGCCGCGTCGCGCGCTCGGATGCCGACGACATCGAGCTCGCGCTCGATGCCGCGCACGCCGCCAAGGACGCATGGGGTCGCACCAGCCCCGCCGACCGCGCGCTCGTGCTGCTGCGCATCGCCGATGCAATGGAGGCCAATCTCAATCTCCTCGCCACCGCCGAAACCTGGGACAACGGCAAGCCGATCCGCGAGACGCTGGCTGCCGACATCCCGCTTGCCATCGACCACTTCCGCTACTTCGCGGGCTGCGTGCGGGCGCAGGAAGGCTCGATCGCGGAAATCGACGAAGACACCATCGGCTACCACTTCCACGAACCGCTGGGCGTGGTCGGCCAGATCATCCCGTGGAACTTCCCGATCCTGATGGCCGCGTGGAAGATCGCGCCTGCCATCGCCGCGGGCAATTGCGTGGTGCTCAAGCCCGCCGAACAGACCCCGGCTTCGATCCTCGTGCTGATGGAACTGATCGCCGACATCCTGCCGCCGGGCGTGCTCAACGTGGTCAACGGCTTCGGCCTCGAAGCGGGCAAGCCGCTCGCCAGCTCCAAGCGCATCGCCAAGATCGCGTTCACCGGCGAGACCAGCACCGGCCGCCTGATCATGCAGTACGCGAGCGAAAACCTGATCCCGGTGACGCTGGAGCTGGGCGGGAAAAGCCCCAACATCTTCTTCGCCGACGTCGCCGCGCACGATGACGACTTTTTCGACAAGGCGATCGAAGGCTTCGTCATGTTCGCGCTCAACCAGGGCGAGGTCTGCACCTGTCCCAGCCGTGCGCTGATCCAGGAATCGATCTACGACCGCTTCATGGAGCGCGCGATCGCCCGCGTGCAGCAGATCGTGCAGGGCAACCCGCTCGATCCCGCCACGATGATCGGCGCGCAGGCGAGCGCGGAGCAGCAGGACAAGATCCTGCGCTATCTCCAGATCGGCAAGGACGAAGGCGCGCAAGTGCTGACCGGCGGTGGGGTGGCCCAGCTGGGCGGCGATCTTGCGGGCGGCTTCTACATCCAGCCGACCGTGTTCAAGGGGCACAACAAGATGCGGATCTTCCAGGAGGAGATCTTCGGACCCGTCGTGTCGACCACCACGTTCTCGACCCCGGAAGAGGCGCTGCAGATCGCCAACGACACGCCCTATGGCCTCGGCGCAGGCGTGTGGAGCCGCGATGCCAACACCTGCTACCGCTTCGGCCGTGCCATTCAGGCCGGGCGCGTGTGGACCAACTGCTACCACGCCTATCCCGCGCACGCGGCGTTCGGCGGCTACAAGCAATCGGGCATCGGGCGCGAAACGCACAAGATGATGCTCGACCACTACCAGCAGACCAAGAACATGCTCGTCAGCTACAGCCCGAAGAAGCTCGGGTTCTTCTGACAACCATGTAACCGTCGAGGACCATAGCCCCGACGGGTCGCGTGTCCCCGGAGCGTCAGCCACCCGCCCTCTCCCAAGGGGCGCTCCGGGGATTTTCCGAAAGAGACTGAACAACCGATCGATCCGGGCGACGCGCTGCGGAATGTGACGGCGCGCGCCCGCAACAGGGGAAGGATTGCCAGATGAGGATCATGCTTGCCGCTGCGGCCGTTGCCGCAGCGATCGCCCCCGCGTGCGCGTTTGCCAAGGACGCGGCGACTTACGTCGACAAGGCACCCGCCGCCAACGTGAAGACCGAAGCGCCATCGGACCTGACCGTCGGCTTCGGATTGACCGGGGCTACCGACTACGTGTGGCGCGGGGTCAGCCAGTCGGACCAGAAGCCCGCCGTCTTCGCCACCGTCTCGCTGGGCTACAGGGGGTTCTATGCAGGCGCCGGGACAGAGAACGTGCGCTTTGCCGGGATCAGCCAGGAATACGACCTGTGGGGCGGCTATGTCGCCGATCTGGGGCCGGTGAAGCTCGACGTGGGCGTGGTGCGCTACGGCTATGTCGATGCGCCGGTGAAGATCGACACGCTGGAGGGCAAGGCGGCACTTTCGGGCAAGGCCGGCAAGCTGGGGCTGAAGGTCGCGGGGTATTACACCGGCAACTACTTCGGCAGCCACCACCATGCCGTCTACAGCGAGCTGGGCGCGTCGTACCCGCTGACTGAAAAGCTGACCGCATCGGGCGCGCTGGCGCACCAGACGGTGAACCATGCCTTCAACTACACCACGTGGAACGCCGGGCTGTCCTATGCGGTGATGAAAGGCGCGACGCTGGCCGTGCGCTACCACGATACCGACGCGACCTTCATCGGGCGCAAAGCCAAGGCGCGGGTGGTGGGATCGTTCAGCCTTTCCTTCTGATCGCGGCTTGCCCGGTCATGGCGCGCTGCTAGGCTCGCACCATGACCGGGACACAGGGGGATACGCGGCGGCAAGGCCGCATCGTGGCCACGCTGGTGGCGCTGCTGGCGCTGGCGGTGCTGCTGAACTTCGTCGATCGCGGGGCGATCGGCATCGCCGCGCCGAAGATGAAGGCGGACCTTGGCCTCTCGGCCACCACCTTCGGCCTCGCCGCCTCGGCGTTCTTCTGGACTTATGGTGCGATGCAGCCGCTGGTCGGCTGGATCAGCGATCGGATCCCCGTCTATCGCGCGCTGGCCTTCGCGCTGGCGCTGTGGTCGCTCAGCACGTTGCTGACCGGCTTCGTGCGTGGCCTTGCCCTGCTGGTGGTGCTGCGCTTGCTGCTGGGGCTGGGGGAGAGCTTCGTCTTCCCTTGCGTGTCCAAGATCATTGCGCGCCACGTTCCGGCGGAACGGCGGGGCATTGCCAATGCCGTCGTCGCGGTCGGCCTCGCGCTCGGTCCGGCGGTGGGGACGCTGGCGGGTGGCGCGCTGCTGGCCCGGCATGGGTGGCAGGCGGTGTTCGTCACCTTCGGCGCGGTGACGTTGCTGTGGCTGCTGCCCTGGGCGCTGGTGGTGCGTGCGCTTCCCGCCGAAAGCCGCACCGCGCCGCCTGCGCCGTTCTCCTACGCCGCATTGCTGCGGCAGAAGGCGCTGTGGATCACCGGCGCGTGCCACGTGACCGCCAACTACGCCTTCTTCTTCGTGTCGATCTGGCTGCCCTTGTATCTGACGGGCAGTCGAGGCCTGCCGATCCCGACGATGGCGCTGTTTGCGGCCACGACCTTTGGCGCGCAGGCGCTGTCCTCCTTGGCGACGGGGCATTTTTCCGACGCGCTGGTTCGCGCCGGACGCAGCGAGGACGCGGTGCGCCGGGCCTTCAGCGTCGGCGGGCAGGTGGCGCTGGCGGTCGGCATCACTGGCATCGCCTTCGCGCAAGGGGCGGGGGCACTGCTCGGCTGGCTGGTGTTCACCGGCCTTGCCATGGGGCCGGGGCCGACGATGGCCTACGCGATCGGGCAGATCTTCGCGGGCGAGCGGCTCGCGGGCAGCTGGATCGGCTGGCAGAACGCGATCGGCAGCCTGTCGGGCGTGGTCGGGCCGCTGGTGACCGGCGCGATCGTCGATGTGACCGGCGGCTTTGGCGGGGCCTTCGCCTTTGCGGCGGGGATCAGCCTGCTCGGCGCCGCGCTGTTCCAGTGGGCACTGCCGCCGATGCGACAGGTCGATCTGGGTGAAGGCGCCAGGGCATGATCGTTTCGCCTGACGTCATCGCACTCGGCGCGCCACCATCCGCCGCTCCCACGCGCGCGCAGCCGCTGATCGCCACCGCCTGGCTGCTCGGCGCGCGCATCCGCACCAAGGACGCGGGCGAATGCCCGGCGCTGGCACAGGCGGCACGCTCAGGTGGATTGGCCTTCGTGTTCCGGTTCGGGGTGATCGTGACGATCGCGCCGCGCGGCGTGCCAACCGATGCGCTGGTCGAGGCCTGCGCGCGCCATGTCGAGGATCCGGCGGCGCAGCGCGAACACGAAGGCGCGGCCCTGTTCGTCACCGCCGAGCAGACCGACCGTATCAGCGGGGAGGGCGATATCGCGCTGGCCGGGGCGGATGAGGACCGGCTGCTGCTGGTGGCGACCGTGCTGGCGCGCAGCGCCGTGCTCGACCGCGACGAGGCCATGGTCGCCGCCGCCTTCGACGCGAGCGCCCCGGTCGTCGAGGACTTGCGCGCGAACGGGCGGGCACGAATGTCGATCCGCGCGGTGATGCGGCTGGTGGGCGAAGTGCTGGCCGCACGCCACCGCGTGACCGGCATGGTGCAGGTGGACGAGCGCCCCGACGTGCTGTGGGACAACCCGCAGCTGGACCGGCTCTATGCCCGGCTGGAAAACGAATACGAGCTGAAGGAGCGCGCCGACGTGCTCAACACCAAGTTTTCCGCGCTCGGCGACTTTGCCGACGCGCTGGTCGAGATCGCCCGCGACAAGCGCGCGGTGCGGCTGGAAGTGGCAGTGATCGCGCTGATCGCGCTCGAGATCGTGCTCAACCTGCTGGGCGCGATGCACTGACGCTGGGGGGCGACCCCAAACGAAAAGGGCGGCCCCGAAGGACCGCCCTTTCCTTTTCATCGGGAAGAACCCGAAGAAGATTACTTGAGCTCGACGGTGCCGCCGGCTTCCTCGATCTTCTTCTTGATCTCTTCGGCTTCAGCCTTCGAGACGCCTTCCTTGACGGCCTTCGGAGCGCCTTCGACCAGCGCCTTGGCTTCGGTCAGGCCCAGGTTGGTGATCGCGCGGACTTCCTTGATGACCTGGATCTTCTTGCCACCGTCGCCGGTCAGGATGACGTCGAATTCGGTCTTTTCTTCGACGGCTTCAGCAGCAGCGGCCGGAGCAGCGGCGACGGCGACGGCAGCAGCGGCCGAAACGCCCCATGCTTCTTCCAGGGCCTTGGCGAGGTCGGCGGCTTCGAGAACGGTCAGCTTCGACAGTTCGGCGACGAGGTTGGCGATGTCAGCCATGATGTATCACTCCTGATTGTGTGGTCCCGGCCGCGAACGGGCCGGATGAAAACGGAACAGTCTTTATGCGCTTGGCTTGCGGTCTCCGGGCCGTCGGGCTTATGCCGCCGGGCCCGGAACCACTCAGGCGGCTTCCTTGGCGTAGGCGCCGAAGACGCGGGCCAGCTTGGCCGCCGGAGCGGTCGTGAGCTGGGCGATCTTCGTGGCCGGAGCCTGGATGAGGCCGATGAGCGTGCCGCGCAGTTCGTCGAGCGAGGGCATCGAGGCGAGCGCCTTGACACCATCGGCATTGAGAACCTGCGACCCCATCGCACCGCCGACGATCTCGATCTTGTCGGTGGTCTTGGCGAACTCGATCACGGCCTTGGCGGCGGCGACCGGGTCAACCGAGGCGGCGATTGCGGTCGGCCCGGTGAAGAGTTCACCCAGACCTTCGTAATCGGTGCCCGCGATGGCAAGCTTGGCAAGACTGTTCTTCGCAACCTTGTAGGTCGCACCCGCTTCGCGGATCTTGGTGCGCAGGGCGGTGGACTGGGCCACCGTCATGCCGAGGTTGCGGGTGATCACCACCGCGCCGGCCTCGCCGAAGACGCCGTTCAGGTACGCGACCGATTCGGCTTTCTGCGAACGATCCATGCCTTACTCCTTCACAATGGCCGAACGGGGCGAACCCCGGACGGCCGGCTACGTTTGACGGCGCTTGCGAAAGCGCCGGCGAGTCCGTTGACAAGGGAAGGAGATGCGCGGTTAAGCGCGGATGGCGCCACGTTCCATATCAGGAGCGAAGGGCCTGAAACTCTTTTCCCCGCCTATGCCGGAAATTAAGCAGGAAACCTGCACCGACAGTCTCGGACGGATGAGCGGCGGACGAATCCGTCGTTCAAGCGCGGGCCTATGTCCGAAACGGAGCGCCAAGTCAAGCGTAGGGGTGGCACAGGCCTTTGACTTTCCAACAGGGCGCGCCTATATCGCAACCAACGGTCCAGTGCTTCGAGCAAGGCCTTCCCATGCGCGGGGGAAGGCTCAGGAAGGAAGTTCGGGATCATCATCTGACGCGAAAGGCTGCAGGCAAGGACATCCCGACAGGGAGCGTCTTGCGCCGTGCGGCCCTTTTTCGTTTGGTGCGCCAACGCCGCGTTTGGCACAGTTTTTCGCCGGTTTCGTGCCGGCACTTGAGCGAAGAGGCACCCTCTCCCCATGGCTACCAAGGCCCCCAGCGCACGCCCCGGCGTGAAGCGCCGCATCCGCAAGATCTTCGGTGACATCCACGAAGTCGTGCAGATGCCCAACCTCATCGAGGTGCAGCGCGAATCGTACGAGCAGTTCCTGCGTTCGGACCCCGAGACCGGCTATGTCTCGGGCCTCGAAAAGACGCTGCGCTCGGTTTTCCCGATCCAGGACTTCGCCGGCACCGCCAGCCTCGATATCAAGGAAAAGGACGGCTACGTCCTTGAATCGCCCAAGTACGACGTGACCGAGTGCCGCCAGCGCGGCATCACGTACGCGGCGCCGATGAAGGTGACGCTCAAGCTCGCGACCTTCGAGGTCGACGCCGAGACCGAGACCAAGTCGCTCATCGATATCAAGGAGCAGGACGTCTACATGGGCGACATCCCGCTCATGACCGAGAACGGGACGTTCTTCATCAACGGCACCGAGCGCGTGATCGTGTCGCAGATGCACCGTTCGCCGGGCGTCCTGTTCGACCATGACCGTGGCAAGACCCACTCGTCGGGCAAGTACCTCTTCGCCGCCCGCGTGATCCCCTACCGCGGCTCGTGGCTGGACTTCGAATTCGACGCCAAGGACATCGTCAACGTCCGCATCGACCGCAAGCGCAAGCTGCCGGTCACGGCGCTGCTCTATGCGCTGGGCCTCAACGGCGAGCAGATCCTCGACCACTTCTACACCAAGGTCATCTGGGTGCGTGGCGAGGGTGGCTGGAAGGTGCCCTTCGTGCTCGACCAGTGGCGCGGGCAGAAGCCGGCGTTCGACATCGTCGACGGCAAGTCGGGCGAGGTGATTTTCCCCGCCGGCACCAAGATCAGCCCCCGCGCCGCCAACAAGGCGTTCAAGGACGGGCTGGAAGAGCTGCTGATCCCGACCGAGGAAATCTTCGGGCGCTATTCGGCCAAGGACCTGATCGACGAATCGACCGGGCGCATCTGGATCGAGGCCGGCGACGAAGTTACCCCGGAAAACCTCGACCTGCTCGACAAGGCGGGCGTCGACCGGCTCGAACTGCTGGACATCGACCACGTCAACACAGGGCCTTGGATCCGCAACACGATGAAGGCCGACAAGGCCGAGGATCGGGACCAGGCGCTGTCCGACATCTACCGCGTGATGCGCCCGGGCGAGCCGCCGACGCGCGAAACCGCCGAAGCGCTGTTCGACGGCCTGTTCTTCGATGGCGACCGCTACGACCTGTCGGCCGTGGGCCGCGTCAAGCTCAACATGCGCCTCGGCCTCGATTGCCCGGACACCGTCACCACCCTGCGCACCGAGGACATCCTCGCCGTGGTCAAGGAGCTGGTGAACCTCAAGGACGGCAAGGGCGAAGTCGACGACATCGACAACCTCGGCAACCGTCGCGTGCGTTCGGTGGGCGAGCTGCTGGAGAACCAGTACCGCGTCGGCCTGCTGCGCATGGAACGCGCGGTGAAGGAGCGCATGTCGTCGGTCGACGTGTCGACGGTCATGCCGAACGACCTGATCAACGCGAAGCCTGCGGTCGCCGCGGTGCGCGAATTCTTCGGCTCCTCGCAGCTGTCGCAGTTCATGGACCAGACGAACCCGCTGTCCGAAGTGACGCACAAGCGTCGCGTTTCGGCGCTCGGGCCGGGCGGTCTGACGCGTGAGCGCGCGGGCTTCGAAGTCCGCGACGTTCACCCGACGCACTATGGCCGCATCTGCCCGATCGAAACGCCGGAAGGCCCGAACATCGGTCTGATCAACTCGCTCTCGACCTTCGCGCGCGTCAACAAGTACGGCTTCATCGAAACGCCGTACCGCAAGGTGATCGACGGCAAGGTGACCAAGGAGGTCATCTACCTGTCGGCGATGGAAGAGCAGAAGCACACCGTCGCGCAGGCGTCGGCTGCCACCAACGAGGACGGCTCGTTCGTCGAAGAACTCGTCTCGGCCCGCCAGAACGGCGAATTCGTGATGAGCCCGCGCGAACACATCACGCTGATGGACGTCAGCCCCAAGCAGCTCGTCTCGGTCGCCGCCTCGCTCATTCCGTTCCTGGAAAACGACGACGCCAACCGCGCGCTGATGGGTTCGAACATGCAGCGCCAGGCCGTGCCGCTGCTCAAGGCCGACGCCCCGTTCGTCGGCACCGGCATGGAAGAAACCGTCGCGCGCGATTCGGGCGCGGCGATCGCCGCGCTGCGCTCGGGCGTGGTCGACCAGGTCGACGCCACCCGTATCGTGATCCGTGCCAGCGGCGACATCGAAGCGGGCAAGTCGGGCGTCGACATCTACCGCCTGCAGAAGTTCGAACGCTCGAACCAGTCGACCTGCATCAACCAGCGTCCGCTGGTGAAGGTGGGCGACCTTGTCGAAAAGGGCGACATCCTCGCTGACGGTCCCTCGACCGAGTTCGGCGAACTGGCGCTGGGCCGCAACGTCCTCGTCGCGTTCATGCCGTGGAACGGCTACAACTACGAGGACTCGATCCTGATCTCCGAGCGGATCGTGAAGGAAGACGTCTTCACCTCGATCCACATCGACGAGTTCGAAGTGATGGCCCGCGACACCAAGCTCGGGCCGGAAGACATCACCCGCGACATCCCGAACGTCGGCGAGGAAGCGCTGCGCAACCTCGACGAAGCGGGCATCGTCTACATCGGCGCCGA
The DNA here is from genome assembly GCF_020179425.1 of Novosphingobium percolationis. Lineage (GTDB taxonomy): Bacteria > Pseudomonadota > Alphaproteobacteria > Sphingomonadales > Sphingomonadaceae > Novosphingobium > Novosphingobium percolationis. Next base: position 99,724 of record NZ_JAILYM010000005.1, on the reverse strand, counting down.
AGTGCACCCCGGTGACATCCTCGTCGGCAAGATCACGCCCAAGGGCGAATCGCCGATGACGCCGGAAGAGAAGCTGCTGCGCGCGATCTTCGGCGAAAAGGCCAGCGACGTGCGCGACACCTCGCTGCGCCTGCCGCCGGGCGTTTCGGGCACGATCGTCGACGTGCGCGTGTTCAACCGCCACGGCATCGAGATCGACGACCGTACCCGCGCGATCCAGAACGAGGAAATCGAACGCCTCGCCAAGGACCGCGAGGACGAACGCGCGATCCTCAACCGCGCCACCTTCAACCGCCTGCGCGAAATGCTGCTGGGGCAAGTGGCCGCAGCGGCGCCGAAGGGCGTGAAGAAGGGCGTGGAGATCGACGAGCAGGTGCTCGCCGATGTCGAGCGTCACGAATGGTGGAAGTTCGCCGTCGCCGACGATGCGCGCCAGCAGCAGCTGGAAGCGGTCAAGGCGCAGTACGACGAGACCGTCAAGGCGATCAGCGAGAAGTTCGAGGACCGCAAGGAAAAGCTCGAACGCGGCGACGACCTCGCTCCGGGCGTGCTCAAGATGGTCAAGGTCTTCGTCGCGGTGAAGCGCAAGCTGCAGCCGGGCGACAAGATGGCCGGCCGTCACGGCAACAAGGGCATCATCAGCCGCATCCTGCCGCAGGAAGACATGCCGTTCCTCGAGGACGGCACGCCGGTCGACTTCGTGCTCAACCCGCTGGGCGTGCCTTCGCGCATGAACGTCGGGCAGATCTTCGAAACGCACCTCGGCTGGGCCGCGCGCGGCCTGGGCAAGCGCGTGGGCGAGGCGCTCGACGCCTGGCGCGCCGCGAACCCGAACCCCGAAGCGGGCCAGCCGCCCGAAGCGGTGCGCGAACTGCTCACCGAGATCTATGGCGACAATTATTCCGCCGAGATCGCGGCGCGCAGCGACCAGCAGATCGTCGAGTTCGCACAGTCGGTCCGCGCGGGCGTGCCGATGGGCTCGCCGGTGTTCGACGGCGCGGTGGAATCCGACGTGACCGACATGCTGCGTCTCGCCGGGCTCGATGAATCGGGCCAGGTGGACCTGTACGACGGCCGCACCGGCGACCGCTTCGACCGCAAGGTCACCGTGGGCATGAAGTACGTGCTCAAGCTGCACCACCTTGTCGACGACAAGATCCACGCGCGTTCGATCGGGCCGTACTCGCTCGTCACCCAGCAGCCGCTGGGCGGCAAGGCGCAGTTCGGTGGCCAGCGCTTCGGCGAAATGGAGGTCTGGGCACTCCAGGCCTACGGCGCGGCCTACACGCTGCAGGAAATGCTGACGGTGAAGTCGGACGACGTGGTCGGCCGCACCAAGGTCTACGAAGCGATCGTCAAGGGCGACGACACCTTCGAGGCCGGCATTCCCGAGAGCTTCAACGTGCTCGTCAAGGAAATGCGCTCGCTGGGCCTCAACGTCGAACTCTCGTCGCTCGACGACGAGGACGACGACGGCCTGGCGCAGGCGGCGGAGTAACGGATCGGGCGGCCTTCGGGCCGCCCCCCGCCGCAGCCAGAGATTTCACGTCCAGAGCCTCATCGCGAGGCAAGGGAACGGCAAAAAATGAACGACCTTACCAAGTTCACCAACCAGCTCGCCAAGCCCGAGACCTTCGACCAGATCCAGATCGGTCTGGCTAGCCCCGAGCGCATCCGCAGCTGGTCCTTCGGCGAGATCAAGAAGCCGGAAACCATCAACTACCGCACGTTCAAGCCTGAGCGCGACGGCCTGTTCTGCGCGCGCATCTTCGGTCCCGTGAAGGACTACGAGTGCCTGTGCGGCAAGTACAAGCGCATGAAGTACAAGGGCGTCGTCTGCGAAAAGTGCGGCGTCGAAGTCACCGTCACCAAGGTGCGCCGCGAGCGCATGGGCCACATCGAGCTGGCGGCGCCGGTCGCGCACATCTGGTTCCTCAAGTCGCTGCCCTCGCGCATCGGCCTGCTGCTCGACATGCAGCTCAAGCAGCTTGAGCGCATCCTCTACTTCGAAAGCTACGTGGTCATCGAACCGGGCATCACCCCGCTCGAACGCTACCAGCTGCTGACCGAAGACGAGCTGCTCGACGCGCAGGACGAATACGGCGAAGACGCGTTCAGCGCCGGGATCGGCGCCGAGGCGGTCAAGCAGATGCTGATCGACCTCGATCTCGAACAGGAACGCAAGGACCTGCTCGAGGAACTGGCGACCACCAAGTCCGAGCTGAAGCCCAAGAAGATCATCAAGCGCCTGAAGGTCGTCGAATCGTTCATCGATTCGGGCAACCGTCCGGAGTGGATGATCCTCGACGTCGTGCCGGTCATCCCGCCCGAACTGCGCCCGCTGGTGCCGCTCGACGGTGGCCGCTTCGCGACTTCGGACCTCAACGACCTCTACCGTCGCGTCATCAACCGCAACAACCGCCTCAAGCGCCTGATCGAGCTGCGCGCGCCGGACATCATCGTCCGCAACGAAAAGCGCATGCTGCAGGAAGCGGTCGACGCGCTGTTCGACAACGGTCGCCGTGGTCGCGTCATCACCGGCGCCAACAAGCGTCCGCTCAAGTCGCTGTCCGACATGCTCAAGGGCAAGCAGGGCCGCTTCCGCCAGAACCTGCTCGGCAAGCGCGTCGACTATTCGGGCCGTTCGGTCATCGTGACCGGCCCCGAACTCAAGCTGCACCAGTGCGGGTTGCCCAAGAAGATGGCGCTCGAACTGTTCAAGCCGTTCATCTACGCGCGGCTTGACGCCAAGGGTCTGTCGATGACCCTGAAGCAGGCCAAGAAGTGGGTCGAGAAGGAACGCAAGGAAGTCTGGGACATCCTCGACGAGGTGATCCGCGAACACCCGGTCATGCTCAACCGTGCGCCCACGCTGCACCGTCTGGGCATCCAGGCGTTCGAGCCGGTCCTCATCGAAGGCAAGGCGATCCAGCTGCACCCGCTCGTCTGCTCGGCGTTCAACGCCGACTTCGACGGTGACCAGATGGCCGTCCACGTGCCGCTTTCGCTGGAAGCCCAGCTCGAAGCGCGCGTGCTGATGATGTCGACCAACAACATCCTCTCGCCCGCCAACGGCAAGCCGATCATCGTGCCCTCGCAGGACATGGTGCTGGGCCTCTACTACCTGTCGATGGACCGCAAGGGCGAGCCGGGCGAAGGCATGATCATGGCCGACATGGCCGAAGTGCACCAGGCGCTGCACCACGGCGCGGTGACCATGCACTCGAAGATCGTCGCGCGCGTGCCGCAGACCGACGAGAACGGCCAGCAGTACCTGCGTCGCTTCGAGACGACGCCGGGCCGCATGCTGATCGGCGAGTGCCTGCCCAAGAGCCACACGGTGCCCTTCGAGCTGGTCAACCGCCTGCTCACCAAGAAGGAAATCGCCGACGTCATCGACCAGGTCTATCGCCACACCGGCCAGAAGGACACGGTGCTGTTCGCCGACGCGATCATGGCGCTGGGCTTCCGTAACGCATTCAAGGCGGGCATCTCGTTCGGCAAGGACGACATGATCATCCCCGACAGCAAGGATGCGCTGGTGGGCGAGACCAAGGATCTGGTGGCTGACTACGAGCAGCAGTACCAGGACGGCCTGATCACCCAGCAGGAAAAGTACAACAAGGTCATCGACGCCTGGAGCCGCTGCGGCGACCAGGTGGCCGCGGCCATGATGGACGAGATCCGCGCGACTCCGGTGGACGAGCATGGCCGCGAGAAGCCGGTCAACTCGATCTACATGATGTCGCACTCGGGCGCGCGTGGTTCGCCGACACAGATGAAGCAGCTCGCCGGCATGCGCGGCCTGATGGCCAAGCCTTCGGGCGAGATCATCGAAACGCCGATCATCTCGAACTTCAAGGAAGGCCTGACCGTCCTTGAATACTTCAACTCGACCCACGGCGCTCGTAAGGGCCTCGCGGACACCGCGTTGAAGACGGCGAACTCGGGCTACCTGACCCGTCGTCTGGTCGACGTGTCGCAGGACTGCGTCGTCACCATCGACGATTGCGGCACCGAGCGTGCGCTGGAAATGCGCGCGATCGTGCAGGGCGGTTCGACGATCGCCTCGCTCGGCGAACGCATCCTCGGCCGTACCCTCGCCGAAGACCTGATCGAGGCGAAGACCGGCGTGGTGATCTGCCCCAAGGGCACGCTGCTCGACGAAGCCGCCATCGTGCGGATCGAAGCGGCCGGCGTGCAGTCGGCGCGCATCCGCTCGCCGCTGATCTGCGAAGCCCAGCAGGGCGTTTGCGGCACCTGCTACGGCCGCGACCTCGCGCGTGGTACGCCGGTGAACATCGGCGAAGCGGTCGGCGTCATCGCGGCGCAGTCGATCGGCGAACCGGGCACGCAGCTGACCATGCGTACGTTCCACATCGGTGGCGCGGCGCAGGTCAACGAAACGTCGAACCTCGAAGCGATCTGCGACGGTACCGTCGAATATCGCGACATCCCGACGATCATCGACAGCCGCGGTCGTCGCCTGTCGCTCGCCCGCAACGGCGAGATCGCGGTGATCGACACCGAGGGTCGCGAGCGCGCCATGCACCGCGTGCCTTACGGTACGCACCTGCTGCACGAAAACGGTGCGATCGTGGCACAGGGCGACCGCCTGGCCGAATGGGATCCGTTCACCCTGCCGGTGATCACCGAAAAGCCGGGTATCGTGCGCTATCAGGACCTGATCGACGGGCGCACGCTCACCGAACTGGTCGATGACGCGACCGGCATCGCCCAGCGCGTCGTCACCGAGAACCGCGCCGGTGGCCGGGCCAAGAAGGAAGACCTGCGTCCGCGCCTGACCCTGCTCGACGAAAACTCGGGCGAGGCCGCGCGCTACATGATGGCGCCGGGCACCACGCTCTCGGTCGAGGACGGGCAGGAAGTGAAGGCGGGCGACGTGCTGGCCCGTGCTTCGCGCGAAGCAGCCAAGACCCGCGACATCACCGGCGGTCTGCCGCGCGTCGCGGAACTGTTCGAAGCGCGCATCCCGAAGGACAACGCGATCATCGCGAAGATCTCGGGCCGCATCGAATTCATCCGCGACTACAAGGCCAAGCGCAAGATCGCGATCATCCCGGAAGAGGGCGAGCCGGTCGAGTACCTGATCCCCAAGTCCAAGGTGATCGACGTCCAGGAAGGCGACTGGGTCAAGAAGGGCGACAACCTGATCTCGGGCTCGCCCAACCCGCACGACATTCTCGAAGTCATGGGCGTCGAAGCCCTGGCCGAGTACCTCGTCGCGGAAATCCAGGAAGTCTACCGCTTGCAGGGCGTGAAGATCAACGACAAGCACATTGAGGTGATCGTTCGCCAGATGCTGCAGAAGGTCGAGATCACCGACGGCGGCGACACCACGCTGCTGCCGGGCGAGCAGGTCGACCTCGAGGAGATGAACGAGACCAACAGCAAGCTGGAAGCGGGCCTGCGCCCGGCGGAAGGCAAGCCCGTGCTGCTCGGCATCACCAAGGCGAGCCTGCAGACGCGCTCGTTCATCTCGGCGGCTTCGTTCCAGGAAACCACCCGCGTGCTCACGCAGGCGGCCGTGGAAGGCAAGAAGGACTCGCTGATCGGCCTGAAGGAAAACGTCATCGTCGGCCGTCTCATCCCCGCCGGCACCGGCGCGGGCATGAACCGGATGCGTGTGGCTGCCTCCAGCCGCGATGCCGCCCTGCGCGCTTCGTATCGCAAGTTGCAGGAATCGCTGATTGCGCCCGAATCGGCAGCCGAGGAACATGCTGCCGAACTGGCGCAGGGTCCGGCAGCTGCGATCGGCAACGATCCGCTGGCGGCGGTCGAGGGTGAAACCCACGGCACCGACGCCGATGCGGGCGACTACCTGATCAAGGGTGACGACGAGGCCTGAGCCTTGCCGTAACGCCTGAAAGGGAACGAGAAAAAGGCCCCGCCGGAGCGATCCGGCGGGGCCTTTTTCTGGGCTGACGCCATCTTCGGGCGCTCAGGGAAAATACCGGCGGCGGTCCACGCTCATCTTTACCACGCCCCCCTAGCATATGCGGGAATTACCGAGAGGCCACTCGCGGAGATCCCCAGCATGATCAGCCAACTTGCCCGGAACGGCGCGCGCGCCCTTGTCGCGGTTCTCCTCGTCGCCATCGGCGGTGCCTCGGGCGTCGTCTGGGAGATCCGCGAAGGCGGCCCGATCAGCAACCGCATGGCGCTGCAGGACGAACTGATCGCCGATATCCTGCCGCCGCCCGGCTTTACCGTCGAATCCTACCTGCATGCCTCGCTGATGCTGGCCGATCCCTCGATCGCCCCGGCCCAGAAACGCGAACTGGACGAAGAGCGGGAAACCTTCGCACAACGCCAAGCCTACTGGCGGACCGCGCCCGTGCCCCAGGAGATGCGCGGCCAGCTCGACCGCACGCTCGGAGCGGCGGCGCGGTTCTGGAAGGTGATGGACAAACAATTCCTGCCCGCCTTCGATTCCGGCGATCCGGTGCGCGCGCGGCAGGTGTTCGACCAGGCGCTGACGCCCGCCTATCATGCGCAGCACACTGAGATCGGGCGCATTCTCACCCTGTCGCGGGAGTTCAAGGCGCACTCCAGCGCCGTCGATGGTCGCGTGATTGCGCTGGCCCTGGTGCTGCTCGCTCTGGTCGCGGCCGTGGTGATTGGCGCGCTGCTGTGGGCGGGCCGCGCGGTGCAGCGCAAGGTCGTCGCACCGCTGGTGGAAACGGCGGACATCATGACCGCGATGGCCCACGGCGATTACGACCGCGACATCGAAGACATCACCCGCGATGACGAAATCGGCGTGATGGCGCGCGCGCTCGACATCTTCCGCGAAAATGGCCTTGCCCGCCAGCGCGCCGCCGAAACGCAGGCGCAGCTCGTCGGGCTGCTGTCCGATTGCCTGTCGCAGCTTGCGCGCAAGGATCTCGAATATCGGATCAGCGCCGATTTCCCGAGTGGCTACGAATCCGTGCGCGACAACTACAATGCCGCGGTCGAAGCGCTGGCCGATGCCATGCGTTCGGTCCGCATCGGCTCGGCCAGCGTTTCGAGCGCGATCGGCGAGATCCGCGCCGCGTCCGAGGACCTGGCCCACCGCAACGAACAGCAGGCCGCGCGGCTGGCCGATACCGCCAGCGCGATGGATGCGATCACCGCCAGCGTGCAGGAAACCGCCGCCGGTGCGGGCGCGCTGCAATCGAACATGGCCGAAGCCCACCGCGAAGCGAGCGAAGGCGGCGACGTGGTGCGCCGCGCGGTCGAGGCGATGGCCGCGATCGAACAGTCCGCGCAGGAAATCGGCACGATCATCTCTGTGATCGACGGCATCGCCTTCCAGACCAATCTCCTCGCGCTCAATGCGGGGGTAGAGGCCGCGCGCGCCGGGGATGCGGGCAAGGGCTTTGCCGTCGTCGCCAACGAGGTGCGGGCGCTCGCCCAGCGCTCGGCAGATGCGGCACAGGACATCAAGGCGCTGATCACCACCAGCGCCGTGCAGGTGACGCAGGGCGTCGGCCTGGTCGGCGAAACGGGTGCGCGGCTCGAAGCCATCGTCGGCCGCGTGGGCGACATCAACGCGCTGATCGGCGACATCGCCGCTGCCGCCAACGAACAGGCGACAAGGCTCGGCCAGGTCAATTCGGCGATGGGCGAGATGGACCGCATGACCCAGCAGAACGCGGCGATGGTCGAGGAATCTTCGGCCGCCACGCGCAGCCTCTCGGCCGAAGCCGATCGGCTGGCGGAGCTGGTGTCGCAGTTCCGCACGCGCGACCGCGAGACGCGCCCAGATCACCTGAGCAGCCCCGGCCAGTATCGCCGCCAGTCCGCGCGGGAAGGCGGAGCGCTGTCGCACCGCGCCTTCGCTGCGGGCTGATGGTCGTCAGGCGTTCTCGCAGGCCATCGCTTCCAGCGCGGCGAAGGCCGAAAGCGCGCCCGGATCGGCGAAGGGTGCGATCTGCGAGAGGAACACGCCGGCCACGTCGCGCGCCGGGTCGATCCAGTAGTACGAGTTGAAGATGCCCGCCCAGTGCAGGCTGCCGGGCGAGCGCCCGGCAGGGCCGGTCTCGGTGTTGACGAGGAAGCCGCCCACGGTCCAGCCGCCGCGCTGGCCGGGCAGCGGATCGAAGGCCGAGGCGAAATTGGGCATCGCGGTGGTCATTTCGCCCGCCGAAAGGTGCGCGGGCAGCGCATCGGTGCAGGCGATCCGCATCGTCTCGGGCGACAGCACGCGCACGCCGTCCAGTTCGCCCCCGCGCAGCACCATTCGCAGGAAGCGGCCATAGTCGGAGGCTGTGGAGGACAGGCCGCCCCCGCCGTTGTGGTATTCGCCGCCGCCCAGCACCATCGCCTGCGTGGTGAAGCCGCCGTTGCCGTCGCGGACGTGGATCTGCGCCTGATCGGCCGGCCATTCGGGGCGGAAGCGGGTCTGGTCCATGCCCAGCGGGCCGGTCAGTTCAGCCAGGAACCAGTCGCCGAGCGTCATCCCGGTGACGGCCTCCACCGCAAGGCCCGCCCAGTCGATGCCGACGCTGTACTCCCACTTGTTGCCCGGTTCGAACAGCAGCGGCTGGTCGAGCGTGCTGCGTGCGCCGGGGATCATGCGTCCGCTGGCGATCGCATGGCGTAGCAGGTCGGCGTTCATGAACGTGTAGCCGCAACCGGCGGTGTGCATGAGCAGGTGGCGCAGCGTGACAGGCGCGCGTGCCGGGCGCAGGATCGCCTTGCCTTCGGCGTCGAAGCCTTCGAGCACTTGCGGCTCGGCCAGTTCTGGCAGCAGCGCGCCCACCGGCGCATCGAGATCGAGCTGGCCGCGTTCGACCAGTTGCAGCGCGGCCATGCTGGTCAGCGCCTTGGTCATCGATGCGATCTGGAACAGTGTGTCCTCGCGCATCGGCGTGCCCGCCAGCGCGTCGGCCTTGCCGAAGGCGCGCAAGTAGCGCGTATCGTTGCTGTCGGTCACCAGCGCGACGGCGCCGGGCAGGTTGGCCGCTTCCAGCGCGGCCTCGAACGTGGCTTCACCCTTCATTGGTCTTGCTCTCCCCCGGGCCTTGCTCGCCCTTTGCCCGACAGCCTGACCTGTCCGGGCAAAGGGTGCAAGAGGGGGGAGCGATCAGCGCGGCTTGCGGTGTTCGCCCTTGACCCAGCGCACGGTGCCCGAGCTGGCGCGCATGACGACGCTTTCGGTGGTCATCACGCCGTTCTTGTGGATCTTCACGCCCTTGAGCAGCGACCCATCGGTCACGCCGGTGGCGGCGAAGATGCAATCGCCCTTGGCCAGTTCGTCACGGGTGTAGATCTTGTTGAGATCGGTGATGCCCCACTTGGCGGCGCGGGCGCGCTCGTCGTCGTTGCGGAACAGCAGGCGACCGTTGAACTGGCCGCCCACGCAGCGCAACGCCGCCGCCGCGAGCACACCTTCCGGCGCGCCGCCCGAGCCCATGTAGAGGTCGATGGTGGTCTCTTCGTTGGTGACCGCGATGACGCCGGCCACGTCACCGTCGCCGATCAGCACGACGCCGCAGCCGATGGCGCGCAGTTCCGCGATCAGATCGGTGTGGCGCGGACGGTCGAGCACGCAAACGATGATCTCGTTGGGCTCCACGCCCTTGGCGGCAGCGACCGCCTTGACGTTTTCGGTCGGCGACTTGTCGAGGCTGATGATCCCTTCGGGATAGCCGGGGCCGACGGCCAGCTTGTCCATGTAGACGTCGGGTGCGTTGAGCAGACCGCCTTCTTCGGCGACGGCCAGCACTGCCAGTGCGTTGGGGCCAGCCTTGGCGGTGATGGTGGTGCCTTCCAGCGGATCGAGCGCGATGTCGATCTTGGGGCCGGTGCCGGGCGCCGCGCCGACCTTCTCGCCGATGTAGAGCATCGGCGCCTCATCGCGCTCGCCCTCGCCGATCACCACGGTGCCGTCCATCCACAGCTCGTTGAAAGCAGCGCGCATCGCCTCGACCGCAGCGTGGTCTGCAGCTTTCTCGTCGCCCCGGCCGATCAGCTTGGACGCGCCAATGGCGGCAGCTTCGGTGACGCGGACCATCTCGAGGACGAGAACACGGTCGAGGACCTTGGAGGCGGCAGGCTTGATGGTCGGTTCGGTCACGTTGACTCCGTTGGCTGGCGACGTGAAAATAGGGGATGCAGACGTATGCGTGCCCTAGACCGAGGACCCCCCGCTTGTCGAGTGCGGGGACGACGCTTCTCGGCCTCCTTCTTGGCCTGATCGTCGCGCCCGCTGCGGGGTTGGCCCGGTCGGCGGACCCGGTGTGGCAGCTACCCGCCGGGGGTGACAGTACCGAGGCAGCCCCGCCGTCCGCCGAGGCCGTCGCGCAGGCCTTGCTCACCCCGACCAAGCGGGAACGCTGTGCCCCCGGTTCGGGCGACGCCATCGTCGTGTGCGGCACGAATGCCGAGAACGCACGGCAGAAGCTCGACAGCGTCGCGCCGCTGGGCGCGGGCAAGACGGCCGATGGCGCCCCGCGCGCGCCCAACGTCAGCGGGTTGCGCGATTGCAGCCGGGGCTGCATCGGCTTCGGCACGGCACCCGCGCCGATGTACTACTTCGATATCAAGGCCCTGCCCCCGGCGCCCGCCGGCTCCGATGCCGACCGGATCGCCAGGGGTGAGATCAAGGCGCCCTGAACGGGAGCCTCATTCTTCCAGCAGGTGCATCACCAGCGGCGGTTCGGACAGGCTGGGCGACCCTTCGAGCAGGCGCATCGCCTCGGCGATGGCGCTTTCGGGGCCTTCGTGCGTGACCATCGCCACCAGCACCTGGTCGCTGTCCCCTTCGCCGCCATCGCCCGCGCGGCCCTTCTGGATCAGGCTTTCGATCGAAACGCCGGCATCGCGCATCGCGGCGGTGATCTCGGCCAGCACGCCCGGCCGGTCGGCGACAGAGAAGCGCAGATAGGCCTTGCCGCGGCGGTGCCCGGTCTCTGCCGGGGCGGCGGCATCGAGTTCGGCCACGGGAATCGAGAACGGCGCGCCGACATCGCCGCGTGCGATGTCGATGAGGTCCGCCACGACCGCGCTGGCGGTCGGGCCATCGCCCGCGCCCGCGCCCTGGAACAGCAGGCGGCCCACGAAGTTGCCCTCGGCCACGACCGCGTTGGTGGCGCCATCGACGTGCGCCAGCGGGTGGTCGCGATGGACGAGGTGCGGGTGTACGCGCTGGAACAGGCGGCGATTGCCCTCGGCGTCGATCTCGGTATCGGCCATGCCGATCAGGCGGATGTAGTAGCCCAGCGCATCGGCCTGGGCGATGTCGGCGGCCAGCACCCGGCGGATGCCGGTGGCGGTCACGCTGCGGAAGTCGATGGCCGTGCCGAACGCGATCGACGACAGGATCGACAGCTTGTGCGCCGCGTCGATGCCGTCGATGTCGAAGGTCGGGTCGGCCTCGGCATAGCCCTTGGCCTGCGCTTCGGCGAGCACGTCGGCGAAGTCGCGCCCGGTGTCCTCCATGGTGGACAGGATATAGTTGCAGGTGCCGTTGAGGATGCCATAGACGCGCTCGATGCGGTTGGCCGCCGCGCCTTCGCGCAGGCCCTTGATCGCGGGTATGCCGCCCGCCACCGCCGCTTCGAACTTGAACGCCACCTTGGCCGCCTCGGCGCGGCCCGCCAGTTCCAGCCCGTGGTGCGCGATCATCGCCTTGTTGGCGGTGACAAGCGCCTTGCCGGCCTCGAAGGTGGTGCGCGCCAGCGCCAGCGCCGGGCCATCGGCCCCGCCGACCAGCTCGACCACCACGTCCACGTCGGGGCGTTCGCCCAGGATGACCATGTCGTCTTCCCAGGCATAGCCCGACAGGTCGACGCCGCGATCCTTGCTGCGGTTGCGCGCGCTGATCGCGGTGATCACGATCGGACGCCCCGCGCGGCGCGCGATCAGCGCGGCGTTGGTCTCGATCAGACGGATCACCCCGCCGCCGACGGTGCCCAATCCGGCGAGCGCGATGCGCAGTGGTTCGCTCATGTCATCCCCATTTCGCCGCGCGCGGGCGGCCTGTCAGAATCCGCCGAGCGCCTTAGGGGAGGCGGCGCGATGCCGCAACGCTGTTACCGCCGCGAACGCGCGCAGGCGCCGAGGTCCTGCGTCACCAGCGCGTAGTCCTCCGCTGCCGCTTGCCGGTCGGCGGGGCTGTCGGAAATGTTCGCGCGATCGGGCAGGCTGGACGGCAGGAAGCAGGCGAGCCGATACCACGCCAGCGTTTCGGGCGCGGGCGGACGGGCTGCCTGGTCGACGATCTCGCTGAAGCTGGCGCCCCAACTCGGCGGCTGGCCGGGGCGCCGCACGATCGAAAGCGCGGCGGGGCGCCCGCCATCGGTGGCAAGGAAGACCTGCGTTTCGCCTTCGCCCGCCAGATTTCCGGCCACGTGCATCGCCTCGCGCACGCCGCGCACCACAGGCGGCGCGTCGGCGGACAGCTTCTCGGTCAGGATCGCGCGCAGGCGCTGCTCCGCCGCGGACGAATAGGCGAGCATCGCATCGGGCGCTGACAGGAGCAGTTCGCCCGGTCGTCCGGCAACGGTATGTCCGATCACCAGCACGTCCGCTTTCGAGAGGCGCGGGGCCTTGCCCCTGGAATCGAGGGGCACGTCGGCAAGGAAGCGGATCGATTCGCCCAGATCGGGCCCTGCCAGCACCGCTGTCGTGCGGGCTTCGATATATAGCCGCACCTTGCCACTCGCGAGGCCGGGCGATTGCTCGGGCTTGAGCGCGGCGGCCTTGCGCACTTGCGCGCGCGCCACGAGATCGGCGGGCAGCGCAAGGTCGGCAAGGTCGGCATAGGTCGGTCCCTGCGCCATGCCTCCTGGCGCGACTTCGGCTTGATTCATCGGCGTTTGCGCCATGGCCGGCGCCTGCACCGCCATGGCCGATGCCGATGCGATCAGGGCTTGAAGCAGCGGGCGAAGGCGGGGGCGGGACATCTGAAATTCCTGTGAACTGAAACCGGCCAACAGGCCGGATAGGGATGGGCCGCAGCGACACGACATGGTGCCTGATCAAGGCTTTGCAAGCGTGAATCGGGACTTAACCGATAAAGCATTTGCGCACCCCCTGCATCGGCGTTAAAGCTCGCGCAAATCGGGCAGTACATAAAAAACGCCCGAGAATGCCGCCGCCGGGCTCCTTGCGCCCGATGTCGGCGGACCGGGTTTGCCGGCAGGGTGGATAGATTTCGCTGGATTGTCCGATCGGAGGGAACGGTGATTCCCCCCGCGGCTCCGCTTTGTCCCGAATCGTTTCGATCCGGGACGAGCGGTAGATCAGGAGTTATGGAGCTGAATGGCATACGCTGACCAACAGATGAGCGGTAACAAGATCACCGCGCTCATCGTCGTTGCGATTCTTCATGTCGTCGTCGGCTATGCGCTGGTCACTGGCCTCGCGTATTCGGCGTTCAAGAAGATCAAAGAGGTGACCACGGCGGTCAAGATCGACCCTGAGAAGACTCCGCCGCCGCCGCCGCCGCCGCCGCCGAAGGATGCGCCGCCGCCGCCGCCGATCGTGGCGCCGCCGCCGCCGATCAGCTTCAACGCGCCGGCCCCGCAACTGCAGACCGTGGCTGAACCGCCGCCGGCTCCGCCGCCGCCGGCTGTCGTCGTGCTGCCGCCGCCGCCGGCTGCTCCGCCGCCGGCTCCGCCCCCGCCGACTCCCTTCACGCCCAAGGGGCGTCCGGGCGAGTGGGTCACGACCAACGACTACCCGTCGCGCGCTCTGCGTGAAGAGCGTGAAGGCGTCACCGGCTTCCGGCTGGACTTTGACGCCTCGGGTAAGCCGACCAACTGCGCCATCACCCGTTCGAGCGGCAGCCCCGATCTCGACGAGGCTACGTGCCAGAACCTGATGCGCCGTGCGCGCTTCAAGCCTGGCACGCAGAACGGCCAGCCGGTTGGTGCGTCGTACAGCAGCTCTGTCCGCTGGGTGATCCCGAAGGACTGATTAATTCGGCATGGGGCCTTCTCTCCGGCCCCTGCCATCCCCCATTGATCGCCTTCGGGCAGCTATGAATTCTTGAGAGGAAGATCCGAATGCTTATCCAGACGCTCGCCGCGGCCGCGACCACTGCTGCGCCGCAGAACAAGTTCGGCTTCGCGGAAGCCCTTCAGGCTGGCGGTTTCATTTCGTACGCCACCGTCACGATCCTCGGCATCATGTCGTTCGGCTCGTTCTTCATCCTGTTCACCAAGTTCTTCGAGCAGTCGAAGATCATGAACCAGTACAAGAGCGGCGTTGCCAACTTCTGGCGTGCGGCCACCCTCAAGGAAGGCGCTGCCAAGCTTGAGAAGAACTCGGCCTGGCGCCAGATCGTCGACGACGGCATCGCCGCCGAAGACCAGGTGTCGAAGATGGATGCCACCGAAGCGCACGACTGGCTGCACGGCTCGCTCGCCCGTTCGGAAGCGACCATCAACGCCAAGCTCGGCGGCGGTCTGCCCTTCCTCGCCACCGTCGGCGCCACCTCGCCGTTCATCGGTCTGTTCGGTACCGTGGTCGGCATCTACCGCGCGCTGATCGCCATCGGCCTTGCCGGTTCGGCCTCGATCGACAAGGTCGCGGGTCCGGTCGGTGAATCGCTGATCATGACCGCGCTCGGTCTGCTCGTCGCGGTTCCCGCGGTGCTCGCCTACAACTACCTGCAGGCGCGCAACAAGCGCATTGCCGAACTGCTGACCGGTTTCAGCACCGACGTGCTCGCCAACCTCGCCTCGAAGGGCGTCGTGAAGCCGGCCGTCTCGGTTGCTGCTGCCAAGCCGGCTGCGCCGGCTGCTGCCCCGGTCAAGAAGTAAGCTGTAATCCCAGGGTCGGCGGATCCCCGTCGGCCCAGGTTTTCCGGAAACGCGGGAAACGGCTGGAGGCATGGTCCTCCCATACCCCCGGCCCTTCCTGTGGCTCAGATCGGATAGGATGTAACCAATGGCAATGTCTGTAGGCGGCGGCGGCGAAGAACGCCCGATGTCGGACATCAATACCACGCCGCTCGTGGACGTGATGCTCGTGCTGCTGATCATCTTCCTCATCGCGGTCCCGGTCGCGATCCAGACCATCGAGAAGCTGAAGGTTCCCGTTCTCGCCTCGGAAGAGACGCAGGACAAGGTGGAGAACCTGCTGCTTGCCGTGGTCTCGACGGACGAAGCGGGCCGTGCCCCCGGTCAGCCGGGCTACGAAGGCTCCTCGCCGGTCGGCGAATGCCGCGTCTACCTCAACAACGTTACCCCGGTAGACAGCACGGAACTGGCCAAGCAGGCTTTCGACCGTCTCGACGCGATCGTGAAGCGTGAAGGCGGCGCGGCCAACATGGACCCGGACAAGATCCCCGAAGTGCATATCCGCGGCGACGTTCACGTTCCGTGGAAGTGCATCGCCGGTGCGATCTACAACGTGCAGATCGCCGGTTATCCGAAGGTCGGCTTCATCTCGACCCCCGTTGACCCCAACGGCTAAGTCGACCCGAACGGCTAAGCTGGGCGGGAGGTCGCAAGGCTTCCCCACAGCCGCGAGCGAACAGGAGTACACCCCATGGCAATGAGCGGCGGCAAGGACGATGGCTCGCCGATGATGGAAATGAACACGACGCCGTTGATCGACGTCATGCTCGTGCTCCTCATCATGTTCATCATCACCATCCCCGTGGCCACTCACTCGGTGAACGTGAATCTTCCGCAGGCAACCCCGCCGAAGAACAACGTCACGGTCGATCCGGTGAAGAACAAGCTGATCCTCACGCAGACCAACCAGATCCTCTGGAATGGCGCGCCGGTGACCAGCAGCAATCTCGTGTCGCTGCTTCAGGCGACCAAGGCGATGAAGCCCGAGCCGGAACTGCAGTTCCAGCCCGAAGCCTTCGCCAACTACGAGATGGCGAACTACGTGCTGAAGATCATCACCGATTCGAAGGTGAGCAAGTTCGGCTTCGTCGGCAACGAGAACTTCGCGACTTTCGCGAAGTGATCGGCTGACGGCCAGCACGGCCACGAACGCGAAAAGGGGGCGGAGCGATCCGCCCCCTTTTTCGTTGGCTGCTATTCCCGCGTCGGCCGCATCGCGGCGGCGGCGAGGCTTTCCGCTTCGACCAGCAGTTCATCGTCGGCGGCCCCGGCGGGCAGCGTCTCGCGCCCGATCATCACCAATACAGGTACCGCCAGCGGCGAAACACGGTCCAGTTCGACGTGGACCAGTTGCGCGGCGGCACGATCGAGCAGGTCGGCCAGCCGACCCACATCGGTCAGTCGCGTCCGCGCATCGGCCCAGGCCGCCTCGATCAGCACGTGGTCCGGCTCGTACTTGCGCAGTACGTCGTAGATCAGGTCGGTCGAGAACGTGACCTGCCGCCCCGACTTGCGCTTGCCGGGATGTTGCCGCTCGACCAGCCCGCCGATCACCGCGACTTCGCGGAATGCCCGGCGCAACAGGTAGGAATTCTGCACCCACTCCACGAATTCGTGGGTGAGGATCGTCGGCGACAGCATCGCGGCGGGATCGGGTACGGGCTTCAGCCCCCACACGGCCAGGGCATAGTCGTTTGCAACGAAGCCGAGCGGCGCCAGCCCTGCGTCCTCCATCCGGCGGGTGATCAGCATGCCCAGCGACTGGTTCGCGTTCCACCCCTCGAACGTGTAATAGACGGTATAGGCGCGTCCCGCGTGCGGGAAGCTTTCCACCAGCAGTTCGCCGGGCGCTGGCAGGCGGCTGCGCCAATCCTGTACTTCCAGCCATTCGCGGACGTCGTCAGGCAGTCGTGCCCAGCCCGCGCGATCGGCGAGCAGCGCCTGTACCCGGTCGGCCAGATGCGTCGTCAAGGGCATGCGCGCGCCCATGTAGCTGGGGATCTGCCCGGCCCGCTTCGCCGCACGCACCACGATCTCCAGATCGCGCAAGCTTTCGACCTCGAGGTCCAGCCCGGCAAAGCGGAACGTGTCGCCCGGCTTCAGCGAAGCGCCGAAGTTCTCCTCGACCTTGCCCAGCGCACGCCCGTTGCGAAAGCGCACTTCGAGCATTTCGGCATCGACGATGATCCCCGCGTTGAGCCGGTGCCGCGCGGCCTGTTCCGGATGGGCCAGGCGCCAGGTTCCGTCGCGCGCGCGCACGATCCGCTTGAACCGATCGTAGGCGCGCAGCGCATAGCCCCCCGTCGCCACGAACTCGAGAACGCGCGCCCACGCCGCTTCGTCGAGCCAGGCATAGGCGTGGCTGCTGCGCACTTCGGCCAGCAGGGCCGCCTCGTCGAATGGACCTGCACAGGCGCAGGCCATGACGTGCTGCGCCAGCACGTCGAGCGCGCCGGGACGGAAGTCCTCGCCGTCGCGCTGGCCCTGATCGACCGCGTCCTTCGCCGCAAGTGCTTCAAGGAATTCGAAACGGTTGCCCGGCGCCAGCAGCGCGCGACTGGGCAGGTCGAGCCGGTGGTTGGCCCGCCCGATCCGCTGCAACAGCCGCGACGATCCCTTGGGCGCGCCCATCTGCACCACCATGTCGATATCGCCCCAATCGACCCCCAGATCGAGGCTGGCCGTCGCCACCAGTGCGCGCAGCTCGCCCCGCGCCATCGCCCCCTCCACCTTGCGCCGCGCCTCCTTCGACAGCGAGCCGTGGTGGATGCCGATGGGCAGGTGATCGTCGTTCACATCCCACAGCAACTGGAAGATGTATTCGGCCAGGAACCGCGTGTTGGTGAAGATCAGCGTGGTGCGGTTGCGGCGAATCGCCTCGTAGAGCTGCGGCACCGCCCAGGCGGCGGCGTGGCCGCCCCAGGGCACGCGCTCGCCGTCCGGCAGCAGGATCTCGACATGGGGCGGCGTGCCCGGCTCCCCCTCGACCAGCGCCACGCTGTCGATGTCGCCCCAAGGCGCCAGCCAGACGCGGAACGCTTCGGGATCGGCCACCGTCGCCGACAGCGCTACCCGCCGCATCTGCGGGGCGAGCGCTTGCAGCCGCGCCAGCGAGAGCGCCAGCAGGTCGCCCCGCTTGCCGGTCGCGAATGCATGCACTTCATCAACAAGCACCCGCTTCAACCCGGCAAACATGGTCGCCGCCTCGGGATAGCTCAGCAGCAGCGAGAGCGATTCGGGCGTCGTCAGCAGGACGTGCGGCGGCCGCGCGCGCTGGCGCGCCTTGCGGTCCGACGGGGTATCGCCGCTGCGCGTCTCGACCCGGATCGGCAGTCCCATCTCCTCGATGGGGCTGAGCAGGTTGCGTTGCACGTCATGGGCCAGCGCCTTGAGCGGCGAGACATAGAGCGTGTGCAGCCCTTCAGGCGGCGGGGCGTCTCCGGCGAAGTCCGCCAGTGTCGGCAGGAAGCCGGCCAGTGTCTTGCCCGCGCCGGTGTCGGCCACCAGCAGCGCGTGCAGTCCAGCCTGCGCCGCGGCCAGCATTTCGCGCTGGTGCCGCCGCACGCGCCACCCCCTTGCGGTGAACCACGCGGCGATAGCAGGGGGCAGGGCGGCATGATCCATCATGACAGCGATAATGCATGAGCGCCGCTCACGCACCCGTCCGCTGCATGCGCGACGAAGCGCCGCGTCGCTGCGGCAGGGTCCGGGCACCGCGTGCCGGGGCGGACCGTTGTTCCTATACGCGATCCGGCGGCGCTTGCGCCCCCCGGCTCATGCCATCCGATAGGAGAGATCCCATGAACGACCGCTACGATTGGGAGCGCGACCGCGCGCTCAAGCAGGACCGCGATCCGCGAGCCCCTGATCACGCGAGGGACGCACGACAGTGGCGCGCGGAGAACCGCAGCGAGGGCGGCTATTCGATGGCCAGCCAGTATCGCCAGGGTTACGACAACCGCGACGGGGGACGAAGCTGGCTGGGGGCTGATTCCGGCCACGGAGGTGATGGCCGTGGGCATCCGGCCTCGCGCCATGATGGAGGCTACCACAGCGGCTACGGCGCGACGAATCAGGCCGGCGACGCCTTTGGCCCGGGCGATTACGGCGCGGCCAACCATCCCTATGCTGCCAACTGGGACCGTGGCCAGGGCGGCTACGGACGCGAAGGCTGGCGGGCCCACCAGGGAAGCGGCCAGTTGACGCAGCGCGAGACGCGCAGCCGCCAGATGGGCGGCGGCGAATACGACCCTGCCTACCGACCGGCAGAAGGCTATGCGCGCAACGATTTCCATCGCGGGTTCCTCGATCGCGCCGCGGATGAAGTCATGTCGTGGTGGGGCGATGAAGACGCCGCGCGGCGCCGCGAGCAGGACCATCGCGAAGACCATCGCGGGCGCGGACCGGCGGACTACACGCGCTCGGACGAGCGTATTCGCGAGGACGCCAACGATCGCCTGACCGACGACTGGCGCGTCGATGCCCGCCGGATCAGCGTCGCCGTGGAGCATGGCGACGTGACGCTGTCAGGCACGGTTGCGACCCGGCAGGACAAGCACCGCGCCGAAGAATGCGTCGAGCGCATTTCCGGCGTGCGCCACGTGCAGAACAACCTGCGCGTGGAAGCTGCGGGCGCGGGCACGATGGCGAACAGCGCCGCTTCGATCGGGGCCGAGCGCGAAAAGCGCGATTGATCCAACGATCGCCGGGGCCGCGCATGCGGTCCCGGCGATTCGCTTGGGACTACTTCGTCCAGACCCAGCGACGCAGCAGCATGGAGCCCAGCACCTTGCGGTACTTCGCCCGCTCGGCCGAGCCTGCTTCCTGCTTCTGCATCGACGTCTGCATATAGCCGAGATAGGCGTCCTGCCGCTTCTTCTGCTCAGCCGCATCCGGGATCGAGGGATAGCGGATCAGCAGGTAGATATCCGGCTCGCCCGCCCGCGGGAACTCGTTGGACAGGATCTCGTAGCCCGAGATCCACCCCTGCTTGAGCGCGTACTCCTGATCCTTGCGCCACTGGTCGTTGAGGAACGCCGCGTAATCGCCAAAGTGGCCGTCGTCGATCCGGATCATGCCGACTTCGACCAGCTCGGCACTCGTGATCGGCAGTTCCTGCGCGGCGAGCGGTGTCGTGCAGGCAAGTGCAAGCGCGGCGATGGCCGCAAAACGAAGGGTCTTCATCGTGACGTCTCCCGAATGGGGACAAGTTCCCCCTGGCCCCCGGTGTGGACGCTTTCGGTGTCGGTCGACCCTTGTTGTGGCTCGGCGCCTAGGCGGGGGCACGCTGCGCCCCGCGTGGGCATCAGTCAACTTCTCCAAAGATAGCGATGGTGCGCTGGCCTGTGCTGTCCGCGCGCGCGCGGAACATGCCGGGCGTGGTGAAGGCCATGGCGGTTTCACCCGCTGGCGTCACGACGATGACCCCGCCCACGCCGCCCATCGCGCCGACTTCGGCAAGCACCGCATCGGCGGCGTCCTGCACCTGTTCACCCGCCAGCCGCATTCGCGCGCAGATTTCGTGCGCGACCCCGGCGCGGATGAACTGCTCGCCCGATCCCGTGCACGAAACCGCGCCCGCGCGGTCATCGGCATAGGTGCCAGCGCCGATCACGGGCGAATCGCCGATGCGGTTCCAGCGCTTGCCGGTCAGGCCGCCGGTAGAGGTTGCCGCCGCGACATGGCCTGCCGCATCGCGCGCCACGGCGCCAACGGTGCCGTACTTCAGCCCATCGTCGAACCAGCCGGACGCGCGCGACTTCAGCTCCTGCAATTGCCGCAGGCGCTCGGGGGTGGAGAACCACGCGGGATCGCAAGGTTCGATGCCCTGCTCGCGCGCGAACTGTTCGGCCCCTTCGCCCGAGAGAAACACGTGCGGCCCAGCCTCCATCACCTTGCGGGCGAGCGTCACGGGGTTCCTGGTGCGCGTCACCCCGGCCACGGCGCCTGCCGCCCGGGTCGCTCCGTCCATCACCGCCGCGTCCAGCTCGTTGACGCCTTCATAGGTGAACACCGCGCCGCGCCCGGCGTTGAACAGCGGATCGTCCTCCAATGCGATCACGGCGGCGGTCACCGCATCGAGCGCGCTGCCGCCTGCGCACAGCACGGCCTCGCCAGCCGCCAGCGCGGCACACAGGGCCGCCTCGTGCGCGGCCATGGCGGTCTGGTCCATGGTTGCGGGAGTCATCGATCCGGCCCCGCCGTGAATGGCGATGGACCAGCGGGTTTCGCTTGTCTGGGTCATGGCCGCAGGCGATAGCAGATGAAACCTGTTTGGTCAGGGGAGCAAAGCGTGGCCGACGTGCGAATTGTCGAGGACGACCTGTCGGGCGAGGACATCCAGGCGCTCGTCGCCCTCCATCTGGCCGGGATGCACGCCAGTTCACCCGCCTGCAAGGTCCACGCCCTGCCGGTTGCCAGTCTGCGCGCGCTGGGCGTGACGTTCTACGCCGCGCGGGTAGGCGATGCGGTGGCGGGCATGGGCGCGATCAAGCAGCTTGATCCGAAGCACGGGGAGCTCAAGTCGATGCGCGTGGCGCCCGAATGGCTCGGCCAAGGCGTGGGGGAAGCGATGCTGCTCCACCTGCTCGCGGTGGCGCGCGCGCGCGGCTATGCGCGCGTCAGCCTCGAAACCGGACGCGGCCCCGCGTTCGATCCCGCGCTCGGCCTCTACCGGAAGCACGGTTTCGTGAGCTGCGATGCCTTTGCCGACTATGTGGTGGACGATTTCAGCCAGTGCCTGACGCTGGCGCTGTAGCGCTCACGGCTGCTCGATCATCCAGCGCCGGGGCGGCGTGGCTCCAAAAGAAAAGGCCCCGCCGAAGCAGGGCCTTTCCGCAATATTCGTCCAGATTGGCGGGAAGCTTACAGCTTGCCGACGAGTTCCGGCACGATGTTGAACAGATCGCCCACGAGGCCGATGTCGGCGACCTGGAAGATCGGTGCGTCTTCGTCCTTGTTGATGGCGATGATGGTCTTGGAGTCCTTCATGCCCGCAAGGTGCTGGATCGCGCCCGAGATGCCCACTGCGATGTAGACTTCCGGCGCCACGATCTTGCCGGTCTGGCCGACCTGGTAGTCGTTGGGGACATAGCCCGCGTCGACCGCCGCACGGCTCGCGCCGATGCCGGCGCCGAGCTTGTCGGCGAGCGGGGTGATCGTCGCTTCGAAGGTCGCCGCATCCTTGAGCGCGCGACCGCCCGAGACGATGATCTTCGCGCTGGTCAGTTCCGGACGCTCGCTCTTGGCGATTTCCGAGCCGACGAAGGTCGACAGGCCCGAGTCCGCAGCCCCGCCGACCGTTTCGACCGCAGCCGAACCGCCGGTGGCATTGGCCTTGGCAAAGGCGGTGCCGCGCACGGTCACGACCAGCTTGGCGTCGGTCGATTCGACCGTGGCGATGGCATTGCCCGCGTAGATCGGACGGGTGAAGGTCTTGGGGCCTTCGACCGACAGGATTTCCGAAACCTGTGCCACGTCGAGCAGCGCGGCAACGCGCGGCGCCACGTTCTTGGCGGTGGTGGTGGCGGCGGCGACGAAGGCGTCGTAGCCGGCCATCAGGCCCGCCACGAGCGGCGCGACGTTTTCGGCCAGCGCGTTCGCCAGCGAAGCGTCGTCGGCTTTGAGGACCTTCGACACGCCTTCGATCTGCGCGGCGGCAGCAGCCACGCCATCGACGCCGGCGCCGACGACGAGAGCGGTCACGTCACCCAGCTGGGCAGCGGCGGTGACAGCGGCGAGAGTGGCGTCCTTGACGGCAGAACCGTCGTGTTCGACCCAGACGAGTACGTTGGCCATCAGGCGACTCCCAGTTCCTTGAGCTTGGCGACCAGCGCGTCGACGTCGGCCACCTTGATGCCGGCGCTGCGCACGGGCGGTTCGGAAACCTTGAGCGTCTTGAGGCGCGCGGTGGTGTCCACGCCGTAATCGGCGGGGGCCTTGGTGGCGAGCGGCTTGCTCTTGGCCTTCATGATGTTGGGCAGCGAGGCATAGCGCGGCTCGTTGAGGCGCAGGTCGGTGGTGACCACGGCCGGCAGCGCCAGCTTCACGGTTTCCAGGCCGCCGTCGATCTCGCGCTTCACGACGACCGAATCGCCTTCGACGCTGATTTCGTTGGCGAAGGTGCCCTGCGGACGGCCCAGCAGCGCGGCGACCATCTGGCCGACCTGGTTGCTGTCGTCGTCGATCGCCTGCTTGCCGGTGATGATCAGGCCCGGCTGTTCCTCGTCCGCGATCGCCTTGACGATCTTGGCCACGGCCAGCGGCTCGACTTCATCGTCGGTCTGGACGAGGATCGCGCGATCCGCGCCCATCGCCAGCGCCGTGCGCAGCGTTTCCTGCGCCTTGGCCGGCCCGACCGACACCGCCACGATCTCGGTCACCACGCCCTTTTCCTTCAGGCGAATGGCTTCCTCGACCGCGATCTCGTCGAACGGGTTCATGCTCATCTTGACGTTCGCAAGATCGACGCCCGTGCCATCCGCCTTCACGCGCGGCTTCACGTTATAGTCGATCACGCGCTTCACCGTGACCAGGGCTTTCATGCTGTCAGGCCTTTCTCGTGTTCCACAAGGGCGCGCATAATTGGCGCTTACGTAAACGTCAACCTATCCCGAGTGCCTGCAAGGGAAATTCAACCGAGCGATTAAACTTCCCCTCAGGCCTTGCGGACGGGCTTACTCCATTTCGAGGATGATCGCATCCACGGCTAGGCTCTCGCCCGCCTTGGCATTGACCGTCTTGACCGTGCCGGTCTTTTCGGCGCGCAGGATGTTCTCCATCTTCATCGCCTCGACCACCGCGAGCGGCTGGCCGGCCTCCACGGCATCGCCTTCCTTGACGTGCAGCGCGACCAGCAGGCCCGGCATCGGGCAGATCAGGAACTTGGAAAGATCCGGCGGAACCTTTTCGATCATGTGGCCGACGAGGTGCGCCACGCTGGCGGGCAGCACCTGCACCTGGTGGATCGCGCCGCGCGTGGTCAGCTTGAAGCCTGCACGGAACGGTTCGACCTTCACGGTCAGCGGCTCGCCCGCGACTTCGCACGCCACCAGGCGCTGGCCGGGCGTATATTCGAGCGCGATGTCGACGACTTCGCCATCGACGGTCACGTCGTCCTCGGTCAGCTCGACCGCGTAGGTCGTGCCGTCGATCTTCACCGCCCATTGTGCCGGGGGATCCAGCTCGTCGCCCAGCTGCTGGTCGACCTGGCGCGCACGGTCGGCCCGCGCGGTGGCAAGGAAGCCGGCCAGCGCGGCCAGCGTCCGCTTCAGGTCATCGCCTGTCGCCGCACCGGTGAAGCCTTCGGGATATTCCTCGGCAATGAACCCGGTGGTCAGTTCGCCCGAGCGGAAGCGCGGGTGCTGCATGATCGCCGAGACGAAATCGATGTTGTGGCCAAGGCCCTCGATCTCGAACGCGTCCAAGGCGGCAATCTGCTTGTCCGCCGCTTCGTCGCGCGTCTTGCCCCAGGTCACCAGCTTGGCGATCATGGGATCGTAGAACATCGAGACTTCGCCGCCTTCGTAGACGCCATCGTCCACGCGCACGCCGTCCACGCCGCGACGGCCATTTTCGGCGCCGTCATCGGTCCAGCCGGGTACCGGCGGGTTGTAGCGGATCAGGCGACCGGTCGAAGGCAGGAAGCCGCGATAGGGATCTTCGGCATAGACGCGGTTTTCGATGGCCCAGCCGTCGATCTTCACGTCGTCCTGCGTCAGGCTGAGCTTTTCGCCCGCGGCCACGCGGATCATCTGTTCGACGAGGTCGACGCCGGTGATCGCTTCGGTGACGGGGTGTTCCACCTGCAGGCGGGTGTTCATTTCAAGGAAGTAGAACGATTCGCCCGTCGGGTCCGCGCCCGAAACGATCAGTTCGACCGTGCCGGCGCTGTAGTAGCCGACCGCGCGGCTGAGCGCGACGCACTGTTCGCCCATCGCCTTGCGCATCTTCGGAGTGACGAAGGGCGAGGGCGCCTCTTCGACCACCTTCTGGTGGCGACGCTGGATCGAGCATTCGCGTTCATTGAGGTAGAGGATGTTGCCGTGCTTGTCGCCGAGGATCTGGATCTCGATGTGGCGCGGGTTGAGGATGAACTTCTCGATGAACACGCGGTCGTCGCCGAACGAGTTCAGGCCCTCGCGCTTCACGGCCTCGAAGCCTTCGCGCACGTCCTTCTCGTTGTAGGCAAGGCGCATGCCCTTGCCGCCGCCGCCGGCCGAAGCCTTCATCATCACCGGGTAGCCGATCTCTTCCGAGATGCGCACGGCGTGTTCGGTGTCCTCGATCTCGCCCACGAAGCCGGGAACGACGTTGACGCCCGCTTCCTTGGCGAGCTTCTTGGATTCGATCTTGTCACCCATCGCGGCGATCGCGCCGACAGGGGGGCCGATGAACTCGATGCCCTCGGCGGCCAGCGCCTCGGCAAAGCTGGTGCGTTCCGACAGGAAGCCATAGCCCGGATGGACCGCTTCGGCGCCGGTCTGCTTGCACGCGGCAATGATCTTGTCCGCGATCAGGTAGGACTGCGCGGCAGGCGCCGGGCCGATGTGCACGGCCTCGTCCGCCATTGCCACGAACGGCGCGCGGGCGTCGGCGTCCGAATAGACGGCCACGGTCTGGATACCCATGCGACGCGCGGTCTTGATCACGCGGCAGGCAATTTCGCCACGGTTGGCGATGAGGATTTTCTTGAACATTGCGTGCTTACTCCGCCGCTTCCAGTTCGCTGCCCAGAGGCGGCATGTTGTGACCCAGCAGGCGCAGCATGTCGGCTGCGCATTCCACCACGTTCGATCCCGGACCGTAGATGCCCTGCACCCCGGCTTCGCGCAGGTAGTCATAGTCCTGCGGCGGGATCACGCCGCCCGCGACGACCTTGATGTCGGCGCGACCGGCAGCTTTCAGGTGCCCGATCAGTTCGGGGATCAGCGTCTTGTGCCCTGCGGCAAGGCTCGAGGCGCCGACCGCGTCGACGTCGTTTTCGAGCGCCAGCTTGGCCGCTTCTTCCGGCGTCTGGAACAGCGGGCCGCTGGTGACGTCGAAGCCCATGTCGCTGAACGCCGAGGCGATCACGTTCGCGCCGCGATCGTGGCCGTCCTGGCCCATCTTGGCGACGAGCATGCGGGGCTTGCGCCCCAAGCGACGGGTGACGGCTTCGACGCCGTCTAGCACCTGCTGGTAGCGGCTGTCACCGGCATAGGCCGCGCCATAGACGCCCTTGACCGGGGTCGGGAACGTGCCGTGGCGGCCGAACACGATTTCCATCGCGTCGGAGATTTCGCCCAGCGTGGCGCGATGGCGCGCAGCCTCGACCGCCAGTTCGAGCAGGTTGCCGCCGGTCTTGGCGCCTTCGGTCAGGGCGTTGAGCGCCGCGCGGCACTTGGTCTCGTCGCGGGTCTCGCGAACGCGCTTGATGCGGGCGATCTGCGCTTCGCGGACGACGTGGTTGTCGACTTCGAGCGTTTCGAGCTTGTCCTCGCTGGCGAGGCGGTACTTGTTGACGCCGACGATCACGTCGGTGCCCTTGTCCACGCGGGCCTGGCGGCCAGCGGCGGCTTCCTCGATCATCGCCTTGGGCCAGCCCGCCGACACGGCCTTGGCCATGCCGCCTTCGGCCTCGACGCGCTCGATGATCTCCCAGGCCTTGTCGACCAGTTCCTGGGTCAGCGCTTCAATGTAGTACGACCCGCCGAGCGGATCGACCACGTTGCACATGCCCGTCTCTTCCTGGATCACGATCTGGGTGTTGCGGGCGATGCGCGCGGAAAAGTCGGTCGGCAGCGCGATCGCTTCATCGAGCGCATTGGTGTGCAGCGACTGGGTGCCGCCCAGCATCGCGGCCATCGCTTCGATCGTGGTGCGGATGACGTTGTTGTATGGGTCCTGCTCCTGCAAGCTGACGCCCGAGGTCTGGCAGTGGGTGCGCAGCATCTTGCTGCGTTCGTCCTTGGCGCCCAGCTTCGTCATCACGCGGTGCCACAGCACGCGCGCGGCGCGTAGCTTGGCGACTTCCATGAAGAAGTTCATGCCGATGGCGAAGAAGAACGACAGGCGTCCTGCAAACTTATCGATGTCGAGCCCGCTGGCGACGCCGTACTTCACGTATTCCATGCCGTCGGCGATGGTGAAGGCGAGTTCCTGCACCTGCGTCGCACCGGCTTCCTGCATGTGGTAGCCGGAAATCGAGATCGAGTTGAACTTCGGCATCTCGCGGCTGGTGTAGCCGAAGATGTCCGAGATGATCCGCATGCTGGGTTCGGGCGGGTAGATGTAGGTGTTGCGGACCATGAACTCCTTCAGAATGTCGTTCTGAATGGTTCCGTCCAGCAGCTTGCGATCGACGCCCTGTTCCTCGCCCGCGACGATGAAGAAGGCGAGGATCGGGATCACCGCGCCGTTCATGGTCATCGAGACCGACATCTGGTCGAGCGGGATGCCGTCGAACAGGATCTTCATGTCCTCGACGCTGTCGATGGCGACGCCCGCCTTGCCCACGTCGCCCACCACGCGCGGGTGGTCGCTGTCATAGCCGCGGTGCGTGGCAAGGTCGAAGGCGACCGACAGGCCCTTCTGCCCTGCCGCGAGGTTGCGGCGATAGAAGGCGTTCGATTCCTCGGCGGTGGAGAAACCGGCATACTGGCGGATGGTCCAGGGGCGGCCCGCATACATCGAGGCGCGCACGCCGCGCGTGAACGGCGCGAAGCCGGGCAGGCCCGGATCGGCGGTCACGTCGTCTGCCGTGTAGAGCGGCTTGACGGTGATCCCCTCGGGGGTCTGCCAGTCGAGGTTCTTGCCCTTCACCTCCTTCGAGGCGGCGGCGGCCCATTGGTCCAGCGTCGGTTTGTCGGTCATCGCGTGTCGTTCCGTTCAGCGTCGCGCCGGATCGGCTCCGGCCCGATGAAGGTGGTCAGTGCGCGCCCTTGGGCGTTTCCATGATTTCGGTGAGCTGGCCGCCCATGTCCTTGGGGTGGACGAAGAAGATCAGCGTACCGTGCGCGCCGATGCGGGGCTCGCCCAGCACGCGCTTGCCCTGGGCTTCGAACCAGGCCTTGGCTTCGTGGATATCGGGCACTTCGTAGCAAAGGTGGTGCTGGCCACCCAGCGGGTTGGCGGCGAGCCACTTGCCCACGGCGCTGTCCGGGCTGGTCGGCTGGATCAGCTCGATCTGGGTGCCATTGGTGCCGTTCTCGCCCGGCGTGTTGACGAAGCACACGCGCACCTGCTGGCTTTCCAGCACGAACGGCTCGGTGATGTCGCTCGCGCCCATCACGTCGCGATAGAACGCGATCGAGGCGTCGATGTCCGGCGTTGCGACGCCGACGTGATTCAACCGTCCCAGCTTCATCGTCATCTCCCTTTGCCCGTTGCGGGCTGGAGCCGCGCCGTCCTTGCGGACGGGCAGCCCCGCATGTTCCTCAAACCCGTTCGACCACCATGGCGATGCCCTGGCCGCCGCCGATGCACATCGTGATCAGGCCATAGCGGCCTCCGGTGCGCTGCAGTTCGTAGGCAGTCTTCACCGTCAGGATCGCGCCGGTCGCCCCGATCGGATGGCCGAGCGAAATGCCCGAACCGTTCGGATTGGTCTTGGCCGGGTCGAAGCCCAGTTCCTTGGCCACGCCGCAGGCCTGCGCGGCAAACGCCTCGTTGGCCTCGATCACGTCGATCTGGTCGAGCGTCAGCCCGGCGCGTGCCAGCGCCACCGGCACGGCCTTGACCGGGCCGAGACCCATCACGTTCGGTTCCACGCCCGCGTGGCCCCACGACAGGATCTTGGCCAGCGGCTTGAGGCCCTGCTCGGCCACGGCCTTGCCGCTCGCCAGCACGACCGCGCCCGCGCCGTCGTTCAGGCCCGAGGCATTGCCCGCCGTAACGGTGCCGTCCTTCTTGAACACCGGCTTCAGCGTCGCCATCGCTTCGACGCTGGCGTCGGCGCGGAAATGCTCGTCGGTGTCGAACACGGTCACGCCCTTGCGGGTCTTGATCTCGACCGGGACGATCTGGTCCTTGAAGTAGCCTGCGGCGACCGCGGCGGCAGCGCGCTTGTGGCTTTCTACCGCCAGCGCGTCCTGCTCTTCACGGCTGATGCCGCAGCGGTCTGCCACGTTTTCCGCCGTAACGCCCATGTGGATGCCTTCGAACGGATCGTGCAGCGCGCCCATCATGGCGTCCATCAGCACCTGGTCGCCCATCTTCTGGCCGTTGCGCGCGGTCAGGATCATGTGCGGCGCGTTCGACATCGATTCCGCGCCACCGGCGACGGCAATGTCCTGTTCGCCAAGCGCGATGCCCTGCGCCGCCGAAACGATCGCCTGCAGGCCAGAGCCGCACAGGCGGTTGACGTTCATGGCGGGGGTTTCGATCGGGATGCCGGCGTTCACCGCGGCGACGCGGCTGACGTAGACGTCCTTGGGCTGGCTGGCGACGACGGTGCCGATCACCACGTTCTGCACCTTGTCCGGCGTGATCCCGGCGCGCTCGATCGCGGCCTTGATCGCAATCGTGCCAAGCTCGGCCGGGCGCAGCGAGGCAAGGCTGCCGCCGAACGAGCCGATGGCGGTGCGCGCGCCGGAAACGATGTAGATGTCGGTCATGTCTTGTCCTTCGGATGGCTGGAAGCTCGAGCCGTGATTAGGCCCGAGCGTTCCCGCCGTCCCCTCGCGCAAGCGAGAGGCCCCGCGCCTTCAGAGCGGGATGTTGTCGTGCTTCTTCCAGGGGTTCTCGAGGCTCTTGTTGCGCAGCTTGCGCAGGCCCAGCGCGATGCGGCGGCGAGTCGAGTGCGGGTGGATCACCTCGTCGATGAAGCCCTTGCTCGCCGCCACGAACGGGTTGGCGAAGCGGTCTTCGTATTCCTTGGTCTTGACCGCCTGTTCCTCGGTCGAAAGCCCACGGAAGATGATCTCGACCGCGCCCTTGGCGCCCATCACCGCGATTTCGGCGGTCGGCCAGGCATAGTTGAGGTCGCCGCGCAGGTGCTTCGAGGCCATGACGTCATAGGCGCCGCCATAGGCCTTGCGGGTAATCACGGTGATTTTCGGCACGGTGGCTTCGGCATAGGCGAACAGCAGCTTGGCGCCGTGCTTGATGATGCCGTTGTGCTCCTGCGCGGTGCCCGGCAGGAAGCCCGGCACGTCGACGAAGGTCAGGATCGGAATCTCGAACGCATCGCAGAAGCGCACGAACCGCGCCGCCTTCTTCGACGAGTTGATGTCGAGCACGCCCGCCAGCACCATCGGCTGGTTGGCGACCACGCCCACGGTCTTGCCTTCCACGCGCCCGAAACCGCAGATGATGTTCGCGGCATGCTTGGGCTGGATCTCGAAGAACTCGCCCTCGTCGAGCACCTTCCTGATCACCTCGTGCATGTCGTACGGCTGGTTCGCCGATGCCGGGATGATCGTGTCGAGGCTGGGCTCGAGACGGTCATAGGGGTCCGAGGTCGGCCGTTCGGGCACGCCCGTGCGGTTCGACTGCGGCAGGTAGTCGAAGAAATCGCGCACCTGCAGCAGCGCCTCGATGTCGTTCTCGCAGGCGAGGTCGGCGACCGAGGTCTTGGTGGTGTGCGTGACCGCGCCGCCCAGCTCTTCCTGCGTGACGATCTCGTTGGTCACCGTCTTGACGACGTCCGGGCCGGTGACGAACATGTACGAGCTGTCCTTCACCATGAAGATGAAGTCGGTCATGGCCGGCGAATAGACCGCGCCGCCGGCGCAGGGGCCCATGATCAGGCTGATCTGCGGGACCACTCCGCTCGCGTTGACGTTGCGCTGGAAGATTTCGGCATAGCCGCCGAGCGACGCCACGCCTTCCTGGATGCGCGCGCCGCCCGAATCGTTCAGGCCGATCACCGGCGCGCCGACCTTCAGCGCCATGTCCATGATCTTGCAGATCTTCATGGCGTGGCGTTCGGAAACCGCGCCGCCGAAGACGGTGAAGTCCTGGCTGAACACGAAGACGAGGCGGCCGTTGATCGTGCCCGAACCCGTCACCACGCCGTCGCCGGGAATGACCGTGTTCGGCATCCCGAAGTCGACGCAGTTGTGTTCGACGTAGGCGTCCACTTCCTCGAAGCTGCCTTCGTCGAGCAGCACTTCAAGCCGTTCGCGCGCGGTCAGCTTGCCCTTGGCATGCTGC
The DNA here is from genome assembly GCF_020179425.1 of Novosphingobium percolationis. Taxonomy (GTDB): domain Bacteria; phylum Pseudomonadota; class Alphaproteobacteria; order Sphingomonadales; family Sphingomonadaceae; genus Novosphingobium; species Novosphingobium percolationis. The sequence goes on along the minus strand of NZ_JAILYM010000005.1, from coordinate 68,771 downwards.
GCGTCGATGCGCTTCTGGCCGCCACCCATGCGGGCTGCTTCGCGGCGCTTTTCCATCTCGGCAATGTTCGCGGACATAAACCCTCTGCCCTTAACCTGTCGCAATCGGCGCGGGTTGCCGCATTGCAGCGCGGCTGTCCAATGTAATCCTGCAAAGTTGCAAAGCGCGACTTTGCAAACTAGCGTAGGAGTATGGCGAACAAGCGGATCTTTGCAGGCGAACCCTTGCGCTCCCTGCGACAAAGGCGGGGGCTGCGGCAGGCCGAAATGGCCGCCACGCTGGGAATCAGCGCCAGCTACCTCTCGCAGCTCGAGAACGACGAGCGCCACCTGACCCCGGCGTTGGCCGATGCGCTGGCCGGGGCTTTTCCCATCGACTGGGCCGATCTTGCCCCCGCCGATGCCGACATGATCGCCGAAGGCTTGCGCACCGCGCTGGCCGATCCGCAGCTGTCCACTGCCGTGCCCACCGATCAGGCCGAGCGGCTCGCGCGCCAGTTCCCCGCCTTCGCGCAGGCCTTCGTCGAACTGCACGGCCTGCATGCGCGCAGCCGCCAGCGGCTGGAGATGATGGACGAGACCATGGGCGCCAGCCTTGCCGCGGGCGGCCGCCTGCCGTGGGAGGAAGTGCGCGACTGGTTCCACCTCGCCAACAACTACGTCGACCGGATCGACCGCGATGCCGAGCGGCTGGCGCACGAAATCGCGGGCGAGGAGGCCAGCCCCCGCGTCCGGTCGATGCAGCACTGGCTGCGCCGCGCGGGTGTCACCATCGAATGGAAGGGCGGCGGCCCCTTGCGCCGCTTCGACGCGGCGGCGCGCCATATCCAGCTCGATTCGAATCAGCCGCTCGAATCGGGGCGCTTCCAGCTCGCCTACCAGGTCGCCGCGCTCGCGCTGTCCGCCCAGATTGCCGAGATTGTTGCCGAAGCCCCCTTGCGCACCGACGCTGCGCGCCATCTGCTCACCGTCGGGCTGGGCAACTACGCGGCGGGCGCGCTGCTGATGCCCTACGAACGCTTCCGCAGCGCCGCGCGCACGTTGCGGCACGATGTCGACCGCCTGCGCCAGCTGTTCCACACCAGCTTCGAACAGTGCTGCCACCGCCTCTCCACGCTGCAACGCCCGCAGGCGCGCGGCATCCCGGTGTTCTTCGCGCGCGTCGACATGGCGGGCAACATCACCAAGCGCCATTCGGCCACGCGCCTGCAATTCGGCCGCTTCGGCGGCGCGTGCCCCTTGTGGATCGTGCACGAGGCGGTGGCCATCCCCGACCGCATCCACGTCCAGCTCGCCGAAATGCCCGACGGCATCCGCTATGTCTCGATCGCCAAGGGGCTGGTGAAGCCATCGGGCAGCTTCTACCGCCCGCCGCGCCGCTATGCCGTGGTGCTGGGCTGCGAAGCCGCGCTGTCCGACGAATTCGTCTATGCCGAGGGCCTGAACCTGAAAAGCGAGGAAGCCGTCACCCGCATCGGCATCTCCTGCCGCATCTGCCCCCGCGACGCCTGCGACCAGCGCGCCTTCCCCCCCAGCGACCGCGGCATCGCCGTCGACCCCAGCCAGCGGGATCTCGTGCCGTACCGGGTGGTGGAGGGATAAGAAAAAGGGCCGAAAGGTTTCCCCTCCGGCCCCATTTTCTTGTCGCAAGATGCGAAAGGCTCAGCCCTTCAGCACTTCCGCCAGCGTTTCGCCCAGCAGGCTCGGCGAGGGGCTGACGCGGATGCCTGCGGCTTCCATCGCGGCGATCTTGCTTTCGGCATCGCCCTTGCCGCCCGAGACGATCGCGCCGGCGTGGCCCATGCGGCGGCCCGGAGGGGCCGAGCGGCCCGCGATGAAGCCGGCCATCGGCTTCTTGCGGCCCTTCTTGGCCTCGTCGATCAGGAACTGCGCGGCCTGCTCTTCGGCGTCGCCACCGATTTCGCCGATCATGATGATCGACTTGGTGTCGTCGTCGGCGAGGAACAGTTCGAGCACGTCGATGAAGTTGGTGCCGTTGACCGGGTCACCGCCGATGCCGACCGCGGTGGTCTGGCCAAGGCCGATGTTCGAGGTCTGGAACACCGCTTCATAGGTCAGCGTGCCCGAACGCGACACGACGCCAACCGAGCCCTTCTTGAAGATGCTGCCGGGCATGATGCCGATCTTGCATTCTTCCGGGGTCAGCACGCCGGGGCAGTTCGGGCCGATCAGGCGCGACTTGCTGCCCGAAAGCGCACGCTTCACGCGCACCATGTCGAGCACCGGGATGCCTTCGGTGATGCACACGATCAGTTCCATCTGCGCGTCGATCGCTTCGAGGATCGCGTCGGCGGCACCCGGAGGCGGCACGTAGATGCACGAAGCGGTCGCGCCGGTCACGGCCTTGGCTTCGGCGACGGTGTCGTACTGCGGCAGGCCGATGTGGGTGGTGCCGCCCTTGCCGGGGGTCACGCCCGCAACCATCTGCGTGCCGTAATCAAGCGCGGCCTGCGTGTGGAACGCGCCGGTCTTGCCGGTCATCCCCTGGGTGATGACCTTGGTGTTCTTGTTGATGAGAATCGACATGGTTCAGGCAACCTTCCGGACTGCGGCCACGATCTTCTGCGCGGCATCGCCAAGGTCGTTGGCGGGAACGATGGGGAGACCCGAGTTGGCAAGGATGTCCTTGCCCTGCTGCACGTTCGTGCCTTCGAGGCGCACGACGAGCGGAACCTGCAGGTTCACTTCCTTCGCGGCGGCAACGATGCCGTCGGCGATGATGTCGCACTTCATGATGCCGCCGAAGATGTTGACGAGGATGCCCTTCACCGCGGGGTCGCGGAGAATGATCTTGAACGCCGCCGTCACCTTCTCGGTGGTGGCGCCGCCGCCCACGTCGAGGAAGTTGGCCGGGAATTCGCCGTTCAGCTTGATGATGTCCATCGTCGCCATGGCAAGGCCTGCGCCGTTCACCATGCAGCCGATGTTGCCGTCGAGCTTGATGTAGGCGAGGTCGTACTTGCTCGCTTCGATCTCGGCCGGGTCTTCCTCGGTCTCGTCGCGCAGGGCGACGACGTCGGGGTGACGGTAGAGGGCGTTCGAATCGAAGCTCATCTTGGTGTCGAGGACGAGCAGGTTGCCGTCCTTGGTTTCCACCAGCGGGTTGATCTCGAGCATGTCGCAGTCCAGCGCGTTGAACGCGGTGAACAGCTGCTTGGCGATCGTGCCAGCCTGCTTGGCAAGGTCGCCCGACAGCTTGAGCGCGGCGGCCACGGCGCGGCCGTGGTGGGGCATGAAGCCCTGCGCCGGGTCGATGGTGATCGTGGCGATCTTTTCAGGCGTCGAGTGCGCGACTTCCTCGATGTCCATGCCGCCTTCGGTCGACACGATCATGGCGACGCGGCCGGTGGCGCGGTCGACGACCATCGAGAGGTAGTATTCCTTGGCGATGTCGACGCCATCGGTCACGTACAGGCGGTTGACCTGCTTGCCCGCTTCACCCGTCTGCACGGTGACGAGCGTGTTGCCGAGCATTTCCTTGGCGAAAGCCTCGACTTCCTCGACCGACTTGGCGAGGCGCACGCCGCCCTTGGCGTCGGCAGGCAGTTCCTTGAACTTGCCCTTGCCACGGCCACCGGCGTGGATCTGGGCCTTGACCACATAGAGCGGCCCCGGAAGCTGCTTTGCCGCAGCCACCGCTTCTTCCACCGTCAGCGCGGCGATGCCGGCAGGAATGCCGACGCCAAACTTGGCGAGCAATTCCTTGGCCTGATATTCGTGGACGTTCATGCGAAGTTCCCCGCTTGGAAAAGTGTGGGAGGAAAGGGCGAGCGGGCCCATGAGTCGCGCCGCCTAAAGCACACGGTTCCGGCGTTGAAAAGGGGCCTAATCACCCAGCTAAGGCAAAGGTGAGGGGCAGGGCGGTCCGGATCGCGCATACGAATGAGCCAAACACGCCGGGGCCGCCCCTGCGCGAAGCAGGCGCGGCCCGCCGTTTCGAACGGCGTCGAACGGTCTCGAATGGGCTAGATCGCGATCAGGAAGTCCTGCGCCACCAGCGCGGGATGGACGGATTGGCCCACCACGGCGAACTGCACGGCGCCTGCGCCGCCCAGGCCATCGGCATCATAGTAGAGCGCGCCGGTGGAGGTGTTGTAGACGATCCGATCGTCTCCATCGCGCGCCGCCGTGGCGCCCGCGGCGGCGCAGAACTGTGTTTCGCCCAAGGTGCCGACCGCCCCTGCTGCGGCGAAGATCGCCTTGGAAAGCACGATGCGATCGCCCTGCGCGTGGCTGAAGTCGGTGATCACGTCGCGGTTTGTCGCACCGGAGGGCGTCGTCTCGAACACGAAACGGTCTGCGCCACCCTTGCCCGTCAGCACGTCGTTGCCGCCCATGCCGCGCAAGGTATTGGCGCTGCCATTGCCGGTCACCGTGTCGCCATAGTTGCCCGCGATCACGTTCTCGATGCCCGCAAGCTGGTCGACCCCGATACCCGCGGCATCGACCGATCCCTTGGAGCGCGCCTGGTTGCTCGCCGCGGACAGGTCGACGATGATCCCGGCCTTCGCGCTGGTGTACTTGATGGTGTCGATGCCCGCGCCACCGGCATAGCGGTCGTTGCCCGCGCCATCGCCGCCGACGATCAGGTCATTGCCGGTCCCGGCATCGACGCTGTCGTCGCCGTCGCCCCCATAAAGCGTATCGTTGCCGAGGCCCCCGATCAGCACGTCGTTGCCGCCGCCGCCGGTAAGCGCATCGTTGCCCGCGCCGCCTGCCAGCGTGTTGGCGTCCGCCGAGCCGGTGACGACATCGTTGCCACCACCCACGATCACGTTTTCCACGCCCGAAAGCGTGTCCGCGCCCTCGCCCTTGGCCGTGCCTGCGGAAAGGTCGATCACGATCGCGCCGGTGGCATCGCCATAGTCGGTCGTGTCGACACCCGCACCGCCGACGATCACATCGTCTCCCGCGCCCCCGACCAGCACGTCACTGCCCGCGCCGCCGTCGATCGTGTCGTTGCCCGCACCTCCATCGAGAGCGTTCGCGCCATCGTTGCCATCGAGATCGTTGGCAAGGCCGTTGCCGACAAGGCCTGCATCGCCGCTGTCCCTGCCGAGCGCAGCATTGTCGACGTTGGGCGCCAGCAGGTACTGGATCGTGGCGACCACCATGACCGTGTCGATATCACCCGGCAGTCCCTGGTCGTCGATCACGTCGCCGGTATCGTCGACATAGTAGGTGTCGTTGCCCGCCCCGCCGATCATCGTATCGGCGCCGGTGCCGCCGTCGAGTACGTCCGCGCCCGCGCCGCCCTCCAGCCGGTCGTCGCCCTGTTCGCCGTACAGCTTGTCGTTCCCGGCATCGCCATGCAGCTCGTCGTCGTCATAGCCGCCGTAGAGCTGATCCGCGCCGTCGCCGCCGTAGAGGCGATCGTTGTCTTCCTGGCCATAGAGGCGATCATTGCCGATGCCGCCGCGCAAGTCGTCGAGGTTGCCCGCGCCGTAGAGCCGGTCGTCGCCGTTGCCGCCGACCAGATAGTCGATGTCGTTGCCACCATAGAGCTGGCGCGGCGTGTCCTGTCCGTCGTCGAGGTTCGACAGCGCGACGTCGCCCACGGTTACGCGCAGGTACGACAGGTCGCGGGTGTCGACCGTGGTCTGCAGGCTGTAGGTCTGCGTGCCGTCGTTCAGGAAATCATCCGCGCCGGTGACGGTCAGGCTTTGCGCCATGTTCCAGTTGCTGGCGGTGAAGGTCAGCGACTGGACGGAAAGCGTGCCCTCGCTCGCATCGCTGACGGCGAAGCGCAGCGTGACGGGATCGACCGGAGCCTTGTTCAGCACGACCGACAGCAACGCCGTGTCGCCATCCTCGCCCGTCACGAGATCGCTGCCGGTGATGGTCACGCCCGGATCGCGCGCCGGAGCCGCTGTGGCGGTCAGCGCATCGCTGGTGACCTGTTCGGCAAACCCGCCGCCGTCGGTATAGACGAGCGCCGCCGCGATGGCGTGGCCGACGTCGGCCTGCGTCACGACATAGCTTGTCGTCCTGGCGCCTGCGATCGCCACGCCGTCGCGCAGCCACTGGTAGCTGCCCGGTCCGGGGCCGTCGGGCTCGCGCACGGTGTTGTCGGCGGTCAGCGTACCGCCGACGGTGGCGCTGCCGCTGATCGTGACGCCGCCGGTCGGCGCTTCGTTGACGTTGTTGACGGTGACCGCAATCGCCTGGCTGTCGCGCGCTTGCCCGTCCGATACGCTGATCACCACGTCATAGACGTTGTTGGCCCCATCGTCCGCCGGTCGCTCGAAGTTGCGGCTTGATACGAACCGCAGCGCGCCGCTTGCCGCATCGACCGTGAACAGCGCCGCATCCGCGCCGCCGCTGATCGACCAGGTCAGCACCGATCCCGCATCGGTATCGCTGGCTGTCAAAGTGGTGATCGCCGATCGATTCTCGGCAATGGAAATCGTCGCCGCATCGCGACCATCCCCGGACGTGATTACGGGCGCGGCGTTGGTCGGGGCCGGCGCGCTCCACGAGAACACCCCCGCCACGTCGATCTTGGCCAGCACCTGCCGGTCGAAGGTCCACGAACCGAGATCGATCTGGTGGTAGGCAGGCGGAACGCCGATCGATTCGTGGGCCAGCCAGCCGTCGGGCAGCACCCCGTCATGCGCGGATACGAAGAACTGCCGGTTCGACCCCGACAGCGTGGTGACGCCGTTGTAGGTCACGAACGGCCCTTCGTTGCCGTAGACCAGCCCGTTGTAGTCGGGAATGCCCGGCAGGTTCACTTCCTTGAGGTCGAGGTAGTCGACCAGCCGGGTTGCGCCGGTGACGCCTGCTGATGCGGCCACGTCGCTGAAGTCGGCCACCGTGATCTTCCCCGGCGCCAGCGCATCGCTGGCGAACTCGCTGCGCACCAGCGTGGTGCGGCCATCGAGCGTCGAGGTGGCGCCGATCACGGCCGAGGTGTGTTCGAGCGCATAGACCGCGGTGATCGCCTTGCCCGCGATATCGCCGCCCGCCACGGTATAGGACCAGCCGCCGGGTGCATTCGCGTCCGCATGGCCCGTCAGCCAGCCGCGCGACCCGTCGGCCGCGGTCGCGATCAGCGCTTCGAAGTGGTACTGTTCGCCCGCCGGAAGGTTGAGCACGGCATTCTGCGCGGCGGGCACGCTGGCCAGTGAGACCTGCGCCACCTCGATCAGCGTTCCCGCAGGATTGACCGAGTGGGCGATCGAGGATTCGGGAGAATTGTACGAGTTCGAGAAATAGAACTCGTTCACCGCATATCCGGGCGAGGCAATGGTGAAGGTCAGCTCCACCGGCACGAAATCGCTATGCGCGGGCAGCACGACTTCCTTGGCCAGACCCAGCGTCATCCCGGTATTGACCGAGGTGCCGCCGGCCTGCTGCACCGCGAACACCAGATGAGCCTCGTTGTCCGACGGATTGGCGGCCATGAACGTCAGCTTGTAGGTGCCGTTGGCAAGGTTGCCGAATTGCTGGAACAGGTCCGCGCCCACCGGCAGAGTGGCCATGTTGCCGGTGAGCGAGCCCGGCGCATCGGCCAAGGTCACGCCCGCGCTGGTCCAGTCGCGCCAAACTTCGCCCAGCGTTCGCGTGAACGTGCCGTCCTGGAGAATCTCGGTCATAGCGCGTGCTTCCTGTCGCTGCTGCAGCCGCGCCGGGCGACTGCAAATCCGGAACGAAAGTTAGGGCACGTCCCTCATACGTGGAATCCGCATGACCGCGCGGGGCATGGTTCACGCGCTCTTGACCATGATCCTTGGCGCATTGTTCGTATCTGCAGCGCGCCCCCTTGCGCCAATCGGCGGCATGGCCCATCGCTTGGACCGGATGCTCGACTACGCAGCCCTTGAAAACATCGTGCGCGAAGCGGGACAGATGGCGCTGTCGCACTGGCCCGGCCATGGCCACGCGCCGCAAGTCTGGGAAAAGACGCCGGGCAGCCCGGTGTGCGAGGCCGACATTGCGGTCGATGCTTTCCTCAAGCGCGAACTGGGGGCGTTGCTGCCATCGGCCGGCTGGCTGTCGGAAGAGACGGTCGATCATCCCGAGCGGCTGGAGCGGGGCTTGTGCTGGCTGGTCGATCCGGTTGACGGCACGCGCGATTTCATCCGGGGCCGTCCCGGCTGGTGCGTCTCGGTCGGGCTGGTCAGTGCCGGGCGTCCGCTGATCGGCATGATGAGCGCGCCCGCGCGCGACGAGTTCTGGTTCGCGACGGCAGGGCAGGGGGCCAGCCGCAACGGCCTGCCGCTGCGTGCCAGCACGCGCACCACCCTGCCGGGCGCGCGCGTCCCCGCCGATGCGCTGGCCAAGGTCGATCAGGATCTGGTGCTGGTGGACAAGCCCAACTCGATCGCGCTGCGCATCGCGATGGTCGCCGCCAACCAGGCGGACCTGCTCGCCACGCTGCGGTGGGGCTTCGAATGGGACATAGCCGCCGCCACGCTGATCGCGCGCGAGGCAGGCGCGGCGGTCAGCGATGCCTTCGGCGCGCCGCTCGATTACAACAAGCGTGATCCGCGCGCCTTCGGCCTGCTCGTCACCTCGCCCGCGATCCATGCCGCCGCCGTCGACCGGCTGGCCGAACGTGCGGCCAGACTGGTCAAGGAATAGGGGGCGGCCCGGGAACGGGCGTCAGAAGTCCTCGGTATCGATCGTCGCCTGCATCGCCGCCGCATAGCGGTGCCCCGCCACCGTCTGCTGGTTGATCAGTGCATCGACCTGCGCCGCCACCTCGGCGGGAATCGCCCAGTCCCAGCGCGCGATGTTTTCTTCCAGATGCGCCAGCTTGGCCGTGCCGGGAATCGCCACGACGTGATCCCCGCGTGACAACACCCAGGCCAGCGAAAGCTGCGCCGCGCTCACCCCGGCCCGCGCGGCAATCGCGGCGAAGTCGCGCAACAGCGTGCGGTTGTGCGCCCAGTTCTCGCCCTGGAAGCGCGGCATGGCGCGGCGGATGTCCTTTTCCTCCAGTCCGTCCGGCTCGGGCAGCACGTCGGTCAGCGCGCCGCGTCCGACCGGCGAAAAGGCGACGAACGTCGTTCCCGATTCGCGGCAGGCTTCCAGCACGGCGATTTCGGCCTGCCGGGTCCAGGGCGAATATTCGGTCTGCATCGCCGCGATCGGATGCACCGCGCTTGCCTTGCGCAGCGTGTCGGCGGACATCTCGGACAGGCCGATCGCCCCGATCTTGCCCTCCTCTATCAGCCGCGCCATTGCGCCGACCGAATCCTCGATCGGCACCGAAAAATCGCGCCTGTGCATGTAGTAGAGATCGATGTGGTCCGTCTGAAGCAGCTTGAGCGACGTTTCCAGCTCGCTGCGGATGGTCGCTGGCGCACAATCGATCCCGCGCTTTTCGCCACTTGCGAAGATTCCCATCTTTGACGCGAGGAACACCTTGTCGCGGCGGCCTTTCAGCGCCTCGCCCACCAGCGTCTCGTTGTGGCCCAGCCCATAAAGACGGGCGGTGTCGAAATGATCGTAGCCCAGGTCGATCGCGCGATGGAGCAGCGCGATCCCATCCGCGTCCGCAGGTCTGCCGCCATAGGCCCAGCTCAACGACATGCAGCCAAGGCCGACGGGATTGGTGAGACGGCCTGCAAGGGGACGGCGGGCAATGGTCACGGGGCAAATCTCCTTTGCCCGTGCCGATGCCAGCCGGGCGACGCTCAGGTCAACCCGGCTGGCATGAAGGCCGATTGTTACTGGCCCGAACGCGCCGCGGCCACATCGTCCTGCGTTACCGGAACGATCTTGATCTCGACCCGGCGATTGGCCGAACGGCCTTCCTCGGTGGCGTTCGACGCCACCGGCTGGGTCTCGCCAAAGCCCTGGCTGCGGATGCGCGCCGACGAAACGCCACGGCTGGACAAGTAGGATGCGACGGCCTGCGCGCGGCGTTCCGACAGCTGCTGGTTATAGGTTTCCGACCCGGTCGAATCGGTGTGGCCGTACACGTCGATCAGCGAGTTGGGGTACTGCACCATCGACTGCGCCACGCGGTCCAGCGTGTCGCGGAAGGTCGGCTTGATCACCGTGCTGTCGGTATCGAACGTCACGCCGTTGGGCAGGTTGACGAGGATCGCGGTGCCGTTGTCGGTCGGCGTCACGTCCACGCCCGATCCGGCGGTCTGCTCGCGCAGCTGCTTGATCTGCTTGTCCATGTTGTAGCCGACTGCCGCGCCGGCCACGCCGCCGATGCCCGCACCAAGGATGCGGCCGGTCTTGCCGCCAATCAGCCCGCCCAGCAGCGCGCCGCCGAGCGCCCCGCCGAGACCGCCGATGGCCGTGCGCGAAACCTTGCGCTCGCCCGTGTTGGGATCGGTGACGCAGGCCGACAGGCTGACCAGTGAAACGGCACAGAGGCTCGAGACGAAAACCCGACGAATATGCATTGTTCTTCCCCTTCGAATGCGACCCGCGCAGCGATATCGTGATCGTGGCGCGCGTGGAACTACAGCATTACGCCGCGCGTGGCTGAACAGTTCCCGAATGGTTATAAGCGCCGCGTGCCAAGAGCCTCTTCGCGCACCGCCGGAAATCTGCTAGTCGCCCGTGCCGTGACACCGTTTCCCTGGCCTGATGCCTTCGTCATTTTGGGCCTCGTCGTCCTTAACGGCCTGTTTTCCATGTCGGAACTGGCGATCGTCTCGGCACGCCCGGCGCGGCTGAAGGTCGCCGCCGATGCGGGCAACGGGGGTGCCAGAATGGCGCTGACGCTTGCATCCGATCCGGGCAAGTTTCTTTCGACGGTGCAGATCGGCATCACGTTGGTCGGCATCATCGCAGGCGCCTATTCGGGCTCCAGCCTTGGCGGCCCTACCGGCGAACGCCTCGCCGCGCTGGGCGTGCCGGCGCGCTATGCCGACGATGCAGGCTTCGTGCTGGTGATCGCGGTGACCACCTACCTCAGCCTCGTCGTGGGCGAACTCGTGCCCAAGCAGCTCGCGCTCAAGGCGGCCGAGCCGATTGCCATCGTCGCCTCGCGCCCGATGGCGATCGTCGCGCGCGTCACCGCGCCGTTCGTCTGGGCGCTCGATCGCTCGTCGGGCCTGATCATCCGCCTGCTCGGCCTGACCAAGGGCAGCGACCAGGAAGTCACCGCCGAAGAACTCCAGATGATCTTTGCCGAGGCCACGCGCTCGGGCGTGATCGAGGAAGACGAGCGCGCGCTGATGACCAGTGTGATGCGGCTGGCCGAACGCCCGGTGCGCGAAGTGATGACCCCGCGCACCCAGCTTCACTGGATTGCCGCCGACGCGCCCGAAGCCGAACTGCGCGAAGCGATCGAGGACAGCCCGCATTCGCTGCTGCTGGTGGGCGATGGCTCGGTCGATACCATCGTCGGCGTGGTCAAGGTGCGCGATGTGCTGTCGGTCCTGCTGCGCCGTCGCAAGGTCGATCTGCCCGCGCTGATGAAGAAGCCCGCGATCGTGCCCGACCAGCTCGATACGATGGATGCGTTGCGCGTGATCCAGCAGGCCGAACTGGCCATGGCGCTGGTCCATGATGAATACGGCCATCTCGAAGGCATCGTCACCCCGGCTGACCTGCTTTCGGCCATCGCGGGGAACTTCGTGGCGCACAGCGACGAAGGTGACGAACCGATGGTGGTCGAGCGCGAGGACGGCTCGTTGCTGCTGTCGGGCGCGCTGCCCGCCGACGCCATGGCCGATCGCCTCGTCATCGACCTGCCCGAAGACCGCGACTACGCCACGGCGGCAGGCTACGTCCTGTCGGTGCTCAAGCGTCTGCCGGGCGAGGGCGACCACTTCCACGAACAGGGCTGGCGCTTCGAAGTGGTCGACATGGACGGGCGCAAGATCGACAAGCTGCTGGTCGAACGCGACATTCCGCAGGAAGCCGGCGCGGACGGGTAAGAAAAAAGCCCCGCAAATGCAGGGCTTCCTCCATCATCAGCACTGGCGCGAAACGCTCAGCCCTTAAGCTCAACCCTTCCCGGGGACGCTCGCTTGCGCCGATGCGCCGTCGCCTTCGGGGGCGGCGAGGATCGACTGCACGGTCGCGCCCTTGGCCACGGTGCGGGTCTGCGGATCGCCCACGGTGGAGCGGATGCCCACCGCCGAAGCGCCAGCCTTGCCCAGCGTGTCGGTTTCCACCGCGCTGCGCGGGGCCGGGCCGCCGAACAGGGCGTCGAGCGCCTGCTTGGAACTGTCCACGTCCTGCGGGCGCGGGGCGCCGGGGTTGGGGGGCATCAGCGCGAAATCGGGCGGCACCACCAGCGGGGCCTGCCGCGTCACCGCGAATTCGTCGGGACGCGCGCGGTTGAACAGCGAACCGCCCGCGCCACAAGCGGAAAGCGCGCTCGCAGACAGGGCGAGCAGGCAGAGGGCGGCGGCTTTACGCATCAATTCGTCTCCGTGGGCACAGGGTCACCCGCTGCGGGCTTTTCGCGCGAAAGCAGCGAGCGGGCAAGCAGTATCAAAACGCCGATGGTGATCGCCGCATCGGCAAGGTTGAAGATCAGGAACGGACGCCATTCGCCGATATGGAGGTCGGCATAGTCGATCACGAACCCGCCGATCAGGCGGTCGCGGATGTTGCCGAGCGCGCCGCCCAGCACCAGCGCCAGCGCGAAGACGTCGCTCCGGACCTTCTCGCGCCACATCCACACCGCGACGCCCGTGGCGATCAGCGCGGTCACCGCGACCAGGCCGAAGCGCATCTCCGCCGAATTGGCGGTGAACATGCCGAGCGAGACGCCGTAGTTCTGGGTGTAGCGCAGATCGAAGATCGGCAGCAACTCGATCGCGCCCACGCGGACGAGATCGAGCGGGCCGACGACGATCCACTTGACCAGCTGGTCGAGCGCAAACACGACCAGCGCCGTGGCGAGGCCGAACAGGCGCAGGCCGGTCAGCTTCACGCAGCGGCTCCCGCGTCGATGGCGGCGACCACGTCCTCGCAGCGCGCGCACAGCGCCCCGTCTTCCGTCACTTCGGGAAGATGGCGCCAGCAACGGCCGCACTTGTGGTCATCGGTTCGCGTCACGGTCACGTCCTCGCCCTGCCCGCGCGCAACTGTCCCGGTGATGAACAGTTCCGCAAGGTCGGCCTGCGGCGCGCTTTCCGGCACGGTCACGATGGCTTCGAGGCCCGATCCCAGCACCTTTTCGCGGCGCAGCGGCTCGATCGCCTCGTTCACCGCGATGCGCAGGTTGCGCAGTTCGGCCCAGCGATCGACATCCACGGTCGAGACCGGCACCTGCGGCCAGACCAGCAGGTGGACGCTGTCGCTGCCGGGGAAGCGCGACTGCCACACCTCTTCCGAGGTGAACACCAGCACCGGCGCGGCATAGCGCACCAGCGCATGGAACAGCACGTCGAGCACGGTGCGATAGGCGCGGCGCTTCGGGTCCGAAGGCGCGTCGCAATAGAGGCAGTCCTTGCGGATATCGAAGAAGAACGCCGACAGGTCCTCGTTGCAGAACTCGCTCAGCGCGCGGACATAGGTGTTGTAGTCGAAGTCCGCGACAGCCTGCTTCAGCGTCGCGTCGAGCTTTTCGAGCAGGACCAGCATGTAGCGTTCCAGCTCGGGCATCTCGGCCACGGCCACCTTCTCGGCCTCATCGAACCCGTCGAGCGCGCCCAGCAGGTAGCGGAAGGTGTTGCGCAGCTTGCGATACTGGTCGGCAACGCCCTGCAGGATCTCCTTGCCGATGCGGTGGTCCTCGGTGAAATCGACCGAGAGCGCCCACAGCCGCAGGATGTCCGCGCCATAATCGCGCATCAGGTCGATCGGGCTGATCGTGTTGCCCAGCGACTTGGACATCTTCATGCCCTTCTGGTCCATGGTGAAGCCATGGGTCAGCACCGCCTTGTAGGGCGCATGGCCCCGCGTCGCGCAGGATTCGAGCAGCGAGGACTGGAACCAGCCGCGATGCTGGTCGCTGCCTTCAAGGTAGAGATCGGCGCGCGGGCCGCTCCAGCCTTCGGGGCGCAACAGGTCGGGCCAGCGCCCGCTCTCCAGCACGAAGGCATGGGTCGAACCCGAATCGAACCACACGTCGAGAATGTCGGTGACGCGTTCGTAATCCTCGAGCCGATAGTGCTCGCCAAGGTACGCCTGCGCGCGTTCGTCGTCCCACGCATCGACGCCCTCGGCGCGGATGCCCGCGACGATGCGCGCGTTGACCGCGGGGTCATCGAGGTACTGGCCGGTCTTGCGGTTCACGAACAGCGTGATCGGCACGCCCCACGCGCGCTGGCGCGACAGCACCCAGTCAGGCCGTCCTTCGACCATCGCGCCGATGCGGTTGCGGCCCTTTTCGGGCACGAAGCGCGTCTGGGCGATGGCCCCGACCGCGATTTCGCGCAGCGTGGCGTGATCGTGGATCAGCGCGCCGCCCTCGTTTTCCCAGCTCTTTTCCGAGGCCGTCTTGGCGTGCGGCAACTGGACCGGCCGATCCATCGGCACGAACCACTGCGGCGTGCAGCGGTAGATCACCTTGGCCTTCGACCGCCACGAATGCGGGTAGGAATGCTTGTAGTCCGCGCTCGCCGCCAGCAGACCGCCCGCTTCGCGCAAGGCTTCGCAGATCGGCCCGTCGGGCGCGTTGAACTTGGGGTTGATGACGCTGCCCTGCCCGCCAAGCCAGCCCCAGTCATCGCGATACTTGCCATCGCCGAGCACGGCGAACACCGGCTCGATCCCGTTGGCCTTGCACAGCGCGAAGTCGTCCTCGCCATGGTCGGGCGCCATGTGGACAAGGCCGGTGCCGCTCTCGGTGGTGACGAAATCGCCCGCGAGGAGGGGACGCGGCTTGGCGAAGAACCCGCCGAGTGCGTGCATCGGGTGGCGGGCGATGGTGCCAGCGAGTGCATTAGCTTTGAGAAGGCCGAAGCCTTTGTCGACGGATTCCCTGCCAAGACGAGCCAGCAATGCCTGTTCAAGCTGTAGGGCATAGACAAAGCGGCGTCCGTCAATCTCGGAAACGACATACTCAACCTCCGGCCCATAAGCCAAAGCCTGGTTCACCGGGATCGTCCACGGCGTCGTCGTCCAGATCACCGCATAAGCGCCGACCAGCTCGGGAACCTGCGATTCGACGATCTCGAACGCCACGTCCACCTGCGTCGAAACGATGTCCTCGTATTCGACTTCGGCTTCGGCGAGGGCCGTCTTTTCCACCGGCGACCACATCACCGGCTTGGCCCCGCGATAGAGCTGGCCGCTCTCGGCGAACTTCAGCAGTTCGCCCACGATGGTCGCTTCGGCCTGGAAGTCCATTGTCAGGTAGGGGTTGTCCCAGTCACCCAGGATGCCGAGGCGCTTGAGCTGCTCGCGCTGCGTGTCCACCCACTTCTGGGCATAGGCGCGGCATTCGGCGCGGAACTCCTTGGGCGGAATCTCGTCCTTGTTCTTCTTCTTCTTGCGGTATTCCTCCTCGACCTTCCATTCGATGGGAAGGCCGTGGCAGTCCCAGCCCGGAACGTAAGGCGCATCCTTGCCCAGCAGCGACTGCGTGCGGCAGACCATGTCCTTCAGGATATGGTTCAGCGCATGGCCGATGTGCATGTCGCCATTGGCATAAGGCGGGCCGTCATGAAGAATGAACTGTTCCGCCCCGGCGCGCGTTTCGCGCAAGCGGCGATACAGGTCGGCCTCCTGCCAGCGCGCCAGAATGCCCGGCTCCTTCTGGGGCAGGCCAGCCTTCATCGGGAAGTCGGTCTTCGGCAGGAAGACGGTCGGGCGGAAATCACGCTGTTCGGTCATAACCGCCGGGCCTTAGCGCCCCGACCGGCCTAGCGCAATTTGGTTCGCACGGGGCAGCGCGCGGCAAAGCCGACCCCCAACCCCTCCCGCCTGCGGGAGGGGCAGAACCACAACCCCCTCCCGCCTGCGGGAGGGGCAGCGAGACTTGCGTTTGGCGATAGCCAAGCGTTAGTCGCAGCGGGGTGGGCAGGGGCCTTGCGCGGCGCCCGTTCAATCCGCCAGCAGTCGCCGCGCTTCGTCGCAGTCGCGCCCGATCTGCGCGATCAGGGCATCGAGGCCATCGAACTTCGCCTCGCCGCGCAGGAAGTGGTGGAAGGCCACCTCGATCTCCTGTCCATAGAGATCGCCCGAAAAATCGAAGAAGTGCGGTTCGAGCAATTCCTTGGGCGGTTCGAACTGCGGCCGGATGCCGATGTTGGCCGCGCCCTTGACCACGCGCCCGTCGGGCATCCGGCCGGTGACGGCATAGACGCCATAGGCCGGGCGCAGATAGGTGCCGAGGTCGAGGTTGGCGGTGGGGAAATTGAGCTGCCGCCCCACCTTGTCGCCATGCTGGACGATCCCGCGAATGGCAAAGGGCCGCGTCAGCAGCCGCGTCGCCGTTTCGCAATCGCCCGCGATCAGTGCCTCGCGGATGCGGCTGGACGAGACCACCTCGCCCGCTTCCAGCACCGGGCCGACCGCGCGGGCGCGCACGCCGCAGGTCGCGCCGACGTCGCACAGCACGCCGACGTTGCCGCCGCGCGCCTTGCCGAAAGTGAAGTCCTCGCCCGTCACCACGCCCGCCGCGCCAAAGCGTTCGGCCAGCAGCTTCGTCACGAAATCGGGCGCGCTGGTTCCCGCCAGCTCGCCGTCGAAGGCGAAGACCAGCATCGCGTCGGCCCCGGCGGCGGTGAACAGTTCCTCGCGCTGGTCGAGCGTGGTCAGCCGGAACGGCGCCGCGTCGGGATCGAAATAGCGCACCGGGTGCGGATCGAACGTGGCGACGATCGCCGGACGCCCTTCCGCCTTCGCCCAGGCCACGGCCTCGCCCACCACGGCCTGATGGCCAAGGTGGAACCCATCGAAATTGCCCAGCGCGACGATCGCGCCGCGCAAGGATTCGGGAACGGAATGTCGCGCGTCGAGCCTCATCGCGCGTTCCCATGCATCGGCACCAGCCCTGCGCGCAAGACGCGCAATGCATTCTCGCCCATCGCGGCGCGGATATCAGCGTCGGAAAAGCCCTCGTCGAGCAGGGCTTGCGTCACCTGTTCCAGCTGCGAGGTATCGAAGCGCGTGGTCGTCGCGCCGTCGAAATCACTGCCCAGCGCCACGAAGCGGATGCCCACGAGGTCGCGCACATGGCGCATGGCCTTGGCCACCGCGCGCGGGGACGTGTCGCAGACGGCGGCGTCCCAGTAGCCGATGCCGATCACGCCGCCGGTCTTTGCCACGCCGCGGATCTCGTCGTCGATCAGGTTGCGGTTGACCATGCACGTCGCCTGCACCCCGCCGTGGCTGGAGATGACCGGGCGGCGCGCCATCGCCAGCACTTGCGCCACGCCGGTGTGCGACAGGTGCGCGATGTCGACGATCATGCCCTTGTCTTCCATGGCCCGCACGATCTGCCGCCCGAACGGGGTCAGCCCGCCCTTTTTCAGCCCGTGCATCGAGCCTGCGAGCTGGTTGTCGAAGAAGTGGGTCAGGCTCGCCATGCGGAACCCGGCGGCATAGAGCCGGTCGAGGTTGTCCGCCTTGCCTTCCAGATCGTGCAGCCCCTCGATCGACAGCAGCGCGCCGACCGGCACGGGTTTGCCCCGCCGCGCGGCGAACAGGGCGTCGATCGCCGCGGGATCGGTCACCTTGCGCAACGCGCCTTTCGATTTCGCCGCCTGCTCGTCCAGCTTGCGCGCGTGCCACAGCGAGCGTTCGGCCAGCGAGAACCACGTGCGCGGCGGCTGCATCTGCGCCACCGCCAGCGCGGTGATGCTGTCGCTGTCGTCGCCATTGGCGTCGTAGTTCAGCCCCTGCGGCGACTTGGTCACGCTCGACAGCACCTGCAGCGCGACGTTGCCCTGTTCGAGACGCGGCAGGTCGACGTGGCCATGGCTGGCGCGATCGTCCAGATTGCGCCGCCACATCAGCGTGTCGGCGTGCAGGTCGACGATGGTCAATGTCTTGTGGAGTGCCTTCGCCCGATCTGAAACCGCAATCAGCGGCTTGCCGTCGATCACGTTCATGCGCTTTTCGACCATCGTCGGCAGCGGGCCGAGCACGAAGGCCGCCGCGAACAGCAGCAGGAATACCACGCCCCAGCCCACGCGCCGCCGCATGCTCATGATCTGTCAGCCCCTCTCCAGCGTCACGAAATCGTACGCCGGTCGCCCGCCTTCGGCCGGGTACGCCTCGCGCTTGGTTTCCCGCCACTGGGGGCCGGGATAGGGCATCACGGTGTCGCCCGCAAACGTGCCATGCACTTCGGTCAGTTCGAAGCGGGTGGTCCACGGCTCCAGCAGCGCGATCACCTCGGCCCCGCCGATCACCGCGATGTCGCCTTCGCCCGCCAGCGCCAGCGCGGATTCGACATCATGGGCCACCTCGGCACCGGGCGCGGACCATTGCGCATCGCGGGTCAGCACGATGTGGCGGCGGCCTGGCAGCAGGCCCGGCAGCGATTCGAAGGTCTTGCGCCCCATGATCATCGGGTGGCCCAGGGTCAGGGCCTTGAACCTCTTGAGATCATTGGGAATATGCCAGGCAAGCCGCCCTCTGTCGCCAATCGTCCCATCGCTCGCACGCGCGACGATGGCGAAGATCGACCGCGCCAAGGTCAAAGCACCAGCCGCGTCACGTGCCCCATCTTCCGGCCGGGCCGCACCGCTTCCTTGCCGTAGAGGTGAAGGTGGTTGGCTTCGTCCGACAGGATCTTCGGCCAGTCGTGGGCATCATCGCCGATCAGGTTGTCCATGACCACGCCCTTGGCCGCCAGCGCGGTCGATCCCAGCGGCAGCCCGCAGATCGCGCGCACGTGGTTCTCGAACTGGCTGGTGAGCGCACCCTCGATGGTCCAGTGGCCCGAGTTGTGAACGCGTGGCGCCATCTCGTTGAACACCGGCCCGGCCTCGGTCGCGAAGAATTCGAGCGTCAGCACGCCCACGTAATCCAGCGCATCGGCCACCTGCTTCGCCAGCGCGCGGGCTTCGTCCACCTGCGCCAGGATCAGCGGGGAGGCGGGGACGGTCGAGCGGTCGAGGATGCCCGCCTTGTGTACGTTCTCGGCGCTGTCCCAGAACCGCACATCGCCGTCAGCCCCGCGCACGAGGATGACCGAGAACTCCGCCTCGAAGGTCACGAACCCTTCGTAGATCAGCGGCTTGGTCGGCAGATCGAGCGCTTGCGCGTCCGCTGCCGACATGATCCGCCACTGTCCCTTGCCATCATAGCCGTCGCGCCGGGTCTTGAGGATGCCGGGCGTGCCGATGCGTTCGACGGCGGCGAGGAGGTCGGCCTTGTTGTCCACCTTGGCCCAGGGCGCGGGACGTCCGCCCAGCGCCTCGACGAAGGTCTTCTCGTTCACCCGGTCCTGCGCCACTTCCAGCGCCCGCGCGGGCGGATGCAGGCGGGCATGGCCCGTCACGGCCTCCAGCGGCGTGGCAGCGACGTTCTCGAACTCGTAGGTGACGACCGCACACTGTGCGGCAAAGGCGGCCAGCTTCTCGGAATCGTCGTAGTGCCCTTGCGTGAACGCGGCGCAGACATCGGCGGCGATGGAATCGGCTTCGGGCGCGTAGACGTGGCAGCGATAGCCGAGATTGGCCGCGGCGAGCGCGATCATCCGGCCCAGCTGACCGCCGCCGAGGATGCCGATGGTTTCGCCCGGCGCGATCATGCCCGCCCTTTCCCTCTCAAGCCGGCTTTTCGGCGACCGAATCGGTCTGTGCGGTGCGGAACGCGATCAGGCGTTCGGCAAGGTCCGCATCCGAGGTCGCCAGGATCGACGCCGCCAAAATCCCGGCATTGGTCGCGCCCGGAACGCCGATCGCCAGCGTGGCGACCGGAATGCCACCGGGCATCTGCACGATCGACAGCAGCGAATCCATGCCCTTCAGCGCCTTGGATTCGACCGGCACGCCCAGCACGGGCAGGTGCGTCATCGATGCGACCATGCCCGGCAGGTGCGCCGCGCCGCCAGCGCCCGCGATGATCACCTTGAAGCCTTCGGCATCCGCGCCCTTGGCGAAGGCGACCAGGCGATCGGGCGTGCGGTGTGCCGAAACGATGCGGCAGTCATGGCCTACGCCGAGCTTGTCCAGCACCGCCGAGGCGTTCTTCATCGTTTCCCAGTCGGACTGGCTGCCCATGACGATGGCAACGCGGGGCGTGTCGCTCATGCCCGTTTCCCCCTTGGCTGTCCGGCGCTCAGCGCTCGGACAGGTAATAGCGTTCGATTTCGGCGAGGTTGTCGTCGAGTTCGTAGACGATCGGCTGGCCGGTCGGAATTTCAAGCCCTGTGATGTCGGCATCCGAAATGCCCGACAGGTGCTTGACCAGCGCGCGCAAGCTGTTGCCGTGGGCCGAGACGATCACCGTCTCTCCGGCCTTCAGCGCGGGCGCGATCTTTTCCTCCCAGCAGGGCAGGACGCGCGCGATGGTGTCCTTGAGGCTTTCGGTCGCGGGCACCGCGATCCCGGCATAGCGCGGGTCGGACGAGAGATCGAACGCGCTGCCAGCTTCCAGCGGCGGCGGCGGCACGTCGAAGCTGCGACGCCACACCTTGACCTGATCGTCGCCGTGCTTGGCGGCGGTCTCGGCCTTGTCCAGCCCGGTCAGCCCGCCATAGTGGCGTTCGTTGAGGCGCCAGTCCTTGTCTTCGGGCACCCACAGGCGACCCATCGCTTCAAGCGCGAGATGCAGCGTCTTGATCGCGCGGGTCTGCAGCGACGTGAACGCCAGCGTCGGCAGCACGCCCTTGTCCTTGAGCAACTGGCCCGCGGCGAAAGCCTCGGCCGCGCCCTTTTCGGTCACGTCGACGTCCCACCAGCCGGTGAAGCGGTTTTCCAGGTTCCATTGCGACTGGCCGTGACGGATCAGAATCAGGCGGGGCATCTTCGCTCCTGCTAAGGTTGCGCACGAAAGACGTGAGTACGGAAAGACAGCGCCCCTAGCCGCCGGGCCGCCGTTTGGGAAGGGATTCAGCCTTTGGACGATTCGTCCGGCGACGAATCCGTGCGGCCATCCATGGCGCGGGCTTGCGCCTTGCGCCGCCGCAGGTTCTCGCGCAGCCGTTCGGCCAGGCGTTCCTCGCGCGTTTGCCTGCCCGCTTCTTGTGTACCAGTTTCGGTGCTCATGGCCCCCGCTTTACCGCGATGCGGCAAATAGCTGCAAGGGCGCGCTTGACAAAGCAGCCCCTCGCCGCCAAAGCGCGCCCCTGCCTGCCACCGACGCGGTTCGGACGGCCGGTCAGACGGAAATGGTGTGCTGCTGTAGCTCAGTGGTAGAGCGCATCCTTGGTAAGGCTGAGGTCGGGAGTTCAATCCTCCCCAGCAGCACCATTTCCCTTCCTGAAAAATCAGGAAAACCTTGGAAATCAGCGGGTTTTGACGGTCGCCTGTTACATCTGTAACGGAGCCGCACCCATGTGTACCCATCTCGATAAGGTCGAATCGACCTACTACTTCCGGCGCACTGTACCCGACGATTTGCGGGGGACTTCAAGACTGCCACGGGCAATCCACGCACGGAATGGAAGTTCAGCCTTCGCACGAAGGATCGGGAGGAGGCCAAGCGACGGCTCCCCGCTCACGTGATCGACACGAACAAACAGATTGATGATGCAAGGGTGGCGCTTGCCGGTGCCCTAGTCGCGTCTCCCGTGACTCCGTTGGTTGAGCAACAGGCGCAGGAGGAAGCGGAGGCAGTCGCCCGAATGGCGGCGGAGAGCGCGGCAAGGAAAGAGAAGCGGGCCGAACTACGCATCCTGTGGAACCAGCGAAAGATGACCAGCACAGCGATGCTACCGCCAGAGCAAGCCGCAGCGGTTGACCTCATCAAGCAGCGAGAAGCTAAGATTGAGGAACTGGAGCAGGCCATAGCGGTCATGGAAGCGGGGAATGAAAAGCTAGGCATTCGGTCGCCGCAGCGCCCACGCATCCCCAACGCTCCGACCGTCAGCATCACGGCCTTGTTTGATGACTACGCAGCCAGCGGCGCTGCTGTGCCTCATACGGTGGCGAAGTGGCGCGCAGCGGTTGTGGCTTTCGTGAAGCACTTGGATCACGACGACGCAGCAGCAGTAACCCGCGCGGATTTCTCCGGCTGGCTCAAGGCGCTCGTTGCATCGGGCCTTTCAACTCGCACCGTCCGGGGTACGTACCGGGCAGCGGTCGCCCGTGTGTTCAAGATTGCTTTTGACGATGGCCGGGTAGCGCAGAACGTCGCCGCCGCTATGGAGGTTCGTGGTCCCAAGCGGGTCAAGACCAAGCGCGATGACATATCCGATGATGAGGCTAAGGCGATCTTGTCCGCCGCCCTTGAACCTCAGGGCAGCAATATCGGTGAACACGTCGCTCTAGCCCGCCGCTGGGTTCCTTGGATATGCGCCTACGCGCTTAGCATTTGATGCGTCACGCGCTCTGATCAGTGAAGATCGACCGTACGTGATGGAGAACTCGGACGCCGATTTCTTCGTGCCCCTCCCCCTTCACCAGCAAGCTCCCGCCTTCCGCAATGTTGCCCGGCTGCGTGTCGAAGCTGATACGCCGGGTAGGCGGCTCGCTTGGAAGCGCCGACAGACGCTGCTGGAGCAGCAGATGCGGGCATACGACCAGCTTCTTTCTGACGCCGGAAGCGGGAGATTCGACAGGCCCATGCGGCGTTCTGGTGTCGCAGGGGCTGCTCAATGAAATCCGACACCCACTTTGGGGACTATCCCTTACGGAGACCGCATGGATAGGTATTCCGCGGAAACAGCACAGATTAAGGCATTCATCCAAGCGGGCAGTCCCAAGCTGGCCTTCGCCTTGGCGTGCATCCGGTCAAGGGCAGTTTTTCTACTGGTTTCGGCAGGAGCGTCGAGCGCATTAGCTTTTTTCGGCGGAGGGTCCGCCTTAGGGGCCGTCGCAAAGAGCGTGTGGGGAAACTAGACCGTCAAATCACGACAACTACCCGCGTGTCAGCCTTGCACGAACTGTTACATCCGGCTATTACCAGCGGAACAGAGGCTGAAAAAATCCTATTGTTTTCAAGATTATTTGGGCGTGGAGCCGGAGTTCAATCCTCCCCAGCAGCACCATTTCCCGCCCTTCGGATATTCACGCGCGCAGATCCGCCCATTCCGGGTGGCGTTTGAACGCGACGGCGACGTAGCTGCATTGCGGCTCGATCTTCCAGCCGAACTTGCGCGCGTCTTCGATCAGCGCCTCGACCAGCTTGCCCGCGACGCCGCGACCGCCGATTTCCTCGGGCACCAGCGTGTGGTCCGCCACCAGCACGTCCCCCCGGCGCTCGTAGGTCAGGCGGCCGATCGCTTCGGCCCCTTCGACACGGGCGTGGTATTCGCCGCGCGCGCCCTGATCGAGATGGGTGATCGTCACGTCGGTGGTGTCCTGCGCCATGATGCTGTCCTTGTTGCCTGCTGTCCTTGACCGCCAACGCGGCGAGCCTAAGGCAGTTTCACATGAAATTCTTTTCCGACAATGCGGCCACTGTCCATCCCCGTGTGTGGGAGGCGTTGCACGCAGCCGACAGCGCAGATGCCGCCTATGATGGCGATGCACTGAGCGGGCGGCTGGACGATGCCTTTTCCGATCTGTTCGGCACCGAATGCACCGCGCTGTGGGTGGCGACGGGCACGGCGGCCAATTGCCTGGCGCTGGCGGCGATGGTGCCTCCGCATAGCGGCGTGGTCTGCCATCGCGAGGCGCATATCGAGGTCGACGAGGGCGGCGCGCCCGGCTTCTTCACGCATGGCGCCAAGCTGATGCTGGCCGATGGCGAGGGCGCCAAGCTGTCGGTGGATGCAGTGCGCGCGGTGATCGACCCGATTCGCGACGACGTGCATCAGGTGCAGCCGCACGCCATCTCGATCACGCAGGCGAGCGAATATGGCCGCGCCTATGCCCCGCGCGAAGTTGCGGCGCTGGGCAGCCTTGCGGCGGAGCGCGGGCTGGGCCTGCACATGGATGGCGCGCGCTTTGCCAATGCGGTGGCGCACCTTGGCTGCCGGGCGGCGGAGGTGACCTGCGAGGCGGGGGTGTCCGCGCTGTCGTTCGGCTTCGTCAAGAACGGTGGCATGAACGCCGAGGCGCTGGTGTTCTTCGAGCCGGGCCTTTCCGACGTCGTGCGCTATCGCCGCAAGCGCGCAGGCCATCTGCAATCGAAGGGCCGCTATCTGGCCGCGCAAGTGCTGGCGATGCTGGAGGGCGACCTGTGGCTGGAGAACGCCCGCGCCGCCAATGCCGCCGCGCAGGAAATCGCTGCCGCCTGTGGCGAACGCCTGATCCATCCGGTCGAGGCGAACGAGGTGTTCGTGGTATTGTCGGATGCCGAACAGGCGGCGCTGCACAAGCTCGGGTTCGATTTCTACGACTGGCCCGCGCCGGCCGGAGCGCCGGGCGCGGCGCGGCTGGTAACGGCGTGGAACAGCGATGCGGGCCATGTCGCCGCGCTGGCTCGTGCGATCGCCGGGCTGTGAGCGCGACGCCATGACCGCGCCGGGCGAGCACGGCTGGACGCCACGTGCGATCGGTGGGTTCGCGCTGATCACGCTGGTCTGGGGTTCGACCTGGCTGGTGATCAAGGATCAGGTGGGATCGGTGCCGCCGAGCTGGTCGGTGGTCTGGCGCTTCGTGCTGGCGGCGGCAGGGATGTTCGTGCTGGCGCTGGTGCGCGGCGATTCGCTGCGGCTGGGGCGCGCCGGCCAGCGGCTCGCGTTGCTGGTCGGGCTGTTGCAGTTCTGCCTGAACTTCCAGTTCGTCTATCGCGCCGAACGTTACCTGACCTCGGGCATCGTCGCGGTGCTGTTCGCGCTGCTGATGGTGCCCAATGTGCTGCTGGCGCGGGGCTTTCTGGGCCAGCGCATCACGCGCGGGTTCCTGATCGGATCGGTGATCGCGCTGGGCGGGATCGCGCTGCTGCTGCTGCACGAATATCGTTTGGCGCCGCCGGGCGGGCAGGTGCCGCTGGGCGTGGCGTTCACGATGATCGCGCTGATGAGCGCGTCGGGCGCCAACGTGTTGCAGGCAGGGCCCGAGGCGCATCGCCATTCGCCGGTCGCGCTGCTGGCGTGGGCGATGCTGTGGGGCGTGACTGCCGACGTTGGTGTCGCGCTGGCGCTCTATGGCGCGCCGCAGTTCGAGCCGCGCGCGGGCTACTTCGGCGGCATCACCTATCTCGCGCTGGCGGGGTCGGTGCTGACCTTTCCGATCTATGCGCGCCTGCTGCGCGATCTGGGGCCGGGGCGTGCGGCCTATTCGAGCGTGATTATCCCGGTGGTGGCGATGCTGCTGTCGACGCTGTTCGAAGGCTACGAATGGTCCGTTCTGGCGGCAGCGGGGTCCGCACTGGTGGGCGCGGGGCTGGTCGTGGCGTTGAGGGCGCGCAGGCCCTCGCGGTAGGTGGGATAGGCTGGAGTCCAGCCGAGCAGCCGCTTCGCCCTGCCGTTCGCAACGCGGCGGTTCTCGGCATAGAAGGCGCGGGCCATCGGCGATAGCTGCGCCTCCTCCAGCGTTTGCATGGGCGGCTGTGCAACGCCGAGCAGCCGCGCTGCTTCCTCGATCACCGCGTTCTGGCTGGAGGGCAGGTCGTCGGCGAGGTTGTAGACGCCAGGCGGTCCTGCGATCGCTGCGATCACGCCCGAGGCAATGTCTTCGACATGCACGCGGCTGAACACCTGACCGGGCAAGGCGATGCGGTGGGCGAGGCCATCGCGCACGCGCTCCAACGCGCTGCGGCCGGGGCCGTAGATGCCGGGCAGGCGGAACACGCGGGTTCGCGCGCCCAGCGCCTGCCAGCCAAGGTCCGCCTCCACCCGCGCGGTACGACGCCCACCGCCGACGGGCGTGGCCTCGTCCACCCACGCGCCGCCCGCGTCGCCATAGACGCCGGTGGAAGACAGGTAGCCGATCCACGCGCCGGGCCATTGGCGTAGCGCCTCGCCATAGGTGTCCAGCACCGGATCGCCGCCGGTGCGCGCCGGGGGCACGGAGGAGAGGACATGCGAGGCTTCGGTCAGCGCGGTTTCCACGCCGGCGCGGTCGTCGAAGGCGATATCGCCCGCGCTGCCGGTGCCGCGCACAGTCCAGCCTTGAGCGCGCAGGCGGGTCGCGAGGGCTTGCGCGGTGTAGCCCATCCCGAAAATCAGCAGGTTTCGCATCGTTTTCACCATAACCCGAATTGCCCCTGCCACAACGGCTCCCTACCTTGGCCGTCATGAACGACCTGTCGCATACGCCGCTCGCCCCCGCCGAAGTCGTCCTTCGCGCGGATTATCGCCCGCCCGCATGGCTGGTGCCGGAAGTGGCGCTCGATTTCACGCTCTCGCTCGATGCGACGCGCGTGCGCAGCGCGCTCAAAGTGGCGAAGAATCCGGCGGGCGACGGTGGGGCGCTGCTGCGGCTCAATGGCGACGGGCTGGTCGCGCAAGCGGTGCTGGTCGATGGCCAGCCCCACAACGACTGGCGGATGGATGGCGGCGACCTGCTGCTCGACCTGCCGGGCGACGAACACACCGTGACCATCGACACCGTGGTCAATCCGACCGCGAACACGCAGCTTTCGGGGCTTTATGCCAGTGGCGGGATGCTCTGCACCCAGTGCGAGGCTGAAGGTTTCCGCCGCATCGCGTTCTTCCCCGACCGGCCCGACGTGCTCTCGGTCTATTCGGTGCGGATGAGCGGCGACAAGGCGGCCTTCCCCGTGCTGCTGTCGAACGGCAATCCCGTGGCGAGCGGTGCGGGCGAGGGCGGCACCCACTGGGCCGAGTGGCACGATCCCTGGCCCAAGCCTTCGTACCTGTTCGCGCTGGTCGCGGGCGATCTGGTGGCGGCGCGCGACAGCTTCGTCACGCGTTCGGGGCGCAAGGTGGACCTCGCCATCTATGTGCGCGCGGGTGACGAGACGCGGACCGACCATGCCATGCGCAGCCTGATCGCCTCGATGGCGTGGGACGAGGAGGTCTATGGCCGCGAGTACGATCTCGACCTGTTCAACATCGTCGCCGTGTCCGACTTCAACGCTGGTGCGATGGAGAACAAGGGGCTGAACGTGTTCAACACGCGCTACATCCTCGCCGATCCCGAGACCGCGACGGACGCGGACTATGACGCGATCGAGGGCGTGGTCGCGCACGAATATTTCCACAACTGGTCGGGCAACCGGGTGACCTGCCGCGACTGGTTCCAGCTGAGCCTGAAGGAAGGCTTCACCGTACTGCGCGACCAGCAGTTCAGCGCAGATCGCGGCAGCGCCCCGGTCAAGCGGATCGAGGATGTGCGCGTGCTGCGCGCGGCGCAGTTCCCCGAGGATTCGGGGCCGCTGGCACATCCGATCCGACCGGATTCCTATCAGGAAATCAGCAACTTCTACACCGCGACCGTCTATAACAAGGGCGCCGAGGTAATCCGCATGATGACGGTGCTGGCGGGGCCAGAGCGGTTCCGCAAGGGCACCGACCTGTACTTCGAGCGCCACGATGGCGAGGCGGCGACCTGCGAGGATTTCGTGCGCGCGATCGAGGATGGCGCGGGGCTGGATCTCAAGCAGTTCCGCCGCTGGTACGAGCAGGCGGGCACGCCGCGCGTCGATGTGGTGATGGCCCATGCAGGTGACACCGTGACGCTGACATGCACGCAGACGGTGCCCGCCACCCCCGGTCAGCCGAACAAGCAGCCGATGGTGATCCCGCTGCGCACCGCGCTGTTCGACCGCGCGAGCGGCAGGCACGCGGGCGAACACCTGCTGGTGCTGACCGAGGCCGAGCAGAGCTTCACCTTCGAGGGATTCGCAAGCGCTCCGGCGTTGTCGATCAACCGGGGCTTTTCGGCCCCCGTCTCGATCCAGTCGGCGGTGTCGGCGCAGGATCTGGTGTTCCTTGCGCAGCACGATGACGATCCCTTCGCCCGCTACGAGGCGATGCAGCAGCTGGTGGTCCAGCATCTCGTCGCGGCGGTGGAAGGCCGCCTGACGGGTGAGGAACGCGATGCCGGGCGCACGGCGATCGGTGACGCGGTGGCGGCGATCCTTGGCGATTCGGCGCTCGACGACCTGATGCGCGGCGAACTGCTGATCCTGCCGGGCGAGGCCTATCTGGCCGAACAGATCCCGGCGGTCGATCCGGGCAAGGTCCACGACGAACGCGAGGCGCTGAAGGGCTGGCTGGGGCAGACGCTGAAGGACCAGTGGTGCGCGCTGCACGATCGCTGCACCGCCGTGCCCTACAGCCTGTCCGCCGAGGCGCGGGGCGCGCGCAAGCTGAAGACGCAGGCGCTGGTCTATCTGGCCGCCGCCGACCCGGCGGAGACGGCGCGCCGCGCAAGCGCGCAGTATGCGGCGGCCGACAATATGACCGACGGGCAGGCGGCGCTGATGGTGCTGGCCGGGCTCGATGGCCCGGAACGTGCTGCGGCGCTGGCCGATTTCCACGAGCGGTTTGCCGACAACATGCTGGTGATCGACAAGTGGTTCTCGCTGCAGGCGGGCTCGCTCCACCCCCATGCGCTCGATCACGTCAAGGCGCTGGCGGCGCATCCTGCCTTCACGCTGACGAATCCCAACCGGGTGCGGGCGCTCTACATGGCGTTCGCCGCCAATCCGGGTGCGTTCCATGCGGCGAGCGGCGAGGGCTATCGCATGATTACGGATCTCATTCTCCAGCTCGATCCGATCAACGGCAATGTCGCAGCGCGATTCGTTCCGCCGCTGGGGCGTTGGCGCAAGGTCGAACCGGGCAGGGCCGCGCTGATGCGGGGCGAGCTGGCGCGGATCGCCGCCGCACCCGGCCTGTCGCGCGACGTGCGCGAGCAGGTGACGCGGAGCCTCGAAGGGTGAGCGAGCCTGTCGCAGCGCTGACCCATCCCGCTCTGGCCGGGGCGGCGCATGGCTTCCTGGGGCGCCAGGGTGGCGTGAGCACGGGTGTCGTGGCCGGGCTGAACGTCAGCTTTTCCGAGGACGATCCCGCGCTCACCGCCGAGAACCGCCGCCGGGTGGTTGAAGCCGTCCTGCCGGGCGCGACGCTGACGTGCTGCTATCAGGTCCATTCGCCCGACGTGGTGACGGTGACCGAGCCGTGGGCCGACGACGCGCGGCCCCATGCCGATGCGCTTGTCACCGACCGGACCGGGGTGCTGCTGGGTGTGCTGACCGCCGATTGCGCGCCGGTGCTCTTCCACGATCGGCAAGCAGGCGTGGTCGGCGCGGCGCACGCGGGCTGGAAGGGCGCCTTTACCGGCGTGACTGACGCCACCGTGGCCGCGATGGAAGCATTGGGCGCGACACGGGCGAACATCGCCGCCGTGGTCGGCCCGTGCATCGCGCAGAAAAGCTACGAGGTCGATGAAGGCTTCGAGCGCCGCTTTCTGGAAGCGGATGCGCAGAACGAGCGCTTTTTCCGGGCGGGCAAGCCGGGCCATGCCTGGTTCGATCTGGAAGGCTATGTCGCCGACCGCCTGCGCGCGGTGGGCGTAGGCACGGTCGCCATGCTGGGCGAGGATACCTACGCGCAAGAAGAGCGCTTCTATTCGTTCCGGCGCGCGACGCATCGCGGCGAGGCGAGTTATGGGCGCGAGATTTCGGTGATCGGGCTGCGTTAAAGCGCGCCCAGCGCCGTCAGGTCCGCTTCCAGTGCGACGGCATCGCCGGTGAAGTGGTGCACCTGCCAGCCCAGCACCTGCGCGGTCGCGATGTTCGCGGCGTTGTCGTCGATGAACACCATGCGTTCCGCCGCATGGCCAAAGCGGCGCGCGGCGAGGTGGAAGATCGCGGCGTCCGGCTTCACCAGCTTTTCCACCCCCGAAACCACGATGTCGGCAAAGTGGTCGAGAATCGGGAAGGTCGGGCGGAAAGCTGCGAAGGCATCGACGCCGAAGTTGGTGATGCAGAACTGCGGCACGCCGCGCTTCGTCAGGCGTTCGACCAGCGGATGCGTGCCTTCGACCGGACCCGGCACCGATTCGAGCCAATGCGTGGCGTAGCGTTCGATCAGCGCGGCGTGCTGGGGGAATTCGGCGCTGCGCGTCGCGACCATTTCTACCCACGAGACGCCCGCGTCATGCTGCGCGTGCCAGTCCTCGCTGACGACCTGCGCCGTGAAGGCAGCGCGTTCTGCCGGGTCGGGAATCAGGTCGCGGTAGATGCGGGCCAGATCCCACTGCACCAGCACGCGGCCTATGTCCCAGACCACTGCATCGATCTTTGGTGCATCGACCTGCGGCATCACGCGCACTCCACACAAACGCCCGACTACAAACGAAAGCGCCCCCGCCAATGGGCGAGGGCTTCGTGCCTTGGCGACCAAGGCATCAGCGCTGCGCTGTCCCTGCCGAAGCAGGGACGATCCGCAATCAGCCCTGGCGGGCCTTGAAGCGCTTCTGGGTCTTGTTGATGACGTAGGTGCGGCCGCGACGACGGATCACGCGGTTGTCCCGGTGACGATCCTTGAGCGACTTCAGGCTGTTGCGAATCTTCATGTCGAATCCCTCTACCCGAAGCGACCGGGCTTGAAACTGAAGGCGCGCCGTTACCGGGGGGCCTGTGGAAAGTCAACTCTCGGGGCCGTGCCCGCTTACGCTTCGCCGCGGATCTCGGTCAGCTTGCGCTCCCACGCCAGCGCGTGGGTGACGATGGTTTCGAGATCGGCGTAGTGCGGCACCCATGGGAGCGTCGCCTTGATGCGCCGATTGTCCGAAATCAGCGAATCGGGATCGCCCGCGCGGCGTCCCTCCATCCAGCGCTGGATCTTGTTGTTGGTCACCCGGTCGACGGCGTCGAGCACTTCGAGCACCGAGAAGCCCCGGCCATAGCCACAGTTCATGGTCAGCGAGCGCTCGGGCTGTTCGATCAGTCCTTCCAGCGCCAGTACGTGCGCGTTGGCGAGGTCGGAGACGTGGATGTAATCGCGCACCCCCGTGCCGTCAGGCGTATCGTAGTCGGTACCGAACACGCTGACGCCCTCGCGCTTGCCGAGCGCCGCCTCGACCGCGACCTTGATCAGGTGCGTTGCGCCCGCCGTCGACTGGCCCGTGCGGGCCTGCGGGTCCGCGCCCGCGACGTTGAAGTAGCGCAGCGCGCAGAAGTTGAGCGGATGGGCGTTCGCGGTGTCCGCCAGCATCAGCTCGGTCATCAGCTTGGACTGGCCATAGGGGTTGATCGGCAGCTTCGGGCTGTCCTCGGTCACGGGCGAGACTTCGGGGATGCCGTAGGTCGCCGCGGTGGAGGAGAAGATGAAGTGCTTCACCCCGCCGGTCACCGCGGCCTCGATCAGTGCGCGGCTCTTGGCGGTGTTGTTGTGATAGTACTTGAGTGGGTTTTCGACCGATTCGGGCACGATGATCGAACCGGCAAAGTGCATGATCGCCTGCGTGCCCTGTTCGGCGAAGATCCGTGCCAGCAGCGCGGCATCTTCGATGTCGCCTTCGTAGAGCGGGACGCCTTCGGGAATGGCGAAGCGGAAGCCGGTGGTGAGGTTGTCGATCACCGCGACCGGCCAGCCCGCATCCTTGAGCGCGAGAACCGCGTGACTGCCGATATAGCCGGCGCCGCCGGTAACGAGGACAGGAACCTTCATCTTGGCGAATCACCCCCGGTTGTCGTGTGTCTCTTCGCACTAGCAGCATAAACAGGACGTGAAAGAGACGAAGGGTTGCGCCTGTGGGGCCGTTCAGGGGATTGACAGCGCTCGCGGGGCACGGGCGTTGATCGGGATCGCCTCACTTCCAGCCGGATGACACCATCATGAACCGCCGCGCGCTTCTTCCTCTGCTCCTTCTGGCCGCGCCCTGCGTCGTGGAAGCGCAGCCCTTTCCCGGCGATGGTCCGATGACGGGAGAGCGCTGGGGCGGGCGCGACCGGCTGGAGCGCGGCGTAAGGCAGGGTAGCGAACCGGCCAGGCGGGTCGAGGTAACGGCATTCCGAGCCGTGGATGCGGGCGACCGACTGGGCAAGGGGCGCATCGTCGTTTCGGCGATGAGCACGGGCGAGGACGCCAGCGACGCCGACTGGAAGCTGCCCGTCTATGAAGCCGCGGTGGTCGATGAGCTGGCGCGCCATGGCTATGACACGGCCACCGCGCAGGATCCGGGGCAGGTGGTGCAGGTGGGCGTCAGCCACCGCACCGTCATGCCCGAAGAAGCGCCGCACAAGCCGGTCAGCGGGGAGATGAGCACGTATGTCTCCAACCGCGGCAGCGGCTATGGTCTCGCGCTCAATGTCGATCTGACCAAGCCGAAGAAGGCGATCGTCGAAACCCGGCTCGATGTGCGCATCCGCGACAAGGCGAGCGGCGAAACCCTGTGGGAAGGCCACGCCGAGGCACAGAACCGCGAGGGCGACGATGGGCTCGACAACGGCGCGGTGGCGGGACGGCTGGCTGCGGCGTTGTTTGCAAAGTTTCCCGAAGGACAGGTGGTCGATGCGAGCGGATTTGCACCCGCACCGCCGCGCCCCGGCGATGCCCAATGACATTGCGCGCGCGCTGAAACGGTCCATATCCAAGGGGTGACCTTGTGATGGATCTAATGCTCATGCGCCGCCTGCTGCCATTCGCCCTGTTTCTTGTCGCCACGCCTGCGCTGGCAGCGCCCGTGGAGGTGACGCGCTTCCACACCTCCGAATCGCTCGCCGGGCTGGGCAAGGACGCCGTTTTCGTTACCGGAGCGCCGGGGACCGATCGCGCCTCGCTGGAAAATGCGCCGTGGCTGGATGCCGTGGCGCGCGAACTGGGGGCGCAAGGGTGGGGCTTTGCCACGGCAGGCGCGGCCGATCGCGTGGTCGAGGTGCGCGTGGAGCGCGAGACCTTGCATCAGGAGCGCAGGCGCGGGCCGGTCTCGGTCGGCGTCGGCGGATCGACCGGGGGATGGAACAGCGGTTTCGGCCTTGGCGTCGGGTTCAACCTCGGTGGTGGGCCGAAGGATCGCATCGCCACGCGGCTCGGCGTCGTGATTCGCGATCGCGCCACGGGCCGTGCCCTGTGGGAAGGCCGGGCCGAGAACGTCGAGACGGCCGGCTCGGCGCTGGCGCAGGCGGAACCTGCGGCGCGGCGAATGGCGCACGCGTTGTTCGCGGGCTTTCCCGGCAGGTCGGGCGATACTATCAAGGTCAAATGACCATGATCATCGACGCCGCCTTCGACAGCGGGAACATCGAGGTCCTCTCCATCGAGGGCGATACGGCCACCCTGGCCATCCGCAAGGACCATCAGTCGGACTTCTTCCAGTGGTTCCACTTTCGCGTCGCTGGCGGTGCCGGCCGCGAGCTGACGCTGAAGATCACCGGGCTCGGCGCTTCGGCCTATCCCGGCGGCTGGCCCGGCTATCGCGCGGTGGTGAGCGAGGATCGCGAGTTCTGGGGCCGCGTCGAAACCGGCTACGACCCGAAGGAGCAGGGCGGCACGCTGACCATCCGCCACACGCCTGCAGGCCCGTGCTGGTTCGCCTACTTCGCACCCTATTCGCTCGAGCGGCATCAGGACCTGGTCGCCCAGACCGCGCAAGCCGATGGCGTGACGCATCGCGTGCTGGGACGCAGTCTCGATGGGCGGCCGATCGATTGCCTCGATCTGGGCACGGGGCCGGTGCAGGTGTGGCTCTATGCGCGCCAGCATCCGGGCGAATCGATGGCGGAATGGTGGATGGAGGGCGCGCTCGGCGTGCTGACCGACCCCGCCGATCCGCATGGCCGCGCGCTGCGCCAGCGTTGCACCTTCCACGTCGTGCCCAACATGAATCCCGATGGTTCGGTGCGCGGACACTTGCGCACCAATGCCGTGGGCGTGAACCTCAACCGCGAATGGGCCGCGCCCAGCCCCGATCGCTCGCCCGAAGTGCTGTGCGTGCTGGACGCGATGAAGGCCACGGGCGTCGATTTCGCGATGGACGTCCATGGCGACGAGGCGATTCCGCACGTGTTCCTGGCGGGCTTCGAGGGCATTCCCTCGTGGAGCGAGGCGCAGGGCGAGGCCTATCGCCGCTATCGTGCGATCCTTGAACGCCGGACGCCCGACTTCCAGACCCGCCACGGCTATCCCGAGGCCCGGCCGGGCACGGCCAATCTCTCGATGTCGACCAACCAGCTTGCCGAGCGTTTCGGTGCGGTGGCGATGACGCTGGAAATGCCGTTCAAGGACAACGACGACCTGCCTTGCGCGATGCAAGGGTGGAGCCCGGAGCGATCGCAACTGCTGGGGCGCGATTGCCTGGCATCGCTGCTTGAATGGCTCATCGAGCGCGGGTGATCTTTACGGCCTGTTAACGGGCGCGAGGGCAAGTTCGGGATATGGCTCCTGCGCTTGTCCTTCGCACCGTTCCCGCGCTGCCCGTCGCCGACTGGCTGCGCAGCGCGATCGTGCTGTCTTGCGCGGCGGCGCTGATCCTGGCGGACAAGGCCCTGCCTTTCTGATTCGCTGGCGGCCCATGATCCGCAAAACTCCTTAAGCTCGGCCCAACCCGACCTTACCCGTCCGCATGGTTAATGCGGCTCTCCGCAAGGCTTGCGGGGTATGGGCAGGCATTCGGGACAGGCATGGCACGATCACCGCAAGGCGCTGGGGCGCAGAAGAAGCCGGGGCGCAAGCGCGCGGCCAAGCCGCTGGACCTGCCACCCAGCCCGCGCGCGCTCGGAATCGACGATCTGATGGGCGAGTTCGCCGGCATGGCGACGCCCGCGCCTGCTTCCTCGATCGATCTCGACGACATTCTGGGCGAACTGGCCGGGCCTGCCGATGCGCCCGTGCCCGCGGTTCCGGCAGAGCCGGCGCCGGATCTCGATGCGCTTCTGGACGACCTGATCGCGCCCGTGCCCGAAACCGCGCCTGTCCCAGCCGCGCCCGAACCTGCCTCAGGCGTAGACCCGTTGGACGACATCCTGGGCGCGCTTTCTCCCGATCCCGCGATCGAGCCCGCTGCCGACCCCCTGGACGATATCCTGGGTGAGCTGCCGCCCGCGCCCGCTGCTGTCAGCAAGGTCGATCCCGATCCGCTCGACGATCTCCTCGGCGAGATTGTCGCAGAGCCCGTGGCGGTGGTTGCGCAGACCGAGAATATCGACGCTCTGCTGGGTGAAGCCGTTGCAGAGGCAGATGCGCCGCCGGTCATCGCCCAAGCCGAAGCGGGGGCCGATGCCACCGGGGCGGCAAAACCGACGCGCAAGCGCACTTTGCCCAAGCTGGCAATGCCCTCGCGAATCCGCATGCTTGCGGGGCTGGGAGCCGCAGCGCTGGCCAGCCACGCGCTGGCGTTCTGGTTGGGCACGATGGCGCACACGGCGTCCAGCCCCGAAGGCCCGGTCGTGGGCGAAAGCGCCTATGCCGAAGTCGAGGAGGCGCCGGTCGAAGGTATTGCGCGCTATGCCGGTAAGGAGATCGATGCCCGGATCGATGGCAAGACGATGTTCGAGGACGAGGAGTTTCGCGCGGCCGTCGATGAACTGGTCGGCGGGCCGGAAGCGTCAGGCGCCCTCGAGAGCCTGCTACCCGACGTGCGCGCCACCCAACCGATCCTGCGCAAGGGCACCAGGCTGGCCGCGCGGGCTTGCAATCCCGAATCCTGCGGGCTCGAGAACCTGACCGTGGAGTATGATATCGCGACGAAGCACGTCGTGATCTGCGTGACGCAGGGTTCGGGCGATCCGCCGATTGCCGCCTCCGCGCTTTATGATGAGCAGGGCGCGCGCGAAGTGCCAAATTGCGAGGGATATCCCCATCCGCCCAAGCCAAGGCCCCTGCCCGAGCCGGTGGAGGAGGCCGAGCCGGACAATCCGGCGGACATCACGCTGAGCGCCGGAAGTGCCGACAAGGGCTCGATCAGCGAGCGCATTCACGCAGAACTGGCCAAGATGCGCGACGAGAAGAAGCGCAAGCGCCGCTACGAATAGCGGCGGCACAGGCGCGTCACAGGATGTCCAGGACCTTCTCCTTGGGACGGCACAGGCGCACCCCCTTGCCGGTTTCGACTAGTGGACGATCGATCAGCTTCGGCTCAGCTGCCATGGCGGCGAGCACGGTGGCGTCGTCCGCTTGCGGCAGCCCGCGTTCCTCGGCGTCGGTGCCGCGCAGGCGCAGTCCCTGCTGCGGCGTGATCCCGGCGTCGCGATAGAGCTGCGCGAGCTTTTCGGCGCTGGGTGGGGTCTTGAGGTACTCGACCACGGTCACGTCGGCGCCCGCTTCGTGCAGCATGGCAAGCGTGTTGCGCGAGGTGCCGCAATTCGGGTTGTGCCAGATGGTTGCCTTCATTGCGCTGCCTTTCCGTTCAAGCCGTAGTGTCCACGCCTAAACGCCTGTCCGCAAAGCGCAAGGCGGTGCGACCAGCGCTTGTTGCGACTTATTCGCAAATCCTCTTGCGATTGCAAACGACTCGCATTAACGGGGCCTTACGAAAGGGGAACCGTCCATGATCCGTATCGCCGCCCTGCTTGCAGGCACCGCGCTGCTTGCGCCTACGTGCGCCCACGCCGAAGAGGCCGCCGACGCCGAAGGCCGCGTCGCCATCGTCGTCACCGGCAAGGCCGACGGCTATCGTCCGGAAGACGCCAACGCGATCAAGACCCCGACGCCGCTGGTCGACGTGCCGCAGAGCGTGGCGGTGCTGACCCGCGAACAGCTTGACGATCAGGCCGTGACCCAGTTGGGCGACGCGCTGCGCTATGTTCCGGGCGTGGTGCTGGGGCAGGGCGAAGGCCACCGCGACCAGGTCAACCTGCGCGGCCAGAACACCACCGCCGACTTCTATCTCGACGGGTTGCGCGACGACACGCAGTACTATCGCTCGCTCTACAACATCGAGCGCGTCGAGGTGCTCAAGGGTGCCAACGCGCTGCTGTTCGGCCGTGGCGGCGGTGGCGGCGTGGTCAATCGCGTCAGCAAGACGCCGGACATTGCCAAGGCCAAGGGCGCGGCCAGCGCGGGCGTGGACACGTTCGGTGCGTTTTCGATCGCGGGTGATCTCAACCAGCCGCTGGGTAGCACCATTGGCGCGCGCCTGAACGCCACCTACGAGGAGTTCAGGAACCACCGACAGGACTTCAACGGCCGCTTCATCGGCGTGAACCCGACTCTGGCGTTCGAGCCTGACGCTGACACCCGGGTCGAGCTGTCGTACAACTATGACGACGACGAGCGCACCACCGATCGCGGCGTGCCCTCGATCAACGGCGGACCGCTCAAGGGCTACGACGACACCTTCTTCGGCTCGGACGACCTCAACGTTGCGCGTGTCACCGCGCATATCGCGCAAGCCCGCATCGACCACCAGCTGGCCGACAGCCTGACGTTCAACGTGATCGGCCAGTACAGCCATACCGACAAGTTCTACAGCAACCTGTTCGCGGGCAGCGCGGTCAATGCCGCCACCAACATGGTAACGCTGTCGGGCTATTCGAGCGCCAACGTGCGCGAAAGCTGGGTGGGACAGACCAACCTCGTGTGGGAAGGCCGCACTGGCCCGATCGGTCACACCCTGCTGGCGGGGCTGGAAGTGTCCAGCCAGAACACCACCGGCCTGCGCAATGATCCGGTGTTCCAGGGCAGCGCGACGATCGATCTCGCCAAGCGCCTGACGATCCCGGCTGCCAGCTTCACCGGCATCGCACGCGTGACCGACAGCAAGGTCGATACCTGGTCTGCCTATGTGCAGGACCAGATCGACCTGGCCTCGTTCCTCCAGATCGTCGGCGGCGTGCGCTATGACGAGTTCAAGATCGCTGGCGCGGTCAACGGCGTCGGCGCCACGCGTACCGACAAGAAGTGGTCGCCGCGCGCGGGCATCATCCTCAAGCCGCGCAAGGAGATGTCGTTCTACGCCAGCTTCACCCGCAGCTTCCTGCCGCAGTCGGGCGACCAGTTCGGCTCGCTCGACGCCACGCAGGCGACGCTCGATCCCGAGCAGTTCGAGAACATCGAGGCGGGCCTGAAGTGGGACATCCACACCAACCTTGCCTTCACTGCCGCAGTCTATCGCCTGACGCGCGACAACACGCGCTTCGTCGACAACAACAACAACACGCAGCTTTCGGGCCGCACCCGCGCGCAGGGCGTGGAATTCTCGCTGGCCGGCCGCATCCTGCCCAATTGGCAGGCAAGCCTTGGTCTTGCCCTGCAGGAAGGCGAAGTGCGTTCCGCGACCACGTCGGCGCCGGCGGGGCGCAAGCTGGGCCAGTTGCCGCATATGCAGGCCTCGGCCTGGACGCGCTATGACGTGACCAAGCGCTTCGGCCTTGGCCTGGGGCTGACTCACCAGTCGTCGATGTACACCACGATCAGCAACACGGTGCGCCTGCCCGCGTGGACGCGCGTCGATGCCGCCGCGTTCTACGAGCTGAACGACCGCATTTCGATGCAGCTCAACGTCGAGAACCTGTTCGACACCGACTACTTCCCTTCGGCGCACACCGACAACAACATCACCACCGGCAAGCCGCTCAACGCGCGCCTGACGGTTCGCGCCAAGTTCTGATCACAGGCCGGGCGTGGTCGCTGTCTGCGGGGCAGGCAGCGGCACGCCGGGTTCCTCCCCGCGCGCGATGCGCCCGGCGCGCTGTACCGCGCGGGTCAGGCGCGGATGGACACCGCAGCGGCAGATGTTGGTCAGCGCGGTGGCGACGTCGGCTTCGGTGGGATTGGCATTGCGCGCCAGCAGCGCAGCGGCGGCGATGACGATGCCGGGCGTGCAGAAGCCGCACTGGATCGCCTGTTCGGCAACCAGTGCCTGCTGAACCGGGTGGCCGCGATCGGTCGACAGCCCCTCGATCGTGGTGACGGCGCGTCCTTCGGCCTCGCCCAGCGAAAGCGTGCAGCTCGGCATGGCCTGGCCATCCACGATCACCATGCACGCGCCGCATTCGCCCGTGCCGCAGCCGTATTTGGTGCCTGTGAGGTTGGCCGCGTCCCGCAGCGCCCACAGCAACGGCGTGTCCGGTTCGAGTCGGAACTCCATCGCCTGATTGTTGACCGTGAGCCGCGCCATGGCCCGGCATTAGCGGGCAAGGCGCGGCTTGGGAATCGTCAGTCGCGCCAGCCGCGGTCGATCTTGTCGATCCGGCGCACCCACGCGTTGAAATCCGTTTCGCCCGGGCGTGTGCCGGGCACCTGCACCTGGCGCAGGTCGCGCTGGTGCACGGCAATCACCTCTTCGGGAACGAGGATGGGCTTTGCCCCTGTGGAGAGCACCGCCAGCTGGATCTCGCAGGCGCGCTGCAGGCTCCACTGCTGGATGAACATCTGTTGCAGCGTCGGCGCCAGCACCACGGGTCCGTGGTTGCGCAGCATCAGGATGCGCTTGTCGCCAAGGTTGGCCAGCAGCCGCTCGCCCTCTTCGGCGCGGACCGTCACGCCTTCGAAGTCGTGGTAGGCAAGCTGGCCGATGAAGTTGCAGGCATAGAAGTTGATCGGCATCAGCCCTTCTTCCAGGCTGCAGACCGCCATGGTCGCCGTGGTGTGGACATGGGCGATGGCGTGCGCCCAGGGCAGGTGGCGGTGGAAATAGGCGTGCTGGGTGAACCCGGCCTTGTTCACCGGGTACTGCGATGCGCCGATGTTGTTGCCGTCGATGTCGATCTTGACCAGGTTCGACGCGGTCACCTCGGAATAGAGCAGGCCGTAAGGGTTGATCAGGAACGCGCCGTCCTCGCCCGGAACCTTCAGCGAGATGTGGTTGTAGACCGATTCCGACCAGCCGAGATGATCGTAGATGCGATAGCACGCGGCGAGTTCCTGCCGCGCCTGCCATTCGGCATCAGAGCAGTCGATGTTGGGGCGCAGGCTGGGGGCCATGGGTCTCTCCGGCAAATTCAGGTTTCGTTGGGAAACTTGTATCGCATGGCGGGCCATGTGCAAGCCGGACGCCCAAGGCCGAAGGCGCCGGGAATATTGTGAAATATTTTTGACATTGTTCTGTAACATTTTGCGCTCGTCGGGGCTTGGGCCTATTCTCTTCTCCCGAACGTCGCGCCGGAAGCCGCGACACGAACGAGGATGCAATGGCCCACTTTCTGGCCCTGGCGGCAACGGCCGCAGCAGCGGCGCTTCCCACCGTCTCCGCTCCCGCGGGGATCGCGGACGCCGACATTCCGGGGATGGTCACCGCGCAGGAGTATCCCCCGGAAGCGCGCGCGGCGGGAAAATCCACCGCCGCCACGATCGAGATCCGCGTCGATACGACAGGTCGTCCCCAGGATTGCCGCGTGGTTGCCGCGCTCGGTGATGCCCGGCTGGCGCGCGATGTCTGCCGGATTGCAGCGAAGAAGCGCTACAACCCTGCACGGCTAAGGGATGGCACGCCCGCCTTTGCCGTGGTGACGACGATGGTACGGCTCTACCTGCCCGGCCCTGCAACACAGGAGATCGCCGCGGCGCGGCTCCAGCCTGCCGCCGAGGTGAAGGTCGCGACGCTGCGCGGCAATGCCGCGAGCGCGGATGTCATGCTGGTGACGGCGGTCGATGTGGCGGGCCGGATCGTCGAGTGTGGACCGAAGCTGGAGGACCAGCGCGATCTGGCAGAGGCGATCTGCACACGGACCGATCTGTTCCATCCGCCGGTGGTCACTGACGCAAAAGGGGTGGCCATGCCCTATATCGCCGAGACTCTGGTTCGGGCTTGGGCGGGGCAGGGCTAGCGCCCTACGCCACGCCCATGTTGTCGATCAGCCGGGCCGCGCCGATCCGCGCGGCGACCAGCAGCCGCGCCGGGCGACCGTCGTAGGTGGCGATGTCTTCCAGCGTCACGGCATCGCGCAAGTCGGCATAGTCGATCGAGGCAAAGCCGCTTGCCAGCACTTCGGCGCGCAATGTCTCCAGCGCTCCGGCCACCGCGCCCCCGGCCACGACCGCCGCGATGGCCTTGCGCATGGCGCGGTTGAGCCCGGCGGCCTGTTCGCGCTCGCTTGGCGAAAGGTACTGGTTGCGGCTGCTCATGGCGAGGCCGTCGGCCTCGCGCACGGTTTCCACGCCGATGATGCTGTCGACGTGCGGGCGACTGAGATCAAGATCGCGCGCCATGCGGCGGATGATCGCGAGCTGCTGCCAGTCCTTCTCGCCGAACAGCGCCACGTCGGGGCGTACCTGGTTGAACAGCTTGCACACCACCGTGGCCACGCCATCGAAGTGGCCGGGCCTTGCGGTTCCGCACAGCACCGCGTCGAGGCCCGCGACCGAGATGTTGGTGGCGTAGCCTTGGGGGTACATCACGTCGACGGTTGGCGCCCACAGCAGGTCGACACCCTCCGCTTCCAGCAGGGCGGCATCTGCGGCGAGGCGGCGCGGGTAGGCGTCGAGATCCTCGTTCGGGCCGAACTGGCGGGGGTTGACGAAGATCGACACCGCAACGTGATCGGCGCGTGCCTGCGCTTCGCGGACCAGCGTCAGGTGGCCTTCGTGCAGTGCGCCCATCGTGGGCACGAAGGCGAGGGTTTTTCCCCCGTTTCGTAGGGAATCGACCGCTTCGCGCAGGGGTTCGAGCCGAGAGATGGTTTGCACGAGCGCGGCCTCTCCTTTAATCCCCTTCGCGGGGCTTCGCGGTTGCAACAAGGCATCCCTAACCGCAGCGCCCTGCCGGCAGCAAGCCCGGCTGCGTGGAACACCCTGATTTACAACAAGAGAGAGCTGGCACTTTGTCAAACGGTCCCCACCGCATCGTCTTCGCCAACGAAAAGGGCGGGACCGGCAAGTCCACCACGGCGGTTCACGTCGCGGTCGCGCTTGCCTATCAGGGCGCGCGGGTGGCAACGATCGACCTCGACGCGCGCCAGCGCACGATGCACCGTTATTTCGAAAATCGCGCCGAAACGATGAAGCGGCGCGGCATCGAACTGCCCAGTGCCAGCTACGGTGTCTATGGCCACGACAGCGTCGAGGCGCTGGACGACCTGACCGAGCAACTGGGGCAGGGCCACGACTTCATCGTGTTCGACACGCCCGGCCGCGACGATCCGCTGGCCCGCCACGTTGCCACGCGCGCCGATACCTTGGTGACGCCGCTGAACGACAGCTTCGTCGATTTCGACCTGATCGGGCAGGTGGACGCCGAAACCTTCAAGGTGCGCCGGCTGTCGTTCTATGCCGAACTGATCTGGGAAGCGCGCAAGAAGCGCGCGATGGCCACGATCAAGGATGCCCGGCGCGAAATGGACTGGGTGGTGGTGCGCAACCGCACCGGCTTTACCGAGGCGCGCAATCAGCGTCGCATCGACCAGGCATTGACCGAACTGTCGAAGCGCGTGGGCTTTCGCGTTGCCAGCGGCCTTTCTGAACGCGTGATCTATCGCGAGCTGTTCCCTTCGGGGCTGACCCTGCTCGACAAGGGGCACCTGGGTGAACTGGGCACCAGCCATCTCGTCGCGCGGCAGGAACTGCGCACGCTGGTGGCAGGGCTGAACCTGCCGATGCCCGCGCGTGAGGGCGCCCCTGTCCCGCTTGACGGCGTGGCATGATCAAGCTGCTGTGGATCGCTTTCCTCGCCAGCCTGCTCGTGCGCATGCTCGCGGGCAAGTGGCCGTGGGAACTGCTGGTGCTCCCCCCTCGTTCGGGAGGAGCACCGTCCGTGGCGGAGCAACGTGCCCGCAACCTTTTGGGTGTAGCGGGCAGGGCAAGCCGTGAAGAGATCGTAGACGCGCACCGGCGGCTGATCGGCCGGGTTCACCCGGATCGCGGCGGGTCGTCGGAGGCGGTACACGAAGCGAATGCCGCGCGGGATCTCCTGCTCGGACGACTGGGAGAGCGAGGCCGGGAGTCCTGAGCCGGGGATGTCCATCCCCGGTGGCAGGAGGCCATCATCACGCCGGCGCCGGTCCCTCGGCGCAGGTCATCGACCAAGAGGGGACAAGTCCTTCATGACGCACAAGTTCCATCCCACTGTCCTGCGCGAATACGACATTCGCGGGATCATCGGCGAAACGCTCGGGCCGGATGATGCCCGCGCCATCGGTCGCGGTTTCGGCACGCGCATCGTACGCGCAGGCGGCAAGCGCGTCGCGGTCGGCTACGACGGTCGTGTCAGTTCGCCGATCCTCGAACACGCGCTGGTCGAAGGGCTCAATGCCAGTGGCGTCGACGTGGTGCGCGTGGGCATGGGGCCCACGCCGATGCTGTATTACGCGGCGGCCTCACTTGAACAGGTAGATGGCGGCATTCAGATAACCGGCAGCCACAATCCCGCCAATTACAATGGCTTCAAGATGGTATTTGAGGGGCGTCCGTTCTTCGGTCCAGACATCCTCGATCTCGGTGTCCTCGCCGAAGCCGGCGACTGGACTTCCGGCAACGGAACCCACGAGACCATCGACATCGAGGACGAATACGTCGACCGACTGCTCAAGGGGCTCGACGGGATCGACCACGCCGAACTCGAAAAGCTCTCGATCGCCTGGGACTGCGGCAACGGCGCCTCCGGCCCCGTCGTCGAGAAGCTGACCGCGCGTCTGCCTGGCAAGCACACCCTGTTGTTCACCGAAGTGGATGGCAACTTTCCCAATCATCATCCTGATCCCACCGAGGAGAAGAACCTCGTCGATCTCAGGCAGGCTGTCGCGGACGGTAAGCTCGACTTCGGAGTTGCTTTCGATGGCGATGGCGACCGCATCGGCGCGATCGACGGCGAAGGTCGCATCGTGTGGGGCGACCAACTGCTGATGATCTATGCCGAGGATCTGCTGCGGATGCAGCCCGGCGTCACGATTATCGCGGACGTGAAGGCCAGCCGCGCGCTGTTCGACCGTGTCACGGAACTCGGCGGCAAGCCGCTGATGTGGAAGACCGGCCACTCCCTCATCAAATCCAAAATGAAGGAGACTGGCAGCCCGCTGGCCGGCGAAATGAGCGGCCACGTGTTCTTCGCGCACGAATACTACGGCTTTGACGATGCGCTCTACGCGGCGATCCGCCTGATCGCTGCCTCGGCGCGACTCGGCAAGTCCGTAACCGCCCTGAGGGGCGCGATGCCCGCGATG
This sequence comes from Novosphingobium percolationis, assembly GCF_020179425.1. Lineage (GTDB taxonomy): Bacteria > Pseudomonadota > Alphaproteobacteria > Sphingomonadales > Sphingomonadaceae > Novosphingobium > Novosphingobium percolationis. The sequence goes on along the minus strand of NZ_JAILYM010000005.1, from coordinate 24,918 downwards.
ATCAACACGCCCGAGCTGCGCTTCCAGGTCGACGAGAGCCGCAAGTTCGCGGTGATCGACGAAGTGAAGGCCCGGCTCCAAGCCGAAGGCGCCGATGTCAACGCCACCGATGGCGCGCGCGTCAACACGGCCGATGGATGGTGGCTGCTGCGCGCCTCGAACACGCAGGACGTGCTCGTCGCCCGCGCGGAAAGCTACACCGACGAAGGCCTCGCCCGGCTGATGGGCATGATCGACGCCCAGTTGGCCGCTTCGGGCCTGGAGCGGGGGCCGCAGGCTGGCCATTGACGCAAAGAGGCGCGCGAGGCTTCACCGCCTCGCGCGCCGATTTTGGCGTGCCGCAATTCGATTTCTAGCGCTGGTTCGCAGGTGTGAGCGTAACGTCGGTCAATTGCGCCGCGCCCTGACCGGGCACCAGTGCAAACGATAGCCAGGGGGCCTCGCAAGCGCCATCATGGCGCAGCACGGCCGTTCGCTTTCCACCCGGACCGGCGGTGCCGACCTGCCAGTCGACTCCTTTGCCGCAATCGAGGCCCACGACCACGCGCGCGGAGGCCGCGCCGCCGTCGGTGGTTGACGTCCAGCTCGCGCGGTAGTCGCCCGGATCGATCAGCACGAGTTGCCGCACGAACACTTTCGGACGGTCGACGACGCCGTCGACCGCCAGCACTCTGCTTCCGGCGCGTCGGCCCGGCTCCATCAGCACCGAGATGCCGGCGTTGCCGACAAAGGTCCACGCCAGCGAGGCACGGGTCTGCGCGACTTCGGCGTGGTCGAAGCTGCCGTCGTAGACGACGGCGCCGCGCGCGGTGGGGCAATGCGCGGCCCACACATCATGCGCGTTGCGTACCTCGCCAAGCGAGACCTCGCGCTGTACGAATTGCGAGATCTCCTCGCATCCCAGCGGCTTTCCCGCGCGCGCGAGATCCAGCAGCACCGCGCGGCGCAGGTCCAGCACTTCGGGCGCCGTGTCCCACACGTCGGCGATGTAGGGGCGCAGCCAGCCGGGGCTTTCGACCAGCCGCTGCGCCAGCGCAGAACGACCTTCCTCGACCTGCTCCAGCGGGTCCAGAAGTTTGCGGTTGCGCAGGAGATCCGGCTGCTGGCGTAGCAGCGCGTCGAGGCGGACCGCCGCGTTGGGATAGTCTTCGTAGGCCAGCGAGGCCTGCATCCAGTAGAGCTGGGTCAGGGGGATGCGCCAGCCCATCTGCGCCGCCACGCGGAAGGCCTTCTCGGCCCCGGTGCCGTCCTTGTGGCCGAGCAGCGCCGCGCCGAGCACTGCTGTGCTGGCAGGCTCGATCGGCGTTCGGCGAACGGCGGCGCGCGCCAGTTCCAACGCGCGGTCGGCGTCGCCGATCGATTGGGCGTTGGTGGCCTGGTTGCGCAGGGATTGTGTCGCCAGAGCCGACGGCAGCATCCCGGCAAGCATCGGCTGTTCGGCGCCCATGCGGTCGAGCCCGCTGGCCAGCGCGACGAGCGCGTAAGTGGCGGCCACAGCCGCCACCCCGATGCTCGACAGCAACCGCCGCTGGCTCACCGCCTGGGCCATCAGCTGTCTGCCTTCTCCGACGAGCTGCCGTACTGATAGTAGTCGTAGCCGTAGTAGTCGGAATAGTACTGGTTACCGGCCTTGGTGGCTTCGAACTTGGTCAGCACGGCGCCCAGGATGATCGGGCGCATGGCGCGCAGACGCCGGATGGCGCCGCGCAGCGAGCCGCGACGGTTGCGGTTGGCCTCGACCACGAAGACGACGCCATCGACCAGCGCCGACATCAGCGGCGCGTCGGCGAGGCCCAGTACCGGCGGGGAGTCGACGATCACCGTGTCGAAGTGACGGGCACCTTCTGTCAGCAGATCCTCGAGCCGGTTCGAAGACAGCAGTTCGGTCGGGCTGGGCGGCACCGGCCCCGATGGCAGCACAGACAGGTTGGGGATCGCGGTCGGCAGCGCGACGTCGATCAGCGGCACGTGCGATGTCAGCAGGGTCGAAAGACCCGCATCGTTCGACAGGTCGACGCGGCGGTGCACCGACGGACGCCGCATGTCGGCGTCGATCAGCAGCACGGTCCGGCCCATGCGGGCAAAGCCGGTGGCGAGCGCAAGACTGGTGGTGGTCTTGCCCTCGGCCGGCTGGGCGCTGGTAACCTGGATGACCCGCGGGAGGCCCTCGCTCGTCGAATACATCAGCGAGCCACGCAACGAGTTGTAGGCTTCGGTCACGGCCGACTTGGGGTCGGACAGCGCCGCATCGGGGTCGTCGTCGCGCGCACCCGGGATGACGCCGAGCAGCGCCATCTCGAGCTTGTTCTCGACGTCTTCGGGGACGCGGATCGAATCGTTGAACTGTTCGCGAACGAAGACGAACACGCCGGCCACCGCCGCGCCGGCGATGAGGCCGAACAACAGGTTGCGAAGCAGGTTGGGCGAGGAGGGCACACGCGGCGTTTCGGCTTCGTCGATCACCGAGATGTTCGACAGGCTGACGCCGGCCACCGCATTGAGCTTCTTGTAGCGCTCCAGCAGGCCTTCATAGACCTGGCGGTTGGTGTCCGCATCGCGCGAGAGCAGCCCGTACTGGACGGTGCGATCCTGCTCGGCGAGCGTATCGCTCTTGAGCGTGGCGACCTGACTGGTCAGGCTGGCTTCGGCTTCGCGTGCCGCTTCGTAATCGGAGCGCACCGAATTCTTGATATTGTTGGCGGTGATCTGGATCTGCTCGTTCAGGGCTTTGAGCTGCGAGCGCTTGGCAAGGACGGCCGGATAGTCGTCCATGTGGCGGCTCTGCTCTTCCTTGAGCGAGGCTTCGATTTGCGCCTTCTGCGTCAGCAAGCTGGCGATCGTGCTGTTGGTCAGGACTTCGTTGCTCGATAGCAGCGGGACGGAACTGATCGCCCGCCAGCGACCTTCGGCGGCGATCCGCCTGGTGGTGGCGTCGTTTGCTGCGGCGTTGACCTGCAGCAGGCTGGACGTGGTGACCGACCCCCCCGATGCGTTGTCCGAGTTCGGGGTGTTGCTGTTGCTGCGCGGGATGATCAGCCCGTTGCTGCGTGCATAGGCATTCAGCGCGCGCTCTGATTCCTCCACCTTCTGCTTGGCGAGCTGAAGCTGTTCGCCGAGGAAGCTGCGGGCATAGGAGGAGCTGTCGAATTTGCGCTGCAGGTTCGACTGGATGAATTCATCGACATAGGCATTGGCGATCTTCGCCGACATCGCAGGATCGGTGCTGGTGAACTCGATCGACACGATGCGCGAATCGCGCGGCAGCACGACGTTGAGGTTGGCACGCAGCAGAGCCCCGGCCTGGCGTTGCGCTTCGGCGAGCGGCGTGCCCGGTTCCGGTGCCTTTGCTTCCTGCGCGGCGAAGAATGAAGGATTGCCTGCGAGGTTGAGCCGCTGCGCGACGCGCACGGCAAGGCCGCGGCTGGAAATGACCTCGGTCTGCGTCTTGAGGAAGCGGTCGGTGTCCCACGTGGCGCCCAGGGCTTCGTCCTGGGTATTTTCCTCGGACAGCACGCGACCGGACGAATCGTTGATCTGGATCTTGGCGCTGGACGTATACTTCGGTGTCATCAGCAAGGTCGCGATCGCCGTCAGCGACAGCGCGACAGCCAGGATGGCTCCGATGATCAGGAGATTGCGCCGGACGATCGCCAGCATGAAGCGCAAGTCGAACGCGGGACGAGCCAAGCCGGCGGTAGCACCGCCGAACGGGTCTCCCGCCTGGGCGGACCGGGAAATGACGTAGCTTTCGCTCGCAGGGAGAGTGTCTGACAAGGCTGATGTCTTTCCGGTCAATTGAACACGTTGTTGTTCAGCAGGACGAACACGTTGAGCAACGGTGCGGCCTGGAGGATATCGCGCCAGACACCCTTGCCGTTGGAGTGGCCAACCACGACCATGTCGCCCGCCAGCACACGCGGGTCGGCAGCGTTGCCGGAGCGGATCTGCTGAATGTCGAACCGGGCGCCCATGTGCTGGCCGTTCACGGTGCGGAAGATCATCACTTCGTCAAGCTTGGCGACGTTGGTCGGGCTCTTGGCGCGCGCCATGGCTGTCAGCAGCGTGGTGTCGGGGCCGACTTCGAACACGCCCGGCTCCCGCACGTCGCCTTCGACCGAGTAGGTATTGCGCGTGGTTTCGATAACGATGACCGAAACGTCCGGGTGCTTGATGTACTTCGCCGCCAGGCGGGTGGAGATATCCTCGCGCAGGGCGCGCGCGGTCTTGCCGGCCGCGCTCACTTCGCCCGCCAGAGGAACCTGGATGAACCCGTTGGCGTCGACGTAGTACTGGTCCGAGGTGAGTTCGGGCTCGCCGATCACGCGGATGGCGAGGCGATCGCCGGCCTGCAGCACTTCGTTGACCCCGGGTCCGGCGGCCTGGTCACCGATCGCCTGGTAGGCAGCGGGGCCAACGGGAAGGTTGTTGACGACGCCGCTCGAACAGCCGCCCAGCGTGAGCAGGGCGAGGGTGCAGCAGATTGTGGTGCGATTCATGATCATTCGGCTGGGTTCCGGAAAACAGATCATCCGGCGCGACTGCGCTCCGGAGGGGGCAAGAGCAAGGCGGCCATCACGGCGATCAATGTAGCCATCGACATGGAACGAAAGGGATAATCGACCATAGAGTGCAGCGCAACAAGGGTGAATGCTGCAAGGGCGCAGGAAATTTGTGCGCGCGCGAATGGGGCGTCAGATCGCCACTCTCGCACGGCGAACACTGCAAAAAGAACGACGAGCAGAAGCGCAACCAGGGCTGCGAACGCACCACCTTCGAGTGCGTACTCCAGATATTCATTGTGCGCGCGGTTCGGCAGCTTTGTGTCGACCACTTCCAGGCGTTCAGCCGCGAACATCACGGGCACGAACGTGCCCACGCCGGAGCCGAACGGCATGGTGGCGTCGATCGCGTAGCGGGTGTCGCGCCATAGGTCGGGTCGAGTCTCGTGATCCGCCGCAAAGCGCGTAACGACACGCGTTACGCTTTGATTGGCGGACAAGGTGAGTGATGCCCCGAGGCCCACGACCACGATCGCGCCGACCATCGCTGCGCCAAGGGCCGCCTTGCGACCACCAGCCCCGCGCGGCCAGGCCAGCGCCAACGCGGCCGGCATGGTCAGCGCGAAAAGCGCGATTCCGGCGCGCGACCCGGTCATGAACACGCCCACGCCGACCAGCATCGATAGTACAGCAACCAGAACCAGCAGGGGCGCCGGACCGATACGTTCGCCTCGGCCCTCGTTCCACAGGCGCAGCGATGTCACTGCCGCGAGCAGTCCTACCAGGAGAATGTCGGCCGTCGTGTTGCGGTTGGCCTGGAATCCGAGAATCACCTGGTTGCCGCTGCCGTAGAAATCGAAAAGATCCCCGCGCATCTGCCCGACGCCCACGAACAGGCTGACGAGGGCGACTGCGCTGGCCAGCGCGAGCAACAGGGCGCGTTCGCGACGCCGCAGGCTTGCAGCCATCACGAGCATCAAGAGCGGTGGCAGGGATGAGAGTACCCCCGCGAGCGTGCGATCAGGGGCCATTGACCAGGGGCGCCAGCGATCGGCCGCACCGATCAGCGAGAGCGCTTCGATCTCGGGGCCTCGTCCGGGCATGGAGTGCCAGAGAGAAGGCGGCAACGGCACGAGCTGGAGCAATGGAAGCGCCAGAAAGATTGCGGCGGCGATGAGTGCGGGGCGCGACATGGCGCGTCCGGTGCCGACCATTGCGCGATACCAGGCGAACGCCAGCACTGCCGCGCCGAGCTGCAGCAGCAATTCCGGCAGGGGAGAGGGTGATCCGCCACCGCCCAGGACAAGCGACGCGGCCAGCAGGACCAAGACCGGCAGTACGGCACGATCCATGCGCGATATCCGTCCTATTCTCGCAGCGGAAAGGGGTTGGGCCGAGCCTAACCGAAGATCTGAAATAAGAAACCCCCTCCGAAACGAAGGGGGTTTCCTAACTTTATCATTTGCTGGACAGACGCAGCGTCCGATCAACCACCGCTGCCGTTGCCATTGCCGTCGGCGGCGATGATGATGCCGGTGATGATGGCGGCGCCGCCGAGGCCGAGCAGAGCGGCTTCTTCACCGTCGATCTTGCTGCGCTTGGCACCGGCGAGCGGAACCGTGCGCTTGACGGCCTTCTTTGCAACGGACGGGACGGCATCGCCCGACCGAGTGCCAGCCGCCTGGGCGGCGCCCGACAGACCAAGAGCAAGCGCGGCGATCGCCACGGCTCCGATTTTAGTCAGCTTGTTCACTGCAACCTCCAGATTCGGCGTACGGACATTTACCTAACCGACAATATCTCCATTTTCAACCTATATTGCGGAGGCGAACAAGAAAGTGCGCAGTTGCAAAACGATGACAGTTTAAGAAAACTGCCTATTTGTTGCGCTTGTCACTCAGGTTCGCCGCAGCGCAACGCTTCGTCGTCGCTTTGGCACGATCTGCCTTAGAATGCGCGATCGTGAACCAGCACGGTGATCGTAGCTGCAATGATTCGCAGGTCGCGCCAGACAGTCCAGCCATCCAGGTATTCGAGATCTGCCTGGAGGCGGTCGGACAGATCCTGTTCCGAATCGGTCGCGCCGCGAAGGCCGCGAATCTGCGCAAGCCCGGTAAGGCCCGGCTTGAGCGAATGGCGCAGCAGATAGCGCGGGTCGACGTCCCAAAAGCGCTTCGAACCGGCCAGCGATCCGATCGCGTGGGGGCGCGGGCCGACGATGCTCATATCGCCCTTCAGCACGTTGAGCAGTTGCGGCAGTTCGTCGATGCTCGTGCGGCGGATAAAGCGGCCGATGCGGGTGATGCGGTCGTCATCCTTGCTGGCGGAGCGCACCCCTGCCGCGTCGAGTTGCTCGACACGCATCGAGCGGAACTTGTAGATCCAGAACAGGCGATTGTTACGCCCCTGGCGTTGCTGCAGGAAGAACACGGGGCCCGCGTCCTCCAGCTTGATGAGCAGCGCCACGAGCGCCAGAAGCGGCGCCAGAAACAGCAGGGCGCCACCGGCCACGGCAAGGTCCATCAACCGCTTGGCCACGCGGCTGCGCAGACCCAGCGGCCCCGTGGACACCACCAGCGAGCCATAATTGTGCCCGCGTCGCGCGCCCAGCACGCCTAGTGTGGTGACTTCGGGCTCCACGATCTCTCCGCAGATGTTCGATCCTTTGAACACCTGCGCCCAGTCCATTCGCCGTTCAGGCGGGCAGGTGACGAGCACGCGGTCCATGTTGGCCATAAACATCCCCAGGCGGTCCAGCATGTGCGGGTCCTGCCGATGGGGCGCCAGGCGATGTTCGCGGGTATCGATGTGCCAGGCGTGGGGGACGCGCACCGGCATCCCACCATCGTCGAACACGAGCACGTTTTCCGCCGTCGCGCCGCAGCGCAGCCGGATCAGTGGCTGGACCAGCGCACGTACCCAGATCAGCAGCGCGGCGGTGGTCACGACGCCGAAGCCGGTGGTGACGCGCGAATACTGCTCGCTAGACTTGGCGAAGAACGCCACGAACAGGGTGAAGGTCAGCGCGGCGATCAAGGCCATGAGCGCGCGCTTCTGGCTTGTGCGCAGCGAGGTCAGGGAGCCGATGGCATAGGCCTTGAGGCTGAGCGCCGCTGTCCAGTACACCGGCAGCAGCATGGCCCACTGCTCGGTGATCCCGTCACCTGCGATGTCGCCAAGGTAAATGTAAGCCGTGAACAGGAAGCCGACGGTGATGGCCAAGCCATCGAGCACCACCAGCATCAGGTAGCTTTGCAGTCTACGACGCTCCAGCGAGGGCGCCAGCGGCAGCGTCACGCGCCGCGTCTCTGCGCCCCCGGTCCGTCCGGAAGTCTCGGCTTTCGTCAGGTCGTGCTCAAGCGTCGTCATCGCGCGGGGCCGGTCCTTGAGGGATTCGTCGTTCTGGCGAGCCGAAGGCATTGCTGGTGCGCTGTGCAGCATAGCACCGTTTTCGATCTTTGCTGCGCTGCAATACGTACATAACCTTAGTCTGTTGGCAATACAAACCAACGCGCAATGCGGTCCGTCTGTCGATTTTCTTCGGCAATGAAGCGCTGGCAGGCGCTGTCCGCCGGAAGGCGGATCAGCGCGCCGTGGCGGCGCGGGCGATCTCGGCCAGCCCTTGCGCCAGCAACAGTTCGCTGTTGCGGCTGTCGGCCAGCAGGGCGGCGTGCAGCGCGGCAAGACGGGCGATCAACCGTTCTAGACGCCGACCACGCCAGCGCTTCAACTGGGTTACGATGTCGGGCTTGTCGCGGAAGAACAGCCGCCGCGCGTTGACTTCGCCTTCGAGGAAGGCGTTGAGATCGCTGCGATTGCCCAGCCTTCCGGCCAAGGCCGCAAGTTGCGCCGCGCGACGTTCGAAGGCCAGCAGCAGGCCGACCGGATTCAGCTCCAGCTCGCGAAAGCGCGCCAGTTCGCCCGCCAGCCGCTTGGCCTCGCCCGACAGCACTGCATTGACCAAGGGCATGAAGCCATCGTCCTCGCTGGCGGCGCCGATCGCATCTAGCGCTTTGGCATCGGCGGTGCGCGGGGCTTGCGGCGTAGCGTCCAGGTAGAGCGCCAGCTTCTCAATCTCGCTGCGCGCCATGCGCGTGTCGAGCGCACAGCCTTGCGCGATTCGCTCGGCCAGATCGCCATCGAGTCGCAGGCCAGCAGGCCCAGCCATGTCGCGCACGGCGGCAGCGACCGTACGCAGGTCGGGCGGGTGGAACATGACCACCAGCGCATCGCGCCGGTCGGCCAGCAGCTTGGCCACGCGCGACTTGTCGGTGGCCGAGGTGGCGACGATCAGCACCGGCCAGCCGTCCACCGGGCTGGCCAGCAACGTCTCCACCGCGTCGTAGACTTCATCGCCCGCGCTGCGGATATGGATTTGCCGCCTGTCGCCGAACAGCGAGACCGAGCGGGCCTCGTCGGCCAGCCGCACCGGATCGCGGCGCAATTCCGCGCCGGAAAGCTCGACCTTCTCGCCCTGTGGCAGCGCGGCGGCGATCTTCGCGGCGGCATCGCTCGCGCCCGCTTCGTCGGGACCACAGAAGTAGAACACCGCGCAGTCGCGCGCGGCGCTTGCGATCATGCCGGCGAAATTCTTCTGCGTTGCCTTCACTTGACCTGGCGCAGGCGGACCGCGACGCGGGTGACGATCTGGTCGGCGATTTCGTGGCTGAGGTTTTCGAGCGCGGTCTGCTCGGCCGCGATCACCGCGTATTCGTTCTGCACCACGTCGAGACCAGCGTCGGCGCTGGCAGTGGCGTCGACCAGGATTTTGCCGCTGCCAGCATCGACCAGCTGGTAACGCGCGCGCAGCGTCCGCCGCTCGCGCGTGACCGCGTCGTTGCCGATGAGGCCGAGGCCTTGCAGCCGATCGTCCAGCCGCACGTCGAGGCGGTAGCGCTGCGGCGTGTCCTTGCCCGCGCCCAGCCGGTCGACCAGCGCGTTGCGCACCAGCCAGCCGGACTTGCCTTCGATCGGCGAGACGCCCACCGCCGCCACCGCGCGCGCGACCTCGCCGCTGCCGCCGCCGGCATACATCGGCGAGAGGCCGCAACCGGCAAGCGCCAGCAGCGCGAGCAGGGCAAGGATCGCCTTAGGCGACAAGGTTCACCAGTCGATCAGGCACCACGATCACCTTCTTCACGTCTGCTCCGTCCAGGGCACGCTGCACCTTGTCGGAAGCGAGGGCAAGGCGCTCGAGTTCTTCCTTCGGTGTGCCCTTGGCAACGATCAGGGTGTCGCGCAGCTTCCCCTTGACCTGCACGGCCACGGTCACTTCGTCATCGACGAGCAGCGCAGGATCGACCGCGGGCCATTCGGCATCGGCGATCAGGCCGTCGCCGAACGCGGCCCAGACGTCCTCGGCGAGATGCGGCATCATCGGCGCAACCAGCATCAGCAGCGCGCGAATGCCCGCCGAGCGGCTGGCTGAGGGCGCAGCCTTCTCGATCGCGCCGGTCAGTTCGTAGATCCGCGCCACGGCCTTGTTGAAGCCGAGCGATTCGATGTCCGAGGCCACGGCGTGGACGGTCTGGTGGACCTTGCGGTCGAGCGCCTTGTCCTCGCCCGACTGAGACGCGTCGAACTGGCCGAACAGGCGCCACAACCGCTGCACAAAGCGGGCACAACCTTCGATGCCGGCTTCCGACCAGGGCAGGTCGCGCTCCGGCGGGCTGTCCGACAGCATGAACCAGCGGATCGCGTCGGCGCCGTACTTGGCGACGATCTCGTCGGGGTCCACGACGTTCTTCTTGGACTTGGACATCTTGATCACGCGGCCGACCTCGACCGGCGCGCCATCGGCCTTCAGCGTTGCGCCCTCGCTGGTGCGATCGATTTCGGAGGGCGAGAAGAAGATCGGCTGGCCGTTCTCGGGGTTCTTGCGCTCGTAGGTCTCGTGCGTGACCATCCCTTGCGTGAACAGGCTGGCGAAGGGCTCGGTCACTTCGACCTTGCCGATGCGGGCCAGCGCGCGCGTCCAGAAGCGGGCATAAAGCAGGTGCAGGATCGCATGCTCGATGCCGCCGATGTACTGCTCTACCGGCAGCCAGCGCTTGATCTCTTCGGGATCGAACGGGCGATCGACGGGCTGGCTGGCAAAGCGCAGGAAATACCACGACGAATCGACGAATGTATCGAGCGTGTCGGTCTCGCGCCGCGCGGCATGGCCGCATTGCGGACAATCGACGTGCTTCCACATGGGATGGCGGTCGAGCGGGTTGCCGGGCACGTCGAAGGTCACGTCCTCGGGCAGCGTAACGGGCAGGTGCTTCTTGGGCACCGGCACCACGCCGCAGACTTCGCAGTGGATGAACGGAATCGGCGTGCCCCAATAGCGCTGGCGGGAAACGCCCCAGTCGCGCAGGCGCCACACCGTCTTGCCCTCGCCCCAGCCTTCGCCTTCGGCACGCGCGATGATCGCCGCCTTGGCGTCGGCCACGGCCATGCCGTTCAGGAAATCGGAGTTCACCAGCACGCCATCGCCCGCTTCGGCCTCGCCCGCGAAGGGCTTGTCCGCATCGGCAGGATCGGCGGCGACCACGCGCAGGATCGGCAGGCCGTACTTGGTGGCGAAGTCGAAGTCGCGCTGGTCATGCCCCGGCACGGCCATGATCGCGCCGGTGCCGTATTCCATCAGCACGAAGTTGGCGATGTAGACCGGCAGGTACTTGCCCGTCAGCGGGTGGCGCGCGCCGATGCCGGTGTCGAAACCGAGCTTCTCGGCCGTTTCCAGCTCGGCCGCGGTGGTGCCGCCCTTCTTGCAAAGCGCGATGAAGTTCGCCGCCTCGCAATTCACCGAAGCCACGCCCTGCGCGATCGGGTGATCGGCGGCGACCGCCACGAAGCTCGCGCCGAAGATGGTGTCGGGGCGCGTGGTATAGACTTCGACGGTCTCGCCGTTCGACAGGTCGAAGCGGAACTGCAGGCCCTGGCTCTTGCCGATCCAGTTTTCCTGCATCGTGCGGACCTTTTCTGGCCACTTGTCTAGGCCCGAGAGGCCTTCGAGCAGTTCGTCGGCAAAGTCGGTGATCTTGAGGAACCACTGGTTGAGCTTGCGCTTTTCGACCAGCGCGCCAGAGCGCCAGCCGCGCCCGTCGATCACCTGCTCGTTGGCGAGCACGGTCATGTCGACCGGGTCCCAGTTGACCGTCGATTCCTTGCGATAGACGAGGCCTGCCGCATAGAGGTCGAGGAACAGCGCCTGTTCGTGGCCGTAGTATTCCGGCTCGCAGGTGGCGATCTCGCGGCTCCAGTCGAGCGCGAACCCGAGGCGCTTCAGCTGCGCCTTCATGTTGGCGATGTTGTCGCGGGTCCAGCCGCCGGGGTGGACGCCCTTTTCCATGGCGGCGTTTTCGGCCGGCATGCCAAATGCGTCCCAGCCCATCGGGTGCAGCACTTCGTGGCCCTGCATGCGCTTGTAGCGCGCGAGCACGTCGCCCATCGTGTAGTTGCGGACATGGCCGATGTGGATGCGCCCCGAAGGATAGGGGAACATCTCCAGCACATAGCTGCGGGGCTTGGTGCTCGAATCATCGGCGCGGAAGGACTGGGCATCATCCCAGGCCTTCTGCCAGCGGAGATCGGCGACGGACGGATCGAAACGCTCTGCGGTCATGGAGCGCTCCTCTATTGACCGCGAGGCGCAGGCGCAACCGTTGCCGAGGGGGTCTTATCCCCTGCCGGTTAGCCCTTGATCGTCTGGCGGCGCAGGTCGCGCGCCTTGGTCAGGATGATGTCTTCCAGCTTCTGCACGGTCGCGGCCTGCACCGGGGCATCGACCCAGTTGCCCGCCTGCGAAACCTGGCGGCTGGCGGCGACGCGGATGGCATCGGCGCGCAGGTCCTGGTCGAGGATCGAGACGGTCACCTTCACGCGCTCGCCCGGGTTCTGCGGGTTGGCGTACCAGTCGGTGACGATCACGCCGCCGTTGCTGTCGGTCTGCACCAGCGGCATGAACGAGAGCGTTTCAAGGCTGGCGCGCCACAGGTAGGCGTTGACGCCGATCGTGGTGACCTTGCTGGCGGCGAGGTCCGCCTTCGGACGTTCCTTGTGGCCGCAGGCCGACAGCACCAGCGCAAGCGCGCCCACGGCGATGAACTTCGTGGTCTTGGCTGTCATGGCGCTCATCGTCACGTCGATCCTGTCCTTGCGGCGGCGGATCAAGCCCCGCGCGCCCACTGTGCCGCATGGGTTGCGGCGAAATTGCTTTGCGGCCTCTATCACCCCCGCGCGGCGCGCGGCAAGCGCATTGACGCGCGCCGCTTTCTAGCGCCTGCGGGCCGTGAATGCCTGCTGAACGCTGCGCGTCCCGGTCAGTTCGTCTCGCGCGCCAGCCGCTCGGCGAGTTCGGCGATTTCGGGCGGATCGAGCAGCCAGGTACGCGTCTTGCGCCCTTCGCGATGCACCGGCACCGTCAGCAGCACGCGCGCGTTCTCCTTGGCGTGCGGCTTGTAGAGCGAGAAGTGCAGCGCGCATTCGCGGATTGTGCCGATGATGGGCGTGCGCCCCTCCAGGTCGATCATCGTCGCGGGCTGGTCCCAAGGGATGGACTCGGTCGACATCAGACGTCCAGATTCGCCACGTTCAGCGCATTTTCCTGAATGAAGTCGCGGCGCGGTTCTACCACGTCGCCCATCAGGCGCGTCAGGATCTCGTCGGTGACGTCGGCGTCCTCGATCTTGACCTGCAGCAGCGAGCGGTTGTTGGGATCGAGCGTGGTTTCCCACAGTTGTTCCGCGTTCATTTCGCCCAGCCCCTTGTAGCGCTGGATCGACAGGCCCTTGCGCCCGCCTGCGAAGACGGCATCGACCAGCTGCGAGGGGCGGGCGATGTCGCCGTCCTTGGCGGCGGCGCGCGGGGCCGACAGCGCGGCGTCCTCGGGTTCGCCTTCGCCCGATTGCGGCGCATCGACCGGCTCGGCCTCGGCCTGCGCGACCAGGCGCACCAGCCGTGCGCTCTGGGCATAGACCTCGGCGTTCTCGGCGGCGAGCCTTGCCAGCTTGCGGGCCTCGGCACTCGTCAGGAACCCGGCCTCGATCACGTGGTGATCGGTAACCCCACGCCACAGGCGCTGGATGTGATAGCCGCCCTCCTCGCCAAGCGCGGCGGTCCACTTCGCCTCGGGATCGCCCCGGTCGAGCCATTGCGCGGTGCGATCCAGTGCGGCGGTGCGCGTCGCCGCGTCGAGATCGGGATCGAGCGCGCCCGCCAGCGCCAGCGCCTCGATGATGTCGGAATTATAGCGGCGCGGCACGAAGGCCATCAGGTTGCGCATCCGCAGCGCGTGTTCGACGAGGTCTTCGAGATCCCGTCCGCTGCGCGCGCCGCTCGCCGATTCGAGCATCCGTCCGGCAATGCCTGCTTCGACGAGGTAGCGGTCGAGCGCGGCGTTGTCCTTGAGGTACACTTCGCTGCGGCCCTTGGCGACTTTGTACAGCGGCGGCTGGGCGATGAAGAGGTGCCCGTTCTTGATCAGCTCGGGCAGCTGGCGATGGAAGAACGTCAGCAGCAGCGTGCGGATGTGTGCGCCGTCGACGTCGGCGTCGGTCATGATGACGATCTTGTGGTAGCGCAGCTTGTCGAGGTTGAACTCGTCGCGGATGCCGGTACCCATCGCCTGGATCAACGTGCCCACTTCCTTCGAGCCGATGATCCGGTCGAAGCGCGCGCGCTCGACGTTGAGGATCTTGCCCTTGAGCGGCAGGATCGCCTGATAGTGGCGGTCACGTCCTTGCTTGGCGCTGCCGCCTGCCGAATCACCCTCGACCAGGAACAGTTCGCACTTGCTGGGATCGCGTTCCTGACAGTCGGCCAATTTGCCGGGCAGGCTGGCAATGTCCATCGCGCCCTTGCGCCGGGTCAGTTCACGTGCGCGTTTGGCGGCTTCGCGGGCGGCGGCGGCGTCGATCACCTTCTGGATCACCGACTTGGCATAGGCGGGGTTTTCCTCCAGCCACTCGGTCATCTTGTCGCTCATCAGGCTTTCGAGCGGCTGGCGTACTTCCGAGCTGACCAGCTTGTCCTTGGTCTGTGACGAGAACTTGGGGTCGGGCAGCTTGACCGAGACGATCGCGGTCAGGCCTTCGCGCATGTCTTCGCCGGTCAGGCTGACCTTTTCCTTCTTCAGCATCCCCGACTTTTCGGCATAGCCGTTGAGGGTGCGGGTCAGCGCGGCGCGGAACGCGGCGAGGTGGGTGCCGCCGTCACGCTGCGGGATGTTGTTGGTGAAGCACAGGACATTTTCGTAGTAGCTGTCGTTCCATTCCAGCGCCACGTCGATGCCGATGCCGTCACGCTGCGCCGAAATGGCGATGGGATCGGGCAGCAGCGCCACCTTGTTGCGATCAAGGTACTTCACGAAGGCCGCGATGCCGCCTTCGTAATAGAGATCATGTTCCTTGACCTCCTCGCCGCGCTTGTCGCGCAGCAGGATGCGCACGCCCGAATTGAGGAACGCCAGTTCGCGATAGCGGTGCTCGAGCTTGTCGAAATCGTAGACGGTGACGTTCTTGAACGTCTCGTCGGACGCGAGGAAGGTCACGCGTGTGCCCTTCTTGCCTTGTGGCGCGGGCCCTCGGACGACGAGCGGGGCGACGGCATCGCCGTGCGCGAACTTCATCCAGTGCTCCTCGCCGTCGCGCCAGATCGTCAGCTCCAGCCATTCGGACAGTGCGTTGACCACCGAGACGCCCACGCCGTGCAGACCGCCCGAGACCTTGTAGGCGTTGTCGTCGCTGGTGTTCTCGAACTTACCGCCAGCGTGAAGCTGGGTCATGATGACCTCGGCCGCCGAGACGCCTTCTTCGGCGTGGATGCCGGTGGGGATGCCGCGGCCGTTGTCCTCGACCGAGACCGAGCCGTCGGGGTTGAGTTCAATGAGCACCAGGTCGCAATGCCCGGCCAGTGCCTCGTCGATGGCGTTGTCGGACACTTCGAACACCATGTGGTGCAGGCCCGAGCCATCGTCGGTGTCGCCGATGTACATGCCAGGACGCTTTCGGACGGCGTCGAGGCCTTTCAGAACCTTGATGGAGTCCGCGCCATAAGCGTTGGCATTGGGGATGTTTTCGTTGGTACTGGCCATGGATCGCACATAGGCATTCGCAACCGAAATCCCAAGCAAATCCGGCCTGTTTTGCACAGGGCGCGGCACTTATCGCGCGCCCTGTCGGTGGTGCGCGATAAGAACCCCTTTCTCTCAGGCTGAAAAGGTGGTGGAAAGACGCATTCGAAACCAGTTCAACGGGGGAATGCCTTGATCCGCAAACTCATTTCCGCCGGTGCGGGAGCCGCCGTGGCGCTCGCCGCCGCCGCGCCCGCGCTCGCCATTCCGCCGCCGCTGCCCGGCGTCGATACCGGCGAGCAGGCGTTTCGCGCCACGTACAAGGAACTGGTGGAGACCAACACCACGCTATCGTCGGGCAGTTGCACGCTCGCGGCCGAGCGCATGGCGGCGCGGCTCAAGGCGGCGGGCTTCGCCGACAGCCAGCTGACGCTGTTCGCCACGCCTGAACATCCCAAGGATGGTGGTCTCGTCGCCATCTATCCCGGCAGTTCCCGCAAGCTGAAGCCGATGCTGCTGCTGGCACACCTCGACGTGGTCGAGGCGCGGCGCGAGGACTGGACCCGCGATCCCTTCACGCTGATCGAGGAAGATGGCTACTTCTACGGACGCGGCACTGTCGACGACAAGGCGCAGGCCGCGATCTGGACCGACATGCTCGTCCGTTTCGCCCGCGAAGGCTACAAGCCCAAGCGCACGATCAAACTGGCCCTGACCTGCGGCGAGGAGACTTCGGGCGCGTTCAACGGCGCCGAATGGCTGGCCAAGAACCGCCGCGAGCTGATCGACGCGGCCTTCGCGCTCAACGAAGGCGGTGGCGGGCGCACGAACGGCACGCCCATTTCGAAGGGCGGCAAGCTGGAGGGCGTGTCGCTGCAGGTGGGCGAAAAGGCCTACCAGGACTTCACCCTGACCGCGACCAACCCCGGCGGCCACAGCTCGCAGCCGGTGCGCGAAAACGCTATCTACGAGCTGTCCGAAGGGCTGCTAAAGATCCGCGACTACCAGTTCCCGGTCGAGTTCAACGACACCACGCGCGCTTTCTTCACGCGCATGGGCACGCTGCGCGGCGATGCCGTGGGCAAGGCGATGATCGCCATTGCGGCCAACCCGGGCGACACGGCTGCGCTGGCGGTGGTGCAGCGCGACAAGATGCTCAATTCGATGCTGCATACCGCTTGTGTCGCCACGCTGGTGGATGCAGGCCATGCGCTCAACGCCTTGCCGCAGCGCGCGACGGCGAACGTCAATTGCCGCATGTTCCCCGGTCGTACAGCCGATGAAACGCAGGCCGCGCTGGCCAAGGCGATCGGAAACCCTGCGATCGCTATCGAACAACGCGTGAAGGACAAGCCGATCGCCAAGTCGCCGCCGCTCGATCCCGCCATCGTCGCCCCGGTCGAGAAGATCGCGGCGAAGTACTGGCCGGGCATTCCGGTGATCCCGACGATGATGACCGGTGCGACCGATGGCGTCTACACCGGCGCGGCAGGCATCCCGACCTACGGCGTGCCGGGCGTCTGGCTCGATCCCGACGGCAATGGCCTGCATGGCCTCAACGAGCGCGTCGAAGTGCGCTCTCTGATGACGGGCCGTGCCTACCTGACCGAACTGGTCAAGGCGCTGGCGCAATAGCGATCGATGAGCGGACGTAGGCTGTGGATAGCTTGCGTCCGCTCCGGCGCACTGCTCTTGACGATCGTATCGCAAGGGTGTTCCTTCCCTTCATGCGTCATGAAGCGGTCACGCAAGCTCGCCAATTCGTCCCTGTCAGGAGGACCGTGGCGATGCGTGAAGGCCGAACCGGGGCATGCTTCATAAGGCGCTGATCGAGCGGGCGGCTGCGGCTAGGCCCCACAGCGGCGATGCCGCCGCGCTCGCGTTTTCGGGTCATTCCAGTCGCCATCTGCACGATTGCCCGGCACTGGTGCTGAACGCCGATTATACCCCGCTCAGCTACTATCCGCTCAGCCTCTGGCCCTGGCAGACCGCGATCAAGGCGGTGTTCCTCGAACGCGTGGACATCATCGCCACCTACGATCAGGCGGTACACAGCCCTTCGCTCGACATGAAGATCCCTTCGGTGATCGCGCTGCGGCAGTACGTGCGGCCGAACGAGTTTCCTGCCTTCACCCGCTTCAACCTGTTTCTGCGCGACAAGTTCGCCTGCCAGTATTGCGGCAGCGGCGAGCACCTGACCTTCGATCATGTGATTCCGCGCCGCCTGGGCGGGCGCACCACGTGGGAGAACGTCGCCGCGGCTTGCGCGCCCTGCAACTTGCGCAAGGGCGGCCGCACCCCGGCACAGGCGGGGATGCGCCTGTTTGAGGAGCCGATCCGCCCGACCACCTGGCAGTTGCAGGAGCGGGGCCGAGCCTTTCCGCCGGGCCACCTGCACGAAAGCTGGCGCGACTGGCTCTATTGGGATGTCGAGTTGGAGAGCTGACTTTCGCGCGCCAGCAAGGCCGCGCCCTTCAGGAACAGCGCCAGCGCGACCAGCGAGATTGCCGCCGAGATCAGCAGCGGCATCGCCGGGATCTGGGCGATCGCATGCGGCCCGCTGAACCGGGCGAGTGCCTGCGTGTAGAGGACCGGGCCGACGATCGCCGCGATCGAGCCGATCGACTGCACCGCGCCTTGCAGTTCGCCCTGGCTGCGCGCATCGATGGCGCGGCTGTTCAGCCCGGCGATCGAGGGTTGAACGAAGCCTTGCAGCGATCCGACCATGATGGCCACCCACACCTGCCAGTGCGGAACCGCCAGCGCATAGAGCACGGCTGCGCCGCACAGCCCGCCGATGCCAAGCATCACGGCGCGCCGCTCGCCGATCCGTGGCAGCAGCACGCGCAGGCCCAGCCCCTGTACCAGCGCGCTGGAAAAGCCGACCAGCGCCAGCCCGAGGCCGACCTGCTGCGTGGTGAAGCCATAGGCGGCGATCGCGAAGTAGGACCAGGTGGACGGATAGACGATATGCGCCAGCTGCCACACGCCCAGCGCACCCACGAACCACAGCACCGCGCCGCTCTGCTTGCGCAGGGCCTTCAACGAGGCGAGCGCATTGGCCTGCCGCCAGTCGAACGGACGGCGGCGCTCAGGCGGTAGCGATTCGCGCAAGGTGAAGAATCCGAAGGTGAAATTGGCCAGCGCCATCACTCCGGCGAACAGGAACGGCAGGCGCGGGCTGATCGCGCCGAGCAGACCGCCCAGTGCGGGGCCGACGACGAAGCCGATGCCGAACGCCATCCCCATCAGTCCGAAGCTTGCCGCGCGTTTTTCGGGCGGGGTCACGTCGGCGATATAGGCATAGGCCGCCGAAAAGCTCGCGCCCGTGATCCCGGCGATGATCCGCCCCAGCACCAGCCAACTCATCGATGGCGCGGCGGCCTGGATCAGATAGTCGATGGCGAGCGCCAGGATAGAGGCGAGCAGCACGGGCCGCCGTCCGAAACGGTCCGACAGGTTGCCGATGATCGGTGCGAACACGAACTGCATCGCGGCATAGCCCGCGCCCAGCCAGCCCGCGTATTCGGCGGCGGTGGCAATGGGTACGCGCGCCAGATGCATGATCAGCCCCGGCAGGACCGGAATGACGATGCCGAAGCCGAGCATGTCGATCAGCACGATGGCGAAAACGAAGCCGATCGAGGCGCGGTGCTGCACGTGTACCGTCTTTCCGGTTGTTGGGATCACCCCCGCCTTTAGAGGACGAAGTCGCTTGCCGCCAAGGGTGTCGTGCCGGTGAGCGCCAGCATGAAGTCGGCGCGCCCGTCGCCGTTCTGGTCTCCATAGATATACGTGCTGGTCGCGCTGTAGGCGCAGCGCAGCTCGCCGATCGCGGCATCGCCGGTGTTGAACGCGGCGGTGCCGATGAAGGCGAAAGCCTGATCCCCGCCGTGGCCTGCGCGCGTATCGCCATCGACGGCGGAAAGGTCGATGCGATCACCCTTGGTGAAATCGAGGATGCGGTCGCAGCCCGACGTCGTCTTCGCTCCGAAATCGCCGTCATCGAACACGAAGCGATCATTGCCTGCGCCGCCGGTGAACAGGTCGCGCGCGGACCCGCCGGTCAGCACGTCTGCCCCGTCGCCGCCCGAAAGGCGATCCGCGCCCGCACCGCCCAGCAACTGGTCGCGTCCTGCGCCGCCGGTCAGGCGATCGTCGCCGCTGCCGCCGAAGATCTGGTCGGAGCCGTTGCCCCCGGTCACGATGTCGGCGCCATCGCCCGCTTCCACCCAAGAAAGGTTGGCGCTGCGCCCCTTCAGCACGATGCTGTCGCCTGCGCTGCTGCCGGTCACGAACCAGTTGTCTGCGCTGGCGGCCGCAAAGACGTGGGTCACGGGATCCAGCGTCGCCTTGGACAGATGGAGCGCGAAGCTCTCGGTTTCGGTGCTGTCGGCTAGAACCGAGGCCTTGCGGACCAGTCCCGTGCCGTCGGTCACGGTGAGCGCGACGGCAAGGTCGACCGCGCCGTCGGAGCGGCCCAGGATCGCGTTGCGCAGGTCAAGGCCCGCCGAATCGGTCCCGGCCGCAGCGCCGTCGATGGTCCATGTGAAATCGAACAGTCTGGCGCTGGGCGTGCTCACGCTCAGCCGGGTCAGCGAGGTCTGCGCCTGCGGTGTCACGAGGTTGGCGGTCGAAAGGTAGAAGCGGTCGATGAAGGCTTCCTTTTCGGGCGCGCTGAACGGCGTGTCGAGATAGAGCATCTTCGACGTCTCGGTCGCTCGCCACACCCCGGTCGCGCGGTAGTAGCCGCCTTCGTAGACGCCCACCGTGCCCAGTTCGTCGCTATAGCCGATCCAGTCCTTCCACGGCACGTCATCGGGCGAAGCGTGGGTCGAGACGTGGGCGCTGTGGTCCAGCACCGACAGCGGGTAGTTTTCGGCGATGGCGGTATCAATGTATTCGTCCTGGAGTCCGGCGAAGCTGTGCCCGATCTCGTGCAGCGCGACCTCGAACGACAGCGGATTGCCCGCGGTCGCCCAAGCCACCGATCCGCCCGCGCCGCCGTACTTGTCCGAATTGATCAGCACGATCACCAGGTCGCGGGCATCGCCGGTCAGGTCCGACAGCGCCTGGTAGACCTTGCCCGTGTCGCCATAGACGAGGCGCCCGTCCGAAAGGTACGCCTTCGATCCGAACGCGGTGTCGCGCGTTTCGGTATCGGTGCTGTAGCCCGACTGGTTCGACGCGACGAATACCGCGCTGGCGTTCATCAACGACGCATACGTGGCGAAGGGATCGTTGAGCCGGGCATTGCCCTTCGACAGCATGTAGTCGGTGAAGGTCTTCGCATCGGCGAGGAACTTTTCGCGTTCGTCGGCGGTGTAGCCTTCGGCCACGATCACGATGTCGATGCGGTCGGCGCTCTGGCCGCTCGAACGGATGCTGGTCAGGTCCACGGCGCGCAACTCCCCTCCGCCCTCGTTATGCCTGCAGGTTTGCAGACCCCGGGGCCGCGGGCAAGCGCCGGTGGATCAGCGGCGCGCGAGCGCGTCCTCGCTTTCCTGCATCAGCCGTTCGACGATGGCCACCACCGGCTCTTCCTGGGAGACCATGCCCACAGACTGCCCGGCCATGACCGAGCCGCTTTCGACATCGCCGTCGATCACAGCGCGGCGCAGCGCGCCCGCCCAGAAATGCTCGATCTCGAGCTGCGCCGCGCCCATGTCGATGCGGCCCTCGTCGAGTGCCAGCGCGACTTCGCGCTGCTTGGCGGTGAACTCTTCGGTGCCCTTGTTCTTCAGCGCGCGCACCGGGATGACGGGCAGGCGCGGGTCGACCTGCACCGAAGCGATGGCGTCGCGCGCATTGGCGCGGAAGAAGGCCTGCTTGAATGCCGGGTGTGCGATCGATTCGCTGGCGCAGGCAAAGCGCGTTCCCAGCTGCACCCCGCTCGCGCCCATTTCCAGATAGCTGGCGATGGCCTCGCCCCGGCCGATGCCACCGGCCACGAACACTATGTGATCCGCCGCCAGCGCGGGCAGGAATTCCTGCGCCAGCACCGAGGTCGAGACCGGGCCGATGTGGCCGCCTGCCTCGCTGCCCTCGATCACCAGCGCGTCCGCGCCAGAACGGAACAGCTTCCGGGCGAGCGCGATGGTGGGGGCAAAGACGATGACCTTGGCGCCGAACGCCTTGATTGCCTCGATGCTGCCCTTGGGCGGGATGCCGCCCGCCAGCACTACGTGGCCGACCTTGTGCCGCGCGCAGACTTCGATCAGGTCGAACAGCGCGGGATGCATGGTGATCAGGTTCACGCCGAACGGCTTGTCGGTCAGCGCCTTGGTGCCCGCGATTTCCTTGTCGAGCAGTTCGGGAGTCATTGCCCCGCAGGCGATCACGCCGAAGCAGCCGGCGTTGCTGATCGCGGCGACCAGGTTGCGCTCCGAAACCCAGCTCATCGCGCCGCACAGGATCGCGTGTTCCACGCCAAGGAACTGTGCGCCGCGCGCCATGAGAGCCGACGTCTTGGGAGTGCTGGTCATCGCGTGTGGGAACCCGTCCATTGAAACTTGGGGTGCGCCCTTAGGGCCGCAATGGGGCAGCGGCAAGGCAATAGCGCGCTCGCGCATACGCAAAGGCCTTCCCCCATGTTGATGGGAGAAGGCCTTTCGCAGTCAGCGGCAAGGAGCCGAAATCAGGCGGCGTCGAGGCCATAGGCTGTGTGCAGCACGCGCACCGCAAGCTCCACCTCGTCGGCGTCGATAAGCACCGAGACCTTGATCTCGCTGGTGCTGATGGCCTGGATGTTGATGCCGCGATCGGCGAGGCTCTTGAACATCGTGCTGGCGACGCCCGCGTGGCTGCGCATCCCAACACCCACGACCGAGACCTTGGCCACCTTGCTGTCGGAGATCAGGCGGTAGTAGCCGATCTGCTCCTTGCGCTCTTCCAGCAGTGCCTGCGTGCGGGCCAGGTCGGCCTGGGGGCAGGTGAAGGTGACATCCGTCTCGCCCTTGTCCTTGGCGATGTTCTGGATGATCATGTCGACGTTGATGTTGGCCTCGGCCAGCGGCTCGAAGATCGAGGCGACCGCGCCCGGGCGATCCGCGATGCGGGTAAGGGTGATCTTCGCTTCGTTCTTGTCGGCAGCGATGCCGGTGATCAGCTGGCGTTCCATATCCAATCCTTCGAGTTCCTCGTCGGAAACAATCATCGTGCCGGGGATGGTATCGGCGGCAGGCGCATCGTCGTCGATGAACGAGGACAGCACCTGCACCCGCACCTTTTCCTTCATGGCGAGGCTGACCGAGCGGGTCTGCAGCACCTTCGAGCCGACCGACGCCAGCTCGAGCATTTCCTCGTAGGTCACGTTCTTGAGCTTGCGCGCCTTGGCGACGATGCGCGGGTCGGTGGTATAGACCCCGTCGACGTCGGTGTAGATGTCGCAGCGATCGGCCTTGATCGCCGCAGCCACCGCCACGGCCGACGTGTCCGAACCGCCACGGCCGAGCGTGGTGATGCGGTTGTCGGCGGTCAGGCCCTGGAAGCCGGGGATCACCGCGATCTCGCCCGCGGCCATGCTGGCCAGCAGTTCGGGCGAATCGATGGCTTCGATGCGCGCCTTGGAGTGCGCGTCGTCGGTGCGGACCGGCAGCTGCCAGCCCAGCCACGACCGCGCCTTGCAGTCCAGCGCCTGCAGGTGCATCGCCAGCAGGCCCGAGGTGATCTGCTCGCCTGCCGCCACGACCACATCGTATTCGGCAGGGTCGTACAGCGCGCTGGCTTCGCGGCAGAAGTTCACCAGGCGATCGGTCTCGCCGGCCATGGCCGAGACGACCACCGCCACTTCATGTCCTGCGGCCTGCTGGCGCTGCACGATCCGCGCGACACGACGGATGCGCTCGGTGCCGGCCATCGAGGTGCCGCCGAATTTCATCACGATCCGGGCCACGTCATGCTCCCAAAGGTAGGCAAGAATCTTTCGCGCATGGCCGGTGGACCACGCGAGAGCGGCGCTTTAGGGATGGGTCATGCGCAATGCAACCACGATCCGCCCCGAAGAAGCCTCGCACTTTGGCAAGCTTGCCGCCGACTGGTGGGACCCGAAAGGCTCCTCGGCGATGCTTCACAAGCTCAACCCGGTGCGCCTCGCGTTCATCCGCGAAGCGATCGACACGCACTTCGCCGCCGACTCACGCGTGATGCGCCCGCTGACGGGCAGGCGCGCGCTGGATGTGGGCTGCGGAGCAGGCCTGCTCGCCGAACCGCTCGCGCGGATGGGCGCCGAGGTGACGGCGGTGGACGCGGCTGCGGAAAACATCGCCGTCGCGCGCGACCATGCCATCAGGGGTGGGCTGTCCATCGACTACCGCCATGGCGAGGTAGGGGCGCTTGGTCTTGCGGGGTACGATCTTGTCACCTCGATGGAGGTGATCGAGCACGTCGCCGACAAGCAGGCATTCCTCAGCGCGCTCGCAGGCGCGCTCGCGCACGAGGGGCTGATGGTTCTTTCCACGCCAAACCGGACCACGGCCTCCAGGTTGCTGCTGGTCGAAGGCGCGGAGCGGCTGGGCATGGTCCCGCGTGGCACGCACCATTGGGAGGATTTCGTCACGCCGATCGAGCTGCACGACCTGCTGGCCGCCGCCGGGCTGCGCATGGGCAACCCGATGGGGATCGCCTGGAGCGCGAGCCGCGGATTGCATCTCAGCGACGACGTGTCGCTCAACTACATCGTTACAGCGCGTAAGGACTGAACCGATGGCTGAACGTTTCGAGCGTCACAAGCAGGCCTGGACTGCCGACGAGATCAGCAAGCTTCATACGCTTGCCAAGAAAGGCATGGCGCTCAAGGCGATCGCCAAGGCGCTGACCCGCAGCGAGGAATCGGTGAAGGTGCGCGCCAAGGCCGATGGCCTGTCGATCGCCAAGCTGCGCTGAGCCACTTGCGACAGCATACCGGCCGAGGGATTCTCGGTGGTTGGAGTCCGTGCAGGGCATTCCAACACCGGATTCCGCCGGGGAATCGCGAAATCCGGCCTGTTCTGAGTGCCTTGGGCGCTCGCCTGCGGCGCCAAGCCCAGCAATTCCGGGGGTTTCAAAGCGAATTGCAATAATTTTGCAAAAACCGTTTGACCGACTCAAGAGCCCTCCATATATGCCCCTTCACCGGCAGGGACGCAGCTTCAACGGCTTGTTTCAGTTGGTCGCCACATAGGACGGACGCCATTGTTCTCCCGATCGGAAGGTTGGGGGAGGGTTGTCCGCCTTCATTTGTCGCTTGCAGCGGTGGTTGAGTGGTTCTTTGACATTGTAGGAAAAGATGAAGGGACATGTGGGCGACGGCGCCTGCTCCTGGGGCTTCAGGGCTCGGGGTGGCAGTTAGATAGTCGTCACGTTTGCATGTCCTAACGTAAC
>NZ_JAILYM010000004.1 GCF_020179425.1 Novosphingobium percolationis | reverse complement strand
AAAGGGGCCATCATAGGCCCCTTTTTGCGTCTCATACGCAATCTTGGTGTCGCGGGGTGGAGCAGCCCGGTAGCTCGTCAGGCTCATAACCTGAAGGTCGCAGGTTCAAATCCTGCCCCCGCAACCATCTTGTCCCTAGGTCATGGACTTCCGCCGTCACTTTGTGCGACCTTGTCGCCGGGAGACGACAACATGGCTTTTGCCGATCCAGAACTGGCCACGTCGCGGGGGGATGTGCCTTGCGACCTTTCCGCGCTCGTCGACAGCGTCACGGTCACCGGCATCGAATCGATTGCAGGCGCAGCGGCCGCGTTATGCCGGTTTGCCGCAGAGCATGATCTGCGCGCCGCGCTCTGCGCCGACGTTGCCGTCTACGAGCCGATGGTCGATGCTGATGGTCGCGTGCTCGCGGCCGATACCTTTGGCTGGCTGGGCGAGCACGAGCGCTGGTGGCAGGATCACCACCTCGCCTTGCGGTCACCTTTACCGCGCGCCTGCCGTTATGAGGCGGAGCCGTTCTGGTGCAACAGCGATGGTTTTCATACGCTCACGCCGAACGCCTATCTCGACGATATCGAACTCGGCGATTTCTTCGACCTGCGTTTTCGAGCGCCTGCGGCGATCATCGTTCCGGTTCATCTGCCATTCGCGCAGGTTTCGGCCAATTGCTTCGTGCCGATGGATCGGAGCATGAGTGATCTGTCCGCTCCGTTCGCGCGGCTCGGCGCGACACTGGGCGCAGTCACTCGGCGCTTCGTTGCAAGTTATGTCGCGACAATGCGTGCGCAAAAGCGCCGCATTCCCGGCAATTGCGACCTGACCAAGCGGGAGGTCGAATGTCTGCGCTGGGCGGCTATCGGTAAGACCGATCGGGAAGTGAGTATGATCGTCGGGATCAGCCACGCCACGGTGCGCTATCATCTGCAGCGCGCGGCGGAGAAGCTGGAATCGGTCAACCGCACCCAGACCATCTTCAAGGCTGGGCAACTCGGATTCCTCGGCGCGAGCACCTGAATCAAGAAGCCGAGGGCAGGAACCGTTCGACGAGGTCGCGTGCCAGCCGCGCCGGGCGCATGGTTGCCGCATCGAGGCAGCACCAGCTGGACTTCACTTCGGCCAGTACTTCTTCGCCCCGCTTGATCACGGTTTCGTAGAAGGCCCGCGCGCCCTGTACTTTTTCGAGAAGGACGTGCGCGATCGGTGCATCGTTCAGGAATGTTGGCCGCCGGTACGTGATCTCGTGCTTGAGCGCGACCCACAGGTGCGCTGCCACCGCGTCGGCGGGCGCCAGAGCGCGCCAGTGATCGACCACCGCGTCCTGCACCCAGCGCAAGTACGAGGCGTTGTTGACGTGGCCCATGAAGTCGATGTCTGCAGGATCGACCGTAATGGAGAACTGGTGGGGAATCGTGTTGCTCACATGGATGTAGATAGCACGAAGGGCGAGGCGGCGACAGGGGCGTTCGCGATCAGCGCGCGTTGGCGCGCCCTTCCGCCGGGCTGCGACGAAACAGCACAGAATCTCCCGCGGTCACGTATGGCTGCCAACCTGGAAACGACAGGCCGGACCACACCCCGATCACCCAGACCCTGTCGATTCCCGGCCCGAGCTGGGCGAATGCCTGATGAATGCCGGGCTTGTCGCCGCACGGCACATCGAACACGGCGATTTGCCGTTCGTAGTCATAGGGCACGGCCGCCGAGTTGTGGACGCGTAGCAACTGGCCCGCGCTCATCTGCCATTGGCGGCTGTCGAACACGATCCTGCGCGAGAGCGCGTAGCCGGAAATGTGGTCGCGCCGGTCGAAGTTCCACGTCACTCTGGGTTCGCAGCGCAGCGGGTAAAACGTGACGAGGTTGGTGCCGACGGGCAGCGCATCGAGTACCGACAGCGCCTTGGCGAACTCAGTAGCGCGCTGGGCCATGGCTATGCCATTGCCCGCCCAACGCGCGCCGGTGAACAGCAGGCCGACTACGGCCAGGCCCGCGGCAAAGGCGCGCCCGTTTGCTTCGAGCGGACGCGCGGCGATCAGCGGCAGCATGAACAGCAGCGGCACCAGCCGCATGTCGGCATATTGCGACTCCTGGATGGTATTGGGCATCACCAGATAGATCGCCAGCAGCACCACGGCGAAACCGACGAGGCCGCGATCGTGGGCAAAGCGCCCGCCCCTCGCGAACCAGTAGATCGCGAGGCTCACCAGCCCGATCGAGACGACGTCCCACAGCATCCAGGCATCGCGCAGCGCGCGGAACGGATAGATCACCTTGGCGATCATGTGGTCATAGGCAAACGGCTCGCTCGCGCCGTGGGGCGCGTTGACCATCGCCAGCAGCGGCAACACTACGGCAGGCAGCAAGGGCAGGCCTGCGCGCCACAGCACCGGAATGGTGAGCCGCTCGCCTTCCGTCGCGCGCGCCACGCTGGCGCAGAACGCGCCGATCAGGAACAGCGCGAGCGCCAGCGTATGTGCCAGCCACAGGCCGAAGCCGATGACCGCGAACACCCAGGGCCTCAACCGTGCCTGCCCGTTCCTGCCCATCACGATCCACAGGGCCAGCGCGAGCAGCGCGAAGCCTTCGCCGAGCAGGAAATTGAGGAAGCCGTATTGGAACGGGTAGCCGAACACGAAGGGCAGCGCGAAAAACGCAGTCGGGGCGATGCGGCCATGCACTGCGCGCGACAGCGCCAGCACGCCCAGCACCTGCACGCCAAGGATCATCGCGACGATCGCGCGCAGCGCTGCCTCCGGCCCGATCACGGGGATCAGCGCCTGCGCCAGCAGGTCGCAGCCAAGGTTGCCCAGCAGCCCCCATTTGAAATCGTACCATTGCCGCAGGATCGGCGAGGCCCCGCCATCGACCTGCACGATCCAGCGACCCATGTGGCCGGCAGCATCGACCAGCGGCGGCGTTGCGACAAAGGCCATCGGCAGCATCGCGGCGAAGACCAGAACCGCGGCCAGCCAGCGGCTCTGGACTGCCGCCTCTACCTGCGCGGGCCAATCCTGATCCGCACCTTCGTTGCCCGTATCGGGAAACACGAAGCGGCGCGACAACCAGTAGAACGCGACGGCATAGACGCCGGTGGCGGCGATATGCGGAACGATCGTTCCGCCAAGGCCCAGCCGTTGCCCGCCTGCCACAACCAGCAGGTTGAGCGCATAGGCGAGCGCGGCGGCGGCAGCGAAGCGCGGCAACTGGCGCCCATGATCGCCGTTATCGGCGCGGAAAGTGACGCGGCGGTGCAGCAGGTACGAACAGCCGAAGCCCCCGGCATAGCCGAAGGCATTGGCGGGATAGTCGCCCAGCCCCAGCCACAGCCCCAGCTGGATCAGTGACAGGCCGACCGCGGTGTTGATCGCGCCGACGCCGATGAAGCGTGCGGGCAGCGCCATGGCGGCGCGCAGGCTGCGCCACGGCAGCACGCCGCCTTCAACCATCCCCGCTTCTGAACTCATTGCGGATCGCCCCGGCGCACTTCGCGCACGATGTACATCGGGCGGCCCTTGGTTTCGATGTACATCCGGCCGAGATATTCGCCGAACACGCCGAGCACGAGCAGTTGCAGGCTGCCCAGGATCAGCACCACGCCGATCATGCTGGTCCAGCCATGAACGGTGCCGCTGCGCAGCCACACGCTCAGCACCCAACCGAGCATGACGAAGCCTGCGAGCCCCGAAAGCCCGCCGCACAGCGAGGCGAGGCGCAGCGGCTTGACCGAGAAGCTGGTCACGGCATCGAAGGCCAGCGCCAGCATCTTGCGCAACGGATAATGCGTTTCGCCCGCGAAGCGCGCATCGCGACGATAGGGCAGCGCAACCTGGCGGAAGCCCACCCAGCCGACCATGCCGCGCACGAAGCGGAACCGTTCGGGCATGGCGTTCAGCGCATCGACCACGGGCCGCGTCATCAGGCGGAAATCGCCGGTGTCCCGCGGGATGCGGATATCGATCAGCTTTTCCAGCAGGCGGTAGAACGCCGCCGCGCTGGCCTTCTTGAACAGCGTTTCGCCGGCGCGCGCCACGCGCTGGCCATAGACCACGTCGGCACCCGCTTCGATCAGGCGGATCATCTCGGGCAGCAGTTCGGGCGGGTCCTGAAGGTCGGCGTCGATCGCCATCACGAGATCGCCCCGGCACACCTGAAGCCCGCAGGTCAGCGCCAGCTGGTGGCCGTGGTTGCGCGCCAGATCGACGCCCACGATGTGGGGTGATCGCGCCGCGTGCGCCTCGATCAGCGACCATGTGGCATCGCTCGATCCGTCGTTGACCAGCACGATCTCGTAATCGCCCGGCCGCACCGCTTCGCAAATCGGTTCCAGCCGCGCCATCAGCGCGTCGATCACCGGCGCTTCGTTGTAGCAGGGCACCACCACCGACAGGCCGATCCGGCCCGGAGTGCGCCACGGCGAGTAGGTCCCTTCGACCTGCCAGTTCTGAAGATCCTGAAGCATGGCCGCACTTATCCGGTGGGTATGGTTAAGCACTCGTAAAGGCGGCGCCGGGCCGGGACGATTGATGGGCGTCAATGCACGGGCACCCGCCGCAATTTATCCGGCTTACAAAATACCGCAAAAGAGGATGCCATGGCGGACAAGGACTTGGTGCTGCTGGACACGGGACTGACCCGCGCGGCAGAGGCGTTGGGCGATATCACCCCGCGCGTGATGCAGCGGCTGCTGGCGCGCTTTCCCGAGGCAGCGCAGCGTTTCGATTCGCTCTGTTCGTGGGATCGCACGCCCGAAGTACGCGCGCGGCTCGAAGGCGAGATGGTCGAACAGGCGCTCTATTGCCTGATGCGCTGGCTCGAATCGCCGCAAGAGGTCGAGATCATCCTCTACGGCAGCGTGCCGCACCATGCCGAAACGCTCGACGTGCCGCCCGCGATGTTCACCGGCCTGCTCGAAGCGGTCTGTGACGAGATCATCGCCACGATCCCGGCGGACGTCGGGGACGAATTGCAGCTGTGGCAATCCCTGCGCGCCGATCTCGTCGCGCTGATCGCGCGCGCCGCGCTCAACTGAAGGCGGCGTTCCATTCGGCAGGCTTGAAGCCGACCAGCAGCCCACCGGCGTGTTCCACGATCGGGCGCTTGATCAGCGAAGGCTGCTCCACCATCAGCGCCACGGCTTTTGCGCCGTCGAGATCGGCCTTCGTTTCATCGGACAGCTTGCGAAAGGTCGTGCCCGCCTTGTTCAGCACCTTGTCCAGCCCGGCCCGTTCCACCCAGCCTGCCACCTGTGCCGCATCGGCACCCTGCTTCTTGTAGTCGTGGAAGGTGTAGGCGAGGCCCTTGCCGTCGAGCCAGACGCGCGCCTTCTTCACGGTGTCGCAGTTGGGAATGCCGTAAAGGGTGATGCTCATGCGTTCGACCTGTCGAAGTGGTGGTGGCGGGATGGCTCCCCTGCGAACAGGGTGTAGCTCTCGTAATAGTCGGCGCGGCCCCGGCCTTGCACGGCGGCGTGGTCGGCCTGCCTGCGCCAGTTCAGCGCGGCGGCTTCGTCGGCCCATTCGGACAGCGCGATCACTTCGCCGTCGTCGGCGGCATAGCTCTTGAACGACAGGAAGCCCGGCTGTGCGCGGGCGAGCGCCTCCATCGCCTCGGCATCGGCGGAATAGGCGGCGGCATCGATGTCGGCGCGTTTGCGGTTGCGGAAGACGACGAGGTACATGGGGCGCGTTCTAGCGCGCGCCGCTTCGCCGCCAATGGACTTTTTCGCCCCGTTGCGACAAAGCCCCTGCCCATGAGCTTCAATTCCTTCGGACACGTCTTCCGCTTCACCACATGGGGGGAAAGCCACGGCCCCGCGCTCGGCGCGGTCGTCGACGGGTGCCCGCCGGGGCTGCCGATCTCGGAAGCGGTGATCCAGCCGTTCCTCGACGCGCGCCGTCCCGGCCAGTCGCGCTTCACCACGCAGCGGCAGGAACCCGATCAGGTCAAGATCCTGTCGGGCGTGTTCGAGGGGCGCACCACCGGCACGTCGATTTCGCTGATGATCGAGAACGTCGACCAGCGCTCGAAGGACTATGGCGACGTGGCCAAGGCCTATCGCCCCGGCCATGCCGACTATGCCTATGACGCCAAGTACGGCTTCCGCGACTACCGCGGCGGCGGGCGTTCCAGCGCGCGCGAGACGGCGGCGCGCGTCGCGGCGGGCGGCGTGGCGCGGCTCGTGATCCCTGAGGTGAAGATCACCGCGTGGGTCAGCGAGATCGGCGGCGACAAGATCGACATGGACCACTTCGACGCTGCCGAAATCGGCCGCAACCCGTTCTTCTGCCCGGATTCGTGGGCGGCGGCGCGCTGGGAGAAGCTGGTGGACGATGCGCGCAAGTCGGGCTCGTCACTCGGCGCGGTGGTCGAATGCGTGGCCGAGGGCGTGCCCGCAGGCTGGGGCGCGCCGCTCTATGCCAAGCTCGACGCCGAATTGGCCCACGCGATGATGGGGATCAACGCGGTCAAGGGCGTCGAGATCGGCGATGGCTTTGAATCGGCACGGAATACCGGCGAAGGCAATGCCGACCCGATGCGCCCCGGCAATGACGGCCCTACCTTCCTTGCCAACCACGCCGGCGGCATCGCGGGCGGAATTTCGACCGGGCAGCCGGTGGTTGTGCGCGTGGCGTTCAAGCCGACCAGCTCGATCCTGACGCCGATGCCCACGATCACGCGGGAAGGCGAAGCGACCGAGCTGTTCACCAAGGGCCGCCACGATCCCTGCGTGGGAATCCGCGGGGTTCCGGTGGTCGAGGCGATGATGGCGCTGGTTCTGGCCGACCAGAAACTGCTCCACCGCGCCCAGACCGGTCGCTGATTCGCACCGCGCCTGAACCACACCTAAAGTGACCTGAACGGCACCTAAGCCGTTCTCAACGTCCCTTCCACACCGGCGAACGCTTCTCAGCGAAGGCCAGCGCGCCCTCGTGCGCGTCCTCGCTCTGTCGCCACGCGGCAAACGCAGGGTAGCTGCCCTGATTCGCCATCGCCGCTTCGATCCCCGTCTCGTCCAGCCCGCGCATGACCGCCTGCTTCGAGGCGCGGATGGACAGTGGCGCGCCCTTCAGGATGGCATCGACCCAGCGGCGGGTCGCGGCTTCCAGTTCGCCATCGGGCACCACTTCGGTCACGAAGCCCAGCCTCTCGCCCTCTTCGGCGCTGACGCGGCGGGCGGCGAGGATCATGCCCATCGCCTTCTTCAAGCCGATCTGGCGGGCAAGGCGGTGGACCCCGCCGCCCAGCGCCACCGCGCCGACCAGCGGTTCGGGCAGGCCGAAGCTGGCGCCTTGCGCGGCGATGATCAGGTCGCAGGCGAGCGCGACTTCGAAGCCGCCGCCGAGCGCGAGGCCGTTGACCGCCGCGATGATCGGCTTGTCGCAATCGAAGCGTTCGATCAGGCCAGCATAGCCGTGCGCGGGGTAGTCGCGGTGGCCGTTGGCGACCACGGATTTCAGATCGCTGCCAGCGCAGAACGCGCGGCCTTCGCCGGTGACGACGCAGATCCACTGGTCGGGATCGGCGGAATAGGCGTTGAACGCGGCTTCCAGTTCATCGTGCATCTGCGCATCGATGGCGTTGAGCACTTCAGGCCGCGCCAGCCGGATCCACGTTACCGGGCCTTCGCGTTCGACCCTGATCTTGTCCATGCGCCTTGATCCTTCCCTGTTTGCGCCAAGCCTAGCCAGAGGTTAGTCTCGCGCGCAACAATCTTGCGGGGACGAAACACCTTGGGCCGACGCCTTACTCTCTACATCGTGATCGCCATGGTCGCGGGCATTCTCACCGGCTTCGCGCTCAACCGCGCCTATCCTGCGGGCGATGCCACGCTGGCGAGCCTTGCCGATACGCTCAAGCTGCTGCCGGAAGTGTTCCTGCACCTGATCAAGATGATCATCGCGCCGCTGATTCTGGCGACGCTGGTGACGGGCATCGCCGGGATGGGCGACAGTTCGGCGCTGGGCCGCATCGGTGGGCGGGCGCTGGGCTGGTTCATCACCGCCAGCCTGATATCGATCGGGTTGGGGCTGTTGCTGGTCAACCTGTTCCAGCCCGGCGTCGGCCTGCAATTCGTGCCCGCCACGCCGGTGGGCGATCTCGCCACGGCGGACTTCACGCTGCGCCATTTCGTGCTGGAGATCTTCCCGACCAGCGTGTTCGAGGCGATGGCCAAGAACAACGTCCTGCAGATCCTCGTGTTCTCGCTGTTTGGGGGCGTGGCCCTGTCGGCCATCGGCGAAAAGGGCGCGCCGCTGGTGCGCGGGGCCGAGGCGCTGGCGACGCTGATGCTGACGATCACCGATTACGTGATGCGCGCCGCGCCCTTCGCGGTGTTCGGCGCGCTGGCCTCCGTCGTCGCGACCAAGGGTCTGTCGATCATCGTGACCTACGGCGTGTTCGTGTCCGAGTTCTTCTTCGGGCTCCTGCTGCTGTGGGTGATCCTGTTCTCGCTGGGCGGCATCTTCCTCGGCAAGCGGGTGCTGCTGCTGGCGCGCTACATCCGCGAGCCGCTGCTGCTGGCCTTTTCGACCGCGAGTTCGGAGAGCGCGCTGCCCAAGCTGTTCGAACAGCTCGACCGTTTTGGTGTGCCACGCCGCATTTCGGGCTTCGTCCTGCCGCTGGGCTATTCGTTCAACCTCGACGGTTCGATGATGTACACCAGCTTCGCGACGATGTTCATCGCGCAGGCCTATGGCGTCAACCTGTCGATGGGGCAGCAGATCGCCATGCTGTTGACGCTGATGGTCACGAGCAAGGGCATCGCCGGGGTGCCGCGCGCCAGCCTCGTGGTGATCGCGGCGACGCTGACCCAGTTCGGCCTGCCGCTCGAAGGCATTGCGCTGCTGCTAGGGGTCGACACCTTCCTCGACATGGGGCGCACCGCGACCAACGTCGTCGGCAATGCGGTGGCGACCTCAGTCATCACCAAGTGGGAAGGCATGTTGCAGGTGCCGATGGACCCGGATGCGGTAGAGGCGCTGCCGCCGCACGACACGCCCGAGCAGGGACGCCGGGGCCTGCATCTCGATCCGGAGCAGTGATCGCTCGGGGGGGGATAAGAAGAAAACGAAGGCGAGGGGGTACCCCCTCGCGCTCCCAGGACGTCTTCCGACGCGTAGGTTGCGCTGGGGGTGACGGAGCGCCGGTCCTTGCCGTCGGCGCAAGGTTTGGCCGGGAGACGGACACGGGGTGCAGGGGTGGTAAACCCCTGCCGTTGGCTCTTCTTCAAACCAAACAAAAAGGCCGCCCCGGTTCCCCCGGAGCGGCCGTTTTCATGTCAGCGCGAAAAGGTCGATCAGCGCAGGCGAACCGGCACGTAGATCGGCGGCTGGCCGCGGCGCTGGATACGCAGCAGTACGGCTTCGCGGTTTTCGGCCTTGGCCTGGCGCACCACGCCTTCGAGGTCAGCGAGTGTCGCCACCGCCTTGTAGTTGGCCGACAGCACGATGTCGCCGCGCTGCAGGCCCTTAGCCGCCGCATCGCCCGAGGTATCGACCGCGGTGATGACCACGCCCTTGGTGTCCTCGCCCGCGCCGAGCTGGCGGGCGATCTGGGCGGTCAGGGGCATGGCGGCAAGGCCGAGCGACTGCTGGATGGCGGGGCCAGCGGTCTGCTTTTCGACGCCAGGCTTGGCGAAGCCGTCGCCGTCGCTGTCGTCCTGCGCGTCGGGGTCGAAGGTGTTCTTGGCCAGTTCCTCCTCGCTCGGACGCTTGCCCACGACCGCCTGCACCGTCAGGCGCTGGCCGTTGCGGATCAGTTCCAGCGGGATGCGCGTTCCAGGTGCGGTGTTGGCGACCATGAACGACAGCGTCTGGTCGGGCGTCACTTCCTGGCCGTTGACCTTCGTCACCACGTCGCCCGCCTGGATGCCGGCTTTGGCCGCGCCCTGGCCGGGTTCGACCGACTGGATGAACTCGCCGCGCTTCTTGGCAAGGCCCAGCGAGGCGGCAAGGTCGTCCGACAGCTGCTGGATGCGCACGCCGAGGTAGCCGCGCTCGATCGCCTGCCCGCTGCGCAGCTTTTCCACGATCGGCGCGGCGATTTCCGCCGGAATGGCAAAGCCGATGCCGACGCTGCCGCCGGTGGGCGAGAAGATCGCGTTGTTGATGCCGATGACGTTGCCGTTCATGTCGAACATCGGGCCGCCCGAGTTGCCCCGGTTGATCGACGCGTCGGTCTGCAGGTAGCGGTCATAGGCCGAGCCCGAGCCGGTGTTGCGATAGACCGCCGAGATGATGCCGCTGGTGACGGTGCCACCAAGGCCGAACGGGTTGCCGATGGCGATCACCCAGTCGCCGACGCGGGCATGGCGCGAATCGCCGAACTTCACGAACGGGAAGGGCTTGGTGCCGGTGATCTTCAGGACCGCGAGGTCCGAGGCGGCATCGCGGCCGATGAGCTTGGCGGGATAGTCGGTGCCGTCGGTCATGGTGACGGTGATCGATTCGACCTCGCCCTGACCGTCGGCGGTGATCACGTGGTTGTTGGTCACGATGTAGCCATCGGCCGAGATCACGAAGCCCGAGCCCAGCGACTGCGCCTCGCGCGTTTGCGGGTTGCCCTGCTGCTGGCCGCCGAACAAGTCGCCGAAGGGCGTGCCCGCGAAGGGGTTGTTGGGCGCGACCTTCACCCGCTGTCGGGTCGAAATGTTGACCACGGCCGGCTGGAGCTGTTGCGTCAGGTCGGCGAAGCTGGCGGGCGCGCCCGCGCGCGGCACCGTCTGCATCTGCGATGAATCGTTTTGCGCCACCTGGGCCCCGGCCGGAAAGCCGGTCACCAGGGTCGCCGCGCTGCCGGCAAGGAGCAGCGCCGTAGTTACTCCATAAGCATATCGCACGTGGCTCGTTCCTCTTGTCCTATGCGTTGGCGACGGTGCTGACCGCGCCCGGTCCCCGTCGGCGATTCACGCTTCGTCGCATGAACGGGGTTTGAATGGGCGCGTTCCTGTCACTTTCCGCGGAATTGCCTCAGGTACTGGTTGTCGGGCGACAGCACGATCGACGTGCTGGACCCCTTTTGCGCAAACGTCGTGTCATAGCTCTGCATCGCGCGATAGAAATCGTAGAACGACGGATCCTTGCCGAAGCTGTCGGCATAGGTGCGCGAGGCATCGGCTTCGGCCTGCGCACGGATGATCTGCGCGTTCTTCTGGCCCTGCGCGCGGATCGTTGCGGCTTCCTGCTGGCGGGCGGTTGCCATGCGGGTGAAGGCGGATTCAAGGGGGGCGCCATCGGGCAGGTCCGCCCGCTTGATGCGCACGTCGATCACCTGTGCGCCATATTCGCGCGCTTCCTTGTCCAGCCCCTTGCGGATGTTGGCCATGGCCTGGCCCCGATCGGCGGTGAGCAGGCTGGCGAACGTGCGCTTGCCCAGTTCCTGGCGCAGCACCGAATTGAGGATCGGCTGGAGCTGTTCGGACACGCGCTCGACCGTGCCGGCGGTCTCGTACATCTTGACCGGGTCGATCACGCGGAAGCGGGCATAGGCGTCGACTTCGAGACGGCGCTGGTCGGCGCTGGTCACCTGCTGGCGCTCCATGTCGACATCGAGCACGCGCTTGTCGACCCAGACCACCGTTTCGAGGAACGGAATGCGCCACGACAGGCCTGCGCCGGTCTGCCCGAAATCGGCATTGGGGCGGAAGCGGTTGATCACGCGCTGCGGATCGCCCAGCCGGACGATCAGCGCCTGCTGCGTTTCTGGCACGACGAGAAGGCTGGAGAAGGCCCCGAACAGCGCCACCACGGCGACGGCGAGGGACAGCTTGTGGTCGGCCCAGATGCGTTCGATGGGGTTCATCTCAGCGGCCCTCCTCGGCGGTGGCGTCGGCAGGGCGGCGTTTGATCTCGGGCAGCGGGAGGTAGGACTGCACGCCCGGCGTCTCGACGATAACCTTGTCGGTCTGGCTCAGCACGCGTTCCATCGTTTCGTAATACATGCGGCGGCGGGTCACTTCGGGGGAGAGCTTGTACTGCTCGTAGACCTTGTCGAAGGCGGCGGCCTCGCCCTGCGCGCGCGCGGTCAGCTGCTGGGCCCAGGCCTGCGCGCGGTTGACCTCGCTCTGCGCGTCCTGCTGCGCGGCGAGCACTTCCTTGAAGGCATCGACCACCTTGGTCGGCGGGTCGGTCTTCTTGATCTCGACGCCCTGGATCTTAACGCCCGAGCGATACGCATCGAGCACGCGCTGCATCCGCTCGCGCACGTTCTGTTCGATCGTGGCGCGGCCGGAGCCCATCGCATCGTTCAGCGTCACTTCGGCGATCGAGGCGCGCATTGCGGCCTCAGCCACTTCGCGCACGGTCTGGTCGGGCTCGGCCAGCTGGAACGAATAGAGCTTCAGGTCCTTGATGTTCCAGCGCACCAGGTAGGTGAGATCGACCAGGTTCTGGTCGGCGGTCAGCATCAGCTTCTCGCCCTCGCCCTCGGGGATGGATTCGCGCCGGATCGAGGTCACGTCCTTCACCCGCACCGACTGGACCGGCCAGGGCAGGGTCAGCGCCATGCCCGGATGGAGCGTGCGCGAATAGGAGCCAAAGGTGGTGACGATGCCCTGTTCCTGCGGGGCGATGCGGTGGACCATCGACGTGCCCAGCCACAGAGCCACGAAAGCAGCGACGCCGATCGGCACCCACGATTTGCCGTCGGGGCGCTGCGGCAGGCGGAACGAAGGGCCGCGCCCGCCGGGGCCGCCTGCGCCGCCGCCCCCGTTCCCGCCACCGTTGCGGCGGCGGAACAGCTCTTCGATGCCGGGGGCCTTGCGTGGCTCGCCCGAGGCGGGGGGCAGCCAGGGATTGCGCGGTCCTTCCGCCGGCGGCGCCTGTGGCGGCGTGCGCGGTTCGTCCGGGCCTGCGCCACGGTCTTCGGGCGGGTTTGCACTGCCCTGCGTTGCTTCGCCTTCCCCGCCGGGATTGCCCCATGGGCTCTTCTTGCCGGTCATCGCGCCACTGCTCCCCGGCAAGGGCTAAGCCTTGCGCCGTCTCCGCCGAAATCCATCATGCCGTCCGTTATAGGAACCCTGCACGCGAAAAACAGTGTCTCGCTCCCAAAATTCCTCTGCTAGGGGACTGCCCGAAAGGCCGGGACGCGGCCGGAAGGACAGGAGCGGGCGTGAGCCTCGATGGCAAGGCGCTGCACGATGCGGTGCGGCAGGTGGCGGGCGAGCGGTTGCAATCGGCAACCGTGAAGGAGCAGGTGGCGACGGTCGTGCTCGACGTGGGCGGCATGGACGGTCCCGCGCGCGACCAGTTGAACCTTGCGGTGCGCGATGCGGCCAAGGCTGCGGGCGCTGCCGACGTGCGCGTGGCGATGACCGCCGAAAAGCGCGCCGCGCCGCTCATCCTGGCGGTCGGATCGGGAAAGGGAGGGGTTGGCAAGTCGACGCTTTCGGCCAATCTTGCGGTGGCGCTGGCGCGCAGCGGCAGGAAGGTCGGCCTAGTCGACGCCGATATCTACGGCCCCTCGCAGGCGCGCCTGCTGGCGACCGAGGGCATGCGCCCCACCGCAGAGGGCAACAAAATGCATCCGGTGCAAAGCCCGTGGGGCCTGCCGCTGCTGTCGATGGGGCATCTCGTCCAGCCGGGGCAGGCGATCGCCTGGCGCGGCCCCATGGCCAGCAATGCGCTGGGCCAGCTGACCGACGCGATCTGGGGCGACATCGATCTGCTGGTGGTCGACCTGCCGCCGGGCACCGGCGACGTGCAGCTGACCATGCTGCAGAAGCACAAGCCTGCGGGTGCGGTGATCGTGTCCACCCCGCAGGATCTGGCGCTGATGGACGCCACCCGCGCGGTGCAGCTGTTCGAGCAGGCGCACGTGCCGATCGTCGGTCTGGTGGAGAACATGGCCGGCTACATCTGCCCGCATTGCGGCGAGGAGAGCGATCCCTTCGGTTGCGGCGGGGCGGAAGCGGCGGCGAAGACCATGGGCGTCCCCTTCCTCGGGCGCGTGCCGCTCGACCTGTCGATCCGGCAGGACAGCGATGCCGGGCGGCCCCCGGCAGCAGGAGAGGGCAAGCAGGCCGAAGCCTTTGCGGCCATCGCGCAGGGCGTGATCGCCTGGCTCGACGCGCGCAAATAGGGCGATGCGGCTTACCCGGCGCGGACTGCTGATCGGCGCTGGCGCGGGCGGTGGCCTGCTGCTGGCGTTCCGGCTGGTCCCGCGCCACTACGCGGGCGCGCTCGTCGCGGGCGAGGGCGAGCGCATCTTCGACAGCTTCATCCGGCTGGCGCGCAATGGCGATGTCAGCGTCGCGGTGCCGTTCTGCGAGATGGGGCAGGGCGTCACCACCTTGGCCGCGCAGATCGTGGCGGTGGAGATGGGCGCGGACTGGAAGCGCGTTGGCGTGGAACCCGCGCCGGTCAGCCCGGTCTATGGCGATGCCGTGCTGGCGGCGCGATGGGCCCCGCTCTGGATGCCGCTGGCGCCCTCGCTGGCCGATAGCCCCGAGGGCACGCTGGCGCGGCTTCATGCCGAGCGTGAACCGTTCCAGATCACCGCCGAAGGCACCGCGCTCGCCGCGTTCGAGGCACCGTTGCGCGAAGCGGCAGCGGCGGTGCGGGCGGTGCTGTCGATGGCGGCGGCGGACCAGTGGGGCGTCGGCTGGGAAACGCTGGAGGCGCGCGACCACGCGATCTTCAACGGCAGGCAGCGGCTGGGCTTCGTGCGGCTGACGCAAGCGGCAGCGCGCTTCGATCCGCCCGACCCGCCGGTACTGCGGGCCGAACCCGCGCGCGAGAAGCCCGGTTCCTTTCCCGATGGCGCAAGGCCCGCCTACCCCCGGCTCGATCTTCCGGCCAAGGTCGATGGCAGCTTCGTTTTCGCAGGCGACGTGCGCCTGCCGGGCATGGTCTTTGCCGCGATCGCGCACGGGCCGCAGGGCGACAGCGTGCTGGCAAGCTACGACAAGGCCGCGGCGGCCGATGTGAAGGGCCTTGTCGGCGTGGTCCATGCCAGGCGCTGGCTGGCGGCGGCGGGTACCACCTGGCACGCCGCCGACAAGGCACTCAAGGCAATGGACCCCCGCTTCAAGGCGGCGGGCCGCATCGCCGACAGTGCAGCGCTCGAAGCGCGCATCGACACGGCGCTGCACAAGGGCGCCAAGGTGCGCATTGCGGCCGAGGGGGATCCCGATGCGCTGCTGGCCAAGCCCAGCCTGTCTGCGCGTTATGATGTCGAGCCTGCGCTCCACGCGCCGCTCGAAACCGCCACCTGCACCGCGCGGCTGGAAGAGGGGCGGCTGGAAATCTGGCTGGCGACGCAGGCCCCGGACCTCGCCCGCCGCGCCGCAGCCCGCGCGGCGGGTGTCCGCTTGCGCGACACCGTGGTCTATCCGCTCCACGCCGGCGGCAGCTTCGATGCCCGGCTCGACGTGCGCGTAGCATCGCAGGCCGCCGCGATTGCCAAGACCTTGAACCGCCCGGTCCAGCTCATGTGGTCGCGCTGGCAGGAATCGCTTGCCGGATACCCGCGCACGCCGGTTTCGGCGCAGCTTTCCGCCGCGATGAGCCCGGACAAGCAGCGCCTGCTGGGCTGGCGCACGCGCATGGCGCTGCCCGCCAGCGCGATCGAATGGGGTACGCGCCTGCTCGATGAAACCAGTGCGCAGGCAGCGCAAGACGCGGCGCACGGCAAGGCCGATCCGCTGGCCTGCGAAGGCGCGCTGCCGCTTTACGCCATCCCCGAAAAGGCGGTCGATCACGTGCCGCTCGATCTGCCGCTGCCCACGGCGCGGATGCGCGGCGGCGCACTGGGCTATACCGCGTTCATGGTCGAAAGCTTCGTCGATGAATGCGCGCATTTCGCGGGTGCTGAGCCACTATCGTTCCGCGTGGCAATGCTGTCGGGCCAGCCGCGCCTTGTCGCCTGCCTGCAAGGTGTGGCGAGGCTGGCGATGTGGGGTGGTGGTGCCGATGCCTCGGGGCAAGGCATCGCCTGCCAGCGCATGGACCTCGCCGCGCCCGAAGGCTTGCGTAGCGGCTTCATCGCGGTGGTCGCCACCGCACGGCAGGAAGAGGGCGCTATCCGCGTCGACCAGTTGTCCGCCTATGCCGACATCGGCCGCATCGTGAACGTGGAACTGGCCCGCCAGCAGATCGAGGGCGGCTTGCTGTTCGGCCTTGCCCACGCGATCGGCGGCAGCACCGCCCATGCCGCGGGCCTGCCGCTGTCGGGCCGCCTGTCGCAACTGGGGCTGCCGCTGCTCGCCGATTGCCCCAAGGTCGATGTTGTCTTTGCCGATTCGGGAGAGCAGCCGTTCGACCCTGGCGAACTCGGCATGGTGGCGACCCCGCCCGCCATTGCCAACGCTTTGTTCTCGGCCACCGGCGTGCGCCTGCGCCGCCTGCCCCTCCTTTCCGAAGGTTTCTGATGACCGATTCGCCCACTACCGACGGCCGTCCCGCCGACCACCCGCCGATCCGCACCGGCAAGGTCGGCGTGCTGCTGGTCAACCTCGGCACGCCCGATGCGCCGGATGCCAAGTCGGTGAAGCGCTATCTGGGCGAATTCCTGTCCGACAAGCGCGTAGTCGAAATTCCGGCGCTGATATGGCAGCCGATCCTGCGCGGGATCATCCTGAACACGCGCCCGAAGAAGAGCGCGCACGCCTATGAGCAGGTTTGGACGCCGGAAGGTTCCCCGCTCGCGGCGATCACGGCGGCGCAGGCGCGGGGGCTTCAGGCGCGGCTGGGCGACGGCGTGATCGTGCGCCACGCCATGCGCTACCAGAACCCTGAGATGGGCAAGGAACTCGACGCGCTGCTCGAAGCCGGGTGCGAGCGCATTCTCGTTGCCCCGCTCTATCCGCAATATTCGGGCGCGACGACTGCCAGCGCGCTCGATGCCGTGGCCGACTGGATCAAGGCCCGCCGTCGCCTTCCCGCGCTGCGCACGCTGCCGCCCTACCACGACGATCCCGCCGCGATCGGCGCGCTTCATGCTGACTTGTCGCGCCAGATCGGTGCGCTCTCCTTCACGCCCGAACTGCTGCTGCTGAGCTATCATGGGATGCCCGAGCGCACGCTGCACCTGGGCGATCCCTACCATTGCCACTGCCGCAAGACCTCACGCCTGCTGGCCGGGCGTTTCGCGCAGAGTCATCCCGCCTTGCGCGTGGAAACCACCTTCCAGTCGCGGTTTGGCAAGGCGAAGTGGCTGGAGCCGGCGACCGACGTGGTGCTGGCGCAAGAGGCGAAAAAGGGCACGAAGCGCGTGGCCATCGCCGCGCCGGGCTTTTCTGCCGACTGTCTCGAGACGCTGGAGGAACTGGCGATTCGCGGCCGGGACGACTTTCTCGCTGCGGGCGGCACGGACTTCGCCGCGCTGGGCTGTCTCAATGCGGGCGAGGCCGGCATCGATCTGATCGAGGCGCTGGTGCGGCGCGAACTGTCGGGCTGGATCTGAAATCTTCCGGGTCTTGCCTGTGCTGACATTCGTGTCATCAATGGGGCAAGCAAAAATCCCGGGAGAATATCGATGGCGAGCGTTCCCGCCCGCAGTTTCACCGACGTGACCGTCCAGTCCGAGCGCGGCAATCCCCACTGGACGCGCCACCCCGGCGATGGTGCGCTCGACGCCATTCCCGGCGAGGACGGCCGGCCGATCGTCGGCACGACCTTCCGCCAGCTCGCCGATCCGACGCGGTTCGGGCAGGAGATGCTGGCCAAGTACGGGCCGGTGTACCGCACGAAGAGCTTCGGGCGGCGTGGCGTCACCTTGGTCGGTCCTGATGCCAACGAACTGGTGCTGTTCGACCGCGACAAGCTGTTCTCGAACGAGCAGGGGTGGGGGCCTATCCTCAACCTGCTGTTCCCGCGCGGCCTGATGCTGATGGACCACGAAGCGCACCGCATCGACCGGCGCGCCCTGTCGATCGCGTTCAAGCCCGAGCCGATGCGGGCCTACTGCGGCCAGCTGAACGAACAGATCGCGCACGGCGTCGAAGCCTGGGGCAAGGAAGACGTCACGCAGGTGCGCTTCTACGATCTGATCAAGGCGCTGACCCTGCAGACCGCCGCCGTCAGCTTCCTGGGGCTTCCGCTGGGGCCCGAGGCCGACCGGCTGAACAAGGCCTTCGTCGACATGGTGCAGGCTTCGGTCGCGCCGATCCGGCGGCCGCTGCCCTTCACCGCGATGGGCCGGGGCGTTGCCGGGCGCAAGCTGATGGTCGAATACTTCACCCAGCTGGTGCGTGAACGACGCGAGCAGCCGGGGCAGGACATGTTCAGCCAGTTCGCGCTCGCCCGCCGCGAAGACGGCAGCCTCTTGCCCGAAGACGTGGTCGTCGATCACATGATCTTCCTGATGATGGCCGCGCACGACACCATCACCAGTTCGTTCACCACGCTTGCCTGGCATCTTGCGCACGCGCCCGAATGGCAGGACAGGCTGCGCGCCGAAGCCCTGGCCGTGACGGGCGGGGCAGGCCGCCCGCTCGCCTACGAGGATCTCGGCAAGCTGGAGTTGTGCGACATGGCCTTCAAGGAAGCGCTGCGCATCATGCCGCCGGTCCCGGCCATGCCCCGCCGCGCGCTGCGCGACTTCACCTTTCACGGCCACCGCATTCCGGCGGGCACGGGCGTGGGCATCAGCCCGGCCGCCGTCCACGCCGATCCTGTGCTGTGGCCCGATCCGGACAGGTTCGATCCCTTGCGTTTCACGCCGGACAAGGTGGCGGCGCGGCACAAGTACGCATGGGTGCCCTTCGGCGGCGGCGCGCACATGTGCCTGGGGCTGCACTTTGCGGCGATGCAGACCAAAGTGCTGGTCGCGCAGATCCTTTCGCGCTATCGGCTTGAAGCGACGCCCGGGTATGCACCGTTGTGGCAGGCCTGGCCCATCCCCAAGCCCCGCGACGGACTGCGGCTGACGCTGCGGAGGCTGGCCTGATGACCAGCGAATCTGTTGACCGAAGCCCCGATCGCCGCTAAGGGCGCCGCTTTCCGGCGGGCTTTCCCGCTTTCCATCACGATTGCTTGGGCGCCTTGTCAGGTGGCCCGCCAGAGGACACGAGACAGGAACACATGGCCAACACGCCGCAAGCCCGCAAGCGCATCCGCCGCAACGAACGTCGCGCCGAAATCAACGGCAACCGTCTTTCGCGCATCCGCACCTTCGTGAAGAAGGTCGAAGCCGCGCTGGCCGGTGGCGACAAGACCGAAGCGGCCGAAGCGCTCAAGGCTGCCCAGCCTGAGCTGGCGCGCGGCGTTGCCCGTGGCGTGCTCCACAAGAACACCGTTGCCCGTAAGATGAGCCGTCTCAGCAAGCGCGTCGCCGCTCTCTGATTCGGTAGCGACGCCGGTCGATGACCGGCGCGTTACGGCACAAAAAAAGAACATGGCCGGCGTGTCAAACGCCGGCCATTTCTTTTGGGCGTCTGTTTCAACACCGTCATTTTTGTGCAGGCGCAGCAAGTCACGGAATCTCCGCGATTCGGCTGGAACATCTCAGAAAATCGTTATGAATCAGTATATTGATGGAGTTCTGCGGGGCAGAGCCGAGTCAAGCGGGTTTATTTCAGTTTTTTTGCTTCACGCCGCTTGCGCGATTGGGCGCTGGGCCAATAGACAGGATGAACCGGCAGCGACGGGGGCCTTCTGCTTCGGCAGGGCGATCGCGCGGTCGGTGTCACGAACATCGCTTGAAGCAGGGTCCGGACGCGAAAAACGCGATTCCGGACAAGGGGTAAGTCGTGCCTTGCGTCCCGTTAATGGGGCGGGGCCGGAATGCGGGACGGCGGCACGTGAAGATTGACGAATTCGGCAGTGGTAGCAGCATTGGTGGCGGCGCGGGGCATGGCGCTGCCGGAATCAACAAGACATCGGCGCAGGCCGGGCAAGCGAAGAAGGGACGTGACGGCGCAATGATCGAGGACCAGGAAGCCCTGGATCTGGCCGCCGACTGGGCCGACATCAGCCAGGGTCTCAAGAAGGACCTCGGCTCGCAGTTGCACAGCCAGTGGATCAAGCCGATCCAGCTCGGCA
Source organism: Novosphingobium percolationis (assembly GCF_020179425.1). GTDB lineage: Bacteria > Pseudomonadota > Alphaproteobacteria > Sphingomonadales > Sphingomonadaceae > Novosphingobium > Novosphingobium percolationis. The sequence goes on along the minus strand of NZ_JAILYM010000004.1, from coordinate 426,373 downwards.
GCTTCTGCAAGGAAACCGGCACGCTCGACCTGTTCCTGCCCACCGAGTTCTCGGCCAACTGGGTGGCGGACCGATTCGCCGATCGCCTCAGCCTCGCCTGGAAGATCGCCCGGGCCGAAGTGCGCCAGGTGCGCATCACCGTCCATCCGCGCCGCCGCGCGATGCCCGAGCTGCGCGTAGGCGCGCCCTTCGCCGGCGAGCCGACCGCGCCTGTGCGCGCCGTCGCTCCCGCGGTTGTCGAATCGGCGCTTGCCGGGCTCGATCCCTCGCTGACCTTCTCCGACTTCGTCTCAGGCGCGACCAACGTGCTCGCCGTCAATGCGGCGCAACGCATGGCCGCGCTGGAAACCCCGCAGTTCTCGCCGCTCTACCTCAAGGGTTCGACCGGACAGGGCAAGACGCACCTGCTGCACGCCATCGGACACGCCTATGCCGCGGCCAGGCCCGGCGCGCGGATCTTCTACTGCTCGGCCGAGCGCTTCATGATCGAATTCGTCCAGGCCATGCGCTCGAACGAGATGATCGAGTTCAAGGCGCGCCTGCGCGGCTTTGACATGCTGCTGGTCGACGACATCCAGTTCATCATCGGGAAGTCCAGCACGCAGGAGGAATTCCTCCACACGATCGACGCGCTGATGAGCGCGGGCAAGCGCCTCGTCGTCGCCGCCGACCGCGCGCCGCAGGCACTTGATGGCGTCGAACAACGCCTGCTCTCGCGCCTGTCGATGGGCCTCGTCGCCGACATCCAGCCCGCCGATATCGAGCTGCGCCGCAAGATCCTCGAACACCGCCTTGCCCGCTTCGGCAACGCCCAGGTGCCCGCCGACGTGATCGAGTTCCTCGCCCGCACCATCAACCGCAACGTGCGCGAGCTGGTCGGCGGCCTCAACAAGCTGATCGCCTATGCCCAGCTCACCGGCCAGCCGGTTAGCCTGCAACTGGCGGAAGAACAGCTCACCGACATCCTGTCTGCCAATCGTCGCCGCATCACCATCGACGAGATCCAGCGCACGGTCTGCCAGTTCTACCGCGTCGACCGCACCGAGATGGCCAGCAAACGCCGCGCCCGCGCCGTCGTGCGCCCGCGCCAGGTGGCGATGTACCTCGCCAAGGTGCTCACCCCGCGCTCCTATCCCGAGATCGGCCGCAAGTTCGGCGGACGCGACCACTCCACCGTGATCCACGCCGTGCGCCTCATCGAAGAACTGCGCGCGCGCGATGCCGATATGGATGGCGACGTGCGTACGCTGCTGCGCCAACTTGAGGACTGAGGAAAGATAAGGGAAGGCAGGGATTTACCATCCCTGCACCCTGTTCATGTCTCCCGGCGACAGGACCGCGCAAACCTTACCCTTACCCGGATCCTCCCCGTTTTTGTGAAGCACAAATGGCGAGGGGGACCGCCCGCAAAGCGGATGGTGGAGGGGCAACCAAGCACGCCGCGCAGACCCACCCCCTCCCGCCTGCGGGAGGGGAGAAACAAGCGCCCCGTATCATTCCCCTCCCGCCAGCGGGAGGGGGCAGGGGTAGGCACTCCCCGCTCCTTGCGTCAGATAAGCCCGGCTAGCGGGCTGGACGGATCTGCGTACTTGCGCGTGCCCATGCGCCCGGCGCGATAGGCGGCGCGGCCCGCCTCGACCGACAGGCGCATCGCGCGCGCCATCAGCAACGGGTCCTTGGCCTCGGCGATGGCGGTGTTCATCAGCACGCCATCGCAGCCCAGTTCCATCGCCACCGCCGCATCGCTGGCCGTGCCGACACCCGCATCGACCAGCACCGGAACCTTGGCGCCCTCGACGATCAGGCGGATGGTCACGCGGTTCTGGATGCCCAGGCCCGACCCGATCGGCGCGCCCAGCGGCATCACGGCGACGGCGCCTGCGTCTTCCAACTGCTTCGCCGCGATCGGATCGTCGGTGCAATAGACCATCGGCTTGAAGCCTTCCTTGGCCAGCACTTCGGTGGCGCGCAGGGTTTCGACCATGTTGGGATAGAGCGTGCGCGCCTCGCCCAGCACTTCCAGCTTGACCAGATCCCAGCCGCCCGCCTCGCGCGCCAGCCGCAGCGTGCGGATCGCGTCCTCGGCGGTGAAGCAGCCTGCGGTGTTGGGCAGGTAGGTGATCTTCTTGGGGTCGATGTAGTCGGTCAGCATCGGCGCCTTGGGATCGCTGACATTGACGCGGCGCACGGCCACGGTAACGATTTCCGCGCCCGAGGCTTCGACGGCCGCCGCGTTCTGTTCGAAATCCTTGTACTTGCCGGTGCCGACGATCAGGCGCGAGCGGAAAGTGCGCCCGGCTACCGTCCACGTATCATCCTCTTGCCCGCCGCCGACGAAGTGGACGATTTCCAGCACGTCGCCGTCGGCCAGAGCCACGTCCGCCAGCGTCGAGCGCGGTGCGATCTCGCCATTGCGTTCGACCGCGACCTTCGCCGGATCGAGGTCAAGGCTGCGCACGAGGTCGGCGATCGAACCGGGCGCTGAACGGCGCGGTTCGCCATTGACGGTGAGCGAAAGGGTGAGGGTCGAGGGAGTGCTTGCCATGCGCGCCGATGTAGCGAAGGCGCGGGCGGGTGCAAGGGCGTGAAAGGTCAGCAGCCCCGGCGCATGTTGATGACGTGCGCGCTCGCCACCAGCAGTACGCCCATGATCGTCAGCACGGCCTCGGCGCTGCCGTGCCCTGCCAACACCGCGCCCAGCATCAGCGCAAGCCCGGAGCTACCCACGATCAGCGGCAGCCGGTGCCCATGGCGCAGCGCGCCAAGGCCGATGGTGCTTGCGCCGACCACCAGCGCCAGCACCAGCCCGAAGCGGTGGATCGCCGGATTAAGCAGCGCGCCACCGCCCAGACCCAGTACGCCGACGAGAAAAATCCCCGCTAGGCAGTGAATCATGCACAGCCCCGAAAGGAGCACGCCGAACCGGTCGAGCCGGGCACGCAAGGCAAGAAGGGCCTGAGTCATCGTGTACTCGATATATGTAACACTATAACATCACGCAATGGGCTTGTGCGGTTCGAGGGCCTGCCCTCTCATCCCCCTTGCGATTTGCACGGGGCGGACGCAGAGCGCGGGGCCATGAAGACAGCGCAACCCTCCCCGCTTGCTCTCGCCCGCTGGCTGTTCGTCGTCGCGGCTATGGTGGTCGCCATCGTCGTCGTCGGCGGCATCACCCGCCTGACCGAATCGGGCGTGTCGATCACCGAATGGAAGCCGGTCGCGGGCACTTTGCCCCCGCTCACGCAAGGCGAATGGCAGGCTGAATTTGACGCCTACCGCCAGACTCCGCAATACGTGCTGGTCAATGGCCCGGCGGGCATGACGCTGGCGACGTACAAGTTCATCTTCTTCTGGGAGTGGGTCCACCGCCTGCTGGCGCGCACCATCGGCATGGTCTTTGCCCTGCCGCTCGTCTGGTTCTGGGTGAAGGGGCGCATCCCCCAAGGCTACAAGCCGCGCCTGCTGGCGCTGCTGGCGCTGGGCGCGTTGCAGGGCGCGGTCGGCTGGTGGATGGTCAAGTCTGGGATCGTGCATGACGTGAAGGTCAGCCACTTCCGCCTCGCCACGCACCTGCTGGTCGCGCTGACCACGCTGGCGGGCCTCGTCTGGACCGCGCTCGACTTGCGCGCGCTGCATCGGGGCGAGCCGCGCGCCCACCTGAGCGGTTTTGCCGCGCTGGCGCTGGTGATGCTGGTGGCGCAACTGTTCTATGGCGCGCTGCTGGCTGGCCTGCGCGCGGGCACCTCGGCGGGCGGGGGCTGGTTCAACTGGGACGCCTGGCCGCTGATGCAGGGCTCCCTCTATCCCGCCGGGGTCGACTGGGCGCTGGGCGCGGCCCATGCGCTGTTGTCCGACCCGTTCCTCGTCCACTTCGTCCATCGCTGGTGGGCCTGGGCGGTGGTGGCGGTGTTGGTCGTACTCGCCCGAAAGGTGCGTCAGACGGCGCGCGCCGCCTCGATCGCGATCCATTCGGCGTTCGGCACGCAAGTGCTGCTCGGCATCGCGACAGTTTGGAGCGGCGTGGCGATCTGGTTGGCGGTGCTGCACCAGTTGACCGGAGCCTTGCTGCTCGTCGCGACGACCTGGGGAGCGCACGCTTTGGGGCGTAAAAACTGAAAGGTATTATTTTACCTCTCCGCAAACCCGCCGTTTGCTTGACTCCAACGCCTCTTTGCAACAAAGGCGCGGTTCCTCGCCGTGATGCGCAAGCCCTTGCGCGTCCGGTGCACCAAATCCAGGGAATGACCCAGCCATGAAGGCTCTCAGCAAGGTCACCCGGTCGATCAAGCCGGCCGAGGTGGAAAAGAAGTGGCATCTGATTGATGCCGAAGGCCTGGTGGTCGGCCGTCTCGCCGTCATCGTCGCCAACCTCCTGCGCGGCAAGCACAAGCCGAGCTTTACCCCGCACGTCGATTGCGGCGATCACGTTGTCGTGATCAACGCCGACAAGGTGGCGTTCACGGGCAAGAAGCTCAAGGACAAGATCTACTACAAGCACACCGGCTATGCCGGCGGCATCAAGGAAGTGACCGCGGACAAGGTCCTCGGCGGTCGCTTCCCCGAGCGCGTGCTTGAAAAGGCGGTAGAACGCATGATTCCGCGCGGGCCCCTGGGCCGTGCGCAGATGCGCGCCCTGCACCTTTATGCCGGCGCGGAACACCCGCACGCCGGTACCCAGCCGGAAGCGCTCGACGTCGCTTCGATGAACCGCAAGAACAAGGTGGGTGCGTAAGCCATGTCCGACACCGATACCGTTTCGAGCCTGGCGGACCTGAAGAACCTCACCGCCAATGCTCCCGCCCCGGCCGCTCCGGCTGCCGATGCCGACGTCGATGCCCCGGTTGTCCCGGCTGCGCCGACGATGCCGCTGCGCGATCGTGAAGTCGACGCCCAGGGACGTTCGTACGCCACCGGCCGCCGCAAGGACGCCGTGGCCCGCGTGTGGCTGAAGCCCGGGTCGGGCAAGGTCACCGTCAACGGCCGCGACCAGGAAGTGTACTTCGCCCGTCCGACCCTGCGCCTAGTGATCAACCAGCCGTTCCAGGTCGCTGGTCGCGAAGGCCAGTACGACATCGTCTGCACCGTCAAGGGCGGTGGCCTTTCGGGCCAGGCTGGCGCGGTCAAGCACGGCATCGCCCAGGCGCTGACGAAGTTCGAGCCCGCCCTGCGCGGCGCGGTCAAGGCCGCCGGCTTCCTCACCCGCGACCCGCGCGTCGTCGAACGCAAGAAGTACGGCCGCGCCAAGGCTCGCCGCAGCTTCCAGTTCTCGAAGCGCTGATCGTTCTGGCTGGCGGGCGCGTTTCGCAACGTGCCTGTCGCCGGGCCGCAACAACGGGTTGCAAAAACAAGACGCCCGGCAGAAATGTCGGGCGTTTTTGTGTGTGCAGGGAATGGAAATGGGCGACGAGACCCGCAACGCCGTGAAATTGCCGACCGTCAGCATCGTCACGCCGACCTATCGGCGGCACCCGTTCCTCGAACAGCTGCTGCGCTGCGTTCGCCTGCAGGACTATCCTCGCCATCTGATTGAAGTCGTGATCCTCGATGACAGCCCGCGACCGCCGGTGCTGCGCGCCGACTGGACCGACGACCTCAACGTGCGCGTGGTCCACAGCGCGGTTCGCGTGGCCTTGGGCGAAAAGCGCAACCGGCTGCACCGCTATGCCGATGGCGAGGTGATCGTCTGCTTCGACGATGACGACTGGTATCCGCCGCAGCGCGTGTCGCACGCCGTGGCAGCGTTGCAGGCGAGCGGCCTTTCCCTGGCCGGATCGAGCCTGCTGCCGATCTGGTTCACCGGCAGCGGGCGCATGGTTGCGTATGGTCCCTATGGTCCCAATCACTCGTGCAACGGCGCGCTCGCCTATACCAGCACCTATGCTCGCCGGCACAAGCACGACGCCGGGCGCGGTTCGGGCGAGGAGCCTTCGTTCACTGGCAACTATACCGAGCCGATGGTGCAACTCGATGCGGCGAAGACCATGCTGGCCATCGCGCACCAGCGCAACACCGTAGCCAAGGCGGAAACCGGCGTAGGCCGCACTTCACTGCCCAACATGGTGCAGTTCCCCGGCTTGCCGCACCAGACCTGGCGCGACTGGGTGACCGACGAGGACAGCCGCGCCTTCTACCGCCGGACGTTCGACCTGACCGATTGAGCTAGTCCAACCGGACCAGCGGCAGCAGGCGGGCGATGTCGGCCGCGCGGGCGAGGTCGGTGCCCGCGCGCAGCACCGCGGCGCTACCTGCCGCGATGCCGTGTCGGAAGGCTTCTTCGGTGTCTTGTCCCATCGTGAGCGCGTGGACCATGCCGGCCAGGAAGCTGTCGCCCGCGCCGACCGCGCTCTGCGCCTCGATGGCGAGCGCCGGGCTGTAGAGCGTGCCTTCGGCGTGGGCGAGGACTGCGCCCTCGTGGCCAAGCGTGGTGGCGACCACGCGCGCCTGTCCGGCCGCGACGATCGCGGCCGCGGCCTCGGCCACGGCCTCGATGCTGCCGAGCGCATGGCCGACGAGGCCTTCCAGTTCGCCCCGGCTCGGCTTGACCAGCGCGATGCCGCCCGCAGCCAGCCCTTCCCGCAGCGCCGCGCCGGAGGTGTCGAGCACCATCGGAATGCCGCGCGCCGCCATGCGCCGGGCGAGCGTGGCGTAGAAGTCTTCGGGTATGCCCGGCGGCAGCGATCCGCTGGCCACCAGCCATTCGCCCCCGACATGGTCGAGCACATCGAGGCAGGCGGTCCATTCGGCCTCGCTCACCGTTGGGCCCGCCGGGGTAAAGCGGTATTCCCTGGCCGTCGCGTGTTCCAGCGCATCGACCGCAATGCGCGTGTGCCCGGCGATCGGCACGCGGGTGCGCACCAGCTGGTGCAGGTCGATCAGTCCGTCGAGCGCCGCGCCGGTCGCCCCACCCGACAGGTAGACGCAGCGCGCATTGCCGCCCAGCCGCACGAACACACGCGCCACGTTGATGCCGCCGCCACCGGGATTGTAGTATTCGCGCGTTGTGCGGATCTTGTGCGTGGGAGCGATGCGTTCGACTTCGTAGGCGACGTCGATGGTCGGGTTCAGCGTCAGCGTGACGATCGAGGGCATGACAAAGTATCCATCTTGCTGGGCCAATGGGATTTCTCCCTCGCAAGGCAGGCGAAGGGTTGTATTGACCGCCATCAATCGCACCCGTGGGGAGGCCAGATTGCAACCTGTTTTTCGAGGCCCGGTCCATCGGGGGGCTGCCGCCGCAGCGCAATGGAAGCCCGGCGGGCGGCTGGGCTGGGCGCGCGGCGCGCTGGGGGCGCTCATCGGCATCGCGCTGGCAGGCCTGGCCACGAAGATGGTTGCCTATGGCGATGCGCCGTGGCTGGTCGCCCCGATCGGTGCCTCTGCGGTGCTGGTCTTCGCCGTGCCCGCAAGCCCGCTGGCGCAGCCCTGGTCGGTGTTGGGCGGCAACATGATCTCCGCTGCGATTGGCATAGCCTTGGGCCATGCGATCGGCGCGCCCTGGCTGGCGGCGAGCCTTGCCGTTGGCGTGGCGATCGCGGTGATGACGCTGGCGCGCTGCCTGCATCCGCCTGGCGGAGCCTGCGCGTTGCTCTGTGCGCTGGGCGCCAAGGCGAGCGGCTGGACTTTTGGCGTGCTGCTGGTGCCGTTCCTGCCCAACGTGCTCCTGCTGATCTTCGCCGGTTGGGTCTACAACGGGCTGACTGGTCACCCATGGCCCCATCGTCCGCACCCTGCGCCGGTGCTGCCGCAGGGCACCTGGGCGGGGACGTACGAGGACGCGGATCTCGACGCGGTGCTCGAGGACTGGGATGAAGTGCTCGACGTCGAGCGCGAGGATCTCGACGCGCTGTTCCGCGCGCTGGAGCAACGCGTGCTCCAGCGCTGGCAGGCGCGCTGAACCGCCTCAGCGCGCGGCGGCGCGGACCTGTCCTGCCCAGTCGAACCGCTGCCCCAGCCAGCGCGACCCTTCGATCGAGAGGTGCCCGTCGTCACGATAGAGGATGACGTTGCCGTGCCGCGTCTCGCAGATGCCATGGGGGCACAGCATTGTGTCCAGCCGGATCACAGGCACTTGCGGGCTGACCAGCCGCATCAGCGCATTCGGGTAGTGATGGGCCTTTGCCAGCGGGAAGTCGCAGGGGTTTGCATCCACGCGCCTTCCGACGCCATCGCGGAGCGAACGCGCGAGGCATTGGCCGAGGTTGCTGCCGTCGGTGGGCGGCGGGCTGACGACTACCACCCGCGCGCCGGTTGCCCGGATCTCCGCCACCGTGCGCAGTAGCGCGGCCGCAACGATCTGCGGCGAAGGCGGCGCCGTGCTTCCGTCCGACCGCACCACGAGGTCGGCGAACATGGTGAAGGGCGAGGCGAGCACCACCGTGCGAATGCCGGGCCTGGTGCGCAGCCACGCCATGACCTGGCGGTTGAACACCGTGCAGTTGCGCAATTCGGCTTCGTCGTAGAAGCGCCCCAGCCCGGTCACGCCCATTTCCATCAGCGGGGCGCAGCTCGATACGGTGTGCTGGCGCAGGTCCAGCGGATGCGGTCCCGCTCGCAGCCCCGGCGCAAGGTGCATGGCGAAGCTGTCGCCCCACAACAGCGTATCAGGCCTGCGCGACGTGGTGCAGGCAGGCGACAGGCTGAAGGCGTACTCGCATTCGGGGCTGAGCCCGAAGTTGATCGCCAGCCGCTGCTCGACCTGTCCCATCGTGCCCGTGGCCGCTGGTCGGCCTGGGAAGCCCGCGCCTCGGTGCAGGACCAGCCCGGAGCCGCCCAGGACCGCCATTCCCGCCAAGGCTGCGATGAAGACCGAGGCACGGTTGGGCAAGGGGCGGATTCCGTGGCGGCGGAACGGCTGCTCCACCCAGCGCCAGGATAGCGCGCCAAGAACCAGCGACAGTGCGGACAGGAGCCCCATCTCGATCAGGGAAGGTGGTGCGGGCGATTGCGCGCGGGCAAACGCGAACAGCGGTTGATGCCACAGATAGGCGCTGTAGCTGATCAGCCCTATGCCGCGCGGCACGCGATGGGCCAGCAGGCGGCCCGCTAGCGTATCCGCCGTGCCATGGCGCAGCACCAGCACCGCGCCGCCCACCGGCAGCAGCGCCAGCAGGCCGGGAAAGGGCGATATATCGCTGAACAGCAACGCGGACGCACCGATCAGGCCCAGCCCGGCCAGGCCCGGCAGATGCCGCAGCTGCGATGCACTGGCGCGCCCGGAAGCTGGCAGCAGCGCGGCCAGCGCGCCCGCCAGCAGTTCCCATGCCCGACCGGGCGCAAGGTAGAAACCGGCGTTGGGCGTGTGTGTCACGCTCCATTGCGAAAGCGTGAGGCTGGCCAGCGCCAGCGCCCCCAGCACGGGCACCAGCCCGCGCCCGTCGCGCCCACTTCTGGCGCTCCAGCGCCAAAGGCCCCACAGCAGCAAGGGAAACAGGATGTAGAACTGCTCCTCGACCGCCAGGCTCCAGGTGTGGAGCAGCGGCTTGAGCGCGGTGTCGGCAGCAAAGTACCCCTGTTCCCGCCAGAACAGCACGTTGGAGGCGAACAACGCCACGGCAATCATGCTCTTCCCGAAATCAGCGAGCTGGCTCGGCAGCAGCCAGGCCCAGGCGAAGGGGATGCACGCCGCGATGACCACGAACAGCGCGGGCAGGATGCGGCGCGCCCTTCGTTCGTAGAACGCGGCGATGGACAGACGGTCATGCCGTAGGTCGGCGATCAGCAACGACGTGATCAGGTAGCCACTGATCGCGAAGAACACGTCGACACCGACGAAGCCGCCCCCGAAAGCTTCGAAGCCTGCGTGAAACAGGATGACCGGCAGTACGGCGAGCGCGCGCAAGCCGTCGATCTCGGGGCGGTAGCGCAGGCCTGCCGCAGATGGCGTCGCTGTCACGATGCCAGCGTTCAGCGCGCGTTCTTCGTCAGGCTCTCTGCCATGCGGGCGAGTTGTTCGGGTGTCGCCTCGCTCTGGCGCGTCGCCTTCCATTCCGCTGCCGGCATGCCGTGGATCAGTTCGCGTGCCGCGGCCTTGTCGAGATCCGCGCCCGCTTCGATGATCCAGTCGGCGAGGCAATTGCGGCAGAATCCGGCGAGCCCCATCAGGTCGATGTTCTGCGCATCGTGGCGCAGTTGCAGGTGGCGAACCAGCGTGCGGAACGCTCCGGCGGCGATTTCGTCGGGCAGGGTGTCGAGCGTGACGGCTGGCGAGAGAGGCGCATTCGTATCCATTGCAATTGTCCTTACGGCCTTCGCACTTGGGTTTTCAGAAGGGCTGGTCCATATCGCGCCCGCACCCAAAAGGCGAAGGAAGACGATCGTGGCACAGCCGGAAACCAATACGCCGGAAACCATCGTTCAGGACATGATCGGTCACGACCCGCGCAGCCGCAAGGTCAAGATCCTCGCCACCGTCGGCCCGGCGAGCCGCTCGCCCGAAATGCTCGAAAGGCTGTTCCGCGCCGGCGTCGATGCCTTCCGCGTCAACATGAGCCACGGCGACCACGCCACCCATGCAGAAACGATCGCCGCGATCCGTGCGCTGGAGGCCGCGATGGGCCGCCCCATCACCGTGCTATGCGACCTGCAGGGGCCCAAGCTGCGCGTCGGAACGTTCAAGAACGACAAGGCGGTGATCCGCCATTCGGGTCACTTCACGCTCGACCGCAATCCCGAGCCGGGCGACGAAACCCGCGTCTGCCTGCCGCATCCCGAACTGTTCGGCATCCTGCAAAAAGGCCAACGCCTGCTGATCGACGACGGCAAGCTGCGCCTGCGCGTGATTCGCGCCGAGGAGAACGAGATCCTGTGCACCGCCGAAGTCGGCGGCGTCATCTCCAACCGCAAGGGCGTGAACGTGCCCGACGCGGTCATCCCCGTGCCCGCGCTGACCGAAAAGGATCGCCGCGACCTGTCGTTCGCGGTCGAGCACGGGGCCGACTGGATCGCGCTGTCGTTCGTGCAGCGCCCCGAGGACGTGGCCGAGGCGCGCCGCCTGATGGGTGGCCACGGCTCGCTGATGGCCAAGATCGAGAAGCCCGCCGCCATTTCGCGGCTGGATGAGATCATCGAACTGTCGGACGGCATCATGGTCGCGCGCGGGGATCTGGGCGTCGAGCTGAACCCCGAGGACGTGCCGCCGCTGCAGAAGCGCATCGTCGAGAATGCGCGCCGGCAGGGCAAGCCGGTGGTCGTGGCGACCCAGATGCTCGAATCGATGATCGAGGCGCCCACGCCCACCCGCGCCGAAGTGTCCGACGTCGCCAACGCGGTCTACGATGGTGCCGATGCGGTGATGCTCTCGGCCGAAACCGCCGCTGGCGCCTGGCCCGAAGAGGCGGTGACGATCATGCACCGCATCGCCGTGCAGGTGGAAGCCGATCCCGGCTATGCCGCGCGCGTCCACTTCATCGAGACGCGACCCGATCCCACCACCGCCGACGCGCTGGCCGAGGCGTGCGCCAGCATTGCCAAGACGCTGCCGATCTCGGGCATCATCGTATTCACGGGCTCCGGCTCGACCGCGCGGCGCGTCGCGCGCGAACGCCCCGGCGTGCCGATGCTGGTGCTGACCCCGTCGGAAAAGACCGCGCGCAAGGTCGGCCTTCTTTGGGGAGCGCACGCTGTCCACACCAAGGACATCGGCAGCTTCGAGGAGATGATCGCCAAGGGCAAGCGCATGGCGCTGCGCCAGGGCTTCGGCGTCGCCGGGTCGCGGCTGATCACGCTGGCGGGCGTTCCCTTCGGCACCCCGGGCGCGACCAACCTCCTCCATGTCGTCACCCTGACGGGCGAGGAACTGAAGCAGCGTTGACGCGGCGCGTCAGCGCCCCGTGACCGCAAGGCGCGGGGCCGCGCCGCCTTCGCGGCCGGCGCGGCGTTCGGCGGCGCAGACCCGGTTCTTGCCGCCCTTCTTGGCCGCATAGAGCGCCGCGTCCGCGATCGGAACGACATCCGCAGCCGACGTCGCGGTTTCGGGAATCGCGCCAACGCCGAACGAGGCGCTGATGCGGCAGGCGTGGGCTTCGCTGAGAAGCTCGATACGTTCGCGCAGCTGTTCTGCTTTTTCCATCGCATCGTCGAGCCCGCAGTCCGGCAGGATGGCCAACAGTTCCTCGCCGCCATAGCGGCACAGCACGTCCGATGGTCGCAGACCCCCGACCAACTGGGCGGCCACGTCGCGCAACACCGCATCGCCCTTGGCATGGCCATGCTCGTCGTTGAGCGTCTTGAAGTTGTCGAGATCGAGCATGATCACGGCAGTGCTGGCGCCACCACGCGCGCCAAGCGACACGAAGCGCTCCAGCGCGTCTTCCATGTAGCGGCGGTTGTACAGGCCGGTCAGCGGATCGCGCAGCGACTGGGTGCGCAACTTTTCGCGCAAAGCGATGTTGGACAGCGCGAGCGACATCGAATCCGCCAGCGCCCGGCCAAGTCGGCGCACGCCAACCAGGCGCTCGAACGCGCCTTCCTGGTCCTCGGGCAGCAGGATCAGCAGTCCGTGGACCTGACCGCAGGCCATCATCGGGATTTCCACCGTGGCGGACTGGCTGGCGTGGTGGGCGCAGCACAACGTCGCCTCACCCGGCGCATTGACCTGCGGCTTGCCGCGCTTCAGCGCCCAGCAATTGTGCGGCGAGAGCGTTTCGGGCGCGACATAGCCGTCGGGAAGGTCCCACGACTTGGCAAGGTCCAGCCGGTCGCGCGAATTGTTGAATACGTAGAGCGCTGCCCCATAGCGCGGGAGCAGCCTGCGCGCCGTTGCCATCAGCACCGCGCTCGCATCGTCATAGGTTTCGGCTGCCTGCAGCATGTCGGTCATGGCGAACAGTTCGGTGATCTGGATGCGGCTTTCGTGGTTCGCGCGCGAATATTCGCGCTGGCGGGCGCGGACGGAAAGTGCGATGCGCCGCAGCACCAGATGCATCAGGAAGATCGCCAGCAGGGCGACCAGTGCGATCCAGGCCAGGTCATCGTGGTAGATGTCGGCAACCACCAGCGTCGATGCCACGGTCAGCGCCACCAGGGCGTGCGCCGCAAGGCTTGCCATGTGCAGCCGATCGAGCAGCGCATTGCCGCGCCGCAACTGCATCCGTTCGTCGGTATCGTACGGAACGCTGGCCATGCCGGATTCGAACTCGCTCAACGCAATCTCCCTCACCACGCCGCATAGCGGGCGAAGACGGGGGATCGGTTAAGGCCGCCGGTGGGCAAACCTTGGGTGGCGCATTACGCCAAGGTTAACCGCGATGGCGCGTTTCAGCGCGCCCCGAACAGCGCCGAGCCGATGCGGACGTGGGTGGCGCCGAGCGTCACCGCTGTCTCGAAATCGTCGCTCATGCCCATCGACAGCTTGGCAAGGCCATTGTCGGCGGCGAGCTTGGCCAGCAGCGCGAAGAACGGCGCGGCCTCTATCCCGGCAGGTGGCACGCACATCAGGCCCTGCACCGGCAGGTCGGCCGCGCGCGCTTGGGCCAGCAGTGCGGGGACATCGGCGACGGCGCAGCCGCCCTTCTGCTCTTCCGCGCCGATGTTCACCTGCACGAACAGCGGCACGCGCTTGTCCAGCTTGTCCATCGCGCGGGCGAGCGCGGTCAGCAGCGAGGGGCGGTCCAGCGAATGAATGCAATCGAACAGCGCGACCGCGTCCTCTGCCTTGTTCGACTGGAGCTGGCCGACAAGGTGCAGCGCCAGGTCGGGATGGGCTTCGCGGATCGCGGGGAACTTGGCCTGCGCTTCCTGCACGCGGTTTTCGCCGAACACGCGCTGGCCTTGCGCGATCAGCGCCAGCACGTCTTCGACAGGCTTGGTCTTCGAAATCGCCACCAGCGTCACGTCGGCGGCATCGCGGCGCGCGATCTTCGCGGCCTGCGCGATGCGGGCGCGCACATCGTCGAGCGGGGAGAGCGAGGGGGAGGCATCTGGCGCGGTCATGGCGCGGTGCTATAGCGCGGGCATGGCGAAGCGCCACCCCGTCCTGCCGCCACGGCGCCTGCTGCTGTCCGATGCGCGCAACGATGCCGTGCTGGCCCGCGCCATCGCTCGCCTGCCGCACGGCGCCGGCTTCGTGTTCCGGCACTATCACCTGCCCTTACGCGAGCGCGATGCCCGCTTTCGCGCGCTGGCGCGGCTGTGCCGGGCGCGGGGCGTGGTCGTGCTGGCGAGCCGCCCGCAACGTGGCTGGCGGATCGACGGCGTCTATGGAGGGGCGGACGACGGGCTCGGCACGGGCTTGCGCATTCTCACCGCGCATTCGCTGCGTGAGATCCGCGAGGTCTCCCGCACACGTGCCGACGCCGTGCTGCTTTCGCCGGTGTTCCCCACGCGCTCGCATCCCGGCGGGACGGTGCTGGGCCCGGTGCGCTTCCTTCTGCTGGCGCGGCGTTCGTGCGTGCCGGTGCTGGCGCTGGGCGGAATGACCGCAATGCGCGCCGCGCGGCTGCCGGTCCACGGCTGGGCCGCGATCGACGGGCTTTCGGCTTAGGAAAACCACGCTGGAATCCCGTGGATTCTTGACGGTGACTCCCCTTCGAGCGCATTATGTTCCACAAGGAACGGAAGGGATCGCAATGGCTAGCCGGGCACTATCACCTGCGGGGGCGTCCCGGGCGCGCACGGCTTCCGGTGCACGCGGCGACTGGCGCGCGATCCTGCGACGCAGCCTGCGCCGCAGCGCCGAGCTGATCGGTGGTGCGACACTGTTCGCCGCGCTGGTGTTCCTCGCGCTCGCGCTCGTCAGCTATACCCAGACCGACCCTTCCGGCAGTACCGCTTCGGGCAGCCCAGTCGAGAACTGGATGGGCCTGCCCGGTGCCTGGACGGCCGAGCGCGTGCTGCTGTTCTTCGGCCTGCCCGGTGCGCTGCTGGTGCCGCTGCTCTACGTCTATGCTCGCCGCCTGTGGGATGCCGCGGGCGATCTGATCGACGAAGGCCCCGACGACGAGGACGAGGATCTGTTGCCCGAACCGGCATGGTGGCGACAGGCGTTCCATCTGGCGCTCGCGATGGCGCTGCTCGGCACGACCGCGTCGCTTGCCTTCACCGCGCCGGGCGGCACGCTTCCCGCAGGCGTGGGCGGGCTGACCGGCCTGCTGGGCGCCGCCGCGATCCGCAGCGCGGCCCATCTGGCGCCGGCGATCGAGGGTTGGATCATCCTAGCCCTCGCGCTCGTCACGTTGGGCCTTGGCGCTTTTGCGGCCAGCCGCGTCTTTGCGTTCGAATGGGCGCGCCTGCTTGCGATCCCGGGGGTCCTGCGCCGCGTCCCCGCCTCGGTGGTCCCCGATTCGCCCGAGGGGCTGACCGCGCCTGCGCGCAAGCCGCGCCCGCCCAAAGCGGCCGAGCCTGCCGCCATCTTCGCCGAGCCGGAAGCGGACTCCGCCGCCGCCGCGCGCCGCCCGACCGAGATCAGCGATCCCAGCCGCCCGCCCGTCGCCGCGCCCATTCCCGGCGGGGCGAAGCTGCGGCAGGGTGACCTGTTCGACAAGTACGAGCTGCCCTCGACCGGCCTGCTGGAAGAGCCAGCGCCCAATTCTCAGCCCAAGATCGACAAGCTCGCGCTCGAACGCAACGCGCGCCTGCTCGAAAACGTGCTCGACGACTTCAACGTCAAGGGCGAGATCACCGCCGTTCGCACCGGTCCGGTCGTGACCATGTACGAGCTGGAGCCCGCGCCCGGCATCAAGGCCAGCCGCGTGATCGGCCTCGCCGACGACGTCGCCCGCAACATGAGCGCGATCTCGGCGCGCGTTTCCTCGATTCCGGGGCGCAGCGTGATGGGTATCGAGCTGCCCAATGCCGTGCGCGACATGGTCTCCTTCCGCGAGCTGGTCGAATGCGACAAGTTCGCCAGCTCGAAGGCGCTGCTGCCGATCATCCTGGGCAAGGACATCGCGGGCGAGCCCATCGTCGCCGACCTTGCCACCATGCCCCACCTGCTGGTGGCGGGCACTACCGGCTCGGGCAAGTCGGTCGGGCTCAACTGCATCCTGCTCTCGCTGCTCTACCGCCTGACCCCTGCGCAGTGCCGCCTGATCCTCGTCGATCCCAAGGTGCTGGAACTCAAGTCCTACGACGACATTCCGCACCTGCTCTCGCCCGTGGTCACCGAACCGGCCAAGGCGGTGCGTGCGCTGAAATGGGCGGTCGAGGAGATGGAGCGGCGCTATCGCCAGATGTCCTCCATCGGCGTGCGCAACCTGACGGGCTTCAACGAAAAGGTGCGCGCCGCCGCGTCCAAGGGCAAGCCGCTGGGCCGCCGGGTCGAAGTGGGCTTCGATCCCGAGACGGGCGAGCAACTGTTCGAGGAACAGCAGCTCGATTACCAGGTGCTGCCGCAGATCGTGGTCATCGTCGACGAACTGGCCGACCTTATGGTCACCGTCGGCAAGGAAGTCGAAGTGCTGATCCAGCGGCTCGCGCAGAAGAGCCGCGCGGCGGGCATCCACCTGATCATGGCGACGCAGCGCCCCTCGGTCGACGTCATCACCGGCGTGATCAAGGCCAACCTGCCCACCCGCATCAGCTTTGCCGTGACCAGCCGCATCGACAGCCGCACGATCCTTGGCGAACAGGGCGCCGAACAGTTGCTGGGCAAGGGCGACATGCTCTACAAGCCCAACACCGATCCGATCAAACGCGTCCACGGCCCCTTCGTCAGCGACGAGGAGGTCGAGCGCGTGGCCGATCACTGGCGCAAGCAGGGTAGCCCCGACTACGTCGATTCGGTTACCGAGGAGCCCGAAGATGGCGGCTTCGGCTTCGACGATCTCGACGCCACGGCTTCGGACAACCCCGAGGAGCGCAAGTATCGGCAGGTGTGCCAGCTGGTGTTCGAAAGCCAGAAGGCCTCGGCCAGCTGGATCCAACGCCAGATGGGCGTGGGCTACAACACCGCGTCCAAGTGGATCGAGCGGATGGAGGCCGACGGCTTTGTCGGCCCCTCCAACCACGTCGGCCGTCGCGAGATCTATCGCGACAAGGACGGCAATCCGCTGTGAGGTAGCCAGGGCCGGAAGCCCCCCTTAACCATCGCTTGCGCCCGCCGTCCTTGGGCTTGGACCGGCGGGCAGGTATTCTCCTCCCTCGTCTCCCACCGGCTTGCCGGTCCGAATGCCGCCGTCCTCCGACCACCGTTTGGCGCGGCGATGAGGAGAGCGCTATGCGAGCCCTGACCCAATGCTGGTTCACCCGTCTGCACCGTCCCGAACGCCGGATTGAGCACGATGACGACGGATCGCACCTTAGCCAGTGCCGCTATTGCGCGCGGCGCATCGTCAGCTGGGATCGCGATTCGTGGTATCTCGCAGACGGCTTCAACGTCTCGCGTCTGGCAGAAACCGTCGGCGCGCGTTCGCTGACGCTGGTCGACGTGACCGAGGAAATGGTGCTCCACCGCTTTTCCGTCTCGCACCTCAATGACGAGGAGGCGATTACGGCCTTCAAGCGCCAAGTTGCCGAGCGGTTCGGGCTGGACGAGCCGGGCAGCCCGCTGCGTCTGCTCGACAGCGCGGGCCATGCACCTGGACCGCCTGCGCGCAATCGCCGGGTCAGGCCCGCCGCACCGGATAACCCGCAAAGCGCTTGATCCTGCGCAGCGAGAAGCTCGACCGCATGGCCGAGACGCCCGGCAGGCGGGCGAGGCAATCGCGGTGGATCGCATCGTACTGTTCCAGGTCCGCCGCCGCCACGCGCAGCAGGTAGTCGGCGCTGCCGCTCATCAGGTGGCATTCGAGGATGTCGTCGAAATCGCCTACGGCGCGTTCAAAGCGGTCCATTGCCTCCCGGCTCTGGCTGGTGAGCGTGATCTCGACGAAGACTTCGACCGAAAGCCCCAGCTTTCGAGGATCGAGCCGGGCGGCATAGCCTTCGATCACTCCACGTTCTTCCAGCGCGCGTACGCGCCGGTGGCAGGCCGAAGGCGAGAGCGCCACCTGTTCGGCCAGTTCCGCGATCGAGCGCGACGAATCGCGCTGCAGCGCCTCGATCAGCGCGATGTCTGCACGCTCCACGCAAGAACCTTCCGAAATTTCCGGGTGGAAAGAGAATATTTCCCATTCAAGCATTCAAGCAAGTCCCAATCAGGTGAAACATTGCGCCTTTCTGCGCGTATTCTCCTCGCCACATCGAATTGGGGAGATCCACCATGCGCGTCGGCACCGTTCGCGAGATCAAGAACCACGAATACCGGGTGGGCCTGACCCCCGAGAGCGCGCGCGAACTGGTTGCGCATGGTCACCAGGTCTGGGTCGAGACCGGCGCAGGGCTGGGCATCGGCGCGACCGACGCTGATTACGCAGCCGCCGGCGCGTCGATCCAGCCCGATGCCAAGACGGTTTTTGATGCCTGCGAGATGATCGTGAAGGTCAAGGAACCGCAGGCAATCGAGCGCGCCATGCTGCGTGCAGGGCAGGTGCTCTACACCTACCTCCACCTCGCGCCCGATCCCGAACAGACCGCCGATCTGGTGAAGTCCGGCGTCACCGCCATCGCCTACGAGACGGTCACCGGCCCCAACCATTCGCTGCCGCTGCTCAAGCCGATGAGCCAGGTCGCGGGGCGCATGTCGATCCAGGCGGGCGCGACCGCGCTGGAAAAGGCGCATGGCGGGCGCGGCGTGCTGCTGGGTGGCGTACCGGGCGTTTTGCCGGGCAAGGTGGCGATCATCGGCGGCGGCGTGGTGGGGTTCAATGCCGCACAGATGGCGGTGGGGCTGGGCGCGGATGTCACCGTTCTGGATCGAGATCCCGACGCGCTTGAACGGCTCGGCATCCACTTCGAGGCGCGTGCCAAGACGCGCTTTTCGAATCGCGCCAACCTCGCGGCGGCGGTGGCCGAGGCTGACCTCGTGATCGGCGCGGTGCTGATCCCCGGCGCGGCCGCCCCCAAGCTGGTGACGCGCGAAATGCTCGGCACGATGAAGCCCGGCGCGGTACTGGTCGACGTGGCGATCGACCAGGGTGGCTGCTTCGAGACCAGTCATGCCACGACCCATGCGGACCCGACCTACATCGTCGATGGCATTGTGCACTATTGCGTCGCCAACATGCCCGGCGCTGTGGCGCGCACCAGCACCTATGCGCTCAACAACGTCACCCTGCCGCACGCGCTGCGTATCGCCGATCTGGGGTGGAAGGAGGCGCTGCGCTGCGATCCGCACCTTGCGGCGGGGCTCAACGTCCATGCCGGGCAGGTGACCTATGAAGCGGTCGCGCGCGAACTCGGCTACGAACACATTGCAACCGAACTCGTTCTAAACTGATTTAACTTCGAATAAGACATGACGTTCTATGAAGGCGTCATGTCGGGGTACAAGAAGCATCGAGGGGGCATTTTGCGACGGTTCGTCGCAATGTGCCTCGCCGTGCTTCTTGCACTCGTGGGATCGGGGGGCGCCGTGGCCGCCCCGTTGCCCGTTGCCGAAACCTGCCATGCGGGCGCACGGCTGGACGAAAGCGCGGCGCAGATCGCACAAGGGCGCTGGCGCTGCCGCGATGACAACTACTCGATCACCGACGACGTTGTTTTCGTCCGCTTCCGCCTGCTGCCCGCCGGGCAGGCCCCGGGCGCGGCAGGGTTCGTCACCCACGCCTCCACCTTCGAAAGCATCGACCTGACGGTGATCGACGCCGACGGCACCAGCCGGGCGGCGCACATCGACGCGGCGCAGGTCCACCATATGGGCGTCGGGCCGCTGATCGCCGCAGCACTGCCTCCGGTGCATGACGACAGCCGTTTCGTCATCGCGCGCATTGTTGCGCCCTGGTCCAAGACGCTGGCCAGCGATGCCAGGCTCGACACCATGCCGATGGGCAGCGGGTGGAGCCTCGGTAAGATCGTGGCGGTGGCGGCGATCGGCGGGATGCTGCTGGTGCCGCTGCTGCTCAATGGCGGTTTCTGGTTCGTGCTGCGGCAGTCCTACGTGGTGTGGCACACGGTGCTGATCTTCACGATGATGGTGCAGGCGCTGGTCGGCACCGGATTTATCCATATCCTCGGCGACCTGCCGATCTTCATGGAAGGGGCAATATCCAGCTTCTGCTACGGGTTGATGGGGGCGAGCGCGCTGAAGTTCGGCGCGACCTTCCTTGAACCCGAGGTGTTGAGCCGCCGGACGAAGGTGGCCATGAGCGCCACGGCAATGGTCACGCTCGCCTGTGGAGTCGTTTCGGCACTGCCCTTCGCCTGGCTTCGGCCCTACTCCACGATGCAGATGTACCTCGGCATGGGTCTGGCGCTCGTGATGATCGTGGTGGGGGTGGTCGAGGCCTGGCGGCGGGGCAGTCGCCTTGTGTGGTTCCAGATCGTGGGGTCGGCCCCGGCCGTTGCCGTCGCGCTCTATCGCGTGGCGCTTTATATCCTGCCGGATGGACACCCCACCAATTCGGTCGCCGCGCAGCAACTGGCGCTGGCGGTGGAGGTTATCGCCAGCTCGATCGGCATTCTCAGCCGTTTGTTCGAACTGCGTCGCCAGCGTGACAGCGCCACCGCGCTTGCGCTCGAACTTGAAGGCGTCGCCGGGCGCGATGCGCTGACGGGCCTGTGGAACCGCCGCTCGATCGAACGCCGGTTCGATGATCTGTTCGCCAAAGGCTTCCGCACGATGGCGGTGCTGGATCTCGATCACTTCAAGGCGGTCAACGACCAGCACGGCCACGCCATGGGCGATGCCGTCCTCCGCTCGGTGGCGGCGGTGCTGGCCAGCGATGCCGACACCCGCGCGGTGCGGATGGGTGGCGAGGAGTTCCTGCTGTTGCTGCGCGGGCCCGACTCCGCCGAACGCGCCGAACGCCGCCGCCGCGCGATCAGCGCGCGCATCGCGGCCGACCTGCCGGGGCTCGACCGGCTGGTCACCGCGAGCATGGGACTGGTCGAGCACGATACGCGTGGCGATCTCGGCGCGCGGTTCGAAGCGCTCTACGCTCATTGCGACCGCCTGCTCTACGAAGCCAAGCGCTTTGGCCGCAATCGCACCATGCGCGAAAAGCTTACGGCATTCGCCATTCCCGAAGCGATCGCCGCGTCCTGAGCAGGGTCAGGCGGGAAGGAATGGCGCGGCCACCTCGGCGGGCACGCGCAGCAGCCGTCCGCTTGCCTTGTCGAGCAGCGCCCAGGTAGTTTTGGCGCTGACGATCACCTTGCCGCCTGCATCGCGGAATTCGACGCAGCGGTCGAACCGTGCGCCGCTGGGGGCGTGGGGGATGAAGGTCTCGGCGGTGACGCTCTCGCCGTCGCCGATGTTGCCGCGATAGTCGATTTCGTGTCGCGTCACGACCCAGACGTACGCCGCCTGATGGTCGGCGGGCGCTACGGCCTCCCAGTGCGCCACGGCCAGTGCTTCCATCCACTGCACCCACACCGCGTTGTTGACATGGCCCATCACGTCGATGTGTTCGGGCCCCGCGGTGAAGGTGAGGGCATGGCGGCTGCTCAAGCGGGAACTCCCAGTTGCCACAGCACGAAGGCGAACTCCTCGGCCACTTCCTTCAAGCTTTCGAACCGGCCCGACTTGCCGCCATGCCCTGCGCCCATGTTGGTCTTGAGCAGCAGTTCGCTGTCATCTGTCTTCAGCTCGCGCAGCTTCGCCACCCACTTGGCCGGTTCCCAATAGGTCACGCGGGGATCGTTCAGGCCTGCCGTCACCAGCAGCGGCGGATAGGCCTGGGCGCGCACCTGATCGTAGGGCGAATAGGAGCGGATCAGCTCGAACGCCGCCTTGTCCTCGATCGGGTTGCCCCATTCGGGCCATTCGCCCGGCGTCAGCGGCAGGCTTTCATCGAGCATCGTCGCCAGCACGTCGACGAAGGGCACGTGCGCCACCACGGCGCCGAACAGCTCGGGGTCGGAATTGATCACCGCGCCCATCAGTTCGCCGCCCGCCGAGCCGCCCGAGATCGAGATGCGTCCGGCTCGCGTGAAGCCGCGCTCGATGAGCCCCTTGGCCACGTCGACGAAGTCGTGGAAGGTGTTGGTGCGCTTCTCCAGCTTGCCGTCCTTGTACCAGCGCCGCCCCAGATCGTCGCCGCCACGGATATGCGCGATGGCATAGGCAAAGCCGCGATCGACGAGGCTGAGCCGCGAGGTCGAGAAGCCCGGCCCGATGGCGATGCCATAGGCGCCGTAGCCATAGAGGTGCAGCGGGCCTCCCGTCGGTCGATCCTTGCGCCACAGCACCGACACCGGCACCGCCGTGCCATCCCGAGCGGTGATTTCCAGCCGCGCGGTTTCATAGAGCGAGGCGTCGTAGCCGCTCGGGATCTCCTGCACCTTCAACAGTTCGAGCCGCTTGTCGGCGACGTGGTAGTCATAGACCGAGGCCGGGCTGACCATCGATTCATAGCTCACCCGCAACTTGTCGACCGCCCATTCGGGATTGTCGGCCAGCCCTGCTTCATAGCTCGCCTCGGGGAACGCGATCGGCTCGATCCGCGTCGGATCGTCGTAATAGCGCACCTCGATGCGATCCAGCCCGCGAGACCGGCCTTCGACCACGTAGAAGTCGCGGAACAGCTCGAACCCGGTCAGGTAGAAATCGTCGCTACCCTCGATCAGCGTGGTCCATTCGCCGGGACGGTCCAGCGGAGCAGTGGCGAGGCGGAAGTTCTCGTGGGTGTCGTTGGCGTGGACATAGAGCACGCCGTCGCGCTCATCGACGTCGTATTCCACCCCCGCCAAACGCTCGCGCACGAGGATCGGCGGCGCCAGGGGATCGTCGGTGGGCACCAGCCGCACTTCGTTGGTCTCGTGGTCGCCGGTCGACAGGATCAACCATTTCTCGTTGGCCGAGAGCGCCGCGCCGGCGCGAAAGCCTTCGTCGTCCTCGTGGTACAGTTCCACGTCCTGCTCGACCGGCTGGCCCAGCCAGTGCAGCCGTACGTTGTCCGTGCGCCAGCTCTCGTTGGCGAGCGAATAGACGATGCCGGTGTCGCCCTTCACCCAGATCAGCCCCGAATTGGTACCCTCGATCACGTCGGGCAGCACCTCGCCGGTGGCCAGCACCTTGATCCGCGCGGTGAAGCGTTCCGAGCCGTTGTCGTCCACCGCCCACGCCAGCTTCGTGCCGTCGCTCGAGACCGAGATCGCGCCCAGCCGGAAGTATTCGTGCCCCTCGGCCAGCGCCACTTCGTCTAGGATCAGCTCATCCGCGCTGCCATCGTCCGCCGCGCCCACGGGCCTGCGCCACCACTTCTTGTATTCGGCGCCTTCCTCGAACGAGATCCAGTAGAGGAAATCGCCATCCTTCTGCGGCACCGAGGTGTCGGCTTCCTTGATCCGCGCACGCATTTCGGTGAACAGCTTGTCCAGCACCGGCTGGTGCGGCTTCATCCGCGCCTCGAACCACGCGTTCTCGGCTTCGAGGTGCGCCAGCACCGCCTTGTCGGCCACCTCGGGATAGCCCGGATCGCGCAGCCAGGCGTAGTCGTCGGTCACGGTCACGCCGTGGTGCGTGAAGCTGTGGGGCTTCTTTGCGGCGACAGGTGGGAAGGCGGGGGCGGCAGGGGTGGTCTGTTCCATCCCTCGCATCTATGTTCCCCGCATCACGCCCGCAAGGCGGCACAAATTCCGACCAGGACAAGACTCATGCTGATGCACACCCATGAAGCCCGTCTCGACGCGCTGCGCAAGCAACTGGCCGCGCAAGGTCTCGATGGCTTCGTCATCCCCATCTCTGACGAACACATGAGCGAATATGTCGGCGCCTATGCCCAGCGCCTCGCCTGGCTGACCGGCTTCGGTGGTTCGGCGGGCACCGCCGTCGTATTGAAGGACAAGGCCGCGATCTTCGTTGATGGCCGCTACACGTTGCAGGTGCGCGATCAGGTCGATGGCCGCTTCTGGGAGTACCAGTCGGTCCCGCAGACCTCGGTCGCCGCCTGGCTGGGCGAAAACGCGCCCGAAGGCGGCAGGATCGGCCACGATGCCTGGCTCCATTCGCGGGGCTGGGCCGAAGGTGTGGCCAAGGCTTTGGCCAACCGCGGCGCTAGCCTCGTTGCGGTGGAGCACAATCCGGTCGATGCGGTGTGGGAGGATCGCCCTGCGCCCTCCCTCGCCCCGGCGCTGGTCCATGCGGACCAACATGCCGGGCAATCGGGCACTGAAAAGCGCGCCGCCGTTGCCGAATGGCTTGCCGCCAACACGCTCGACGCCGTGGTGATCTCCGCGCTCGATTCGATCGCCTGGCTGCTCAACGTGCGTGGGCGCGACGTAGAACGCACGCCGGTCGCGCTCTCGTTCGTGCTGGCCCATGTGGATGGCACGGCGGACCTGTTCATCGCGCCCGAAAAGGTCACGCCCGACCTCGTCGCGCACCTCGGCAATGCCGTGCGTATTCGCGATCGCGCCGCCTTCGTGAGCGCGCTTCAGAGCCTTGCGAACAAGCGCGTGGGGGTCGATCCCGAACGCGCGGTCGCCGCGATCTTCACGCTGTTGGAAAAGGCCGGGGCGACGGTCGTGCCGCTGACCGATCCCACCGTGCTGCCCAAGGCGATCAAGAACCCGGTCGAACAGGCGGGGCACAAGGCCGCGCAGGCACGCGACGGGGCTTCGGTCGCCCGCTTCCTCCACTGGGTCGCGACCACCGCCCCGCAGGGCGGCGTCACCGAACTGGCCGCCTCGGACAAGCTGGAGGCCTTCCGTGCGGAGGGCGGCCTGTTGCGCGACTTGTCGTTCGACACGATCTCGGGGGCAGGACCCAATGGAGCGGTCGTCCACTACCGCGTCAGCGAGGAAACCAACCGTCCGCTCGAACCCAACAGCGTCTACCTCGTCGATTCGGGCGGGCAGTACGTCGATGGCACCACCGACATCACCCGCACCGTCTGGATTGGCCCGGATGCCCCGCCCGTCGAGGTGAAAGATCGCTTCACCCGCGTGCTCAAGGGCCACATCGCGCTCGCGCGCGCGGTCTTCCCCAGGGGCACCGCCGGCAGCCAGCTGGACGTTCTGGCGCGGCAGTTCCTGTGGGATGCGGGCCTCGACTACGCGCATGGCACCGGACACGGCGTGGGCAGCTTCCTGTCGGTCCACGAAGGGCCGCAGCGTATCGCCAAGGCCGGGGGCGGGCAGGCCGGAACCGGGCAGGATCTGGTCCCCGGCATGATCCTTTCGAACGAGCCGGGCTACTACAAGACCGGCGAATACGGCATCCGCATCGAGAATCTGATCCTGGTCGAACGCCGCGAGATCGCCGGGAGCGAAGGCGAGTTCTACGGCTTCGAGACGCTCACCCACGTGCCGATCGACCGCGCGCTGGTTGAGCCTGCCCTGCTCACGGCAGAGGAGCGCGCGTGGTGGAATGCCTACCACGCAGCCACGCGCGCAATCCTCGCCCCCCAGCTTTCGGGGGAGGACCTCGCCTGGCTGGAAGCGGCCTGCGCACCGCTGTGACAGGGCGCTTGCGACGCTGAATGTTCGTGATACGTTCTCCATATAGGCCGATTCGGCCGGATGGAGAACGATCATGATCGGATATGTCACGCTGGGCACCAGCGACCTCGCGCGCGGGGCCGCCTTCTACGATGCCATCGCCGCCGAAATGGGCGTCGGGCGCATGATGGAATGGGACGGGGCGATCGCCTGGGGCGCGCCCGGCGGCGGGGCGGGGATCGGGCTGACCAAACCGTTCGACGGCAACCCCGCCAGCGTGGGCAGCGGCGTGATGGTTGCGTTCGAAGCGAAGGACAAGGAGCAGGTCGATCGTCTCCACGCCATCGCGCTCGCTCATGGCGGCACGTGCGAAGGCGCGCCCGGCCCGCGCGGCGACGGCGGGTTCTATGCCGCCTATTTCCGCGATCCCGATGGCAACAAGCTCAACGCCTTCGTGATGGGCTGAGCCGGGCGCAGCTTGCGCGGCGATGAACCGTGGCGCACGTCGGCGACAAACTGCGACAATAATCCGCTTATCCTGGCATAGTCGCGCGACAAGGCGTACCTATATCAGGGTTCAAGGAAGTTGCGGCGGACGGTCATTCCAGTCCCCCATGAATCGGGCGGCGGAGCACTCCCCCTTCATTCGCCGCCCAGCCGACCCCGCAGCTTCCTCCCCCTTCTTTTCCAACCTGTTGGAGTTCCATCGCCATGAAGAAGCTCGCACTTGGCCTTTCCGCCGCCGCGCTCGCGCTCGGTGCGGGCGGGCTCTATGCCGCCACGCCCGCGCCGATGCACCATGGCGCCGACGCTGATGGTGACGGCGCGATCACCTGGGCCGAAGCCAAGGCCAAGGCGGACGAGGCGTGGACCCGGCTCGACGTCAACAAGGACGGCAAGCTCGACCAGGCCGACCGCGACGCCAAGCTGGTGCAGAAGTTCGACGAGATCGACACCAACCACGACGGCGCGATCAGCCGCGACGAGTTCATCGCACACCACCGTGGCATGATGGAGCACAAGGACGGCCCGATGGCGATGGACGGTCCTCCGCCCCCCGGCGGCATGGGTCAGCACGGCATGGGCGAGCACCGCATGGGCGGCCACGACATGATGGGTGGCATGATCGCGATGATGGCCGATGCCAACAAGGACGGCACCGTCACCCGCGCCGAATACGATGCAGCGGTGAAGGCGCACTTCGACAAGGCCGACGCCAACCACGACGGCAAGATCACGCCGGAGGAACGCCGCGCCGCGTTCAAGGCGATGCGCCCGCACGCCCGTGACGGAGAACCGATGGGCGACATGCCCCCGCCGCCTCCGGGCGAGTGATCCCCTGCTGAACTTGCGCTAAGCCCGACGGCATGATCGAAACCACGCCCACCCGTGTCCTGCTCGTCGACGACGAACCCGCGCTGCGCGAGCCTCTGGCGGACTACCTTGTCCGCCAGGGCTTCGTCGTCACCCAGGCCGGCACTGCCGCCGAGGCGCGCAGCCGACTGGTCGAGGGCCAAGGAGAGCACCGGCCCGACATCGCCCTGCTCGACATCATGATGCCGGGCGAGGACGGCCTTTCGCTTTGCCGCCATCTGGTCGAGGCGCGGCGTCTGCCGGTCATCTTCATCACCGCGCGGGGCGAGGCTACCGACCGCATCGTCGGGCTCGAGATCGGCGCCGACGATTATGTGGTGAAGCCTTTCGACCCGCGCGAGCTGGTCGCTCGCATCCGCAGCGTGCTGCGCCGCGCCGCGCGCCAGCCTGCCGAGCCGAACGACGCCGTGGTCTATCACTTCGAAGGCTGGAGTCTCGATCCGCTCAAGCGCCGCCTGACTGATCCCGAAGGCGCAGGCGTTGCCATTTCCTCGGCGGAGTTCCGCCTGCTCATGGCCTTCCTCGACCATCCGCGCCAGGTGCTCGACCGCGACCGCCTGCTCGACATGGTGCAGGGCCGGGAGGCGCACCTGTTCGACCGCGCCATCGACAATCAGATCAGCCGCCTGCGCCGCAAGATCGAGGCCGACAGCCGCAATCCCCAACTCGTGCAGACTGTCTGGGGCGGCGGCTACATGCTCGCCGCCGAAGTGCGCAAGCTGCCCGCGACGGACTGACGCGCGGGTGGCCTCGCTCTCGTACCGCATCCGCCGCCTGCCAGTCTGGCCGCGCAGCCTGCAAGGGCAGATGCTGCTGGCGCTCGCACTGGCTTTGATGGTGGCGCAGGGCATTTCCTCCGGCCTGATGTGGCGCGCCCAGCACGAGCGGCATCTCAACGGCATGGTCAACGCGCTGGCCTTTCGTCTGCTCGGCCAGCCTGCGCAGGACGGGCCGCCTGACGGGCCACCGACCGAGGCGCGTGACCGCCGTCCCCCGCCCGACGACGGCTTCCGTCTGCCCCGCCGCCTGCGCCTGCGCGTCGAGCGCGACTTCGCCCCGGTGCCGACCGATCACCGCCGCCACGATGCCGAAGGCGCGCTGCACGAAGTGCTCGAGGCGCAAGGCCTTCCCGCCGCGCAGGTCGTGGTGGTCGAGCGCGCGCTGATCGCAGATCCCGAGCTGACGGACTGGGTTGCACGCAAGCGAGCCCAGCAGGCAGCAGGCGATCCCCGCCGCGTGATCGTGGCTGCGCTGCGTCAGAACGACGGCGGCTGGCTGGTCGCGCGCGTGGTGGTCCCGGCAGACGAAGGACGCATCCTCGCCTCGATCCTGTTGCAGACGCTGTTCACGTACGTCGTGCTGGTCGGCGCCACCGCGTTGATCGTGCGCCGCATCGCCCGACCGCTGAAGGCGCTGACCCGCCGCGTCGATGCGTTCGCCGCCGACCGCTCGCTCGATGGCCAGCTCGCGCCGCAGGGGCCGGAGGACGTCCAATTGCTGATCGAGGCGCACAACGCGATGGAGCAGCGCATCGTTTCACTGCTCGATGAAAAGGACGTGATGCTGGGCGCGATCGGCCACGACCTCAAGACCCCGCTCGCCGCGCTGCGCGTGCGGATCGAGGCTGTGGACGATGATGCCGAGCGCGCGCGCATGGCCGCCACGATCGAGGACATCACCCGCTCGCTCGACGACATCCTCTCGCTCGCGCGCGTCGGCCGTCCGACCGATCCGGTCGAAAGCACCCAGCTGTCCGCGCTGGTAGCCGACGTGGTGGGCGAATACGAGGACATGGGCGAGGACGTCGATCTCGCCGACACCGAGCGCCTGGTCCTGCCGCTGCGCCCCACATGGCTGCGGCGCGCGTTGCGCAACCTCGTCTCCAATGCGCTGCGCTATGGCGCGCGCGCGCGCGTCTCGCTCCGTCGCGACGGACGCCATGCCGTGCTGCGCGTGGAGGACGACGGCCCCGGCATCCCCGAAGATGCCATAGCGCGCATGATGGAACCGTTCACCCGGCTGGAAGCTTCACGCAATTCGGCTACCGGCGGGGCAGGGCTGGGCCTCGCGCTGGCCCGCGCCATTGCCGAACAGCACGGCGGCAACCTCACGCTCGCCAACCGGCGTCAAGACGGCACGATCGTCGGCCTCACCGCCGAGCTGCGCCTGCCCCTGTCGTAAGCGCGTTCAGCGCAACAGGCCGCCCAGCAGCCCGCGCGCAAACCGTCCGAACGCCGCGCCGCCGATCTGCGTCGCCACCGTGCCGACCACGGCGGAAAGCCCCGAGGAGACGGGCGAAGCGCGCGACTTCTTGCCCATGATCTCTGCCGCGATCACTGCGCCCGCCGAACTTGCCACCGCACCCACGGCGGCCTTGCCGGCCTTGCCCCACAGGCTGGGCGACTGACGCGCGGTGCCGCGCTGCGCGACTTCGCCCTGTTCTTCCACCTGCTGCGCGGCGGCGGCGGCATCGCTCGCCTTTTGCGCCAGCACTTCGGCGGCGCTCTCGCGGTTCACGGCGGTATCGTACTTGCCCTCGAACGGGCTGATCGACTGGATCACCGCGCGTTCCTTGGGGCTGACCGGCCCCAGCCGCGAGCGTGGCGGCGCCACCAGCGTGCGCTGAACCACACTGGGCGCGCCATCGGCATCAAGCGTGGAGACCAGCGCCTCGCCCACTTTCAGCTCGGTGATCGCCTTTTCCACGTCGAGATCGGGATTGATGCGAAAGGTTTCGGCGGCGGCCTTGATCGCCTTCTGGTCGCGCGGGGTGAAGGCGCGCAGCGCGTGCTGAACGCGGTTGCCGAGCTGGCCTGCGATCTTTTCGGGGATGTCGATCGGGTTCTGCGTGACGAAATAGACGCCCACCCCCTTCGACCGGATCAGGCGCACCACCTGCTCCACCTTCTCGAACAGCGCCTGCGGGGCATCCTCGAACAAGAGGTGCGCCTCGTCGAAGAAGAACACGAGGCAGGGCTTTTCGGGATCGCCCACTTCGGGCAGCGCTTCGAACAGTTCGGACAGCAGCCACAGCAGGAACGTGGCGTAGAGCTTGGGGCTCTGCATCAGCTTTTCCGCCGCGAGCACGTTGACCATGCCGCGCCCCTGGTCGTCCACCTTCAGGAAGTCGTTGATCTCGAAGGCGGGCTCGCCAAAGAAACGGTCCGCGCCCTGCGATTCGAAGGCGAGCAACTGCCGCTGGATCGTGCCGACGCTGGCCTTGGAGACATTGCCGTAGCGCGTGGCAAGTTCACTCGCTGCTTCCGCGCAGGCGACCAGCACCGATTGCAGGTCGGCCATATCGATCAGCAGCAGGCCATTGTCGTCGGCGTATCGGAACGCGATGTTGAGCACGCCTTCCTGCGTTTCGTTCAGCCCCAGCAGCCGCGCCAGCAGCACCGGGCCCATTTCCGAGATCGTGGTGCGGATCGGATGCCCGGCCTCGCCATACAGATCCCAGAACACCGCCGGATTGTCGGCATAGGCATAGTCGGTGATGCCGACTTCCTTCGCGCGCGCCTCCAGCCTGTCGGCGTTCTTGAAGGTGGGGCTGCCGGGCATGGCGATTCCGGAAAGATCGCCCTTCACGTCGGCCATGAATACCGGCACGCCCGCGCGGCTGAACTGCTCCGCGATGCCCTGCAGCGTCACCGTCTTGCCCGTGCCGGTCGCGCCCGCAACCAGCCCGTGCCGGTTCGCCCGATCGAGCCGCAGCACCTGCTGCTGCCCATCCGCGCCAAGCCCGATCACGATCTCGCCCATGGGTATTGTCCTTCGCTGCCTTGTGCCCAAGGTCTAGGCCGCAGGCGGCAGTTTGCAAACGGGGAACACGCCGCATGGGCACCATCCCGCACGCCCCCTTTTGCATCCCCGCCGTCAAACGGCTAAGGCGCGCGACACCCTCATGCGCGCGCCCTTCATTCTTCTCGACGATGCCCGGCAGACCGGCACCAGCCCCTCTCGGCTCTACACCGACGCGCGCGAGATCGTCGTCGCGCGCCGCGCGCACGAGGTGGACGACGCGCTTGCGCGCATCGCCGCCACGCCGGGGGATTGGGCGGGCTTCATTGCCTACGAAGCGGGCCTTGCGCTCGAACCGCGACTTGCCCCTCTGGCCCATGCCAAGACCGGCGCGGGCGGGCCGCTGGTGTGGTTCGCGCGCTTCGATGGCTGGCGGGAGCTGACGGGCGATGAGGTCGAGGCGTGGCTGGCACGCGAAGCCAGCGGCCCCGGTCGGCTTGGCCCGCTCGATCCGCAACTCAGCACCGGCAGCTACGGCGCGGCCTTCGCGCGTATTCAGGATGCCATCCGCAGCGGCGACATCTATCAGGCTAACCTCACCTTTCCGCTCGGCGGAACATGGGCGGGCGATCCGCTGGCGATCTACCGCGCCATCCGCGCCGATGCGCGGGCCGGGTACGGCGGGCTGATCTGGGACGGCGCGCACTGGCACCTCTCGTTCTCGCCCGAACTGTTCTTTTCGGTCCGCGATGGCGAAGCCACGGTGCGCCCGATGAAGGGCACCGCGCGGCGCGGTGGCACGGCGGCGGAGGACGAGGCCCTGCGCGAAGGGCTGGCCGCCAATCCCAAGGATCGCGCCGAAAACCTGATGATCGTCGACCTGATGCGCAACGACCTGTCGCGCGTGGCGCAGGCAGGCTCGGTGCGGGTCGAGGCCCCCTTCGCGGTCGAGACCTATCCCACCGTCCACCAGATGGTGACGACCGTGCGCGCCCGGCTGCGGCCCGAAACCAGCGCCGCCGACCTGCTGCGCGCGATCTTCCCCTGCGGCTCGATCACCGGCGCGCCCAAGATCCGCGCGATGGAACTGATCGACGAAGTGGAGCGCGATGCCCGCGGGGCTTACTGCGGTGCGGTGGGCCGCTTGGACAGCACTGGCGATGCCGCGTTCAATGTGGCAATCCGGACTCTCCGCCTTGTGCCCGATCATCGGGATGCGCAGGGAGGACGCGCCACCATGGGGGTCGGATCGGGCATCGTCGCCGATTCCACCCTGGCGCGCGAATGGCGCGAATGCGTGGTGAAGGGGAGTTTCTTGCGTCTGTCCGCCGGCAATGCCGATCTGATCGAGACCATGGCCTTCGACCCGGCCAGCGGAATCGCGCTGCTCGAACTCCATCTGGAACGCCTGAAGGCGAGCGCCGCCGAGCTTGGCTTCAGCTTCGATCGCCACGCGGTGCGCAACGCGATCCATGCGCTGTGCTTCGATCTGGATGCCCCGGCCAAGGTGCGCCTGCTGGTGTCGCGGCAGGGCGCCCATGCGCTCGAAGCCGCGCCGATGCCGCCGGCCTTTGCCGGCCCCGTCGCCTGCATCGCGCTGCCGCTGCCCGTTTCCAGCGGCGACTGGCGTCTGCGCCACAAGTCCACCGATCGCGGCTTCTACGAAGAGGCGCTCAAGGTCGCCAAGCGCTCCGGCGCGGGCGAGGCGCTGCTGGTGCGCGACGATGGCCTTGTCACCGAAGGCAGCTTCACCAACCTGTTCGTCGAACGCGATGGCCGCCTGCTCACCCCGCGCGCCGCAACCGGCCTGCTGCCCGGCGTGCTGCGCCGCAGCCTGATCGAGGCGGGCCGGGCCGAGGAAGCGGACCTCACGCTCGATGATCTTTCCGGCGGTTTCTTCGTCGGCAATGCGGTGCGCGGCCTTTGTCCCGCACGGCTCCACGGCGAGTAACTCCCTGATGACACACCAGCTTTCCGCCGCGCTGTCGCGCATCGCGCCCTCGCGCACCACCGCCATGACCGACCGTGCGATGGAACTTCGGCTGGCAGGCAAGGACGTGATCTCGCTCTCGGTGGGCGAACCGGATTTCGCGACGCCCGCCCACGTGGTCGAGGCCGCCAAGCGCGCGCTCGATGCGGGCGACACGCGCTATACCGCCGTCGCGGGTACGCCCGCGTTGAGGAAGGCCGCCGCGCTGCACTTCGAACGCGATCTGGGGCTGGTGGTGCCGCCGTCGCAGGTCATCGTCAGCGCGGGTGGCAAGCAGGCGATCTTCCACGCGCTGCTCGCCACGCTCGATCCGGGTGACGAGGTGCTGGTGCCCAGTCCGTGGTGGGTGAGCTACCCCGAAATCGTGCGCTTTGCCGGGGCAAGCGTGGTGGACCTGCCGACCACCGCCGCCAGCGGTTTCCGCATCAGCGCCGATCAGCTCGAAGCCGCGATCACGCCGCAGACGCGCTGGCTGCTGCTCAACAGCCCCGGCAATCCCACCGGCGCGACGTATCCTGCCGAAGACATCCGCGCGCTGGGCGAGGTGCTGCGTCGCCACCCGCGCGTGCTGGTGATGAGCGACGATATCTACGCGCCGCTGCGCTATGTCGAAGGCGCGCACGCCACGCTGGCCGTCGAATGCCCCGATCTTGCGACCCGCGTGCTGACCGTCTCTGGCGTGTCGAAAAGCCACGCGATGACGGGTTTTCGCATCGGGGTTGCCGCCGGGCCGCTCTGGCTGATTCAGGCCATGGCCAAGCTGCAATCGCATTCGTCGGGCAACCCGGCCTCGATTTCGCAGGCCGCCGCCGTCGCCGCTTTCGAAGGACCGCAGGATTTCCTGATCGACTGGCGCGAACGCTTCCGCGCGCGGCGGGACAGCGTGGTCGCCGCGATCAACGCGATTCCGGGGCTTTCCGCCCCCGTGCCCGATGGCGCGTTCTATTGCATGGTCGATGCCGCGCCGCTGATGGCGCGCTTCGGTGATGACGATGCGCTGGCGATGCACCTGCTCGACCATGGCGTCGCCATCGTACCCGCCTCGGCCTTCGGTGGCCGCGACGGTTTTCGCATTTCCTTTGCCGCAGACGAGGCCCAGTTGGCCGAGGCGTTGCGTCGTATCGCCGGAGCCGTTGCATGATCGATTTTTCCATTCTGTTCGAAGACGGCGAAGCGCTGGTGATCGACAAGCCCGCCGGGCTGCCGCTCGACCGCCCGCGCGCTGGCGGGGTGAGTCTCGAGGACTACCTCGACGAGCTGCGCTTCGGGTTCCAGCGCCCGCCGGTGCCGGTCCACCGTCTCGACCGCGACACCTCGGGCTGCCTGCTGCTGGCGCGCAACCCCAAGGCTCTGAAGCGGTTCAACGCCGCTTTCGAGGCGCGCAGTGTCACCAAGGTCTATCTAGGTGTCGTTCAGGGCGCTTTAGGTGCCGCTGAAGGCACCATCGATCTGGCGCTGTCGAAGATCAGTTCCGAGGCCGAGGGCTGGCGGATGATCGCAGCGAAGAAGGGCAAGCCCGCGCGGACGCACTGGAAGGTTCTGTCTGAAAACAATGGCTTGTCGCTGGTCGAGTTCCGCCCCGAAACCGGGCGCACCCACCAGATTCGCGTCCACGCGCTCACCGGATTGGGCCATGCGCTGGTCGGCGATCCGATCTACGGTGACGGCACCGGCGCGGCTCGCACCCTGCTCCACGCGCGCGCCATCGAAGTGCCCCGCGACGGCAAGCCGCCGGTGGCGGCGGAATCCCCGATTCCCGAAGATTTTCAAGATCTTGGCTTTACCCTGTGAGCTTGGCCGAGGCTCTCGTTGCGCGGGCCATGGACCTGGTCGAGGAAAGTTTCATCGCCTCGGCCGGTCCCGGCGGACAGAACGTCAACAAGGTGGCCACCGCCGCGCAATTGCGGATCGATGTCTTCGCGCTGCGCCTCCCGCCGGAAATCTTTCATCGTTTGAAGGAGTTGGCGGGTTCGAAGATGACCGCCAAGGGCGAGATCGTGCTGACCGCGCGCAGCTACCGCACGCAGGAACAGAACCGCGAGGATGGGCGCAAGCGGTTGGCGGACCTGCTGCGCGAGGCCTGCAACCTTCCGCAAAAGCGCGCGAAATCAAGGCTTAACCGCGTGGGCAAGACCGCGCGGCTGGAAGGCAAGAAGAAGCGCGGCGCGGTGAAGGCCGGGCGCGGCAAAGTAAGCTTCGACTAGGGTCAGCTTCGACTAGGGAGTCGCTTCGCCTGCCGGAACGCTCGCCAGTTCGGCGGGGACAGTCGCTTCGACGAGCGGCGGTTTCGGCCTGTTTTCAAGCCTTTCCGCCGCTGCGTCGAGCGCCTTGGCCTCGCCCACGGTCACGCCGCCGGGGCCGGGGTCGGTGTCCTTGGAACACCCGGCCAGCACCAGCGGAAGGATCAGGAAGGCGAGGCGCATCAGCGACTTACTGCTGCGGCGCGGGCTTCTCGGTGCCAGTTTCGGCAGCAGCGGCAGCGGCGCGGGCGGCTTCGGCGGCGGAGACGGCGCTGTCGGCGGCGCTCTTGGCGGCATCCTCGGCGCTCAATGCGGCCTGCGAGGCGTCGGCGGCGGGGGCTTCCTTCTGGGGGGCCGGGGCGGCGGCGGACGGTTCGACCGCGGGCAGGTCGTCGGCCGGCATCTCGACGTTGTCGGCCGCGGCTTCCTGCGAGGCGTCGTCGGACTTGCCACAGGCGGCCAGGGACAGGGCGGCGGCCGCGGCAAATGCGGTGATCGCGAACTTCTTCATCGGGTCCCTCTCGAACGATTTCATGGACTTGGACAGGCATGATGCCCGCTTGCGCCGTTTCTATCGCCGCGTCTGCACAGAGGCCACATAAATCCGCAGTCCGTTGACCCATATAAAGAATGCTTTATATGCCCGTCGCGTGACCTTGCTGGATTCCCTTCGCGCCCTTGCCGATCCGACCCGCCTGCGGATCATGCGGCTGCTCGCCAGCATGGAACTGGCGGTGGGGGAACTGGCGCAAGTGCTTGGGCAAAGCCAGCCCCGGGTGTCGCGCCACGTCAAGATCCTGTGTGATGCAGGCCTTGCCGAGCGTCGTCGCGAAGGTGGCTGGGTGTTCCTGCGCAGCGGCGTGGCCGAAGGCGCGCCGGGACTCAAGACCGCGCTGGCCGCGTTGCTGGCGGCGGGCGAGGCGAACGATCCCGCCTTCGCGATCGACTGCGAGGCTGACCGTCGCCATCTCGACGCGATCCGGCAGAGCCGACAGGCGCACGCCGAAGACTATTTTGCTGCCCATGCGGAAGAATGGGACAGCTTGCGCAGCCTGCACATTGCCGATGGTCCGGTAGAATCGGCACTGGCCGCAATGCTGGGCGATGAAAGCCTCGGCCAGTTGCTCGACATCGGCACGGGCACGGGCCGCATGGCCGAACTGTTCGCAGCCCGCGCCACCCGCGTAGTTGGGCTGGACAAGAGCCCGGAAATGCTGCGGCTTGCCCGCGCGCGGTTGCAGGACTTGCCCGCCGGGCGGTTCGAACTGGTGCGGGGCGATTTCACCGACCTGCCGTTCGATGGGGCGGGCTTCGACACGGTGCTGTTGCACCAGGTGCTGCACTATGCGCAGGCGCCCGAACTGGTGCTGGCCGAAGCCGCCCGCGTCACTCACGAAGGAGGGCGGCTGGCGGTGGTGGATTTCGCCGCGCATGCCCGGGAAGACTTGCGCGAGCGCCACGCCCATGCGCGCCTCGGCTTTTCCGATGCGCAGATGACCAAGCTTTTCACCGACGCCGGCTATGCCTTGCAAGCCGAGCGCGCGCTCGCCGGGCACGAACTGATCGTCAAGATCTGGATCGGCGTGCGCCGCGCGGAACAGGGAGCGACCTCGCTCCGGAGGACAGGATGACCAAAGACCAAGTGCTCGACCAACCGCTGTTTGCAGGGCTTCCCGGCGACATCGCGGTGTCCTTCGAATTCTTTCCGCCCAAGACCGAGGCCATGGCCGAGCAGCTGTGGGAGACGGTGGTGACACTGGCCCCGCTGGCGCCCAAGTTCGTTTCGGTGACCTATGGCGCGGGCGGCACCACGCGCGAACGCACCCATGCCACGGTGTCACGCATCGTGCAGGAAACTGCCCTCGTTCCCGCCGCGCACCTGACCTGCGTCGCGGCGAGCAAGGCCGAGATCGACGAGATCGCTGACCAGTACTGGGAGGCGGGCGTGCGCCACATCGTCGCGCTGCGCGGCGATCCGCCGCCGTCGGACGGCGGGCGCTTCGTGCCGCACCCAGAAGGCTATCGCAACGCCGCCGAACTGGTCGCGGGACTGAAGAAACGCCACGATTTCGAGATTTCGGTCGCCGCCTATCCCGAGGCGCATCCGGAATCGGCCAGCCTCGAAGCCGATCTCGACAACCTGAAGCGCAAGCTCGATGCCGGGGCTACCCGCGCGATCAGCCAGTTTTTCTTTTCGACCGACGCCTGGTTCCGCTTCATGGACAAGGCGCTGGCGGCCGGGATCACCGCGCCGATCCTGCCGGGGATCATGCCAGTGACCAACTTTGCCGCGATCCGCCGGATGAGTGCCAACACCGAAATCCCTGCGTGGATGGAGGCGATGTTCGAGGGCCTCGACGAACGACCCGGCCCGCGTGGGCTCGTTTCGGCGGTGATGGCCGCCGACCTGTGCCGCCGCCTTTACGCGGGCGGGGTCCGCGATTTCCATTTCTATACGCTCAACCGTGCCGACTTGTCCTATGCGACGTGTCACCTGCTCGGCCTGCGCCCCGTACCCGGAAAGACCGCCTGATGCTGACATCCTCTCCCGCCCGCGCCGCATTTCTTGAAGCGGCCAGCCAGCGCATCCTGATTACCGATGGTGCGTTCGGCACAGAGATCCAGAACTGGAAGCTGTCGGAAGAAGACTATGCCGGCAGGCTGGGGCTGGCGAAGGACCAGAAGGGCAACAACGACATCCTCGCGCTGACCAAGCCCGAAGTGCCCGAGGCGATCCATCGCGCCTATTTCGAAGCGGGCGCGGACATTGCCGAGACCAACACCTTCAGTGCCAACCGCATCAGCCAGGCCGATTACGCCGCCGAACATCTGGTGCGCGAGATCAACCTCGAAAGCGCCAAGCTGGCGCGCCGTCTGGCCGATGAATATCAGGCCAGGGACGGCCGTCCGCGCTTCGTGGCGGGTGCGATCGGGCCGACCAACAAGACGCTGTCCTTGTCGCCCGACGTCAACGATCCGGGCTTCCGCGAGATCGACTGGGACACGCTGGTCGATGTCTACAAGGAGCAGGCCGCCGCGCTGGTCGAAGGCGGGGCCGACTTCATCCTGATCGAGACGGTGTTCGATACGTTGAACGCCAAGGCCGGGATCATGGCGGTCAAGCTGCTGGAACAGGATCTGGGCCGCGAAGTGCCGATCATGCTGTCGATGACGCTGACCGACCTGTCGGGCCGCAACCTGTCGGGCCACACGGTCGAGGCGTTCTGGTACGCGGTGCGGCACGCGAAGCCGGTGACGATCGGCCTCAACTGCTCGTTCGGCGCGACGCAGCTGCGCCCGCACGTGCGCGCGCTGTCGGACATCGCCGATACGCTGATCATGGTCTATCCCAACGCCGGGCTTCCCAACGAACTGGGCGAGTACGACGAGATGCCCGACACCACGGCAGGTCTGGTCAAGGAATGGGCCGACCATGGGCAGGTCAATGTGCTGGGCGGCTGCTGCGGATCGACGCCAGCGCACATCGCGGCGATGGCCCGGGCGGTGACCGGCTTGAAGGCGCGCCAGCTGCCGAAGCCCGAGCCGGTGACGCGCCTTGCGGGCCTTGAACCGTTCGTGATGGCGCGATGAAACAGTCCCCCTCCCGTAAGCGGGAGGGGTTAGGGTGGGCGCGATCCAGCACCTGCCTTTGATAAAAGCCCACCCCCGTCCCCTCCCGCCAGCGGGAGGGGTGGAGTTTGAAATGAACGCCACGACTTCCTCCGCCCGCTTCGTCAACATCGGCGAACGCACCAACGTCACCGGCTCTGCCGCGTTCAAGAAACTGATCCTCGCGGGCGACTACGCCAAGGCGGTCGAAGTCGCGCGCCAGCAGGTCGAGAACGGCGCGCAGGTGATCGACGTCAACATGGACGAAGGCCTGCTCGACGCGGTCGAGGCGATGACCACCTACCTCAAGCTGCTCGCCGCCGAGCCCGACATCGCGCGCGTGCCGGTGATGATCGACAGTTCCAAGTGGGAGGTGATCGAGGCGGGCCTGAAGTGCGTGTCCGGCAAACCGATCGTCAACTCGATCAGCATGAAGGAAGGCGAGGAGCCGTTCCTGGCCCATGCGCGCAAGTGCATGGCCTATGGCGCGGCGGTAGTGGTCATGGCCTTCGACGAGAAGGGCCAGGCCGACACGAAGGCGCGTAAGGTCGAAATCTGCTCGCGCGCGTACAAGCTGCTGACGGGCATCGGTTTTCCGCCCGAGGACATCATCTTCGATCCCAACGTCTTTGCCGTGGCGACGGGCATCGAGGAGCACAACAACTACGCGGTCGACTTCATCGAGGCGGTGAAGGAAATCCGCGTGGCGTGCCCGCATGTTCACTTCTCGGGCGGGTTGTCGAACCTGTCGTTCTCGTTCCGGGGCAACGAGACGGTGCGCCGGGCGATGCATTCGGTGTTCCTCTACCACGCCATTCCGGCGGGGCTGGACATGGCGATCGTCAATGCGGGCCAGCTCGACATCTACGACCAGATCGACCCGACTTTGCGCGAAGCATGCGAGGACGTGATCCTCAACCGCGATGAAGGTGCGACCGAACGCCTGATCACGCTGGCCGAAAGCTTCAAGGGCAAGGATGCCGTCGCGGAAAAGGCGGCCGAGGAATGGCGTGGCTGGGATGTCGTCCGCCGGTTGGAGCATGCGCTGGTCAAGGGCATCGACGCCTATGTGGTCGATGATACCGAAGAAGCGCGCAGCCTGATCGCCGCGCGCGGCGGTCGCCCTATCGAAGTGATCGAAGGCCCGCTGATGGAGGGCATGAACACGGTCGGCGACCTGTTCGGTTCGGGCAAGATGTTCCTGCCGCAAGTGGTCAAGTCGGCGCGCGTGATGAAAAAGGCGGTGGCGCACCTGATCCCGTTCATCGAGGCGGAAAAGCAGCCCGGCGCCAAGGCCAAGGGCCGGATCATCATGGCGACGGTCAAGGGCGACGTGCACGATATCGGCAAGAACATCGTCGGCGTCGTGCTGCAGTGCAACGGCTATGAAGTACTCGACCTTGGCGTGATGGTGCCGTGGTCGACGATCATCGACACGGCGATCAAGGAAGACGTCGACATCATCGGCCTGTCGGGCCTGATCACCCCGTCGCTCGACGAGATGGTGACCGTGGCCGAGGAAATGAACCGCGCAGGGCTTTCGATCCCGCTGCTGATCGGCGGCGCGACCACCAGCAAGGTCCACACCGCGCTGCGCATCGATCCGGCCTATGATGGCCCGGTGATCCACGTGCTCGACGCCAGCCGCGCGGTGGGCGTCGCCAGCCAGCTGCTGTCGGACACCCAGCGCGATCCCTTCGTCAAGGCGACTGCGGACGAATACCACCACGTCCGTGTGGCGCGGGCGGGCAAGGGCGGCTCGAAGCTGCTGAGCCTCGCCGATGCGCGCGACAACGCCTATGCGCCCGACTTTTCGGAAAAGGCCCCGCCGCCCGAACAGCCCGGCCTCCACGTGTTCGAGGACTGGGATCTGGCCGATCTGGTCGATTGCTTCGACTGGACGCCGTTCTTCCGCGCGTGGGAACTGGCGGGGACGTACCCGGCCATTCTCGATGACGCAGTGGTGGGCGAAAGCGCGCGCAGTCTTTACGCCGATGCCCGCGCGATGCTGGAGAAGATCGTCGCTGAAAAGTGGCTGACGGCCAAGGGCGTCGCGGGTTTCTGGCCGTGCGCGCGCCATGGTGACGATGTGGTGCTCCATCCGCAAGACGATGAACGCATGGTGCGCCTGCCGTTCCTGCGCCAGCAGTTCGCCAAGAGCCGGGGCCGCGCCAACTTCTGCCTGGCCGATTTCATCGACCCGGCAGGCGACTGGCTGGGCGGCTTTGCCGTGGGTATCCATGGCATCGAGCCGCATCTGGCGCGCTTCAAGGCGGAAAACGACGACTATCAGGACATCCTGCTGAAAGCGCTGGCCGACCGCTTCGCCGAAGCCTTCGCCGAACGCTTGCACCAGCACGTGCGTACCACGCTGTGGGCCTATGCGCCGGGCGAGCAATTGACCAACGAGGCGCTGATCCGCGAACAGTATCGCGGCATCCGTCCAGCGCCGGGTTACCCCGCGTGCCCCGACCACAGCCTCAAGCCGATCCTGTTCGATCTGCTGGGGGCGCAGGACAATGCCGGGATCACGCTGACCGAAAGTCAGGCGATGCTGCCGACCTCGGCGGTGTCGGGCTTCTACTTCGCGCACCCGGAAAGCCAGTATTTCGGCGTCGCCACCATCGGGCGCGACCAGCTGGAAGACTACGCAACGCGGCGCGGGGTGGATCTGGCCACGGCGGAACGCTGGCTGCGGCCTAACCTCGACTGAAGCAGGCGGCGATCGTGGGCAGCAGCGCCTGTCGGTCGATCGCCACCAGCGCATCGAGCAGGGCGGTCAGCCGCTCCGGATGAGTCGAGGAGAACACCAGCCGGGCCGTCGGCGCGCGCGCGGCCGCGAGCGCGAGGCCTGCGGCAATCCGCGCGGTCTGCGGATCGGGTGCCGGGATCAGCTGGGCGGCTTCCTCCAGCGCGGCGGCGAAGGCGCGGTCATGCCTGGCCAACCAGCGCACTGTCGGCGTGATCGAGTGGAACACTACCTCCGCCGGGACTTCCATCGCACCCGTCAGGATATCGGGATGGATCGCGCACTCGATCGCCCAGCCGGTGGGATAGCGCCTCTGGATGGCGGCATCCCACGCGGGGGTGATGGCGATTCCGGGCCTTGCGCCGGTGCGCGTGGCAAGGTCGGTCAGCACGGCTGCCTGTTCTAGCCCGCATTCGGCGGGGCCGCATTCGTGGAGCAGCAGCCGGTCGATCCGGCCCAGGCGCGATAGCGCGATGGCGTGGCTCTTGCGCAGGGCGTCGGGGGTGAAATCGCCCCAGCCGAACGCGTCGACCGGCTCCATCGGCGCGAAATCATCGCGCGGGGCCGGGGCAGGCCAGCGCAAGGACCGCTTCAGCGCACGCGGGACGCTCCGCCAACGCCCCAGCGGATCGCGGCGGGAGCCGAGCTTGGCGAAGACGTCGACATGGGCGAAGGCGGGATCGCGCAGCACCTGGCCCACGACCGTTTCGGCAAGGCCCAGGCCATAGCTTGGCCCCACGTCCACCGCGCCCACGCCCGCGTCGAGCGCCTGCCGCAGCACGCGCGCCGAACGGGCTGCCAGCGCGCCGCCATCGAGCCGCGCGGCCCCGTAGACCAGGCGCGGCATCAGCGGCGCTGCCGGTGCGATGCGGTCTGCCACGCGCAGGCCGAGCGCGATGGCCGAGAGCGTGACGTTGGCGAACCCGCCGCTGGGGAACGTGGCCGCGCCCGCGACCGAAAGATTGGCGCAACCGAACACGCGGCCCGCGGGGTCCGTCACGCCATCGTCTGCGCTGGCGGCCATGCGCGCGCCGCCGCACTGGTGGGCGTTGTCCCACATCGCTTCGAACAGCGTCGGATCGCGGGCTTCGAGCAGGGGTTCGAGCGCCACGTCGCCCAGCCTGCGGTCGCGCAGCAACGCCTTGAGCGCATCGGCGGCACGGGCAAGGCCCGCGATCTCGGCCCGGCCGCCTATGGTCCAATGAACACCCGCGCGGCCTTGCGCGTCGAGCACCATGCGGCTGTCGGGATGAGGCCGCTGCTCGATCTCGGCCATCAGCAGCAGCGGGCCCTTGCCCAGCCCCACGAGCCCGCGCCGCGCGACATAGCGCCAGGCGATCGGCAGCAGCACGCGCAGCAGGCCGAAACTTTCGCGCAAGGCGGCCAGCACGCCGGCCCGCCGCCCGCTGACGCGCCGCCACAGGCCCGCCGCTTCCTGCTTCACTTCCCACAGCGAGAGCGCGGCTTCGAACGACAGCGCGACGCTCGCCTCGCCGGGGGCGAGCGCGGCATCGTCGAGCCGGACCTTGGCGGTGTGGCGACGGCCCTCGAGCGTGAAGCCTTCGAACAACGCGGCAACGCCTGCGCGGTCGTGGTTCTCCAGCCGCCCGGCGACGCCATGCAGGTGGTCGATGAACCAGCGCCCGACGTGGGCGTTGGCGGCGAAGGGGCAATGCGGCGCTGTTTGCGCGCGCATCAGAAGCCGTGCGATGTCGAGCGTGCCGCAGGCGAGGACGACCTCGCGCGCGCGGAACAGTTGCGTCCTGTCGCCCAGCCGCGCCTCGACGCCTTCGATCCGGCCATCGGCAGCGAAGGCGAGACCGGCCACTTCGGCGCCGGTGACGATCTGGACCAGCGGGCTGGCGATGGCCCGCGCGAACAGGCGGGTGAAGTCGGGCTGGGGCAGCAGCGCCCCGGTTTCGCCGCGCAGGCCATGGCCCAGCAGCGGCTCGCCCCGGCCCGAGCGGCGCCAGACGCCGTCGCTGTCGGCCTCGCGCGGGGAAACGCCGAGCAGCTCGAGCGCCTGCGCCACGGCAGTGCGGTAATCTTCGTACGCCAGCGGCCAGTCGGCCAGATCGCGGCGGGACAGGGGCAGGAGCTGGCCGTGCCACAGCCGCGAGGTGCCGCCGAAGGCCTTCATGCGCGCCACCGACAGGGCGCCATGCGGAAGGCCCGTGCAAGGCCCGGCGTTGCGGTCCTGCCAATCGGCAGGCGGGGTAGGCGGCCCGCCCTCGAGCACGGTTACCGGCACGCCCAGCTGCGCGAGGTGCGCGGCCATTGCCAGCCCGACCGCGCCGCTGCCGACGATCAGGAGGCCGCTGGCCAGGAGGCTTTCGGGAAAGGCATTCCACTCGTGAACCGGCATGACCGGGCGTTGATAGAAGTACCGGGGCGCAGCGGCAACCTTGGCGGTTCAGACCATGTCCTGCGGCCGGACGAGCCGGTCGAAGGTCGCAGCATCGACCAGCCCCAGCTTCAACCCGGCTTCGCGCAAGGTGAGGCCCTCGGCATGGGCGGTCTTGGCGATCTGCGCGGCGGCGTCGTAGCCGATTGCGGGGGCGAGCGCGGTGACCAGCATCAGCGAGCGTTCGACCAGATCGGCGATGCGCGCGGCGTCCGGCTCCAGCCCTTCCACGCAGCGGGTGGCGAAGCTGTCCATGCCGACCGACAGCAGATGCATCGAGCGCAGCACGGCCGCGCCGATCATAGGCTTGAACACGTTGAGTTCGAGATGGCCCTGCATTCCGCCCACAGTCACGGCCTGATGGTTGCCGATTACCTGCGCGGCAACCATCGTCAGCATCTCACACTGGGTGGGGTTGACCTTGCCCGGCATGATCGAGCTGCCCGGCTCGTTGGCGGGCAGGGCCAGTTCGCCAAGGCCCGAACGCGGGCCGGAGCCCAGCAGGCGGATGTCGTTGGCGATCTTGGTCAGCGCCACGCCCAGCGTCGCCAGCGTGGCCGAGGCCTGCACCAGTGCATCGTTGCTGGCGAGCGCCTCGAACGGGTTGGGCGCGGGCACGAAGGCATGGCCGGTCAGGCGGGCGAGTTCGCTCGTGATGTTCTGTGCAAAGCCTTCGGGCGCGTTGAGTCCTGTGCCGACCGCGGTGCCCCCCTGCGCCAGCCGCAGCAGGTGCCGTTCGGCATCTCGCAACCGTTCGCGCGCATCGGCGA
Organism: Novosphingobium percolationis; assembly: GCF_020179425.1. Taxonomy (GTDB): domain Bacteria; phylum Pseudomonadota; class Alphaproteobacteria; order Sphingomonadales; family Sphingomonadaceae; genus Novosphingobium; species Novosphingobium percolationis. The sequence continues at coordinate 382,140 of NZ_JAILYM010000004.1, read as the reverse complement.
GTTGCTGAGTGTAGCCCGAAAACTCCTGCCCCAAGGTCAGCGGGGTTGCATCCTGCAGGTGGGTGCGCCCGATCTTGACGATCCCCGCCCAGTCGCGCGCCTTGGCCGCAAGCGCATCGTGGAGCCTGTCGAGCGCGGGTAGCAGGTTGCGGTTGAGCGCCGCCACGGCGGCGATGTGCAGCGCGGTGGGGAAGCTGTCGTTGCTCGACTGGCCGCGGTTGACGTGGTCGTTGGGGTGGACCGGGCTCTTGCCGCCGCGCGCACCCGCGAGGCGTTCGTTGGCGATCCCGGCGATCACCTCGTTGACGTTCATGTTCGTCTGCGTGCCGCTGCCGGTCTGCCAGATGACCAGCGGAAACTGCTCGTCGAAGCGGCCCGCCGCGACATCGGCGGCGGCGGTATCGATCGCATCGGCGAGCACGGGGGCGAGGCCGTGCTCGCGGTTCACGCGCGCTGCCGCCTGCTTCACCCGCGCGAGTGCATGGATGATGCCCAGCGGCATACGCTCCATCGCGCCGAAGGGGAAGTTCTCGATGCTGCGCTGGGTCTGTGCGCCCCAGTAGGCGTCGTCGGAAACCTCGATCGAGCCGATCGAATCGCTTTCGCTGCGGGCCATGCGCCGTGCTCCTGTTGCTGGCCTGCAATGGACAGGCAGCACGGCGGTTCCGCAAGCGGTTTGGTCAGTGACCCGACGGCGCGCGCAGATGGTAGTATTCGGCGGTAGTGGCCGCGCCGTCGCTGGCGGCGAGCAGGTTGAGTGCGGCGGCAAGACCCTCGCGCGCGAACGTGTCGATGACGTCGTCGCACGATCGGTCGTGAGCCTTGGCGACGGCCTTGAGCGCGCGGGCCATTTCCTCGAACTCGATCTCGGTCAGCCGCGCGGCCTTCCATTCTTCGCGCGCGTTGAAGTTCTCGTGCAGGTGCTGGCCCATCGTCCGTCTCCCGTTCTGGTGTTTGACAAGGGCTATCATCGCCTTCGGTGCGAGGCCTTAAGGGTGACTACGGGATCGCTGCGGGCGCGCAACGCAAGGCGGCGTCAACCATGCGCCATCGCCTCCAGGGGCATTCGTATTCCGCTTGCGCAAACGTTGATTGCGCCCTTGATGCGAGCGACAGAACGGTACGCTTGCGCAGGACAGGCGACCGCGTCAGGGAGCGGCCATGGGCACGACCGAGATTTTCCTGATCGCGCTGACGATCATCCTTGCCGCACCCTATGCTGCGTGGCGCCTGCTGGGCACCGACCGCTGGGCACCGCTGGTGGTGGTGCAGATCCTGGGCGGCATCCTGCTTGGGCCCGGCGTGCTGGGGGCGGCGTATCCGGCCTACTACGCGTTCGTGTTCAACCCGCAGGTGATCGGCGCGCTGAACGGTATCGCCTGGTGGGCGGTGATGATGTTCGTGTTCGTGGCGGGGCTGGAACTCGATCTGGCAGACGCCTGGGCGCATCGCGGCGAAACACTGGTGACGGCGACCTGCGCGCTGGTGGCGCCGCTGCTGCTGGGCGCGGCGGCGGCGGCGGTCTTGCTGGCCGAACCGGGCTGGGTCGGCGCGAAGGGCAGCTATCCCCAGGCGGTGCTGGGCGTGGGCATGGCCTGCGCGGTTACGGCGCTGCCCATCCTCGTTCTGCTGATGGAGAAGCTCGGGCTGTTCCGCCAGCCGCTGGGCCAGCGGCTGCTGCGCTATGCCAGCCTCGACGACGTGGCGATCTGGGGGGTGCTGGCGCTGATCCTGCTCGACTGGACGCGGCTGGGGCGGCAGGGCTTGTTCCTCGCCGCGTTCGCCGTCGCGGCGTGGATCGTGCGCAAAGCGATCCAGCGGCTGGCGTTGGCGGATCGCTGGTACGTGGCGCTGGTCTGGCTCGTGGTAGTGAGCTTCGGTGCGGACTGGTCGGGGCTGCACTTCATGGTTGGCGCGTTCCTCGCGGGCGCGGTACTCGAAGCGCGCTGGTTCGATCTCGGCAAGCTCGATGCCATGCGCGAATTCCTGCTGCTGGCGCTGATGCCGGTGTTCTTCCTTTCGACGGGCCTGCGCACCAGCTTTGGCGTGAACGGCGCGGTGGTGTTCGCGGCGGCAGGGGTGCTGCTGGTGGCTTCCGTGGTCGGCAAGCTCATGGGCGTGCACCTTGCCGGGCGCATCCTCGGCTGGAAGCAGGGCGAGGCGGGCGTGATCGGCTGGATGCTCCAGACCAAGGCGCTGATCATGATCATCTTCGTCAACGTGCTGCTCGACAAGCAGGTGATCACAGCCCAGACCTTCACCGCGCTGCTGCTGATGGCAGTGGGATCGACCGCGCTAACCACGCCGATCGTGCGGCCCCGGCTGGCGAAACTGCTGGCGCCGACGGTTCATTAAGCACTTGGCGGCTAGGGCGTGGCCATGTCTGCGCTCGATCTCCTCACGCTTGCCATAGTCGGCTTGATGCTGGGCACCTGCTGGTGCGTGTGGCGGGCTTGTGTGCTGTTCGGCGGTTGGAGCCCGGCGGTCGCGCAAGTGACGCGCGGCGGCTACAGCGCCGACGAACGGCTCGAGGATTTCCTCAGCATGGGCCGCTCGATCGGCACGACGCGCGGCTGGAACTGGCGCGATGGCGAGGGCAAGCGCTGGATCGAGGACGAGGTTGCCTTCGAGACCGAGACGGGCCGCACCTACCATGCGGTCGTAGGACGACAGGTGACGCGGGCGTGGAAGCCGTCCAGCGTGTTCCGCATCTGGTACGACCGCGCCGATCCTGCGCGCGTGACCGCCTACGGCCCCTGGTACTGGAGCCTGATGGCGGCGATGTCGCTGGGCTTTGTCGCGGCCATATCGGTGTGGGGCATGGACTGGGCGCGGACCGGCCGCCCGCCCGCCTGGCTCGAAGCCATCGCCGACAAGGACGAGGCGCATCCGAAGCTGGTGTGGGAGCGCGTGGGCGACCTCGTCTCGCACAAGTGACAGGGCGCGTGGGGGAAGCGCTGGTTTAGGCTGGCGCGCAAAGAAACCATGGAGAGGCATACCCCGTGACCCAGATCGATCCCGTCGCCCGCCTGATTGCCATCGAGGAGATCAAGCAGCTGAAGGCGCGCTATTTCCGCCTGATGGATTCCAAGCAGTGGGAGCCGCTGCGCAGCGTCTTCGCCGACGATGCGGTGTTCGATGCGCGCGCTTCGCTGTCGATCGACGGCAACGGTGAATCCGGCCGCGCCGCGGAAAGCAACGACTGGGTCTACGAAGGCGGCGATGTGATCATCGACTTCATCCGGGGTGCGGTCGGCACGCAACGCACCGTTCACCATGGCCACTGCCACGAGATCGAGGTCCTTTCGGATACCGAGGCGCAGGGCGTGATCGCGATGGAGGACCAGATCTGGGATGAAACCGGCGCGTCGCTGACGCTGCACGGCATGGGCCACTATCACGAGACCTACCGCAAGGTGGACGGCGCCTGGCGCATCGTTACCTCGCGCATCACCCGTCTCCACGTCATTCTGGGTGATTGAGGTTTTCCCTCTGCCGATCGATCTGCCATAGGCCGCAAGGCATGGCAGACGGTTGGCCCGACGAACCCGATTACCCCTTCGAGGACGACTTCGCCGGTTACGAACCGGTGGGGCTGGAAGAGCTATACCCGGCGGATGCAACCGCGCCTGCCTTCGAACCGCGCCCCGATGTGCCCGCCGATCCGGTCGAGGCTTTGCACGCCGTCTTCGGCTTCGGCGCGTTTCGCGGTGTGCAGGACCAGGTGGTGGGGCGCGTGCTGGCGGGACAGTCCACGCTGGCGGTCATGCCGACCGGCGCGGGCAAGTCGCTGACCTACCAGCTGCCGGCGGTGATGCAGGAGGGCACGTGCGTCGTCGTCTCGCCGCTGATCGCGCTGATGCACGACCAGTTGCGCTCGGCCACGGCCAACGGCATTCGCGCGGCCACGCTGACCAGCGTCGATACAGACCGCGAAACGACGATGGCGCGCTTCCGCGCGGGCGCGCTCGATCTGCTCTACGTCGCGCCGGAACGCGCCAGCCAGCCGCATTTCCGCGAGCTGCTGAGCCGGTCGAAGGTTTCGCTCTTCGCCATCGACGAGGCGCATTGCGTTTCCGAATGGGGCCATGATTTCCGCCCCGACTATCGCCTGCTGCGTCCGCTGATGGATGCCTTCGCGGATGTGCCGCGCCTTGCGCTGACGGCGACGGCGGACCGGCACACGCGCGCGGACATCCTCGAACAGCTGGGCGTTCCCACCGACGGGTTGATCGTTGCGGGCTTCGACCGGCCCAACATCCGCTATGCCATCACGCCGCGCGATAACCCGCTGCGCCAGTTGAAGCAGGTGATGGCCGAGAACCCCGGCCCCGGCATCGTCTATGCGCCGACGCGCGCCCAAGTGGAGCGGCTGGCCGAGCAGCTGGGCGCGCAAGGGCGGCGGGTGCTGCCCTATCACGCGGGCCTGCCGCCACAGACGCGTGCCGCCAACCAGGCCGCTTTCGTGGCGAGCGAAGACATGGTGATGGTGGCGACCGTCGCCTTCGGCATGGGGATCGACAAGCCCGACGTGCGCTTCGTGGCCCACGCCGCGCTGCCCAAGTCGATCGAGGGCTATTACCAGGAAACCGGGCGTGCGGGGCGCGATGGCGATCCTTCGGTGGCGGTGTTGCTGTGGGGCGCGGACGACTTCGTGCGCGCGCGTCAGCGCCTGTCCGAACTCGACGAAAGCCGCCTGCCCGGCGAACGTGCCAGGCTTGATGCGCTGGCGGGTCTGGTGGAGACAGCGGGCTGCCGCCGCGCGGTGCTGCTGCGCCACTTCGGCGAAGATCCGCCGCCCACCTGCGGCAATTGCGACAACTGCCTTTCGCCCCCGTCTTCGACCGATGCCACCGAACTCGCGCGAAAGCTGCTCTCGGCAGTCTATCGCACTGGGCAGAGCTTCGGCTTCGGCTATCTGGAAAAGGTGCTGACCGGCGTTGCCGACGAGCGCGTGGCGGCGCGCGGGCACGACCAGCTTTCGGTGTTCGGCATCGTTTCGCCGCTGGATGCGCCGCTGCTGCGCGCGCTTTCACGGGCCTTGCAGGCGCGCGGCAGCCTGATCGCCACCGAGCACGGCGGGCTTGCGCTGGGCGGCGATGCGCGTGCCATCCTGAAGGGCGAGGCGACGGTCGACGTGATCCTGCCGCCCAAGGCAGAGCGGGGCAAGGGGCGGCGCGGCAAGAGCGATGGCGCGGCGCTCAATCCCGTGGGCGATCCGCTGTTCGATGCGCTGCGCGCGCTGCGCCGCGAACTGGCGCAACAGGCGGGCGTGCCGCCTTACGTGGTGTTCCACGATTCGGTGCTGCGCGACATGGCCGCCGCGCGCCCGACCGACCGCACCGCACTGGGTGCGATCGGCGGCGTCGGCCAGCGCAAGCTCGACGCCTATGGCGACGCGTTCCTGACGGTGATCCGCCAGCATTGAGCGGGCGTTGTCGGGACGCTTCCATCCGCTTGCCCAACGCTTGGGCGGGCTTCATCAGGCCGGCTGGTGGCGTCTCGCCGCGTGCTGTGCCAGCTGCGCCAGCCGATCCTTGATCATCAGCTTGAGCTTCTTGATCCGTGCGACCTCGAACGGATCGACCCAGCGCCGTCCCTGCGCGGCGCGTAGCGCGGCGTCGAGCTTCTGGTGGCGCTCAAGAAGGCGGAAGGCTCGCTGGCGGAGAGTGATGTTCGGCATTGCTTGCTCCTCGATCAGAACGGTTGCGTTCGATCGGGTCTGCCGAGCCATGGCGCCGGGTGCGGGGGGGAAACAGTCCGGACCTTCGGCATCGGCATACCCGATGCGGTCCGACATCACGAGGCGGCAGGTCCGGCGCCAGGGACAGGGCGCCCATCAGGACTTGCGCGCCGCGCCAGAGGGGCCCGGTACCGCAAGAATCAAGGTAGGGCACGTGCTCGCCGATGCAAGTGACGTTGTGTTGCCGCGATGGTGCGATACCAAGGCGGCATTGCTCCGAGGGGGAAGGCCGATGTCCGATTCGACGACGATGACCAGCAGCCGGGAACGTCCGGCCTGGAGCACCAGCGGCTTTCTCATGCTTGGCCTGTTTCTCGCGCTGCTCGCGCTGTTCCTGTGGCGGCTGGTCTCGTTCGCGGGCGGCACGCCCAGCGATGCCGAGGCGCTGCGCTTCGTCCTGTCGATCTTCCTCTTGCCGCTGGCGCTGATCGTCATCGCCAAGGGCTTCTACATGATCCAGCCGAACCAGGCCGCAGCCATCACGCTGTTTGCCGCCTATCGCGGCACGGATCGCAATGCAGGCCTGCGCTGGGTCTGGCCGTGGATGGGCAAGACCCGCATTTCGGTGCGCGCGAACAACGTCGTTTCGGAAAAGCTGAAGGTCAACGACTTGCGCGGCAATCCGATCGAGATCGCCACCAACGTCGTCTGGCGCGTCGCCGATACCGCGCAGGCGCTGTTCGATGTCGACGATTACCGGGCCTTCGTGCTCGTCCAGATCGAGGCGGCGGTGCGTTCGATCGGCGCGCGTTATCCTTATGACGACATCGAGCACCACGAGGTCACGCTGCGTGGCGATCATGACGTGATCAACGCCGAACTGCGGACCGAACTCAACGCCCGCCTCGCGCTGGCGGGGCTGACCGTCGACGAATGCGGCCTCACGCACCTGGCCTATGCGCCCGAGATCGCAGGCGCGATGCTGCGCCGCCAGCAGGCCGAAGCGGTGATCGCCGCGCGCCGCAAGCTGGTGGAGGGCGCGGTGAGCATGGTCGAGATGGCGCTGCAGCAGCTGTCGGAAAAGAACGTCGTCCACCTCGACGATGATCGTCGCGCGGCGATGGTCTCGAACCTGATGGTCGTGCTGTGCGGCGAGCGGGAGACCCAGCCGATCGTCAACACCGGCACGCTGAGCGGCTGAGCGGGTAGGCAGGGGCGCCTACTGCAGCGTGATCCGTCCGTCGTCCTCGCCATCGCGGCGGCGGAAGAACTGCATCAACTGGACCAGCAGTTCGCATCGCGCGGGCAGGTCCGCGGCTTCCAGCAGCGCCTGCTTGGCCGCGGTATCGAACGGCGCAATCTGCGACACGCCGTTGATCAGCGATTCGTCGTCGAGCCGCGCCACCTGCTCCCAGTCCACGGCATAGCCTTGCGCATTGGCGAAGGCGCGCGCCTCGCGCTCGAAGCTTGCCCGTTCCACCGCGCTGAGGATCTGGTCGGGCGCATCGTCGATCAGTTCGCCCTCGACCTGCCGGAATGGCGTGGTGACGTCCAGTTCGCGCAGCAGGCGAAAGCGGGACAGGCCTTCGAGCACGAGATTGAAGCGCCCGTCCTCCAACGCCTCGATCTCGTCGATCTTGCCCACGCAGCCCATGCGGAACAACGGCGCGCCTTCGACCGGCGATTGCGGCTGGATCATCGCGATGCGCCGGTCGCGTGCCAGCGCGTCGCTCACCATGGCCCGGTAACGCGGCTCGAAGATGTGCAGCGGCAACTGCAGGCCGGGAAACAGGATCACGCCCGATAACGGGAAGATCGACAGCCGTGTGGCGTCGCCCATGCCGGTCAACCGAACAGGATCGTGGACAGCCTGCGCCGCGTCGCGGCTACCCACGGATCTTCGAGCCCGATGGCCTCGAAGATCTGCAGCAGGCGGGCGCGGGCTGCGCCGTCGTTCCATGCGCGGTCGGCGGCGATCATTGCCAGAAGCTTGTCCGCCGCGCCGTCGCGATCACCGCTGGCATAGAGCGCATTGGCGAACGCCAGCTGCGCCTCCATGTCGGCCGGGCGCTCGGCCGCCGCAGCGCGCAAAGCGGCCAGTTCGCTTGCCTCGGGCGCGTCTTCGGCCAGCGCCAACGCGGACTTCGCCTGCGCCAGCGCTGGGTCTTCAGCGATCTTCGGATCGAGCGCGGCCAGCGCTTCGGCGGCTTCCTCGCGGTGGCCCGCCAGCAGCAACGCACGAATCAAGCCGGAATGCGCAGGTGCGCTGTCGGGTGCGATTTCGACGATCTGAGCGAAGATCCCTGCCGCGCGTTCGCCATCGCCATCTGCCAGAACCTCCTCGCCCATCGCCAGCAGCGGTGCGATGTCCTGCGCCGGCTCGTCGCCTGCCTGCACCGGCAACTGCGCCAGGATCTGGTCGAGGTACTGCTTCAACTGCGATTCGCCGCGAGCGTTGGTCAGATCGGCCACCGGCTGGCCCTGGAACATGGCGTAGACCGTCGGGATCGAGCGCACCTGGAACTGCGCCGCGATGAACTGGTCCTCGTCGACATTGACCTTGGCCAGCATCACGCCCTTGTCGGCGTACTCGGCGGCGACCTTTTCCAGCACCGGCGTGAGCGCCTTGCACGGGCCGCACCATTCCGCCCAGAAATCGAGGATGACGAGCTTGGTCATCGACGGCTCGACGACGGCCTTGCGGAAGCGATCGACCGCTTTCTGTTCGTCGAGACTGAGGCCAAGGCTTGCCAATGAACTTCTCCGTGCAGTGCGCGTGCGTTGTAGTCGCCTTCATGTGGGATCGCGGCGCGGTTCGGCAAGGGCCAACGCTGCCCAATACGGGCATTGCGCCTCAATCCGCGCGGCAATCCACAGGGCAAAGCAAAGGAAAGTGCATTTGGGGGGTTGCGCGATTTCCGAGACCCCGTTAGAGGCCCGCTCACCCCAGCCGGACGGGGTTTCCCAACCGGCCAGAAACGCACGAGCGGGCGTAGCTCAGGGGTAGAGCACAACCTTGCCAAGGTTGGGGTCGAGGGTTCGAATCCCTTCGCCCGCTCCAGTTTCCTACCTCCAGATCACGAAGTAGCGGCGTAAGCGCCGGGCGCGGGCGTGCGCGTGCGCCTTGCCGGAGGTGCCGCGTCTTTTGCTGCAGGTGCAACGCCTTGCGCGCTTCGTCCTGCAGCACGCGGGAGAGGTGATGGAGCCGTCGGTTTCCCGACTGCCCCATCTGGGCAACTCTCGATGGCGGCAGGTTCAGATCACGATGAAGTCGGCGGCTGTCAGCGTCGGATGGCTGGCCTCGCCGAAGGTGGCGATCAGCACCGGCAGGTAGCGGTTGGCGCTGCCGTCGGCATCGTACCAGAGCTTGCCCGTGGCGCTGTCGTAGAGGATGCGGTCGCTGGCGTCGTGAGCATAGAAGGCGCCGTTGGCGGCCCAGAGCTGCTCGGCGGTCAAGGCTCCGGTCGCGCCAAGGCCCTTGAACTGCGCCAGCGTGAGCTGGATCTTGTCGCCCTGGGCAGCCGAAAAGTCGACGACCACGTCCGAACCGCTGCTGATGCGTGCGGTGTCGAAGCGGAAAGTGTCGGCGTCCGCGCCGCCGATAAGGCGGTCGTTGCCGATTCCGCCGATGAGCAGGTCTTCGCCTGCGCCACCGTCGAGCGTATCGGCGCCGGTGCCGCCGATCAGCGTGTCAGCTCCGCGCATGCCGAACAGCACGTCGTCGCCCTTGCCGCCGTCGAGGCGGTTGACCGCGTCGTTGCCGGTGATCGTGTTGGCCCCGGTGCTGCCGGTGCCATCGATGGCATCGGTGCCGGTGAGCGTCAGGACTTCGACATTGGAGCCGAGTTTGAACGTCGCGCTGGCAAGCACGGTGTCGGTGCCGCTGCGGGTCGATTCGCGGACCACGTCGGCACTGTTGTCGACGATGTAGGTGTCATCGCCCGCGCCGCCCGCCATGCGGTCGATGCCCGCGCCGCCGTCGATCAGGTCGGTGAACTTGCTGCCGGTCAGCTGGTTGGCGCCGGCATTGCCGATCATCGTCAGGCCGATGGCTGAGCGGCTGGCGCTGACGTTGATGGCCGCGAGGCCCGAGCTGTCGGCAACCGCGCCCGTGCCGGTGCCGATCACGATCCGCTCGATCCCGGTCTCGCGCGTGCCCAGCGAGACGGTGCCGCTGGTGGTTGCGGTGACGCGCAGTTCGTCGATGCCGTCGGTGCCCGAATCGTGGATTTCGTTGCCGATGTGGTCGCGGGTCGCCGCAACGATGTAGATGTCCGAGCCGCCCGCTCCGTCGAGATCGTCGCTGCTGGCCCCGCCATCGATGACGTTGGCGGCGGCATTGCCGCGAATGACGTTCGACAGGGCGTTGCCGTTCGCGTTGATCGCGTCGGTGCCCGTCAGCGTCAGGTTCTCGACGTCGCTCGAGAGCGTGTACGAAACGCTGGCGAGAACGAGGTCGCGGCCTTCGTTGAGCGCTTCCACCGTGGTGTCGCCCGCGTTGTCGACGACATAGGTGTCATCGCCCTTGTGGCCTGTCAGCACGTCCGCACCCGCGCCGCCATCCAGAACGTTGTTGGCGTCGTTGCCTTCGATGGCGTTGTCGGATGTATTGCCCGCGCCATCGATCGCGAAGGTGCCGGTCAGGACGAGCGTTTCGACGTTGGTCGCCAGCGTCCAGCTGATGCTGCTGCGAACGGTGTCGTTGCCTTCACCCGCCAGCTCGATCGTCTGGTCGCCGATGTTGTCGACGAAATAGGTGTCGTTGCCCGCGCCGCCGGTCAGCATATTGGCGGCGGCATTGCCGGTCAGCACGTTATCCAGCGCGTTGCCCGTGCCGTTGATGGCGTCCGCGCCGCTTAACGTCAGGTTTTCGATGTTGTCGCCGAGCGTGATCGAAAAGCCGGCCACGATCGTGTCCGTGCCTTCGCCAGCGGCTTCGATCACCGTATCGCCGCTACCGGCGAGCACGTAGGTGTCGTCGCCCAGCCCACCTTCCAGCTTATCGCCGCCGCCCTTGCCATCGAACGTGTCGTTGCCGCCAAGGCCCACCAGCACGTTGGCGGCGGCGTTCCCGGTGAGCGCGTTGTCGAGGGCATTGCCGGTACCGTCGAGCGTGTCGATGCCGGTCAGCGTCAGGTTCTCGACGTTGTCGACCAGGGTCCACGAAATCGATGCCCGCACCGTGTCGGTGCCTTCGTTCAGGTTCTCGATGACCTTGTCACCGGCGCTCTCGACGATCAGCGTGTCATTGCCGAGACCGCCGATCAACGTATCTGCGCCAATCCCGCCGTCGAGCGTGTCGTTGCCGTCGAAGCCGTTGAGCGTGTTCTCGGCATCGTTGCCGATCAGTACGTTACCCTGGTTGTTGCCGACGCCGTCGATCGCGTCGCTGCCGGTCAGGACAAGGTTCTCGAGATTGTCCGACAGTACCCACGACAGGCTCGATCGCACGGTGTCTCGGCCTTCGGTGGCACTCTCAACGATCGCGTCGCCGGCGCTGTCGACGACGAACGTGTCGTTGCCCGTTCCCCCGATCAGCGTGTCGTTGCCCAGGCCGCCGTCCAGCCAGTCGTTGCCAGCGCCGCCCGAAAGGATGTTGTTGGCCCCGTTGCCCGTCAGGGTGTTGTCGAGCGCATTGCCGGTGCCATTGATCGCCCCCGCGCCGGTCAGCACCAGGTTCTCGATGTTCGCGCCGAGCGTCCACGACAGGCCCGCCCGGACGGTGTCGGCGCCTTCGTCGGCGAGTTCGGTGATGCTGTCGCCGCTGGCATCGACGACATAAGTGTCATCGCCCTTGCCGCCGATCAGCGTATCGTTGCCCGTGCCACCATCGAGCAGGTCGTCGCCTTCGAACCCGCGCAAGGTATCGGCGCCGCCGAGGCCGTAGACCGCGTCGGCATCGATGGTGCCGTCGAGCGTGTTGGGCGTGTCGTCCCCGGTGATGGTGTTGATCGGCATGGCGGAGGTCCCCTGGCAAGCCGGCGCCACGCACCGGGCGAGAATCGCCTTGCCGCAGGCGCATGACCCTTTTGCGAACGAACGATGTAATTTTCGTGCAAGTGGTGAAAGTGTGGCCGGATTTTTCCCGTTCGGAACAACCCCGCCTTGAACGGATCGTCACCGTCCGCCATCGCGCCGCCCGGCGGCGGGGCGGTGGCGCTGGCGCGGAGGGCTCGGCTATGCCGACACAGCCGCCGCCGATCGCTCCTCACCTCAATCCACGCGGGATCATCCCGCAGAGTTGTCTTTGAACTCAGGGAACCATCCGGCCCGACGCAAGCCGGTGGCGCGAGGTTCTCGCGCTTCTATCCGGTGGGAGCGACTGCCGGACCCGCGAATCGGGCGCCGGGCGGCACGTGTTCGCTCGTTCCCAGCGCTCCCGGCATCGGGGAGAGGCGTCGCCCATAGAGCACACGCCAGCTATGCTCGATGGTGCCTGCCGGCCCGCCAATTCCGTGCTGCTGGTGACCCGGCATGTCGGGAGTGTTTATCAGACGCTGCAAGCGCCTGAAAAGGCTGGCGCACCCGACAGGATTCGAACCTGTGGCCTTTGCCTTCGGAGGGCAACGCTCTATCCAGCTGAGCTACGGGTGCGCAGAATTTGCGCCTCTAGCAGCGCGCGGCGCTTCCGGCCAGCCCTATTCGCCGCTTGTCCACGGTCGAATCCTTATACGCGCTCTCGCTTAGCGATTTGGAAGGGACCTCTCTGCTAACGATTGCTGCATGGCGAGCGCATTCATCCAGACAGGACATTCCGCCGCGTCCGGCCCGGTCCCCGGTCCGGCGCCCGTCTTGGCCATGCCCGCTGCGGGACGACCTGACTTCGGAGTCGGCGTTGGCTCGGTCCTGTCGATGAAATGGTCGGCGTTGCACGATGCCGCGGCAGTGGTCTGCGAACTGGCGGGTCAGCAGGTCGAGCCTCGCCGCGCCGACGTCCGCAATTTTCCCGCGATCATGCGCGATCTTGGCGGTTGGCGATACGAAGAGGCGCGGCAGGGCGTGGATGATCTGGCCGCGATGATGGAGCCGGGGCTCGCGGCCTTGCTGGCGGTTCACGCGCGCGGCGGCTCGACCGTGCCTGCGGCGCAAGCACTCTGGCAGGAATTTCTCGTGGCGCGCGCGGCGCTGCTTGACCTTGCGCCGGTGCAGGGGCTGAAGCGTCTGGCCTGAACGCTTTACGCGTTCCTGATATGTTCGTACGATCGGGTGATGGCCGAATCGTACCCTTTTCCTGATGCCGATCCCGCAGTGCTCGGGGCCGATCCTGCGCGGATCGAGGCCCGCGCGGTGGCGCGCGGGATATCTCGCCTGTTTGCGCGCAACGATATCTGGTGCCTGCCGGAAATGCCGCTGCGCTCCGGGCGGCGCGCCGACCTCATGGGCATCGATCCGAAAGGTCGGATTGTGCTGGTCGAGATCAAGGTAAGCCGGGCCGATCTGCTGGGCGATGCCAAGTGGACCGACTACCTTGACCATTGCGACCGCTTCTACTGGGGCCTTGCGCCGCATCTCGATCGTGCCTGCCTTGAAACGGAGGCCTTCCGCCCCAACGCCTGCGGGGTGATCGTGGCCGATGGCTATGACGCGGAAATCCTGCGCCCTGCGCCCTCGCTGCCGCTGGCGGGGGCGCGCCGCAAGGTGGAGGTCGAGCGGCTGGCGCGCGCCTCTTTGCGCCGCCAACTCGTCGGGCTCGATCCCCATTGCGCCGCCTGGGGCGAAGGGTTCTAGGGTCAGACCATCCCGGCCGTGCGCGCCAGCAACCACAGGCCAAGGCCCACGAACAGCAGCGCGGCGACCGTGCGCACAACTTTCAGCGGAACGCGGCGCAGCAGCGCTTCGCCCAGGAACACGGCGGGCACATTGGCAATCATCATGCCGAGCGTCGTGCCCATCGTGACCGCGACCGCATCATGGTACTGCGCGCCGAGCGCGATCGTGGCGACCTGGGTCTTGTCGCCGATCTCGACGATGAAGAACGCCACCAGCGTGGTCAGGAACGGGCCGAAGCGCGACGGCTTGGGCGCATCGTCCTCGTCCATCTTGTCGGGCACGAGCGTCCATAGCCCCATCGCGATGAAACCGAGGGCGACGGCGTAGCGGAAGGCGGGGCCGTCCATGAACCCGGCAACGGTCGCGCCCAGCAGCGCGGCGAGGAAGTGGTTGGCAAGCGTTGCGCCGAGGATGCCTGCGACGATCGGCAGGGGCTTGCGGAACCGCGCGGCGAGGATCACCGCGAGCAATTGCGTCTTGTCGCCGATTTCGGCGAGCGCGACGACCGCGGTGGACGTAGTCAGGGCTTCGAGCATCATGATGCGTATCCGGGGCCGGGCGAACCAGTCGAGACGAACGGCAACGACACCTTCCCGCCCGGCCGGACGAAAAGTGCGCTGCCATTGGTCTCGCCCGAAGATGACCGGCATTCCGGTCCTTCCTCGCCTGCGCCACGGCCTCTCGGCCGAGTATGTTGACGCGTTCGGGATCCGCGCAGGCGCGGATGGCTACTCCCCAAGTGACGTGGGGTCCCCTTAGGCGCGGATGCATATTTCGACAAGTCCCGCTTTCTAAGAAGGCACTGGCCTGTCATATGCGCGCCCGCGCCCATCGTGGGACCCCCACGCGGGGGACCGGGCACGCCAAAAAATCGCAGGAGAGCGACTGTGACCAACAGAGTGATCCTGTCCGCGCTGGCCGCGGCAGGCCTGACCGCAAGCCCCGCCGTCGCGAAGCAGGGGCCGTTGGCGCAGGCCCTGGGTGCGTCCGATGACTGGCAGGTCAGCGCCTCGCTGCGCGTCCGCCTCGATGGCATCGACAACCAGTTCCGCCCGACCGGCCCCGATGCCGATTCGATGATCTCGCTGCGCACCGACGTGCTGGCCGAATACGACGCCGGTCCCGTGCGCATCGGTGGCGAGGTGCAGGACAGCCGCGCCTATATGCAGGCGCCGAACTCCACCGCCGCGACGGGCGAAGTCAACGCGCTCGAACCCGTGCAGGCCTTCGTCCGCTTCGAGCTGGGCGATCGGGGTACGGGCGCCTTCGGCAAGGGCGCGAAGCGCGGGCACGGTCTTGTCACCCTTGGTCGCTTCACCATGGATCTCGGCGGCCGCCGCCTCGTCGCGCGCAACCGGTTCCGCAACACCACCAATGCCTTCACCGGCGTGCAGGCCGACTGGACCACCGCCGATGGCGCGCGACTGGTCGGCTTCTGGACGATGCCGCAGGTGCGCCTGCCCGATGCGGCGGCGGACATCGCCGACAACAAGGTCAAGTTCGACCGCGAATCGGGCGACCTCCAGTTCGCGGGGCTGGATGCGACGCTGCCCAAGGTGCTGGGCGGCAGCGTGGAGGGTTATGCCTTCCACCTTTTCGAACGTGACCGCCCCGATCTCGCCACGCGCAACCGCCGGTTGTGGACCGTGGGTGTGCGCCTGTTCGCCAGACCCACGGCGGGCAAGCTGGACCACGACGTCGAAGCTGCCTGGCAATTCGGCAAGGCACGCCGTTCCACAGGCGGAGCGGACCTGACCGATCTCGACGTCTCGGCCTGGCTGGTCCACGCCGAAGCGGGCTACACCCTGACCGGCGGCTGGACGCCGCGCCTGTCGGCGGTGTTCGATGCGGCGAGCGGCGATTCGGGCCGCGCGGGTCAATACCGCCGCTTCGACACGCTGTTCGGCGCGCGCCGCTCGGAATTCGGGCCGACCAGCCTGTACGGCGCGCTGGGTCGTGCCAACATCGTCTCGCCCGGCCTCAGGATCGAGGCTGCGCCGAGCAAGCGCGTGGACCTGATGGCCATGGCCCGCGCCGCCTGGGCCGAGAACGTGCACGACGCCTTTGCCAGCACCGCGGTCAAGGACGCCAGCGGCGCTTCGGGGCGCTTTGCGGGGTATCAGCTCGAAGGCCGCGTCCGCTATTGGCTGGTGCCGGGGCTGCTCCAGGCCGACACCGGGGCGGCGCTGCTGGTCAAGCGCGGGCTGCTGCGCGATGCGCCCAACGCCCGTGCCAACGGCAACACCGCCTACGGCTACGTCGATCTCAACCTGACGCTCTGACGGGCGCGGTCATTCGGCGACCGCGGCGCCCTCGCTGCGCGGGTCGCCCGCGCCGATCCAGCGCTCGCCCACGCGCACGATGGCGTTGGTCTTGAGCGGCATTTCGCGCGGGATCACCGTCGCATGACCCAGCGCCTTCAGCGTGGGGGCCATACCTTCCAGCGACGATCCCTGTTCGATGAACACCGCATCGCCCGGCGCGAAAAGCACGGGCAGGGCAATGGCACGGCCCACGGGCAGGCCCCAGTCGAGCACACCGATGATCGTCTTGATCACCTGCACCGGGATCGTCGCGCCGCCCGCCGCGCCCACCGCCATGACCAGCTTGCCATCGGGGCCGAACACCAGCGTCGGCGCCATCGAACTGCGCGGCCGCTTGCCCGCTTCGACGCGATTGGCGGTCGGCAGGCCATCCTTGTCGGGGGTGATGTTGAAGTCGGTCAGCTCGTTGTTGAGGAAGTAACCGTTGACGACGAGGCCCGATCCGAACGCGCTTTCGATGGTCGAGGTATAGCTTGCCGCATTGCCCTTGCGGTCGACGATCACGAAGTGCGAGGTGCCGTGTTCCTCCTGCGCCGGAGCGGGCGCGAAGCGCGCGACCGCTTGCGGCGGCGTGCCCGCGCGCACCGAGGGCATCGTCGCGGTCGGCGAAATCAGCGCGGATCGCGCGGCGAGGTAATCGGGATCGGTCAGCCCCTTGACCGGCACCGAGACGAAGCCCGGATCGGCCAGGTACTGGTCGCGGTCGGCATAGGCGAGCCGTTCGGATTCGGCGAGCAGGTGCCACGATACCGGGTTTTCAGGCCCGAGCGCCTTCATGTCGAAGCGTTCGAGCTGCTTGAGTACGGCGAACACGGTCGTCGCGCCGGACGAGGGCGGCCCCATCCCGCACACGCGCCAGACGCGGTACTGCCCGCACACCGGGTCGCGCGCGACTGCGCGGTAGCCTGCAATGTCGGCGGTCGTCATGGGCGCGGGATTCTTCGGTGCGGTGCCGACCTTGGCGGCGATCGTCGTGGCGTTGTCGCCTGCGTAGAAAGTGGCGGCGCCGCGCGCGGCGACCGTTTCGAGGAAATCGGCGAGCGCGGGATTGCGGATCACCGTGCCCACTGGCTTGGGCTGGCCGTCCTCGCCATAATAGAGCGCGCGGCCCGCCGGATCGAACGCGCCGGTGCCGGGAAAGCGCGACAGCATCTGGAACAGGCGCGGCGTTACCGCAAAGCCGTCGCGGGCGAGGCGGATCGCCGGCTGGAACAGCGTACGCCACGCGATGACGCCATGCTTTCCATGCGCCAGCGCCGCCAGCCGCAACGAGCCGGGCACGCCCACGCTGCGCCCGCCGGGGATCGCTTCCATGATCGGCAGCGGCTTGCCATCGACGAAGAACCACTGCGGGCCGGCCGCCGCAGGCGCGCTCTCGCGCCCGTCGATGGTATCGACCGTTCCGGCGGCGTCCGACATGACGAGGAAACCGCCGCCGCCGATGCCCGAGCTTTGCGGCTCGACCACGGTCAGCGCGAGCATCGTCGCGATCGCCGCATCGCTGGCAGATCCGCCCAGTCGCAGCATCTGCGCG
The DNA here is from genome assembly GCF_020179425.1 of Novosphingobium percolationis. Lineage (GTDB taxonomy): Bacteria > Pseudomonadota > Alphaproteobacteria > Sphingomonadales > Sphingomonadaceae > Novosphingobium > Novosphingobium percolationis. The sequence goes on along the minus strand of NZ_JAILYM010000004.1, from coordinate 364,829 downwards.
CCCGCATCGGCGGCGCGCGGGTCGGCGGCGGAGACGAGCCCCCGCTCTCCCACGCCCGCGCTGTCGGCCTGGCCGATGTGCGGCGGGGCGGCGGCGACGGGCGGCGGCGGGGTGACGCCTTGGGGAGGCACCACGCAGGCGGTCAGGGCGAAAGGCGCGGCAAGCGCCAGCAGAGCGGTCGGGCGGAAGGTCATGCCGCCAAGGCTATTCGCTGCCGACGGCCTCGGCAATGCTGGTAAGCCCTTCGGCGCGCACCCTTTCTGCCAACCCCTTGACGATGCGCCGCGCAAGGCCGGGTCCTTCGTAGACCATGGCGCTGTATATCTGCACGAGGCTCGCGCCCGCACGGATGCGGTCCCACGCATCGTCGGCGCTGGCGATGCCGCCCACGCCGATCAGCGGGATCTGCCCGCCGCTCGCCTTGCGGAATTCGCGCAGCCGTTCCAGCGCCATCGCCTTGAGCGGTTCGCCCGACAGGCCACCTGTTTCCCCGGCGTGGCGCGATCGCAGGTTCGGGCGCGTGATGGTGGTGTTCGACACGATCAGCGCGTCGAGCCGCTTGTCGAGCGCGATCCGGCAGATCGCATCGACATCGCTGTGGGCGAGATCGGGCGCCAGCTTGAGGAACACCGGCGTCGGCTGTCCCCCGCGCGCCTCGATCACCGCGTCGAGCAGTTCGCCCAACGCGCCTTCGTCCTGCAAGGCGCGCAGGCCCGGCGTGTTGGGCGAGGAGATGTTGACCGTCAGGTAGCTGGCGAGCGGGGCCATGATGCGCGTCATCTGCGCATAGTCGGCCACGCGATCGGCCGAATCCTTGTTCGCCCCGATGTTCGCGCCCAGGATGCCGGGCTTGCCCGCCCGCTTGCGCAGCCGCGCCGCCACCTTGTCCGCGCCGTCGTTGTTGAACCCCATGCGGTTGATCACCGCGCGGTCCTCCACCAGCCGGAACAGCCGCGGCTTGGGATTGCCTTCCTGCGGGCGCGGGGTGACGGTGCCGATCTCGACGAAACCGAAGCCCAGGTCGAACAGTTCGTCGGCCACCTCGGCGTTCTTGTCGAAGCCGGGCGCCATGCCCACGGGGTTGGGAAAGACCAGCCCCGCGACGCGCTGCGCCAGCTTGGGCTCGGGCTGCGCCCGCCCGCCCAGCGGCATGGTCTTGAGCGCGGCCAGCGTCAGCTTGTGCGCCGGTTCGGCGGGGATACGGAATAGCAGGGGCCGGATGGCTTGGTAGAGCATGGGGTGGCGCGGTCCATCGCGAAGGGGAGGCAGGCCCCTATCGCGGCTGCCCCGCGTCAGGCCAAGGCACAATTGTAACCGAAATATCACTTTGATCGCGCGGGCCCGAGAAAACTTTCCTGCTGTTGCACGCATGCCACCGATTTTGTCGAATCCGTACAATTCCCGAATCATTTCATCGCATAGACGGGCCTTGCGACCCGAAGGGCTCGGTGCAGCGATGTATCGGGTTCTCGACTTTAGGGCGGCCGTGCCCCTGGCGCGGCCGCCTTTTTTTGTTGCCCTCACGGGCATTTGCTTGACAGCGACCGCCGTTTGGCGATTGGCTGGCAAGGCAATGGGGCGTGCAAACAATCAGGCTGCGGCCGCGCTGGCGGATCAGGCGCAGGAATTCGAACGGCGCCGTGCGGCGCTGGCGAAGATGCCGCTGACCAATCCGGCGCTCATCCATCTCGAATACCTCCCCGCGCCCGAAGCGCTGGCCCCCTTCATCACCACCTTCTTCCATTTCCGCTGCGACGAATCGCTGATTTCCGACGTGCGTCCCGCCAGCGCAGGCCTGCTGGCCTTCTTCCTGCGGGGCGAGGCGCAGCTGTTCGTGCGCGATGGCAACGTCGATTCCAGCCACCAGGCGAGTCTGGTGACCCCGCTCTCGGCGGCGGCCCCGATCCTGGTCGATGGCCCCTGGCACGTGTTCGGTGCCGCCATCAGCCCGATGGGCTGGGGCGCGCTGACCGGCGGACTCTCGGCGGCGACGCACGCCAACCGGTTGCTCGATGCGGCGGACCTGATCGATCCGTCGCTGGCCATGTTTGCGGCGCGCCTCAAGGCGGCCTACAATGCGCCCGGCTGCGCGGCGGGCGATCCGCCGGGGCTGACGGCGGACGCGATGGTCGAAATGGCCTCGGCGGCGCTCCGCCCCTTGCTGCGCGACGTGCCGCCCGCCCATGCCAAGCTGATCGCCACGGTCGCCGAATGGCTCGGCGGTGCGCTCTCGCCGATGGTCGAGGATCTCATGGCGAAGTCACCGTATTCGCCGCGCCAGTTGCAGCGCCTCGTCGATCACTATTTCGGCCTTCCGCCCAAGCAGCTCGCGCGCAAGTACCGCGCGTTGCGCGCGGCGGCGCTGCTGGGGCACCCCGATACCCCGGCAGACCAGATCGCGGTGGTCGAGGACCAGTTCTACGACCAGTCGCACATGATCCGCGAACTGCGCCTGTTTGCCGGCCGCACCCCGGCGCGGCTGGGCGATAGCGACGCGCCGGTGCTGTCGGCCTTGCTCGATCTGCGCAACTTCCGCGAAGTCAGCCCCAGCTTCGCCGCTATGCCGAGCGATTTCGCCTGAACCAAAGGGCCTGACAAAAGCGAGGGGTGGCAGCGCCTTGCCTTTGCGGTTCCCCGCGCCTAGATAACCGGAGCAATCCGGTCTGATTTGTTGAGTCGGACCTTTCACCCGGGGCAATCCGATGCGGCTTTCCAGCATGGCAGACTATGCCGTCGTGGCGATGAGCGCGGCCGCGCGCCATTGCGGCCAGCCGCGCGTCAATGCCCAGCAACTGGCCGATGAAACCGGCCTGCCGTTGCCCACGGTGCAGAAGCTGGTCAGCAAGCTGTCCGCCGCCGGGCTGATCAAGTCGGTGCGCGGCGCTGGCGGCGGGTTCAAGCTTGCCCGGCCCGCCGCTGCGATCACGCTGGCGGATATCATTGAGGCGGTCGAAGGCCCGATTGCACTCGCTACCTGTTCCATCCATGGGCGCAACGACTGTACGCTGGAAGCGGCCTGCACCGTGCGCCCGCACTGGCCTGTCGTCGATGCCGCCTTGCGCGGCGCGCTGGCTGGCGTCTCGCTGGTCCAATTGGCCCGCCCCATGATTTCGAGCCCAGAGTTGACTGCATGAGCGACAATATCCTCAACCAACCCGTGCAGGACGAGCCTGTGAAGGACCAGGCCGCGCGCGAGGCTGCGGCCCGCGTCGCCGAATACGAACACGGCTGGGTCTCCGACATCGAGCAGGAGTACGGGCCGAAGGGCCTGTCCGAAGACACCGTGCGCTTCATCTCGGCCAAGAAGGACGAGCCGGAGTGGATGCTCGAATGGCGGTTGAAGGCCTATCGCCACTGGCTGACGATGCCCACGCCCAACTGGGCCAAGCTGTCGATCCCGCCGATCGACTACCAGGAGGCCTATTACTGGGCCGCGCCCAAGCAGAAGAAGGCGTTGGGCAGCCTCGACGAGGTCGATCCCGAGATCCTGCGCGTCTACGAAAAGCTCGGCATTCCGCTGGAAGAGCAGAAGGTGCTCGCTGGCGTCGAAGGCGCGCGCAAGATCGCGGTCGATGCCGTGTTCGACAGCGTTTCGGTCGCCACCACCTTCCGCAAGGAGTTGGAAGCGGCAGGTGTGATCTTCCGCTCGATCAGCGAGGCGATCCGCGAATACCCCGATCTGGTCCGGCGCTGGCTGGGCAAGGTCGTGCCGATGCACGACAATTACTTCGCCGCGCTGAACTGCGCGGTCTTTTCGGACGGCACCTTCGTCTACATCCCCGAAGGCACGCGCTGCCCGATGGAGCTGTCGACCTATTTCCGCATCAACGCGGAAAACACCGGCCAGTTCGAACGCACGTTGATCGTGGCCGACAAGGGTTCCTACGTCTCCTACCTCGAAGGCTGCACCGCGCCGCAGCGCGACGAAAACCAGCTCCACGCCGCCGTGGTCGAACTGGTCGCGCTCGACGATGCCGAGATCAAGTATTCCACCGTGCAGAACTGGTATCCCGGCAACGCCGAGGGCCTTGGCGGCATCTACAACTTCGTGACCAAACGCGCGCTGTGCCAGGGCGCGCGCTCGAAGGTGTCGTGGACGCAGGTCGAAACCGGCTCGGCGATCACGTGGAAGTATCCCTCGTGCGTGCTGAACGGCGAGGATTCGGTGGGCGAATTCTACTCGGTCGCGGTCACCAACAACCACCAGCAGGCCGATACCGGCACCAAGATGATCCACAACGGCAAGGGGTCGCGCTCGACCATCGTGTCGAAGGGCATCAGCGCAGGCAAGTCGAACAACACCTATCGCGGTCTCGTCCGCGTCGCGCCGCAGGCCGAAGGCGTGCGCAACTTCACGCAGTGCGATTCGCTGCTGCTCGGTGCGGAATGCGGCGCGCACACCGTGCCCTACATCGAAGTGCGCAATCCCAGCGCCACGATCGAGCACGAGGCGACCACCAGCAAGATCTCGGACGACCAGCTGTTCTACGCCATGCAGCGCGGACTTGCGCAGGAAGACGCGGTGGCGCTGATCGTCAACGGTTTCGCGCGCGAGGTGCTGCAGCAGCTGCCGATGGAATTCGCCGTGGAAGCGCAGAAGCTTCTCGGCATCAGCCTTGAAGGATCGGTCGGTTGAAGAAAACCCTTACCCTGCGCCCTGCCGGCCCCGCGAATGTCGCCCCCGGCGCGAACCCCAAGCGCGCCATTTCGGCCTCGCGGCTCGATCGCATCCACGATGTTGCACGTGAACAGCGCCGCTTTCCGACCGAGGCCGAACAGGCGCTGTCGGCTGCACTGGTCGAAGCGTTCCCCGCGCTGCTGTTCAAGCGCAAGGCGGTAGCAGGTTCGGTGATCGCCGATTTCCAGTGCCGCCAGCGTCCCATCGCGATCATGCTGGGTGGCGATCCCGCGCTCGCCGAGCGCGCCGACCGCCAGCTTGCCGAACAGAAACTCACCGTGCTGCGTTTCGACCCTGAAGCCGTGCTGGCCGACGTGGCGGGTGTGGTCGCACAGGTGCGCGCCGCCGTCACGGCGCTGACCCGGCCCGCGCGTCCGGTCCGCTCGTTCGGCGGTCCTGCGCGTGGCGGTCCCGGCGCCAGCTATGGGCAAGGCCGCCCGTCATCGGGTCGCCCTGCCGCGCGTCCGCGAGGCCCTGCGCGGTGATCATGCTTGCCGCCCTCATGCTTGGCGCCGACGTGCCCGATGCCGCGCCTGCGCTGGCGGCGGTGAAGACCTGCAACCGCAGCGACATGCGCGCTATCATCCGCGACGAACCGCACCGCCGCACCCAGTTTGCAGCGGGCGCCTATGCCGAACAGCGCGCCATCGCGCAGGAACGTGCGACCCTGCTGGCGACACCGCCCAGCGGCGCGAGCGGTCAGGCGACCACCACCGCCGCGCTCGCCCAGCTCGATGCCCGCCAGAAGCAGCTCGACGACGCGCGGGCCATCGAACGCAGCTGGCGCGACCTCTTCGACGAGGTCCGCGCCGATTATCTTGCCAATTGCACCACCGGAAAACGCAATGCTGAAGATTGACAACCTCGCCAACGAAGTCGCGGGCAAGCCCATTCTGAAGGGTCTCTCGCTCACCATCAATGCGGGCGAGATTCACGCGATCATGGGGCCGAACGGCGCAGGGAAATCGACGCTCGCCTACACGCTCGGCGGCCGTCCCGGCTACGCAGTGACGGGCGGCTCGGTCGATTTCGATGGCGCCGACCTGCTGGCGATGGAGCCGCACGAGCGCGCCGCTGCGGGCCTGTTCCTCGGCTTCCAGTATCCGGTCGAGATTCCCGGCGTGTCCTTCGTCCAGTTCCTGCGCGAAGCGGCCAATGCCCAGCGCAAGAGCCGTGGCGAAGCGCCGCTGTCGGGCGGAGAGTTCCTCAAGCTGGCCAAGGAAAAGGCAGGGCTGCTGCGCATGGACATGGACATGCTCAAGCGTCCGGTGAACGTCGGCTTTTCGGGCGGCGAGAAGAAGCGCGCCGAGATGGTGCAGATGGGCATCCTCGATCCCAAGCTGGCGATCCTCGACGAGACCGATTCCGGCCTCGACATCGACGCGCTGCGCATCTGCGGCGAAGGCATCAACGCCATCATGCGCAAGCCCGGCAAGGCGGTGCTGCTGATCACCCACTACCAGCGCCTGCTCGATTACGTGAAGCCCGACTTCGTCCACGTCCTGGCCAATGGTCGCATCGTCCGGTCAGGTGGAGCGGAACTGGCGCTGGAACTGGAAGAGAACGGCTACGAGGCCGTCGTCGCATGACCGTGGCCACGCTTCCGACCCGCCGGGACGAGGCGTATCGTTACGCCGACATCGCCGCGCTCGAAACGCTCTGGCCGGTGGCAAGCGAACGCATCGTGCTGGGCGCGGGCGAGACGGCGGCGCTCTCGATCGTGGTCGATGCCGCCGGGCCGCAGGCGCGCGATATCGAGATCGTGCTGGGCGAAGGCGCGGACTACGACCTGCGCGTGCTCAACGCCGGGCGCGCCTATGGCCGCGTGGCGGTGCGCGTGACGCTGGGCAAGGGCGCCAACTTCCACTTCGGCGCGGCGCAACTGGCGGGCGGCAACCAGACGCTCGAGATCGTCACCGAAGTCATCCACGCCGAGCCTGACGCCACGTCGAACCAGGTCGTGCGCTCGGTCCTCGCAGGCCACGCCACCGGCACCTATCTCGGCCGTGTTGTGGTCGAGCGCGGAGCTATCGGCACCGACGGCGAACAGTCGATCCGCGCCATGCTGCTCGATCGCACCGCGACGGCCAATGCCCGGCCCGAACTCGAAATCTATGCCGATGACGTCAAGTGCGCCCACGGCTGCGCGGTCGGCGAACTCGACGCACAGGGCTTGTTCTACCTGCAATCGCGCGGGCTTCCGCCTGCCGAGGCCAAGAAGCTGATGCTCCAGGCCTTCATCGCCGAAGCCTTCGTCGGCGCTGCCGACGAGGAAACGCTGACGCACGCGGCCATCGCCGCGCTGGAGGGCCTGCTGTGACCACCGATACGCTCACCCGGCTCGACCAGTGGCCCGGCCTCGTCAACGCCGATGGCCAGCGCTGGCACTATCTCGACAGCGCAGCCACTGCGCAGAAGCCGCAAGTCGTGATCGACGCGGTCACCCGTGCGCTGGGTGCGGACTACGCCACCGTCCATCGCGGGGTCTATACGCGCTCGGCGGAGATGACGCTCGGCTACGAAGCCGCGCGCCGCCGCGTCGCCGCGCTGCTCGGTGGCGAGGACAGCGAACTGGTGTTCACGCGCGGCGCGACCGAGGCGATCAACCTCGTCGCGCAGAGCTGGGGCCTGGCCAACCTCAAGCCGGGCGACCGCGTGCTGCTCTCGCAGCTGGAGCACCATTCCAACATCGTTCCCTGGCAGCTGATCCAGCAGCGCACCGGCCTTGAAATCGACGTCTGCCCGCTGACCGCGGACGGCAGGATCGATCTCGACGCGGCAGAGGCCATGCTGACCCCCGCGCACAAGCTCGTTGCGCTGGCGCACGTCTCGAACGTGCTCGGCTCGGTGCTCGATGCCAAGCGTGCGGTGGAACTGGCCCATGCCGTCGGGGCGAAGATCCTGCTCGATGGCTGCCAGGCCGTTGCCCGCCTGCCTGTCGACGTGAAAGCGCTGGGCTGCGACTTCTACGCCTTCTCGGCGCACAAGCTCTATGGCCCCACCGGCATCGGCGCGCTGTGGGCGAAGGCGGAGATCCTCGACGCCATGCCGCCCTGGCAGGGTGGCGGCTCGATGATCGACCGGGTCACCTTCGAACGCACCACCTGGGCGCCCGCGCCGCAGCGCTTCGAGGCGGGCACGCCCGCCATCGTCGAGGCGATCGGCTTCGGCGTCGCGGCGGACTTCGTGGCAGGCCTCGGCCTTGATGCCATCCATGCCCACGAAGCGGAACTGGTGCGCAAGGCGCGCGCCGAGCTGTCGCGCTTCAACACCTTGCGCCTGTTCGGGCCGGAGGAAAGTGCCGGCATCGTCAGCTTCGCGCTCGATGGCGTGCACCCGCACGATCTCGGCACGATTCTCGACGAGGAAAACGTGGCGATCCGCGCGGGTCACCACTGCGCGCAGCCCCTGATGGATCATCTGGGCGTGCCTGCCACCGCGCGCGCCAGTTTCGGCATCTACAGCGATGAAAGCGATATCGCCGCGCTCGTGCGCGGCATCGAGAGGACGATGAGGATCTTCGGATGAGCGACGAAACCCGCAAGTTTGCGATCGAGGAAGTGGAAGGCGTCGAAGCGCCCCGCCGCGTGTTCGTCGAGGACGCCGTTGAAGAGACGCCCAAGGAAACCGCCGCCGAAAAGCTCGAACGCAAGCGCGACTACCTGGACGGCTTCCTCGCCGAAAAGCCGCAAGGGCAGGCCGAAGGCGAACCGGGCGGCGCGATCTACGAAGGCGTGATCGCCGCACTGCGCGACATCTTCGACCCCGAAATCCCGGTCAATATCTACGACCTTGGCCTGATCTACGGCGTCGATGTCACCGATGATGGCCACGTCGCGGTGACGATGACGCTGACCACGCCGCACTGCCCGGTGGCCGAATCGATGCCGGGCGAAGTCGAACTGCGCGTCGGCGCGGTGCCCGGGGTGCGCGATGCCGACGTGAATCTCGTGTGGGATCCGCCTTGGGACCCCCAGAAGATGAGCGATGAAGCCAAGCTCGAACTGGGAATGCTGTAAGCGCATCCTATATTGGAACACGCCATGACCGAGACCAAGACCATCCGCCGCCCGCGCCCCGCCGCCGTTCTCCTGACGCCGAGCGCCGAGGCGCGCGTTGCCACGCTGATGGCGAGCGCACCCGAAGGCGCAATCGGCGTCAAGCTGTCCACGCCGCGCCGCGGGTGTTCGGGCCTCGCCTACTCGGTTGATTACATCACCGAAGCCAACGCGATGGATGAGCGCATCGAGACGCCCGGTGGCCTGTTCTTCATCGATGCGGCTTCGGTACTCTACCTGATCGGCAGCACGATGGACTGGCAGGAAGACGATTTCACCGCCGGTTTCGTGTTCCAGAACCCCAACGCCAAGGGCTCCTGCGGCTGCGGGGAAAGCTTCACCGTCTAACCCTCTGATCGTGGGGCAGGGGGAACAGCAGGCAGCCAGCAAGCGCGGGGGCTATCGCAAGGGCGAGGAATCGCGCCAGCGCATCCTGGAAGTCGCCATCGCCGAGTTCGGGCGCGTCGGCTATTCCGCCGCCACCACTCGCGCCATCGCGCAAGGGGCAGGCGCGACTTTGCCCGCGCTGCAATACTACTTCGGCGGCAAGGAAGGCCTCTACCGCGCCTGCGCCGAGGAAATCGCCGCCCGCTTCGTCGCGCTGACCCTGGACCCCGCGCAGGCCGCGGCCGAGGCGCTGCTTGCGGGCGAGACGAATCTGCGCGCCGCGCTCAAGCGCACCATGGCTGCCGTGGCGCGCGCGATGACCGGAGCGGATTCAGCAGGACTTTGGGGCGCTTTCGTCAGCCGCGAACTGCTCGCGCCCGGCCCGGCCTTCGATGTCATGCTCGAACGCCTGTTCGCCCCCGGCATCGACCTGATCGCCGCGATGATCGCGCGCATCCAGGGCCGTGAGGGCGCCGACGAGCCAGCGCGCATCCGTGCCATGCTGATGATCGCCAGCCTCACCGCCTTCCAGTCCGGCCGCGCGGTCGCGCTGCGCGTGTTCGGCTGGAACGACGTGGGACCGGGCCAGCTTGCCGCGATCACCGCCGCGCTCGATGCGGAGATCGACGCGCTTTAGGGAAGAGGCTTGAAATTCTATCGAGGGATAGGTATTTGATCCGGACGGCGCGACCAGACGGAGCCAGCCCCATGCCTATCCCCATCGCCGAGTTGCGGCAGAAGATCGAAGCCCAGAAGATCGACAACCCGGCGATGTACGGCACGGTCGATTTTGCGTTCCACCCCGAACGCCTGCTGGACGGTGATGTCGCCAACAGCGAGTTGCGCGCCTACCCGGACGTTGCCGCAAAGCTACTGCAGAACCGCGAGCTGATGGACCGCATGGCCGCCTACACCATGATGGGCGATGCCGTGGCCGATCCCTATGCCGCGCTGATCCCCGAACTCGGCTTTCAGCGTCTCGTCGCCATGCTGGTCGAGGCTTGCGACAAGGGTGTCGACAAGGTGGAAGGTGCCCCCGCCGAACTCGTCACGTTCATCCGCTCGATGGAAGCGACGCCCTCGTGGGTCGACATGAAGCTGGTCGAGGAAGGCGCACGATTGCAGCGCGTCGCCTTTGCCAACTTCGCGCCCTGGGCCATCCGGGGCGCGTTCATCGCCACATTCATGAACAAGTATGCGGCGCTGCCGATGGCGCTGACGGGCACGCTCTCGAACAAGACCGCGGCCCGGCGGATCAAGGAAACCGCCACCTTCTTCGGCACGTCGGTCCTGCCCGGCGCGCTCACCCGTTTCGGTCCCGGTTTCAAGGCCGCCGCCATGGTGCGCCTGATGCATTCGATGGTGCGCTTCAACGTGCTGTCGCGCGGGCGCTGGGACCAGAAGGTCTATGGCATTCCCATCCCGCAAGTGGACCAGATGCCCGCCGGCCTCATCTCGGATTTCCTCATCTCGTCCAAGGTGTTGAAGGAAGGCCGCGAGGACTTCACCCCCGAAGAACGCGCCCAGATCGAGCTGTCGCGCTACCGCTGCTTTCTGCTCGGCTTGCCCGAAGACCTGCTTGCCCAGACACCGCGTGGTATCGTCGATGCGTGGAACGCCCGCGCGCTCACCTTGCGCACGGGCTTTGACGAGGAAACTTGCGGCGGGCTGCTGCGCGCGACGATGGAGGCAGACCTCGTCGATGCCACCACCCCGGCGGGCAAGGTGCGCGACCGCCTCGAACGCTCGTTCGCCAAAGTCTATTTCATGCAGAACTTCTGCGATGGCAGCGAACAGACCGCCGCCAGCTTCGGCGTGAAGATACGCCCGATCGACAGGATGCGCGCCGCCGCCGTGGGGCTTACCCTGATGGGGCAGGTCCAGGCCTATGGCGTCGCCGCGAAGACGCCGGTCGTCCGCCACCTCGCCGACCGGCGACTGGTGGGCAAGGTGCGTCGCTACCTCGGCGGCCTCGGCCACGCCGAATTCACCACCGACGCCGCCAAATACAAGCCCGCCGCCTGATCCTTCAGGCTTCGGGCCGCATCACGAAGCGCAGCAGCGCCTGCTCCAGCGGGTCGAGCTTGTCGTCGGCGTCGATCTGCGCATCGAGCCACAGGCGCTCGGTGTCGGTCACGACATAGTCGGCGCGCGCTTCGGCCACCGAATGCCCGCCCAGACCCTTGCGCCCGAAACCGCCCTCGCGCACCGCCGCGCGCAAGCCGTTGGGCGCGGTGCGCGCCATGCGCACCATGAACCGTCCGGCGTGGCCGGAGCGATCGTCCATGAACGATTCGAGCTGGCCCGCGCGCTCGCGCGTCAACTGCTCGGGCCGCTTCCACCCTTGCAGGAAGTTGCCCACCCCCTGCACGAACAGCCGCTCCCATTCGGGCGCGTTGTCGCCGTCGAGCGTCGCGTCCTTGATGCGGAACAGCATTTCCGCCTCGGCCTGCGTCACGTGCGCCGGGCCGCTGCCGCCGCTGGAGAATATCACCCGCCGTAGCAGCCTGCACTCGGCGGCGCCCATCGACCCAGCGGACAACAACCCGCCGTCGCGCGTCGGCCCGCTGCCCAGCACCACGGCCTTTTCGATCTGCGCCAGCGCATATGCCTTCAGCTTTTCCGGGCAGTTGAGCGCTTTTTCCAGCACCCGCACCACCAGTTCCAACTCGGTCATGGTGTCGAGCCTGCCGTCGTGGTCGATCTTCTGGATCAGCCAGTCCGCCGTATCGGCGTCGACATAGCCGCGTGGGGCACAACCATTGACGACGAACTCGCCGACCGCCTCCACCACGAAGTCGCTCCACTCGGCCGTATGCTCGCGGACATGGGTGTTGATGACCAGAATCGCCTCGGCCTCGTCCGGGCTGACGATTCCGTCCGGCCAGACCACGCGCCGCAGCGCCAGCACTTCTTCGGCACCAATCACCCCATCGGTCACCGCCCGCTCTGCAATATCACGAAAATGATGCGACATCGGATGCCCCGGAGATTCGAAAGATGCTCCGTAGAATGCCTTGGGGGCGGTTAACGATGCGTTTGGGATGAAGAAAGCAGGGATTTACCATCCCTTCACCCTGTTCACGTCTTCCGACGATCGGGGGCGCAAACCGAAGCCATGGCGCACCAAATCTCCATCATTCCCGCGTAGGCGGAAACCCAGAGCGCCATGTCGAGACACCCCGCAACGCCTCCTTCCACGCAGCATCTGCGCCGGAAGACGTCTCGGGAGCCCGAGGGTTATAACCCTCGGACCTGCCCTTCTACGTTCTTACCGAAGATCCGGCGCCGCAGCTTCCGCCGTCAGAAGCGCAATCGCCTCGTCGAGCGAAACGAACTTCTGCTGCTGTTCGCCCAGCGTGCGAATCGCAACGGTGCCTTCCTCGGCCTCGCGCTTGCCCACCACCAGCAGGTACGGGACCTTCTGCAGCGAGTGCTCGCGCACCTTGTAGTTGATCTTCTCGTTGCGCAGGTCGCTCTCGACGCGGATGCCCTCCGCCTTGAGCTTGGCCACGGCCTCGAGCGCGTAGTCGTCGGCGTCCGACACGATCGTCGCCACCACCGCCTGGACCGGCGCGAGCCAGGTCGGCAGCTTGCCGGCGAAGTGTTCGATCAGGATGCCGATGAAGCGCTCGTACGATCCGAAGATCGCGCGGTGCAGCATCACCGGGCGGTGCTTTTCGCCGTCCTCGCCGATGTAGCTGGCATCGAGCCGTTCGGGCAGCACGCGGTCCGACTGGATCGTGCCGACCTGCCAGGTGCGACCGATCGCGTCGGTCAGGTGCCATTCCAGCTTGGGCGCATAGAACGCGCCTTCGCCCGGCAGTTCTTCCCAGCCATAGGCTTCGGTGGCGAGGCCCGCGCGCACCACGGCTTCGCGCAGTTCGGTTTCAGCCTTGTCCCACATCTCTTCGCTGCCGAACCGCTTTTCGGGGCGCAGCGCGAGCTTGATCGAATAGGTGAAGCCGAAGTCCTTGTAGATACGGTCGGCCAGTTCGCAGAACGCCTGCACTTCCGAAACGATCTGGTCTTCGCGGCAGAAGATGTGCGCGTCGTCCTGCGTGAACTGGCGCACGCGCATCAGCCCGTGCAGCGCGCCGTGCGGTTCATTGCGGTGGCAGCAGCCGTTTTCATAGAGGCGCAAGGGCAGGTCGCGGTACGACTTGATCCCCTGGCGGAAGATCAGCACGTGCGCCGGGCAGTTCATGGGCTTGAGCGCCATCCAGTCCGCGTCGTTCGAAACGAGCGGGCCTTCCTCCTCGGTGTTGGGCACTTCGTCGGGGATGACGAACATGTTCTCGCGATACTTGCCCCAGTGGCCCGATTGCTCCCACTGGCGCGCGTCCATCACCTGCGGGGTCTTGACCTCGCGGTAGCCCGCATCGTCGATCGCGCGGCGCATGTAGGCTTCCAGCTCGCGCCACACCTTGTAGCCCTTGGGGTGCCAGAACACCGACCCGTGCGCTTCGGACTGGAGGTGGAACAGGTCCATCTCGTTGCCCAGCCTGCGGTGGTCGCGCTTGGCCGCTTCCTCAAGCCGCGTCAGGTGCGCGTCGAGCTGCTTCTTGTTGAGCCAGCCGGTGCCATAGATGCGGCTCAGCATCGCGTTCTTCTGGTCGCCGCGCCAGTACGCGCCCGAAACGCGCGTCAGCTTGAACGCGGCGGGATCGAGCCTGCCGGTGCTGGCAAGGTGTGGCCCGCGGCACATGTCGAGCCAGTCGTCGCCCGACCAGTAGACGGTCAGCGGTTCATCGCCGGGCAGTTCGGCGGCCCATTCGGCCTTGAACGTCTCGCCCTGCTGCTTCCAGCGGCTGATCAGCTGTTCGCGGCTCCATTCCTCGCGGCGCAGCGGCTTGTTGGCCGCGATCAGCGCGCGCATCTTCGCCTCGATCGCGGGCAAGTCCTCGTCGGTGAACGGACGGTCCTTCGGCGCGAAGTCGTAGTAGAAACCGTCGTCGGTGCTCGGACCGAAGGTGATCTGCGTGCCCGGAAACAGCGCCTGCACGGCTTCGGCCAACAGGTGCGCGAAATCGTGGCGGGCGAGATCGAGCGCATCGGCCTCGTCCTTCGCCGTCACCAGCGCCAGCTGCGCATCGGCGGTCAGCGGGCGCGTGATATCGCGCAATTCGCCATCGACGCGCGCGGCGATCGCCGCCTTGGCCAGGCCCGGCCCGATCGCGGCGGCAATGTCCGCCGGGGTGGTGCCGGGGGCGACTTCGCGCACGGAACCGTCGGGCAGGGTGATCTTCAGAAGCTCGGACATTTCTACTCTCTGATCGTTTGCCGCGCTTTGGCACATCGCCGCGCGCGCCGGAAGGGCTGGCGTCGGGGGTAAGATCCGGTCCGGGAGGGAGCGCCACCTGCCCGGCCCGGGGCGGCGGCGTCGAACGGCAGCTAGCGCGAACGACCCCGCCCCCGGCGCGCCGGGATGGTGGTAGTGGTCGCTGTCGTGGCGCAAGGCTTGTTCACACCATCTTTCTAGCGCCGAATCGTGGCGGAGTCATTACGACCGAAACGGCGGATTTCCCGGCGTTTGTGACGATTCGATGACCCGCTTGCCGACCAAACCTTAAGGTCCGCGTGCCTATCCAGCGCACATGGATACCCGCAGCCCATCCTCGCCGAGCGCCCGCTGGCGGCGCCTGTGCACCCCTTGGCGCGGCGTGCTCACCAGCTTCCATCGCCGGATGACCGTGGCGCTGGTTGCGATCCTCATCGGCATGATCTGCCTGCAGATCGTCTCGCAGCAGCGCGCGCTCGAACTGCGCCGCGAAAGCGCGCACTATCGCGAAGCCTCGCAGCTTGCCGAACGCGCCCGCCGCCTCAGCAGCGAGGTCGATTCGTTCCGCCTCGCCAGCATGGCGCTGGTCGCCCCGCGCTCGCGCGGGGAGGCCGAAGAAGCGCGCAACGGGTTGACCGACGCGGCGATCGCTATCGCCAGTGCCTCGAACGCGCTGGCCAGTGAATCGGCGGGCAGCAGCGGCGGGATGCGCGTCGATCGCCTGCTGGTCGAAGGGCTCGATGACGTGTCCGCGCCGCTGCTCGCGGTCGAGCCGGGCCAGCCCCTGCCCGCGCAGACGCGCGTCGTGTCAGAACGCTACAACGCGCGCATGGCCGCCGCGGCCGCGCAGCTGGAGCGTTCGATCTCGCATCGCCGCGATGGCACGTTCGCCAATCTCAACCGCCTGATCGATGGCTGGCATATCATGGTGGGCCTGTCGGGGGCGCTCGTCGTGTTCCTCGTCGTCGCGATTTCCGTCGATCTCGTTGGCAACATCCTGCCCGCGTTGCGCCGCGTCCATGATGCCCTGCGCCGCCTGGCCGAAGGCGATCTCGACGTGCGCATCGCGCCCTCGCGCCTGCGTGAGATCAACGATCTTGCCACCGCGCTCGAAACCTTTCGCGTCAATGCCCGCGCGGTCAGCGGCCTTGCCTTCACCGATCCCGGCAGCAACCTGCCCAACCGCCGCGCCTTCATGGACCGGCTCGACGCCATGCTCTCGGATAGTGCCGAGGCGGTGCCGTGCCGGGGGCGGTTCGTCGTGCTGATCGCCGATGTCGACCGCTTCAAGTACATCAACGACGACTACGGCCACGCCATCGGCGACCGCCTGATCGCGCTCGTCGGCGCGCGGCTAGGCGCAGCGATGGGGCCGGATGCTTTCGTCGCACGGCTGGGCGGCGATGAATTTGCCGTGCTCGTGCCGCTGGAGTCAGAGGGTAGCCCCGCCATGGTGGCACAGCGACTGCTGGGCGTTGCCGCCACGCCGTTCGACTGCGGCGATTGCCAGATCGGCATCACCATGTCGGCGGGCTACATCGACGTGGGGTGTGACGACGCCGGGCGCTGCTGTCCTGCCAGCGCGGATGATCTGCTGCTGCGCGCCGACCTTGCGCTCTATGCTTCCAAGCACAATGGCCGCAACGGCGCGACCCCGTTCCGCGAGGCGCTGCTGGCGGATCACGAGATCGAACGCGCGCTCGAACGCGACCTGTCGAGCGCGCTTGGCGGCGATGGCTTGCGCATGGTGTTCCAGCCGATCCACCCGGTGTCCGGCCCGCCGCAGGAAGTCGAGGCGCTGGTCCGCTGGGAGCACCCGATCCACGGCACGGTGCCGCCTGCGCGCTTCATTCCCGCCGCCGAGCGCAGTGGTACCATGACCGCGCTCGGCGCGTGGATCGTCGAACGCAGCCTGTCGCATCTGGCGGGCTGGCCGGGCCTGCGGCTCAGCCTCAACCTCTCGCCGCTGCAGTTGCAGCAGGACGGCTTCGTCGGCCTGTTCCTCGATGCCTGCCGCCGCCATCGCGTCGATCCGCACAGGATCTGCCTCGAAGTCACCGAATCGGTCTCGATCGAGCGCAACCGCCGCGCGCTGCTCACGCTCGAACTGCTGCGCGAGGCCGGGTGCCGCATTGCGCTCGACGATTTCGGCACCGGCTATTCCTCGCTTTCGCTGTTGCGCGGCTTCCGCTTCGATCGGCTCAAGCTCGATCGCGAGCTGATCGTCGATCTGGCGCAGGACGAAACCTCGCGCGCGGTGTTCGAAACCGCGGTGGCCATGGCGCTGCGCATCGGCGCGCAAGTCGTCGCCGAAGGGATCAGCGACGCCGACCTGCTCGACGCTGCCGCCCGCGCGGGCTGCACCCATCTTCAGGGCTATCACTTCAGCCGTCCGCTCGAGGCCGCGGACGTTGCTGCCTACTTCGCCACGGAGATGGCGCAGGTGGCGTGACCCACCGGCGGCCTCAACCCGCCGTCACGCCCCCATCGACCACCATCTCGCTGCCGGTCATGAATGCGGCCTTGTCCCCTGCCAGGAACACGATCGCGTTGGCCACGTCCTGCGCTTCGCCCATGTGGCCCAGGGGGTGCATCTGGGTGGCGACGGTGCGCGCCTCGTTGTCGCCCATCCCGGTCAGCCCGGCGAGGCCATGGACCACCGCATCGCCCATCTTGGTGTCGATCACGCCGGGGTGGACCGAGTTCACGCGGATCTTCTGCGGTGCCAGTTCCAGCGCCGCGCCCTTGGTGAACAGCCGCACCGCGCCCTTGCTGGCGTTGTAGCAGGCCGCGCCAGCCGAGCCGACCAGCCCCGCCATCGACGACAGGTTGATCACCGAAGTGCCACCTTTCCACATGGCCGCGCGCTCGGCCAGCAGCGGGATGGCCGCGCGGGTGCCGAGGAACACGCCTTCGACGTTGACGCGGTGCAGCTTCTGCCATTCGGCCAGTGTGGTTTCCACCAGCGGCTTCATCAGGAACAGCCCAGCATTGTTGACGAGGATGTCGAGCCCGCCCGCCTCGGCGCGCAGCCAGTCGATCGTCGCGGCCCAGTCGTCCTCGCTGGTCACGTCCTGCGCGCGCGCCAATCCGCCGATCTCGGCGGCAAGGTCTTCCGGCGCGGCAAGGTCGGTCACCGCCACTTTCGCGCCCGCCGCCGCCAGCGCCCGCGCCGTCGCCGCGCCGATCCCGCGCGATGCCCCCGTCACCAGCGCAATGCGTCCCGAAAGCTCTGCCATTCCAAGTCCCTCTCTCTGGTCTGTTTTGACCAGACTGCGCGAGCCGCGCTCGCTTGTCACGCGGCATTCTCCCACGCGGCTTTCGCCGGTGCGCCAAAGCCATTAAGGCCAGCCCCATGACGCTTTCGCCCGACCGCCTCGATCGTTTCGCCCGCCACATCGTCCTGCCCGAAGTGGGCGGCGCGGGGCAGGCGCGGCTGGCGCAGGCCCATGTCGTGCTGGTCGGCATGGGCGGCATCGGCAGCCCGGCGCTGCAATATCTTGCAGGCGCGGGCGTGGGCCGGCTGACCCTGATCGACGATGACGCGGTGGAGGCGAGCAATCTCCAGCGGCAGACGATCTACACTACGGCGGATATCGGCAAGGCCAAGGCCGAGGCCGCCGCCGACTGGGTGCGCCGCTTCGATCCGGCGCTGGCCGTCACCCCGCATCAGCTCCGCGTGACGCGCGACAATACCGCCGCCCTCATCGCCGGGGCCGACGTGGTGCTCGATGGCTGCGACAACTTCGCCACGCGCCTTGCCGTGTCCGATGCCTGCGTCGCGGCGGGCGTGCCGCTGACCAGCGCCGCGCTCGGGCGCTTCCAGGGGCAGGTCGCCAACTTCGCCGGGCACCGCGAAGGGCATTCCTGCTACCGCTGTTTCGTCGGCGATGCCTTCGATGCCGAAGATTGCGACACTTGCGCCGATCTGGGAGTGCTGGGCGCGATGGTCGGCATGGTCGGCGCGTTCGGCGCCATGGCCGCGATCCGAGTGCTGCTGGAAGGCGTGTCCACGCTTGGCGACCCGCAATGGGGCCAGATCCACGTTCTCGACGGCCTCAAGCCGGGTCTGCGCTCAATGCGCATCGTCAAGGATGGCGAATGCCGGGGCTGCAATTCAGCCGCTTAGCATTTCCTCCACCCACGCGGGCACCACTTCGCTCGCCGCCCCCAGCCGCGTCTCCTCGAACCACGCCGAACCTTGCGAGCGTTCGAGGTTCAGTTCCAGCGTCCGCGCGCCCAGATCGCGCGCCGCGCGCACGAATCCCGCCGCCGGATAGACCGCGCCCGAAGTGCCGATCGACACGAACAGGTCCGCCTCGCGCAGCGCCTCCCCGATCGCATCCATGTGGTAGGGCACCTCGCCGAACCACACCACGTCGGGCCGCAACGCCTGCGCGCCGCAGCCGGGGCAGGGCGGGCCATCGCGCAAGGGGCCGGTCCAGCGGTGCCGCACATCGCAGGCCGTGCACCAGGCGTTGAGGTGTTCGCCGTGCATATGCACGACGTTCAGCGCCCCGCCGCGCTCGTGCAGGTCGTCGACGTTCTGCGTCACGATCAGAACGTCGCCGCCCGGCACCGTCTTCGCCCACTCGCGATCGAGCCGCGCCAGCGCGTGATGCGCCGCGTTCGGCTGCTTGGTCTGGATCGCCTCGCGCCGCATGTCGTAGAAGCGCTGGACCAGATCCGGGTCGCGCGCGAAGGCTTCGGGCGTTGCGACGTCTTCCACCCGGTGCTGCTCCCACAGGCCGCCCCCGCCGCGAAAGGTGTCGATGCCGCTCTCGGCGGAAATGCCCGCGCCGGTCAGGATCACGATGTTGCGAATGTGGCTCATCACGGCCATGAAGCACGCCAGACACGGGGTGAGCAATGGCGAGAATCGGGATTATCGGAAACGCGGGCCGCATGGGGCAGGCGCTCGAAGCGGCCATCGTGGCGGCCGGGCATGACCTTGCCGGCGGCATCGACAAGGGCGGCGATGTCGCGGCGCTGGCGGCGGCAAGCGATGTGCTGGTCGATTTCTCCGCACCGGGCGCGCTCGAATTCAACCTCGACGCGGCGATCCATGCCGGGGTGCCCATGGTCGTCGGCACCACCGGCCTTGAAGAACGCCATCACTGGCTGGTCGATGCCGCCGCCGTCTCGATCCCCGTGCTCCAGACCGGCAACACCTCGCTCGGCGTCACCTTGCTTGCCCACCTCGTCCGCGAAGCGGCACAGCGGCTGGGCGAGGACTGGGACATCGAGATCGTCGAAACCCACCATCGCATGAAGGTCGATGCGCCCTCGGGCACCGCGCTGCTGCTGGGCGAAGCCGCTGCGCGTGGGCGCGGGGTCGATCTTCAGGACGAAGCGGTGCGTGGCCGCGACGGCATCACGGGCGCCCGCGTTGCCGGGACCATCGGCTTTGCATCGTTGCGCGGCGGCACCGTGGCGGGCGACCATTCGGTCCACTTCCTGGCCGACAACGAACGGCTCACCCTGTCGCACCTCGCCGAAAACCGCGGCATCTTTGCGCGTGGCGCGATCCGCGCGGCAGACTGGATCGTGGGCAAGGCGCCCGGTCGCTATTCGATGCGCGAAGTGCTCGACCTTTGAAAAAGGACGATATCTTCGAGTTCTTCCGCCGCCTGGCAGAGGCAAACCCCGATCCGCAGACCGAGCTGGAATTCGGCAACGTCTACCAGCTGCTGGTCGCGGTCACGCTCTCGGCGCAATCGACCGACGTCGGCGTCAACAAGGCGACGCGGCGGCTCTTTGCCGAGGTCAAGACGCCCGCGCAGATGCTGGAGCTGGGCGAGGAGGGGCTGAAAGAGCACATCAAGACCATCGGCCTGTTCAATTCCAAGGCGAAGAACGTCATCGCCATGGCCGAAATCCTCGTGCGCGAGCATGGCGGCGAAGTGCCCGCCGATCGCGACGCGCTCACCGCGCTGCCCGGCGTCGGGCGCAAGACCGCCAACGTGGTGCTCAACTGCGCGTTCGGGGCGGAGACCTTCGCGGTCGATACGCACATCTTCCGCGTCGGCAACCGCACTGGCCTTGCCAAGGGCAAGACCCCGCTCGCGGTCGAAAAGCAGCTCGAAAAAAAGGTGCCGCAACCCTTCCGCGTCGGCTCGCACCATTGGATGATCCTGCACGGTCGCTATATCTGCAAGGCGCGCACCCCCGAATGCTGGCGCTGCCCGGTCGTCGACTTGTGCGGCTTCAAGGGCAAGGTGCTGGAAAAGGGCGCGCAACCCCAGACCGGCAAAAAGCCGCGGGTAGCAAAGGAGAGAATGGCATGAAGGCGCGATTCATCGGCCTGGCCTTGGCCGCACTCGGCGTCGCGTCCTGCGCTCCCATGGCGCAGGGCGGCAGCAACGGTCACGGCAAGGACGTTCCCGCCGCCCGACCCATGGGCACGGCGCAAAGCTGCATCCCCATCGCGCAGATCTCGGAAAGCCGTGTGCGCGACGACTGGACCATCGATTTCCGCATGGCGGGCAGGAAGTGGTATCGCAACACGCTGCCCTACCGCTGCAACAGCCTCGGCTTCGAGCGCGCGTTTTCCTACAGCACGTCGCTCTCGCAGCTTTGTTCAACCGACATCATCACGGTGATCCAGTCGAATTCGCCCCAGATGATGCGCGGTTCGTGCGGGCTGGGGCAGTTCCAGCCGGTCGAACTGGTCAAGTAGTCCGACCGGCCGGTTGAAGCGTCAGTAGGTTGACGGCGGATCGCTCGCCGGGAAGCTTTCGTCCGCGGCCTCGTCCACCTTGTCCCACTTCGGCGGGTCCGAACGCATACCTGCGGTCCCGGCGCTGCGTACTTTCGAGAAGTTGTCGCCCGTATGCTCGCCATGGGCGAAAGCCGCGTGTTGCGGCTCCGCGCCATCGCCCTTGAACCTGTTCCAGATGAAGTAGCCCACCGCACCGGCCGCGGCCAATCGCAACAATCCCATCGTCGCCTCCTGTCGTCTTTCGGGCATCTCGCCCTTCACGACAGACAACGACCGGCAGCGCGTTTGGTTCGCGGCCGGACGGCTCAGGGTGTCGTGATGACCTTCCCGATCGGCGGCAGCGGACGCGGCTGGCCCGCGCCGCTGCCATTGCCGGCCCCACGCGGTGCGGGCGCCGACATCGGCTTCTGGCGCGGCGCGTCCGCCCCCTGCCGCCCTGTCGCACGGTCGAGGAAATCGTCGTTCGCCGCTGCTGGCGGAGGGGCATCGCCGCCCTGGTCCACCGGCACCCCCTGATCCGCGCCATCCGGGCTCGCCTTGCCGCTCTGGTCGACGATATTGCCATTGGGGTCGACGTAGAAATAGTCGTCGGGATTGGCCTGCATCGCCTCGTCGTCGGGCTCCAGCTGCCATTGCGGCAGCTTCAGCTCGGTCTCGAACTTCTCGACCGGGCGCTTGGCGGTCGCCACCTTCATGTAGGCGGCAAAGGCGCGCGCGGGCGCGGTGCCGCCCTGCAACCCGGGAACAGCGCGCGCATCGTCGCGCCCCATCCACACGCCGGTCGTGATCCCGCTGGAAAAGCCCAGGAACCAGCCATCCTTGTTCGAACTGGTGGTGCCGGTCTTGCCAGCCACGGGTCGGCCAATCTGCGCGGCGCGGCCGGTGCCGGTGCTGACGGCGGTCTGCAACAGGTCGGTGATCGCGGCGGCGACATAGGCTGGCACGAGCTGCTGCTGCGTGTCCGGGCGATGGCTGTAGAGCACTTCGCCGTCGGTCGTCGTCACCTTGCGGATGCCATAGGGGACCACGGTCACGCCCTTGGCCGAAACTTCGGCAAAGGCGCGCACCATGTCGATCACGCGCACGTCGCTGGTGCCCAGCACCATCGAGGGCTGCGTGTTGATCGGGGTGGTGATGCCAAAGCGGCGCGCCATGTTGGCAACGGCACCAAAGCCCACCTCGTTGCCCAGCTGCGCGGCGACGGTGTTCTTGGAATAGGCAAAGGCGGTGCGCACGTCGATCGGCCCGGCATACGTACCGCCCGAATTGCGCGGGCTCCAGCCCTGGATCGTCACGGGTTCGTCCACCACGCGGTCATCGGGGGTGTAGCCCGCTTCCAGCGCGGCGAGATAGACGAACAGCTTCCACGCCGAACCCGGCTGGCGCACGGCATTCACCGCGCGGTTGTAGTTGCTGGTGACATAGTCGGTGCCGCCCACCATCGCCAGCACCGCGCCGTCGCGGTCCACGCTGACCAGCGCGCCCTGCACGCCGTTGGGCACGTTCTGCTGCAATGAAGCCGTCGCCGCACGCTGCGCCACGGGATCGAGCGTGGTCCACACCTCGATCGGCTGGTCGATCTCGGGCGCGACGATGTCGAGCTGCGGCAGCACCCAGTCGGTGAAATAGCGCGCTGAATTCTGGCCCTGCTCTGCCGCCAGCTTGACGCGCTTGAAATCGACCGCGTTGGCTTGCGCCGGGGTCAGCGTGCCCGCGTCGGCCATGGTCTGCACCACCACCTGCGCGCGGTCCACCGCAGCCTTGGCGTCGGCTGTGGGGGAATAGTGCGAAGGCGCCTTGACCAGGCCCGCAATGATCGCGGCTTCTTCCAGCGTCAGCTGGTCGCCCGGGTGGCCGAAGAACTTGCGCGCGGCCGAATCCACGCCATAGGCACCGCCGCCAAAATAGACCTTGTTGAGATACAGCTCGAGGATCTGGTTCTTGCTGAACCGGGTTTCGAGCGCCATCGCCAGCACCGCCTCGCGGATCTTGCGATCGAAGGTGCGGCTGTTGTTGAGGAACACGTTGCGCGCGAGCTGCTGGGTGATGGTCGAACCACCCTGCCGCCAGTGCCCGCTTTGCACGCGCACCATCACCGAGCGCACGATGCCGATCGGATCGACGCCGAAGTGTTCGCGATAGCGCCGGTCCTCGACCGAGATCATCGCGTCCTTCATCACCTCGGGGATGCGCGAATAAGGCACCCACTTGCCATAGCTCGGCCCCAGCGTGACGATTTCCGACCCGTCGTTGGCGCGCACGACGATCATCTGGCCGGCTTGGCTGGACTTCAGCTTTTCATAGCTCGGCAGCGAACGCGCGGTGATCAGCACGGCGACGACCACGCCGATCACGGCCAGCAGCGCAAAACCGCCACTCCAGACGAACAGGCGGCGAATCATGCGACCCAGAAAAGACCCTTCGCGCGCGCTGCGCGCAGGACGGCGACCCGGCTGACGCTCGGGATCGGGGCGGCGGGGCGTATCCCTTCTCGCCATCGGTGCTTGGTTCTTTCCCTCATGATTCGGACAGGTCTGTTTCGGGCAGGCGCTACGTTGCGGCGCGCCATAGCGGAGCGCCCTGCGGCCTCTGCATAGGCAATTTGTAACGCAGGGTTAATCGGAACTTTCCGCATACGTTCGTGGCGCGGTCTGCGTGCTCAATCCTTGGGGGTGAAATCCAGCGCCGCGCTGTTCATGCAGTAGCGTAGCCCCGTCGGCGCGGGGCCATCGGGAAAAACGTGGCCCAGGTGCCCGTCGCAGCGCGCGCAGCGCACTTCGGTGCGGACCATCCCGTGCGAAGTGTCGACGTGCTCGTCCACCACGTCCGGCACGACCGGGGCGGTGAAGCTGGGCCAGCCGCAGCCGCTGTCGAACTTGGCGTCCGATTCGAACAGGGGGGCGCCGCACCCGGCGCAGAAGTATTCGCCCGCAGCCTTGTTCTTGTCGTACTTGCCGGTGAACGCGCGCTCGGTCCCGGCCTGGCGCAGTATATGGTACTGCTCCGGGGTCAGGCGCTCGCGCCATTCGGCTTCGGTCAGGTTCAGCTTGTCGGCCATCGCAAATCTCCTGGGATCGGGCGCAATATGGGGTCGCCGGGCGCTTGCTCAATGGTGCCGGGCGCAGCGGCGGTCAGTAGTGGGACTTGGGGTCGGGCTTCGCCAGATCGTAGCAATGCGCGATGTCGTATTTCTCGACCCCTCCGTCGCCATCGAACGCTTCCTTGAGCATGGCGTCATGTGCGAGCGCGAGCGCGGCGTCGGCCTCGTCCCCCGACTTGCCCGCTGCCACCAGCGCCTCATGCTCGCGCGCGGACAGCACCGACGCCAGCGTCTTGAGATCCTGCGCCGCCGGGCTGAGCCCTTCGCGCGCATGGACCTCGTCATAGGCAAGGCTCAGGATCGCGCTGCACTGGAGCAGGTCGGGGGTCTTGAGCGGCGGTATTTCGGCATCGAGCCGGACGAGGCAGGGCTTGAGCGCGGCGGCCAGCGCCGCGTCGGGATCGGCCGCCTGCTGCAAGGCCGCTACGTCGGCGCTCAGCAGGTCGCGCACCTGCGCGGGCGTCAGCCCCGCTTCGCCCGAAACGCGCGTGCCCACATCGGCGAAGTAGCGCTTGCCGCGCGCTGCCAGCGGCGGAAACGCTGCGGCGGCATCATCGCCCTGTGCTTGCGCGGAGGCCGCCAGCGCCAGCGTCGCTGCGCATTGCAGGTCGCGCCGGTGCGTCTCGGTCAGGCGCGAAAGATCGGGCTGGAGTGCGGGAGGAGAGGCTGCGGCCAGCGAAAACGCGGCCGCGATCAGGGCAAGGGAGCGCATGGGCCCACGCTATAAGGCCCGCGCCTCGACCGGTCATGAACAAAAAAGGAGGCCGCGAGGGGCCAGGAACCCTTCGCGACCTTCGAGGAAACCAGCGCATGGCAGGTAGGGTGGACAGGCCCGCGCTGGAGAGAGATGGTCAGACCCGTGCGGACAGGCTTACTTGCCGGTGTTGCACTTGGTCAGGTCTTCTGCGGCCAGTTCACCCTCGGGCGTGGCAAAGCGGGCGATCGGGCCGACCTTCTTGACGAGGCGGGCGCAGACCACGGCGGCGCGCGAGGTGTCGCGCGGGGCGGTGCATTCGCTGCCCGCGCAGGCCCACGGCGTTTCGCCGTTCACGAAGCGCTTGGGTGCATCCAGCGGGCTGGCGAGCGTCACCGCATAGTAAGAAGCGGCGGCGTGCGAAGGCGTCGCGGTCACGCCGAAGCTGAGCGCGGTGCCAGCCAGCGCGAGCGCGGCCGGAAGGAGCTGGCGCAGGGCGCCATTGTTGAGAGCAGTCATGGTCATTCCCCTTTTAAGCGGCGGATATCGCGCGCCGTGGCCTTGCGACGGGAACGGCAGGTGGAGAGGATGCGATTTCCGTTGCGAATCACTACTTATCAGGATAGGTTGCAGGTTGCAACTAGAAACTTAACTTGGTCGCTTAGATGGAGTAGGCAACACCGATGGAGAAGCTCAGGGAACCACTCGCCGATCTCGCGCTCTGCGGCCTTCCGGTGGCGCTGGAAGCCATGGGAGAACGCTGGTCGTTCATGATCCTGCGCGCCGCCTTCAACGGGGTGCGGCATTTCGAGGATTTCCTCGATGTGCTGGGCATCGCGCGCAACATCCTTTCCAATCGGTTGTCAAGGCTGGTCGAAGCCGGCGTGCTCAAGCGTGAACATTGCGCCGATGATCGCCGCCGCATCGAATATCGTCTGACCGACAAGGGCATCGACCTGCTGCCCGCCATGCTGGCGCTACGCCAGTGGGGCGAAAAGTGGGGAGGGGCGCCGTCGGACCCGGTGCTGTGCGACCAGCGCGATGGCCGCCCGATCAAGCCGATCTCGATCCGCGCGCACGATGATCGCGAGGTCTGCGGCCACGATCTCGCCTGGCGTAACCAGGCCGACGTCGATGCCGATGTCGAACGCGCCCGCCTGCGCGCCGTGCCTTCCTGAAGAACGCAAGCGGGGCAGGGCGCCGGGTTTGGCGTCCTGCCCCGGTCGTCCGGTGCCGGATGTCCCCGCGCGCCGTGGGACTGGCTGGAACGGCGCGCGGATCATCTCACCGGAACGATATCAGCGGGCCATCGCGGGCTGCTGGCGCACCATGGCATAGCTGGCGCGCGCGGCCTTCAGCGCATCGTTGAAGCAGCGGCGTTCGTAGCTGCGCTCGCTCAGCGGGTGCGGTCCGGTGTTCACGTCGCACACCGCACCGGCGGCGCGGCGCAGTCGTCCATCGAGCTGCGCCTGGCCCTCGGCGGTCGACAGGTCGAGGCCGGAGAGGCTGACGACCTTGCTGCGCGTTTCGAGTTCGACAGGGGCGGCGAAGGCGGTGGGGATGGAAAGCGTCGCGGCGGCAAACACGGCAGCGGCGGCGATCGAGCGGGTGGTGTTGCGGATCATGGCAGTGCTCCTGGGACGGGTTCGGGGTCGGGTCAGGTTTCGTTCTGGGTCGGTTAGGTGTCGTTCAGGGTTGCGGCGGCGGAGCGGGGTTCGGGGGGTGCGTTACCGCCGCCGCATGACCATTTTCCTAGGCGAATCATGGGGCTGGCGCGCGCCATGGTCGATCGGCCCGCAAGCGCGCCCGACCAACCGTCGTCCGGGCCGACGAACCGCATCCCACGCTCTGCGAACGACAGGCGGCGGGAACCGGCGCCCCTTTCGCGCGGTTCTGGCGCACGATGTCCGACATTTCAGAAACCCGCCCGCTGTGGCTGCTCGTCAACGCCGCTAGCGGCAGCAATACCGCCGAATCGGTGGAGCAGCTTGAACAGGCGCTGCGCCCCGCGCGTACCTTGCGCTTTCCCGACGACGAGCTGGCCGATCGCGCCGCGCTCGAATCGGCGGGTGTGGCCACGCTGGCGATCTTCACCGGCGATGGCACCGCCAACTCGCAGGTTCGCCGTCTCGAAGGGTGGCAGGGCGACGTTCTGGTCCTGCCGGGCGGCACGCAGAACCTGCTGGCCAAGGCGCTGCATGGCGAAGACTGCACCCTTGGGGGCATCCTTGAATCCCTTGCTTCCGACAGGCTCTCCCGCCGCCAGCCACGCGCTGTCGCGACCTCGCAGGGGCCGGCGCTGGTCGAAGTGCTGGCCGGCCCCGGCGCGACCTGGGCCGATGTACGTGAAGGCGTGCGCGATCTTGACCTGTCCACCATCGCCAGCGCGCTGGGCGAAGCGGTGCGGACCACCGCCAATGGCGCACCGGTCCGCGTGGCCGAGCCGCGCCTGGGCAAGCCCGAAGGCTACCGCGCGCTGAGGCTCGATGCGACGCAGGGCACGCTGACGCTCGATGGCTACGATGCGCAGGGGATCGGGGATGTAGCCGCGCAAGGCGTCGCCATGCTGGTCAAGCGCGATTTTCGCGCCGGGCCGCACGACAAGCTGGGCACGTGCGAACGCGTCACCGTCGAAAGCGACGACCCCATCGCGCTGATGATCGACGGCGAGCGCCACGACGGCTCACCCCGCGAAACCTTCGCCTGTATCACGCTCGACGTGCACTTTCTGGGCCGAGCCGGCCCCGCAGATGGTTGACCGGGGCTGCGCGCCGGGAGAGGAGGCGCGCATGACCCGCGTGTTCCACATCAGCGACATCCACTTCGGCCTCGAAGACCGCCGCGCGCTCGACTGGGTGGTCGACTGCGTGCGCGAGGAGCGCCCCGATGCCGTCGCCATCACCGGCGACTTGACGATGCGTGCCCGTCACCGCGAATTCCGCGCCGCCTGCGCCTGGATCAGCGCGCTCGACGTGCCGGTGACGGTCGAGGTCGGCAACCACGACCTGCCCTATTTCAACCTGGTCGAGCGCTTCCTCGATCCCTACCGCCGCTTCCGCTCGATCGAGAGCGTGCTCGAACGCGAAGTGCCGCTGCCGGGCGCGGCGATCGTCCCGCTTAAGACCACGGCGCGCGCGCAATGGCGGCTCAACTGGTCAAAGGGCACCGTGGGCCGCAAGGCGCTGGCAGAAACGCTGGGCCAGATCGACGCGCTTCCGCATGGCACGCGCGCGATCGTAGCGTGCCATCACCCGCTGGTCGAAGCGGGCACGCGCGGCAAGGCGCTGACACGCGGCGGCGATCACGCGCTGGCCGAACTCGCGAGGCGCGGCGTGCTGGCGGTGCTGTCGGGCCACGTCCATGATCCGTTCGACCTGATCCATCCCACCCCCAACGGGCCGGTGCGGATGATCGGCGCGGGCACGCTATCCCAGCGGGTGCGGTCGACCCCGCCCAGCTTCAACGAACTGACCTTTACAGATGGCGACATCCGCGTGCGGGTGCGCAATCTGGAAATGATCCCGACCCGCGCCATGCAGATCGAGGACGTTCCTGAAAACGCCTTGCCACCGCGCGCCGAAGGCGAACCCGTCGCCCCGATCGGCGCGGTCCCGCCCTTCGACCCGCCGGTGCATTGAAACGCCGTTCCCATCGCTTCTTGCGCGGGGGATGGCGTCCCGTCCGGCCTATGCCGCCGCCAGCGCGAAGCCGATGCGGGGAACGTGGACCTGGATCGCCCCGAGGTCCGCATCCTCGCGCCGCACCACCAACCGCAGCGCGGAGGCGGCAACGAGCGTTCCCGCAATCGGATCGCGGCCATAGTCGGTGGCCGAGACGACCACCTTGTGGCCGATCAGCGCGGCATCGCCCGGCGCGGCGGCCGGTTCACCGGCGGGTACCGGCGTGGCCGACGGTTGGGCTGCGCGCGCAGCGGCCAGCGCCTCGGCGCGGGTCGCCTCGCGGCGCTGGCCGTGGCCCAGCGCGACGACGCGGCCGTACCAGTC
The DNA here is from genome assembly GCF_020179425.1 of Novosphingobium percolationis. Classification (GTDB taxonomy): domain Bacteria; phylum Pseudomonadota; class Alphaproteobacteria; order Sphingomonadales; family Sphingomonadaceae; genus Novosphingobium; species Novosphingobium percolationis. The sequence goes on along the minus strand of NZ_JAILYM010000004.1, from coordinate 335,906 downwards.
GGCAAGGCCCGGCAGGTCTTCGAACAGCGGCGCGGCGGGCGGGAAGAACGAGCGCACGAACCACAGGTTGTAGAAGGCATTGGCGTCGGCAAGGCCGGGCCTCTCGCCTTCGAGGAAGGCGCGGCCATCGGCCAGCTGCTGTGAAACGAGCGCGGCATGGGCGCGCAATTGCGTCGCCATGTGCGGATAGGCGGCCTTCATCGCGGCCACGTTGAACGGCGCGCCCGACAGCGCCTCGCGGTCCTTGATGAATTCCTGCCCGATGGTCTCGCCGACATGGGCGAAGATCACCGCGACGGCGGCCTGAAAGAACGAACGATCGGTCCATTCCGCCAGCGCCGAGGCAAGGCCGCCCGCACCGCTGGGGAACAGGCCGGGCGCGGGATGGCGCGCTTCCAACTCGCGCACGATCAGCACGCTGTCGCAATAGATGTCCGCGCCCACCTGCAGCACGGGGATCTTGCGATAGCCCCCGGTCAGCGGCAGCAGCTCGGGCTTGGGCATGACCACCGGCTGGTCGACCGCACCCCAGGCCAGGCCCTTGATGCCCAGGCACACCCGCACCTTTTCCGAAAAGGGCGACGAATCATACTGGTGCAGCAACAGGTCAGTCATGGCGCGCTCTCCCCGCAAGTCTTGTCGCGTGCGATCCTATCGTGCCCCGCATCGCCTTGGCAACCTCGTTTAAGCGTGTAATTAAAACCGCTTCATTTCCGACCGGAGATCGTCTTGTCCGCGCCTGCCCCTGAAACTGCTGCCGAAAACGCCATTCACCATCCGCTGCCGCTGTTCGAGCAGGACGGCGATCTGTTCGTGCCCACGCGCGCCGGGCGCGGCTACTGGCAGGAAGGGACGCTCAACGGATCGGCGGTTGCGGCGCTGACGGGCTATGTGATCGAGCGCGATTTCGGCGCGTCGGGCCTCGTGCCGGTTCGTTTCTGCGTCGACATGTTGCGCATGGCCCCGGCCGAGCCGCTCTCCGTGACGACCGAGGCGATCCACGATGGCGGGCGGCTCAAGCTGATCGAGGCGCGGATCGTCTGCGGCGGCAAGCTGGTGACGCGCGCCACCTGCCAGTTCGTGCGCGAGGGCGAGGCGCCCGCCAATCCCACCTGGCAGACTCCGACGTGGGCCGTGCCGCATCCCGATACGCTGCCCTCGCTCCATCGCTTCACCCGTTGGGACGCCCGGCCCATTCCGCCCGAATACGCGCGGGTGGAGCGCGTTGCGCCGCCGGGGGGCGATGCGGCGCATGGCAACGTGCCCGTGCTGGGCGACATCGCCCCGCCCGAACGGCGGCAGGTCTGGCTCAAGCCGCTGGGCGAGGTGGTGGCGGGCCATGCGCTGACGCCGTTCCTGCGCGTGGTGGTGACGGGCGATTTCGCCAGCCCGTTGACTCATTCGAGCCGGTTCGGGATCGATTACGTCAACACCGACTTCACCGCCTATCTCCACCGCCTGCCGCTAGGCGAATGGCTGGGCTACGAACTGACCGGGCATCTCAGCCGCGCGGGCGTCGCGGTGGGGGAATGCCGCCTGCACGATCTGGCCGGGCCACTGGGCACGATCAACGTTTCCGCCGCCGCGCAAGTGCGCCGGAAGAAGCCGTGAATCGCGCAAACGCGGCGCAAAATGCGGGCGCACCCTTGCATTTTGTGCCGCTTTCGCCCATATCCGGCCCTGCATACGTCGCCTGCGACGGAAAATCATGGCGTTGGCCGGGCGCAAAGCCCTGTCGCCTCCGCAACCTTTTTCCATCCGAGCCTTGCCGCCGTGCCGGTTTTTCCGGTTGCGCGCACGTCCGTATTCGGGCGACGACCTGTCACTTCGCAAGGGGAGCCGCTCGATGGCCAAGGAAGAACTGCTGACGCTCGATGGCGAGATCGATGAGATCCTGCCCGATGGCCGATTCGGAGTCCGGCTGGAAAACGACCACCGGATCATCGCCTATACCGCGGGCAAGATGCGCAAGTTTCGCATCCGCTCGATCGTGGGCGACCGCGTGCGCGTCGAGATGACCCCCTATGATCTTACCAAGGGTCGTATCGTCTACCGTGAAAAGATCGGTGGCGGCGGGCCTGGTGCAGCGCGCAGGCGCTGAGTCCCATACCTGCAACAGGCGCGTGCTACGCGTCAGGAATGATGATGCATCTGAACGATACCAAGACGACCAACGGCTTCTCGAACTTCCCTGCCGTCCTGCTCCGCCGCTTCCGGCCCGAGTTGGTGCAGGCCACTGCCCCGGCGCTCTCGCGCGAGGAACTGCGGCGAATCGTCCGCGACATGGTGGACTGACCTGGCAGGTTGAAACAGACAGCCTGAAAACAGACGAAGGGCGGCCCCACGGTCGCCCTTTTGCTTTGGGGGGCTCCGCTTGCGCGTGCTGGGGGCCGATCCGCACTTTGCCGCCGGCCTTGCCGTCTCCAACGAAAAAGGGCGCCCCGCAGGAGCGCCCTTCTTGCGATTCGCTTGGGCCCCTTGGCGGGGCGATGCGCTTACTTCTTGGTCTTGAGGTAAGCGATCACGTCGGCGCGCTGCTTGGCATCGGGCAGACCCGCGAAGGTCATCTTGGTGCCGGCGGCGAACTTGGCCGGGCCGGTCAGCCAGGTGTCGAGCGTCGCGTCGTCCCAGACGCCGCCCTTGGCCTTGAGCGCATCGGAGAACTGGAAGCCGCCGCGGTCGCCCGCGACCTTTTCACCGGCGATCCCGGCAAGGTTCGGGCCGATGCCGTTGGGCTGGCCGGCTTCGATGGTGTGGCAGGCCTTGCACTTGGCGAAGATCTTCTCGCCCGCAGCGGCATCGCCGACAACCGGCGCGGCAGCCGCGCCAGCGGCCGGAGCCGCCCCGGCAGCGGGAACCGCTTCGGGCGCCGGCAGCGGCAGGTTCGAACCCTTCGAGTTCAAGTACAGGATCACGTCGGCGCGTTCCTGCGGATTGGCGATGCCCGCGAACGACATCTTGGTGCCGTCGGCGAACTTCTTGGGGTTGGTCAGCCACTCGTCGAGCGTGGCGAAGTCCCACTTGGCCGCCTTGGCCTTGAGCGCGTCGGAGAAGGCGAAGCCGCCCTTGCCGACAGCCGCTGCTTCACCCACGGTCGCCCACAGGTTGGGGCCGATGCCGTTGGCAGCGCCCTGATCGATGGTGTGGCATGCCTTGCACTTGGCGAAGATTGCCTCGCCCTTGGCCACGTCGCCGGTGGCGAGGCGGTTGGCGATCGGCAGAACCGCCGCCGCGCCTGCGCCGCCTTCGGCCTCGACGCCTTCAATGGCATAACCCATCGTTTCGGGCCGTTCGGGCTTGTTGGCGCCATAGTAGTGCGCCGAAAGGCTCGAAAGCCCCAGAGCCACGATGCCGCCGAACAGCGTCCAACCGGCGATGGTGTTGAAACGGTCGTCCATTCCGAGCCCCATGCTGCGCCCTGCCGGCACCCTGCCGACCCCCGCGCGTATTTCGCGTCCGTCTAGTCAGCACCCCGCGCCTGCGCAAGAGCCATTGCACCCTCTTGTCACAGTCTCTGGCCACAAGGACAGGTGAAAGCCGCTTGCCGCGCCTCGTTGCGGGGCTTAATCGCCCGCCTCGCCATGCAGAGCTATCCCGCACCCGCGCTCGCCCTCGTCGAATCGATGAGCCTCGCCGCCGCCGCCGATCCCGCGCGCGCGGTCGCCTTTCAGGGTGCGCCGGGCGCCAATTCGCACCGCGCCGCGATGGAAGCGCTGCCCGACGGGCTGCCGCTGCCGTGCTTTTCGTTCGAGGACGCGCTCGATGCGGTGAAGGAAGGCCGCGCGGGCCGCGCGATCATCCCGATCGAGAATTCGCAGCACGGCCGCGTGGCCGACATGCACTTCCTGCTGCCCGAATCCGGCCTGAGCATCGTCGGCGAGCACTTCATGGAGATCCACGCCTGCCTGATGGGCTTGAGCGATGGTCCGTTCACCGCGGCCTACAGCCACCCGCAGGCGCTGGGCCAGTCGCGCTTCTATCTGCGCGAACGGGGCATCGTGCCGATGAGCTATGCCGATACCGCGGGCGCGGCGGCCTATGTCGCGGAGCTGGGCGATCCCACGGTCTGCGCGCTCGCGCCCAAGATCGCGGCCGAGCTGTATGGCCTGAAGGTCATCGCCGAGAACGTCGAGGACGCGCACGACAACATGACGCGCTTCGTCGTGCTGGCGAAGGAGCCGCTGGACCCCGCGACGATCACCGGCCCCGCCATCACCACTTTCGTGTTCGAGGTGCGCAACATCCCCGCCGCGCTCTACAAGGCGCTCGGCGGCTTTGCGACCAACGGCGTCAACATGACCAAGCTGGAAAGCTACCAGCGGGGGGCAAGCTTCTCGGCGACCGCGTTCTATGCCGATATCGTCGGCGCGCCGGGCGACCCGGCCGTGGACCGCGCGCTGGAGGAACTGGGCTTCTTCGCCAAGGACTTGCGCATGCTCGGCACTTATCCGCTGGAACGCGAACGCGGCTGATCGCTTGCAGGCGGCCTGAGGCCGTGCCAGCAAGGCGATCGTGACGGGGCGAGCCGCAGCCATTTCCGCAAGCGAGAGCGGCGAGCGTGCGTGGCGCGCCGCGCGCGACATGGCCGATATCCAGTACGCGCCGCTGCCGCCCAAGGTGCCCACGCCGCCGCCCGCCTGGCTTGAGGCGCTGATGCGCTTCCTGGCCAAACTGCTCGAACCCGTGGGGCGCTGGCTGGGGCAGGGCTGGGGGCTGGTCGAGACCGGCCTGCTGGTGCTGGCCGTCATCGGCGCGCTGTGGATCGCCGCCAGCCTGCTGCTGCCGGTCTGGCGTGCGCGCCGGACGCGCAAGACCGCGCCCGAGGAATGGACCCCCGACCACGCCGAGGCCGAACTGCTGCTCTCCGATGCCGACCGCCTCGCCGCCGAGGGGCGCTTCGACGAGGCGGCGCACCTGCTGCTGCGCCGCAGCGTCGGCCAGATCGCCACCGCGCGCCCGACGCTGCTCTCGCCATCGAACACCGCGCGCGAGATCGCCGACCTTGCCGCGCTGCCGCCGCCTGCGCGCACGGCCTTTGCGACCATGGCCGAAGCTGTTGAGCGCGCGCTCTATGCGCTGCGCCCGCTGTCGGGCGAGGACTGGGCGCAGGCCCGCAGCGCCTATGCTGCCTTTGCCCGCGTCGGGCTGGAGGGAGCGGCGTGAACGGCCAGCCCTTCGCGCGCGGCACGCTGGCCGCCATGCTGTTTGGCGGCCTTGTCGCCTTTGCCGCGCTGTTGTGGAGCCTTGGCCACGCCGCGCCCGATGCCAACGATGGCGGCGGCCATGCCGGGGGGCGCGGGCTCAACGGTTTTGCCGGGCTTGCCGCCCTGCTCGAAGCCGACGGGTTCGACGTGCGCCGCAGCCGCGACCGGCAGGCTGAAGCCATGCCCGGCCTGCTGGTGCTGACCCCGCCCGCCGGGGCCAAGGGCAGCGATATAACCGACCTCGTCGTCGCGCACCGTCATGTCGGGCCGACGCTGGTGGTGACGCCGAAGTGGCGCGCTGCGCCGATTTCCGGCGATGACCGCGCGCAAAAGGGCTGGACGCAGATCGTCGGCGTGCAGCCGCCCGAATGGCCGGGCTTTGCCGATGACGTGTCGGTCGCCGTCGCGTCTGCGAAGGGCTGGACCGCCAAGGGGCGCAGCGGGCCGCTGCCCGAACGCAAGGCGGTTCTATCGGGCGCGGGGCGGGCGCTGGTGCCGCTGGTGGTTGCGGACGACGGTCGCATCCTTGCCGCCTTCGCCAACGATTCGGGCCGCTATCCGGTGCTGGAACGCTTCGCCGGACTCGATTCGCCGATCGGGGGCAGGGATCCCGATCTCTATCCGCTGGTCTTCGTGTTCGAGCCGGACCTGCTCGACAACTGGGGGCTGGCCGACCGTCGCAGCGGCCTTCTCGCGCGCGATCTCGTCCTTGCGACGGCGGGCGGCGAGCGAGTGCCGGTGACGTTCGACCTGACGCTCGTCGGCCTTGGCGCCCCGCGCAACCTGCTGACGCTGGCGTTCGAGCCGCCCTTCCTTGCCGCCACGCTGTGCCTGTTGCTGGCAGCAGCCGCGGCGATCTGGCGCGGATTCCAGCGATTCGGCCCGGCGCGGCTGCCCACGCGTGCGCTGGCACATGGCAAGGCGGCGCTGGTGGCCAATGCGGCGGGTCTGATCCGCCGTTCGGGCCGCCTCCACCTCGTGTCCCGGCCCTATGCCGAAGCCGCGCGCGAGCGGCTGGTCGCCAGCCTGGCGCTGCCCAGGGCGCGCGCCGCGTCCGACAGCGATGCCGCGATAGACCGGCTGGCGGCGGCGCGCGGGATTGCCGGGCCTTCGTTCACCACGCTGGTCACGCGCCTGTCCACGGCGCGCACGGCCCACGACGTGGTGCGCCACGCGGCCGATCTCCACCGATTCGAAAAGGACATGATGCAATGACTCTGGACGAGGTACGCGCGCTCGCCGAAGCGATCCGGGGCGAGGTGGGCAAGGCCGTGATCGGCCAGCAGGAAATCGTCGACCACCTGCTGGTCGCGCTGTTCGCGCGCGGGCACGTCCTGCTGGAAGGGCCACCCGGCACTGCCAAGACCTTCCTCGCGCAGAGCTTCGCCACCGCGCTGGGCCTCGATTTCGGGCGCATCCAGTTCACGCCAGACCTGATGCCGGGCGATATCCTCGGGTCCAACCTGTTCAACTTCCAGACCAGCCAGTTCACGCTGACGCGCGGGGCGATCTTCCACGACCTGCTGCTGGCCGACGAGATCAACCGCACCCCGCCCAAGACGCAGGCCGCGCTGCTAGAGGCGATGCAGGAACGGCGCGTCACGCTCGACGGCCAGACCCATCCGCTGTCCGAACGTTTCATGGTGATCGCCACGCAGAACCCCATCGAGAACCAGGGCGTCTATCCGCTGCCCGAAGCACAGCTCGACCGCTTCGCGTTCAAGCTGCTGGTGGGCTACCCGGACCACGCCGAGGAAGCGCGGATCGTGGCGCGCTATGGCGATGGCGGCGTGGGCGCCAAGCCTGCCGACCTCGGCGTGATGGCGGTGGCCGATGCGGACACGCTGGCGCAGGCGGTGGCCGCGACCGGCGCGGTCACGCTGTCCGACAGCGTGGTGGACTATATCGTGCGGCTGGTGCGCGCCTCGCGCGAAAGCGCCGACCTCATCGCCGGGGCCAGCCCGCGCGCTGCCGTGCTGCTGGCGGGCGCGGCGCGGGCGCGGGCGGCGATCGCGGCGCGCGACTACGTGCTGCCCGACGACGTCAAGGCGCTGGCGCCTGCGGTGCTGCGCCATCGCATGGTGTTGAGCCCGGCGGCGGAAATCGAAGGGCGGCAGGCCGAGGCCATCGTCGCCGACCTCATCGCGCGGACCGACAGCCCGCGGTGAAGCTGCGCCTGCCCGCCCTGCCTGCGCCACGCTTCCAGCCCACCGCGCGCGCGGTGTTGCTGCTGCTGGCGATCGCGCCCGTCGGCCTGATCGCGGCGGTGCTCGCGCCTGCGGCATGGACGTTGGCCCCGGCGCTGGGCGGCGCGCTGTTGCTGCTCGTGCTGCTCGACGCGGCCTTTGCGGGCACGATCGGCGATGCGCGCGTGCTGGTGGACGACGAGGCGGAAGTGGGCCGGACGCTGCGGCTGGTGGTTCTCGCCGAACCGCTGCGCGCGCCCGCGCGCCGGGCCGAGGCGGCGCTGGCGGTGGGCGCGCAACTGGTCGAGGGCGGGCGGATCGGCGTGCCGCTGGCGATCGCTGACGGTGCCTTGCAGGGCGCGGTCGATGTTGCCCCGGTCCGGCGTGGCGCGGCGCGGATCGAAACCCTCTGGCTGCGCTGGGCGGGGCCGCTGGGCCTTGCCGAACGGACCGTTTCTCGCCCTCTCGATTTGACGGTGCGCGTGCAGCCCGACCTGTCCGCGCTGCGTTCGGGCGAATTGCAGCTGTTCCTGCGCGATGCCGACATCGGGCTGGTCGCGCGGCGGGTGCGCGGCGCGGGCGCGGAGTTCGAGGCGCTGGCCGACTACGAGCCGGGCATGGACCGCCGGCGGATCGACTGGAAGGCCTCGGCCCGTCACGCGCGGCTGGTGGCGCGCGAATACGAGACCGAGCGCAACACGCAGATCGTCTTCGCGCTCGATTGCGGGCAGGCGATGTGCGAGCCGGTGGCGGGCCTCGCGCGGATCGACCGTGCCGTCACCGCCGTGCTCGCCACCGCATGGGTCGCGCTCAAAGGGCAGGACCGCGTGGCGCTGCTGGGCTTTGCGGCCAAGCCGCTGGCGCTGACGCCTTTCGTCACCGCCCCGCGCGATTTCCACCGCCTGCGCGAAGCGGCGGCGGATCTGGATTACCGCACCGAGGAGCCGAACTTCACCTGGGCCATGGCCACGCTGGCGAGCAGGCTCAAGCGGCGTTCGCTGGTGGTGGTGTTCTCCGATTTCACCGATCCCGCCAGCGCGGAGCTGATGCTGGAAAGCGTGGGGCGGCTGGTGGACCGCCATGTCGTGCTGTTCGTGGTGATGGAGGATGCCGAGCTGACCGGGATCGCCACCGCGCCGCCTGTCGATCTCGATGCCGTGTCGCAGGCGGTCACGGCGAACGCACTGCTGCACCAGCGCCAGCTCGTGCTGCAACGCCTGCGTCGTCTGGGCGTGCGCGTGGTCGAGGCGCGGCACGATGCGATCGGCCTCGCGCTGATCGACGCCTATCTCGCGGTCAAGCGGCAGGGGCTGGTCGGATGAGCGTGCTGGGCGAGCGACTGGCCGGTCTGCTCGGGCGAGGAGCGCTGGAACAGGCGCCCGACGTGGCGCAGGCGGTGCTGCGGTCCGACCGTTTCCGGCTGGAGCGCGAGGGCGACTGGAAGCGGCTCGAACGGATTGTCGCCGAAATCGAGCGTGGCCGCTTGCGCAAGGTGTCGGACGAAGACCTGCTGGCGCTGCCCGCGCTCTATCGCATGGCGGCCTCGTCGCTGTCGATCGCGCGCGAGACCTCGCTCGACGAGGATCTGGCGGTCTGGCTCGAATCGCTGACCCGGCGCGCTTGGTTCGTGGTCTATGGCCCGCGCGCGGGGCTGTGGCGCTGGCTGCGCGGTTTCCTCGGCGGCGGGTGGGGCGCGGCGGTACGCGGGCTCGGACCGGACATCCTGATCGCGCTCGCGGTGATGGTGGCGGGCACGCTGGTCGGCTGGCTGCTGGTCGCGTCCGATCCGAACTGGTACTATGCGCTGGCCCCGTCGGGCGACGAGCGCGTACCCGGCGCGAGCAGGGCGGTGCTGGAGCGCACGCTGTTCGGCAATGCGGACGAGCCTGCCTTGTCGGTCTTTGCGGCGATGCTGTTCAGCAACAACGCGCAGGTCTCGATCCTCGCCTTCGCGCTCGGCTTCGCTTTCGGCGTGCCGACGCTGCTTCTGCTGCTGCACAACACCGCGATGCTGGGCGCGCTGCTGTGGCTCTATCACGGGCAGGGGCTGACTTTCGAACTGGTCGGCTGGCTATCGGTTCACGGCACGACAGAACTGTTCGCGATCCTGCTGGCGGGGGCAGCGGGGCTGCACGTTGGCCGCGCCATGGCCTTTCCGGGCGAGGTGGCGGTGCTCGATGCCGCCGCCGTCGCCGGGAGGCGCGCGGCGCTGGTGATGACCGGCGTGGTGCTGATGCTGATCGTGGCGGCGCTGCTCGAGGCTTTCGCGCGGCAGCTGCTCGACGCCACCGCGCCGCGCCTGATCGTGGGCGGCTTCATGCTGGTGTTCTGGATCGGCTACCTGTTCGTGTGGCGGCGTGGGCGATGAGCGCGCGGATCGCCTCCGACGCGGATCGCCGCCGCCGCTGGCTGGTGACGCCCGAAGGCGTGGCGCTGCCCTTTGTGCTGGCGTCGCGCGGTGCCCGCGCGGCGGCGCTGCTGATCGACCTGTTCCTGATCGGCGCGGCGATGGTCGTGACCAGCCTTGCGTTGCTGTGGCTGGCGCAGGGCGTGGGCCTGAACCTGTCCGACAAGGGGCCAGCGGGCCATGCCTTGCAGGGCCTCGCGGTCCTGTGGTTCCTCGCGATGTTCCTGTTCCGCAACGCCTGGTTCCTGGCGTTCGAGCTGGGGCCGCGCGGGTCGACGCCGGGCAAGCGGCTGGCGGGCATCCGCGTGGCGGCGCGCGATGGCGGGCGGCTGACGACCGAGGCGGTGATCGCGCGCAACCTGCTGCGCGATGTCGAACTGTTCATGCCGCTGGTGTTCCTCGGCGGTGCGATGGCCAGCGGCGGCGATACCGACCTTGCCGCCTGGGCGGGGCTGGGCTGGTTCGCCCTGTTCGTGTGCATGCCTTTCATCAACAAGGATGGCTTGCGCTGCGGCGACATGATCGCCGGGACATGGGTGGTCGAGGCACAGACCCGCAAGCTGCGCCGTCCGCTGGCGCTGCGCCCAGCCGCGCAGGCGGCGCCCGTTGCGACCTATCGCTTCGGGGCGGAGGAACTCGCCGTCTACGGTGAATACGAGCTTCAGGCCCTCGAACGCGTGCTGCACGAGGACCGGGCGGAGACCCTGGCCGAGGTTGCCGCGACGATCTGCGGCAAGATCGGCTGGAGCGTCGGCGCGGAGGACCACCGCCCGTTTCTCGAAGCCTATTACATCCAGTTGCGCGCGCATCTCGAACACGGGATGCGCTTTGGGCGGCGCAAGGCGGACAAATTCGCCTGAGTGCGCCGCCCGTTGCGGTGTTCAGCTGGCCTTGAAGCGGATCGGCAGGGTCTTGAGACCGCCGACGAACGTGCTCTTGGCCCGCTTGGGTTCACCCGCCAGTTCCAGGCTGTCGATGCGATCGAGCAGCGCTTCGAACAGGATGCGCATTTCCAGCCGGGCGAGGTGCAGGCCGAGGCACTGGTGCGCGCCCGCGCCGAACGCGATGTGGCGGTTGCCATCGCGGGCGGCATCGAACTTGCGCGGGTTCTCGAACTGCGCCGGATCGTGGTTGGCGGCGACGTAGTTGAGCATCAGCCAGTCGCCAGCGGCGATGTTCACACCGCCCACCTCGACGTCCTCCATCGCGGTGCGCATGAAGTGCTGGACCGGCGTGGTCCAGCGGATCGCTTCCTCGACCACGCCTGCCAGCAGGCTGCGATCGGCCTTGACGCGGGCGAACTGGTCCGGGTCCTGGGCAAGCGCGAGCATCGCGCCCGCCGTCGATGCCGAAGTGGTGTCGTGGCCCGCTGATGCGACGATGATGTAGTAGCCGGCCAGATCGCGCGCCGAAAGCGGCTCGCCGTCGATGGTCGCGTTGGCGAGCACGCTGGCGACGTCGTTGGTCGGGTTCCTGCGGCGCTCCTCGGCCAGTGCAAAGAAGTAGGCCTCGAAGTCGCTGACCGCGCCCATCACGATCTGCTGGATCTGCTCCGGCGTCAGGTCGGCCATGCCCGACTTGTTGAGGTCTTCATCCTGTCCGCCGAACATCTGTTGGGTCAGGAACAGCATCCGCGGCTCGTCCTCCTCGGGCACGCCGAGGATCTGCATGACGACATGGAGCGGATAGGGCGCGGAGACCAGCGTGCAGAAGTCGGCCTCCGGCCCCGCCGCGATCAGCCGATCGACGGTGTGCGCGGCCAGCGTGCGGATGTCTTCCTCGATCTTCCGCAGGTTCTTGGGCATGAACCATTCCTGCGTCAGGCGGCGCAGCTTGGGATGCGACGGCGCATCGATCGAGACGAGCGAGCTGATGAGGTTGGGGCTGCCGCCGGTGATCGAGCGGGCAAAGGCTTCGCCCTGCTTGCCGGTGAAGACGGTGCTGCGCGGCGCGTTGAGGAAGGTCTGGTTGTCCTTTGACACGCGCATCACGTCTTCATGGCGGGTCAGCAGCCAGAACGGTTCATGAAAGTCCTCGGCGCTTTCGATGCGCACCACCGGGGTTTCGGCGCGGATGCGGTCGAAGCGGTCGAGCAGCGGTCCCCACTCCGCATACGAGCGGGGATCGATCACGGCGATGGCGTCCTCGGCCGAGGCGACGGGGTTCGGGATCGCACCCATCGTTTCAGGCCTCCAGCGCCGCAGCGGCCTTGTATTCATCGCGCAGCAGCCGCTTGAACAGCTTGCCGGTAGGTTCGCGCGGCAGTTCCTCGCGGAAGTCGATCTGGCGCGGCATCTTCACGCGCGACAGTTGCGGATTGAGCCATTCGGTCAGTTCGGCCGCCAGTGCCGGTCCTGCTTCGGCCATGTCGGCAGGCTGCACCACTGCCACCACGCGCTCGCCCATGTCGGGATCGGGCGCCCCGATCACGGCCACGTCGGCCACCTTGGGGTGGGTGACGAGCAGGCTCTCGATCTCCTGCGGGTAGATGTTCACCCCGCCCGAGATGATCATGAAGCTCTTGCGGTCGGTGAGGAACAGGAAGCCGTCCTCGTCCACCCGGCCGATATCGCCCAGGCTGGTCCAGCCGTGCTTGTTGGTGGCCTCGGCGGTCTTGGTCGGGTCGTTGTGGTACTCGAACGCGCCGCCGCCTTCGAAAAACACCTGGCCTTCCTGGCCGGCCGGCACTTCGTCGCCGTTATCGTCGCAGATGTGGATGATCCCGGTGATCACGCGGCCGACCGAACCCGGACGCTGCAGCCAGTCCTCGCTAGAGATGAAGGTGAAGCCGTTGCCTTCGGTGCCGGCGTAGTATTCCTTGAGGATCGGGCCCCACCATTCGATCATCGCGTGCTTGACCGGAATGGGGCAGGGCGCGGCGGCATGGATCGCGCACTTGAGCGAGGAGATATCGTACTTGCTGCGCACGTCCTCGGGCAGCTTGAGCAGGCGGACGAAATGGGTCGGCACCCACTGGCTGTCGGTGATCTTGTACTTCTCGATCAGCTGGAGCGCGTGTTCCGGATCGAACTTGTCCATCACCACAACCGTTCCGCCGAGGCGATGGACGCCCATCGACCAGCGCAGCGGTGCCGCATGATAGAGCGGAGCGGGTGAGAGATACACCGAATCAGGGGTGAACCCGAACACCTCCGACGCCACCATCATCAGCGAGGTGGGGGCGCCGATGGCCGGTTCTTCCGGCATTGGCACCCGCACGCCCTTGGGCTTGCCGGTGGTACCCGACGAATAGAGCATGTCGCCGCCTGCGCGTTCATCCGCGATCGGCGTCGCGGGCATCTTCGCCAGCTCGGCTTCGAGGTCATGGGCGTCGACCCCGCCGAGGCGCAGTTGGGGAACCGAGGGCGCCAGCGCCGCAACCTCGTCGAGCACCTTGTTCAGGTAGGTCGAGCTGACCAGCAGCTTGGCACCGCTGTCCTGCGCGATATAGGCGATCTCGGGCGCGGCCAGGCGGCACGAAATGGCCACGAACACCAGGCCTGCGCGTTGCGCGCCCCACACCAGCGAGAAATATTCTGGACGGTTTTCAAGGCTAATCGCCACGGTATCGCCGATCTGCATCCCGCGCGCGCGCAGCAGCTGGGCGAAGCGGTTGCTGGCTTCGTCAAGCTCGCGATAGGTCAGGCTGCGACCGTCGGCCATGATGACCGCAGGCTTTTCCGGGTGATTCCGGGCGTGCGTGCTCGGGTGATAATGCATGGAATCCTCTCTTCGCTGACGGCGCGAGGCCGCTTGCGGGAGACTTTAACCGCATGATTAAAACGTGCAACGGGATTCGTTGCATTGTGCAACGCAACAACAGGAAAGGCGCAGGAATCGGCAAGATTTGCAGCGCGTTCGTGCAAAAGAAAAAGGCGACGTTTCCGCCGCCTTTTTCCATGTCCTCTCCAAGAGGCTGTAGCGACCGGCGCGGCTTATTCGGGGCCGCCGCGTCCTTCGGCCGGATCGTTGTTGGCATAGAGGTTGCCGGCGCCCTGCATGTAGGGGATCGGGTTGACCGCTTCGCCCGCAACGCGGACTTCGTAGTGCAGGTGCGGGCCGGTCGAGCGGCCCGTCGAGCCGACATAGCCGATCACGTCGCCCTTGCGGACCTGCTGGCCTTCGGCAACGGCGATGCGCGACATGTGGCCGTAGCGGGTTTCGAGGTTTGCGCCATGCTCCAGCTCGACGAGCAGGCCGTAGCCGCCCATCCAGTCGGCCTTGCCGACGACGCCATCGGCCGATGCGTAGATCGGGGTGCCGGTGGCGGCGGGAAGATCGATGCCCTTGTGCTGGCGCAGGCCGCCCAGAACCGGGTGGACGCGCAGGCCGAAGCCGCTCGACATCGCGCGGCTGGAATTGACCGGCATCAGTGAGGGGATCGACACGGTACCCGAACGCGCCGGCTTGGCGGTGGTGGCGGGAAGGCCACCATCAAGCGCCTGCCACGACGAGAACAGCGAGCGGAACTGCTGGTCGCCGTTGTCGGTGGTGACGACCGAATTGCGGGTGGCTTCAGCGGCGCGGAGCGGCGAAGCGATATCGGCCGAGGCGGCGCTGTTGGCGAACGCCGGAACCGAAACGAGGGAAGCAAGAGCGGCAAGGGCGCCGAAAGCATTCCGAAGGGTTTTGATGTTTTGCGACATTACGACCCGAACGACCTTCTTGTTTTTCGAACCTTCGCAGCGTGAACCGCGACGGACGCGCTGACCCCCAGTGCGTACCGCAGAGACGCTGTCGCGCCGCCGTGGGATTTTTTTGAGATAAGGTCGGAACCCCCCGTCCATCTCTCGATTGGAGGGGTAGAGGCAGGGCGTCAGATCACGCAACCCCTGCCATCATTTCGCACGACAGACCGGCTGAACGACGCGCCGAGTCGTTGAACGGTGGCTTAATGGCCCCGCGAAAGTGGCGCTCGACCAGTATTTTCCACAGGGTCGGCGGTGATTCACCGCGTTCCTGGCATACCGATTCAAAATGACTTGTGCCGAAGCGCACATGGCGGATTTCATCGTCAAGGATTCGCTTGAGGATGCGCGCGGAGCGTTCGTCGTCCGCCGCGAGGAACCGTTCGATGGTCACGGGGGTCACGTCCAGCCCGCGCGCTTCGAGCACCATCGGCACCACCGCAAGCCGCGCGGCGACATCGTGCGCCGTTTCGCGCGCGGCATCCCACAGTCCGTCGTGCGCGGGCATCGCGCCATAGCGCGAACCCAGCGTCTTCAGCCTGCGTGCAAGGAGGGAGAAATGCATTGCCTCGTCCGCGGCGACCGACAGCCAGTCGCTGACGAACTGCCGACCCATCGCCTCGCCGAAGCGCCCTGCGGCATCGAGCGCAAGGTCGATCGCCACGAATTCGATGTGGCACAGCGCATGGAGCAGCGCGATCCGTCCGCGTTCCGACCCGCCGCGTCCGCGCTTGGGCATGGCGTTGGGCGGGAGCAATTGCGGCGCATCGGGCCGCGCGGGCACGTCGGGCAGGGCTTCGTCAAACACGAATGCCAGCCGGCCAGCCTGCCAGTTGCGCGCGACGGTCCGTGTGGCCATGGCCTTGGCGAACGGATCAGCTGTCAGCATGGCGGCGCGGATCGCACCTGCCAGGGAAGGCCCAGTCAGCGAGGGCGTCGTCATGGGGTGATCACAGCGCCTGCGCGGCCGCCAGCACTTCGTCGGCGTGGCCCTTGACCTTCACCTTGTTCCACACCCGCGCGATCCGGCCGTCCGGGCCGATCAGGTAGGTGGTGCGGACCATGCCCATATAGGTTCGGCCATAGTTCTGCTTTTCGGTCCACACGCCGAGCGCATCGGACAGCCCGCCTTCCTCGGCATCGCTGGCGAGCGGCGCGGTCAGGCCGTGCTTTTCTGCGAACTTGAGGTGCTTCTTGGGCGGGTCCTTGCTCACACCCAGCAGCGCGGTTCCAGCAGCAGCGAACTGGTCGGCCAGCGCGGAGAAGTCCTTGTTCTCGGTGGTGCAGCCGGGCGTGTCGTCCTTGGGATAGAAGAACAGCACCAGCTTGCGCCCGGCAAAGTCGGAGGGCTTCACCGTCCCGCCCTCGGGCGTGATCATCGCGATGTCGGGAAGGGCGTCGCCGACGCCGATGGTTTCGCTCATGCTTCGATCTCCAGCGTTTCGCCGAACACGGCGCCCCATGCTTGCGCCACCCGCTGCCGCATGGCGGTGATCGCGTCAAGCAACTCGCCCCAGCGGGCAAGGCCGCAGGCGCGCGCGACGATCTCGCAGCTCGCTTGCGGCGGATAGCCGCCATCGGGCGCGACGAGGCGCACCACCACCAGCAGCCGCGCCATCAGGTCGTGTGCCTCGCGCAACCCGCGCGGCAGCAATCCCGCGCCTTCGAGCGCGGACACCGCCTCGCCCAGTCCCGGCTCCAGCGCCACGTGATCGCGCAGTTGCAGGAAGTGGACCATGAACTCGATGTCGACCAGCCCGCCGCGCAGCAGCTTGACGTCGAGCGGACCCTTGCCCGGCTTGTGCTTCGCCATCTCGGTCCGCATCGACAGCACGTCGGCGCGCAAGGTCGCGGGATCGCGCGTGCGGGTGAGCGCCCCGGAAACGATCCCGTCCAGCGCCGCGCGATCGGCAGCCGTGCCGAACAGCGCGCGGGCGCGGCACAGCGCCATGTGCTCCCACGTCCATGCCTCCTCGCGCTGGTAGCGTTCGAAGCTGTCGAGGCTGACCGCGATCGGTCCCTGCGCGCCTGACGGTCGCAGCCGGGTATCGACCTCATAGAGCGCGCCCGCCGCCGTCGGCACGGACATCGCAGCGATCACGCGCTGGGCGAGCCGGTTGTAGTAGAGCGTCGCGCCCAGCGGGCGGCGACCGTCGCTTTCAGCCAGGTGATCGCCGCTGAACAGGAACACCAGATCGAGGTCTGAAGCGTGGGTGAGCGAAGCCCCGCCCAGCCGCCCCAGGCCAAGAATGACGAGCCGGCTATCGGCCACATGGCCATGAGTCGTAGCGAACTCGGCGCAAGCCGCTTCGCCCAGCACGAGAATTGCGGCCTCGGCTACGCGTGAAAGGGCGGCGGCAATCTCCAGCGGGTCGCGCCCGGCCTCGATCAGCTGGACGCCCAGTGCAAAGCGCAGTTCGCCCACCTTGCGCCGCACCGCGTCGAGCAGGCGCTGGTAATCGTCACCCGCTTCGTTCTGGCCCAGCCCCGCCGCGATCTCGTCAACGCTGCCGGGCAGGTCGAAGGCGGAACGGTCGATCAGGGTGTCGAGCAGGTCGGCGCGGCGGGCCAGTTCGTCCGCCAGCGTCGGAGCGTGGGCGAGAATGCGCATGACCACGGCCAGCAGGCCGGGGCGCGCTTCCAGCAGGCGGAACACGTTGATGGCAGATGGCAGCGCGCCGATCAGCTGTTCCCATCGCAGCAGGGCGCGATCGGGATCGGGCGCCTGGCTGAGCGCGCGCAGCAGTTGCGGGCGCAGGCGGGCGAAGGCGCCGCGCGCTTCGTCGCTGCGCAAGGCGCGGAACTGGCCGTTCTCCCAGCCCTCGATGCGCGCGGCCAGGGCTTCGCAATCGGAAAAGCCGCAGTCGGCCAGCTCGCGCACCAGCGGCTTTTCGCCCACCTGCACGGCGCCTGTGGGCGCATAGGTCTCGATCAGCGCGTCGAAGCGGGTGCCGACCGTTTCGGAAATCCCGGCAAGCTCGGCCACCAGCGCCGCGCCATCGGCAAGGCCGTCCAGCCGCGCCACGTTGTCGAGCGCCACCGCGTCGGTGGGCAGCGAATGCGTCTGCTGGTCGGCCACCATCTGCAAGCGGTGCTCGATCGTGCGCAGCCGGTCATAGCTTGCGCCCAGCACTCGCGCATCTTCGGCCGTGATGATGCCGGCCTGCGCCAGCGCATCGAGGCTGGCGCGCGTGCCGCGCAGGCGCAGCGCGGGGTTGCGGCCGCCGTGGATCAGCTGGTGGGTCTGCGCGAAGAATTCCACTTCGCGAATGCCGCCGCGCCCGCGCTTGAGGTCATAGCCCGGCCCCAGCGCCTGCCCGCCGATGTAGTGGTCGCGGATGCGCGTGGTGAGGCGACCGATCTCGTCGATCGCGCCGAAATCGAGGCTGCGCCGCCACACGAAGGGGCGGATGGTATCGAGGAAGGCCTGCCCGCGCGGCAGGTCGCCCGCCGCGGCGCGGGCGCGGATATAGGCGGCGCGCTCCCACGCCAGCGCGCTCGATTCATAATGCGTGATCGCCGCGTCGAAGGGGATCGCGAGCGGACTGACTTCCGAGGCTGGGCGCAGGCGCAGGTCGACGCGGAAGACATAGCCTTCATCCGTCACCTGCCCGAGCAGTTCGACCACCGCGCGGGCCACGCGCTGTGCCGCTTCGCCCGGATCGTCGCGGTCGCGCCGGGGCAGCACCTCTGGATCGTAGAGCAGGATCGGGTCGATGTCGGACGAATAGTTCAGCTCGCCCGCGCCGTGCTTGCCCAGCGCGATCGCTGAAAAGCCTTGCGCGTCGGTCGCATCGGGCGCGCGGCGGCGGATCGCGGCAGGGATGGCCAGATCGAGCGCGCGGTCGGCAAAGGTCGAGAGCGCGCCCGTCACCGTGGCCAGCGGCAGTGCACCCGCCAGATCGCCCACCCCCAGCGCCAGCGCCAGCGCCAGCCGCTCGCGCCGCAGCGCCACGCCCACGTCTTCGATGCCATTGCCCGATGCGCGCGCCAGCTCCAGCGCGGCGTCGATCTGCCCGCCTGCCAGCAGGGCCTCGATGTCGGGGCGGCGCGACAGGGCGCGGGCCAGGAACGGTGAGTGCGTGCGGGCGCGGTCGAGCGCGTCCTGCCAGTCAGTCACCATCCCACACTCCTTGCCACTGATCCCCTGGTTCCTGTCGTTGCCCGTTCAGGGCCTCACGATCAAGGCGCTGGATCAAATTGCGCAAGGCTTGCGCGGCTCGGTCCGCTCTGCCAACGTCCCGCCATGGGTTGCCCCATTCGCTTGGGATAACGAAAAGGAATATCAATGTCTTATCGTTTCGTGCGCGGTCTGCGCACCGCGCTTTGCGCCAGTGCGGCGCTGTCGATTCTCGTTTCGGGTGCAACTTTTGCGGCACCTGTGAAGAAAATTCCGGCTGTCGATGTGCCGCTGATGCGCCAGGTGATCAAGACGCTGTCCTCGGACGAATTCGAAGGCCGTGCGCCCTCCACTCCCGCCGAGCAGAAGGTGCTCGACGAGATCGTTGCCCGCTTCAAGGCGGCAGGGCTTCAGCCCGGCAACAAGGGTTCGTGGTTGCAGGACGTGCCCACGGTGGAGATCACCGCCAGCAACGTCTCGCCCATGACGGTCAAGGGCAAGGATGGAACGCCGATGTCCTTTGCCATCGGCAAGGACTTCGTGGCCGGCAGCTATCGCTTCGTGCCGCAGACGCGCGTTAAGGACAGCGAACTGGTCTTCGTCGGCTACGGCATCAATGCGCCGGAACTCGGCTGGAACGACTATGCCGGGCTGGACATGAAGGGGAAGACGGCGGTCATCCTCGTCAACGATCCCGACTACGAAATGCAGGGCGAGGATGGCCCCTTCAAGGGCCGCCGCATGACCTACTATGGCCGCTGGACCTACAAGTTCGAGGAAGCCGCGCGGCAGGGCGCGACCGCGGCCATCGTCATCCACGATACTTTCCCTGCCGCCTATGGCTGGAACGTCGTCGAATCGAGTTGGACCGGCGCGCAGTATTTCGTCCAGTCGGCCAACGATGGCATGGACCAGACGCAGGCGAATGCCTGGGTGCAGAAGCCGGTCGCCGAAGCCATCCTCAAGGCCGCCGGTCAGGATCTCGCCACGCTCACCGCCGCCGCCAAGCACAAGGGCTTCAAGCCCGTGCCGCTGGGCCTGACCATGGACCTGTCGTTCGACAACACCATTCGCAAGGCGATGTCGCACAACGTCGTCGGCCTGATGCCGGGCAAGAAGCGCCCCGATGAATACGTGCTCTACAGCGCGCATTGGGATCACCTCGGCCGTTGCGCGCCTGACAAGACCGGCGATGACATCTGCAACGGTGCGGTCGACAATGCCACTGGCGTTGCCGCGCTCGCCACGCTGGCGAAGATGAACCGCAAGGCGGGGCCTGCCGCGCGCAGCCAGGTTTTTCTCGCCGTGACGCTCGAGGAATCGGGCACGCTGGGCTCGGAATACTATGCCGCCAATCCGATCTTCCCGCTGGCGAAGACCGTGGGCGGCGTGAACATGGACGGCCTTTCACCCACCGGCCGCGCGCGCGACGTGACCGTCACGGGCGGCGACAAGTCCGAACTGACCACGCTGCTGCGCAAGGTGGAAAAGGACATGCACCTGTCCGAAACGCCCGAAAGCCATCCCGAACGCGGCTACTACTACCGCTCGGACCACTTCAGCTTTGCCAAGCTGGGCGTGCCGATGTTCGACGTGGGGCTGGGCGAGGATCTGGAGAAGGGCGGCCGTGCCGCGGGCGAGGCGGCTTCGGAGGACTACACCGTCAACCGCTACCATCAGCCGAGCGACGAATATTCCGATAGCTGGGACATGACGGGCATGGCGCAGGAGGTCGAACTCTTCTACCGGCTGGGCCGGGGTCTGGCGGACGGCAACGACTGGCCGAACTGGCACCCCACCGACGAATTCCGCGCCATCCGCGACAAGAGCCTGGCGGAGGCGGGCAAGAAGTAAGGACGAACGACGCATGAGCGAGGTGGCGGTTTTGGCACTTCGGGGGAGGATGCCCCCGGAATGGCATCCCCAAGACTGGCTGTGGATCGGTTTCCCCCATATCGCCGACGAATGGGCGGGGGTGATCGATCGCGCGCAGGAACAGATCGCCGCCTTCGCCAGCGCCGTGGCCGACAGCGGGCAAGCGGTGCGCCTGCTGGTGCGCGATGCGGCCAATGAAATGCGAGCGCGCTCGCTCGTCTCGGCGGCTGTGACGCTCGAACGGCGCGTCTATGGCGATGTCTGGGTGCGCGATACGGGGCCGCTGGTGGTGCGCGATGATGCAGGCAACCGCCGCGCGCGGCTGTTCGGCTTCAATGGCTGGGGGGGCAAGTACCTCATGCCCGGCGATCAGGAGATCGGCGCGACGCTGGCCGCCGATGCGGGCCTTGCCGCCGATCGCTGCGGCTGGATCCTCGAAGGCGGAGCGCTCGATGGCGATGGCACGGGGCTTGTCGCCACGACCGAGCAGTGCCTGCTCAATCCCAACCGCAACCCCCACCTGTCGCGCGGCGATCTCGAAGCGAACCTCGCGCGCGACCTTGGCTACGACCGCGTGCTGTGGCTGGGCGATGGCCTGATCAACGACCACACCGACGGTCACGTCGACAACCTCGCGCGCTTCGTCGCGCCCAACCGCTTGGCCGTGCCGCGCGCGACCGGGCCGAACGATCCCAACGCCGCGATCTATGCCGACGCCGCCGCCCGCGCCCGCGATGCAGGGGTAGACGTGGTGGAGGTGCCTTCGCCCGGTCTCGTAGAATGGGGCGGCATGGTCCAGCCGGCCAGCTACATGAACTTCGTCATCGCCAGCGATGTGGTGATCGTGCCGGTGTTCGGCACGGTGCATGACGATGATGGCGTTGCCGCGATTGCCGAGCTGTTTCCGGGCCGCGCCACCATCGGCCTCTTGGCCGACGCGGTGCTGGCGGGCGGCGGCGGCTTCCACTGTTCCAGCCAGCAGATGCCTTCGGCCTGAGCAGAAGAGGCGGGCCGGGTCAGCCGACCCAGTCCGCCACCTGCTTCGCCACGTCGTTGGCCGCGCGGTTGAGCGCGGGCGCGACGTCCGGCGCCTCGGGATCAATGCCGCCCACCACGCTTTCGAACCGTCGCGTGTCGATCGTGCCGCCGGGCGTTTCGCGTGTCGCATCGAAGCGCACCACCGCGCTGCGGGTGCGGGCGTCATAACCCATGTCGAGCAGGCGGCCCGACAGGCGCAGGCCCTTGGTTCCGGCGTCATTTTCGGTGATCAGGCGGTTGCCGCGTGCGCGCAGCGTCTCGCTCAGCAGGTGCTGGAACTGGCGCGAGGGCCGCTCCACCCACAGCGCCTTCTTGAGATAGGCGATGCGCGTTTCGTCGATCTGCACCGGCACGCGCAGCACCGAAACCTTGGCGTCCGCCGTGGGTTCCAGAACGCTCAACGCCTCGTTCAGCTTGCCGCTGGCGGTGGCACCTGTTGCCGGAGCGGCGTCTGCCGTCAGGCTGAACAGGCTGGCGGGCGGCTTGGCTCCGATCGAGACGCAGGCCGACAGAGCCAGCGACAGCAGCACGGCGGGAAGGAGCTTCTTGTTCATGCGGGCCATCTCCCGGCTCAAGGCTTGTAATCGGGCAGCTTGGGGCTGCCGACGATGCTGGATACGCCACGGTCGTTGATGCGGTCGGTCACCTCACGCAAGGATCGCGTGGTCGCCTGCAACTCGCGGATCGCGGATTCGGCGGCGGGCAGGGTGCGCTCGTTCAACTGCTGCATGCCGGGACGCGCATCATTCGCCGTCGCCTGCAAGGCATCGGCGGCGCCCTGCACGGATTTCAGAGTGGTGCGCAGCTGCTTGGCGATGCCGTTGCCTTCGTCGTTGAGCATGGCATCGGCGCTTCCGGCGACCTTCTCGAACGCCGCCAGCGTATAGTTCGCCTGGCGCAGCGTTGCCTGCAATTCGGCCAGCGTGCGCTTCACGTCGGGCGAAGCGGCGGCAAGGTTGCGCGTCATCACGTCGGTGTTCGACAGGATGTGCTCGATCGATTTCTGGTTCTTGTCCGACAGCACCATCGTCAGGCGCTCGGTCAGCGTTGCCAGCCGTTCGAGCAGCAGCGGCGCGTTCGACAGGATCTCGCCGAGGCCGCTGCGCTTGGTCGGGATCACCGGCGCGCCTTCCGGCCCCGGCTCGTCGATCGGCGGCGCGCCCTTGACCGCGCCTTGCAGCTGGATCGTGGTCACGCCGGTGAAGCTGCCCTGCAGGCTGGCGGTCGTGCCCAGCAGGATCGGCACCTTCTTGTCCACCTTGATCCGCACGCGGACGAACTCGGGGTCCTTCTCCCACAGCTCGATGTCCTTGACCTGCCCCGCCGGAACGCCCGAGAACGAGACTTCCGAGCCCTTGGCCACGCCGTCGATCGATTGCTTGAAGAAGATGTCGTACTCGTTCTGCTCGCCCTGGTTCAGGCGCGCGATCCAGATGGTCAGCGCGGCGAGGCCCGCCAGCAGCAGCAGCGTGACCGCTCCGACCCAGATGTGGTTTGCGCGCGTTTCCATGGCTATCCCTTATGCTCCCCCGGCGCTTGCCCGTCATCGGGCTGCGCAACGCGCGAAGGCGCATTCCGCTCCGCGCGGTCGTTGCGCTGCTTGGCGGCTTCCGCCGCCCGGCCACGCGGGCCGTTGAAATATTCCTGGATCCACGGATGGTCGAGCGCCAGCAGCTCGGGGATCGTGCCGCAGGCGATCACCCGCTTGTCGGCAATGACCGCCACGCGGTCGCAGATCTCGTACAGCGTGTCGAGATCGTGGGTGATCAGGAACACCGTCAGGTCCAGCGTCTGCTGCAGGTTCAGGATCAGCTGGTCGAAGGCCGCCGCGCCGATCGGGTCGAGCCCGGCGGTCGGCTCGTCGAGGAACAGCAGTTCGGGATCGAGCGACAGCGCACGGGCGAGGCCTGCGCGCTTGCGCATCCCGCCCGAAAGCTCGCTCGGGTACTTGCGCGTGGCTTCGGCGGGAAGGCCCGAAAGCAGCACCTTGTAGCGCGCGATCTCGTGGCGCAGTTCATCGCCGATTTCGGGATAGAACTCGCGCAAGGGGACTTCGACGTTCTCGGCCACGGTCAGCGTCGAAAACAGCGCGCCGCCCTGGAACAGCACGCCCCAGCGGCTGCGGATGTCGATGTCCTCGTCGTCGCGCGCGTCGGTGATCGAGCTGCCCAGCACCTCGATCGTGCCCTCGGCGGGGATCTGCAGGCCGATGATCGAGCGCATCAGCACCGACTTGCCCGTTCCCGAGCCGCCGACCACGCCGAGGATCTCGCCCTGGCGCACGTCGAGGTTGAGCCCTTCGTGGACGACATGGTCGCCGAACACGTTCTTCAGCCCGCGCACGCGGATGGGAAGATCGATCCCGCTCATCCCCAGCCGATCTCGGTGAAGAACACCGCGAAGAAGGCGTCGAGCACGATCACCATGAAGATCGCCATGACCACCGCCGCCGTGGTGCGCGTGCCCACTTCCTCGGCGTTGTTGCGCACCTGCAGCCCTTGGTAGCAGCCCGCCACCGCGACAATCAGGCCGAACACCGGCCCCTTGATCAGCCCCACCCAGACGTCGTGCAGCGGCACCACTTCCTGAATGCGGGCCAGGAACGTGAAGAATGGGATGCCCAGCGTCAGCGAGGACAGGAACGCGCCGCCGATAATGCCGATTGCTGCTGAATAGACGCCCAGCAGCGGCATCATCACCATGGTCGCCACGATGCGCGGGATTACCAGCGCCTCCATCGGTGAAACGCCGATCGTGCGCATGGCGTCGACTTCCTCGGTCAGCTTCATAGTGCCGAGCTGCGCGGCGAAGGCCGAGCCCGATCGGCCCGCGACCATGATCGCGGTCATCAGGATTCCCAGCTCGCGCAGCGTCAGGCGGCCAACGAGGTTGACGGTATAGATCTCTGCGCCGAACTGGCGCAGCTGCACCGCGCCCTGCTGCGCGATGACGATGCCGACCAGGAAGCTCATCAGCGCGATGATGCCAAGCGCATTGACGCCGACCAGCTCCATCTGGTGGACCAGCGCCTTGCCCCGGAACGTGGTCGGGCGGCGCAGCAGCGTCCAGATCGCCTGCATGAACTGGCCGAGGAAGCCCAGCACTTCGAGGCTGCCCTGGCCCAGCCCGATCATCGTTTCGCCCACGCGCGCTGGCACGCGGCTCAGCAGTGGCAGGCGATCGGCGGTGATGGGCACGCGGTTGTCGTCGGCCTTGCTGATCGCGGCGATCAGGCGGTCGGCTTCAGATGTGCCGTTGAGAATCCGCGCGCCGGTGCGGTCGGCGGTGCGCCAGACGATCCAGGCGCCCACGGTGTCGATCCGGTCGACCCCGGACAGGTCGATCTGCGCGACGTTGTCCTCGACCGCGCGCAGTCGCGCGTCGATCGGGCCCAGCGATGCCACGGTCATGGGGCCGGTGAACGCCAGCGTGGCGCCCCCGGTTTCGCCTTCCGGCGTGATCGTGAAGTCGGCTAGCGCCCGCATCGTGCGCGCTTCATGGGGTAAAAGTTCCGGGGCGACAAGTGCAGCACGAGCGACAGAACGCGTGAAGGCCGCTTGTGGGTCCAGCGTTCCGCTTGCAGCACGCGGGCCGGGGTGGCAATGCGCCGCGCATGAGCGAGCAGACTTCCGCATCCGAGCCGACCGGCGAACTGGCCAAGACCTTCGAACCCGCCGGGATCGAGGCGAAATGGTACGCGCATTGGGAAAGCAACGGCCTGTTCCGGCCCGAGCGCCCCGACGCCGCGCCCTTCACCATCGTCAATCCGCCGCCGAACGTCACCGGCTCGCTGCATATCGGCCATGCGCTCGACAACACGTTGCAGGACGTGGTGATCCGCTACGAACGCCTGCGCGGCAAGGATGCGCTGTGGGTGGTCGGCACCGACCACGCCGGCATCGCCACGCAGATGGTGGTCGAGCGCCAGATGGAAGCGCGGCAGGACAAGCGCACCAACTATTCGCGCGAGGCCTTCATCGACAAGGTGTGGGAGTGGAAGCACGAAAGCGGCGGCACGATCACCCGCCAGCTGCGTCGTCTCGGCTGCTCGATGGACTGGAGCCGCGAGCAGTTCACCATGGACCCGCACTTCACCCGCGCGGTGGTCAAGGTCTTCGTCGATCTCTACAACAAGGGGCTGATCTACCGCGACAAGCGGCTGGTGAACTGGGACCCCAAGCTCAAGACCGCGATCTCCGACCTCGAGGTCGAGACGCGCGAGACGCAGGGCGGCTTCTGGCACTTCAAATATCCGCTCGCCGATGGCGTGAAGCGCGACGATGGGCTGGACTATATCGAGGTGGCGACCACGCGCCCCGAAACCATGCTGGCCGACATGGCCGTGGCGGTGAATGCGGATGATCCGCGCTACCGCTCGGTGATCGGCAAGGAGATCCTCCAGCCGCTGACCGGTCGCCGGTTCAGGATCGTCGCCGACGAACACGCCGATCCGGAACTCGGTTCGGGCGCGGTGAAGATCACGCCGGGCCACGATTTCAACGACTTCGAAGTGGGCAAGCGCGCCGGGATCCGGCCAAGCGAGATGCTCAACATGTTCGATGCCGAGGCAAAGGTGGTGCAGACCGCCGATGGCCTCGTGCCCGAAAAGTACCTCGGCCTCGATCGCTTCGTGGCGCGGGACGCCATCGTGGCGGACATGAAGGCCGCCGGGTTCCTGATCCCGCATGTGGTCAAGGACAAGGAAGGCAACGAGACCCTGCTCGATGCCGAACCGCGCACGATCCAGACCCCGTTCGGTGATCGCGGCGGCGTGGTGATCGAGCCGTGGCTGACCGACCAGTGGTATGTCGATGCCGAAAAGCTCGCCGTCGCGCCGCTCGAAGCGGTGCGCACCGGCAAGATCGAGATCGTGCCCAAGACCTGGGAAAAGACCTTCTTCAACTGGATGGAAAACATCCAGCCGTGGTGCGTTTCGCGCCAGCTGTGGTGGGGCCATCGCATCCCGGCGTGGTATGCCGAGGACGGCTCGGTCTACGTCGCGGAAACCGAGGAAGAGGCGCAGGCGCTGGCCGGAAACAAGCCGCTGACGCGCGACGAAGACGTGCTGGATACGTGGTTTTCATCCGCGCTTTGGCCGTTTGCGACTTTGGGCTGGCCTGACGAAGACGCGCCGCTGTTGAAGAAGCACTACCCCAACGACCTGCTGGTGTCGGGCTTCGACATCCTGTTCTTCTGGGATGCGCGCATGGCGATGCAGGGCATCGAATTCATGGGCGAAGTGCCGTGGAAGAAGCTTTACCTGCACGGCCTTGTCCGCGCCGCCGATGGCGCGAAGATGTCCAAGTCGAAGGGCAACGTGGTCGATCCGCTGGGCCTGATCGATCAGTACGGGGCCGATGCGCTGCGCTTCTTCATGTGCGCCATGGAAAGCCAGGGCCGCGACGTGAAGATGGACGAAAAGCGGGTCGAAGGATACCGCAACTTCGCCACAAAGCTTTGGAATGCCGCGCGTTTCTGCATGTCGAACGGCATTTCTGGCAGCACCGGCAGAACGGCACCTAACGCGACCCAGGCGGTACACAAGTGGATCATAGGCGAGGTCGGCGAGACCGTCCGCGCGCTTGATCAGGCCATGGCCGACCTGCGCTTCGATGCCGCGGCACAGGCGATCTACCAGTTCACCTGGAACACGTTCTGCGACTGGTACATCGAACTGATCAAGGGCAGCTTCGATGACGAGGCGCGCGTCGTCGCGGGCTGGGTGCTCGACCAGATCCTCGTCATGCTCCACCCCTTCATGCCCTTCGTCACAGAAGAGCTGTGGCACGCACTTGGCGAGCGGGAGACGGATCTGATCATCGCGCAGTGGCCCGAGCCTGCCGTTGCGGTCGATGCCGCGGCCAAGCGCGAGGTCGAATGGCTGATCGCGCTGATCTCGAACCTGCGCACCGCCAAGAACGAACTGGGCATCGCGCCGGGGGCGCGCCTCGACGCATACCTGCCCGAGCCTTCGGCGCAGACCCGCGCAACCATCGAGGCCAACCCGGCGGCGATCGAGCGACTGGCGCGTCTTAACGCCATCCGCTTCGAGGCGGCGCCGGCGGGCGCGGCGATGCAGATCGGCGCGGGCGATGCGAATATCGTCGTGCCGCTCGAAGGCGTGATCGACATCGCGGCGGAAAAGGCGCGGCTGGAAAAGGCGCTCGCCGTTTCGCAGAAGGAAGCCAAGTCGCTGGACGGGCGGCTTTCCAACCCCGCGTTCGTCGAAAAGGCCAAGCCCGAAGCGATCGAGAAGGCCCGTGCGGATCACGCCCACCACACCGCCGAGGCGGAGCGTCTGGCAGCAGCGCTGACGCGGCTGGGGTGATCAAGGGGGCTTCATTCGTCCGCCAACGGGGGAGGGGCGCGTGCTGACGCTCGCCACCGTGAACCCGGGCGAAGCGGAGATCTTCGCGTCGTTGCAGGGCGAGGGACCGTCACTGGGGCGGCCTTCGACGTTCGTGCGGCTGAGCCGTTGCAATCTGGCGTGCCGGTGGTGCGATACCGCCTACACCTGGCGCTTCACCGGCGACAACCGACCGCACCGCGACGATCGGGCGTTCGAGCGGACGGCCAACCAGCTGGCGCTAGATGAGGCCGAGGTGGCGGCGCGGATCGTGGCCCTGTCCCCCGACCGGCTGGTGATCACCGGGGGCGAGCCGTTGTTGCAGGGCGCAGGCCTGGCGCGGATGGTGGCGCTGGTCAGGCAAGCGCGGCCCGGCTTTCATGTCGAGATCGAGACCAACGGATCGGTCGCGCCGCACGCTGCGCTCGATGCGCTGGTGGACCAGTACAACGTCAGCCCCAAGCTGGCGCATTCGGGCAACCCGGCGGATCTGGCGCTGATCCCTGATCGTCTGACCGCTTGGGCACAGGACCGCCGCGCGTTCTTCAAGTTCGTGGTCGCGACGCCGGAGGATCTGGCCGAAGTGGCCGCGCTACAGGCGGCCCATGCCATTCCCGGCGAGCGGTTGTTCGTGATGCCGGAAGGCACGGACAGCGCGACCTTGCGCGAAAGGTCGATCTGGCTGTCGGACGCGGCGCTACAGGCCGGGTGGCGGTTCACCGACCGCCTGCATATCCACCTCTACGGGGATACGCGGGGAACCTGAAAAGGTTCACGGGGTGCAGGGGTGGGTAAACCCCTGCGTTGTCCCTTGTTCTTCCAAAAGCTCAGAACGGGATATCGTCGTCGAGATCGTCGCTGAAGCCGCCCGACGAGCCGCCGCCGCCCTGGTTCCAGCTGCTGCCGCCCGAGGCCGCACCGCCGCCGGCACCGCCGCGCGAACCACCGCCGAAGCTGCTGCCGCCGCCCGAACCGCCTTCGTTCCAGCCGCCGCCCGATGCGCGACCGCCGCCGCCACCCATGCCGCCGCCAGCGCCACCGCCCTGCGGGCCATCGAGCATGGTCAGCACGCCGCCCATGCCGCCGACCGAGATTTCGGTGGTGTAGCGGTCATTGCCCGACTGGTCCTGCCACTTGCGGGTGCGCAGTTGGCCTTCGATGTAGACCTTGCTGCCCTTGCGCAGGAAGCGTTCGGCCACGCCGACGAGACCGTCGGAATTGAGCACGACGCTATGCCACTCGGTGCGCTCCTTGCGCTCGCCGGTGGCCTTGTCCTTCCAGTTTTCGGATGTGGCGATGCGCAGGTTGGCGATGCGGCCGCCGTTCTGGAAGCTCTTGACCTCAGGATCGGCGCCGAGGTTGCCGATGAGGATGACCTTGTTGACGCTGCCTGCCATCGAATCGTGTCCTTGGAATATCGAGCCGCTTGCGTAAGCGGCGCGTCCATCGACCTCAAGCTGCGAGGCCGATTTATCCCAAGCCCAGCGCGACCGCAGTCCAGTAGGTCAGTCCGGCGAAGACGTAGGCGAGGCCGAACAGGTAGGCGAGCATGAAGCCCGGCCATTTCCAGCCGTTGGTCTCGCGCCGGGTGACGGCGATGGTGGACATGCACTGCGGCGCGAACACGAACCACGCGAGGAAGGCGAGCGCGGTGGCAAGGCTCCAGCGCGCCTTGAGCTGGTCGCCCAGCGCAACGCCCTGCTGGGCTTCGTCCGCATTGCCCACGGCGTACGTGGTGGCGAGCGAGCTGACCGCCACTTCGCGCGCGGCCATCGCGGGAATCAAGGCGAGCGAGATGTCGCGGTTGAAACCGATGGGTTCGACTACCACGGCAAGGCCGTTGGCGATGTGTCCGGCGATCGAGGCGTTGACCTGGTCCTGGCCCGCTTCGGCGCGCGGGAAGTTGAGCAGCACCCACAGCGCAACGGTGACGGTGAAGATCATCGTGCCCGCGCGGCGCAGGAAGATCCAGGCGCGCTGGAACAAGCCGAGCGCAAGGTCCTTGACCGTGGGCAGCTGGTACTTGGGCAGCTCCATGATGAAGCCCGAGGCAGCGCCCTTGGTCACCGAGCGGCGCAGGATCAGCGCGACGACCATCGCGCCGACAACGCCTGCGACATAGAGCGCGAACAGGACGAGGCCCTGCAGGCCGATACCGGGCAGAACCTGCCGGTTGGGGATGAACGCGGCGATGATCACGGCATAGACCGGCAGGCGCGCCGAACAGGTCATCAGCGGGGCGATCAGGATCGTGGTCAAACGGTCCTTGGGATCGGTGATGCTGCGCGTGGACATGATGCCCGGCACTGCGCAGGCAAAGCTCGACAGCAGCGGGATGAAGCTGCGGCCCGACAGGCCCACGCCCGCCATCAGCCGATCCATCAGGAAGGCGGCGCGGGCCATGTAGCCGGTCGCCTCCATCGTCAGGATGAAGAAGAACAGGATCAGGATCTGCGGCAGGAACACCACTACCGAGCCGACGCCGGAGATCACGCCATCCGTCAGCAGGTCGCGCGCGAGGCTGGCGGGCACTTCGGCGCGGACCCAGTCGCCCAGGCCGGTGAAGGCGGCGTCGATCGCATCGGCGAACGGCGTCGCCCAGCTGAACACGGCCTGGAACACCACGAACAGCAGCGCGAACAGGATCGGCGGGCCAAGCCAGGGGTGGAGCAGCAGCTCGTCCATGCGCGCATGGATGCGGTGCTTGGCGGTTTCCGACAGGATCGCGGTATGCGCCATTTCGTGCGCCAGCATCCGCCGTTCGGGCAGGGTGACGTGCGGGCGGGCGATGGGGTGTTCGATCACGGCATCGCGCGCGGCGGAAACCGCGGCGGCCAGTTCGGGAAGTCCGCGACGGCGCACCGCCACGGTCGGGATCACCGGCACGCCGAGCGCGGTGGAGAGCGCGGCGGCATCGAGCACCAGCCCGTCGCGTTCGGCAAGGTCCACCATGTTGAGCGCGACCACGGTGGGGCGGCCGAGTTCGAGCACTTCCTGCGCGAAGACGAGGTGCTGTTCGAGGTTCGACGAATCGAGCACGATCACCAGCACGTCGGGGCGGTTCTGGCCGTCCTGTTCGCCCATCACGACGCGACGCGTGACTTCCTCGTCGGGGCTGGTGGTGGCGTGCAGGCCATAGGAGCCTGGCAGGTCGACCAGTTCGACCGGCTCGCCATTGGGCAGCAACATCCGCCCCGCCTTCCGCTCGACGGTGACGCCGGGATAGTTGGCGATCTTCTGCCGCGCGCCGGTCAGCGCGTTGAACAGCGCGCTCTTTCCCGCATTGGGATTGCCGACAAGGGCGGCGGTGCAGGGGCTGCGGCTCATGCGCGTCAGGCCTCCTGTTGTTCTACGGTCATCGCGCGGGCATGGGCGCGGCGCAGCGCGACGGTCATGCGACCGATCTCCACAGCCAGCGGATCGCGACCGAAGAACACGCCACGGTAGGCGAGCTTGACCCGCGCCCCTTCGTCGATCCCCAGCGCGCGCAGGCGCTGCGCTTCTTCGGGGACGAGCAAGGTCCAGTCGACCGCAGCGATGCGGGCCGACGCGCCAAGGGGGAGCTGGTCGAGTGTCACGCCCTTGGCGCTGCCACAGCGCCGCAACAATTGCAAGTCATTCGCAATAGTTGATGCAGGTCAAATCGGATCAGGTGGCCGGGTAGCGCAGGCGGCCGAGCAGGCGTGTCATGCTGAAGCTCTCCTCGCGCGGGCGCAGGACGCGGGCCTTGGCCTTTTCGAACTTCATCACGTCCTCGATCCGGCGGGCGAGGAAGGCGCGGGTCTCGGCGTGGTCCTCGCTCTTGTCCTGCGCGAAATAGGTCAGCGTTGCGGCATAGATCGAGCCGAGCGTGGCGCGCTTGGTATAGTGGTTGTAGTCGGTGGCGGTATCGCCTGCCAGCCGCCACATGGCATCGGCGCTTTCCCAGCCGAGCCGGGCGGCGCGGGCAAGATTGCGCGGGCGGGCCATCTCGATCAGGGCGAGCCGCAGCGCTTCCTCGCAGCCGACCAGAGCATCGAGCCGGAACTGGACAAGGGTGCGGATGCGCTCGCGGATCGGCAGGTTGCCGATGCGGGCGTTGGGCAGTTCGCGCGCCATGTCGCGGTCGATGGCGTGGATCCACGCCGCGATCATGGTCATCGCCTTGCCTTCGAAGGCGAAGCGCGCCGCAGCGGGATCGACGCCGAGGCTTTCCGCTGCTGCCGTGACAGCGGCATCACTCCAGCCGTCGAACATGGCGGACTGCGCGACCAGCGGCGCGAGGTCCATGCGGATGTCTTCGAGCGTGCGGGTGTCCATGACGATGCCTTTCGGGACGATCAGAAAGAGGGGCCGTAGCTCTTCTTGGCGGGCTGGGCTGCCTTGGTCCTGGCCGCGTTTTCCAGTTCGTTCAGCATCGCGCTGCCCTTGCCATCGAGCGTGGCATAGTCGCGCGCGGAGCGGCCCGAGTTGTCGGGACGGTCGGGATTGGCGCCCGCTTTCAGCAGCACGCGCACCAGCGCCACGTCGCGGCGGTGGACCGCGCTGATCAGCGGGGTTTCGCCGGTGTTGTTGGGCTCATCCACCCGCGCGCCCTGGCCCAGCAGGAAGTCCACGCCCTCGATGAAGCCGAGGTTGCAGGCCAGCACCAGCGGGGTGGTGCCCTTGTTGTCGCGGATGTTGACGTTGGCGCCCTTGCCGACGAGGAACTGCATCCACACCAGGTCGCGGCGCGCGGTGACGATGTGCAGCGCAGATTCGCCGGTGGTGATGTCGCGCGTGTTGACGATCTGGGTGCCCGGCTCGTTGAGCTGGTCGGTGACCTTGTCGGCCTCCTTCTTCTTGACCGATTCGAGGAACTTGTAGCTGTCGGAGAACTGCGCCGAGGCGGGGGCGGCAAGCCCCATGCCCAATGCCGCGAGCGCCAGCGCGCCATGCCGCGCGAAGCTGGTCCACTTGTTCACCGTTGCCGTCCTCCTGTTGGCGCCCCTTGCGGGTTCGCCCCTTGCAAGCGGCTGGTTAGCAGAGCATGAACCGGCGCGCCATGCCTCGACATCTCGCGCCCCGCCCTCTGCAGAACCGCTCGATCCTCCTAACGCTTGCCAGTGCGCTGGCCTTCGCGCTTTCTGCCTGTTCGGGCAATGCGCCCGCCGAACGCCCCCCGCTGGAAGGCGCGGCGATCGGCGGCGACTTCACGCTGACGGGCAAGGACGGCAAGGCGGTGCGCTATGCCGATTTCGCGGGGCGCTACCGTGTAATCTATTTCGGCTACACCTTCTGTCCTGATGTCTGCCCGCTCGACGTGCAGCATCTGATGCAGGGCTTCCACGCCTTCGCCAAGGACAAGCCCGAGCTGGCAACCAGGGTCGTGCCGCTGTTCATCACGGTCGACCCGGCGCGCGACACGCCGGAAAACGTCGGCAAGTTCGCGGCCAATTTCGGTCCCGAACTGGTCGGGCTGACCGGCTCGCCCGAACAGATTGCCAAAGTCGCCAAGGCCTTTGCCGTCTATTACCAGAAGCGCGACGGTACGTCGCCCGACGCCTACCTGATGGACCACAGCCGCGCCGCCTACCTGATGGGGCCGGACGGCAAGCCCATCGCGCTGCTGCCGGCGGAACAGGACGGCAAGGCCGTGGCGGCGGAACTGGCCAAATGGGTACGTTGAGCGACCACTTCTGGGAAAAGCCGATCGAGGCGCTGACCCGCGACGAATGGGAAGCGCTGTGCGACGGTTGCGGCCAGTGCTGCCTGCACAAGCTGGAGGACGAGGACACGGGCCGCGTCTGGCGTACCAACGTCGCCTGCCGCCTGCTCGACGTGAAGACCGGGCGCTGCGCCGACTATCGCCACCGCAAGGCGCTGGTGCCCGATTGCCTGCGGCTGACCCCCCGGCTGGTGCGCGAAGTGGCCTGGCTGCCGCCGACCTGCGCCTATCGCCTGCGCGCAGACGATGAACCGCTGCCCGCGTGGCACTACCTCATCAGCGGCGATCGCGAGACCGTGCACACGGCGGGTATTTCGGTAAAGGGCCGCGCAATCAGCGAAGTGCTGGCCGGGCCGCTGGAAGATCATGTGATCCCCGATCCCGAAGACCTGCTGGGCGAGGACTTCCTTCCGTGATCGACTGGCTGCGGCGTCCGGGGCGCGAGCCTGTCGCGCCAAGGCCGATCGCCCCGCGCACGATGGAGGTTGCCGGGCGCGAAATGCCGCTGGTGATCCGCAGGCTGGCGCAGGCGCGGCGGATGACGTTGCGGCTGTCGCCTGACGGCGGCGAAGTGCGCGTGTCGATCCCGCGTTGGGGCCGGGTGGGCGATGCCGAGGCTTTTGCCCGCGACCGTGCCGACTGGCTCGCCGCGCAGCTGGGCCGGATGCCCCAGCGCGAAAGCGTGGTGGCGGGCAGCGCGCTGCCCTACCGTGGCGAACATGTGCAGGTCCTGTGGCTGGCCGATGCGCCGCGCAAGCCTGTGCTCGACGATGGCGCGGTGGTGCTGGGCGGCCCGCAGGACGGGTTGCACGGGCGGCTGGCCCGCTGGCTGGAGGCCGAGGCGATGCGGCTGATGGCTGGGGATCTGGCGCACTACTGCGCGCGCGCGGGCAAGGATCTGCCGCGCCTTGCCCTGTCGCGCGCGCAGCGACGGTGGGGCAGTTGCGCTTCGGACGGGTCGATCCGCATGAACTGGCGGCTGATCATGGCGCCCGACTTCGTGCGGCGCTCGGTGGTGGCGCATGAAGTGGCGCATATGACCCACTTCGATCACAGCCCGGCGTTCCACGCGCATCTGGCCGACCTGTACGAAGGGCGCATCGAGGATGCCAACCGCTGGCTCAAGCGCGAGGGGCGTTCGCTCTACCGTCTTTTCGGCTGAGCGCGGGCCCGCTTTCGTGACAACTGGCGGAATCGGTTCGAGGCTCCTATCTAGGCGCCGATGAAAGGCTTCTTCTCCAACGTCCGACCCTTGCGCGCCTTTGCCGACCTGTGGCGCATCCTGGGTGCGCCCACCGAGCATCGCACGCGCTCGCTGCTGATGGCGGCCTGCGTCACCGGCGGCATCTTCTACCTGATGGTCCAGCAGGAAGGGCGCGGATTGCCGCGTCCGCCCAAGGTGATCTACTTCGAAAGCTGGCGCGCCGACCGCAGCGACAAGGAGATCCTGGCCGGGAACATCGCCGCGCAGAAGAGGGCCGATGCCGAGGCTGCGGAGGAAGAGCGCCACGCCGAGAACATCCGCCAGATGTACAAGGCGGTGGGCTCGGCCACGGGCCTCGACGCGCAGAAGATGTACGACGACGGTAAGGTCGAACGCGAAGCCGAGAAGAGGGCCGAGCAGGCGAAGAACGAGGCCCTGCTGCGCCAGATCACCGGCAAGCCCGTTCCCCCGGCCGAAGACAAGAAGCAGTAGTCCCGCATAGTGGCGGGGCGCAGCGACCACGACTGGCTCGACGCCGCCGCCGCGCTCGCCGCGCGCGGAAGGCCGCTGAGCCGCCCCAATCCCGCCGTGGGCGCGGTGATCGTGCGCGATGGCCGCGTCGTCGGGCGCGGCTTCACGCAGGCCGGTGGCCGCCCGCATGCCGAGGCGATGGCGCTGGCGCAGGCGGGCGAGGCGGCGCAAGGCGCCACGCTCTACGTCACGCTGGAGCCCTGCGCACACCAGAGCGAACGAGGGCCGTCGTGCTCCTCGCTGGTCCGCGAAAGCGGCCTTGCGCGGGTGGTCGTCGGCTGCGCGGACCCCGATCCGCGCACCGCCGGGATCGGGATGGAAAGCCTGCGCAAGGCGGGCATCACGGTGGACCTGCTGCGTTCGGAAACGGCAGAGGCTTCGCTCGAAGGCTACCTTGTCCGCGCCCGGTTCGGCCGCCCGCACGTGACGCTCAAGCTCGCCACCTCGCTTGACGGCTGCATCGCGCTGGCGGACGGATCGAGCCAGTGGATCACGGGCGTGGAGGCGCGCGCCCACGTCCACGTCGAGCGTGCCCGTGCGGATGCGATTCTGGTTGGCGGCGGCACCTTGCGCGCCGATTCTCCCCGGCTCGACGTGCGCCTGCCCGGACTGGAATCGCGCAGCCCCGAGCGCTGGGCGCTGACGCGCGGCACCGCGCCCGATGGCTGGCGCAAGGTGGCGGACATCACCGCGCCGCAAGCGTTCGGCGCGGCGCAGTACCTCTACGTCGAAGGCGGCGCGGGGGCTGCGGCAAGCTTTCTGGCCGCCGACATGGTCGACCGCCTGCTGCTCTACCGCGCGCCGATCGTCATCGGTCGCGGCCTGCCCGGTATCGGCGACATCGGTCTGTCCTCGCTGGCGCAGGCGCATGGGCGCTGGCGCCATGCCGTGCGGCGACGGCTTGGCAGCGACACGCTCGACGTCTACGACCGCGCCCGCTGAAGGAGATTTCCCCCATGTTCACCGGCATTGTCACCGAAATCGGCACCATCACGCGGATCGAGGATCGCGGCGACAAGCGCATGACCATCGCCTGCGCGATGGACCCGGCGAAAATCGCCATCGGCGCATCGATCGCGTGCTCGGGCGTGTGCCTGACCGTGGTCGACCGGGGTGGCGTGGCGGGTGATGCGTGGTTTGCGGTCGACGTTTCGGGCGAGACGATTTCCTGCACCGCGCCCGCGCACTGGGCGCCAGGCGCAAAGCTGAACCTCGAAGGCGCGCTGAAGCTTGGCGATGAACTGGGCGGGCACATCGTGACGGGGCACGTCGATGGCGTGGGCCATGTGGTAGGGATCTGCCCCGAAGGCGGCTCGATCCGCATCGGCATTTCCGCGCCTTCCGATCTGGCACCCTATATCGCGGCCAAGGGCTCGATCACCGTCGATGGCACCTCGCTGACCGTCAACGAAGTGACCGACCAGTCCGATGGTTCGTGCCACTTCGCGCTCAACATCATTCCGCACACGGCCGAAGTGACCACCATCGGAGCGCTGGTACAGGGCGATGCGGTCAACCTCGAGATCGATGTGCTGGCGCGCTACCTCAAGCGGATGCAGTCGCTCAGCGCCAAGGGGTGAGAGGCAGCGTTTGGGGCGGCCCACCCCAGCCCCTCCCGCAGGCGGGAGGGGAACAGGCCTGCGCTGCGCTATCATTTCCCTCCCGCAGGCGGGAGGCGACAGGGGTGGGCCCGGCACCCGTAAAGCGCCAACGTGAAAAGGGCGGGGCCTTTCGGCACCCGCCCTTTTCGTTTTCGCAGTCCGCGCCTGAAATCAGGCGGCCCACCTCACTGGGCAACATCACCCAGCGCGGCGATGAACTTGTCGATGTTGCCGGTGGTCAGGCCCGCGGCGTTGATGCGGCCCGAACCCGCCATGTAGACGCCGTGCTTTTCGCGGATGGCGAGGATCTGGTCGCCGGTCAGCGGCAGCATCGAGAACAGCCCCTTCTGCACGCCGAGCGGGGCCATGTTGACACTGCCCACCTGCTGTGCGGCGGCAAGTCGTGCGCGCACCCAGGCCATGCGGTCGCGCATCTCGTCCAGCTCGGCCAGCCACAGCGCGGTCAGGTCGGCGTCCGACAGGATCACGCGCACCGCAGCCGCGCCATGATCGGGCGGCATCGACCACGAGGCGCGTGCGACGGTGGCGCCGTTGGCCATTGCGTTGGCGAGCGCCGTGGCGTCCGACGTCACGGCATAGAATGCACCGACGCGGTCACGGTAGAGGCCGAAGTTCTTGTCGCATGAATAGGCGACGAGCGCTTCCGATACCGAGGCCAGCACCTTGCGCAGGCCATAGGCATCCGCCTCCATGCCATCGCCGAGGCCCTGATAGGCAAGGTCGATGATCGGCAGAACCTTGCCGTCCGAAAGCGTGGAAGCGATCGCGTCCCACTGGGCCTCGGTATAATCGACGCCGGTCGGGTTGTGGCAGCAGCCGTGCAGCAGCACCGCATCGCCCGGTTGCGCAGCCGCGAGCGCGGCCTGCAGCGCGTCGAGATCGGCGGTGCCTTCGGCAGTGGTGTGCTTGAAGGTGACGAGTTCGAGGCCGACCGCCGCGACGATCTGCGCGTGGTTCGGCCACGAAGGCGTGCCCATCAGGATGCGCTTCACGCCGGAACGCTTGGCTACTTCGATGGCAAGGCGCACCGCGCCGGTGCCGCCGGGCGACTGCATCCCTTCGACGCGCGAACGGTCGAAGTCCGCGCCGAACACGTGCGGGATCAGCGCGTGGACGAAGCCCATGTCGCCTTCGGGCCCGAGATAGGCCTTCGAATCCTGATCGGCGAGCAGCTTGGCCTCGGCGGCCTTGATCGCCTTGAACACCGGGGTCGCGCCTTCGCCGGTGCGATAGACGCCGACGCCCAGGTCGATCTTGTCGGCGCGCGGATCGGCGTTGTAGAGCTTGATCAGGGCAAGCAGCGCGTCTGCGGGCTGGGCGGCAAGGTTTTCGAGCATGGGCGGACCCTCCTGTCCGGTATGGAAATCGCCCGCGCCATGCCGCTGCTTGGGGCGGGCCGCAACCCCTGATTTTGGTTTTACGGCTGCGGAACGCCAGTGCTCAGAACGGCATCCAGTTCTGCTTGCGGCTGAACTTCATGTACCCGGCGTTGAGCCCGAGCCTTAGCCCCGCGCCCATTCGCACCGGGATCAGCACCACGTCCTCGCGGCGCAGGTAGCTGACGTTGAACCCGCCGACGAGGTAGGCCTGCCCCTCGCCCGCGCCATAGCGGTGGAACAGGTCGCCGGTGTCGTGCAGGTTGTAGACCAGCACGAAGGTGTTGGCGGCGTTCGCGCCAAGGTCGAGCCCGACCGAGGGCCCGGTCCAGTAGACCGGCTGATCGCCTTCGATCTTGTGGTGCAGCGTGCCCGAGCCATAGCGCAGCCCGACGACGACCGCGCCGCCCGCCTCGCGCCCGGTGATGTAGCCGATCGGCTCGCCCTGCTTCTTCAGGATGTCGCGGATCATCAACGCAAGGCCGCGCGCGCCCTTGCCGAACACGCCCTCGGCCGCGCCGATCAGGTCGTCTTCCTTGTAGGTGCCTGCTGGCGTCCCTTGTGTGCCCGCAGGCGGGGGCGGCGTGGTCGTCACGGGCAGGGGTGCCGACGTGGCGGGAACTGCGGCTGCCGCATCCACCAGCGGCGGCAGCGGCTTCGGGGTCTGCGCTTCGGTGCCGACGGGTGCGGCCTGATCGATCCGGGCCTGCGGCGTGGGCGTAGGCATCGGCGCCGGCTGGTTGAGATCCGCATCGATCGCCTCGTTCGGGTCGATCGAGCGGACCTGCGCCGATACGGTGGTTCCGGCGAGCAGGGCAAGGCCGGCAGCGGCAAGCGCGATGCGGCGGTGAAGTTTCATGTTCGGTGTTCCCATCCCATCCGGGCCTGCCAAAGCGACGCATCGCCCGCAAGGCTCCAGTGCAGGCGATGGTCGCCCCGGCACAATGAACCGGCGATGAGCCGAGTCGATTTTGCGCCCGGATGCCCCGCTGCACGCGCGTTCGGGCCCGCGCGATTATTTCCGGCAAGCGCCCTTGCTCCCCCCGAAATCGCCCGCTATAGGCCGCGCTCGCCGCTGCGATCCGGAGACGTGGGTGAGTGGCTGAAACCAACGGTTTGCTAAACCGTCGTACTGGTAAATCCGGTACCGAGGGTTCGAATCCCTCCGTCTCCGCCATACCTGCGTGTGCGCAGATTTCTCCCTGAGCGAAAATCCCCGAAAAACCGCAACTTAAGCAGCTGGTCGGTGCGCCGTTGTTTGCGGTGGTTCTCCGGTATCGGTGACGCAATTTGGGGTCGTTTTTGGGGTCGGCCTAGGCGCGCATCGGTCGCCCTTGACGAGCGACCGAAGCGCCAGAGCATCAGACCTCGCCTGTCAGGTAGTTCGACCAGTCCTGCATGAGGATCTGTCGTCGAGCCAGTGAGTCCCCCCGGCGGTAGGCCAGCTCCACTTCGTTGCCCACCTGATGTGCCAGTGCCTGTTCGGCAATCTCACGCGGAACGT
This sequence comes from Novosphingobium percolationis, assembly GCF_020179425.1. GTDB lineage: Bacteria > Pseudomonadota > Alphaproteobacteria > Sphingomonadales > Sphingomonadaceae > Novosphingobium > Novosphingobium percolationis. The sequence continues at coordinate 296,119 of NZ_JAILYM010000004.1, read as the reverse complement.
CAGCAACTTCGCCGCACCAATCGCGGAACGACGAGCGGAACCCGTGGACCGTGTAGTGACTGAGCCCCTTTCGGCGCATGACCATGCTCATGATCATGTTGGAGCACGGCATGCGTTCCTTCTGGCCCGGAAAAACGAACTCGGACCCACGGGGCAGGGTCTTCAGAAATGTCACGACCTGCGTGCTCAGCGGGACGCGGTGCTCGATGCCCTTCTTCATTCGCGAACCGGGGATCACCCACAAAGCGTTCTCGAGATCGAATTCCTTCCAACGGGCACCGAGCACTTCGTTCGTGCGAGTTGCCGTATGGATAAGCAATTCGAGGGCCCTTGCGCCCATGCTGCTCTGCGTGCTGATGTCCTTCAGGAAGCAAGGGACATCAACAAAGGGCATCGCCGGGTGATGCCGCTTCACGCCCTTGCGCCGACGTCCCAGGATCGGCTCGATGTTGGCGATGTCGGCCGGGTTCTCCCCTGAGCGATGGCCCAGGACCTTGGCTGCATTCAGCACGGTGAACATGCGTCCGCGAACTCGCTTCGCCGTTTCTGCTTTCGCGTGCCAGATGGGGCGCAGGACCTGGACGATATCTTCGACCTCGACCGCGTCCACCGGAGTGGCCCAGATCGAGGAGGCATAGGTCTCAAGCGTGTTGCGCCACTGCTGGCGGTGCTTGAGGTTCTTCCACCCGCTTTCGCGATCATTGATGAGCTGGGTCGCGACAGTGCCAAAGGTGGGCTTGCCCGAAGCCTTGGCTGCGGCACGGGGGGAGACCGGGTCTATTCCCTCCGCAACCAGCTTTGCAAGGTACCGTGCCTTCTCGCGGGCTTCGGCCAAGCCTGTCAGGCGCACCGGGCCGAGGCCCTTCTGGCGTGTTTTCCCTGCCCACTGATACAGGTAGCACCAGGTTTTTGCCCCGGTCTTACCGATCTCGAGGTACAGGCCGGCACCGTCGGCGTAACGGCCCGGGGCGTTGAGGGTGCGCACCTTGGTTGCGCTGAGGCGGTTGATCTGTCGAGCCATGGTCAGTTGACCACCTTTGCGTCCGCCGCGAAGCGTTCGAGCTCCTTGGCGCAGACGCGGGTGCAGCGTCCGATCTTGGTGACTGCGATCCGGTCTTCACGGACCGCCTTGTAGAAGGTGGACCTGCTGATGTTGAGCAGGTCGATGGCCTGATCAACCTTGTAATGTGTCACGGTGTTCACGGGTGTACTCCTGAATACTGGTTCACGGAGCAGCCCGACTATCCACGCGAACGCCCCCGGGCAAAGCCGAACGGGGGCGTTTCTATGAACTGCTGTCGATTGTGGGCTGCCCGGGCCTGCGCGTGGTGCGCAGGCCGGTTCAGGCTCGGGATCAGCCGATCTCGAGCGGGCCCATGAGGTAGGCGAGGTCCTGGATGATGCGGCTCTGCTGCTTGGCGAGCGGCGTGTCGGACTCGAGGCTGTCGGGCCAGAGGAAGAGGAGCTTGTGGAGGATGTCCTGAAGCCCGCGGGCGTTCATGCCCAGCAGGGTGTCCTCGCAGGCGTACATCGTCTCGCGGTTTTTCTCGGCGTTGCCGATGCGGAGGTCGATCTTGTTCTTGGCCTCGCGGTGCGTCGCGAGCAGGTGCTGCCAGATGTTGTCGGTGGTGGTAGAGGGCTGCTTAGCCATGAGTCGTCTCCATAGGACGGTTGGTGGTCAGAGCCGGGCGGGGGTTGCACCCCCCGTTCGGCTCGCATTCCCAGGTAGGTTCGGCGGAGTCGGGTTCAAGTTGGTCCGCGGACCGATTGGTCCGTTTCGACTCCTTCTCTTGGACGATGGGCGCTTGCTGCGCACGACCGCGACCCTCGTGGGGCTCATCGGGTCGATCGCGGGTGCCCGTAACCAGTTCGCAGGCGGTCCGGGAGCGTGGCCTGCGTCGTTGCCGGGGTGCTTTCTGCAGCGATCGACGGCAAGGACGTCAGCGTGCGTCGACCAGCGTCGTCATGGGCCGGCCCAGACTGCTGGTTGTGCTGTTAGACGCCCCGGTCTTCGCTCGGCGGGCCGACGAAGGCCATGGTGGTGGCGTGTATGCGGTCAGTGCAGACGATGCGCGCGGGTCGACCGTCACGGGTCTGGCAGCATCGGGTCATGTTCATATTAACCCATATGGTTCATTGCGGTGGCTAATTCTCAGTCGTAGGGTCTGGATAGGGTAGGTCGGGGGATACCATTTCTATGAAATGGTGTCTGGAAATGGGGGAAGGTCATTCGCCTATAGAGAGAAAAAAAATTGACTCTTTCTATGATATTATATCTTAAGTTAAGTCGGGAGCATTATATAATATAACCTTCGTTTATCAGATCATAGAAACGGTCGAAAAATTTTTCTCCTATAAGCGAATGACTTTCAGCGAGCAGCCCACCGAGAACCGATGGTTAAAAGCTGGAACTCGGGCGGCAGCTGCCAACGCCGGTTTCCGGGTCCGAACTTCTTCAGGCGCTGGACCACTTTCCGGTCCACCCGGTAGGTCCGTGCCACCTCGCACACGCCGTGGCCTCGCTTGAGATCGTCGAGGATCGCGAGCTGGGGCAGCAGCGGCAGGTGGGAGTTGGGGCCTCTGAGCCTCGTCGAGATCCTGATGCAGTCCTCGCGGGTGGCTGAGGCCCGGTTTTGGAGGGCATGGATCCATTTCCGAGGTCCGCCACCTCGTTGCCGAGCGGCAACAGGCCCAGCCCGAATTTTCTCGCGCCGCTGAGCGACGATTAGGTCGCTCAAGCATTCGGGCTGCCTGTAGGTCCTCGAGGCGCTGTAGCCCCCTTCCCAGGCGCGAGAAAAATGGGTCTGCGCGGAAAGGGCATCCCCGCTGGTCGCCGCGACCTCAGGGTGAGCAGTTTCGGTATGCGGGCCCGCTCTCGAGATGGGGAACTTGAAAAATCTGTAGCAATACCCATGTATTCGGCATGTACACCATAATAGGATCCGGCTCAGTCCCTGAACATGAAGCCAAGCGAGGCCGACCTTCACTGTATCCGTTTGCATACATGGAGCGCGGAGACCACTTCGAGGTCCCCGGAAGCGGAAACTTCAGGATCGACCGCAACAAGATACTGGCGTCGACCCGTCCTTTCGAGCGCAGGCACAAGGGCGTCCAGTTCCGCATTGAGGCCGATGACCAGCATCTGCGATGCTACCGTGAACGGTGACTTCTTTGGGCCGCGAGCGTCGGCGCTGAGCTTATTGTCCCCCCAGACGATGAGGTGGGTTTCATATCGCAACTTAATATCCACCCCTAGCACAACTTTGGCGCTCGGAGTTTCGCCCACGGCTCGTCGGTTCGATCCACCTCTAGGGGCTGCGGGCAGGTCTGGCACAGGGCGAACGCGGCTTCCGGTTCCGCAGTCAGCCAGGTCGACCAATCCTGCGGTGTCAGAACCACCGGCATCCGGTCGTGAACGTCAGCCATCTGCGGGCAGCCATCGACCATGACCATGGAATAGGCATCCCCCCACTCCTGCGTCGGTCGCCAGATCCCGGCAACGGCAAAGAGCTCGGCGCCGGTGATCGAGTACCAGGTGCGCGTCATGGAGCCTTTCGGGCCCTCGGCTTCGGCCCACGCGCTTACCGGGATCAGGCATCGGCGCTTGGCGAAGCTGTCTCGCCAGAACGCCGTGCTCAGCTTGTCCTCGCGCGCGTTGTTGACCGGCTTGGGCTTGAGCTTCTGTCCCTGCTTGCCGGTTAGCTGGAGCGGGAACCCCCACGTCATGGTTCGGACCTCGCCCTGCGCAACGACAAGACCCGGATAGCCGGGGTAGACCTCGTCGCCGAAGTTGACGCCCTCGTGCGCGCGCGCGTTAAAGAGGTTGGCTACCTCGGCGACGTTGGCCCGCATCTTGTAGAGGTTACACATCCCTGCATGATCGCCCGGGCGGTGGGCGTGTCAACCGCGCTCGCACCCATGTTTCTCGCGCGCTCGAGTCGGACACCATCGCCAGTCCATCCAGCCCGCCCCTGGCTGGGCGAGGCATGGAGCACTAATCCACCCTCATAAGCAGGCAACGCGACGCGCCGACGAGCTTCCCATGTTCCAGCGGCGAAGGCGCGATCCCGCAGTCCGCCGTCGCGCCATCCGCCTGTGGCCAGATGGCGAGCGTGGGCGGCAGCGTTTCTGGGTAAAGCCGCGCCATTCGGCGTGGAATAAAAGAAGTAAATTCAGCTAGGTAGGCCAGAATGATGCCAGTAATATTATTACCGAATTGTGACCATACTGTTTATTTCCGAAATGTAACTTCATTGCTTATTTTGAAATCGCCACTTTGAACGATTTTTACCTCATTTGGTTAGGGTAATTACCCTTGTATCGTGTTAAGATTGGTTAACCGTGCCGTCATGTCGGCGCAATGGGGGCCATGATAACCGAAGTTGTAAAGGTTGGTGACGAAATTTCTGTCAGCGATGCAGGTAACTACAATTTCCTTCTGCCGCGAGTGACGGGGCTGTCCAATGGTGGCTTCATAGTCATCTGGACCAATTCGGACGGCAGATTGGGCGATCCCGACGTCGGTGTCCGTGCGCAACTATACGCTGCTACCGGAGCCAAGGTCGGCGCCGAGTTTCTCGTCAACTCTGCGTTGAACGGCGCTCAGGTCAACCCTTCCGTCACCAGCCTGAGCAACGGCGGCTTTGCGATTGCCTGGATGGACACCAGCGGGACCGGAGGCGATCCAGGCACCTCGATCAAGGCGCAGTTGTACGGTGCGGACGGGACCAAGGTGGGTGACGAGTTCCTCGTCAACACGCAGACAGCGGATTCTCAGGTCACGCCGACCATTGCCGGGCTGGCAAATGGCGGCTTTGTAGTAACATGGTACGATTATAGCGGAACGCTGGGCGATGCGAGCGGCACCAGCATCAAGGCGCAGGTGTTCGATGCCGCCGGAGCCAAGGCTAGTACCGAGCTTCTCGTCAACACGCAGACGGCGGGCTCTCAGTATTACCCCAATGTCACCGATCTTGCGGGCGGCGGCTTCGTGATCACTTGGTACGATCTCAGTGGCACGCTGGGCGATGCGGCGAGCGGGTCGATCAAGGCGCAGGTTTTCGACGCTGCCGGTGGCAAGATCGGCATTGAGTTCCTCGTCAATACCGAGACGTTGGGTGACCAGAACCGGCCGACCATCACCGGCCTTGCCGACGGCGGTTTCGTCGTGGCGTGGCAAGATTCCAGCGCCACTCTGGGCGATGCAAGCGCGACCAGCATCAAGGCGCAGAAGTTCGACGCCACCGGCGCGAAGGTCGGCGGCGAGTTCCTCGTCAACACGCAGACCACCTCCTACCAGACGTCGCCCACCATCACCGGGACGGTAGATGGCGGCTTCGTGGTGTCGTGGGAGGACCTGAGCGGGACGCTGGGGGATACCAGCGGCTATGCGATCAAGGCGCAGGCCTTCGATGCAAGTGGCACGTCGGTCGGGGGCGAGTTTCGCGTCAACACGCAGGTGGCACAACAGCAGAGGTATCCTTCCATAGCCGCGCTGGGGGATGGCAGCCTCGTGGTGGCCTGGCAGGACAATGGCGTTGGCTTGGGCGATGGGTCGAATGTCGCTGTGAAAGCGCAACTTTTCTCGCTGCCGGTGATCAACACTGCGCCCAGCTTCGGCGCGCACGGGGCCGATCTGATGGTCAACGGCGGTTTCGAGGCAGGCTCCGCCATTTCGCAGTACGAGACGACCACCTCGCTCGATGGCTGGCAGGTTGCCGCCGCAATCGACCGGATCAACGGGGCGTCCTACCCCAGCCTGCCAGCCAGTGGCGGCGACTACTACATCGATCTGAACGGGGGCACCAAGGGCGAGATTTCGCAGACCGTGACCCTGACGCCGGGGCAGACCTATACGCTCGGCTTCGATCTGAACATCAATGGGGAATTGTCGTTCGGCGGCGATGCGCAGCGCGACATCACGGTGACGGTGGCGGGGCAATCCTATCACTTCACCGCCGATGCGCCGTTTGCGTGGAAGCACCAGACCATCACCTTCGTCGCCACCGACGCGCAGACGGTGATCGGTTTTGCCGGTGACGTGCAGGACGGCGCGTTCGGCGCCACGCTGGACAACGTGACGCTTCATGCCGCGCCGTCGCAGAGCATCACCGTTGGCGAGAACACCACGGCTGTTACCACGGTCCATGCGAGCGACGCCGAGGGCGATGCGCTGACCTATGCCATCAGTGGCGGGGCGGATGCCGCGCTGTTCACGATCGACGCGGCGACCGGTGCGCTGTCGTTCAAGACCGCTCCCGATTTCGAAAGCCCTGCCGATGCGGGCGCGAACAATGTCTATGACGTGATCGTTTCGGCGAGCGACGGGACGCTGAGCGATGTGCAGGCGCTGGCGGTGACTGTGCGCGACACGACTGACACCGTGCCGCTGAAGCTGGGCGGGGAATTCCTGGTCAACACAGAGACGCGGGCCGATCAGCTCAATCCGACGATCACCGGGCTGGCCGACGGCGGCTTCGTGGTGACGTGGATGGATTACAGCGGCACGCTGGGCGATGCGAGCGATCGCAGCATCAAGGCGCAGCTTTTCGGCGCAGATGGGGCCAAGGTGGGTAGCGAGTTCCTCGTCAATACCCAGACCAGCGGCGCGCAGACCGACCCGGCCGTTACCGCGCTTGCTAATGGCGGGTTCGTGGTCACCTGGCATGACTCCAGCCAGACGTTGGGCGATGCCAGCGGAACTAGCATCAAGGCGCAGGTGTTCGGCGCCGATGGTTCCAAGGTCGGGGGCGAGTTCCTCGTCAACACCCAGACTGCCGACATGCAGCTGTTCCCGGTCGTCACCGACCTTGCCAACGGCGGCTTCGTGGTGACGTGGATGGACCCGAGCGGGACGCTAGGCGATGCCAGCGAGTGGAGCATCAAGGCGCAGCTGTTCGACGCAGGTGGAAACAAGGTAGGCGGGGAGTTTCTTGTCAACACCCAGACCTCCCAGTCACAATACGATCCGACCGTGACCGGGCTGGCCAATGGCGGCTTCGTGGTGTCTTGGACGGACGGCAGTCTCGATGATGTCGATCCGACCAGCATCAAGGCGCAGGTTTTCGCTGCGGATGGGGCCAAGGTGGGCGGTGAGTTTCGCGTCAATACCCAGACCGCAGGCAACCAGTTGACGCCCACTGTTACCGGTCTTGCCGGTGGCGGCTTTGTGGTCACGTGGAGCGACGCGAGCGGTACGTTGGGCGATCCCTACGCGACCAGCATCAAGGCGCAGCTTTTCGGCGCAGATGGGGCCAAGGTGGGGAGCGAATTCCTCGTGAACACCCAGGCCAGCAGCGTGCAGGATTTGCCCACGGTAACGGCGCTTGCCGGTGGCGGCTTCGTGGTGGCGTGGGAGGACGCCAGCGGCACACTGGGCGATGCCAGCTCTTGGAGCGTGAAGGCGCAAGTGTTCGGCGCGAACGGTTCGCGGGTGGGTAGTGAGTTTCTAGTCAACACGCAGACCGGCTCTGCACAATGGCGTCCGAGTGTCACAGGCCTCGACGATGGCGGCTTTGCTGTGGCTTGGATGGATGGCAGCGGCACGCTGGGCGACGCAGATGGGGCTGGCATCAAGGCGCAGGTCTTCACCTTCAAGGCGCCGGTCAACCATGCCCCTGCCATCGACAGCAACGGCGGTGGGGCCGGCGCGAGCGTCTCGGTGGCCGAGAACACCATCGCTGTGACGACCGTGCACGCCACCGATGCAGAAGCGGGGACGACGATCACTTACGCCATCACTGGCGGGGCCGATGCCGCGCTGTTCCAGATCGACGCAGCCACGGGCGCGCTGCGCTTCAAGGCCGCACCCAACTTCGAGATCCCTGCGGATGCGGGTGGGGACAACGTCTACGACGTGGTCGTTACTGCCAGCGACGGCGTACTTACCGACACGCAGGCGCTGGCCGTGACCGTCACCGACGTGCTCGAATACAATCTGATCATCGGCACCGCCAAGGGTGACAAACTGGTGGGTACCACCGGCAACGACTGGTTCGACGGCAAGGCAGGGTCGGACAAGATGGCGGGCGGGCTTGGCGATGACGTCTATGTCGTTGAGGTGAGCGGCGACAAGATGACTGAGAACGTCGGCGAGGGCGTCGACACGGTTCGCACCGCCCTTGCCAAATATACGCTGGGCAAGAACCTCGAGAACCTCGTCTTCATCGACGATACCGGGCACAAAGGTTATGGCAACGTGCTCGACAACCACCTGGTTGGCGGAGCGGGCGCAGACCTGCTCGACGGCAAGACCGGGGCCGATACCCTGGAAGGCGGCGCAGGCGACGATCTCTACTACATCGACAGCGTCGGAGACATCGAGGTCGAAACGGGGGATGGCGGGACCGACAGCGTCTTTGCCACTGTGAGCCACGTGCTCTCCGACCAAGTCGAGAACCTTACGCTGAAAAGCGGCAAGCTGGCGCTCGACGGTTCGGGCAACGACAGCGCCAACGTGCTGATCGGCAACGCCAATGCCAACCATCTTTCGGGCCTTGGCGGCGACGATCGCATCGTCGGCGGCAAAGGGCTCGACGTACTGACCGGCGGGACGGGCGCGGATACCTTTGCGTTTGACACCAAGCCGAGCAACAGCAACCGCGACACTATCACCGACTTCACCCACGGCGAGGACCGGCTGACGTTCAGCCTCACGGTGTTCAAGGGCTTTGCCGCGACCGGCGCGGTGGATGCGGGCGCATTCTGGGCAGGTGCAGGCGTCGATGCGGCGCACGATGCCGACGACCGCCTGATCTACAACACCACCACCGGCACCCTGTGGTACGACGCGGATGGCAATGGCAAGGCCAAGGCGGTGCAGGTGGCTCTGCTGGAAGGACACCCGACGCTGGATTTCACCGATCTGTTGGTTGTCGCCTGACTTGGGCTCGGGCTGGAGGGGCTCGCCCCTCTATGAAATTTTGAATTCTTGAGAATATGGCCGCCTTCGGGGAACAGCCCCGAGGGCGGCCTTTCCGCTTGTCAGGCGACCTGCAATCCCAAGGGAACCGGCGAGGGATACATGTGGTCGGGGGCAGCGGGTCTTGTAAAAATGTTCCTCATATGTTCCAATGAGGGTATGGGACTCGAACCAGACACGATCGCCAAAGCCATCCTCGCTGCCCCCGGCTGGGCGCGCGTCGGCATCACCGCGCCGAATGAGCGTCTGCGGGAGGACGCAGCTCTGGAACTGGCGCGCGCCATCACCAGCGAAGCACCGCCCTGGGTCATGGACGACGCTCAGCTGAAACTCGCGCTGTGAACCGTGCGCTGGACCACGGCAGGGACGCACCAGCCGACCTGCATCTTTGAAGCTGCCTGTTTCCATCGTGCGGTGAAGCCAGTCTGCCGGTGCGGGCACAGCGCAACCTTCAACCCGCATGGGCTGTGGTGGCTGTTCCAGCAGCGCCACTGGAACGACACCTTCACCAGTGCGGGGGCAAGGTTTTGGTGCATCGTCTGCGCCATCGCCACCCGCAAGAAGGTCAAGGCCGTCCGGATCGAGATCGTGAGACCGTCGGAGGCCGACATCGTCCTGCCTTGGCCCGATGAGCGCGAATGGAAACGGGCGATCAGCAGGTTCCGGGCCTGATGGCCTCGCAGGTGCACCTCAGGTGCCAGAAACCCTGAATGCCAGCCTCGCGCAGTTAAGGGCTGTTGGGGCAGATGGTGGGGCGTGATGATGTCATCGCGACGTGTGCCGGCGGTGGTGCCGGTCAGCATGGTGACCCGGCCAGAAGGGTAGGACCTTCATTACCAACCTGCGGACCCGGCTGGTGCGATACCCCCTTGATTTTGCCGCTGAAAATTTCCCAATTTTCGGTCCGTTGCCATGTTTTCCGTTGAGAATGGTGCTCTTGAGAAGCTCATTTGCTGAGCGTGGTCTAGATTGCAGGCATCCAACAATCGGTTGCTCAAACTGATCACGCATTTGCCTACAAGAAATGGCACTTCATACCTTGAGGATGTTCGCGTGAGTTGGATAGATCCCCGTTGAGCGCACGCTGGGCTTGACTGCCGCGTCTCCTCGCGCAGCCACAGTCGAAATAGGATTGCGACCGGATAATGGATCATAAGGGACTTTCGGACCGCCTGATCGAGGCGCTGACCGCGCTTGGGGGATCGGCGGGCAACGGCAAGCTGCGCGATGCGCTGGGTTGGGACGAGGCGACTTATGCCGAGGTGAAGGACGCGCTGGTGGCGGCTGGCGCGCTGGTGCCCGGGCGCGGCCGGGGCGGTTCGGTGCAACTTGCGACCGGAACTGTCGCTCCCGCCGTGCAAGGTGAAGCGACGGCACCTGTGGCGCACAAGGAGAAGAAGGCGGTGAAGGCCACGGCGAAGAAGGGCGGCGATCTCGGCTTCGAGGGCGAGCTGTTCAAGGCGGCGGACAAGCTGCGCGGCAACCTCGAACCATCAGAGTACAAGCACGTCGTGCTCGGCCTGGTGTTCCTGAAGTACATTTCGGAGGCGTTCGAGGCGCATTACGAGCGGCTCTCGCAGGAAGAATACGCCGATCCCGAGGATGCCGAGGAGTACCTTGCCGCCAACGTGTTCTGGGTTCCGGCCGAGGCGCGCTGGTCGAACCTTCAGGCCAACGCCAAGCTGCCCGAGATCACTTTTGTCGACGTGACCACCGGGCGCGAGAAGAAGGGCGACATCGGCGGGCTGATCGACAACGCGATGGAGGCGATCGAGAAGGCCAACATCACCGTGCTGAAGGACGTGCTGCCCAAGGGCTATGCGCGGCCCCAGCTCGACAAGACGATGCTGGGCGAGCTGATCGACCTGTTCGCCAATATCGACATGCGCGGCGATCATGGCGAGGCGCGCGACCGGCTGGGCCGCGCCTATGAATACTTCATCTCGCAGTTCGCCGGGGCCGAGGGCAAGCGCGGGGGCGAGTTCTACACGCCCCGATCGGTGGTGCAGACGATCGTCGAGATGCTCGAGCCGACGCAGGGCCGCGTCTATGACCCCTGCTGCGGGTCGGGCGGGATGTTCGTGCAGTCCGAACGGTTCATCGAAAGCCATCAGGGCCGCGGATCGGACATTGCGATCTATGGGCAGGAGCGCAACCATACCACTTGGCGGCTGTGCCGGATGAACCTGGCGGTCCGCGGCATCGACGCCGACATCAAGTGGAACAACGAAGGCTCGTTCCTGCGCGACGAGTTCGCGCAGAACAAGTTCGACTTCATCATGGCGAACCCGCCGTTCAACATTTCGGACTGGTGGCAGCCGCAGCTGGAAGGCGATGCGCGCTGGGCCTTCGGCACCCCGCCGCAGGGCAACGCCAACTACGCCTGGCTCCAGCATATCCTGCACCACCTCGCCCCGCGCGGGACGGCGGGCGTGGTTCTGGCCAACGGCTCGATGTCCTCGCAGCAGTCGGGCGAAGGCGAAATGCGCAAGGCGCTGGTCGAGGCCGATCATGTCGACTGCATGGTCGCCCTGCCGGGGCAACTGTTCTACTCGACCCAGATCCCGGCCTGCCTGTGGTTCCTCGCGCGCGACAAGAGCGCGAACGGCCACCGCGATCGCCGGGGCGAGATCCTGTTCATCGATGCGCGCAAGCTGGGCCACATGGTGGACCGCACCCGGCGTGAGTTCTCAGACGAGGACGTGAAGCGGATAGCGGACACGTACCACCGTTGGCGCGACTGGCCGGACGCTGTCGCCGCAGCGGGTCTGGAGCCTTACGCGGATGAACCGGGCTTCTGCCGGTCGGCCACGCTGGACGAGGTGCGTGGGCATGGGCACGTGCTGACGCCGGGGCGCTATGTCGGCGCAGCGGACCTGGAAGATGACGGGATCAGCTTTGAAGAGCGGTTCGGCGCGCTGCGCGACAAGCTGTCAAAGCAATTCTCAACATCGCGCGCGCTGGAGCATGTGATTGAGACAGCGATGGGGAGCATCAGGGCATGACTGCTGGTGTTGCTTCAATCGGAGATTTGATTGCGCAAGGCCACGCTCAGATCCAAACTGGCCCGTTCGGATCGCAACTACATTCCTATGACTATGTGATCTCCGGCGTTCCCGTTGTTCCAACGGAGGCGATCCGAGAGCGGCGCATTGATCGTGAAGTTTGCCCCCAGATCAGCCCGGACAAGGCTTCTGAACTAACTCGGCACAGTTTGCGTGCTGGCGACATTCTATTCGCGCGGCGCGGCGTCCAAGCGACAGGTCATATCGGTGTGGTCAGGCTCCCCGAAGAGGGCTTCATTTGCGGGACCGGAGCAATTCGGCTGCGCGTTGCCTCTGGAAGCAACGTAGTTTGCGGAGAATACCTCTCGCATCTTCTTGCGGACCCGGCATCAATTTCCTGGTTCAAATTCCACGCGATCGGCGCGACGATGCCTAACTTGAATGAAGGTATTATCCGCGATTTCCCTCTAAAATTGCCTCCTTACCAATACCAGCGCGCTATCGCCTCGATCTTGTCCGCGCTCGACGACAAGATCGAGCTGAACCGGCGGATGAACGAGACGCTGGAGGCGATGGCGCAGGCGATCTTCCGCGACTGGTTTGTCGATTTCGGCCCTGTCCGCCGCCAGCAGGCGGGCGAGACCGACCCCGTCGCTATCATGGGTGGCCTCACCCCCGATCCCGCGCGCGCGGCGGAACTGGCGGCGTTGTTCCCCGATGCCTTTGATGAGGATGGCCTGCCGATAGGGTGGACTGAGCCCAGCCTCGCTTCTCACGTAGAAATCATCGGCGGCGGAACGCCAAGAACGTCCAATCCGGCTTTCTGGGGGGGCGAAATACCTTGGTTCTCGGTTGTCGATACACCGTCTGGCAGCGACGTGTTCGTCTACTCCACCGAAAAATCCATTACCGCCGAAGGCGTAGCAGGAAGTTCTGTCCGACTCATCCCTGCTGGTACCACTATAATATCGGCACGCGGAACTGTTGGGAATTTGGCAATTTCTGCCCGAGAGATGGCATTCAATCAGTCGTGCTATGCCCTGCGGTCATCGAAGGGTGACTATAATTTCTTCATTTACCTCTTGGCGTCCCATGCCGTTGAACGGTTACGCGCCATGGCCCATGGATCTGTTTTTTCTACGATCACGCGGCAAACCTTCGATGCGATGTCGTTCCCCAGCCCACCACTTCCAATCCTTGACGCGCTCGAAGCACTACTCGGGCCGATGTTTGATCGGATTAAGGCAAGCGTTGCCGAAAACCACACTCTCGCCGAAACCCGCGACTACCTGCTCCCGCGCCTGATGTCGGGCGAGGTGCGCGTGGGCGATCTCGAACTGGAGAGCGCCGCGTGACCGCCGACCGGGAACAGATCAGGCAGGCGTGCATCGCCATGCTCGACGCGGCAGGCACGGAGCATCCGCTGGGGCATCAGCCGAGCAAGGCCCGGCGCTATGTCGTGACCGCGCCCGGCGGCAAGCCGCACGAGGTGATGTTCGAGCAGAACGAGAAGGTTCCGCCCAACATCTGGATCACCACTGCGTCTGCCGGCGGGCTGGTTGGCGGGTCAATCGAACAGAAGCCCTCGCCTGCGGCTAAGCTGCGGACGCGCGACGGCAAGAACGGCAAAGTCCTCTACGGTCGCCACAGCGCGCTGGAAAAGATGTCGGAACTTGGCGACGCCGATCTCGTGTGCTTCAATCCTCAAACAATTTTCGAAGTCCGTACAATTGTTGACCAAATTCTAAGTCACTCAGCCGCAGGGCCTTGAGCGACGCAGAACTTGATCGACCGCCGGACGGCGTGCGGCACGCGACCAGACAGGAAAAGCAGGGACATGACCGAACAGAGCATCGTTTCGCAGGACATGACGCTCAAGCGGCTGTTCCAGGACTTCTACCGCGTGCCCGATTACCAGCGCGAGTACGTGTGGGGTGAGGCCGACGCCAAGGGCGAAGGCGGCGACCAGGTCGACCAGTTCCTGTCGGACATCCACATCGAGTTCGAGGCGGCAACCCAGCACTTCGCGCCCGAATATTTCATCGGCACCATCGTCGTGTGCAAGGGCGATGACGAGGTGTTCGAACTGATCGACGGCCAGCAGCGCACCACGACCGCCTATCTCACGCTCTGCGCCATCCGCGATGCGCTGGCAGATCTGGGCGCGGACGTGCCAGATGAACTTGCCAACCAGATTGCCGCCAGCACCATCGATTGGCAGGGCCACACGGCCTATCGTCTGCGCCTCGATGTGCAGTACGAAGACGCGGGCGGCGTGCTTAAGGGCTATGCCGAGGGCGACGCCGCGCAGACGCCGCGCGATGGCTCTCGCTCGATCCGCAATCTCGGCGGGGCGTATGACACCGTCCGCGATTTCCTCACCACCACCTTTGGCGACGACAAGGCGCAGGTTCTGCGGTTCTACGGCTATATCACCAACAAGGTGAAGGTGATCCGCATCGAAACGCCGACCATCGCCAAGGCGCTGAAGATCTTCGAGACGATCAACGATCGCGGCGTTGGCCTCGACGCGATGGACCTGCTCAAGAACCTGCTGTTCATGCACGCCAAGGGGCATGAGTTCTCCGAGTTGAAGAAGGTCTGGAAGGAACTGACCGACGAGATCTACGCGGTGGGCGAGAAGCCATTGCGGTTCCTGCGCTACTACCTGCTCGCCACCTTCGACATCGACAGCAAACTGCGCGAAGACGCGATCTACGACTGGTTCCAGAAGAACGCGGCGCTCACGCTGCACACGTCTCAGCCTCTCGGTTTCGCCAAGCGCCTGAAAGAGGCCGCGCAAGCCTATGCCAATTTCTCGCGCGGCAGGAACGCCTATGGCGCGGCCGAGCCGGGTATCGAGAATACGCGCCTGCTGGGTGGCCAGTCGATCAAGCAGCACTTCATGCTGCTGCTGGCGGGGCGGCACCTTGCCCCCGGACAGTTCGCCAAGCTCGCCGTCGAAATCGAGAAGACGATGTTCGTCTGGCTGCTGACGGGCACACCGGCCAAGGACTATGAGCGCAAGATCGTGGACGCCGCACGCAAACTGCGCGAAATCAAGGTCGAAGAGTTCGACGGCTTTGTCGCTGCAACCTTCGTGAAGGAGCGCGCGGACCTAGCACCGGCCTTCGGACGCGCGCTTCGCGAATTGAAGTCGTGGGATCTACGGCAGTTTCGTCTGCGATACCTATTGGCGAAGATCACCCAGGCCGTCGATCTGCAAGCCTATGGTCCCAGCGACTCCCGCGACCGCCTTTCGGACTACACGGCGGGCGGCAACGACATCGAGCACATGCTTGCCGACAATGCCGACGTTGAGGCGCGGGAAGAGTTTGGCCCGAGCGCGGAAGACCAGGAAGTCATCCAGAGCCTGGGCAACCTGCTGTTGATCGAGAAGTCGATCAACCGTTCGATCTCGAACAAGCCGTACACCGTGAAGGCGCCGCATTACGGGCAGTCCAAGTTCCTGCTGGCGCGCTGCCAGCCGGACCTTGACGCCCAGATCATCGGGGCTGCGGACAAGATCACGAAGACGGTTCAGTCGCTCGAATGCTGGCCCACCTGGGATGCGGAGAAGGTCGCCGAACGCCAATTGTTCCTGGCGAAACTCGCCTGCCAGATCTTCGACGTGCCGGCGACGGTGGAACCCAGAGTGTTTGCCTGAGATGCCCAAGATCTCAGAGGACATCGTGGAACAGGCTGCGGTCGAGATCCTTCAGGATCTCGGCTGGGACTATCTGCACGGAACGGCGGTTGCGCCGGACAGCAGTCATCCTGAACGTCAGGCGTTCTCCGAGGTCGTCCTTCTGAAGCGCCTTGAACAGGCGATCGATCACCTCAACCCCACCATTCCCCAGGCGGCGCGAGCCGAGGCGGTTCGCCTGCTCATGACCAGCGAGACCGGCTCGCTGGTCGAAGAGAACCGGCGCATCCATCGCTACCTGACCGAGGGCATTTCGGTTGAATATCGGGCTGGCAACGGGAGTATCGTGGGCGACAAGGTGTGGGTGGTTGATCTGCACGATGTTGAGGCCAACGACTGGCTGGCGGTGAACCAGTTCACCGTGGTGCAGGGCAGCCACAACCGCCGTCCGGATGTGGTGCTGTTCGTCAACGGCCTGCCGCTCGCGGTGCTGGAACTGAAGAACGCCGCGGCAGAGAACGCCACGATCGTGGACGCATTCCACCAGTTGCAGACCTACAAGGCGCAGGTCTCGAACCTGTTTCGCACCAACGCCGTGTTGATCACGTCGGACGGTCTGGAAGCCCGGATCGGCTCGCTAACCGCCGACCAGGAACGCTTCATGCCGTGGCGGACGATCAACGGCGAAGATTTCGCGCACCGCGGGCAGCCAGAGCTGGAGACCCTGTTGCGCGGCGTATTCAACCGCGCCAACCTGCTCGCGCTCGTCCGCGATTTCATCGTGTTTGGCGACGATGGGAATGGCCTGTTCAAGGTCGTGGCTGGCTATCACCAGTTCCACGGCGCGAGAAAGGCGATCGGTCATGCCGTGGAGGCCAGCAGCCCCGATGGCGACCGCCGCATCGGCGTGATCTGGCACACGCAGGGTTCGGGCAAGAGCTTCCTCATGGCCTTCTTCGCCGGGCTTGCCGTGAAAGCGCCTGCGCTCGAGAACCCCACCATTGTCGTTCTGACTGATCGCAACGACCTAGACGACCAACTCGCCTCCACCTTTGGTCTCTGCAAGGACCTGCTGCGCCAAACCCCGGAGCAGGCCGAGAGTCGGGAAGACCTCCAGCGGCTGCTCGCCCGCGCCTCGGGCGGCGTGATTTTCACGACGGTGCAGAAGTTCTCACCGGAGCGCGGCGAAGAACGGTTCCCCGAGTTGACCGACCGCCGGAACGTGATCGTGATGGCGGACGAGGCCCACCGCAGCCAATATGGCTTTGACTCCCGGCTGGACGCCAAGACCGGCGTCCGTCGCTACGGCTATGCCCATTACATCCGACAGGCGATGCCCAATGCCTCGTTCATTGGCTTCACCGGCACGCCGATCGAAGCGGCCGATGTGAACACCCCGGCGGTGTTTGGCCAATATATCGACATCTACGACATCAGCCGGGCGGTCGAAGACGGTGCCACGGTCCCCATCTACTATGAAAGCCGGCTGGCGCGGATAGAACTTAACGAGGACGAAAAGCCGCTGATCGACGCTGAGATCGAGGCGCTGGTCGAGGACGAAAGCCTGACCGAGGCCGAGAAGGCAAAGGCCAAGTGGTCCACCGTCGAGTCGCTCGTGGGCTCGAAGAAGCGTCTCTCTCAGATCGCAGCCGACATCGTGGACCACCTGGAAGCGCGCACGGACGGGACCGAATACAAGGCGATGGCCGTTTGCATGAGCCGGCGCATCTGCGTCGACCTATACAACGAGATCACCGCCCTGCGGCCCGAGTGGCACTCGACCGACGATACCGAAGGCGCGATCAAGATCGTCATGACGGGTTCGGCATCCGACCCGCTGGCTTGGCAAACCCACATCGGCAACAAGCGCAGGCGCGACAATCTCGCCAAGCGGGCGCGAAACCCCAAGGACCCGCTGAAGCTGGTTCTGGTCCGGGACATGTGGCTGACCGGCTTCGATGCCCCGTGCATGAACACGATGTATGTCGACAAGCCCATGCGCGGGCACGGCCTGATGCAGGCGATTGCACGGGTGAACCGGGTGTTCCGCGACAAGCCCGGCGGGCTGATCGTCGATTACATCGGCATCGCCCAGAACCTGAAGAAGGCGCTGGGCGACTACACCACGTCGGATAGGGACAAGACCGGCATCCCAGAGGAAGAGGCCGTTGCGGCCTTGCTGGAACGCTATGAGATCGTGCGCGGGATCTACCACGGCTTTGACTATGCCCCAGGCATTCACGGCGCGCCCATGGAACGTCTGCAATGTCTCGCGGGCGGCATCGACTGGGTGCTCAAGTGGACGGAAGGCGAAACGGCGAAGGCCAAGTCCGATGAGGACAAGAAGAAGGCCCAACGTCGATACGCTGATCTCGTCCTCGAGTTGAGCAGGGCATACGCGCTGGCCTCGGCCAGTGATGAGGCCCGCGAAGTGCGTGACGAGATCGGCTTCTTCCAGGCTGTCAGGGCGGCGATTGCCAAGAAGACGGCCAAGGGCAAGCTTTCGGCAGCGGAAAAGACCCTCGCCGTTCAGCAGCTCATCGACCGCGCGGTGGCCTCTGCCGAGATCATCGACATCCTCAAGGTGGCTGGGATCGAAAGCCCCGACATCTCCATCCTCTCGGACGAGTTCCTGCTGGAACTGCAAGGCATGGAGAAGAAGAACTTGGCGCTGGAGGCGCTGAGGAAGCTTCTCGCAGGCGAGATCAAGAGCCGCAGCCGATCCAACGTGGTCGAGAGCCGGGCATTCTCCCAGCGCCTCGAAGATGCCGTTGCCCGCTATCACGCAAGTGCGCTTTCGGCTGTCGAGATGATCAACGAGCTGATCGCGCTGGCCAAGGACATGAAGGCGGCACAGCAGCGCGGCGAGGAGCACGGTCTCTCGCCGGAGGAACTGGCCTTCTACGACGCGCTCGCCGAGAACCAGAGTGCAGTTGAGGCGATGGGCAGCGACCAACTTCGCGTCATCGCGCATGAGTTGCTCGAGCAGCTGCGCCGGAATGCCACCGTGGATTGGCATCACCGTGAAAGTGCCCGGGCGCGTATGCGCGTGCTGGTCAAGCGGATCTTGAAGAAGTTCGGGTACCCGCCTGATCTTTCTGATGCCGCTGTGCAGACGGTTCTGGCTCAGGCAGAAGCACTTTTGCGGGATTTAAGGTGAACTGACGCGAACTGTTCGGTGGCTCTCAGATATCAGTCAGCGTATTCTCACTGCAACTTTACGGGCAGATATTGCGACATGACAGAAGAAACTACCGGAGCAGATGCTCCGACCTTCCCGGCCAAAACTGCAGTTCGTTCAAAGCGCCACTGGCCTTGGTGGTTGGGCGGGTTGCTCATTGTACTCGCCGCTTGGAACGCCGTGGTCATCGTGCCGGTGCATCGCGCTCTCGCTGATGAAAACGACGCATCTATGATCGCTTATCGGCGCTGGCTGTTCAGTCCCACTCAAATCGTCATCGATATACGGTCAGTGGAAGGAACGCAGTCAATGGCCGGTATGGACCGGATGCTGTTCAAGGCGGCGGAGGCATTGCAGGACAAGTCCTTTGACAGCGTCGTCCTCGCCTATCGCGGGGAAACGCGCTTGTTGATGGATGGGTCATATTTTCATGAGATCGGCGCGACCCGACAGACGCAGAACCCGGTTTACACGATGCGTACCATGCAGGAGAATTTGAGTAATCCCGATGGTACGCCTGCTTTCGAGCAGTGGAGCGGTGGATGGTTGAGCGTACTGGGAAAGCAGTTGGAAGACCACAATGAGTTTCACAGGCGTTGGTGGGTCAGATTGTCTATGGGATATATTGGGTAATGTTCATGGTCTCATAAATTTTATGCTGTGATTTTAATGAAATTGTCATCGAAAAATTTCATTAATTTTCGATAGTGCAAGAAGTATTCTTTTTGGCTATTCCGTTGTCGATGGGCAGCGCACCCAAATGTCTGAGGGGTGGGGGTCAGGGACGCCATCGTCATTGAGCGCATACCGGATCAACAGATTTGGCGTTTCCATTTCCATTCGCACGTTCATTTCGCCGAGCAGCTTGGTCTCGTTGCGACCGGTAAAACGCCCGTTGAAAAGGGGGACCAGTTTTCCCGACTTGGTGGAAGAACCGCCAAACTCGATACCCATTATCAGGTAGTCGTCACCCTCGTAATAATGAACGCCATTTGAAGAAATTGAAATAACACGATCTTCATATGGAAATTTGCATTCTGATATTTTTGTCGCGAAGACTCCGTGGAACTCTTTCGGGATGGGATTGTGCAGGGGTTGTGCATCGGAATTCACCGGGGTGAACGTAATGGCAAGTGCGATGATCCATTTCTTCATAGGAAATTTTCCTCCTATCCCGCTTCTCAACCATAACCATGGCGGAGGCACCGTTCCAAGGCTGCACTCAGGTGCAGTGTCCTGAGTTACTCACCGACGCGTTTGGTCCTAGGGAAACCTTGAAAGCTACTGATGCAGCGGCAGAGTCATCCTCTGCTGCGCGGGCCCTGGCATAAGGACGAGGGTGCGTGAGCTTTACCATCCACCGTATCGGGGCGGGGGGATCGGGTTGCCATGGCATCGGTCTAGCAAAAACGCCTCTTCCCCCCCCCCCCAGCAGTCACTGCGGCGGGGAAGGGAAATATATCTCTCCGTCGCGGATTTCGCCTTGGCTCCATCGGCGGAGTTGGATCAGTCGGCTCCAAGCCCAAACGATCCATTCCGCAGACTTCGTGGCTTTTTCGCCTAGGACTGCCGCTGGATCGGAAATGATGATCGCTGTGCCCTGCATGTTAACGGTGGCTGCGTTGTTATTGGTCACGCCATAATCAACGTCGACACCAATGATCGCGTTGGCGCCCATTGCCAACGCTTTGCTCACTAGTATGCCCCGCGCCGCAGCTTCTCCCTTATTGACCTTCAATGCCATGCCTGATTGCTCGTTCACGGCCCCGAACATATCGGAGATCCCTTGGCTTAGTTCGTTGAAGAAGCCTGTTCCGACCGCGATGTTCGCCGTCACCATCCCGAGCGCGCGATATTCATTGGCTCCCGGCAGCACCCCTACGGTCAGCATTGGGAAATCAGGGGCGGCCCGCTGTAGGTAGTCTTTGATCTCGTCTATGCTGGAATTCAGCTTGTGATGGGCTGAGGTATTAACTCGCTGTCCGCACTTGCTGCACAGGGCTGCATATGATGTGCCTTCGACGAAATTTATGATGCTAAGTTCACTCTGGCTAAGGTATTTGTTCGGCGAGGTCAGTAACCCACCTTCTGAAATTTTTTCGTCACAATTGACACACTGCTCTACCATTGGTCATCCCACAATTTTAGAAGAGACAATGGGAGATGAGGCGGCGTATGTCGAGTAGTATGGATAGCCCCTAGTTTTTGAATAGTGAATAGCCCCCAGATTTCTGGACACCTTCGATCCTAATTTTGAGGGCAGGAGGTGATGATGGGGAAACCCAGTTTCAGTGATGAGTTCAAGCGTGATGCGGTGGCCCAGATCACCGAGCGCGGGTATCCGGTGGCGGAGGTTTCACAGCGGCTCGGTGTCAGTCAGCACTCGCTGTATGCCCGGAAGCGTCAGCTTGCGAAGTTGGTGTCCGGCGATCCCGGCAAGGATGCCCAGATCCGCCAGTTGAAGCGCGAGTTGGCCCGGGTGACCGAGGAGCGCGACATCCTAAAAAAGCGACCGCGTATTTCGCTCAAGAGGCAAAGTGGGATACGCGTTCATCGCCGAGCATCGCGATCGTTTTGCCGTGGGAGCCATGTGCCGGTGCCTCGCCGTGCAGCCCAGTGGCTACTACGCTTGGCAGAAGAGCCCGTTGAGCCAGCGGGCTCGGGAAGATGCCCGGCAGACCGATCTGATCCGCAAAGCTTGGAACGACAGCGGCAAGGTCTATGGCTATCGCAAGCTGCACGATGATCTGCTGGATCACGGCGAGACCTGCTGCCAGAACCGCGTAGCGCGGCTGACGAAGCTGGCGGGGATCAAGGCGCAGATCGGCTACAGGCGCCGACCGGGCAGCTACGGCGGCAAGCCATCCTTGGTGGTCGACAACACGCTGGCCCGGCAGTTCGATGTGGCTGCGCCAGATCGGCTACATTCGCACCCTGGAAGGCTTTGCCTATCTGGCTGTCGTAATCGATCTCTATTCCCGCCGCGTGGTGGGTTGGTCGATGCAGAGCCGGCAGACCACCGATGTGGTGCTGCAGGCGCTGCATATGGCGGTATGGCGGCGCAAGCCGAAGCAGCGGGTGCTGATCCACTCGGACCAGGGCTCGCAGTTCACCAGCATGGACTGGGCTGCCTTCATCCGGGCTCACAATCTTGAGCACTCGATGAGCCGACGCGGCAACTGCCATGACAATGCCGTCGCCGAGAGCTTCTTCTCCTCGCTCAAGCGTGAGCGCATCCGGCACCGCACCTACAAAACCCGCGAGGAAGCCTGGCAGGACGTGTTCGATTACGTCGAGATGTTCTACAACCCGGTGCGCAAGCAGGTCAGGAACGGGATGCTGTCGCCCGTCGAGTTCGAGCGGCAGCAGATTTTGAAAGCAGAAGGCGTCTAGAAAACTAGGGCTATTCAATCTCAATGGCCGGACTAAGATGCCTGCTTTAGCGGTCAACTTCGAAGCAGTTGTGTTACACGGCTGATGGCGAAGAGGTCGGGGATGCCCGGATTGCATCGCCACAATCCCCTTCGTATGCTGTCGAGATTGGGCATCGAGGGGGATTTTCGTGCTGTTGAGGAAATTGGCTTTGGGCCTTGCTGGCCTTTGCGCTGTGGCAATCGCGGGCGTTGCACATGCTGCCGATCCGGTGATGTATCAGGAGATCACCGAAAATAAGCCTGATCTAGGCGCGAACGCAAAAGCCTATGTGGGCGACAGGATGCTCTACTCGCGGAGTGGTCAGTTCAAGCAGTGCATCACGCCACGGTTCGACGCATTGAAAACGATGCTCGGTGCCAATTTCGTCGTCAAATCTGGTGAGCCGCTCTGCAAAGGCGTTCCTTCAGACGAGAAATATAATCCTGAGAACTACATCAATGGTTCGCTGGGCATCACCTATAAGGTGAATTACAAGGTGAAGCCCGATGGCTCGTTCCAACTATGTGGCAACGGAGGCCTTTGCACCGACGCGAAGCCAGCGGATGCCCTGAGTGTCGGTCCAGCGTTCATCAACAACAAAAATTCAGTCAACCAGTCCATCGAATATGCCGGGAAATCGGGTGGATTTTTGAAATTCATCTATGCGGAAACCGGGCCTCAAGGGGAGAGGATCAGGGAGTTTCAAATTCCCGAGAATAGCGCCGAACTGCAATACCGAGGGGCGATAATCCAGATTGCGAAGGCGGGCGATGGTGAGATTGAGTACAAAGTCGTGAGGTCGTTTCAGTGAGTGGAGTTGCGGCCAAAGTTCCCAAGGCTGTTGAGAAAATTTTGTCAGCAAAGTGCCTGAGCAAGCCGGGAGGGGAAGTCTATCGTACCATTTCCTCACTGCCTGCTGGCGTGACGACAGAGAAGATTATCTCGGCAGCCACAGCGATGGGGTATGGCCACCGGATTATGCATGGGAAAATCCAAGTTTTTGCGCCATCCTGACGTCCGCTACATCCCCGAAACAGTCGTGGCACACGACCAATCGCGAGCAGTCAGAGCAGCTCCACAGCCGCGCTGAGTTGACCCGGGTTCACGTCGATATACCGCTGCGTGACCTGAATGGATGATGACGTGACCCCCTGATTTCCACCAGCGGGGTCACGTCATTGGTATGCCGATCGTCCCACCGGCCTGAAGACGTCGTCGTGCTGCATTCCAGCCAACCCTCGTGGTGGGGACGAGGCGGGCAGCTTCGATCCGTGCCAGCCCGAGATCCGCATCGGGCGCAAGGTGCTGAAAGGCGGCTCACACCTGTGTGCCGAGAACTATTGTGTGCGCTATCGCCCGGCGGCGCGCTACGCGCAGCCCATCGACACGTCGACCTCGCACGTGGGGTTCCGCTGCGTCGTGCGTGAAGCCGCGCCCGTGCGGTGCCAGCATTTTGTGCCGTGAAAGGGTAAACAGTGGCAACGGGAAGTCGCGGAAATGCTAAGGCTGATTTTGGCGGGTTAGACAGTCAAGAGCGGCGGATTTCCTCACTTGTGGTAGTCCCTCCTTCGTTGCCGCGGCAGGCACACAACCTAGCATGGCATGGAGCGCCAAATGGATGAAGGATGGTGGTTTGCGCCATTCCCACTTATACAAATGGCGCTGCCCAAGCTGATGCAGGCTGGGACTAACTGACGCACTCGGCTCACCCTCTGAAACTGGCGGAGGGGGCAGGGTTGCGCTATCGGCATGGAGTGATTTGGGGTCGTTTTTAGGGTCTCACTGACTCGATCCTAGAGATTGTCCTTTTGAAACATATCCTTATGAAATTTCGTGAGACCCCCTCCGTCTCCGCCATCATTTCACCATGCTTCCAATCGCAGGGCAGGCCCCATCCATGAGCGTAATCGGCGTCGGTATCGTCGGCAATGGCATGGCGACGCGGGTGTTCCATGCGCCCTACATCGCCGCGACGCCGGGACTGGATTTGCGCGCTGTCGTGGCGCGCCAGCCGGATGCCGTGGTGCCGCAAGGGGTTGAACGGCGTGGCGATATCGCCGATCTGCTGGCCGATCCCGCCATTGCCGTCGTGGCCATCGCCACGCCCAGCCAGACCCATGCCGCGCTTGCTGCGCAGGCGCTCGAGGCGGGCAGGCATGTCGTCGTCGAAAAGCCGCTGGCGCTGTCTCTGGCCGAGGCGCGCGATCTGATCGCGCTGGCGGAGGCGCGGGGGCTGCTGCTCGTCGCGTTCCACAACCGGCGTTGGGACAGCGATTTTCTGGCCGTGCGACAGGCTATCGCCGCAGGGCGGATCGGTCGCGTGGTTCATTTCGAATCGCATTTCGACCGTTTCCGCCCGCAGGTGCGCGACCGTTGGCGCGAGAATGCCGGGGCGGGGTCGGGCGTGTGGTTCGATCTCGGGCCGCACCTCGTTGACCAGGCGCTTTTGCTGTTCGGGATGCCGCTGGGTGTCAGCGCGGACATTGCGGCCTTGCGCGATGGTGGGCGGACCGACGACTGGGCGCACGTCGTGCTGCGCTATTCCGACAGGCGCGTGGTGCTGCACGCCGGGATGTGCGTGGCGGGCGGTTCGGCGCGTTTCACCGTCCACGGCACGCAAGGGTCGCTGATCAAGCAAGGCCTCGACCGGCAGGAAGCGCAATCGGTCGCCGGGTTGCGGCCGGGCGAGGCGGGGTGGGGCGTCGATCCCGATCCGCTGCGCCTGATCGACGGCGAGGGTGCCGAGGCACTGCTGCCGGTGCCCATCGGCGCGCAGCATCACTTCTACGCCGCGCTGGCCGACGCGATCCGGGGCGAGGGGCCGCCGCCCAACACCGGCGCGGAACTGCTGGCCGTCCACGCCGTGATCGAGGCGGCGCAGATTTCCGCGCGCGAAGGTCGGGTGGTCGATCCCGCGCTATTGTAGCGCGGCATCCTTCACGATCATGCCCACCGCCTTGGTGCCGTCGGCACGCATCGGGTCGTGTTTGACATGGGCGCCGCCCAGTTCGGTGGTCCAGGCCGCGAATTCGAGGCACACGCCGTCGGGATCGAAGAAGTAGACCGAACGCACGAACACGCCGTCCTGCATCTGCGGGGCGACCTGCCATTCCGAATCGTCGTGGTTCAGCACCATCGAGGTCTGCACGCCGCGTTCGTGCAGGCGCGCGACGTATTCGTCGAACTTTTCGGCGGGCACGTTGAAGGCGATGTGGTTCATCGATCCGTGCGCGCTCTTCATGTCGCCCATCGCGGGCAGGCCAGAAGGCGCGGCAATGCCGGGGGCGGCGGGTGGGGCATCGGGGAACCAGAAGAAGGCGATGGCATCGCCATTACCGATGTCGAAGAAGAAGTGCTGCCCCATGCCGCCGGGCAGGTCGATCGTCTTGGTCAGCGGCATTCCGAGGACGTCGCGGTAGAACGCCACCGTTTTCGCCATGTCGCGGCAGACGAGCGCGAGGTGGTTGACCCCGCGGATGTCGAAGACCGTGTTCCCGCTCATGCCTGCGTCTCCTGCTTCTTGCGACTGCCGCCAAGGAAGTCCGCCGCGTCGAAGTCCTCGGGCGCTGCCACTTCCACGATCGGCTCCTCGCGGTCGTCGAATTCCATGCGCAGCGCGCGCGTGATCACGGCGTGCATGTCGTAAAGGCAGGTGATGTAGGTGAATTCGAAGATCTGCTGGTCGTCCCAGAAGGTCTTGAGCTTGTCGATCACCGCCTTGGGCGTGCGGCCACTGGCTTGAGCCAGGCAATCGGCATAGGCGAGCACGGCGCGTTCCTGCTCGTTATAGCAATCGGCCACGGCCCAGTGCGGTACGGCGGCGATCTTCTCCTCGCTGCAGCCGAGGCCGCGCAACGACTTGCAGTGCTGCGAGAACACGAACTGGCTGCCCTTGACCCAGCCCGCGCGGGTCTGGCCCAGTTCGCGCAAGATCGGGTCGATGCGCCGTTCAGGGCTGCGATAGAGCGCGAACCCATTGACTGCGTGGCGGAAGATGTCGGGCGAAAGCGCGAAGACGCTCCACCAGTCGCCGGGCGTGCCGGTGGCGGTGCCGGGCTCCACGGTGGGGTCGCGATCCCCGAACAAGTGCTGGAAGTACGTCAGGATCACCTCGTCGGTAATCTCGCTGCGGGGTACCTGGCGCAACAATGGCATGGGTTCGTTCCCTTTCCGGCAGGACGACCGTTTTCCGGCCCGGCCCTGCGCATCCTCTCGCAATCCTATCAATTGACAGGTTGCCGCGTTCGGTGCGGATTGCCAAGCCCTCTTCGGTTGCCTATCGCTCCTTAGCTAATCAGTTAAAGAAGGAGAGAGTACCATGGCAGCCTACGCGATCTTCATCCGCAACTCCGTCAGCGATCCCGCCACGTTCGCCGAATATGGCCAGAAGGCTGGCGGGACGATGGCGGGGCACAACGTGCAGCCGCTAGTCGTCTACAACCCCTGCGAAACGCCCGAGGGCGAGCCGGCCGAAGGTGTGGTCATGGTGAAGTTCGACACGATGGACGAAGCCAAGGCCTGGTACTTCGGCGATGCCTACCAGGAAGTTGCCAAGCTGCGGAAGGCTTCGTCCGACTACCGCGTGATCCTTACCGAAGGGCTCTGATCCTTCGCCGCGACGGGGCGGTTGCTTGCGCGGTCAGCGGGTTCTATCGCTTGGCGATATGGCCGGGTTCCGCACCGCAATTGCTTTCGTCCTGTCGCTGTTGGCGGCTTTTGCGCCCGCGCTCGCAACAGCGCGGGCGCCGGTCGTTCTGGCCGCCGCCAGCCTTCAGGAAGCGCTGACCGCCGCCGCCGGGCAGTGGGCGGCCAAAGGGCATGGCCGCCCGGTGCTGTCGTTCGCCGCGTCTTCGGCGCTGGCTCGGCAGGTCGAGGCGGGCGCGCCGGCCGACTTGTTCATCTCGGCGGACGAGGCGTGGATGGACCACGTCGCCGCTGCCGGTTTCGTCGCGCCGGGCAGCCGTGCGCCGGTCCTCCTCAACGCTCTAGTCCTGATCGCCCCGGCGTCGAGCCGCTTGGCACTGGCGATCCGCCCCGGCTTCCCGCTGGCGCGCGCGCTGGGCGCGGGGCGGCTGGCGATGGGCGATCCCGATGCGGTGCCCGCCGGGATCTATGGCAAGCAGGCGCTCACGCGGCTGGGCGTCTGGCCGCAGGTCGAAGGCAAGCTCGCGCGCGCCGAAAACGTGCGCGCGGCGCTGGCGCTGGTGGCGCGCGGCGAAGCGCCGCTGGGCGTGGTCTATGCGACCGACGCGCGTGCCGAACCGCGCGTGCGCGTCGTCGGCGTCTTTCCGCCTGCGAGCCATGCGCCGATCGTCTATCCGATCGCGCGGCTGAAGCAGGCGAGCAGTGCCGATGCCGAACCGTTCCGGCGCTTCCTGCTCTCGGGCGAGGGCAAGGCGCTGTTCCGTCGCTTCGGCTTTGGCACACGCTGAGGTCGCGATGCTGTCTCCCGACGACTGGGCGATCGTCGCGCTTTCGCTGAAGGTGGGGCTGGTCGCGGTCCTGCTGACGCTGCCCGTCGCCTTCGCGCTGGCGTGGGTACTGGCGCGCACGCGCTTTCCGGGGCGCTTGCTGCTCGATGCGCTGGTCCACCTGCCGCTGGTGCTGCCGCCGGTGGTGATGGGCTGGCTGCTGCTGCTGGGATTTGGCGCGAACGGCCCGTTCGGGCGGTTCTTTGCCGAACTGGGCGTGACGTTCCTGTTCCGCTGGACCGGCGCGGCGCTGGCCGCGGCGGTGATGGCATTGCCGCTGATGGTGCGCGCGATCCGGCTGTCGCTGGAAGCGGTCGACCCGCGACTTGAGGCCGCTGCGCGCACGCTGGGCGCGGGGCCGTGGCGCGCCTTTGCCACGGTGGCCCTGCCGCTGTCCCTGCCGGGCGTACTTGCCGCGACGGTGCTGGGCCTTGCTCGTTCGCTGGGCGAATTCGGCGCGACGATCACGTTCGTGTCGAACATTCCGGGCGAGACGCGGACGCTGCCGCTGGCGATCTATTCGGCGTTGCAGATGCCGGGCGGCGATGCGCAGGTCGTGCGCCTTGCCGCGATCTCAGTCGCGCTGTCGCTGGGCGCGCTGGTCGCGTCCGAGGCGCTGGCGCGCCGTATGGGTGGCACCCGTGTCGCTTGAAGTCGACGTCGTGATCCAGCGAACCACCCGCCGCATCACCGCGCATTTTGCGACCGGCGCGGGGATCACCGCGCTGTTCGGGCCTTCGGGTGCAGGCAAGTCGAGTGTGATCGAGGCGATTGCCGGGTTGCTGCGCCCGGTCGCGGGCCGCATCGTGCTGGATGGCGACGTGCTGTTCGATGTGGCGCAGGGCTTGGACCGCAAGCCGGAGGCGCGCGGTTGCGGCGTGGTGTTCCAGGACCTGCGCCTGTTCCCGCACCGCTCGGTGCGCGACAACCTGCTCTACGGCTGGCGACTGGCCTCCCCCGACCGCCGTTTCCTGACGCTCGACGATGCCTGTGTCTTCCTCGGCATTGCGTCCCTGCTTGATCGCCGTCCGCGCACGCTGTCGGGCGGCGAGGCGCAGCGCGTGGCGATCGGGCGCGCGCTGCTGTCGGGGCCGCGCCTGCTGCTGCTCGACGAGCCGCTGTCCTCGCTCGATGCCGCGCGGCGCGAGGAGATCATGGGCGTGATCGAGCGCATTCGCGACGATCTGCGCCTGCCGATGGTGCTCGTCAGCCACCGCGCCGACGAGGTCGAGCGGCTGGCCGATTCGGTCGTGGCGCTGGGCGACTGAAGAGGGCGCCGCTTTCGTCCGGCACGCGCCCCGCAATGCCGTAGCGTAAGCCCCGAAAACCGCCGCATCGCGTGCTTTTTTCGGTTGACCGGAGGCGCTCGCAGGCCCTTTTCTGGTGGGGAAGGGGCGAGAAGCCCTGCACCCGATGGGAGAGTTTTCCGATGTCGACGCTGGGCCTGCGTGCCGGAGCCGGACGGGCGGCCGCATGACCGATCGCTTGCTGACGCTGGGCGAACTGTCCTCCACGATGGAACGGCGCGGCGACCGCTTCGTGCTGCACGGCGCGGCGGGGTGGATGCAGGGCCGTACGATGTACGGCGGTGCGTCCTCGTTCATCGCCCACGCCGCCGCGCGCACGGCCTTCCCGGATCTTCCGCCCTTGCGTGGGGGCCAGATCGGCTTCGTGGCCCCGGTGGGCGAGGATGTGGAGATTTCCGCGCGCATTCTGCGAGCTGGCAAGAGCGTGTCGCAGGTAGAGACCGAGATCAGCGCGAACGGCGCATTGCTGCATCGCGCGCTGTGGCTGTTTGGCAGTGGACGAGCGGACAACGGTTCGGTGCCGCAGCGACGGCTGGAGGTCTTCGTGCCCCACGATCAGGCCGCGCCCGCCAAGGCGCATCCCGACCCGACGTTCTTCACCCATCGCATGGAGCTGCGCCACGCGGCGGCCAAGGGCGAAATTCCCACGGGCACGATCCGCCGCTGGGTGCGGCTGAAGGACCGTGCGGGCCTCGATCCGGTGGGCGAACTGATCGGCATCGGCGATACCCTGCCGCCCGGCGCGATGACCGTGATGGAGCGGATGGGACCGATCAGCTCGATCAACTGGTCGCTGACGCTGCTGACCGACACGCCCGAAACCGACGACGGCTGGTGGATGCTCGAAACCAGCTCGAACGCGATGGCGCAGGGCTTTTCCAGCGAAACCCTGCGGATGTGGAACAGCGATGGCGTGCAGGTGATGCACGGGTTGCAGTCGGTCGCGATCTTCGGCTGACAGGAAGGAATAGTCCCATGACGGTTCAGCTTACCGATCCCGCCAGCCTTGGCCTCGATGCCGCCCGCCTCGCGCGGATCGAAACGCTGCTCGACGAACGCTACGTGTCGAAGGGCAAGCTCAAGGGCGTGGACGTGCTGGTCGCGCGCGATGGCAAGGCGGCCTACCGCGCGACGCTCGGCGCCATGCGCGACGACGGGACGCCGGTCGGTCAGGACACGATCTACCGCATCGCCTCGATGACCAAGCCGCTGACCTCGATCGCGGTGATGATGCTGGTGGAAGAAGGCGCGATCGCGCTGGAAGACCCGGTGACCAAGGTGCTGCCCGAATTTGCGGGCCTTGCCGTCTATGCCGGCGGCGGCGGCGAAGCGCCGTTCATGCCGGGCCGCCCGGCGCACGGGATGCGCATCGTCGACCTGCTGACGCATATGTCGGGGCTGACCTATGGCATCCAGAACCGCACCAATGTCGATGCCGCCTATCGCAAGGCGCGGCTCGATGGGCACGCCAGCCTGCCCGGCAACGACCATTTCATCGCCGAACTGGCCAAGCTGCCGCTGGAATTCGCGCCCGCCGAGGGCTGGAACTATTCGGTTTCGACCGACGTGCTGGGCGTGATCGTGGCGCGGCTTTCGGGGATGAGCCTCGGCGAATTCTTCCGCACCCGCATCTTCGATCCGCTGGGCATGGTCGATACCGGCTTTTCCTGCCCGCCCGAAAAGCTGCACCGCCTCGCCGATGCCTGGTCCTATGTGCCGGGCGCTGCGCCGCACCTGCTCGACAAGGCCGAGACCAGCAATCTGGTCCGCGCGCCGAAGTTCGAGAGCGGCGGCGGCGGGCTGCTGTCGACGCTGGCGGACTACCACCGCTTCGCCTCGGCGCTGGTCCATGGCGGCGGGATCGGCGGGGTGCGCCTCGTCAGCCCCAAGACGCTGGCGCTGATGGCCAGCAATTTCCTGCCCGGCGGCGCGGACCTGACGCAGATGTCCAGTTCGCTGTTCAGCGAGGCCAACAACGCCGGGACCGGCTTCGGCCTCGGCTTCGGCGTCACCATCGATCCCACGCGCGCGCTGGTGCCGGGGTCGGTCGGCGAGTTCTTCTGGGGCGGCATCTTCTCGACCGCGTTCTTCGTCGATCCGGTGGAGAAGCTGCACATGGTGTTCATGACCCAGCTCATGCCCTCGTCGGCCTATCCCATCCGCCGCCAGTTGAAGACGCTGATCTATGCAGCGCTGACCGACAGCCGCGCCTGACCTGTCCTTTCTTGCCTCCCCTCCGAAAGCATCCCTCAGCCAGCAGGAGCCAGATACCGATGTCCGACCCCATTCCCGGTGCCAAGGAGCACATCGACGCCGCCCGCATCGCTGCGGCCACCATCGACGACATTCCCGCCGATACACAGTTGTTGCCGGTGGGCCGCGTGGGCGTGATCGGCGCCGGCACCATGGGCGGCGGCATCACCATGAACTTCCTGACCGCCGGGATCCCGGTGACGATCGTGGAAATGACGCAGGAAGCGCTCGACCGCGGCGTCGCCACGATGGCGCGCAACTACGAGAACACCGTCAAGCGCGGCAAGATGGACGCCGCGCTGGCCGAGGCGGCGATGGGCCGTCTCAACCCGACGCTCGATTTCGGCGCGCTGGCCGAGGCCGATCTGATCATCGAAGCCGTCTATGAGAACATGGACGTCAAGAAGGAGGTGTTCGGCCGCATCGACAAGATCGCCAAGCCCGGCGCGATCCTTGCCAGCAACACCAGCTACCTCGATGTCAACGAAATCGCCGCCGCCACCAGCCGCCCGGACTCGGTGCTGGGGATGCACTTCTTCTCGCCCGCCAACGTGATGAAGCTGCTGGAAGTCGTGCGCGGGGCCAAGACCGGCAAGGCGCAACTCGCCACGGTGATGGCGCTGTCGGTGAAGATCGGCAAGGTGCCGGTCGTCTCGGGCGTGTGCCACGGCTTCATCGGCAACCGGATGCTGTCGCCCCGGCAGGCGCAGGCGCACGCGCTGATCATGGAAGGCGCGAACTACTGGGACGTGGACGAGGCGCTGCTCGATTTCGGCTTCCCGATGGGACCGTGGCAGATGGCCGACCTCGCGGGCGTGGACATCGGCTGGCACCGCGATCCGAACCGAATCGAGAGCTTGCGCGATGCGCTCTGCGCTGTGGGCCGCTGGGGGCAGAAGACCAGGAAGGGCTTCTACGATTACGACGACAACCGCCAACGCACCCCGTCCGACGAAGTGAAGGCGATCATCGCCGACTTCGCGAAGAAGGAAGGCAAAGTGCAGCGCGTGATCGACAAGCAGGAGATCGTCGAGCGCCTGCTTTATCCCATGGTCAGCGAAGGCGCGCTGATCCTCGAGGAAGGCATCTCGCAACGGGCGAGCGACATCGATACCGTGTGGCTCAACGGTTATGGCTGGCCCGCGTGGACCGGCGGGCCGATGTTCTGGGCCGACCATATCGGGCTGAAGACGGTGGTTGCGGGGCTGGAAAAGCACGGGCTTCCCGTTGCACCGCTGCTGGCGAAGAAGGCCGCAGCTGGAGAGACGTTCAACTGAGGTGGCGCTTGGCGCTGCCCACCCCCGACCCCTCCCGCTGGCGGGAGGGGGGGAAACGGCGGACTTGCTCCCCTCCCGCCAGCGGGAGGGGCTGGGGGTGGGCCGGGCCTTGCACGACGACAAGAACGAGAAACAACGGAGAGGTTCATGGCCCTGACCATCGAAGAGATCGCGGAAGCCGAGTTCATGCCGCTGACCACGATCCTGCGCGAACACGCCGCGCGGCGGGGCGAGGCCGTGGCGCTGGCGGATGAACACGCCCAGGTCAGCTGGCAGGATCTCGACGCCACGATCGACCGCGTCGCCGCCGCGCTCCAGCGCGAAGGGGTGGAGAAGGACGAGCCGGTTGCCATCGCGGCGATGAACTCGGTCGCCACCGGCTTCGCCTTCCTCGGTGCGATCCGGGCAGGCGCGGTTGCCGCCCCGCTCACCTCGACCGCGACCGCCGAGACGATCCTCGCCATGCTGATCGACAGCGGCAGCCGCGTGCTGTTCCTCGATGCCGAGATCGCGGGAAAGCTGGCGGGGCTTCCGTTCCCTGAAGGCGTCAAGCGCATCGCGCTCGGTGCGGGCGACCACGGCGTGCCCTTCGCCGACTGGATGGCGGAGGACGGCGCCAGGCCGGAAGAACGCCTGCCCGCGCCCGGCGATCCGTTCAACATCATCTATTCCTCGGGCACCACCGGCGCGCCCAAGGGCATCGTGCAGAGCCACAAGATGCGCCACGAATACGCGCGGCGCACGATCGTCGGCGGCTATGACGATGCAACCTGCGTGATCTGTTCGACCCCGCTCTATTCGAACACCACGCTGGTCAGCTTCCTGCCCACGCTGACTGCGGGCGGGAAGGTCGTGCTGATGAAGAAGTTCGACGCACGCGGCTTCCTCGCGCTGTCCGAGCGCGAGCGCGTGACGCACGCCATGCTGGTGCCGGTGCAGTACCGCCGCATCATGGACGTGCCCGATTTCGACAGCTTCGACCTGTCGTCGTACCGGCTCAAGTCCTCGACCAGCGCGCCGTTCCCGGCCTGGCTCAAGGCCGACGTGCTCAAGCGCTGGCCGGGTGGCCTGACCGATGGCTATGGCATGACCGAAGGCGGCGCGACCTCGGTGCTGATCGCCCATGCCAACCCCGACAAGCTGCACACCGTCGGCCAGCCCAGTCCGGGGCACATCATGAAGATCATCGACGAGGACGGCAACGAACTGCCGCAGGGCGAAGTGGGCGAGATCGTCGGCCACTCCCCCATCATGATGAACGGCTACCACGGCAAGGACGACAAGACCCGCGAGGTCGAGTGGCACGACAAGGAGGGCCGCCGCTACATCCGCCACGGCGATGTCGGCAAGTTCGACGAGGATGGCTTCCTGATCCTGATGGACCGCGCCAAGGACATGATCATTTCGGGCGGGTTCAACATCTACCCAAGCGACCTCGAAGCCGAACTGACTCGCCAGCCAGAGGTGCGCGAAGCCGCCGTGGTCGGCGTGCCCAGCGATGCCTGGGGTGAAACCCCGCTGGGCGTGGTGGTGCTGGCCGACAAGAGCGCTGACCCGCAGGCGATCCTTGCCGAAGCCAACCGCAAGCTGGGCAAGACGCAGCGCATTTCCGCGATCGAAGTGGTCGACGAGCTGCCGCGCAGCCCGATCGGCAAAGTGCTCAAGCGCGAATTGCGCGACCGCTTCGGCGGCAACCCGATCGCGCCGCAAGGCTACGAAAAGGCCTGAATTCACCCGTTCGCTCAACCTCCCCGGAAAGCCTTGAAGGAGAAAACCAATGCGTGATGCCGTCATCGTTTCCGTCGCCCGGACCCCCATCGGTCGGGCCTACAAGGGCGCGTTCAACGCAACGCCGGGCGCCACGCTCGGCGCGCTGTCGCTTCAGGCCGCCGTTGCGCGCGCGGGGATCGACCCTGCCGAAGTGGACGACGTGCTGTGGGGCGCCGCGCTCCAGCAGGGCACGCAGGCGGGCAACATCGCGCGGCAGGTCGCGCTGCGCGCCGGGCTTCCCATCACCACGTCGGGCATGAGCATGGACCGCCAGTGCTCGTCGGGCCTGATGTCGATCGCCACCGCCAGCAAGCAGGTGGTGATTGACCGCATGGACGTGGTCGCGGCGGGCGGACAGGATTCGATCAGCCTCGTCCAGACCAAGGAGATGCGGGTGCAGCCCGATCCTTCGTTGAAGGCGATGCATCAGGCGATCTACATGCCGATGCTGCAGACCGCCGAGATCGTCGGCCAGCGCTATGGCATCAGCCGCGAAGCGTGCGACGAATATGCCCTGCAATCGCAGCAGCGCACCGCCGCCGCGCAGGCGGCGGGCAAGTTCGATGACGAAATCGTCGAAGTGACCGCCACGATGGGCGTTCAGGACAAGGCGACGGGCGAGATCTCGATGAAGGAGATCATGCTGAAGAAGGACGAGGGCAACCGGCCCGAAACCACGCTCGAAGGGCTGCAGAGCCTCAAGCCCGTGATCGAGGGCGGCATCGTCACGGCGGGCAACGCCAGCCAGCTGTCCGATGGTTCGGCCGCGGTGGTGGTGATGGAAGCGGCGCTCGCCGCCAGCAAGGGGTTGACCCCGCTGGGCCGCTATGTGGGCATGGCGGTGGCGGGCACCGAGCCCGACGAGATGGGCATCGGCCCGGTCTATGCGATCCCCAAGCTGCTGGGCCGCTTCGGCCTGACCGTGGGCGACATCGGCCTGTGGGAACTGAACGAGGCTTTCGCTGTGCAGGTGCTCTACTGCCGCGACAAGCTGGGCATCCCCAACGACCTGCTCAACGTCAACGGCGGCTCGATCTCGATCGGCCACCCCTATGGCATGACGGGCGCGCGCTGCACCGCGCACGCGCTGGTCGAAGGCAAGCGCCGGGGCGCCAAGTATGCGGTCGTCACGATGTGCGTTGGCGGCGGCATGGGCGCGGCGGGGCTGTTCGAGATCTTCTGATCCCGCCAGCGGAAAGGCCCGGCGCGCCCCGTGGCGCGCCGGGCCGGTCCCGCTTTACAGCACGAGGTCGGCGGCGCTTACGCTGTCGACGCCTGCCAGCACGATCGCCAGTTCGGGCGCGGCATTGGCGTTGATGCTGGCGTAGAGCGTGTGGTTCGCAGCGTTGAACCACACCACGCCCGCCGCGTTGCCATCGACCGGCGCCGTGGCCGAGAAGGTGAAAGCCTGGTCGCCCGGCATCCCCTTGACCGCGTCGATCGCCGACAGGTCGATGCGGTCGGCCGCCGCAAAGTCGCTGATCGTGTCGGCCTTCGCGCCCTGCGAGTCCGAAAGCGCGCCATAGACGAAGGTGTCGTTGCCCGCGCCGCCGGTCAGCAGGTCCGCGCCTGCGCCGCCGATCAGCGTGTCGTCGCCATCGCCGCCGACCAGCTTCTGCGCGCCCTTGCCCGCCGTGATCACGTCGGCGAAGGCGCTGCCGATGACCGTCTCGATGCCCGCGATCTTGTCGACGCCGGTGCCCGAGTCGCCCGACGTAGCCATGGCAAGGCCGGTGATCAGGTCGATCTTCATGGCTGCATCGGCGGCGGAATAATCGACCGTGTCGATGCCGCTGCCACCGTTGAACGCGTCGTTGCCCGCATCCTCGCCCGCAACGAACAGGTCGTCGCCATCGCCGCCGCCCAGCTTGTCGTCGCCGGCATCGCCGTACAGAAGGTCATTGCCGTCTCCGCCCGCGATCATGTCGCGCCCGGCATTGCCGTGGAGCGTGTCGGCCCCGGCGCCGCCATTGAGCGAATCGTCGCCATCGCCGCCCTTGAGATTGTCGTTGCCGTCTTCGCCATAGAGGCTGTCGTTGCCCAGTTCGCCCGACAGGTCGTCATTGCCGAGGCCGCCACGCAAGCCGTCGCCGTCGAGCCCGCCCGCCAGCACATCGTCGCCCGCCTGGCCGAACAGGCGGTCTGCGCCCGCACCGCCCGTCAGATGATCGTTGTCGGCGCCGCCATCGAGCAGGTCGCCGCCAGCGCCGCCGGTGAGGTCGTCGGCGCCATCACCGCCGTACATCTTGTCGGCCCCGTCGTTGCCGTCGAGGATGTCGGCCCCGGTGCCGCCGTCTAGCACGTCGTCACCGCCATCGCCCACCAGCACGTCGTCGCCCGAACCGCCGTCGAGCACATCCTTGCCCGCGCCGCCGAACAGGTCGTCGTTGCCCGCATCGCCGTGGAGCGT
This sequence comes from Novosphingobium percolationis, assembly GCF_020179425.1. Lineage (GTDB taxonomy): Bacteria > Pseudomonadota > Alphaproteobacteria > Sphingomonadales > Sphingomonadaceae > Novosphingobium > Novosphingobium percolationis. The sequence goes on along the minus strand of NZ_JAILYM010000004.1, from coordinate 259,465 downwards.
GTCGGCCCCGGCATTGCCCGAAAGGTGATCGTCGCCCGCGCCGCCGTGCAGCGTGTTCTTGCCATTGTCGCCGCGTACCACGTCGTCGTTCGAACCGTCGCCGTCCTGGTCGGCGGGCACGCCGTCTTCGCCCGCTTCGCTGGTGGGATCGTTGATCACCTTGCCATCGAGCGTGGTGAAAGTGACTGCGCCACGGTTGTAGAAGGAGGCATCGTCATTGGCATCGGCGGTCTGCACGAAGGCGCGGACCTTGACGAAGCTCTGCTCGGTGGTGGTCAGCGTGACGGTCTGCGTCGCCGCGTCATAGCTCAGCCGCTGGTTCGGGCGGAGTACCTGCAGTTCCAGCGTGGTGCCATCGACTTCGTACATGGCGATCGGATCGACGGTCAGGTCGAACTTGAGAATCTGTTGCATGGCGGTCCCCTTCGCATGGTCGGCGCGCCGGGCCTCCGCCGTGCCGCATGGGGAATCGGTAATTACCGCAACTGACAAACCGAAGACGGGTCCGTTCATCCGGCGTACAGCAAATGCAGCGGTTTTCGTGGTTAATCAGCGCCTTCGGTACTTCCGCTGACCCGGGGCCAGCCTGCCTTTTTTCGCCGTTGTGAACCTGATTTCGCAGCCTACCTTGCGGACAAAGCAACAACAGGATGCCGACCATGCAGGTCAACGCGCTCGATCACGTCAACATCATCTGCGCCGATCTCGACGCGAGCGCGCGCTTCTATGCCGCGTTGCTGGGGCTGGAGCGGCGCGACGGGCCGCCACCTTCGGCGCCGCACCAGATCCAGTGGATGCACGATCGGCGCGGCCATCCGATCCTGCACCTGAACTCGGTCGATTGCCCGCGCGCCTATGATCGCGCGGCGATTTCCGGCGCAGAGACCGGGGCGATCCACCATGTCGCGCTCAATTGCAGCGAGCCCGAGGTGGTGCTGGCGCGGCTGGCCGAGATGGGCCGCGATCGCCAGCGCAACCGCATCGATTCGATCGGGCTGACGCAAGTGTTCACGCTCGATCCCGATGGCGTGCTGCTCGAACTCAACTTCTGGGACGCGCAATAAACGCCGCCCACGCCGGGGCGTGGGGGTTGGTGCTGGATTCGGGCGTCCAGTGCCGCTCCATCAGCGCGCGCGCGTCCGCTTCGGCCATGCCCTGTTCGATGTTCCGGCGATAGAAGAAGGCCGAGACGCGCCAGTTCATGATGCAGTGGACGTGGACCGGGGCCGGGCCCTGTTCCAGCGCTTGCGCAAAGGCGGCGTAGTGCGTCTCGTCTGGCGCATCGAACGGCACGGGGATGTGGGTATAGGTGATCCCGGCGGCAGCGCAGCGGGCTGCTTCGTCGGGCAGCGCCTCGGGATGATCGGCCAGCGCGAGATTGACCACGTGGGCGATGCCGATCGCGGCGAGACGGTCGATATCGTGCGCCTCGATCCGGCCCGAGGTGGTGGTGTCGGGGCCGAGGCGATGGAAGGCCCGGATGGATTCAGGATCGGCGCGCGGATCGGCGGTCATGCCGGGCAGGTTGCCCGCCACGACCGCCGTTAGCAAGACGGGATCAGCCGCCCTTCTTGTCTTCCAGCGCCTTGTCGTCGTTGGCGCGCTTGATCAGGAACTGGCGCAGGTCCTCGGCGTCTTCCGGCTTCAGTGCCGACTTGAACGAGACCATGCCGTTCTGGTGCAGCACGCCGTCGATGACGATCGAGCGGATGGCTTCGTCCGATCCGAGTGCGCCCGAATGGCGCAAGTCGGGCACGAGACCGCCCGCGATGGCCGCGTCACCGTGGCAGACGGTGCAATAGCGGCCATAGAGCGCGCCGCCGCGTGCCACCTGGTCTGCCGTGCCGGTGAAGGGCGGCGGATCGAGCACGGCCTGGTTGTCGGCCTTGGGCGCGGCGGGAAGCTGCGCCTTGCCGCCCAGCTTGAAGACCATCAGGCGGCTGATGTTCTTGTAGGCTCCGCCACTGTGGGCAAGGATGCCCGCCGAAAGATCCCACACGCCGCCCCAGCCCACGAGCACGGCGACATACTGCTCGCCATTGATGGCATAGGTCATCGGCGGCGCGATCACGCCGCTCTGCGTGGCGAAGGACCACAGCTTCTGACCCTTGTCCGCGCTGTAGGCGGCGAATTGCCCTTGCGCGTTGCCCTGGAACACCAGGTTGCCCGCAGTGGAGAGCACGCCGCCGTTCCACGGCGACGGCATCGGCACGCGCCACGCTTCCTTCTTGTTGACCACGTCCCACGCGACGAGCGCGCCGGTGGTCGCTGCCTTGGCCGCGGCGCGGCCTTCTGCCGGAAGCGTGGTCTTGGACGGGTCGATGGCGAACTGGTAGCCGATCGCGCTGGGCTTCCAGTCCTTGGCCGCGACGTAGCCTTGCGCCGCGATGTTGGTGGGGATGTAGAGCAGGCCGGTCTTGGGGTTGAAGCTCTGCGCGTGCCACGAATGCGCGCCGATCGCGCCGGGCAGGCCGACGAAGGCCTTGCCGGTCTTTTCATAGCGCGCTTCGGGGGCGATGGTGGCCTTGCCGGTCTTGGGATCGATGCCGGTCGTCCAGTTGACCGGCACCCACGGCGTGGCCGAAAGGAACTGGCCGGTCTTGACGTCGATCACGTAGACATGGCCGTTTTTGGGCGCGTGGATCGCGACATGGCGCTTCTGACCGTCGATGGTCAGGTCGGCGATCGTGATCTGCGCGTCGGAATCGAAGTCCCAGCGGTCTTCGGGCGTTTCCTGGTAATGCCAGGCGTACTGGCCGGTGTCGGCGTTCACCGCGACGATCGAGGAGGTGTAGAGCGCATCGCCATCGCGGCCCGAAGCGGCCGGGTTCCACGGCTCGGCATTGCCGGTGCCGAACAGCACGAGGTTGGTCGACGGATCGTAGGTAATCGAATCCCACACGGTGCCGCCACCGCCCAGTGTCCACCAGTCGCCGCCCCAGGTCTTGGCGGCGGCTTCCATCGCGGCCTTGTTCAGGCCTTCCTTGTCGAAGCCGTCCTTGGGGTTGCCGGGCACGGTGTTGAAGCGCCAGACTTCTGCCCCGGTGTTGGGATCATAGGCGGCGATATAGCCGCGCGCGCGGTATTCGCCGCCGCCCGCGCCGATCACGATGCGGCCCTTCACCACGCGCGGAGCGCCGGTGATGGTATAGTTCTGCTGGTCGGGCACGACGACCTTGGCGAAGACTTCCTTGCCGCTCTTGGCATCGAGCGCAACGAGGCGGCCGTCGAGCGTGCCGACGTAGATCTTGTCGCCATAGATCGCGACGCCACGGTTTACCGCATCGCAGCAGGCGCGGACGACGGTTTCGCGCGGCACCTTGGGATCATAGGCCCACTTGAGCGCGCCGGTGGTGGCGTCATAAGCCTTGACCATCGACCAGGCGGTGGAGACGTAGATCACCCCGTCGTGCATCAGCGGGGTGGCTTCCTGCCCGCGCGCGGTGTCGAGATCGGCGAACCAGGCGAGGCCCAGCTGGCCCACGTTCTGGTCATTGACCGCCGTCAGTGGCGAGAAGCGCTGCTCGCCATAGTCGCGGCCATAGCTCAGCCATTCGTTGTCGCTGCCTTGCGCGATCATCGTGTCGGTCACGCCCGACATGGCCGCACCCGCCTTGGCCGGATCGCCGCTGCCCATCTGGCAGGCCGCGATCGTCAGCGCGACCGCAGAAATCGCGATTGCCGAAACCTGTTTTACCCGCATCGTTCGGATCCTCTCCATCCGTTCCGGTCGCCCACCCCGTTGAATTGGCGTCCGGTCAAATTGTTCCGCCGCGCCTTTCCGGCGCGATCTGTCACAGCATGTAGTAGTCGCCCGCGCCGCGCACGGTGATCTCGCCGATCGAGACGCCCCACGGCTGGTCGATGGCATGGATCACCGCGTCCGCGATGAAGCGCGGTTCGAGATTGGCGTAGTCGATGTTTTCGGGGTTCAGCCGCGCCGGGTCGATCGAACCGTCGGCCATCTGCGCGAACACCGCGTTGGCTTCGGCAGCGTTGAGGCCGAGGATGCCCGCAAGGCCGTCCATGTTGACGACCGTGCCGGCAAGGCCGGTGCCGGCAACGCCCGTGGGCTTCACCGTCGTGACCTTGATCTTTCCGCGCGATTCCAGCCGCAGCGATTCGCCCAGGATGTTCACCGCCGCCTTGGTCGCGCCATAGACGCCCGCGCCCACGGTGGGAAAATTGCCGTAGATCGACGAGACGTTGATCACCTGGCCCTTTCCGCCCGCGATCATCGGATCATAGGCCGCGACCATGCCGTTGAGCACGCCCTTGAAGTTGATGTCGATGCAGCGGACCCACGCATCGTAGGCCGCACCGTGATCGGCGAAGAACGCCAGCGGCATGACGCCCGCGTTGTTGACCATGACGTCGATCCCGCCGTGGTGGGTGACGGCGGCGGCGACCAGCGCCTTCATCGCGGCGAGGTCCGTCACGTCGGTCACAACGCCTTGCGCCGTGCCGCCTGCGCTGCGAATTTCAGCCACGGTGGCGTCGAGCGCCTCGCCCTGAATGTCGCCCAGCGTCACCTTAGCGCCAAGCGCGGCGGCCTTTTGCGCCACGAGCTTGCCGAAGCCGCCCCCGGCGCCGGTGATGACGATCGATTTTCCGGCGATATGGTCGGCCACGCGCATCCCTCGATTGGTTGTTTAACCTATCAGTTAAAAGGGTTCCGGCGCGGGAGCAAGCGGAACATCGGGGCAGCGTTGCAAGGGGGCGAAGGGGCGCTATCGTGGGCGACGACGGAGCGATGCGAGGAGCGATACCGATGTGCGATGAGCTGACCGAGCGCGATGCGGCAAGCTTCCTGCTGGATCGTCGGCGTTTCGCCGCGCTGGGCGCGGGCGCGGCGGTGCTGGCGGTTTCGCCCGGCTGCGTGGGCCGCGAAGCGCCCGATGCGCTGCCGACGGCGAGCCGGGCCGTGACCATCACGACGCCCGATGGCAAGGCCGATGCCTTCTTCGTGTATCCCAAGGCGGGCAGGCACCCGGCGGTGGTGATGTGGCCCGATATCGCCGGGCTTCGCGATGCCTATCGCACGATGGGCACGCGGCTGGCGGCGGCGGGCTATGCGGTGCTGGTGGTGAACCAGTACTATCGCTCGCAAGCGGCGCCGATCCTGCAAAGCCTGTCCGAATGGCGCACGCCGGCGGGGCAGGAAACGCTCAAGCCGATGATCGCCGCGATCACGCCCGAAGGCACGGTGCGCGATGCGGGCGCGTTCGTCGCGTGGCTTGATGCGCAGGCCGAGGTCGATACCGCGCGCAAGATCGGGTCTGCGGGATACTGCATGGGCGGGCCGTTCACCGTGCGCACCGCCGTGGCCAACCCGGCGCGGGTGGGCGCGGCGGCGAGCTTCCATGGCGCGAACCTCGTGGCCGATACGCCCGACAGCCCGCACAAGCTGCTGGCGCGCACGCAGGCGAGCTACCTGTTCGCCATCGCCCAGAACGACGACGAACGCGCGCCCGGCGACAAGGACGCCCTGCGCGCCGCAGCCAGGGCGGCGGGGCGAGCGGCGGAAGTGGAAGTCTATCCCGCGCAGCACGGCTGGTGCACGATCGATGCGCAGATCTATGACGCGGTGCAGGCGGAAAAGGCGTGGGCGCGGATGCTGGCGCTGTTCAAGGGGCTGTAGCGCACGCCCGATCGTCCGGCGGCCAGCCCGGACGTTTTGCCTTGAGGGAACGGACCTGCGCGACCGGCGCGGGCGCCATTGCATGGCTCCTGCGAGGAAGGGCGGTAACGCGTTGGGCGAGTGGCCGGGCGGGGCGTTGTCTCCGTTCCGGCACAGCCTTGATCAGACATGCGGCTCGATCCCGGGCGGCGGCTCGCTTGCGGCCCGGTCCGTAGCGATATGTTCGTGAAGGGAGAGACCGGGGATGGCAGGGGCGATACTGGCCCCTGCGTTGCCCGGTCGGGGCCTTCGCGAAGCGCATGCACGCGGCTGAACCGCCGCACCACATCCGCACATCCGTTGCTCTGGCCTGGGTTTGCCCGGGGACTTGGGGCTTAACGCCCTGTTCGCTGGAAGATCCAGCGCCCCCGCGAAGCGCAAACCCGCGCCGGTCGCGTCGGGGCCAATCCCATCGGCTTGCGCCCATATGGCTGACCCCGAAGGAGCGAGGGCGAAGCCGGCCATGCCTGCTCCCGGTCCGTGGGCGGGGCGTATAACCTATATGGTTTGTTTTGTCAAGGTTCGGGAAGAAGAAGCAGATGCGAGGGGGCTTGCGTTCCCGGGACATCCAGCCGCGACAGCAGCATAATCATAATGTTATTTATATAGTTTCGCAAAATAAAATATAAATATACCCTAAATTCTAAGTGCAGGCTTCTAAAAACCTATCACCGAAAGGTGTCATCGCTATAACACCTTTTTCAAAAACCACATCTCCCGGTATGTGAAAGCGGCGAAAATCTCTGTATGGGGCATTTTGATATATTTTATCAATTTCAGATTTTAGATCGTCATACAGTTTTTGATCTGCAATTTCTTGCGTCATATCTATTTGTATAAGGCCTTTTGATTGCAGGATAGTAAGGTAGAATGGAATGTTTTCCAAGAAAACAACCTCATCTGGAACTTCAAATATCAAAGGGTGAATTACGCGATATCCACCGTTCTCGGAAAATCTTAGTACATTTATGGTGGGGTGCAAATTTGTTTTTTGTAAATCTTTTATTATAAAGGCTTCGTCTGAAGTCATATTTGCTATGATTGAGATGAAGCTTGGGTGGGCTTTGGAGACTTCATCTGAATTAGAGGCTTTGGCTAAAAGCTCTATAAACATGGATTGAAGATTTTCATCGGAGGTTATGCTAATCTTCTCTAGGAGAGGAATGGCAATATCGGGAACTACTTCGCAGATTTGTTCTATTGGTATCTCGGAAAAGCGCCTAGCTATTCTCTCAAAAGCTTTCACTTCGAATTGTCTGGCTGCCTCATTGGCAAGCCGAAGAGGCAATAGAATTGTCGAGCCAAGGCCTAAAACTGAGCTTATGGCCTTGCCCACCTGTTGGACCCCTGGTTTCGCTAGATCGCCATATATTTCTTTAAGTAGTTCTGGGGATTTCCATGCAGCGGTTGCCAATGCTCCCGCTGACCCAATTGCCGAAATTTGGCTGGCGATATCCATTGAAATCCCCTTGTGGGAGCGCGAGGGGGTAACCCCCTCGCATCAATCCCTTCTCTTCCTGCCTTCCCTTAGCCTCCAGAAGTGGGCCCCCGGATCAAGTCCGGGGTGACGGTGGAGAGGGGGCGCGGGCAGGCGCGCGTGGGACAGGGTGGTGTTTACTCCGCCGCGATCCCCGCCGCGCCGAACATGTCGATGTCGGCTTCTTCGCTGACCGGTTCGTTGGCGGCGGTCTTGGCCTTGCGGCGGCTGTCGAAGCTGGACCAGACGGTGTTCCAGTCGCCGCGGGTGGCGGCCTTGGAATATTCGGTCGCGCGGGTTTCGAAGAAGTTGGCGTGTTCCACGCCGTTCAGCAGCGGGGCGAGCCAAGGGAGGGGGTGGTCCTCGATCATGTAGATCGGCTGGAAGCCCAGCTGGCCGAGGCGCCAGTCGGCGATGTAGCGGATGTAGCGCTTGATTTCCTTCGGGCTCATGCCCGGGACCGGGCCTTGTTCGAAGGCGAGGTCGATGAAGGCGTCTTCCAGTCGCACGGTCTTCTGGCAGCAATCGATGATGTCTTCCTTCACCGCCTTGGTCAGGCAGCCGCGTTCGGCGACGAAGGCGTGGAACAGGCGGGTGATGCCTTCGCAGTGGAGCGATTCATCCCGGACCGACCACGAGACGATCTGGCCCATGCCCTTCATCTTGTTGAAGCGGGGGAAGTTCATCAGCATGGCGAAGCTGGCGAAGAGCTGCAGCCCTTCGGTGAAGCCGCCGAACATGGCGAGGGTGCGGGCGATGTCTTCGTCGGTATCGACGCCGAACTGCTGCAGGTAATCGTGCTTGGCCTTCATCTCCTCGTATTCGAGGAACATGCCGTATTCGCTTTCGGGCATGCCGATGGTGTCAAGCAGGTGGCTGTAGGCGGCGATGTGCACCGTCTCCATGTTGGAGAAGGCAGCGAGCATCATCTTGACCTCGGTCGGCTTGAACACGCGGCCGTACTTTTCGTGGTAGCAATCCTGCACCTCGACATCGGCCTGGGTGAAGAAGCGGAAGATCTGCGTCAGCAGGTTGCGTTCGTGCTCGCTGATCTTCTGCGCCCAGTCGCGGCAATCTTCGCCCAGCGGCACTTCTTCCGGCATCCAGTGGATCTGCTGCTGGCGCTTCCAGAAATCGTAGGCCCAGGGATATTCGAAGGGCTTGTAGGTCTTGCGGGCTTCGAGAAGGGGCATCGGGCTGGTCCTTGGGCGAATCGGTTACAGGGAATGTAGGGGGCGGGGCCGGGCGGCGAAAGCGGCGCTGCCCCGTGGGGAGGCGTGCGGAGGCGGTTTTCCACCGTGTCGTCGACTGCGGCGGGAACGGGCGGTGCCGGGCCGCATTGGTTGGGCAGAGGCGCTGCTGCGCAGGTCAGCGGCGCGCGACCTTTCCCAACGAGGAGAAACGCCATGAGCGAGAACCAGCAGGAACAGTTCCAGTCCTCCGGTGGGGGCCAGCAGGGCGACGGCGCGGCGCATGGCATTGGCGAACAGATCCGCGAGCACATGGAAGTGATCGGCGCCGATGGCGTGCATGTGGGCACGGTCGACCATGTCGATGGACGGCGCATCAAGCTGACCAAGGCCGATGGCGGGATGGGCCGCCACGAAGGCCACCACCATTACATCTCGCTGGGCCTCGTCGCGGGCGTGGAGGGCGACAAGGTGCGCCTCTCGGCCAATGGCGACGTCGCCTATGGCATGGAAGAAGAGGAATGAGGGCCTGGCGCCCTGTGCCAAAGCTCCGTCCCCTTCGGAGCCAGGTCGCGCCATGTCGTAACTGGTGAGGCCGGAAGGCGCCCCGTCGCAAGACGGGGCGTTTTTCTGCGTCCGGTCGCCGGAAGGCAAGCCCCCGACGGATGTCAGGGACACACCTTGAGCAGCGCCTACTTCCAGAACCAGCCGGGCTTGAGTTTGCGGCTCGCGCGGTTGCGCCACATCTGGATGTAGAGCCACAGTCCCGAGAAGCTGAAGAACACCATCGCAAAGCCGGAGAGCGTGGCGATCACCACGCCTGCCGGACCGAAGCTTTCGCCTGAATGCAGGTGATGCAGCGTCCCCACCAGCGCGCGCGGATCGCCCGGCTTGGGCTTGGGCCGGCACATGTAGTCCGGCGGGCAGACGAAGGCGGGCTTGGCCGAAGCCTCGGCAGCGGGCTTCTCCGGCGCGCTGCCCAGCAGCGGCACGATCTGGCTGAGCACGCCGGTGACCGCGATCCACAGCAGGAACACCGAGAAGAACACCGAAAGCCAGCGGTGCCATTTGCGCATGAAGAGATCCCCTTTGATAATGCGAATTGATCGCAGTTGTAGCCGCGCTTGTTGGGATCAGGCAAGCGGGGGTCTTGTCGCCGATTGTCGCGGGCGCGCGCAAGCCGCGAAGTGTCGCGGGGTGTAACGGGGCGGCGGGCACGCGCAGATAGCGCTGGTCCCTCCCCGCCGGGGAGGGGGGAAGGGCTCCGGGCGCCGTATCTTGCAGGGGGGCGGGCGGCATCGTCGTCACTTTTCCGCCAGCGGCAGGAGCGGAGCCAGCAACAGGGCGGCACTGAACAGGATCGCCATCCAGCCCTGTTGGCGGGCCAGCGCGAGCTTTTGGGCGGGGTTGGTCACGGGCTGTCCCAGCTGCAGCGTCCGCATCGGGCGCAACGGCGGCTGGCGCAGGCGCACCTGGCGATACCCCCAGTGCAGCGCGAACAGCTCGGCCGGCAGCATGAACAGATAGGCCATGTTCATGCGCCGCCCCGTGTCAGCGGGCCACGTTTGCCATCACTGGCAAGCGAGGCATTCCTCGTAGTCGGTCGGGCTGGCGGCGAGTTCGATGACGGGCGCGCTGGCGGTGTTGTCCGCTTCGACGCCGCCGGCGAACCCTGCGCGCTGCACCGACTTCGAGCGCAGGTAATAGAGGCTCTTGATGCCCTTTTCCCACGCCTGGAAGTGGAGCATCAGCAGGTCCCACTTGTCGACGTCTGCCGGAATGTAGAGGTTCAGCGACTGCGCCTGGTCGATGTAGGGCGTGCGATCGGCCGCGAATTCGAGCAGCCAGCGCTGGTCGATCTCGAAGCTGGTCTTGAAGATCGCCTTTTCTTCCGGGCTCAGGAAATCGAGGTGCTGGACCGAGCCGCCGCGTTCGAGGATCGAGTTCCACACGTTGGTGGAATCCTTCGACTTCTGCTGCAGCAGCTTTTCGAGGTATTCGTTCTTGACCACGAACGAGCCCGACAGGGTCTTGTGCGTGTAGATGTTGGCCGGGATCGGCTCGATGCAGGCGCTGGTGCCGCCGCAGATGATCGAGATCGACGCGGTGGGCGCGATCGCCATCTTGCAGGAGAAGCGCTGCATCACGCCCATGTCGGCGGCATCGGGGCAAGGCCCGCGTTCCTGCGCCAGCAGCAGCGAGGCTTCGTCCGCCTTGGCGGCGACGTGGCGGAACATCTTGAGGTTCCACGCCTTGGCCATCGCGGATTCAAACGCGATGCCCTTCTTCTGCAGGAAGGAGTGGAAGCCCATCACGCCCATGCCGACGCTGCGTTCGCGCATGGCCGAATACTTGGCGCGGGCCATTTCGGGCGGCGCGCGGTCGATGTAGTCCTGCAGCACGTTGTCGAGGAAGCGTAGCACGTCCTCGATGAACTGCTTGTCGCCGTTCCACTCGTCCCAGGTTTCGAGGTTCAGCGAGGACAGGCAGCACACCGCGGTGCGGTCGTTGCCGAGGTGATCGCGACCCGTGGGCAGGGTGATTTCCGAACACAGGTTCGAGGTCGAGACCTTGAGCCCGAGATCGCGGTGATGCTTGGGCATCGTGCGGTTCACCGTGTCGTTGAACACGATGTAGGGCTCACCCGTGGCGAGGCGGGTTTCGACCAGCTTCTGGAACAGGCTGCGGGCATCGACCTTGCCGCGCACCGAGCCGTCCTTGGGGCTGCGCAGGGCAAATTCGGCGCCGTCGCGCACCGCTTCCATGAACTCGTCGGTGAGCAGCACGCCGTGGTGGAGGTTCAGCGCCTTGCGGTTGAAGTCGCCTGACGGCTTGCGGATTTCGAGGAACTCCTCGATTTCCGGGTGCGAGACGTCGAGGTAGCACGCGGCCGAACCACGGCGCAGCGAGCCCTGGCTGATGGCGAGCGTGAGGCTGTCCATCACGCGGACGAAGGGGATGATGCCGCTGGTCTTGCCGTTGAGGCCGACGCTCTCGCCGATGCCGCGCACCTGGCCCCAATAGGTGCCGATGCCGCCGCCCCGGCTGGCGAGCCAGACGTTCTCGTTCCAGGTGCCGACGATGCCTTCAAGGCTGTCTTCCACCGAGTTCAGGTAGCACGAGATCGGCAGGCCGCGCCCGGTGCCGCCGTTCGAAAGGACCGGCGTTGCGGGCATGAACCACAGCTTCGAGATGTAGTCGTAGAGCCGCTGGGCGTGGTCCTGATCGTCGGCATAGGCGTCGGCCACACGGGCGAACAGGTCCTGGTACTTTTCGCCAGGCAGCAGGTAGCGGTCGTCGAGCGTGTCCTTGCCGAACACGGTCAGCAGCGCATCGCGGCTTTCGTCGGTGACGATCGAGAATCGGCGGGCGTGCACCGATTTGGAATCGTTCTTGGGCGCAACCGCGGCCAAGCTGGCTGCGGCGACGGTCGCCGCCATGCCGGCCAGCAGGTTCTCGCTGCCCTGATCCTTCGCTTCCATCGTCATTGCCTTCGCTTCGCCTGTCTCGGCCATATCGGCCTGTGCGGGGCCTTCGAGACCCAGTTCGTCCTGCGCCGCCACGGAACCGTCCCCAGTCCTGAAATCCATGTGCAACCCCCGTATCGCGGCCCTTGCACGCGCAGCGCGAAGGGCGGTTCCAATCTCCGCTGCGTCGCTGGCCGGATTGCCCCGGCGCGCCGCCCGCGTCTTCGAATCGGAGGCTGGCCCCGATCCTACACTGGGCGGAACGGAAGCGGAACATGAATCCCGCTCAACCGCCTGCGCCCCGGTTTCCCGCGCCCTGCCCTGTTTTCAGGGAAAAGGGCGCAAGGGTCTTGCGCGCGCCTTTCGGTGCGCGTTGGCTCCAAACTAGGTCTAGAGGTCCCCCACCGGCTTAACCACAATCCATAGTGCCTCAATGGGTTTCAGACACAAGAGGGGGGTACCCCCAAGGGCGATTCGGTTCGTCGCACGTGCGATTCGTTTCATCGCAGTGACAGCCATTGTGCAGTGCAGCGACGCGCGGGGCGAGGCCGGGTTCAAGAGCCAATCGACGCCCGTCGATTTTATTTTGCGCGCAGGCATCAGATTGTGGACAAACGAGGGTCAATCGGACCCTTCCAAGGTGTCCACAGGAATGGAGCCTCGTACGCCGTGCTGAATCTCGTCTCGATCCTGATTTCCGGCCTGCTGGTCGGCCTCCTCGCGCGGGTGCTCTATCTCGGCCCGGTCGACATGGGGCTGGGGCAGACCATCCTGCTCGGTATCGGCGGCTCGCTGGTGGCCGGGCTGGCGGCGAGCTGGCGCGACGGGCGGCCATGGAGCGAGGGCTTCAGCCGCGCAGGCTGCCTGGCCTCGGTGGTGGGAGCGATGCTCCTGATCTTCCTGGCCCGGCACTTCTAGGGCGCGGACGGCGTCACCGTGCGGACGAGAGGGCCAGCCTGACGCCGAAGGCTACGAACACCGCGCCGGTCACGCGATCGAGCGCGGCGATCACCGCCGGGCGGCGCAGCCAGCGCGACAGGCCTGCCGTCGCGCCGATCAGAGCCGCGAACCAGAGCACCGACAGCGCAACGTGGATCGAGGCCAGCAGGAACGCGCGGGGGCCGATCGCGACGCCTGCGGGGATGAACTGCGGCAGGAAGGTGACGTAGAAGATCCCCATCTTGGGGTTGAGGGCATTGGTCAGGAAGCCGCGCAGGGCCATGACGAGCGCACCGCTGCGCACAGGCTCGCTCGTGCCGTCGAAGCTTTCGCGCGGGCGCCACAGCAGGCCGGCGGCAAGATAGAGCAGATAGCCCGCGCCCATCCACTTCAGCAGATCGTAGGCAAGCGGCGATGTGCGCAGCAGGGCGGCAAGGCCGAGCGCAACGACCGCGCCCCAGCCAAGGCAGCCCGCGCAGATCCCGGCGGCGGCGGCCATGGCGCTGCGCTTGCCCTCTACCGTAGCGACGCGCAGGACCATGGCGGTATCGACGCCCGGTGTCATGGTAAGCAGCGCGGCGGCGACGATGAAGGCGAGCAGCAGGGCCATGGCCGGACTCTACTTCGCCCGGCCGCCCTCGGGAACGTCCTTGTGCGTGCAGCAGACCTTCACGGCACGAGGATGGTGTCGTGCGGCTCGGCGTCGGTCTGGGGCGTGTCGAGGTTGTAGTGCAGGCCCCGGCTTTCGTGGCGCGCGCGGGCGGAGCGAACGATCAGCTCGGCGCTCTGCAGCAGGTTGCGCAGTTCGATCAGGTCGGTCGAGACGCGGAAGTGGCCGTAGTAGTCGTTGACCTCGTCGAACAGCAGCTTGATGCGGTGCGCGGCGCGTTCGAGGCGCTTGTTGGTGCGCACGATGCCGACGTAGTTCCACATGAAGCGGCGGATCTCGGTCCAGTTCTGCTTGATGACGACTTCCTCGTCCGCCTCGGTCACGCGGCTTTCGTCCCAGGGGCGGACTTCGGGCGGCGCATCGAAGCTGTCCCACCGCGCGAGGATGTCGCGCGCGGCGGCATCGCCGAACACGAAGCATTCGAGCAGCGAGTTGGACGCGAGGCGGTTCGCCCCGTGCAAACCGCTTTCGGTGCATTCGCCGGCGGCATAGAGGCCGGGCAGGTCGGTGCGACCGGCAAGGTCGATGAGAATGCCGCCGCAGGTATAGTGCTGCGCGGGCACCACCGGGATCGGCTGGCGGGTCATGTCGATGCCGAGGCCCAGCAGGCGTTCGTAGATGTTGGGGAAGTGGCCGCGCACGAAATCGGCGGGCATGTGGCTGATGTCGAGATGGACGAAATCGAGGCCGAACTTCTTGATCTCGGAATCGATCGCGCGGGCGACGACGTCGCGCGGGGCCAGCTCCAGCCGCTCGGGGTCGTAGAACTCCATGAAGCGCTTGGCCGTGCGCGGGTTGATCAGTCGCCCGCCTTCGCCGCGCACCGCCTCGGTGATGAGGAAGTTCTTGACTTCGAGGTTGTAGAGGCAGGTCGGGTGGAACTGCATCATCTCCATGTTGGAGACGCGCGCCCCTGCCCGCCAGGCCATGGCGATGCCATCGCCGGTCGCGCCGCGCGGGGCGGTGCTGAACTGGTAGACGCGGCCCGCGCCCCCCGTCGCCAGGATCGTGGCGCGCGCGGTGTAGGCTTCGACCTTGCCGGTGGATTCATCGAGCGCATAGACGCCCCAGACGCGGCCCGAGCCCGAATAGCGCGCGGCTTCGTGGCGGCCCGTGATCAGGTCGATGCAGGCGTGGCCCGGCAGCAGGGTGACGTTGGGGTGATCGTTGGCGGCTTTCAGCAGCGCCTTCTGCACGGCGGCGCCGGTGGCGTCGTCGACGTGGACGATGCGGCGGTGCGAATGGCCGCCTTCGCGGGTGAGGTGGAGCGAGCCCTGCTCAGCATTGAAGGGGACGCCCAGCGCTTCGAGGCGGTGAATCGCCTGCGGGGCGTGCTCGACCACGAATTCGACCGTTTCGCGCCGGTTGAGGCCCGCGCCCGCGATCATCGTGTCGCGGATGTGGTTCTCGAAAGTGTCACCTTCGTCGAGCACGGCGGCGATGCCGCCCTGCGCCCAGTTGGTCGATCCGCCGTCGAGCGCGCCCTTGGCGAGGACAAGCACCTTGCAGCGTTCGGCAAGGACGAGGGCGGCGGTCAGTCCGGCGGCGCCGGAACCAATGATGAGGACGTCGTGTTGGGTCAACCCAGGCGGCTCCCGAATGGCCTCGCGCGGGCGGACGGGCCCGAATGGTGAGCGCGCTCCTTTGCCCGCCACGGCGGCATTTGAAAAGGCGGTTTGATGTCGGATGGCCCGCCACCGCCCTGCAGGGCAGAAGGACGGCCCTTCATTTAAGTATATTCATACGCAGATCATAAGTTAACCATTAAAACTAATTTATGTCTGGTTTTTCATTTCGCGACTGCAGCAGGATACGGTATTGTCCTAAGGATTCCTCAGGGGGAAACGTGGGAATGCTTGGTCGTCTGCTCTGTGTGTTCAACCGCCATCGCCCGCGCCGGGAGCGCATTTCCTGGGACGGGCTCGCCTATGTCTCGCGCTGTCGCCATTGCAACGACGCGATCCGTCGCCGACCGCGTGGCGGGTGGCGCGCCGATCCGCTGCACGGCGAGGAAAAGGCCGCAGACGCGGGCTGACGGATCGGGGCGAGCCGATCAGGCCGCCGTCGTCAGGCTCACGAACACGTCTTCCAGATCGGCCTCGCGCGTGGACACGTCGGCGATGGCGTAGCCCTGGTTCTGGACGAGCGCCAGCACCTGCCCGGCGTTCATCCGGTCCTTGTCGTAGGTGATCTCGACCGTGCGTTCGCCAGTGGCTACGCTCTTGGCGAAGAGTTCGTGTTGCGGTGCAGTAGAGACGTCCCTATCCAAAGTCAGGACGACGATCTTCTCGCGCGCCATGTCGACCAACTCGCGCGTGGGCTTGTTGGCGATCAGCTTGCCGTGGTTGATGATCGCGATGCGGTTGCACAGTTCCTCGGCCTCTTCGAGATAGTGCGTGGTCAGAACGACGGTCACGCCTTCCTCTCGGTTGAGCTTGACCACCAGTTCCCACAGCTGGCGACGCAGTTCGACGTCGACGCCCGCGGTCGGCTCGTCCAGCACCAGCACCGGCGGGCTGTGAACCATCGCCTTGGCCACCAGCAGGCGGCGCTTCATGCCACCGGATAGCGAACGAGCGTAGGCCTGGGCCTTGTCCTCCAGATGCACCGCGCGGAGCAGGTCCATCGAACGGCGCAGTTCCTTGGGCACGCCATAGAGGCCGGCCTGGATGTCCAGCACCTCGACGGGCGTGAAGAAGGGATCGAACACGATTTCCTGCGGCACGATGCCGATCGAGGCCTTGGCGTTGCGCTGGTCGCGATCGATGTCGTGGCCCCAGATCTCGACATGGCCCGAGGTTTTCATGACGAGCCCGGCGAGCGTGTTGATCAGCGTGGACTTGCCCGCGCCGTTGGGGCCGAGCAGGCCGAAGATCTCGCCCTGCGGCACGTCGAAGCTGACGCCGTCGAGCGCGAGCTTGCCCGGGCTCTTCCCGGCGGGGGCATAACGCTTGACGAGGTCGCGGATCAGGATGGCGGGGGGCGTGCTCATGCCGCCATCCCTGCCGCCTCATGTGCGCCACGTAAAGGGCGATCTACGCGAAGCGCCGACTTGTCGGCTTCGCGCGGTTTTGCTAGCGCGCGGCCCCATGATCAAGGCTCCCGAGACGATCCTCACCGACTCCACCCGCGTGTGGTGCGACGGCGCGACCGACATCCGCGGCGGCAGCGCGCTGGGCCATCCGCGCGTCTACATGGAAATCGACGAGAAGGGCTATGCCGAGTGCGGCTATTGCGACCGCCGCTTCGTGCTCAAGGGCGGGCCTGCGGACAAGGCCTGATCCGGTGAGGTAGCGCGCGGCATCGATCGCGCCTATATCGGGGCGATGGATACCCGCTCGCTGCTCTATCGCCCCGGACTGCTTACCCCCGATGACGCGCTGCGCCTTGCACGCGACACGTTGAAAGCTTGCGACGACGGCGAGCTGTACCTCCAGTTCATCGCCTCCGAGAGCTTCGGCTTCGACGACGGGCGGCTGAAGATGGCCGACTATTCGCGCGACGCGGGCTTCGGCCTGCGCGGCGTGTCGGGCGAGATGACCGGCTTTGCCCACGCCAACGAGATTTCCGCCGCCGCCATCGCGCGGGCAGGCGAGACGCTCCAGCTGCTCGATCCGGCCAAGGGCCAGCCCGCCCCGCCGCCGCGCAGCAGCAACCGCCACCTCTATACCGATGCCTCGCCGCTCGATGCTGTGCCGTTCGAGGCCAAGGTCAAGCTGCTCGAGACGATCGACGCCGCCGCCCGCGCGCGCGATCCGCGCGTGGCGCAGGTCTCGGCCTCGCTTTCGGCCAGCTGGTCGGTGGTCGAGATCGTGCGCGCCGATGGCTTCGTGGCGCACGATGTACGCCCGCTGGTCCGGCTGAACGTATCGATCGTGGCCGAACACGAAGGGCGGCGCGAAACCGGCAGCTTCGGCATCGGCGGGCGCAGGCTCTACGACGACCTGTTCGCGCCCGAAACGTGGAACCGCGCGATTGACAGCGCGCTGGCGCAGGCGCTGGTCAATCTCGAATCGGTGGCCGCGCCCGCGGGCGAGATGACCGTACTGCTCGGCCCCGGCTGGCCCGGCGTGCTGCTGCACGAAGCGGTTGGCCATGGGCTGGAAGGCGATTTCAACCGCAAGGGCACCAGCGCCTTTTCGGGCCGCATCGGCCAGCGCGTGGCAGCGCCCGGCGTGACCGTGATCGACGATGGGTCGCTGCTGGGCGTGAACGGGCAGGGGCGGCGCGGTTCGCTGTCGATCGACGACGAAGGCACGCCGACGCAGGAAAACGTGCTGATCGAGGACGGCATCCTGAAGGGCTATATCCAGGACCGTCTCAACGCGCGGCTGATGGGCGTTGAGCCGACCGGCAACGGACGGCGCGAATCCTATGCCCATGCACCGATGCCGCGCATGACCAACACCTTCATGCGCGGCGGCAACGACGATCCGGCCGAGCTGCTGAGCCGCATCAAGAACGGGATCTTCGCCAAGAGCTTCGGCGGCGGGCAGGTGGACATCACCAGCGGCAAGTTCGTGTTTTCCTGCACCGAGGCCTACCGCGTCGAAAACGGCAAGCTGGGCGCCCCGATCAAGGGTGCGACGCTGATCGGCGACGGGCCGACCGTGCTGACGCGCGTGACCGGCATCGGCAACGACATGGCGCTCGACGAAGGCGTGGGCATCTGCGGCAAGGGCGGCCAATCGGTGCCGGCGGGCGTGGGCCAGCCGACGTTGCTGGTCGAAGGCCTGACCGTGGGCGGGACTGGCTGAGGCCGCGATGGCGCGGGGCGATGTGATCACGGGTGGATGTGGGTGTGGCGCGGTACGCTACACCGCCATCGACGCCGGGCTTCGCCCCTATGCCTGCCATTGCAGCGGCTGCCAGACGCGGCAGGGATCGGCCTTTGCGCTGAACCAGCAGGTTCCTGTCGAAGGCTTGGTGATCGAGGGCGAGACGATCACGGGTGCGGTGCTCTCGGTCAGCGGGGCGCGGGTGACGCACCATGCCTGCCCGCTGTGCCTGACCCGGCTCTACACCGTCAACGACCGCCGCCCGGAATGGCCGACGATCCGTGCGGGCACGCGCGACGACAGCACGGAGCTGGTCCCGGCCTTCCATGTCTGGACGAAGCACAAGCAGCCCTGGATCGTGCTGCCGTCCGGCGTGCCCGCCTTCGAAACCCAGCCCGACGAAGCGCAATGGATGGCGCTGGCGCGTGGCGAAGGGTCGGCCCGGCTGGTGCGTTAGAACCGTGGCGGACCGGAGCGACAATCTGGCGAAGGCAACGACGTGGCGAGTCAGGGCCGGTTCACCGGGGATGAGGTAGCGATTCCGCAGGGATCGAAGCGAAAGGATACCCGAGTCATGGCGAAGACGGCACGCAAGACGGGGCTTGCCCTTGCGGCAGGCGCGATGGTTCTGACAGGCGGAATTCTGGCGGGCGGCACGGCCGATGCCAAACCGAAGCTCACCGGCGAACAACAGCTGGCCAAGATGCTCGAGGGCCGCGTCGCGGGTGAGCCGGTGGACTGCATCAACATGCCCACGGTCAGCTCCACGCGGGTGATCGACAAGACCGCGATCGTCTATGACGCGGGCAGCACGCTTTATGTCCAGCGCCCGCGCACCGGGGCCGAATCGCTCGATGACGACGATGTGCTGGTGACCAAGCTGACCGGCTCGCAGCTGTGCAGCGTGGACACGGTCCAGCTCCACGATCGCAGCGGCGGTTTCTGGCGCGGCTTCGTGGGGCTGGACAAGTTCGTGCCGTACAAAAGGGTCAATGCCTCTGGCGGCAAGTGAGCCGCGCGCGGGGTGGAAACCGGCAGGCGTCGGCGCTAGGGTTGCGGCCATGATCCTGCGACTTGCCACGCCCGCCGACACCGCCGCCCTTGCCGACCTCGGCCGCCGCGCGCTGACCGCCAAGTTCGAGCATCTCTACCGGCCCGAGGACTTCGCCCTGTTTCTGGGCGAAGCGCACAGCGATGCCAAGATCGCCTCGGAACTGGCCGATCCGGGGATGCGGATCGCGGTGATCGAGGAGGACGGCAGGCTTGTCGCCTTCTGCAAGCTGGTGCTGGAAAGCACGCTGCCCGGCGGCCACAGCGATGCCGCGCGCCCGCTGGAGCTGAAGCAGCTCTACACCGATCCCGATCGGCTTGGCGGCGGCCTTGGCAGCAAGCTGATGGACTGGGCCATGGCGCAGGCGCAGGCGCACGGCGCCGATGAGGTCCAGCTTTCGGTCTATAGCGAAAACCCCGAGGCGCAGCGGTTCTACCACCGCTATGGCTTCGCCAAGATCGCGGACATCGAGTTCTGGGTGGGCACGCATTGCGATCCCGAGTTGCTCTATGCCCGAAAGATGCTTCCTGCCGACGGTAGCGTTGCCGCCGTGGCGCAGGTATAGGCCCCCCATGTCCTCGATCCGTCCCTGGCGCGATATCGCGCGTCGCAAGAGCCGCCAGATCATGGTCGGCGCGGTTCCCGTTGGCGGCGACGCCCCGATCACCGTGCAGACCATGACCAACACGCCCACCAGCGACGCCGTGGCGACGATCGACCAGATCCGTCGTTGCGAGGAAGCGGGCGCGGACCTGATCCGCGTGTCCTGCCCCGACGAGGCGAGCACCGCGGCTTTCGGCAAGATCGTCAAGGCGGCGCGCGTCCCGCTGATCGCGGACATCCACTTCCACTACAAGCGCGCGCTGGAAGCAGCCGACGCGGGCGCGGCTTGCCTGCGCATCAATCCCGGCAACATCGGCTCCAGCCAGCGCGTGGCCGAAGTGGTGCGCGCGGCCAAGGCCAATGGTTGCGCCATCCGCATCGGCGTGAACGCGGGCAGCCTTGAGAAGGACTTGCTCGAAAAGTACGGCGAGCCGTGTCCCGAAGCACTGGTGGAATCGGCGCTCGATCACATCAAGCTGCTGCAGGACCACGATTTCCACGAATACAAGGTGGCGGTGAAGGCCAGCGACGTGTTCCTCGCGGTCAGTGCCTACATGGGCCTGGCCGAAGCGGTCGACTGCCCGCTGCACCTTGGCATCACCGAGGCGGGCGGGCTGATCGGCGGCACGGTCAAGTCCTCGATCGGCATCGGCAACCTGCTGTGGGCGGGCATCGGCGACACGCTGCGCGTCTCGCTGTCGGCCGAACCCGAAGAGGAAGTGCGCGTCGGCTTCGAAATCCTCAAGGCGCTGGGCCTGCGCACGCGCGGCGTTCGCGTCGTGTCGTGCCCGAGCTGCGCGCGGCAGGGTTTCGACGTGATCCGCACGGTCGAGGCGCTGGAGAAGCGGCTGACCCACATCAAGACGCCGATTTCGCTGTCGGTGCTGGGCTGCGTCGTTAACGGCCCCGGCGAAGCGCGCGAGACCGACATCGGCGTGACCGGCGGCGGCAACGGCAAGCACATGGTCTACCTTTCGGGCGTGACCGACCACCACGTGCAGTCGGCTGAAATGCTCGACCACATCGTCGCGCTGGTGGAAGCCAAGGCGGCGGAAATCGAGGCGGCGACCTCCGACGCGGGCAAGGCGACCGAGGCGGCGGAGTAAGTTGTCCGCGCGTTCCCACGGACTGCCCGCGCTCCATCTCCTGCTCGCCATCGCCATCATGGCGGTGTGGGGGACCAATTTCGTCGTCATCAAGCTGGCGCTGGCGCATCTGCCGCCGCTGACGCTGGCGTTGCTGCGCTTCGTCTTCGTGTTCTTCCCCCTGGCGCTGGTGCTGCCGCGCCCGAAAGTGCCGTGGCGCAACCTTGCCGCCTATGGCGTGCTGATCGGCGCAGGGCAGTTCGGGCTGCTGTTCACCGCGATGCGGGGGGACATCACGCCGGGGCTCGCGAGCCTTGTGGTGCAGGTGCAGGTGTTCTTCACCATCGGCCTGTCGATGCGGCTGACGGGCGAGCGCATGGCAGCCTATCAGATCGCCGCGCTGCTGCTCGCGACGGCGGGGCTGGCGGTGATCCTGACGCATACCGACGGCAGCGCCACGCCGTTGGGCCTTGCGCTGGTGCTGGCCGCGGCACTCAGCTGGTCGGGTGGCAACATGGTGGCCCGCGCCGCCGGACAGCATGATCCGAAGCTCAACATGCTGGCCTATGTCGTGTGGTCGGGGCTGTTCGCGGTGCCGCCGCTGCTGGGCTTTGCGCTGCTGCTCGAAGGGCCGCAGGCGATGGCGCGCGGGATCGCGGCTGCGGACGGCGGGACGTGGGCGGCAGTCGCATGGCAGTCGGTCGGCAACACGATGTTCGGCTATGCCGCGTGGGGCTGGCTGCTGGGGCGGCATCCCGCCGCGCAGGTCGCGCCGATGGCGTTGATGGTGCCGGTGTTCGGCCTGGGCGCGTCCGCGCTGCTGCTGGGCGAGCCGTTGCAGACATGGAAACTGGCGGCCTTCGCGCTCGTCATGGCGGGCCTTGCGCTGGGGATGCTCTGGCCGCGCTTTATCAGGAGAACCACACGATGAGCCTGTCCATCCGTTCTGCCACCCGTGTCGACATCGGCCTGATCGCCGAGCTGATCCGCGCGCTGGCGGATTACGAGAAGCTGCTGG
Organism: Novosphingobium percolationis; assembly: GCF_020179425.1. Taxonomy (GTDB): domain Bacteria; phylum Pseudomonadota; class Alphaproteobacteria; order Sphingomonadales; family Sphingomonadaceae; genus Novosphingobium; species Novosphingobium percolationis. Next base: position 237,507 of record NZ_JAILYM010000004.1, on the reverse strand, counting down.
ACGAGGTCCGCTTCGACGAGGCGGTGCTGGGCGAAAAGCTGTTCGGCGCGCGCCCCTATGCCGAAGTCGTGATCGGCGAGATCGACGGCGTGGCGCAGGGCTTTGCCTTGTTCTTCCACAATTTCTCGACCTTCGAAGGCAAGCCGGGGATCTATCTCGAAGACCTGTTCGTGCGGCCCGAGGCGCGCGGGTCGGGCCTTGGCAAGGCGTTGCTCGCGCATCTCGCCGCGCTGGCGGTGGAACGCGATTGCGCGCGACTGGAATGGTCGGTGCTCGACTGGAACGAACCATCGATCGGCTTCTACAAGGCGCTGGGCGCGCGGTTCATGGACGAATGGACGGTCATGCGCGTCGATGGCGCGGCGCTGGCGCAACTGGGCGCAGGGGCTGCAATGTCTGCCGAAAAGGTATAGGATACGCGTTCAGGCCGCGGCAGGGTTGCCCGTGGCAGGATGAAAACCATGAAGCGCGAAATCGACAGACGTGATGTTCTGAAGGGCGCTGGCGCTGCGGCGCTGGGGGTAGCGTTGCCCACGCGCGTGTTCGCGCAGGCCTCGTCCGTCAGCGAGGCGCACCGCCGTATCCTGGGCGTGGCCAAGGACCGGATGGAGCAATACCGCCCCTCGCTGTGGCGCACCGATCTGGTGGGCGTGGCCGATTTCGGGCTGCCCTCGAACCTGCCGCGCTTCCATTTCGCCGATCTGGACAAGGGCGAGGTGCGCTCGTTCCTCGTCGCGCATGGTCGCGGGTCGGACCCCGATCACGAGGGCGTGCTCAAGTGGTTCTCGAACGAGCCCAACAGCCTCGCCACCTCGCGCGGGGCCTACATCACCTATGAATGGTACAACGGGAAGTACGGCACCTCGATCCGCCTCGGCGGCATGGATGCCGACAATTCCAATGTCCTGGGCCGCGCGATCGTGCTGCATCCGGCGTGGTACGCCAACGCCTCGGTGATCGAGAAGTGGGGCAAGCTCGGCCGCAGCGACGGCTGCTTCGCCATGGGCGAGGCCGACTTCAATGAAGCGCTGTGGCACCTTTCGGGCGGGCGCCTGATCTTCGCGGACCGGCTGGGCATTTATTGAGGGGCGGGTTTCCCCGCCCGCTCCTTACAGCGGGTTGTCCAGCTTGATCACGGCTTCGTTGCTCTTGCGCTGGCTGGTGTGCAGCTGGCGGGCTTGCGCGAAGCTGGCGATCACCGGGGCATCGCGGCCATAGAGGTCGGTGAAGCTGCGCATCATGCCGTTCACGTCGCGCGCAACGGTGAAGTAGGTGACATAGACCGCCCAGGGCTTGAGCATCGGCACCTTGGTGTACTTGCCCGACAGGTTGTATTCGACCGCCGTTTCGGGCGGCAGGTCCGCGCCGAGGATGGCCATGGTCATGGCCAGCTCGGTCGCGCGTTCGGCGCGGATGCAGCCGTGGCTCAGCGCGCGCTGGGGCTGCGCGAACAGCTGGCGGCTGGGCGTGTCGTGGATGTAGATCGCGTGCTCGTTGGGCATGTCGAGCTTCACGCGGCCGAGCGCGTTGTTCTCGCCCGGCTGCTGGACGACGTTGATCGTGCCGTCGGCGCTCTTGGTCGCGACATAGCCTTCGCGCAGCGCCTGCTTGGGATTGCCGATCAGCCGCGCGCCGAGCCCTTCGCCCACGACAATCGACTGCGGCACCGTCCAGGTGGGGTTGAACACCACGTTCTTGACCTGCTCGGCCAGCTGCGGCGTCGCGGTCTTGCCCGGCTTGCCCACGATGGCGCGATAGCTGCGGATGACCTGGTTGTTGACCGTCAGCCGCAGTTCCTGCTCGGGCACGTTGATGATCAGGTATTGCAGGCCGAGATCCTGCCCCAGCCAGCGCCAGCGATCCATGTTGGCGCGGATCATCGCGATCTGCTTGGGATCCTTGGTCTTGCCCAGCATGTCCTTGAGCAGCGCATAGTCGGGATGCTTCGGCGCGAGGCTGGCCAGCACGCCCTTGATGTCGTGCGTCTCGGTCGCCTGCGCCAGAAGCTGGGCATTGGGGTGGTTGTCCTGATCGGGGTCGATCGCGAACCACTGCACGCGCGCGGGCATCGGGGTGCGGCCATCGCGCAGGTCTTCGGCGAGCCACACGAACAGGCGGCTGGCGAGCTGGTCGAGCGGCTCGCCTTCGCCCGCCTTGATCGCGGCGGAAAGCGCGGCGGGTTCGTAGTCGCGCGCGAACAGGCCTTCGGTGCCGATGCCGCGGATCGCCGCCAGCAGGGCCTGCGCATCGGCCTGCGTCCAGTGGGCGACGGGCAGCGCTTCGGGCGCTTCGATCACCGGCGTGGCGGTGCCGGTCGGCACGGCGGCGGTAACGGGAACGGAGGGGGCAGCGGGAACGGGGGTGGCCGTCGGGGCTGCGGTGGGAGCGGGCGTCGGCATGGGGGCCGGAGCGGGCTTTGCCGGACGCGCCTGCGCGGTCAGGTCGATCGGGCCTTCCTGCTGCTGGCGCGCCACGACCGGCGTGGCGGCGAGCGCCCCCGCGACGAGGCCCGCGCCGACAAGACCGGAAAGGCAGGTTCGATCGAAAAGGCGCATCATGTCGTTCCCTGTTGGCGAGGCGCTAAAAGGCGGCGGCGCGGCTCGCAAGGCGTTGCGATTCCCTGCCCCATGCCATGGGCGCAATCAAGCAGCGCGCCTGACTGAACGCTGAATCATCGTGGCGGTGGCGGGTTCCCACCACACAAGTTTCATCCGGGACTTTCTCCCGTCACCGGCCCCGGCTATGCCCCCGCGATGCGCCGTCATCCCAATTTCGTGCCGATCCTCATTACCCTGCTCGGCCTGTCGTTCTTCGGGGCGATGGACGGGGTGATGAAGGCTGCCTCGATCGCGGTCGGCCCCTATGGCGCGATGTTCTGGCGCGGGCTGGTCGGCGCCGCGATGATGGCGCCGTTGTGGTGGCACCAGCGTCGGCGCGCGGGGACGAAAGGCTGGCCTTCGCGCGCGGTGATGCGCGTCCACCTGATCCGCGGCGCGGTCGCGGTGGTGATGGCGGTGACGTTCTTCTACGGTCTCGTCCGCACGCCGATGGCCGAGGCGATGGCGCTGTCGTTCATCGCGCCGCTGATCGCGCTCTATCTGGCGGCGGTGATGCTGGGCGAGACGGTCAGTCGCAAGGCGGTGGGTGGCTCGGTGCTGGCGCTGGCGGGCGTGGGGGTGATCGCGGCGGGCAAGTTCGGGGGCAATTACAGCCATGACGGCGTGGTCGGGCTGGTGGCGATCCTCGCTTCGGCGGTGCTCTATGCCTGGAACCTGGTGCTGCAGCGGCGGCAGGCGCAGATGGCCTCGCCCGAGGAGATCGCCTTCTTCCAGGCGGCGCTCGGCTTCGTGTTCCTTGCTCCCGGCGCGGTCTTCCTTGCGCCATGGCCGGACCTTGCCACCTGGGGCGTGATCGCGGCGGCGGCGGCGCTGGCGATGATGTCGCTGATGCTGCTCGGCTGGGCCTACGCCCGGGCTGAAGCGCAAGTGCTGGTGCCGCTGGAATATACCGCGTTCATCTGGGCCGCGCTGGTCGGCTGGCTGGCCTTTGCCGAGCCGGTCACGCTGCGCACGCTGGCGGGGGTGACGCTGATCGTCGCGGGCTGCCTGTTCGCCTCCCGCCGCGACGAGCCGCATCTGGAGCCGACCTGAAGCCCCCCGGAAGGACTGACCTGTCAGCCGACGAGCTGTTCCAGCCCGGCCCACGCAACCGCCGCGATGAGCGCCGCAGAAATCGCCAGGAAGACCCAGGCTCCGGTACGGTCGGTCGCCGGGACATGCGCCGGTGCGTGCAGCGAGCTGAACGGCGTGTCGTAAGGATGGTGACGGCGGTGACGTCCGACGGCGGTGGAGCGACCGGTGCGTGTGGTCATGGCGTGAGCCCTTTCTGTCTGTCCTCTTCCATCCGGTGCTTGCGCCGGAGAGACAGAATAAGACGATTGGGTTACATATCCATGTAAAGATTCCTCCGTCATGTAACAGTCAGGGATCATCCCGGGCTGGGTGGGCGGAGGGCTCGTTCCGATAAATGGCGGCGCTGGTATCGGAGGCGTGGAAGGGCGTTGGCGGGGCTGTGAATTGCCCTTGTTGATATTGACATGCAGCATCATAAATTTAGCATCGTTGAACCCCGATATAGGACTTCTGCGCCCCTTGACGCAGGCGCGCGAAGGGCGCAGGGCGCATGCGTTTTCCGGCTGCCCTGTCCGCCGTTCGCGCCGCCTCATCGCAGGTGGCCGGTTCCCCAGCGGACGGCAGGAAGGCCATCCACAACGAGGGATCACGACTCGCCATGACTCAGGTCGGACAGGACACGCTCGGCACCCGCTCCACGCTCAGCGTCGGCGGCAAGGACTACGCCTACTATTCGCTCAACAAGGCTGCGGCCAAGTTCGGCGACGTTTCGCGCCTGCCCTTCTCGATGAAGGTGCTGCTCGAAAACCTGCTGCGCTTCGAGGACGGCGGCTTCACCGTCTCGACCGACGACGTCAAGGCGGTGGTCGACTGGCAGAAGAACCCGGCCGAATCGAGCCAGGAAATCCAGTATCGCCCGGCCCGCGTGCTGCTGCAGGACTTCACCGGCGTGCCCTGCGTGGTCGACCTTGCCGCGATGCGCGATGCCATCGCCAAGCTCGGCGGCGATACCAGCAAGATCAACCCACTGGTCCCCGTTAACCTCGTCATCGACCACTCGGTGATGGTGGACGAATTCGGTCATCCCAAGGCGTTCGAAGAGAACATGGAGATCGAATACCAGCGCAACATGGAGCGCTACGACTTCCTCAAGTGGGGCTCCAAGTCGCTCAACAACTTCTATGCCGTGCCCCCGGGCACCGGCATCTGCCACCAGGTCAACCTTGAGAACATCGCGCAGGCGGTGTGGACCAGCGTCGACCAGAACGGGCAGGCCGTCGCCTATCCCGACACTTGCGTTGGCACCGATAGCCACACCACCATGGTCAACGGCTTGGGCGTGCTCGGCTGGGGCGTCGGCGGGATCGAGGCAGAAGCCGCGATGCTCGGCCAGCCGGTCTCGATGCTGATCCCCGAAGTGGTCGGCTTCAAGTTCACCGGCCAGCTCAACGAAGGTGTCACCGCGACCGACCTCGTGCTGACCTGCACCAACCTGCTGCGCAAGCACGGCGTGGTCGGCCGCTTCGTCGAATACTACGGTCCGGGCCTCGCCGCGCTGACGCTGGCCGACCGCGCCACGCTCGCCAACATGGCGCCCGAATACGGCGCCACCTGCGGCTTCTTCGGCATCGACGACAAGACGCTCGACTACATGCGCCTGACCGGCCGTGAAGAAGCGCAGATCGCGCTCGTCGAAGCCTATGCCAAGGAGCAGGGCTTCTGGATCGACCCCTCGGTCGAACCGATCTTCTCCTCGACGCTGGAACTCGACCTCTCGACCGTCGTGCCCTCGCTCGCCGGCCCGAAGCGCCCGCAGGACCGCGTCTCGCTTCCCGAAGTCGACGACGTGTTCAACGCCGACATGGCCAACACCTACAAGAAGGCGCCCGCGCGCGTTCCGGTCGAAGGCAAGGACTTCGACCTGGGTGACGGCGACGTGGTGATTGCGGCGATCACCAGCTGCACCAACACCTCGAACCCCGGCGTGCTGGTTGCCGCCGGTCTCGTCGCCAAGAAGGCGAACGAGCTGGGCCTCAAGCCCAAGCCGTGGGTCAAGACCTCGCTCGCCCCCGGTAGCCAAGTCGTCACCGACTACCTCAACCGCGCCGGGCTGCAGGAACACCTCGATGCGGTGGGCTTCAACCTCGTCGGCTATGGCTGCACCACCTGCATCGGCAACTCGGGCCCGCTGGCAGAGCCCATCAGCAAGGCGATCAACGAGAACGGCCTCGTCGCCTCGGCGGTCATCTCGGGGAACCGCAACTTCGAAGGCCGCGTGTCGCCTGACGTGCGCGCCAACTTCCTGGCCTCGCCGCCGCTGGTCGTCGCCTACGCGCTCAAGGGCACGGTGATCGAGGACTTCGTCACCACGCCGATCGGCAAGGGCAAGGACGGCCAGGACGTGTTCCTCAAGGACATCTGGCCGACCAACGACGAAGTCTACACCACCATGGCCGGCTGCATGGATCGCGCCATGTTCCAGGCCCGCTATGCCGACGTCTACAAGGGCGACGCGCACTGGCAGGCGATCAACGTGACGGGTTCGGAAACCTATTCGTGGCGCGCCGGGTCGACGTACGTCGCCAATCCGCCGTACTTCGAAGGCCTGACCATGACCCCGCCGCCGGTCAGCGACATCATCGAGGCAAAGCCGCTGCTGATCCTCGGCGATTCGATCACCACCGACCACATCTCGCCCGCCGGGTCGATCAAGGCCGACAGCCCCGCCGGGCAGTGGCTGATGGAGCACCAGGTCGCCAAGGCGGACTTCAACTCCTACGGCGCGCGCCGTGGCCACCATGACGTGATGATGCGCGGCACCTTTGCCAACATCCGCATCAAGAACGAGATGGTTCCGGGCGTCGAAGGCGGCTTCTCGCGCTATGGCGATGAAGTGGGCGCGGTCTATGACGTTGCCATGAAGCACAAGGCCGATGGCGTTCCGACCGTGGTCATCGCGGGCAAGGAATACGGCACCGGCTCGTCGCGCGACTGGGCGGCCAAGGGCACCAACCTGCTCGGCGTGCGCGCGGTGATCGTCGAGAGCTTCGAGCGCATCCACCGCTCGAACCTCGTCGGCATGGGCGTGCTGCCGCTGCAGTTCAAGGACGGCGAGAGCCGCACCTCGCTGGGCCTGACGGGCGATGACACCTACACGATCAAGGGCGTTGCCAACCTCAAGCCGCGTCAGGACGTGGAAGTCGAAGTCACCCGCAAGGATGGCTCGAAGTTCAGCTTCACCGCGCTGTGCCGCATCGATACCGCCAACGAAGTCGAGTACTTCATGAACGGCGGCATCCTGCACTACGTGCTGCGCAAGCTCGCCGCGTAAGCGGCAGGCGTCAGGCTGAAACGAAAAGGGGCGGTCCGGCAACGGGCCGCCCCTTTTGTTGATGAAGTGCATGCGTGCAGCCTTGCACGAGCGGTATCAACCAGCGCGCATTGTGGCGGAAGTCGTTGTGCAAGGCTTTGATGTAAAAGAAAAAGGGCGGCTCCCCCCGAAGCCGCCCTTTCCCGATGCCCACTGGAGAAGGGCCGGTATTCCGAATTTTGTGTCAGGCAGTGCGCAGCGCAGCCCGCATGGCATAGCGCCGCCGCCCGACCAGCGCCGCCGCGGCGAGGCCGAACAGCACCACCATCGACGGTTCGGGCACTTCGGTGCCGCTGCTGGTCGACCCGTTGGTGCCGCTCGACCCATTGGTGCCGCTCGACGTTGCGCCCGACGACGACGAGGTCGATGAGGACGAAGACGAGGAGGTCGAACTGGACGTCGAGGTGCTCGAACTCGTGCCGGTCGCGCCTGAGGACGTTGCGCCTGACGACGTGGCCCCCGATGAGGTCGACGTCGTGCTGCTGATATTGCCCGACGTGGTCGAGAGATTCCCCGACGAGGTCGACGTGCTGATGTTGCCGCTCGTGCTCGACAGGTTGCCAGACGACGTCGAGGTCGAGGTCGCGCCGCCCGACGTCGAGCTGGAACTGGAACTGGACGACGAGCCCGAGGTCGAACTGGACCCGGACGTGGAAGTGGAGGTGGAGGTCGAGCCGCCAGACGTGGAGCTGGACGTGGAGCCGGTGCTGGTCGAGGACACGACCACGCTGCCGCCGCCGCCGCTGGCGCCGAAGAAGCCACCGAAGAAGCCGCCGCCAAAACCGCCGCCCGAATTGCTGCTGCTCGAAACCACGGGGACCATGCCGCCGCCACTGGAACTGGCTGCCACCGCTGCCGCCGGGGGCAGGGGCGCCATGTAGGGCACGGGCGCGACGGCCAGCGCTTCGACCGCAGCGGCGTCGGGCTTTACCGAGGTGGACTTGATCAGCTTGCGCGGGCGATGCGTCTTGCGCGGGATCATCCGGCGCGACTTGCGGTGCTTGTTCGCCGCGACCTTGTGCGACTTGATCGGCTTGATGTGGTGGATCTCGGCCGAAGACGGGGCTTCCGCGACGTGGACCGCGCCCCCGCCCAGAACCGCGCCGCCTGCCGCGCAGGCCGCCAGTTTCGCCAATGCCAACCGAACCGACATGCTACCCGCCTTCGTTGCGGTCTTGCCGGGGCGGCCCTCGCCCCAAGCCGACCTTCTATCCGGACAATGCAGATCGCCCGCATTCAAGCAAGGTGGTTAACCCTGATTCACAGCGAAAACCAAGAAAAGCCGCGTCAGTCGGCGTGTTGTCATTAACTGTGTCCCGCTTTGGAACCAGTTTCGGGTTAACGTGAAGGCTCCCCTTTGATCGACGCCGTCAATCGCCGGTATCGAACAGGCCGGGCAATTGTCCCGAGGGCGGGGTGAGTCCGAGGTGCTGCCAGCCGCGATCGTTGAGGCAGCGCCCGCGTGCGGTGCGCGCGACGAGGCCCAACTGGATCAGGTAGGGCTCGATCACTTCCTCGATCGTGTCGCGCGGTTCGGACAGGCCTGCCGCCAGCGTTTCGACGCCGACGGGGCCGCCCTTGTAGATGTCGGCGATCATCATGAGGTAGCGCCGGTCCTGAAGATCCAGCCCCAGTGAATCGACTTCGAGCCGGGTCAGCGCATTGTCGGCGATGGCGTGCGTGATGGTTTCGGCCCCCGCCACTTGCGCAAAGTCGCGCACGCGGCGCAGCAGGCGGCCCGCCACGCGCGGGGTGCCGCGTGCGCGCCGCGCGATCTCGGTCGCGCCGCCCTTGTCGATGCCGATGCCCATCAATCCCGCGCCGCGGCTCACCACGCGCTCCAGTTCGGGCACGGTGTAGAATTGCAGCCGCACGGGGATGCCGAAGCGGTCGCGCAAGGGGGTCTGGAGCAGCCCCTGCCGCGTGGTCGCGCCGATCAGCGTGAACGGCGGCAGGTCGATCCGCACCGAGCGCGCCGATGGCCCCTCGCCGATGATGAGGTCGAGCGCGCGGTCCTCCATCGCCGGGTAGAGCACTTCCTCGACCACGGGATTGAGCCGGTGGATCTCGTCGATGAACAGCACGTCGCCGGATTCGAGATTGGTCAGCAGCGCAGCAAGATCGCCCGCCTTGGCGATCACCGGCCCGCTGGTGGCGCGGAAATTGACGCCGAGTTCGCGCGCGATGATCTGCGCCAGCGTGGTCTTGCCAAGGCCGGGCGGCCCGAAGAACAGCACGTGGTCCATCGCCTCGCGCCGCATCTTGGCGCTTTCGATGAACACCCGCAGGTTGTCCTTCGCGGCGGCCTGCCCGGTGAAATCGTCGAGCGACTTGGGCCGCAGCGCCGCGTCGGGGTCTTCGGCCATGCGCTGGGCGGAAAGCAGGGGGTTTTCGGTCGACATGTCAGGCGGTCGCCCTCTTCAGCGCCACGCGCACCAGATCGTTCAGGCCCGCGTCCTCGCCCAGTTCCTCCACCGCGCGCGCGACGGCCATGCTGGCGACGGGGGGCTTGAAGCCGAGGTTCTGCAGGGCCGAGACGGCATCGGCGCTGGCCGAGCCTGCCGGGACGGCCACGCCGATGTCGCCGCCCATGCCCGCAGGGCCGGAGAGGCCCGCAAGGCCGCCCGCCTTGTCCTTCAGTTCGTTGACGATGCGGCTGGCGAGCTTGGGCCCGACGCCGTTGGCGCGGGCAACCATGGCGCTGTCGCCGTTGGCGCAGGCGCGTTGCAGTTCTTCGACCGAGAGTGCCGAGAGGATCGCCAGCGCCACCTTGCTGCCGACGCCCTGCACCGCCGTCAGCAGGCGGAACCATGCGCGTTCACCCGCGCTGGCAAAGCCGATCAGGCGCTGGTCGGTCTCCGACACCTGCATCTCGGTGTGGACCACCACCTTGTCGCCCGCGATGCCGAGGTGGGTCAGCGTCTTCGCCGAGCAGTGCACGAGGTAGCCGACGCCGTTCACGTCGATGATCGCCCAGTCCGGGCCGGTGTCGTCGAGAATGCCGGTGAGCTTTGCGATCATGCTTTGTTCCTATGCACGGCGACGCGCGCGGCGACAAGGGGCGTTGAATGGGGGCGTGCCACGCCGGATGACAGCGCGCGCGCCATCGCCTATCCCTGTCGCCATGACGGGGGACGACAGGCAGGCGGGGGCGTCGCGGCTGGGGCCGGGCTGGATCGCGGCGATAGCGGGCGTGGTGCTGCTGGGGCTGGCCTTGCGCATCGCTGGTTTCTCGCTGTTCGACCTGCGCTATGCCGATGAATTCATGCAGTATCTGGAGCAGGCCAACCGGCTGGCGACGGGGCAGGGCATCCGGCCGTGGGAGTGGCGCCTTGGCCTGCGCAATGCGCTGATCCCGCAAGCTCTGGCAGGTCCGTTCGCGCTGGGCCATGCGCTGGCGCCGGGCACGTTGCTGGGGCTGGAACTGGCGCGGGCCGCGTTTCTGGCATTGGCCTGCCTCGCGCTGCCAGCCGCGTGGGCGCTGGGCGCGCAGAGTGGGCGGGCGCACGCGCTCGTGGCGCTGTTCGTGGTGGCGGTCTGGTGGGAAAGCGTGCTCTACGCCAACCTGATCCTGTCGGAGAGCCTTGCGGTCACGCTGCTGCTGCTGGCGGCGGGGCCGGTGCTGGCGGATCGGCCTTCGCGCAAGGCACTGGTGCTGGCAGGGCTGCTGGCGGGCTTGGGCGTGCTGGTGCGTTTCCAGTACGGACTGTTCGCCGCCGTGCTGGTGGCGGGCGCGCTGCGGCTGGACCGCGCCCGCTGGACGGCGTTCCTGACGGGCGCAGTGCTGGCCGCTCTGCTCGGCGCGCTCAGCGATCTGGCGGTCGGGCTGACGCCGTTCGGGTGGATCTGGACCAACCTGACGATGAACGTAGGGCAGGACCGCGCGAGCCAGTTCGGCACCGCGCCGCCGCTCGAATACGTGATCCAGCTGGGCCGGCATTTCTGGCCGCTGTTTCCGATCGTGCTGGCCGCCGCCTATGGCGCGGGGACGCGTTACCGCCCGCTGTTCTGGGCGGCGACGGCCAATGTCGCGGCGCACAGCCTGATTGCGCACAAGGAATACCGCTTCATCTGGGTGTCGGTGCTGGCGTGGCTGGTGCTGGCGGCGATCGGCTCGGTGCACGCGGCCGAACGCTGGCGCGCGCGCCGGGGCGAGGGCCTGTCGCCATTGGTGCTGGCGCTGCTGATCGCCGGTTGGGCGACGGCGTCTGCCTTCGCGGCCAAGGCCAATGGCGGGGTGATCGCCCAGCGCGTCGGCGCGGCAGTGCCCTTGCTGGCCAATCGCGCCCTGGCTGATCCGCAGGTCTGCGCGCTCGCCATGGCCTACGAGGACCGCGCGCATCTCGTCCCCGCGCTGCTGGTCCGACCCGTGCCGATCCTGCTCGCGCCCGGTTCGGTGGTGCCGCTACCCGCCGATCTGGCCGAAGGTGCCAATGCATTGCTGCTGGCGAAGGCACCGGGCGATCCGCGCTATGTCAGGCAGGAGTGCGCGCCCTTTGCCGATGGACAGGTGTGCCTGTGGCGCAGGCCCGGACCTTGCGCGCCTGCACCGCGCCGGACCTATCAGGCGATGCTCGAGGCCAACGGCCTGTGATGCGCTAGCCGAGCAGGTTGCTCAGCACGTCGGGATGGAAGGCCAGCCCGAGGAAGCCGCACAGCCCCATGAACACGCCGAACGCGCCAAAGGCCCAGGCGGCGGCGAGGACCGCGCCGCTTTCCACCAGCGCGGCGACCGCGGCGATCGAGATCGCGGTGGAAATGGCCGCTTCGCTCGCGTCGAACTGGTCGTCGTGGACGTTGAGCGCATCGTAGAGATCGGCTTGCGCCTTGGCCTTCGCCGCCAGCACGGGCGCTTCGGCCTGATAGCGTAGGCGATCGCGGTCAAAGCTGGCGAGCGCGGCGGTGGCCTTGCCCGGCGATGCAAGCGCGGCGACTTGCGCGCGCGCGGTTTCGACGAGGTGCTGCTTGGTGCGCGTCGCCTGGTATTCGTTCCAAAGGTCGACCGAGCTGGATTGCGCTGCCTGCATCGCCTGGACGATGTTGCCGTCCTTGATGCCGCACAGGCCGGTGAACACCGACAGCACCACCACCGTGATCGCCACGGCGCGGTTCAGGCGCTTGTTCTTGGCTTCTGCGCTGACTTCTACTTCCATGGCAGCGATGGTGGCACCTGCCGCCTGACCGCCACATGGCCGCAATCCTACCGATCGGCAATCAGCGGTGGCTGCCCAGCATGTTGGCGTGGGTGATCGCCACCGCCAGCGCGTCCGAGGCATCCTCGCCCGCCAGCTTGACGCCAGGCAGCAGGATCTTGAGCATGTGCTGGATCTGCTGCTTTTCGGCGCCGCCGGTGCCGACCAGCGCCTTCTTGATCACTTTGGTCGGGTATTCGGCCACGGGGATCCCCGCGCGCGCGACCGACAGCATGGCAACGCCGCGGGCCTGCCCCAGCTTCAGCGTCGATTGCGGGTTCACGTTGACGAAGACTTCCTCCACCGCGCCGGTATCGGGCTTGTAGAGGTCGATCACGGTGGCCAGCGCCGCGTCGAGTTCGACCAGTCGTTCGGCCATGCTGGCCTTGGCGTCGGTGCGGATCTGGCCGTTGGCGATGTGCGACAGGCGGCTGCCCGCCTTGGCCACCACGCCCCAGCCGGTGCAGGTCAGGCCGGGGTCGATGCCGATGATGATCATCTCAGAGCTTCAGCCCGAACCGGGGGCCGATGTGCATCATGCCGAGATAGAGCGCGACCGTCAGCGCGCATCCGGCGGCCAGTGCCAGCCAGAACGGCACGCCGTGGCGTAGCATGGCAGGGATGGCGAGGAACATCGGCAGGCTGGGCAGCACGTACCAGAAGGTCGCCTCGGCATGGACGGCCATGTTTTCCGCATCGGGCCGGGCGTGCCACAGGAACACCATGCCCAGCACCGAGACCAGCGGCAGCGAGGCGACCAGCGCGCCCAATGCGGGCAGGCGCTTGCCGATCTCGGCAATGGCCGCGATCAGCACGCCCGAGAGCAGCGCCTTCGCGGCCAGTTGCCACATTCGAATTAGCCCAGCGTTTCCATGACGTCGTCGGGGATGTCGTAATTGCCCCAGACGGTCTGGACGTCGTCGTCGTCTTCCAGCACGTCGATCAGCTTGAGCAGCGTGGCGGCGTTGTCGGCATCGACCGTGGTCTTGAGGCTGGGCTTCCACGCCAGCTTCACGCCTTCGGCTTCGCCCAGCGTCTTTTCGAGTTCGCGCGCCACTTCATGCAGCGATTCGACCGCGACCCAGATCTGGTGGCTGCCGGGGTTTTCGTCGCCATCGCCCAGGTCGCTCTCGACGTCGTCGGCACCGGCTTCGATGGCGGCTTCGAGGACCTTTTCCTCGTCGCCGACCTTGCCGGGATATTCGATCAGGCCGAGCCGTTCGAAGCCGTGGCTGACCGCGCCGCTGGCGCCCAGGTTGCCGCCGTTCTTGGCAAAGGCGGTGCGCACGTTGGTGGCGGTGCGGTTGCGGTTGTCGGTCAGCGCCTCGACGATGATCGCCACGCCGCCGGGGCCGTAGCCCTCGTAGCGCACTTCTTCATAGTTCTCGGCATCGCCCTTGCTCGCCTTGTCGATCGCGCGCTGGATGTTGTCCTTGGGCATCGACTGCGCCTTGGCCGCGTTGACGGCGGCGCGCAGGCGCGGGTTCATGTCCGGATCGGGCATGCCCATCTTGGCCGCGACGGTGATTTCGCGGCTGAGCTTGGAGAACTGCGCCGAGCGCTTCTTGTCCTGCGCGCCCTTGCGGTGCATGATGTTCTTGAATTTGGAATGGCCTGCCATGATCGTGCTTCTTGCGGCTCTGAATGGAGTGGATCTGGCGCGGCCCTAGCCGGTTCGGCGCATCCGGGCAATCTTTGGCGGCTCTGTCGACCTGCTAGGCGCGTATTAACGCGTAAGGGCGCATAAACAGCGCATGACCGGCCCGATCCCAGAAGCCCTTGCCGCCTTCCGCGCCTTCCTGCGCCGTCCCGTGCTGCTGGAGCCTTCGGGACTGCGTCCGCCCGAAGCACGGCGGCTGTGGCTGGGCATGGCGGGTCTGCATCTGTCGGTGCTGCTGCTGGTGCTGCTGCCGTTCCTGCGCCTGTGGCAACAGGCCTTCGCGCTGCCCGCGCCCGATGCCTATGGCAAGCTGGCGCCGCAGGTGATGATCCCCGTGGTCGTGATGGCAGCGCCGGTGCTGGAAGAGGCGATCTTTCGCGGCTGGCTGACCGGGCGACCGCGCGCGCTGTGGCTGCTGGGGTGCCTGTTCGCGCTGGCGGGGCTGGGTCTTGCCGCGAACGCCGATCCGGGTTCGATGGCTGTCAGCATGGCGCTGCTGGCCCTGCTTGTGGGCGCTCCGCTCGGCTGGTTCGCGCTGCGCCGCCGCGCGGCGTTGCGGGTCTTTGCCACGCGGCAGGCGATGTTCTTCTACGGCAGCGCAGGCGTGTTCGCGCTGTCGCACCTCGCCAACTACCCCCGCGCCAGCCTCGTCGCCGTGCCGCTGGTATTGCCGCAGCTGTGGACGGGGCTGACCGCAGGATTCGTGCGGATGCGGATGGGCCTGCTCGCCTCGATCGCCCTGCACATGACGTCGAACGCACTGGCGCTGGGCCTGGCGTTCGCGCTGTCGCGGCTGGGATAGAGGGGCTCTGGGTTGCCCCTCGCACCAGCGCGCTCAGTCGATGCCGAGCGCGTTCTTGTAGGTTTCCAGCACGGCTTCCATCTCGCGACGGTCGTCGGGCTTCATCTTCCGCAGGCGGACGATCTGGCGCATGATCTTGGCGTCATAGCCGGTGGCCTTGGCCTCGCCGTAGACGTCCTTGATGTCGTCGCCGATGCCCTTCTTTTCTTCTTCCAGGCGCTCGATGCGCTCGATCAGGAGGCGCAGGCGGTCGTCGGCGGATTCGGCCATCGGGGATACTCCGGGAAAGGCTGGAAACGAAAGGAAGCGGGGCCTTTAGGGCCAGCGATGCGATTCGCGCAAAACCCCGCCTGTGGAAATGTCAGGCCGGCGCGTCGGTATCTGTCGGTTCAGGTTCGGCCCGGCCCTTGAAGCCTTGCGCGATCACGTACCATTCGGACGAATCCTTGCGGCTGGAAGGCGGCTTGGCGTGCTTCACCGTGCGGAAGTTCTTCTTCAGGATCTGCAGCAGGTCGCCATCGGTGCCGCCGGCAAAGACCTTGGCCACGAAGGCGCCACCGGGCGCGAGCGTGGTGATGGCGAAGTCCACCGCCGTTTCGACGAGGCCCATCGTGCGCAAGTGGTCGGTCTGCTTGTGGCCCACGGTATTGGCGGCCATGTCCGACAGCACGAGGTCGGGCGCGCCATCCAGCGCGCCTTCGAGCGCGGCGGGGGCTTCATCGGCCATGAAGTCCATCTCGAAGATGGTGACGCCCTCGATCGGGTCGGTCGGCAGCAGGTCGATGCCCACCACCGCGGCCTGCGGCGCCTTCTTGCGCACCACCTGGCTCCAGCCGCCGGGCGCGATGCCGAGGTCGACCACCCGCTTTGCGCCTTTGAGCAGGGCGAACTTCTCGTCCAGCTCGATCAGCTTGAACGCGGCGCGGCTGCGCCAGCCTTCGGCCTTGGCCTGCTTGACGTAAGGGTCGTTCAACTGGCGCGAGAGCCAGCGCACCGAGGATTGCGTGCGGCCCTTGCCCGTCTTCAAGCGTTCGCGCGGATCGCGCCCGGATCGGCTCACGCCGCGGTTCCTTTCTTCAGGGTGCGCAGCGCGTCGCGGCTGCGTTCGGCGTCGCTGCCCGCTGCCATCAGGCTGCGCAGGATGCCTTCGCGGATGCCCCGGTCGGCGATGCCCAGTCGGTCGGCCGGCCAGATGTCGAAGATCGATTCGAGGATTGCGCAGCCCGCCACGACCAGGTCGGAGCGTTCGCGTCCGATGCAGGGCACGGCGATGCGCTCGGCATAGGACATCATGGCAAGGCCCCGGCTGATCGCGCGCATCGAATCGGTCGGCACGATCAGCCCGTCCACTGCCCGCCGGTCATATTGCGGCAGGCCCAGATGCAGGCTGGCAAGCGTGGTCACCGTGCCGCTGGTGCCCAGCAGCCGGATCGCGCCACGCGCCACGGCGCGCGCGCGTGCTTCGGCGATGCGTTCGGAAAAGGGGGCGAAGCCTTCGTCCACGCGGCGGCGCATCTCGGCATAGGCGGCGGCGCGCGCTTGCGTGCTGTCGGCCACCGGGCCCACGCCTTCGGTCAGCGAGACCACGCCCCAGGGCACCGATTGCCAATCGAGGATGCGCGGCACGGTATCGGCGGTATCGACCAGCACGACTTCGGTCGATCCGCCGCCAATGTCGAAGATCATCGCCGGGCCATCCCCGCGTTCCAGCAGGATGTGGCAGCCCAGCACGGCAAGGCGGGCTTCTTCCTGCGCGGTGATGATATTCAGCCGGATGCCGGTTTCGGCATGGACGCGTTCGATGAAGTCGGCGCCGTTGGTCGCACGGCGGCACGCCTCGGTCGCGACCGAGCGGGCGAGGTGGACGTTGCGCTTCTTCAGCTTTTCCGCGCAGATGTGCAGCGCGCCCAGTGCCCGGTCCATCGCCGCGTCGGACAGGCGGCCCGATTGCGCGAGGCCTTCGCCCAGCCGCACTACGCGGCTGAACGCGTCGATCACCACGAAATGCTCGCCCGACGGCCGCGCGATCAGCAAACGGCAGTTGTTGGTGCCGAGGTCGATCGCGGCATAGGCCTGGCGGTGGAAAGGTGCGGGCTTGGTCCAGGTGCTTGCGCGCGCGGGCAGCGCGGAGGGCGCAGGTTCGGCCCCGGCTTGCGGGCGCGGGGAGCCCTTGGTTGCACCGGCCTTGGGCGGGGAGGGCACGCCCCCCTTAGAGGCCGCAGCCTGCCGCAGGCCGGGCGCCTTGCCCCGTTTCCTGCCGCTGCGTTGCCCCCGCCGCTTTTTCGCCGGCGGATCGAAGTCCGCCATCTTGATCGTATCGCTTTATGTTTTCCCGCGCGGGAACCGCCGCCGGGTACTTGAACGTCATGGTAGCGATGCGGCGGGCGCGGCACAAGGTATGGCTCGGGCTATCGCTCTGGGCATGGCCAGGGGCATGGCCGGGGACCGCCCGTCGCGATCGCGATTTCACCCGCTTGACAGCATCCGGAGCGCCGTCTAGTTGCGCGCCTCGCGTTGCCCCGTCGTCTAATGGTAAGACACCGGATTCTGATTCCGTTTATCGAGGTTCGAATCCTCGCGGGGCATCCACCTTCCTGAAAATCGACGGAATATGGCGTTCTGGTGCTTGTGCGCCCGTGGCAGGCTTCACGTGTCCGCCCCTTCCTCGAACAGCGCCTGCAGCCAGACCACGCCGCGCACGATCTCGCCCACCTGGGGAGCGGGGCCGGGCCAGATCTCGCTGGTGATGGTCACTTCAAGGTCGATTTCGAAGTCCCCTTGCGTGGAAATCGCGACCGCGATCGTCAGCACGTGCAGCTTGCGGCCCATCAGCACGGGGCCGGGGCGCACCGCCTTCACCGGGCCGTTGATTTCGTGCACTGGCGCGCCATTGGCGTCGCGGGCGATCAGGGCGCGCAGCTCGTTGGTGCGGATCTCCAGCTGGCCATCGCGCGCGAAGGTGTCCGCGAATGCAGCCAGCAGGCCGGCCCCCGCATGTTCGCGCGTGATGACGATCGGGTCGAGCGGCGCGCGCTCCAGCGAAAGTGCCCAGCCGTGCAGCCGCGCGGCGACGCCGGTGCCGGGCGCCAGGCCCATTGCGCCGCCCAGGCACTGCGTGTCGAACAGGCGTACCGCCACGCCGGCGATGGTGCCGCCATAGACGCGCAAGGCTTCGGAACCGGGATCGGTGAAGACCGTGTCGATCGCCACGAGGTGGCGCGTGCCCGACAGCGCAAAGGGCCACGCGCAGAGGAACTCGTTCGCGGCGCTGTCACGTCCGGGGGCGATGTACGATACGATGCCCCGGTCGCTGTCCGGGTTGCCGTCGCCCGGCCAGGCGATCAGCCAGCCATCGTCCTCGGTGCGGCGGACGACATGGCCCTGCTGCACGAAGGTGGGCAGCAGGGCTTCGAAGTGGTTGCCGCACAGCGGGAACAGCGCGGAGCCATAGGCGAAATCGGGCGAATCGGTCATGCGGCCTTGTCGGGCATCAGCACGACAGTTTCGGTCGCGAGGCCGTCAGGCCGACCCAAGGATCTCCGCCGCCGCATGAACCGGGCGGTCCTGATCGACCCGTTCGGAGTAGCGGTCCACCAGCTGGTCTGCGTGGGGGCGCATCAGCACGGTGAAGCGCACCAGTTCTTCCACTACGTCGACGATGCGGTCGTAATAGCTCGACGGCTTCATGCGGCCGGCTTCGTCGAACTCCTCGTAAGCCTTGGCGACGCTCGACTGGTTGGGGATGGTGAACATCCGCATCCAGCGCCCCAGCACGCGCAAGGAATTGACCGAGTTGAACGATTGCGACCCGGCGCTGACCTGCATCACCGCCAGCGTGCGGCCCTGCGTGGGGCGCAGGCCCTTGTAGGCCAGCGGCAGGTGATCGATCTGCGTCTTCATGATGCCGGTGATCTGGCCGTGGCGTTCGGGGCTGCACCAGACCTGGCCTTCGGACCAGAGCGAGTGTTCGCGCAATTCGTGGACGGCGGGATGATCATCGCCCGCGAACTGATCGGGCAGGGGCAGGTCGAAGGGATCGAAGATGCGCGTCTCGCAGCCGAAGTGCTGGAGCAGGCGCGCGGCCTCTTCCACCGCGAGCCGCGAGTAGGAGCGTTCGCGCAAGGAACCGTAGAGCAGCAGGATGCGCGGGGGCGGATCGAGCGGGCCAAGCCCGATCGCGGGGCTGGCGTGGACATAGGCGGGCTTGAGCGCGGGCAGGTGGGCAGGGTCTGCCAGCGGGCGCAGACGGGCGTGCTGGACGGTATCAGTCATGCCACGCGGTTTCCGGCGGCGTCGATCACCTGTTCGCCGTCTTCCTTGGCGAAGGCCGCGCGCTGGGCGGCGGGGAGAAGGTCGAGCACTTCCTCGGACGGGCGGCACAGCTTCACCCCCAGCGGCGAGACCACCAGCGGGCGGTTGATCAGGATCGGGTGCGCCATCATCGCGTCGATCAGCGCGGCATCGCTGAGGGATTCATCGCCAAGGCCAAGCTCGCCATAAGGCGTGCCCTTTTCGCGCAGCAGGGCGCGTGGGGGTATCCCGGCGCGCGCGATCAGGCTTTCTAGCAGTGCGCGGGAAGGCGGGGTCTTGAGGTATTCGACCACGTGCGGTTCGATCCCGGCGTTGCGGATCATGGCCAGCGCATTGCGCGAGGTGCCGCATTCGGGGTTGTGATAGATCACGATATCAGGCGTCACGGACGGCATCCTTGGCAAGATCGGCTTCGGGGAACAGCAGGTGCGCGGTGCCGAGCGCGAGCAGCGCGCCGACGAGCTGGCAGGCGATGAAGGCGGGCGCATCGACAGGCGCGATCCCGGCAAAGGTGTTCGACAGGCTGCGCGCCAGCGTGATCGCGGGGTTGGCGAAGCTGGTCGAGGAGGTGAACCAGTAGGCCGAGGTGATGTAGAGCGCGACCGCCGTCGGCACCGCCTGCGGGCGATGGCGCAGTGTACCGAGGATCGTCAGCAGCAGCCCGAAGGTCGCCACGACCTCGCCCGTCCACTGGCCGGGGCCGGTGCGGACCTTGGTTGAAAGCTCCAGCACGTCCAGCCCGAACATGGCGTGCGCGGTCCACACGCCCAGAATGCCGCCCGCCACTTGCGCGATGACGTGGCCGAGCGCCTGCCGGGAATCGAGCACGCCGAGCAGGCGGAACACGAGCGTCACCGCCGGATTGAAGTGCGCGCCCGAAATGGGGCCGAGCATGGTGATCAGGACATAGAGCATCGCCCCGGTGGCGATGGTGTTGCCTAGCAGGGCAACCGCGACGTTGCCGCCTGCGAGGCTGTCGCCCATCACGCCCGAACCGATCACCGTGGCGAACAGCAGGAAGCTGCCGACCGCTTCGGCGGCGATCGCGCGCCTCATGCCGCGCCCTCCATCTGGCCGATCTGGCTCAGCGCATCGAGCAGCCGGGCCTTGTCCATCGTTTCGAACGGCAGGGTCAGCAGCGCGCGCACGCGGGCTTCGAGCGCGGTCCAGGTCGCCTCGAACGCGGCGTCGACCTCGGCCTCGCTGCCTTCGACGTCGGCGGGATCGGGCAGGCCCCAGTGCGCCTTGACCGGCGCGCCCATGAACACCGGGCAGGCCTCGCCCGCCGCGTTGCCGCAAACGGTGATGGCCACGTCGATGCGCGGAGCCTCTGGGGTGGTGAACTCGTTCCAGCTCTTGGAGCGGAAGACGGACGTGTCGATGCCGCGCCGCGCCAGCAGCCGCAGCGCGCCGGGATGGGGCACGCCCTTGGGCTTGCTGCCCGCGCTGAACGCGGTGACGCGGCCCTGCCCCAGATGGTTGAGAATGGCCTCGCCCAGAATGGAGCGCGCCGAATTGCCGGTGCACAGGATCAGGATGTTCATGGTTCCCCCCACGGAAATCTCGGCGCGTCAGGCGGCGCCGCGCGCCTCTTCATCCGTTGCGCAGCACGCCGCGGCCTCGATCCCGCAGTCCGCGCCGCCGCAGCAGTTGTCGGTCAGATAGCCCATCAGCGCGTTCATCGCGGTAAAGTCGGCGGTGTAGATGATCGAGCGGCTCTGGCGGCGCTGCGTCACCAGCCCGGCGTTGGCGAGTTGCGCCAGATGAAAGCTCATCGACGAAGGTGGCACGCCGATGCGCGCGGCGAGGTCGCCCGCCGCCATGCCTTGCGCGCCTTCCTGCACCAGCAGGCGGAACACCGCGAGGCGATGCTCCTGCGCCAGCGCGCCCAGCGCGCGCACCACGTTGTCCGGGTTCGTCATCGATTCCATATTTCGATAAATACTGAAATATGGACGCGCGCGTCAACCCGCCAATGCAGGCCAAGCCCGTTTCAGCCCGGCAGGGCGCCCAGCGCGAGGCCCAGCAGCGCCGTTGCCCCCAGCGTGCGGATCACGCTCCAGCGGGCGCGAAACAGCAGCAGCGCGGCGAGCATGGCCAGCCCCAGTGTCTTCAGGTCGAGGCTTTGCGCCACTGGCACCATCACCTGCGCCGGGCCGATCGCCACCGTGCGCACTTGCGCGAACAGCACGTGCAGCGCGAACCACAGGCTGAGGTTCGCGATCACGCCCACGATCGCGGCGGTGATCGTCGCCAGCGCCGCGCGCAGTCGCTGCGCGTGTTCCAGCCGCTCGATCCACGGGGCGAGCGCGAAGATCCACAGGAAGCACGGGGTGAACGTCACCCACGTCGTCAGGGCGGCGCCCAGCAGCCCGGCGACGATCGGCGTGAACGGGGCGGGTGCGCGCAGCGCGGCGAGGTAGCCGACGAACTGCGTGACCATGATCAGCGGCCCCGGCGTGGTTTCGGCAAGGCCCAGCCCGTCGGCCATTTCGCCCGTGCTCAGCCAGCCGAAGCTCTGCACCGCCTGCTGTCCCATGTAGGCCAGCACGGCATAGGCTCCGCCGAAGGTGACGACCGCCAGCTTGGAAAAGAACAGCCCCACCTGCCACAGCACATGGTGTGGCCCCAGCGTCGCGTAGACCAGCGTCAGCGGCAAGCCCCACGCGACGCCGCCGATGGCGATGGCGGCAAGGCTCGCCCCCCACGGGCGGGGGCCATGCGCCTTTTCGGGCGAGACCGCACCCAGTCCCAGCCACGCCGGGCGCAGCTTCCACGCCAGCGCGCCTGTGAGCCCTGCCGTCAGCACCACCAGCGGAAAGGGCAGGGCGAACACCGCCAGCGCCACGAAGGCGGCAAGCGCCACCACGCGCTTGAACTGCGTCTGCAACGCGCGCCCGGCAATGCGCAGCAGCGCCTGCACCACGATTCCCAGCACCGCCGCCTTGATCCCGAGGAACAGCGCGATGACCCAGCCGAGTTGCGCTGCGAGGCCATAGAGGATCGACAGGGCAAGGATCACCAGCGCGCCGGGGATCACGAACAGCAGCCCCGCCGCGAACCCGCCCTTCACCCCGTGCAGCTTCCAGCCGATCCAGATGGCAAGCTGCTGCGCTTCGGGCCCCGGCAGCAGGTGGCAGAAGTTGAGGGCGTGGAGATACTGCTCCTCGCTGATCCAGCCGCGCTGTTCCACGATCTCGCGGTGCATCAGCGCGATCTGGCCGACCGGGCCGCCAAAGCTGAGGCACCCGATCCGCGCCGACACGCGCACCAGTTCGGAAAAGGAAGGATATTGCTGCTGCGTCACGTCAAAGCCCCACGCCCTTCGGCTCGCACGGATGCGAGCGTCGAGGCAACGCTTGGGCGAAGGACGGGCCTGACGCCTGACCGGGAGGTTGCATTGCCCCGGATGGCGTGGGCTAACCGCCCGCGCGCCATCGGGTCAATGCAAAAAGGGCAGGCGCCGGGCCCGCCCTTTTCCTTGTCGCGTCCTGTGCCGCGCCTTACAGCACGAAGTCGGCTTCGACCGGCATCAGCCCCTTGCCATCGAGACGGATGGCGAAGTCAGCCACGCCGTCGCCGTTGGTGTCGCCCTGGACCAGCACCGCGCCGCGGCTGGCGTCGATGCGCAGTTCGCCCGCGGTGTGGCTGAACGCGGCGGTGCCGACGAAGGCGAAGCCCTGGTCGCCATCGACCAGCGTGTTGGCGTCGACGCCCGACAGGTCGATCAGGTCACCCTGCGCGTGGCTGAAGTCGACGATGCGGTCGGCGGTCTTCGCGGTCAGCCCGGCGAAGTCGCCATCGACGAACACGAAGTGATCCGCGCCGAGGCCACCGCTCAGGCGATCGGCACCCGCGCCGCCATCCAGATCGTCGTCGCCCGCGCCGCCCTTGAGCGTGTCGGTGCCGAGGCCGCCCGCAAGGTCGTCTGCGCCCGCCCCGCCATCGAGGCTGTCGTTGCCGTCGTCGCCCGACAGCGTGTCGCTGCCGTCGCCGCCGCTGACCTTGTCGTTGCCCGCGCCGCCGCTGACGTGGTCGTCGCCGATGCCGCCGTTGACGTTGTCGTTGCCGTCATCGCCATTGAGCGTGTCGTTGCCGGCATCGCCCGTGATCTTGTCGTTGCCGAGGCCGCCGTTTTCAACGTCGTCGCCGTTGCCGCCGGCAAGCTTGTCGGCGCCATCATCGCCGTAGAGCTGGTCGGCATCGTCGCCGCCGTTGACCTTGTCGGCGCCATTGCCACCGTGCAGCGCGTCGAAGCCGACGCCGCCGTTCAGCGTGTCGTTGCCATCGCCGCCCAGCAGGTCGTCGTCACCCGCATCGCCGTCCAGCCGGTCGTCGCCCTGCCCGCCATCGAGGTGGTCGTCGCCGAAGCCGCCGTGGACGTTGTCCTTGCCGAACCCGCCGGTGACGTGGTCGTTGTCGTTGCCGTCGTTGTCGAGATCGTTCTTGCCGCCGTGCTGCTGGCCGTGGCCGCCATCGCCGCCGGTCAGCGGGGTGCCGTCGAGCGCGGTGAAGCTGGTGGCCGGTTCGCCATAGAGCGAGGCGTCATCGGCCAGGTCGGCGGTCTGGTGGAACACCTCGACCTTGACGAAATCCTGGAAGGTGGAGCGGATCGTCACGTCGCTGGTCAGCGCATCGAACGCGATGGTCTGGTTGAGGCGCAGGGGCTTCAGCTCGAACGAGTTGTCATCGTCCTGCTCGAACCATTGCACGGTGTCGCCGCTGACCAGAAATTTGAAGATATCCGACATTGCAGTCCTCCCTGCGTGAAGTTCCCTCGCTGTGGTTCAGGCGCATTAACAGCATATGACAGGCGCCGTTTGTTTTTACGCAGTGCCCCGGGAGCGCGGCCGTGGAAGGCCGCCCGGAAATCCCGGACGGCCAGTGCACGTTTCGCTTATCCTTCGCTGTCGTTGCGATGGTGGGCGGAGTGTTCGTTGGCGTGTTCCCATGCGTTTTCGATGCCGTGGTTGTCGGGCCAACCCTTCTTGGGGCCGACGTGATCGGGCAGGTCGCTGGCCGGACGACCACGGTTTTCCGCGTATTTCACGGGTTGGCTCTTGTGCGGCAGGCTCATTCCCGAGCGCGTGACGCCGGCGTGCGCCGGGGTCGCGAGGGCAAGGGTGGGGACGAGGGTGGCGAGTGCGATCGAAGTGCTCAGCAGCGTGTTCTTGGACATCGAGATCCTCCGTTTTTGTCTGTCTCGATTTCCCCTCCGGAAGTTGAAAAGTGTTGTTAGGACCGGGTTAGGGAACATCCTTAAAAACGTGCTAACATCGGGGTTCCGCCGGTAAGGACTTGTTATCTTTCCGTCGTTTCGCACATGCGGCAGAGCGTTAATGCAGTGCAGCACGCGCGACGAATTGTATCCGGTGTGGAGGAAAGGATTGCGTCCGCGACCGCGCGCGGCGACAGATTGCGCGCATGACAGACGACCAAAATCCCCGCGATCTGACCGATCACCGCTTCTACAAGGCCGAGCAGGAAGCCGGCTTCATCGAATCGCAGCCGCGCACCACGCCGCAACAGCAGAGCCCGTCCTACAGCCTCGCGTTTCGCGACACCGACTTCCTGCTGCGCGAGGAATTGCGCCCGGTGCGCTTCCAGCTCGAACTGCTGAAGCCCGAAATGCTGCTCGATGAGGCCGACATCGGCTCGACGCTGGTGATCTATGGCTCGGCCCGGATTCCCGCGCCCGACATGGTCGATGCCGCGCTCGCCACCGCCACCACGCCCGAAAAGAAGGCGGTGATCGAACGGCTGGTGGCCAAGGCCAAGTATTACGAGGAAGCACGCAAGCTTGCCTTCATCGCCTCGCGCTGCGCGGTCGTGGAGGAAGGGCGGCGGCAATTCGTGATCTGTTCGGGCGGCGGCCCGTCGATCATGGAAGCGGCCAACCGGGGCGCGGCCGATGCGGGCGCCGAATCGATCGGGCTCAACATCGTGCTGCCGCACGAACAGGCGCCCAACCCTTACGTCACGCCCCACCTTTCGTTCCAGTTCCACTACTTCGCGCTGCGCAAGATGCACTTCCTGCTGCGCGCCCGCGCGGTGGCGGTGTTCCCCGGCGGATTCGGCACGTTCGACGAGTTCTTCGAGCTGATCACGCTGATCCAGACCGGCAAGATGAAGCCGATCCCGATCCTGCTGTTCGGTGCGGATTACTGGAACAAGGTCGTCAACTTCCGCGCCATCGCCGAGGAAGGGGTGATCAATTTCGAGGATCTCGACCTGTTCCACATGGTCGAGAATGCCGAGGAAGCCTGGGACCGCGTGGTCCGCTTCTATGGTCTCGACGGCGACTGAAGGTCGGCATCCTCAGCAGAGACGCCGATCAGAACCCGGGGTGGGAGCCTCGTCCTCCAGCGCGTCGAGATCGGTCAGCAGGTCGAGAAACGGCACTTCGGGCCGGAGTTGGAAGGTCTTGCGCAGCATCGCGCCAAGGACAGCCGTGCGTTCGCCGAGCTGGTCCTTGCGCGTGGCGGCAGGCACGTCGACGATCGCCAATTCGCAGCGGGCCAGCCGTTCCAGATCGTCGAGATAGCCCTGTACGACCTGGATATCGTGCGGGTCGGACAGGCCGTCGGTGACGCGGCGCAATCGGTCGGCGGCTGTCATCAGGCGGGAGTGGGGCATGGGCGCCTCCGTCGTTCGCATCACCTCGAATTGATCGATCCCGCGAGCCAAGACGTCGCGCCCGGAGTGGCCGGGCGGACGTTCGGTGCGGACCGAATCGGATATATTATCGTAAAGATAGCCGTTCGGTTCTATAAGTAAGGCCCCGTAACAGCTAAGAATTTCGTGTTACCGTACCGCCTGGTGCCCCAGCGGCCCGTGGCCCTTGCCGAAGCCGGGGGCGGCCAGCAAGGCGGCGCGCACGAACTCGCGCGCGTCTTCCACCGCTTCGTCGATCGGCAGGCCCATGCCCAGCAGCGTGGCGATTGCGCTCGACAGCGTGCAGCCGGTGCCGTGGGTGTGGCGCGTGGCGATGCGCGGCGCGGTCCAGCAGCGCTCGGCTTCGCCCGGCATGACCAGCCGGTCGATGACCTCCGCACCATCGGCGTCCCCGCCCTTGGCGAGATAGGCGATGCCGCGCCGGGCCATCGCCGCATCGCCGCCCAGCGCGGCCAGTTCGGGCACGTTGGGCGTGGTCAGCGTGGCCAGCGCCATCAGCCGCTCGAACGCGGCGATCGTGGCTGCATCGGCCAGCGCCGCGCCGCTGGTGGCGATCATGACGGGATCGAACACGATCGGCACGCCAAGGCCTGCCAGCCGCTCGGCCACCACTTCGGCGATGTCGGGCGAACCCAGCATCCCGATCTTGACCGCATCCACCCCGATATCGCCCACGCAGGCATCGATCTGCGCGGCGACCATCGCAGCGCTGGAGGCCGCGACCATCGATACGCCGGTGGTGTCCTGCGCGGTCAGCGCGCAGATCGCGGTCATGGCATAGCCGCCCAGCATCGTGATGGTCTTGATGTCGGCCTGGATTCCCGCGCCGCCCGAACTGTCCGACCCCGCGATCGACAGGATGCGCGGCGGCGTCATGGCGCGTCCTTGAAGCGGCGCTCGGTCGAAGGCGGATGCTTGGCATGGAGCGCCTTGGCGCGGGTGGGGCGGTCCATCAGCTCGCCGCCGCAATTGGGGCAGCGATCATCGAGATCGTCGGCGCATTCGGCGCAGAAGGTGCATTCGAACGAGCAGATGAACGCGCCCGGCGCCTCGGCCGGGAGCAGGGTTCCGCAACGTTCGCAATCGGGCCGCATTTCCAGCATTTCGGGTCCCCTTTGGTGCGCCTCGGACGCCTCCAGGTATCGTTCAGGTCGCTTTAGGTGTCGTTCAGGACGCGGCCTTGCGCACCGCGTTGCAGATGCGATCGACCACCTCTTCCACTTCGTCGGCATCGTCGCCTTCGGCCATGACGCGGATCACCGGCTCGGTGCCAGAAGGGCGGATCACCAGCCGGCCGCGCCCGGAAAGCTGGGCCTCCGCCTCGGCGATGACCTGTTGGACGGTCTCGTTTTCCAGCGGCTTGCCGCCTGCAAAGCGCACGTTCTTGAGCAGCTGCGGGACGGCATCGAACAAGTGCAGCGTCTCGCTCGCCGGCTGGCCCGAGGCGACCAGCGCGGCCAGCACCTGCAGCGCCGCCACGGTGCCGTCGCCGGTCGTGCCGTGGTCGGTCAGGATCATGTGGCCCGACTGCTCGCCACCCACGTTGAAGCCGCCTTCACGCATCTTTTCAAGCACGTGGCGGTCACCGACGGCGGTGCGGACCAGCTCCAGTCCCTTGGACTTGAGGTAGCGTTCGAGGCCGAGGTTCGACATCACCGTCGCCACCACGCCGCCGCCGCGCAGCTGTCCCGCAGCGGCAAGGCGGGTGCCGATCAGCGCCATGATCTGGTCGCCATCGACGGTCTGGCCCTTTTCATCGACCACGATCAGCCGGTCGGCATCGCCATCCAATGCAATGCCGATGTCGGCGCGCACTTCGCGCACCTTGGCCTTGATCGCGTCGAGGTGGGTCGAGCCGACGCCGGCGTTGATGTTCTTGCCGTTGGGTTCGACGCCGATGGCGATCACTTCGGCGCCCAGCTCCCACAGCGCCGACGGCGCGACGTGGTAGGCCGCGCCATGCGCGCAATCGACGACGATGCGCAGGCCATCCAATCGGACATTGTGCGGCAGGCTGCCCTTGACCGCGTGAATGTAGCGCCCGCGCGCGTCCTCGATGCGGCGGGCGCGACCGACGTCCTCGCTCTGGGCCAGCGGCAGGTCCTGTTCGAGCATCGCCTCGATCGCCAGTTCGTCCTCGTCCGACAGCTTGAAGCCATCGGGGCCGAACAGCTTGATGCCGTTGTCCTCGAACGGGTTGTGGCTGGCCGAGATCATCACGCCGACGTCGGCGCGCATCTCGCGCGTGAGCATCGCCACCGCAGGCGTGGGCATGGGGCCCAGCAGCACCACGTCCATGCCGACGCTGGTGAATCCGGCCGTCATCGCGTTTTCGAGCATGTAGCCCGACAGGCGCGTGTCCTTGCCAATCACCACGCGGTGGCGGTGGGCGCCACGCAGGAAGTAGGTGCCGGCGGCCTGGCCGACCTTCATCGCCGTTGCCGCCGTCATCACGCCTGCGTTGGTGCGTCCGCGAATGCCGTCGGTGCCGAAGAACTTGCGTCCCATCGCAATCAGAATCCCGTCTTGCCGCCGCCCTTGTTGGCGCGCGGGCGTTGCTATGTCGCGGGCCATAGCTAATGTCACCTCAAGATGCGTTTACCTTTGGCTGAAAAGTCGTCCATGTCCCCATCCCTCGCGCTACCGCCGATTGCGCAGGTATCGGCGCTGTGGACGTTCGCGGCGCTGGCTGCCGGGTTGCTCGGCGGTCTTGCCCTGGCTTTCGCGGCGCCCAACGCGCTGCCCGCCGTGCTGGCCGTGGCCGAGCCGGTGGGGGACCTGTGGTTGCGCGCGTTGCAGGCGACGATCGTGCCGCTGGTGGCGGCGCTGCTGTTCACCGGCGTGGTCCAGACCGTTGCCACCGCCAGTGCCGGCGCGCTCGCCCGGCGCAGCCTGGGCCTGTTCCTGCTGGTGCTGGGCTTCAGCGCGGCGATGTCGCTGACGGTGACGCCGCTGCTGCTCGACCTGCTGCCCATTCCGGGCGCGGCGGGCGAGGCGCTGCGCGGCAGCCTGGGCGGCGCGGCGGCGTCTGGCCCGGTGCCGGGCATGGCCGATTACCTGAAGTCGATCGTGCCGACCAACGTGTTCGATGCGGTGGCCAACGACCGCATGTTGCCGATGATCCTGTTCGTGTCGGTGTTCGCCATGGCCAGCACCCGGCTGGCGGCGCACCAGCGCGACCTGCTGGCGACGTTCTTTGCTGCCGTCGCCTCGGCCATGCTGGTGGTGATCGGCTGGGTGCTGGCGGCGGCGCCCGTCGGCGTGCTGGCGCTGAGCCTGACGGTGTCGGCCAAGACCGGCGCGGCGGCGATCGGCGCGCTGGCGCATTACGTGCTGGTGGTGGTGCTGACCGGGTCGGTGGTGTGGCTGGCGGGCTATCCGCTGGCGGCGCTGCTGGCGCGCAAGCCGTTGGGCGCCTTTGCCCGCGCGATGGTGCCGGTGCAGGTCTTTGCGCTTTCGACGCAGTCCTCGCTCGCCTCTCTGCCCGCGATGCTGGGCGCCTGTCGCAAGCTGGGGGTGCGCGATTCGACCTCGGAGTTCGTCATGCCGCTGGCGGTCGCGCTGTTCCGCGCCACCAGCCCGGCGATGAACCTTGCCGTCGTTGTCTATGTCGCGCACTGGTACGGGGTGGAATTGAGCGCGGGCATGATCGTTTCGGGCTGGATCATGGCGGTGCTGGTGTCGCTCAGCTCGGTCAGCCTGCCTGGCACGATCAGCTATGTCGCCTCGGTGGGCCCGATCGCCATCGCCATGGGGGTGCCGGTGGGGCCGCTGGCGCTGCTCGTCGCAGTGGAAGTGCTGCCCGACCTGATGCGCACGCTGGGCAACGTGACGATGGACGTGGCGGTGACCGCCGCGGTCGATCGGGGCATGCCCGAAAGTGCGCATGCCATCGGCACCGGGGACGACGAAGCGGGCGATTGATGCGGCGGTCCGTGCCGCACTGCAATAATCGCTATTTCCTTTGATCCCTATTCAAAAAACTTGCTGGACCGCTGCGGTGCAGCGCTTAGGCGCTGGCGGCAACCGATGCCCGACAAGGGCGTTGGTCCGCCAAGCACTGACCAATGAATGGAGCTGACATGGCCATTACCCTGCTGCCGCTGCCCTATGCCGACACCGCGCTTGAACCCGTCGTGTCCGCGACCACCCTGCAGACCCACCATGGCAAGCACCACAACGCCTATGTCGTGAAGACCAACGCTGCGATCGAAGGCACCGACCTTGCCGATGCAAGCCTCGAAGCGATCGTCGACGCCGCCGTGGCCAAGGGCGACAACGGTCTGTTCAACAACGCCGCGCAGACGTGGAACCACGGTTTCTACTGGCACAGCCTGACTGCCGAGGCGTCCGCCCCCGAAGGCGACCTGGCTGCCGCGATCGACGCCTCGTTCGGCTCGCTCGATGCGCTGAAGGCCGAACTCGCCGCGCAAGGGACGGCGCACTTCGCTTCGGGCTGGGTGTGGCTGGTGGCCAAGGACGGCAAGCTGTCGGTCGAACAGACCCACGACGCAGCCAGCTACGCCGACCTGTCGGGCAACCCGCTGCTGGTAATCGACCTGTGGGAACACGCCTACTACGTCGACTACAAGAACCTGCGCCCGGACTATCTGAAGCAGGTTATCGACGGCCGCCTGAACTGGGCCTTCGCCGCCGAGAACCTTTCGCGCGGCACGCTCTGGACCTATCCGGCCTGAGCCTGATTACGGTGTCGGCGCTTCCGTTGCGGAAGCGTCGGCATCGCTCGATACCGCCACCGGCGGATCGAACAGCGGCTCGCCGAACAGGAAGCCCACGATGTTGGGCCGGCCGAGGTGTTCGACGAAGGCCGAGAGCGTGAGCAGGATCGGCACCGACAGCAGTGCGCCGAGCACACCCCAGATCCACGAGAAATAGCTGATCGCGATCAGGATCGAGACCGGGTTGAGCGTGAAGCGCGCGCCGAGGATCGAGGGCGTGACGACGTTCGATTCGACCGCGTGCAGCCCCAGAAACAGCAGCATCGGCACCAGCCCCATCGCGACCGTGCTGGCGGTGCCGAGGCCGACCAGCGCCAGCAGCCCCATTAGCACCAGCGGTCCCAGATAGGGCAGGAAATTGAGTACGAAGGCAAGGCCGCCCCACATGATCGGCGCGGCAAGGCCCCAGCCCCATGCGCCCGCCGCCACGATCACGCCGACCGCGAAATTGATCTGCGCGACGGTGAGGATATAGCTCGCCACGCGGTCCTGCACCGCGCGCATGACCCGCGCGATGCGGACCGACGCGCCGAAGTTGTGCCGATCGAGCAGCAGGCGCCGCTTCATGCGGATGCGCGATTCGATCATGAAGAACGTCATCAGGAACGTCAGCAGCGTTTCCAGCACCACGCTGGGCGTGGCGAAAGCGACCTGTTCGATCACCGAGGGGCTTGCGAGCACGACTTCGCGCGCGGAGCGGCCCGAAAGCCGCGCGAGCTGGCGGTTGATGTCCGAGATCCACGACAGGTTGCCGCGCACTTCGGCAAAACGCTGGCTGACCTGCCGCACCAGCGAGGGCACCTGATCGACCATCACGAAGGCCGGTTGCAGGATCAGCGACAGCGCCATCACGATCACCGCGATCATCGCCAGGATGGCAAGGAACGAGGCGAGCATGTTGGGCAGGCCGAGCCGCACGAGCCGGTCGGCCATCGGCGACAGCACGATGGTGAAGATCATCGCCGTCACCGGCGGCAGGAACACCACCGAGCCGATCGACAGCACGAAAGGCAGGGCAAGGAACAGGCCGATGCCCAGCACCAGCAGGATCGCCGATTGCAGGCGCGCGCGCGCATCGACCGGACCTGTCGGGGCGACGGTGCTGGGCAGGGACGGGGTGTCTTCAGGATCCACGCTGGGTCAAGGCTTTCAGGTGGGCAGGTTCGCCACCTGTGCACCTGCAAGGCGGGGCGAAGCAAGGCCTTCGAAAGTCGGAAGATGGCCGAGCGCCCGCAAGGGCAGGCCCGGCGCGGCGATCAGGATCCGGCCTGCACCGTATCGTCAAGCTCGCCCATGATTGCATCGTGGGCGATCGCATCGCCCGTGCTGCGGCGGGGGATGTGTCCGCCCTCGATCATGGCCGTCAGCGTGGCGCGCGCGCGGCCGACGCGGCTCTTGATGGTGCCGACGGCGCACTGGCAGATCTGCGCGGCCTCTTCATAACTGAAGCCGCCAGCGCCGACGAGCAGCAGCGCCTCGCGCCGTTCGGGGGGCAGCGTGAGCAGCGCGCGGTGCATGTCGGACAGGTGCAGCGGGCCTTCCTGCCCGGCGGGGGCGACGAGGATGCGTTCGGCCACGGTCTCGTCGTAGTCCGCGCGGAAGCGGTTGCGGCGCATGTCGGTGAGATAGGCGTTGCGCAGGATGACGAAGGTCCACGCGCGCATCGAGGTGCCCGGCTCGAACCGGTCCTGCGCGGCCCAGGCCTTGAGCAGCGTTTCCTGCACGAGATCGTCGGCAAGATCGGGCCTGCCGCAAAGGCCGCGGGCAAAGGCGCGCAGGTGAGGAATGACGCCGGTCAGCTCGCGCTTGAACTCGGGCCCTGCGTTGCGCGGGCGGCTCGCGGCGGCGGTGGGCTCGTCGTGCGCTGCGCCGTCGCGCGGTGTGCCGGAATGCGCATCAGTCATGCGGGGGATTGTCCAGTTGATCGAGCAGTTGGGCAAAGCTGTCCGGCAGTGGTTCCTCGACCACCGAATCGTACAGTCGCCTCAGGCCCGTCGCCCATTCGGGAGACCTGGCCTTGCCGCCGGTCCGCGCTCGTGCGCCCGTCGTCGTCTTCATCGGCTTCTTCTCGTTTGACATTCGGTCCGGCAAAGCCTCCCCCCCAAAGCGCGTCGCGATTAACAGGGCCGCATCCGCCGTCCGTAAGGCGCGCGCGACCAAAGGCTGCATACGTCATGCGCCGCCTTCCAAGCCAGCCGCCACATGTCGGTGTTGGACAAGGAACGAAAACCCTGCCCGGTGGTTCCCCGAAAAGACTCACGCGCCTGCATCTGGCGTGATTTATCCCCGCATGTCATAGCGGTATCGTCATGGGCGGCGCTTCGGGGCGGTCGTCGCGACTGGAGGGTGAAAGACGGCGACGTGGAGAAGCTGCTCTCCCAGAAGAATCTGAGCCCTCGCTGGTACGAACGGTTTCCCCGGGCTCTGCCGATCGGCATCTTCGTGCTGACCATGGCGGTGACGGCGCTCAGCGTGTTCGCGATCGAGCGGGCCGAGACCCAGCGCGAGGTCGCGCAACTGGCGCAGACGGCGCAGGCGGTCGCTTCGGGCCTGGAGCGACGCTCCAACGCGAACGCGGCCTACCTGCGTTCGAGCGCTGCACTGTTCGCCACGCAGCAGATGGTTGCGGCGCCGGTGTTCCGTACCTTCATCCACCAGCTTCAGCTCGACGGGAACTACGTGGGCTCGGACGGGATCGGGTGGGCGATGAAGGTCAATCGGGACGATATCCCGATGGTCGAGGACGTGATGCGGCGAGGGGGCGTCACCGATTTCACGGTGACCCCGGCACTGGCACAGGACACGCCCTTTGCCACCCCGATCATGTACCTGGAACCCGAAACGCCGCGCAATCGGCGGGCGCTGGGCTACGACATGTATTCCGAAGCGGTGCGGCGCGCAGCGATGAACAAGGCGGCCGAGCTGAACCGGCCCGTCGCTTCGGGACGGGTCGTGCTGCGGCAGGAGGGGGCGGGAAAAGGTCCGCCAGGCTTCCTGATCTACATGCCGGTCTATGCGCCGACCACGCGCGCCTTGCGGGGATTCGTCTACAGCCCGTTCAACGGACAGCAGTTCCTGCAGTCGGCGATCAACACCGACCGCATCGGTCCGGTGGGCATTCGCGTCTACGACGAGCGCGTGGATCAGGGCCGGCTGCTGGCCGAGTTGAAGCTGGAGGATCGCTCCGGGCGGCTGGTCCAGCGCACGGTCGATCTGGCGGGGCGGCGCTGGGTGGTGCAGGTGGAAGCGCCTGCGTCGGACATCCTGAGCATGATGTCGGTGATGACGCTGCTGTTCGGCTTGCTCGTCGCCACGCTGCTGCTGGTGCTGGCGCGCCTGTTGACGCAGCAGGCGGTGGAGGACCGCATCGCGCTTGCCTGGTTCGAGCAGCAATCCTCGATCCGCAATTCATTGACCCGCGAACTGAATCACCGCGTCAAGAACACGCTGGCCAACGTGCTGTCGATCATCGCGCTGACGCGGCGGCGCGCCACCGGGCTCGACGATTTCGCGGCGAGCCTTGAAGGACGCATCCGCGCGCTGTCGGCGACGCATGACCTACTGACGCAGTCCGAATGGGGCACGACCCCGATCCGGCTGGTGCTGGAAGCCGAACTCGCGCCTTACGCGCACGGGGCGGACCCGCATGTCGAGATGGAGGGCGCGGACGTGGAACTGGCCCCCAACGATGCGCTGTCGCTGGGCCTTGCCGTTCATGAGCTGGCGACCAACGCCGCCAAGTACGGGGCGCTGAGCGTGCCTGATGGGCGCGTGTTGGTGCGCTGGGAACGGGTGGGCGAGGATCGCGCGCGCATCCGCTGGCGCGAGACTGGCGGGCCGACGCTCGACCCGCAGGCGCGGCGCAAGCGCGGCTTCGGCACCGACCTGATCGAAAAGATCGTGGCGCACGAATTGCGCAATCCGGTGGACCTGCGCTTTGATCCAGACGGGGTGCAGTGCACGCTGGTGATCCCGGTGCGCCGCCGCGGCGACTTCGCCATCCGCGAGGGGCGCAAGGGCTGAGGCGATGCGCTGCTGATACGACAACGGCCGCCCCTTTGCAGGAGCGGCCGTCGGATGGTGTCGGCGGCGGGGTTCAGGCGAGCGGGCGGCTCGATCCGAAGAACAGCGCCTGGCTGATCGCGGCGCGTACCGTCGATTCCTGGAACGGCTTGGTGATGAGGTAGGTCGGCTCGGGCCGGTCGCCGGTCAGCAGGCGTTCGGGATAGGCGGTGATGAAGATGACCGGCACTTGCGCGATCGCGAGAATATCGTCCACCGCGTCGAGCCCCGAACTGCCATCGGCGAGCTGGATGTCGGCGAGCACTAGGCCGGGCGTTTCCTGCGCCACGATCTCGCGGGCCTGGGTGCGGGTGGCGGCCATGCCGCAAACATCGTGGCCGAGCGAGCGGACGAGGTCTTCGAGCTGCATCGAGATGAGCGGTTCGTCCTCGATGATCAACACCGAGGTGGCGCTCTCGCGGTCGATTTCCTCGATCGCTTCCTGGACGAGATCCTCCACGTCCTGTTCGCTGCGATCCATGATCGTGGCGGCTTCGTCGATCGAGAAGTCCTCAAGCGTGGTCAGCAGCAGCGCCTGGCGATTGAGCGGGGTAATGCGCGACAGGCGATCCTGCGCGGCGATCTCGTGCGCTCCGACGGGGGTGCCGCCCGAATAGTCATTGGTGTCGACGAAGGCGCTCGACCACACGGCGTTGAACGCGCGGTAGAGCGCGACGCGGCCCTCGCCGATCTGCGAGCGAAGCGTGTCGTCGGCCAGCGCGGCTTCCAGCGTGGCGCGCACGAAGGCGTCGCCGGTGGCCTGGCTGCCCGTCAGGGCGCGGGCATAGCGGCGGAGATACGGCAGATTGGCGGCGACTTTGGCACCCAGCGACATTGATACCCCTTCCCGGATACTCGATGCACGACGCAACGCTTGTAAGCCGTAAAAGGTTCCCGCACCAAGCCCGCAGGTTCCCGGTGCGGTGGATCAGCGTTCCCGCAGCGCGGCGAGCACCCATTCTGCCAGCAC
Organism: Novosphingobium percolationis; assembly: GCF_020179425.1. GTDB lineage: Bacteria > Pseudomonadota > Alphaproteobacteria > Sphingomonadales > Sphingomonadaceae > Novosphingobium > Novosphingobium percolationis. The sequence goes on along the minus strand of NZ_JAILYM010000004.1, from coordinate 202,094 downwards.
CCACGCCGGGACCGGCTTGTCGAAAAGGGGCAGGTGCGCGATCGCGGATGGCAGGCCCGTGGCATCGGACCCCGTCACCAGCGCGGCGCGCGTGCCGCGCGCTTCCAGCCGCAGCGCGATGTCATGGGCGTGGCCGTCGGGCAGGCGGCAATCGACCAGCGCCGCACCGAACAGGGTGCGGCCGATGCACTGTTCGGCGGCCTGCACCGTCTCGGCAATTTCGACGGTCAGACCATGGGCGAGCAGGGCGTCCTCGATCTCCATGGCAACGAGCAGGTTGTCTTCGACGACGAGCACCTTGCGCGGTTCGCCGCAACCCCCTTCGGCGGTATCGCGTTGTCGTTCCATCTCGCTCTCCGCTGTTGTCGGCGCAGGCGTAACCGGGAACCGGGAGGGGCACAGTGTCATTTGACATCGCACGCCTGGCTTGGGCGGGACAGGGGCGAATCGGGGGCTGTCGATCCGTGCCAGCCGTCGAGCAGTTCGGAAAAAGTGATGGCAGACAAGGAACATGGACTCCAATCCGCAGCCAGCGAGAGCATCCGGCTTTCCGTCCCGGATCGCATCCTGTGTCGCGAATGCCCCCTGCAGGATTGCGCCGGGCTGACCGCGCCCGTGCTCGCGCAGCGCGAATGGATCGAGGCTTACAAGGCGGGCGAGGCGCGGTTTGCCCGCGGCGAACAGGTCATGCGCCAAGGCGCGCGTGCCAACCGGCTCTATACCGTGCTGCAGGGCGTGCTGATCCGCTACCGCTTGCTCGAGGACGGTCGGCGGCAGATCCTCAACTTCCTGTTTCCCGGCGACCTGATCGGCTTGCAGGCGGCGTTCGATGCCGAACTGAGCCACGGGGTGGAGGCAATGACCGACACGCGCCTGTGTATCTTCCCGCGCGACCGCTTCTTCGACCTTGCCACCACGCACCCACGCCTGTCGTTCGACCTGACCTGGCTCGCCTCGCGCGAGGAGGCCGCGCTCGAGGAGCATATCGTGTCGCTGGGGCAGCGCAGCGCCCAGGAGCGGCTGGCCTACCTCGCGGTGTTCCTCGTCCAGCGCGGCGCGGCGACGGGCGTATCGCGCGAAGGCGTGCTGGCGCTGACCGTGACGCAAAGCCAGATCGCGGACATGCTCGGCCTGTCACTGGTCCACACCAACCGTTCGCTGCAGGCGCTGCGCCGACAGGGGCTGGTGGACTGGAGCCTGTCGACGATCATCGTTCCGGACTTGGCCGCCGCGCGCGCCTTTGCGGGAATGGAAGTCGATGTGTCGCTCAAGAGGCCATATATATAGGGTGTTTTCAAAGGGTTGAGTGGATCGAAATTTTTTTCGGAAAAATTTCTACCTTGCTGGAACCACTCATACGGGCGCTCGTTTAGGTCATGTCACCGCCGAGACCCCCCCTCCCGTCCAAGCGGCTGGTGATACGATCCCGAAAGGCCTCCGCCGGCTAGTCCGACGGAGGCCTTTTTTTGCCTTGGTGGCGGCGCTTTACAGCAGCGGCACCCGTGGGTCAGGATCGACCTGCGATCAGCCCCTGGCGCCTCGCAAACGGGCGAGCAGACCGGGGGGCGCGCGATGTTCGCGCACCAGACGGACGAGGGCTTCGGGAGGGAAGGGCTTGGCCAGCACGTGGCCAAGCGCGGCGGTTTCGGCCGGGATGCTGCCCGGCGTGGCGGTGGAGAACACGATCAGCGGTGGGACCGAGCTCAATTGCATGGCCAGTTCCGCCAGCGACCAGCCATCGTCACGGTCGGCAAGGCGCACGTCGAGCACCAGCACGTCCGGTGGCATGCGCTCCATTTCCTGCAAGGCGGCGCTGATCGATGCGCAGATGGCGACCCGTTTCGCGCCGCCGTCGGTCAGGGCGGCGGCCATGTCCATGGCGACGAGCGCGTCGTCCTCGACGATCAGCGCCCGCCCCAACGGGACCGTGTCGCCGCGCGCGGAACGCTTGCTCGTCATTGTCATATCCTAACCCGGCCCAAGGCGGCCGGACGGCCGCCCCCTCTCGCCGAACGCCGGCGGGGCAGGGGCGTTCCCGCCGCACCGTTCTGGTTCAGAGCGGCTTGGCGTAGATTTCATATTCCTTGTTGACGTGGCTGTCGATCGCATCGGCGATCGCAACCATCCCCTGGTTGTCTTCAAGGATCCAGCCGATCTCGCCACGGGTCGAGCCATAGCGCGTCACCGAATTGCGGCGGATGTATTCGATCATCATGAAGGCAAGCTGGCTGGCGAGGCGCGAGGATTGCAGCTTCTTGCGCACGCCCATCAGCGGCACGCGCATGGTGCGCGGGCGCGGCTTGCGCAGCCACAGCAGCAGCTTGGCCCAGTTGAAGGGGAACAGCTTACCGCCCATCGGCTGCAGCACTTCGTTGAGATCGGGCAGCGTCATCATGAACGCTACCGGCTCGCCCTCGTACTCGGCGATCATGATCAGGTCCTCGCGCACGATCGGCTTGAACTTCTTGCCGGCGTAGGCGATCTCGCGGTCGGTGAAGGGCACGAAGCCCCAGTTGTCCGACCAGGCATCGTTGAGAATGTCTAGGATCAGCGCCGCTTCGGAATCGAACTTGCTCTTGTCCACGTTGCGGATGCGGATCTTGGCGTTCTTTTCGCCCGAGGAAATGATCCGCTGGATCAGTGGCGGAAATTCCTTGGTGATGTCCAGCTCGTAGGTCTTGAGCGTCTTGGCCGGTTCATAGCCCGCCGCCTTGATGTAATCGTCGTAGCGCTTGGGCTGGTGGCCCATCATCACGGTCGGCGGCTGGTCGAAGCCCTTGGTCAGCTGGCCCGGTTCCTCCCACACCGACATCGACAGCGGCGCGAGCACGCGGGTCATGCCCTTGGCGCGCAGCCACTCCTCGGCCTTGGCGATCAGCCCTTGCGCCACCGTCTCGTCCTCGGCTTCGAGCAGGCCCCAGTTGCCCGTGCCCGGCCCCATGCCCTGCGACGGGTCCATCGCCGTGGCGAGATGGTCGATATGCGCCGAAATACGACCCACCACCGCGCCATTGCGGCGGGCGAGGAACAGCTGCACGTCGGCGTGGTCGAAGAACGGGTTCTTGCCCGGCGTCACCAGTTCCAGCGCTTCCATGCGCAGCGGCGGCACCCACGCGGGATCGTTCGCGTTCATGCGATAGGCGAGATCGACGAACGCGGCGCGGTCGGCCTTGCTGGCGACGGGAGTGATGACTACTTCGGCCTGTGCCACGATCTTGCCTTTGTTTGTTTCTAGGAGGCGGGTCCGGGCGAAGTGCGGTCTCGTGCGCTGGCTTGTCAAGCCGCACCGCGACTTTCACACCCCGGCAAGCGAAGACGGCCGGACCCAGAGCGGCCCCCGACAGGCCCGCTTCAGACTGGAACGATTGCGATGATTGCCTCCGATACGCTCGATTTCACCGCCTCGACGACGGCAACGCCCACGCTGTCCCGCGGACTTGCCGGCATGCCCGAGGACAAGGTCATGCTGCGCGCGGCAGCCGACCTGACGCGCGACATCGCCAGTGCCCGGCCCGAGATCTACTGGCCCGACATGCTGGCCTCCGCCGCGATCGGCTATCTGGCGCTATATGGCGCGATCACGACCACGCAGCCGCTCGCCATGGTGCTGCTGGGGGCGCTGTCCGCCGTCGCGCTCTATCGCGCGCTGCTGTTCATCCATGAACTGACGCACATCCACCGCGATGCGCTGCCCGGCTTCCGCTTCGGCTGGAATGTGCTGGTCGGCATTCCGGTGCTGATTCCGTCGTTCATGTACGAGAACGTCCACACCCTGCACCACGCGCGCACCCGCTATGGCACGTTGGAAGATCCCGAATACCTGCCGCTCGCGCTGATGAAGCCGTGGACGCTCCCCGTGTTCGCGCTGACCGCGCTGCTGCTGCCGATCGGCCTGCTGATCCGCTCGGCGGTTCTGGTGCCGCTGGGCGCGGTGATCCCCCCCTTGCGTGACCTGGTGTGGGAGCGCGCCTCGGCGCTGTCGATCAACCCGCAGTACCGCCGCCGCAAGCCCGAAGGCGACTTCGCGCGTATGGTGTTCTGGCAGGAACTGGGCTCCACCGCATGGGCGTGGTTCGTGCTCGGCTGGTCGGCCACGCACGACTGGCGCCCGCTGCTGGTGGGCATCGCGGTGCTGTCGGCCACGGCCATGCTCAACCAGATCCGCACGCTTGTCGCCCACCTGTGGGAGAACGAGGGCGAGGTCATGTCGGTGACGGGCCAGTACCTCGATTCGGTCAATGTGCCGCCGCCTGCGATGTTCACGGCGATCTGGGCGCCGGTGGGCCTGCGCTATCACGCGCTGCACCACCTGCTGCCGTCGATGCCGTATCATTCGCTGGCCGAATGCCACCGCCGCCTGCGCGCGCATCTGGGCGCGGAATCGACTTACGAGGCGGCCAACTATCCGGGGCTGTTCCCGATGCTTGCGCGGCTGGCGAAAAGCTCGATGAAGCGCGGCGCCTGAAACGGCGCCGCTATTCCCGGGTCAGCCTTATTCTTCGGTGCGGACCAGCACCGTCTCGCCGATCAGCAGGAACAGCAGGAACGGCGCCCATGCAGCCAGCATCGGCGGGTAACCGCCGAAGTTGCCCATCGCCAGCGCAGCATTATCGACCACGAAGTAGGCAAAGCCCAGCGCCATGCCGATCACCGCGCGCACGAACAGCGCGCCCGAGCGGGCGAGGCCGAAGGCCGCGATCGCGCCCAGCAGCGGCATCAGCAGCGCCGAGAGCGGGCCCGAGATCTTGTGCCACCACTTGCCTTCAAGCTCTGTGGTGCGATAGCCCGCCTCCTGGATCGCGGCGATCGAGGCGGAGAGGCGCGGCAACGATTCCGCGTCCGCATCGGCGCGGCGCAGCACCACTTGCGAAGGTTCCACCAGTGGCGCGTAGACCTTGCGGCCCTGCATCTTCGTGCGGCGCGCGCTCTGCACGTCGAACGAGGTGGGATCGGTAAAGGTCCAGCCCGGCTTGGCATAGGTCGCCTGCGCGCTGCGCACGATCTCGGTGACCATGCCGGTAGGATCGCGGCGATACCAGCTGACGTCGACCATGCGCATGGCATCGCCCCGGCCTTCGATCGACTTGGCGAACAGGATGTTCTGCCCATCCTGCAGCCAGACGTTCGCCTTCACGTCGCCATCGCGCGGGATCGGGCCATATTTGACCGCCTGCCAGGCCTTCATCGTCGCGTTTGAGCGAGTCACGACGCGTTCGTTGAACACGAAGGTCACGCCCGACACTACCAGCGCGACGAGGAACAGCGGCGCAAGGATCTGGTGCGCGGAAAGGCCCGCCGCCTTCATCGAGATGACTTCGCTGTTCTGGTTGAGCGTCATCAGCGTGATGATCGTCGACAGCAGTACCGAATAGGGCAGGAAGCGGCTGATCAGCTGCGGCATCCGCAGGCTGACGTAGGTCAGCAGCTGCGCCTGCCCGTTGCCGGGCGCGGCCAGGATGTCGCCACTCTCGCTCAGCAGGTCGAGCATCTGCAGCACCAGCACCAGCATCAGCAGCACTGCGACGATGCGCGTCGCGAACATCTTGGCGATGTAGAGCGTCATCGTGCGCGAGGGGAAGAACTCAAGCTGCACTGGCGGCTCCCGCATTGTCCTCTTCCGGCTGGTCGGGCAGTTTGCGTGGCCCGAACAGTTTGCCAAGGCGCTTGGAAATCTTGGCGAAGCCGGTTTCGAGCGCACCGATCGGCTGGCCGCCCGGGACATAGGCGATGCGCCAGTACATCCACATGATCAGCAGGGCGAACAGCGCGAACGGCCCCCACAGCGCCAGCGTGGGGTCGATCTTGCCGAGGCTGGAGACATCCTGCCCGTACTGGTTCACCTTGTGGTAGGCGACCACCATCACGATCGACAGGAACACGCCCAGCGCCGATGTCGAGCGCTTGGGCGGGACCGCCAGCGCCACCGCCAGCAGCGGTAGCAGGAACATCATCATCACTTCGGTGATGCGGAAGTTGAAGCTTGCCCGGCTCTGCGCGCGGGCGAGGTTGCTCGCCTCGTTCGACCAGCCGATGCGCAGCAGTTCGGGCAGGAAGTATTCGCGCTCCTTGTCGCCGCGCTGGCGGAACTGCTCGATCTTGGGCAGGTCGATCGGCAGGTCGTGGCTGGCAAACGAAAGCACGCGCGGGCTGGCAATGCCGGGGCCGTCCTGCACGATCTGGCCGTCGGTCAACCGCAGGATCACGGTGTCCGGATTCTCCCGATTGGCGAAGAACTGCCCCTCGCGCGCCGAAATCACCAGTGTCTGGCCCTTGTCGGACGAGATGCGCGCGAAGATGCCCTGCAGGTCACGGCCCTCGTCGCGGCTCGATTCGACGCGCAGCGCGGTGCGGTCCTGCAGCGCGTTGAACTCGCCCACCCTGATCGATGCGCCCAGCGCGCCCGAGCGCAGCTCGTAGTTGAGCTGTTCGTAGTAGTAGCGTGACAGCGGCTGTATGTAGCTGACGATCGCGAGGTTGAGCGCGGCCAGCGCCAGCGCGAAAAGGTAGGGCACGCGCAGCAGCCGGGTGTAGGACAGCCCGACCGCGCGCATCACGTCCAGCTCTGATGATGTCGCCAGCTTGCGGAACGCGAACAGGATGCCGAGCATCAGGCCGAGCGGAATGGCGAGGCTGGCATATTCGGGGAGCAGGTTGGCCAGCATCTTGAACACGACCGTCACCGGCCCGCCCTGCGTCGCCACGAAGTCGAACAGCTTGAGCATCTTGTCGAGCACGAGCAGCGAGGCAGCGATGACGAACACCGCCAGCATCGGCACGATCACAAGCCGGGCGATGTACTTGTCGGTGGCGGTGATGAACTTCACGGGCGCTCGGAGGCCTTCGGCTGCGGGCGGCGACGCAGTTCGCCGGATTGGCCGGGATGCCTAGCCCGGTTGGCGCGCGGGCGGAAGGGAAAAAACCGGAACGGCGCAGCGGATCAGGTCACAAGTCATAACCAAAGTTAATGCTTGCGGATAACTAAATGCGGGGCTAATTTCAGGTTCGGCGTCAGACAACCTGCGGCAAACGCCCGTTTCCGCAAGTGGTTCCCGCCGCGACGCAAACAATTCAGGGAGGCGAATGCCAGTGCCGTTCGGCGGACGAGAAGATGGCGAGGACGCCGGCTGGAGCGATTTTCTCCGGATGAAGGCGGTTGCGCAACCCATGGACCTCGAACTGCTGGCCGATACATGCGAGGGGCTCGAAATCGAGCGCCAGCGCTGGGGACTGGCGCAAGTGCTCCACCTGCTCGGCGGCTCGGCCCCCGGCACCGCGCCCGCCAACTGTTCAGCGCCGCAGATAAAGGCGATGTGGGCGGGGCTGCTGGCCGATTCGGGCGCCTACGAAAGTGCGGCGATGGCGCTGCTGCCCGCGCGCTCGGTCTATACCTGCGGGCGGCTGGGCGATGGCGGGCATATCGCGCAAGTCGTGCTGCCCGGCGGCGTCGGCGCGCATTCACGCGGCGCGAACACGCTCAGCATGGCGATCGTCGCGGCGCTGCTGCGCGCATTGGGACGCGAGGCGCCGCCCAACGGGGCCGCGCACTGAGCATCTGGGATTTGGCGTCAGGGAATCAGGCCTTTTCCAGCGTGCATTGCAGCGGGTGCTGGTTCTGCTTGGCGAAGTCCATCACCTGGTTCACCTTGGTTTCGGCGATTTCGTAAGGGAAGATCCCGCAGACGCCCACGCCCTTCTGGTGGACGTGGAGCATGACCCGCGTCGCCTGCTCCAGATCCATGTGGAAGAAGCGCTTGAGCACCAGCACCACGAATTCCATCGGGGTGTAATCGTCGTTCAGCATCAGCACCTTGAACATGCTGGGCTTCTTGGGCCGGGTGCGCGTCTTGGTGGCGATGCCGATCAGGTCGTCCCCGCCGGGCCCGCGCGAATCGCCATCGTCGGCAGCGTGGACGCGCAAGGGCGCGATCACGCGCGAAACGGGCGCCGCAGGGGCGAAGGGACGATGGTGGGGATCTGTCATGGTGCTGGGCTGAAATATCGCATTGCCGAGCCTCGGGTTCAAGTGCCGAGCGCCGGTCTGCGGCAAAGTCCTTACCGAAACGACAAACGGACCGGACGGGTTGCCCCGCCGGTCCGTCTATCGGTTCAGAGCCGGCGGCGTGTGCCGCCGGCCTGAAATCAGGCGGCCTGCTTGATCTTTTCGACCGCGAGGCTGACGCGGGTCGAGATCGGCTGGAACGCTTCGTTGGCGAGCTTGAGAACGGCTTCGCTGTTCTTCGAGCTGGCCGCTACGGCGGCGTCGAACTGCTTGCGCAGCAGGGCCGACTGCTTTTCGAAGAATTCGGTCGGCGACTTGGCGGTGGCGAGGCCCTTCAGCTCGGTGGTGAAGGTTTCGGCAGCCGTCTTCGTCTCGGCGACGTAGCTCTTGCCCATTTCCTGCAGGCCGGTGGCGAGGATCTTGCTCGAAGCGACGACGGCTTCGACGTTACCCTTGGTGAACTCGCCCATGTCGCCGAAAGCGGCCTTGGCCTTTTCGCTGGCGTCCTTGAACGAGGTTTGGAACTTTTCGGTGAATGCGTTGGCGGTGGTCATGGCAAAGTGTTCCTTCCTGGAAGCCGGGGCGCTGCGCTTGGGCGCGGCGGCGGCGATGGTCACGCGGGTAGTCCGGGCCGCAGGCGCCTTTTCAGGCGCGGGAGCGGCCTGCTTGCGGGCGACCGGGGCGGCCTTCGGCGCGGGCACGCGCTTCTTCCCGGCGGCAGCGCGCGGGGCGCGCTTGGCGGGAAGGGCGGGCGTGACCACATCGACGGTCGGCTCGGTCGTGAGGCTGGACTCCGCGGCCACCGGCGCTTCGACCGCCACGGGGGCGATCTCGGTTTCGATGGAGGACGGCCCCGCCTCGGCTTGCGCCTTCTCGGTCTGCGTCTTGCGTGGGCGGCCGGGCGTCCTCTTGGCGGGAACGCTGTCGACCGGAAGTGCTGCTTCGGGCTCGACGGCGGCTACTTCGAGAACCGGTTCGACCGGAGCGGTTTCGGCGACGACAGCGGTGCTGGCGTCAGCGGGGATCGCTGCGGTGGGTTCGGTCGTCGGTTCGATCGATTCGTCGGCCATTGCTGGCAACTCCTGCAATTGCAGCATGACGTGAGCCGGACGATCCGGCACGCCTCATTGCTGCACTGCACAAAATAGGCATCGCGCCTTCCGAGTCAAGGGATTTTGTGCACTGCACAATTGTATAGGTATGGACCGCAGTGCCCTTGAGCCTGTGTACCTGATGCCCGATCAGCGCGTCTTGACGTAGCGTCCGGGCGCGTCCTCGATCACCCTGTCCCCGCGCCCGCCGGGCTTGCGCTTGCCCTTCGCGGCAACCCGCCCGGGCGCGCGCGCTTCGATCCATTCGATCCAGTCGGGCCACCAGCTGCCACGGGTCTCTTGCGCGGTTGCAACAAATTCATCCAGCGTCGCCGGACTGCCCGGTGCGAGCCAGTACTGGTACTTGCCCGCCTCGGGCGGGTTGACCACCCCGGCGATGTGGCCCGATCCCGCCAGCACGAATCGCCACGGCCCGGCGAGGTGCCGCGTCAGCTTCCACACGCTTTCGGCAGGCGCGATATGGTCCTCGCGCCCGGCCTGGATGTAGCAGGGCGTGGCGATCTGCCGCAGGTCGATCGGCGTGCCGTCGATGGTGATCGCATCAGGCACCACCAGCCGGTTGTCGCGGTACAGGTCTTCGAGATAGGCCTTCTGCCACTTGAACGGCAGGTTGGTGGTGTCCCCGTTCCAGTGCAGCAGGTCGAACGCGGGGTAGTCCTGCCCCAGCAGGTAGTTGTTGACCACGTAGTTCCAGATCAGGTCCGGCCCGCGCAGCAGGTTGAAGGTCAGGGCCATGAACCGCCCGTCGAGCACGCCGTCGCTGGCCAGCCCTTCGAGCATCTTGATCTGCCCTTCGTCGATGAAGTTCTTGAGATCGCCCGCCTTCTCGAAATCGACCTGCGCGGTGAAGAACGTGGCCGAGGCGACCTTGTCGGCCTCGCCGCGCCGCGCCAGCAGCGCCAGCGTGGCGGCCAGCGTGGTGCCCGCCACGCAATAGCCGATGGTGTGGACGGCCGGCACGTCCAGCCGCGCGCGCACCACGTCGATCGCTTCGACCTGCGCCCGCACGTAATCGTCCCAGACCACCTCGGCCATGCTGGCGTCGGCCGATTTCCACGAGACCACGAACACCGTCAGACCCTGCGCCACCGCCCAGCGGATGAAGCTGTTCCTGGGGTTGAGGTCGAGGATGTAGAAGCGGTTGATCCAAGGCGGGAAGATCACCAGCGGCACTTCCAGCACCTCGTCGGTGACGGGCGAATACTGGATCAGCTGGAACAGCGGCGTTTCGTGCACCACCTTGCCGGGCGTGGCGGCGATGTTCCGCCCCAGCTCGAAGGCGTGCGGGTCGGTGTGGGTCAGCTGGCCCTTGCGCAAGTCAGCCAGCAGGTGCTCGGCACCCTTGACCAGATTCTCGCCCTTCATCTCCAGCGTGCGTTCGATCACCACCGGGTTGGTCAGCGGGAAGTTCGCCGGGCTGAGCGCGTCCGTGATCACCTTGGTCACAAAGCGCAGCTGCGCCTTCTTGTCCGCGCTCAGTCCCTCGGCCTCGGCCGCCATGGCGTTGATCCGCTCGGACAGCAGCAGGTAGGTCTGGTGCAGCAGTGCGAACACCGGCTGGTCGCGCCAGCGCGGATCCGCAAAGCGCCGGTCCTTGCGTGGCAGCTCGGCGTCGGGCTTGGGCTTGCCCCCGGCATAGTGGGCCAGCACCGAGGTCCACAGCGCGGTGCTTTCGTCCCACAGCCGGGCCTGCACTTCGGCCATGCCCAGCGGCAGCGCGCCCAGCCACTGCGAGGCGAGCGACGACCACTGATCGCCCCCGCCCAGCCGCGCCAGCATCGGTTCGAGCGCGCCGGCCTGCTCTGCCCCGAAATCGAGCCACATCTTCTGCAGCTTGGCCGCAGACATCGCCCAGTGCTGAAGGTCGGTCGGCGTGGGTGGCTTGCTGTCGTGCGTGGGCAGGAAGGGGGCGAACATCGCCTGCAGCGTCTGGCCCTGCATCCGCATCAGGTCCTCCATCACCGCGCTGTCGTCATTGGCGGGCGGGGTCTTGTCCTGGTTCATCGGCGCTCCGGTCGGGGGTCTTCGGGGGCTTGCCCTGTCTATACACGCCTTCGCTGCGGTTGTTAGCCACAAGGTTCCCTTGGCCGGACGATTGGCGTAAGGCGGCCTCGCGGCAATCCAGCCGCATCAAACGAGTAAACTGTCGTGGACGAAGAATTCTACCGCATGAAGCGCCTGCCGCCTTACGTCATCGCCGAAGTGAACGGCATGCGGGCCGCAGCACGCGCCGCCGGTCGGGATATCATCGACCTCGGCATGGGCAACCCGGACCTTCCCCCGCCTGCGCACGTGATCGACAAGCTGTGCGAAGTGGCGCGCAAGCCCGATGCGCACGGCTATTCGGCCTCGTCGGGCATTCCCGGCCTGCGCAAGGCCCAGGCCAACTACTATGGCCGCCGCTTCAACGTGGATCTCGATCCCGAAACCGAAGTGGTCATGACCATGGGGTCGAAGGAGGGCCTTGCCAGCCTCGCCACCGCGATCACCGCGCCGGGCGATGTCGTGCTCGCGCCCAACCCCAGCTACCCGATCCATACGTTCGGTTTCATCATTGCCGGCGCAACGATCCGCTCGGTGCCGACCACGCCCGACGAGCGCTACTGGGATTCGCTCGACCGCGCGATGAAGTATTCGGTGCCGCGCCCCTCGGTGCTGATCGTCAACTACCCGTCGAACCCGACGGCTGAGACGGTCGACCTTGCCTTCTACGAACGGCTTGTCGCCTGGGCGAAGGAAAACAAGGTCTGGGTGCTGTCCGACCTTGCCTATTCCGAGCTGTACTTCGACGGCAACCCGACCCGCTCGATCCTCGAAGTGCCCGGCGCCAAGGACGTGGCGGTGGAATTCACCTCGATGTCCAAGACCTTCTCGATGGCAGGCTGGCGCGTCGGCTTCGCAGTGGGCAACCCCAAGCTGATCGCCGCGCTAAAGCGGGTGAAGTCGTACCTCGACTACGGCGCGTTCACGCCGATCCAGGCTGCAGCCTGCGCCGCGCTCAACGGCCCGCAGGACATCGTCGACAAGAACCGCGAGCTGTACCAGAAGCGCCGCGACGTGATGGTCGAGGCGTTCGGTCGCGCCGGGTGGGAAATCCCCAGCCCGCCGGCCTCGATGTTCGCCTGGGCACCGCTGCCGCCTGCGCTCCAGCACCTTGGCAGCCTCGAGTTCTCAAAGCAGCTCCTTACCCACGCCGAAGTCGCGGTTGCACCGGGCGTGGGCTATGGCGAGGACGGCGAGGGCTTCGTGCGCATCGCCATGGTTGAGAACGAGCAGCGCCTCCGCCAGGCTGCGCGCAACATCAAGCGCTACCTGCAGAGCATGGGCGTCAACAGCTCGGCGGCGTAAATACCTGATTCGGGCCGGGAGCTTTGCGCTTCCGGCCCTCTTTTCCTCTCCCGGTGCTTTACGCTTGGCGGCAGATGCGCAACCATGGCGCAAAGCCATAACCGGATGAGGATTTTCCATGCGTTTCAACGATCGCGTTTCGATCACCATCGACAACCACGTCGCGCACGTCCTGTTGGACCGTGCGGACAAGATGAACGCGCTCGACGATGCGATGTTCGAAGCGCTCGTCGCGGCGGGCCATCACCTGCATGAAGAGCGCGGGGTGCGCGCGGTCGTCATTTCGGGCGCGGGGCGGGCGTTCTGCGCGGGGATCGACCTGTCGAGCCTTGGCAACACCAGTCGCTGGGACGGCGAAAATTCCCTGATCAATCGCACCCACGGCAACGCCAACCGTCCGCAGCAGGCGGCGATGGTGTGGCGCAAGTTGCCGATGCCGGTGATCGCGGCGGTGCATGGCGTGGCCTTCGGCGGCGGGCTCCAGGTGGCGAGCGGGCCGGACATCCGCATCGTCCATCCCGCGACGCGCATGGCGGTGATGGAGGTCAAGTGGGGCCTCGTGCCCGACATGGCGGGGTTCGCGCTGTGGCGCGGCAACGTGCGCGACGATGTGCTGCGCGAACTGATCTACACCCACCGCGAGTTTTCGGGCGCCGAGGCGCTGGACTTCGGCTTTGCCACCCATGTCGACGAGAATCCGCTCGACCGCGCGATGGCGCTGGCGCACGAGATTGCGGGCAAGAGCCCGACCGCGGTGCGGTCCTCCAAGTCGCTGTGCAATCGCGTGCCGGAAATGGCCACGGATCAGGTGCTGATGGCCGAAAGCCTCGCCCAGATCGAACTGATGTATTCCCAGAACCAGATGGAATCGGTGCGCGCCGGGATGGAAAAGCGGGCGCCCGAATTCGTCGATCCCTGAACGACACCCAACGGCTACAGAACGGCACCTGAAGGCTCCTGAACCGCACCGATGAAGGCCCTGCACGACCCCAAAGGCATCCTGAAGACGGGCCTTGATGCGATCCGCGCCGAGTTCTCGGTGCCGCCCTCGTTCCCGCCGCAGGTGCTCGCCGCGGCAACGCGGGCGGCGGCGAAGACACCGTCCGCGCACCGCGACCGGACCGACGTGCCGTTCGTTACGCTGGATCCTGCCACGTCGACCGATCTCGACCAGGCCTTCGCCATCGAGCAGACGGGCAGCGACCTGCTGTTGCGCTATGCTATCGCGGACGTGGCGTGGTTCGTCGAGGATGGCGATGCCGTCGATATCGAGGCGTGGCACCGGGGCGAGACGCTCTACCTGCCCGATGGCAAGGCGGGGCTTTACCCGCCGGTTCTGGCCGAAAATGCAGCGAGCCTGCTGCCCGACGGACCCCGCCCGGCGGTGGTTTTCACGGTGCGCGTCGCGCCCGATGGCGAGGTCGGCCTTGATGGCGTGGAGCGTTCGCTGGTGCGCAGCCGCGCCAAGCTGGCTTATGACCGCGTGGCGGAAAGCGATCTGCCTCAAGGGTTTGCCGAGCTGGCCCGGCGCATCGCTGCCGCCGAGGATCGGCGCGGGGCTGCGCGGGTCGATCCGCCGCAGCAGGAAGTCGTGGGCCTCGGGCAAGGGCGGTTCGCGCTCGCCTACCGCCCGATGCTGCTGTCGGAAGAGCGTAATGCAGCGCTGTCGCTGGCGACCAACCTTGCCGTCGCCAAGGCGCTGCTGGCGCATCGTACCGGGCTGTTCCGGGTGATGGCGGGCCCCGATGCGAAGGCGGTTGCGCGGCTGCGCCAGAGTGCGTCGGCGCTGGGCCTCGGCTGGCCGGATGCCATGGACCTCAAGGACTTCGAGCGCGGCCTGGATGCGGCCGACCCGGCGCAGGCGGCGTTTATGCTGGCCATCCGGCGTGCCGGCAGCGGGGCCGGCTATGCGCCCTACCATCCCGGCGCCGAACCCTGGCACGCCGCTATCGCCGCGCCCTATGTCCATGCCACGGCGCCGCTGCGGCGGCTGGCCGACCGCTACGTGATCCGGGCCGCGCTGGCGCTGGCCAATGGCGAGGCAGTGCCCGATGCGGTCACCGCTGCTTTCGACCGGCTGCCCGAGGTGATGGCGCGGGCCGACACGATCGCGGCACGGATCGAGCGGGCGGCGGTGGACCTTGCCGAAACGGTGATGCTGCACGGGCGCGAGGGCGAGACTTTTCACGCGGTCGTCACCGACAGCGATGGCGCGAGCGCGCGAATCCAGCTGGAGAGCCTGCCGATCATCGCCCGCACCAAGCTGCCCGAACCCGTCGCGCCGGGCCGGAAGCTGGCGGTGCGGCTGGACAAGGCCAGCCCCGAAAGCCGCCAGCTGACGTTCGTTGCGATTTGACGAAAGAATCCCGTTGCGGGCACGCGCGCCCTCGGCTAACCGCGCCCTTCCACACGCCTGATTTCGATCCGGCGCGCATCGAGGCCCGATGGCGGAGTGGTTACGCACCGGACTGCAAATCCGTTTACGCCGGTTCGATTCCGGCTCGGGCCTCCATCTCTTCCACTTTCCGTTCTGCTATGCCGCCAGCGTCGTTTCGCGTGTGGCGAGGTCCATGTCGGCGCGGTGGTCGAGACCCAGCGCGTGCATCATGGCCTCGCGCCCCGGGCCCGGTTCGGGCGGATAGGCCGCTGCGTTGAGGCGCTTTCCGCGCGCCCAGTAGTAGAGCACGCCGGCGAGGTTGCGGGGCTTGCGCAGCCACTGGTCGGGATGTTCCAGCATGTGGAAGCCGCGCATCGCTTCGCGCATCAGGCGGACGTCCGAGCGCAGCGCTATGCGGATGCCGTCCTCGACGAAGCTGGTCGTCATGCGGGCCTTGAACGGCGTTCGCGCATTAGGCACCAGCGCGCGGCGGGCGCGCTTGATCGCGGAGCGGTCCTGCTGGCGCTGGTTCAGGTAGTAGGGCAGCAGTTCGGTATGGATCGCCTGATGGAAGGCGAGCGCCCGCGCCGTGGGATCGGCGTCGGCGTCGAGCACCTGGCGTAGCGCCTGTGCGCTGACCGCGGCGAAGGAGCAACCCCGGCCATAGAGCGGATTGGTCCGCACCAGCGTATCGCCCAGCGCGAAGTAGCCGCGCGCGGCTGCCTTGCCATCGACCACCAGATCGCGCCAGCGGCTGACCAGATCGCCCATGCCGATGACGCGGCTGGTCGGTTCGGCCCGCGTGGCATTGGTCCACGGTTGCAGTCCTGGCAGCTGCAGGGTGACGGCGTGGAATATTTCGGGATCCGCGATCGCCTGGCGCAGCACCGATTCGACCTCGGGAATGGCGATGGTGACCGAGAAGTTGCCGTTATCGCCCGGGAAGATGCCGAACTTGAGATAGCCCAGATCGCCCGAAGCGGGAGGATTGGCGTGCCGGTCCGGCTCGCCCTGGCCGGGCAGCAGCCGGTAATGCCGGGTGAAATAGAGGATTCCGGCGCTTTCGCTTTCCTCGTGGATGCGCGCGCCTTCGTCCATGAGCTGGCGTATCGAGCTGCCGCCCTTGCCCGAGGCATCGACCACCACGTCGGCGTGGAGCGTCGCCGGCTCACCGTTCCATTCGCCCGCGACACCGCGAACGTCGATCACGCCGTCGTCGTCCTTGCGGGTCAGGAGGCGGCGGACCTTGAAGCCGCAGCGCAGTTCGACGTTGCTCAGCGTTTCGACGTAGCGCCGCATCGTCATTTCGAGCGTGGTGCGGCGGCTGGTGACGATCGTCAGTTCCTCATCGGTCGCCGCCGCGCGATAGGACTGCTGTTGCGCCTGCGTCAGCATCATCTCGAAAGGCAGTTCGCGCACGCCATTGGCCAGCAGCTGGTCGAGCAAGGCGGGATGTTCCTGCTTCATGATCGAGCGCAGCCGCGCAAGGAAGGCGTGGCTCTGCCGCACATGGGCGACGCCATTGCGCTTCCAGCTGCGGAACAGCTCGTCCGGGTCGGCTGTTTCGAGCGGGCCGTCGCGTTCGAGCAGCACGATCTCGCGGCCCGACGGGGCGAGCATCAGCGCGGTGCACAGGCCGCCGATGCCCGCACCGATCACCAGTACCTTTTCGGTCATGGGGTAAGTCCTTCAGCCGTCGATCATGTGGAGGAATTCGAGGATGGCCGCGTTCACCGCGTCGGGCGCTTCCTGCTGCGTCCAGTGGCCGATGCCCGGGATCATGCGGTTGATGCGCAGGTCGGTCACGGTCTGGGGCAGGGCCTCGATCGCGGCGGCGGCCATCATCACCACGCCGTCCGCCGTCCCGGCGACGAACATGGCCGGCTGGTGGATCTGCGTCGGCGCGCCGTGGGTGAGCCGCCAGGTGAGGTCGTGGTTGCGATAGTAGTTGATCGGACCGCGCATCCCCGAGCGGGCGAATTCGCCTGCATAGAAATCGAGATCCGCCTCGCTGAGCCAGCCGGGCAGGACGGCCGGATCGGGCAGGTTCGACAGCATGTCGTCATGCTCGGTCTTGGGTGGCAGACTGGCGAGATCGGTTTCGCCCCCGGCCATGACGAGGAACTTGCGCAGCGCGGTCCTGATGTCCTTTTCGAACTCGGCCTCGGCCACGCCCGGCTCCTGGAAGTAGAGCTGGTAGAAGAACTGGCCCTTGAACATTGCGCGCATGGCCGGCATCGGCTGCACCGGCGAGCGCGGCATGAACGGCACCGACAGGCCGCCCACCGCGCGCACCTTGTCCGGGTGGAACAGGGCCGTGGCCCATGCGGTGGGCGCGCCCCAATCGTGACCGATGACGATGGCCGTGTCGTAGCCCAGCGCCGGGATCAGGCCGATGATGTCATTGACGACCTCGACCTGGTTGTAGGCGTCGATGGCCGCGGGCTTGTCGCTCTTGCCATAGCCGCGCATGTCGGGCGCGACGACGTGATAGCCGGCCGCTGCCAGCGGGGCGAACTGGTGGCGCCACGAATACCAGCTTTCGGGAAAGCCGTGGAGCAGCAGCACAAGCGGGCCTTCACCCGCTTCGGCGATGTTGAGCGTGATGCCGTTTGTTTCGATGCGGCGCTCGGTCACTCCCTGCCAGCTCATGCCGCGATCTCCCGCAGGGCGGGGCGCGGGTTCGCATGTGGCGCAAGGCGCGCAAGGCGGATGGGGGCTGTCGGCTTCACGTCTCTCTCCATCGTTTCCTGCCTTGCGCGGGCCGGGCCGCCTGCGCCGCAGTTGTTTATCGCGTGATATATTGCGGGCGATTCGCGCGTCGTGCAATCGAAAACCTGACAGGTGATACAGAAGCTTGCGTCGACGCGCCGGATTACTTACCGCTATGTCAACAATGACGAAGAGCGGGTGAGAGAAGCATGGCCGAAGCGGCGTTCGACTATATCGTGATCGGGGCGGGCAGCGCAGGATCGGTGCTGGCGGCGCGGCTTTCCGAAGATCCGGCGGTCAGGGTGCTGCTGCTGGAGGCAGGGGGCCGCAACGGTTCGGTGCTGGTGCGGATGCCCGCGGGCGTGGGCTCGCTGATCAAGAAGAAGAGCAAGCACAACTGGGGCTTCTGGAGCGAGAGCGAGCCGCACATGGACGGGCGGCGGATGTGGCATCCGCGTGGGCGTGGGCTGGGCGGGTCTTCGGCGATCAACGGGATGCTCTATGTGCGTGGCCATGCGCGCGACTACGACCAGTGGCGGCAGATGGGGCTGGAAGGCTGGTCCTATGCCGACGTGCTGCCCTATTTCCGCCGCGCCGAGGACTTCCAGGACGGGGCGAGCGCGCACCATGGCGCGGGCGGGCCGCTGAAGGTGAGCTGGGGCGAGCGTTCGGACCATCCGCTCTATGCCGGCGTGATCGCGGCGGGCGGGCAGGCCGGCTACAAGATCACCCAGGATTTCAACGGGTTCGAGCAGGAGGGCTTTGGCCGCTACCAGTTGACCATCCATGATGGCCAGCGCTGGAGCGCGGCGCGCGGCTATCTGGCGCCGATCGCGGGCACGCGCAGGAACCTGACGATCGTGACCGGCGCGCGCACGCACCGCGTGGTGGTGGAGCAGGGCCGCGCGACCGGGGTGGAATACAGCCTGGGGCCGGGCAAGGCGGTGCAGCGCGCGCGCGCCACGCGCGAGGTGCTGGTCTGTGCGGGCGCGTTCCAATCGCCGCAGATCCTCCAGCTTTCGGGCATCGGCGATCCCGATGCGCTGGCGCGCCATGGGGTGGCGCCGGTCCATGCGCTGAAGGGCGTGGGGCAGAATTTGCAGGACCATCTGGACGTCACGCTCAACTGGGCCTGCACCCAGCCGATCACGCTCTACAACGAGATCAAGGGACTGGGGCAGCTGAAGGTAGGGCTGCAATACCTGCTGACCGGCAAGGGCACGGGGCGGCAGAACGGGCTGGAGGCGGGGGCCTTCCTGAAATCGCGGCCCGATCTCGACCGGCCCGACCTGCAGATGCACTTCGTGCTGGCGATCATGCAGGAACACGCCAAGGTTTCGGTGAAGCGCGATGGCTTCACCATGCACGTCTGCCAGTTGCGCCCGGAAAGCCGGGGAACGGTGTCGCTGGCCGCGGCCGATCCCTATGCCGACCCTGCGATCCTGTGCAACTTCATGGCCGCCGAGGAAGACCGCCGCGCGGTGCGCGAAGGCATTCGCATGGCGCGCGAGGTAGTGGGCCAGCGCGCGCTCGATCCCTATCGTGGCGAGGAGATCTGGCCGGGCGAGGCGGTCCGCAGCGACGAAGAGATCGACGCCTGGGTTCGGGCCAAGGGCGAGACGATCTATCACCCGGTAGGCACCTGCAAGATGGGGCTGGCGAGCGATCCGCTGGCGGTGGTCGATGCACAGTGCCGGGTGCACGGGCTGGAGGGCCTGCGGGTGGTCGACGCCTCGGTCATGCCGGGCCTGATCGGCGGCAATACCAATGCGCCGACGATCATGATCGCGGAGAAGATCGCCGACGTGATTCGCGGCCGCGCGCCGCTGCCGCCCGAGGAAGCGCCGATCGCGGCCTGACCGGCTGGATCGGGTTCAGCTCGATTCGCGTTCGATGAGCGCGGGTTCGAGCTGGACCGAGGCGACGTCTTCCTCGCCCGCCATCCGGCGCTGAAGCAGATCGACCAGCAGGCGCGCGCCCTCGGCGATGTCCTGCCGCACGGTGGTGAGCGGCGGGGTGGCGATCCGCGCGAGCAGGATGTCGTCGAAGCCGATCACCGACAGGTCGGCGGGCACCGACACGCCATGTTCGGCGGCGGCGGCCAGCACGCTCATGGCGATGATGTCCGATGCGGCGAACACGCCGTCGGGGCGGTTGCCCGCTTCGAAATAGGCGCTTGCCGCGGCGTAGCTTTCCTCGGGCGTGAGGTGGGCGGGCACGCTCTGCACCGCGTCGCGCAAGTCTTCGGGCAGTGCGGCGAGAAAACCCTGTTCGCGCGCGACGAATTCGGGTGCGGGGTGGTGGCCGAAGAAGGCGAGCTTGCGGCGGCCACGCCCGAGCAGGTGCCTGGCGGCGAGCGCGCCCCCCGCGACATTGTCGGACCCGACGGTGACATAGGCCTGCGCCGGATCGTGCGCGCCCCAGACCACCATGTTGCGATAGTGGCCTGCGACTTCATCGAGCACGGCGCTCTGGTCGGACTGGCCGATCACGATCACCCCGTCGGTGCGGCCCGAGCGGACGAAATCATCGAGCCAGCAATCGCGGCCGGGCAGCACACGCGACAGCAGCAGGTCAAAGCCGCGTGCGGCCAGTTCATCGGCAAGATGGCCGAGCATGGCGCTGAAGAACGGTTCGGACAGCTGCTGGCCGCGCTCGTGCCCCAACGGCAGCAGCACGCCGATCGCGCCGGTGCGGCCAAGGCGCAGGTTCTGCGCGGCGACGTTGAGGCGGAAATCATGCTCTTCGGCCAGCGCACGCACGCGTTCGCGCGTCTTGTCGTTGAGCGTGCCCTTGCCCGTGAGCGCGCGCGATACGGTCGAGACCGACACCCCCGCGATGCGGGCGAGATCGGCGATGCTGCGCACGGCTGGCTTTTCCCGCGCCGCCGCCTTGTCCTGAGATTGCCCCGTCCCTGCCAAGTTGACCGCCCCCGTTTTCATGGTGCCGTCGTGACGTGCCGCACCCCCGCGCAAGCTGCTAGCATGACAACCGGGCGGGAAAGCAAGAGTTTAGTCGATGTTGCAGGGATCGTCGAGCAATCGGGGACGATCACGGCGAGCGTTGTTCAGCGAATCCTTCGGTAGAGCGTCGAATCGCCACTGGCACGGACGAGGCCCCATCCCGCCACGGCAAGCCGAGGCGGGCCGCCGATGATCCACAGCCTGTCGATCTTGGCGGGGAGCGCTGCGATGGTCTGCGATGCGGTCGGGCGTTGGCCGCAGGCACCGAGCGGGGTGCGCACGTCGTAGCGGGCGAAGAAGCGGTTGAGCGCGGCATCGCGGATCTGCAGGAGATGGCCGCCGGGGATCGCCCATTGCCCGCTGTCGTAGGCATGTCGCCGGGCCAGCGCATAGCCGCCGAGGTGTGCGCGGCGATCGGGGTTCCACCGCTCGCAGGTATCGATGAACAGCGTGGCCAGCGCCGCGCCGCGCGGCACGGCATCCACCACCGCGAGCGCACGATCGAACTGGCGACCGAGGATGACGTAGCTGACCGTGTTGCCGGCCAGGCGCATCGCCGAAAACAGCAGTGCCGCGAGCGTGAGGTGTGCGAGCCAGCGGCCAGGTGCTTGCCGGGCGTTGTCGTCGCGGCGGGGCGCGGGGGCGATCAACGCGAAGCCGACAAGCGTTGGCAGAAGGCGCGTGTCCGTATCGGAAAAGCCCTGCAGCATGTCGGGCAGCAGCAGGTAGGCGAAGAAGAGCAGCACCGTTGCGAGCGCGAGGCCGGGGTCAAGCCGGCAGCGGGGCGACCGCCATGCCCAGGCCACCGCGCCGATCAGCGCAAGCGCACCTGCCACGTCCCACGGCTGCCAGAGATCGCGCAGGATCTTGGCGAGGGCAAAGCCCTTTTGCACGAGGGGGCGCCATAGCGTCTGTTCGTGGGGGTCGCCTTGCGTGCCAAAGGCGAAGCCCGCCGCGGGTCCGGACAGCAGCGGCAGCAGGATCGCGAGGGTGCGTGCAAGCGCGACGGGGGCTGACGGCGCGGTCGCGCGCTGGTGCATGAACGTGACGGAAAAGGCGGCGATGCCGAAAATCCCGAAGGCCGAAAGATGGCAGACCCACAGCAAGAAGGCGAGCGGCACGAAGGCGAGCACCTGCGCTGTCCGGCCTTCGGGACAATCGAGCCTGACCCACAGCGCAAGGAGCATGAGCGCGACCGCGACCCCCAGCGAGAAGTTCAGGAACCCCATCTGGTAGGGCAGCGCATAAGCGAGCGGTGCAGCCAAGAGCGCGAGCGGCGTGATCCGGCCATGCACCGATTTCGACAGTGCGAACCAAGCCGCGACCTGGAGGGGCGGGATCAGGCTGACGAGCAGCCGTACGGCTGGTTCGAGACCGAGCCACGGGGCAAGCGTCTGGACCAGCAGATCGACGCCGAGGTTGGGCACGAGCGCCCAGCTGAAGCCGTACCACCGCGCGAGTTCGGGCGAGCGCCCGCCATCGACCTGGACGGCCAGATGACCGAGATGCCCGCCGAGGTCGAGCAGCGGCAGGACGGGAGCAAACAGGACCGGGCAGGCCGAAAGCAGCACGAGGAGAAGCGGCGCCAGCGCCCGGCTTGTTCGGATGGGCATCGCCTTGGTCACGGAGCCTCCGGTCGGACGGAACGGGTATCCTATCGCAAGCCAGCAGGCTCTGCCATCACCTTCGGGAACCGCCCCGGCCACGGCGCGTTGCTTTGCGCAATACGGTCGACGTGCGCGCGGGGGGCATCGAGATCGATCGTCCGATCCCCGCAGAGTATCCCGATGTCTGAAACGCGACGTGCCGTCGCCCGCCACACGCTGCATCTGGCGCTGGCTGTCCTGCTTGCGGCGACATTTGCGGCAGACCTGATGCTGCCGCTGGGAACTGCCGTCTGGGTGATCTACCTGGTGCCGACGGTGCTCGCGTTCCTTTCGGATCGGGCGTGGGTGCCGGTTGCCTCGGCCATGGTGGCGACAGTGCTGACCATCATCGGCTTCCATTTCGCGCCCACCGGGATCGATCCCGCCGTGGCGATCGTCAACCGTTCGCTGGCGACGGTGGTGGAGATCGCGCTGGCCGGGATCGGGGCGCTGTTCATTCGCTTTCGCAACGAGGCGCAGGCCCAGCAATGGTTGCGCGAGGGCGAGGCGGGGCTCGCCAACGCCATCGCCGGTGAGCAGGGGCTGGACGACCTGGCCCACGCGGCGCTGGCCTTCATCGCGGGCTGGACCGGCGCCGAGGCGGGTGCACTTTATGTCCGTGATGGCGAAGGCTTCGCGCGCCGCGCGACCCTTGGCGTGCCCGCGGGCGAGGCCGTGCCGGAGCGTGTGGCGCGGGGCGAAGGTCTGGCAGCACGCGCGGTTGCCGAGCGGCGGACGCTGGTGCTCGACAACCTGCCGGCCGGCTATTTCACGTTCGGCTCGGCGCTGGGCCGGGCGGTGCCGCCCCGCCTGCTGATCGGGATCACCGAGGTGGACGATACGGTCAACGCGGTGATCGAACTGGCTTTGCTCGGCGAGAGCGGTGCGCTTCATACGGACCCGGTGGCCTATCTCGAGATGATCCGGCGGCAGCTTGGCCTCGCCATCCGGTCGGCGAAGTATCGTGCGCAGTTGCAGGCGCTGCTGGGCGAGACACAGCAGCAGGCCGAGGAACTACAGGCGCAGAGCGAGGAACTGCGCGCGGGCAACGACGAGCTGGAAGCGCAGGCGCGCGCGCTGCAGGCTGCGCAGGCGGAGATGGAGCAGCAGCAGGCGGAACTGGAGCGCAGCAACGTCCAGCTGGAGGAACAGACCCGTTCGCTGGAGGCGCAGCGCGACGAGCTGGCGCGGGCGCAGGCTTCGCTCAAGGCGCAGGCGGGCGAGCTGGAACTGGCCAGCCGCTACAAGAGCGAGTTCCTGGCCAACATGAGCCACGAATTGCGCACTCCGCTCAATTCCCTGCTGATCATGGCGCGATTGCTGGGTGACAATCGCGGCGGCAATCTGAACGAGGAGCAGGTGCGGTTTGCCCGCACGATCGAGACATCGGGCAACGACCTGCTGACGCTGATCAACGACATTCTCGATATCTCGAAGATCGAGGCGGGCAAGCTCGACCTGCAACCGCGCCGGGTGCGGCTGGCTCCGCTGGTGGAGAAGATCGCGCAAGGCTTCCGCGCCTCTGCCGAAACCAAGGGGCTGACCTTGCGGACCGCGATCGACGCAAGCGCGCCGCATGAGATCGAGACCGATCCGCAGCGGCTGGAGCAGGTGCTCAAGAACTTCCTGTCGAATGCGATCAAGTTCACCGACAACGGCGAAGTGGCGCTGGAAGTGCGGCGGCAGGACAGCCATCGCCTCGCCTTTGCGGTGCGCGACACCGGCCCCGGCATCCCGGCCGAGCAGCAGGACGCGATCTTCGAGGCGTTCCGGCAGGCCGACGGCACGATCAGCCGCAAGTACGGCGGCACCGGCCTTGGCCTGTCGATCTCGCGCGAATTGGCGCGGCTGCTGGGAGGCGGCATCGCGCTCGATTCGACGCCGGGGGTGGGCAGCACCTTCACGCTCGACCTGCCCGACGCCTACGAGCCTGCAGCGGTGTTGCCGCCGCCGCCGCCCGTAGCGCGCGCGGCGGCGCCCCCGAGCGCGCCCGCGCCCAGGCCGAAGCTGCATCCTGCAACCGCCGATGATCGCGAGGATCTTTCCGGCGATGCGCGGGTGATCCTGGTGGTCGAGGACGATCCGGTGTTCGCAAGCATCCTGCGGGATCTGGCGCACGAGATGGGCTTCCAGTGCCTGATTGCAGGGACAGCGGACGAAGGCGCGCTGATGGCGCGGCAATACGTGCCGCACGCGGTTATCCTCGACATGAACCTGCCCGACCATACCGGGCTGTCGGTGCTCGACCGGATCAAGCGCGATGCGCGCACGCGGCATATTCCGGTGCACGTCGTCTCGGTCGACGACGATACGCTGGCGGCCCTGTCGAACGGGGCGGTCGGCTACCTGCTCAAGCCCGTGCGGCGCGAGGCGCTGGTCGGCATGCTCGAAGGGCTGGAAGCGCGCATGGAGCAGCGCCTGCGCCGCGTGCTGGTGGTCGAGGACGACGTGGCGCAAGCCGAAAGCGTGCGCTACCTCCTCGCCTCGCGCGAGGTGGAGACGGTCGAGGCGCACAGTGCGGCGGCCTGTCTCGAGCGGCTGGGGGCGGAAACCTTCGACTGCATGGTGCTCGACCTCAACCTGCCGGACATGCCGGGGCTCGACCTGCTGGAGAAGCTTTCAACCGACGAGAGCGTCGGATTTCCGCCGGTGATCGTCTATACCGGGCGCGATTTGTCGGCCGAGGAAGAGCTGCGGCTGCGGCGCTATTCCAAGTCGATCATCGTCAAGGGTGCCAAGAGCCCCGAGCGGCTGCTCGATGAAGTGACGCTGTTCCTGCATCAGGTGGTGGCCGACCTGCCCGAGCCGCAGCGGCAGCTATTGGCCAAGGCGCTGACCCGTGATGCGGCGCTGGAAGGGCGGCAGATCCTGATCGTCGAGGACGACATCCGCAACGTCTATGCCCTGACCAGCGTGCTGGAGCCGCATGGCGCGCGGGTGCGCATCGCGCGCAACGGGCTGGAGGCGCTGGCTGAGCTGGACAAGGCGGCCAGGGGTGAGGCGCTGCCGATCGACCTGGTGCTTATGGACGTGATGATGCCCGAGATGGACGGCCTGACCGCCACGCGCGAGATCCGCAAGCAGGGGGTCTGGCGCGACCTGCCGGTGATCGCGCTGACCGCCAAGGCGATGGCGCGCGACCAGCAGGAATGCCTCGATGCCGGGGCGAACGACTATCTCGCCAAGCCGCTCGACGTGGACAAGCTGCTGTCGCTGGTGCGCGTGTGGATGCCGCGATGAGCCCCGAAGCGACGGCGCTTGCTACGCCCCAGCCGGTCGAGGACATCGAGCTGGACTTGTTGCTCGATGCGATCTGGCGTCGGCACCAGTTCGATTTCCGCAACTATTCGCGCGATTCGCTGAAGCGGCGGATGGACCGGGCGCGGGTGCATTTCGGCTGTTCCACACTGTCGCAGCTGCAGGAGCGGGTGCTGCACGATCCGGCGGTGCCGGGCACGCTGATGGGCTTCCTGACCATCCAGGTCAGCGAGATGTTTCGCGATCCCGCCTATTTCCGGGCGCTGCGCGAACACGTGGTGCCGCACTTGCGCACCTGGCCTTCGCTGAAGGTGTGGATCGCGGGCTGTGCCAATGGCGAGGAGTTCTGGTCGCTGGCGATCCTGTTTCGCGAGGAAGGGCTGGAGGAGCGGACGATCTTCTATTGCACCGACATCAACCCGGCCGCGCTCGAAAAGGCGAAGGCTGGGATCTACGATCTGGAGCGGATTCCCGACTTCACGCGAAACCATCGGGCGTCCGGGGGTAAGGGATCGTTGTCCGATTACTACACCGCCGGTTTCGGCGCGGCGCGCTTCGATCCTTCGCTGCGGCGTCGCGCGGTGTTTGCCGACCACAATCTTGCCAGTGATGCGGTGTTTTCCGAAGTCCAGCTGGTTTCGAGCCGCAATGTGCTGATCTATTTCGACAGGCAGTTGCAGGACCGCGCGCTGGGCCTGTTCGCCCGTTCCCTGACGCGCGGCGGCTTCCTGGGGTTGGGAGCCAAGGAGACCTTGCGCTTTTCCCGCCATTCCGACCTGTTCGGCGATTTCGTGGCGGACGAGAAGATCTATCGCCGCAATGCGACCGCGATCAAGGAGGCCGTCGATGGGACCGATTGACACGGTGCGCGTGCTGGTGGTCGACGATGTCGAGGAAAACCTGCGCGCGATGGAAGCCCTGCTGGGGCAGGACGGGATCGAGGTGGTCAGGGCGCGCAGCGGGTTCGAGGCGCTGGAACTGCTGCTCAAGCAGGACTTCGCACTGGCCCTGCTCGACGTGATGATGCCGGGCATGGATGGTTTCGAACTGGCCGAACTGATGCGCGGGATAGAGCGCACGCGCGGGGTGCCGATCATCTTCCTGACCGCGCTCGCCACCGATGAACAGCGCCGCTTTCGCGGGTTCGAGGCAGGTGCGGTCGACTATCTGCTCAAGCCCGTCGATCCGCAGGTGCTTTCGGGCAAGGTGGCGGTGTTTGCGCAGCTGGCGCGGCAGCGGCTGGAACTTGCGCGCCAGCGCGACGAACTGGGGCTGGTGCTGTCCCGCCTGCGCGCGCACAGCGACAATTCGCCACTGGCGATCATCGAGATCGACGCCGACCTGCGCGTCATCACCTGGACGCGATCGACCGAGCGGATGACCGGATTTTCGCGCGATGCGGTGCTCGGCGTGCATCTGTCGCAAGTTCCCTGGCTGCCCGAGGATGGCCGCGCCTGCTTCATCGGCGCGATGCAGGCATTGCTCGACCGGGGCGAGGCGAGCGAGACGCTGCATCACGGGCTGGTGCGCGCCGATGGTTCCGCGATCGATGGCGAATGGTACTGTTCGTCGCTGCCCGAGGCCGACGGGCGGGGGACGCTGGCCCTGCAGGTGCTCGACGTGACCGAGCGCCGTCGCGCCGAGGAAACGCAGGCGCTGCTGGTGGGCGAGTTGAACCACCGGGTGAAGAACTCGCTGGCGACGGTGCAGGCAATCGCGACCCAGAGCGTGCGCCATGCCGCCTCGCCCGCCGATTTCCTGAGCACCTTCACCGGGCGGTTGCAGGCATTGGCGCGGGCGCACTCGCTGTTGAGCGCGGCAACGTGGGAGGGCGCGAGCGTGGGCCAGCTGATCGGCGAACAACTGGCGCTGGGCACAGTCCCGGCCGAGCGGCTGTCTGCCAGCGGGCCGGAGGCGCAGCTTGCCCCTGAACCGGCGTTGCGGCTGGCGCTGGTGTTCCACGAGCTGGTCACCAATGCGATCAAGTACGGGGCGCTGTCGAACGGAACCGGGCGCGTGGACGTGGATTGGCACCTGGAGGGCGATATACTGGTGCTGGGCTGGCGCGAAAGCGGGGGCCCGCCGGTGCGCGCGCCCGAGCGGTCCGGCTTTGGCACGCGACTGATCGAATCGAGCCTGGGCGGAAAGGCGCATCCCGAATTCCGGCCCGAAGGCCTGTGCTGGACGCTGCGCATCCCGCTGGGGCAGGGCGCTTCGTGTGCGGTGCCGCCCGCTTCGGCAGCACGGCAGGTGGCGCAGGGCCCGACACGTTCGCTGGCCGGGCGGCGGGTGCTGATCGTGGAAGACGAGCCGCTGGTAGCGATGGAACTGGAGATGTTGCTGGAGGATGCCGGTGCCGTGCCGCTGGGCCCTGCGACCACGTGCGCCGAGGCGCTGGCGGAGATCGGGCGCGGCGGGCCGGACATTGCCCTGCTCGACGGCAATCTCCACGGCGAGCGGGTTGACGAAGTGGCGACCGCGTTCGACCAGGCGGGCGTGCCGTTCGCCTTCGTCAGCGGCTATGGGCGGGAGAACCTGCCCCCCGCCTTTGCCGACCGCCCGGTGGTGGGCAAGCCTTTCGCCGCGGCGCAACTGCTGACGGTGGTAGGGCAATTGCTGGAAGCCGGAAACGTGCGGCGCACGGGATCAAATGTCGCCGTGCCGCGTTGATGGGGCACGTGAGCGCATGATGACCTGGTGAGGGCGTCGGCCGAAAGGCTGGCGCCCTCTTTTTTGTGCGTTTCAGAGGCTCCAGTAGCGTACCGACGTGGGCAGCGTATCGGGCTGCAGCGCGGATTTGACGTCCACCAGCACGCCACCTTCGCGGACCATTCCCGCCAGCGTCCCCATCGGCAGCCCGACGAATTCGCGGTGCGACACGGCGAAGATCAGCGCGTCGAGATCGGTCAGGTCTTCGAAGGCCGAGAGTGTGACGCCGTATTCGCGCGCCGCGACGGCCGGATCGGCCAGTGGATCGTGAATCAGCGGGGTAATGCCGAATTCGGCCAGCTCGCGGATGATGTCCTCAACCTTGGAATTGCGGATGTCGGGGACGTTTTCCTTGAACGTAAGGCCAAGGATGCCGACGCGCGCCTGCGCCAGCGGACGCCCGGTGCTGGCCATCATCTTGACCGTGCGCTGCGCGATGTAGCTGCCCATGCCGTCGTTGATGCGGCGGCCCGCCAGGATCACCTGCGGGTGATAGCCGAGCTGTTCAGCCTTGGCAGTCAGGTAGTAGGGATCGACGCCGATGCAGTGCCCGCCGACCAGGCCGGGATAGAAGCGCAAGAAGTTCCACTTGGTGCCCGCCGCCGCCAGCACTTCGCTGGTGCGGATGCCGACGAGGTCGCAGATCTTCGAGATCTCGTTCATCAGCGCGATGTTGATGTCGCGCTGGGTGTTCTCGATCACCTTCGAGGCTTCCGCCACCTTGATCGAGCTGGCCTTGTGGATGCCCGCCGTCACGACCGAACCGTAGAGCGCGGCAAGCGTTTCGAGCGTGGCTTCGTCCTGCCCCGAAACGACCTTCACGATCTTTTCGAAGGGGTGTTCCTTGTCGCCCGGATTGATGCGTTCGGGGCTGTAGCCGAGCGTGAAGTCGGTGCCGCTTGTCAGCCCAGACACCTGCTCGATGATCGGCGCGCAGACTTCCTCGGTCGCGCCTGGATAGACGGTCGATTCGAACACCACGATCGCGCCCTTGCGGATGACCTTGCCGACCGTGCGGCAGGCACCGTCGAGCGCGCCGAAATCAGGGCGGCGGCTTTCATCGACCGGGGTGGGTACGGTGACGATGATCACCGGGCAATCGGCCAGCGCCTGCGGATCGTCGGTCACTTCTAGGCGGCTGGCGGCGA
Source organism: Novosphingobium percolationis (assembly GCF_020179425.1). Lineage (GTDB taxonomy): Bacteria > Pseudomonadota > Alphaproteobacteria > Sphingomonadales > Sphingomonadaceae > Novosphingobium > Novosphingobium percolationis. The sequence continues at coordinate 172,822 of NZ_JAILYM010000004.1, read as the reverse complement.
GTTCGGCTGCCGTGATTTCGTTGGTGTAGTCGATCCCCGCCTTCAGCGTGGCGATGCGGTGGGCGCTGATGTCGAAGCCGACCACGCGGTACTTCCGCGCGAACGCGACCGCGAGCGGCAGGCCGACGTAGCCGAGGCCGATGACACCGATGGATTCGACAGGGTTGTTCACGAGGTCTTCGTTCCGCTTCCGCTTGCAGGTCGGCCATGTGCGCCGAGGTCGGACGCGCTCATGCCACGCGAACCCTTCCATACCCGTAAACGCCGCAAGAGCGGGCGGAAATCCGTCGCTCGCCCGGGAAACGTTTTTCCACAAGCATGACGGAGCCTTTTGCATTAAGGGCGCGATGAATCGCTGATTGCAGGGAGATGACAATGTCCGACACCGCCACGCTTTCCGCTCCGGAAGCGCCCGTGCAGGCCCCTGCCGCCAAGGCTGTTCGCAACGACTGGAGCCGCGAGGAGATCGCCGCGCTGTTCGACCTGCCGTTCACCGAGCTGGTGTTCCGCGCGGCCGAGGTTCATCGCACGCACCACCGCGCGGGGGAAGTGCAGTTGTGCACGCTGCTGTCGATCAAGACCGGCGGCTGCCCCGAAGATTGCGGCTACTGCTCGCAGTCGGTGAAGGCAGACAGTGGCGTCGAAGCGACCAAGCTCATGGAAGTGCAGGCCGTGCTCCAGTCCGCCGCGCAGGCGCGCGATGCCGGCTCCAAGCGCTTCTGCATGGGCGCCGCCTGGCGCAACCCCAAGGCGCGCGACATGCCCGCGATCATCGAGATGGTGAAGGGCGTGCGCCAGATGGGCATGGAAACCTGCATGACGCTGGGCATGCTGGACGAGGCGCAGGCTGCGCAGCTCGCCGAGGCGGGCCTCGATTACTACAACCACAACATCGACACGTCGCCCGAACGCTATGGCGAGGTGATCACCACGCGCAGCTTCGCCGACCGCCTCAAGACGCTCGACAACGTGCGCGGCGCCGGGATCAACGTCTGCTCGGGTGGCATCGTCGGCATGGGTGAGACCCGCGCTGACCGTGTCGGGTTCGTCCACGCGCTGGCGACGCTGGAGCATCACCCCGAAAGCGTGCCGGTCAACGCGCTGGTGCCGATCAAGGGCACCGTGCTGGGCGATATGCTGGCCGACACGCCGCTCGCCAAGATCGACGACATCGAGTTCGTGCGCACCGTCGCGGTCGCCCGCATCACCATGCCGCTGTCGATGGTGCGCCTTTCGGCTGGCCGCGAGAGCATGAGCGAGGCGACGCAGGCGCTGTGCTTCATGGCCGGGGCCAATTCGATCTTCACCGGCGACAAGCTGCTGACCGCCGCCAACGCGGGCGACGATGCCGACGCCGCGATGTTCGCGCGCCTTGGCCTCAAGCCGATGGAAGGCGAGGAGCCGCTGCGCGCGATGAAGGCGGTCGGCGGTTGCTCCGGCGGGTGCGCGGCGTGAGCGCGGTGGAGGCAGGGGCGGTGACGCTTTCCGCCTCCGGCCTGTGGCAGGTGCACAAGGCCGATCTGGCGGCGCTGGGCGAACGCGCGCGCTTGCGCGCGCTCACCCCCCGCCGGGGTATCGACTTTGCCTCCAACGACTACCTGGCGATGTCGTCTTCGGCGCGTCTGGCGCAGGCGGTGCGCGATGCGATCGCGCGCGGGGTGCCGCTGGGCTCGGGCGGATCACGGCTGTTGCGCGGCAACGATCCCGAGCACGAAGTGCTGGAGGCAGAAGCCGCCGCCTTCTTCGGCAGCGAATCGGCGCTTTTCTTTTCGGCGGGTTATGCCGCCAATGCCGCGCTGCTTTCTACCCTGCCGCAGCGTGGCGACCTGATCATTCATGATGAGCTGGTCCACGCCTCGATGCACGAAGGCTTGCGGCTGACGCGCGCGACGGCGGTGTCCGCAGCGCACAACGATCCGCAAGCCTTCGAGGATGCGGCGCGCGAATGGCGCGCGCGCGGCAATACCGGGCGGATCTGGCTGGCGTTCGAAACGCTCTATTCGATGGATGGCGACATTGCGCCCGTCGATGCCTTTGCTGAAGTGGCACAGCGCCACGATGCAATCATGTTCATCGACGAAGCCCACGCCACCGGCGTGTTCGGGCGCGACGGGCGCGGGGTTGCGGGCCACCTCGATGGCCGTCCCGACACGGTGATCCTGCGCACCTGCGGCAAGGCGCTGGGCTGCGAAGGCGCGCTGGTGCTGGGGCCGCGCGTGGTGCGCGATTTCCTCGTCAACCGGGGGCGGGCGTTCATCTTTTCCACCGCGCCGTCGCCGCTGGTCTGCGCCGCCGTGCGCGAGGCGATCCGGATGCTGGCCGATGAGCCGGAACGCCGCGACCGCCTGTCCGCGCTGGTGCGCCACGCAGAGGCACGGCTGGCCCCGCTGGGCGCTCTGCCGAGCGGATCGCAAATCCTGCCGCTGATCCTGCACGACGATGCGCGCACGATGGCGGTGGCCGACAAGTTGCAAAAGGCCGGATTCGACGTGCGCGGCATTCGCCCGCCGACGGTGCCGCAGGGCACCAGCCGCCTGCGCATCTCGCTGACGCTGAACGCCACGGCCGACGATGTCGACGCGCTGGCGTCGACACTGGAGGAGGCCCTGAAGTGAGTCGCTTCGTCGTTACCGGAACCGACACCGGAATTGGCAAGACGGTGTTTTCGGCAGCCCTGACCGGGGCGATGGGTGCACATTACTGGAAGCCGATCCAGTCGGGCCGCGACGATGGAGCCGATCACGACGTGGTCATCCAGATGGGCGGCGTGCCCGAAAGCCGCGTGTTGCCCGAGGCCTATTTCCTCGAAACGCCCTGTTCTCCGCATCGCGCGGCAGAAATCGACGGCGTGGCCATCGACTTGTCGCGACTGGCATTGCCCGACCTGTCGCCGCTGGTGGTCGAAGGCGCGGGCGGGGCGCTGGTGCCGATCACGCGCAATACGACATATGCCGATGTGTTCGCGTGGTGGAACGTGCCCGCAATCGTGGTCGCGCGCACCAGCCTTGGCACGATCAACCATACGCTGCTGACGATCGAGGCGCTGCGCGCGCGCGCGGTACCGATCCACGGGGTGGCCTTCGTGGGCGACGAGGTGGCCGACAGCCAGATGACGATCTGCGCAATGGGTGGGGTGAAGCAGCTGGGCCGCCTGCCCCGGCTCGACGTGCTGACCCGCGCGAGCCTGACTGCTGCCTTTGCCGATAACTTTCGTATCGAGGACTTCGCCTGATGGCCTCGCCCGTCTGGCATCCCTTCACACAGCACGGACTTCAGGAGCCGGTCCCGCTCGTCACCCATGCCGAGGGGGCGGCGCTCTACACCGCCGATGGGCGCCGCGTGCTCGATGCGATCTCGAGCTGGTGGGTGACCACGCACGGCCATTGCCACCCGCGCATCATGGATGCGATCCGCGCGCAGGCGGGCAAGCTCGACCAGTTGATCTTTGCCGGCTGGACGCACGAACCCGCAGAGCAGGTCGCCGCCGGACTGGTCGAGATCATGCCGCGTGACCTGACGCGGGTGTTCTTTTCGGACAGCGGATCGACCTGCGTCGAAGTGGCGCTGAAGATGGCGTTGGGCTTCTGGGCGCACCGGGGCTCGGACCGGCATCGCATCCTCGTGCTCGAACACAGCTACCACGGTGACACCATCGGCGCGATGTCGGTGGGCGAGCGCGGGGTGTTCAACCAGCCTTATGCCCCGCTGCTGTTCGACGTGGGCACGATCCCGTTCCCGACCGGCGATGGCGCGGCCACGCTGGAGGCGCTGGAAGTGGCCTGTCGCGCGGGCGCAGCGGCGTTCATCGTCGAGCCGCTGCTGCTCGGTGCGGGCGGGATGCTGGTCTATTCGCCCGAAATGCTGCGCAGCATGGCGGCGATCTGCCGCGCGCACGACGTGCTGTTCATTGCCGACGAGGTGATGACCGGCTGGGGCCGCACCGGCACCCTGCTGGCCTGCGAACAGGCTGGCGTGGTGCCGGATATCCTGTGCCTAGCCAAAGGCTTGACCGGCGGATCGATGCCGCTCGCCGTCACCATGGCGCGCGAGGAGATCTTCATGGCGCACTGGTCCACCGACCGGGCGAAGATGTTCTACCATTCATCGAGCTACACCGCGAACCCGATCGCCTGCGCCGCCGCCGCGGCGAACCTGGCGATCTGGCGCGAAGAGCCGGTCCGCGCACGCATCGCCGCGCTTGGCGAACGCCAGCAGGCGATGCTGGACCGGCTTGCCAGAGTGCCGGGCGTTACCAACCCGCGTCGCTGTGGCACAGTTGCGGCGATCGACGTGGAAGTTCCGGACGGCGGCTATCTCTCGACGCTCGCACCGCGGCTGATGGCGCTGTTCCGCGAAGCCGACGTGCTGCTGCGGCCGCTGGGCAACACGATCTACGTCATGCCGCCCTATTGCCTTGATGAAGCCGACCACGGCCTGATCGAGGCGGCGATCGTCAAGGGCGTGGAGGCTGTGGTGCGTTCGACAGGGGCGGGTTCGGCAGGGGCGGGCTGATCGGCGCGGTGGCGACAGCCACGGGCGCGCGGCGTACGGTCAGTACCTTGACCGGCTTTTCGAGCATCTGTCCTTTCAGCCCGCCTTCGCCTGCCGTGGGCGAGAGCGGCGCGTCCCAGATCCGGCGCACCACGTCCATGCCTTCCACGACCTGCCCGAACGCGGCGTAGCCTGCCTGCACGTCGGGATCGGTCGCTTCGGGATTGGCGTCGAGGCCAGGCATGTCCGACAGCATGATCGAGAAATCCGCCGTGGCGGTGCCGGGGGCAAAGCGCGCCATCGAGATCGTGCCCGCCTTGTGCAGCACGCCGGTCTGGCTGGTGGGTTCGTGCGCGATAGGCTTGAGGCTCTTGCGCACGTCGCCGCGCAAGCCCGCCTGGACAAGGCCATTGGGCGGCGTACCCCAATCGAGATGCATAGCGCGATAGAAGACGATGCCGTCGAACCGCTTGAGATCGACGTAGCGCAGGAAATTGGCGGTGGTGATCGGCGCATGCTTACCGTCGAGATCGAGCACGATCGGGCCGAGTTCTGTGGTCATCGTGACGCGCACGCTGTCGGCCAGCGGGATTTCGGGCGGCGGGGGCGGAGCGCGATGGGGCAGCGCCTTGCGCGGCGCGGCGGCGGTGAGCGCCAGGAGCAAGGGCAGGGCGGCGGCAAGGACGAATCGGCGGTTCATGGGGAGCATGGTTAACCCATCCCCACGGGCAGATACACAAGGCAGCACTTACTCTTCACTGAGCGCGGCGGGCCTATCCGGAACACTGCCAGAAGCAGGATGCCGCCCGGAGACCCCATGATTCGCTTCAATATTTCCGCCAAGCTAGTTTCAGCTTTCGCCTTCCTTCTTGCGGTAATGACCGCGATGGGGCTGTTCGCGATGTCGCAGATGGGCGAGGTCAACACTCTTTCTGCAGAGATGCGGGCGCGCTGGCTGCCGGCGTCGCAGAACCTGGGCGATATTCATGCCTACATCTCGCAGTACCGGATCAAGGAAGACGACATGGTCGACGGCCATTCGCCCCGGACCGAGAAGCTGCTCCGCAACGCGGGTGCGGTGATCGACGGACTGATCGGCGACTACGAGAAGCTGGGGATCACCGGCCCGCAGAAGGCGGTGTTCGACGATTTCAAGACCAAGTGGCAGGCCTACCTCTCCGACACCGAGAGCCTGATCCAGCTCGCCCAGACCGACAATGCTGCGGCCAAGGCGCGCTTCGATGGCGAAACGCTCGACCTGTTCTATGCGACCGAGGACAGCGTGCTGACGCTGATCGACCTCAACACCAAGAACACCGCGCAGATCTCGGCGGGCACCGACAAGCTCTATGCACAGTCCCGCACGTTCCTGCTGGCGGCGATCGGCGCAGGGCTGGCCAGCGCGGTGGTGCTGATGTTCCTGTTGATGCAGAACATCGCCCGACCGATCAACCGCATGAGCGAGATCGTCGGTCGTCTCATCAATGGCGATCATGGCGTTGAGATTCCGGCGCTGGGTCGCAGCGACGAGCTGGGCAGCCTTGCCCGTGCGCTCGACCGTTTCAAGGAACTGTTCGCCGCCGATCATGCGCGTGCCGAGGCAGAAAAAGCCCGCGCCGCCGAGACGAAGGCGACGATCGAGGCCATCGGCGGGGGCCTGGCCGCACTGGCCGAGGGCAACCTGACGCATCGCGTGCCCGAAACCGGCAGCGGCGAATTTGCCAAGCTTCATGCCGACTACAATGCCTCGGTGGCGGCGCTTTCGGGCGTGCTCGGGCAGATTGCCGATGGCTGCAACACGATCAAGCTGGGGGCGAACGAGATCGCTTCGGCGGCGTCGGACCTGTCGGACCGCAGCGAGCAGCAGGCGACGTCGCTGGCCGAAACGGCGCGTACGCTCGCCGAGTTTACCGGCACCGTGAAGATCACCGCCGACAATGCGCGCCAGACCAGCAGTCGCCTGACCGTGGCGCGCGATACCGCGGGCCGGGTGGAGGACATCGCGCGCCGCGCGGTCGACGCCATGCGCAGCATCGAAGGCTCGTCGCGCGAAATGGCCGACATCGTCAACGTGATCGATGGCATTGCCTTCCAGACCAACCTGCTCGCGCTCAACGCGGGCGTCGAAGCGGCGCGTGCGGGTGAATCGGGCAAGGGGTTCGCGGTCGTCGCCAACGAAGTTCGCGCGCTCGCCCAGCGCAGCGCCGATGCGGCCAAGGACATCAAGGCGCTGATTGGCACCAGCACCGAGCAGGTCGGCGGCGGTGTGTCGCTGGTGGAAAGCAGTGGCGATGCCTTGCGTCAGATCGTGGGCGAAGTGGCCGCCGTGTCGAACCTCGTCGAGGAGATCGCCGAGGCGGCGGAGCGGCAGGCGAGCGGCATCTCGGACATTTCGGCGATGGTCGCGGCGATGGATTCGTTCACGCAACAGAACGCGGCTATGGTCGAGGAGACATCCGCCGGAACGCGAAACCTGTCGGTGGAGACCGAGGCGCTGGTGCAGCAGGTCGGGCGCTTCCAGGTGGGGCGAAACCTCGGCAGCGGCGGATCGAGCTGGGCGTCGGCGCCGGCCATGGCGGCGCTCAATCCGGTCGAGGTGGCGCCGTTCGTGCCCGAGCCAGGTCCGCCATCGGTTGCGCCCGCGCCCCGACCGCTGCCTGCTACGGCGTTCGAAGGCGGCGCGGCCCGCCGCGTCGAAGAGGAAGACTGGTCGGAGTTCTGAGGCGGCAGGGCACGCCGCATCAGGGGAATCCCCGAGGATGCGCTTGGCTTCATCCTAACCAGATCCGCGTATTTCCAAGGAGTTGGATTGGCTTTCAGCGATCGAGTCGCCTCGCCAATCACCGCCATTTCTCAGGAACCTCCAAGGAGCGATCGATGTCGAAAATCATCCGCAAGACCGCCTGTGCAGCGCTGGCCGCTCTCGCCCTTTCCACATCTGTGGCGCCCACCGCCGCCTTTGCCCAGCCCGCTGCCTGGATTGCGCAAGTGGCGCGCGCGATCGCGTCGAAGCAGACCTACCCGCGGACCGCGCAGATGCGCGGCGAGGAGGGCACTGCCAAGGTCAAGGTCTACATTTCCGCCACGGGCGCGGTCGAGCGCACCGAGCTGATCGCACCATCCGGGTCGGCCACGCTTGACAAGGAAGCGTTGGCGCTTCCCGCGCGCGCCGGAATGTTGCCTGCCCCGCCCGCGGGCGCGACGGCGGTGACCGTGCCGATCACCTGGAAACTGCTGTAAGTCGTCCCTCCCCGGGCCCTGGAGGGCGGCAGGTCCGTCGGACCTTGCCGCCCTTCCTCTTGGGGGGCGGCCTCAGTCGGGCGTCAGCACCATCTTGAGCGCGCCTGCTTCGCGCGCTTCGAACATGCGATAGGCTTCGGCGCCCTGCGACAGCGGCAGACGGTGGCTGATGTAGCGTTCGGGGCGCAGGCGGCCCGACTGCACCAGCGGGAACAGGGCGGGCAGTTCTTCCGGCACCGAGCAGGTGCCGGTACGGAAGGTGAGGCCCGCCGCAAACGCGCGTTCGAGCGGGAAGGGGAAGCGGCGCGATTGCTGCACGCCGATCACCGAGACGGTGCCGCGCGGGCGCACCAGCCGCAGCGCGAAATCGACGGTCTTGTCATGGCCCACGACTTCGACCGCGCTGTCGAGCTTGCGCCCGTGGGTGTCGGCCTTGATCCGGTCCATGGCCTCGTCCGGGTGGAGCGCGATCGCGCCCGACTCCTCGGCCAGCTTGCGCCGTTCGGGGATGGGGTCGATGGCATAGACCACGTGCGCGCCCATGATGAAGGCACTGTCCACCACCATCAGGCCGATGGGGCCCAGGCCCACCACAGCAACGCTCGATCCCGGCGCAATATCGGCCATGCGCGCGCCGTACCAGGCGGTGGCCATGGCATCGGTCATCATGAGGGCCTGTTCGGCGTCTATGCCTTCGGGGATCTTCACCGCGTTCATGTCGGCGGCGGGCACACGCACGGCTTCGGCCTGCGAGCCTTGCAGCTTGGCCGACAGGCCGTAGCAGCCCGAGCCGTTGTTCTCGCACAAGTTGACCACGCCCGCGAGGCAGGCGCGGCAGGCCCCACAGCCGACGGCGGCGGGGATCATGACCTTGTCGCCGGTCTTGAGCCTGTGGACCCCCCGGCCTACCTCGACCACTTCGCCCACCGCTTCGTGGCCGACGCAGAAGCCCACGTCCTCGGAAAAGCCGTGGCCGTGATAGATGTGCAGGTCCGATCCGCAGATCGAGCAGGCATCGACCTTGACGATCACGTCACGGTCGGACTGGAGCACGGGATCATCCATGCTTTCGTGGCGGATGTCCCGTTCGCCGTAGTAGCGCAGCGCCTTCATCGTCTCTCTTCCCTCAGATCGCGCGGTCGCGGCCGGCCCAGAACGGCTCGCGCAGCTTGCGCTTGAAAATCTTGCCCGAATCCTCGCGCGGCAGGCTGTCGGCGAAGTCGATCCGACGCGGCACCTTGTAGGCGGTCATCACCCGGCGCAGCTCGGCCTTGAGGTCGTCGGCGTGCAGGTCCGCGCCCGGCATCGGCTGGACTACGGCCATCACGCTTTCGCCGAATTCTTCATCGGGGATGCCGAACACCGCGCAATCGGCAACGCCGGGCAACTTGTGCAGTTCGGCCTCGATCTCGGCGGGGTAGATGTTGGCTCCCCCTGAGATGATCATGTCGTTCTTGCGATCGCACAGGTAGAGGAAGCCGTCGGCGTCGAAATAGCCGACGTCGCCCGGCGTGATCAGGCCGTACTTTTCCATCGCGGCGCGCTTTTCGGGCGCGTTCTGGTAGGTGAACTCGGTCGCGATCCGGCTCTTGCCGATGACTTCGCCGACCGTTCCGGCAGGCACGTCGTTGCCCTGCTCGTCGACCACGCGCAGGTCGACGCCTGGCATGACCCTGCCGACCGAACCGGGGTGCGCCAGCCATTCTTCCGATGTCAGACTGGCGACATTACCCATCTCGGTCGAGCCGTAGTACTCGTTGATGACCGGCCCCCACCATTCGATCATCGCGCGCTTGACCGGCGGCGGGCAGGGTGCGGCGGCGTGGGTGATGAAGCGCAGCGACGAGAGGTCGTACTTGCGCTTCACCTCTTCGGGCAGGCGCAGCAGGCGGTTGAACATGATCGGCACCATGTTGAGGTGCGTAATCTTCTCGCGGTCGATCAGCGCGAGCAGTTCCTCGGCATCGAACCGCGGCGTCACGACGACGTTCGCGCCCAGCCGGATGGAAAAGGCAGAATGCGCGTTGGGTGCCGAATGGTACACCGGGCCGATCACAGCCGTGACGATGCTTTCGGGCGCTGCACGGCCTTCGATCACGTCCATGTAGCCATAGGAGCGGCCCAGCATCAGCGTGACGGCTTCGGCCTGCTCGGGCGTTGCCGGGGTGCGGCGCACGCCCTTGGGGCGGCCGGTCGTGCCCGAGGTGTATATGATCGAGGCAAGCGGCGGCAGCGGCTCGCCTGCAAAAGGCGCGGCAGCGTCGACCAGTTGGCCCCACACCGGAAGGCCCCGCGGCAGGGGAGTTTCGCCAATGTGGTAGGCATTGCGGATCTCGGGCGGCGTTTCGACCACGATGACCTTCAGGCCCTCCGGAATGGCGTCCGCGATCGGTGGCAGCAGGTCGGCATGGATCAACAACAGCTTCACCCCGCTGTCGCGCAGCAGGTATCCTGCTTCATCGGGGGTATAGTGCCAGTTCACCGGCACGGGATAGGCACCGACGATCCCGGCAGCGAACGAGGCTTCGAAATAGGCAAGGTCGTTGCGCAAGTAGAACGCGACGCCATCGCCCGGCACGATGCCGATTTCGCGCAGGACGGTTGCAGCCTTTCGGGCGCGCTCGTCGAATTGTGCAGGGTTCAGCGTGACATCGCCGCTCTTGATCCAGCCCATCGTCTCTCTCCCGGAACGTGTGCCGAAAGGCCGGACGCGCCCGCAGCGCGTCCGGCCCCCGACCGGTCAGGTCAGCGTGCGTTGCTGCGCACGTATTCCTGGATCTTCTGCTTGCCGAGCTGGCTCATGTGGACTTCTTCGGGACCATCGGTGAGCCGCACGAAGCGGTTGAGCGTGAAGAACGAGGCGACCGGGGTGTCCCCGCTCACGCCCATGCCACCGTGGACCTGGATCGCGCGGTCGCACACGGTCTGCGCCATGGTAGGGGCGACGACCTTGATCGCGGCGATCAAGTCCTTGGCCACCTTGTTGCCATAGCGATCCATCGCGTCGGCGGCCTTGAGCGTCAGCAGGCGGGCCATTTCGACTTCGCAGAAGCTGCGGGCCACGTCCTGGCGGATGCTGGACTGGTCGGCCAGCTTCTTGCCGAAGGCGACGCGGCTGTCGGCGCGACGGGCCATGAACTCGAGCGCGCGCTGGGCCTGCCCGATCGAGCGCATGCAGTGGTGGATGCGGCCCGGCCCGAGGCGCCCTTGCGCGATCTCGAAGCCACGCCCTTCGCCCAGGATGAGGTTCTCGGCCGGAACGCGCACGTTGTCGAAGCGCAGCTCGCATTCGCCGCCGGGCGAATTATGCGAACCGAACACCGACAGGTGGCGCACGATGGTGATGCCTGGGGTCTTGGGCTCGACCAGGATCTGCGAGTGCTGGGTGTGGCGATCACCATCGAAGCGGCTCTTGCCCATCACGATCCAGATGTCGCAACGCGGGTGCATCGCGTTGGAAATCCACCACTTGCGCCCGTTCAGAACGTATTCGTCGCCGTCGCGGATGATCGACAGTTCGAGGTTGGTGGCGTCGGACGAGGCGACCTGCGGTTCGGTCATGACATAGGCCGAGCGGATCTCGCCATCGAGCAGCGGCTTGAGCCACTTTTCCTGCTGTTCCGGGCTGCCGAACTTGGCCAGCACTTCCATGTTGCCGGTATCGGGCGCGGAGCAGTTGAACACCTGGCTCGACCACGGCACGCGGCCGAAGATTTCGGCGAGCGGGGCGTATTCGAGGTTGGTGAGGCCCGGCGAGAGTTCGCCATATTCGTGCGGCAGGAACAGGTTCCACAGGCCGAGCGCCTTGGCCTTGGCCTTCAGCGCCTCCATCCCAGGCCATTCCTTCCAGAGGTTGTTCTGGTCGTGGACGAAGTCTGTGTAGGCCTGTTCGTTGGGGTAGATGTGCTCGTCCATGAAGGCTTCGATCTGTGCGATCAGGCCCTTCACCTTGTCGGTATGTTCGAAAATCATCGTCGTTGCCTCTTTGCGATAATCAGAGTGAAAGACCGCCATCGACCACGAGCGTGTGGCCGGTGACGTAAGATGCCAGCGGGCTGGCGAGGAAGATTGCGGCGCCGGCCATGTCGGCAGGGGTGCCCGCGCGGCGCTGGGCGATCGCGGCGAGCGCGCCTTCCAGCCGCTGCGGGTTCTGCGTGGTGACCTTCGTCAGCTTGGTATCGACAAGGCCGGGGGCGAGGCCGTTCACACGGATGCCATCGGCGGCATAGGCCTGCCCCAGCGTCTTGGTCAGGCTGATCGCGCCTGCCTTCGATGCGGCATAGGCGGGGTTGCCGATGTTGGCCTTCAGTCCCGAGATAGAGCTGACGATCACGATCGAACCTTGCGTGGCCGCCAGCGCGGTGCGGAACTTGCGCGAACAGTGCATCAGGCTGTCGAGGTTGACGGCCATGACCTTGTCCCAGCCTTCGCGCTCGAACTCACCGCGGCGGTACACAACGGTGCCCTGGCACAGCACCAGCACGTCGAGCCCGTCGAACGGTGCGGGCGCGGCCTCGATCGCATCGGGATCGCCCACGTCGACGCAGGTATAGCCGAGGCCGGAAAGGTCTGACCCGTCGGCGGCGTCATAGTCAGCCGCGCTGGCGCGTGTGCCCCAGACGTGGACGGTCGCGCCACGCTGGCGGAAGCCGTGCGCGATGCCGTTGCCGATGCCGCTGGAGCCGCCCACGACCAGCACGTGTTTGCCGGAAAAGTCGGTATCGTCGATCATGCAGTGTGTCCTTGCTTATCCGATGCGGCGCAGCGCGCGTTCGAACAGGTCGATGGTGTGGGCGTGGAGGCGGTCGCCGATCTCGCGCGGGGCCTTGCCGGCACAGGCCCGCGCGTTCGATCCTTCGAGGATGATGCCGAGCTTGTAGCAGGCGAGCACCGCGAACCAGTCGACATGCGACAAGTCGCGCCCGGTCTGCTGGCCGTAGCGGGCGATCATTTCCTCGATCGTGGCAAAGCCTTCCCACGGGGTGATGGCGACGTCGGTCGCACGGCGCACGCCGTCTTCGGGCCAGGTCGCGGCGAGCCAGCCGAGATCGAGCAGCGGGTCGCCCAGCGTACACAGCTCCCAGTCGACCACGGCGGCCAGTTCGCCGCTGTCGTGCCGGAACATCACGTTGGCGAGGTGGAAGTCGCCGTGGATCAGGCCGGGCTGGAATGTCGGCGGGATGTTGTCCTCCAGCCAGCGGGCGACCTTGTCGACGCCGGGGATCGCCTGGGGACCGGTCCAGCCGGGGAACTCCTGGTAGCTCTTGAGCTGCGAGGCCCAGCGTCCGACCTGACGGCCCAGCCAGTTGTCGACCTTGCCGAAATCGGACAGGCCCACCGCCACGTAATCCACCTTGCTCAGCGCCGCGATGGCATCGACCATGGACAGGCCCATGCGGTGGCGGACCGAGGCGTCACCGGCGTGGAGCGGTTCCAGCCCTTGCGTGGCGTTGAAGCCGTCGATCGGCTCCATCAGATAGAATGCCGCGCCCAGCACGCTGTCGTCCGCACAAGCGGCGATCAGGCCGGGATGGGGCACGTCGCTGTCTGCCAGTGCGGCCAGCACACGCGCTTCGCGGCGCATCGTCTCGTTCGAATTGGCGCGCAAGTGCGGCGGCGGTCGGCGCAGCACATACGTGCGCCCTGCGCGGGTGAACCGCAGCAGGATGTTCTGCGTGCCACCTGCAAGCGAGGTCACGCCTTCCAGCGGACCGGATCCCAGCCCCTGTTGATCCATCCAGCCTGCCAGCGTCGTCATGTCGACGCCCGGAATTACCTCCGGCTCGCTCACGCATCCTCCACTCATTGCGTTCGAAGCATCGCAGCTCCGAATCTATTATCCAGATGGATAATGTGATTGACTTAAAGCGGTGTCAAAGGGTATTTGCAGGGCATGGCAACAACAGCGCCCGCCCCTCGCGTCGATCCGGCGGAAATGCTCAAGGAAGCGGCGCTGCGTCTGTTCGCCGAGCATGGCGTTGCGGGCGTAACGGTGCGCCAGATCGCGGAACTGGCGGGCCAGAAGAACCACGCGGCGGTCGGCTATCACTTCGGCTCGAAGGACGCGCTGGTGCGTGCGGTGATCGTCCACGGCGCGCGCCTGATCGACGAGTTTCGCAACCAGATGCTCGATGCGCTGGAGGCGCGCGGTGGCCCGGCCACGCTGATCGAGGTGACCACCCTGCTGGTGCAGACGTCGCTGCTACGGTCGGACCCGCCGTGGAGCGATTGCTACAACCGTTTCGTCGTGGCGCTGCAACTCTCGCATCGACGCCTGTTCATGGACGCGCTCGAAGGTCGCTGGAATTCGGGCTACCTGCGCTGTCTCGATCATGTGCGCCGCCTGCTGGCGCATCTGGCGCCCACGGTGGTCAACCGGCGATTGCTGTTCATGGGCGCTGCGCTTGGTGGCATTCTGTCCGCCCGCGAAAGCGAATTGGCGGATACGTCGCGCCCCCACCCGACATGGACGGACCCGGCGACGCTCGACGGCGTGGCGCATGCGCTCGCGGCAATCCTGCAGGGTGATGCACCCGCGCCCTAGCACGCGGCGCATCGGACTTGCCTTCAGTGCACCGCCAGCGCCGGCATCTTGGTTTTGGCGTCCTCGCCGATCGGCGGGCGTGGCGTCGCCTCGTCGGTTGCTGAGGTCGCGACGGCGATACGCTGGCGCCGGTTGGCGGCAACGCTGGGCAGGCTGGTCGCCTCGGCGGTCCAGATCAGGCCGGTGGCCGATGTTTCCGGGGCGAGCTTGCGGTAGAAGCTGCCGTTGATCTGCGTTGTGGTGATCAACTCGTCGCGGAATTTCATATAGAGCCGGTTGTCGGGTACGGCGCTGTCCGCCTCGGTCCAGAAGCGGTCGAGCGCGCCCTGGTAGGTCAGGCCGGGAATGTCCCAGACCGCTTCGCCCACGGCCTTGGTGGGGCATTTCATGCCGACCGCGGTCAGGCCCACGGTGCTGTTGATGACGACGACGCCGCGGCAATGCCGGATCAGCGTCGGGGTATGCTGGTCGTGGATGTAGAGCACTCGCCCCTCGCACCTTTCGGCGCGCGACAAGCGGCGGATCAGCGCGCTATAGTCGCGATAGCCGCGATCCATCGGATGGTGCTTGAACACCAGCACGCAATTGGCCGGGGCATGCGCCGCGAAGGATACGATGGTCGACGCGATGAAGCCTTCGACGCCGCCGACATCGGCGTGGATCACGACCTGCGAATCGTTGTGGACCTGCAGCGGCACAAGGAAGAAGCGCTTGTCGAGTTCACCCTCCAGCCGGGCCTGAACGCCCCGTTGCCGCCACTTGAACCAGCCCTTCCGCAGCGGCGAGAGCAGCCAGGGGAACATTTCCATGATCGTCAGCGGACGATGGTGGCAATAGTGCGGGAAGAACATCTGCCCGAACCCGCCGATGGTGAAATAGAGGAACCCCCACCACACCATGGCCCAGAAGCTGTGCGGCATCGGCCGACGCGCGATCACGCGGTCGGGCGCGCGCAGATAGTCTTCGGGCGTGCGCGTCATCAGGCTGTTGGCGTTGACCCCGTCGCGTTCCAGCGTGACGAAGTCGGGCCGGATATAGCCTTCTTCGAACACGCCGACCTCGATCCCCATGCCGGTCGCGACTTCGTGCGCGGCGCGGTGGATCGGACGGCAATCGCCGAACAGGAAAACGATGTCGATCTTCAGCGTGCGCAGGCGCTGTTCCAGCCAGCGTGGCCAGTCTTCCATCGTGCCGCGGTAGGTCTCACCACTGTGGAAGAAGAACCAGTCCCCGGCATTGAAATTGAGCTTGTGCACTTGCGCGCCGGCATCGTGCAAATCCCGCGCGAACCGTTTGAAGAACGGCCCCACCGGACCTTGGAGCAGCAGTACGCGCCGCCCCTGAAAGGCCTTAATTCCACCATCTATCACGACTGTTGGTCCCCAGCCACGCCCGCGTGAGCGTGCGCAGCTTGCGGATCAACCTTCTGGTCGGCCCTCTGCGCAGTCCTTCGAGCTTCCGCGATATCTCCAACATATTACGGTTGTGTGCAATGCTGGATAGGACGGATTCGCAGTTAGTTTCGCGTTCATCAGCTTCGTTCCAGTAAAGCGGATATTGCAGTAACGCGCCCGCAACAATTTCATCGAGCGTCAGTCTCCGGGTGCGGCGCAACAGGGCTCTGGCATCGGGCGCGCGATCTTCGGTCAACCCCCATCCAGCGTAGAAGGGCATACCCCAGGTCGTGACCGGCTTGCCGCGCAGCATGGCGTCGAAGCCCGACAGCGACGTGATCGTGTGCAGCGCGTCGCAGGTTTCGATGCAGCTAACTATGGAACATTCGGTCTCGATCCAGTCGGCCAGCGCTTCGGCCTCGCGCCGCGCGGTGCGGCCACGCCGGTTGCCGCTCATCACGTCGGGGTGGGGCTTGTAGACGATATAGGCGTCGGGGCAGGCGGCGCGGACCTGTTCAAGCAGCGCCAGGTTGCTGCGCACGCCGGTTCCGCCCAGCGCGATCGAGGCATCGCTTTCGACCTGCCCGGGCACCAGCACCACGCGGCGGCCCTGTGGTGTCCAGCGCGGGGGAATGCGGGCTTCGATGTTGTACTTGGTCAGGCCTTCGGCGGCGATGAAGGCGCGCGCGGCGGCGGCCCGCGCCAGCTTCTCGTCATCGAACGCGGCGGTCTGCAGCAGGATCTCCAGCGCGCTCGGCGCCGTGGCGTCGAAATAGATGCCGACCGGATCGAGCACCAGCGACTGCGGCGGGATCAGGTCCGAGCCAAGCCCGACCGAGCGGATGAACCCGTCCTCCAGCCGCAGCAAGGTGGCGCTGGTCGCGGTGGCCAGCGCGTGCAAGGCGGGGCCGGGTGTCGCGCCCCAGATCGCGATCGCATCCCGGGCGGTCGGCCGCAGCTTTTCCGCCTGCGCCGCGTCGGCGACGAAGTGAACTTCGCGGGTGCAGGAGGAGAGGATCGCGCGCAAGTTGTGCGCCTTCCAGCGGCGCAGGCCGACGGCGATGATCCTATCGTAACGCCGGTCCAAGTCGTGTCCCCCTTGCGCGCGCCCGCGCCCTTACGACGCTCAGAGTCGCACGGTCGTCGCGATCTGTTCGAGCCGCTGCGCCCATGTATGCTGCGCCAGCACGTAGCGCGAGCCTTCGCGCGCACGATCGAGATCTTCGCTCGAAGGCCCGTGGCGCAGCCGCTCGAACAGTGCGCGAGTGTCTTCGGGCGTGGCGACGACATGGCAGAAATCGCGGAACATCGCTTCGACCGAGCGCGCGGCCGATGTTACCGCAATGCCGCCGCAGGCGAGGATCTCGACCAGACGGCGCGAAAACATCGTCGCCGAATCGGTGACGGTGTTGACGTTCAGCGACACGAGGTGGTCCTTATAGATCTGTGCGGTGCGGGTGTGATCGACCGCCGGACGCACCACCAGCCCCGACCAGTCGGGATAGCGGTAGATCGACGAAGGCCGGTCAGAATTGCGGTCATAGATGGTCAGCCCCAGCCCCGTGTCGAGCGCGGCGGAAAACGCCATGTTCTGCCATTCGCGGCGGCCATCGTGGATGTGGGTGCTGTAGCTGCCGACGAAATTGGCGTCGTTGCTGCGGAAGTTGAAGCCGGTGAAGTTGTGGATCGCGGGCTGCACGGGAAAGGGCAGCACCCCGACCGAGGCCTGTTCGCCCATCACCGCGCGATAGCGGGGCACGCAATTGGCATCGACGGTGAACACGTGGTCGAAATGCCGCGCGCTGTCGATGAAGCGACCGAAGTGGACGCCGTCTTCCTTGTTCCAGAACACCGTCGGAATGCCCAGGTCGCGCGCGGTGGCGACAAGGCGGCGCAGGCGGCGGTTGGTGCGTAGCAGGTGGCGGGGATAGGATGCGATCTTGTACTTCCAGGCGCCGCCAGCCCCGTGCCACGCGGACTCCACCAGCAGCATGTCCGGACGTTCGGCGCGCAGAAGCGGCGCGAAGCCCTTGGCCGGAACGTCGATCACTTGGCATTCGGGCGCTAGGCACGAGCGCGTCAGTTCGTCCGCCAGCAGCGCGATCTTGATCCCCGTTGCCCCCATCGTGCCGATCTTCAGTCCGTCGTTTCGTTGGCGGAAATGCGCGGGCGATCATAGATCGCCGCGTCGCACCAGGGCCGGGGCTTGCGCGTGCCGCGGATGTTCACGCGGCGCAACTGGTCGATCCCGTCGAAGCGGTTGCCGCGCGCGAGATTGCCGGTGGAGGGGCATTCGCCGCTCTTCTTGGTGCATTCCTCGGACTTGCCAAGGTCGCAGAACCATTCCTCGATGCCGGTCGTGCGATCGGTGGTGCGGAAGGTGTTGCGGTCGATGACGTTGTTGTCGGACGAATCGCGCAGCTTCACCGCCGATCCGCAGAAGTCCTCGATCGTGTTGCCGACGATGCGGTTGCCCGATGAGCCGTGCGCGACGTACATTGCATGCAGCCCCGCGCAGGCGGTGACCGGATAGTTGCGAATGGTCTTGAACCAGTTGTTCTCGATCACGTTGTCATGCGAATTGACGAGCCGCACCGCAGCGGTCGACTTGCCGAGGCCCTTGGTCGTGTCGGTGCCGATCCGGGCGAAGATGTTGCCGCTGATCGTGGTGCCGCGATTGAAGGCGTGGGCATCGTTGCGGTTGCCATTGAGCGTGATCGCGGTCGCGTAATCGACGATGCGCAGGTTGCGCACGGTCAGGCCGGTGTCGCGCCCCGCGCTGCCATCATAACGCAGAAACGTGCCCGTGCCGTTGCCGTAGAAGGCGGGATAGCTGTCGGCCTTGCTGCCGGTTCCGGCGAGTGTCAGCCGCCCGCGCATCCGCTTGTCGTCGAGCGCCAGCGTCTGTCCGCGATATATGCCGGGGGCGATCTGCACGGTCATGTCCTCACCCGTTCGGGCCGATCGCGCCGCAGCGACCTGCACCGCCGCCGCCAGCGTGGCCACCGGCCTTTGTGCGCTACCGCCATCGTTGGCGTCGCTGCCGTTGGCGGCCATATAGACATCGCCCGCAAAGGCGGTGGCGGGGATCGCACCGCCAAGGCCGATCGAGAACGCGACGGCGAAGCGCAAACCCTGGGACATGAACTGGACCTTCCGAAGTGTCGCGCCCGCGGCGCGCCGCCAGACCGTCAGGCGGCAATCGCCGCCAGCGGCAACCGGCATGAGAGATTTTCGCTGAATGTGCGATTAAACCGCTCCACGGCACGCTCTACCTCGGCCAGACGCAGGGCGAAGACCTCGGCCGCAGCACCGCCAAGCACCTTGGCGCGCCGCGTGCCGGTCGCGCGCTCGGTGGCGTTGCGGTTATCGGTGGTCTCGGCGATCTCCTTGATCCACTCATCGCTCGCCGGAATGGTCAGCGGGTGGAACAGGCGTCGCGCCAGCCAGGTCGGCTTGTCGTCACAGGCGATAAAGTCGTCCAGGTTGAGCACGCCGATCGATGCGCGCGCGCCGGTGCGCAGCGAGGCATGGCGCAGTTCGATCGCCGTCTCCAGGCTTTCGATGTACTTGTCGATATAGGCGTTGGGACCGTCGGTGAACCAAGGCATTTCCACCAACGAAAGGTAGCAGTCGGCCACGTTGCGGATGCAGTAGAGATAGGCCGTGGTCGCAAAGCTGGTCCCGACGATCTGGTCGATGCGCTTGTGATGGCTTTCGATCTGCGGCGTCTTGAAGCCGTGGAAGGTGGCCTTGGGCTTCATGACCCGGCGGGCCTTGGAAAAGCTGGCGAAAAGCTCGACCACCGCTTGCGCCCGTTTGCGCTGGAAGTAGTTCGACGCATAGCCTTGCGGATAGGCGGCGTCGCCTGCAGCCATCATGTCGCGCAGCGGGCGCAACAGTGCATGGCGGATCTCGCCCTGGATACACACGTCGTGATGACGGTTGAGAAAGTCCGCGAACTGGCGCGTGCCGCAGCGCGGCATCCCGCAGAGCACCACGAAGGGCCTGCTCTGGCCGGTCTTGGTGTCGATCATCCCAACTCTGCCCCTCTGGTCGTCCTGTCGTCGCGTCGGCGGTGACTAGGCGTCTGCTGTTACAGGTCTTCGGTAATCCTGCCTTCATCGCAGATCACGTCGAATTCTTCTTCATCTTCGGCGGGCGCGTCGTGCTGGCCGAACTCCTGCGCCAGCGGGCCCGAGAAGAACTGGCTCATCACCAGGTTCACGCCGAACTCGTTCACTTCGCGAAGGTCGGGCTGGAAGAACATGCCCCGCGAGGGATGGCCGATGATGACTTCGTACGACGGGAAGTAGTGGATGTCGTCCTCGTCGGCGGCGAGATCGCCCGCCACCGCGCGCAGCACCGACTTGGAATAGGTCGTCGCGGGCAGGACGTGCTGCCCCGTCGCCGTTGCCACCAGCGGCACCGGCGAGACCGTCAGCAGCATCCGCGCGCCCGGATTGGCCAGCTTAAGGAAGGCCCAGAACGCGCGCATGTCGGCCATGACTTCGCCATAGCGCAAGTTGCGGAAGGCATAGCGTTCGGGGTCGAAGCTGCCCGCGATCGTGCCCGGCGCGGTCGGGAACATCGTCCCGTCCTCAAGGCTTTCCCAGCCCTCGGTCAGCCCCAGCGTGAATACGAAGACGTCAAGCGTCTCGAACATCGCGCGCACCGCATCGAGATGGCGCAGCCGCTCGATCCGCACGTCTTCCGCGCTGGCCTGCCCAACGGGGTCGACGCCGGGGCGCAGCGCGTCGAAGAAGCGGTCGTTCTTCTGCCACACGACTTCGGCGGGGCGACGCTCGCCGAACGCTTCCTGCGCCAGCTGGAGCAATTGGCGCGCGGTATAGACGTTGCCATAACGGCACGAGAATACGCCATAGCCGAAGCGGCGTGCCTCGCTTTCGCTGGCGAACACCGGCGGCGCGGGCTCGCAATCCATGTAGGCCGCACCACGCCTTTCAAGATTGCGGCCGATGTGCTGGGCAAAGCAGCTGCCCGCGGTCGCCACCTTGTCGGCGCGCGTCAGCGGCATCGGATCCCACATTCCGGTGAAATCGGCGACGTGGCGTTCGGTCACGGCAGAGCGCCAGAACGACCGCTCAGGCCGACCGCGATAGGGATTGGTCATCGTTGCGCCTCCCGATGGGCTCGCAATCGTTCGGCGAGCGCGATGTCTTCGGCCCGGAAGCCCCTCTGCGGCTCGGCGGCGCGCGCCACGGCAGCCGGGGCCGGGGCCGAGGCAGCCGCAAGGGCCGGAGCCCTGGCCGGGCGCGGCGCTGGGGCGGGGCGGGCGGGCACCGGACCGCCCTTGCGACGAATGGCGTGCCAAGTGTCCAGCAGGTCCTTGGGCTCGTCGGTCGGGCTGGCGGCGATCGCGCGCGCCCATTGGAGGTAGGCCGCATGGTCGCTCACATGGCCGTGATTGCCGGTGAAATCGCTGTGCAGCAGGACCCGGCGCGAGCGTGATTGCCCGGCCAGCGCGCCGAGGAAGGGCAGCATGTGCGTGGTCGCGTGATGCCGGTCGCCCATCGCCTGGCAATAGACGATCGTGTTGCGGAAGCCCGTTGCGTAAAGTTCGGGAAGATTGGTGCAGGTCACGTCGGCAAGCTGGTCGTTGGACTTGAGATCGGGCCAGCAGGCCTCGCGATAGGGGGTCACCAGCGTACTGTGATAGGCCGGGATGTTCGTCTGCGGATTGAACACCAGCGTGACGGCCTTGGGCGCGAAGAACGAGTAGTAGAGTGCCGCAAAGCCGCCGCCCGACGTTCCGAAATAGATCGTCCGGTCGCCGCCCAGCGCCTTGGTGATGGTGCGCAGCGCGCCGCGCAGGTGGTACTGTGTATCGAAACCCCGGTGCCCGGCGAACCAGCCGATGCGGAAATCGGGCGACACGGCGAGCGACGGATCGCTGAGCGCGACCTGGTTCGTGTTTGCCAGCCCTGGAAAGAAGCCGTTGAACGGGATCTTGTGCCGCGTGTCGCGGTTGACTGCGCCGTGGAAGGTGAACAGCAGCTGCGTCGGCTTTTCGACGATGCGCGCCTTGAAATGGACTTTCAGGCCTCCGACGGAGAACACCAGCTTGTGATCGCCCGGCGTCAGTTGCGAGAAGCGCGCGCGCAGATAGCGCAGGAAGCGCGGACTGTCCTCGACACTGTCCTTCTTTTCGAGATCGATCGTCATTGCGCCAGCTCCACATCAGGCGCCACCGGGGTGACGTAGTCGGCCAGCAGCCCTGCGGCCTTGGCCCCGACCGCACGCCATGTGCGCGCGTCCTGCACCCAGGCGCGACCGTTGCGGCCAAGTTCCGCGCGCAGGTCGGGCGAGGTCATCGCGTGTTGCAGCGTGTCGGCCAGGCTTTCGATATTGCCCTTTTCGAACACCAGCCCGGTCTTGCCGTCGGCGATCATCTCCACCAGCGCGCGCACGCTGGAGACCACCACCGCCTTTTCCATGGCCAGCGCTTCCAATGGCTTCATCGGCGAGACCATCTCGCACACCGGCCAGGGCTTGCGCGGGAACGGGCAGACGTCGAGCAGCGAGTAGTAGCGCCCGACCACCTCGTGCGGCACGCGGCCGGGCATGATCAGCCAGTCGGAGAAGCCTGATTCGTCGGCCGCTTCGGCGATCATCTGCGTGATCGGTCCCGTGTCGTTGCCCGACGTATTCTCGTTGCCGACCAGCAGCAGGCGGAAGTCCTGCCCGCGCTGCTTGAGCAACCCGCAGGCGCGCGCCAGATCCTCCAGCCCTTCGTAATCCACGAAGGTGCCGACATAGCCGATCACCGGCGTGCCATCGGGAATGCCCAGCTCCGCTGCCAGCTGGCCATCGCGGGCGCGCGGCAGGAAGCGTTCGGGATCGCAGGAATTGGGCAGGATGTCGATCAGCCCGGCATCGACCCCGCGCTCGGCCAGTTCCTCGCGCATCGGCTCGGTCAGCGTGAAGACATGGTCAGCGGCCTTGCACACCGCCGCTTCGAGCAGGCTCTGCAGCTTGTAGGCGGCGGTCTCGCCATAGTCGTCCTCGCGGGACATCTTGGTTACTTCCCAGAAGCCGCGCACTTCGTACACGAAGGGAATGCCAAGGCGCCGACACGCGATCAGCGCGGGCAGCGCGACGACGTGGTTCGATGCCGACATGACCATGGCCGGGCGCAGCTCGCGGTACTGTTCCTCCAGCACGCGCGCCGCTTCGGGGACATAGTTCACGTACTTCAGCGCACTTCGGCGCGGCTCGAACGTGCGGCGATAGGGAATGCCGTCGATCACATCGACCTGCGGCACGTCCTGCCCTTCGAGCCCCGTCACGACATCGTGCGGGAAGCCGGGGCGCGTCATCGCCACCACGTCGAAGCCGTTGTCGCGCAGGCCCGTCGCCACGCCGTGCGTGCGCGTGGCGTAGCCACCCGAGGAATAGGGCAGGCTGTTGTGCAGCATGTAGCAGATGCGATTGCCGACCGGCTCGAACGCGCGTTCGCGGCTTTCTTCGATCAGGTCGAGCATCGAAAGCTGGTGGGCGAGCCCGCCTTTCAGCTTTTCCACCCGCTGCCGGTCGTTCTGGTTGGCGATCACGTGCGGATGGGCATTGAGTTCGGCAAGGATGGCGGCGGTGCGCTCGAACACGCCCGCGCGCTCGAACGCGCCATAGGCACTGATCAGCACCGCCACGCTGCGGTCGGTCGCCAGCGCTTCGTCGGCCAGCGCCACGTCCGCCGCGCTCAGCCCTGCATCGCTCAACGTGCGGCCCACGCGGATCAGTTCAAGCGCGCGGGCCTTGCCCGACAGCGTGCGCTCCTTGTCGATCAGCGCGACGATGCCTGCCGCCCCTTCCCGGGCGACGAAATCCGTCGTCCGCTGCGGGTCGAGCAGCAGTCCGGTGAGCGACAGAGCGCCGGGTGCCTCCTGCTCTGGGGATCGGTCCTGGGTGCCGGTCTTGCCTGCGGAATCCTCGCGCGGCCCACCAAGGTTGGACAACACCAGCGCCGCCGCCGCGCCCCAGTCGCGCTGTTCGAGCGCGCGCGTGCGCGCTGTTTCCGCCATGGCGGCTGCACTGGCGGGATCGTCGAATACCGCCGCGATGGCGCGGGCGAGATCGGCGCCATCGCCTGCACGGAAGAACCGCGCGGTTACGCCGTCCTCGGCTTCGGAGCGGAAGGCTGCGAGATCGGGCACCACCAGTGGCACGCCCAGTGCCATCGCCTCGACCAGCTTGATCGGCGGCACCAGCTCGCACACCTTGTCGGGGCGGCGCGGCAGGCAGACCAGCGACATTTGCGCGATCCGCGCGCGCGCCTGCGCCGGGGCCAGCTTGCCCGCGAACTCGACCGCGCTACCAAGGCCCAGGGCCTGCGCCTGCGCTTCGAGCGCTTCGCGCGCCGCGCCATCGCCGATCAGGGACAGCGCGATGTCCTTGCCCTCACCACGCAACGCGGCGATCGCATCGAGCAGCAGGTCCAGCCCTTCGTAGCCCACCAGCGCACCGGCATAGCCGATGGTGAAGCGCGCCGGGCGCGAAGGGGAGATCGCGGCGAAGGCGGCGCTGTCGATGCCATTGGGCAGTACCGCAATGCGATTGCGCGCGATGCCCCATTCGCGCGTCAGGAATTCGGCCAGCGGTTGCGAGATCGCATAGACCCGGTCAGCCTGCCGTGCGGCGAAGGCTTCCAGATCTAGCCCGAGGCGATAGCGTTCGCTTTCCTCGAAACCCTCGACGTTCGAAGCGCGGCTCATTTCCCACAGCCCGCGCATCTCGTAGTGGAACGGCACGCCCACCTGCCGCGCCGCGATCAGCGCGGGCAGCGCGTTGACGTGGTTCGACGCAGCCTGGATCGCGCCGACGCGCTTCTCCACGGCCAACCGCGCGATCGCCGCCGCCGCACGTTCGAGATAGACGTCGAGCGGCAGGCTCTGCGCGGGCTGGCGGAAGTGGCGGTATTCCACGCCATCGACCAGCGTCCGTGTTTCCCGCGCGGCGCCCTTGGTGTCGGGCCGGTCCCACGGATAGCCGGGGCGTGTCGCGGCGGTCAGTTCCACGCCCGAGGCCGCGATTGCGCTGAGCAGCGCGGCGGTGCGCGTGGTGTAGCCGCTGATGTGATAGGGCATTGCGCTGGCCGCAACATAGAGCAGCGAACGCGGCTTGGGGCTGTAGCGCGTCGATGGCGTGATCGGCAGGTCGGGCTTCAGTTCGAACAAGTCGGCCAGCGCGTGGATCTGCGCCGAACGCGCTTCTTCAGAGGCGCTGAGCGCGTTGTCATCCGGCAGTTCGCGCAGCAGCCGCGCGGGTTCGAGCAGTTCGCCCGCGTCGAACAGGCGGAAGGCCAGCCACTTCGCGCGCCAAGGCTGCGGGTCGGCGTCCTGCGCGATCCGCGCGGCCTGCGCGCAGCGGGCCGGGTCGCCCGCCTGAAGGTGACGCGCCAGCGCGGTATAGGCATTGGCGCGGGCGACCGGCACCAGATCCAGCGCCTCGATCATGGCGACGGCGGCGTCGTATCCTTCAGCCTCGAATCGCTCGATCAGGCGCGAGAAGTCCTTGCCCCCTAGCGCCGCCACCAGCTTGGCGCCGCGCGTGCGCTTGCGCTTCACGTCCTCGCGGCGCAGCGCGATCAGCTGGCCGGGCAGCTTTGCGATCGCGCCGGGGGAACGGAAGCCCTTGACCAGCAGGTCGCCCAGCTGGAACCCGACCGTCTGCTTCAGCGCGGCGGCCTGCCGCTCGTAGGCGGCCTGCACGCGCTGGTGCCCGCGCTGTTGGACCAGCGCCGCGCGCCGTTCGTGCTGCAGCTGCGCCTGTGCTTCGGCGAGTGCAGCGGTCAGTTCGGCCTCGCGCGTGGCGAGCCGTTTCTGCAGCGCCTTGCGCTCGGCATTGGCGTCGGCGATGCGCTTGCGCTGCTCCTCGCGCTTGCGCAGGTAGGCTGCGTCCTGCGTCGCAAGGTTTTCGCGCAGCGTCGCCACCAGGCGTGTCAGATCGTCGATGTGGTCTTCCAGGCCCGCCCGCGCGGCCTGCGTCTCGGCCAGTTCGGCGCGCGCGGCAGCAGTCTCGGCATGGCTTTGGGTCAGGTCGGCTTCGGCCCGCGCGACGTTCGCGGCCAGCCGCTCGTTCGTCTCGCGCGCCAGCTTCAGCTCCTCGCGCGCGGCCTCAAGCTTTTCACTGAGCTTGCCACGCACGCGCACGAGCGTGTCGCGCGCGGCTTCGAGCTTGCCGCCCAGTTCCTCGCGCATCGCGTCAAGCCGTGCTGTCAGCTTGTCGCGATGGACTTCCAGCCGCTCGGCCAGGTCCTCGCCGGTCTTGCGCGCCTTCGCCAGATCGCCACGCAACCGCTCGCCATTGGCGGTCAGTTCGGCGATGGCGCGTTCGTCGGCGGCGCGCGTCTCGGCCAGTTGGCGGCGCGCCTTCGCCAGTTCGGTCTCGAGTTCCGCAAGCGCCTTCTTCTGCGCGTCCGAGCCGCCACGCAGCGATGCGATGGTGGCGGTGTGCTTGGCGATTTCGCGTGTTCGCGCCTCGAGCGCGGCCCCTCTCTTCGCCATCAACGCGTAGTGCCGCTCCTGCGCCGCGAGCGCGCCCGATGACGTCACGCGCAGCAGGTCCTCGTCGTTGCGCGGGGCCTTTTCGCCATCGCGCGCGATCATGCGGATGTAGCCGTCGACCACGTCGATTTCGTCCACCGCCAGCCCGATGGCTTCGGCCATGCGCACCACGTCGCGCGGCAGCAGCGTCGCCTTGTGGTCTTCGTGGGGGTGCAGACCGAATGGGGTAGTCAGCACAATCGTGCCGCCCGGCGCCAGATGCCGCCGCGCCGCCAGCAGGAAGCGTTCGGGCACCGCCTGGTGTTCGATCACTTCGCCCAGTACCACCGTGTCGGCCAGCAGGTCCTGCGGCAACTCGTAAAGATCGCGCTGCAGCCACGTGAGCCGCGCTGCCACCGCCGCCGCCTCGCGCATGGTTGCCTCGGTGGCATAGGCGATGGCGTCGGGGTGCGCGTCCACGCCCGTCACCACGAAACCTTCGCGCGCCAGCAGGATGGCGGCGATGCCCTGGCTGCAACCGATGTCGAGCACGGTCTCGCCCCGCGCGTGCGAACACATCCAGTGGATGCGCTCGCGCGCCACTTCGCTCGCCTCGTCCGAGGCGACTTCGCCCCGATAGAGTTCGCTGATGCGGTCCGCCGGGATGGGGTGGCTGCGGGTGTCGCTGTCGGGGAGAGTGTCGGTCATCGGCTCACAGGATGATGGTCGCGAAAGGGCCGGGTGTCGGATCGGGCAGCGGGTCAGGCAGACCAGATTCCGCGCGTGTCGATGATCTCGACGCCCGCGCGCGGGGTCGGAACGGCCTCGCGGAACGGCTTGTGGTCGACCAGCAGCGCCCATACGTCGGCAGTGCGCAGCGCTTCGGCCATGTCGGCCAGCGCGACGCCGCGCGTAGCGAGCCTGGCCGGCAGCGCGTCGATGTTCGGCTCGACCGCAAGGATCTGGCCGGGGAAGCTGGTCGCCAGCTGCTCGACGATCCCGACCGCCGGACTCTCGCGCAAGTCGTCGATGTCGGGCTTGAAGGCGAGGCCGAAGGCCGCGATCCGCACGTCCGAAACTGCACAGCCCTTGCGGCGCGCGGCGGCTGCGACAGCGGCTTCGACTTTGCCGATCACCCACTGCGGCTTGCTATCGTTGACCAGCCGCGCGGCGTGGATCAGCCGCGCCTCGTCGGGCGTGCGGTTGACGATGAACCAGGGGTCGACCGCGATGCAGTGGCCCCCCACGCCCGCACCGGGCTGGAGGATGTTGACGCGCGGGTGCCGGTTGGCGAGCGCGATCAGCTCCCACACGCTGATGTCCAGCTTGTCGCAGATCAGCGACAGTTCGTTGGCGAAGGCGATGTTGACGTCGCGGAAGGCGTTTTCGGTCAACTTGCACATTTCGGCGGTGCGTGCGTTGGTCACCACGCAGGCCCCCTGCACGAACGTGCCGTAAAGCGCGCAGGCAGCCTGCGAGCAGCGTGGCGTCATGCCGCCGATTACCCGGTCGTTTTCAACCAGTTCGCGCAGCACGTGGCCGGGCAGGACGCGTTCCGGGCAGTACGCCACGCGGATGTCGGAATCTTCGCCCGCGGTCTGCGGGAAGGTCAGATCGGGACGGGCCGCGGCGAGCCAGGCGGCCATCTGCTCGGTCGCGCCCACCGGCGACGTGGATTCGAGCACGACGAGATTGCCTGCCTCCAGCACCGGCGCGATCGCGCGGGCGGCAGCTTCGATATAGGAAAGATCGGGTTCGTGGTCGTTCTTGAAGGGGGTGGGGACGGCGATCAGGAACGCTTCGGCAGGTTCCGGCGTCAGCGTGGCGCGCAGCTTGCCTTCAACGGTCGCGGCATGAACCACCATGTCGAGATCGGGCTCGACGATGTGGATGCGCCCGCTGTTGATCGTCTCTACCGCATGGGCGTTGACGTCCACGCCG
This sequence comes from Novosphingobium percolationis, assembly GCF_020179425.1. Taxonomy (GTDB): domain Bacteria; phylum Pseudomonadota; class Alphaproteobacteria; order Sphingomonadales; family Sphingomonadaceae; genus Novosphingobium; species Novosphingobium percolationis. Next base: position 144,710 of record NZ_JAILYM010000004.1, on the reverse strand, counting down.
ATCACTTCGACGCCGCGCGAGGCGAACACCGCCGCCGTGGGCAGGCCGATATAGCCGAGCCCGACGACGGAAATGCGTTTGAAAGATAGGCCGGGGTCATGCGCCACGGCCATGGCTTGCTTGATGGTGGCGGTCCTCATTCCCAATGCTCAAGCACCTTATGAATCCGTTCGCAAGCGCGACCGTCTCCATAAGGGTTGTGGGAAAAGGCCATGTCGCGATATTTAATGTTGCTGTCCATCAGTTCGGCAACACCGCCGACGATTTGGTCGATGCTGGTGCCGACAAGTCTGACGGTCCCCGCCTCGACTGCTTCTGGGCGTTCGGTCGTGTTGCGCATGACCAGAACAGGCTTGCCCAGTGATGGCGCTTCCTCCTGAATACCTCCGGAATCGGTCAGAATTATGTAACTGCGATTCATCAGGTATACGAACGGCAGGTAGTCTTGCGGTTCGATCAGGTGAACGTTGCCGACCCCGGCCAGAATGCGGTTGACCGGATCGCGCACGTTCGGGTTGAGGTGGACCGGATAGACGAAGTCGGCGTCCGGGTAGCGCGCCGCCAGTTCCGCGATTGCGGCGCAGATCCGTTCGAACCCGCCGCCGAAGTTCTCGCGGCGGTGGCCGGTGATCAGGATCAGGCGCGCGCCCTCGCGCAGGACGGAGGCAAATTGCGCCGCCAGTTCTGATGAAAGCGCTTCGTCGGCTTCCAGTTTGGCCTTCACCATCAGCAGCGCGTCGATCACCGTGTTGCCGGTGACGTGGATCGCATCGGCTGTGATGTTCTCGGCCAGCAGGTTTGCCTGCGATTGCGTGGTAGGGGCAAAGTGCAGCCGCGCCAGCGCGCCGGTCAGCTTGCGGTTGGCCTCTTCCGGCCAGGGCGAATAGAGGTCGCCCGTGCGCAGGCCCGCCTCGACATGTCCGACCGGGATCTGCTGGTAATAGGCGGCCAGCGTGGTGGCGAAGGTGGTCGAGGTATCGCCATGGACCAGCACGATATCGGGCGCGAAGTCCTTCAGCGGGCCTTCGATGCGGGTCAGGATCTCGCTGGTGATGCCCGAAAGCGTCTGGCCGGGCTTCATGATGTCGAGATCGTAGTCGGGCACGATGTCGAACAGGCGCAGCACCTGGTCGAGCATCTGCCGATGCTGCGCGGTCACGCAGACGCGCGCATCGAACCCGTCGGCGGCGGCGAGGTGCTTGACCAGCGGCGCCATCTTGATCGCTTCGGGGCGCGTTCCGAAAACCGTCAGAACCTTCTTCGTCATAGGGCGAGCACCACTCTTGCGCTGACCGCGATCTGGTAGAGGATCTGGGTCAGGTCCTTGAACAGCTGGCGGGATTTGGAATCGACCTTGGGCAGAACGAGCACTTCGTCGCCCGCCGCGATTTCGCGGCTGGATTCCTTCACTTCGTCATAGCTGCCGTTCTGGTGCGCGATCACGATGCGGCGCGCGCTGCTCTTCTGCGTATAGCCGCCAGCCTCGCGGACATAGCCGATTACCGGCTGGCCGGGTCGCCAGGTCACGGCGTTGGCGAACAGCACCTCGCCGCTCACCAGCACCAGGCTGTCCTTGCCCGGCACGCGCAGGCGGTCGCCATTTTCGAGCAGCATGTTGTCGCGCGCGGCACCTTCGGCCAGCACCACTTGGCCGGTCGGATCGACCTGCTTGGCGCGTTCCACCCAGCGCAGCACCATGTCGGCTTCCTGCGCGCGCAGGCGCGCTTCCTCGCTCGTGCCCGAGCGCGCGTTGAGCGCGGCGGCTTCGAGGCTCTTGAGCGAGGCGGCGAGCATGTCCTTCTGCCGCTGGCGCACGCTCGCGCGGTAGAGCTGGATGTTCTGCGGGGCCGAACGGTCGGAGAACTGGATCTGCTTGAGCAGGTCGCTCATGTGCGAACCATAGGGCAGCACGTATTCCTGCGCGCTGTCGTGCTCGCCTTCGACACGCACGGTGATCGTGCCCGGCTTCTTGTCGGCGGTGAACTCCACTTCGTCGCCATTGGCCAGTTCGGTCGCGGTGGGGGCGGTCAGCGAATAGTATTCGACATTCTTGACCGGCCCCGTGTTGCGCGTGATCCGCATGTTGGTGGCCTGCGCCAGCGGGCGCGCCATCATCGCGAGATCGGCCGTGGTGGTATGCGAACCGGCGGGGAATTCGAACACGTTGGTGTTCTCCGCAAGGCCGGTCACGGTCACCGTGTTCTGCCGCGGGCTCACGAAGATCACGTCGCCGTTCGACAGGTTCACCTGCGGCATCACCCCGCGGAACAGGAACTCGTAGAGGTTGACCCGCGCGCGCACTTGCTCGCCGCGCTTGACCTGCACCTGGATGAACGAGCCGCGATCGGGATCGATGCCGCCAGCCAGATCAAGGTAGTGCAGGATCGAATCCATGCTGGTGCCGTCATAGAGCCCCGGCCTTCGCACGAAGCCGCCCACGAACACGCGCACCGGCTGCGCATCGGCGATGCTGGCATAGCTGTAGACATTGGCGCGATAAGCGCGGGCGACGGCGCGCTCGACGATCTGCTGCAACTGGTTGTTGCGCACACCCAGCACGTTCACGGGCCCGATCGAGGGCAGGAACACGTTGCCGTGCGGATCGACGGTCTGGATCTGGTTGAAGTTGTAGGCGCCCCACAGGCGGATCACCAGCCGGTCGCCCACGCCGACCACGTATTCGGGATTGAACTGCGCCGCCGTCGCGCGGGCGAAGGCGCCGGTGAACATGTTCGACCCGAACGCCTGCGAGGCGAGGTTGGCGCGGTAGTCGAACAGCGGCGGCCCCTTGGGCATGACGGTGGCCGAACCAACGTCCATCGGCGCTGCCTGCGCGACGCCCTGCGTGGCCGTGCTGGGCAGCGATGCCGCTGGCAGCGGCACGCCGCCGCTGGTGGTGCCGCCGCCGCCCGCCGCGGCGCTCGCGGCCGATTGCATGCTCGCCGCAGCCACGGCGGCGGCGATCGTCGCAGGGTCCATGCCCGAGACCATCGACGTCATCGTTTCGGGCGACAGCGGGTTCATCTGTGCGGCGGCGGGTGCCGCACAGCCAAGCGAGAAGGCGAGGGCCGGGGCGATCAGTCCGGTGGCGGTCTTGTGCAGAGGCAAGGTCATGCGTCCTGTCAGTCGAAGTGGTCGCGAACGATGGAGACGAGCAACATGCTGATCCCCGCCAGCAGGAAGGCGACAAGGGTGAAGACAAAGGCGTTGTAGGCGCGGCGCGGCTGCTCCGCGATTTCGGGCGTGGTCGGCGACTGCATCACCGAGATTTTCTTGACCGTGCGCGAGGCATCGATCTTGCCCTTTTCCAGCGCGGCGAGCGTGGTCTGGTACAGCGCCTGCGCGAACGTGGCCTCCTGCTGCAACCGCTGGAACTTCTCGGTCTTGCGGTTCAGCGCCGCGTTGCCCGGCGCGGTCGCCTTGCCGCGCTCGGTGGCGATCTGGGCGTCGATCGCGGCGATCTGCTGGCGCACCGCGACCACGTCGGGGTGATCGGACACGAGATAGGATTGCAGCGACGTCATCTGTGTTTCGAGCGCGCTCTTGCGCGCCGAAAGCTGGGCGATCAGTTCTTCGACCGAGCGCAGCGAGTCCTCAGGCGAGACCATGCCCTCGCGGTTCTGGAAGTCGATCACGGCCTGCCGCGCGCGGGCATTGCGCTCGCTCATCCGCTCGACCTGATCTTCGAGGAAGTCCACTTGTGCCATCGCCAGCTTGTGATCGCTGTCGTTCATGAAGTCTTCGCCCTCGCGCATCATCACGGTCACGATGTCGTGCGCGGTCTTGGGATCGAAGGCCTCGGCGCGGATTTCCAGCACGCCGTCATAGTCGTCGTAATCGATGCGCACGCGGTTCTGGAAATAGTCCTCGAACTTCTCCATCGGCGTGTCGGCGCGCCACAACCGGCTCAACGGGTCGTGATGCCAGTCGCTGTAGTGCGCGCGCAGGTGCAACTGCTTGTCCAGCTTCTTGAGCATGTCGACCGACAGCAGGTGATCGCGCAGCAACATCTGGTCGGCGCGGTTGCCGCTCGATGCGAAGCCTGACAGCAGGCCCCCAAGATCGGGGCCGCCGGCGCCGGGCAACTGCGTGCGCTGCACCACCACGTCGGCTTCCGAGACGTAGCGGTCCGAGGCGATGAACAGCCAGTAGACGGTCGCCAGCGCGCTCGACACCGCCGCCAGCCCCAGCAGAAGGTTGCGGATGCGGGTGCCGCTCCAGGGCCCTTTCAGGAACGCAGGACGCGCAAAGCGCACCGGCACGGCGTCTTCGTCGGCGTGGAGCAGGGGAGTCTCGGCATTCATCTGGGAAGGGTGTCCTTGTACGCGCGCAGCGCATCGTCGAGATTGTCGAACCAGTGGGCCTTGCCGCCGTGGATATAGAGCCCGGCAGTGCAGAACCGCCGCAGCGTGCTGGCATCATGGCTGACCATGATCACGCTGGCCTCGTTGGCGCGGCGCTTGAACTCGTCGGCGGCGCGCTGGCGGAACGAGGCGTCGCCCGCCGACGTCGCCTCGTCCGAGATGTAGACGTCGAAATCGAACGCCAGCGAGATCGCGAAGCGCAGGCGCGCGGTCATGCCGGTGGAATAGGTGCGGATCGGCTCGTTGAACGCCTTGCCCAGCGCGGCGAATTCCTCGATCCGCGCCAGCCGTTCCGGGATGTCGTCCTCGTGGCCGTGGATGCGGCACACGAACTTCGAATTCTGCCGCCCGGTCAGGGTGCCCTGCAGGCCCCCGCCAAAGCCCAGCGGCCACGAAACGCGGCACTGCCGGTCGACTTCGCCGCGCGTCGGCTTGTCGACGCCGGCCAGGATGCGCAGCAGGGTGGACTTGCCCGCCCCGTTCGAGCCGACGATGCCCACGCTCAGCTTGGGCGGGATGGTGAAGCTGACGTTTTCCAGCACCCAGCGCCCGGCGCCGTGTGCGGTGCGATATCGCTTGGAGATGTTGCGCGCGATGATCATCGTTCGGCAATCTGGAAGGCGAAGCGCAGTTGCAGCGCAAGCCCGATGAACACCAGCACGCCCGCGAACATGAACAGATAGGTGGGGTCCGTTTCGGGCACCGCCTGGTAGCTGCTGGACAGGCCCATCCGCGCCATTTCCACGCCGTGCGCCACCGGGTTCAGCATCAGGATCTCGCGGACGGGTCGCGCCAGCGAGGCGATGGGAAAGATGACGCCCGAAATCAGGTACATCGGACGCAGCACGACCGAGAGCAGCAGCCTGACTTCGCGCACCAGCGTCGTCGCGGCCGAGATGATCATCCCGAAGCCCAGGCCCAGCGCCCACAGCCCGGCCATCGCGCCCAGCAGTGACAGCGGATTGTCGGGCTTGAATTCGTGCCCCCACAGCGCGGCAAGCCCGGCCAGCAGCATCGTGGTCACCAGGCTCATCGTCGCTTCGAGCAATGCGCGCGAGATCAGCGTGTCGATCGGCTTGACCTGGCGATAGGCGAAGAGCGCGCTGTTGCTGTCGGCTGAGGTCGAAACCCCGTCAGCGGTCTTGCGGAACAGGAAATAGGCCTGCAACCCCACCATGACCCACATTGCGGTGTCAAGATCGCCGACCTTGCGCACGCGGATCACGCTGTACATCACCATCAGGTAGGTGACGTGCAGCACCGGCTCGGCCAGCACCCAGATCCACGACACCCGGCTCGCAAACAGCTTCGCTTCGGCTTCGCGCAGGATCAGCGCGCGCCAGACGCCAAGCGTGACGGCAAGATGCGAACGAGGCGCGCGCGAAGCTATGACCGATCTCCCCAAGCGGAAATGCTCCGGCGATCGCGCCGGATACCACGGGTTTCCCCGCCAAAGCGCCCCGGTCGGTCCCCCGTTGTGCCCCGGCCGCGCATTAGCGAGCCGTTCCAGGCGCATCTAGTCCAATAGGTGTCATATTCGCGGCAAATTCGGCCAGCGCCATCAGCCCTTCGGCCAGCGCGGGCAGGTGCGCCAGCGGTATCGCGTTGGGGCCGTCCGACAGCGCGTGTGCCGGATCGGGATGGGTTTCCATGAACAGACCGGCCACGCCGACGGCCACGGCCGCGCGCGCCAGCGGGGCCACGAATTCCCGGCGTCCGCCCGAACTCGTGCCGTTGGCGCCGGGCAATTGCACCGAATGCGTGGCATCGAACACCACCGGGCAGCCGGTGGCGCGCATCTCGACCAGCGCGCGCATGTCGACCACGAGGTTGCCATAGCCGAAGCTGGTGCCACGCTCGCAGCACAGGAACGCGTCCTGCTCTACACCCGCGCCACGCGCCGCCTCGCGCGCCTTGGCCATCACCTGCGTCATGTCGCCCGGCGCCATGAACTGCGCCTTCTTGATATTGGCGGGTCGCCCGCTCGCGCCCACGGCGGTGATCAGGTCGGTCTGGCGGGCGAGGAAAGCGGGGGTCTGCAGCATGTCCACCACTTGCGCCACGGGCTTCACCTGTCCGGCGTCGTGAACATCGGTGAGCACCGGCAGCCCGGTCTCGGCGCGGACCTTTTCGAGCACGCGCAGGCCCTCGTCCATCCCCAGACCCCGGTAGCCCGACAGCGCGCTGCGATTGGCCTTGTCGAAGCTCGCCTTGAATACCACCAGCGCGCTTGTGCGGTCGGCCAGCGCCCGCAGCGCCTCGGCTACGGTCAGGCACAGCGCCTCGCTCTCGATCACGCAAGGCCCCGCGATCAGGAATAGCGGATGGCCCAGTCCCACGTCGCGCCCTAGCAACTTCATGCGTCCATCCCCGTCCCCCGGCGCATCATGCCAGCCCGTGCGCGGCCATGATCGCCTCGATCATCGGCGCGTCTCCGGGGTTGTTCAATTCGATCAGATCCCACGCCGGCATCGGGCAGACGGCAAGGCCCACGCGGATTCCGGCATCGAGAAAGCGCAACTGCTCAAGCCCTTCCAGTTCCTCGATCGCGCTTGGCGGTGTCGCAGCATAGTCCGCCAGTGCGTCGGGTCGATAGGCATAGAGACCGGCGTGCAGATGGACCGCGCCGGGCGCCTGAGCGATCCGTTCGGGCGCCACGTGCGGGATCACCCGCTTGGAGAAATAGAGCGCGTCGTGCCGGCGGTCGAACACCACCGTCGTACCGCCCACCCGGCCCTCGGCCTGGTCGGCCACCAGCGCTTCCAGCATCGTCGCCGTGCAGGGCAGGGCCGGGGTGCAGACCGGCAGATCCGGCTCGGCACGCATCCGGTCGAGCAGCGCCGACACCAGCCCCGCAGGGGTCAGCGGCGCATCGCCCTGCAGATTGATCACCACGTCGGGGCGCTCGCCCAGCACCGCGAGCGCAGCGGCGCATCGCTCGGTCCCGTTGCGGCAGCTTTCGGGCGTCATCACCACCTCGGCCCCGAACCCGTGTGCGACATCGGCGATGCGCGCGTCGTCGGTCGCTACCACCACGCGGTCGATCCCCGGCACGGCCATGGCCGCGCGCCAACTGCGCTCGATCAGCGGGCGCACCACGCCATCCGCTCCGCGCAAGGTGGCGAGCGGCTTGCCGGGAAAGCGGCTGGAGGCGAACCGGGCGGGAACGATGATGACGGCGCGGTCGGTCATGCGCGGGATCAGCACGCCCCTGGCGACGAAAAGTCGTGGATGTGGACGATCCCCACCGGACGGCCTTGCGCTTCTCCCACGTCCTCCACCACGAACAGCGCCGTGATGCGGCTTTCCGACAGGATCGCCAGCGCATCGCCCGCGCGGGCCTTGGTGCCGATGGTTTTGGGCGAACGGGTCATCACCTCCTGCGCGGTGCAGGTCAGCAACTGGTCCACATGACGACGCAGGTCGCCGTCGGTGATTACCCCGGCCAGCCTGCCCTGCGCGTCGATCACGCCAGCGATGCCGAGGCTCTTTTCGGTCATCGTCACCAGCACTTCGCGCATCGGCTGTTCGGGCGCGACCAGCGGCAACGCATCGCCGCTGCGCATGAACTCGACGATCGGCATCAGTTGCAGCCCGATCTCGCCGCCCGGATGCAGCGACTGCAGCCGCTCGCGCGAGATGCCGCGCACGCCCATCACCGTCACCGCCAGCGCATCGCCCAGCGCCATCATCAGCGTGGTCGACGTGGTCGGCGCGATGTTCACCGGGCACGCCTCGCGCGCATCGGGCAGCAGCAGGCCGACGTCTGCGCTGCGCATCACCGATGAATCCGCCTGCGAGGCGATGCCGATGATCCGGCAGCCGAGCGCGCGGGCATAGGACAGGATCGGGCGCAGTTCGGCGGTATTGCCCGAATTGGACACCACCAGCAGCACGTCGCCCGGCACAATCATGCCAAGATCGCCATGCGCGGCTTCTGCGGGGTGGACGAAGATTGCCGGCGTTCCGGTCGCGGCCAGCGTCGCAGCCATCTTGCGCCCGACAAGGCCCGACTTACCCATGCCGGTCACCACGACGCGCATCTTGGCAGCAAGGATCGCGCGTACCGCTTCGGCGAAGCTGTCGTCCAGCGTGCGCGCCAAGCGGCCCAGCGCATCGGCTTCGATCTGCACGACATTGCGCCCACGGCTGATCAGTTCGATCGCGGAAAGCATCGTCGGCGACTGGCCGGGAAGGCTGGCCTTTCTCAGCATTCCTTCATCCTATCGCCTTTTGACCGTCACGTGACAATAGTTGCATCGGATTTGCGCCATATCGAAGCTGTTAGCGCCTGCGAAGGCAAAAAATTTATGTCTTTTATTATAGGGATAGTACGTGCTGCTCGCTCGACGCTGACAAGGTCATCGTAGTCGGACTTTCGGCTGTCGGGCGGCGCGTTATGCCCCGATCATGACAGTTCGGCGTCAAAAGGACTGCGAATCCCCGCCGCTTTCCACGGTTGGCCGAGCCACCGCGCCAGCAGGTCGCGCCCCTTCCAGTAGGCGCCGACCCTCCGCTCGCGGATCGCGGGGATCGCGGCGAGGTCTGCGCCGCTCCACGGATTGAAGGGATTGTGCCGCGAATAGGCCCAGATCTCCGTCCGGCGCGATGGCCGCACCGACGGTCCGCGCGCGTGGAAGCCATAGGTGTCGGCCACCACCAGCGTGTTCGCGGGAACGGCAAACGCGCGCGGTGGAGATAGTCCCATTTCGGCAAGGTCGTTCGGGCCCACGCGGAACGATCCGCGCGCGGTCAGGCGTTCGGCTTGCGGCGCGGCAAGGCTCATCGCCTTTTCCCAGGCGATCCGCTGCGGCGTCAGGCGGTGCGATCCGGGCACATACGTCAGCGGCCCTTCGTCCGGGGCCACGTCGTCCAGGAACAGCCATGCCTTGGCCGATGGCTGGAAGGCGTCGGCGTGCAGCCGCAGTTGCGGATCGGCGCGCCCGCTGCCGTCGCCGCGTTGCGCCAGAATCGTCTGGACATAGCTCACCGGCTCGCGGTCGAAGCTCGCGACGTAGCGGATCAGCCCCTGCCAGTCGGGATGCGCCAGCAGCGCGCGCGCTTCGGGCACGGTGGCCAGCAATGCGGGATCGAGCGCGAAGCGGCGCGTCACCGCATCGCCCTGCCGCATGTCGCGGCACGGCCCGCGCCAGCCCTGCAGGCCTTCGCGCAGCCGCTCGAACACGGCGGGCGGCAGGAAGTCATGGCGCACCACGAAGCCGTCGCGGGCGAAGGCGGCGCGATCCTCGTCGCGCACCAGCCCCGCGATGCGCGCGCGTCGGCGCGCTGCGAGCGCATGGGCCAGCCGTACCCGCGCGACGTGCAGCCCCGCTTCGTTCAGCCGGCGTGATCCGATCAGCGGATGGTCGATGAAGCTCTTGGCCCCGGTGGCGAGGCTCGCCACCCACCAGGGCATCAGCAGGGTCGTGCGAAGCGGGCCAACGGTCATGGGCTGCCTGATGCCTGAAACGGGCGGCCGCGCGCAATTGTAATTGCTCCACTTTGAATCCGCGCTCTTTACCGCGCCGGAAACCATCGCCTAGAGCGATTTTGCGTCGCTTCGCGGGGAACGGGCGGCGGGACGGAGAACACTCGTGGCGATACTCGTGACCGGAAACGCCGGTTTCATCGGCTTCCATACGGCCAAGGCGCTGCTCGAACGCGGCGACGATGTCGTCGGCTTCGACGTGGTCAACGATTATTACGACCCCGCGATCAAGGAAGCGCGCCTGCGCATTCTGGAAGAGACGGCGCGCCGCACCAACGCATCGTACACTTTCGTGCGCGCCAACCTTGCCGACCGTGCCGTGGTGGAAGAGACCTTCGCCCGGAACGACATCCGCAAGGTCGTCAATCTCGCCGCGCAGGCGGGCGTGCGCTATTCGATCGAGAACCCGCACGCCTACGTCGAAAGCAACATCGTCGGCTTCACCAACATCCTTGAATCCTGTCGCCATGGCGGGGTTGAACACCTTGTCTATGCCTCGACCAGCTCGGTCTATGGCGCCAACAAGGCGATGCCGTTCAGCGAACACGTCGGCGTCGACCACCCGCTGCAGTTCTACGCCGCCACCAAGAAGGCGAACGAGCTGATGGCGCACAGCTACAGCCACCTCTACCGCCTGCCGACCACCGGCCTGCGCTTCTTCACCGTCTATGGTCCGTGGGGACGCCCCGACATGGCGCTGTTCCTGTTTGCCAAGAACATCATCGCCGGCAAGCCGATCGATGTGTTCAACTATGGCAACCACACGCGCGACTTCACGTTCGTCAGCGATATCGTCGAAGGCGTGATCCGCGCGCTCGACAAGCCCGCCACGCCGAACCCGGCATGGGATGCCCGAAATCCGGACCCGGCGACCAGCGACGCGCCCTATCGCATCTACAACATCGGCAACAACGCGCCGGTCAAGCTCACCGAATATATCGAGGCGCTGGAGCAGGCGATCGGTCGCAAGGCGACGCGCAACCTCCTGCCCCTGCAGGCAGGCGACGTGCCCGACACGTTCGCCGATGTCTCCGATCTTGAACGCGACCTGGGCTACAAGCCGCGCACGACCGTCCAGGAAGGCGTCGCCGCCTTCGTCGAATGGTATCGCAGCTACATGGGAGAGGGTTGAGCTTCCGCGATCAGGCGGCGCGCACCGCCGGTGCCATCGCGCTCAGCGCGGACTTGAGCGCATCGAGGCTGACCGGCTTGGTCAGCAGCGGCGCATCCGGCGTGTCGTCGTCTTCATCCAGCGAGGCGTGGCCGCTCAGGTACGTGAACGGCTTGCCCACCTGTCGCAGCTTGCGCGCAACCGGGGCCGAAGTGGTGTCTCGGCCCAGCGAGAAATCGAGGAGCGCGCAGTCGATATCAATTTCATCGAGCATGGACAGGGCCTGATCCACGGTCGCCGCCGTGGCCACCGTCTCATGGCCGAGGTCGGCGAGGTTCTCTTCGAGCAACATCGCCAGAAGCGGCTCATCTTCGACCACGAGGATCTTCATATTGGTTCCTAACCGGGCGCAGGCCCGCCCCGCTACTCTGGCGGCCAAAGCCGCAGGCCGCTATGTCACTTTACACGATGCAAGGTCATCTTAAGCCATTTTCGTCGCCTTCCGCAAACGGGATGCCGCATTTCTCGGCGAAGGGACGCGCACCAAACGGTTGCTGCGTCGGGGAACTTCGGAATGCCATGGCGTTTTGACCTGCCATGACGCTCGTCGATTCGAATCCGGCCCTGCGCTATGCCGATGCCTCACCGCTGGGTTCGGGCCAGCGCGTTCTGGCGATCGTGCTTGCGCTGGTGGTCCATGGCCTGCTGGCGGTGCTGATCCTGCACGGCCTTGGCGCGTCGATCGTCGGCGGGCAGGCGGGCGCACCGCCGCCTTCGGCCTACAATGTTCCGCTCGACCCGCCGCCACCGCCGCCGCCGCGCGCGCCCCCGACGGCCAGCCCATCCCGGGCCGCAGAAGGGGCGCAGGGGGCCGCCGGGCGCAAGGCGCGCGCCACCCAGATCGTCGCTGCGCGGGCACGCATTCCGACGCCCACCGTCAATACCGCGCCTGCCGCCTCCACCGGCAACGACACGCGATCCGGTGCCAGCGCGGCCGGTGAAGGGACAGGCGGCAGCAGCGCGGGGTCGGGTACCGGCAGTGGCGGCGCGGGCAATGGCGCGGGCGGGCGCACGGTCGCTGCGCGCCCGGTCAAGATCGCGGGCGAGATCACGTCGGCCCGGGATTACCCCCGCGAAGGCCGCGATACCCGCCTCGGGCGCAGCGTGGTGATCATGCTCACGGTCGGAACCGACGGCCGGGTCGCAGGTTGCAAGGTACATCGGCCCAGCGGCGATCCCCAGGCTGACGCCGTCACCTGCCGCCTCGCCACACAGCGCTTCCGCTTCCGCCCCGCACTCGATCAGCAGGGCAATCCGATCGAGGCACCCTACGGCTGGGAGCAGCGCTGGTTTACCCCCTGATCTCGCAGATGCGAGAAAAGTCGTTCGGTCTCTACCCTTTGAAACGAGGCTGGCTTGCGACGAATTCGCCACGGTATAGGCAAATCTTGTTGCAATGCACCGCAACCGAATCCCGTTTGCGACGTTTGGTTCATTGTAGCGACAAGCTTCTGACCATTCGGGGTCTTGCCAACGATGACGATCGAACATCCCACCGCCTTTGGCCGCCAGCGCTCGCCCTTCGCGCGCGCTGCGGTTCTCGACTTCTTCGGCGAGCACCATCACGGAGCGACGCCCCTTGCCACGCGTCCCCTACGGCTCGCGCTGATCGGAGGGTTCCGTCCGCGCAAGTGCGGCATCGCTACCTTCACCACTGACCTGTTCGAGCAGCTCGGCGCGCATCGTCCTGACGTCGCGGTCGACCTCCATGTGATCGACAGCCCCAGCGACCGCCACGAATACGCCAGCGCACGCAGCGTGATCCGTGCCGACCGGCCCAACGATTATCGCATCGCCGCGCGTCGCATCAACGAGGATGCGGTCGATGCGGTCTGGCTCCAGCACGAATACGGCATCTTCGGCGGCCCGGCGGGCGACATGGTGCTCGATCTTGTCGACCGCGTCGCGGCGCCGCTGATCGTCACCCTGCACACCGTGCTGGCGGAGCCTTCGCCCGACCAGCGCCGCGTGCTCGATCACATCCTGCGCCGCGCCAGCAAGGTCATGGTGATGAGCCGCCATTCGCAGGGCATGCTCGTCCGCGAGTACGGCGTCGACCCTGCACGCATCGCGGTCATTCCGCACGGCGCGCCCGACCGGCCCTTTGCGCGAACGCAGGACTTCAAGGCCCGCCTCGGTCTCGCCGATCGTCCGGTGCTGATGACTTTCGGGCTGATCGGGCCCGGCAAGGGGCTGGAGACCATGATCGAGGCCCTGCCCGCGATCGTCGCTGCGCACCCGCAGGTGCTCTATCGCATCGTCGGCGCCACCCATCCCAATCTGGTCGCCACCGAAGGCGAGGCCTGTCGCGAACGACTGATGGCGCTGGCCGACGAACTGGGCGTCGCCGCCAACATCGCTTGGGACAACCGCTTCCTCGATACTGAAGAACTGCTCGACAGCATCGAGGCCTGCGACATCTACGTCACGCCTTATCCCAACCTCCAGCAATCGACGTCGGGCACGCTCAGCTATGCCGTGGCGCTGGGCAAGGCGGTTGTCTCGACGCCTTATGTCCACGCCACCGAACTGCTGGCCGACGATGTAGGCGTGCTCGTCCCGCCGCGCTCGGCTGCCGCACTGGCCGAGGCCGTCAACCGCCTGCTCGGCGATCCCGCGCGGCTCGCGGCGATCCAGCGCCGCGCTTATGCCCGTGGTCGCGAGACGATCTGGCCGCGCTTTGCCGAAGCCAGCGCCGGGCTGGTCGAAGCCGTGGCCGTCACGCGGCCGCGCACCGCGCCGCTGCTCGCCACGCCGGGCTTCACCGGCATGCGGCTGATGAGCGACGACACCGGCATGTTCCAGCATTCGATCGGTGTCGTACCCGATCGTCGCCATGGCTACTGCATCGATGACAACGTGCGCGCGCTGATGCTGATGGGCGAGGCCGATGCCGTGCCGCTCGCCGAACGCCAGCACTGGGCCACCATCTACGCCTCGTTCATCCAGTATGCCTGGAACCCGGACGAGCAGCGCTTCCGCAACTTCATGGCCTTCGACCGTTCGTGGTGCGAAGACGTGGGCTCGGAAGACAGCAACGGGCGCACGCTGTGGGCACTGGGCCATGCCATGGCCCGCGCACCTGATGCGGGCCTTCGCGCCTGGGCACGCCAGTGGTTCGACATCGCGGCAGAGCCGCTGTCACGCGTTACCTACCCACGCGCCACGGCCTTCACCATGCTCGGCGCGCTTCAGGCGCTGAAGGTCGCCCCCGATCACCAGCGCGCGCGTGAAGTGGTCGAGCGCGGCGGCACGATGCTGCACAGCCTGCTTGCTGCCGAGCGCCGCCCCGACTGGGCGTGGTTCGAAACCGTGCTGGGCTATGACAACCCCCGCATGCCGCAGGCGCTGATCGAGGCTGCGCAGCTCACCGGCCGTCAGGACTGGCTCGAAAGCGGGCTCGATGCCTTGCGCTTCATCTGCGCGCAGCAGGTTTCGGCGGCGGGCCTGTTCCGCCCGATCGGTTCCGAAACGTTCCATCGCCCGTTCGATTCGATGCCGTTCGACCAGCAGCCGCTGGAAGCGTGGGCCGCGATCGACGCTGCTGCCGCCGCGTGGCGCGCAACGCGCGACACGGTCTGGCTCGACCATGCCGAAGCTGCATGGCGCTGGTATCTGGGCGCCAACGATCGCGGCGTCGTGCTGGGCGATCTGGCCACCGGACGTTGCCGCGATGGCATCACCCCGCAAGGGGCGAACGAGAATTGCGGCGCCGAATCCATTCTGGCATTCCAGCTTTCGTATTATGCGATGCAGGCGCTTGCCCGCGATTCCCGACAGGACGCCGGGGGGCTGGTCGCCACGCGCACCACGGGGACCGCCTTGGGGGGATCACTTGTCGACCGACCGCAGCAGGACGCACACCAGCTTGCGAATTCTTGAAGAAAGACTCCACGCCGATCCTTCGCGGGTAGTTCTGCGTCCGTTCCATCTGGGATGGTCGTCGGACACCGCGCAAGGCTCGCGGCCCGCACGGCTCGTCGCCGATGTTCTGGCGCTTCCGCCGGATGAAGCGGCAGAGGAATACGCGCGCGTGCTCCACGATTTCGAGGAGCGGCACTGGCAGACCGAGCAGCTGTTCGAAGAACGCTACCGTGAAGTCGAGCAAGGCCTCGGGCTCGACGGCGATGCCATCGACATCACGCACAAGCGGCTGATCGGCGCGTACTTCTGTCACGAATACACGTATGCCGCCGCCGCGCTGATGAACCCCAGCATCGTGCCCCATCCCGACCAATCGGGCATGACCGGGGGCGCCGTGCGCTTCGTCATGTCGCTGCGCGCGGTGGGCGAAGGGCACATCAGCTCGATCGTTTTCCGCGAAGGCATCGCCCATGCCGATGGCGCGTTCCAGCTCTGGCCGCAGAGCGCCTTTGCCACCGCGATGCAGATCGACGACACCAGCCTGGTGGATGCCGACAGTGCTGTGGCTGTGCATCGCCACGCCGAATCGAGCCTGTCCAATTCGGTGATCTTTCCCATCACCGAACAGCAGCGCGGCGGGCTGGAGGATTTGCGCCTGGTCCGCTTCGACCACGACGCGGCCGGTGGCGGAGACTACGAATGGGTCGGCACCTACACCGCCTATTCGGGCAGTTCGATCCGCTCCGAACTGCTGCGCACACGCGACTTCCGCGATTTCGTTCTCGAACCTATCGAAGGCCGCGCCGGACGCAACAAGGGCATGGCGCTGTTCCCGCAGAAGGTTAACGGTCGTTATTGCATGGTCGGGCGGCAGGACGGCAAGAACCTCTATCTGATGTATTCCGATCGTCTCGATCATTGGGACGACGATGGCGTGCTGCTGATGGAGCCAAAATATCCGTGGGAATTCATCCAGATCGGAAACTGCGGTGCTCCAATCCTGACGGATGCTGGCTGGCTTCTGTTGACCCACGGCGTTGGCGCAATGCGCAAGTATGCACTCGGTTGCGCGCTGCTTGACCGTGAAGATCCTACGAAAGTGCTTGCTCGCACCCGCACACCGTTGTTGACAGCTATTGACGCAGACCGTTTCGGATATGTCCCGAACGTGGTCTATACATGTGGTGCGTTAAAGGTGGGCGAAACGCTGCTGGTCCCCTATGGGATCTCCGATAGCGCTGTCGGGTTTGCGTCGGCGACGATCGGCGAGATACTGCAACTGATGGAGTAAGGTGCTGGGTTAACAGCATTTTACGCCGGGAAAAGACGGGATTTCATGGACAAGATCATTCCGGTGGTTCTGTGCGGCGGCAGCGGTACCCGGCTCTGGCCGCGTTCGCGCAAGGTGAAGCCCAAGCCGTTCCTGCCGCTCGTCGGCGATACGACCCTGTTTGAAGCGACCGTGCTGCGCTGCGGCAAGCAGGCGGGGTTCGGCGATCCCGTGATCGTCACCGGCGCAGCCCATCTCGAACACGTCGAAAGCCAGTTGCCCGACAAGGCGCATACCCGCATCGTGGTCGAACCCGAAGGGAAGAACACCGCCGCCGCCATCGCGCTGGCCGCGTTGCTCCTGCCCGAAGATGCGGTCATGCTGGTCTGCCCCAGCGACCACCACATCGGCGATTGCGACGCTTTCCAGGCCGCCGCGCGCGAAGCCGCCGCGCTCGCCGCGCAAGGCTGGCTGGTCTCCTTCGGCATCGCCCCCACCGCGCCCGAAACCG
Source organism: Novosphingobium percolationis (assembly GCF_020179425.1). GTDB lineage: Bacteria > Pseudomonadota > Alphaproteobacteria > Sphingomonadales > Sphingomonadaceae > Novosphingobium > Novosphingobium percolationis. The sequence continues at coordinate 128,042 of NZ_JAILYM010000004.1, read as the reverse complement.
GCTTCGGTTATCTCAAGCGGGGCGAGGCGATCGAGGGGAGCGCGGGTTCGCGCGTCGAAAAGTTCGTCGAAAAGCCCGACATCGAACGCGCGATCGAATTTCTCGGTCATGGCGGCTATTCGTGGAACGGCGGTATCTTCGCGTTCCGCGCGGGCACCTTCCTCGACGAACTGAAAGCGCACCGCCCCGCAATCTTCAACGCGGTCAAGGCTTCGGTCGACAATGGGACCGCCGATGGCATGCGCTTCCACCCCGATCCTGCCGCCTTCGCCGATATCCAGAGCGAATCGGTCGACTACGCGGTGATGGAAAACACCGACCGCGCCGCGATGGTCCCCGCCGTCATGGCCTGGTCCGACATCGGCAACTGGCAGGCGCTGCACGAGGCGCTCGATCGTGACGAGGCCGGTAACGCGGTGATGGGTGCGGCCGAACTCAAGGACTGCACCAACGTCCTCGTCCACACCGATGGTCCGCGCGTCAACGTGGTCGGCGCGTCGAACCTGATCGTCGTGGTCGACAAGGACGAAGTTCTGGTCTGCACCCCCGAAGGCGCACAACTCGTCGGCAAGCTCACCGGCGCGGCCAACCAGTGACCAAGCTGCCCATCCGCACCGTCGAAAAGCCGTGGGGCAAGGACGTTCTGCCTGCGCCCTTCACGGCGCCCGAGGGGCAGCGGATCGGGGAGATCTGGTTCGAGCCGCCCACCGACGTTCCCTCGCTGCTGATCAAGTACATCTTCACCAGCGAAAAGCTGTCGGTGCAGGTTCATCCCAGCGATGAACAGGCCGCCGCCTCGGGCGAAACCGAGGCCACCGGCTACGGCGGCAAGGAAGAATGCTGGCTGGTGATCGACGCCGAACCCGGCGCCACGCTGGGCGTCGGCTTCACTGGCGATGTCGATGCGGACACCATGCGCAAGGCGGCGCTCGACGGCAGCATCGAGGACATGCTCGTCTGGCACCCGGTCAAGGCGGGCGATTTCTTCTACATTCCCGCCAACACCGTCCACGCCATAGGTGCGGGCGTCTCGCTGATCGAGATCCAGCAGAACTCCGACATCACCTATCGCCTCTACGACTATGGCCGCCCGCGCGAACTCCACCTCGACAAGGGCATCGCCGTCTCGAAGGGCGAAGTCCTGGCCCCGGCCCTGCACAAGCATATCCCCGACCACGGCACCGTCGAACTGGCCAGCGGCAAATACTTCACCGCCCATCGCGTCGAAGGCGTGCCCGACGCCGCGATCCGCAGTGCCTATCCCGGCCCCTTGCTCGTCATCCCGCGCCAGGGCGAAGTCCGCCTCGGCGGCGAAGTCCTGCGCCCCGGCGATTGCGCCTCGGCCCCCGGCCTCGACGCGCTGACCTTGCCCGCCGATGGGCAATACATCCTCGTCCGCGCGGCCTGAAGAACAAGGGAAATGCGAGGGTTATCACCCTCGCGCTCCCGGAACGTCTCCCGGCGATAGCGAGCGCAAGGGCGTGGCGTCGCGTACCGGCTCGCCGTCGTCCCACCGAAGGCTGGGACCGCTGGCCTCCTTCTCCGACGGTTATTCGTATCCGCCACCTTGCGTCCGATCCCGCGCGCGGCGACACTCGCGCGCATGATCGCCCAGACCATCCAACTCGCGCTGGCCCCGGTGTTCGTGCTCGTCGCCATCGGCAACATCATGAACATCCTCACCACCCGCCTCGGCCGGATCGTGGACCGTTCGCGCACCCTGCAGAAGCTTCACGCCGAAACCACCGGCGCGGCGCATGACGCCGTCGTGGTGGAAATGCGCTACGTCGATCGCCGCATCCAACTGATCGGTCACGCACTGCTGATTCTGGTGTTGAGCGGCATCGCCATTGGCGTGACCGTCGGCACGCTGTTCGTGGGCGAAATGGCCGGGCGCGAATTTCGCGTGATGACCGAAATCAGCTTCTTCGTCGCCATCGCGCTGCTGATGGTGGCGCTCGTCTACCTGCTGCTGGAAACGCGCCTCGTCTCGCGCACGCTGAGGTTGCCGCAAGGCTTGCTCGAGCTGCACCGCGACGACCTCTAGGTGTCGTTCTACCCCCTTTAGGTGTCGTTCAGGTCAGCAGCTTCTCGCCCTTCTCGCGGATCGCGCTTTCGATCATCTTTCTTGCAAAACCAAGGCCTTGCGGGATGTCGACGTTGAATTCCAGAGCGGATTCCTGAATCTCGAGCGCGCAGGGGATCGAAAACCCCATCGCGCTGACATCCATCTTCAGGTGGTCCTCGTCGAGCCACTGCATCGCGATAGAAACCGCCCCGCCGAGCATGTCGGACGCCTTCCCTTCGGCATCGCCTGCGCGCGCGTGCAGGCGGCGGCGCACCTCGTCCTTGCCAAGTGTATGGGGAATCGAGACTTTCACTTAAGCTTCCTTCGGCGCGACAAGTTGGGGGGCCGCTTCAAGCCCTTCCCCGTACTTGTAGTCAAGATAGCGCCCGCGCACCGCCAGCGCATCAAGGTCGCCCGCCGCCAGGTTCCGGCTGATCTCGTTGATTTCCTGCGAAATCTTCACGAGCCCATCGACCAGTTGCTGGTCCGCGTCGCGCCCGCCGCGCTGTTCCTTGCGCAAATGCGGCGGGATCTTGCGCCAGCTTTCGACCATGCCGGGCAGATGCTCGCCCACCAGACGCCGCACGTCGCCGACGGAACCTTCCGTAGAATCAAGGCCTTCCAGCTGCGTGCCGAGGCCATCGAGCTGCACGCCGATCTGGTCCACCAGCGTCACCGCCGGCGCCGGCAGGGCAGGGCGCTGCGCCTCCAGCCAGAGTTCCGTGCGCGCCACCATGGTGCGCACGTCTCCGGTGTTGAGCGTGGTCAGATCGGGCACCTTAAGGCGCGGATATGTCGAGAAAAACCACATCGCAGCCAGCACCGCGAAGAAGGTCACGACCAGGCCGGTGAAGCCGATGCCGTCGATCACGAGGCCCGCCACCATCGCGGCCGCCAGCACGGCCGAAATCGCCATCGCAACCCGCGTCAACTTGCGTGCAAAGTGACGCCGCCGCACTTCGGCCGAGCGCTGGCCGATGGCGCGGCCCGTCACCCGCCGCCCGCCTTCGCGCTGGCGGACCAGCGACTGTCGTGCTTCGGTCAGGATGCGATCGCTATCCGTGGCGCTCATCAGCCCTCCAGCGACAGCAGCGACGGGGTTTCAGTGCCGCCCAGCTGCTTGGCCTGCGCCGCGCCTTCGGCGCGTGCGATGTAGCCCTTTGATTTCTCGACCTCGCCCGAAAGCGTGTCGACCGTCTGCTTCATCGCATCGAGCGCCTTCAGCTTGAATGTGTCGATGGTGTCCATCGTGTCGTAGATGTTCTGGAAGGCGCGTTGCAGGGTCTCCATCGGGATGGTGCTTGATGCCGCCATCTCGTGGATCTTGCCGGTCTGTTCGCGCAGCAGCTTGCCGGTGCTGTCGATGATGTTGGCGGTGGTGGTGTTGAGCGCGGTGATCTGCGCCAGCACCAGCCGCTGGTTGGTCATGGCCTGCGCCACGGTCACCGCGGTGCGCAGCGCCGCGACGGTGGTGGTGCTGGCGCGGTCGACGCCTTTGACCAGTTCGACGTTGTTCTTCTTGACCAGATCGAGCGCGAGATAGCCCTGCACCGTCACCGCCATTTGCGTCAGCAGATCCTGCGTGCGCTGGCGGGTGTAGAACAGCGCAGATTCGCGGATCGCCTTGGCCTTGGCCGGTTCGCTGTGGTCGAGATCGAGCGCGGCGTCTTCCAGCCGCTGGTCGAGTACCTTGGAGATGTGGATCATCTGTTCGAGATTGCCCATCGCCTCCCACAACTTCTGCCGTTCGACGTCGATAGCGGCATTGTCCATCAGCAGCTCGTCCTTGCCCGAGGCAAGGCGTTCGAGGATCGCCTTGATGTGCCCCTGGGCCGAGGTGTAGCCGTCGAAGTAGCGCTTCAGCTTGTTGCCGAAAGGCAGGATGCCCAGGAACTTGCGCGGCGCTGACAGGTTGCCCTGCCGACCCGGATCGAGATCTTCCACGGTGCGGCGCAGGGCGGCCAGATCGGCGCCGACCCCGCTGTCCTTGTCGATCGCGCGGATCGGTCGGTCGAGAAAGCGGTTCGACATCCCCGCTGCCGCTGCGATTTCCTTGCGCCCCATCGCGGTCAACTGGTCGACACGCTTGCCGAATTCGGGACTCTGCGCGTCCTGCGCGATCAGGTCGGCGACGAAGGCGTCGACCTTGGCTTCCAGCTTGGCCTTGGCCTCGTCGGCGACGGGTACCAGACCTGCCGCCTGCGTCGGGGCCACCACCGGCACCGGCTCGGGCGGGGTGAGGTTGATCGGAGAGGCGGTGTCGGTCGCGTTGCTGGCCATGGTGTTCCTGTCGCTCGCGCCAAGAGGCGTTTGGACCAAGATGGCGGTGTGGGCGCTCGTGTGCAAGCGGTGCTGTCGATGGGGGATGGCGGTTGGTCGAAGGGTGGAAGGGAAGGCGCAGGGGTTATGCCCCTCGCGCTCCCGGCACGTCTTCCGGCGCGAGGCCTGTGTTTGGTGGAGAGGGGGCGGCGTCGTTGGGCGCCGCTTTCGCCGGAAGACGCTACAGGGTGCAGGGATGGTAAATCCCTGCGTTCTTTCTCCTTCTTCCTTCCGCCTCCTGCCAAGGATAGTCTCCCCCCGATGGACCGTCGCCGTTTCGCTCTGGGCCTTGCCGCCCTGACCGCCGCCCCGGCTTTTGCACGCCCGAAGAAGCCCCAGCCGCTCAAGCCGTTTCGCGGCATCCAGATGCTGGGCAAGCTGGAACGTAGCGTCGGCGGCAGGCTGGGAGCCTATGTGCTCGATACCGGCAGCGGGCAGGGGTTCGGCTGGCGCGAGGACGCACTGTTCGGGATGTGTTCGACCTTCAAGCTGAGCCTTGCCGCGTTGGTGCTGCGTGAGGTGGATGCGGGGCGGCTGGGCGCGGACGAGCGGCTGGTGTGGTCGGCGCTCGACGTGTTGCCCAATTCGCCGGTGACGGGCGCGGCGGTGGGGCCGCAGGGCTTGAGCGTCGTGGCGCTGGCGCAGGCCGCGCAGCAGACCAGCGACAATCTGGCGGCCAATCTGGTGATGCGGCGGCTGGGCGGGCCGGAGGCGCTGACGGCGTTCTGGCGTTCGCTTGGCGATACGGTGAGCAGGCTCGATCGGTATGAGACGGCGCTCAACATGGTGCCTGCGGGCGAGGTGCGGGATACGACGTCGGCGCGCGCGATCACCGGCAGCGTGGCGCAGTTCGTGGCGGGGGCGGTGCTTTCGCCTGCATCAAGGGACATGTTGCTGCGCTGGATGGGCGAGACCACGACGGGGCTGAAGCGCATTCGCGCGGGCGTGCCGCACTATTGGCGCTGCGGCGACAAGACGGGCACAGGCATGACGCCGGGAATGGAAAGCAAGATCAACGATATCGCCGTGCTGTTCTCGCCGGGCCGCGCGCCTATGGTGGTGGCGTGCTTTTATGAACCCTCGGGCGCGCCCCAGATCATCCGCCCGCAGGACGAAGCCGTGTTGGCGGCGGTGGGCCAGATCGCGGCGGACAAGGACGCGTGGAAGCGATGAACTTGCGCTGCGCGGTGTTCGGCGCGAGCGGCGGGATTGGGGCGGCGCTGGTGCGCGCGCTGGCGGCACGCGACGACGTGGCCGAAGTCTGGGCCGGATCGCGCGGAGGCGTTGTGGATCAGGGCAAGGTGCGCGGTTTTGCCTTCGGCCTTGCCGACGAAGCGAGCATCGTAGCGGCGTGCGCGCGGATCGGCGCGGCGCTCGATCTGGCGATCGTGGCAACGGGGCGGTTGACCTTGCGTGATGGCAGCGTGCCGGAGAAATCGTATCGCGCGCTCGATCCGGCGCGGCTGGCAGAAAGCTTCGCGGTCAACGCGATCGGCCCGGCGCTGGTGGCCAAGCACGTGCTGCCTTTGTTGCCGAAGGATCGCCGGGCGGTGTTCGCGGCACTTTCGGCGCGGGTCGGGTCGATCTCGGACAATCGGCTGGGCGGATGGCACGGCTACCGTGCCAGCAAGGCGGCGCTCAACATGCTGGTGCGGAACTTCGCGGTGGAACTCGGGCGCACGCACCGCCAGGCCGTGGTGGTGGCGCTGCATCCGGGGACGGTGGACACCGGGCTATCGGCCCCGTTCCAGAAGGGCGTGGCCGAGGGCAAGCTGTTCACGCCGGACTTTGCGGCGGCGCGACTGCTGGCGGTGCTGGACGGGCTGGCGCCCGCCGACAGCGGCAAGCTGTTTGCGTGGGACGGGGCGGAAGTGGCGTTCTAGGGCGTAGCGCCCCTCCCGCGAGCAGGAGGGGCGAATGCGGCTTTACGCCGCCAGCTGGTACGGCTCGATCTTGCCTGCCAGATACAGCTTCTTCGCCTTGGCGCGGCTGAGCTTGCCCGAGCTGGTGCGCGGCAGCGTGCGAGGGGGCACGAGTTCGACCACGCAGTTCATGCCGGTGATCGAGCGGACCTTGTCGCGAATCTCGTTGCGCAGCTTCACGCGCTCTTCGGGATCGGAGACGCGGCAGTGGACGAGCACGGCGGGGGTTTCCTCGCCGCTTTCGGTCTCGACCGAGAAGGCGGCGATGTCGCCCTGGTGGAACCCCGGCAGCTGTTCCACAGCCCACTCGATGTCCTGCGGCCAGTGGTTCTTGCCGTTGATGATGATCATGTCCTTGGCGCGGCCGACGATGAACAGGTAGCCGCGTTCGTTGACGTAGCCCATGTCGCCGGTGTCGAGCCAGCCATCGACCATGCAGGCCTCGGTCGCTTGCGGGTCGCGGAAATAGGAGTGCATGACCGACGAGCCGCGGCACCAAACCTTGCCGATGTGGTGGTGGGCAACCACTTCGCCGTTCTCGCCGCGCACTTCGACTTCCATGCCGCGCACGGGCACGCCGCAGTTGACGATGGCGCGGTAGCGGGCGGGGCGCGAGAGATCGCGGGGGCTGCCCGAAAGGCGCTCTTCCTCGACCAGTTCGACGCGGATGCCTTCACCCGGCGGCATGATCGTGACGGCGAGCGTCGCTTCGGCAAGACCGTAGCTGGGCAGGAAGGCGGCGGCCTTGAAGCCTGCATCGGCAAAGGCGTTGACGAAGCCCTGCATCACGTCGGGGCGGATCATGTCGGCACCGTTGCCCGCCACGCGCCAGCGCGACAGGTCGAAGCGCTCGGCCACGTTGGTCTGGCTCGAAATGCGGCGCGCGCAGATGTCATAGCCGAACGTGGGCGAATAGGAGAGCGTGGCGCCCTGGTTGCGGCTGATCAGGTCGAGCCAGGCGAGCGGGCGGCGCGCGAAATCCTCGGTCTTGAGGTAATCGACCGACATCTGGTTGGCGATCGGCGAGAGGAAGCAGCCGACCAGGCCCATGTCGTGATACCACGGCAGCCAGCTGACGCAGCGGTCGCCATCGGTGAAGCCCATGCCATAGGCGTGGCCGGCAAGGTTCGCCATCAGCGCGCGATGGGTGACGGCGACACCATGGGGGAAGCGGGTCGAGCCGCTGGAATATTGCAGGTAGCTGATCGCCTCGGGATCGGGCGTGGGCAGGGCCGCATCCGACGGGGCGACGGCGCCGAACTGGTCCCACGTCATGCCGGGGCAACCCTGACGCGCGGCGGCGGCGGCGCACATCTCGGCGATCTCGGTCGGGTAGAGCAGCATCGTCGGGTCGGAGCTGCCGAGCTGGACCGAAAGCTGGTCGATGTAGTTTTCCTTCCCGCCGAAGCTGGTGGGCAGCGGCAGCGGCACCGGCCAGGCGCCTGCGTACATCGCCCCGCAGAACAGCGCGGCGAAGTCCGGCCCGGTCTCGGCGATCAGGGCGATGCGGTCGCCCGCCTTGACGCCATGGGCAACAAGGCGGCGCGCGGCGACGAGTGCGTCGGCGCGCAGCTGGCTGAACGGATAGACTTGCGCCAGTTGTCCGCGCGGATCGTGGAAGTTGAAGCCCCGCTCGCCTTGCGCGGCATAGTCCAGCGCGTGGCAAAGCGTGTCAAAGTCTGCGTAACGGCGCGGCTGAGCATCATCGTTCGGCGTGGGAACGAGAGCGGCCTTCTCGGCAACGGCGTCCGAAACGGTCATGCGATACCCCGATTTTCTTCTGTTTACCTGCGAACCGTAACTCTGCGTTCGCAGGTGAATGGTCCATGACTGTCAATCCCGTCGACGCCGCAAAGCAGCTGGCGTCAACGTGCGGCGTTCTCATTTAGACCGGACTGTGGCACGAATATGGCGCAATGGAGCAGCAGCGTCCCGATCGGCCCGGAAAACGGGCGCCAAGGCCGCTCGATGCGGGGCAACTGGAGGAGCTCGCGCTGAGCTATGTCGCGCGCTTTGCCACCAGCGCGGGCAAGCTTGCCGACTACCTGAAGCGCAAGCTGCGCGAGCGCGGCTGGGAAGGGGCGGTCGCGCCCGACGTGGCGGCGGTTGTCGCGCGGATGGTCGAGCGGCGCTATGTCGACGATGCCGTGTTCGCGCGGGCCAAGGGGCAGGGGCTGCTGCGGCGCGGCTATGGTGCGCGGCGGATCGGGCAGGCGCTGGGCGCGGCCGGGATCGACGAGGATTTGCGCGACGAAGGGCTGGGTTCGGCGCGCGAGCAACGCGAAGCGGTTCTGGTGCTGGCGCGCAAGCGACGCTTCGGGCCGTTCGGGCGTGACGGGGCAAGTCATGATCCTGCAACGCGCGAAAAGCAGGTGGCGGCGATGTTGCGCGCCGGGCACCCCCTTGCCAGCGCGCGGGCCATGGTCGATGCAGACACCATCGAGGAAGCGGAAAGTTGGGTCGATGAAGACGTGGACTAGGTTGATTGCGCTGGCGGTGGCTTCGGGCCTGGTCGCGTGCTCCCCGGCGGCGGCCGGGTCGAAGGCGACCAAGCCCGCGTCGGTGGCGCCGATGCCGGCGGTCCATCCGCTCTCCGGGCTCAAGGTCGTGCCGCTGACGGCGACCACGTCCGCCGGGCCGCATCGCTTCGCGGTGGAAGTTGCCGCCAGCTTTGCCGAGCAGGAAAAGGGCCTGATGTTCCGCACCGCGATGGGCGCGGACGAAGGCATGATCTTCCCCTACGATCCGCCGCAGCGCACCGCGTTCTGGATGAAGAACACGGTTCTGCCGCTCGACATCATCTTCATCGGCGCGGACCACCGCGTGTTGAACGTGGCGGCGAATGCCGTGCCCTATGACCTCACGCCGCTGCCCTCGGCGGGCCCGGTTTCGGGCGTGCTGGAGCTGAACGCGGGGCGCGCGGCGCAGCTTGGTATCGCGCCGGGAACGCTCATCACCTGGTAATAGCGAGCCTGCGAGGCGTTAAGGGTGGCATAGGGCGCATCCGGCGCTTGCCGACTCCCCCGTTTCGCGGCTAAGCGCTCGGGCCATGACCATCCTCGGCAAGATCTTCACCTGGTGGGACGGCGCCACCTTCGGCACCATGCTCGACAGCGCGCGCAACGGCGAGCTGGTCGGCCACGATGCGCAGGGTAACAAGTACTACCGTGCGAAGAAGCCCTATCCCAAGGGTCATCCCTTCGCCGGGCGCGAACGCCGCTGGGTGATCTACAACGGTCCAAACGATGCCAGCCGCGTGCCGGCGGAATGGCATGGCTGGCTGCATGGCAGCTTCGACGGCGTGCCTGAAAGCAACCTGCCGCCTGCGCGGATCTGGGAAGTGGACTACACCCCCAACGCCACCGGCACGTCGGCCGCCTATCGCCCGCAAGGCGCGCTGGAACGCGGTGGCAAGCGCGCCGGCGCAACCGGCGACTACGAAGCCTGGTCGCCCGAAGCCTGATGATTGGCCGCCGGTCGCCGGTCGTTGCGCTGCTCGCCTTTTCGGCGGCGCTGTCCGGCTGCAAGGGGGGGGACGAAGTCGCGCCGCCGCCCGAGGCGACGCAGACCGGGGGGCCTGCCGCCTCTGCCAGCGGTGTGGTCGAAAGCGAATACGGCACGCCGGTAAAGGACCGCGTGGCGACGCTGGGCTTCCTCAACAAGCGCAACAACATCACGCAGGACGTGGTGCTGAAGACGGGCGAATCGCGTCGCATCGGCAACGCCATCGTCAAGCTGGCCACCTGCGAGAAGACCGCGCCTTGGGAAGATCCGCCCGAAACCGGCGCCTTCGTGCAGCTTTACGTCGAAGAGCGCGCGACGACGCAGGAAAAGCTCGCCTGGCACAAGGTGTTCTCGGGTTGGCTGTTCCGCAATTCGCCGTCGCTGAACGTGGTCCAGCACCCGGTCTATGACGTTTGGGTCAAGGACTGCGCGATGAAGTTCCCCGGCGAGGAGGACAGCCCCGCCTCGGCCGCATCGTCGAGCAATGCGGCAAAGCCGGTCGGCACCGCGAAGCCCGCGCCTTCGCCCAGCCCATCGGCGTCGAAGGCCCCGGCCCCCGCGGCCGAGGAAGCGCCGCCCGCCGACAATCCCGCGTAAGGACGGCGCAGCGCGGCTTCGAGTAAGCCGAGGTATTGCGATTGGGGGATCTCCACCGCACCCAGCGAGGCGAGGTGGGGCGTGGAAAACTGGCAGTCGAGCAGTTCCGCGCCGCCGCGCCGCATCGCCGCGACCAGCCAGGCAAGCGCCACCTTCGATGCATCGGTGGCGCGGCTGAACATGCTTTCGCCACAGAACACGCGGCCGAAGCCCACGCCATAGAGCCCGCCGACCAGATGCAGCGTGTCCGATTCATCGGCCAGCCACGATTCGATCGAATGCGCGTGGCCGAGCTGGTGGAGTTCGCGATAACTCTCGCGGATGCGGCGGCTGATCCAGCTTTCCTCGGCCCCTTCGCGCGGCGCAGCGCAGGCGTCTATCACCGAATCGAAGGCGGCGTTGCAGGTGACGGTGAAGCGCCCGCGCCGCAGCGTGCGCGCCAGCGATTTCGACAGGTGGAAATGATCGAGCGGCAGGATCGCGCGCAACCGCGGCTCCACCCAGTAGATATCGGGATCGTCGCGGCTGTCGGACATCGGGAAGATGCCGGCGCGATAGGCCCTGAGCAGCAGCTCGGGCGGGATGATCGGGTCCTCGCGGGCCATAGTGGACAAAATCGTTGTCAGCCGGTTGCATCCCCTGCGTCAAGCCACTAAAGGCGCGTCTCCGGCACAGGAGCGTAGCTCAGTTGGTAGAGCATCGGTCTCCAAAACCGAGGGCCGTGGGTTCGAGTCCCTCCGCTCCTGCCACTTCCTGATGGAAGTGGCGTCCGCCCGGAATGCCGGGGAGTTAGCCAACCGGGTTGGCCAAAACTCCCCCCAGGCCTTGCCCGTTCTCCCCTGCAACATGGTCGATCGCAATCGAGCGGCCCATACGTCTTGGGGTTTGGGCGTGTCAGGGGGGCGTCCCGAAAACGGCCGCTTCATGCTTGTCGCGACTATGAAACTTCCATTTTGGTAGTAATATTACTCAGGAGCTTTCCGCGCGCAGCGGCGGCTCCGCGACCGCAATGGAACAAGGACGTGGCGCAGGCGTGGCGACAACCTTCACCGGCGGGCCGGGCGACGACACCTTTGACGTCACCGCGAGCGACGATGCGATCGTCGAACAGCCCGATGGCGGTGTGGATACCGTGCGGGCCACGGTCGATTACGCGCTGCCCGACAATGTCGAGAACCTGATCCTGCTCGGCGGGGCGCGGGCCGGAACCGGCAACGCGCTCGCCAACACGATCACCGGCAATGCGCTGGACAACACGCTGCGCGGGGGTGGCGGGGCGGACCACCTGTTCGGGCTTGAAGGCGATGACCTGTTCCTTGCCACGGGCGCCGATCTGGTCGCGGGCGAGGCGATCGACGGCGGGGCGGGCACCGACCTGCTGCGGATCGAGGGCTATGCCAGCGCCGACCTGACCGGAATCACGCTGACCGCGCTCGAAGGCGTCGAGGCGACAGGCGCGGTGCGGATGACGGCGGCGCAAGTGAGCGCGCTCGATTCGCTCCACGCCGGCGGGCTGGAGATCGCGAGCGCGGGCGATGCCGACCTGACCGGGCTCGACCTGCTGGTGGGCGATCTCGCGCTGGGCGATGCGGGCGTCCGCCTGATCACGGACGATCCTACGCGCGTGCTGAACGTGCGTGGCGTGGCGGGCGCGCAGGTGTCGCTGAGCGACGGGACGTTCGTAACGTTCACCGACACGGTGAAGACCGCGACGATCGGTTCAAGCGGCGACGATTATTTCCTGGGTGCGATCGGTTCCGTGTTCGATGCCGGCGCGGGCTACGACGTGGTGGAGCTGGCCGGCATTCGCGGAAACTACGACTTGCGCCATCAGGTTTGGCGCAACGTCGAGGAATTGCGTGGCGGGTTGTCGACGGTGACGCTCGATGCTGACCAGTTCAACCAGCTCCAGCGGAGCGCCGGGCTTGTGTTCTACCGGGTTTCGGGAAGCGGCACGCTGCACGCGGTGTCCGGCCTGGGCTATGCCACGCTGCTGAACGGGGGCATGACGCTCGACTGGGGCGCGTCAGACGTGAACGTGTCGATCCAGGGCAGCAACGGCGTGGACAAGGTCACCGTCGGCAAGTTCGGCAGCACCGTCAACGGCAACGACGGCGATGACGTGATCGTCGGCGGTGCGGGCATCGACTATCTCTCCGGCGGCGCGGGCACCGACCGCATCCTCGGCGGTGCGGGCAACGACCAATTGGCGGGCGGCGCGGGGATCGATCAGGTCTATGGCGGCGCGGGCGACGATGTCCTGATCCTTTCGACCGAAGGCCTTGGCGCGGGCGAAGTGGTTTCGGGCGGCGCGGGGCATGACACGCTGCGCCTTGTCGGGACCGGCAACGCCCTGACCGAGATCGATCTGACGCGCGTGCAGATCGCGGGCATGGAAGCCCTGTCGCCCGATTTCCGCGTGCGCATAAGCGTGGGCCAGCTGGCACAGTTCGACACGTTCAACGTCGGTAAGCTGACGGTGAAGGGCGCGGCGCCGCTCGATCTGGGCCACGCCACCGGCTACATCGGCTGGATCGTGCTGGAAACGCCCGGCGCCCGGCTTTCGCTGACCGGGTTTGCGGGCAAGACCGCGGTGACCGGCAGCGAGGGCGCCGACACGATCCATGCCGCCGACGGTGGTTCGGAGCTCAAGGGCGGCGGCGGCAACGACTGGCTGTGGAGCGGCATCGGCGCGGATACCCTGCGCGGCGGGGCCGGGCGCGACCGCTTCGTGTTTGCGACTGACCCGTCGGGGGCGATCGACAGAATCGCCGATTTCGTCGCGGTAGACGACAGCGTGATGCTCGACCACGGCGTGTTCACGGCCCTGCCTGTCACGCACGGCGCCATCGGCCGCGCGGCGTTCTGGATCGGCGCGCAGGCGCACGATGCCAGCGACCGGATCGTCTATGACGCAGGCACCGGCGCGCTTTACTACGATGCCGATGGCAACGGCGCGGGCGCGCAAGTACAGTTCGCGCAGTTTTCCGCCAACCTTGCGCTCACCCACGGCGATTTCATCGTCATCTGACTGCGCCCGGGCCTGCGCTCAGGCAACGCCTTGCCATTGGCGTTGCTTGCGACTAAATGACACGCACTTTCCGACATCGGAACATCGCCCTGCCCCTCCCGGACCTGTCCGGGGCGGCGATGTCCCCTAGGTGGAAGGCGTGACATTCCTCAAGGCAAGCGAAAGCGAAGAGCGAACAAGCGATGGCCAAGACCAGCCCCGGCGAGTTCATCAACCAGGTCCGCGCCGAAGCGCGCAAGGTCGTCTGGCCGACCCGGCAGGAGACCACCACCACCGCGATCTTCGTGGGCGTGATGATGCTGATTCTTTCGGTGTTCTTCCTCGGGATCGATACCCTGTTCGGGTTTGCCGTGCAGTGGCTGCTCTCGCTCGCCTGACCCAAAAGACCATCCAAGGAAGACCCATGGCCCGCTGGTACATCATCCACGCCTATTCCGGCTTTGAGAACAAGGTTCGCGAGGCGATCATTTCCGAGGCCGAACGCATGGGCCTGTCGCAGCTGGTCGAAGCGGTCGAAGTGCCGACCGAGACCGTCACCGAGGTCAAGCGCGGCAAGAAGGTCGCGGTCGAGCGCAAGTTCATGCCCGGCTACGTTCTGGCCAAGCTGACGCTGAACGACGACATCTACCACCTCGTCAAGAACACGCCCAAGGTGACCGGCTTCCTCGGCAACAACAACAAGCCGCAGCCGATCTCCGAAAAGGAAGCCGCCCGTTACTTCGGTGCGCGCGAGCAGGCCGCGGCTGAACCGCGCAAGCACGTCGCGGTCGATTACGAGATCGGCGATTCGGTCAAGGTCAACGCGGGGCCGTTCGCCTCGTTCAACGGCACCGTCGAGGAGCTGGACTTCGAGAAGCAGCGCGTGAAGGTGGCGGTGTCCATCTTCGGCCGTGCGACCCCGGTCGAGCTGAGCTTCGAGGAAGTCGAACTCGTCAAGTAAGCGCCGCGAAAGCTGTCTGGCGTGGCGCGGGCGGGATCAGTCCCGGCCTGCGCCAGTCACGGCATGGCGCGCCGCAGCATAGAGCGCGGCGGTGCGCCGGGCGATATCCGCCCACGACAGGTCGCCGTCGCGGCGGCGCTGCACCGCAGCTTCCAGCGTTTCGAGCAGGCCCGGTTCGGTGACGAGCCGCGCGCCCGCTTCGGCCAGCGCGGCGATGTCGCCCGCCGGCACCATCAGCCCGCCATCCTGAACCGCTTCGGCCAGTGCGCCGACGCGCGTGGCGATGACCGGGCGGCCCGCGCCATATGTGCTGGCGATCACTCCGCTCTGCGTCGCATCGCGATAGGGCAGCACCGCGGCGGCAGAGCCCGCCACCAGCCGTTCCAGTTCGTCCTGCGCGATCCGCCCGCGCATCAGGGTGATGTTGGGCGCGGCGGCAAGGCGGGGGGCGAGGCGGTTCACTTCCGGCCCGGCGCCCGCCACCAGCAGGTCCACCGGCACGCCTTGCGCCAGCCAGAGGTCGTTGGCGTCGAGCAACTCGGCAAGGCCCTTGTAGGCCTCCATGCGCCCGAAGAAGATCAGGCGGTGGCGATCGGGCGCGCCTTGCGGAACTTCGCCGCCGTGGCGGCCGAAATGTAGCACGCCGTGAGGCACGACCGCGATCCGTTCGTGCGGTACGCCGGTCCGGGCGAGGTCTTCGGCCAGGCTCTGCCCATGGACGATCACGCGGTCGCTTGCGGCGCGCAGGGCGGCATAGGCGCGGGCGAAAGTGCGGGCGGCGCGGTCGTCGTCGCCGCTGTGGGGCAGCGGATCGTGGACGGTGGTCACGAACGGCAGCCGACCGCGTAGCAGCCGGGCAAGCTGGGCCATCGAGCGCGTCGGGTGCTCCTGCGCATGGACCACGTCGGGGCGGAAGCGGGCGATGTGGCGGGCGCAGAGCAGCGCGATCAGCGGCTGAAGCGGGGCGAGGTGGTGCGGCACGATGCGCAAGGTCAGGTGCTGGCGCAGCCAGTCCAGCGATTCGGGGCGGATCTGCCGGGCGCAGTTGCGGCGGCTGAGCACCAGCAGCACGTCGTGATGTTCCGCCAGCGCGGCGGCGAGGTTCGCCGCATAGTCGGCGTGGTGCGTGGCGATCAGGGCAATGCGCATGGGCGCTGGCCGGTATCAGGTTCTCACGCGTGCGCAAGCGGCGCGGCCCTTGCGTTTCGGGCGGGATGCCGGTATGCGCGCGGCCTTCGCGAGTGCCGTCCTTGTGGCGGAGCTGGCGATTCCGTGCGGAAGAGGGCCCGGCGGGTTCTCGCCTGACCGCTCACTCTGAGCCCCTTTGCGGGCGACAGGAAGAAAGGAGGCCACCCGTGGCCAAGAAGATTGAAGGCTATATCAAGCTGCAGGTTTCTGCAGGCGAAGCCAAGCCCGCCCCGCCGATCGGTCCGGCGCTGGGTCAGCGCGGCGTCAACATCATGGAATTCTGCAAGCAGTTCAACGCTGCAACGCAGGAAGTGGAAAAGGGCACGCCGCTGCCGACCGTGATCACGGTCTATGCGGACCGCTCGTTCACGTTCGTGACCAAGACCCCGCCCGCCACGTTCTTCATCAAGAAGGCCGTCGGTCTCAAGTCGGGTTCGAAGAACCCCGGCAAGGAATCGGCCGGCACCATCAAGCGCTCGCAGCTTGCCGAGATCGCCCAGATGAAGATGAAGGACCTGAACGCGAACGATATCGATCAGGCGACCAAGATCATCGAGGGCTCGGCCCGTTCGATGGGTCTCCAGGTTGTGGAGGGCTGAGACCATGGCAAACCAGACCAAGAAGCAGAAGTCGCTGGTCGAAAAGCTGGGCGACAACCAGAAGCTCCACGGCGTTGACGAAGCGATCCAGCTCCTCAAGGACCTTGGCACCGCCAAGTTCGACCAGACGCTCGAAGTCGCGCTGAACCTCGGCGTCGATCCGCGCCACGCCGACCAGATGGTTCGTGGCATGGTCACGCTGCCGTCGGGTACCGGCAAGGACGTCAAGGTCGCCGTGTTCGCCCGTGGCGACAAGGCTGAAGCCGCGCTTGCCGCCGGTGCCGACCGCGTCGGTGCGGAAGACCTGCTCGAAGACATGCAGAACGGCAACCTCGACTATGGCCGCGTGATCGCCACGCCGGACATGATGGGCGTCGTCGGCCGTCTCGGCAAGGTGCTGGGTCCCAAGGGCCTGATGCCGAACCCGAAGCTGGGCACCGTGACCCCGAACGTCGCCGATGCGGTCAAGGCTGCCAAGAGCGGCCAGATCGAATTCCGCGTCGAAAAGGCCGGCATCATCCATGGTGGCATCGGCAAGCTCTCGTTCTCGAACGAAGCGCTGCGCGCCAACTTCGACGCCTTCGTCGACGCGATCGTCAAGGCGAAGCCGGCCGGCGCCAAGGGCAAGTACGTCCGCAAGGTCGGTCTGTCCTCGTCGATGGGCCCCGGCATCAAGATCGATCTCGCCGAGGTTCAGGGCGCCTGATCGCCTGACCTGACGGCAGACACAAAAAGGCCGGGAAGAGCGATCTTCCCGGCCTTTTTCCTTGCCCGCTGCGAATGTGCGTCAGCGCAGCGTCTGGAGATAGGCGACCACGTTGGCGCGGTCGCCTTCGCCCGCAATTCCGGGGAAGGGCATCTTGTTGCCCTTGACCACGCCCTGCGGGCTGGCGACGTAGAGGCGCAGCTGCTCGGGCGTCCAGGCGAAGCCCGCCGCGGCCATGGCCGACGAATAGTGGAAGCCGGGGAACGTCCCCGCCTTGCGCCCGACCACGCCGAACAGGCGCGGGCCGATGCCCGGCGGGGAATTGGCGGTATCGCCGTGGCAGACGGCGCAGTGGCTCTTGAAATAGGTGCGTCCCGCGCCCGCATCGGCGGCGTGCGCGCCGGTCGTGCCGAGCGCTGAAAGGGCGAGGGCGGCGAACGTGCCGCGAATCAGAAAGCCAGCCATGTGAACACCCGCAATGCGTTGTTGTCGGAAGCGTTGGCGCCTGCACCATCGTAATTGTGGCTGGCGCCGTCGAAGCGGCCATAGGCAGTGTACTGCACGCCCAGCCGCATGTTGACGAGCGGGCCGAACGGCGAATTGCCGCCACCCCACGGCGTGTAGTCGAGCTGTGCCATCACCCCGCTGCTGTCGGGGCGTGCCAGCGGGCCGCTGTAGAGGAAGGCGCTGTGCGATCCGGTGGTCGAGAACGCGCCGAGCGTAGCGCCCAGCTTGCCGCGCCAGTTGTAGGCAAGATCGCCGCGCAACTGGCTCAGCGTGTTGTGCGCGCAATCGGGGCCGAGCGCGGCCAGCAGGCAACTGGCGGCAAGGTTGCTGGATTCGTGGATGTAGCGCATCTGCGCGGTCAGCGTGTCGCCGCCGCTGCCGATGGACTTGAGGAACGAGGCGTCGAGCCCGAGATCGGAATAGCGATCGCCCTTGCCGGTCGAGGCATCGCGGCCCGGATCGATCGCGGCCTTGAGCGCGAACGCGCCGAGTTCCAGCGTGCCGCCGGCGAGATCCTGCTGGTAGGCCACGCGGCCATAGGGCGCGAGGCCGCGCAGCTTGCCCGGATCGGTCGGGTCGGCACCGAGCCAGCGCAGCGTGCCCGCCGAGGGCGAGCCGTAGGCGCCTGCTTCGATGTAGAGCTTGTGCCCGATCCAGCTGTAGGCCGACACGCCCAGCGTGTTCTGCGCCAGCGCGCCGTCGATCAGCGGCGCCGCGCCCGGTGTGCCCGAGACAGTCGTGTCGGTATAGGGAAAGCCCCAGGCGGTGGTCGTGTTCCACACGTCCTGCACCATCGGCGCGTTGTTGAGTGTGACGCCGAACACGGCGTCGCTGCCCAGCACGCGACCATTGGTGACGGCGCGCAGGTCGAGGTTGTCCCACGACCAGTGCCGCGCAACGCCATCGTAAGTCATCTGCGCGAAGCCGCCGAAGTGCTGGCCCACGCCGCCCGCGACAAACAGGCTGCCCTGGTCGAAGGCGAGGTTGTCGTTGGCGTTCAGCTTGTCGGGCGCGGGGACCTGATCCTTGCGCGTGTGGGTGTAGGAAGCGAGCGCCATCGCCGCGAGCGGCACGTTGAAGGCCTTGGCGCGCATGGTGTAGCCGTTCAGCTTGAACTCGCGCCCAAAGGGGGTGAGCTGCGGGCCGAAGCCGCCGACGTGGCAAGCCTGGCAAGGCTGGCCGGTCTGGTCGGCGAAGCTGGGCACGGCCATGGCCGGGCGGGCGGCGAGGACGGCGACGACGCCGATAGCGGCGGGCAGGGTGGCGCGCAGGGCGTACCATCGCAGGCTGCGGCGGCGTGCCGCCGGGTTCGAAAAGCTCGATTCGGTCATGCTGGAATCCCCCCCGGATCGAGACGATCCGGTCCTTGGGAGGACCCTGTATGGGGCCAAGTGACTGGGTGGTGGCGCGCGCGTGAACAAGTCTTCATCGGAATAACCGGCGCGCGGCCGCGTTGTTGAAACCCTTTGCGCGGGCGCGAATGTCGTGGACAGCAGCCTTGCCGCGCCGCGCGCCGCAGGGCATCGACACGGGCCGTCAGGAGTGCCGATCCCCGTGTCCGATCATCCCGCGTTCGACAATCCGGTGACCCGTGCGCGGGTGATGGTCGAGGCCGAAGTGCCGCCCGAGCGGCGCGGGCCGGGCTGGGACCGGCACTGGCGCGAGCTGGAGGCCTATGCGGCGGCGGGCACCGACTGGACGGTGGCGCCCGCGCCGCCGCCCCATGCTAAGCGCAAGCGGCGGCGGGCGAAATCGGCTGGTTGAAGGCATCAACAAACGCGCCGACCGGATTTCTGGCGAATCACGCCTTTTCAGGCGCTTCCCCCAAGCTTGTTGACGAAACAACGGCGTGGAGCAGGGTTTCGTGCAAGGCGCGCGCAGGCGCGCAGGGCGGCGGGCCGTCGGCCCGCGAGAGCATGACGGCCTTTCACCTTGTAGGACAGCGCAAATGCGCGGGTGGCGGGCTCCTTCAGCCTGCCTGCGTGCGCCCGCGCGCCTGCACGCCCGCGACGCGGCCCGCGATCTCTTCGGGGGTGAGCGCAGCGGAGAACGCGCGGCTGGCGCTCTTTTCGTGGGTGCGGCCTTCGCCATAGGCGAGCGCGTTGCCCTGGTCGATCTGGGCCTTGTAGGCCGACAGCGTCCGGGCCGGGATGGTGGCCATTTCGGCGGCGAGCGCCAGTGCGGTGTCGATGAGGTCGGCGGCGGGCACCACGCGGTTGACGAGGCCCCATTCGAGCGCCTTCGCTGCATCGATGAAGTTGCCGGTGAAGGCCATTTCCTTGTAGCGGGCGAGGCCGATCAGGCGCGGCAGCTTCTGCGACAGGCCCCAGCCGGGCAGGATGCCCACGCGCGCGTGGGTATCGGCAAAGCGCGCCTTGTCGCTGGCGATCAGCACGTCGCAGGCGATGGCGACTTCGAAACCGCCGGTGATGGCGACGCCGTTGATCGCGCCGATCACGGGCTTGGGGCAGAATTCGATGGCATGGACCGGGTCGGCGGGCTCGTCGCCCGTGGGGGCGACGGCGGACAGGCCGTTGCCGGTCGACAGTTCCTTGAGATCGAGCCCGGCGCAGAAGGCGCGCTCGCCCGCGCCGGTTAGGATCACGACCGAAACGTCGTCGTCAGCGGCGACCTGGTCCATCGCCTTGGCCAGCGCATCGCGCAGGGCCCGCGACAGCGCGTTCATCGCTTCGGGCCGGTTGAGCGTGACGATCGCGATGGCGTCGCGCTTTTCGATGGTGACCAGTTCGCTCATTCCCTCATCCCTTTTTTCTGAAATTGGCTTTTGTATAACACTCTATAACGAGGCTGATGGCGGTCCCGTCGGCCCGGCGCAAGAGGCCGCGATGCGAAAGCACGGTGTCCTTGGGGCAGCCCGGCCAGCCGCCCGCGTGTTCGGACAGGCGTTCGCGGTGGAAGCCGAGCGGAGCGACGACCTTGCCGAACGGTGCATCGCTGGTTTCAAGCGTGCGGTTCATCTCGGGCGTCAGCGCGGCGGGGATGTACCAGTTCTTGGCTTCGGACAGGACCACGCCGTTGCAGGCCAGGCGCACGTGGCGGAAGCCGAAAGGCTGGCCGGGGGCAAGGCCGAGCGCCGCGCGGGTCTGCGCGTCGGGCGCTTCGAACGCGCCGCGATCGACCAGCGCGCGGATTTCGCCTGCAGGCGCGATGCCTTCGACGCGGCACCAGTCGGTGAGGGCGGCGGTGGCACTGTCACGTGCACGCAAGGCCTGCTGGAAGCGGTGGAGCTGTGCCGGCGCGCAGCCAGCCAGGCTGGCCGCCGCAACAAGGGCGGCGGGCAGGGCGGCTGCGGGCAGGGCGAGGGATTCGCGCAAGGCCACGCGCCCGGCGGCTCAGATGCCCCCGGCGAACGGCTCGCGCCCGATCCCCGCCAGCGCATCGGACAGCGCCCCGGCGCAGGCGTCCAGCTGGGCCTGATCGGTCGAGCGGATCACGAAGTTGGCGCCGGTGCGACCTTCGCGGAAGAACGGGTAGCTGCCGATCTGTACGCCTTCATAGGCGCGCTCGGTCCGGGCCAGAAGATCGGCGATCTCGCTTTCGGCGACCCAGCAGCCGACCGTGGTGGAAAGCAGCGGCAGCCCGCCTTCGAGCGTGCCGGTCAGGCCATCGAGCATGCCCGCGGTGATCGAGGGGACACCCGCCATGATGAAGATGTTGCCGCACTTGATCCCCGGCGCGCCCGACATGCGGTTGACGATGAGGTCGCTGCCTTCGGGCACGCGCGCCATGCGCAGGCGCGCATCGGTCAGCCCGCCGCGCGTTTCGTAATAGCGTTCCAGCACGGCACGGGCTTCGGGGTGGACGATCACGGGCACGCCCACGGCGGCCGCGATGGCATCGACGGTGATGTCGTCGTGCGTGGGGCCGATGCCACCCGTGGTGAACAGGTAATCGTTGCGGGCGCGCAAGATGTTCACCGCTTCGGCGATGGCGTCCATGTCGTCGGCCACGACGCGCACTTCGCGCAGGCGGATACCCTGCACGCCGAGCCAGGTGGCGATCTGCGCGATGTTCTTGTCCTGCGTGCGGCCGGAGAGGATTTCATCCCCGATCACGATCAGCGCGGCGGTCCAGATGCGGGTCTTGTCGGTCATCGGCAATTACCGTTACCGCAAAGCCCGCCTCTGGCAAGTGCGTGTGAAGGGAGGCGCGAGGGCACGTCGCGCTATTCGGCTGCCTCGCGCGTGGGAACCGTGACCATGGCTTCGTCCGGATGGGCCAGTTGCAGCACGCCGTCCTCGATCGGATCGGTCTTCATGAACTTGCGGTCACGCACGTAGTCCTGGCTGAGCCGCCAGCGCATGTCGGTGGCGCTGCGCGGCTGGAGGTGCTTGCCGCGCTGGAGATAGCCCGAGGAGAAGTCGAACACGTCGTCGAAGGTGAGCGCCCCCGCATCGGACAGCACCGGGGTTGCCACTTCGTGCCCGGTCTCCTTCATGCGGTTGAGCAGGCGGCACACATATTCGGCGTTGAGATCGGCGCGCAGTGTCCACGAGGCGTTGAGATAGCCGAACACCGCCGCAAGGTTGGGCAGGTTCGAGAACATCACCGCCTTGTAGTAGTAGTGATCGGCCAGATCGATCGGCACGCCATCCTTCGACAGCGCGATTTTCCCGGCGATGGCGAGTTTGAGGCCGGTGGCGGTGACGATCACGTCGGCATCGAGATGGCGGCCCGATTCGAGCTGGATGCCGGTGGCGTCGATCCGGGCGATGCGGTCGGTGACGACATCGGCCTTGCCGGCCTTGATCGCTTCGAACATGTCGGCATCGGGTACGAGGCAGAGCCGCTGTTCCCACGGATTGTAGGGCGGGGTGAAGGCGCGGGCGTCGTACTTGTCGCCCAGCATGGCCTTGAGCCGTTCGGTGAGGAACGCCTTCACCTTTTCCGGCTGGGTGCGCGCGCGGTTGTAGAAGAAGTTCTGCAGACGGACGTTCTTGAACCGGGTGATCGCATAGGCGAGCCGTTCGGGTAGGAACTTGCGCAGCGTGTTGGCGAAGGCATCGCGCGCGGGGCGCGAGGCGTACCAGGTCGGCGTGCGCTGGAGCATGGTGACATGCGCGGCCTTGTCGGCCATCGCGGGAACGACGGTGACGGCGGTGGCGCCCGAGCCGATCACCACGACGCGCTTGCCCGCATAGTCGAGGTGCTTCGGCCAGAACTGCGGGTGGACGATCTGCCCGGCGAAGTCTGCCTTGCCGGGAATCTCGGCCTCGTAGGGCTGGTCGTAGTCGTAGTAGCCCGATCCGAGGTAGAGCATGCGCGCGGTGAGGCTGGTGCGGCGATGGTTGTCGTCCTCCGCCACGATCCGCCAGAACCCCGCGGCGCTGTCCCAGTCGGCGGACACGACGCGCGTGCCGAAGCGGATGTTGGGGCGGATATGGCGTTCGTCGGCGATGCGGTTGAGGTATTCGAGAATCGAGGGGCCGTCGGCGATCGACTTTTCGTGCCGCCAGGGTTCGAACGAAAAGCCCAGCGTGTGCATGTCGCTGTCCGAGCGCACGCCCGGATAGCGGAACAGGTCCCAGGTGCCGCCGATGGCGGCACGGCGTTCGAGGATGGCGTAGCGGCGATCTGGGCAGAGCATCTGCATGTGCGCGGCCATGCCGATGCCGGAAATGCCCGCGCCGACGATCGCGACGTCGATGTCCGGTTGTTCGCCTTCGAGCCTGATCTCGACGCCCATTGCCTGTTCTCCCGTTTTGTTATTGACAGCGATGTTAGCCGCTTTGCCGGCAATTGCCAGCGGCGATTGCGTTTTGGCAACGACCGCGACAGACAGGGCACGCATGATTGTTGCCGCGCACCGCTACACCGCCGGGAAGGCCCACGACATCGCGCTGGAGATCGACGGCGTGCATCGCCCGTGCGAGGCGCCGGGCAGTTTCGACTGGGTGGGGCTGTGCGAGCCTGACGCCGCCGAGATGGAGCTGGTGCGGCGGCAGTACGGGCTGCACCCGCTGGCGGTGGAGGATGCGCTCAACCCGCGCCAGCTGCCCAAGGTCGACATCTATGGCCGACAGCTGTTCGTGGTGGCGCGCACCGCCGCGCTGGCCGAGGATGGCGAGACCATCGCCTATGGCCAGACGGCGTTCTTCCTGGGCGCGGACTTCGTGATCTCGGTGCGGTTCGGATCGACCCGCGCGCACCGCGACCTGCGGCGCGGGCTGGAAAGCGATGCCGAGCGGCTGGCCGAGGGCGCGGACTATGTGCTGCACGCGGTGCTCGATTTCATCGTCGATGGCTACATGCCGATCATGGACCGGCTGGAGGACGTGGCGCAGGCCATGGAGGAATCGGCCATCGACGCGTTTCCCGAACAGGCGGTGATCCGCCGCATCTTCCGCCTGCGCCGGCAGTTGCGGCGGTTCGAGCGGGTGATTGGGCCGATGGAGGAAATGGTCGAGCGGCTGGCGCAGGCCGACCTGCCGATGGTCGACCCTTCGGCAAGGATCTGGTTCCGCGACGTGCTCGACCACGTGCGCCGGGTGATGGCTCGGATGCGCGGCCTGAAGGAAACGCTGGCCGCGATTGTCGAGACCGCGAGCCTGCTCGAACAGCACCGGCAGGGCGAGATGACGCGCCAGCTGGCGGCCTGGGCGGCGATCCTGGCGGTGCCGACCGCGATTGCCGGGATCTATGGCATGAATTTCGAGTACATCCCGGAGCTGAGGTGGCACTACGGCTATTATCTGGTCTGGGCGGTCATCCTGTCGATCTGCGGGGGGCTGTTCTGGCGCTTCCGCAGGATCGGCTGGCTTTGACCGGCAACATTGGGGAACATTCATGGCGGGCGGTTCGACGCGGACGATCCTGATCGCGCTGGGCGCGAACGTGGGCATCGCGATTGCCAAGTTCGGGGCGGCGGCGGTGACGGGCTCGTCGGCGATGCTGACCGAAGGCGTCCACTCCCTTGTCGATTCGAGCAACCAGGTGCTGCTGCTCTATGGCCGCAAGCGGTCGGTCCAGCCGGCCGATGCGACGCATCCGTTCGGCTATGGGCGCGAGCTGTACTTCTGGTCGTTCATCGTCGCGATCCTGGTGTTCGCGCTGGGCGCGGGGGTCTCGGTCTACGAGGGCGTGCTGCACATCCTCGATCCCGAGCCGGCGACCAACCCGCTGCTCGCCTATGCCGTGCTGGCGGTGGCCTTCGCGCTGGAGGGCTGGTCGACGATCGCGGCACTGGCCGACTTCAACAAGACGCGGCGCGGAACGATCTGGCAGGAGATCCGCCACACCAAGGATGCACCGACGCTGGTGCTGCTGCTCGAAAATTCGGGCGCGCTGGTGGGCCTGATCGTCGCTGCGCTGGGGCTGACGCTGAGCCTCGTCACCGGCCATCCGTTCTGGGACGGGCTGGCTTCGGTGCTGATCGGGCTGGTGCTGGGCGTTCTGGCGGTGGTGCTGCTGCACGAGGCCAAGGGCCTGTTGATCGGCGAAAGCGCGGACCCGGTGATGGTCGAGGCGATT
The DNA here is from genome assembly GCF_020179425.1 of Novosphingobium percolationis. Taxonomy (GTDB): domain Bacteria; phylum Pseudomonadota; class Alphaproteobacteria; order Sphingomonadales; family Sphingomonadaceae; genus Novosphingobium; species Novosphingobium percolationis. The sequence continues at coordinate 103,170 of NZ_JAILYM010000004.1, read as the reverse complement.
CGCGCGAAGGCGGCGGCGCACGCGGGCGTGGTGCGGGTGCACGAGGTGCTGACTCTGCACAGCGCGCCGACGATGGTGACGGTGATCATCAGCGCCGATTTCGAGGACGCGATCACCGCGCGCGATGTCGAACGGATCGTGCTGGCAATCGAGCGCGAGGTGGCGGCGAGCTTTCCGATCGTGGCGCGGGTCTATGTCCGCCCGCGCGACAGCTCGGTGGCGTAACGGTCAGGCCGCGCGGCGCATTCCGGCGCGCAGCCATTCGCGGGCGCGGCGCTGGGCTTCGGCGATCTCGCGCGCGGTCATGTCCTCGGCCACGTCGGCGCGGCATTGCGCGGCTTCGTCATGGCCCGCGACGGCGGCGAGGTTGAACCACTTGTGCGCCTCGACGAAGTCGCAATCGACGTCGTGGCTGCCGGTGGAAAAGGCGACGCCGAGGTCGAAGTAGGCGCTGGCATCGCCCATCTGCGCAGCAGCGAGGCAAACGGCGACGAGCGAATCGGTGGCGGCCGGGATGGCGGCGGTAGAGGCGGGTGTGATGCTGGCGAGGCCGATGGGCGTCATGATCTGGTCCAAGTCCTGTCCGGCAACGTCCCCCAATGGCGCTGCCCTAGGGAAAACCTCGCTAAGTTTGGTCAACAAAGCGTTAATGATAGCCGCAGAAGTCGAGCGGAGGGGACAGCTACGGACCATTCGCCATGTTCGTTCGGCTCTCCTTCATCCAACTTTCGACACTGTGAGTAAGGACTTGTGGCGTTACGGAGCGGACCCTATAGGCGCGCCAAACCAAGAGCTTTGCGCCGCGTCGCAATGCGGCGCTGAAGGGCCTGTGGGGTCGACGTTTTCCAGCCCGCACCAGTACGGTCGGGTCATGCGGAGGGCCGGATGGCTGGGGTTTTGAGTGATGAAATCGACGTTCTGGCAAAGGCCCGCCGGGCCATGCCGGGCGACTATGTTCCCAGTGACAACGAAGAGTACATGTCCGAGCAGCAGCAGGATTATTTCCGGCGGCTGCTGCTGGAATGGAAGAGGTCGATCCTTTCGGCTTCGGAAACCACGCTTTCGGCGCTGCAGGATGGCCCGCTGCGCGAGCCCGACCTCAACGATCGCGCATCGAGCGAGACCGACTGGGGCATCGAGCTGCGCACCCGCGATCGCCAGCGCAAGCTGATCGCCAAGATCGATTCGGCCATGCGCCGCATCGACGAAGGCGAATACGGCTTTTGCGAAGTGACCGGCGAGCCGATCGGCCTCGGCCGCCTGATCGCCCGCCCGATCGCGACGATGACGGTCGAAGCGCAGGAAGCGCACGAGCGCCGCGAGAAGATTTCGCGCGACATGTGATCCATAGCGACCGGGCGGCGCTATGGTCCGCCCGGTCGCTGCCGCCCCAGCGCGCGCCCGTTTCTGTCCCGGTTCGGGACGTAGGGCGGGTTAATTGCGCGTTAGGCATGTTCGTTTGCATCCCGGCGGTATCGGCACGCGAAAAGCAGGCCATGGACGAGATCGAACATCGCCAGCGCGGGCGGGACAACCTGTTCCTGATGGCGGACCTGCGCCTTGTCGACCCGAACGGCCTGCGCGCGGACGGCGAACACCGCGTGCGCATCCGCAACCTTTCGGCGGGCGGCGTCATGGCCGAAGGCAACGTCAAGGTCGGCCCCGGCACGGGGCTTGAAATCGCGCTGCGCCATATCGGCTGGGTGGCCGGCACGGTCGCCTGGATACAGGACAACCGCTTCGGCATCGCCTTTGCGCAGCCGATCGATCCCGCGCTGGTGCAAGCGTCGGATGCGGGGGGCCTCTAAGCGATTTTCCCGGCGCTTCTGCGCTGACCTTCGCGCCTGGGTCTGCTAGCACGGCAGGCGATGGTCCGTCGTTCACGCACCGCTCTGGCATTTCTGTTGCCGCTGGTCCTGCTGGGGGCGAGCTGCGGGCGCGCCAAGCATGGTCCGCTGCCGGTGGCGCTGGTGGGCGAAGACGATGCCTTCCGCACATCGGGCGCGCGGCTTTCCCCGGCCGCGCAAGTGCTGCGCGCGGCGACGATCGAGGGGCTGGTGGGCTTCGATGCCGAAGGCCGCGTGGTGCCCGCGCTGGCCGATCGCTGGATCGTGACCGACGACGGGCAAAGCTACATCTTCCGCTTGCGCGACGGGACCTGGCCCGATGGATCGCCGGTCAGCGCCGAAAGCGCGGCGGCGGCCCTGCGCAAGACGCTGGCGGCGCTTTCGGGCACGGCGCTGGGGCTGGACCTGTCGCCGATCGACGATGTGCGGGTGATGGCCGACCGGGTGATCGAGGTCGATCTCGACGCGCCGATGCCCGACCTGCTGACGCTGCTGGCGCAGCCGGAACTGGGGCTGATCCACGACAAGCGCGGCGCCGGGCCGATGGGCCTGAAGCGCGAGGGTGAAGCGAACGGGGTGGGCGGTGCACGCGCGGCGGTGCTGGCGCTGATCCCGCCGGACAAGCGCGGGCTGCCCCCGCAGGAAGGCTTTGCCGCGCGCAGCCGTCCGATCCACCTCGAAGTGGTGAGCGCAGCGCGCGCGGTCGAGCGCTTCAACGATGGTTTTGTCGACGCGGTGCTGGGCGGGCGCATCGATTCGCTGCCGCTGGCGGGCGTGGGCGGGCTGACGCGCGGGAATGTGCAGATCGACCCGGTGATCGGGCTGTTCGGGCTGATGATCGAGCGCGGAGACGGCTTCCTCTCCCAGGCGCTCAACCGCGAGGCGCTGGCGCTGGCGATCGATCGTCCGGCGCTGCTGGCAGCGTTCAACGTGGGCGGGTGGGAGCCGACCACGCGGGTCGTTTCGGCCGACGTGGAAGACGATACCGGCGCGGTGCGCGAACGCTGGGCGGCGCTGGACCTGCCGGCGCGGCGCAGCAGCGCCGTCGAACGCGTCGCGCGCTGGAAGGCGGCGGGCAACGCGCCGCCGGTGCTGCGCATCGCCATGCCCGATGGCCCGGGTTCGCAACTGGTGCTGGCGCACCTGACGGCAGACTTCGCCGCTATCGGCGTCGGCCTGAACCGCGTGCCCGAAGGCACCCGCGCCGAGCTGCGGCTGGTGGACAGCGTGGCGCGCTATGGCCGGGCGACCTGGTTCCTCAACCAGCTGACCTGCGCGGTGCAGAAGGCGGTGTGCAGCCCCGTGGGCGACGACCTGCTGGCGCAGGCGCGCCAGGCGGTGGACCCGCGCCAGCGCGCGGCGTTGCTGGGGCAGGCCGAAGGGGAGATCACCGCCGCCAACGGCTTCATCCCCATCGCGCGGCCCTTGCGCTGGTCGCTGGTGCGCAGCGGCGTGACGGGCTTCGCGCTCAATCCGTGGGGCTGGCATCCCTTGCCGCCGCTGGCCATGCTTCCCAAGTAGGGAGCATGAACGCTTTTTCGACATCGACCGTCCGCCCGCGCCGCATGGCCCCCGCGATGCCCGGGCTGGGGCGTGATCCTGCCGCTGTCCGCGCCCGTATCGAGGCGATGGAGCAGGTGCTGGAACGCGCCTTCACCATTCCGGGGCTGGGTCGCAAGGTCGGGCTAGACGCGGTGGCGGGCCTCGTGCCGGTGCTGGGCGACATGCTGACCGCCGCGATGGGCGCGTGGCTGGTGTGGGAGGCGCGCAACCTGGGCCTGCCGAAGTGGAAGCTGTGGCGGATGAGCGCGAACGTCGCCTTCGATGCCGCGATCGGCGCGGTGCCGGTGGTGGGCGATGCCTTCGACCTGCTGTTCCGTTCGAACAGCCGCAACCTGAAGATCATCCGCAAGCATCTCGACCGGCACCACCCGGCGAGCGGGGTGATCGAGGGCTGATCCCCCCATAGGCCGTCAGAAGTCGATCGCGATCCCGTTCTTCTCCCAATCGCCGAAGCGGGTGGGATCGAGACCATCGGGATCTTCGCCGCGCTGCATCGGTTGCGGAGCGGGGGCCGGAGCGTTGGTCCAGTGCGCGGGGCGGGTGAAGGCCGCCGGGCGCTGCGTGGCGCGGGGAATAGGCTTGTCCATGGATCGCGAGATGGGGCGTCCCTGCGCGCGATGCAATTGCCATTTGTGTCCTGTGCGCCGATAGGCGGACGATGAACGCACATTCTCAGGATGAAACCCCCGGCGTGCCCGCGCGGCGCGCGGCGTTGCGGATGCTCGATGCCGTGCTGCGCCGGGGCGAACCGCTCGACCAGGCCGCGCCGCCGATCCTGCGCGCGATCGAGCGCGGCGACGACCGCGCGCTCGCCACCGCCATCGCGCAGGAGGCCTTGCGCTGGCTCGCCGATCTCGACGCGCTGATCGATGGCGCAACCCGGCAGGTGCTGCCTGACGACGCCAAGGCGCGCAGCGTGCTGCGGATCATGCTGGCGCAGGCGCTGCGGCTGGAATTGCCGCCGCACGCGGTGATTGCCACGGGCCTGCCGCTGCTGATGGGCGGGCCGCGCCGGCTGGCGCACGGCGTGTTCTCGGCCCTGCTCAAGAGCGGGCAGCGCCTGCCCGACGCGCCGACGCTGCCCGACGCGGTGCGGGCGCGCTGGGACGCGGCCTGGCCGGGGCGGGTGGACGCCATCGCGGCGGGGCTGGCCGTGCCGCCGCCGCTCGACCTGACGCTGAAGGACGCGAGCCGTACCGCCGAATGGGCCGAGCGGCTGGGCGGTTCGTCGCTGATGCCCGGGCACGTGCGGCTGGCCCGCGCGGGCGCGGTCGAGGCGCTGGCGGGGTTCGGCGAAGGCGCGTGGTGGGTGCAGGACCTTGCCGCGAGTGTGCCCGCGCGGCTGCTGGGCGCGGGCGAAGGACGCCGCGTGCTTGATTTGTGCGCCGCGCCGGGGGGCAAGACCATGCAACTGGCCGCGGCGGGCTGGAAGGTCACCGCGCTCGACAAGTCGGCGCGGCGGCTGGAGCGGCTGACCGCCAATCTCACGCGCGTGGGGCTGGAGGCCGAAGTGATCGCCGCCGATGCGATGCAGTGGCGGCCCGAGGAGATATACGACGCGGTGCTGCTCGATGCGCCGTGCTCGGCCACGGGCACCTGCCGTCGCCATCCCGATGTGTTGCTGCGCCAGCCGCCCTTTGGCGAACTGGCGGAATTGCAGCGCAATCTGCTGGAACGTGCGGCCGGCGCGCTCAAGCCCGGCGGCACGCTGGTCTATGCGGTCTGCGCGATGGAGCCCGCCGAGGGCGAGCGCCAGGCCGACTGGGTGCGCGCGCTGCGCCCCGATCCGATCCGCGTCGACGAACTGCCCGAAGGCATCGCCCCGACGGCGGAAGGGTGGTTCCGCTCCGACCCCGGCATGTTGGCCGGGGCGGGCGGGATCGACGGCTTCTTCGCGGCCCGGTGGGTAAAGGGCGCTGGGTAAAGCGCGCCGGTTGAAGGATCAGGCCTTCACCCGGTTGGCGAAGCTCTTGCGCAGCTTCATCAGCTTGGGCGGGATCACGGCGAGGCAGTAGGAATTGCGCTGGCCTTCGCCCTGCCAGTATTCCTGGTGGTAGTCCTCCGCCGGATACCAGGTGGCGGGGCCTTCGATGGTGGTGACGACCGGCTGGTCGCGCTCGGCCTGCGCGCGGGCGATCCCGGCTTCGGCCTCGGCGCGCTGGTCGTCGTCGAGCGGGAAGATCGCCGAGCGATACTGAGTGCCCACGTCGTTGCCCTGCCGGTTGAGCTGCGTCGGATCGTGCGTGACGAAGAAGATGTCGAGCAGGTCGGCATAGCGCAGAGACTGCGGATCGTAGGTCACGCGGATCGCCTCGGCATGGCCGGTCAGCCCGGAACAGACTTCCTTGTAGGTCGGATCGGCCTTGCTGCCGCCGATGTAGCCGCTTTCGACGGCTTCCACGCCGATCACGTCGCGGAACACCGCCTCGGTGCACCAGAAGCAGCCGCCTGCGAAAATGGCCTGCGCCATGGGGAGAAGTCCTTTCGTATCGTGTCCTGCGCGAAGATAGGAAGCACGCGCGCCGCTGTCACCGTCCCAGCGTTGAATTGAACGCGCGATGGCCATAAGTGCAGGGCATGACCACGATCACCGTCGCCGCCCTCCAACTCGCGCTCAACCATGCCGACGAGCAGGTCAACATCGCCGCCGTCGCCGCGCTGGTGGAACAGGCCGCCGCCAGGGGCGCGCAAGTGGTGCAGCCGCCCGAGCTGTTCGCAGGGCCGTACTTCTGCAACCGCGAGGACGAGGCGCTGTTCGCGCTCGCCCGGCCGTTGCAAGAAGACCCCTCGGTGCGCGAAATGCGCAAGCTGGCCAAGGCGCTGGGCATCGCCATTCCCACCAGCTTCTTCGAGCGCGACGGGCACCATTACTACAACACGCTGGCGATGGTCGGCCCCGATGGCGAGATCATGGGCGCTTATCGGAAGAGCCACATCCCCGACGGTCCGGGCTATGAAGAGAAGTTCTATTTCCGCCCCGGCAACACCGGATTCAAGGTGTGGGACGTGTTCGGCGCGCGCATCGGCGTGGGCGTGTGCTGGGACCAGTGGTATCCCGAATGCGCGCGCGCGATGGCGCTGATGGGGGCCGAGCTGCTGTTCTATCCCACCGCGATCGGATCCGAACCCTATGACGCCAGCTTCGACACCAGCCGCATCTGGCGGCGCGCGATGCTGGGCCATGCGGCATCGAACTGCATGCCGGTGATCGCGGCCAACCGCATCGGCACCGAAGCCGACGAGCAGCGCTTCTACGGTCACAGCTTCATCGCCAACCAGTGGGGCGATTTCCTCGCCGAATATGGCGCGGAGGAGACCGGCGTGCTGGTGGCGGCCATCGACCTTGCCGAAGCGGCGAAGCACCGCGCAGGGATGGGTTTCTTCCGCGACCGTCGGCCGCAGCTCTACGGGCGCCTGGCCGAGGATATCTGACGCCGGTGCGCCAGCGCTACCTGATCGCGCTCGGCTCGAACGTGCGCCACCCGCGCCACGGCGGGCCGCCCAGCGTGCTGCGCGCGGCGGCGCTGGCGCTGGAAGCGGCCGGGCTGGCGGTGCTGGCGGTGGCGCCGGTGATCGCCAGCGCGCCGCTGGGGCCATCGCGCCGCCGCTATGCCAATGGCGCGGCCGTGGTGGACAGCGCGCTGCCCCCGCGCGCGCTGCTGGCGCTGCTGCAAGGCATCGAACACGATTTCGGCCGGGTGCGGCGCGGCCAGCGCTGGGGCGCGCGGACGCTCGATCTCGACCTCGTGTTGTGGAGCGGCGGGCACTGGCAGGACAAGGCGCTGAGCGTGCCGCACCCCGCTTTTCGCACGCGTGCCTTCGTGGTGTGCCCGGCCGCGCGCATCGCGCCCGGCTGGCGCGATCCGGCGACAGGCCTCGCGCTGAAACACCTCGCCGCCCGCTTGACCCGCCGCGCGAGCCCCCCTAGGGCCGCACCACGCCGCGCGCCATGACAGCGCGACCCGAAGGGCGGGCCCTTAGCTCAGTCGGTAGAGCAACTGACTTTTAATCAGTAGGTCGCTGGTTCGAACCCAGCAGGGCTCACCATACGGATTTGCAAGGATTTTGACCGCTATAGTACTGCCGCGTGGGCCTGGCTTATTTGTTTCGGGTAAGCACCCGGTAAGCACGGCTGGTTCATTGGCTTCGGAACGCCCGTGTTGATTTCGGATTCCCAAAGTCGCCAAACTATGATTCAAGCATGCGTGATCACAGGGAGCTTTGGGGTATGAGCGCGGCTTTCCTCATCGATGGCCAGTACGAAGCCCGACGGAAGATGGGCGAAAGCATCGTCACACCCTTTGATGAGTCATCATTGCAGCCAGCATCCATTGACCTGCGCCTGAGCGATCAGGAGACTGTGTACGACCTAACGGAGTACGTTCTAGGCCAGGATCTGGGCGAGAGCCAAGTGACTCAGCGGCAGTTCAGCAGGCGGAAAGTCAAGCCAGGGGAAACGGTTTTCATAACCCTCAAAGAGACGATTGCGATCCCTAGCGATTGCCTCGGCTTTGTGTTCCCTCGGAGCAGCATCACGCGCTTGGGCATCATTATCCCACCGGTTTACATGAATCCTGGATACCGGGGGCGAATGCCCTTGACGATAACCAACGCCAGTCCGGTTGAGATTACAATCTTGCCAGATATCCGCGTTGCCCAATTGATCTGCGCAACTTTAAATCCGGCTCCCTCTCATGGGTACGCGGCGCGACCCTCCGCAAAGTACGCTGATGAGAAGGGGGCCGCATCAATGATCGCGTCTGATGCGGACATTCGTGCTGCGGTAGCAAAGGTTCTCGCAGCTTCGGTTCCGTCCAGTCTGCGTGAATAGTCCTGACGCTGAATGACATTAGAATCCGAACGCAGCTCGCTAAGGGACTTGATTGGCGACGCGCTTGCATTGCGAGCAGGCGAAGAACTGGGACAGTTCCAACTCCCATCCGAAGCCGAGAGAGCGAAATTTAGGTCCGTAACCAGCGATAGCGCCGAGAAGGTTTTGGGGAATTATGAGCGGGCGCTCGCAGTCGATGTTTTGGCGGCCGCAGTTATAGACAGGCTCCGCGATGATATCAGCCGTAGGAGTCGTGTCTCCGGCATCATCGAGATCGCAATAAACATCTCCGCAGTTTTACTTGGCCTTCTTGGTGGGGCCATCGGTGTCTTCCTAGACCCAAATAACAATGCCAGTTCCATAAAAATTATTGCCTTGGCTATCGCGGGCATCGCAATCATTCAATTCATCGGTAACTGGTACCTTAAGCAGTTTGACCATAATCGATAAATTTCTTCGTCTATCGACGAAGCAATAGGTGGGGCAAGTGGCGACCAAAGACCTACCACTGCCTCCCCGGGGTTAACGATCCCCGCAGCCTTCGCTACCTCAAGGGCAGGTGCTCCAGACCCGCCCGCCGCCTCGTGCAGGCGATTACTCTCATTTGCGTCAATGGGGCGCGTTGCTCTTACTCTTGCGCTGCCGCCTCTGCGTTATCCGCCGCATCCTTGGCGTTACTGGCCGCTTGTTCAGCATCGTCCGCTGCGCTTTGGGCGTCTCCGACGACATCACGCCAGTTCTCATTCTGGAATCGTTGCGCTTGCGATTTCGCCTCCTCGGCTGCGCTGTGTGCCGTCTCCGCTGCGGATTGGGCATCCTCTGCAGCGGAATGCGCCTCATCCAGTTGCGATCGGAGCGCAGCATTTTCGGATTCCAGTTCGGAAACCTGCTGCTCCAATTCTTCCCGGCTTGGCCTGTCCGAACAGGCGCAGAGTAATAGGAATGCAAATCCGATTGAGTATCGCACAGGCCCCCCAGTGCTGTTGATCCATAATGGCCGATCTTTGTTCTATAGCATAGCCCCATTCTTGATCGCGAGTGGATGCCATGCTTGCAGGATAATAGGGACGATAGAGACAATGGGCCTCAGTCCATCTTGAATCCCGGCGGCGGTGGAGGCGGCGTGTGCTTCGAAGCGACCGTTGGCGGAAGCATCGGCAGACCCTTGGCGGCGCTTTCACCTCGCGCCCCCTTTCGAGCCACCTCGATTGCCTTCTGGATCGCCTTGCGCTGCGCCTCGGGCGTCATGCCTCCGAAGGCCGCATTGCCGACAAGCGCGCTCAGGCGCTGGTGGGCATCCTGTCCCGCCTTGGCTGCAAGCTGCTCGTACTCCTGCGGCGTGTAGTTCATGCTCGGGGATCCACGGCTGACGCACCGGAGGATGGCGATGTCGAGCGCGATTACTTCGACCGCGCGCGCGTTCTGGGAGCTGATCACGCGAGACCCTGCCGAGTGGCGTGAGCCGACAACACGTTGGTGGTGACACGATCTGGGAACCCCTACCGTTTTCGAACATTTCACTTATTGCGTTTATTTCGAATACTGCGTAGGCACACGCCGTAGAGGAGCCCGCCCGTGACCATCCCAGCTTTCGCCGAGGAGATCGGCGCACGGCTGCCTTCCGCAAGCGAGAAGGCCGCTGCCAACCAGCTACGTCAGATCATCGCCGTCCACGCCGACGGTGACGCGACGCTGCGTGTGCTCGGTGACGATCGCCAGCCTGTCGACGTGACGCTCACGCCCGCGCTCTCGCACCTGCTGATAGAGCTGCTGGGGCACATCGGTCGCGGTGACGCGGTGACACTGGTCCCGGTGCATCAGATGCTGTCGACGCAGCAGGCCGCCGACATCCTGAACGTGTCCCGGCCGCACCTGATCTCGTTGCTGGAGAAGGCGTCGATCCCGCATGTGCTGGTGGGCAGGCACCGGCGCATCCGAGCCGAGGATCTGTTCGCATACAAGCAGGAGCGAGACTCTAGACGTCGACAGGCACTGTCCGACCTCGCCGAGAACGACGCGGAGCTGCTGTAACCTTGTTCGCCAACCGCTACACAGCCTTCGTCGATGCGTGCGCACTGGTCGGTGTGCTCAAGCGCAATATGCTGCTGACGCTCGCCGAGGAGGGCTTCTTCCGCATCCGGTGGTCGGCAGAGGTGCTGGACGAGGTCGAGCGCGCCGTCGACGAGATTCACGCGGCCAAGGGGAACTCCAACTCGGCGGCCGTCGCCAGGAACCAGCGCGAGCGCATGGAGAGCGCGTTCGAGGAAGCCCCTGTGACGGGCTATGAGGCCCTCAAGGCCGTCTGCACCGGCGTGCCCGATCCGAACGACCATCACGTCGTCGCTGCGGCCCTGAAGGCACAAGCGGCGACGATCGTGACGGACAACCTCAAGGACTTTCCCCAGGGTGTCCTGGCAGATCTGAACATCGAGGCGAAGTCGACCGATGCGTTCATCGCAGACACCATCGAACTTGATCCGGGCCGGGCAGTCGGAGCGATCAGGCGAATGCGCGAACGCTTCAAGAACCCGGCGCTGAACGCAGAGGCGCTGCTCCTGAAGATCGAAGCGGTGGGGCTGACGGAAACCGCCGACACGCTTCGATCCTACCTCTCGGTCCTCTGACGCTCGCTTCCGTCGTGCGTTTGTCTGCGGTGGCCTGTAGTCGGCGGGGACGCCCCCAGAAGTCGTTTGCGACCGAGAACCGCGTCAACCTTCACTTTGACGATGATGCGTGCATCGCGGCGCACGTCGAGCGCGGGCCGACAAAGAAAGCGGCAGGCACCGATGTGCTCGGCGCCTGCCCCAAGTAGCGATCCATGCCACCGGGGAGGTGATGCATGGGCTCCAGGCTCGAGAGCCTAGATCCTGATGCCGGACTTGCCCGGCGCGATAATCCCGTTGGGGTCGAGCGCCTGCTTGATCCTGCGGTTGACGTCCATGCGGACCTCGCCCTGCAAGGCGGCCGCCTGGTCCATGAAACCGATGTTGGTGCGATAGACGCCGATGCCGATCTTGCCGAACTCGGTGAGCAGCTTCCCTGGGGAACCGAACACCGGCACAAGCGCGTCGGGCGTTCCTGCATGATGGAAGCGTCACACCCGACGCGCTTGTGCCGGTGGAGCAGCACGAATATCAAACCGGCAGACTCTCGTTATGACCGCGGGACCAGCGGGGGGCAGGTCAGCTGGACGGCTGCGGCGGAGCCGCAGATCGCGCAACGGGCGCATCGTTTGAGAACGGTTGCAGGAGCGTCTCATCGACAGTCAGCCCAGCCAGCCAACGGCTGCGCTCAATTTCCACTTCAACCTTCGCTCTCGCGCTGGGCAAGCGTCGCAGAGCGGTCTTGAGGCTATCGGTCCGAAGTGATCGCCAGATTTCAGCCCGGCCAATTAGGCTTCGAGCATCCGCTGGAACGCGGCGGCGATAATAGAATTGGCCTGCTCGAATGCATAGCCCTTGAGGCCGTTTGTGTAGCAGGTTTGTGTAACAGTCACCTTGAAGGTAAGTGACTGTTTTTACGATCCTTTTCGCCGATTCCGGGACCGGATTGTGTAGCAGACCTGTGTAGCAAACACGCTTTGAGGACCGTCCTTGCGACGATTTCTCAATGTTTTCAGTTATTTGGAAGCCAATGGTGCCGGGGACGGAACCGCAAAACCTCCATAAGAAGCTGATATAATGTAATAGTTTGTGTGTCGATTTTCAGGGATGCCCCCAAATGTGCCCCCAGCCGGACTTCGCTACCCTCATTTTCTCCACTATTCTGTTCGTCTTTACGCGCCAGTGAACGGCATTGCGTACGTGCCATGCAATCATGCGCCCGACGTCCAACTCGCGATGCGAGCGGGCTTCGTCATTCGCGCACCGGACATTGCGGACGATCTGGTTAGGCAGCTTCAGGTCCGCGAAGACAGGATAGCGGTCGTTCGGATGCGTCGGTCCCGGCGACAGCTTTCGACCAATTGTCGCCGGTCGACATAAGCCACTTGAACGTCTTTTTGCGCCAAAACCCGTCGCTGAAGGGTGTCTCCGCATGCGGCGAAGCGCACCGCAACGCGACGCGGCCGTTCGATCGGTCAGGCGTACGTCCCCAACTGCCAGTCCTTCACCCGGAGTTCGAGGCAAACCCTCTCTGTGTAAACGGGACGCCTGACCTAACTGCACTCGATGCGACGAACGCCGTTCTGGGACGGCAGGTCCGGGAAGCGACGGGCATACCGCACTTGTTTTCAGCCGGGGGCCTGCTGCGCCAACCTGGCCAGATCCAGCGATTCGAAGACTTCCGTGATGCCCCTGTCATCGTGGCGAGCGAACAATGTGTATTCATTTTCATACGGCTGGTTCGTCGCGCGAAAGCGTGCACGATATATGAAGCGGACCGCGCTGATGCTCTCGGAACCCACCTCGTCGAGAATTTCCACGGTGCAGTCCTCGAAGTAGACGTCGCTCCAGACAGAACGGTTGAAGGCGGTGACGGCATCGTAGCCCTTCATCGGCACTGAAAACGGAAGCGAGGGCGGCAGGCTCCACTCCACGTTGGGTGCGTACATCTTGGCCATCTCGGCCGCATTTCCAAAGTTCCGGACGAGCTGTCCAGCAGGGGTCGTATCGCCAATGCGCATCAGCATCGCTCCATTCAAAGTGCACCGCCTGCCAGACGCAATTCAGGCAGGCGGTGCATGCAGCAATCAGGAAAATTCCAGACCGGGCCTGCCGCTGTCGCACCAGGCATTCAGAACCTTGGTGAATGCGATCGGCCCGGGAGCGTAAGTATCGACTAGCAGGCCTTTGTCGATGTCTCCTTCGCCCGTGTAATAGCCGGGGGTGCACGTCTCCAGATAGGGCCGTCCGGCACGGGCCAGTTCACGGATCTCGGCCACCCAGGCGGTTTCAGCCTGCTCGGTGACTTCGACACGGGTTTTCCCTGCCGCCTTTGCCGCAACGATGACCTGCACGATGTGGCTCGCCTGCTCGTCCAAGGTGTCGGTAATGTTGGGTTTGAAGCCATTTTGCCCCAGCGCCATCATGAAGAAGTTCGGGAAACCATGGGTCGCCAGACCATAGAGCGTGCGGGTGCCGGTCGCGAACTTCTCGGTCAGGGACTGGCCATCGGCTCCGTGGATTTCGAAAGCGGCCCGCCGGGCATAGGCCGTGCCGGTCTCGAAACCGGTGGCGAAGATGATGCAATCGACAGGATATTCGACGCCGCCGAACACGATGCCGGTTTCCGTGATCCGGTCCGGCCCGCGCCCCTCGGTGTCGATGAGGCTGACATTGGGGCGATTGAAGGCGTCCAGATATTCATCATTGAACGTCGGGCGCTTGCAGAACATGCCGTACCAAGGCTTGAGGCCAGCCGCGGTCTTGTCGTCCGTGACGGTCCGGGCGATGCGGTCGCGAATGTCGTTGCCCTTGCGGAAATCGGCAATCTCCATGGCCTGCGCCAGATCGTCGGGAGCAATGGCCGATCCGTCGGGATGCCGTAGCGCCGTCATGGTGTCGTGGAACAGGTGGGTCCACCCGTCGTCCACCATATCCGTGCCGGCATTGACCCCGTTGAGAGTTGCGATGAAATTGTCCATGCGTTCGCGCTGCCAGCCCGGCTTCAGCGACTTGACCCAGTCCGGGTCGGTGGGCTTGTTCCCGCGAACATCGACCGTCGAAGGCGTGCGCTGCACGACGTAGAGATGCTTCGCGTCCCGGGCGACGTAGGGCACGCACTGGATGGCGGTCGCGCCCGTGCCGATCACGGCGACGCGCTTGTCCGCGAGGCCGGTCATTTCGCCCCGGCTATGTCCGCCGGTGTAGCCGTAGTCCCACCGGCTGGTGTGGAAGGTGTGGCCCTTAAAGCTGGCAATGCCGGGAATGCCGGGAAGCCTCGGGCGATTGAGGGGGCCACTGGCGCTGAGCACGTAGCGGGCGCGGATCTTGTCGCCGCGATCGGTGGTTACCGCCCAGCGATCGGCGTCTTCGTCCCAGCGCAGTTCGGTGATCTGCGTCTGGAACAGGGTGGAGGGATAGAGATCGAAGGTCTTGCCGATGCGCTTGGCGTGTTCGAACAGTTCGGCAGCATGGGCGTACTTTTCGGTGGGGATGTAGCCCGTCTCTTCCAGCAGCGGCATGTAGATATAGGCTTCGATGTCGCACTGGGCGCCGGGGTATCGGTTCCAGTACCAGGTGCCGCCGAAATCGCCCGCCTTCTCGATGATCCGGAAGCTGTCGATGCCCGCCTTGCGCAGCTTCGACGCCGCCAGCAGCCCGCCGAACCCGCCGCCGATGATAACGGCATCGACTTCTTCGGCGATGGCATCGCGCACCAGCGGAACCTCGATGTAGGGATCATCGATGTAGTGGCTGAAATCGCCCGTCACCTCGATGAACTGCTCGTTCTTGCGGGGGTTGAGGCGCTTCTGGCGTTCCAGCGCGTACTTTGCGCGCAGCTCTTCGAGGTTTACGCCGTAAGCTGCGGCGAGATCGTTTCTGGTAGGTGCTTCGGTAGCCATGGCTCGGGTTGCTCCTGGATTGCGATCGTTACTGGGATTGGGACGAATGCCGGTCGATGAAGCGCGCGATCTGGGCGAGCGTGGCATCGGCCGCAGATGATGCGGGCGCCAGCGTCAGGTAGGCGTGAGGCGCTCCGTCCTGATGATGCGTGGTGACATCGCACCCGGCCTGAGCAAGCGCGCAAGCGTAGTCTTGCGCTTCCGCCGCGAGAAGGTCGGCCCCTGCTGTGATAACCAAAGCGGGTACAAGCCCTACCAGAACGCCGCGCGCCGGCGCGAACCGCGGGTCGGCGCGCTGACCGCGATCGGGCACGTAGAGATCGTAGAAGGCGCTGATCTCTTCCAGTCCCATGAAGGGCGGGGCGAAGGCTCGCATCGCCTCGGTGTCGGTATCGCCCGCGACCGAGGGATAGATCAGGATCTGGCCGGCGAGACGCCCACCGCCGCTGTCGCGGTCCACCTGCGCCAGCACGGCAGACAGGTTGCCCCCGGCGCTGTCGCCGCCCACAAAGAGGGGGCCATCCGGCGACAGCTCCCGGTAGACGGCGCACACGTCTTCCACGGCCGCAGGAAAGGGGTGTTCGGGGGCGAGGCGGTACTCGACCGATACCACGCGGCACCCGGTCCGTGCGGCCAGGGTCCGGGCGAAGCTGTCGTAATCGGCAACCGAGCCGACGACCCACCCGCCGCCGTGAATGAACAGGATGGTCGCGCGCGGCCTCGCGCTGGGGCGATAGTCGCGGACGGAAACACCTGCAATGCAGGCGTCGGCCACGCTGTGCATGTCGGGGCCGCCTGTCGGCGAGACTTGCGACAGCACGGCCCGCATGACGTCGGGCGGGCTGTTGGTGATCGACGGCAGGCCCGGGGCCGACAAGGCTTCGGCCAGATCGGCCATCTCGGGATCAATGTTTACATTACTCACAGAGCCTCCTCGGCAGCCATCGCCTGCCGCATCACGAATTTCTGGACTTTCCCGGAGGCCGTCATGGGCAATTGATCGACCAGTCGGACGATCGCCGGAACTTTGTAGTGCGCGAGCTGGCCGCGGCAGAATGCCCGGATCTGGTCCGCGTCGATGGTGGACCCTGCTGCGGTCACGACCCAGGCGCAGACGATCTCGCCAAATTGCTGGTCAGGCACGCCTATGACCGCGACATCTACGATCTCGGCATGGCGGTAGAGGTACTCCTCGATCTCGCGCGGCGAGATGTTCTCGCCGCCGCGGATGATCATGTCCTTCGCCCGGCCGGTGATCCGGACGTAGCCCGCCTCGTCCATCACGGCGAGGTCGCCCGAATGCATGAAGCCATCGCGGTCCACAGCCTTGGCGGTCGCGTCGGGATCGTTCCAGTAGCCCGCCATCACGGAATAACCGCGCGTGCACAGCTCGCCTTGGGTGCCGCGCGCCACCGTCTCGCCCAGCCCGTCCACGATCTTGATCTCGATGTGGGGCATCACCTGGCCGACAGTCTCCACGCGCACGCTGATCGGATCGTTGGCAGAGGTCTGGGTGCTGACCGGGCTGGTTTCGGTCATGCCATACGCGATGGTCACGTCGCGCATATGCATACGATCCATGACCCGCCGCATCACTTCGACGGGACAAGTCGTTCCGGCCATGATCCCGCCGCGAAGCGAAGCCAGGTCGCGGTCCTGCCGGTCCAGCGCCGAAAGCATGGCGATGAACATCGTCGGCACGCCGTAGCAATGGGTGCAGCGTTCGGCCTCGATCGCGGCAAGGCTCGCCTCGGCGTCAAAACCGGGCGCGGGATAGACCATGGTCGCACCGCTGGCGATACAGGCGAGATTGGCCATCACCATGCCGAAGCAATGGTACAGCGGGACGGGGACGCAGACCCGGTCGCCGCTGCCTATACCGGCCCTGCGTCCGACGTCCGCGCCGTTGTTGAGGATGTTCCGGTGGGTGAGCGTGACTCCCTTCGGTCGCCCGGTGGTGCCGCTGGTAAACTGGATGTTGACCGGTTCACAGGCATCGGGCGCGACGCCGTCCAGCCAGGTGAGGTCCGATGACGGAAGCTCGGTGAACGCCAGGTAGCCGCTGGGCGGCACGTCGCCGAGCCACACGCGAAACTCCAGCTCGGGCGCGTCTATGCCCGCCAGTTCGGCGGCATAATCAATGTCCTTGAATCCCGGGGCCATGACGATGGCCCGGGCTCCGGAAAGGTTGAGCACGTGTTCCAGTTCAACCCGGCGATAGGCCGTATTGAATGTCACGAACACCAGACCGGCACGCGCGGTTGCGAATTGCAGCAGTGTCCATGCAGCGCAGGTGGGCGCCCAAACGGCGACCCGGTCACCGCGATTCAGCCCGAGCTTGCGCAGGCCCGCCGCCAACTGGCTGACCCGCCGGTCAAGCTCGCCGAACGTCAGCCGGATGCCCTCATGGCACGACACCAGTGCATCCTCGGACGGCCAGAGTGTTGCGGCGCGCGCAACAGCCTCCCCGATGCCATACTCGATCAACGGAACGTCGATCTCGCCAGCCGACAATGCCAGCGTGCGGAGCGCACCGGTTTGCGTCGCCATCCTCTTCTCCATCGCCGCAGCCTCGGCGGGCCTTGTGCTGGAGGGAATTGTAACCGATTGACGGACGTCTTCTTTGCAAAATATGACAATGAATTATCAATTTGCGACAGGTGTGCAGCTATGCAGACAATGGCCGATGCCGGTGCCGTCCGGCAGTTCGTACGATTTGCTCAGGCCGTCGGCCTGCCTCTGCAAAGCATTCTCGATCCGGACCTAGGAGCGATCGTCGCTGCGGCGGCGCAATCCGAACGGATTCCCGCGCACGGCATTGTTGATCTGCTACAGGTTTGCTCTGCGGTTTCCGGCAGGTCCGACCTCGGCATCGCCTTTGCTGCATGGGGAAATATGCGCGGCTACGGCCCGTTGAGCCTGCTGTGGGATCATTGCCCTACGTTCAGTGAGGCGATCAGGGTCAACCAGCAGTATCTGCATCTTGAAAGCGGCGCCCTGGCGACGCGCTCCGAAGAGTTCGGCGACGAGGTCTACCTCAGTTCCATCCTGCTCGTCGAAGCCCGCTTCGGGGGGGCGCAGTTTCTGGAAGCCACGGCCGCACTGTCCATGATCGTCGGGCGGCTCATTCTTGGCCAAACCTGGTCGCCCGTGAAGATGGAGTTCCAGCACCCCGCACCCAAGTCGTTGAGGCAGCATCACGACCTGTTTCGCTGCCCGATCGAGTTTGGCGCCGAGCGCAACGCGCTGGTGGTCAGCAAGGCGGACCTTACCCGGGAAACCGGTGCTGGCAACGCGCATATGCTGGCATACCTCGAACGTCACCTGGCGTCGTCATCGGCCCAATGGCCCGAAGACCTCGTGCACCAGGTCGAGCGCATCGTGTCTACCAACCTTTCGTCCGGAGATGCGGCGCTGGAGCAAGTGGCCGCGGCGCTGAACATGAATTTGCGGACTTTGCAGCGCCGTCTTTCAGCGCAGGGACAAAGCTACAACCGTCTCGTCGAGCGGGTACGCAAGCGGATCGTCCAAGATTACACGAACAGCAACGCCCATCCCAACCTGTCCGAACTCGCGTTCCGCCTAGGCTACAGCGAAACTTCCGCAGCCAGCCGATTTCTCAGTGCGAAGATGGGCATCCGGCTGCGCGGGTAACTGCGGCAGCTATCTCCGGCGTTGCCCTAGAGTCGCCATTCCGGAGCGCGCGCAAGCCCAAGTATAGGAAAGATGGGTAACGCTACTACACGAATGGCAAGTTTCGTCGTAACCGGACTTGCCCAGAAGCGGCGGCGATCGGCAGAAAAGTCCCAAGGACAGTCGATCGCACCCACGCGGGTACGCGATGAACATAGGGCAGGTATCAGGGATCGTCTTGAGTGCCGAGAACGGCCGCTCTGTTTGTGCGAGCTGCAGTTGTGACCTACCGGATTTTCTGAAGGCGCTAGTCCGATTGCCTTCGCAGCGTTGCCAGGAGGGTTTCGAGCGCGGCAATTTGTTCGTCGGACTGATGCTTCCTCGTCGAAGTGCGCGTGCGGATCAATTCGCCCTGCCTATGCACCGATACCTGGCCATAGCTGGTGAACGTCGTCAGCACCTTTTCATGGCCAAGGTTTTGCGACCACGCCTTCATCTGTTCGGGCGTCAGGTCCATCGCCATCGCGTGGCGCACCAGCATATCGCGGAAGGTGTGCGGGTTGAAATAGGGCAGGTCCGCCCCGGCGAAGGCCCGCTTGAACACGTCGCGGATCGGGTTGGTGGTGGTCCAGCCCGTGCGGCTCAATCCTTTCGGCTGGAAACCGCCCCCTTCCCCGATGCCCATTTCGGTGGACGGGAACAGGTAGTCACCGGGGCCACGCAGATGATCTTCGCGCAGTTCGCGCACCCAGTCCGCCAGAATGTATTGCGTACCGTCGATCACCGGCATGAAGTAGGTGCGGAACGTCTTGGCGAACTTCGTGCGGACCAGCCGTGCGTCCTGTTCGATCCATCCCCCCGCCAGATCGACGTGGCCCAACCGGAATGACGCCAGCGCATTGACGCGTGCCGCCGTCAGCGCGGCGCAGGCCACCAGCGCCCGGTCGCGCCGTTCGATCGCGGTGGCGGTCGGCATGGTCTCCAGCACGCGCTGCACCTGTTCGATCGACGGCACCGCCTTTTCCCTATGCGCGCGGGCGATGGCGGTCTCCTTCTCGCTCAGGCTGAAATAGTCCGCGTCGGACCACGCGATCTTCTGCTTGAAGCCCGGCTCGCGCGACAGCCATTCGAAGAACACCTTCAGGTCGGACAGCGTCGAATGCACCGTCGCCTTGCTCAAGTTCTCGCCGGTGCGGGCGTTGCGTGCTTCGGCCATGCGGCGCTTGAACGCCATCGCCTGTTCGCGGTGGAACTTGCGGAAGTCCTTGCGCCCGGTGGAGTCCTCGAAGCGGGCCAGCGACTTCGCCACGCGGTCGATCGTCGCCTCGTCGCGCCCCTTCGCTTCCTTCAGGAACAGCAGGTATTCCCGCTTCACCCGTTCGTTTTGGGCATTGTGTTTGGTCATTTGTCGCCTCGCTTGCCGAAGTCACAATTCAGGGAAGGGGAACCGCGCCCACTTAGGCGTTCTGGTGCTTCCACGAATTGCACCGTCAGACCGGGCATGATGCGGCCCAGATCGTCGCGCCGCGCGCTGCGGTGCATGACGGTTCCACAAGTGTCGCAGATGCCGCGAAGGTTGCCGCTGGTGGCCTTCAGCGCCACGTAATCGACCATTCCCAACGCCGGTTCGCGCGGGGCGCGGCAGCGCAGGCAATACATCTGGCCCAACCCGCAGGACTGTTTGCGGTCGCGGTTGCGAGCCGTCAGGAAGCGTCGCACCGTTTCGCCGTGGAACAGAAGCGGGCGGACCTTGTCGATCGGTTCCAGCCCCGCCTGTTGCCAGTGGCGGACGGTGTTCTTGTGGACTTCCAGACAGCCCGCCAGCTCCGGCACGCTGTAGGTCCGGTGCATCTTCACCCGGTTGGGGTTGACCCGGCGTGCGGGCACCGGACTACTCCTGCCCCGCCACCAGACGGCGGATCGATTCCGTCTTCACCAGCGTGCGGCGACCCAGCTTGATGACTTCCAGCCGCCCGTCGGCGATCATCGTATAGATGGTGGTGCGGCCCACGCTCAGCGTGCGTGCGGTTTCATTGATCGAGTTGGTGAGGCGTTCCATGGGTGTTGCTCCATTTGGCCCGGGGCGGGTGCCAGCGGGTTCAATGGAACATCAGCGGATCGGGGCAGCGGGGCGGCCAAGAACCGCCAGAAACTGCCAATTACTCTGTGGCTGCGGAGTTATTGGCAGTTTGCAGTTTGATTGCATTAAGCTCGGCGACGAAGCGTTTGCCATAGTCGCGCAGTTGGCTGCTTTCGGGCGCATTGTCCTGGGTATCGATGAACCACGCGCGCAGGTGGCGGGCGATGTCCGATTGATTTGGATCTTTGCCGTCGTCACGAAACAGGCCGTCCCGGCTACCATGCGCAATTGCGGCCAGATGGAGCAATGCCCCGTCCCAGTCCCATTTTCGCGGTGCGCCGCCTGCGCTCGCGCGGGGCGTTGATGTCAGGACATCAATCGCGGGAAGCCCAGATCGATCAAACTTTACGCCCGTCGCCGACCCTGTGGCGTAGTATCCCGCATCATCGTCGTCGAACGCGAAATCGCCAGCAATCCAGTCGACGGTCGCAACGGTCCGCAAGCGTTGCAAGGTGCGCCAGAAATACGGATCGATCGTCCTGACATACTCTTGCGGATGGAAAATCTGTTCTTCGCCACCGTTGCGGTTCCCTTGGACAAAGCGGAACCATACAGGGCTGGCCAGCAATGTTCCTTCGGTTAGCCGACGCATCAGTGCATCGGCTGCTCTGGTCATAGCTGCGCGCTGCTGTGTCTCCTTGGACGCATATTCCGCAACGTCGTGACGCGCATAAGCCTCGCTCACAAGGCGTAGCGCTTCGCGTGAAGCTATCCATTCGCGGGGCTTATCAAGCTGCTTAGATGCGTCGGCGGCACGTTGGGGAGAGTGCATGACGCCATCGTGTTGAATTGGGCGTCAGCGCACAAGGGCGAACGGCGACGTTTCCACCAGTATCAACACTACAAGGGGGCCGTCGGTTTATTCGCCCGACTGGAATCTGTTGTCGCGTCACCTCGCTTGATGTTTCGGCAAGACAAGAATGTCCGCACCCGTCCTAAGCGTATCGAGAAAATCCGCCCACCATTGCGCCATATCGACGCGCTCCTGCCAGTGTGCGCCGCGATGATAGGCAGCACGGACCGCATCCTTGTCCTTGTGTGCCAGCGCCCGCTC
This sequence comes from Novosphingobium percolationis, assembly GCF_020179425.1. Taxonomy (GTDB): domain Bacteria; phylum Pseudomonadota; class Alphaproteobacteria; order Sphingomonadales; family Sphingomonadaceae; genus Novosphingobium; species Novosphingobium percolationis. The sequence continues at coordinate 81,597 of NZ_JAILYM010000004.1, read as the reverse complement.
GATGGCGTCAGGTGACCACTTGCCAGACTCGTTCAACAGCGTGCTGGCCATCGCGCGGAATCCGTGGCCGGTCATTTCATCGCTGGCATAGCCCATCCGACGAAGCGCGGCGTTGATGGTGTTTTCCGACATCGGGCGCAGGTGGGTGCGGATTGACGGGAACACGAATTGCCCGTCCCCCGTCAGGGCGCGGATTTGCTTCAAAATGTCCAGTGCTTGGCGCGACAAGGGAACGACGTGTTCGGCGCGGGCCTTCATCTTGTCCGCCGGAATCCGCCATACCGCCGCGTCCTCGTCGATCTCCGACCATTCGGCGTGCCGCAGTTCGCCCGGGCGCACGAAAACGAGCGCTGCCAGTTGCAGGGCAAGGCGCGTCACCGGATGGCCATCATAGCCGTCGATCGCGCGCAACAGTTCACCGGCCTTGCGCGGTTCAAGGATGGCGGCGTGGTGCTTCGACTTGTGACTGGTCAATGCACCCCGAAGGTCGCGGGTCGGGTCGGATGCGGCCAGCTGGTTGGCGATGGCGAAGCGAAATACCTGGCTGGCGAATTGCAAGGCCCGGTGCGCGGCTTCGGTGCGCCCGGTCGTCTCGTGCTTGCGTACCGCTTCCAGCATTTCGAACGGCTGGATCTCCGAGACGGGGCGTTGACCGATGGCACGATCTAACAACTTCAGCAGCCATTCCTGCTTCGTGGTGGTGGCTTCGGCGCGGCCCTCGCGTTTGCACTTGGCGATGTAGCGCTGCGCGACGACCACGAACGAGTTGGCGGCGCTAACCTTGGCGGCGTGGCGATCCTGCTTTTTCTTCTCTGCCGGATCGATGCCGCTGGCCAGCAGCTTGCGAGCGGCATCTCGCAGATCGCGTGCAGCTTTCAGCGAGACTTCAGGATAGGCCCCAAAAGCCAGCTTCTTTTCCGTGCCGGTCGGGGTCCGGTACTTCAACCGCCAGAGCCGTCCGCCGGATGGTGAAATCTGAAGATAGAGGCCCTTTTCATCCGCTACGCGATAATCCTTGTCGCGGGGCTTCAGGGCGCGGATTGCAGCATCGCTTAGGGGCATCGTGGGGGCCTTTCAGATAAGGCGTTTTCACAAGGCCCCCGCAAAGGCCCCCACGATCAACCCACTATGGGCGATCAATGCCGGACGCCAGCGGTAAAGCCGACGTGCAATATGGCGGATTTCTGCGGATTTTTCAATCATTGGCGGTCATTTGCGGACAGGCCAATGGTGCCCGGGGACGGAGTCGAACCGCCGACACCGTGATTTTCAGTCACGTGCTCTACCAACTGAGCTACCCGGGCATCGCGTCGGCCGCGGCCTGGAAGGCGGCGGCTGTCGATTGGAAGCGCGCCTATGGCGAACGGGGGCGGGCTTGTCCAGCCCCGCTGCCAAGATTTTTTGCGCTGATGTCTACTGGTCTTCGTCGATGTCGGCGGGCGGGCCGGGAATGGCGTAGCCGTCGTCCAGCCAGCGCACGAGGTCGCGGTCGCGGCAGCGGGGCGAGCAGAACGGGGAGTGCGCTTCGCTGCGGGGTTTGCCGCAGATCGGGCAGCGCCGGGTCTTGGGGGCGGGGCTGGTGGTCATGACGCCAGCGCCTGCGCGAATCCGGCGGCGAGGGCAAGGGCTGGCCGTTCGTCGCGCACCACCTGGCGCCCGGTGCGGCGGACCAGTTCGACTTCCCATGCGGGCGTGATCGCGCGCAGCACGGCGGGGTGCGCGGCAAGGTGGAGCACGCCGGGTTCGGCGACGCGCTCGGCCTGGCGCAGCAGGATGCGTGCGGCGGCGCCGAGCGGATCGCGGGCGAAGCGGGCGGGCAACGATGGGCGTTCCAGCCGCGCGACCAGCTGGACGAAGCCATAGCCGTTCATCGCGGTGCGTTCGGCCTTCCACGCGCCGAGCGCGTCCGCCAGCGCCGTGTCGACAGCCTGTCGGTCCTTCTTTTCGGGGAGCGTCGGAAAGTCGATGCCGATCGAGCCGCCGATGTCGAGCCGGGGCAGCGCCGCGGCGATGGCGGGGACGGCGGCGAGGCACAGTGCGGGGAGCGGCGGCGGTCCGTCGATGTCGATCAGCGTCATCGCCGGGGTGGGGCTGATGGCGAGGCTGCCGCCTGCGAATGCGACTTCGCCCGAGAAGGCTTCCTCGACCAGTTCGTGCCAGCCTGCCCGGTCGAAATCGCGGTCGGTGACGCGCAGCGCGCGCACCGGGTGGCCTTCGCCGCGCAGGGCTTCGAGCAGGGTCGGGGCGGGGCGTTCAGCTTCATCCGGTCCGGCGGGGCGCGCCTGCGGCAGCTTGGTGCGACCCTTTTCGGCAATCGCGGCGCGGGTCACGCGCAGGCGGATTTCGCGCCCCTCTGTCGCTTCGGGCGGGAGACTGTCGACCTGCGTTTCGGTGCCATCGGAAAACCGGGCGAAGCCGCGCCGCGTGCCCGCGATGCGGCGCGTGATTCGCGCCATGGCGACGTGGCCGGGGCGCAAGGGCTCGCCCCAGTCGATCCGCGCGGCGAGGATCGTGGCGCCTTCGACCAGGATCGCGCGTTCTTCGCCGATCCCGGCTTCATGGAGCCATTCAGGCAAGCGCGACCCCGGCGGCGCGCAGCAGGCGGCGCGTTTCGAACAGGGGCAGGCCGACGACGCCCGAGTGGCTGCCCGACAGCCAGTCGCAGAAACCTTCGGCGCTGCCCTGAATGGCATAGCCGCCGGCCTTGCCGTGCCATTCGCCGCCCGCGATGTAGGCGTCGATCTCGGCATCGGAGAGGCGCTTGAAGCGGACGATCGTCTCGCTCAGGGCTTCGCGCAAGTGGCCGTCGGGGCCGAGCAGCGCGATGGCCGAGAACACGCGATGGCGGCGGCCCGAAAGCAGCGACAGGCACGCCCGCGCGGTCGCTTCGTCCTCGGCCTTGGGCAGGATGCGGCGGCCGACGCCGACCACCGTGTCCCCGGCGAGGATCAGCCCGTCAGGGGCCAGCGCGGCGGCGGCGCGCGCCTTTTCGGCGGCAAGGCGCACCGCATGGGCGCGCGGGATTTCGCGGCTGAGCGGGCTTTCGTCGATATCGGTGGCGAGGACGCGGTCGGGCTTGATCCCCAGACGCGCGAGCAGTTCGAGGCGGCGCGGGCTGGCCGAGGCGAGAACCAGCGGGGGCCCGATCGGAGACCGGGGGGCGGCTGGCGAGGACAGGTTTGCGATCAGAAGCCGCCGGGGCCGCCGCGGCCGGGCATGAAGCGGTAGGTGATGCGCCCCTTGGTGAGATCGTAGGGCGTCAGTTCGACCAGCACTTCGTCGCCCACCAGCACGCGGATGCGGTTCTTGCGCATCTTGCCCGCGGTGTGGCCGAGAACTTCGTGATCGTTCTCCAGCTTCACGCGGAACATCGCGTTGGGCAGGAGTTCGACCACCGTGCCACGCATCTCTAGGAGTTCTTCTTTCGCCATGGGCGGGGTCGGACGCCTTTCGCTGGAAGTCTGCTGGAAACCGGAAACGATGCAGGGCCTCGAACCCCGCGCGCCGCGCGCATAGCGATTGCGGCGCCAAAAGAAAAGAGCGCGCGATTCTTTGGCGTTTCATGCTGCCCGTCATGCTGCGATGCGACAAAATGATACCATTCGCCCGTTGTTCCGGCGGGAGCGCAAGGCCAGCCTTGGCGTTATCGCCCCATGACCGATCCCTTGCCCGAAGCAGACGCATGATCCGAACGATTCCTTCCGCCGCGCTGGTTGCGCTGATCCTCCCCGCCGTTGCCGTGGCTGCCGAACAGCCGCAGGGCGTGCCGCAGGAGGCGCAGCCGCCCGTCTCGGTCAACGGCGAGGCGATCCCGGTCGACAGCAATGGCGACGGGCTGGACGACGTGGACGGCGACATCCTGGTGGTGGCGACGCGGCTGAAGGGGCAGGTCTCTGCCGCGCAGCCGCCGCTGGTCACGCTCGATGAAGAGGCGATCGCTTCGTACGGGGCGGGTTCGATCCAGGAATTGCTGGCGGCGCTGGCCCCGCAGACCGGATCGGGACGCGGGCGCGGCGATGGCGCGCCGGTGATCCTGCTCAACGGCATGCGCATATCGAGCTTCCGCGAAATGCGCGGCCTTCCGCCCGAGGCGATCCGCCGCGTGGAAGTGCTGCCCGAGGAAGTGGCGCTGAAATTCGGCTATCGCCCCGACCAGCGCGTGGTGAACTTCATCCTTAAGGACAACTTCCGCAGCTTTGGCAGCGAAAGCGACGTGAACCTGCCGGGGGCGGGTGGCTATACCAGCTGGAAGCAGGAGACGACGCTGGCGCGCATCGACAAGGGCGCGCGGCTGAACGTGACCGGCTCTTACGAGAAACAGAGCCCGCTGACCGAGGCCGAGCGCGGCATCGCGCAAGCCACTGGCGCGGGCATTGGCGTGAGCGGCGATCCCGCTGCCGCCGACTATCGCACGCTGCTGTCGGACACCACCAGCGCGCAGCTCAACGCCACGTGGGCCAAGCCGCTGGGCGGCGGGGCGGGGCTGACGCTCAATGCGCTGGCGCAACGCGACACGGCGACGAGCCTCAACGGCCTGAACGCCGTGACGCTGACCGATCCGGCCGATGGCACGGCCTATGCCCGCACGCTGCTCGATCCACGCGCGCTGACCACGCGCAAGCGCACGACCACCGTGTCGCTGGGCGCGGGGTTGAACAAGCCGCTGGGCGCGTGGCAGCTTTCGGTCACGGCTGACGGCAGCCACGTCGTCAGCGACAGCACGATCGACACGCGCGCCGATCTTTCGGGCTTGCAGGCGCTGGTCAATGCGGGCGTCTTTGCCGCGAACGGCGCGATCCCGGCCGATGCGGTGGTGGGCCTCGGCCCGGACCGCGCGCACAGCGTCACCAACAGCGCGACGTCGCTTGCCACGCTCAGCGGCCAGCCGCTGCGCCTGCCGGGCGGCGAGGCTTCGCTGACGGTCAAGGCGGGCTATGCCTATTCGGGGCTGCGATCGACCGATACGCGCACGCTGGCGGGGGCGACCGCGCTCAACCGGGGCGATGCGCAGGCGGGGTTCAGCCTCGACCTGCCGATCACCAGCCGGCGCGAGAACTTCGGCGCAGGGGTGGGCGACCTGTCGCTCAACCTCAACGGCGAGGTTCACCAGCTTTCGGACTTCGGCACGCTGGCCAACTATGGCGCGGGGCTGACGTGGGGGCCGACCGAGAAGCTGTCGCTGTCGGCGAGCTATATCGCCACGCAGGCCGCGCCGGGGCTGTCCGATCTCGGCGCGCCGACGACGCTGACGCAGGGCGTGACGCTCTACGATTTCACGCGCGGCGAGACGGTGCTGGCCAATGTCATCAGCGGCGGCAATCCCGCACTGAAGAAGGAACAGCAGCGCGACATCAAGCTGGCGGCCAACTGGGACCTGCCGTTCCTGAAGAATTCATCGCTGGTGGTCGAATATTTCCGCAACCGTTCGACCAACACCACCAACGCCTTTCCGCTGCTGACCAGCGAGGTCGAGGCCGCGTTCCCGGGGCGCGTGGTGCGCGATGCCAGCGGGCGCATCGTCTCGGTCGATCAGAGCCCGGTGACGTTCGCGGAGGAAAAGAGCAGCCGCTTGCGCTGGGGCATCAACCTGTCCGGCAACTTCGGCAAGCCGGACCCGGCGATGGCGCAGCGGCGCGGTGGTGGCTTTCGCGGCATGATGGGCGGCATGGGCGGTCCTCCGCCCGGTGGCCCAAGTGGTGGCATGGGCGCGGGTGGTCCTCCTCCGGGTGGCGGGTTCGGGCGTGGCGGGATGCGCGGCGGCCCGGGCGGGGGCGGCAGCGACGGGCGCGGGCGCTGGAACCTGTCGCTGACCCACACCATCCAGTTCACCAATACCGTCCAGATCGTGCAGGGCGGAACGGTTCTCAACCTGCTCGATGGCGATGCGGTTTCGGGCGGCGGGGTGGCGCGCCATTCGCTGCAGCTGGAAGGCGGCGGCTTCTATCGCGGCTTCGGGCTGCGGCTGAACGGCACCTACACCGGGGGGACGCATGTGAATGCGAGCGGCGCGCCGGGGGCTACGCGGCTCGATTTCGCGCCGATCGCGACGTTCAATATGCGCCTGTTCGCCGATCTTGGCCGCGTGCCGGGGCTGGCCGACAAGACGCCGTTCTTCAAGGGCGCGCGGCTGTCGCTGGGCGTGGACAACGTGTTCGATGCGCAGCAGCGCGTGACCGACGGAAACGGGCAGGTGCCGCTGCGCTATCAGTCGGGCTACCTCGATCCGGCGGGACGCGTCTTCAAGCTGGAGTTCCGCAAGCAGTTCTAGCGCGTCACACCCTGCGTCCGGTCACGAACTCCTGCGCGATGCGCAGGCGGCGCTGTTCCTCGTGGCCGTCGTAATCATCGGCGAAATGGCGCAGGCGGACGACGCTTTCCAGCGGCAGCTTTTCGTCGAAGCGGAAGCCGACGCGCCCGGCGCGGTGCCACACGACTTCGCCGAAGGTTTCGACATCCTGGATGGTCAGCACGCCTTCCGCCCCTAGCGGCGGCGTGCCGGACAGCGCGATCCGCGCGCCGGTGCGCGAAACGTCCTCCACCCGGCCCATCATCGTGCCGCGCAAGGTGACCAGGGTGCAGGGCAGCCCGGGGCCGAGCCGCACCCGCGCATCGGCGCGACGGCCGGTCTGGGACTGGCTGGTCGGGGAATGGGGCGGAACGAACGGGGCGGACATGCTGCCCTGCTTGCGCGCGCTCCGGTTGCATAAGGGATCGTCCGGGCATCCGGTGGTTTGCGTATCAGGGCGTCCGCGCCTATCTCGCAAGCCATGTCGCGTACTCCTGCCGGAACCCCTGCCACTCCTGATGCCGCCGACCGTTTCAACGAGGACAAGGCGACGTATGCCGTGCGCGGTGCGGAACGGCCCGACATCGAGGCGGGCGTCGCCGCGATCCGCGAGGTGGTGCAGACGCTGAAGCCCAAGCCCGGCGTTTACCGGATGCAGGATGCGCGCGGCGACGTGCTCTACGTGGGCAAGGCGCGCGCGCTGAAGAACCGCGTGGCGAACTATACCCAGGTCGATCGCCTGTCGAACCGGCTGCGGCGCATGGTCAGCCAGACGCGGTCTATGACGATTGTCACCACCAATTCGGAGGCCGAAGCGCTGCTGCTCGAAGCGCAGCTGATCAAACGCTATCGCCCGCCCTACAACGTCCTGCTGCGCGACGACAAATCGTTCCCGTTCATCCTGCTTCGGTCGGACCACGCCTATCCGCGCCTGATGAAGCATCGCGGCGCGCGCAAGGCGAAGGGAGACTATTACGGCCCCTTCGCCAGTGCCGGCAGCGTCAACACCACGATCAACGCGCTGCAGAAGCTGTTCCTGCTGCGCAGCTGCAACGATGGCTTCATGGCGCGGCGCGATCGGCCCTGCCTGCTCTACCAGATCAAGCGCTGCTCCGCCCCGTGCGTCGACCGCATCACGCCCGAAGGCTATGGCGAGCTGGTGCGGCAGGCCAAGGACTTCCTCGGCGGCAAGTCCGGCGCGGTGCAGAAGGAGATCGAGGTGCAGATGGCCGAGGCCGCCGAGGCGCTCGATTTCGAGCGCGCGGCCATGCTGCGCGACCGGCTGCGCGCCGCCACCTTCATCCAGGGCAGCCAGGCGATCAACGCCGAAGGCGTGGGCAATGCCGATGTCTTCGCGATGGCGGTGCAGGGCGGGCAGGTGGGGGTGCAGGCCTTCTTCATTCGCGGCGGCCAGAACTGGGGGCACCGCGCGTTCTTCCCCAGCCACACCGAAGGATTGAGCGAGGACGAAGTGCTGACCGCGTTCCTTGCGCAGTTCTACGAGGAAGTGCCGCCGCCGCGCCTTATCCTTGTCGATCGCGAGCTGGGCGAGGCCGACCTTCTAGCCGAGGCGCTGTCCGGCCCGGCGGGGGGCAAGGTCGAGATTTCGGTGCCGCAGCGCGGCGACCGCCGCCGCCTGATGGAGCAGGCCAGCCGCAACGCGGTCGAGGCGCTCGAACGCCGCATGGCCGAAAGCGGGACCAAGGCCCGCGTCAACCGCGAGATGGCCGAGTTCCTCGAACTGGCCGAAGTGCCGCAGCGGGTCGAGATCTACGACAACAGCCATATCCAGGGCACCAACGCGCTGGGCGCGATGGTCGTCGCGGGACCGGAGGGCTTCCTCAAGGGCCAGTATCGCAAGTGGAACATCAAGACGGCGCAGACCAACGACGATTTCGGCATGATGCGCGAAGTCATGCGTCGCCGCTTCGCCCGCGCGCAGGAGGAAGACCCGGACCGCGAAGGCGGGATGTGGCCCGATCTGGTGCTGATCGATGGCGGCAAGGGGCAGATGACCGCGGTGCGCGAGACGCTGGAGGAACTGGGCGTCGAGGACGTGCCGCTGATCGCCATCGCCAAGGGCCCGCACCACGGGCGCGAGGGGCGCGAGGTGTTCCACTTCCCCGACGGGCGCGAAAAGATGCTGCCTGTCAATTCGCCGGTGCTGTTCCACCTCCAGCGCCTGCGCGATGAAGTCCACCGCTTCGCCATCGGCGCGCACCGCGAAAAGCGCAGCCGGGCGATCACGGCGAGTCCGCTTGACGAGATTCCCGGCATCGGTCCGGCGCGCAAGCGCGCGCTGCTGCTGCATTTCGGCACGGCGGGGAAGGTGCGCGCGGCCAGCCTCGAAGACCTGCAACGCGCGCCCGGTGTCAGCGCGGCGGTGGCGCAGGCGGTCTACGACTTCTACCACCCGGGCGGGTGACGGGCGGCCTCAGAGCGGTTCGACGCTGACGATCTCGATTGCTTCGGCCTTGCCGTTGAAGTCGACCCGTTCGCCCGCCTCGGCGTCCATCATCGCGCGCGGCAGCGGGGCGGTGAAGGCGACCTTGCCGCTGGCGGTGTCGGCCTCGTCGTGGCCGACGATGGCGATGGTCCGCTCCTGCCCGCCAACGCGGAAGGTGACGCGGGTGCCGAAGGCGACGATATTGCCATCTGCAGGCGGCATCACCTCAGCGCTTGCGCGCCGGGCTTTCCAGTAGCGCAAGTCGCGCCTGGCGGCGGCCAGTGCGGTTTCGTCGGTTTCACTGGCCGCCAGCGCCTCGAAGTGTGCGATGCGCTGCTCGATCAGCGCCAGCCCCGCTGGGGTCACGCGGTTGGGGCCGGGCGGGATCGGCACTTCGAACTTGGGTTCAAGGTGCTCTTCGTCGCCGTCGCGGCGGAAGGCGACGCTCACGCCGCTGCCTCTTGCGCCAGCTCATAGGCTTCGCTCGCTTCGAGCCACGCGGCCTCGGCGTGTTCCAGCTCGCTCGCCTTGCGTCCGCGGCGTTCGGAGAGCTGGCCCATCGTCAGCTTGGCCAGATCGCCTTTGACGCTGCCCGGCTCGAACATTGCCCGGTCCAGCTCGCTCAGCTCGGCCTGAAGCTTGTTCACGCGGGCCTCGGCGTCGGTCACGGTCTTCTTGAGGCCCTTGAGCTGTTCGCGCAGCTGCGCACTGGCGCGGCGATCCTGCTTGCCGCCACCGCCGCCCTTGCCAGTGGAGCCGCCGTCCTGCTTCGGCTGGTTCCGGCCCAGCACGAAGTCGATGTAGTCCTCCATCGATCCGCTGAATTCGCGCGCGGTACCCTCGTCCACCAGCACCAGCCGGTCGGCGGTCAGTTCGACCATGTGGCGATCATGGCTGATCAGCAGGACCGCGCCCTTGTAGGCGTTGAGCGCCTGCACCAGCGCCTCGCGCGCATCGACATCGAGGTGGTTGGTCGGCTCGTCGAGGATGAGCATGTGCGGCGCATCGCGCGTGACGAGCGCCAGCGCGAGGCGGGCGCGTTCGCCGCCCGACAGCGTGCCGACTTGCGCCGTGGCGTGGGGCCCGGAAAAGCCGAAGCGGCCCAGCTGCGCGCGCACGGCGGCGGGCGTCTTGCCCGGCATGGCGCGGGTCATGTGTTCGAGCGGGGTGGCATCGCCCGCCAGTTCTTCCACCTGGTACTGCGTGAAATAGCCGATCTGCATCTTGCCCGCGGCGTTCATCGCGCCTTCCATCGGCGTCAGCTGCGCGGCGAGCAGGCGGGCGAGCGTGGTTTTGCCGTTGCCGTTGCGGCCCAGCAGCGCGACGCGATCGTCGGGATCGATGCGCAAGTTGAGGCGGCGCAGGATCGGCGTTTCGGCATAGCCCACGGCGGCCAGATCAAGCGTGATCAGCGGTGGGCGCAGTTCCTCCGGATCGGGGAAGTCGAAGCGCAGGCTGGGATCTTCCATCAGCGCCGCGATCGGCTGCATCTTGGCCAGCATCTTGGCGCGCGACTGCGCCTGCTTGGCGGTGGAAGCGCGCGCGCTGTTGCGGGCGATGTAGTCCTTCAGGCGGTCGGCCTGCGCTTCCTGCGCGGCGCGCGCGGCGGCGACTTGCGCGGCGCGTTCGGCGCGCTGGCGTTCGAAGCTGTCGTAGCCGCCGGGATAGAGCGTCACCTTGCCGCCCTGCAGGTGCAGGATGTGGTCGCACACGGTGTTCAGCAGGTCGCGTTCGTGGCTGATGATCAGCAGCGTGGCGGGATAGGACTTGAGGAAGTTCTCCAGCCACAGCGTGGCTTCCAGATCGAGGTGGTTCGACGGTTCGTCGAGCAGCAGCACGTCGGGCTGGCTGAACAGCAGCGCTGCCAGCGCCACGCGCATCTTCCACCCGCCCGAGAAGCTGTCGAGCGGCTGGCCCTGCATGCCTTCATCAAAGCCCAGCCCTGAGAGGATGCGCGCGGCGCGCGCAGGGGCGGTATAGGCGTCGATGGCGATCAGCCGGTCATGCACGTCACCCAGGCGGTGCGGTTCTGTGCAGGTCTCGGCCTCTTCCAGCAGCGCGGTGCGCTCCTTGTCGGCGGCGAGCACGGTATCGAACGGGGTGGCGTCGCCAGCGGGTGCTTCCTGCGCGATGTAGCCGAGGCGCGTGCCGCGCGGCATCTCGATCTCGCCCTCGTCGGGCTCGATCTGGCCGATCAGCGCCTTCATCAGCGTGGACTTGCCCGCGCCGTTGCGGCCGATCAGGCCGACCTTGCCCCGGGGCGGGATGGCGGCAGAAGCGCGAGAAAGAATGTCGCGCCCGCCAAGGCGCACGGTAAGGGACTGGATCGAAAGCATCGCGCGCCCCTAGAGCATTTTTGCTCCGGGGGGAAACAGCGAGGATGGCGCCATCAATGCGCCGTGCCGAGCATCCGCATCCGTTCGCGAAGCACGTCGATCGCGATCTTTTCCACCTGCTCCATCGGGCAGTCGGCTTCGAGCAGCGCGGCGAGCGAGCGCTGCTTCTGGGCGATCAAGTCGATGCCCTGGAGCGAATCCATGTGCCGCATGGCGATGTCCATGTCGGTGCACAGCTTCGCGCCGAGCGCTTCGACTTCCTGCGCCAGTTCCTCGAGCACCACCGCGATCTGGCGGTGGGTGGCCTGGTTGGCCATGGGCATGGTCTCCCGCGAACAGGGGTGGGCGGAACGTGCGGATTCGGCAGCCTCAGGCCGCCTCGGCGAGCTGTGCGCCATCGCTCAGCGCCTGCAGGTTGAGCACCATCACCATCTGATCCTCGATCGCGGCAAGGCCTTCGAGGAAGGGCACCACCGTGTCGTTCCCGGCGGTGGGCGGGGGCGGCTGCATCGCTTCGCTGGGCACGGTCACGATGTCGCTGACCGAATCGACGATCCAGCCGCCGACCTGTGCGCCGAGCTGGGTGACGATGATCGCGTGGCGCGGCGTCGGCTCGGTCGCGGACCAGCCGAGACGGGCGGCCAGATCGACCACGGGCAGCACCGTGCCGCGCAGGTTGACGACGCCCGCGACATAGTGCGGCACGCGCGGCAGGCGCGTGGTCGGCGTCCAGGCGCGGATCTCGCGGATCGACATGATGTCGAGCCCGAACACCTGCCCTTCGACCTCGAAGGTGATGAGTTCACGGATCATGGCGCGGTCCTCCTTGTGGAATGGGTCAATGCGCGACGCGGCGCACGGCGGCGACGAGCTTTTGCGGATCGAACGGCTTGACGATCCAGCCGGTGGCCCCGGCGGCGCGGGCGCGGGCCTTCTTTTCCTCGCTGCTTTCGGTGGTCAGCACGAGGATGGGGCGGTCGCGATGGCGGCTGCCTTCGCGCAGGCGCTCGATCAGGCCGAAGCCGTCGAGCCGCGGCATGTTGATGTCGGTGATCACGACGTCGACCTCGTTCAGCGCCAGCCAGTCGAGCGCGGCGATGCCGTCCTCGGCCTGGGAGACATCGAAGCCTTGCGTGGTGAGGGCGTGGTTGAGCAGCGCGCGCATGGACGGGCTGTCGTCTACGGTCAGGATGCGGGTGGTGTTGCTCATGGGTCGGGCTCGCTTGCTGAATCAGAACAGTTCGACGTCGCCGGTGGACTTGTCCGGGCGGCTGGTGGGGTGGACGGGCGGCGCGAGGCGATCCTCGACCGTGCGGCAGCGCACCTGGCCGGAGGCCGGGCGGAAATCGACGCGGCGGGCGCAGGTGCCGCCCAGATCCTCGCGCATCAGCTCGATGCCTTCGCGGCTGAGGAAGGCGCGCGCGAACTCGGCATTGGCGGTGCCGATGCGCATCATGTTGCGGTTGACGTTGGCTCCACCATAGAGGTGCGCCTTCAGGCGGCTCTTGCGTGCACCCTTGCCCAGCATGGTGTTGACCAGCAGCTCCATCAGGTAGACGCCGTAATGCTCGTCCACCGTGGCATTGCCGCACCCCGCGGGCGGTTCCGACAGCAGAAAATGGTTCATGCCGCCGACCCGCGCATCGGGATCGTAAAGGCAAGTGGCGACGCACGATCCGAGCACTGTCGAATATTCCGTCGCCGCATCGCCGGTGGCGAGCGCCTGGCCCTGCATCACCGTGATCCGGTCCACGGCGCGCTGCGGCGCGGCTGCGATGGCGCGTTCCATGACCATGGCGTCAGGCCGCCTTGGTCAGCGCGTGGCGCGCGATGTGACTGATCGGCGCGATCACGCCTGCCGCGCCGAGCGAGATTGCCGCGCGCGGCATGCCGAACACGGTGCAGGTGGCTTCGTCCTGCGCGATCGTGTGCGCGCCCTTCTGCGCCATGGCGAGCAGACCGCGTGCGCCGTCGCTGCCCATGCCGGTCAGCAGGATGCCGACCGAGCGCGCGCCGACCGCTTCGGCGACCGAGCCGAACAGCACGTCGACGCTGGGCAGGTGGCCCGAGACCGGCTCGCCCCGCCGCAGCTTGGCGATCAGCGTGGACGTGCCGCCCACGGCGAGGTGCCGCTCGTCGCCCGGCGCGATGTAGACGTGGCCATCCTTGAGCGGCATGTCGGGTTCGGCGACCATGATCCTGGGCGGACACGAGCCATCGAGCGTGCGCGCCACTGCAGGGGCGAAGCGTGCGTTGATGTGCTGCACCACCAGCGTCGGGGGGCAGTTTTCGGGAAAGCCCCCCAGCAGGATCTGCAGCGCTTCGACCCCGCCGGTGGACGAGCCGATGGCGATGACGCGCGGACGCTCGCGGATCGAACTGCGCGCCTCGCTGGCAACGCGCTGCACCGCGCTGCGCGATTGCGGGGTCGGCGGCGTGGCGGCGGAACGGCCGGAGAACTGCACCTTGGACGCTTCGCGGATCATCGTGGCCAGCTTGCCGTTGTCGTCCATCGGCAGGCCGGTGCTGTTCTCGCTCTTGGCGTAGCAATCGACCGCGCCCAAGGCGAGCGCGCGGGCGGTGGTTTCCGCGCCCTTCTGCGTCGAGCCGGAGACGATGATGACCGGCGTCGGACGCAACTGCATGATCTTTTCAAGGAAATCGAGGCCGTTCATGCCGGGCATTTCCACGTCGAGCGTGACCACATCAGGGTCCAGCTCGCGGATCACCTGCCGCCCTTCTGCGGCATTGGCGGCGGCGGCGACGACTTCGATGTCCGGCTCCTTGGCCAGACGGCTCATCAGGATCGCGCGCATGGTGGGCGAATCCTCGACGATGACGACGCGAATGGTCATGCCGCATTCCTCCGGTAGATCGTGGGGCCCATCGGGGCCAGCTCGGCCAGCGCCGGGCCGCTGACCCGCTCGCTGTGGCCGATGTAGAGCCAGCCGCCATGCGCCAGCATCTGGGCGAAGCGTGCGACCAGGCGCTCCTTGGTCGGGTTGTCGAAGTAGATCATCACGTTACGGCAGAAGATCACGTCGAACTTGCCCTGCATCGGCCAGTCGCCGAGCAGGTTGAGCGTGCGGAACCGGGCGAGGCCACGCACTTCGGGTGCGATCACGGCATCGTCGCCCGACACCTGCGTCCAGGTGCGGCGCAGCGGTTCGGGCACGGGCTTGAGGTCCTCGGCGCGATACGTCCCGGCCTCGGCCTTGGCGATGGCGTGGGTGGCGATGTCGCTGGCGAGCAGGCGCACGTCGCGCCGCGCGATGGCGGTCCCGGCGCTGCGGTCGGGACCGAGCAGCGTCATCAGCAGCGACCAGGTCTCCTCGCCGCTGGAGCAGCCCGCCGACCACAGCCGCACCTTGTCGCCGCGTTCCAGCCGCGAGAGCAGCGCGGGGCGCACGTCATGCTCGAAGTGTTCGAAGTGGTGGGATTCCCGGTAGAAGAAGGTGTGGTTGGTGGTCAGCGCGCAGATCGCTCTGCTGCGTTCCGTCGCGTCTTCGCGCAGGCGCAGGATGTAGGCGCCGAACGTCTGGCAGCCGGTGGCGCGCACCAGCGGGGCGAGGCGCGAATAGACCAGCATCGCCTTGCCAGGCGGCAGCACGATCCCGGCCTCGCGGTGCGCGAGTTCGCTGACCGCCTGAAAATCGGCGGGACCGTACACGTCGGGGCTGATGCCCGGCAGCGATTCGGCAAAGGCGGTCTGCAGGTTCACGCCGCCTCCGCCAGCGGCAGGCCCGACAGCGAGCGCGAAACGAGGCCGTCGACATCGACGATCAACGCCACGCGCCCGTCGCCAAGGATGGTCGCGCCCGCCACGCCCTCGACCGAGCGATAATGCGTGTCGAGGCTCTTGATCACGACCTGGCGCTGGTCGCAGATCGCATCGACCAGCAGCGCCGCGCGCCCGGCGCGCTCGGTCTCGACCACGATCAGCACGCCTTCCTGCGCGCTCTCGACCGCGCCGCGCGCGCCCACCGCCAGATGCAGCGGGACCACGGGGATGAAGCGACCGCGCACGTTGATCATCGCGCGCGAGGCGCCGAGGCCCTGCACGTCGCTGGGTTCGGGACGCAGGCTTTCGACGACGTTGGCCAGCGGCACGACGAGCGTCTGGTCGCCGACATTGACGATCATGCCGTCCGAAATGGCGAGCGTGAGCGGCAGGGTGAGGGTGAAGGTGGTGCCGGTGCCCTGTTCGGATTCGATGGTGATGCGCCCGCCCAGATCCTTCACGTTCTGGCGCACAACGTCCATGCCCACGCCGCGTCCCGAAATGTTCGAGATCTGCTGCGCCGTGGAGAAGCCGGGCGCGAAGATCAGCGCGTCGATCTCTTCCTTGGAAAGCTGCACATCGGGGGCGACGAGGCCCTTTTCGATCGCCTTCTGCAGCACGCGTTCGCGGTTGATGCCGCGCCCGTCGTCGGCGATGCGGATGAGGATGCGACCCGAACGATGCTCGGCCGACAGCGTCAGCGTGCCTTCGGCGGACTTGCCCGAGGCGATGCGTTCTTCCGCGCCTTCGATGCCGTGGTCGACCGCGTTGCGGATCAGGTGGGTCAGCGGTTCGCCGAGTCGTTCGATCACGGTCTTGTCGAGTTCCGTGCTTTCGCCCGAGACTTCGAGGCGGACGTGCTTGCCGGTGCTGGCGGTCAGTTCGCGCAGGATGCGCGGCACGCGGCTGAACACCGATCCGATCGGCTGGGCGCGGATCGCCATGGCCGATTCCTGGATATCGCGGGTCAGGCCTTCGAGCACGGCCAGTTCCTCGGACACGGCAAGGCCATCGCCGGCAAGGCGCTGCGCCATCATGGCCTGCGCGATCACCAGTTCGCCGACCGCGTCGATCAGCTTGTCGAGCTTGCCCAGTTCGATGCGGATCGACTGGCCGGGCGCGGGCGGCGCGGGGACGCTGGCCTGCTGCGCAGCGCTGGTCGCCGGAGCTTCTTCTGCGGGGGCGGCGGGGGCTGCTGTGGCGGCGGCGGTCGGCGCGACCATCGGCGCAGGTTGCGGCGCGGGCGCGGCGGTCGGTGTCGGCGCCGCCTGGCGGGGCGCAGGGAACTGTACCGCGGGCATCGGCGCGCCTTCGCCGCAGGCCGTGCCGCATTCGTCGCCGACGAAGTCGAAGATCTCGCGCACCGAATCCTCAGTCGCTTCGGGCGGGAAGCCGAACGTCCAGCCAAGATATCCCGTGCCCGGATCGAGCGTATCGAGCGCGGGGACCGCATCGACATCGCATTCGATGCAGGCGCCGCCCAGTGCGATCATCTCGCGCAGCATCAGCAGCGGTTCGCTGCCGTTGCGCATCGCGCCTGCATGGGGGCGGACCTTGAACAGCCAGAGCTTTTCCGGCGCGGCTTCCGCTTCGCTCGCACCTTCGCCTGCCGGACTGCCGATCGCCCCGGCGATGTCGTCGAGCATCGAATCGAAGTCGAAGCCGAAGTCGTCATCGGACGAGGATGCCGCAGGGGCGGGTTCCTCGGCTGGGGCGGGGGCTTCATCAACGTGCGCCGGGGCGTGGCCGCCCGCGTTGGCTGCCATCGCGGCGGTCAGCTCGGCCTGCAACGAAGCGTCATCGGGCGTTTCGCCCTGGCCGCGCGCGGCGGTGACGTGGTCGCTCAACGTATCGAGCGCGCGCAGCAGCAGGTCGACCAGCGGCTGGGTGATCTCCACGCTGCCGTCGCGCACGTCGGACAGCAGCGTCTCGAAGGTATGGGTGAAGCCCTGCAGCGCGGCATAACCGAACGCGCCGGCGCCGCCCTTGATCGAATGGACGCCCCGAAACACCGCGTTGACGGTGTCGGCATCGTGCGTGCCGGCCTTGCACGCGGCGAGGCCCTGTTCAGCGGCGGCGAGCGATTCCTCGCATTCGGCGAAGAAGATCGCCTGGATTTCCTCGGCGGTCACAGCGCGCCCCCCCGGCCGTCGCCATCGAACAGTTCGGCCTCAAGCCCGAACTGGCGCGCGGTATCGCGAAGGCTGGCCGAAGCCTCGATCACAGCGCCCTCGCCGGTGTGGCGGGCGCTGACCAGCACCTGCAGCATCGCCTGTCCGATCTGGGTGCATTCGCGCGCGTCGATGTGCAGCGCGCCGGTGCCGAGCGCGGCGACCATTTCGGGCAGCAGCGCCTCGGCGGCGGCCCGGTCGCACCGGGAAGGCAGGGTGAACGTCGGCATGGGTGCACTTTCCCCTTCGCGAAACCATCGCCTGCCGCGCGCTGTCCTGGCCCCGCTTCCGGCGGAGTCGGCCAGCGCTTGGCGGGCATTTCGAAGGATGGGCCTAGCGACCAAGCGGCAAAGGGCGGCTTGCCCCGGGCTTAGGGTGAGATACCTATCCGGGCAGGGGGAATTTGCTGGGCGGTCGCAGGCTACCCAAGGTTTCACAGGCGCTCGATGCGCGCCGTCAAGACACATGAAGCACAAGGGCTTGTTACTCCATGCACGATGCACGCGTTCTGGTGGTCGATGATTCCGCGGCGATGCGCGCCCTGTTTTCCGACATCCTGGATCAGGCGAAGAACGTGCAGGTCGTCGGGGCGGCTTCCAACGCCGCCGATGCACGCGACCAGATCGCCGAGCTGAAGCCCAACGTCATCACGCTCGACGTCGAAATGCCGGGCATGAGCGGGATCGAATTCCTCGAAGAGATCATGGGGTCCAATCCGCTGCCGGTGGTGATGCTCTCCTCGCTGACGCAGGCGGGCACCGAAACCTCGCTCAAGGCCTTCGAGCTGGGCGCGGTGGAGTGCTTTCCCAAGCCGCTCAAGGCCACGCCCGAACAGTTCGCCAAGACGGTGGGCAAGCTCGGCAAGATCGTGCTCGCCGCCGCCAATTCTAACGTCAAGGACCGCAAGCACATGCAGCGCGTCCATGTCGATGCAGGCGCGGTGTTCGAATGGAATGGCCGCATCGCCGCGTTCAGCGCGTCGATGGGCGGGATCGACGCGCTGACCACAATTCTGTCGGCCTTCCCGCAGAACTGCCCGCCGACAGTGGTGTGCCTCCAGGCTGAGCCGATGCTGGTCGAAACCTTCATCAAGCGGCTCGACACCGACCTGAAATGCAGCGTCAGGGCGGCCAAGGACGGCGCGGCGCTGACGCAGGGCACGATCCACATTGCCGCCGATCCCGAACGCCACGTGGTGGTCGAGGCAGGCCAGCCGCCCAAGGTGCGCCTGATGCAGCGCGATCCGGTCGAAGGCGCGCGGCCCAGTGCCAACCTGCTGTTCGGCTCGATCGCGCGCGGCGCGGTTCCCTCGGTCGGCGCGGTGCTGACCGGGATGGGCGCGGACGGCGCCAAGGGCCTGAAACTGATGCGCGACAGCGGGTTCGATACCTATGTGCAGGATCGCAAGACCGCGCTGGTGGCGGAAACCCCCGAAGCCGTGATCGCGCTTGATGCGGCGCAGCGCGAAGTCGCGCTCGATGCCATCGGTGCGGCGGTGCTGGGCAGCTGCAACCAGAGTTGAAGACCACAAGCCCTTACGGGTCGCAAGCAAAGGAATACCCCGGACGACGATCTCCAGCCCCCCTTGCTGAGCGTCGTTCCATCTGTCCGGAACCGCATTTTCTTGCGGTTCCGGACATTTTTTGTCCGGGGGCGGGGGAAGGGCGGCGGCGTCAGCCGGCCTGGCCAAGCATCGCAGCGCGGATTTCGATGAAGTCGGCGCGGATCGTGGACAGCGTCGCCGCATCGAAGCGCACGGCGCTGTCGAGCACGCTCTTGCGCGCGGTCTGGTAGAGGTGGATCAGCGCCTGCCCGGTGGGGTTGGCAGGATCGACGCCCATCTGCAGCGCCGTCAGCGCAGCGGTCGCCCGGGTGATCGCGGCGCTCTTGGCGGCATTGTCGCCGCGCGCTTCGGCATAGATCGCGCGGCCCAGCGAGCCGGTCAGCTGTTCGAGGCACAAGTCGACAAGCTGTCGCGAATCCGCGCCCTTGACCCGCGCGTCGAAGTCGACGCGGCGATACGCTTCGCCGGGATCGCGGTGCAGCAGCATGGCTTCGCCCTCCTCAGTTCGACTTCGCGTTCCAGGCGGCGACCTGCGCCTGCAGGAACGACAGCGTGGACTTCGAGCCCGACAGGCGCGAATCGAGGCCCGCGTACTGCGTGACCAGCTTCTGGCGCAGCGCTTCCTGCTTGGTTTCGAAGTCGCTCTTCTGCGTGACCAGCTTCTGTTTCAGCGCGGTCATGGTGGTGATCGAGCCGCCCAGCGAACTGGCGTTGTCGGCGGTGGTGGTCCGCGCGAGTTTGTCGAGCGTGGCAAAGACGCCGTAGAGGCCGTTGGTGAACATCTTCGCCGCGCCGGTCGGGCTGCTTTTCAGCGTGGCCGCAAGGCGCGTCGAATCCAGCGCGAAGCTGCCATCGCGGTTGGTCTTGAGGCCCAGGTCGGACAGCGTGGTGGGCTCGCCACCGGCCGCGTTCGGCATGACCGTCGCCAGCGCCAGCGTGGTCAGCGAGCGCCGTAGCGTGCGCGCGCCGGCATTGGCATTGAGCGTCCCCGACGTGGGGTTGGTATCGGTGTTCAGCTCCGACACCATCTCGTTGAGCGCCGCGACGAGATCGTCCATCGCGGTCTGGATCGCGCTCGACGGATCGCTGAAGGTGATCGTGGTGGGCGCGCCGATGTTGGTGGCGGTCAATTTGAGCGACAGGCCGGGAGCCGCGTCGGTGATGGTGTTGCTGGCAGACGTGCTGGCCACGCCATCAAGGACATAGGCCGCATCGCTGGCCGGAACCTTGAGCCGGGCGGTGCCCGCGGCGGGCGTCCAGCCGAGTGCGGCAAGGCCCGGGTCGGCAGGATCCTCGGTGGTTTCGATCTGAAAGGCATTGGCCGCGCCATCCGCGCCCTTGAGCACCAGTTGCGCGCCGCTGGTGCCAGTGGCGACATAGGCGGTGACGCCCGCGCCCTTCGCGTTGATCGCGTTGGCAATGTCGGTCAGCGTGGCCCCTTGCACGATCGTCACGTCGACTGGCGCGCGCGCGGCGTCGGGCACGAGCGCGCTGCCCGAGATCGTGCCGAAGCGGATCGTCAGCGTGCCCGAACCGGGGGTGGCGCTGGCGCCAGCGGGAAAGCCGGGCGAGACCAGCGTGGCGCCGCGCGCCAGGGCGGTGACTTCGAGCGTGGCCGTGCCGCTGCCGGTCAGCGAGCCCTTGCTGACCGTGGCGACCGCGCTGTTGGCGATCAGCGGGCTGCTCGAAAGATCGCCGGTACGCACCCGGTCGCCGAACGAGGAGGCGAGCGTGGTGACCATGCCCTTGAGCGTGGAGGCTGCGGAGATCTGCGTCGTCAGCTTGTCGTTGCGAGCGGCGATCTGGTCGATCCGCGACGCGAATTGCGCGGCGGCCAGCTGTTCGGCGAGGCTGGCGGTATCGATACCGCTGCCTGCGCCCAGGGTGGAGACCAGTTGCGCGGTGGCAGACGTCGACGAAGTGGCTGAAGTCGTGGTCATACGGACAAGAACGGCGCGCGCGAGGGCATGTTAAGCGTCCTCGACGGGTTTCACCCCGCGAATTTCGGGCCGCCCCTCGGCGTCGAAGCGAACTTCCACCGGCACGTCGACGCGCGGAGCGGGGGGGCTTTCGCCGCGCTTCAGCGACAGCACGAAAGCGAGCACCGAAGCCACCGCAGCGTACAGTTCCTCGCGGATCGTCTGGTTCTCGCGCGTGGTGAAATAGACCGAGCGGGCGAGCGCAGGAAATTCCAGCGTCGGCACGCGCAGCTCTGCCGCCAGCTCGCGCATCGCCAGCGCCTTTTCGCCGCGCCCCTTGGCCAGCACGATCGGGGCCGAGGCGCGCGCGGGGTCATAGACCATCGCCACCGAGAAGTGCGTCGGGTTGGTGATCACGAATTGCGCCTCGCGCATCGCGCGCTGCATCCCGCCCATCGCGATCTCGCGCTGGCGCTGGCGTTGCGCGGCCTTCTTTTCGGGGCTGCCTTCGCTTTCCTTGTGCTCGTCCTTGATTTCCTGAAGGCTCATCCGCAGGCGCAGGAAGCGGCGTACCCACTGGATCGGGAAATCGATCAGCGCGATCACCGTCAGCCCGCCGCCCAGCGCGAACAGCAGCGCCAGCAGCGTGTCCCAGGCATACGTCAGCTGCCCCACCACTTCGCCGCCGCCAAGGCCGAGCATCGCGTGCAACCGCCCGCGCAGCCAGGCAAACGCGATCGCACCGAGCAGCGCCAGCTTGGCAAGGCCCTTGCCGATCTCGACCCAGCCCTGTGGGCCGATCATGCGCTTGAACCCGTTCATCGGGTTGAGCCGGGAACCTTTGGGCGCAAGGTTGGCCGCGACCCAGCGCCCTTCGCCACCGGGGCCGAGCTGCGCCGCCAGCGACGCGGCCAGCACCAGCCCGCCAAGCACGAACAGCGGCGGCAGTACCGCTTCCAGCGCCTGCACGATCAACGCGCCGGGGTTGTAGGCATCGAGACTGGCGCGATCCCACACGAGGCCGCGCCGCGCGGTCTCTCCCAGCGAGGTCAGCATCCAGGGTCCCGCCATCCGCAGCCACACCGCGCCCACGAGAATCGAAACGGCGGTGGTCAGTTCGCGCGAGCGCAGGACGTCGCCATTTTTGGCGGCGTCCTCCTTGCGCTTGGGGGTTGGGGCAAAGGTCTTTTCGCCCGCGCTTTCGGCCATGGCCTATTTCTCCAGCAGCGCGCCGCTCTGGGCGACGGCGGTCTGGGCAAGGTCGCTCAGGCGGTCGGTCAGCAGCGGGGCCGAGGCGATCAGCGCGAGCAGGCCCGCCAGCACGCTCGCCGGAAGGCCGAGCGAGAACAGGTTGAGGCTGGGGGCAGAGCGGCTGATGATCCCTGCCATCACCTGCACCAGCAGAAGAAGCAGCGTCACCGGCAGCGCGATCAGCAGCGCGGTGCTGAACATCTGCGTGGCGAACCCGGCGACGAGCGCCATGCGCCCGCCCGAAAACCACGCGGAGCCCGGCGGGAACGCACGATAGCTCTCGACCAGCAGCGAAAACCAGTTGAGATGCGCGCCAAGGCCGAGGAACAGCACGGTCAGCACGACCGAGAAATACTGCCCCAGCGCGGGCGAATGTGCGCCGCTGACCGGATCGGCGGTGGTCGCGATCGACAAACCCATGCCGCCGCCGATCAGTTCGGCCGCGATGATCGGCGCGGCGAACGACAGTTGCAGCACGAAGCCCATGGCAAGGCCGATCAGCGCTTCCTGCGCGACGGCCAGCATCCCCACCAGCGACAGCAGGTTGGGCGGCGCGGCCACGCTCGTCCAGTTGCAGACCAGCACGGCGACGGCCCCGCTGGCCATCACGCGCACCTGCGGCGGCACGGTGGTTGCGCCGAACAGCGGCGCGGCGAACAGTGCGGCGGCGATGCGCGTCATCACGAAGACCAGCCGCCAGAATTCGCCTTCCAGCGCACCGAAGCCGAAGTTGAGCGCGATCATCGCCGCCTCTAGCGCCCGGTCGCCGCGATCTGCGCGAACACGTCCTTCAGGAAGTCTCCGACAAGGCCGAGCATCGCCCCGCCCAGCAGCACCAGCACCAGCGCGGTGATGGCCAGCTTGGGCACGAAGGTCAGCGTCTGTTCGTTGACCGAGGTGGCGGCCTGGATGATGCCGACGACAAGACCGACGGCAAGGCTGGCCAGCAGCACGGGCGCTGCGACGAGCGCTGCGACCCACAGCATCCGGTCGGCAAGGCCGAGAAGGGTTGCGGTGTCGTCCATCAGCCGAAGCTCGATGCAAGGCTGCCCATCAGCAGCGCCCAGCCATCCACCAGCACGAACAGCAACAGCTTGAACGGCATCGACACGATCGTCGGGCTCATCATCATCATGCCAAGGCTCATCAGCACCGAGGAGACCACAAGGTCGATCACGAGGAAGGGCAGGAACAGCATGAAGCCGATCTGGAACGCGGTCTTCAGTTCGCTGGTCACGAAGGCTGGCAACAGCACCGAGAACGGCACGTCGGCGCTGCTGGCGAACTTGGGGGCGTGCGCCATGTCGGCGAACATCGACAGATCGTGCTCGCGCGTCTGGCGGATCATGAACTTGTGGAACTCTCCGCCTGCATTGGCGATGGCCTGTTCGGCATTGATTGTGCCCGCCGAATAGGGGCTGATCGCGGTCTGGTTCACCTTGTCGAGCGTTGGCGCCATCACGAACAGCGACAGGAACAGCGACAGCCCGATCAGCACCTGGTTCGGCGGCGACTGCTGCAGGCCCAGCGCCTGGCGCAGGATGCCCAGCACCACGAGGATGCGGGTGAAGCTGGTCATCATCAGGATCAGGCTGGGCAGGATCGTCAACAGCCCCATGATCAGCAGGAGCTGAAGCGACAGCGACAGGCTGCCCCCCGACTGCGCACCCGCGATCTGGCCGAAGGCGCGATCGAGCGCGCCCGGAATGGCGGCGGCGGTCGAGCCGGGGGCAGCCGCGGCAGCATGGGCCAGCCCGGGCAGCAGCAGCAGCGCGGCAAGCGCCAGTGCGCTGCGAAACGAGACGAAGCGCATGGTCAGGCCTCGCCGCCTTCGCCGCCGCTTTCGCGCGCCGGGGCCTCTGCCAGCGGGACCAGCCCGTTCTTGCCCGCCGAGACGAGGATCTCGCGCCCGTGGAATTCCAGCACCGCGATGCGCAGCGTCGGCGAAAGCATCTGCGTCTCCACGATCCTGACCGACCGCGCGCCCGCAGGCGTGCCGAACTTGCCCTCCATCCGCTTGGCGAACTTCAGGCTCGCCCAGGCAAGGCCGCCGATCAGCGGCAGCAGGATCACCAGCTTGAGGATGTACCACAGCATCAGGCGGCTTCCCCGCGCGGGCTGGCAGCCTGCTGGCCGACCAGCTCGACGATGCGCAGCCCGAAGCGGTCGCCTTGGGCCACGACTTCGCCGCGCGCGATCAGCTTGCCATTGACCATCACGTCGAGCAGCTCGTCGGTCAGTCGGTCGAGCATGACCACGCTTTCTTCGGCAAGGCCCAGCACATCCTTGAGCTTCATGTCGGTGCGGCCGAGTTCGACGGTCAGGCGGACGTCGACGTCCTTGAGGAAATCGAAGCCGCGGGTCTGGAAGGTCATCTATGCCTCTTCTTCAGGAAAGCTGGGTAAGCTGGACGGCGACGCGATCGTCGACCGCGCCGATGCTGCCATGCGCCACGGTGCGCCCGGCGACGCGCAAGGGGATGCTGCGCGCGATCGGTACGGACAGGATCTGGCCGACTTCGAGCGAGGACAGCACCGAGAGCGGCAGCGCGACATCGACCAGCACCGCGCTGACGAGCAGCGGAAGGTCGGCATAGGGCGCTGCGAGCGGGTCGGCCGGCTGGACGTGGCGCGGGCGTCCCGCCGGGCGATCGGCGCCGGTGAACAGGTCGGCCAGGATCGGGAAGGGCAGCGCCAGCCGCATCCGCCACGGCGCGCGGCCCCCTTCGGAAATCGACAGCGTCAGCACCGCCAGCCGCGTCTCTGCGCCGAAGGGCTGCACTTGCGCGAAATCGCTGTCGCGGCGCAGCGCGGCGACGGCATTCGTGCGCGACAGCCCTGCTGCGGCGGCGAACTGTGCGGCCAGCACGGCTTCCACGCGCTGCACCATCAGCTCTGCCGACAGCGGCAGTTCGCGCGGCAACGGGTGGGGCGCTTCGCCGGGGCCACCGAACGCGCGGTCGACCAGCCGCAGCACGGCTTCGGCATCGACCGCCGACAGCAGGCGACCACTGCCGCCGGCAAGGCCATAGAGGCTCCAGGCAGCAAGGCCCGGCACCGTCGCCGCCAGGTCGGCAGGCGCCATGTCTTCGGGGGCATCGCATTCGACCATCGGCGGTTCGCCGCCGAGCAAGCCCGCCAGCGCACCGCGCAAGCCCCGCGCCATGCGCTCGCCCGCACGGGCAAGGGCAGGCAGCAGCTCCGCCGGGCCGGGGCCGGAACGGACCAGTTCGGCGCAGTGCTGCGCCAGTGGCCGTTCGGCGACAAGGGAACGTTCGGGCTTCATCGCGTGACGATCGTGCTGGTCCTGATGCTGGAAAAATTCACTGGACGATGAAGGACTTGAAATAGACCGCATCGATGCCGCCGAACCCTTCGGTCTGGGTCAGCACCTTGTTGATCGCGGCGGTCATGCGCTTCTGCAGGCGGTCCTTGCCCTGGCTGTTCTGAATGTCGGCCTCGGGCGTTTCGGCCAGCACGTCGAGCAGGGCCGATCGGATCGCCAGCTCGTGCTTCTTGAGCCACGCCATCACGCGGTAGTCGCGCCGCGTGGAGCAGGCGACCGAGAGCTGGACCAGCGCGTCGCTGTCCTTGAGGTTCGAGGTGAAGTCGTCGGCGAAGCTGTAGTAGAGCGTGCGGTATTCGCTGCCGCCTTCGCCCTCCATTTCCTTGCCTTCGCCGCCCTCGCCGCCTTCGCCTTCCTTGGCCTTGGGCGCGTAGGGGTCTTCCTCGCCCTTCTTGATCAGCTTGGGCCGGTTGTCTTCCTTGACTTCTTCCTTGTGGCCGCCGCCGATCACGCCCGCCGCGACCAGCCCATAAGCCCCGCCGCCGCCGATCGCGAGCATCGCCACGGCGCCGCCGAGGATCATCACCATCTTGCCGCCGCCCTTCTTCTTGGGCTTGGCGTCCTTGTCCTTCTTGTCGCTCATGCTGGGTTCCCGAAAGGTCTAGAGGGCAGGATCAGGCGAAGATGCCGTCGCGCGGCTGCGGGCTTTCGCCGCTGCTGCGCGCATTCCCGCGTTGCGATGGAGTGGAGGTGGCGCGCCCGCCGTCCTGGCGCTGGCCGCCGTTCGTGGCCGCCTGGCCCGATGCGTTTCCGCCCGATGCGCCATTCATGTCGGAGCGGGCGTCGGCCGAACGACCCTGCGCATCGGTGCGCGGCGCGTCCTGCTGCGGTTGCGGCTGCTGGCGCATGTCGGGCGCGGCCTGCGCCTGGCCCGCTGCGGCGACGGCAGGGGCGAAGCCCGGATCGGCGCTGGTCATCGACACCGACAGCCCGTCGTCCTCGTTGCGGAAACGTAGCGAGACCTTGCCGAACTCGGCATGGGTCAGCGCGACTGCGACCGGCGCGAGCGATGCCGCATCGTCGCGCGCGCGGGCGATGGTGTCGACCAGCGTGGCCACGTCGACGCGCTGCGGCGCGGGCCGCGGGCTGGCCGCAGTGGCTTCGCGCCCGGTATCGACCGGCTGGGCGGCGTGCGCTGCGGCGGGAGCGGCGGCGAGGGCGGCATCCGCGACCGGCGCGATGTCAGCCGAGGCAGATTTGCCGCGATCCGCGCGCATTCGCTCGGGCGGCGTTATGCGGGCAAGCGCGTCCTGCAAGGGCGCGGCCGCCGCGCGCGGGCTCTGGGGGCGATCATCGGGCGTGGCAGCGATCGGGGGCGGCGATGTCGACGCCATCGCGACCGGGGCTTCTGCCTGCGCGGTGGCGTCCGGCGGGGCCGGCGTCGAGGCTGCCGCCACGGTGCGCGGCGTCGGCCCCGGCTCAAGCGTAAGGCCGAGATCGGCAGGAACGAGGCCTTTGGCGGCGGTTGCGTCCGCCGTCTGGCCGCGTGCGGCAACAGGCTGGTTGATCGCGGTCGGGACCGGCGCCTCGCGGGCTACTGCGGCTTGCGCGGCGATCGGCCTTGCCACGAAGCGCACGTTCGCACCCGCCGTCGGTGCGGCGTCTGCCGTGGCGCGCGACTGTGCCGAGGGGCTGGGGACCTGCCCTGCAGGACGAAGCGAAACCGCAACGGCGCTGGCCGGCGCGGCGAGCGCAAGGGCCGAAGGCTGCGTGACCTCACCCGGCGCAGCAGGCTTGTCCTCGTGCGGTGCGGTGCGCTCGTCGTCGGCCTTCGCCTCGGTACGACCTTTGCCGATGCGATCGCGCGGCAACGGCGACGTCACCGCCGGCCCGGCGACATCCGGCTTGGCCACAGGGAGCAGTGCGACATCGGGATCGGTGACAGCGGGGACATCCGGCAAGACGGCAACCGGCGCGGCGGCAAGCTCTTGCCGTGCGGCAATCACCGGCAGGGCGATGCGGGGCGCGGTGCCGGGTGTCATGCCCAAAGCCGGCGCCTGCTGCGCCGCGTCATCCGTCAGCGCGGTATCGCCGGTCGGCAAGGACGCCTGCTCCGCGCCGGGCGTTGCGGCGGCCT
Source organism: Novosphingobium percolationis (assembly GCF_020179425.1). Taxonomy (GTDB): domain Bacteria; phylum Pseudomonadota; class Alphaproteobacteria; order Sphingomonadales; family Sphingomonadaceae; genus Novosphingobium; species Novosphingobium percolationis. Next base: position 54,421 of record NZ_JAILYM010000004.1, on the reverse strand, counting down.
GTACGACGGCGGCGGCGAAGGCGGCGGAAAACGGATCGCCAATGGGCATTCGTGCCTGCGACGAGGGCGCCACCGTGCCCGGCAGGGTCATCAGGCTGGCGGCATTGGCGGCAACATCGACCATCGGGCAGGGCTTTCGTTCGGCGGTTCGTGAATTGCTATTCAAGAGCCGTGCCAAGCACGCTCCACCCCTATCCATGCGGATTGCGGCGCGCGGCCACGGGCGTCGCACCGGCCTCGATCAGTCGTGCGATGCGGCGGGCCTGGTCCTCGGCACGGTCCTGCACCGCGGCGCGGCGGCGCTCGGCTTCGGCAGCTTCTGCGGCGCGGGCGTCAGCCACCGTGCGGGCGCGGGCGATGTCGCGGTCCGTGCTGGTAACGACGCGCTCCAGTCCGCGCACGAACGTGTGCAATTGCTGCAGGGCGGCGGCGTCGGGCGCATCGCTGCGCGCGGCATAATCGCCGACGAGGCCGCGCGTGCGCTGGCCCAGCGCTTCCAATTGCGCGAGCGTGCCCTCGGCCTTGCCTGCTTCGGCCAGCGCGGTGCGGCGGGCCACGTCGCGGATGCGTTCGAGCCTCTGCAACCGCGCGAGGCGGGCGCGTTCAGCCTTCATGGCCGAGCAGCGCGATCAGCGCCGCAACGCTTGCGTCGAACCCGACGATTTCACGCTGTGGTTGCGAGAGGAACGCGCTCAAGGCCTCGTGCATGGCAATCGCGCGATCGAGCTGGGGGTCGGCCCCGCTGCGATAGGCGCCCATTAGCACCAGATCGCGGTTCGCTTCGTAGGTAGCGACCAGCGCGCGGAACTGGCGGGCAAGCTTCTGGTGTTCCGGGGCGGTGATGTCGCTCATCACGCGGCTGAGCGAGGCGGCGATGTCGATCGCCGGATATTGCCCGCGCTGCGCCAGATCGCGCGACAGCACGATATGCCCGTCGAGGATCGAGCGCGCGGTATCGACCACCGGATCGTCCTGGTTGTCGCCGTCGGCCAGCACGGTGTAGAGGCCTGTGATCGAGCCTCCGCTCGCCGCCGAATTGCCCGCGCGTTCGACCAGCTTGGTGATCGTGGCCAGCGCCGAAGGAGGATAGCCGCGCGCCGCGCCGGGTTCGCCCAGCAGCAGCGCGATCTCGCGCCCGGCGTGGGCCACGCGGGTCAGCGAATCCATGATCAGCAGCACGCGCTTGCCACGGCTGCGGAAGTATTCGGCCATGCACGTCGCCAGCATCGCCCCGCGGATGCGCAAGTTTGGCGCATGGTCGGCGGGCACCGCCACCACCACGCTGCGCGTGCGCTTCGATCCGTGCATGTGGCGCTCGACGAAATCGGACACTTCGCGCGCGCGCTCGCCGATCAGGCCGACGACCACGATCTCCGCCTCGGCCCCATGCGCGATCATGTCCAGCAGCACCGACTTGCCCACGCCCGATCCGGCCATGATGCCGATGCGCTGGCCGACGCCGAAGGTGGTCAGCGCATTGAGCGAGCGCACGCCGGTATCGAACGAGAGCCGGACCGGCGAACGGTCGAGCGCGCCCGCGCGCACCCCGCCCGAAGGCCATTCGCGCGCCGCCTCGATCTCGGGCCCGCCGTCGATCGGCTTGCCCTCGCCATCGACCGCGCGCCCCAGGAAGGCCTCGCCCACGGGCAGCATTCCCGGTCGCCCCTCTGGCCGCACCCGCGCGCCGGGGCGCAGCAGCACGGCATCGCCGAGCAGCATCATCAGGGTATGGCCGTTGCGAAAGCCGATCACTTCGGCGGCGAGCGAGCCTTGCCCATGCGGAATGCGGCATTGCGTGCCGATGGGCACCGACAGGCCGGTCACTTCAAGCAGCCCCCCGTCGCAGGCCGACAGCAGGCCATAGCGGCGCGGGGCGAAATCGGGCTGCGCGCCTTCGAACCGGGCGAGCAGCGGGAACGCCGGGTTCAGCATTGCCGCAGCGCGTCTTCGATTGCGCGCCGCCACTGTTCCGGGCCGTCCTCCACGCCGCCTTGCGTGCCCTCGATGCGGATCGCGCCGCGTTCGAGCGTGGGGCAGGGTTCGCAATGCCAGGCTTCGGGCAGGCGCGAATGGACCAGCGCGAGGTCTTCGGGATGGAGCCGGATCACCCGCGCATCCTCGGCGCGCGCCAGCATCGCGGCAGCAGTCGCCACGCGGCGGGCCAGTGCCTCGGCGTCGATCGCGGCGGGGCCAAGCGCGGCCTCGCACAGCGACAGCACGGTCTGGCGCAGCCGGTCCTGCAACTGGTGGAGCAGGTCGTCGTCCATGCGCACCAGCGCGGTTTCGATGCGGTGGCGCGCGGCATCGGCCTCGGCGGCCTCGACCTGCGCGGCGCGGCGGGCATCGTCTGCCCCTTGCGCGTAGCCATCGGCAAAGGCGGCTTGCAGCGGGTCTTCCTGCGCGGCGCGCGGGATACCGGCGGCCTCGGCTTGCGTTCGCTCGCCCGCAGGTACGAAGCGCGCATCGCGCGCAAACGGTCCGGTGGTGCCGCCGATCAGGTCGGCCAGCGCGAAGGCGCGTGGGGCGGCGCTGGCGAAGCGGTCGTGCAGCAGCTCAGACATAGTCGTCGTCGCCCGCGCCGAACACGATCACGCCTTCGGCGGAGAGGCGGCGAGCGGCGGCGACCACCGCCTTCTGCGCCTCGATCACCTCGGCCATCTTCATGCGCCCGCGCGCCGCGATCTCGTCGCGCACGCCATCGGCGGCGCGGCTGGACATGGCGCGGAAAAAGCAGTCGCGCTGGTCTTCGGGAATGCCCTTGAGCGCGGCGATGAGCGTGTCCGAATCGACCTCGCGCAGCAGCGAGCCCATCGACTTGTCGTCGAGCACGTAGAGGTGTTCGAACTTGAACATCTCGTTCTCGATCGCCTTGGCCAGCGCTTTGTCCTGCTTGGCGATTTCCGGCATCACGCGCTTTTCGACCGCGCGTGCCGCCGCGTTGATGATGTCCGCCGCCTCGCGCGGGCCACCCATGGTCAGCGCGGCGCGGCCATGGCATTCGGTGATCCGGCGGCCGAGCATTTCCTCCAGCAGCACGATCGCCTCGGGCGCGACCGGACCCAGCGTGGCGATGCGATGCACCACCTGCGGCTGGATCGCATCGGGCAGCGCGTGCAGCACGGCGGCGGCGACTTCGGGATCGAGCTGCACCAGCAGCACCGCGATCGCCTGCGGGTGTTCGTCGCGCACCAGCGGGACCAACACCTGTGGCGTCAGCCAGCGGGCGAGTTCCAGCGAGCTGGTCTTGTTGGCTTCCTCGGGCGCGATGCGTTGCATCAGGCTGTCGGCCTTCACCTCGCCCACCGCGCGGGTCATCAGCGAGCGGACCTGGCCCACGCGATCGTGCGCGGTCAGGCCCAGCTTCTCGGTCTTTTCGACGAAGCCGACGATCGCCTGCGCGATGGTGCGCGGCCCGATCTCGCCCAGCGCGCACATCTTCTCGCCCAGCAGGCGCAGTTCGCCGGGTTCGAGCTGAGACAGCAGGTGCGCAGCCTGATCGTCCTCCAGCAGCATCACCATCACCGCTGCGCGTTCGGGATCGCTGATCGCCGCCCCCTCGATTGCGCTCATCTCGCTCATCGCGCGCCTTCCTCTTCGGGTTCTTTCAGCATCTGCCGCAGCGCTTCGACCGCGCTGTCGGGCTTTTCGGCGACCAGCCTCTGCGCGAGGCTGACTTGCGCGCTCAGCAGTTCGGGATCGATCTGGCCGGTCCTTGCGTCAGTGATCGCGGCGCGCTGCGCGGCGGCCCCGGTGGGCCCTGCGCCGCCCTCATCCTCGCCGTTTCCCACGTCGTCGTCGTCCTCATCGTCGCCGGTGGCGGCCTTGCCCTTCTTCTTCCTGCCGGCCGCGGCCGGATCCGCCGGATCGCGCTTCAGCGCCTTGATCAGTGGGCGCACGCCCAGCAGCAGCGTCAGCAGCACCGCGACCAGCGCCACGGCATTGCGCAGGATCGTGGCGAACCACGGGGTCTCCCAGAACTTGGGCGGCTCGACCACCAGCGGACGGAAGCTGCGCACCGCCACGGCCACCTGATCGCCGCGCGCGGTGTCGGCGCCCACGGCGGCGGAGACGAGCTGCTTGATCTGCTCGATCTCGGCGGGCTTGGCCTTGGCCATGACTTCGGCCGACAGCGCGACCGCGACCGACAGCCGCTTGATCTTGCCGGGGCTGGCATTGACCACGGCGACTTCGCGCCCCAGCTCGTAGGTCTTGGTCGAAGCGCTTTCGCCATTGGTCGGGGCGGGGCTGGGAGCCGCGCCCGGTGCCGCAGGCGCTGCGCCCGGCGCGCCGGGTTGTGCGGTTGTCGGCGGCGGCGGCGTGTTCGAAAGCACGCCGGGCACGCCCGCCGCGCCTGCTGCCCCGCTGCTTTGCGAGGCGCTCTGCGATTCCTGCCGCACCGCGCCGTTCTTGTCATAGCTTTCGCGCGCAGAGGTCGTCTGGTCCATGTCCAGCTCGACCTGGATTTCGGACGAGAAGTTGCCGTCGCCCAGCATCGGGGTCAGCAGTTGGGCAACCTGCTGGCGCAGCTTTTCCTCCAGCCTGCCCTGCATCTCCAGCCGGTCGTTGTCGCCCGGCTTGTCAGACGACAGCAGCCGCCCGTGCTGGTCGATCACCCGCACCGCATCGACGGCGAGCCCCGGCACCGAGGCGGCGACGAGGTTGACGATCGCCGAGACCTGGCTGTCGGACAACTGCCGCCCGCGCGCCAGCTTGACCATGACCGAGGCCGATGGCGCGGCGCTGTCGCGCACGAACACCGACTTTTCGGGTTCGGCCAGATGCACGCGCACCGCTTCCACCCCGTCGATCTGCATTACGGTCAGTTCCAGCTCGCGCTCGCGCGCGGCCTGCAACCGCTCGCCCTCGACGGTGCGGCTGGCGCCCATCGGCAGCTTGTCGATCATCTGCTCGCCGGTCTCGGGCGTCGCCAGCGCGCCGTCCGATGCGGCGACCATGCGCGCCTTGTAGAGATCGTCCTCGCCCACCGAGAGCGCGCCGGTCGAATTGTCGATGGTGTAGGGAATCGACGCCTTGTCGAGCGCGGCGACCACTTGTGCGCGCTCGCTGTCGGAAAGGTCGGAATAGAGCACGCGCTGCGGAGCAGGGGCCATGGTCAGCCATAGCAGGCCGGTCAGCCCCGCCGCCGCCACGCCGCCGAACCACGGCAGCGAGCGGCGTACGGGGGGCTGGCCGAGGAACGCGCCCACGCGGGTCAGCGCCGAACCGCCGGCAGGATCGGTCAACGGCGCCAGCAGCGATGGCGCTGGCAGACCGGCGGCAGATGCGGGAACAAGGTCCGCCATCTATCAGATCCCCATCCGCATGATGTCCTGGTACGCGGTCAGCAGCTTGTTGCGCACCTGCAGCGTCGCTTCGAACGCGACGCCCGATTCCTGCCGCGCCAGCATGACCTTGGCCACGTCGGTCACTTCGCCCTTTTCATAGGCCTCGCTCAATGCATCGGCCTTGCCTTGCGTGGCCGAGACCTGTTCGAGCGCGGATTTGAGCGCGCCGGTGAACCCGCCTGCCGGGCTGGTGCCCTCGGTCTCCGCCGCGGCATCGCCGGGATTCCTGATCTGCTGGAGAAGCTGCGAGCGTTCGACGATCTGCTGGCGCAGGGCCATGATCTGCTGGACGCCGGTTGCGCCGCCGATGGCGCCGATGCCGCTCATCGCCGGCCTCCCGCAACGGCGCTGCCGGTGGCGATACCCGCCTCGCGGAAGCTGGCGAGACGATAGCGCAGCGTGCGCTCGGAAATGCCGAGCTGGCGCGCGGCGGCGACGCGGCTGCCGCCGCAGGCTTCGAGCGTGGCAAGGATCGCGCGCGCTTCGGACAGCTGGACGATGTTCGACAGCTTGCCGCCCGTCGCTTGTGTCGTGACCTCCCGCGCCGGGGCCTCGCCCGCCAGCCGCACCGTCTGGTCGAAGGCGATGTGTTCGGGGCCGATCTCGGCCGCATCGCCCGCCAGCAGCAGTGCGCGGCGGATCACGTTTTCCAGTTCGCGCACGTTGCCGGGCCAGGCATGGCAGGCCAGCACTGCCAGCGCGGCCTCGCTGATCCACGGCAGCACGCGGCCCGCGGGCACGTGGCGCAGCATCAGCGCGAAGGCCAGCGGGGCTATGTCCTCCACGCGCTCGCACAGCGGGCGCAGTGCGAGCGGGAACACGTTGAGCCGGTAGTAGAGGTCCGCGCGGAAGCGCCCCTCGGCAACTTCCAGCGGCAGGTCGCGGTTGGCGCAGGCGATCACGCGCACGTCGACCTTGACCGGGGTGGTCGCGCCGATCGGCACCACTTCGCTTTCCTGCAGCGCGCGCAGCAGCTTGGCCTGGAGCGACAGCGGCATTTCGGCGATTTCGTCGAGCAGCAGCGTACCGCCGTCGGCGGCGCGGAAGAAGCCTTCGCCTGCCGCATTGGCGCCGGTGAAGGCGCCCTTCTGGTGGCCGAACAGCATGGCTTCGAGCATGGTTTCGGGCATGGCCGCGCAGTTGATCGCGATGAACGGCTTGCCCGACCGGGGGGAGCGGTCGTGGATGAAGCGGCTCAACACTTCCTTGCCGGTGCCGGTCGGCCCGTTGATCAGCACCGGGATCTCGCTGACGGCGATTCGCTCGGCCAGCGCCAGCACCGAAAGGCTTTCGGGATCGGCGGCGATCGGCGTGCCGGGGCGCGCGGCGCAGGCCAGCAGCGCGGCCAGCGCGGTGGGCGATGCGCCATCGTTGTGGCGCAGCACTATCCGTTGCCCGCCCGCGAGCCGTGCGATTCCGCAGGAATCTGCGCGTTCGAGCACGACCTGCGCCCGGCGCGGGTCGGCCGGAACCCGGTCGGATATGTCGCGCAGCTCCACCTCGGCCCCGCCGAAGCTGGTCACCACGCCCGCCGCGCGTTGCGCCAGCGGAGCGTGGAGCCGGCCTGCGGCTTCCGAGATGTGCAATCGACCTGCTTCGCGACTCATTGGATGGACCCCCGTCTTAACCATGTCTTCCGAGCGGTCTTTTCGCGCGAAAACGTCAAACGGGCGGGAACTTTAAGGCGCGGGCTTTCCCTTAGTGTCAGCCCCAGGGGGCGGCAGTTTCCGGCAGGCGGCACCCTTAATCCCGGCAGCTTCTTGCCGGTCTTTGCCTCGACGGCCCAAACCCTCGACGGTGCATCCTCGACGGTCCGGCAGTCTTTCGGGAACGATCTCACTGGAGAGAAAACATGGCGGTTATCAACACCAACATCAGCGCCATCAAGGCTGCCAACGCTTCGAACTCGGCTTCGAAGATGGCCAGCACCGCGATGGAGCGCCTGTCGACCGGCAAGCGCATCAACGGCGCCAAGGACGACGCCGCGGGCCTGGCCATCAGCACCACGATGACGGCGCAGATCAAGGGCATGAGCCAGGGTGTGCGCAACGCCAACGACGGCATCTCGCTGGCGCAGACGGCGGAAGGCGCGCTCAACGAAGTGACCAACATGCTGCAGCGCGTGCGCGAGCTGTCGGTGCAGTCGAAGTCGGCCACCTACACCGACACCGACCGCGGCTACATGGACTCGGAAGTGCAGGAGCTTTCGACCCAGATCAACAACGTGCTGACCAACACCAAGTTCAACGGCAACGCCGTGTTCGGCACGGCGGATTCGACCGTGTCGATCCAGGTCGGCGCGGAAACGGGTGACACAGTGGACATCACCAGCAAGGGCATCGCTGCCGTGACGTTCGACGTGACGTCGGTTGCCGGCGCCACCACGGCGATCACCGATGCCGATACTTCGCTCGGTGAAGTCAACGCCGCGCGTGCTTCGTTCGGTGCGGGTCAGAACCGCCTCGAATCGGTGGTGAACAACCTCAACGACAACATCACCAACCTGTCCGACGCGCGTTCGCGCATCCAGGACACCGACTACTCGGCCGAAACCACCGCGATGGCCAAGGCGCAGATCCTGGCGCAGGCCTCGACCGCGATGATCGCGCAGGCCAACCAGAGCCAGCAGAACGTGCTGTCGCTGCTGCGCTAAGGCCACCTGCCACAATCGCCTGTCTCCACCAGGCGGCCCGGACCCGGCGATCCCCCCGATCGCCGGGTTTCGGGCTTGCTGCGTCTGGTGACAGGCCGCCCGATTCGCAGGGCGCGCGCCGATCCGGCCGCAGGCGGCGGTTTCCGGTACGGCAGGCGGCGGACCGATGGCACCGACCTATCCAAAAGTATGACAATCGATTTCCAAAATCGCGGAAATCTGCCGTTCCTGGCAGTGAGGTCCGTTTCGGACATTATTATGTTATTGTTTATGCAATGTTTTGATCGAATGCGGTGAGTAATCGGTAGGGCGATACGGTCATTGGCCATGCGTCCTTCCCACAACGAGAGACGGTCGCATGGCTTCGCATCAACGGGCGCGCAGGAATGAAACGAGCGCCCCCGCGCTCAAGGATCCAATGCTCAACGGTCCCACGCTCATCGGGTTGCCATCGCCCGTGCCGGCGGCGGCGAACGAAACCGCGCTGGAAATGGCGCGCAAGCTCTACCGCGACCGGCAGCGCCGCAGCCAGCACTTCGGCGCCGATCTGTTCGGCGAGCCGGCATGGGACATGCTGCTCGATCTCTACATCGCGGCCTGCGAAAAGCGGCAGGTCTCCACGACCAGCGCGTGCATCGGCGCGAACGTGCCGGTGGCCACCGGCCTGCGTTGGCTCCAGGTGCTCGAAACAAGGGGGCTCGTCAGTCGCAAGGCCGATGCCAGCGATGCACGCCGCGTGTGGATCGCGCTGACCCCCACCGCCCGGCGCGACATGAGCGCCTATTTCGCTGGCATGGCCAACCGTCCCGCAGATTAGGCGAGGGCGGGCACCGCCTGGCGGCTGCTCGGCAATTGCGGGGGCCGGAAGATCGCCTGTCGGACTGGCGCCATGCGTGAAGCAGCACGCCGGCGGCGATGTCGCTGTTGCACAGCGCCGGCATGCGTCGTCAGCGCGCCACGACGCCCTTTCCTCCCGCAACCGCGAGGGGCGGCGGCGTGCAAACAGCCAGGGGTCAGTTCAGCAGGAGGATCGACATCCGACGGTTGCGCGGGTCGGCAGGGTTGTCCTGCACCAGCGGTTCCTTGTCGGCCACGCCCTCGATGCGCTGGAAACGGGACTCCGCGATGCCGCTGCGCATCAGCGCCTGGCGCGTGGCTTCGGCACGCCCGGCCGAAAGCGACCAGTTGTTGGCCGCATCGCCCGGCTTCCATTGCAGCGAATCGGTGTGGCCGCGCACGGTCATGCCGGAGGGATCGGGTGCCAGCACCTGCCCGATCGCCATGACCAGTTCGAGCGCGTCGGGCGTCAGGATCGTGGTGCCGAGGCGGAACATCGAGAACTTGGCGTCGTCGACGAGATCGAGCCGGATACCTTCGGGTGTCATCGTCATGCGCACCTGGCGCGACAGCTTCTTGAGCTTTTCGCTGGCGGCCAGCTTCTGCTGCAATTTCTGTTGCAGGGCGGCGGTGCGCTTGACCTTGGACCCGCCATCCTTGGCCCCGCCGGTGGCGTCGCGCGGGATGGTCAGCGTCTTGGTGCCGGTCTGCCCGGCGCGATACTGGTAGGTGTCCGAATCGGTGAGCGAGGACCCTTGCAGCAGGCCATAGGAGCCCGCGCTGCCTTCCTTCATCTTGACCAGCGTCGGCGTGAAATAGTCGGCAATGCCCTTGCGCTGCTTTTCGGTCGTCGCGCCCAGCAGCCACATCAGCAGGAAGAACGCCATCATCGCGGTCACGAAGTCGGCATAGGCCACCTTCCATGCGCCGCCGTGATGGCCACCGGCCACGACGGTGATCTTCTTGACGATGATCGGCTTGGGCGGTTCCGCCTTGCCCTTGGGCGCTTTTGCCATGGGTTTGCCCGCCTCTTACCGGCCGCGCAGCGCGTCGAGCAGTTCGGACAGGCCGGGGCGGAAGGCATGGCCAAGGCCGGAGCGCGCCGATTCGACCACCAGCGGCTGCGGCCAGCCGTGCAGGCTTGCCACGATCACCTGCTTGACCGCCTGGAAGATCATCTCGTCCTGATCGAGCACCTGCTTGAGCCGGCCCGCCAGCGGCGCGACCATGCCATAGGCCAGCAGCACGCCCATGAAAGTGCCGACCAGCGCCGAGCCGATCATAGCGCCCAGGATCGAAGGCGGCTTGTCGATCGAGCCCATGGTCTTGACCACGCCCAGCACCGCCGCGACAATGCCGAGCGCGGGCAGGGCGTCGGCCAGACCCTGCAAGGCGTGGTGGGCTTCGCTTTCTTCATGGAAGTGGGTCTTCATCGCGTGGTCCATCACGTCTTCGACGGCGTGGACTTCCAGCGTGCCCGAAGACACCACGATCAGCGTCAGCGTGTCGCAGATCAGCGCGATCAGCGCCGAATTGCCCAGAAGGCGCGGATATTCGGCGAAGATCGGCGAGTTCTTGGGGTCGGTCACATGGCTTTCCAGCGCCACCGGGCCGTCCGAGCGCAGGATCTTCATCAGCTTGGTGCACAGCACGATCGCGTCGACGTGGTCCTGCTTGTTGTGCTTGGGGCCCTTGAACACCTTGCCGAACCCCGCGCCGATGCCCTTCAGCTCGTGCAGCGAATTGCCGGTGATCGTCGCGCCCAGCGCGGCACCGCCGATGATCAGCATTTCGTGCGGGATCGCCTCCATGACGGGGCCGAGCGCGCCGCCGGTGATGGCGAAGCCGCCGAAGACCATTGCCAGAAGAACAACGATGCCGATGCCTGCGTACATGGGTGGGGGAGCCCCTTGAATCGGTTACTTGAGAAGGTCGAACAGCGACAGGTTGGACAGCCGGGCAAAGCTCGCCTGGCTGGCCTGCAGCACTGTCGACAGCTCGCTCAGGCGCGTCAGCGCCGTGGTCAGGTCGGTCGCGCCCAACTGGGTCTGCTCTTCAGAACGCGCCTCGCCCATCACCTGCTGGCGCTGGGTGTTGAGGTCGATCCACGATAGCCGTGCGCCCAGCACGGTCTGCGCGGTGGTGATCGAATCCAGCCCGTCGTTCAGCGTTGTCAGCGCCGCGTTGGCCGCCGCCGCCGCGCCCGTGCCGCCCGCGCTCAGCGTATCGGCCAGCCCCTTGATCGTGCTGAACAGGTCCTTGGTCGCGCCGCCCGACTTGAAGGTCAGGAGCTCCGGCCCGGTAAAGCTGCGCGCCACCGATTGCCCGTCGCCCAGTTGCAGGATTCCGGCCGCGCCGGTGCCGATGTAGGTGCCATCGGCCTGGTAGGCATCGCCCGCCGTGTCCCCGCCGAATAGCGCGTGGCCCGCGCTGTCGCGCGTGTTGGCCAGCGAGACGAGGTTGCCGTGGATCTGCGACAGTTCGGTGCCGATCGACTTGCGCTGGCTGTCGGTCAGCGTTCCGCTGGCGGCCTGCGTCGCCAGTTCCTGCGCGCGGGTGATGAAGGTTGCAAACTCCGACAGCGCCGAATCGACGAGGTTGAGGTCGGACGTCGCGCGGTTGGCCGCCGCCGTATCGATCTGCGACAGCGCCTCGGTCCGCGCGAGGTTGCGCAGGCGCGATGCGGCAAGCGGATCGTCGGACGAGGCGGTCAGCTTCTCGCCCGAGCCTACCTGGCTCTGGATCTGCTCGGCCTGCGAGCGTAGCGACGAGAGGTCGAGCACGCTGCGATCGAAGAACGCGCTAGTGCTGGTGGCGAAGATCGTCATGGGCGGGCTACCTGATGTTCAGCAGGGTGTCGAAAAGGGTGGTAGCCACCTGCATGATCCGGCCCGAGGCCTGGAACGCCTGCTGGTAGCGCACGAGATTGGCGGCTTCGGTGTCCAGATCGACGCCCGACTGCGCGGCAAGCGCGGTGCTGGCCGAATCCGAAATGGTCTTGAGCGCGTCGCGCGTGATCTTGCGGCCGTTGACCGTGGCCGAAATGTCGAACAGCACCTGGTCCATCGCGATCGCCGGGTCCTTGGCGTTCAGCGCGCTTTGCAGGGCATCGAGGTTGGTCGTGTCGCGGCTGCCGGCCGCTGCTCCGGCGATGGCAGTGGCGATCTGCCGTCCGCTGGTCGCGGTCAGCGTCATCGTTGCGGCGGTCAGCCCGGCGGGATCGAAGATGTTTGCCCCGGCATTGCCATCCAGATCGCTGCCCGCCGTGTTGCCGGCGTTCACGGTGGTGACGATGTCCTTCACCAGCGCGTCGAGATCGTCGTGGATCTGCGCCAGCTTGGTCAGCGCCAGCGATTGCCCGGCGAGCGATCCACCCGACAGCGTCACGCTGGAGGTCGTCGGCGTGTTGGCCAGGCTGAAGCTGATCGCGCCGTTGCTGGCGGTCGTGCTGCTCAGCGCGTTTGCTGTGCCGCCGTCGACCAGCAGCGGGCCGCCCGTGCCGCCCAGCCGCACCTGCACGCTGCCGTCGTTGGCAAAGGTGGTGGCCACGTCGCCATACTGGCTGATCTGCTGCAACAGCGTGTCGCGCTGGTCGAGCAGCGTCGACTGGTCGCTGCTGGCATCCGCCGCGCGGCTCAACCGCAAGTTGGTGCGCGCCAGCTCGGTGGCGAGCCGGTTCACCTCGGTCACCCCTTGCGAGGCGGTGAAGCGCAGGCCGGTGCCGACCGCGTCGAGTTCCTGCGAGGCGATCTGGAAGGTGCCGGTCACGTTGCGCGCGGCCTCCAGCACCGAAGCGCGCAAGGATGTGTCGGTCGGGTTCTGGCGCAATTGCTGCAACGAACTGAGGAAGCCGGTGACGGCGGTATAGGCGTTCGAATTCTCGACCGCGGCCTCGATGCTTTCCAGCCCCTGCACTTCGGCGTCGGCGCGCGCGGTGTCGGCACCGGTGCGCCGCACCTCGGACTGGCGGAAGGCGTCGGCGTTGCGCTGGATCTGGCTGACGCGCACGCCCGACAGCGAGATGTCGCGCACCGTGCCCTGAAAGCCGGTGGACGAAAGCTCGGACAGCGAGACGCTGCGCCGCACGTATCCGTCGGTCGAGGCGTTGGCGATGTTCTGCGCGGTGACGTCGAGCGCGATGCGCGCGGCCTTGACGCCGCTGCGGCCGATCGAAAGCAGGTCGGACGACATGGGTTCAGCCCTCCGTCGCTGGCGGGGTGGGGGTGGATGCGGTCGGCGCGGCTGGCTTGGCCGCCAGGTCCAGCCCGCGTGCGAGCTGGGCTTCGATCTGGCGCGCAAGGCCGATGGTGCCACTGTGCGCGGCGATTTCGGCAAACCGCTCATCGCGCATCTGCGTGAAGGTATCGTCGCCGCTGCCTACGGGATTCCCCCCGAACAGGTCCTTTTCGCCGCCGAAGCTGCCCTTGCGCGCTGCGCTGAGGATGTGGCGCACGAACATCGCCTCGAACCCTTCGGCCGCCTTGCGCAGCTTCTGCCGTTCGGGCGAGGGCGCGGCGCCTGTTGCGGCGGCAATGGGCGAGGGCGCGCTCACAGTACTTCCATTTCGGCCTTGAGCGATCCCGCCTGCTTCAGCGCCTCCAGGATCGCGACGAGGTCCGATGGCGTGGTGCCCAGCTTGTTCAGCGCATCGACCAGCGAGGACAGCGACGCGCCCGGCTTGAACAGCGCCACGTGCGCTTCCTGTTCGCTGACCGAGATCTGGCTGTTGGGCGTCACCGTGGTCTGCCCGCGCGAGAACGGGCCGGGCTGCGAGACCTGCGGCTTTTCGTCGATCTTCACCACCAGCTTGCCGTGGCTGATCGCGGCGGGCGACAGGCGCACAGCGCTGTTGATCACGACCGTGCCGGTGCGGCTGTTGACGATGACCCGCGCGGCGGCTTCGGCGGGTGAGATGTCGATCATTTCGATCGCGGCCATCGTGCTGGCCCGCTTGTCGGCCCCTGCGGGCAGGCGCAGCGCCAGCGTGACCCCGTCCTCGACCGAGGCCGCGCCGGGATAGCGCAGGTTCACCGCGTCACGCACGCGCGCGGCGGTCAGGAAATCGGCCTGGAACAGGTTCCAGCGCAGCACTTCGCCCGAATCGAAGCCGGTGGCGACCGCGCGCTCCACGCTCGCGCCATCGGCGATACGGCCCACGGTCGGCACGTTGACGGTCAACTGCGAGCCGTCCTTGGCGGTGATGCCTAGGCCACCGACGGCGAGGTTGCCCTGCGCCATCGCGTAGATCTGCCCGTCCGCGCCATAAAGCGGGGCGAGGATCAGCGCGCCGCCGCGCAGGGACTTGGCCTTGCCGATGGTGCTGACGGTCACGTCGATGCGCTGGCCGGGCTTGGCAAAGGCGGGAAGGTCGGCGGTGATCAGCACGGCGGCGGCGTTCTTGAGGCCAGGCGAAACCCCCGCCGGAAGCTGCACGCCCAGACGGCCCGCCGTGCCGCGCATCGCCTGCGTCAGGTATTCGAGGTTGTCGTCACCCGTGCCGGGCAGGCCCACGACGATGCCATAGCCGGTCAGCTGGTTGCTCCGCACGCCCTGGAACGCGCCGAGGTCGCGCACGCGTTCGGCGTGGGCGACGGGGGCGGCGAGCGGCATGGCCAGGGCCATCAGACCGACGACAAGATAGAACAGGTGGCGCATCGTGTGGCTCTCCCGGCTCGTCAGAAGGGGCTGATCGCGTTGAAGAACTTGGACAGCCAGCCTTCGCGGCTGGCCCGGTTGATCGCGCCGTTGCCCGCATATTCGATCCGCGCGTCGGCCACCCGGCTCGACGGCACGGTGTTGTCGCCGTCGATGTCGCCAAGGCGCACGATGCCGGAGAACTGCACCCATTCGTTGCCCTGGCTCAGCAACATGCGCTTTTCCCCCCTGACAAGGGCCGTGCCATTGGCGCGGACTTCGGCGATGGTCACCGCGACCTGCCCGCCCAGCGAGCTGGTCTGTGTCGCGTTGCCCGTTCCGTTGAACGACGAACCGCCCGAGGCTTTAAGGGCGTCGGGATTGAGGAACGACAGCGGTCCGGCGCTGGGCGGAACCACGTTGAAGCTGCCGTTGCGCTGGGTCTTGGAACCGGCCGATTTCGAGGTGGTGAGTTGTTCAACCAGCACGATCGTCAGCGGATCGCCCACCGCATGGGCGCGGCGTCCTTCGACTAGCCCGGCATAGCCTGCCGCCACGTTGAAGATCGAACCGTTGGCCTGTGGCGCGATCGGGGCAGGCGGCGCGGCGGGTTCGAACCCCGGCGCGGGCTTGTTGGATCGCCCGTGCGCGGGCGGGGCAAGCAGCAGCGCGCCCGCCATGGCAAGGCCACCCAGCACCGCCAGCGCCACGCGCGAAAGGGGGGCGGGCCGGATCGGGCGTTCCCAGTCGATATGGTCGAAGGGGCTTTCCATCGTCACAGCGTCTGGTTCGCGTTCTTGAGCATCTCGTCGACGGCAGAGATCATCTTGGAATTGATCTCGTAGGCGCGCTGGCACTCGATCATGTCGACCAGCTCTTCGACCACGTTGACGTTGCTGGCTTCGAGATAGCCCTGCCGGATCTGGCCGCGCCCCGCATCGCCCGCGATGCCGATCTGCGCCGCCCCGCTCGCGGCGGTTTCCAGCAGCAGGTTGTCGCCGCGGTTCTGCAGGCCCGCCGGGTTGGTGAAACTGGCGATGGTGATCTGGCCCAGCTGCGTCGGATCGGTCGTGCCGGGAATGCTGGCCGAAACCGTGCCGTCGGTGCCGATGGTGATCGCCTGCGCGCCTTCGGGCACGGTGATCGGCGGTTGCAGCACATAGCCCTGGCTGGTCACGAGCTGCCCTTCGGAAGAGCGCGAGAAGTTGCCCGCGCGGGTATAGCCCAACTGGCCCCCCGGCAGCGCCACCTGGAAATAGCCGTCGCCATCGAGCGCGAGGTCGAGCGCGGTGCCGGTCTGCTGCATCGCGCCCTGCGTCTCGATGCGCGAGGTGCCCTGCACGCCGACGCCGGTGCCAAGGTTCAGCCCCGTGGCATAAGCCGTTTCGCCCGAGGACTGCTGCCCGGCGACGCGCGCGTCCTGATAGGCGAGCGTGGCGAAGTTGGCGCGGTCGCGCTTGAAGCCGGTTGTGCCGACGTTGGCCAGGTTGTTGGCGATCACGCGCATCCGCGTGTCCTGGGCCTCGAGCCCGGTGCGGGCGACGTGGAGGGCGGAAGAAGGCATCGGTTATCGCTCCGTCAGGTAAGGCGCATCAGGGAGGCACTGTTTTCGTCGACCTCCTTGGCGGTGGAGATGAGCTTGGTGCGCATGTCGAACAGGCGCTGGGCTTCGACCATTTCGACAAGGATCGCGGTGGGATCGACGTTGGATTGTTCGAGCGCGCCGATGTTGACTTTGGCGTCCTCGTCAGCGGGCAGAACGCCGCCACCCACCACGCGGAACAGTCCGTCGAGGCCCTTCTGGATCTGCGAGCCTTCGAAGCTCGCGATCTTGATCCGCGCCACCTGCTGCGGCGGCTGGTCGGGGGTGGCGGGGTCGGCGACCAGCACCGATCCGTCGGGCCCGATCGACACTTTCGATCCCGGCGGCACGGTCACTGGCCCGGCATCGCCCACCACGGGGCGCCCGTCGCCGTTCACCAGCACGCCGGTCGGGTCGATCGAAAGATCGCCGCGCCGGGTATAGGCCTCGCTGCCGTCCTCGGCCTGTACGCTGAGCATGGTCCTGCCCTGCAAGGCCACGTCGAGCGGGTTTCCGGTTTCGACCAGCGCGCCCTGCTTCATGCTGGCGCCGCGCACTTCGCCTTCGGTCATGGCGCGCGCTTCCAGGCTGGGGCCTTTCAGCGTCACCGGCAGGGCATTGAGCATTTCGGCGCGAAAGCCGGTGGTCTGCGCGTTCGCCATGTTGCTGGCGATCACGCGCTGGCGGACCATCGAGCCGCTCATGCCCGAATAGGCGGTGTAGATCAGACGATCCATCGGCTCAGGCCCTCAACCGTCAGGTGCGCAGGTTGATGATGGTCTGCGAAATCTGCGTCGCGGTATCGATCGCCTTGGCGTTGGCCTGGAAATCGCGCTGCGCGGTGATCAGGCCGACCAGTTCCTCGGCGATGTCCACGTTCGACCGTTCGAGCGTGCCCGACAGGATGGAGCCGTACTGGCCCGCGCCCGGCAGGCCATAGACGGCGGTGCCCGACGTGCCGGTCGAGGTCCAGTTGGACGATCCGACCTGCTTCAGCCCGTTGGGCGCGATGAACGAGGACACCGCGATCTTGCCGACGATCGCATTGCTGCCATCGGCATAGGACGCGGTGACGTCGCCGTTTTCGAGGATGGTCAGCCCGGCAAAGCCCGCGCCCGCGGTGTTGGTGGCCGGCACCGTGCAGTTGACCAGGTCGCTCGCGGCGTAACCGCCCGCGGGATTGGGGGTGGCGGTCATCGCGCCGGTGGCATCGACCGCGTAGACCTGCAGGATATTGCCCGAATCATCGACCACGTTGCCCGCGCCGTTCAGGCTGAACGCGCCGTTGCGGGTGTAATAGGTATCGCCCGTGATCGACGACTTGGTGGTGAAGAAGCCATCGCCGTTGACCATCAGGTCGAGCGCGGAGCCCGTCTGCTGCACCGCGCCTTGCGCGAAGTTCTGCGTGATCGACGTCAGCGTCGCGCCGATGCCCTGGATCAGCTTGGGATTGGTAAAGGCGCTGCCCGCGACGATGTCGGCGAATTCGGTGCGGCTCTTCTTGAAGCCCACGGTCTCGGCATTGGCGATGTTGTGGCTGATCACGTTGAGGTCGGTCTGCGCATTCTTCAGGCCGTTGAGCGAGGTGTAGAACGACATGGGGGGATGTCCTTTCGGGTCAGGCGAACTTGCTGTTCAGCGTCGCGAGCTGGTCGGAAATGGTCTTGAGCGTGGCCGCCATGTCGGTGGAGTTCGACAGCGTCGAAAACTGCGCGAGCTGAGCGACCATCTGGCTGTTGTCGACCGGCTGGGTCGGGTCCTGGTTCTTGAGCTGCGTGGTCAGCAGCTGCAGGAAATCGCCCGCACCCAGCGAGCCCCAGCCCGACTTGTCGGTGGCGGTCTTGGCGGTGGTCGCGGCGTTGGTGGCGGTGGCGGTGGTGTTGGTGACGGCAGTGGTCATCACTTCATCCTCATCGTTTCGAGCATCAGCTGCTTGGCGGTCTGCATGGCCTCGACCACGTTCTGGTACTGGCGGCTGCTTTCGAGCATCTCGACCATCTCGGCGTTCTCATCGACCGGGGCGGACCAGACATCGCCGTTGGCGTCGGCCAGCGGGTGATCGGGATTGTGGTCGCGGATCGGGGTCGCGTCGGTGCGGTAGACGCCATCGACCTTGACGGTGGAAAGCCCGGTCGCGTTGTCCAGCTGCTGGGCGAAGACCGCGCGCAAGGGGCGGTAGGCCTCCTGCTCGCTGCCCGCGACCGTGCCCGCATTGGCGAGGTTGGAGGCGGCGGCGTTCATCCGCACGAGTTGCGCCGACATCGCGCGGCCCGCCACGTCGAACAGCGTCATCGGGTTGGGAGAGACGGGGTTTGCCATCGTCAGTCGCCCTTGATCGCGCGGGTGATCGTTTCGACCCGGCCCTTGAGGAACGACAGCGTCGCCGAATAGCCGACCGCGTTTTCGGCAAAGGCGGTCTGCTCGGTCGCCATCTCGACGGTGTTGCCATCGAGGCTGGGCATGACCGGCACGCGGTAGCGGGTCGCACCGCCGATCGCCTTGTCCTCGCTCGCCCCACGCTCACGCGCGGCGAGCGCAGAGGCGAAGTCGATGTCCTTCGCCTTGTAGCCGGGGGTGCCGGCATTGGCGATGTTGGAGGCAAGCTGGCCCATGCGCTGCGAGCGCAATTCGAGGGCCATGCCGTGAATGCCGAAGAGAGTATCGCTCATCGTCTGAAACGCACTTTCCGGGTCGGGTTGAACGTGCCTCTGTTTCAGCAAGGGCCGTGCCAAGTGCGGCTAGGTGCCGTTCGGGTGCGTCTAGATGCCGTTCTGTCGGCCCTTTCCGGCAAGCTCTTGCCGTTTCCTGCAAAGTTTCGCCGCGCCCTGAAATCGCGGCCTGCGCCGCCGTTCTTCGTCAACGAGGAGAACTGACCGCGATGGACCTGACGCATCTGCTCAATGCATCGGCTGCGACCGTCGTGATTGGCGGCACGGTGCTGGCCACTGTCCTGCGCGCCGGGATAAGTGATTGCCGCATAACGTTTTCCGCGCTGGTCCGGCTGGCAAGGCCCGCGTTCCACGCCGAACGGGTCCGCGCCGATCTGGCGGGGCAGGTGGCGCAGATCCGCCAGGACGGCGTGCTGCGCGCGCGCTTCCGCCATACCGGCGACGCCGAATTCGACGAGGCGACCGACGCGCTGATCCGCACCCGTTCGCTGCCCGCGCTGATCGAACGCCACGAAGCGCACCGCCGCCGCCGCGCCGAAACCGCCGCCGCCGCCGCGCGCACGCTCTATCAAGCTGCTGATCTCGGGCCGGTTTTCGGGCTGGCGGGCACGCTCGTTTCGTTGAGCCAGCTGCCCGCCGAGGGGGTGGCGCGCGCGGCGTTGACGGGCGCGATCTCGATGGCGGTGCTGACCACGCTCTATGGCCTGCTCATGGCCAACCTGCTGTGCGCCCCGCTGGCCCGTGCGGTCGAGCGGCAGGCCGAGATGGAGGAGCGCGCGCGGCAGGAGGTTATCGACTGGCTGTCGTGGCAACTCGCGCCCGCGCTGCCGCTGCACGAGCCGGTGATGCCTGTCGTTGCGCGCGAAGTGGCCGAAAGGGCGGCATGAACGCGCGCGCCGCCACCAGCTGGCAGACGATCCTCGCCGATCTGGCGATGATCCTGTTCATGGTCACGGCGTCTGCTCTGTCCGATCCGGCGGCGATCCCGCCTCCACCAAAGCCCGCCCCGCCGACCCCGCCGCCCACGCCCCCGCAACTCGCCGCGTCGGTGCGGGCCGAGCCGGTGGGCGTCTGGCGCGAGGGGCCGGGCGGTCCTGCACTGGCAGAGTGGGTGGCGCAACAGGGGGCCGACCCGCGCTTGCGCGCAACGGTACTGGTGCGCGATAGCGGCGATGCCGTGCAAGCGCTCGACCATGCGGGGCGACTGGTCGCGGCGCTGGGCGCGCGCAAATCGGGCGCGCGGGTGGTGGTTGAGCCCGCCAACGGAGCGAACGGCGGCGCGACGGTGACGTTGGGCTACGATGCTGAAGCCGTGGCACGATGATTGCTTGAACAGGCCGGACGATCAACAGCTTGCCGAGACCGCCCGTGACCCGCCGCACCCATTTTGCCGCCGCCCTGTTTCTGCCGCTCGCCCTGCTGGCCCGCCCGGCAAGCGCGGCAGGCTTTGCCGATCCGGCCGAGATCGACCGCGCGGTGGCGCAGTTCACCGGCTTGCCGATCGGCGTGCCGGGCGGCGCGATGCTGCCGGTCGACCGCCGCCTGCGCCTTGCCCGCTGCGCCACGCCGCTGGCGCTCAGCTGGCGCGGCGGCGCACACGACAGCGTGCTGGTGCAATGTCCCGATGCGGGCGGGTGGCGGCTGTTCGTGGCCGTCGCGGGCCAGCAGGGGCAGGCCGATGCCGGTCCTGCGGTGGCACGCGGCGATGCCGTGACCATTGCCGCGACGGGCGAGGGCTTTTCGGTGTCGCAACCGGGTGAAGCGCTCGATGCCGGGCCGGTCGGCGCGTGGATCCGCGTGCGCACCGGGCCGAAGGCAGAGCCGATGCGCGCCCGGATCGTGCGCCCCGGCCTGGTCGAACTGCCGGTCGACTAGGGACTCTTGCCGCCAACGGCAAAAAATCGCCGCCGGCTCTTAAAGGCCTCCTGCTTCTGTCGTTCTGGGTGGTGTGAACACGCTGAGGAGCGGAACCATGCCACCCATTGAAATCGGCCCGTCGCGCCCGGTTGGCGCGGTGCAGGCCCGGACCATCGGCACCGAGGCCGTCCAGGCCAGTGCCATCAAGACCGCGACGCCCGCCAGCGCCGCACCGCAGGTCCAGACCAGCGATGCCGTCAAGGCCGGAGACGCCCCCGTCGACGCCGAGCGCGTCGCCACCATCCGCAAGGCCATCGAAGAAGGCAGCTACCCGGTGATCCCCACCAAGATCGCCGACGCCATGATCGCCGCCGGAATGCTGTTGAGGAACCCGCAGTAATGGCCATGTCGCTTGCCGCGCACCAGTTCGGCGCAGACCCGATCGCGCATCCGCTGGAACTTCGCGAGACGCTGCGGCAGATGCTTGCCGTGCTCGAGGACGAAAGGCACGCGCTTGCCGGCCTCGATGTGGACGCCATCATGGGCTGCGCGGTGGGCAAGGATATGCTGTGCGAGCGGCTCGACGGCGCAGCCGCCGAACTGGTCGATGCCGAATGCCGCGGAATGCTCGATGCCGCGCGCCGTCTGAACGAAGCGAACCGCCGCGTGCGCAACCTGATCGCGGCCAATGTCGCGCAGCGGCTCGATGCGATGACCGGCCAGCCCGCGCTCTATCGCGCCCATGCGGCGCCTGCACGGATCAGCCGCGCGCGATGATCGCGGCCGTTCGCGCAAGGCCCTGCGCGATTTGGCACGGGCCTTGCTGATCCCTTTTCGTGCGCCCCGACCGGGCGCGATGGAAAGGGAATTGCGTGAGTTCAGTCCAGTCCCTGCAGGGCGCAGGCAGGCCCGGCGAAGTCCATGCGGCGATCGCGCAGGCGGCAGAGGCCACCGGAGTCGATTTCGACTACCTGCTGGCTCAGGCCAAGCTCGAATCAGGCCTCGACCCTTCGGCCCGCGCGCGCACGTCCAGCGCCAGCGGGCTCTATCAGTTCACCGATGCGACATGGCTGCGCACGCTGGGCAACCACGGCGCCGAACACGGCATCGGCTGGGCGGCGGACGCGATCCAGAGCGGCGCGATGCGTAACCCGCAGGTCCGCTCGCAACTGATGGCGCTGCGCTATGACCCGCAGGTCTCCGCGCTGATGGCAGGGGAACTCGCCAACGACAACCGCGCCTATCTGGGCGGCACGCTGGGCCGCAATCCCGACAGCGCCGAACTGTACATGGCGCACTTCCTTGGCGCGGAAGGCGCATCGCGCTTCCTCTCGGCGCTCGATGCCGATCCTTCGCAAAGCGCCGCGGCGATCCTGCCCAAGGCGGCGGCGGCCAACCGTTCGATCTTCTTTGGCCCCGGCGGCGCGCGTAGCGTCGGCGAGGTGATGGGCCTAGTGCGCGGCCGGCTGGAAGCGGCCATGCCCGGAATCGGCGGCGGTGTCGGCGAAACCTTGCCGGGCGGCGGCGACATGCCGTTCGGCGAAGCGACTTTTGCCACCCGGCCCACGCTCAACTATCTGCCCGTGCCGCTCAACCGCACCGGGGCCGAAGCGCCGAGCTGGGGCGGCGACGTGGCGCGCGAATATCATGCGGTCGCCGCGGCCGCGCCCACCGGGCCGATGCGTGCGAGCATGGCCGAGACGCTGCGCGATACCTTCGGCATGGCCGAGGGCAGCGCCGGCGGACAAACCGTGCGCGCCGCCTATGGCCGCCTGCGTGCGTTCGGGCTCTGACGGATGCTGAAACGCTTCGGCTCCAGCCCCGGCGCACTTGCGCTGCCGGCGGGTATCCTGACGCTCATCGTGCTGATGATCGTGCCGATCCCGCCGTTCATGCTCGACGTGTTCTTCGTGGTGAACATCGCGCTGTCGGTGGCGATCCTGATGGCCGCGATGAACGCGGAAAAGCCACTCGATTTCTCCTCGTTCCCCAGCGTGCTGCTGTTCGCCACGCTGCTGCGCCTGTCGCTCAACGTCGCCTCCACCCGCGTCGTGCTGGTCAAGGGCCACGAAGGCGGCGCGGCGGCGGGCCACGTGATCGAAAGCTTCGGCGAATTCCTGATCGGCGGCAATTTCGCGGTCGGGCTGTTCGTCTTCCTGATCCTGATGATCATCAACATGGTCGTGGTGACCAAGGGTGCGGGCCGCGTTTCGGAAGTGTCCGCGCGTTTCACGCTCGATGCCTTGCCCGGCAAGCAGATGGCGATCGACGCCGATCTTGCGGCAGGGCTTTGCACGGCGGACGAAGCCAAGAGCCGCCGCCGCGAGGTGTCGACCGAGGCCGACTTCTACGGCTCGATGGACGGTGCCAGCAAGTTCGTGAAGGGCGATGCGGTCGCCGCGCTGCTGATCCTGGCGGTCAACATCCTCGCTGGCTTCTGCCTCGGCATGCTCAGCCACGGGCTGACCGCCGCCGAGTCCGCGCAGCGCTACATCACGCTGGCGGTGGGCGATGCGCTGGTGGCGCAAGTGCCGTCGCTGCTGCTGTCGATCGCGGCGGCGGTGATCGTCACCCGCGTTTCGGACACGCGCGACCTTGCGGGGCAGATCGGCGGGCAGTTCGCCAATCCGCGCACGTGGTTGCCGGTCGCGGTGATCCTTGGCGCGATCGGGGTGATCCCGGCGATGCCGCAGATGGTGTTCCTGCCCGCCGCCGGGCTGACCGGCTGGCTGTGGTGGAGCCTGAAGGAGCGGGCCAAGCGCCTTGCCATCGCGCCCGTTGCGGCCCCGCCGCCGCCGCCCGATCCCTCGCGCATCACGCTTGACGATGTCAGCGACCATACGCTCGTCACGATCGAGCTGGGCTATGGCCTTGTCCATCTGGTCGACGAACGGCGCGGATCGCCTTTGGTGGCGCGCGTGACCGGGGTGCGCAAGCAGCTCAGCCAGGCGTTCGGCTTCGTGGTGCCGCAGTTCCGCGTGCGCGATTCGCTGGAACTGCCGCCGGGCGAGTATCGCATCCTGCTTGGCGGGGTGCTGCTCGGCACGGCCGCGATCCGCGCCGACCGCGTGCTGGCGATCGATGCGGGCGAGGCGCGCGACGACCATGATCTGGCCGGCGAGCCGACCCGCGATCCCAGCTTCGGCTGCCCCGCGCTGTGGATCGAGCCCGCGCAGCGCGACCAGGCCATCGCCGAAGGTTTCCTGACCGTCGATTCGAGCACGGTCATCGCCACGCACCTCAACCAGTTGCTCGGCGAACGTCCGCACCTGCTGCTTGGGCCCGATGAAGTGCGCTCGATCGTGGACGGCGTGCGCGAGCGCGCATCGGGGCTGGTCGAGACGATCCACCCCAACCCGCTGTCGCTGGGCGCGTTGACGCGGCTGTTCCACGCCCTGCTCGAAGACGGGATCAGCGTGGCGCATCCACTGCCGATCCTGTCGGCGATCGGGCAGGCCGTGCAGCAGACCACCGAGCACGAGCGCATGATCGACATCGTGCGCGCCGAGCTGGGCGCGATGATCGTGTCGCGCATCTGCCCACCGACGCACCGCCTGCCGGTGCTGACGCTGGAAGCCGGGCTCGAACAGATGATCGTCAACGGGATGCACGATCCCGTGACCGGCCAGCCGGTGATCGAGCCCGACCTTGCCCGCGCCATTGGCGAGCGCGTGGCCGATATCTTGGCCGAACGTGGCCCTGCCGCGCCGCCGATGGCGCTGGTGGTGCAGCCGCGTGCGCGCCGGGCGCTGGCCGCCTTGCTGCGCCTGCGCGCGCCGGGTTGCCTCGTCATCTCGATTTCCGAACTGCCGCCGACCCAGCCGATCGAGGTCGTCTCGGTCATCGGCGAGGCCGCGCCGCCGCCTGCCCTTCCTGCGCCCACCGTTCAGGGACTTGCCGCATGAACTACGATCACCGCAGCTTTGCCGCCGCGCGCGCTTATCGCGACGATACGGCAGACCGCATCCGCCGCTTCCTGCCCATGGTTCGCCGCCTTGCCTGGCACGTCCACGGCTCGGGACGGGCGGGCATGGATCTCGACGATCTGATTCAGGCCGGCCTCGTCGCGCTGACCGAATGCGCGCAGAAGCATTCTGGCCCGACCGAGGACGGGTTTGCCGCCTATGCCAAGCTGCGCGTGCGCGGGGCGATGGTCGATCTGGTGCGCCGGGCGAATCCGCTGTCACGCTCGGCTTCGGACCGGCGGCGCACCTTGCGCGGCGCGACGACGGCGCTGCAGAATCGGCTGGGACGCGAGCCGACCGAGGAGGAGTTGGCGCAGGAATTGGGCGTCAGCCGCGCCGAGCTGGCCGATTTGCGCGCGGCGGCGGAGCCGGTGCGATTCGAGGCGATCGACGATGCCTATTCCGACAGCGACAGCGCCTTTGCCGATGATCGACCCGACAGCTTCGCCATGCTCGCCGATGCCGAGATGCGCGGGCAGGTGGCGTCCGCCATCGCCACGTTGCCCGACCGGTTGATGATGGTGATCCAGCTTTATTTCGTGGAAGAACTGAACCTTGCGGAGATCGCCGAGGTGCTGCAGGTCTCGGTTCCGCGCGTCCACCAGCTGAAGGCGCAGGCGCTCGACAAGCTGCGCGCCGCGTTGGGAGACGGCTTCGAGGTCCTTTGACAAGAGGCTGCTTTTAGCCGCTTGCGCGCACGCCCCTTTTCGGTTTAATCGGTTGATTAAACAATTCACGGAGAGGCAATATGGCGTTCAAGACCCGCATCACCGAAATGCTCGGCATCGAGCATCCGATCGTGCAGGGCGGCATGATGTGGGTCGGCACCGCCGATCTTGCTGCCGCCGTGTCGAATGCGGGTGGCCTTGGCATCATCACCGCGCTGACCCAGCCGACGCCAGACGCGCTGCGCGCCGAGATCGATCGCTGCCGCAGCATGACCGACAAGCCGTTCGGCGTGAACCTGACCATCCTGCCCTCGATCAACCCGCCGCCCTATGCCGAATATCGCCAGGCGATCATCGATTCGGGCATCAAGATCGTCGAGACCGCCGGCTACAAGCCGCAGGAGCATGTCGACCATTTCAAGAGCCACGGGATCAAGGTGATCCACAAGTGCACCGCGGTCCGTCACGCGCTGTCGGCGGAACGCATGGGTGTCGATGCGATCTCGATCGACGGCTTCGAATGCGCCGGGCACCCCGGTGAAGACGACATTCCCGGCCTGATCCTGATCCCGGCGGCTGCCGACAAGGTGAAGATCCCGATGCTGGCGAGCGGCGGCATCGGCGATGGCCGTGGCCTCGTCGCCGCGCTGGCGCTGGGGGCCGAAGGCATCAACATGGGCACGCGCTTCTGCGCGACGGTCGAAGCGCCGATCCATGAAGGCATCAAGCAGGCGATGGTCGACAACGATGAACGCTCGACCGAGCTGATGTTCCGTTCGTACAAGAACACCGCGCGCGTCGCGAAGAACAAGGTCGCCGTCGAAGCGGTGGCGATCGAGCGTTCGGGCGAGCCGTTCGAGAAGATCGCGCACCTCGTCAACGGCAAGCGCGGCAAGGAAGGGCTTGAGAACGGCGATCCCGATCACGGCATCTGGACCGCGGGCATGATCCAGGGCCTGATCCACGACATCCCCACCTGCCAGGTGCTGATCGACCGCATCATCAGCGACGCTGAAGCGATCGTGAAGCAGCGCCTCGCAGGCTTCCTCGCATGAAGATCGACGCTTCGACCGCCGCCGTCGTGACCGGCGGCGCTTCGGGCCTGGGCCGCGCCACGGCGGAGGCGCTGGCCGCCGCCGGGGTGAAGGTCGCGATCTTCGACCTCAACGAAGAACTCGGGCAGGAAGTCGCCGGCCAGATCGGCGGCCTGTTCTGCAAGGTCGACATCATGAGCGAGGATTCGGTCCTCGCCGGATTCGAGAAGGCGCGCGAGGCGCACGGACAAGAACGGATCACCGTTCACTGCGCCATGGCCAGCCGCAAGGGCAAGACCATCAGCCGCAACCGCGAGACGGGCGAGTTCACCCGCCTCTCGACCGAGGACTATGCCTTTGCCGCCGAAGGCATCCTGATCGCCAGCTACCGCGTCGCTTCGCTGTCGGCGCTGGGCATGGCCGGGCTGGAACCGCTGGAAGACGGCGAGCGCGGCGTGATCACGCTGACCGCTTCGGTAGCGGCGCAGGATGCGCAGATCGGGCAGGTGGCCTATGGTTCGCTCAAGGCGGGCGTGAACGGTCTCGTGCTGCCGATGGCGCGCGACCTGATGGACCTTGGCATTCGCGTGAATTCGATCATGCCCGGCATCTTCGAAACGCCGCTGCTGGGCCGCCTGCCGGAAAACGTGAAGGCCAGCCTCAACGCCTCGGTGCCGTTCCCCAAGCGCCTCGGCAAGCCGGGCGAATACGCCAGCCTTGCGCTGGAACTGGTGCGCAACACC
This sequence comes from Novosphingobium percolationis, assembly GCF_020179425.1. Taxonomy (GTDB): domain Bacteria; phylum Pseudomonadota; class Alphaproteobacteria; order Sphingomonadales; family Sphingomonadaceae; genus Novosphingobium; species Novosphingobium percolationis. Next base: position 27,434 of record NZ_JAILYM010000004.1, on the reverse strand, counting down.
TATTTCAACGGCCAGTGCATCCGCCTCGACGGCGCAATTCGCATGGCCCCGCGCTAAGATGTAACGGCGGGGTTGGCGACCACGATGGGATCGCCGACCCCGATCCGCTTGCCGTCGGTGACGATGATCCGGTCGCCGAGCTTCGTCACCGCGAACAGCTTCTTCGCGAAATCTTCGGGCACGCCGACGCAGCCGTTGGTGGCATAGCCCTTGCGCACGTTGGCGCCGTGGATCGACACGCCATCGTTGGTCATGCGCAGCATGTAGGGCATCGGCGCGTCGTAGATGTTCGAGACGTGGTCGGCGTCCTTCTCGATGATCGGGAACACGCCCAGCGGCGTCGGTTTTTCGCCATAGCCTTTCAGGATCGCGGTCGCGCCGATCTCGTGCCCGTTGCGGAATACCGACAGCGTGCGCGCGGCGAGATCCACGGTGATCACCGTCGGGCCGGGCTCACCCTTGCTTTCGTCCCAGTAAGACTGGCCGTACTTGATCGGTCCGTCGATCTTGAGGATCGACTTCACCACGAAGGGGCCTTCGGGGGTGGGCTTGGGCCTTACGCTGGCCGCGACGAGTGGCGGCGACGCGGCTTCTGCGAGGGGGGTGAATTTCTGGCGCAGCTTTGCGCTCGCCACGGTCACGACATCGCCACCGACCTGAAACGCCAGCAGCCCGCCCAGCACGAAGACGCCGCCCGCGATCGGCGCGGCGAGCGGGTTGCGGCGGAGGAAGGCAAGTAGCGCGGAAAGAGCCATGCCCATTCGATAGCACGGCTGGCAGGCGGCGCGGGAGTCCCCTTCATGGCGCGGCAAGGATCCTTGTGGCAGGACGGACAGAATGGATGCCCTGATGTCCCATGTGCAGGCGGTGCTGGCCGGTCTCGGCAGCGCGCCGCCGCTGCTGCTGGCGGCGCTCGCCGCGATTGCGCTGACGATGCTCGCCGCAGGCCTGGGGCGCCTGTCGCCGCGTCTTGGCGGGCTGCTGCGGCTGGCGGGCAACCTGCTGCTGGTGGGCGTGTTCCTGCTGGCGGCGATGCGCTTCGTGCGGCTCGACCCGGCGTTCGATTCGCTGACCGCCAATCTCGCCATGCCCGCGCAGACCGTGGTGGGCGGTGAAACCCGCGTGCCGCTGTCCGCCGACGGCCACTACTGGATCGAGGCGCGCGTCAACGGCACGCGCCAGCGCTTCATGGTCGATACCGGCGCCACGATCACCGCGCTGTCCACCGAAGCGGCCGATGCGGCGGGGATCGAACCCGATCCGATGCGCCTGCCCGTGGTGGTCCGCACCGCCAACGGATCGACGCAGGCGCAGATGGCGCGGATCGACGAGGTGCGGTTCGGCTCGATCGTGGCGCGCGACATGGATGCGATCGTCACCGGATCGACCGGGGGCCTGAACGTGCTGGGGATGAACTTCCTGTCGCGGCTGAAGGGCTGGCGGGTGGAGGAAGGCGTGCTGGTGTTGACCCCGCGCCATGCGCAACCCGCGGTCAGCGGCTGACGCCGAGCCACGTTAGCCGTCGCCACAGCGCTTCCAGCGGCCCCTGTCGGAAGCGGACGAGCCACCACCTCGGCCATGCCACCATCGCCAGCCAGCCCGTCACGACGAACAGCGGTAGCCACGCACGCGGTATTTCGGGGCCAAGGCCCAGTCCCCAGCCTGAGAAGAACGCCCCCATCAGCGCCGTCGTACCGATGTAATTGGTGAAGGCACAGCGTCCTGCCGCGACGATCCGCCGCGCCAGCGCGCGATCGGCCACGCGGGGCCAGAGCAGCAGTAATCCCGCTGCATAGCCCAGCGCCATCAGCAGGTGCGGCAGCGCGCCCAGCGATCCCAGCGCGGCAAACATCGCGCGCGGTGGCCAGCCATGCGCCACCAGCCAGCCGAGCAGGGCGAGCGTCAGCGCCCCGCCGATCCCGATTGTGCCGATGGCCAGCGCGCGCAAGGCCCGCTCCGACCAGTCGCCCGCAAAGAACCCGCTTGTTTGCAAGGCCATGCCCAGCAGCATCAGTGGAAAGGTCTCGGTCAGCGTGGACAGCGTGGTCTCGAAGGGCAGGAACGGCGCGGTCGTCCAGCGCAGCCGGACCGCCTCGACGAAGCCTGCGTTGAGGATACGCACGTCGTCCGCCACCGAAGCCGCGATGCGCTGCATCATGCCGGCCTGTTCGGCGACTTCGGCGGGGCTGGCGTGCCCTGCCAGCACGCGCTGTTCGGCGGCGAGGCCATAGAGATCGCCCACCATGGCCGCGCCGTGGCTCAGCACGAAGATCGACAGGCCGAGCGCGGCCAGCGTCACTGGCGCCAGCCGCCGCAGAGCCAGCGCCAGCAGCCCGCACAGCGCATAGGGAAACAGGATGTCACCCCACCACAGCAGCAGGTAGTGGGCATAGCCGAACACCCCGAGCCACAGCAGGCGCCGTGCCTGCATCAGTTCCGGCTGGCGTCCGCGCCGCTCGACGCTGGCGCAGAACAGCATCATGCTCGCCCCGAACAGCAGCGTGAACAGTGCGCGCATCTTGCCTTCGAACAGCACGAAGGCCAGCGTGAACCATGCCGCGCCGCCTGGCTCCGCGCGGGGGATCATCGGGCTGAAGCTGGAAAGCGTCGGCCCCCAGAAGCCGGTTATGTTGATGGCGAGAATGCCGAGCACGGCCACGCCCCGGACGAAGTCCAGCGCCTCTATGCGGTCGGCGGGGGAGGGATGTTCGGGAGCGCGCAAGCGCTCAGGGCTTTACCACCAGGCATGCGAGCCCACCAGCCTTGAGCGCGGCGCAGGCGCGGCTGGCCGTAGCCTCGTTGGCAAAGCCCCCCGCCTGAAGGCGGCTGACGCCCTGCGCGGGCAGGTCGATGCGGGCGTGCCCTGCGATTTCGGGCCGTGCGCGGACCTTGCTCCACAGTGCATCGGCATTGGCCTTGCTGCCGAACGCGCCGAGTTGCACGCGCCATGCACCGCTGGCGGCAGGGCGTGAGGCAACGCGCACCATGTCGGGCGTCGGCGGCGTGTAGGGCACGGGCGCGGCGACCGTGGCGCGTGGCGTGGTGCGCGGCGGCAGCATTACCGCGCCCGCCTGTTCGGCGCCGACAACGACCGGGCGCCCCGGCTCGCTGGCGTAAGCGGGAACGGCCTGTTTCACGGACGCATGTTCGCCCACCACGCGGAACGGCTGGGCCTGTGCCGGTGGAGCCGGGGCGGCCGGGACCGGCGTTGCAGCGGCGGGCGGCGCATCGGGCGCCGAGCGAGCTTTGGCGGCAAGGTCAGCGCCGCCGAGTTGGATCGCGCGCGCCCGCGCCTCGCGCTGTTGCAACTCGCCCGAAAGCGCGATGCCCTGCTGGCGCTGTTCGAGCGGGATGGTCTGGTTCATCGTGGCAAGTCCGCTCAGCGCCTGCGGCAGGTCGCTCGCGGCGGCACGGGTCAGCAGGGCATAGGCGCGCACCCAGTCGCGCGGGGCGAAGTCGCCGTTGAACGCCGCCACGCCGACAAGGTACTGCGCGCGCGGCTCGCCCCGCTCGGCGGATTGTTCGAGCCAGGGCATCGCCTGCTGTTGCCGTCCGGACTGGAACAGCAGCAGGCCATAATTGTCGGCGGCGCGGGCGTGGCCCTGCTCGGCGGCGGCGCGATAGAACTGTTCGGCCCTGGCAAGGTCGGGCGTCACGCCGCGGCCCAGCTTGTAGGCCTGGCCCATGTCGAACTGCGCATCGGCATCGCCCTTGGCGGCGGGGCCTTCCCATTCCTTGATCGCGCGGGCGTAGTCGCCGCGCGTCCAGGCTTCGACTCCGGCGCGGACGTCGGCCAGCGCGGGCGTTGCGGCCAGCGCCGCGATCGTGGCGAGGAACGGGGCGGGGCGGCGCATGGGGCGAATTGGTCCTTCCGGATGGGCGAGTCTGCGGCGCAAAATACAGGCGATACAATGCCGCATATAGTCAACGACGCGTTAGCAAAGCCTTGACGGCCTGCGGACCTTGCGCGGCCCGGCGTGGGGCGGTCGTTAACCAATACTTCAGTCTGTTCTGCGATCCCTACGAGCGTTCCTGTTCAGGACTTCCAGGGGGAAATGGTGCGCGTACTGGCATTGGCTTCGCAGAAGGGCGGATCGGGCAAGACGACCTTGTCCGGGCACCTCGCCGTCCAGGCGCAGCGCGCGGGCGCAGGGCCGGTCGTGCTGATCGACATTGATCCGCAAGGCTCGCTGACCGACTGGTGGAACGAGCGCGAGGCCGAGTTTCCCGCCTTTGCCCAGACCACCGTTGCAAGGCTTTCCGCCGATCTGGCAATCCTGCGCCAGCAGGGTTTCAAGCTGGCGGTGATCGATACGCCGCCCGCCATCACCATGGCGATCCAGTCGGTGATCGCGGTGGCCGAACTGGTCGTCGTGCCTACCCGGCCCAGCCCGCACGATTTGCGCGCGGTGGGCGCCACGGTCGATCTGTGCGAGCGCGCGGGCAAGCCATTGATCTTCGTGGTCAACGCCGCCACGCCCAAGGCGCGCATTACCTCCGAGGCCGCTGTCGCGCTGTCGCAGCACGGCACGGTCGCGCCGGTCACGCTGCACCACCGCACCGACTTTGCGGCCTCGATGATCGACGGGCGCACGGTGATGGAAGTCGATCCTTCGGGCAAGTCGGCGCAGGAAGTGACCAACCTGTGGACGTACGTGTCCGAACGGCTCGAAAAGAACTTCCGCCGCACCGTGTTCGCGGTGCCGCAGGCGGCCATGGCGACGCCGATGGCGGTCGCCGGCGCGCCGCGTCCGACAGGCGGCTTCGGCCGCCGCGTGGTGTCGTGAAGGGAGCCGTGGCCATGCGTGAAGCCCGCGCCTTCGCCTCGCTGACTTCGGGCCTGCTTGCGCGCAAGGGTGAAGCGCGCCCCGCGATGCGCTCGCCGCTCCAGGCGCTGGGGGGCGATTTCGACGCCGACGATCTCGGCTGGAACGACATGGGGGAGCCTGCGCCGGTGGTGGCGATCACCCCCGATACGGTGCCTAGCGCCGCCCCGGAGCGCCCGGAAGTGCTGCGCCAGCTCGATTCGCTGGCCAACGTGATCACGCGCAAGGTCGCGATGGATGCGCGCGTCGCGGCAGCAGAGGCGCACGCGAGCCCGCGCCCCTCGCGCCGCAAGGGCGAGGCGCTGAAGGAAGGGCGCAAGGCCGCCTTCACACTGCGGCTCGACGCCGATCGGCACCTGGCGCTGCGCCTTGCCGCCAGCCTCGACAACCGCAGCGCGCAAGCAGTCGTCCTCGACGCGCTCGATGCATTTCTTAACGACATTCCCGGCATGGACGAACTTGTCCGTCGTGCCCGCAGCAGTTGAACCTGAAAGATCGCATGTCATGACGACCCGCGCCCAATTCCCGCTTTCCAACAAGGCCCTGCGTATGGGCTTGTCGAGCGCGCTCGCCATCGGCCTGCTGGCCGGTTGCACCGCCTCGGGCCCGCACGCCTCGAAGTTCGCCGCCGGGGCCGAGGCTGCCGTCGGCAGCGAACGCGGCGTCGCGCTGGCCGAAAAGGCCGTGCTCGCCGATCCGCGCAACCCGGCCTACCGCACGCTGCTGGGCAATGCCTATCTGCGCAGCGGTCGCTTCGAATCCGCGCGCCAGGCTTATGACGAGGCGATGCAGCTGGGCGAGGACAGCGGCAAGGCTGCGCTCAGCCTTGCGCTCGCCGACATCGCGCTGGGCCAGCGCGACAGCGCGATCGATACGCTGGTCGCCTATCGCGCGGCGCTGCCATCGGCCGACTACGGCCTCGCTCTTGCGCTCGCGGGCCGCGCGCCCGAAGGCGTGAGCGTGCTGATCGGTGCGCTGCGCAGCGGCGAGAACACGCCCAAGACCCGCCAGAACCTCGCCTATGCCTATGCGCTTGCCGGGCTGTGGCGCGATGCGCGCGTGATGGCGTCGCAGGACGTGCCCGCAGACCAGCTGGACGGGCGGATGCAGGAATGGCTGCTCAATTCGAACCCGCGCGACAGTCGCACCCGCGTCGCCGGCCTGCTCGGCGCGCCGGTCCGCGCCGATGCCGGGCAACCGCAGGCGCTCGCGCTTGCCAATTTCCCCGACACGCAAGGCGTGCGCCGGGCCGATGCGGCTCCTGCCGCGCCTGTTGCCGCCGACGCGGCACCCATGCTGGCGCAAGCGGCGGTGCAGGAACTGCCTGCGCTGCCCGTGGCAGAGCCCGCTCCAGTCGTGGCCGATGCTTCGCGCGCGCCAGCTGGCTTGCTGTTGGCGGTCGATGCACTGCCCGCCCGTGTACGGGTCCGCAATGTGCCCGCGCCGGTTCGGGCCGTGGCCACGGGTGGCAGCCACCTCGTGCAGTTGGGCGCCTTCGCCAGCGAGCAGGGCGCGCAGCGCGCGTGGCGGCACTATGCCAAGGTCAATCCGGCGCTGGCCGGACACAAGAGCCTGATCGTGCGCACGACCGTCAACGGGCGCACGTTGTGGCGCGTGCAGGCGGCGGGCTTCGAGGGCTTTGCCCGCGCGGGCACGATGTGCGGCCAGATCAAGGCCAGGGGCGGCGCATGCCTCGTGATGGCGGCACCCGTTCGCTCCGTTCCGGGCCATGTCGCGGAAACCCGTTTCGCTCGCAGGCGTTGAGCTTATTGCATACCCCTGAATGAACCAACTGGGGCCGGACGGAAACGTCCGGCCCCATTTTCGTGGCTTAGTCGATCCGCGCGCCACCCTTGAACAGCGCCAGCACGCGGCCTTCGACCGGGCGGCGGTCGAACGGGGTGTTGCCGGCTGCGGCGGCCATCTTGTCCGAGTTGACGATCCATGGGCGTTCGGGATCGATCAGCGCCACGTCCGCCTGCGCGCCGACGTACAGTCTGCCCGCGGACACGCCGAGCAGCGCCGCGGGATTGCCTGCGAGCAGTTCGAACGCGCGCGCCATGTCGATATGGCCATCGCGCACCAGCGTCAGCGTCAGCGGCAGCAGCGTTTCGGCGCCTGCCATGCCGGGCTCGGCATCGCTGAAGGGCAGGCGCTTGTCCTCGGCCCCGCGCGGGTCATGGCCCGATCCGATCACGTCGATCGTGCCATCGGCAATAGCCGCGATCACCGCCTTGCGATCGGCATCGCTGCGCAGCGGCGGCGAGAGGCGGCAATAGGTGCGGAAACTGGCGAGTTCGAGGTCTGACAGCATGAAGTGCGCCGGGGTAACGCCTGCGGTCACGCGCACGCCCTTTTCCTTGGCGGCGCGCACCAGATCGAGCGCGCGCGCGGTCGTTACCTGCCGGAAATGCACGCGCGCGCCGGTCATCTCGGCCAGCGCGATGTCGCGCGCCACGGCCAGCGCCTCGGCCTCGGCAGGCGCGGAGGGCAAGCCCATGCGCGTTGCCATCTCGCCCGCGGTGGCGACGGCGCTGCCGGTCACGCCCGCGTCCTCGGCATGGGTGACCACGACGAGGTCCAGCATCGCACAATAGGACAGCAGGCGCAGCATCACGCCCGAATCGCCGATCCACTGGCGTCCGGTCGCAACCGCGCGGGCGCCCGCATCGCGCATCAGTGCCAGTTCGGCGAGGTGCGCGCCTTCGAGGCCCACGGTTGCGGCTGCGAGCGGGTGGACCCACATGTCGGGCTTGCCGCTTTGCGCGGCAAAGCGCACGCGCGCCGGGTGATCGAGCGGCGGGCCCTGATCTGGCATCAGCGCGGCGCGAGTGATGCCGCCGAAGTGGAAGGCGGGCTTGTCCACCGCGAAGACGCCGAGGTCGACCAGCCCGGGCGCGACCAGAGCGCCCCTCGCATCGACCACCTCGTCGCCTTCCTGCGGCGTCACGTCCGGCCCCAGCGCGACAATGTGCCCATCGACGCAGCGCAAGGCCCCCGCGGCTGGCGCGCCCGTGGGCAGGACCAGCCGACCGCCGGTGATCGTCAGCGGACGCGGGATCATGCAACTGCTCCTTCAAGCGCGTCCCAGCCGGGCAGGCGGCGGGCGCGGCGCGTCAGCACGTCGAGGCAGGCCATACGGATGGCGACGCCGCGTTCGACCTGATTGGTGATCAGGCTGCGCGTGGGATGGTCGGCCACTTGGCTGTCGATCTCGACGCCCCGATTCATCGGCCCGGGATGCATCACCAGCGCGGCAGGGTCCGCCTTGGCCAGCCGGTCGAGCGTCAACCCATAGAGGTGGCGGTATTCGCGCGGCGAGGGGATGAACTGGCCCTGCATCCGTTCCTGCTGCAAACGCAGCATCATCACGATCTGCGCGCCCTTCAGCGCGGCGTCGAAATCGTGGAACACCTGCACGCCCATCGCCTCGATTTCGGCGGGCATGAGCGCGGGCGGGGCGCAGACGCTGATGTCCGCGCCCAGCGCGGTCAGGCTGAGGATGTTCGAGCGCGCGACGCGGCTGTGCAGGATATCGCCGCAGATGGTGACCTTCAGCCCGTTGAGGTCGCTGCCGGGCGCAAGCTTCAGTGCGTGGCGGATCGTCAGCGCATCGAGCAGCGCCTGCGTCGGGTGTTCGTGCTGCCCGTCGCCCGCGTTGAGCACGGGGCAATCGACCTTTTCGGCGATCAGCCGCACCGCGCCCGAACTGCCGTGGCGGATGACGATGGCGTCGGCGCGCATGGCGTTGAGCGTCATCGCCGTGTCGATCAGCGTTTCGCCCTTCTTCACGCTGCTGGTGGCGGCGTGCATGTTGACGACGTCGGCCCCCAGCCGCTTGCCCGCGATCTCGAAGCTCAACAGCGTGCGCGTCGAATTCTCGAAGAAGGCATTGATGATCGTCAGGCCTGACAGCACTTCGGCCCGCTTGTGCGGCTGGCGGTTCAGTTCGACCCACTGTTCCGCCTCGTCGAGCAGGTAGAGGATCTCGTGCCGGGCGAGCTGGGCGATGCCGGTCAGGTCGCGGTGCGGGAAGGCGAGGCCGCCCGTGGGATAGCGATTGCCGGAGGGAATGTTCGATGGTTGCATCGAAGACCACGCGTTAGTCTGCAAGGGACGGCGGCTCAAGGGTTCGGGGTGGCAAGTTCGCGCTGCGGCCCGTAGATATCCCCCATGAACTTTGCCCGCTCGGTCTGGAAGATCCTCGTCGCCATCAAGGACGGCCTCGTCCTCGTCCTGCTCCTGCTGTTCTTCTGGGCGCTTTACGCCGCGCTGATGCTGCGGCCGACTCCGGGCATGGTGCGCGAGGGCGCGCTCTACATCGCTCTCGACGGGCCGGTGGTGGAGGAAAAGACCCGGCTCAATGCCACCGCGCTGTTGCTGTCGCGCGATGCGCCCCGGCACGAGGTGCAGACCCGCGATCTTGCGCGCGGGATCGAATCGGCGGCCGACGATTCGCGCATCAAGGCCGTGGTGCTCGACCTGCAGGACTTCGGCGGCGGCAGCCAGGTGGCGATGGAGCGCATCGGCGCGGCGATGGACAAGGTGCGCGCGGCGAAGAAGCCGGTGCTGGTGCGCGCGATGCTCTACACCGACGATGCCGTGCTGCTCGCCGCGCATTCCACCGAGGCGTGGGTCGATCCGGTGGGCGGCGTCGCGGTCACCGGGCCGGGCGGCACCCAGCTCTACTACAAGGCGCTGCTCGACAAGCTGCAGGTCAAGGCCCACGTGTTTAAGGTCGGTACCTACAAGAGCGCGGTCGAGCCGTTCCTGCGCACCGAGGCCTCGCCCGAGGCGAAGGAGAACCTGACCGGCCTGCTCGGCGCGCTGTGGGCGAACTGGCAGGCCGACGTGAAGAAGGCGCGGCCTCGCGTGGACCTTGATGGCGTGACCCGCGATCCCGCCGCATGGCTGGCGGCTTCGGGCGGCGATGCCGCGCAGGCGGCGGTCAAGGCCGGGCTGGTCGACCGCGTGGGCGACAAGGTGGCCTTTGGCAAGCGCGTGGCCGAGATCGTCGGGGCAGACCCGACGGGGTCGGAAGGCGCCTTCCGTGCGACCAAGCTGGGAGCCTACCTCGCCGATCGGCCCGAGCCCAGTTCTGGCAAGGCCATCGCGGTTGTGACTGTGGCGGGCGATATCGTCGATGGCGATGCGGGGCCGGGCGTGGCGGGCGGCGACCGCATTGCCGACCTGATCGACCAGGCGGCGGCGAGCGACAAGTACGCCGCGCTGGTCGTGCGCGTCGATTCGCCCGGCGGTTCGGTGCCCGCCTCCGAGCGCATCCGAGCGGCCATCGCGCGGATGAAGGCGCGCAAGGTTCCGGTCGTGGTGTCGATGGGCAGTCTTGCAGCGAGCGGCGGTTACTGGGTTTCCACGCCTGCCGACCGGATCTTCGCCGAGCCGTCAACCATCACCGGCTCGATCGGCGTCTTTGCGGTAATTCCCAGCTTCGAGGACGCGCTGGCCAAGCTGGGCGTGACCACCGATGGGGTGCGCACCACCGCGCTGTCGGGCCAGCCCGACGTGATCGGCGGTCTGAATCCGCAGATCTCGGCGGTGACGCAGGCCGAAGTGGAGGCGATCTACGCGCGCTTCCTCGGCCTGGTCGGCAAGTCTCGCGGAAAGTCGGCGCAGGATGTCGACAGCATCGCGCAAGGGCGCGTGTGGGACGGCGGCACGGCGCGGCAGATCGGGCTTGTCGACCAGTTCGGCGGGGTGGAGGAGGCGCTCGCCTATGCCGCGAAAAAGGCGGGGGCGACGACATGGCATCCGGTCTGGCTGGGCGGCAGCGACGATCCGTTCCAGAGCGTGCTCGAACAGATGACGGGCACCAATGCCGACCAGAGCGAGAGCCATGTCGGCGCGCGCGATATCGCAGGGCTGGTGGCGCGCCAGCAGTTGCGGCTGGCCGACCGGCTCGTAGCCGACCTGGAACGGCTGACCGGCGGGGCAGGCGCGCAGGCCTATTGTCTTGAATGTGCGGGGTTTGCGCCGGTGCGCGCCAACGCCGCGCAGCAGCGCAGCGGTCTGCTGGCGCTGCTGGTGCGTCTCGTCGGCTGACCCTCAATCGGTGGGCGCGGGCGTCTCGCTCGGCGCGCCCGGTTCGATCGTGTCGGGCGCAGGAAACTCGATCTCGCCGGGTTGGCCGACGGGGCCTTCGTCGGGCGTCGGCGTTGGGGGCGTTTCGGGCGGCGATTGCGGGTCTATGCGGTCGGGCTGGGTGGCCATGGGCGGGGATGTCCTTGTGCTCTGCGAATGCAGGGAAACGGGATCAAGGGTAGCACGGTTCCGCCCCCATCCGGCACGGCAAATCGGCGCCTGGCCAAGGGCGCTTGCCCTTTCCCCGCGCGTACGATAGGGGCACCGCTCGCTTTTCGCCGGATGCGGGCGTGGCGGAACTGGTAGACGCAGCAGGTTTAGGTCCTGCCATCGCAAGATGTGGGGGTTCGAGTCCCTTCGCCCGCACCAGAGCCGCCGGGTCGGCTCCGTCCCCAAATTGACGTGCAGTCTTACGAGAAAGTTGGATCACAGATGCAGATCGTCGAAACCAGCAACGAGGGCCTGAAGCGCGCCTACACCGTGACCATCGCGGCGGCTGACATCGCTTCGCGCGTCGAAGGCGAGATCACCAAGATCGCGCCGCAGGTGCGCATGCCCGGCTTCCGCCCCGGCAAGGTGCCCGCCAACCTCGTGCGCAAGATGCACGGCCCGGCGCTCCACCAGGAAGCGCTCCAGACCACGATCCGCGAAGCGATGGACAAGCTCGTCGCCGACCACAAGCTGCGCCCGGCGATGAACCCGGATGTCGCGCTGGCCGAAGGCTACGAGGAAGGCAAGGACGCCGAGCTGACCGTCAGCCTCGAAGTGCTGCCCGAAATCACGCTGCCCTCGCTCGATGGCCTCAAGCTCGAAAAGCTGGTCGTGCCGGTCGAGGAATCGCAGGTCGACGAACAGATCGAGCGCATTGCTTCGGGCCAGAAGTCGTTCACCGACGCCGAGGAAGGCGCCGAGGCGAAGGACGGCGACCAGCTGATCATCGATTTCCTCGGCAAGGTCGACGGCGTGCCCTTCGACGGCGGCGCGGCTGAAGACCAGGCGCTCGAGATCGGCTCGGGCCGCTTCATCCCGGGCTTCGAGGAGCAGCTCGTCGGCGCCAAGAAGGGTGACGAGAAGGTCATCACCGTGACCTTCCCCGAGGACTACCCGGCTGAGAACCTGAAGGGCAAGGAAGCGACCTTCGACATTACCGTCAAGGCTGTGAAGAACCCCGGTGAGTTCGTCGCCAACGACGATTTCGCCAAGATGCTCGGTCTCGAAAGCATCGAACAACTGCGCGGTCTGCTCAAGGGCCAGCTCGAACAGGAAACGGGCGGCCTGACCCGCACCGCGATGAAGCGCGCGCTGCTGGACCAGCTCGCTGCCGGCCATGATTTCGCCGTGCCGCCCTCGATGGTCGAAGCCGAATTCTCGCAGATCTGGCAGCAGCTGGAGCAGGAAGCCGGCAACGAGGAAAACCCTGAGGAAGCCCTCAAGGAAATCGAGGCCGAAAAGGACGACTACCGCAAGATCGCCGAACGCCGCGTGCGTCTCGGCCTGCTGCTGTCGGAAATCGGCCAGGCCAACGGCGTGGTCGTGACGGCGCAGGAAATGGAAATGCTGATCCGCCAGGCGGCGCAGCAGTACCGTGAACAGGACCGCCAGCGCTTCGTCGAATACGTCCGTGCAGAGCCGATGGTTGCTGCCCAGCTGCGCGCCCCGCTTTACGAGGAAAAGGTCGTCGACTTCCTGTTCGACAAGGCCGAAGTGACCGAGCGTGAAGTGACCCGCGAGGAACTCCAGGCCGCGATCGAAGCCGACGAGAACGGCGCGGCTCCGGCCAAGGCCGAGCCCAAGAAGAAGGCCCCGGCCAAGAAGAAGGCCGCTTCGGACGAGGCTCCGGCCGAAGCTGCTGGTGAAGGCGAAGACAAGCCCGCCAAGAAGGCTCCGGCCAAGAAGAAGGCCGCTGCGGAAGAAGCTCCGGCCGAAGCCGTTGCCGAAGGCGAGGAAAAGCCCGCTGCCAAGAAGCGGGCACCCGCCAAGAAGAAGGCCGAAGAGGCCTGATTCGGACGCGAGGTCCGGCCTGCTCGGACAGGCCGTCCCAAATGCGAGGCCCGGCCGCCAGCAAGCGCGCCGGGCCTTGCTTTTTGGGGGAAACCGCACGGCATGTATCCGTGTTGATCGCCAATGGCGGTTAACGCCCTTGAACATCGCGGCGGGGCACGCGACATAGGCCATCGCCAATCACATGAGGATTCCCATGCTCGACCTGTTCGGCGCTTCCAGCGCTCAAGGAAAGTTCACCTCCGACCCCGTCACCGGCGCGCTGATTCCGGTCGTGGTCGAGCAGTCGAGCCGCGGTGAGCGCAGCTTCGACATCTATTCGCGCTTGCTGCGCGAGCGCATCATCTTCGTCACCGGCGAAGTCGAGGACCACATGGCCTCGGTCATCGTCGCGCAGCTGCTGTTCCTCGAATCGGAAAACCCATCGAAGGACATCTCGATGTACATCAACTCGCCGGGCGGCGTCGTCACGGCGGGCATGGCGATCTACGACACCATGCAGTACATCCGCCCGCGCGTGTCGACCGTGTGCATCGGCCAGGCGGCCTCGATGGGCAGCTTCCTGCTGGCCGCGGGTGAGCCGGGGATGCGCATCGCGCTGCCCAGCGCGCGGATCATGGTCCACCAGCCCTCGGGCGGCGCGCGCGGCATGGCTTCGGACATCGAGATCCAGGCGCGCGAGATCCTGCGCATCCGCAAGCGGATGAACGATCTCTACGTCAAGTTCACCGGCCGCTCGCTGGAAGAAATCGAGAAGGCGATGGACCGCGACACGTTCCTCGAAGCCGAGGAGGCCAAGGCCTTCGGCCTGGTCGACAAGGTTTTCGAATCGCGCCCCGCGACCGACCAGACTGGCGTCGAAGAAGGTTCGGGTGGCGCGCCGACTCCCTGATTCATCCTTGTCCTGCGGCATCTTAAGCTAGGGCTAAGGTGCCGCAGCATAAGACGGTTTTCACTGTTTTCGTGTCCGGTTGATTAATGCCCTTGCGGTAGTAGGATAACCGGGCCCGTCTCTCGTGGAGAGGCGCCTGGGATTGAAGAATGACCAAGCTTTCCGGATCGGATACCAAGAGCACGCTCTACTGCAGCTTCTGCGGGAAGTCGCAGCACGAGGTGCGCAAGCTGATTGCCGGGCCGACGGTGTTCATCTGCGATGAATGCGTCGAACTGTGCAACGACATCATCCGCGAGGAAACCAAGGCCGGCCTCGCCGGCAAGAAGGACGGCGGCGTCCCCACCCCGCGCGATATCTTCGAAACGCTCAACGACTACGTGATCGGGCAGGACCGCGCCAAGCGCGTGCTCTCGGTCGCCGTGCACAACCACTACAAGCGGCTGAAGCACAGCGGCAAGGGTGGCGAAGTCGAGCTGTCGAAGAGCAACATCCTGCTCGTCGGGCCCACCGGCTCGGGCAAGACGCTGCTGGCCCAGACGTTGGCCAAGACCTTCGACGTGCCCTTCACGATGGCCGACGCCACCACCCTGACCGAAGCCGGCTACGTGGGCGAGGACGTCGAGAACATCATCCTCAAGCTGCTCCAGGCTTCAGACTACAACGTCGAGAAGGCGCAGCACGGCATCGTCTATATCGACGAGATCGACAAGATCAGCCGCAAGGCCGAAAACCCCTCGATCACGCGCGACGTGTCGGGCGAAGGCGTGCAGCAGGCGCTGCTCAAGCTGATGGAGGGCACCACCGCCTCGGTGCCGCCCCAGGGCGGGCGCAAGCATCCGCAGCAGGAATTCCTGCAGGTGGACACGACCAACATCCTGTTCATCTGCGGCGGTGCGTTCGCCGGCCTTGAAAAGATCATCGCCGACCGCCTGCAGAAGCGCTCGATCGGCTTTGGCGCGCATGTCGCCGATCCGGACAAGCGCAAGGTGGGCGAACTGCTCCAGAAGGCGGAGCCGGAAGACTTGCTCAAGTTCGGGCTCATCCCCGAATTCGTCGGTCGTCTGCCGGTGATCGCCACGCTCGAGGACCTCGACATCGAGGCGCTGGTCAAGATCCTGCGCGAACCCAAGAACGCGCTGGTCAAGCAGTATGCCAAGCTGTTCGATCTGGAGGACGTGGCGCTGACCTTTACCGACGACGCCCTGGAAGCGATCGCCAAGAAGGCCATCGAACGCAAGACCGGCGCGCGCGGGCTACGCTCGATCGTCGAAGGTCTGCTGCTCGACACCATGTTCGACGTGCCGACCGAAACCGACATCGCCGAAGTCGTGGTCGACAAGGACGTGGTCGAGGGGCGCAAGGAACCCGTCCGCGTGCTCAAGGGCAAGGAAGCGGCAGCGTAAGCCCGATGCTTCTCTGACGAAAACTAAAGGGCGGGCTTCCTCGGGGAAGTCCGCCCTTTTCGCATCACACCACCGCTTCGCTCGCCAGCGCGCAGACGTGGGAGTCGGGGCTGGTCTCGATCTGCAAGGTTGCGTGGCCGATGCCGAAGTCGTCTTCCAGTTCGTGCGCGACATGGTGCAGGAAGGCATCGCCCGGATGCCCCTCGGGTATCACCAGGTGTGCGGTCAGCGCGGTTTCGGTGGTGCTCATCGGCCAGATGTGAAGGTCGTGCACCGCGCACACGCCTGGCTGGCTGGCGAGGAAGGCACGCACCTGCGCCTCGTTGATGGCGGCAGGCACGGCGTGGAGGCCCATCTTCAGCGAATCCTTGAGCAGCCCCCAGGTGCCGCGGGCGATTACCGCCACGATGACGAGGCTGGTGACCGGATCGATCCAGAGCGCGCCGGTCAACTGGATGGCCAGCCCCGCCAGCACGACGCCCGCGCTAACCGCTGCGTCCGCCATCATGTGCAGGTAGGCGCCGCGCACGTTGATATCGTGGTGGCGCCCGCGCATGAACATCAGCGCGGTGCCCATGTTGATGGCGATGCCGATCGCGGCGACGATCATGACGGGCCCGGCTTCGATCGGTTGCGGGTCGAGCAGGCGGCGCAGTGTCTCCACCGTGATCGCGCCCAGCGCCACCAGCAGCAGCGAGGCGTTACCCAGCGCGGCCAGGATCGAGCTGGACTTGAAGCCATAGGTGAAGCGCGCCGAGGGCGGGCGCTTGACCAGCGCGCTCGCGCCCCAGGCGATTAGCAACCCGAGCACGTCCGACAGGTTGTGGCCGGCATCGGCCACCAGCGCCATCGAACCGGACAGCACGCCATATAGCGCCTCGACCACGACGAAGCCCGTGTTCAGGACCACGCCCACCGCGAAAGCGCGGCCGAAATCGGCAGGGGCATGGGAATGCCCGTGGCCGTGATGGTGACCGTGGGAATGGTCATGGTGGTGATCGTGATGATGGTGCGCGCCGGACATGGCGGCTCCACTAGCCGCATCTGTCTTTCGGGCCAATGGCCTACGCGCGCGCCCGTTCCAGCCGCCGAAGGAGCGCGACAGGTGAGAATCGTGACGCCAGGGGGCCTGTAAGCCGGGTTCTGTAGCGCCGACGGTATGTCCAAGGTTTCCCCGAAAGGATTCCTTGCCGGACACCGTATCGGCACTGGCAGCCATTCCTCTAGGCGGACCGTTGCCGGAACGCTCAAGCAATCAACCCGGACTGCTGGCCCGAAACAAGCCTGCCCCGCGAGGAGGCGCGCAGTCCCTATTCGATCTTGCTCCAGGTGGGGTTTGCCGTGCCGCTTCTGTCACCAGTCGCGCGGTGCGCTCTTACCGCACCCTTTCACCCTTACTGGACCTTGCGGGCCAGCGGTCTGCTCTCTGTGGCACTTTCCCTTGACCGTCGGCCGGAAGCCTTCGGCCCGGCGGGCGTTACCCGCCACCCTTGTTTCGTGGAGCCCGGACTTTCCTCGGCATCAGCAAGCTGATGACGCGGCTGCCCGGCCCCCTGGCGAACCGGTCACCTAGCATGCCCCAGATCACGTTCCAACAGCAGTTCGAAGAGCAGTGCGCCCAACTGGCCGTCGATCTCGCCGGTGATGCGGTGCGGGCGCCAGCGGCGTTCGAAGGCGCGGATCGCGGCGGCGCGGTCCGATATGTCGTAGCCAAAGCGTTCGAGCGCGAGGAAGAACGCCCCCTCGTTGTCGAACAGCAGGCGCATCTTCAGCTTGGGATTGGGCAGCGCGAGCCGCAGTCGCGCCAGCATGTCCCAATCGAACAGTTCGCCGGGATCGGTCTTGCGCGCGGGCGCAATGTCTGAATGCCCCACGACGTTGGCGCGCGGCACATTGTGGCGTTTGACGATGTCGGCCAGCAACGGGACCAGCGCTTCCATCTGCGCATCGGGAAAGGGGCGATACCCCCATTCATGCCCCGGATTGACCAGTTCGATGCCGACGCTTGCCGAATTGATGTCGGTTTCGCCGCGCCAGTACGAGCGCCCGGCGTGCCATGCGCGCTTGTCCTCGGGCACGAGCCGGGTGACGGTGCCGTCCTCGTCGATCATGTAGTGCGCGCTGACTTCCGCTGCGGGATCGCACATGCGCTCCAGCGCCTCGGCCCCGGTCCGCATGCCGGTGTAGTGCAGCACGACCATCGAAACCGGCAACTTGCGCTCGTTCCAGTTGGGAGAGGGAACCTCCTTGTGGACGAGCCAGCGGTTCATGGATCTGGCGTCCGCGCTCAGGCCGAGGGCAGCACCGCGCCGAGCAGCAGCGCCTCGGGGGTGGCATGGACCTGCACCCCGCCGCCCATCTGCGCGGCGATCAGCTGGACCATCGCCGCAGGCGCGGTCTTGCTGGAAAGTTCAGCAGTCGGCAGCGAGCCGTCGAGCGCCTGGCCCACGGCGGGATCGAACGCGACTCGCGCGCCGCTGGCACGGATCACGATCTCTGTGGCCTGCGCGCCCGCTTCGGCGCCGATATCCAGCGTGCCGCCGCGCACCAGGGCGTCGATGCCGATCAGCGCCAGGTTGAGCAGGATCTTGATCGCGCTCTTGGACAGGGCGTCGCTGCCCAACACCCAGTTGACGGTGATGCGGCCATTGTCGCCGACCAACGCATCGACCAGCCCGCGCGCCTCGTGCAGCGGCACCATTTCGCCAAAGCCGCCAGCTGCGCCGAACGCGAGGCGGAAGAAGCGCAGCTTGTCCGCCGAAATCCGCGCGCTCTGTTCGAGCAGTTCGAAGCACTTGGCGCGCATGTCCGGGTCCTTCTCGTCGGCGAGAAGTTCCAGGCCGTTGGTCATCGCGCCTACCGGGCTCAACAGGTCGTGGCACAGCCGCGAGCACAGCAGGCTGGCGAGATCGAGCGAGGCGGTGGTCATGGGGTTGCGCAATTCCTGAATGTCGACACTTCGGTCCCAGCCTTAACCGTCAACCACGTCATAGAAAAGCGGTTCGAACCCTGATGGGCCGTCGCGCCAGACGGTAATCCCTCCATTTGCGACGATCGCCCAGATCCGCCCATCGTGGGCGGCGCTCGCGGCATCGGTCGCGGATGGGCGGTCAAGGCCGTTGGGGTGCGAATGGAAGTAGCCGAGCACCTGAGACCCGCCGCCGCGCGCGGCCTTGTGGGCGGCGAGCAGCGCGCCCGGATCGATCTCGAAATGACGCGCTGGATCGGGCGCGAGGTTGTCCGCAGGCTGCGCTGAGGCGATGTGCTGCCCATGTCCGAGCAGCAGCCCGCAGCACTCCAGCGGATGCGAGCGCGCCGCAGTATCGAGCATCGCGGCGAGTGCGGGCGGAGCGATGGTAAGCGCCATGGCCGGAACCCTAGAGCCCCCCTTGTTGGAAGCGCAAGCCTTCCCATATCCAACAACATGGGGGCAAACGACGCGATCATTGAAGGCATCATCACCCCCGGCGGCCTCAGGCTCGACCGGGCGCTGGCCGATGCGTCGGGCCTTTCGC
The DNA here is from genome assembly GCF_020179425.1 of Novosphingobium percolationis. GTDB lineage: Bacteria > Pseudomonadota > Alphaproteobacteria > Sphingomonadales > Sphingomonadaceae > Novosphingobium > Novosphingobium percolationis. Next base: position 8,695 of record NZ_JAILYM010000004.1, on the reverse strand, counting down.
GCGAACGTATCAAGGCGCTGTTGGACGAAGGCCGGATCGCGCTCGCCGGAAAGGTGGCGCGGCAGGCTTCGGCCAAGGTGGCCGAGGGCACGCCGTTTTCGATTCGCGTGCCCGAGGCCGCGCCTGCCGAAGCCGTGGCGCAGGATATTCCGCTGGTCGTGGTCTATGAAGATGCCGACCTGATCGTTGTCGACAAGCCGGCGGGGCTCGTCGTTCATCCGGCCGCGGGCAACCCCGACGGCACGCTGGTCAACGCGCTGCTGCACCATTGCGCCGGGCAGCTTTCGGGCATCGGCGGCGTGGCCCGGCCCGGCATCGTCCACCGCATTGACAAGGATACATCGGGCCTGCTGGTCGTCGCCAAGACGGACGTCGCGCACGAGGGGCTGGCCAGGCAGTTTGCCGACCATTCGATCGTGCGGGCCTACAAGGCGGTGACGGCGGGCACGCCCGTGCCGCCTGCGGGCACGGTGCGCGGCGCGATCGCGCGGTCGAATCATGATCGCAAGAAGATGGCGTTGGTGGAGGATGGGCGCGGTAAGCATGCGGTCACGCATTACCGCACGCTCGAAGTGCTCGACGGGGCGGCGCTGGTCGAATGCCGGCTGGAGACGGGGAGAACCCACCAGGTGCGCGTTCACCTCGCGTCAATCGGCCATGCGCTATTGGGCGACCCTGTCTATGGACGTCCCCCTTCGCGCATCCGCCCGATCCTGCAGCGCCTCGGCTTCCGCCGTCAGGCGCTCCATGCCGCCGAACTGGGGTTCCTCCATCCGGTCAGCGGCACGGCGCTCCATTTTGCCAGCTCGACGCCCGTCGACATGCGGGAACTCATCGTCGAACTATGCGCTCAGGAACAGGGTGCAGCGCTTATGGCCAGGTTGTAGTATAGAGTTTCAGCCCGCGTAGATTCCATGTGTGGCCCCACCGCCAGACGCCCGTTAGGGGTTGGGCATCGGGGTGCCGACGCGACGAAAGGAAGTGTTCAGGTGAGCGAGAAGACCAAGGCGACCAGCGTCCCCGCGCTCAACGGGGAAGCCAGCCTCAATCGCTATCTTTCCGAGATCCGCAAGTTCCCGGTCCTCACGGCCGAGCAGGAATACATGCTCGCTAAGCGATATCAGGAACATGGGGATCCCCAGGCCGCTGCGCAACTGGTGACCAGCCATCTTCGGCTCGTGGCCAAGATTGCCATGGGCTATCGCGGCTATGGCCTGCCGGTGTCCGAGCTGATCAGCGAAGGCAACATCGGGCTGATGCAGGGCGTCAAGAAGTTCGAGCCCGACCGGGGCTTCCGCCTGGCGACCTACGCCATGTGGTGGATCAAGGCTTCGATGCAGGAATTCATCCTGCGCAGCTGGTCGCTCGTGAAGATGGGCACCACTGCCGCGCAGAAGAAGCTGTTCTTCAACCTGCGCCGGATGAAGAAGAACCTCGAAGCCTTCGAGGATACCGACCTGCATCCGGACGACGTGCGCAAGATCGCGACCGACTTGGGCGTTCCTGAGCAGGAAGTGGTCAACATGAACCGGCGCATGATGATGGGCGGCGATGCGTCGCTCAACGTCTCGATGCGCGAGGATGGCGAAGGCTCCTGGCAGGACTGGTTGACCGATGATCGCCCGCTGCAGGACGAAACCGTGGCCGACGCCGAAGAGGCTCAGGTGCGGCACGAACTGCTGGTCGAGGCGATGGAAAGCCTCAACGATCGCGAGCGCCACATCCTCACCGACCGTCGCCTCGTCGACGAACCCAAGACGCTCGAGGAGCTGAGCCAGGTCTACAACGTCAGCCGCGAGCGCGTGCGCCAGATCGAGGTGCGCGCCTTCGAAAAGCTGCAGAAGGCGATCCAGAAGATCGCCGGTGAACGCAGGCTGCTGGCCGTCGGCTGAGCGAATTCCTGCCCTTTCAAACAGGAACGGCCGGGGGAGACTCCGGCCGTTCCGCGTTTCAGGCGCCAGCTTTCAGGTAGAGCCGCAGCCCCAGCCCGCAGATCAGGGTCACCCCCAGCCACAGCACGACTTGCGAGATCACCACCGTCCGGTTGAAGCCATCGTCTGCTGCGGGCAGCAGCAGCAGCCCCAGCAGGCCGAGCGAAGCGGCGATGAAGATTGTCCAGATGCGGGTCGAGGAAGTCTTGGGCATGGTGGGGGGAATAGGCCGCGCCAAGGACGTGGGCAAGCGGGCGTTGCCGGATTGATTGGAGGGCGCGGGCATGGCTAATTGCGGGGATGGTTTCCAAAGCGCTCAGCCCCTCCCGCCCGACGAAGTCCCGCGGCTTCGCCTATCGCCTCGGCTGGTGGATCGGCCGGGGTATCGTGATCTTCCTCGCCGTGTCGGTCGGCCTGACGCTGGTCTACAAGTTCGTGCCGGTGCCCTATACGCTGACCATGGCGATGGACCCCAACGGGGCGACCAAGGACTGGACCAGCCTTTCGGCGATCGACCGCAACATGGTCGATGCGGCCATTGCGGGCGAGGATTCGAAGTTCTGCAGCCATTCGGGCTTTGATACCGACGCCATGCAGAAGGCCTTCCAGCGCAACCTGCAAGGCGGGCGTATTCGGGGCGGCTCCACCATCAGCCAGCAAACCGCGAAGAACGTGTTCCTGTGGCAGGGTGGCGGCTATTTCCGCAAAGGGCTGGAGGCCTGGTTCACGCTGCTGATCGAACAGATCTGGGGCAAGCGGCGGATCATGGAAGTCTACCTCAACGTCGCGGAGACTGGGATTGGCACCTATGGTGTCGAAGCGGGGGCACAGCGCTACTACAACAAGGGCGCGGCCAGCCTCAGCCGGGTGGAGGCGGCGCGAATCGCGGCGGCGTTCCCCGCGCCCAAGAAGCGCGAAGTCGTCGGCGCCAGCGGCTTTACCCGCCGCCATGGCAACGCCATCGCCGCGCGGGTCAATGTCGTGCGCGGCGACTACGATGGCTGCGTCTATCGGTGACCTGAACGAAAGCGGGGGCCGCCCCGACAAGAGACGGCCCCCGTTCCGGCTAAGGTGTACGCCTGTCCCGCCGGAAGTTCCGTGGCGACAGGGTAATCCATTGGGGTGGCCCCCGCACTGCGCCGTTCTACGTACGACTATGCAAGGGCGATGCGGCGCGCTGTGCAAATGGACACAGCGCGCCCCCCGGTCCTCAGAAGTCGAGGTTGATCGACCCGACGATCGTGCGCGGCGCGCCGAATTCGACCTGCGGGTTGTTCGAAGCCTGCGGCTGGGTAGACAGGTTGGCGAAGTACTGCTTGTCGAACAGGTTGATCACGTTGAGCTGCAGCCACGCCGAACCGCGCCCGATCTTGCCGATGCGATAGCGCGCATCGAGATCCACCGTGGTGTAGCTCGGCGCGATCACGTCGTTGATGTCGGTCAGGTAGCGCTTGCCGACATACTTGCCCTGCACGCCCACCGACACCGGATCGAGATCGAACTGCACGCGCCCGCCGACCTGCCACTTGGGCGTTTCGGCCACGAACTTGTCCTTGGTGGCCGAGCTGACGTTGCCTGCGGCATCGAGCACGTTGTCCTGCAGCTTGGCGCTGATCCACGACCCGAAGGCGTAGAGCGAGACCATGTCCACCGGCTTGAACGCGACGCTGGCATCGACGCCATAGCTCTTCACGCGCCCGACGTTGCGGTCGATGTTGAGCGAAGAACCGTCTTCCAGCAGCACCTGCGAGGAGATGATGCGGTTCTTGTAGCCGATGTACCAGCCGGAAAGCTGCGCCTGCACCTTGCCTGAGCCATAGCGCAGGCCAAGGTCGAACGAGTTGGTGCGCTCCGGCTTCACGTCGATGGTCGGCTGGATCTTCACGCCGTCGAACGCATAGAGGTTGTCGGTGCGCGGGGCGGAGAAGCCCTGGCTGAAGTTGCCGAACACGCTGACGGCGGGCGTCACCTTGTAGACGAAGCCCGCGTTCGGCAGCACGGTGTTGTAGCTGACCGTGCGGCCCTTGTACGGGGCGGCATAGGCCGGGTACTTCGCGGCGACCGTGGCCGCGCTCTCGCTGGTGCAATAGGCGTCGTTCGAACTGCCCGCGATGGTCCAGCAGTTGTTGGTCAGGTTGCGCTTGAAGAACGGCGCGCGCACGCCGAGCTGCAAGGTCAGCGCGTCATCGGCGAAGTGGCCGACATATTCGCCCGCCACCTGATGCAGGATCGCATAGGACAGGCGGTCGCGCTTCTGGATGACGTTGCCCGCCGCATCGACCGCCGCCGCGCCCGCCGAAATGCCGCCGAAATCGTCGAGCGGGTTGCCGTTGCTCTGCAGGTAGCCCGCTTCGCCCGTCTGGCGGTGGCGCGCGCGATCATAGGTATAGGCAAGGCGCACGGTCTGGCCCGGCTCGATGTCCCAGCGCAGCGATGCGGTGCCGCCGATGCGGTGCGTGCGCGTGTTCGACGGGAAGTAGAGCCGCACGAAGTCCGACAGGTCGCCATCGCCGTTGAGGTCCGCGCCCGCCGCGACACCCGCGCCCAGGCGGCTGCCCTGGCGGTTGTAGGCGCCATTGGTGCCCGCCGCCGCATCGCTTTCGGCAAAGACCGAGCTGCCGCCGCCATTGGCCAGCGTGTACTGGTAGCTGGCGTCGACCGTCAGGATCAGGTTGCTCGCCAGCGTGAAGCGCGAATTGAAGCGCAGGTTGCCCGTATCCGACGGGTTGATCGACAGGCCGTAATATCCCCCGCACGTGCCGGTCGCCGCAGCGGGCACTTCGCCCTTCGGCCCCAGCGTGCACGAAGCGTCGTTGTTGTAGCCGAACAGCGTATCGTACTGCGACGAGCTGATCTTCGACAGGTCGAGCGGGGTCGCAGGCGTGATCGAGCCGGTCACGGGAACCGTGTCGGTGCCCAGCAGCGTGCGCATGTCGTTCACGCCGACGCGGCGATAGAAGTTGTTGCGGTTCTGGTTGTAGTGCCCGGCGATCGAAACGAAATCGCCATTGCCGCCCAGCGGCTGGTAGATGCGCGCGTTGTACTGCGTCTTCCTGATCTCGCCCGGCCCACGGAACTGGTCGTAGCGGGTGTTGCTCGCTGCCACGAAGGCGCGCGTGCCCCAGGGGCCGATCTCGCCGGTGTCGATCGCGCCGAACACGCGATTGTAGTCATAAGTGCCGTGCGAGTAGTTGAAGGTGGCGCCAAGGTCCTGCTTGGGCAGGCGCGTGCGGTAGTTGACCGTGCCGCCGGCGGCGCTGGCGGTCGGGCTGTCCACGTCGGTCGCGCCGAAGTTGATGTTGACCTGCTCGATCAGCTCCGAATCGAGCTGCTGGTTGGTGTAGAGCGCGTAGTTGCCCGAATCGTTGACCTGAATGCCGTCGAACGTGGCAGAGATACGCGCGCCGTCGAAGCCGCGGATGCGCAGGTTGCCGCCGCCCGCGCCGTAGGGGTCGGTGCTGGTGAAGTTGACGCCGGGCACGATGTTGATCGTGTCGAAGATCGCCTTGCCGGGGTTCTGGCGCGCGATCAGCTCCTGCGTCAGCACGGCCTTGGCCTTGGGGGTGTCGGGCGCCTTGATGCCATTGACGGCGGTCTCGCCGCGCGCGCCGGTGACGACGATGGCGTCCTCGACATCGGCCGATCCGGTCGATTGCGCCTGTGCGGTCTGGCCGCCCGCGACGATCGCGAGCGCGCTGGCGGCGAGGAGGAAATTGCGTTGCATCGGAAACCCCGTTTGCTGGGCCGGGCGCGGGAGGGCGACGCCTGGCCGGTCTTGGTGCGAACCCGGCTGCGACTATCTCGCAGGGGCAAGGGCGTCAAAACGGTTTCCGATGACACTAAAATGACAGCTTCGGGTGGCGCTGCGGGCGGGTGGCGGCGGCCTCGAAATAAACGAAAGTATGTGTGCTGCACTGCGATATATTATTTCAAAATATCGATCTGTTTCAGACTCTTGATGCGGGTGTGGCCATGCTGCAACGCGGCCCGGAAAGCTGGGGGATGCAGCCTTAAATATCTATTTATATCCTGGGATAAGGTAGCGTGCCGGTGGCCTCAGGCGGGCTGGTCTTCCGGCAGGCGCTCGGCGCACAGCAGCCAGCGCGCCGTGCCTTCCAGCCCGATCGCGGTCAGGCGGCCCGAGGCGAAAGCGCCGGTATCGATGCCGATGCGCGTGGGCCGCAGTTCGGGTTCGTCGGCGATGGTATGGCCGTGAACCACCACGAAATCGCGCGGCGCCCGATCTTCGATGAACTCCCGCCGGATCCAGCGCAGGTCCGCCGTCTGCTGTTCCTCGACCGGCACGCCGGGACGGATGCCGGCATGGACGAACAGATAGTCGCCGATGCGGATGGCATCCTCCATGGCCCGCATGTAGGCGACGTCCTCATCCGGCACCACGTCGGGCAGCATCGCGCGCAGTTCCTCGATGGTGGTGCGCGCATAAGTGTCGTAGTCCATGTAGCTCAGCAGCGTCTCACGTCCGCCGTGGCGCAGGAAGTGACGCAGCGTGTCGTCGCGATCGAAGCTGCCGAGGAACATCTCCTCGTGGTTGCCCGCGATCGCGCGCACATGGCGCTGCGTCGCCCATTCGCGCGCGCGGCGCACCACGCCGGCACTATCGGGGCCGCGATCGACCAGATCGCCCAGCAGGATCACCGTGGTGTCGGCGCTTTCGCGTGCCGCGTCGTCCGCGTCGATCCGCGCGATCAGGTCCTCGAACAAGTCGAGTCGGCCATGCACGTCGCCGATGGCATAGATCCGCTGGCCCGCCGGAATGGTGGGAATGATCGCCGGCGCGTCAGGCTGGCCGGAGAGGAGGGAGCGGAGCTTCTTCAGCATGGTGGCGTGTTAACACGTACCAGATAGGACCATTGTGCCGCACTGCACAAGCGGTTGCGCCCACGTGGTGCGAAAATGCCACATTCCGAAGCAAGCCGGAAATATTCGGACACATTTTGCTTGTGCGCTGCAACATGACACGGCACCTGTAGCTCTGCCGGAACCAAAGCCGTCCCGTATCCCCAGCGTGGAGGATTACAGAGGATGGCGCTTCCGGCGCAGGTGGGACGACGCGTCAAGACCTAGAAAAGGAAAGACCATGCGCACGTCCATCAAGGCCCTCCTGGCCTCGACCCTCTTTGTCGCCGTCGCCACGCCTGCGATGGCCGACGAGACCGCTCCGCCGAGCGACATCAAGATCACCGGCTCTGCGGCCGTCGTCAGCCAGTACCGCTTCCGCGGCATCGCCCAGTCGGACAACAAGCCGGCGGTGCAGGGCGCGATCACGATCTCGCACAGCTCGGGCTTCTACGTTTCCACCTGGGGCTCCAGCGCCACTGCGGGTAACAGCGCGGTGAACATCGGCGGCACCGAGATCGACGTCTACGGCGGCTTCGCCCATGCGCTGGGCAGCAGCGGCATCAACGCCGACGTCGGCGTCTATGGCTACCTCTATCCGGGTGCGCCGGGCGGCAATTACTATGAAGTCTACGGCTCGCTTTCGGGCGCGGTCGGCCCGGTCAACGCCAAGGCCGGCGTGAACTTCGCGCCCGCGCAGAAGAACCTGCGCATCTATCCCACGCACTCGAATACCTACGTCTATGGCGAGCTGTCGGGCGCGATCCCCAACACGCCGCTGACCGTCCACTCGCACCTCGGCCACACCGGCGGCGCGTTCGACTGGACCAAGCAATACCTCGACTACTCGGTCGGCGTCGGCGCCACCTACAAGAACCTGACGCTCGACGTCTCGTGGGTCGGCACCAATGTCGGCAAGAAGGATGCGGCGCTCAAGCCGGTCACCTCGTCGTTCGAAACCTACCGCGCGGCCAAGGACGTCGCGGTGGTCTCGCTCACCGCGACCTTCTGACGCGAGGCGCATTTGCGCCGGACACCAGGGCCTGTGCCGCATCGCGGCACAGGCCCTTGGCTTTTTCAGCGGCCGCTCTATCTCTCGTGAACGTCCATCCACGAAAGAGCGTGCGCCCGTGACCAAGTTCCTGCATTCGATGATCCGCGTGACCGACCCGGATGCGACGATTGCCTTCTTCGCCCTGCTTGGGCTTGAAGAAGTGCGCCGCCACGAAAGCGAGGCGGGCCGCTTCACCCTGATCTTCCTCGCCGCGCCCGGTCAGGAAGGCATCGCCGAAGTCGAACTGACCTACAACTGGCCCCCCGAAGGCGGCGCGGGCGAGGCCTATGCCGGCGGACGCAACTTCGGCCACCTCGCGTTCGAGGTCGACGACATCTACGCCACGTGCCAGCGCGTGATTGATGCCGGCCATACCCTCCACCGCCCCCCGCGTGACGGCTACATGGCCTTCGTCAAGTCGCCCGACGGCATCTCGGTCGAACTGCTCCAGAAGGGCCGCCTGCCGGTGCAGGAACCCTGGGCCAGCATGGAAAACATCGGCAGCTGGTGAGGGCGCAAAAAAACAGCGCCAAAACCCCTTGCCACCACCTGACCTGCTGGCTAAAGCGCGCCCCTGCCCACAAGGCACGCCGCTTTAGCTCAGCCGGTAGAGCACATCATTCGTAATGATGGGGTCAGGTGTTCGAGTCACCTAAGCGGCACCACCTTCCTTAAGGTGCTTTCCCAAGCAAAATCATCGGTTCTGTACCAACGGCCGTTAGGCCCAAGTTGAACAGTGCCGGCGGAACACGCAGGGAACGCGAGCTGGTAAGTATTTGATTTTGCTAGGCGTGGGTTTGGGGGCAAAACCGGATGTGCTAACAACATTTTGCCTGTAACTGGCCGTTTG
>NZ_JAILYM010000041.1 GCF_020179425.1 Novosphingobium percolationis | reverse complement strand
CCGCTCATCGAAATCGGCCCTGCATGACCCGAACCATCGGGCCTGTTGAATGTCGAAACCAGCGTGCATTCCTTCTTGGCAACCGCCCCAGCCGCGTGGGTCGGTTGACTTGTTAATGGATTATGACTTGACGGTCCCGCGGTTTCTCATCCGGGTCGAGGGCGAGATTCCGGCGTTCGTTCGGCGGCCTTGATGGTCGTGACTGCCATATATTCAACCGACGTAAGGGCACGAGGGCCACCCTAGTT
>NZ_JAILYM010000040.1 GCF_020179425.1 Novosphingobium percolationis | reverse complement strand
CCGGTTGATCGCGGAAGCGAACGATTTCGGGAAGGCGATCCCATAGCGCCTTTGTCGGCAATCCTCTCTCCATGGCCATATCCTTAGTTATCTAACTATAATTGCGTATTACCGTACTCCAGTCAAGGGAAGGGCTTCCCATGCGAAGGGGCGCGCACTGAGCAACCATCCCCTCCCCTGTTTGCCCAAATAGGTAGCGGTTTTCCGTTGTCCTCGGTCACGATAGGTACGTTTTTAGGGCGGTACAG
>NZ_JAILYM010000003.1 GCF_020179425.1 Novosphingobium percolationis | reverse complement strand
GAACGCAAATCCATCGAAAGGGTGTGAGCCATCCATGCCGGCCTCCTTCACCAGCACGGATTCTGAATCAGAAATCACATCCGACGGGAATTCCCTCGCGATTCAAAACGGTCGAAAAACGCTCTAGCTGCTATGTGGCGATGGCGGCAGGCACCATGGCGGGCGGCTGGAAGATCATCGAGACGATGGGCAGCCGCATCACCAAGCTGTCGCACCACCAAGGCTTCAGCGCCTCGCTGGGCGGCTCGATCATCGTATTCAGTGCTTCGCTACTCGGCATCCCGGTTTCGACCACGCACACCATCACCGGCTGCGTGATCGGCGCAGGCACCGCGCGACGCGCCTCCGCCGTGCGTTGGGGCGTGGCGGGGAACGTGATGGTCGCTTGGGTGATCACCATCCCTGCTTCGGCCGCGGTAGGCGCTCTGTTCTACAGCCTGACACGACTATTCTAGGCCGTAAACGCATAAACGGCACCATCGAGGTTTGAGGCAGAGGGGCCAGGTGCAAGGAAGGAAAGCGCAGAAATATGTCGATATTTCAAGCTTTCCTGAAACGGCAGATGGCCCTTCTGGTCAAATCCCTGCGCGACGCCAAAATGGTGCCGTTTATGAGTTTACGGCCTAGATCCTGTCGCGGATCGAGGTGGAGTCATGATCAGGGCGCGTCGGCTGCTCACCGATCGTCATCAAGGCCTTGATCAACCCAACTGACGTGGAAAAGGTCGCTCTGGCGGCTGACAGACCCTGCATGGAAACATTGAGGCTGCTGAGGATGTCCTGGATAAGCGCCTCTTCGCCTGCGGTTTCCCTTGTGACGCCCATCACGTTGATTATGGCATAGGAATTTGACAAAATAGCTTCGTCTATATTCCGGGCGACGTAGCGTGTTTGTGCTTCGATGATTTGGAGCCGTTTTTCCTCGACATGAATCATGGACTGTTCTCACGACGGAAAATACGTTTTTACTGTAGACCCTTGCGGCCCTACACCTGATTTTAGGTCGCATAAAAATTTATAGTCAAATATAAAATTGCCGGACGGATCTATATAAATATCCGTTAACCTTCCAAAATCGGGAACAATCGCCCACGTTCACAAATCACCCCACCCAATTTGTGTGCGCCACCGCAAGTCGATGCGCGAACAAATGCCGGAAAGCACCGAAATCGTCCTAGCTTCGTCATCGCAAAAGGCCCCTTTTCAACGCGTCGCCTTGCCAGCGCTACCTTGCTGAGGCTGCACCAAAGGCTTGGCCCCATCACCCAGGATGATGAACGCCGCCCAGTAGAACGGGTGGGAGGTGTTGGGATCGTCCATCAGCTTGAGCTGCGCTTCGGCCAGCGCTTCGGCCAGCGGCTTGCCCGGCGCCGCGCCGACGACGCCGCCGATCAGGCGCTTGGTCGCGTTGTAGTCGTCGGGCACCGGCCAGTGGCTGGCCACAACCGAACGCGCGCCCGCACCGACGAAAGCGCGCACGAGGCCATCGAGTGCGTAGTTGCCGCCCGTGGTCACGCCGGCTTCGCGGCTGGCCGAGACCGTGGCCATGCCGGCGGTGTCGCAGGCCGAGAGGATCACGAGATCGGCATCGAGCTTGAGGTCGAAGATCTCCCGGAAGCTGAGCAGCCCGTCCGAGCCCTGATCGCCGAAGCTGGTGACGAGCGCGGGTCGCGCCGGGCAGTCGGGGCGCGGGGCGGTGACGAGGCCGTGCGTGGCGAAATGCAGCACGCGGTACTGGTCGAGCGCCTTGTCCGACAGCAGCTCGGAATCGGTGAAGGCGCCATCGGTGCGTACATCACTGGCGCCGCCGATGGTCTTCTGCGCGAAGACCAGTTCGTCGGGCGAGATGGGTCGCTGCCACGTGGCAAGCGGCCAGTCGCATTCGTCGGCCACTGCGGTGATCGGCCGGAAAGGCGGCACCGCATTATGCCCGAGGCCCAGATAGGGGCGGCTGGCGTGCGAAGGCGCGAGCTTGCGCAGATCGAGGAAGCCGCGCGGGCTGACCGCGATCGAGATCTCGCGCCCGCGCCCGAGCCATGACACGCCGGTGAAGTCGAACAGGTCGGCATCAGCCGCGCGGGTGCGCTTCTTGTAAGCGTTGATGGCCTTGTCGTCGGTGACAAGCACCGAGGGCGGCAGTTGCAGCATCGCGCCGTCGGGTTCGAACACCAGATGGTGAATCGCGCCCACCTTGCCGTCGATCGCCCCGAACAGCGAGCGGTAGAGCGCGCGCGAGCGGTCGAGGTCGAACGGGTAGTTCACTTGCCGCCCGTTCTCGACCTTGACGATCGAATCGCGAATGGCCTGCACTTCGCCCGCCAGCTTTGCGCGGTCCATGTCAATCCGGAAGGCCTGCGCATCATCGGGCGTTGCGAACAGGGCGTAGAGATCTTCGCCCGCCGCGACGAGCTTGTAGTAGGCTTCGCCCGGCCGCAGCGCCTTCTGCAGTTCATCGAGCGCGACGCGTTGCGGGGCGAGCACGTTGTAGCGCGGGAACGCGGCAAGCTTGCTGACCAATTCGGTCTGGTCGCGCTGGAGCGAGGCGAGCGTTTCCTGCGCGGCCTTCAGCGCCTGCTGCTCGGACGCGGTCGGCGTCGTCAGCGCGGACAGGCGCGTCACTTCTGCATCGGTGCGCGCAATGTCACGGCTGCGCGCGACAGAAAGGCGAAAGAGCGCGGCGGCGTCGTCGTTGCCTTCGGACAGCTCGCGCGCCAGCACGGCCTGCGTCTGCGCGACGCCGGGGCGCTGGAGCACTTGCGCGGCGGTGAACATGGCGCGAGCGCTGGCGGCATCGCCGTCCTTGGCCAGAAGGCCGAAGTAGGGCGAAAGCATTTCGCGCAAGGTGGTGCCACTGTCGGTCACCAGCGCGCTCTGGTCGATCACGGCGGCATAGAGGGCCTTGGCCCCGGCTGCGTCGCCGGTGCGGCCGAGGAAGGCCGCCTTGCGCGCCTGCGCCGACAGCACCGCGGGAGATTGCGGAAAGGCATTGGCCAGCGTGGCGATGGCGCGGTCGAAATCGGCCGCGGCCTCGCCCTTGCGCCCCTGCGATTCGTTCAGCAGGGCCTGTTCGATCTGGATTTCCGAGCGCATCCAGCCCACCGAGGCGACGCGCCCGTCGCGCACGGCGGCAAGTCGGCGGTCGGCTTCGACGAGCTTGGCAAGCGCATCGGCATGGCGTCCCTTGAGCCGGATGGCAGTGCCCGTCAGCGCAACGGCCTGCGCATCGAGGATTTCGGCCTTTTCGCCGGGAGTGAGGCCCGGATCGGCGCCGCCAAGACGCAGCAGCGCGTTGTTTTCGCGGTTGATCTGGTCGGCCAGCGGCACGTTGATCTCGCCGCGCGCCAGCTTGTCGCGATCGAAGCTGACCGTGACGGGCACGACCGGATGCGCCAGTTCGGCCAGCGCGGCGTCGGGCTTCTTCTGGTTGAGCAGGTCGATAGCGCGGTAGTTGCGCAGGCGGCGTTGGGTGACGCCATCGCCGCTCGCCAACGCCTTGCTCGCCTGTTCGAACAGGCGCTGCGCAGTGGCGAAGTTGCCGAGGTTGGACTGTTGCAGCCCCTGGTTGGCAAGCGCTTCGGCCAGCCCCGCCCCGGCGCTGGCGCGGTCGCGGGTGGCGAGCGCTTCGAAGAATTCGGCGGATTCGGCGAAGCTGCCACCATTATTGCGCAAGTAGCCTTCGTCGCGCGCGCCCATCTGGTCGAGCTGGCCCGCCTGGATGCGCGCGAATGCGGCGGGGTCCGACACTTCGGTCGTGGCGACGCGGATCTCGCCCGGCACGGCATGGTCGGTGGCGACGCTGGCGAGCGCGAGGCGCAGCGCCGGATCGTAACCCGCCAGCCCTTCGACGAAGTAGGTCACGCCACTCCGCCGGGCGACATAGCGGCGGTAATCCACGCGCGAACGCGGGTCGCGACAGGCCAGGCTGTCGACATCACCCAGCCCATCGAGTTTGACGCGCGCAGGCGCCGCGCAATCGAGCGTGACGCCGGGCAGCGCGCTGGGTTCGGCGGCGGGCGCGATGTCGCGCCGCACCGCGATAAGCGAGCCGACAGCGCCCGCCGCATCGCGACAGGTCAGGCGGTACGAACGGTCGAACATGCCCGTCAACCGCGCATCGCCCGGCGCGTTCTGCGCGGTGCACATTACGCCCGACGAGCCGATGCGGAAGGAGTTGCGGATCGACAGCGGCGGAGCCTTGGCCACAACTGCCAGCGGCGCGGCCAGCGCGAGCGCCGCCAGACTTGCTCCGATGAAACGCGCGCGCATCACTGTGCTCCTTCTGCGCTGTTTTCGTTGACGAACGCCCCCATCAGCGCGGGGTTGCCGCTGCCGGCGACCGGCTCCTCGATGCGGCCCGGCGGGTTGAGCGGGCGCATGTCGATCAGCGGCGTGGGAGGTACGATCGGTGGGCCTGCGGTAGCTTTGTCCGCCTGCTCCTGCTGCTCGGGCGTGCTGCCATCGCCGCCATCGCCGCCGCTGCCAGTGTCCGGCGTATCGACGAAGCGCGGTGTGTCCCCCAGCCCATTCTGGCCGAGGATCGTGATCTGCGTAGAGATCGTCGGCCCGACCACTTCAACGGGCACGTCGGTCATCGCGCCGCAGCTCGTGGCGATGAGCAGGCAGCCCTCGATCCGGCTCTCGCCGTCGAAGATCGTCAGCTGCTGCTGGTTGGCCTTGAACGCATCGTAGGCCTGCGTGCCCGACAGGACGGTGGTGCCATCGGTGAACTTGCCGTTGACGATCATGCGCACCGGACGGGTGGTCGTGCCCGGCAGGATGGAGAAGCCGTCCGCCGCCGTCAGGAACCCGGCCGATGCCACTGCCGTGCCGGTGTTCTGGACATAGAACGTGCTGCCCACGACGAACCGGAACGCGCCCGCCGCCAGCACCCCATCGGGCCGCTGGACCGTCGCAGGCTGGTCGAGATCGGCTTCCAGCGCGGTGTAGAACGGATCAGCGGCGATTTTGTCGAGGATCGCGCCACTGGCCACGTGGATGCCATCGGCGTTGATGCGCAGGATGCCCGAAAGCGCCCCGCCCGTACCGTACACTCCCAGCGAGCCGGTGCCGGCATCGAGTTCGAACCGTTCGGTATCGAATTCGAGCGCGTTGGTGGCCCGGAAGCCGCGCGTCGAGAGATTCCCGCTGATGCGGATCGCGCCCGAGATGCCGTCGGGGTTGACGGTCTGGAAGCGCACGACGCCATTGGGATCGTCGATCGTGCTGCCCGCATCGGGGCCGGTCACTTCCAGATTGCCGATGCGGATGTCGATCGCGTTGGCGGTGTCGAGCGCGCGGATGGTCAGCGATCCACTGCGGATGGTCGCCCACTCGGCGGCGCTGATGTTGTACTCGGACTGGCCCACGCCATCGCCCAGCACCACGCCCTGCTCACTGATCGAGCGCAGCAGGATCGAGCCGCTGACCCCAGCATCTAGGCCCACCGGCGCGCCGCTGGCGCTCTGCGTGGCGATGACGAGATCGCGCGAGGACAGCGTGATCGAAGGCCCGGCCCAGCGCCCGCCCACGCGGGCGACTCCGCTAGTGTCGACCTTGATGGTGCTGCTGGCGTCGATCTGGCCCGCGAAGATGTCGCCACTGGACGTCGTGGCGAAGCTGCCGCCCGCCGCGCTGCCGATCGCGATCGTGCCCGCCACGCGCGCCGGGGCCTGCGACAGGAGCGCCGCGACATCGAGCGTGCCGATCTGGCCGCCGCCATCGAGCATGGCCCGCCCGGCGACAAGGATCCCGCCGTTGCCCGGCGTTGCCCCGCCGTTCGGATCAAAGGTGCCTGCAACGAGCCGCCCGGCGGTGACATTGCCGTCCGCCAGCAGCGCCAGGTTGCGTCCCACGGCAAGGCCCAGTGCGATGTCGTTGCCCGCGACCAGCGCGATGTCGGTCGTGGCTAGAACGCTGCGCGAAACCGTCAGCGTTCCACCTGCCGCGAGCTGGACACCTTGGCCCTGGCTGGCCACGGTCTGGAAGGTGGCATCACCCCGGATGCTGCCCGTTACCGGCCCGAACGCGGACACGAGTTGCAGGCCGGCATCGCCGACCGCATCCAGCGTGATCGCGCCCTGTCCTGCAACGATATCCAGCCCCGAAAGCGCGCCGCCAGCATCCAGCGCGACGTTGCCGGTGGCGGCGGCGAGATTGCCGAGGCTCATCGACGTGCGCGCCTGCGCCGCGATTCCGCCATAGGCGCTGATATCTTGCGTGGTGAGCGCGCCTCCCGCCAGCAGGTCGATCGAACCGGCCGACGCAGCGACCGTGCCCAGCACGATGTCGCCCGCGCTGGTCTGCACGCGCAGGTTCGTGCCTGCCGTGAGGCTGCCGCCCGAGATGGCACCGAAGGCAGCCAGATCGACCGCGCCGCTACCCGCCGTGATCGCACCGAGCGTCAATCCGCCCGCGCTGCTGGCGATCGAAACCGAGCCGCCCGCCGCGATGCCTAGCGGTGCAGCGCCGCCGCCTGCAACACCGCCGTTGAGCGTAGCGAGATCACCGACGGTCAGGACCGAAACGTCACCGCCCGCCGTTAGCGCGCCGCTCAGCGCCGAAGCGCCTGCCCGAAGCGTCAGATTCGTCCCCGCCTGCACATCGCCAAGCACCAGTCCGCCGCCATTGCTGACGACGGAGACATCTGTGCCCGCAGTCACCCCCCCGGCCGCGATCGAGCCCGGCGCGCGCAAGTCGATCGCGCCACTCGTCGCGCTCACCGGCCCCATCGTCAGTCCGCCGGCGCTGCTGGCGATGGTGATCGCGCCACCCGCAGTGACGGTACGCGACGTCAGCGGCCCGCCAAGGATTGCCCCGCTGGTCGCGGCGAAATCGCCCACCGCCGAAATCGTCAGGTTGCCTTCGGCCGAAAGGCTGTCGGTGTGGATCGCGCCGCCCGCGCCGAGCGTGACATCACCTGCGGCCAGCACGTCGCCCAGCGAAAGCGCGCCGCCGCTGCTGATGGCCGAAACGCCGCCATTGGCCGTGATCGCGCCCGTGGCGAGCGCGCCCGCCGCCGCCAGATCGACCGCGCCCGCCTGCGTGGCGATGGTGCCGAGCAAGAGCGCACCGCCCGTCGTCAACGCGAGCGAACCCGCCACGATATCGACGCCGCTGACCGCGGTGTCGCCCGTGATCGTTGCGGCACCACCAGCCGAGAGGTTGTCGAAGGTGATCGCGCCTGCGGCATCTAGCGACACATCGCCGCTGACGAGGATCGGGCGGGAAACGTCAAGAGTCCGGCTGGTGGCGGCCGTGAACGAGGCCGCGACGACCGGCCCGGCAATCGCGATCGCCCCGGTCGCCCGCGTGGGGCTGGCGGCGAACAGCGCGTCGAGACCAAGCGAGCTGCCGCCAGCGTCAGTCATAACCACGTCGGCCAGCAGCACCCGCCCGCTGGCGGCGATGCTGCCCAGCGCGATGTCGCCGCCCGCCAGAACGGCGAGGTCGCCCGCCCGGATCGATCCGGTGGTGATCGCCTGCGTCCCGAACAGGCGCGTCGCCCCTGCATCGAGATCGCCCAGCGTCATCGCGCCATTGGCGAACACCGACAGTTCGCGCAACGAACTGGCATTCGACGCCATCACCGTGATGTCGCCCGCGTTCACGACGTCGCTCGCATTCAGGACGGCGCCATCGACCGCCGCGACCGACCCGGCGACAGTGAGCGCGCCACCGCCAGCAGACAGATCGACACCGCCATTGGCTTGCACCGCGCCGATCGACACCGTGCCACCGCCCAGCACGCGGATCGAGGCATTGCCCGAAAGATTGCCCAGCGTGATCGACTGCCCCGCCGAAACGTACAGCGGCCCGCCTGCGGACAGTTCGTTGAGGCGGATCGAGCCCGGCGCGTTGACCGAAAGGTCTGCCGCCGTGATCAGCGAGGCATCGCCCACGATATCGCCGCCGCTGTAGAGGTAGAGCTGGCCATTGGTGTGGATGGCGCCGGGCGTCGCGACGACATTGCCGGATTCGATCCAGTTCTGGCCGGAAATCTGTGCGTGGTCCGCCGACAGGTTCGCGTTGTCGAGCGACACCACGAGATCGCCGCCGGTGATGAAATCGAACCCGCCTGCGATGACCGCGTTGGCGTTCTGCATCGTCAGCGACGAGGCGATCGACCCCGCTGGACTCTGCCCCGGCGCGAAAAGCGCGATCGATTGCGCGGTCAGATCGCCATTGCGCACGTTGAACGCGATGGGCGAGCCGAGCGTCGTGCTAGTCCCGTTGGTCGAGCCCTGCCCGCCGGTCGCGATCGCCTGGAACGACAGCACGCCTGCGTTGAGCGAGCCGCGTTGGGCATCGACCAGGTAGCGGCTGGTCAATTCGAGATGGGCACCCACCAGCGCTTCCGTGCCGGTCACCAGTCCCACGGTCGCGTTGCCGCCCGCGCCCTGAACGCTGCCCGCGCCGCCATCGCCGCCGGATGCCACTGCCAGGAACAGGCCGTTGCCGCTCAGCGTCACGGGCGAGCCGCGCACCAGCAGCGTCGCGCCGCCGCCCGTCGCATCGCCGCCAGCACCGCCAGCGCCTGCGCCGCCGGGCCCGGAACCACCCGTGCCGCCGGTTCCACCATTGCCGCCGGCGAATGCGTAGACTTGCGCGAAGTTGCCTGCACCGATGTTGAGCGCGCCGGTATCGGCCCCGCTCTGGGTGCCGATCTGGATCGCGCCGCCAAGACCCGCGCCCCCGACACCACCATCGCCGCCGATGCCACCATCGTTGCTGCCGCCAACACCGCCCGCACCGCCGCGCCCTTCGGCGACCGCCGTCAGGTCGCCCAGCGTGATGCGCCCGTTGCCCGCGCTGCCCAGCGCCAGGACGTTGCCGCCAAGGCCCGTGCCGCCTGCGCCGCCCACGCCGCCATTGGAAAAGCCGGTGCCGCCCGCGCCACCTTGCCCGTTCGCCGCCAGCGACACCGGACCGATCGCGATGTCGGCCTCGCCCGTCGGCGTGTTGAACGTCAACACGCTGGCTTCGCCACCTGCGCCATCGCCGCCCGCGCCACCGCCAAAGCCCGCCCCGCCGCCACCCGAGCCGCTGACATTGGCCGAACCGAGCGTGACCGTGCCCAAGCGCCCGGTTACGCTGGCCGTGCCACCTGCGCCGCGCCCGCCGTTGAAGCCGCCACCGCCATAGCCGTCGGCATAGACCCCGGCGTTGCCCACCACGGTCAGGCTGCCGCCATTGCCCTGCCGGTCGAGATTCCCCGCGCTCAACAGCGCAAGGCCGCCCAGCGCCGCGCCGCCCAGGCCTTGGCTCCCGGCGTCGCCGCCAAAGGCATTGGCCTGCACGGTCACGTCCCCATCCAGCGTGATGCCGCCGCCCGTCGTCAGCAGTGAAGCCGTGCCGCCGGTTGCAGCACCGCCGGTCGCGGCCGTCTGCGACGAAGCGCCGCCGACCGAGCTGGCGTCGAGCAGGACCGATCCGGTCGCGGCCAGCGTCGAGCCGCCGCGCATGTCCACCGAGACCAGCCCGCCGGTTGCCGCGCCCCCGGTGAAGCTGGACGAAGCCTGCCCGCCGAAGCCGATCGCGCGCAAGGTCAGCCCGCTGGCCGAAATGGCCAGGCCTGCGCCGCCGACGATGTTCATCGAACCGCCCACGCCTTCCCCGCCCGGCGCGGTCAGCGATGCGCCGCCAAGGCCGCTGGCATCGGCATAGAGCGTGGCGAGCTTGATCTGGTTGCCGCTGGTCGTGCCATCCGCAGTGAACAGGATCGCGCCGCCGGTGCCCTTGCCGCCATCGACGCCGCTGGTGCTGCCCACGCCGG
Organism: Novosphingobium percolationis; assembly: GCF_020179425.1. Lineage (GTDB taxonomy): Bacteria > Pseudomonadota > Alphaproteobacteria > Sphingomonadales > Sphingomonadaceae > Novosphingobium > Novosphingobium percolationis. The sequence goes on along the minus strand of NZ_JAILYM010000003.1, from coordinate 572,224 downwards.
TCGCGCCATACCCATCAGCGAGGATCGAGGCCGCGCCATCGACCTGGATGAGCGAGCCACCACGATCCGCGCGCACCGTGACGAAACCACCCGTGGCAGCGCCGCCCGCGCCAGCCACGCCCAGTTGCGCGCCGGAACCGCCCGCGCCACCAGCGCCGCCATAGCCCGTCGCAGCGACATTCAGCGCGCCCAGCTGCATCCGCCCGGTCGGCGCCATGCCCGCCAACGCGCCGTTGGTGTCGAACTGCACCGTTCCGGCGATCGCACTGCCGCCCGCACCGCCAGTGCCGCCCGTCCCGGTCGAGGAGAAGCCGCCATCGCCGCCCGCGCCACCGCTCGCGCCTGCATCCACGCCCAGATTGCTGATCAGCAGCGTTCCATTGGCGACGCCCGCGTTGACGGTGATCACGCCGCCCACGCCCTGGCCACCTGCGCCGCCCGCCCCGCCGGTCCCGCTGCTGCCGCCAGCAGGACTGGCGACGCCGAGGCCGCCCGCGCCGGCGCCGCCGACGCCCGTTGCGTTCAGTTGCATGGTCGCACCGGTGATGGTCGCGCTGCCCGCAGCGCTGGAAGCCGCGTCCAGCGTGATCGTGCCGCCCTGCCCCAGCCCGCCGGGCGCGCCTTCGCCGATGCTGCGCGACGCGCTGCCCCCGCCCACGCCCAACGCGTTGGCAGACACGCTGCCCGCAAAATTGGCGGTGCCGTTGCGCGCGGTCAGCTGAATGTTGCCGCCCGTTCCGGTGCCCGATGCGATGGTGCCGGTGCCCCCTCGACCGATGGAACTGACGTAGGTCGAACCATCCGCCTGGCCGAAGGCGATGCTACCGCCATCGACCGTGACCTGCGCCTGGCCGCCGGTGCCAGCGCCGCCCGTGATGCCCTGCCCAGCTTCCGCATCGGCCAGCACGAACACGTCGCCGCCGACTGAGATCGCGCCGCCCTGCGCCCGCACCGCCGCGAACCCGCCGCGTGCGTCACCGGTCACGAACGCCCCGTCGCCGCCTGTGGCGTCGGCCAGGACCGACAGCGTGGAGAAGTTGACCTGCCCGGCCAACGCATCGACGCTGGCCGTGCCCCCGTCGCCGCGCGCACCATCGCCCACATAGCCGGGATAGGTCCCGCCACCGAAACCTTCCGCGCGCACAAGCACGTTACCGGCATCGATGCGACCCCCGCCAGTGGCGATGCGGATCTGCGCCGTCCCTCCGGTGCCGAGGCCCCCAATGCCGCCATCGGCGTTTACCCCCCCCGCGCCGTTCGCGCTGACAACCACCGGGCCGAGGGTAAGCGCCGCACCGCTCGTAACGATCCGCGCAAGACCGCCGATGCCCGCACCCGACTGCGCGGTGGAGAACGCTTGCCCGGCCGTGGCGTCGGCCGAAACCGAGGTCTGCCCGCCAACCGACAGGACATGCGCGCCGCCAGTCGCCAGCACTTGCGCCGTGCCCGCCGTCGCGCTGCCCGCCGTCGCACCGAAACTGGCGCCGCCCTGCGCATTGCCGCTGACGGTCAGGTTGCCGCCGATACCAACGGTGTGCAGCGCGCTGCCAGCCACCCGCAATTGCGCCGAGCCGCCCGTGCCGATGCCGCCATCGACGATACAGGTAACGCAGCCATAGCCGTCAGTCCCGATGCCGCTTGCACCGATCTCGACCGAGCCCGTAACCGTCAGGGCCCCGCCCCCGGTCACGCCTTCGACGGTGGCCGTGCCGCCAATGCCCGCAGCGCCGCCATAGCCGCTGCTCACCGTGCCGCCCCGCCCGTCGGCGAAGACCGCGATGGATCCAGCCGAAACCTGCGCGCCCGTGCCATAGGTCAGCCGCGCCGTGCCGCCCGTCCCCGTGCCCCCCGTCAGCGCACCGTCGGGTGAAGCCCCGGTGCCGAACGCGCCAAGATCGATCGCGCCGCCCACGGTGACCTGCGCCCCGTTCAACGCCGATAGCACCGCCGTACCGCCAGTCGCGGCCCCGCCATCGGTCAGGCCATAGCGGTCCGCGTGGACCAGCAACCGCCCGGCAACGTCCAGCGCGCCGCCATCCACCGCGACGGTCGCCGCGCTGACGTCGGTAACGTCTGTCAGATCGACACGCCCCGAATCGAACACGTTGACGTCGAAATTGCCGTTGACCGTCAGCGAAGCGCCGGAGCCTGTGACCGTTACCAGCGTGCCGTTGCCACCGGGCGCACCAACGCCCGGACGGTACGCGCCACCCAGCGCAAGGTCGGACGCGAAGCTCGATGTTTCGCCGCCCTGCACCGTCAGTGAAGCGAGGCCCGTGGCCGTACCCTTGAGGGCTGACGTCGCGGTGATCGCACCGATGTCGAGCGCGGTCTGGGCGCTGCCACCGCCCTGCGAGCGATAGCCCATCGCCTCGCCATTGACCACGTCGCTGCCCGCCGACAGGACCACGGTGTTACCCACCACATCCGCTGCGCTCGCGACATCGAAGCCCAGTGTGCTGCCGCTGGCGATTGCCATCGTGATCGCAGTGTTGCGCGGCACGGCGACCATGTAGATGCGGTGGATGAACGTGGCGCTGGAGCCCGCCGCGCCGGTGATCGAACCGCCGTTCGACAGCACCGTGCCGGTCGCGCTGGTGCCCTGGTCGACCTGGATCGAAAACAGCCCGCTCGGCGAGAACTGGATTGTCGCCGCATCCGCCGCGACCAGCGCTGCCGAGCCGTTGACGTCGATCGCGCCATCCTGAACGATGCGCGGCGCAACGATCGCGAGGTAGGAACTGTTGTCCGGCCCCGCCGCCCCCACGTGGAGCTGCGCGCCGTTGGCGATCTCCACCGAAGTGCCCGCTGCCGCCTGCTGGAACTGGAACAGGCCGCTCGTGGAAAACGCGCCGCTCTGCGGATCGTAGGGCAGATCGGACGTGGTCAACCCGAGGTTGCCGACATCGAACACGGCGTTGGAGCCGACGAGGATGCCGCCGGGGCTGTAGAAGAACACCGTGCCGCCGCGCGTGGGCGCCGCCGACACCGCCTGAAGCTGTGCGATGACATTGCCGTCGAACTGGACGGCGCGCGTGGGATCGGCCGGCAGGATGCGGTTGAGCACCGCAAAATCCGCAGTCGTGTCGATATTGTTGGTAAAGGTCGCGGTCGTGTTTGTCGGCTGGAAGATGATCGGCAGCGGCCCGGACGCGGTGTCGTCGGGCACCCAGTTGATCACGGCCGTTGGCGTGTTGACCGTCACCGAAGTGTTCGCCCCGCTGGCGTTGATCGTCGCGCTGCCGCCGACGACGGTGCCCGTGCCCTGAAACGACTGCGCGCGCGCGCCCTGCCCGCCGGTGGCGAGCATGGTGGCGATGGCCAGCGACGATACGGCGATCCAGTCGCCATGGCTGCGGGTGCGGCGCATCAGTTGGTCCTCCAGGGCAGGAGCCGGGTGGTCAGGGTCACGAGAAAGCGGGGATCGGGCCTGCGCATGGGCAGCCCTGCGCGTTCGAGCGGCACGGCCAGCGTGGCGTCGAGCCGGAAGCGCTCGCCCAGCTCCGAGCGCAGCCCGCCGCCCGCCGAAACCAGGCGGTTGGTGCCGGGGACACCCTTGTTCCAGGCCCACACCGCATCGCCGAAGACATAGGGCTGGACGTGGATGTCGCCCCGCCCGACCGGCAGGCGCGGCCCGCGCAGCTCGATCGCAGCGCCCACCGCGCTGTCGCCGGTCAGCTCGCCCGGATCATAGCCCCGGCCCACCGTGTAGTTGCCGCCCGAAAACTCTTCGAAGCCCAGCAACGGCGAGAACGCGACTTGCGCGCGCGGCAGCACCGCGAGCGAGAACTTGCCCAGCGCACGCTCGTATTCGCCCTGCGCGCGCAGGACGGTGGCATCGGGCTTGCCGTCGGCGCGGCTGGTGCCCACGGCGCAGGTGATCGTGCAACCGCGCGTGGCGTTGAGAATGGAAAGGCCCTGCCGCAGTTCGAGCGAGCCCGAAGCCCGCCACGCCGGGGCCACCCGCGAGGTATCGATCGCATCCAGATCAAGCCGCGTCCACAACACCCGCAACCGATCGCGCGAGAGCGGGCCAATCAGGTCGACATCCTGGTTGACGAGGTCGAACCCCGCCCCAAGCCACACGTTGGCGCGCTGCGAGCGCACCAGCGGGTAACGGCCATAGAGGCTGGCAAACAGCGTGCGCGCCTTCAGCTCGATACCGCCGGGCAGCGGGCCGATGTCGGGCCGGGTCCAGGCGTAAGTGAACTGCCCACCCAGCACGAGGCCCTCGCTGCCGGGACGGAATTCATGGGACGCCTGAAGGATGTGCTGCTCGGTGAAATCGGCGGTGGCGTAATAGGACAACGTCGTCACGTCGCCGAGGCCGGTCAGCCCGAAGGCCTGCGCGCGGAGCTGCCCACCCCAGCGTCCGGTCGCCTTGCTGGCGAGGTTCTGGATCGAAAGATCGGCCACGAAGGGGTCGCGCAGCACGCTGACTTCGCCGACCAGTTCGCCCGGCGCTGTACCTGCGGGGCGCAGCGTCAGCTGGACGTTGTAGCCCGGCAGGTCGCGCGCCAGCAGCAGGTAGCGCTCGGCCTTGTTGCGGTCGAAGATCTCGTCGCGGGTCAGCTTTTCGAGATACTGCTGCAGCTTGCGCTCGGCCCCGCGCGTTTCGCCGCGCGCGCGGATCGCGGTGACGCGGGCATAGAGCACTTCCATGCGCACTTCGCCGTTCTCGATGCGCTGCGTGGGCACCTGCACCGCCGCGAGATAGCCCTTGTTGCGCAGGATCGTGCCCGCCGCATCGCGGATCTCGCACAGCGTGGCGATCGGCTGGGGGCCGCTCGTGAACGGCTTCCAGGCCGATTCAAGCTCGGCGGCGCTGGCCCCCTTCAATCCGTTGAAAGTGACATGGCCGATGGTGACCTTGATGTCGGCATATTGCGGATCGGCAAGCGGGCAGGCCGCGCGCTCGATATCGCCCTTGATGGTCAGGCGCGGCGAAGGCGGCGGACTGGCTTCACCGGTCACGCCCTGCAACTGGTCGCGAGTGGGGACGCCTGCGCCGGAGGGCACACCCGATGGCACGCCCTGCGCCGCCACGACGGACGGCAGCGCCGCAACCAGAAGGGCAGCCGAACCAACGCAAAACGGGCCAGCCGAAGCGCGCTTCAGCCAGCCAGAACCCTTAACCTCGCAGGCCATTTCCCGCCCCCGTGAACGATTTCTCCGGTGCGGCCCGTTTTATTTATTATTTTCCGGTTTTTACCGCGCCAAAGCCGGGACTGTCAAACGCCAACTGGAACCGCCGGGACGGGCGGGTGAGCCGGATAGGTTCAAAATCAGCACCATATCCGACACTTCCCCGTCCCACGCGTGGCTACGTACAAACCCTCAGACGAGCGCGCCGTGGCAATGCTTGTACTTCTGGCCCGAGCCACACGGGCACGGCGCGTTGCGGCTGATGTCGAGTCCTGCGTACGGGTTGTCGCCGCCCTGGCCCGGCGCCGCTGCCTGCGCGGGCCCTTGCGCGCTCATCGCACCCAGCATCGCCGCCGCGCCAGGAATGGCCTGCGCGTCGTTTTCGCCGGTGAACGGATCGATGTGGCTCGTCAGGAAATCGGGCAGTTCGGGCAGTTGGAAGTCTTCGGGGCTACGCATCTGGAACTGCGCTGTCATCAGAATGCGCGTCACGTCCTCGCGGATCGCGTCGAGCATCTTCTCGAACAGGCCGAAGGCTTCCTGCTTGTATTCATTGATCGGCGTCTTCTGGGCATAGGCGCGCAGGAACACCACCTGGCGCAGCGCATCGAGCGTGGCGAGGTGCTCCTTCCAGTGGTGGTCGAGCCGTTCGAGCAGGATCGACTTTTCCAGGCTCTTCCATGCCTCGGGGTCCATCGTCTCGAGCTTCTCGGCCATCTTCTGGTCGGCCAGCGCCGAGATGCGCTCCTCGATCACGTCCGGCTCGACGCCGTCTTCCTCCATCCACGCCTCGAACGGGGCATCGAGGCCAAGGACGTCGAGGATGCGCTCGCGCAGGCCTTCGATATTCCACTGCTCCGGATATGATCCCGGCGGGCAGGCATCGCCCACCAGCGCATTGACAGTGTCGTTGCGCATGTCGACGACCACGTCGCCAACGGCATCGGCATCCATGATGTCGGCGCGCTGTTCATAGATAACCTTGCGCTGGTCGTTCATCACGTCGTCGTATTCGACGACCTGCTTGCGGATGTCGTAGTTGCGCGCCTCGACCTTCTTCTGCGCGGTCTCGATCGCCTTCGACAACCACTTCGACCCGATCGCCTCACCATCGGCCAGGTTGCTGTTCATCATGCGCGCAAACAGCGTGTCCGGCCCGAAGATCCGCAGCAGGTCGTCTTCGAGGCACAGATAGAACTTGGACAGGCCCGGATCACCCTGACGGCCCGAACGACCGCGCAGCTGGTTGTCGATGCGCCGGCTTTCGTGGCGTTCGGTGCCGATCACGCACAGGCCGCCGGCTTCCAGCACCTTGGCCTTTTCGGCGGCGACTTCGGCGCGAATGCGCTCGATCCCCGCCTCGCGCTCGGCGGGGTCGGTCACTTCCGACAGCTCATCGTTGATGCGGAACTCGATGTTGCCGCCCAGCTGGATGTCGGTGCCGCGCCCGGCCATGTTGGTGGCGATGGTCACCGCGCCGAGGCGGCCCGCCTGCGCAACGATGTGCGCTTCCATCTCGTGGAAGCGGGCGTTCAGCACGTTGTGCTTCACGCCTTCCTTGCGCAGATATTCCGACAAAAGCTCCGACTTCTCGATCGACACGGTGCCGACCAGCACCGGCTGGCCGATCTCGAACTTCTCGCGGATCAGCTTGGCGATCGCCTGGAACTTGTCGGCAGTGTTCTTGTAGAACTCGTCTTCCTCGTCGATGCGGCGCACCGGCACATTGGTCGGAATGGTGACGACGTTCATCTTGTAGATATCGAAAAATTCTGGCGCCTCGGTCGCCGCCGTGCCGGTCATGCCCGCCAGCTTGGGATACATGCGGAAGTAGTTCTGGAACGTGATCGAGGCCATCGTCTGGTTCTCGGGCTCGATCCGCACGCCTTCCTTGGCCTCGACCGCCTGGTGCAGGCCGTTCGACCAGCGCCGCCCATCCATCATGCGGCCAGTGAACTCGTCGATGATGACGATCTTGTCGTCCTTGACGATATAGTCGATGTCCCGCTTGAACATGACGTTGGCCTTCAGGGCCTGGTCGAGATGGTGAACCACCATCGTGTTCTCGACGTCATAGAGGTTCGATCCGACCAGCAGGCCGGCGCTTTCCAGCGCGCGCTCGATCCATTCGACGCCGTCCTCGGTCAGCGAGATGCTCTTGGTCTTCTCGTCTGCCTCGTAAAGCGCCGGATCAATCGTCTTCACCACCGCGTCGACAGCGATGTAGAGATCGCTCTTGTCGTCGGTGGGGCCGGAGATGATCAGCGGGGTGCGCGCTTCGTCGATCAGGATCGAATCCACTTCGTCGACAATCGCGAAATTGAACGGGCGATGCGCCATCTGGCCCCGCTCGTGCTTCATGTTGTCGCGCAGGTAATCGAAGCCCAACTCGTTGTTGGTCGCGTACGTGATGTCCGAATTATACGCTTCGCGCCGCTGCTCCTCGTTAAGGCTGGGCACGATCACGCCAACCGTCAGGCCGAGGAAATTGTACAGCACGCCCATCGTCTCGGCGTCGCGGCGCGCGAGGTAGTCGTTGACGGTGACGACGTGGACGCCCTTGCGCTCCAGCGCGTTGAGATAGACCGCCAGCGTCGCCACCAGCGTCTTGCCCTCGCCCGTGCGCATTTCGGCGATCTCGCCGCGGTGCAGGACGATGCCGCCGATCATCTGCACGTCGAAGTGGCGCATTCCCATGGTGCGCACCGAGGCTTCGCGCACCGTGGCAAAGGCTTCGGGCAGGATCTGCTCCAGCGTCGCGCCGCCTTCCAGCATTTCGCGGAACTTCGGCGTCTGCGCGGACAGTTGCTCGTCCGTAAGCGCCTGCATCTGCGGCTCGTAAGCGGCGATCTGCTGGACGATCTTGTCGAGCGACTTGACGTAACGGTCGTTGGACGAGCCGAAAATGGACTTGGCGAGGGCGCCGAACATGGTGGGATTCCTGCTTCTCTATGGGGGCGGCGCAAGACGCCGTTCATCGGGCGCATGCGCAAACGGTCAATGCGGTGAAAGGTGCCCGAAGGCGGCGCTTACTGGCGCGAACGGTCCGAAAATTCGAAGGCGCAGCCAGTGGCCAGCGCCGGCACGGGCAGCCAGATCGGCCTACGCTGCTGGGCCGCGAACCGGCGCGGCGGCACGGCTTCGCGGGCACGCACGGGGCAGGCCTCACGCTTGGCCTCGGCCACGGCCTGCGGCCCTTGCGCAAGGCCGGTGCCCGCCACTTCAGCCCGCGCAGCCGCCACCGCCGCCGCCTGGGGCAACGAAAGGCCGGAAAGCATGGCCAGAAGGACGAGCAGCAGGCGCATCGCCGATGCACCTAAGGCGATTTGGCGCAAAGGTCCACGGATAATGGCATCCCCCGCGCAGACAACACCGTCGTTAATGATGCCTTAGAGCGATCGCCGTACCTACACTTGCATGGAGACTTCCTTCCCCAATTCAACGTCGGCACGCCAAGAGCGGTTGGTGATGCTGGATGCCATGAGGGGGTTGGCCGCTCTGGCCGTCGTGCTGCTGCACGTTTCCGGCAGTCCTTCGATTTTTGAACGCGGCTATCTGGCCGTCGACTTCTTCTACATACTGAGCGGTTTCGTGCTGACACCGGTCTTCGAACGCAGCAGCGCGCATGGTGTCACGGCTACCATGCTACGCCGCGTTGCCCGCCTTTGGCCGATGATGGCGACTGGCACACTGATGGGGTTGGCAGTAGCCGTGCTGCTAGGGAAGCCCGCAACTGCTGCACTCTTGGCGGGCGGCCTGTTGTTCCTTCCCAATCTGGGGAGCCGCGAGCCAGTGTTCCCACTCAACGATCCGCAATGGTCGCTGCTCGCGGAACTTGTCGCCAATTTCGCGCACCTGACCATGCTGCGTCGGCTGGGCACGCCATCGCTCTTCGGGATCGCAATAGTTGCATGGTGCGGCTTACTGGGCCTTGCAACTGTCCACGGCGAACTGACGCAGGGACCGTTTGGCGACACATGGACTCTCGGGCTGTGCCGGGTCGCCTTTGGCTATACCGCAGGCGTGATTCTGGCGCGAACGCGGCACCGCTGGTGGCCGAGCCATTTCACGCGCCTTGCATGGTGGCTGGCTCCCACAACGCTCGTCATGATTCTGATCGGACCGGCCTTCATCGGCATTCCCGCCCGACTGGCTGATCCTGTCGCGGTGATCCTGTTCCTGCCGGTCGTCGCGATGGGCGCGCGGGACCAGCCGCCTGCCGCCTTGCAACGCAGCGCTGCCTGGCTCGGCCAGCTTTCTTTTCCAGTCTATGCGCTGCATTTCCCGCTCCTCATGCTCGCGAGGGGCGCACACGATCTCGGATATTCGGGGGCGACCGGAGTGCCGCTGTTCATCGCCGTCTGGATCGCAATCGCGTTTGCAAACCTTTCTGGTCGATCATGGCTCGCCCGCGGGCTACCGACGGGCTGGTGGGAAGATCGGCTCGTTTTACCGCAGGCGGGCAAACGGCAGACCTCACCGGTCGATCAGCGAACTTGAAGCGATCCCACTGCAAGGCTAATCGCCCCCCATGTCCGACGCCATTTCCCCGCTCGCCTCGCCCTTCCCCGCGCTGCCCGCCATTGCGGGCGTGATACCGCGCATCGCGCGCGCCGGGTACAAGGACTGGGGCCGTTGCGACCTCACCTATGTCGAGCTGGACGAGGGCACCGCCATCGCGGGCGTGTTCACGAAGAACGTGTGCTGTTCCTCCGAAGTCGAACTTGGGCGGCAGAACGCCAAGCTGGGCCAGGCGCGCGCGCTCGTCGTCAACGCCGGCAATTCCAACGCCTTCACCGGCTATCGCGGGCGCGAGGCGGTCGAGGCGATCATGGAGCAGGTCGCCGCCAAGCTCGGCTGCGCCAAGGAAGAAGTGTTCGTCTCCTCCACCGGCGTGATCGGCGTGCCGCTGCCCAAGGACAAGGCACGCGCCGGGATCGAGGCGGCACTGCTGGCTGAGCCTTGCAGCTGGGAGGACGCCGCCATGACCATCGGCACCACCGATACCTTTGCCAAGGGCGCCACCGCCACTGCGATGATCGGCGATGTGAAGGTGACGTTCAGCGCGATCATCAAGGGCAGCGGCATGATCGCGCCCGACATGGCGACGATGCTGGGCTATGTGTTCACCGACGCGGCGGTCTCTCCTTCCTTCCTCCAGGAATGCCTGTCCGCCGCAAACCGGCGCACGTTCTCGTGCATCACCGTCGATAGCGACACTTCGACCAGCGACACCGTGCTGGCCTTCGCCACGGGCAAGGCCGGCAATGCGCCGCTGGTCGATGCCAACAGCCCCGGCGCCGATGCCTTTGCCGCCGCGCTGCACGACGTGTGCCGCCAACTCGCCCACCTCGTCGTCAAGGATGGCGAAGGCGCGCAGAAGTTCATCGCCGTCTCGGTCACCGGCGCGGTCAGCGACGACAGCGCGCGCACCATCGGCCTAGCCATCGCCAATTCGCCGCTGGTCAAGACTGCCATCGCGGGCGAGGACGCCAACTGGGGCCGCGTGGTCATGGCCGTCGGCAAGGCGGGCGAACCCGCCGACCGCGACCGCTTGTCGATCGGCTTTGGCGGCACGTGGGCCGCACGCGATGGCCAGCCGCTCGCCGATTACGACGAAGCCCCGGTCGCCGCGCACCTCAAGGGCCGCGAAATCTCGATCGAAGTCGATATCGGGCTGGGTCAGGGCCGCGCCACCGTGTGGACCTGCGATCTCACGCACGGCTACATCTCGATCAACGCCGACTACCGCAGCTGAGGGCCGCTCCCGTGATCACGCTGTGGGGCCGCCTCAATTCGCACAACGTCAAGAAGGTCACTTGGGCGCTCATCGAAATGGAGCTGCCGTTCGTGCGCCACGATATCGGTGGCACGTTCGGCTACACGCCCGAATATCTGGCGATGAACCCCAACCGGCTGGTCCCCACGATCGAGGACGGCGATCTGGCGCTGTGGGAGTCGAACGCGATCCTGCGCTATCTGGCCGACGCCCATGCCCCCGCCTTCCGCAGCGACGACGTGGCCGTGCGCGCCTGTGGCGACAAGTGGATGGACTGGCAGTTCCAGCTGGCCGACGCCCAGCGCGACGCCTTCCTCGGCTGCGTGCGGCAGGGCAAGGACGGCAGCGACCCGCTCGTCGCCGCCTCGGCCGAAAAGGCGGGCGCGATGATGGCGCTGCTCGATGCAGAACTCCGTCGCCGGGAATGGCTGTCGGGCGATCGCTTCGGCATCGCCGACATTCCGATGGGCGTCTATGCCCACACCTACTTCTCCATTCCCGTCGAGCGTCCCGACCTGCCGCATCTGGCGGAATGGTACGCACGGCTGAAAACGCGGCCCGGCTATGCCAGCCAGGTCATGATCCCGCTGACCTGAGGACGCCATGACGCAAGCACTCGACAAGGCCGTGGCCGACCTGCTGCGCCGCACCGCGCAAGCGACGCTGATGGCCCGCTACCAGCAGCTCACCGCCGATCAGGTGACGGCCAAGGCCGCCGACGACATGGTCACGATCGCCGACACCGAAAGCGAGGCGATGCTGGCCGAAGGCCTCGCCCGCATCCTGCCTGAAGCCGCCATGGTGGGCGAAGAGGCGAGCCATGCCGATCCGGCAGTAATGGACCGGCTGGCCGACCGCCTGTGCTGGGTGATCGATCCGCTGGATGGCACCAACAACTTCGCCGCAGGCAAGCCGCCTTTCGGCATCCTTCTCGCGCTGGCCGACAAGGGCGACACGCTGGCGGGCTGGATCTACGATCCGCTGAACGATCGCCTGTGCACCGCGCACAAGGGTCACGGCGCGTTCGTCAACGGAGACCGCATCGCCGCACGCACCACCGGGCAGGAACCGCCGGTTGCCGCGATTTCGCTGGTGTTCGTGGATCAGGACAAGCGCGAGGCGATGAAGGCGCAGATCGCGCCGCATTACACGCTGGTCGACATCCCGCGCTGCGCGGCAGAGCAGTATCCGCGCATTGCCCTTGGCGTGAACGACGTGTCGATCTTCGAGCGCACGCTGGCGTGGGACCACGCGCCGGGCGTGCTGTTCGTGAACGAAGCGGGCGGCAAGGCGGCGCGGCCCGATGGTTCGCCCTACCTGCTGCACCGCCATCTGGAACCGGGCCTGATCGGCGCGGCCAGCCCGGCCTTGTTCGACCAACTGGCCGAGCGACTGGCGAAGCTTTCGTAAAAAGGCCCACCCCCAGCCCCTCCCGCTTGCGGGAGGGGGGAATGCGGCGCTGACATCCCCTCCCGCAAGCGGGAGGGGCAGCAAGACTTGATGAGCCGCAGGCGAATTTAGTCGCAGCGGGGTGGGTTGCACCCCGCCGTCACATCACAGAACGCTTTCGATCCAGCCCTTGAGCTGGCTCTTGGGCGCGGCGCCGAGCTTCTGCGCGACGGCCTTGCCATCCTTGAACAGCACCAGCAGCGGGATCGACTGCACGCCGATTTCGCCGGGGATGGAGGTGTTTTCCATGATGTCCATCTTGGCGATGGTCAACTGGTCGCCCAGTTCCTCGGCGATCTCTTCAAGCGCGGGGGCGATCATCTTGCACGGGCCGCACCAGTCCGCCCAGAAATCGACGAGGACGGGCTTGTCGGACCCCAGCACTTCGGCGGCAAAGGTGGCGTCGGTGACGGCTTTGGTGGACATCGAAAGGACTCCTGTTTCGTTGGTGTGCAATCTAGGTGGACAACGCCGCAGCGCAACCGATCATCCGGCAAAGCTTTCCTGCGTGGCCACAAGCTCCAGCTTTTGCGCCGCGATCAGATCGTCGGGCAGCGCGAACAGCACCGGCGCGTGGGTATAGAGCAGCGCCGCTTCCACCGCCTTGCCCGGATGGATCGCGCGCAGCGCCGCGACATAGGCCGCCATCTGCCGCACATAGGCTGCAGGCACGTCCTCGATCCGCGACGGCGGGCGGCGGCCGGTCTTGAAGTCGATGATCCGCACGCGGTCCGCGGTGATCAGCAGCCGGTCGATGGTGCCGGTGACAATGCGATCCCCCACCAGCGCGGCGACCGGCACTTCGGCGAGCGATCCGGCGCCGAACACGTCCTGCCAGTCCGGGTGCGACAGCACCGCGATCGCCGCCGCGGCCATCGCGGCCTGCTCGTCGACCTCGAAATCGGTCGCCGCCTTGCCCAGCCAGGCCAGCGCCGCCGTGCGCCACGCCGCAGGCGAAAGTTCGGGCAGGCGCTCGATCAGCTTGTGGACCAGCGTACCCCGTCGCGCGGCGCGTAGCATTCCCGGCCCCGGCTTGACCGGCGGATCGGGGGCCTCGTCCTCGCCCAGCGACGACGGCGCGAGCGGGCGCGGCGGCTTGGGCTCGGGGCCGACGGGCATGGTCAGGACCTCTGGCAGCGAAACCGGCGGAACCAACGCTCCGGCGGTCCGGGCGGGAGGCCATGCGGGCAGGCTGCCCAGTTGCCGGCGTCCGCCCCACAGCGGGTCGGCGATCCAGTCGTCGGCGCCGAACAGCGGTTCAAGCTGCGCGTACCAGCTGTCGGCGGGCAGTTCCTTGCGCTTCTTCGCCATCGCCCCGCCGATGAACAGCGCTTCTTCGGCACGGGTCATGGCGACGTAGAGCAGCCGCCAGTGCTCCTCGCGCTCTTCCTTTGCGGTCTTGGCCTCCGCCTCGCGCACCGGGCCGACGCGTTCCTCCTTGCGCAGCGCGGGCAGCGGCACGTCGCGCCGCCGGTCGAGCACCACTTCTTCCACCGAAGACCCGCGCGGCGGCGAGGCATCAGGATCGTCGGCGGCATCGGCAAGGATCACGATGGCCGCCTGCAAGCCCTTCGATCCGTGGACCGTCATCACCCGCACGAGGTTTTCCGGCTTGCCCGCCTCGCGCTTCAGCTCGCCCTCGCCCGCGTCGAACCATTGCAGGAAGCCGACGAGGCTCGGCACGTTCGACGTGGCATAGGCCATGGCGGCGTTCAGCAGTTCATCGATCGGGTCGTTGGCTTCGTGACCCAGCCGCGACAGCAGCGCCTTGCGCCCCGCCCATGGCCCCACCAGCAGCCAGTGCAGCAGATCGTGCGGCGGTTCGTAGTCGGCGCGTTGCAGCAGGCTGCGCAGGCGCTCCATCGTCGAGAAAGTGTCCGGTCCCTCGCTGGCGCGCAGGTGGTCCCACAGCCGCACCTTGTCAGCGCGATAGCCATGGCGAAGGAGGTCTTCCTGGCTCCAGCCGACCAGTGGCGAGACCAGCAACGATGCAAGGTTCAGGTCATCGAGCGGCTGCGCGGCAAAGCGCAGCGCCGCCACCAGATCCTTGACCGCCAGCGGCGCGCCCAGCCGCAGCCGGTCCACGCCCGCCACCGGCACGCCCTGTGCGTGGAGCCGCGCCACGATCAGCCCGGCCAGCTCCTTGCGCTTGCGCACCAGCACCATGACATCGCCGGGCGTTGCCAGCCGGTGTTCGCCCTTTGCCAAGGGGAAGCCCGCCTCCAGCCACGCGCGGATCTGGCGAGCGAGGCGATCAGCCAGCTGCCGGTCGGGGCGCGACAGCCAGCCTGCCTCCTCGCTGCCTTCCCCCTCCTCGTCCTCGGCCTCCTCGCCGGGTTCAAGACCGACGGGTTGCCACAGCACCACCTGCCCCGGTCGGTCCTCGCCGATATGCGGCTCGGGCGCTTCGGGCAGGCCGAAGCGTGTCGGGCCGATCTGGTGGATGGCGCGGTCGACGAAGGCGAGGATGGAATTGGCGGTGCGATAGGATTGCCCCAGCCCCAGCCCCAGCAACTGGCGGGTTTCATCGCCCAGCACTTCGGCGAGGCCCCGCAACTGCCCAGCCACGCGATCCTTGGCCGCTGCGAAGTTTTCGGGGCTGGTGCCCTGAAAGCGGAAGATCGCCTGCTTGTAGTCGCCCACGACGAACAGCGTACGCATGCGCTCTGCATGCTGGCCTTCACCGGTGAAGAAATCCTGCACCAGCCCGTCCAGCACGATCTTCCACTGCGCCGCGTTGGTATCCTGCGCCTCGTCGACAAGGATGTGGTCGAAGCGCCGGTCGAGCTTGTAGCGGATCCATTCGGCGCTGGCCTTTTCGGTCAGCAGCGCGGCCGCGGTGCGAATCTGGTCGTCGAAATCGATGAAGCCTTCGCGCGCCTTGGCCTCGTCCCATGCCAGCGCGAAGCGGCGACCCAGCAGCAGCGCGGGTTCGAGCGTGGCAGCAAGCTCCACCAGCGCGCGGTGTTCGCGTACCGCCTCGATGCAGGCGATGACGCGCGCCTGATAGCCTGCATAGTCCGGCTCGTGCTTGTCGACATTACGCGCCGAGCGCGGCTCGCCCTTGCCGGTCAGGAACCGCTCGGCCAGCGCATCGAGCGTATCGAGCCGCACTTGCGGCGATGCGGCAAGCCAGTCGCCCATGCCGTTCGCCGCTTCAACACCGCTCTTGGTCGCCCACGCCGCGTTGGCCTCCATGCAGCGCCGCACCGATGCGACATCAAACGCATCGTCGGCGCACATCGCAGGCAGGCGCGATCCGTCCTCGTCGGCATCCAGCCCCAGCACGCGGTTGATCAGCGGGCGCAACGGCGGTTGCCAGCCGGTCGGGCCGAACCACAGGTCACGCGCGCCTGCGCAGCGCAGCAGGAACGCCTCGACCTGATCCTGCGCCATGCGCAAGCTGAGGTCGGACAACGCGTCGAGCAGGCTTTCGTCGCCCTGTTCCTGCGCGGTAACCAGCAGGTCCGCCAGCACCTGCCGCACCAGCAGGTCGCGGTCGCGATCCTCCATCGCGCGGGTGCCGGGCAGCAGCCCCGCCTCGACCGGGAAGGCAGAGAGCAGCCATTGCGAAAAGGCGTGGATCGTCTCGATGCGCAGGCCACCGCCGGGGCAATCGAGCACGGCGGCAAAGCGGCTGCGCGCGCGCGCCAGCGTATCCGGCGCCATCGACGCACCAATCGCCTTGAGCTGCAAGGCCAGTTCCGTTTCCGGCAAGCGCACCCAACTTGCCAACACATCGTTGACGCGCGTGGCCATTTCCGCCGCACCCGCCTTAGTAAAGGTCAGGCACAGCAGGTTTTCCGGCTCGACATCGGGCTGGAGCAGCAGCCGCAGCACGCGCGCCGAGAGCACCTGCGTCTTGCCGGTGCCCGCCGACGCCGACAGCCACACCGTGCGTTCGGGCGCCACGGCGAGCCGCTGGTTGCCCTGCAGCGGATAGACCTTGCTCATGCCGCGTCACCACCCTTCAGGTCGCGCCCCTGCCATTCGTCCAGCCGCATCAGCTGGTCGTAGTCGGAATAGGCCGGAAGATCGGGATTGAGCCGCGCGGTGAACGGCTCGTCCCCCAGTATCCAGCGCGCGATCGCCTCCTTCAGGTAGCGTTCGGTTTCGGGCAGGACATCCTCGCGCAGCAAGCCCGACTGCTTGCGACCTTCCTTGATCGGCTCCTCGCGATAACCGAAGCCGCGCTGCTTGTTGCGGGCAAGCGACCAGTATTCAAAGGCGTTCGGCATGCCCGCCACGCCATCGAACCCTCCATCGCGCGCAATCAGGCCAAGCACGCCGAGTTGCAGCGCAAAGCCCTGCTCCACCATCCGGCCCGATGGCGGCATTCCGGTCTTGTAGTCGATCACCGCCAGCGTGCCGTCGGGCAGCCGGTCGATCCGGTCGGCACGACCGTGGATGCGCACGCCATCGACATGGATCGCGCCCTTGGCCTCGACGGCGATGACCTCGCGCCCCTCGCCCAGCAGCGTGTCCTGCTCGGCCTCGATCCACGCCAGCGCCGCCAGCAGGCGCGGCTGCCAGAGCGCCCGCATGAAGGGGTGCGCGCTCATCTCCGCGAGCGCCTGTTCGGCCAACCGCACCAATTCGCCCGGCTTTGCCCCGGCGTCGTGCCATGCTTCAAGGATCGCGTGCACCGCCGTACCGCGCCACGCGGGCGTCGGATCGGCATCGAGCGGATCGAGCGCACGCAGCCGCAGGATCGCCTGCGCATAGAACTGGTAGGGATCGCCGCGCAGCCGATCGAGCGCGGTCACCGCGATCTCCACCCGGCGCTGTTCAGGCGATGGCATCGGCTCGGGCCGCGTGGCAGGCTCGACCTTCGCGGGCCGGTCGAGCGCCTGCCCGAAACGCACCGCGTCCTCCTCGCGAACCAGTTGCCGCCCCAGCATAGCCCGGATCCGCAGCAGGAAGCGCGAGGGGATCACAGGGCCTGCGGCATCGCGCAGGGCGTGGCTCAACACCACTTCGGGCGCACCCAATGCGGCGGCAAGGTCGTGCGCGGACAGACCGATGCGAAAATCGGCGCCGGAAATGCCCAGGGCGCGCAGCACCGGCGGCGCCAGCAGCGGATCGGGCGCGGGCGATGCGGGCCAGGTGCCCTCGGTCAGCCCGGCGCAGATCACCAGGTCGGCGCGGCTCATGCGCGCTTCTAGCAGGCCGTAGAGGGCAAGCCGCGGGTGCCCGCCATAGGCCGGGCGCACCGCCACTTCGTCCATGGCATCGCGCAGCAGCGCGGGCAGTTCGAGCGGATCGACCGTCAGGTCGGCCTCGCCTGCCGCTTCACTCCACTGTTCGACAAAAGCGGCAAGGCAGCGCCCGTCGGCCTGCGCCCACGCCGCATCGCCGCACAGCGCCTCGGCCGCTTCCGACAGCATCGCCAGCATCGCGCCCAGCGGCAGCGGTTCGTGGACCAGCAGCATCGGCACCAGCAGCGCCTCGACCTCGTCCCACCACGCCGGAAGCCGGGGATAGGCCCTGGCCTTGGCGCGCACCGCTTCGCGTACGGCCTCCACGCCGGGACCGGGCCGGGGCCCGCGCAACACCAGATCGAGTTCGCGCACGCGCTCGAGCCACGCCGCACGCGCATCCTGCCTCACCAGCGGATGGCCCAGCAGCGCCAGCAGCGGCACCGGCGCGGCGCGTTCGGCCCAGCATTCGGCCAGTTGCAGGAACAGCCGCCCCGCCGGGGTCTGCGGCAAGGGGCGCCCTGCGGTATCGTCGGCCGCGATGTTCCAGCGTTGCAGGTGCCCGACGATGCGGTTGGCAAGGCCCCGATCCGGCGTCACCACCGCCACGCGCCGCTCCGGCACGGCCAGCGCTTCGCGCACCAGCACGGCGATGGCCTGCGCTTCTTCCTCGGGGTTGGCGCTTTCCATCATCCGCACGCCCGACAGGCGGCGCTGTTCGGGCGGCAGCGAGACCCACGCCGCGCTTGCTTCGGGCGGCAGGAACAGGTTGGAGATGGCACGGCTGCGCTCTGGCGGGGCAGCCGCGATCCCGGCGCGGTGCCAGGGCCGCACTTCGTCGCGCGCCACGCCCATGCGGTTGAGCAGCAGCTTGAGGTGGTACTGCGGATGCGTGGTCACGTCGCCGCGCCCGAACGGCGGCCCGCCCGGCGCCTCGGGCGCGCCCGCCACGCCCAGCGCATCCCACACGTCCCTTGCCAGCGACAGGTCGAGATCGGGCAGGATCACCGCGCCATGCGGCAGATCCGCCACCACGCGCAGCAGCCGCGCGATGGCGGGCGAAGCCGACGTGACGCCCGCTGCCACCACCGGATGCGCAGGCGGCGTGGCCTGCCAGCGCCTGGCCGCGTGTTCGAGCAGGCGGTTGCGCCGCTCGGGTGCATCGACGGCCCCACGCGCCTCAAGCTCCGCCTGCCAGCGATAGAGCACACGCGCGAACAGGCGGGTGTTGTCCTGCCAGTGCTGCGACAGGTCGCCGACGAGGCCGATAACGTCCGGGTCCAGAAGTTTCCCCGGGGAAACATCTTCCACCGCGAGCCGGTCCATGCTCTGCACCAGCACCCGCGCCTGGCGCATCAGGCCCGCTTCGCCCGGCGCCTTGTCGCCCAGTTCCTCGCGCAGCATCTGCGCCACGCGCAACAGCCGCACCACCGGATCGACCGCGGGCGCAACGTCGGCGCCTGCACCGATGGGATCGAGCAGCGGCCCCAGCGTCTCGTCCAGATCGAGATCGCCCACCACCGCCATGCGCGGCAACAAAAGACCCGTTCCGCTGGCGCGCACGAAAGCTTCTGTCACGGTGCGGATCGCGCGTCGGCTGGGCAGCAGCAGCGTCAGCCGCGCAAGGCCCAGCCCTTCCTCGCGATACCGCGGGATCAGCCCCGCTACCAGTGCGTCGGCAAAACCGCGATGCGCCGCGATGGAATAGACGCTTGGTTTTCCGTCAGCCACTTGTGAGCGCGGCCTCGGTCGGCGCGATCATCTCGGGCGCGCCCACTTCGTACCATAGCCCGGTGTGCGGCAGGCCGAACAGGCGCCCTTCCTCAATCGCGCGGTTCCACAGCAGGTTGAAGGAGAACGGGCCATCCGGAGCTTCGCGCAGCAGGCGCTTCGACATCAGCTGGATCCCGCCGAAGATGTAGGGCGCGACGCGGCCCTGCTTGCGGCGACTCACCTCGCCCAAGGGCCCAAGGTGAAAATCGCCGACGCCGGTGTAGTTGAACGCCTGCGCATGGCTGACCACCAGCAGCAGCGCATCCATGCGCTCCTCATCCCACGCATCGCTCAGCGCGGCAAAGACATTGCGCGGTCCGTCGAGCCAGACGTTGTCGCTGTTGAGGCTGAAGAAGGTGTCCGCCCCGATCAGCGGCAGCGCCCGCACCGTGCCACCGCCGGTTTCGAGCAGTTGCCCGGTCTCGTCCGACACCGCGATAGCGGGCGACCGGCGGTGCGCCAGATGCGCGCGCATCTGGTCGGGCAGGTAATGCACGTTCACCACCGCCCGACCGACACCGGCTTCATCCAGCTTGTCGAGCGCGTGGTCGATCAGCGGCTTGCCCGCCACGCGCACCAGCGGCTTGGGCCGGCTGGCGGTGAGCGGCCGCATCCGCTTGCCAAGGCCTGCAGCCAGCACCATCGCCACGTCGCTGGCGAGCGGCTTCGTCATGCCTCGAACCTCCCGCCCAGCACGCCTGCGGGATCGCGCAGATCGGCAGGGATGTACTGATCGAACCAGGCCGCCACCGGGGCCAGCGCCGGATGCGCCAGATCGCGCTCCAGCAGCGCCCACACGCGCGGGATGTAGTCAAGGTAGCGCGGCTTGCCATCGCGCTTCCACAGGCGGACGAAGATGCCCACGATCTTGATGTTCCGCTGCGCGCCCAGCCGCGCGTAGTCGGCCAGGAAATCGTAATCGGGCTGCGCGCGTTCGACGTAGTAGTCGAACATCCGCGCCTCCAGCTCGGGCGAAACGTCGCGGCGCGCGTCCTGCAGCAGCGAGACGAGATCGTAGGCGGGGTGGCCGTTCAGCGCATCCTGGAAATCGAGCAGGCCTTGGCGGTGCAGCCCGCCGTCGAGCATGATGTTCTCGGCGTGGTAGTCGCGCAGCACCGTCACGCCGGGGCGCTGGCGCGGCAGCAGCGGCATCAGCACCTGTTCCCACGCCTGCGCATAGGCGCGCGCATCGACATAGAGCGCGCGGGCCGGGCAGAACCAGTCGATGAACAACCGCACTTCGCGCAGGTATTCCGACAGGTTGTAGCCGGTGAACGGCCCCGGCGGCAGCTTGTGCAGCTGGAGCAGCGCGTCGACCGCGTGAGCGTAGACCTCGTCCTCGTCCTGCGGCCAGGCATCGAGATATTCGCGCATCCGCACTTCGCCGAAGTCCTGCAGCAGCACGAGCCCTTGCGCTGCGTCTTCGGCCAGGATCTGCGGCGCGTTGAGGCCATTGGCATCGAGCCACTTCGCCGCGCGGATGAACGGTTCGGGGTCCTCGGTCGGCGGCGGCGCGTGCATCAGCATGGCGCTGCCGTTCGAACGGCGGATGCGGAAATAGCGCCGGAACGACGCGTCGCCGGGCAGCGGTTCGATGCTCGCCCCACTCCAGTCGGCAGCGGCCAGGAAAGGTTCGACACCAGCGGGAATACTCAGGTCCATGGCCCCCGCTCTAGCCAACCCTTACCCGGCTCGACAATGGCCACGCGCCCCTTTTCCAGCATTTCCAGCCGGATCGTCAGGCAGTTCGGCTCATGACCGAAGCCACCGGCGTGTTCCGGCCACTCCGCCAGCATGGCTGCGCCCTGCCGGTAGTCGTCGAGCCCGATCTCCTCGGCCTCGGCCGGATCGTCGAGCCGATAGAAATCGGCGTGGACCAGCGGCAGCCGCACCAGTGGCGGATCATAGACCTCGACGATGGCGAAGCTGGGGCTCGGCACCTCGCCTTCATAGCCCAGCGCCGCAACAATGGCGCGGGCGAGCGTGGTCTTGCCCGCCCCCAGCGTGCCCTCCAGCGCCACCACGTCACCGGGGCGCAGCCGCTCGGCGATGGTGCGCGCCAGCGCCTCGCTGGCGGCAAGGTCGGGCAAGGCGATGGCGATGGTCACGGCAGGGTCACGATCGCGCTGGTGCCCTGGCCCGGCTCGGACAGCAGTTCGAGCGCGCCCGCATGGGCCTCGATCAGTTGTCGCACCAGCGGCAGGCCGAGGCCGGTGCGGCGCTCGACCATGCGACCGTCCGGACTGAGCTTCAGCCCTTCGAGCGCGCGCGCCAGCGTGGACGGCTCCATGCCCACGCCGTTGTCAGAAACCACCACCTGAATCCTGCCCTTGCGTCGTCCGCATTCGACCAGGATCCGTCCCCCCGGCGCCGTCGCCACGATCGCATTGTCGACCAGTTCGCCAAACGCGCGTCGCAAGCGTCGGGAATCGCCCGTCACCGCGCCCACCGCATCGCTGCCGCGCAGATCGAGCGACAGCCCCGCCGCCTCGATCCGTTCGGCACGCTCCTGCACCACCTCGGTCAACAGCGGGAACAGCGCCACCTCCTCCTGCGCCAGCGGCAATGTGCCCGCCTCGCTCTGCGACAGGTCCAGTACGTTCTCGATCTGCTGGCCCAGCCGTTCGACCGAGGTCAGGATCGCCGCGACATAGTCGCGCGCCTGCGGGGTCAGCTCTCCGGCAACGCCTGCCGCGAGCAGTTCGGCAAAGCCGCCGATCGAGGTCAGCGGCGTGCGGAATTCATAGCTCATGTTGGCAATGAACCGCGTCTTGACCGCGTCGGCCTCGATCAGCGCGGCGTTGCGTTCGCGCAGCGCGGCCTCGGCCTTCTGCGAATCGGTGATGTCGAGCACGGTCAGCAGGCCATTGCCATCGGGCAACGGCACGCCTGCGAATTCCAGATGCCGTCCGTCCGCCAGCGCGATGCGCCCGCCCTTCTGCTTGCGCTCCAGCGTGGCCGACTGGATCACTTCGGCCACCACGCCGACTTGCGCCGGGCGCTTGAGCTGACCGGCCAGCCGCTGGAGCATCACGTCGACGCGCGGATGGGTGGCGAGGAAATCCTCATCCAGCCCCCAGTCGGCGGCAAAGCGCCGGTTCCACAACTGCAACTTGCCATCCGGCCCGAACACCGCGAGCGATTCGAACAGGTTGTCGAACGTTGCCGTGCGCGTGCGCAGCAGCGTATCGCGCGTGGCCGACAGCTGGAGCTGTTCGGTGCGATCCTCGAAGATCATCAGCAGCCCGCCATCGGGCATCGGCTGGCCCACCACGCGCAAGTGCGTGCCGTCCGACAGGTGCCAGGGCTCCTCGCGCGGGGCGCTCGACAGGAACCAGCCCTGCCTCTCGCGCCGCCATTCGGGAAAGTCGCGCACTTCGGGCAGGCGGCCACCATCGCGCATCCGGTCGAGCACGCGGTCGAACGGCGGGGTATCGACCACCCAGGCCTGCGGCATGGCGAAGATGCGCAGGAACGGCTGGTTGGCAAAGACCAGGTTCCGCTTGTCGTCGAACTGCGCGATCCCGGCCGACAGCGTATCGAGCATCTGGCGCTGGGCATCGCGGAAACGGCGGAACTGGCGGGTCAGCTCCTCCATTTCCTCGATATCGACGGCATAGCCCGCCACGCCCTCGTCACCGAGCGGTAGGTCGGACACGCGAAGCGAACGGCGCTGGCCACCGATCGTGGCCGAAACGATGCGCGTCGCCGCCTGTTGCCGGGCATGGACCTGTCGGGCGACCTGCGCCGCGGTCAGTCCTTCGACCGGCTCGACCAGTTCGACCCCCTGCGCCACAGCCTCGTCGGCACTGCGCGCGCCCACCGCCTTGACATAGGCACTGTTGACCAGCCGCAGCCGCATGGCGGCATCGCGGAACCACATCGGCAGCGGCGCCGCTTCGATCAGGCCGGAGAGCCCGGCGAAATCCGCGCGCGCCTGCAGCGCCTCGGCGCGCATCTTCGCCAGTTCCACTTCGCTGTCGGAAAAGTCGAAGAACCACACCAGCGCCGCGCCCCCGGGCGAGATCTGCGGATCGGCCAGATGCCCCGCCGCCCCCAGACTGCGCCCGCCGCCGCGCGGGGCCAAAGCGATGCGGAACGGCGCGCCGGTCTTCTGCGCGCGGCGCACGGCGTCGCCCAGCTTGGACAGCTGTACTTCGTCCAGTCCGCGATCTTCGGCGTCCAATTCACTGAGATATTGGGGCATGGCGTCAAGCCCGAGCCAGCCCGCCAGCCGCGAAGGGCCCTCGATCCGGCCATCGGCCCGCACCAGCAAAGGCAGCGCGGGCGATTCCTCGACCATGCGCGACAGGCGCCGCGCCAGCCGCTGCGCCGCTTCGGCCCGGCGCAGCCGCGCGCGCGCGGCGATGATGGCCCAGGCCGCCGCCAGGGTCCAGGCGGACAGCAGCAGGCCGATCGCCACCAGCACGGTATGATTCAGCAGCATC
Source organism: Novosphingobium percolationis (assembly GCF_020179425.1). Classification (GTDB taxonomy): domain Bacteria; phylum Pseudomonadota; class Alphaproteobacteria; order Sphingomonadales; family Sphingomonadaceae; genus Novosphingobium; species Novosphingobium percolationis. Next base: position 548,432 of record NZ_JAILYM010000003.1, on the reverse strand, counting down.
GCACCATCGCTAGGGCGCACCCGGTCGCAATGCAATCGGGGACATTGGCGCAATTGCCGCCATATTGCTGTCAACCTTGCGAAAAAGGCCCCGCATCGCTGCGAGGCCCCTTTCGATTTGCGCGTGCCTGCCGCTTGTCAGTAGCGGTAATGATCCGGCTTGAACGGACCGTTCGAGGGCACGCCGATGTAGTCCGCCTGCTTCTTCGACAGCGTGGTCAGCTTCACGCCCAGCTTTTCGAGGTGCAGCGCGGCGACCTTTTCATCGAGGTGCTTGGGCAGGACATAGACCTCGTTCTTGTACTGGCTGTTCTTGGTGAACAGCTCGATCTGCGCGAGCGTCTGGTTGGTGAAGCTGGCCGACATCACGAAGCTCGGGTGGCCGGTGGCGCAGCCCAGGTTCACCAGGCGGCCCTTGGCCAGCACGATGATCTGCTTGCCATCGGGGAACTCGACGAGGTCGGTGCCCGGCTTCACTTCGGTCCACTTGTAGTTGTCGAGCGCCGAAATCTGGATCTCGCTGTCGAAGTGGCCGATGTTGCACACGATGCTCATCGGCTTCATCGCCTTCATGTGCTCGGCGGTGATCACGTCCTCGTTGCCGGTGGCGGTGACGAAGATGTCGGCGCGGGTCACGGCCTCTTCCATCGTCACGACTTCATAGCCTTCCATCGCCGCCTGCAGCGCGCAGATCGGGTCGATTTCGGTGACCATCACGCGCGCACCGCCGTTGCGCAGCGACGCCGCGCTGCCCTTGCCCACGTCGCCGAAGCCCGCCACGCAAGCGACCTTGCCGGCCAGCATCACGTCGGTGGCGCGACGGATCGCGTCGACCAGCGATTCCTTGCAGCCATACAGGTTGTCGAACTTCGACTTGGTGACCGAATCGTTCACGTTGATCGCGGGGAACGGCAGCTTGCCGTCCTTGGCGATCTGGTAAAGGCGGTGAACGCCCGTGGTGGTCTCTTCCGACACGCCCTTGATGTGCGCGACCGACATCGTCAGGTAGCCGGGCTTGCGCTTGAGAAACGCCTTGAGCGCGCGGACGAACTCGATTTCCTCGGCGTTGCTGGGTTCGAACAGTTCCTCACCCGCTTCCACGCGCGCGCCCCACAGCGCGAACATGGTGGCATCGCCGCCATCGTCGAGGATCATGTTGGCGGTGCGGCCGGTGCCGTCGTCCCAGTCGAAGATCGAGCCGACATAATCCCAGTATTCGGCCAGGCTCTCGCCCTTGATCGCAAACACCGGAATGCCCGCAGCGGCGATGGCGGCGGCGGCGTGGTCCTGCGTCGAATAGATGTTGCAGGTGGCCCAGCGCACTTCGGCGCCCAGCGCGACCAGCGTTTCGATCAGCACGGCGGTCTGGATCGTCATGTGCAGCGAGCCGGTGATGCGCGCGCCCTTGAGCGGCTGCGCCGCGCCGAATTCCTGCCGCAGCGCCATCAGGCCCGGCATTTCGGTTTCGGCGATGGCGATTTCGGCGCGGCCGAAGTCGGCCAGGCCGATATCGGCGATCACGTAGTCCTTGTCGGCAAGTGTGGCCACGCTGTGTCTCCTGAAGCTCGTCTGGTCCCGCCCGCAGGGTACGGGCGTCATGGATCGCGCCTTAGTCGTTCGGCGCGCGCCGTGCAATGGCGATATAAAGAAACCTTTATATCTTCCTTGCCGGCGGCCCCGCAGTTGCGCTGTCACGGTCCCCGCCTATATCCTGCTCAGGATCGCCCTGGCGCGACCAAACACGAGAAAGGAATTTGGGGATGACGATTTCGGTTGGAGACAAGCTGCCCGACGTGAAGCTGGTCAAGGCCACGCAGGACGGCCCCGAAGCGGTGCAGAGCGCCGACTATTTCGCCGGCAAGCGCGTTGCGCTGTTCTCGGTCCCGGGCGCCTTCACCCCCACCTGCTCGGCCAAGCACCTGCCGGGCTTCGTCGACAAGGCCGCAGACCTCAAAGCCAAGGGTATCGACGAAATCGCCTGCACCGCGGTCAACGATCCCTTCGTGATGAAGGCCTGGGGTGCGGCTTCGGGTTCGGACGACGTGACCATGCTGGCCGACGGCAACGCCGATTTCGCCAAGGCGGTTGGCCTGACCATGGACGGTTCGGGCTTTGGCCTTGGCACCCGTGGCCAGCGCTTCGCCATGGTCGTGAACGATGGCGTGGTCGAACAGCTCCACGTCGAAGCGCCGGGCGACTTCAAGGTCTCCTCGGCCGAATACATGCTCGAACAGCTCTGAGCAGGATCAGCCGGGGCGGCATCCGTCGCCCCGGCAATTTCCCAAAAATTCAACACCTCAGAAGCCGAACCTCACACGTGCGACCACCTTGTCGCCCAGATGCGCCGGATCGGCATAGGACGAAGGATTGGCCCGCGCCCGCGCCTTGTCGATGCTGTTGCCGACATAGTCGACGCCCAGCGTGAAGGGGAACTGGCTGTATTCCAGCCCCACCCGCCAATCGGTGTAGTCGCCATCGGGCCGCAACCGCGCCGCCCGCGCGCCCGTGTTGCCACCCGTGGTGTACCCCAGCCCCGCCGACAGGCTCACCGGAAAGGCAGGCAGCCCGGCCCGCGCGTCGGCGTGGAGGTACAGGTTGTCGCCACCGATCGCCGACTGGCTCGGCGCGTAGATCGCGCCCGCCCCCAGATCGATCGGCCCGATGCCATAGCGCGCGCCAAGCCCCAGTTCGGCGTAGTCCATGCGCCGGTCCGCGCCGGTAAAGACATGGCCGATGACCGCGCCGCGCCACGTGAGCCCCGCTGCATCGAAGCTCTTGCCGAGTTCAAGGTCGGCCACCGCATCGGCGCCGCCGTGCCGGTCCGATCCGCGCAGCGCGGCGACGCGGGCGGAGGCGTCGAAGCCCGACAGCTCTGCCTTGACGTCGGCCGAGGCAGTGACCTCGCCATCGCTCCAGCCGATCCCGCGGCGCACTTCCTCGCTCCCCGCCTCGATGCCGCCGCTGAGCGCGACCTGCGCGAAGACCGGCGTGGCAAGGCAGCAGGCCAGCGTGACGAAACCGAGGGCAAAAGGTTGTTTCATGATATCATCCCGTTGGGCGCTTAGCCTGCACCAGTGCATCGGCCTGCGCCATCACAGCACTCGTGTCGGTTGCCGCGTATTCGCGCAAGCGCGCCAGCAACGCCTTGTCGCGCGCGGCCAACTGCCCGGCGAAGGCCGCGCCTTCGCGCCCGCACCAGCCGGGTCGCGAAAGTTCGAACGCGCGCTCGGCGCGGGCCTTGGCGTGAAGCGACGTGCCGTTCGCGGCCTCAGTATGGCGCGCGATGTCGAGATCCACGCGCCACAGGCAGCGCAGGCTGTCCGGCCGACCGGCGGCACCGGGCGAACCCACCTGGCGCGCGGTCACGCGGGGCACGCCGCTCCACGTCGTCCGAAGCCCGCCCGCTGCATGGGTGATCGTTGCCTCATGCGTCAGCACCGGCTTCGCGGTCGCGGGTGCAACCACCATGCTGCCCGCCGCCAGTGCTGCAAGGGCCATGCCCCAGCCTGCCGTCATCGTCCTGCTCCTGCTTTTCCGGGCCGCCATCGCCCCGGACTTCGGCGCAAGTTGGATCGCAGGAATGTCGCCCAAATATCCGGAATGTTACATTTCTTGGCCGACGATCACGCAGGCAGGGCATAGATCGCGGTGGCCTGCGCCACCAGCGCATCGGCATCGTCCTGCCACAGCCGCACGTCGATCGTCGCCAGCCGCCGCCCCAGCTTGAGCACAACGGCATCGGCCATGACCGGGGCCATGCGCGCGCCGCGCAGGAAGTTCATGGTCAGACTGCTGGTCACCGCCATCGGCTGCGGGCCGATATGCGCGAGCACCACCGCATAGGCGGCGACATCGACCAGCCCCATCTGCGTGGGGCCGGAGACGAGATCGCCCGGCCGCAGGCAATCGGCGTCGGGATCGAGCCGCATGCGCACGCGTCCCGGCGCGATCGACTCGACGCGGCCGATACGGTTGTGCACGGCGGGCGGGAACGCGCCCAGCAGGAAGTCCTGCAGCGCCTCCACCGCCATCACCGGAACCATCGCCCCCATGGTCAATAGCCCATCAGGCTGAGCACTTCCTTGCGGCTGCGGTTGTCTTCAAGGAAGGTGCCCATCATGCGGCTGGTGACCATGCCCACGCCCGGCGTGCGCACGCCGCGCCCGGTCATGCAACCGTGCTGCGCCTCGATCACCACGGCCACGCCATGGGGTTTGAGGTTGTCCCAGATGCACTGGGCGACTTCGCTGGTCAGCCGCTCCTGGATCTGCAGGCGCCGGGCAAAGCCATGCAGCACGCGCGCCAGCTTGGAGATGCCCACCACCTTGTGCCGCGGCAGATAGGCGATGGCCGCCTTGCCGATGATCGGCGCCATGTGGTGTTCGCAGTGCGACTGGAACGGGATGTCCTTCAGCAGCACCAGTTCGTTGTAGCCGCCCACTTCCTCGAACTGGCGCGCAAGGTGCTTTTCCGGCGACTCGCCGTACCCTGCACAATATTCCTTCCAGGCCCGCGCCACGCGCTTGGGCGTGTCGATCAGGCCCTCGCGTTCGGGATCGTCTCCCGACCAGCGGATCAGCGTGCGGATCGCATCCTGCACTTCCTGCGGGACCGGAATCTTGCCGCGCGCCAGATCCTCGTCGTCATCGTCGTGCAGGTGGTGGTGACCCATCATTCTCCCCTTCGTTCAGCGCGATTCTTGCCAGGCCGGAGCTCTTCCCGACCAAAAATCACGCCAACCCAATTATCTAGCGCGGCCTCCGCAGAAGGCCTTTGAACAGCCCCCCGCGCCGGTAGAACGCCAGCATTTCTTCCGGACGCTCTGGATCGAGCACCTCGGCATCGGCAAGCACCTTTTCGGCCTCGCCCAGTTCGCGCGGCACAAACCGCCTCAGGCATTTGCGCGTCGTCGGCGCGGCATCGATCATCGCTGCCATGCCGCCATGGTGCGCGACAAGTTGCGCTACCGTCTCGCTGGCCAAACCGCAATGCTCGGCCAGCAGGCGCATGCGCAAGCGCGTGATCGGGGCAACGGCATGATCATTGCCGGGCCGGGCCGCGTCGATGAACACGTCGCATTCGCTGTCGAGCCCCATCGAACGGTTGTTCATGTTGGCAGAGCCGATGCGCAGGATCTCGTCATCGACGATCATCAGCTTGGAATGGACGTAGATCGGAGTACCCGCGGCGTTGTAAGGATGCCAGATGCTGAACCGCCCGGCCGGGTCCTTGTCCTTGACGGCGCGGAAAAGCCGCGTGCGCGCGCCGTCCATCGCCGCCTGCTCCAACCAGCCATGCGAACTTTCGGGCATGATCAGCACGATCTCGGGCGGGTCGGGCTGCATCAGCCGCGCCGCCATCGCCTCGGCCACCGTGCGCGAGGCGAAATACTGGTTCTCGGCATATATGAAGCGCCGCGCCCGTCCAATCTGCTCGACGAACAACGCCTCGATCTCGCGCACTTCGGCGGCATTGCCATATTGCGAGCGTGTGCGTGCGATCCCCACCTCGACATCGCGGAACTCGGCCGAGATGGCTTCGGGCCAGGCGCTTTCCTCCTGCGGCGCGCACGGTGCCATGGGCTTGCCGCCTGCCTGCTGCCAGCGCGTCCGACCATAGTCCCCCAGTTCGCGCGCCACCTCGCCTTCGAGCAGCATCGTGCAATCGTGCCAGGGGCCATGCAGTCGGCCCGTCGGCCTTCTCCGGCGCGGGTCGTTTTCCAGATGCTCGCTGGTGTCCCAGCGGTCGCCCGCCATGTCGATCCCGCCGCACACCGCGAAGCGATCGTCGATCACCACGATCTTCTGGTGGTGGCTGCACCCCAGCGGATGCGCGGAATCGAGCTTGAAGCCGATCCGGGGGTGCTTCCACCAGCGCAGCAGGTCGATCATCATCGAACCGCGGAACACCGCCTTCAGCGCGCCGAAGTTCCACTTCAGCACCTTGATCTCAAGGCTCCGGCGCCGGTTCGCCAGCCACACGACGAAAGCACCCAGACGCGCTGGCGCGATGCGCTTGCGCGGCAGGTTCCACCACCGCCGCCCGTCACCGATCAGGATGCGGGTGTCGAAATCCCAGCCAATCAGCAGGATGCGCTGGCGCGCCGCAAGCATGGCCCCGCGCATGAGGTGGAAATAGTCGGCGGCATCGACCACGACATGCGCGCGCGCGGCGCGCGCATAACGCCAGACCGACGACGAAACCGCCGCATCGTCGCTACCGGCGTCCCTGGCCTCGCCATCCTCCATCGCCATCGCTTATGCGGTGCACGCGAGCGATGTGCCAGCCCCGAGGAACTGCCTTCGCCGGGGGTACTGCCTTCGATTGCCTGTCACGATCATGCCCCTTTTTGCCTTGCGCCCAACGGCGCGAGCGGGCGGGCGTTCCCGGATCGACCTTACTGTCGCGGGATCACCAGTTCATCGGGATGGGCAACGTTCAGATCGCTGCGCAGCAGTTCGCCGACCAGGTCGGGATCGGCATGGCGCGGATCGAGCAGGGCAACGCGGTTCTTGAGCCGGTCGCGCTCGGCCGAAAGCCTCGCCACTTCCTTCTCGCGCTGTTCCAGCATCCGGGCGTTTTCGCCCCACGCCAGCAGCCCGCTCGGCCCCGCGATGCCGATCGCACCCAGCACCAGTAAGGCGACCAGCGCCAGTGTCTGGGTCAGGCTTTCGCGGGGAAGCCGAAGTTGGGAGCGGCGGCGTTTCATCGCTTATGACAGAATCATACTTGCTCACTCGACACAAGAAGCATTGCGCCGAAAACGCTGCATTTCCACGCGATTCGTCGCGCCAGCGACTCCCATCGGCGCAAGCAACAGTCCCAATCGGCGGCGGCACCGCCCTCCTGCTGACATAGGGATTTAATCCGGCCGCCCGTTGTGCGCGTGCGAGGCGAAAGTTAGACCCGCCGCATTGCAACAATCCCGCGGCGCATTTTCCCTGCCGCGATCGATGGAACCCGATGTCGCCTCGCTACCTCACGCCGGAAATGAAGGCCCAGAGCGAGCAATGGGCCTGCTGCGTCGTCTGCGGCAAGCATACGGCAGGCAAGTGGGGGCGCCTTTCCGATGGATCGTTCCGGCGCGAACCACGCACCCACAAGGCGGCCGAGGGCGAGCCCTGTCCCGGCAGTTTCCTCGCGGCGGAACTCCGCTGATGCCGGGCCGGCGCGCAAGGCCGACCCTCACCCCAGAAGATCCAGCGCGCCGCTATCGATCACATGCTGGGCGTGGCGGCGCAGCATTGTCAGGAACAGGCGGTCGCCCCGCTCGGTGCGCATCACCGACATCGCCGCGCAGACCGCCACGTTGATCCCGGCGAACGTGAAACGGCGATAGTCCTCCTGGAAATCGGCGCGATCGTAGCCGGTCACGCCCTGCCGCAACAATTCGGCGAAATAGGCGTCGACGAGCGCCGGTTCCGCCTTGCGCCGCAGGTCCGGGGCAAAGGCGCCGCCGATCAGGTAGGCGACATCGACCGCCGCATGACCCAGCGCCGCCGATTGCCAGTCCACAACTTTCAACGTGCCATCGGGGTGGAACAGCATGTTGTCGGGGCGGTAATCGTTGTGCGTCACGCAGCGGGCACGGTCGGCGGGGATCGCATTGTACTCCTCGTAGCGCTCGCAGAAGCGATCACAGACAGCAATCACATCGTAGCTGAGGTCCTCCGCGTGGCGATCGCGATAGCCCGGCCAGGCATTGCGGATCGCGTCGGCGGGATAGAACGGCTGCGCCAGCGGTCGCATCTCGGGCTCGCCGCTTTCCAGCCACGACAGATCGCGCGCGGCATCGGCATCCACATCCCAGAACGCGGCATGGAGGCGCGCCGCCTCGATCACCGCCGTCCGGGCCTGATCGCCGGCGATGCCGACGATCTGGTCGCCGGGGCTCGCCGGGGCGCAATCTTCCAGCAGCAGCGCGAAGGAATTGTCCTGCGCCAGCGCCGCGCCAAGGCAGGCCGCCGTCGCGATCCGTGCGGCATCGGCAAGTTCGCGGTAGAACCCGATCTCGCGCGCGTAGAGGTTGTTCGACGCCGCCGCGTCGCGGCTGTCCTGGCTCGATGCGGCGAACTTGCCGATGATCGTGGCCGGGCCTGCGCGGCCCGCACCATAGTCGAGGTGAATTCGCATGGTATCGCCGAGCTGTCCGGTCCCGACCGGCTCCATGCGCAACCCGGTGATGTCCCAATCATTGCCGCGTTCGGCCAGCACGGCCTTGAGCCAGTCCGCCCCGATCGCCTGCGGTGCGGGCACGGCCGACACCGTCATGAACGCCAAATCCGATCCTGCCACCGCCATTCCTCTCCAACGGCCACCCCTTGTGGAGCGCGCCTTGCCCGCCGACGATGCCCGAGACACCCCGCCGCGCCAAGCGGCAATGCACGCGCAAGAGCGCCTGCGCCTTGCCATTTGGTCAGGTCCGCCCCGCTGGCCAGCGTCCTTGCCCTGCGCTAGGGATGAACGCATGCCCGCCCCGGTCGACCATGACGAAAAACGCCGCGACCTGGCGCGGATTGCCGCGACGCTGATCGCCGAGCGCGGGCTTCAGGCCGCGACCATCCGCGAAGTGGCGGCCCGCGTCGGCTTCAGCACGACCGTCGTCACCCATTACTTTTCGACCAAGCGCGAGATGCTGTTCGCGGCCTACCGCCACACGGCGGAGCAGGCGCAGGAGCGCTTCAACGCCACCGCCCGCAGCCTGCCCGGCGATCCGCTGGCCCGCCTCGAATCGCTGCTGCCGGTGGACGAGGAAAGCCGACAGGCCTGGCGGCTGTACTTCCAGTTCTGGCCGATGGCCGACCACGACGCCGAAATGGCCGAGGCGCAACGCTGGTGGAACCGCCACGCCGTGACGCTCGCCGCCCGCGCCCTGCAGGAAGCCTATCCCGAGATCGGCGCGCTCGATGAAAAGGCCGCGCTGGTGCTGAGCGGCCTGCACGGCATTGCGGTGCAGGCACTGTTCGATCCCGGCGAATGGCCCGCTGAACGCCAGCGGCGCATGTTGCGCACGCAGACCCGGCTGTTGCTGGGCTGAACGCGCCGTCGATCAACCACCGCGCAGGCCGAGCACGACCTCTCGCTCCCCGATCAGATCGCCCGGTGCAAGGCATGATGCGAAAAGCGGGGGCTCAAGATCGCATAGGACGGCGGCGACGGCAAGCCGATGGGCGTGAAGACCATCGCCAGCCACCGCAACGCACGGGGCATCATGCGGCGAGGTTACAGGTTCTCGACTGGCAGCGTCCACATCATCCTGACCGCGACCGGCTATCACGGCACCAACTACGGCAACCGGACCGACAGCAGGAACGGCAACAACCGGCCTCCCTCCGCAAGGATCGCGATAAGCAGATCACCATAGGCACTGCCAAGGCCGCGCTTGCGCGAAGTACCTCGAACCCCGCAGAAGAGCGCTCGCCGACGGTTCTTTCTTCTGTTCGAAAGTGGTGCACCCGGCGGGATTCGAACCCACGGCCCCCAGATTAGGAATCTGGTGCTCTATCCGGCTGAGCTACGGATGCCCGCGCCCCCTTTAAGCGGCATGGCCCGTGCGGGCAACGGCTTTGGGCGTTTCATCAGGGCAAGTTCAGTTGGCTTCACCCGGCGGCACCACCGGGAACAGGATCGGCGCGACTTCCACGCCCTCCTCGATCAGTTCGCGTGCTTCGTCGAGCGTCGCCTGGCCGTGGATCGGCACGGCGTCCTTTTCGCCATAGTGCATCGCCCGCGCGTTTTCGGCGAAGCTGTCGCCCACCCAGGTCGACGTCTTGAGCGCCTCGGCCTGCATCACCGCGATGGCCTTCATCATCGCCGCTGCCTCTGGCGGCAGGGCGTGCGCCATCGGCTGGGGCTTTGCCTCGACAGGCGTCGGCAAAGCGGCGGTGGGCGTCGGCAACTGGTTGCCCTTGCGCCCCACGCGCGGCGCCATCACGGCCTTGCCCACCTCGGCAGAGCCGCAGGCCGGACACGTGAGCAGCCCCCCCGCCTGCTGCCGCGCAAAATCATCCGACGAGGAGAACCACCCTTCGAAACGGTGCCCGCCGTCCCGGCATTCGAGGTCGAAAACGATCATGCCGGCAGCGCTCTAGGAATTTCGCGCTTGTTGGCAAGACTGGGCAGTTGCCGACGCACCTCGCCGATCCGCGCAAGGTCGATGGTGGCGAAGCCCAGCCCCGCCGCATCGCCGCCCATGTCGAGCAACACCTCGCCCCAGGGATCGATGACGAGGCTGTGGCCATAGGTCTCGCGCCCGTCCTCGTGATGGCCGACCTGGGCTGCAGAGATGACGAAGGCGCTTGCTTCCACCGCGCGGGCGCGCTGCATCAGGTGCCAGTGCGCCCTACCCGTCGGCACGGTGAACGCCGCCGGAATGGCGATGGCATCGCAAGCGCGGCGCTCAAGCTCCTCGAACAAGGCGGGGAAGCGGATGTCGTAGCAGATCGCGAGCCCCAGCCTGCCGACCGGGCACTCCACCGTCACCACCTGTTCGCCCGGGCGATAGGCGGCCGATTCCCGCCAGCTCTCGCCGGTCGCCAGGTCCACGTCGAACATGTGGATCTTGTCATAGCGCGCGGCGACCTCGCCTGCAGGATCGATCACGAAGGCGCGGTTGGCCCAAAGATCGCCATCGACCCTGACCGCCAGCGAGCCGATGTGGACCCACAGCCCAGCTTTCGCCGCGGCCTCGCGCACCGCCGCCAGTACGGGACTTTCGCCCTCCGGCACGACATGCTCTGCGCCGCGCTTGCGCTCGCGGTCGATCAGCCCGGACATTTCGGGCGTGAACAACATCGCCGCGCCCTCGCCGCGTGCGCGCGTCACCGCCGCGACGATCGTCGCGGCGTTAGCGGCAGGATCGATGCCGCTGGTCATCTGCAGCAGGCCGACCCGCACGGCGTCGCGCGCGCCCATGGCTGTCAGGCCTTGCCCAGCAGCATGTCGAGCTTGCCCTGCGCGGCGAGCGCGGCAAGATCGTCGGACCCGCCCACGTGCATCCCGTCGATGAAGATCGACGGGACCGTGGTGTGCCCCGGCGCGCGATCGAGCATCTCGGCCTTCTTCGGCCCGCCCATCGTCACGTCGTATTCCTCGTAGGCAATGCCCTTCTGGTCGAGCAGCGCCCGGGCGCGAACGCAGTAGGGGCACCCCCACTTGGTGTAGATTTCGACCTTGGGCGTCGTGTTTGGTTCGCTCATTTCAACCCTCTTGAATTCCGTTTTGCCGCTCACACATGGAGGCCTGTGCCGGTCGCCGCAAGACGGGGCCGGTCACAACGAACCCGCACGGATGCCAGATGGGTCCGGGGCGGGAAAGTGCAGATTGCTCATCAAGAGGATATTGCCATGAACCGTTTCGATTTCACCCCCTATCGCCGTACCACCGTGGGCTTCGACCGCCTGTTCGACCTGCTCGAACGCCAGGCCCGCGCGCAGGCGGGGGACAACTACCCCCCGTTCAACATCGAACGCCGGGGCGATGACAGCTACCGCATCACCCTCGCCGTCGCCGGGTTCAAGCCCGATGAGCTGGACATCACCGCGCAGCAGAACCTGCTCGTGGTCAAGGGCAGCAAGGTCGAGGGCGACGGCAAGCAGCAGTTCCTCCACGTCGGCATCGCCAACCGCGGCTTCGAACGCCGCTTCGAGCTGGCCGATTTCGTCCGCGTGGAAGCCGCCGACCTTGCCGATGGGCTGCTTACCATCGACCTCGTGCGCGAGGTGCCCGAGGCGATGAAGCCCAAGAAGGTGCTGATCGGCGCGCCCAGGCAGCTTTCGGTGATCGAAAGCGACGCCAACGCGGCCTGAGGCTGCGGGTATCGCGAAACGTCGGGGGCGGGCCGCATGGTCCGCCCCTTTTTGGACGGCCGCTTGTCCGGCGCTTCGACCGCGCCTATCATCACCCGACAACCGCTGGAGTTTCAACGCCATGGACCTGTCCCTGATCGCATTGCCCATCCGCCTTGCCTTCAGGAAAGCCGTGTCCCATGCCTGCATCGATCTCCGTCTCCAGCCTTACCTGGTCCACGCCTGACGGCAGGGCCGTCCTTTCCGGCCTCGACTTGTCCTTCCCGCCCGTGCGGACCGGCATCGTCGGTCGCAACGGCTCGGGCAAGACCACCCTGCTGCGCCTGCTCGCGGGTGACCTTGCCCCCAACGCGGGCACCGTCACGCGCAATGCCACCATTTCGACCTTGCGCCAGGTGGTGGCGCGCAGTCCTGCCGAAACGCTCGCGCAGGCACTTGGCCTGGCTGAACCACTCGCCCTGCTCCGCCGCGCCCAACAGGGCGTTGCGACCGAGGACGATCTCGCCGCGGCAGACTGGACGCTCGAAAGCAGATTCGAGGCCGCCCTGTCCGCGGCAGGCCTGTACGCCACGGCTGAAACGCAGGTGGCAACGCTTTCGGGCGGTCAGCAGACGCGCGCCGGGCTTGCCGCCGCCATCCTTGCAGACCCCGATTTTCTGTTGCTCGACGAACCGACCAACAACCTCGATGCAGAAGGGCGCGCAGCACTCGCCACGTTTCTCGCCTCGTGGCGCAAGGGCGCGATCGTCGTCAGCCATGATCGCGCGCTCCTCGAAGGCATGGATGCGATTGTCGAGCTGACGTCGCTGGGGGCAACACGCTATGGCGGACCCTACAGCCACTACCGCGAACGCAAGGCGCTCGAACTCGCTGCCGCCGAGGCCGCACGCGATCATGCCGAGCAGGCGCTGCGCGAGGTCCGCAACGGCGCTCAGACCGTGCGCGAGCGCAAGGACCGCCGCGATGGCGCGGGCGTGCGCAAGGCGCGACGGGGCGACATGCCCCGCATCCTGATCGGCGCGCGACGCCAGCGGGCTGAGAATACCACCGGCCAGAATGCCCGACAGGCCGAGCGCCTGGAGACCGAAGCGAGCGGCCAGCTGGCGCAGGCCCGCGCCCGCCTCGAAGTGATCGAGCCACTGGTGGTGGACGTTTCTCCCACCGGGCTCGCCCCGGCGCGCATGGTGCTGCAACTGTCCACCGTCACCGCCGGTCACGGCGATGCAGCCCCCGTTCTCGTCGGGATCGATCTGACCATCACCGGCCCCGAACGCGTGGCCGTGACCGGCCCGAACGGCGTTGGCAAATCTACGCTTCTCGCGCTGATTCGTGGAACGCTGCCGCCGCGCTCGGGGAGCGTGCGGGTATCGGTGCCGCTGGCCGTGCTCGATCAGCACGCCAGCCTGCTCAATCCCGCCGAAAGCGTGGTCGCCAACCTGCGGCGGCTGAAGCCCGGGCTCGACGAAAACGCCGCGCGGGCAGCGCTCGCCCGCTTGCGCTTTCGCACCTCCGGGGCCGACCAGCCCGCGGGAACGCTCAGCGGCGGACAGGCCATGCGTGCGGCGCTCGCCTGCGTGCTGGCAGATACGCCCCCGCCGCTCCTGCTGCTGGACGAGCCGACCAACCATCTCGACCTCGACGCGATCGCGGCGATAGAGGCCGGACTTGCGGCCTATGACGGCGCGCTGATCGTGGTCAGCCACGACGAGGCGTTTCTGCAAGCAATCGGCGTGACGCGCCGGATCGCGCTCACCGCCCCGGCGTGATCGACCAGCCCCAGCCCTTCAGGCTTTGCGCGCCGATGCCCCGCAACGTCACCCGCGCCGGGGCTCCCGAAAGGTTCACCGCCACGGTCACGCGATCCTTGCCCTTCACGCGGCGAAAGGCGAATACCTTGGGATTGCCCGTCTCGATCAGGCGCAGGTTGCCCCGCTCCATCCCGCTTTCCAGCGCCGGATGCCCGTGCTTCAGCGCCAGTAGCCGCGCATAAAACGGCACCCGATCGAACTTGCCCCAGACGATCGGGTCCTTGTCGAAGAACTTCAGCCGCTTGTTCAGCCCGTCCTCCTGACCGCTATAGACCAGCGGCATCCCCGGCAGCGTCGCCGCCAGCACCGCCATCGCGTCGGCGCCATCGCCGTAGAGTTCGCGATCGGTGCCGTTCCACGAATTCTCGTCATGGTTGCTGGTGAAGGTCATGCGATAGGCGCCCTGCGGATAGCGGCGCGGCGGATCGGCATAGAGTTTCGCCAGGTCCGTCGCATCGGCCTTGCCACGCGCCACGTCGATCAGCAGGTGGTAGAGCTTCCAGTCATAGGTCATGTCGAAGGCCCGCGCCTGCATCTCGGGCGTATCGGCCTCGGCCAGCATGAACACCGGCTTCACCTGCTCCAGCTCGACGCGCGCCTGATCCCAGAACGCGACCGGCAACGTCCACGCCACGTCGCAGCGGAAGCCGTCGATGTCGGCCTCCTTGAGCCAGTACCGCATCGCGTCGATCATGCCTTCGCGCACGGCAGGCTTGCTGTAATCGAGCCCGATAACGTCGGCCCAGACCTCCTCGTGATGGTCCGACAGGTCGGTATAGTGGTAGCCTTCCAGCTCTCCTTGCGCATTGCGCTTGTACCAATCGGGATGCTGCTCCACCCACACGTGGTCCCAGCCGGTGTGGTTCGCCACCCAGTCGAGGATCACCTTGAACCCTTGCGCGTGCGCGGCGGCGACGAGGTGCCTGAAGTCGGCCATGTCGCCGTATTCGGGATTGACCGCCTTGTAGTCGCTGACCGCGTAGTAGCTGCCGAGCGAGCCCTTGCGCTCCTTCTTCGCGATCGGGTTGACGGGCATGATCCACAGCACGTCGACGCCCATCTTGCGCAGGCGCGGCAGGTGCTTTTCGAATGCGCGGAAAGTGCCCTCTGGCGTGTATTGGCGGATGTTCACTTCATAGATCGTGGCGCGCGCCGCCCAATCGGGATGCCGCACCTGCGACACGCCTTCGGTCACCGGCAGTAGCGGCTGTTCTGCCATCGCGGGCGTGGCCAAACCCAGCGCCGCCGCGCCCAGAAGTACTGAAATGCGCATCCCGATCTCCCCATGCCCGCTCGTGCGGAGCCTTGAGGACACCCTAGACGCTGCCGCGCGCGCCAGAAGTCGGTATTCGTATACGCTGCGCCATGCGCCGGTTCACCACGCTTCGGCGATCCCCACCAGCGCCTCGCGATCGAGGATCGTCACCTTGCCGCTGCGCACCGCGACAATCCCGCCATCGGCCCAGGCCGAAAGCTGGCGGTTGATCTGTTCGCGCGACATGCCCGCGAAGTTGCCCAGTTCGCCCTGGCTCAAAGCGATCTTGAGCCGCGCCTCACCGCCGCTCGCCTCGCCCCCCATCATCAGCCGCAGCAGGAACCGGGCCAGGCGCGGGCCGGAGGTATAGGCGCGGTCGGCTTCGATCACGGTGTTGTTCTGGCGCAGCCTGCGCGCCATGGCCTTCAGCAGACGCAGCGACAGTCCCTTGTGATGCGCAATGATGTCGGCAAAGGCCGTGCGCGACAGGCACAGCGCATCGACCGGCTCGATCGCGTCGACGCTTGCGGTGCGCTCTCCCCCGTCGAGGAAGGCGATCTCGCCCAGCACCGCGCCAGGCTCCGCATAATCGAGCACGATCTCGCGCCCATTGGCAGCCACCATGCTCACGCGCGCAAGGCCGCCCAGCACGATATAGAGCGTATCGCCGGGATCGCCCTGCGCCATCAGCGTCTGGCCCGGCTTGAACGAGCGGACCTGCGCCCGCGCCACGATATCGGCCAGTTCCTCCGGCTCGCAATCGGCGAACAGGCTCTGCGCGGTCAACATCTCGGCAAGTTTGGTCGCGTTCATGGCCTTCCCCTTGGCTGCCCTGCGAATTAGCGCGGTTTCGGAGCCATTGGCTAGAGGGGTGACGGCAAGGCCTCTCTCGCGTAAGGGGCTTGCAATGTCCCCCACCGAAAAAGAAACAGCGCCGCGCGAAGGCGAGCGCATCGCCAAGCTGCTGGCCCGCGCAGGCGTGGCCTCGCGCCGCGAGGTCGAACGCCTGATCGAGGCGGGTCGCGTCGAACTGGATGGCGTCGCCATCACCACGCCCGCCACCGTGCTCAAGAACCTGCGCGGTGTCACCGTCGACGGCAATCCGGTGGGCCACGCCGCCGCGACGCGCATCTTCATGTTCCACAAGCCTTCGGGCCTGATCACCGCCGAGCGCGATCCCGCCGGGCGCCCGACGATCTACACCGCGCTGCGCAACGCCCTGCCCGAGGGCGCGGGCCGCGTGATGCCGGTGGGCCGTCTCGACCTCAACACCGAAGGCCTGCTGCTGCTGACCAACGATGGCGAGCTGAAGCGCGCGCTGGAACTGCCCGCCAGCGGCATCCCGCGCACCTACCGCGCGCGCACCTTCGGTGACATTTCGCAGGAACAGCTCGAAGCCCTCAGCGAAGGGCTGGAGATCGACGGCATCCGCTATGGCTCGATCAATGCCAACATGGAGCGCCGCACCGGGCGCAACCAGTGGGTCGAAATGACCCTGACCGAAGGCAAGAACCGCGAAGTCCGCCGCGTTCTCGAATACCTCGGCCTCCAGGTCTCGCGCCTGTTGCGCACGTCCTATGGCCCGTTCCACCTCGGCGCGCTCGATCGCGGATCGGTGGAGGAAGTGCCGCAGGTGATCGTCGAACGCTTCATGAAGGCGATGAAGCTGGACAAGCCGGTCATCGGCCGCGCCATCGCGCCCAAGGTGCGCGCCCCAGTCGCACCCGCACCCGTCGAACGCCCGGCCCGCACGCCCGCCTATCCCAAGAAGCAGGCCGTACGCATCCGCGAGGAGCGCGAGAATCTCGACACGCGCAAGCCGCGCGCGCCCCGCGCCGCGCCTGCCGAGGCGAAGCCCGGCCAGACCAAATCAGCCAAGCCCAACCAGCGCACTGGCTGGGGCGCCCGAACTGCCGAACGCAAGGCCAACCAGCGCGATGCCCGCAATGCCGACCCGCGGCGCGACGCCGCAGGGCCGGGCGAAACCAGACCCGGCGCCGGGAGACGCGGCCAGGCGCGACACGCCGACGCCGCGACGGATCGCCCCACCCGGCCCGACCACCGGTCCGACGCACGGACGGATGCCCGCCCTGCCCGTCCCGCCCGACCGACCGGCGACCGCCCCCGCCCCGGCGCTGGCGCTGGCCCCCGCCCCGGCGGCAATCCACCGCGCGGTCCCAGGAGGCCCGGCTGATGCTGCGGATCATCGCTGGCGAGTGGCGCGGCCGCAAGCTTGTCGCGCCTGCGGGCGACGCCACGCGCCCCACCGCCGACCGCACGCGCGAAACGCTGTTCTCGATGCTCACCAGCCGCCTAGGCAGCTTCGAAGGGCTGAAAGTCGCCGACCTGTTCGCAGGCTCGGGCGCGCTCGGTCTCGAAGCGCTGTCGCGCGGGGCCGAACATGCGCTGCTGGTCGAGCAGGATCCCGCCGCGATCCGCGCCATCCGCGCCAACATCGCCGCGCTGCGCTGCGCGCCGCAATGCGACGTGCGCGCCTCGTCGGTGCTGTCGCTCGGCCCGGTCAAGGAGCCGCTCGACCTCGTCATGCTCGATCCGCCCTACAAGACCGGCGCGGGCGCGGTGGCGCTCGACAAGCTGGTGCGCCTCGGCTGGATCGGCGAAGGCACGTGGGTCAGCCTCGAAACCGAAGCGAAGGAAGTGCCACAACTCCGTTCGCTGGAAATCGAAAGCGAACGCGTCGTCGGCAAGGCGCGGCTGACGCTGCTGCGCCTCAGTTCCTGAGCCTGGGCGCGAACACCACGCCCATCAGCGTCAACGCCCCCGCCGCCGTCAGGAACAGCCCGACGTAAGGTGTGCCGCCCTTCTGCGCCAGCAGCGCGGCGGCAAACGGTGCCAGTGCGCCGCCGATGATACCGCCCATGTTGAAGGCAAGGCTGATGCCGGTATAGCGCACCGGCACGGCATAGAGCGTCGGCAGCCAGCCGCCGAGCGGGCCATAGACCAGCCCCATCACAAACAGCGCGCCCGCCAGCGTCACGAACACCAGCGGCAGCGAACCGGAGCCAAGACCGCTCCCGAACACCAGCCCGACAAGCGCGGTCAGCAGCGCCCCCTTGCCCAACACGTTCTTCGCGCTCGTCTTGTCCGCCCAGTACCCGGCCACGAAGATGCCGATCGCCAGGAACGTGTTGGCCGCCAGCTGCACGCCCAGGAACTGCTGCTTGGCATAGCCCAGCTTGGTCGTGGCGAACGACAGCGAGAACGTCGTCGCAAGATAGAAGATCGCAAAGCACGCCACCACGCCGGCGATCCCGGCCACCACCGCGCCGGGATGTTCGCGCATCAGCCGACCGATCGGCACGGCGGGCGGCGCTTCGTGCGCCAGCGCTTCCTTGAACGCTGCCGTCTCCCCGATCTTCAGCCGCACCCACAGCCCCAGCCCGACCAGCAGCGCGCTGGCAAGGAAGGGGATGCGCCAGCCCCAGGCCACGAAATCCGCCTCGCTCAGCGTGTAGCTCAGGATCAGGAACAGTCCGTTGGCGAACAGGAAGCCCAGCGGCGCGCCCAGTTGCGGCGCCGACCCGAAGCGGGCCTCCCAGCCCTTGGGCGCGTTCTCCACCGCCAGCAACGAAGCGCCACCCCATTCGCCGCCAAGCCCGAATCCCTGTCCGAAGCGCAGCAGGCACAACAGCATCGGCGCGATCGGCCCGGCCATGGCATACGTCGGCAGGAACGCGATCAGCAGCGTCGATCCTCCCATCAGCATCAGCGAGGCGACCAGCGTGGACTTGCGCCCGATGCGGTCCCCGAAATGCCCGAACGCAACCGCGCCGACAGGCCGCGCGAAGAAGGCGAGGCCAAAGGTCATGAACGCCAGCAGCGTCTGTGCCGAAGCGCTTTCCGCCGGAAAGAACAGCGGCCCGATCACCAGCGCCGCCGCCGTCGCATAGATGTAGAAGTCGTAGAACTCCACCGCCGTGCCGACAAGGCTGGCGGTCAAGATGCGGGCGTGCTGGCGTATGGGATTCATGCAAGGCGGCATAGCGCCTGCGCCGCAATTGCAACAGGAAAAGGGCGCCGGTTTCCCGACGCCCTTCCCGCTTGCGACCCGAGAGGGGGGAACTCGGGCTGGTTATGGCCTGACCGATCAGACCCCGCCGCGATTGCGGCAGTTGTCCTGCATCTTCTTGGTGCAGACCGGATATTTCTTGTTCAGCGTATCGGCCGGAGGGGCCGGCACGGCATTGCTGGTCGTGGTCGCGGCATAGGCCGCGCCCGGAGCGGCCGAGGCCGCATCGACCACGCCCGGCGCGTTCGGAACCGGCGCGTTGGCATCCGCCGTGGCGTCTGCCATCGGTTTGCCGGTCGACGCGCCGCTAGGCGGCGTGGCCGGTTCGGCAGGCGTGGCGGGCGTGCCCGTACCGGGATTGGGCTGCGCAGGCGTTGCCGCCGTGGCACGGCCGTTTACCTGTGCGATGATCGACGGCCAGACCGACGTGCGCTGCTCGGGCGTCATGGCATAGATCTGCCCGCGCTGCTCATCGGTCAATGCCCACCAGCCCTTCTGCTGGGCCGGATCGAGGCTCCAATAATACTCCTGATACGTCGAAGGCCACGCATCGTACTTGGTGCGCTGGTCCGCGGGCCAGGCATCGTACTGGCCCTTCTGATCGGCGCTCAGCGCGAAGGTGCCGCTGGCGGTCGCCGTCGCCGTGGCGGCGGGAGCGGCAGTGGGGGCGGCGGTTGTCTGGGCGCTGATCGCCCCCGGAACACCCACAACGGCCAGCGCAGCCGCGCTCAAAAGCAGAAACTTACGCATCGGATGGTCTCCTGTTTGTCCTTGCGACCCGAAGATTTGGAGACCCTACGCGCCCGCCATCAGATGCGTTCCACGCCCCGCGATGAAGCGAGAGACCACGGAGATGAATAGACTCATCGTCGGTAAATACAGACCCATTAATCCCACATTCATTTTCCAAATTGCGTCTAACAACTTCAAAATTCGTCAGCGATAGTAACATTTTCATGAACGCCTCGGTTCCAGCAGCCGCTGCTTTACCGCTTTTCAACCCTGCATCCGTATGATCACGGACGCGACCGAGGGAGCGGGACCAATGCCGAATATCGCCAAGTATCTCTTCGGAGGCTGTTTCTTCGTGTGGGTACTGGGCATGGCCTCGTGCAGCATGCTGGGCTTGGGCGCCTCGATCGCGGTCGACCAGTTCGCCAAGTCCGACACGGCCAAGCGGATCGTGAAGAAGAGCAAGGAACTGGAGCTCAAGGAGCACAACGAGCGCGCCAACCGCGAAGCCTCGTACCACCGCCGCGACGACTATGAAGCCGACTACTATGACAACTACCGGAACTGACCGGAAAACCCGCACTTGAACTGGCGGAAAGCGTTCCCTAATCGTTCCGGGTGAACGCGCCCGAATCTTCCTCCGCCCCCAACCTTCCTGGTCAAGCCGCCTGGCTCGATGGCCTGAACCCGCCCCAGCGCGAAGCCGTGCTGACCACAGAAGGCCCCGTCCTGATGCTGGCGGGCGCGGGCACGGGCAAGACCGCCGCGCTCACCGCGCGCCTCGCCAACCTGCTGCGTCAGCGGCTGGCATGGCCGAGCGAAATCCTCTGCGTCACCTTCACCAACAAGGCCGCGCGCGAAATGCGCGAACGCGTCGGCCAGTTGATCGGCCCCTCGGTCGAAGGGATGCCCTGGCTCGGCACGTTCCACTCGGTCGCCGCCAAGATGCTGCGTCGCCATGCCGAATTGGTCGGGCTGCAATCGAACTTCACCATCATCGACACCGACGACCAGTTGCGGCTGCTCAAGCAGCTGATCGTGGCCGAAGGGCTGGATGAAAAGCGCTGGCCTGCCAAGCAGCTGGCCGGGCTGATCGACAAGTGGAAAAACCGCGGCCTCAACCCCGGCGACCTCGATGCGGGCGACAACGAGGCCTACGCCAACGGGCGTGGCCAGCGCTTCTACGCGCTCTACCAGAACCGCCTGAAGGACGTGAACGCCTGCGATTTCGGCGACCTGCTGCTGCACATGCTCAACATCTTCAAGCGCGAGCGCGACATCCTCGCGATGTACCAGCAGCGCTTCAAGTACGTGATGGTGGACGAATACCAGGACACCAACGCGGTCCAGTACCTGTGGCTGCGGCTGCTGGCGCAGACCCGCAAGAACATCTGCGTGGTGGGCGACGACGACCAGTCGATCTATTCCTGGCGCGGTGCGGAGGTCGCCAACATCCTGCGCTTCGAAAAGGATTTTCCCGGCGCGAAGGTCATCAAGCTCGAACAGAACTACCGCTCCACCCCGCACATCCTGGGCGCCGCTTCGGGCCTGATTGCCGAAAACGCCGAGCGGCTGGGCAAGACGCTGTGGACGACCCGCAACGGCGGCGACAAGGTGCGCGTCATCGGCGTGTGGGACGGGCCCGAGGAAGCGCGCCGCATCGGCGACGAGATCGAGCGGCTGGAGCGCGAGGGCTGTTCGCTCAACGCCGTCGCCATCCTCGTGCGCGCGCAGTTCCAGACGCGCGAGATCGAGGACCGCTTCATCCAGATCGGCATGGCCTACCGCATCGTCGGCGGCTTCCGCTTCTATGAACGCGCCGAAATCCGCGATGCGCTGGCTTACCTGCGCGTTGTCGTCAGCCCTTCAGACGACCTCGCGTTCGAACGCATCTACAACACTCCCAAGCGCGGCCTTGGCGACAAGACGCTGGAAAAGATCCACCGCTTCGCCCGCGCGCAAGGGGTGCCGCTGCTGCGCGCCGCGCTCGATATCTGCGATACCGACGAACTGCCCACACGCGCGCGCAACACGCTGCTGGCGCTGGTCCGCGATTTCGCCCGCTGGCGCGATGCCGCAGGCACCTTGGTTCCAGCCGAACTCGCCCGAACGATCCTCGACGAAAGCGGCTACACTGCTGCGCTTCAGGCCGAAAAGAGTGCCGAGGCCAATGGCCGCCTCGAAAACCTCTCCGAACTCGCCCGCGCGATGGAGGAATACGAAACGCTGGGTGACTTCCTCGAACACGTCAGCCTCGTCATGGACAACGAGCGCAACGAGAGCGAGGAGAAGGTCACGGTCATGACCATCCACGCCGCTAAGGGGCTGGAATTCGACCAGGTGTTCCTGCCCGGCTGGGAAGAAGGCGTGTTCCCCAGCCAGCGCGCACTGGACGAAGGCGGGCTGGCGTCGCTCGAAGAGGAACGCCGCCTCGCCTATGTCGCGATCACTCGCGCCAGGAAGCGCTGCACCATCCTCCACGCCGCCAACCGCCGCATCTACGGCCAGTGGACCAGCTCGATTCCCAGCCGCTTCACCAGCGAACTGCCCGCCGTCCACATCGAGGAGGAGACCACCCTGTCGGGCGGCGCTTCGCTGTGGCGCGCGCAGTGGTCGGAACATTCCGACCCCTTCGCCGACGTCGCCCGCAACCAGCCTTCGCGCATCGTCACGCGCGGCCCCGGCTGGCAACGCGCCGCCGCGCAGAGCTATGACGCGACGCCGAAGCGCATCGTCGAATCCAGCCGCAGCGCCGCCAGCTTCGCGGCGAAACCCCGCGCCGACATCGGCCTTGGCACGCGCGTGTTCCACGACAAGTTCGGCTATGGCACCGTCGCTGCGCAGGAAGGCAACAAGCTGGAAATCGACTTCGAGACGGCGGGCCGCAAGCGCGTGATCGACAGCTTCGTCAAGCCCGCCTGAGGCGCTTTAACGTCCCCTTGGGGTGGTCTAGGTGTCGTTCGGGACGCTTTAGGTGTCGTTCAGGTTCCGCTCAAGGCAGGTTCAGCGTTTTGGCCCCTGTGCATCAAACCAGACCGTGCCATTCGCCACCATGGCCATGCCGTTGCGTACGAACATCTCGTGGGGGATCGACTGACGGAGTTCCGCAATAGCTGCCGGGGTGAAGATCGATTTCCAGTGCGCCGCTAGTTCCTTGCGGTTGTGCAGCATCTGACGATGCGGGCGGTTTATCAGCAAGGGCCAAGATGTCGCCTTAGCCGCCAATGCGACATTGCCCGTGGTCACACCCTTCAGGAATGCACGTGCACGCGCTTCGAACGCGGCATCGTTCTCTTCAGTAACGTCACCATACCAGCGAGCAGGGCTCGGACCGGACCTTCCAGTAACGAAGCCGAACCGCACCGGCAGCGCCTTGCCCGCGCCGGTCCAGTCGCCCGCAAGGCCGGTCGACGTGGCGAAGGTCAAGGGCCGGGGCTCGTGCGCATCCGCGTTGGTCAGCGCCAGCACCATGCGCGCCCCGCCCGGCTCTTCGAGCGTCAGCTTGTCCCCCGCCTGCGCCACGACCAGCGGAATGTCCTTGCCTGTGCTTGCGTAATAGTAATGCGCGGCAAGGACTTGCGTGTGATCCTTGATCGTCAGGTTGAGCCCCGCGCGATAGGCGCCGACCGATCCCTCGGCCACGAAGGTTTCCAGTCCGGCCTCGTCCTGCGCGCGCGCTGCAGGCGACGTGACGGCCAACGCGGCCCCGGCGAGCGATGCGAAAATGCGTGTCCTCATCGCTTCAGCTAAGCAGAACCCGCGCGCGTTGGGAACGCTTCCCTTCCGCCTCCTGCGCGCCTAGCCTTTCCGCAAAGACAGACTGGAGAGGCCGATGACTGCCCCGTTCGACACCCCGATATCGCGTGAGGGCGCAACGCTGACTGGCCCTTGGCGCAACCCGCGCCAGATGCTGGCCGAGCAGCACTATGATGGCCACGCCTCGATCCACGATGATGCCACCGCGCAGAAGCTGGGGTTCAAGGGCGGCACGATCGAAGGGCCGACCCACTTCACCCAGTTCGAACCGCTGGGCTTCGCGTTGTGGGGTGAACGCTGGTTCCGCGAAGGCTGCCTTTCGGTCCACTACCGCGCCCCGGTGTTCGAAGGAGAGGAAGTGCGCGCGATCGTCACCGCCGATTCCGACGAGGCCGGTCGCGCCAGTGCGCGCATGGAGCGGCTCGACGGAACCGAAATTCTCGCAGGCTCGATAGAGGTCGGCACAGGCCACGGGCCCACGGCGCTCGAAGCGCGTCTCGCCAGCCTCGCACCGCTCGCCGACCCGGTGGTCTTGCGCGATGTCCACGTCGGGCTGACCAGCGCCCGCATCCCGGTGCGGATGGGCCCGGACGACCACATGGGCCACTACTACCCCTTCACGCTCGCACAGAAGCGCCAGCGCATGACCGAGCCTTCAGACCGCTTCGCCACTGCGATCCCGTTCGAGATGATCAGCGTGCTGATCCAGCACAAGGCGGGCGAGGACCGCTTTCCGGTGCGCGGCCCCCACGTGGGCCTGTTCGCCGATCAGGAGATCCGCCTGATCGACGGCCCGCTGCTGGTCGGCGCCGATTACGAAGTCGAGCGAGAGATCGTCGGCCTGTCGGGCAGCAAGCGCACCGAATCGATGTGGGTGAAGAGCCGCGTCTATCGCCCGGGCGAAGCGACGCCCGTGGCCGAGATGCTGCTCAACTCGGCGATCATGAAGGAAAGCTACGCGCCCTACGCCGCAGAGCACGCTACGCTCTACGGCAGCTAGGGATCAATCGTTCAGCGCGGAAACGTGTAGGAAGCCGGGAATCGGGCCGTTCCATTCGCCGGGACGGCTCGGCGGCTCATTGCCCTGGCGGCGATCCTCGCGCCAATCATCGCGACGTTCCGCACGCGGCGCGCGTTCTTCACGGGCCGGACGCTCTTCGCGCGCCGGACGTGCTTCACGGACAGGACGCTCTTCACGTACGGGACGCTCTTCGCGGGGCTCTTCACGGCGCGGCTCTTCGCGCGGTGCTTCCTCGCGACGCGGCTCTTCCTTGCGGCGGCCACGCGGCTTGCGCTCCTCGCGCGGCTCGTCCGCAACCACGTCGGCCACCGCCTCGGCGCGCCGCTTCTGGCCACGCGCCGGGCGCTCCTCGGCGGTCAGGTCCACCTTCATCTCGGGGATCTTGCCGCCGGTCAGCTTCTCGACGTTGGCAATCGCTTCGGCATCTTCGCTGCCCACCAGCGTGAAGGCGCGGCCCGTCGCGCCGCCACGGCCGGTGCGGCCGATGCGGTGGACGTAGTCGTCCGGGTGCCAGGGCGTGTCGAAGTTGAAGACGTGGCTCACGCCCTTCACGTCCAGCCCGCGCGCGGCGACATCGGAAGCGCACAGGATGCTGATCACCCCGTCCTTGAACTTCTGCAGCTCGGCGTTGCGGGCGGACTGGTCCATGTCGCCATGGATTTCACCGGCCGAGAAGCCGTGGCTCTGCAGGCTCTTGGCCAGTTCGCGCACCGTCGTCTTGCGGTTGGCGAAGACGATCGCGGTGGTCACGTTGTCGGTGCGCAGCAGGTGGCGCAGCATCTCGCGCTTGCCACGGCTGGACACCGGCACCTTGAACTGCGCGATGCTGGTGTTGTTGGAAGCGGGCCGGGCAACCTCTATGTACTTGGGATTGCTCAGGAACTTATCCGCCAGCTTCTTGATCGGCGGCGGCATCGTCGCCGAAAACAGCAGCGTCTGGCGCTGCGCGGGCAGCTTAGAACAGATCGTTTCGATGTCGGGGATGAAGCCCATGTCGAGCATGCGGTCGGCTTCGTCGATCACCAGCAGGTCGCAACCCGTGAGCAGGATCTTGCCGCGTTCGAACAGGTCCATCAGTCGGCCCGGCGTGGCGATCAGCACGTCGACGCCGTCGTGCAGCGCCTTGACCTGGTCGCCCATCTGCACGCCGCCGATCAGCAGCGCCATCTTCAGGTCGTGGTTCTTGCCGTACTTCTCGAAGTTCTCGGCCACCTGCGCCGCGAGTTCGCGGGTCGGTTCGAGAATCAGCGAGCGCGGCATCAGCGCGCGGCGGCGGCCATGCGCGAGGATGTCGATCATCGGCAGCACGAACCCGGCGGTCTTGCCGGTGCCGGTCTGGGCGATCCCGATCAGGTCCTTCATCATCAGGACCGCAGGGATAGCCTGCGCCTGGATCGGAGTCGGAGTGTCGTAGCCGGCGTCGAGAACCGACTTCAGCAATTCATCGGAGAGGCCGAGGTCGGCGAATTTCATGCAGCGTGGGTTTCCGATAATCAGGCGTCGCAAACGGATTGCGCGCGCACCGGACATTTTATCAGCCCGGCGTCCGGCTCGCCGCTATGCCGAATGGGCGTCCAAGTCAAGGAAAGCGCGCTCCGGTCGCCCCGTTCCGGCGCTATTCTCCGGGCACGAGTTCGCGCAGGCGGCTCAAGCCGCAGGTGGAACCCGAACGGGAATGGATCGAATCGCGCCCGGCGCAGAGCATGCCGTCCTGCGTCTGGCGAATGTAGAAGCCCATGTAGAAATCCTGTGGGCTGCACTGCTTGTCCAGATTCGCGCCGACGATCCGGCGATCGCGCATGAACAGCATCAGGCGGCTATCGGCGGTCGGCTGCACGCCCGCGATGCCCAGCACCGGCAGGCAATTGGCCATCTTGCGCTCGCGAAAGCGGATAGCGTTCATCGGCGGGGGCTGGACGATCTCACGCCCTACGCTGCGCGGCGGGGTGATGCGGATGACCAGCCGCTGTTCGATGCGCACCTGGTTCCAGTCGTCGCCCGACATCGCATCGAGCAGATCGGGCATCAGCCCGCCTTCGACCGCCTGCGGCAACAGCGGCGGGCCGCCGGCCTCGACCGCAGCGGCCCACGAATCGTGCGAAACGCCCGCGCCGACCGGCGCGAAAGCGGGGAGGGTCGCGGCGACCGCGGTCAGGAAGTGGGCCAGGCTCAGCATCACGCGCTATGTCGGCTCGATCGATCCCTCGTGCGACCCGGCGAGCCGCATTCATGTCCTTCCCCGATAGCCGGGCTGGTTGAACGCCCGCTTAACCCAGCCCGAAGCAAAAATGAATTGCCCGCTTTGCGCGACGGGCATAGCCGATGCGCCATGTTGCAGAACCGCACCGCCTTCCTCGCCGCCGCCGCCGAACTGCTCGGGCCGAAGGGCCTGACCACCGATGCACAAGCCATGGCGCCATGGCTGACCGACTGGCGCGGCCGCTTCACCGGGCGGGCGCTGGCGATGGCCTCGCCCGCCAGCACAGCCGAGGTCGCCGCGCTGGTGCGCCTGTGCGCCGAACACCACGTGCCGATCGTGCCGCAGGGCGGCAACAGCGGGATGTCGGGAGGCGCTACGCCAGACGAATCGGGCGAAGCGCTGCTGCTCAGCCTGCGCCGGATGAACGCGATCGTGCGCATCGATACCGAAGGCCGCACCGCCACCTGCGAGGCCGGCGTGATCCTGCAAGTGCTGCACGAGGCCGCAGCGGCCCAAGGCCTGCGCTTCCCGCTTTCTCTGGGCGGCAAGGGCTCGGCCACCATCGGCGGACTGATCTCCACCAACGCTGGCGGCACGCAAGTGCTGCGCCACGGCTCGATGCGCGCGCTTGTTCAGGGTCTGGAGGGCGTGCTGGCCGATGCGCAAGTGTTTCATCAACTAACTCCGCTCAAGAAGGACAACCGGGGCTTCGACCTCAAGCAGTTGCTGATCGGTTCGGAAGGCACGCTCGGCATCGTTACCGCCGCCACGCTCAAGCTCGAACCCGCCGTCGCCGCGCGATCGGTGCTGTGGGCCGGCGTCGCCTCGCTCCATGCCGCCCGCGCGCTGCTGCTCCACTGCCAGCGCCGCGCGCCCGATGCGCTGGAAGGTTTCGAGGTGATGCCGCTCCGCGCGATCGAGGCGACGCGGGACTACCTGCCCAGCATCCGCGTGCCGATCGAGGGCGAGCATCCCTGGCACGTGCTGATCGAACTGGTCGCCGACGCCGATGCCGCCGAGCGCCTGCCGGACCGGGCACAATCGCTGCTGGAAAGCGCCTTCGAACAAGGCCTTGTTGCCGACGCTGCAATCGCCGCCAGCGAAGCGCAGGCCGAAAAGTTCTGGCAGATTCGCGAGACCATCCCTTCCGCCGAACGCGCGCGCGGCCCCGCCGTGCAGCACGACATCTCGGTCGCAGTCGAGGCCATGCCCGATTTCGTCGAACGGGCGGTGCCGCTGATCGAGGCGGAATGGCCCGGGACGCACGCGGTCGGCTTCGGCCACCTCGGCGATGGCAACATCCACTTCCACGTGATCGCGCCCGATGGCGTGGACGCTGCAACCTGGCAACAGGGCGATGGCAAGGCGATCAGCCGCCGCGTCCACGACCTCGTCACGCAGGCAGGCGGGTCGATTTCGGCCGAACACGGCATCGGCCAGCTCAAGCGCGACGAACTGGCGCGGCTGGGCGATCGGGTGGCGCTGGGCATGCTACGCGCCGTCAAACGCGCACTCGACCCCGATGGGCTGCTCAATCCGGGCAAGCTCATTTAACTGTCGCAAGTATGACAGGCGTGTTGCAGGCGACCTTGCCACCCTTTTCGCGACTCCGTAAAGCCACCGTTCCCGTGGCAGGCGCGACACGCGCGCGCTGACGCGACCAGTTTTTTCGGAGAGTGACGATGGCCAGCGCGCCGCAAGCCAACCTGCCCCTGTTCTACAACGACCTGATGCCGCTCAACACCCGCGACCACGCGGGCTGGCACGCGCGCGGCACGGGCAAGGCCCCCTGGCTCTCGACCCAGCACGCCATCCCGCTGACCGCCGAGGAATTTCCGCAGGCGGCCCGCCACTACCCGATCGTGTTCGCTTCGGGCGACAACCCCGTGCCGCTGGCGCTGATGGGCCTCAACGAAGGCGTCAACGTCTTCGTCGACGGCGAAGGCAATGTCTCGCCGACCGTGTATCTGCCCGCCTATGCGCGCCGTTATCCGTTCATGCTGGCCAAGCTGAACCCGCAGAGCGAGGAACTGTCGCTGTGCTTCGACCCCACCAGCGGTCTCGTCGGTGAGTTCGAGGAAGGCGGCCCGCTGTTCGACGGCGCCGAGCCGACCGACACCACCAAGGGCATCCTGCAGTTCTGCGAGCAGTTCGAACAGGCCGGCCAGCGCACGCAGGCGTTCATCGACGAGATCAAGAAGCACAACCTGCTGATGGAAGGCGAAGCCGCCATCCAGCAGCCGGGCGTGGAACAGCCCTACATCTACCGCGGCTTCCAGATGATCGACCAGGAAAAGCTGCGCGACGTGCGTGGCGACGTCCTGCGCGGCTGGGCGCAGAGCGGCCTGCTGCCCCTGCTCTATGCGCACATCTTCTCGCTCGAGCTGATGAGCACGATCTTCGGGCTCCAGGCCGAACAGGGCAAGGGCCCGCAGGTCGCGCTGGCCCCGGTTCCGGCCGCCTGATCCGGCTGTCCCGGCGCGCATCTCCGCGTCGGGACAGTGCCCCCTCGAGGGGCCGGCCATGCTGGCCGAAAGGGCAGGTTGAGGAAATTTCATCTGAAAGCTCTTGCGCCTGCCCACCCCCTCCCCTATCTTTCGTGTGTTGCGTCGGCGCTCCCCTCATGGCCCGGCGTGACTGGTGCACTTCGTGCACCTCCTCCCTGAACCTTGGCCACCTGGAGCTTGCTCCAGGTGGTTTTTTCTTGGGATCGCGGCCAGTTATTCCGCCGCAGCGCGCCAGCGCTGGCGATCGCGCCCCATGTCGGCCACCTCGTCGGCTACCCGCCGAACCAGTTCGGTCACAAGATCGACAACACCGTCGAAACCGGGCCCTCGTTCGGCCAGCCGCGAATCGAGGTAGCATGCGCGGTCGATCTCGAGCTGAAGGCAATGCACGCCCTCGCGCCTGCGCGCGTGGCGTTCGAGCACATAGCCGCCCGCGTAGGGCCTATTGTGCGCGGCGCGCTGCCCGCCTTGTGCGAACAGTGAGAAGACCGTCGACACGAGCGTCCCTTCGCAAGCCGCGCCGAAACGATCGCCCACCACGTACTGCGGCGCCGGTTCGCCGTGGCTGCGCGCCACCAGCGGCGGCATCGAATGCAGGTCGATCAGTAGCACCGCGCCCCAGCGCTCACGCAGATCAGCGAGCGTTCGGCCCAAAGCCTCGTGATAGGGCTGGTGGACGAGGGCGATCCGCTCGTCCAGCTCATGCCGCTCGATCCGCCGCTTCCACAGCTCGCCGAGCCCCGGCAGGCGGCGTGGCACCAGCCCAAGTCCGCTGCGCGCGCGGCGCAAGCTACCGCCGGTTGGCGTCGAGGAGGCATCGGGCGGCGGAGCGCCGCCGATCATTTCCCAATCGACATCGTCACTGGCGCGGTTGAGATCGATCATCGCGCGCGGCGCATGCGCCACCAGAAGCGCCGCGCCGGTACGCCGCGCGGCTTCCGTCGCGACGAGATCGACCAGCCGATCTTCCAGTCGCGGGGCGGCAAAAGCAGCATGGCGCATCCGCTCGATCAGGGCGCCGGGATAGGCGCGCCCGGCATGGGGCACGGCGAGAACCACCGGAATCGGCGAAGGATCGCACCGGGTCAGGGTAAAGGCCGGGATTCCGGCGGAACCCGGAACCATCCCACCGGCAATGCTAATCGAATCAGCCCTGAGCGCCCCACTTTCGTGCATGGCCACAAGCTGCATGGCTTTGCACGGCGTGTCAAAAGTCCGTCGCGTTCCGCCTGCGGCGAACGGAGCCGAATTGGCCGCAGATTCTTAACTTCGACGGGTGTATGCCGCGCGTCCGGGCGGCTAAGCTCGCCAACACGATGCATGAAGGTTGATCATGATCCGGATTCTGCTGGCCGAAGACGAAGAAGCGATGCGCACCTACCTCGCCCGCGCGCTCGAAAACGCCGGGTACGAAGTGGTGTCGGTGGATCGCGGCACGGCTGCGGTCCCACTTCTCGAAGCGCAGCACTTCGACCTGTTGCTGTCGGACATCGTCATGCCCGAGATGGACGGCATCGAACTCGCCCAACGCTGCGCCGAAATCAGCCCGCGCACCAAAGTCATGTTCATCACAGGCTTTGCCGCCGTCACGCTCAAGGCCAACCGTGAAGCCCCGCAAGCGCGCGTGCTGTCCAAGCCCTTCCACTTGCGCGACCTCGTGCTCGAAGTGGAGCGCGTCTTTGCCGATAGTCCGCTCGCCGGAAATGGTCGCCCGCCGATGTGAAGGACCGGATTTGGAAGGCTGGCCAGAAAAAGCGCAATTGCCCCCTTGCAGAGCACGGCGGGCGCGGCTAATGGGCGGCTCCCGGCGCGGAACGGCACTGCCCAATTCCGATCCGGCCCGTTCGATGGTGCGGGCGTATAGCTCAGTGGTAGAGCACTATGTTGACATCGTAGGGGTCGCAAGTTCAATCCTTGCTACGCCCACCATCGAAAAGCCCCGCTCCGGCGGGGTTTTTTATTACCCGTTAGCGGTGGACCGGGCCGTCGGCTGTCATGTCGATGCCCACGCCAGCATCACGCGTTCGCGCATCACCTTGCGCAGTTCTTCGGGCGCCTCGATCCTGACGTCCCCACCCCACGTGAACAGGTGTTCCGCGATTTCGCGCAGACCACCGGCACGAAACTTCACCAGCAATTCCTCGCCGTCCTCCTCCAGCACCTGTGCCGGATGGAAGCGCCAGGCATTGGCGCGCGCAACGGCGGTGGGCAGCACGCGCAGGACCACGTCGTGGTCATCCTCGCGCCAGATTCCGAAACTCTGCGCGAGCCACGCGTCGAGATCCCAGTCGTCCGGAACCGGATGTGGTTCGTTGCCGAGCTTGACGTTGCCCATCCGGTCGAGCCGGTAGTGCACCGGGTCCTTCCCCGGCATCTTACCGATCAGGTAGGTGACCGGCCCATGGATCAGGCCATAAGGCGCCACACGCCGCCATTTCGGAGCGGCGGCTCCATCGGCGAGGTAGTCGAACTCCAACCCTACGCCGATCATGATCGCCTGCTGCACCGTGCTGACCACGCCATCGCTGGCACCGACCGCAGGCCCTGCCGCCACACGCGTGCGCTGCAACCGCGCCAGTGCGTCGAGATCGGGCTCCAGCCGGGACTTCTCGCGATGGTCGAGGCTCGATCGCACCTTGGCAAGCAGGCTGGACAGCAGCGCCGCCTGGGGCGCGCCTTCGCGTGCGCGGCCTTCGGCTTCCGCCCGCAGCGCGGCGATCTCCGGTACCGACGGTCGGGCATAGACGCGGCGCAGCCCATCGCGGATGCGAAACCGCTTGATCCGCCCGTCCACCACCTCGTCGAGATCGAAGTGCAGCAGGATCACATCGCGCAGGCGCTCGACCGTGCGGCGGTTGACCTCCAGCGCCGCGGCCAGCTCGTCGAGCGTCATGCCCTCCACGCTTTCACACAGCAGGTGCAACATCTGGATCGCGCGATCCAGCTTGGCCATGCGTCCAGTCATAAGCCCTTGAGATTCCCCGCCTTGATTCGCATACGATGCATTGCCTGCAAAACACGCGAAGAAGTATCCCCGAAATCTTCCGAACTGGTGCTGGCTGTCAAGTAAGCGGGCAGGAAATTCAAAGCACTCGTTTGCGGCAGGATCGGGTCCGAACAGCATGAAGCGACCTAAAGTCCACAAACGAAAAAGGCCCCGCCGCAGCGGAGCCTCTCGCTTGTTCGATCGTGCGATCCGGTCCGGCTTACTTGCCCTGCCAGTTCGGCTTGCGCTTTTCAGCGAACGCCGCCGCCCCTTCGCGCGCATCACTGGAAGAGAACACGGGCGCGATGTATTCCTGCTGCTTCTTCCACATTTCCGCTTCGGTCCATTCGTGCGAATCGCGGATGATGCCCTTGGACGCGATCAGCGCCAGCGGGCCGTTTTCGGCGACGCGCGCGGCCAGCGCCTTGGCGGCCACGATCGCCGGGCCGTCGGTGATCTGGTTGATGAAGCCCAGGTCATAGGCGCGCTTGGCGTCGATGAAATCGCCCGTCAACGCCAGTTCCATCGCGACGCGGGGGCTGATCTGGCGCGGCAGCTTGATCAGGCCGCCAGCGGCAGCGGCAAGACCGCGCTTGGCTTCGGGGATGCCGAACTTGGCCTTGTCGTTGGCGACGATCAAGTCGCACGCCAGCGCGAGTTCCATGCCGCCCGCCAGAGCGTAGCCATCGATCGCAGCGATGATCGGCTTCTTCGGCGTCCATTCCGACAGCCCGCCAAAGCCGCGTCCCTTGATCGACGGCGATTCGCCGCGAAGGAAGCCCTTGAGATCCATGCCCGAACAGAACGTGCCGCCAGCGCCCGTCAGGATCGCGCAGCGCAGGTCGGTTTCGGCGTCGAGGCGGTCCATGGCAGCGGCGATGCCCTCGGCCGCAGCCTTGGTCATGGCGTTCTTCGCTTCGGGGCGGTTGATGGTGACGACAAGGACGTTGCCGTCGACTTCGGTCAGGACTTCTTCGCTCATCCCAGTAGGTTCCTTCTTCGTGGCACGCGGTATTTAACCGCTCACTTAAAAACCTTGAACCGGATCGCGGCCGCTGTCCAGACCCGACGCGCAAATCGTCGGCGGGAAGCCCGCCAAACCCCGTGTTCCCGCGCGTCTTGCGCGGGGCAAAACCTCTGCTAAGGGAATGCGCAAACCTCCCCGGAAACAGACAGGACGGACATGGCGAAGATCAAGGTGAAGAACCCGGTCGTCGAGCTCGACGGCGACGAAATGACCCGGATCATCTGGCAGTGGATTCGCGAGCGTCTGATCCTGCCCTACCTCGACATCGATCTGAAGTACTACGACCTCTCGGTCGAGAAGCGCGACGAGACCGCCGACCAGATCACCATCGATTCCGCCAATGCGATCAAGCAGTACGGCGTCGGCGTGAAGTGCGCCACGATCACGCCTGACGAACAGCGTGTCGAGGAATTCGGCCTCAAGAAGATGTGGAAGTCGCCCAACGGCACCATCCGCAACATCCTGGGCGGCGTTGTCTTCCGCGAACCGATCGTGATCCAGAACGTGCCGCGCCTCGTTCCCGGCTGGACCGACCCGATCGTGGTCGGCCGTCACGCCTTCGGCGACCAGTACAAGGCAACCGACACGCTGATCCCGGGCCCGGGCAAGCTGCGCCTCGTCTGGGACGGGGACAATGGCGAGAAGATCGATCTCGACGTGTTCGACTTCCCCAGCGCGGGTGTCGCCATGGCGATGTACAACCTCGACGATTCGATCCGCGATTTCGCGCGCGCTTCGTTCAACTAC
Source organism: Novosphingobium percolationis (assembly GCF_020179425.1). Classification (GTDB taxonomy): domain Bacteria; phylum Pseudomonadota; class Alphaproteobacteria; order Sphingomonadales; family Sphingomonadaceae; genus Novosphingobium; species Novosphingobium percolationis. The sequence goes on along the minus strand of NZ_JAILYM010000003.1, from coordinate 514,557 downwards.
GGCCTCAACCTCGGCTGGCCGGTGTACCTCTCGACCAAGAACACCATCCTCAAGGCCTATGACGGCCGCTTCAAGGATCTGTTCGCCGAAGTGTTCGAAACCGAAGGCTTCAAGGAAAAGTTCGCCGCCGCCGGCATCGTCTACGAACACCGCCTGATCGACGACATGGTCGCCTCGGCGCTCAAGTGGTCGGGCAAGTTCGTTTGGGCTTGCAAGAACTACGACGGCGACGTGCAGTCGGACACGGTGGCGCAGGGCTTCGGCTCGCTCGGACTGATGACCTCGGTGCTGATGACGCCGGACGGCAAGACCGTGGAAGCCGAAGCGGCGCACGGCACCGTCACCCGCCACTACCGCCAGCACCAGCAGGGCAAGCAAACGTCGACCAACCCGATCGCGTCGATCTTCGCCTGGACCCGTGGCCTGATCTACCGCGGCAAGTTCGACGAGACCCCCGAAGTGGTGAAGTTCGCCGAGACTCTCGAGCGCGTCTGCATCGAGACCGTCGAAAGCGGCAAGATGACCAAGGACCTCGCCATCCTGATCGGCCCGGACCAGCCGTGGATGACCACCGAGCAGTTCTTCGAGGCGATCGTGCAGAACCTCGAAACCGAAATGGCCAGCTGGGCCTGATCGCCCGGCCACAAGCCAAAAGATGAAGGGCCCCGGAGCGATCCGGGGCCTTTTCATTTGTGCGGCGGCGGGAGCAGCGCCAGACACCCCTTTTATTTCAACGCATTGCCCGTCCCACCTTTGCCGTGACAACCGCGCCTGCCAGCCGCTAGGCTACTCCGCATGGCCGGTTCCCTTGTTCCCACCGCCGCGCTCAGCGATGCGCTCGTCATTCTTGGTGCGGCGGGCATCGTCATTCCGGCCTTTGCCCGGCTGCGCATCACGCCGATCATCGGCTTCATCCTCGTCGGAGTGCTCGTGGGGCCCTATGGCCTCGGCGCGCTGGTGCCGCAGTATCCATGGCTTTATCACGTCACCATTTCCGATCCGCACGCGATCGAGCCGTTCGCCGAATTCGGCATCATCCTGCTGCTGTTCGAGATCGGGCTGGAACTGTCGTTCAACCGGCTGTGGCAGATGCGGCGGCTGGTGTTCGGCCTCGGCGCGCTCGAACTGCTGGTGTCCGCGCTCCTGCTCGGCCTCGCGCTGGCGCTGACAGGCGAGACGACCGCCGCTGCGCTCGGCCTCGGGCTGGCGCTCGCCTTGTCATCGACCGCGCTGGTTCTGCCCATTTCCGGCACGCAAGGCCCGGTCGGCCGCGCCGCGCTGTCGATGCTGCTGTTCGAGGATATCGCGCTCGTGCCGATCATCTTCCTGCTGGGCGCGATCGGGCCCGCTGCCGCCAGCAACGCTCCCAGCATGTTCGACACGCTGTGGAAGGGCGCCGCGGTCATCGTCGCGCTGTTGGCGGCAGGCAAGCTGCTGCTGCCACGCCTGTTCGCGCAGGCCGCGCATACCAAGAACCCGGAACTGTTCCTCGCCGCCAGCCTGCTGGTGGTGATCGTCGCCGCGCTTGCCACCGGCGCGGTCGGCCTCTCGCCGATCATGGGCGCGCTGCTCGCGGGCCTGCTGATCGCCGAAACGCAGTACCACGGCGAAGTCGAAGCGATCACCAAGCCGTTCAAAGGCCTCGCGCTCGGCGTGTTCCTGATCACCATCGGCATGGGCATCGACCTGCACGTCGTCTGGCACAATTTCGGGCCGTTGCTGCTGGGCGTGGCGGGCGTCGTCGTGCTCAAGGCCCTGGTTACCGGCGTCGCGCTGCGACTGATGGGCAAGGAGCGCGCCACGGCGCTCCAGACCGGCATCCTGATGGCCAGCCCCAGCGAAACGACGCTGATCGTGCTCGGCACCGCCGCGCAGGCGCGCCTGATCGACGCGCAGACAGCGCAATACTGGCAGATCGTTACCGCCATCGGCCTCACCATCACCCCGCTGCTGGCCAAGCTGGGCGAGATGTCCGGACGCCGCGTGGAACGCGCCGAAGGCCGCGCCGCCGATAACGCGGTGGAGGAGCCGGTGGGCGACCGCGCGGTGATCATCGGCTTCGGTCGCGTCGGCCGGCTGATCGGCGAAATGCTCAAGGTCCACGGCACACCCTACGTCGGCATCGACAGCGATCCTGTGATGGTGCGTGAGGCGCGCAAGGCCGGAATGCCGGTACTGTTCGGCAACATCGACAGCACGTCACTGATCGAACGGCTCGACCTCGACCATGCCCGGGCGCTGATCCTGACGATGGACGAACCCGTGCTGGTCTCGCGCATCGTGCGCAAGTTGCGTGCGCGCCGCGCCGACCTACCAATCATCGTGCGCGCCCGCGATGCCGCCCACGCAGGCGAACTCTACCGCGCGGGGGCCAGCCATGCAGTTCCCGAAACGCTCGAAAGCTCGCTGCAACTGTCCGAGGCCGTGCTGGTCGACCTGGGCGTCCCGATGGGCCCCGTCATCGCCTCGATCCACGAAAAGCGCGACGAATTTCGCAAGCAGATCATGGAGGAAGGGGAACTCGACGCCATGCCGCGGCTCAAGTCCACACGCCTGCGCGAACGGAACACCTGAGTGAGGCAGGGGTTGGTGGGGTGATGCACCACCTGCCCGCCACTGCCGCAGCTCTCGCTTCCCTGCTGCTCATCACCGCCTGCGATCGCGCACCGCCGCAAGCGTCGGCGACATCGACCGCCGACGCACCTCCCACACCGACTGCGCCCGCCCCGGAACCTTTACCCGTCGCGATTTCCAGCCCGACAGCCAGCTTCTTGCCTCCCGCCGAGCGCCTGATTCTGAGCCAATGGCGCAAGGCCGAAAACCGCGCCCACTGCGCGCCGCTGCACTTCCGCGATACTGCTGGCGCCAAAGGCACACCGCGCGCGGCGCGCTTCTCCGGTGGTTGGGCCATTGCATGGGACCAGCCCGGTCGCCGCAGCGCCTTCGGCCTGGCCGGTGTCGCGCTGCTGCCTGACGACAACGCACCGGCCAAAGACCATCGCGCGCGTTTGACCGGGCAGTGGCCCATGATGCGCGGTCTGCAACGCCTGCCCCAGCCCGCCTTCGCCGGTTACGGCCTCGAAGGCGCGGCACCCTATCCCGCCGAAAATCCCGAAGGTTACGGGCTCAATTCGCTCGCCTACGTCCGCGTCGGTGGACAGACCTGCACCTACAACGTGTGGAGCCGATTGGGTCGCGCGCATCTCGAAGCGCTTCTGGAAAACCTGACCCTGCTCGACACCGGCTGATACGCCGCGCCCTGCCACGAAAAAGGGGAGGACTTTCGCCCTCCCCTGATCTTCTGCAATCCCGAAGGCGATCAGCCCGCCAGCACGGCCTTCGCCGCCGCGATTGCATCGGCGGCCTTGCTGCCGTCCGGGCCACCGCCCTGCGCCATATCGGGACGGCCACCACCGCCCTTGCCGCCCAGCGCCTCGACGCCAGCGCGCACCAGGTCGACCGCACTGGCCTTGCCGACCAGATCTTCGGTCACCGCAGCGGCAATGCTCGCCTTGCCATCGTTGACCGCGACGATCACCGCCACGCCCGAACCCATGCGCTGCTTGGCCTGATCGAGCAGCCCGCGCAGTTCCTTGGGGTCAAGCCCATCAAGCACCTGCCCGGAGAACTTGACGCCGCCGATCTCTTCGTCCGCCACAGCAGCCGCCGCGCCACCGCCGCCCAGCGCCAGCGCCTTCTTCGCTTCGGCCAGTTCGCGCTCCAGCTTGCGCCGCTCGTCCAGCAGCGCCGCCACGCGCGCCTCGACATCGTCGGGTGTCGTGCGCAGCAGGCTCGCCGTGCCCTTGAGCTTCTCCTCGCGATCGACCAGCCAGGCCCGCGCGCCTTCGCCCGTCAGCGCCTCGATCCGGCGCACGCCGCTCGACACTGCGCTTTCCGACACGATGCGGAACACGCCGATATCGCCCAGCGCACGCACGTGAGTGCCGCCACACAATTCCACCGAATACTGCTTGTCGGCGGTGCGGCCCATCGACAGCACGCGCACTTCATCACCGTACTTCTCGCCAAACAGCGCCATGGCCCCCGCTTCGATAGCTTCGTCGGGGCTCATCAAACGCGTGGTCACGGCCTCATTCGCGCGCACTTCAGCGTTCACCTCGGCCTCGACGAAGGCGATGTCCTCCGCCGAAAGGGCGGTCGGGTGCGAAAAGTCGAAACGCAGGCGTTCAGCCGAGACCATCGACCCCTTCTGCGTGACGTGCCCGCCAAGGCGATTGCGTAGCGCTGCGTGCAGCAGGTGCGTGGCCGAATGGTTGGCGCGCGTGGCATCGCGCCGCGCCACGTCGACAGCCAGCAGCACGGCATCGCCCACCTTGATCGTGCCCGCGTCGACCTTGCCCTGGTGCGCATGGAGGCGCCCCAGCGGCTTGGACGTGTCGGTCACGGTGATCTTGAGGCCCTCGTTGGTGGCGATCGTCCCGGTATCGCCCATCTGGCCACCGCTTTCGCCATAGAACGGGGTCTGGTTGGTGAGGATCACCACCTCGTCGCCGGCGGCGGCCTCGGCCACTTCACTGCCGTCCTTGACCAGTGCAACGACCACGCCTTCTCCGGTGGTGGCAGTATAGCCGGTGAACTCGGTCGCGCCGTTGCGTTCGGCGATGTCGAACCAGACCTCGCTGTCAGCCGCCTGCCCGCTACCCTTCCAGGCCGCACGCGCCGCAGCCTTCTGCTGCGCCATCGCTGCGTCAAAGCCGTCCTTGTCGACCGTGATGCCGCGTGCGCGCAAGGCGTCTTCGGTCAGGTCGTAGGGGAAGCCGAAGGTGTCGTAGAGCTTGAACGCGGTTTCGCCCGGCAGCTTGTCGCCCTCGCCTAGCGTTCCCGTCGCTTCGTCGAGGAGCTTCAACCCGTTCGACAACGTGCGACGGAACTGGACTTCCTCGCGCAGCAAGGTTTCCTCGATCAGCGGCTGCGCGCGGCCCAGCTCGGGATAGGCCTGGCCCATCTCGGTCACCAGCGCGCCAACCAGCCGGTGCATCAGCGGGTCCTTGGCGCCCAGCAGGTGGGCGTGGCGCATGGCGCGGCGCATGATGCGGCGCAGCACGTAGCCGCGCCCTTCGTTGCTCGGCAACACGCCATCGGCCAGCAGGAAGCTGGTCGAGCGCAAGTGGTCTGCGATCACGCGGTGGCTCGCCTGCGTCGGCCCTTCGGCCTTCACGCCGGTCAGGCTCTCGCTCGCAGCGATCAGCGCACGGAACGTGTCGGTATCGTAGTTGTCATGCTCGCCCTGCAGCACGGCGGCGATACGCTCCAGCCCCATGCCGGTATCGATGCTCGGCTTGGGCAGGTTGCCGACGATCTCGCCCGCGGCCTGCTCGAACTGCATGAACACAAGGTTCCAGATCTCGATGAAACGGTCCCCGTCCTCATCCTTCGATCCCGGGGGGCCTCCCCAGATGTGGTCGCCGTGATCGTAGAAGATTTCGGAACAGGGCCCACACGGACCTTCGTCGCCCATCGCCCAGAAGTTGTCCTTGGTGGCGATGCGGATGATGCGATCGTCCGACAGCCCGGCGATCTTCTTCCACAGCTCGAACGCCTCATCATCGGTGTGATAGACGGTGACGAGCAGCTTGTCCTTTGGCAGCGCCCATTCGCGCGTCAGCAGCGTCCAGGCGTGAGTGATCGCCTGCTCCTTGAAGTAATCGCCGAAGCTGAAGTTGCCCAGCATCTCGAAGAAAGTGTGGTGCCGCGCGGTGTAGCCCACGTTGTCGAGATCGTTGTGCTTGCCGCCCGCGCGCACGCACTTCTGCGAAGACGTTGCGCGCGGCACGCTACGCGTTTCCAGCCCGGTGAATACGTTCTTGAACGGGACCATGCCCGCGTTCGTGAACATCAGGGTTGGGTCGTTGTAGGGCACGAGCGGTGCCGACGGCACCACGTCATGCCCGGCAGAGCCGAAATATTCCAGGAAGGAGCGGCGGATTTCGTTCGTCGACGTCATGCTGCGCGAATTAGGCGAGCGTTCGGCGCGGAACAAGCACGATTCAACGTCCGGATGGATCGACGGTGGCGGTCACCAGCCAGGCGGCCGCGGGAAAGGTCACTTGTCCGCCCGCAAGTCGCGATTCGACCAGTTCGGCAAGCTTGGCTTCGAACGAAGCGCGCGCGGTGCGCGGCAGATTGCGGATCGCCGCCGCAGCCGGACCGATTCGCTGGAAATAAGCAAGCGCATCGGCCACGGGTGCGTCGCCTGCCCCCGCAACATAGGAAAAATCGAGCGGTTCGAACGTGATATCCGTCCACCCGGCAAGGCAGATGCGTACGCGGTCAGGGTCAGCGAAGGCGAACGGGCCGGGTGGGAAACCCAAAGGTTGCGCTGTCTGGGGCTGTGGAGGCGGCAGCAGGCGGGCGATGTCCGCCGCCCAGCCGTTCTCGGAAGCCGAGCGGAAGCACGAGAACACCAGCCGTGCCCCCGGCGCCGCAACCCGCGCCAAGTGGGCAAAGGCCGCGGGCGGATCATCAAAGAACATGACGCCGTGGCGTGAGACATAGAGATCGGGCGGCGAATCGGTGCTGCTCCACCGCGAGGCGTCGGCCTGCTCGAAAGTCAGGTTGGATTGCGCCTCCCCCCTTTCGCGCGCGACGTCGAGCAGCGCTTCTGACAAGTCGATTCCCGTGACCCTCGCATCGGGCCGCAGCCGGGCCAGCGCGAGCGAGAGTTCGCCCGCGCCGCAGCCGATATCGACGATGCGCGTGCCGGGCTGTTCCAGCGCAGACCCCACGAGCCTCGGGGTCAGCGCCGCGAAGGAGCGATCGGTGCGGCGCCATTCCGCCGCCCAGTTGCGGCCGACGCCGCCTTGCCAGTCGCCTGCATTGGTCATGACGGATTTGCTACGCCTAGTGCAGAAGGCCGACAAGCGGAGATAGAGCCCCGGTCGCACGTCGAACACGTGTTGCCAGCTCATCACTTCCGCAATTCCAGGGAACGTGCGTTGGCAGCCATGCGAACGGTGCCCTGCTTTGTCGCCCACAGGCCGACGGGTGCCCTCGGCGGCAGTGCGGTGCGTCGCGGCAAAGCTGCTCCGATGCTTGCCCGGCGGGTCGCTCGCGCTGTCATGGCGCCTTGTCATGGCCACCCGAATGGAGGCGTTACGCCATGGTGACTAGGTCGTCCGCGATGCCATCACCGGACAAAAAAGCGGCGCGTTCCGCCCATGGAACGCGCCGCTTTTTTGTCCGGCGCGGGCGATCGAACTTCGCCCACCACCCAAAGGCTCAGATGTCGTCGTCCGCGTCCGGACCCGTCATCAGGCCTTCTGCGACTTGCTCGGTGCGGCCGCGGATCGCGGCTTCCAGGCGGTCGCAAAGCTCCTTGTTCTCGCGCAGGAATGTCTTGGCGTTCTCACGCCCCTGCCCGATGCGAATGCTGTCGTAGCTGAACCAGGCACCCGACTTCTCGACGAGCCCCGCCTTCACGCCAAGATCGAGGATCTCGCCGATCTTCGAGATGCCCTCGCCGTACATGATGTCGAATTCGACCTGCTTGAACGGCGGCGCTACCTTGTTCTTCACGACCTTCACGCGCGTGGCGTTGCCGGTGATCTCATCGCGGTCCTTGATCTGGCCGGTGCGGCGAATGTCGAGGCGGACCGAGGCGTAGAACTTGAGGGCGTTGCCGCCCGTTGTCGTCTCCGGGTTGCCATACATCACGCCGATCTTCATGCGCAGCTGGTTGATGAAGATCACCATGCAGCGCGAACGGCTGATCGAGCCGGTCAGCTTGCGCAACGACTGCGACATCAGTCGCGCCTGCAGACCGACATGGCTGTCGCCCATTTCACCCTCGATTTCAGCCCGCGGCACCAGAGCCGCCACCGAATCGACCACCAGCACGTCGATCGCATTGGACCGCACCAGCGTATCGACGATTTCCAGCGCCTGTTCGCCGGTATCGGGCTGAGACACGATCAGTTCGTCGATGTTGACGCCCAGCTTCTTGGCATAGACCGGATCGAGCGCGTGCTCGGCATCGACGAACGCCGCCGTCCCGCCACCGCGCTGCGCTTCGGCAATCACGTGCAGCGCAAGGGTGGTCTTGCCCGAGCTTTCAGGCCCGTAGACTTCGATCACGCGCCCACGCGGCAAGCCGCCAACGCCCAGGGCGATGTCGAGCCCGAGCGAGCCGGTCGAGATGACTTCCACCTGCATCGCCTCTTTCGAGCCGAGCCGCATGGCCGATCCCTTGCCGAATGCCTTGTCGATCTGGGCCAGGGCTGCGTCGAGCGCCTTCTGACGGTCCATGTCCTTGTCTTTGCCTTCCTGAATGAGCTTGAGCTGCGCCGCCATGGCCTGCTGTCTCCTGCCTAGAGTTGGCTCACACGAACCGTCAACAGGGACATTTGTATCTACTTTGTTCCGATCGAACAAGAGGAGAACAAAAATTTTCCGCCAAATTGGCGACGTCTCCGCCAAACCCCTGCATTCGCGCCATTTTTCAGCGGCACCGATGCAACCGGAGGTTGGTCTTTCGTGCCCCGCCGCCGGCGTTCTCTCCAATTCAGCAGCATTTCGCGCACCGCTGCGCCGAGGCTCACTGGTCAGATCAGCAGCAGGTCCAGCGCGGGCGCAACCTGCGCCGCGAAATCGCCATCGAGGATCAGCTGGATATCGCCCGCCTTCAGTTCGGTCCCGGGCGCAAGCGTTGCCACCAGCATCTTTTCGTTCGGCCCGTTGCCATCGATATCGGCGTAGAGCTTGCCCGACGCCTTATCATAGATCGCCACGTCGTCGGCATCCAGCGCCGATGTCCCCAGCCGCAATCCACCGACCAGCAGTTGCCCCGTGACGAAGGGATTGACCACCACCAGCTTGTCCTCGCCCGAGACGAAATCGGTGATAGCGTCGCCATCGCCGCCCATTCCCACGACGAAGATATCCGCGCCGACCCCGCCGGTCAGCGTATCGGCATCGCCGCCGCCGATCAGCAAGTCGTCTCCAGCGCCGCCGCGCAAGGTGTCCGCACCGCCGAATCCGAACAGCGAATCCTTGCCGTCGGCCCCGTCAAGCAGGTTGCCCCCGCCATTGCCACCGATCAGGTTGTCGCCCGCGTTGCCGGTCAGCGTCAGCGCTCCGGTCCCATTGGCCGTCGCGATTTCGACGTTCGCAGCCATCGTCAGGTCGATCCCTGCGACGATGGTGTCGCGCCCCGCGTCCGCGCCCTCGGTCACGACATCGCCTCTGGCATCGACCACGTAGACATCGTCGCCCGCGCCGCCGATCAGGCTATCGTCGCCCAGTCCGCCATCGAGACGGTCGTTGCCATCCCCGCCATCCAGCCGATCGGCCCCTGCGCCGCCGTCTAGAACGTCATCTCCACCCTTGCCGGACAGGACATTGGCTGCGTCGTTGCCGGTCAGGTGGTTGGCGCGCGCGTTGCCCCCGCCGTTCAGCGCTGCGGCGCCAAGCAGGACGAGATCGCGCTGCTCGCCCAGCGTCCAGCTCACGCTCGCCCGGACCAGCCCGTCGCCGGTGGCGACATCGTCTCCATTGTCGACGCGGAAGGTGTTGAAGCCTGCGCCGCCTTCCATCCGGTCCGCGCCCGTGCCGCCATCGAGCACGTCGTCGCCATCGCCGCCGACCAGCACATCACGGCGACCGCCGCCCAGCAGGATATCGGCGCCCGCGCCGCCGGTCAGCACGTTGGCAAGGCCGTTGCCGGTCAGCTTCAAACCGGAAACGCTGTCCACCACGCCATTCTCGACATTGTCGGGCAGGACGTAGGCTATGCTGGCACGGACAGTGTCGACGCCTTCGCCCACCCGCTCGATGACCAGATCACCCTTGGAATCGACCCGATAGGTATCGTCGCCGAGCCCCCCGCGCATCCGGTCGTCACCGCCTGCGCCGTCGATGTCGTTGGCGATGGCGTTGCCGATCAGCAGGTTGGCCGATCCATTGCCCTCGGCCCGCACCGCGCTGTCGGTGAGCGTCAGCCTGTCGACATTGGTGCCCTCCAGCGAGAAGCTGGCCGAAGCAAAGACCTCATCCTTCTCGCCGCCCGCATCCAGCACGCGGTCGGACGAACTGTCGACGTAGTAGACATCTCGCCCTTCGCCGCCTTTCAGCAGGTCGTTGCCACCCTTGCCGTCGAGCACGTTGTCGAGCGAATTGCCTATGATCGTGTTGTCGAGGCCATTGCCGGTACCTACGAGCGCGACGCCCTCGAGAATGAGTTGCTCGACGTTGTCCCCAAGTCGGTAGTCGGCCACGACGCGAACCGTGTCGAAGCCTTGCCCGGCCTTTTCCGTCACGGTGTCTTGTAACGCCTCGGACAAGACGTAGGTATCATCACCCAGGCCACCGCGCAGCACGTCCAGACCCGCGCGGCCATCGAGGATGTCGGCCCCCGCGCCGCCAGTCAGCACGTTGGCCAGGGTGTTGCCAGTCAGCTTCTTCCCTGCCGCGCTGTCCACCGCTCCATTCTCGACATTTCCGGGCAAGACATAATCGATGCGCGCGCGCACCGTGTCCTTTCCCTCGCCGGCACGCTCTTCTACGATATCGCCCTTGGAATCGACCCAATAGGTATCGTCACCCAAGCCACCACGCATCGTATCGTCACCGCCTGCGCCGTCGATGTCGTTGGCGATGGCGTTGCCGATCAGCAGGTTGGCCGATCCATTGCCCTCGGCCCGCACAGCCCTGCCGGTGAGCGTCAGCCTGTCGACATTGGTGCCTTCGAGCGAGAAGCTCGCCGAGGCGAAGGCCTCGTCGCCGCTCCCGCCATCGTCGAAGATCTGATCCGCCGAACTGTCGACGTAGTAGACATCTCGCCCCTGCCCGCCTTTGAGCAGGTCGTCGCCGCCCTTGCCGTCGAGCACGTTGTCGAGCGTATTGCCGATGATGGTGTTGTTCCCGGCATTGCCCGTGCCGACGAGCGCATCGCCCTCCAGAAAAAGTTGCTCGACGTTGTCGGGTAGCGTGGTGTCGAAAGCCGCGTCGATAGTATCGAAGCCCTCGCCCGCCTGTTCGATGACGGTGTCGACGCTATCTTGCAGCAGGCTGTAGTAGTCGTCGCCCTTGCCACCCTGAAGGACATCCCGGCCCAGCCGGCCATCCAGGTTATCGTCCCCGATGCCGCCGGTCAGGATATTGTCGAGTTCGTTGCCCGCGATCGCGACACCGTTGGTTGATCCCGAAGTCCCATTCTCGATGTTGGCGGCGAGGGCGTAACCCGTGCCGAACACGACATAGGCTGTGTCGATGCCCTCGTCGGGCTTCTCGATCGCGTTTTCCAGGGTCTCGCTGATATAGTAGCTGTCGTTGCCCTTGCCGCCTTCCAGCGTGTCGCGCCCGTACTTGCCATCGAGCACGTTGTCGCCATCGTTGCCGATAATCGTGTTGATGCTGTCGTTGCCGGTCCCTGCGATCGCACCGTCCAGCAGCACCAACCGCTCGAGGTTCGTGGGCAAAACATACGAAATGCTGGAGCGGACCTCGTCGAGATAGTTCAGGCGCGTGCCGCCTCGCGCTTCGATGACCTGATCGTCGACATTGTCGACGTAGTAGATATCGCCGCCGTCGCCGCCCACCATGATGTCGGCCCCGGCCCCGCCGTCGAGCACGTTGTTCTGCGCAGAGCCCTCGATGCGGTTGTCCAGCGCGTTGCCGGTGCCCTGGCCATAGCCCACCAGCACCATGTTCTCGATATTGTCGCCCAGCGTATAAGTGCCGCTGACCACGACGGTGTCGACCCCCTCGCCAGCCTTCTCGACCACCCGGTCGCCTTCGTTCTGCACCTTGTAGACATCGTCGCCCGCGCCGCCGGTCAGCACGTTGATCCCGGAATTGCCTGTCAGCACGTTAACGCCTGCATCGCCAGTGGCGTCGATATTTGCGCTACCCGTCAGCGTCACGTTCTCGATGTTGGCGGCAACGACATAGCTGCGGTTGATGCGAACGGTATCGTTGCCTCCGCCCACCTCTTCGACCGCCACATCGCCAGTGTCGTCAAGGACATAGACATCATCGCCGAGGCCGCCCGTCATGGTATCGGCACCCTTTCCGCCATCGAGCAGGTTGGCATCGCCGTTGCCGATCAGTCGGTCGGCATAGGCAGAGCCGATGACGTTCTCGATGCCCCGAAGCGTGTCGGCGCCATCGCCGCCGGTGGCCTTGCCCGTGATGAGATCGACCACGACGGCCGCTCCGGCATGGGCGTAGACAGCCGTGTCGTTTCCGCTGCCGCCCGCAAGGATATCATCGCCCGCGCCGCCTTCGAGTTGGTCATCGCCGGCAACCGTCGGCAAATCCTCGACCAACGTGGTACGGCCAAAACGGGGGTAGGTATAATCTCCCTTGTCGACCAGCGACAGCATCCAGCGCCCATCGCCATAGAGCGAGTCATTGCCCGCGCCGCCGATCAACAGGTCGTCGCCGCCAGCACCCGCCAGGATGTTGTCGGCGTCATTGCCGGTCAGCGAATCGGCTTTGCCACCCCCGCCGAGATTTTCGATGCTGATGAGCGTGTACTGGGATGAAGCCGCCGCCAGCGAAAGCACGACCGGAATGCCGGTCGACAAGTCCGACCCCACCATCAGGGTATCGATTCCATCGCCGCCGTCGTAGGTCGTTCCCTGCCGCAGCGACGCGACCGAGAGCACGTCGTTGCCACCGCGACCGAACATGCTGCCACTCAGGACGGCCAGATAGTTATCGGCTTCGGTGCCGCGGATGGCGGAAAGCTCGTTTTGCACGAACGCATTTTCGACATTGCTCAATTGCAGCGATATACCGCCCACCCTGCGGACCGTGGTAATCGCCAGATCAAAGTCCACGGGATCAGTGCCAGCGGAAAACGGTGAATAGACGAAATACAGGGTATCGACGCCGTCTCCGCCATCGATGCGACCCGCCGCGTTGATCAGATCATCGCCAGCGCCCGCATCGACCACGTCGGTGCCGCCACCACCAACAATGACGTCGTCACCATCGCCTGCGCCAAAGGTTTCTGACGAGAATGTGCCGACCAGCCTGTCGTTACCCGCCGTACCGTTGATAGCCATGATCCCCCCTGATGCAGTCGAGGGCATCGATAAGCGAAGCTCAGCACAGCAGCAAACCCATCGCAGGCGAAATCAGAAATATTTCACCATTGCGGTGCGAACAGCAATGATCAGCCGCCCCGCAATACGTCCTCAACTGCCGCCACGATTTGCGCGACGCTGAACGGCTTGGCCAGGAAATGCATGTTGGGGATGTCGATCTCGCGCCGCAACTGTTCCTCGGCATAACCCGACATGAACAATACGGGCAGGTCGCCGCGCAGCTTGCGGATCTCGCGCGCCATGGCGGGGCCATCCATGCTGGGCATGACCACGTCCGATACCACCAGATCGACATCGCCGCCGCCCGCGATGATCCGCTCGAGCGCTTCCAGCCCTTCCTCGCCATCGGCGGCGGGCGTCACTTCATAGCCCTGTCGCACCAACGCGCGTTCGGCCACGGCGCGCACGGTGTCTTCGTCCTCGACCAGAAGCACGCGCCCGCCGCCGCTCCATTCGGTGCGCCGCCCTTCGGCCTTGGGCCGGGCCGCTTCGGCCGCTTCGGCAGGGTCGGGCACGTGGACCGGCAGATAGATCGTGAAGCGCGTGCCCTTGCCCACGTCGCTTGTCGCAAAGACGAACCCGCCCGACTGCTTGACGATGCCGTAGACGGTCGACAGGCCAAGGCCCGTGCCCTTGCCCTTCTCCTTGGTGGTGAAGAACGGCTCGAAGATCTTGCCGATGAGGTCGGGCTTGATGCCATGGCCGGTATCTTCGACCACCAGCGCGGTATAGTCGCCGATCGGCAGGATCTCGCTCTTCATCGCGCGCACATCGTCGGCGGTTACGCGCCGGGTCATCAGGCGGAGCGTGCCTCCTCCCTTGAGGTCGGCCATCGCATCGCGCGCGTTGACGGCAAGGTTGAGCAGTACTTGTTCAAGCTGCACCGGGTCCGCACGCACGAATCCCAGGTCGCGGTCGTGGGTGACCTGGAGGCTGATCTTCTCGCCCAGCAGGCGCTTGAGCAGGGTGGAAACCTCAGCCACCACGTCCGGCAGTTGCAGCACTTCGGGGCGCAGCGTCTGCTGGCGCGAGAAGGCCAGCAGCTGCCGAGTCAGCGACGCGGCTCGGTTCGAATTTGCCTTGATCTGCTGGATATCGTCGTAATCGCTGTCGCCCGGCGTGTGGCGCATCAGGATGAGGTCGCAATAGCCGATGATCGCGGTCAGCACGTTGTTGAAATCGTGCGCCACGCCACCGGCCAGTTGGCCCACCGCCTGCATCTTCGTGGCTTGCGCGATCTCGCGCTTGAGGCGCGTCTCCTCGGTCGAATCCTTGAGGCTGAGCAGCACCGCGCCATCGCCCATGCCGCGCACCGCCGCCATGTTGAGCGAAACCGGCTCCTGCGGCGCTGCGCGCAGCCGCACCGCCACGTCGCCCGATGTCGGGGTGCCCTGCGCATAGCGGCGCACCGCATCGGCCAGCGCACCCTTGTCCTCGCGGATCACCAGGTCGGAAGGATAGGGCGGCGGGACATTGGGATCATCGTGGCCTGCCGCGCGCAGGAATGCGCGGTTGGCAAACAGGAACCGCCCGTCGCGGTCGGTCATGGCAAGGCCCAGCGGCAAACGGGCCAGCAGCGCCTCGACCTGCGGCAGGCCCGCGCGCGGATCGCCGATCCCGCCCTGGTCGTCGAGCAGCAGAAAAAACGAAGGGACGCTCGCCGGATCGACATCGCCCGGCACGTCGGGATCGGCCACCGGCACGTGGACAAACCGCACTGGCGCCCCTTTGGCCCCTTCGCTGGCGTAGAAGATGCGTTCGTGCTCGTCTGAGCAGAACCAAGACACGAAGTCGGTGCCGACGAGATCCGCCGTCTCGCGGCCCGCCGCCCGCGCGGCGAAGGCTGCGTTGGCAGCCAGCACTTGTCCGTCGGGCGCGACCAGCGCGCACTGCACGCCCTCACGCGTCAACGCGCGACCGAGCTTGCCCCCCACTTCCGCCGCCATTTCGGCCACGAGATCATCGTCCGCCATCGGAACGAAGCGCCAGATCAGGTAGTTTTCGCCCCGGCCCGCGCGCCGCACCTCCAGCACCAGCGTGCCTGGCGCCGCGCGAAGGTTGTCGGTGCGCGCACGTCCGTCACGCCAGGCGGCGCGTGCTGCCATCTCGATCTGGGCCAGCGCCTCGGGATCGAGCGGAAGATGCGGCGGCGTCGCCGATGCCCCGAACCATTCGGCAAAGCGCGTGCTGGCGCAGACCAGCCGCCCGGCGCGATCAGTGATCGCCACGGCCTCATCCTCGCGCTCGATCGCGGCGAAGGTCACCGACCAGTCGGGCACGGCGAGTTCTGGCGCCTCGGGCTCAGGCCGCAGGCGCAGCAGCAGGGCCACCAGTGCGCCCAGCAACGCAAGCCCGCCCAGATAGACGAGCGCAACGATCGGTTCACCCGAGAGCCAACCGACCAGCCCCGCGCTCCCCGACAGGCCCAGCACCAATGCAAGCACTTCCTTCAGCGGGATGCGGGTGCGGGCATCGGCGGCGGAAAGGTCGACTCCTGGCAGGCCGACAAAGGCCGCATCTTCATCGCGGTGCGCCAGGCTCGGCTTTGCCGGGGCCGGACTCACTTGGGCCAAACTCACTCGGGAAAATCCCGCGCAGCCATGCGCAGCAAGCGCGTGCGCCGCTTGCGCGCGGTCCACCAGCGCCAGCCGACCGCCGACACGACATAGCCGAGCACTGCCGAAGCCAGCGAGATCACGCCCAGCCCCAGCACCAGCGACGGCGCCGCGTCCGAGCCCAGCCAGCCGAGCCATTCGCCCACCCCGGCGCCCTTCGACACCAGCGTCGTCACGGTGGAAAGGTCGGCGTGGAAGCCGAACTTGTTGCCCACCCAGATCGCGCCGGGCAGGAACACGAACAGCGTGGTCGGCGGAATCGAGATGAACGTCATCAGCGCAGCCATCGGGATGTTGCCGCGAAACGGCAGGCACATCACCGCCGCGCCCACGATCTGGATGCCCGGAATCATCGCGAAGATACCGATGAACAGCCCGACTGCCACCCCGCGCGGCACCGAACGGCGTGTGAAGCGCCACAACTCGTGCCGCGCGGCAAGCGGGGCCGAGAAGCGGTTGCGCTCCATCTGTTCGCGGGTGGGCATGTTCGCCCTGGCCCAGTTGGCGATTCTCGTCTGCATCGTGTCCCGGACACTTACCCCAGATGCGGTCGTCCCGCCACGGGACGATTGCGCCACCCTAGAGATAAGCGCCTTTCCCGCAGGTGAAGAACCGCACAGCCGACATCGCGATCACCCGTGCTCGCGCATAATTCTGGCCTTGTCGCGCTGCCAGTCGCGTTCCTTCATCGTCGAGCGCTTGTCGGCGGCGTTCTTGCCCTTGGCCAGCGCCAGTTCGACCTTGGCCCGGCCCCGACCGTTGAAATAGATCGACAAGGGCACCAGCGTCATGCCCTTGCGCTCGACCGCGCCGTGGAACTTGGCGATCTCGCGCTCCTTGAGCAGCAGCTTGCGCGGGCGCTTGGGCTCGTGGTTGAAGCGGTTGCCGTGGCTGAACTCTGGCACGTTGGAATTGATCAGCCAGACTTCCCCGCCCTTCACCTCGGCATAGGATTCCGCGATCGAGCCTTCGCCGAAGCGCAGGGACTTCACCTCGGTGCCGGTCAGGCAGATGCCCGCCTCGTACACGTCCTCGATGTAGTAATCGAATCGTGCGCGACGGTTTTCGGCGACGATCTTCTTCTTGTCGAAGGCGGTGTGGGTGGGACGGGCCATGGTCGCCGCCATGTAGGGGCTGGGGGTGCAAAAGAAAAGCGGCGGGGACGAAGGTTGTTCAATCCCCTTCGCGGCGGCTATCCCTGCTGCAACGCACAAGAGTCGAATCCGATTCGACTTCCCTGCAACCGGAGCCTGCCCGCATGAAACTCGACACCAAGGTCTGCCTCGTCACCGGCGCCGCCAGCGGCATCGGCCTCGCCATCGCGAAGCGCTATGCGCAGGCGGGCGCGCGCGTCGCGATCGCCGATCTCAAGCTTGAAGCCGCGCAGGCCGCCGCCGATGCCATCAACGCCGATCATCCCGACGTCGCACTGGCCGTCGCCATGGACGTCAGCAGCGAGGAACAGGTCGAAGCGGGCGTCGCCACCGTGGTGGCGAAGTGGGGCGCGGTCGACGTGCTCGTCTCGAACGCGGGCATCCAGATCGTCAACCCGGTCGAACAGTTTGCCTTTGCCGACTGGAAGCGGATGCTGGCGATCCACCTCGACGGCGCGTTCCTCACCAGCAAGGCCGTGCTGCCGCACATGTACGCGCAAGGGTCGGGCTCGATCATCCTGATGGGCTCGGTCCATTCCAAGGAAGCGAGCCCGCTCAAGAGCGCCTATGTCACCGCCAAGCACGGCTTGATGGGCCTGTCGCGCGTGATCGCCAAGGAAGGCGGGCCCAAGGGCGTGCGCTCGAACGTGATCTGCCCCGGCTTCGTGCGCACCCCGCTGGTCGACAAGCAGATCCCCGAGCAGGCGAAGGAATTGGGCATTTCCGAAGAGGAGGTCGTGCGCAAGGTCATGCTCGGCCAGACCGTCGACGGCGAATTCACCACGGTCGAGGACATCGCCGAACTCGCGCTGTTCTTCGCCGCCTTCCCGTCCAATGCGTTGACCGGCCAGTCGCTCACCGCCAGCCACGGCTGGTCGATGACCTGACCGGGCACCTCAGTCGGCAAAGCCCCCGTTCGCCCAGTCGAGGTGCGTCTGTTCCAGCGGGGGCGCGCGATCGACCTGCAACTGATAGCGCCCCTGCCCGTCGGGTCCCGCGCGCGAAATCGCGTGGCTGAACGCCGTCTGGCGCACGCTGCGGTCCTGCGTCAGCTGATAGGTGGCCACGCCGATCACGGCGGGCCGCCACTTGGGATGGCGCGGCGCGGCAGCCAGATCTGCCCCCGACAGCTTCAGCTCGATCACCCGGTCGTGCGTGTCCTGCGGCAGCAGCATGCGCCCGCGCAATTCATTGGGGCGCCGAAGCTGGGCGGCAAAAGCGCGCAAGGCAAGCGGCGCAGCGGCGGCATCGACAACCAGCGTGGCGCTGGCATGGACCGCGATCGCGGGCGAAGCGCCGATGTTCTTCATGCACACCATGACGCGCAGCGAAGCGCCGCCATCGGCATCGAGGACGAGCGGCCCTGCCAGCCGTACATCGACATGGAGCCAGGCGCGCTCGCTGGAAATCATCGCCTCGCGCGCAAGGTCGGCGCTGCGCCGCGATTGGTGCGCGGCATCGCTGGCAAAGCGGGCCGCCGCAACCGCCGTCAGCAGCGTGGCAAAGCCGGTCACGCCGGAAAGCGCGAAGGCATATGTCTGCAGCCGCATCATCACGACCTGCGCCGCGTTGGCATCGTCGGGAAGCGGCACGCCAAGCGGAGTCATCGCCAGGAAGGCAACGCCCAGGACCAGGCAAAGCCCGACTCCGATCAGCAATTGTCGGGACCGTCCGCCGTTCATCGCCGCGCCCCCCTTGCGCACCGCGTTGCGTCTGTAATCGCCGTCACCGGAGGGTCCCCTCTCCGGCGACGGTTATGTCGGGTCAGATCAGTCCGGCATGCTCCAGCGCCGCATCGACCGCCTTGCGCGCGGCATCGTTGCACGGCACCATCGGCAGGCGCAGGTCTTCGGTCAGCCAGTCGTGCACGCGGGTAAGGGCGTACTTGACCGGCCCCGGCGAAGCGTCCTCGAACATCGCGTAGTGCAGCGGATAGAGCTTGTCGTTCAGTTCGCGCGCGCGGACCAGGTCGTTGTCGGCGCAGGCCTGCTGGAACTCGGCGCACAGCTTGGGCGCAACGTTCGCCGTCACCGAAATGCAGCCCACCGCGCCCGCCGCATTGGCAGGCAGCGCCAGTTCGTCGTCGCCCGAAAGCTGGCAGAAATGCTTGCCGATGCCCATCCGGTGATCGGTCACGCGCGAAAGGTCGCCGCTCGCGTCCTTGATGCCGATGATCCGGTCGGGATGGCGCTTGGCCAGCTCGCACACCGTTTCGGGCAGGATGTCGGTCACCGTGCGGCCCGGCACGTTATACAGCACGATCGGCAGGTCGATGTGCTCGGCCAGATAGCTGAAGTGCGCGATGATCCCGGCCTGGCTTGGCCGGTTGTAATAGGGCGCGACACACAGCGCGGCCTGCGCGCCGCACTTCTTCGAAAAGGTCATGTGCAGCAGCGCGTTCATCGTGTCGTTGCTGCCACAGCCCGCGATCACCGGCACGCGGCCGGCCGCCTGCTCGACGCAGACTTCGATCACGCGGTGATGTTCGGCATTCGACAGCGTCGAGGCCTCGCCCGTCGTGCCGCAGGGCACCAGCGCGGAGGAACCGTTCTCGATCTGCCAGTCGACCAGTCGGCGGAAAGCCTTCTCGTCGAACGCTCCGTCGCGAAAAGGAGTCACCAGGGCCGGAATGGAGCCGGAAAACATGGACTTTCACCTTCAAGTTGCCGCATGATCGGACCAGCGGCGCTTTTTCCGCGCCAAGCCGCCAACGGGGTCTCGTATTCAGCGCCTGATAAGGACGCGTGCCATAGGATGTCCAGCGTGGACGTGAAAGCTGCCTTGCGAAAACTGCTGCTCGGAGCCGCCGTGTTGCCGGGCCTTGCCGTTTCCGTCGCCTGTCACGCCAACGATGGCGACAGCGATGTAGATGCCAGCGCCTGGGATCGCGCCCGCGCGCAGCTTGTCGCGCAAGCGCAGGGTCCGATGGCGCAGGCCATCGACCGCTGGAAGCTGCTGACCAGTTCCAATCGCTTCTCGTTCAATGACTACGCGGGCTTTGTGCTCGCCAATCCGCGCTTTCCCGAAGAAGAACGCCTCCGCCGCTACGCCGAAGGCGCGCTGGAACGCGACTTTGCCGATGCCTCCACGCTCGTCGCCTTTTTCGACCGCCAGCCGCCGCTGACCAACCCCGGCCGCGCGCAATATGCGCTGGCGCTCAAGGCGCTGGGTCGCCCGCAGGCCGCGCAAGTTGCCCGTGCGGCCTGGCGCGGCGGCGCGATGAGCGACATGGCCGAAGCCTCGCTGCTCGCCAGCTACGGCACCAGCTTCTCGCAGGACGATCACGACGCGCGGATGGATGCCCTGCTCTGGGCGGGCGCCGCCGCCCAGGCCCAGCGACAGTTGCCGTGGGTCTCGCCCGCGCGGCGCGGCATCGATGCCGCACGCCTCGCTGCGCTGCAGGGGCTTGATCCTTATGCTGTTGCTGCGGGGGTTCCGGCGCAGGTGCTCAATGCCGATCCCGGCTTCATTTTCCAGCGCGCGCGCCAGTTGCGGAAAAGTGGGCAAGGATCCGCCGCGCAGGCCCTCCTCGCCAACCGCCCGCTGCTGTCGCGCAAGCCGCTCGATCGCGAAAAGTGGGTCGAGGAACTGCTGCTCGATGCACGCGGCGCCGCCACTTCGGGCGACGCCCGTTCCGCTGCGCGCATCGCCGCTGGCATCGACGATGCCTTCGATGCGGGTGAGGATGTCAGCCAGCTGGCCTATGGCCTGCGCGACGACTACACCTCGCTGATGTGGCTGGGCGCGACGCAGGCGCTGTGGAACATGGGCGATGGGGTTCAGGCCGCGCCGCTGTTCTACCGCTATGGCGCCGCCGCGCGAACGCCGGGCACGCGGTCCAAGGGCTTCTACTGGGCCGGGCGCGCCATGGCCCAATCGGGCCGCACGGCAGATGCCAACCGCTACTTCGAACTCGCCGCGCAATATGCTGACCAGTTCTACGGGCTGCTCGCGCTCGAACGCCTGGGCCGGCCGGTGCCGCGCTTCGCGACGGACTCCACCGCGCAGCCCACGCAGGCCGAGCGCATGGCCTTCACCTCGGCCCCCCTCACGCAGGCCGTGCGCGAAGTCGCCCGCGAAGCCGACTGGCGCACCAGCGTCCGCTTCTTCAAGGAAATCGCCGAGCAGCAGCAGACCGAAGGCCAGCACATGCTCGTCGCCGAACTCGCGCGCAGTCTCGGTCGCCGCGATCTCGGCGTGATCGTCGGGCAGGCCGCGGGCGCGCGCGGCTACCTCGATTTCCAGCATATCGCCTTCCCGCTGATTTCGGTGCCGACGGGCTATGAAAGCGGCTGGACCGGCATTCACGCGATCTCGCGTCAGGAGAGCCAGTTCGCGCAGAATGCCTTGAGCCATGCCGGCGCGCGCGGGCTGATGCAGTTGATGCCCGGCACCGCCAACGAACAGGCGGGCAAGCTCGGCCTCGCTTTCGACAACACGCTGCTGACGCAGGACCCGAACTACAACCTGCAATTGGGCAGCGCCTATTTCCAGCGGATGCTCAACTACTTCGGCGGCTCATGGCCGCTGGCCGTCGCCGCCTACAATGCAGGCGCGGGCAATGTGAACAAGTGGCTGCGCGCCAATGGCGATCCGCGCACCGGCTCGATCGCGTGGGTCGACTGGATCGAGCGCATTCCGCTGTCGGAAACGCGCAACTACGTCCAGCGCGTGCTGGAAAACGCGGTAGTCTATGAAGCGATGAACCCGGACCGCGCCAGCTATCGCGGTCCCAATCCGCTCAGTCATTTCCTCGGGAAGAACCAGCCGGGCTGACACTTGCCGACGGCCCCCTCCCGCAGCAGGGAGGGGTGAAGCGTCGATTATTCCGGCAGCATGTCCTGCAGGCGCGTCAGCAGCTTCTGGATGTTGAGCGCGGCATCCTTGAACATCTCGACATCGCCGCCATCGCCCGACCCACGCGCTTCCTTGGCCGCTTCGACATAGCCTTCGAGATCGGCCTCGAGGGCGTCGACCAGCATCTCCAGCTCATCGGCGGTCACGGTCAGGGTAAAGGTATCGGCCATGGGAATCACTTTCGGGAGGGAATGATGCGCGGCCCCTAATCGCGGGGCATCCACAGCGCAACCGCGCCCACCGGCTTTCGCAGGCGACCGGCCCGGCTTATGGCTGGCCCATGAAACCCGATGGCAACCCGATTACCCCGCACGGCCTAGCCGCGCTGCGCGCGCGCTACGACCACCTGCTCGGCACCGAGCGCCCCGCCATCGTCGAGATCGTCAGCTGGGCGGCGGGCAACGGCGACCGCAGCGAGAACGGCGACTACCTCTACGGGCGCAAGCGGATGCGCGAGATCGACCGCGAACTCGCGCACCTCGCCCGCCGCATGAAGGCCGCGCGCGTGGTCGATCCGGCCCGCCAGGAAGACCGCACCCGCGTGCTGTTCGGCGCGACGGTCGAGATTGCCGACGAGGACGACAACCGCCGCACGCTCACCCTGGTGGGTGACGACGAACAGGACGCCACCGCAGGCCGCATCGGCTGGAGCGCGCCCATCGCCCGCGCCCTGCGCGGCGCCCGCGTCGGCGACCTGCGCGTGGTCCGCCTGCCCGGCGGCGAGAAGGAATGGGAGATCGTGGGCGTCACCTATCCCTCGGCCTGAGCCGAAGCGGGCCGCGGCCGCGACGAGCCGTAACGGTTCGCCGCAGTCCGTCTTGCTACGATCCATCCGCTTGATATCCGGAAGGAAATCACGACGGGATGGATAAGAACATGAGGGTCCGACTTCTGGGGTGCGCCGTGCTGGCGGCGATGATGGTGCCTGCCGTGGCCCATGCCGACAATCCGCTCGATCCCGCCATGCGCAGCAAGGCCGCGCGCGAGCGGGATCGCGCAATCATCCGCAAGCTCAACCTCGACGAAGCCGCGCGAGTGAAGGAACGCGACGCCCGCTATGCCGAAGGCTGGCGCGCCTATCGCGAAGGGCGCGGCGAGGACGCAGGACGCGACGATCGCGAAGACTACGCACGCCGCCGCGCACAGTACGAACGCGATATGGCCGACTGGCGCCGCGCCGTCGCAGCCTGCCGCGCGGGTGACTGGTCCGCTTGCGACTGAGCCATGGCGCTCGTCGTTGGGGCGCGCTATCACCCGCGCCCATGACGACGTCCCGCTTCTTCATCATGCGCCACGGCGAAACGGTCTACAACGCCGCGCGCCGCCTGCAATCGAACCACATCCACACCCCGCTCACGCGCCTCGGCTGCGAGCAGGCGACCGCGATGGGCAAGGCCTTGCGCGCGGAACTGGGCGAGCGCCCGCCGGTCGTGCTCCACGTCTCCGAAACCGGCCGCGCGCTCCAGACCGCCGCTTTGGTGGCCGAGGAACTGGGCATCGACTGGTTCGAGGCCAGCCGCACCCACGATCTGAAGGAGATCGACATGGGCTCGTGGTGCGAACGTTCCTACGACGATGTCGAGGCCGAGCACGGCCCCATCGTCATCGAGGACCACCTGCTGCGCCCCGCCCCGGATGGTGAGGACTACCCGGCCATCGCCGCGCGCCTGCAAAGCTGGATCGAACGCACCGGCGATGATGGCCGCGACCACGTGGTCGTCATGCACGGCATCTCCAGCCGCGTGCTGCGCGGGATCATGGCGGGCTACCCCGTCCACGCCCACCACGGCGTGCCGATCGCGCCCTCGCTGCTGCAAGGCTCGATCGCGCTGGTGGAAAACGGCGCCGAAACCGTGCTGTTCGGCTCCGAGCGCGGCACCGAGCACGCTTGATGGGCGAAGTCGTCAACCTGCGCCTCGCCCGCAAGGCCAAGGCTCGCGCTGGCGACAAGGCGCAGGCTGCCGCCAACCGCGCTAAGTTCGGCCGCACCGCCGGCGAACGGACGCTCGAAGAAGCAGAGCGCGCCCGCGCCGCCCGCCTGCTCGACGGCGCCCGCCGCGACGAGCCGCAAGGCTGATGCGCACCACTTATTCCGATGCCACCGTCCGCCTCTACCACCTCGGCGACGGCCCCGAGGGCGGCTCGGCGGAAACGCTGTTCTATGGCCCGCTGGCCAAGGCCATGGAAATCGCCGCCGCCCAGCCCGAGGCCATTCAGGACGGCCTCTACCTCGCCACCGACAACGACGTCGTCGCCTATCTCGACCTGATCGAAGGATGAAGCGTGCGCTCGCCGCCGTCCTGCTGATGTTCGTCGCGCCTGCCGCTCACGCGCGCGATGCGCTGGGCGTGTGGGGCGATTGGGCCGCCTTCCGCGATCCCGGCGTGCCGCGCTGCTACGCCATCGCGCTCGCCCGCCCTGCTCCGGGCCGCGTGCGCGAGTTCGAACCCTATTTCACCGTCGCCACCTGGCCCACGCGCGACGTGCGCGGGCAGATCCATATCCGCCTGCCCCGCCGCGCCCCGCCCGATGCACGCGTCACGCTCTCGCTCGGCGGGCAGGCCTTTCCGCTCGTCGCAGGCGGCGCCAGCGCTTGGGCCGTGGACCGCCGCGCCGACGCCGCAATCGTCGCTGCCATGCGCTCGGCCAGCGACCTGACCGTCAGCTTGCGCGACACCGGCGGCAGGGTAACGCGCGAAGTCTGGCGCCTTGCCGGGCTGCCCTCCGCGCTCGACGCAGCCGCGCTCGCCTGCGCAGCGCGCTGAAACGCGAAACGGGCCGAGGTTTCCCCCGGCCCGCCGCTCGTTCACGAAAGGTCCGCGTCAGAAGCGCACGCCCACGCTCGCCACAACCTGGTGGCGGTCGGTGTCGAGCTTGAAGCGGCTGCTGTCGGGCGTATCGCCGTTGAAGTCGAATTCGCCCTTGTTGTAGTTCGAATAGCGGTACTCGATGCGGCCGAAGCCGTGGTTGCCCACCTTCTGTTCGATGCCCGCACCCGCGCGCCAGCCATCGGTGTCGAGCCGCTGGTTGGCCGAGAAGCCGCCGCCATTGCCTTCCAGCGCGAAGCGCGCGTTGGTGTAGCCGCCCTTCACGTAGAGCAGCGTCTTGGGCGACATGGCAAAGCCCAGGCGCGCGCCCGCATACAAGTCGCGCTCGGCCTTCACGCGGCCGAGGTTGAAGGTGTTGGGCACGCCGTTGTTGTTGTCCCAGCGGGCCGAGCTGGTGGTTGCCTCGGCCTCTGCACCCAGCGTCAGGCGGTCGCCCAGCGGCACGTCGAAGCCCACGCCGCCGCCGAACACGATGCCGTTGAGCGACTGCTTGATATCGGCATTGGTGTCGATGTCCTTGGTGCTGCCCGAACGCAGGTGATCCCAGCCGATCACGGTGTTGACGCTCAGGCCGCTGAAGTTCTTGGCAGGCGAGACAGTCTCGTCCGTGGTCGTGGCATCCTGCGCAAAGGCGGGGGCGGCGATGGCGATGGCGGAAGCCGCGGCAAGCGCGACGATGATCTTCTTCATGATGGAATCTCCGTTTTCATTTCGTCTGCCGACGACCGGAAGGTGGCGACCCGATCGGCAGTCCCCTCCCGAATGCCTTCGCGAGCGATGAGTTTCCTGAACGACAGACAACAAATAAATGTGATATTTCAGCAACATACAAACATGGCAGACACGACAAGGCGGGCCGGGGTCGCCCCCGGCCCGCCCGTGTTTGGAGAGGCGTTCAAACCCGGCCTGCGCGGGAAGGTTCCGCGATCAGAACCGCAGCCCCGCGCCCACCATCACCTGGTGACGATCGGTATCGATCTTGAAGCGGCTCGAATCCGGCGTGTTGCCGTTGAAGTCGAATTCGCCCTTCGAATAGTTCGAGTAGCGGTACTCGGCCTTCACATAGGCGTTGGAGCCGACCTTCTGCTCCACGCCCGCGCCTGCACGCCAGCCGTCGGTATCTAGCCGCTGCTTGAGGTTGGTGGTGCCATCGGTGCCCTGAAGATTGTAACGGGCATTGGTGTAGCCGCCCTTCAGGTAGACCAGCGTGCTGGGTGCCACGGCATAGCCCACGCGCGCGCCGACATAGATGTCGCGACCCGCATCGACCCGGCCGAGGTTGAAGGTGTTGGGCACGCCGTTGTTGTTGTCCCAGCCGGCGCTGCTGTCGGTGACTTCGGCTTCGGCGCCAACGGTCATGTGCGATCCGGTGGCCACGTCATAGCCGATCCCCACGCCATAGACGACGCCGTCGATCGACTGCTTGATGTTGCGCGTGGTGTCGGCATCCACGCTGCTGCCCGAACGGTGGTGGTCGTAGCCGACCAGACCTTCGACGCGCGGGCCCTCGAAGTTGCGGGCGGGCGCGGCGTCATCCTGCGCGAAGGCGGGGGCAGCGATCACGGCAAGGCCGCTCGCGGCGAGAAGGGCGCTGATCTTGTTCATGAGAGACTCCGTTCAATTCCCCTGCCAGCGCGAAACGTTGCAACTGGCAGTGGTCTTTCGAACGGACGGCGCGAGCCCCGGTTTCATGAACCTGACACAACAAGAACCTGTGACATTTCCGTCACATAGCATTAAACCGCACGCAAAATGGGCCGCCTTGCCCGATCTGCCCAGCATGCAGGCTGCGACCAATGCGCGCGCATTTGCGCCGAAGGCGTGAAATCCTTATATGCCGCCCATGCACACCCCTTTGATGCCGATCCCCGGCCACACCGATCCCGTTGCCGTGCCGCGCCCCGGCCTTGTTGATGGCGTCACTCCGCGCGAAGATGGCCGCATCGATCTGATCGGCCTGCCCAAGCAGCGCATCGTGGAACTGTTCGCGCAAGCCGGGCTCGATGCCAAGGCCGCCAAGCTGCGCGCCAAGCAGGTGTACCACTGGCTCTACCATCGCGGCGTCACCGAATTCGAAGCGATGACCGATATCGCCAAGACAATGCGCCCCTGGCTCGCCGAACGCTTCGTGATCGGTCGTCCCGAGATCGTGGAGGCGCAGGTCTCCACCGACGGCACCCGCAAATGGTTGCTGCGCACGGCGGACAAGCACGACTTCGAAATGGTGTTCATCCCCGACGCCGATCGCGGCACCCTGTGCGTGTCGAGCCAGGTCGGCTGCACACTCAACTGCCGCTTCTGCCACACCGGCACGATGCGCCTCGTGCGCAACCTGACACCGGGCGAGATCGTCGGGCAGGTCATGCTCGCGCGCGATTCGCTGGGCGAATGGCCCAAGAGCGCCAGCGACACCAGGATCGGCACCATGGCCGGGCTCGATTTCGACGATGACGATACCGAAGCCGCCAGCGCCTATACCCCCGATGGACGCCTGCTCACCAACATCGTGATGATGGGCATGGGCGAACCGCTCTACAATTTCGACAACGTGCGCGATGCGCTCAAGCTGGTGATGGATGGCGAAGGCCTCGCCCTGTCCAAGCGTCGCATCACGCTTTCGACCAGTGGGGTGGTGCCGATGATGGCCCGCGCAGGTGAGGAAATCGGCGTCAACCTCGCCGTCTCGCTCCATGCCGTGACAAAGGACGTGCGCGACGAGATCGTGCCGATCAACCGCAAGTACGGCATCGAGGAACTGTTGCAGGCCTGCGCCGACTACCCCGGTGCCTCCAACGCCCGCCGCATCACCTTCGAATACGTTATGCTCAAGGACAAGAACGACAGCGACGATGATGCGCGCGAACTGATCCGGCTGATCAAGCAGTACAAGCTGCCCGCCAAGGTCAACCTGATCCCGTTCAACCCCTGGGACGGCGCGGCCTACGAATGCTCCAGCCCGGAACGGATCAAGCGTTTCGCCGAAATCGTGTTCGACGCGGGCATTTCGGCCCCGGTCCGCACGCCGCGCGGCCGCGACATCGACGCGGCCTGCGGCCAGCTGAAGACGGCGGCGGAAAAGAAGAGCCGCGCCGAACTCGATCGCCTCGCCGAAGAAAAGCTCGCCGCGCTGGGCTGATGCCTTTCCCCCTCCCGCATTCGGGAGGGGGTGGAAAGGGCAGGCCCGCAAACGCCGCCCGCTTCAACTTGCGGTAAAGCTGCTCGAAAGCCGGAACGTCGCCTGCGCCGTCGCCCCGTTGAGGTAGCGCACGCGATACAGCACGCCGGTGCCCAGTGCGCCGCAAAGACGGACGGAAAGGTTCGCGGAGCTGCCCGCGCTCACCGCCTGGCTCGCTACCGGCTGATAGGTTGTCCCCGTGTCCAGCGATTGTTCGACGAACAGCGTGCCCGCCTGGTCTGAATAGGCGCAGGCATTGAAAAAACCGTACTGCGTATTTCCGGTCGCCCGCCCGGTTCCGGTAAAGGTTGCAGCCGCCGCCAGGTTGGTCGTGCTGTCCGTATATCCAGTCGTTGCGTTGACCGTGCCGCTTACCGTCACGGCACCGATCGTCGCCGCCCCGGTTGCCAGCGTGATGCCGGTGTTCGGGCTCGATTGCTGCTTCTGCACCAGCACCACCGTCACCGTTCCACTGGTGTAGGTGGAAACCCGGGCGCGCACGTACGCAGCCGCACTGGTGAAGGCATAGAGACCCGTGGCCGTCGACGTGGTCACCGGCACGGCGTTGGCGGCCGTGGCCGGGATCACCGGCAGGGCAACCCAGTTGGTTCCGTCGTTCGACTGTTCATAAGTCACCGTGCAGGTCGTGCCCGCGCTCGTCACCTGGAACGTCCCGCCCATGTAGGTAACGTTGCTTGCCGAAACCACGGTCGCCGCCGACGTCGCGCTGCCGCTGATGGCCGGGCCCTCGTTGCACACCTTGTAGATCGCCGAAAGCCAGCCGGTCAGACCGCTCCCGCCCGTTGGCAGCGTCGTGCCGGTGATCGCGCTCGCCGCGGGTTCAAGGTTGGCAAGGTCGCTGGCGGGCACGACCGACAGGCTCGCCGCCCCGGCCTTGGCGCCAAGGCTCGCGGGCAGTTGCGCCGCGGAAATCGCCTGCGTTCCCGCCAGACTGGTCACCGTAACGGGCAGGGGCGCGTCAGTACTCACCACTTGCGCCGAATTATCCGGGTTGGAGAAAGCGACGGCGTTGACCGCGGCGAAGGTCGCGGGGAACTGGATCGGGGGATTGGGCATCTGGGTCGACTCCTGCGGGGAAATCGACCAGATAACCAAATTGGTACTTGTAGGAAAATCAATTGTCCAACGCGACTACCCCGCCGCGCGACACGACCACCGCCTTGCCGCCAATCCACACGCCGTCATCGGCCACGGCCACGTGCACCCGCCCGTCCGCGCCCACCTGGCGCCCCTGTCCCGCGACATAACCCGCGCCCACCTCGCCCCGCGCCACCATCGCCTGCGCGATTGCGGCGTTAAGGCTGCCCGTCACGGGATCCTCGGCCAGCCGCCCTGTGGCATCGGCAAAGAAGGCGCGCACCTCGAACTGCTGTGCAGACCCCGGCGGATAGGCCCCCACCAGCCCCACGTCGGTCGGCACCGGCGCCCGCGCCACGGGCTGCGCCGCCAGCACCGCTTTGGCATCGCGCAGGATCAGCAACTTCCAGCCAGGCCCGTTGTCTGCGTGCACCGCATCGACCACCTCGCCCGCATCGATGCCCGCAATCGCGATGGCTTCCGCCCGCTCCGCCTCGCTCAACGGTCCCGACACCCGCAGCGGCGGCGCGCGGAACGCCAACCGTTCGCCGTCCTCGCGCACCTCCACCAGCCCGATGCCGCATTCCTGCACGATCGTTCCCGGCACCTTGGGCACGCCGCCCGCCGCCAGCCACGCCCGGGCGGTCCCCAGCGTCGGATGGCCCGCGAACGGCAACTCTCCGGCGGGGTAGAAGATGCGCACGCGATAGTCCGCCCCGCCGTCTGTCGGCGGCAGCAGGAAAGTGGTTTCGGAAAAGCCGAGCCAGCGGGTGAGTGCCAGCATCGCGTCCGCCGACAGCCCCTCGCCCCCACGCACGACCGCGAGCGGATTGCCCGAAAGCGATCCGTGGGCAAAAACATCGAGCAGATCCAGTTCCATGGTGCCTCCAGGTGCGTTTCTGGTCAGTCTAGGTGTCGTTCTGTCCCCGCCAAGGCGGTTTCGACCAACGCCTTGTCGCCTGGGGCAAACGCCCTGTCGCGGAACACCCGTCCCGGCGGCGCGTTCATCGGGCGTTGTGGATCGCAATCCCACTCTTCCCGTTCCTCGGCACGACCCGAATTTACAGAACCATGCAGGGAGCCTGCTCATGAAGAAGATGATAATTGCCGCCGTCCTGGCGGCCGTCGCCATTCCCGCGACCCCAGCGCTTGCCGACCCGCCGCCGTGGGCCCCCGCCCATGGTCGCCGCGCGCACGATCGCGATGACGATCGCCGGGATTACCGGGCCTACCATCGCGGCACCTACGACCGCTATGGCCGCTACTACGAACCGCGCCGCCTGAGCCGCAACGACCGCATCTGGCGTGGCAACGACGGGCGTTATTACTGCCGCCGCAGCAATGGCACGACTGGCCTGATCATCGGTGCAGGCGTTGGCGCACTGCTGGGCCGCACGATCGACAACCGTGGTGATCGTGCGCTGGGAACGATCCTCGGCGCGGCTGGCGGCGGCCTGTTGGGTCGCGAAATCGACCGCGGCAACGTGCGCTGCCGTTGATCCGCACGACGAATGCAACGATGGTACGGCCCTGCGGGAACGCAGGGTCGGCCTCGTGCGTTGTGCGGGCGCGAATGACGGGAGTCGTGATACAATGTCGATGCTGTTGCTGGATCAGGCCCTCAAGCGCCTGATCCGTCAGGGAACGCTGACCGTCACCGAAAGTTCAGGCCGCGTGCGCCACTATGGCGAGGCGAAGCCTGGCTGGCCCGACCTTGGCCTTCGACTGATGGATGGCAAAGTGCCCGGCAGCATCGCCCGCGATCCGTCGCTGGGCTTTGCCGAAGCCTACATGGACGACCGGGCGCGCATCGAAGGCGGCGACATCATGGATTTCGTCGGCTTCATCCGGCGCAACAATCCGTGGGAGCGCGGCGGCGATCTCGACAATCCCGGCCCGGTCAAGCGCGTTCTGGAACGGATCGCGTTCATGGTAGACCAGCGCAACCAGCGCGTCGCCTCGC
Source organism: Novosphingobium percolationis (assembly GCF_020179425.1). Taxonomy (GTDB): domain Bacteria; phylum Pseudomonadota; class Alphaproteobacteria; order Sphingomonadales; family Sphingomonadaceae; genus Novosphingobium; species Novosphingobium percolationis. The sequence continues at coordinate 483,797 of NZ_JAILYM010000003.1, read as the reverse complement.
GCCGGAATGTCGCGCACCACTATGATCTGGGCGACGATCTCTACGAACTGTTCCTCGATCCGCTACGCCAGTATTCCTGCGCCTATTGGGATGCGTCTGCGGACACGCTGGAAGCGACCCAAGAGGCCAAGATCGCGCACATCGCCGCAAAGCTGGCGCTGCGCCCCGGCCACCGCGTGCTCGACATCGGGTGCGGCTGGGGCGGGCTAGCCATCCAGTTGCACAAGCTGACGGGCGCGCACGTGCATGGCATCACGCTCAGCCGCGAACAGCTGGCCTATGCCAAGGCCTGGTCGGAACGCGAAGGCCTGGCCGACAAGGTGACGTTTGCGCTGACCGACTACCGCGACGAGGAAGGCCGCTTCGACCGTATCGTTTCCGTCGGCATGTTCGAACATGTCGGCGTCCCTAACTACCGCGCGTTCTTCGCCAAATGCCACGATCTGCTGGCCCAGGACGGCGTGATGCTGCTGCACACGATCGGCCGCGCCGGGCCACCCAATGGCACCGACGGCTTCACGCGCAAGTACATCTTCCCCGGCGGCTATATCCCGTCGATGAGCGAGGCGCTGAAGGCGATCGAGCCGAACAAGCTGATGGTGTCGGACGTCGAAGTGCTTCGCCGTCACTATGCGCTGACACTGCGCGAATGGTATCGCCGCTGCGTGGCGCAGGAGGCGCGGATCGTTGAATTGTACGACGCGCGCTTCTACCGGATGTGGCTGTTCTATCTGGCGGGGGCAGCGACCGCCTTCGAACACGGCGACCTGGTCAACTTCCAGTTCCAGATCGTGCGCGACCGCGATGCTCTGCCGCTGACGCGCGACTATATTGGAGATGATGAAGCCCGTATCCGCGCCGGTCAGCCGGACGCTGCGGGCAATGTCATCAGGTTGAACGTCGGCGCGCCGACCAGTCGCTGAGCGTCCCGGCACTCATGACGAGCAGAGCGGGCAAGGCCCAGACTGCAGCCAGGTTCGAGAACACGACGTGCGGCACGCCGGTGACCATCGCGGCCATGGTGCTGGTGATGATCGCAAGCGACTGCATCGCGGCAAACCAGATCGGCCAATAGCGGTCCGATCGCAGCGCCAGGAACCAGGCGACCACAAGGATCGCCCAGTCCGACGCCGTTCCCGCCCGCGCCCAAAGGGGTGGAGGCACCACCACGCTGATCGCCAGCATCACGATGCTGATGACAACAAGCATGGTGGCGAACGCCCGCTCGATCCTAGTGCCGAACAATGCGGCGACGGCGAAGTTGCCCAGCAACATCAGCCAGAACAGGATCAGGACGGCGAGCGTCAGCACGGCGGGAACAAACTCCTCAGCAGGCCAGCGCTTCGGGCTCGTTGGCCGAAGCCGTCCACAGCCCGCCAGGGCAACCGAAACCGACCTCCCTGAGGTTGCTATGCTTGAGGATGCGGGTCATCTCGCGCACCGAGTGCGAAACCTTCGCGCGCCCCTCGACAAGACAGTTCAGCCCTTCGGCCAGTGCCTGAAGCGCAGGCTGGGTCATCGGCATGGCAAGCTTCGATTCCTGGCTGGCTTCGATGAAGCTGGTGGCGAGCCGCATCTGCTGCAGCAGCGCGCGATCGATCATGCCGCCCATTTCCTGGGCATCGCCGGCGACCACGCGGGTAGAACCTTCACGCAAGGTGATCATGGAAAACCTCCTGTCTTCGCTGTGAGGTCCATGATTATACAATCACATACGCAGCTTCAGCAGAAAGATCAAACCAAGAACAAATGTGACTGCCGCAGATGTGGCCATTATCGAGAGGATTGATACCTGCGCGACCGAAACAATCCTTTCCTTCACCGAAAGTGAGTTTCGAATCCCTCCCAAAGGAGGCGTCCCCAGGAGCAGTTCGCGCCGGATAAGCGAAATCTCGGCAGCGGTTGCGCTGGCACGAGGGTCCGGGCCCTGCTTCGATTCGACGGTTTCCCGATACCAGCGCGCCACCGCATTGCGATTGGTGAAGCCATACTGGTGCATGGCAATGGCGATGTGGTTGTCGACCGTGGAGGGCGCGATGCCAAGTTCCCGCGCGATCTCCTTCGAACTGAGCCCTTGCGCGACGAGCGCGACGCAATCGGCCTGGCGCGCGGTCAGGCGGATGTCTTCAACAGGGCGGTGGACTTCATCGAGCATACGTAACTCCCGCATAGGGAATGCCATCTTGCGCCCCGCAGCGCAGCACGAAGTGATGCCGTTATGGAACGACGGCTCCAATTTGGTTGTTCTGTGGCGCTGAAGATAGCGGATTTTGCTCAATCACTTGCAGGGCAATTCGACCAAGGTGTGAGCAGCGATGGCGGCGATCTCCAACCGATCTCCAGCCAACTGGGGTCGATCTCCAGCATCTCTCCAGCCCATCTCTAGCACCGGGCAGCCGTGCCGGGCGATCTCCAGCGATCTCCAGTCAAACACCCCCAATGGTATCCAGGCCGGCCCTGCTGCCACTTATGTGAACGCAAAAGGCGGATTGGCCATAGCTCGCGAGGGTTGCCATGGGCGTGGGTAGTCCGGGCAGCTGCTATCCGTCGGGAAGTCCACCCTCCCGACCCGCCGACCCTGAAGCGACCGGCCCTTGCTGTGGCCGGACCACCAGTACGCGCAGCCCCCGGTCGGAAACGGCCGGGGCTGTACCTTGCCGACGACCGCGCCGAAGAGGGTAGCGACAGTCGGGCGCTTGCATCCCTTCGCCGGTTGCACCCCTGCCCCCTGCCTGTTAGGCGCGCCCGCATCTCATTCAGGCGCGCATACGGGAGTCGCCCATGTCCGATATCAAGCGGGTCGTCCTTGCCTATTCCGGCGGTCTCGACACCTCCGTCATCCTCAAGTGGCTGCAGGTCACTTACAACTGCGAAGTGGTGACCTTCACCGCCGATCTGGGCCAAGGCGAGGAACTCGGGCCGGCGCGCCACAAGGCCGAACTGATGGGCGTCAAGCCCGAGCACATCTACATCGACGATCTGCGCGAAGAATTCGTGCGTGACTTCGTCTTCCCGATGATGCGCGCCAATGCCCGCTACGAAGGCGACTACCTGCTCGGCACATCGATCGCGCGCCCGCTAATCTCCAAGCGCCTTATCGAGATCGCGAAGGAAACCGGGGCCGACGCGGTCGCGCACGGCGCCACCGGCAAGGGCAACGACCAGGTCCGCTTCGAACTGTCGGCCTATGCGCTGGATCCCTCGATCAAGGTGATCGCGCCTTGGCGCGAATGGGATCTCGCCAGCCGCACCGCCCTGATCGCGTGGGCCGAAGCGCACCAGATCCCGGTGCCCAAGGACAAGCGGGGCGAAAGCCCGTTCTCGACCGACGCGAACCTGCTGCACACGTCGTCCGAGGGCAAGGTGCTGGAAGATCCGTGGGAAGAGACGCCGGACTACGTCTATTCGCGCACGGTCAACCCGGAAGATGCGCCGGATGCCCCGGAATACATCACCATCGATTTCGCCAAGGGCGATGGCGTTGCGCTGAACGGCGAGGCGATGAGCCCCGCGACGCTGCTGACCGCGCTTAACGAATTGGGCCGCAAGCACGGCATCGGTCGCCTCGACCTTGTCGAGAACCGCTTCGTGGGTATGAAGAGCCGCGGCATGTACGAAACGCCGGGCGGCGAAATCTACGCCCGCGCGCATCGCGGCATCGAATCGATCACGCTCGACCGGGGTGCCGCGCACCTCAAGGACGAGCTGATGCCCAAGTATGCCGAGCTGATCTACAATGGCTTCTGGTTCAGCCCGGAGCGCGAGATGTTGCAGGCCGCGATCGACCACTCGCAGGAGCGGGTCAACGGCACCGTGCGGGTCAAGCTCTACAAGGGCAGCGCTTCGGTCGTTGGTCGCAAGTCGGCAGACAGCCTCTATTCGGAACGCCACGTGACGTTCGAGGACGATGCCGGTGCCTACGACCAGAAGGACGCGGCGGGGTTCATCAAGCTCAATGCCCTGCGCCTGCGCCTGCTCGCGCAGCGCGACAATCGCTGATTTCAGCGCGGAGGGGCGGCGTGGCTGCCCCTCCGCCACCAGCGCATGATGTTCGACGATCTCACCCCGCTCCAGCTTCTCGTTGGCGGCGGGGTTTTCCTTTTGGCGCTCTCGGCGCTGGCGGGCTGGCGCGACCGACGCAACCTGCGGCGGGCCGACCTCGACCGCGTGAGCCTGATCAATTGGCGCCCCCTGTCCGCCATCTCGCTGATGGTGGCGATCGTGGCGCTGAGCGCGGCGGCGCACCTGTGGTTCTCGGCCTGACCATAGGGCCGGATAGAAAATCTTGATTGCCCCAAACCCCTCCCAGATGGGAGGTGGGATCGCGCCGCACGCATGCCATGTGCCGCGCCAATAGGTAATCAAGGTTTGATCATGACCGACCCGAAAGTCCTTACCCACCTGCAACGGCTCGAAGCCGAGGCGATCCACATCATGCGCGAGGTCGTGGCCGAGGCCGAGAACCCCGTGATGCTCTATTCGGTGGGCAAGGACAGCGCGGTCATGCTGCATCTGGCGCGCAAGGCGTTCTACCCCTCGCCGCCGCCGTTCCCGCTGCTCCACGTCGACACGACGTGGAAATTCAAGGCTATGTACGAGCTGCGCGATCGCATGGCGAAGGAGTCCGGCATGGAACTCCTCGTCTACCAGAACCCGGAAGCGGCAGCGCGCGGGATCAACCCGTTCGACCACGGCGCGCTCCATACCGACATGTGGAAGACCGAGGGGCTGAAGCAGGCGCTCGACAAGTGGGGCTTCGACGCAGCCTTCGGTGGCGCGCGCCGCGACGAGGAAAAGAGCCGCGCCAAGGAGCGCATCTTCTCGTTCCGCACCGCATCGCACGGCTGGGACCCCAAGAACCAGCGCCCCGAGCTGTGGAACCTCTACAACGCCCGCAAGAACAAGGGCGAGAGCATCCGCGTGTTCCCGATCTCGAACTGGACCGAGCTGGACATCTGGCAGTACATTCACCTCAACGACGTGCCGATCGTGCCGCTCTATTTCGCCGAGGAACGCCCGACGGTGGAGCGCGACGGGATGCTGCTGATGGTCGATGACGACCGCTTCCCGCTCAAGCCCGGCGAGACGCCGGTGAACCGTTCGATCCGCTTCCGCACGCTGGGCTGTTACCCGCTGACCGGCGCAGTCGAAAGCACCGCCAGGACGCTGCCCGAGGTCATTCAGGAAACCCTTCTGACCACCACCAGCGAACGCCAGGGCCGCGCCATCGACAAGGACGCTGGCGGCGCCGGCATGGAAGTGAAGAAGCAGCAGGGGTACTTCTGATGAGCGAGCAGATCACCAAGGAAGAGCCCGTCTACGTCACCGACGCGCTGATCGCGGAGGACATCGACGCCTATCTCGAAACGCACCAGCACAAGACGATGCTGCGCTTCATCACCTGCGGGTCGGTGGACGATGGCAAGTCGACGCTGATCGGCCGCCTGCTCTACGATTCGAAGATGATCTTCGAGGACCAGCTGGCCGCGCTGGAAAGCGACAGCAAGAAGGTGGGCACGCAAGGGCAGGAAATCGACTTCGCGCTGCTGGTCGATGGCCTCGCCGCGGAACGCGAGCAGGGCATCACGATCGACGTCGCCTATCGCTTCTTCGCCACCGAAAAGCGCAAGTTCATCGTCGCCGATACCCCCGGCCACGAACAGTACACGCGCAACATGGTGACTGGCGCCTCCACCGCCGACCTCGCGGTGATCCTGATCGACGCGCGCAAGGGCGTGCTGACGCAGACCCGCCGCCACTCGTTCCTCGCGCACCTGATCGGCATCCGCCACATCGTGCTGGCCGTGAACAAGATGGACCTCGTCGGCTACGATCAGGCCACCTACGACGCGATCGTCGCCGATTATGCCGCCTTCGCGCGATCGATCGGCATCGAGAGCTTCGTGGCCATGCCGATCTCGGGCTTCAAGGGCGACAACATCACCGGGCCGAGCGAGAATACGCCGTGGTACACCGGGCCGAGCCTGATCCAGCACCTGGAAACGGTGGAACTCGATTCCACCATCGACCAGGCCAAGCCGTTCCGCATGGCCGTGCAGTGGGTCAACCGCCCCAACCTCGACTTCCGGGGCTTCTCCGGCCTGATCGCCAGTGGCGCCGTGCGTCCGGGCGATGGAGTGCGCGTGCTGCCCTCGGGCAAGACCAGCACCGTCACGCGCGTGGTCACGCTCGATGGCGACCTTGACGAAGCCGTCGCGGGCCAGTCGATCACGCTGTGCCTTGCCGACGAGATCGACTGCTCGCGCGGGGATGTGCTCGCCGCCGCCGATGCGCCGCCGCAGGCCGCCGACCAGTTCGAAACGACGCTGGTGTGGATGGCCGACGAGGCGCTGCTCCCGGGCCGCGCCTATTGGCTGAAGCTGGGCACGCAGACCGTCTCGGCCACCGTGCAGGCGCCCAAGTACACGGTCAACGTCAACACGATGGAGCATCTTGCCTGCAAGACGCTCGACCTGAACGCCATTGGCGTGGCCGAGATCACGACCGACCGGCCAGTGGTCTTCGAACCTTACGCGGACAGCCGCACGCTGGGCGGGTTCATCCTGATCGACAAGATCACCAACGCCACTGTCGCGGCGGGGATGCTGCACTTCAGCCTGCGCCGCGCGCAGAACGTCCACTGGCAGGCGCTCGACGTCAGCCGCGAAGCGCACGCCGCGCTCAAGAACCAGAAGCCCGCCGTGCTGTGGTTCACCGGCCTGTCCGGCTCGGGCAAGTCGACCGTGGCCAACCTCGTCGAAAAGAAGCTCCACGCACTGGGCAAGCACACGTTCCTGCTCGATGGCGACAACGTGCGCCACGGGCTCAACAAGGACCTGGGCTTCACCGAGACCGACCGCATCGAAAACATCCGCCGCGTCGGTGAAGTCGCCCGCTTGATGACCGATGCCGGGCTGATCGTGCTGACCGCGTTCATCAGCCCGTTCCGCGCCGAGCGCGAGATGGTGCGCGAGCTTCTGCCCGAAGGCGAATTCGTCGAAGTGTTCATCGACACCCCGCTCGACGTGGCCGAAGCGCGCGACGTGAAGGGCCTCTACAAGAAGGCGCGCAGCGGCCAGCTCAAGAACTTCACCGGGATCGACAGCCCCTACGAAGCGCCGGAGAACCCCGAAATCCGGGTGGACACGACGAAGGAAAGCCCCGAAGACGCCGCCGAACGCATCGTCGATCACCTGCTCGGCTGGGCGCCGACGATCTGACCTGACGGACCTTGGGGGAACTTTCGTGGCCATGACCGACGCCGATCTTGCTGCCCACCTCGCCGAAGTGGCGGGCCGCCTGCTGCTGACCGTGCGCGACAGCCAGGTGCTGAGCCTCAAGGCGTTGGGCAAGGCGGGCGATGCCACGGCCAACCAGTTCCTCTGCCACGCGCTGCGCGAAAAGCGGCCCGACGACGGGCTGCTGTCGGAAGAGGAAAAGGACAACCTCGACCGGCTGGCGTTTGCGCGCACGTGGATCGTCGATCCGGTCGACGGCACGCGCGAATATGGCGAGGAACGCACCGACTGGGCTGTCCACGTCGGCCTTGCCATCGATGGCGTCGCCAGCATCGGCGCGGTCGCGCTGCCGGGGGCCGGGCTCGTCCTGCGCTCGGACCAGCCGCGCGCCCTGCCCGCCGCGCCCGAAACGCTGCGCATGGTCGTCAGCCGCACCCGCCCTGCCAAGGAAGCGATCGCCGTCGCCGAAGCGATCGGCGCGGAGCTGGTGCCGATGGGCAGCGCCGGGGCCAAGGCCATGGCGGTGATCCTCGGCACGGCCGACATCTACCTCCATTCGGGCGGGCAGTTCGAATGGGATTCCTGCGCGCCGGTCGCGGTGGCGCTGGCGCATGGCCTGCACTGCTCGCGCATCGACGGCAGCCCGCTGGTCTATAACCAGGCCGACACCTACATGCCCGACCTGCTGATCTGCCGGAAGGAACACGCCGCGCGCGTGCTGGCGGAAGTCGCGAAAGTGGACGCCGCCTAAGCCAGCGCCAGCACGCTCGTCAGGATATGGCGGACCAGATCCGCTTGTCCGCGCGCGCCGGTCTTGGCGTAGATCTTCTTCGAATAGTTGCGCGCGGTCTCGACCGTGAGGCCGAGTTCCGCCGCCGCCTCGGCAATGCCCAGCCCCTGCGCCATGGCCCATGCCAGCCGCGCCTCGCTGGGGCTGAGGCCGAACAGGCCCACCAGTTGCTCGCGCCGGTCCGCGCTCGAACTGCGGTCGCCCGACAGGTACGCGACCGCCACTGGCTGGCCGCCCCCCGTCAGCCCATGCAGCCGCATCGGCGCGACCAGCAAGTCGATCCACGGATCGCGGCTGAGATGCAGCGCCTTGGGCCGCGCGGTGGGATCGTCCGCCAGCGCGCGCACTTGCGAAGTCAGCTCGCGGTCGATCTCGGGTGATGCGGGCAGCAACCGCCCGCGCGGCCCCTTGCGAATGGCCGAGGTGCGCGCCAGCAGGCTTTCCGCCTGCGCATCCATGTCGACCACGCAGCACGCGGCATCGAGCGTGATCCAGCCGAAGTTCATCCGCCGGAATGCCTCGGCGCTCACTTGCGCCCGCGCGCGTTCGCGCTCCAGCGCGGAAAAGGCGCGCAAGGCCGCGCGGAAATGCGGAACGATCAGCGCGAGCAACCGGCCCTGTGCCGCGCCAAGCTCGGTCGATCCCGCCAGCACCAGCCAGCCGTCCAGCCCACCCGGTTCGCGTACGCGCACCGCGCGCAGGTCGGTCAGGCGCGCCGGGCGCAGCGCGTCATCCGCAAACGCGGCCTGGTCGATGCCGCCGATGGCCACAATCTCGTCCAGCGCATAGACGCGCGCCTCGCGCATCAGCCGCAGCCGCGCCCCCTCGTCGCGGTGGCCCGCGGTGAGGAAACGCGCATAGCCTTCGACCCCGGCGCCCGAGCGCACCTCGATTTCGTCCTCGCCGCCCGCGGGCATGACCACGATCGCCGCCTGTTGCGTGCCGGTCGCCGCGCGCAGGCGGGCGAGAAAGGTCTGCCACATCGGCTGTTCGAAGATGCCCTCGTGCAGGGGCACCAGCAGTTCGGTTTCACCGGGGGCGGGCGTGCGCATGGCCCCTGTCCTAGAGCCTGTTGGCTTCCATCGCCACAGACGATATTCAGGCCGCCATCCATCAGGAACGGCAAGCACCATGGCCATCGACCCGCGCAGCCTGCGCCTTTACCTCGCCGTCTGCCGCGCAGGGTCCATCAGCGCCGCCGCGCGCGATCTCAACATCTCGCAACCCTCGGTCTCGGTGGTGATCGCCGGGCTGGAGCGTACGCTGGGCGCGCAGCTGTTCACCCGATCGCGCGCAGGGATCGCGCTGTCGGCAGCGGGCCTCGCCTTGCGCCGCCGGGCCGAAGCGATGGAGACGCTGCTTCAATCGGCAGAGCGCGAAGTGGCCTTGCTACGAGATCATTCCGCAGGCCCGCTGACCGTGGGCGGCACCCCCGGCGCGCTGTCGAGCCTGCTGCCGGCCGCCGTATCGCGACTGCGCAAGGCCGAGCCCCGCTTCGACCTGCAAGTGCTGGAGCGCCCCGAAGGCGAGCTGGTCGACCTGCTGCGCAACGAGCGCATCGAACTGGCGCTGGTCACCACCGGGATCGAGGCCATGCCTGCCGACCTCACCGAAGAACCGATCCTGCGCGATCCGTTCGACCTGCTGGCCGGGCCTGCCAACGTCCACCTGCCATCGCGCGCGCGGTTACGCGATCTGGTGGACCTGCCGTGGGTGCTGCCCGATGTGCTGGGCGGGTTCCGTCGCCAGCTCGATGCCGTGTTCCTGGCTGCCGACGCGCCCATCCCCGGCAACGTCATTCGCTGCGATTCGCTGATTGCAACCAAGGCGCTGGTCGCGCGCAGCGATTGCCTCACCATCCTGCCCCGGCAGGTGGCGGCGGCGGAACTGTCCACCGGCCTGCTGCGTGCCATCGCGCTCGACGACGTGGGCGTGCATCGCACGATCGGCGTGCGACGGCTGGCCGAACGCCAGCCCTCGCCGCTTGCCGAACGCTTCCTGACCGCGCTGCGCGAGGAGCGGGACTACAACCCCACCCTCGCCTGAGCGCCGCGCCTCAGGACCAGCCGTCCTGCGCTTCCAGGCTCGCCGCCAGTTCGCCGATCACGCGGTAGCAATCGAGCACCTTGCCCACCGACGAATTCGGCTCGCGGCCTTCGCGGATCGCGGCAATGAATTCGCGGTCCTGCAGTTCGATGCCGTTCATGCTGACATCGACCTTGCTCACGTCGATCGGCTCTTCCTTGCCGTTCACCAGATCGTCGTAGCGCGCGATATAGGTGCCGGTGTCGCCGATATAGCGGAAGAACGTGCCAAGTGGCCCGTCGTTGTTGAACGACAGCGACAGCGTGCAGATCGCGCCGGTTTCCGCCTTCAGCTGGATCGACATGTCCATCGCGATGCCAAGCTCGGGATGCTTCGGCCCCTGCAGCACGTTGGCGGCGACGATCTTGCCCGACTGGTAGGCGAACAGGTCGATGGTGTGCGCGGCATGGTGCCACAGCAGGTGGTCGGTCCACGACCGCGGCTCACCCTTGGCGTTCATGTTCTTGCGACGGAAGAAGTAGGTCTGCACGTCCATCTGCTGGAGCGACAGTTCGCCCGCGACGATCTTGTTGTGTACGTACTGGTGCGAAGGATTGAAGCGGCGGGTGTGCCCGACCATGCAGACAAGGCCGGTTTCGCGGCTCTTGGCAACCACTGCCTCGGCATCGGTCCAGCTGTCGGACAGCGGGATTTCCACCTGCACGTGCTTGCCCGCTTCCATGCAGGCGATAGCCTGCGCGGCGTGCATCTGCGTCGGCGTGCACAGGATCACAGCGTCGACGTCATCGCGGGCCAGTGCGTCCTCGAGGTTTTCCGACCAGTGCTTCGCGCCATACTTGGCGGCAACGGCGGCGGCCTGCTCGCCGGTGCGACTGATAATCGAGACGATTTCCACGCCGTCGATCTTCGCAAGGCCATCGAGGTGCTTTTCCCCGAAGGCGCCAGCGCCCGCCAAGGCAATACGAATAGGTTGGGTCATTCTACGGGCTCCAGAACCATGTGGCCGATGGCCGTGTTGCTGCAAGGGATGTGATAGTGGCGGTGCAACAGCCGCGTTGCGCGCCCGAGCGCGCCGCGCATGATCAGCCACATCACCATTTCGATGCCTTCGCTGCCGGTTTCGCGCAGGTATTCGATGTGCGGGATCGCCCGCGCTTCCTGCGTTTCGCCCACCAGCAGGTCCATGAACCTGTTGTCCCACTCTCGGTTGAGCAGCCCGGCGCGCGGGCCCTGAAGCTGGTGGCTCATGCCGCCCGTGCCCCAGATCTGCACGTTGAGATCTTCGGGGAAGCTCTCCACTGCGCGGGCGATCGCCTCGCCCAGTGCCCAGCAGCGGTTGCCCGACGGCACCGGATAGGTCACGACGTTGACCGCCAGCGGGATGACCTTCACCGGCCACGCCTCCGGCTGGCCGAACATCATCGACAGCGGCACGGTCAGGCCATGGTCGACGTCCATCTCGTTGATGATGGTCATGTCGAAATCGTCGAGGATCAGGCTCTGCGCGATGTGCCAGGCAAGGTCGGCATGGCCTTCGACATCGGGCACCGGACGCGGCCCCCAGCCTTCGTCGGCGGGCTTGTAGCGTTCGCCGCAGCCGATCGCGAAGGTCGGGATGATGTTGGCGTCGAAAGCCGAGGCGTGGTCGTTATAGACCAGCACGATCACGTCGGGCTTCTGCTCGACCTCCCACGCCTTGGTCCATTCGTAGCCTGCGAAGATCGGGCCGAAGTAGTCGTCCCCGGTCTTGCCCTGGTCGACCGCGACGCCGAGCAGCGGAACATGGCTGGAGCCGACGCCGGCAGTAATGCGCGCCATGTCAGTAGTTTCCTTTGATACTGCGGTTGCCCTCTGGCGAACGACCACCGTTCATCATCATCTGCCGGTATTCGGGGAAGGTCATGTCGGTCATCGTCGAGCAGGCCTCGGCAAACGGAATGCCGTCGGTCGAGAAGATCTTGGACAGGAAGTAGATGTTGCCGCCCAGATCCAGCATCCGGTTGTAGTCGCGCGCCAGCACCGCCAGCTTCTGGTCCTCGGTCAGCGGCCATTGGTCGAGGTATTCACGCTCCCCCGCCTTCCAGCGCTCGCGGTTTTCCGCCTTCATCAGGCTCATCGCGAACTGGTTGAGGTGATAGCCCGCCCTCGCCCGCTGCGCCGTATAGACGCGGGTGCCGGGAATATCGTCGAACTCGGCGAGGTAGGCGTGGATGTCGCTATGGCCGCTCATGGCTGCTCTGCTCCCTGGCGTTCGCCTGCGATGGCGCGCGCGATGATCTGCCGGGCGCGCACTCCGCCCTCGTCAATGCGGTAGGCGGAAAGCTTGAGGTCCGGATTGGCGTGGATGGCGCGCTGTTGCGCCTCCAGCACGTCCTTGTCCTCCAGGAACACCCCGCCCTGCTGTCGCTTGAAACGCGCGGTAAAGCCCGAGTCCTCGATGTCGAAGTTGCGCGCCATGCCCCAGAAGTAGTGGTGCGTGGTCTCGCTCTCAGGCGTCATGAAGTCGACCACCATGCCCCGCACGCCCTGGTGATGGCGCTCGATGGTCGCACCCGCACCTACTGGTGCCACGCCCACATCGATCATCACCGATGCGGGCTTGACGAAGCGGCACACCTGCCAGCGGTCGACCAGCCCCGGCTGCTTGAGCGCGCCGCGCCAGAACGGCGGCGCATCAATGCCCGGCATCCAGCGTTCGACCACCACCTCGTCGCCTTCGACGCGCGTGGTGATCGGCGCCTCGAGGATTTCGGGCTGGCCGATCGAGCCTGCGTGGACGTGCGTCTCGTGCGTCAGGTCCATCAGATTGTCGATCATCAGGCGATAATCGCAAGCGACGTGGTAGTATCCCCCGTCGAAAGTCCACCCGTCGGCCGAGCACGGCCAAAGGTCGGGGATCAGCGCAGGATCGGCCTTGGCCTTGTCTCCGATCCAAACCCAGACGAACCTGTGCCGCTCGTGCGTGACATAGGCTTCGGCGCAAATGCGCCGGTTCACCGCTTCGCTCTTGAGCGGCATTTCCTCGGCCACGCCGTCCGGCCCCAGCTTGAGGCCGTGGTACTTGCAGCGCAGCGAATCCCCTTCGCGCAAGCCCATCGACAGCGGCAACAACCTGTGCGGACAGGCGTCGCGCAACGCGACGACACTGCGGTCGAGCTTGCGGTAGAAAACCATCGGAACACCGCAGATGGTGCGCGCCAGCGGAGCGGAATCGATCTCCGCGTCCCAGCCAGCGACGTACCACGCCTCGGTGATCCAGATGGTCACAGCCCGCGCGCCGTCAGCTGCGCGTCAAGCCGGGGAAACACGCGGCGCGCGTTGCCTTCGAAGATCGCATGGCGCTCTGCATCGGTGATGTCGAGCGCGTCGATGTAGCGCTTGGTATCGTCAAAATAGTGCCCAGTGGTGGGATCGATCCCGCGCACCGCGCCGACCATCTCGCTGCCGAACAGGATGTTCTTGTTCTCGATCACGTCGGCCAGCAGGTCGATCCCCGGCTGGTGGTAGACGCAGGTGTCGAAGTAGATGTTGTTCATCAGGTGCATGTCGAGCGACGGCTTCTTCAGCATGTCCGCCAGTCCGCGATACCGCCCCCAGTGATAGGGCACCGCGCCGCCGCCGTGCGGGATGATGAAGCGCAAGGTCGGGAAGCGGCTGAACAGGTCGCCTTCGAGCAGTTGCATGAACGCGATCGTGTCTGCCGCGATGTAGTACCCGCCGGTCGCGTGCATCGCCGGGTTGCACGATCCCGAAACGTGGATCATCGCCGGAACGTCAAGCTCCACCATCTTCTCGTAGAACGGAAACCAGAATTCGTCCGTCAGCGGTGGATGCGTGAAGCGACCACCGCCGGGATCGGGGTTCAGGTTGCAGCCGATGAAGCCCTGTTCGGTAACGCAGCGCTCCAGTTCGGCGATCGAGCTGGTCATGTCCGCCTCGGGCGATTGCGGCAGCATGCACACGCCTGCAAACGTTTCCGGATAGAGCCCGACCACGCGCGCGATCAGGTCGTTGCATACCTGCGCCCACTTCACCGCCACCGACTGGTCGCCCACATGCGGCGCCATTGCCGACGCGCGCGGGGAAAAGATCGTCATGTCGGCACCGCGCTCCTTGAGCAGGCGCAGCTGGTTGCCCTCGATCGTTTGGCGGATCTCGTCGTCGGAAATCTCGGGGTACGGCGGACATTCGCTGCCGGCCTTGAACGCCGCCTTCTGCTGCTCGCGCCATGCGTCGTGCGCCTTTGGCAGCACGGTGTAATGGCCGTGGCAATCGATGATCATGGTCATGCAACCGTTCCCTCAGGCTTTGCGGCAGGCTTTGCAGGCGTTTCGATCGGACTTCCGGCCTGCACACGCTGGCGGCGGACCGTGCCACTGGTCATCATCGGCTCGACACCCAGGCTGGACAGCGTCTTGGCGGATTCTTCCATCTCCGCAGCCCGACGCGCGCCGTGCGTCACCATGCGTTCGATGTTGTACGCCGCGCGCGCGAACCACGATTGCGGCTTTTCGCTGGCTTCGAGCGAGGCGAGCACCTCTTCGGCCACGCCTGCGGCATTTGCGGCGAGCATCATCTCGGCGGTCAGCGCCTCAATGCCCTTGACCATGACCGAGCGGATCATCTTGATCGCGCTAGCCCGACCGACTTCCTCGCCGACCACGCGCACGTTGGCGAACCCGGCCTGCCGCAGCAGGGCCGCAGCCTCGTCCGCCGCAGTGCCCGACACCAGCAGCGGCACATTCATGCGCGCCGGGTTGACGGGCGCGAGCACGGCGACATCGACATAGCGCCCTGCCCCCCGCGCCACGACCTCGGCAGCTGCGCGCTTGGTCTCGGGCGCGACCGAGTTCATGTCGCAGAACAGCGCGCCTTGGGCCAACTGCGGCGCGCAGGCCCGCGCCGCATCGAGCGCTGCGTCAGCGGTCACCAACGACAGCACCAGTCCGGCGCCTGCGAGGGCATCGTCGGCGCTTTCGGCCACGAACGCCCCCGCCTCGATCATCGCCGCGCGCCGCTCGGACTTCACGTCGAAAGCGCGCGCAGCTCCCTCCCAGCCCGCGGCGGTAGCGAACGTAGATCCGGCTTCGCCGAAGCCGATCAGGGCGATTGTGCTGTCCATGTCCGGACCTGTTGCGCGAGCGCCTCCCTCATACAAATGCGAAGACTGCCCGATCCATAATTTTATGCGAAGACTTCGCCCCCCACCTCGCGCAGAAGCTGGAGAAAGCGCGCTTGTGTCGCGGTGGGGCGCCACCCGGTCCGGACGGTCACGCCGATGATGCGGGAAACAGGCGCGGGCGGGGGCAGCGCTGCCAGCACACCGGCCTCCAGTTCGACCGCCAATTGCGCGGGCGAAAGCAGCGTGAGCGCGTCGGAGCCTACCAGCAGTTGCCGCACCGTCAGCACCGAACCACACTCGATCGTGACCGGCGGTGGCTCGGTGCCAGCCGCACGCATCATCGCCTCCCAGTACAATCGCAGCGGCGTGTCGCGCGCCGGCAAGATCCATTCGAACCCGGCAAGACTGGCCCCATCGAGCGCTGTGGCGGTCAAGAGCGGATGCCCCGCCCGCATGATCATGGCGGGCCGGTCTTCGAACACCGCTTCCTGCGCCAGGTCGTCATGCAGGCCGTCGGCGCGCAATGCGCCAAGCAGCAGGTCCACCTCGCCCTCCCGCAACGGCCCCGCAAGGTCGGCGTGGCTACCTTCGACAACCGCGATCGCCACTCTGGGCTCTTCGCCATGGAAGCGGCGGATGGTTTCCGGCAGCCAGCGTGCGCGCGACAGCGGCATGGCTCCCACTACGATCCGCCCCGCAGCCTTGCCCTGCCACGCCGCCACTTCATCCAGACCGCTGCGCAGTTCCGCCATCGCCAGACCGAATCCCCGCGCGCGTTTTTCGCCCTGTGGCGTCAGCAGAATGGACCGACCGCGCCGGTCCACCAGTCGCTGCCCCAGCGCGACACCCAGGTCCGCGACAGCGCGGTGCAACGAGGCGGCCGACAGCCCGGTCGCCTCCGACGCCCCGGCATAGGACCCCGCCCGCGCCAGCGCGAGGAACGCGCGAACTTGCGTAGCGGTGACGCGCCGACTGCCGATGTGCCCCAGCGCGGCTTCCGCGCGCGGCGCCAGCAACAGCGCGGGATCGGTGGGGGCCATGCCGCCTGCGCCCCGTTCGAACAGCGCGCAGCCAAGATCCGCCTCCAGCCGCGCGATCGCCTGGGTCAGCGCCGGCTGGGTGAGGTTCACCGCCTTGGCGGCGCGCGTCAGACTGCCATGACGCACGGTAGCAACCAGCGCGGCGAGATGGCGAATATTGGGAACGGATGCGGACATTGGCTGGTGCGTTTAGCATTTCCTTATGGTGTGGCGCAAACATCGGATTGGCCCTTGCCACGTCATGGGACGAAGGGAAGCCAAGAGCATTTCGCATCGCCCAGAAGGACCCTCCACCATGTCGGGTATCGTCGTCCAGAACATCGAACGCGCCGATCCCGCAGTGATCGACGGCCTCGCCGCGTGCGGCGTCGCGACGGTGCATGAAGCGCAAGGCAGAACCGGCCTGCTCGCCTCCTACATGCGACCGATCTATCGCGGCGCGCGCATCGCCGGCTCGGCTGTGACGATCAGCGCGGCACCCGGCGACAACTGGATGGTCCACGTGGCCATCGAACAGTTGCGCGACGGCGACATCCTGCTGCTCGCCCCAACCTCCCCGTGCGAGGACGGCTACTTCGGCGACCTTCTCGCCACAAGCGCGCAGGCGCGGGGTTGCCGCGGCCTGATCATTGATGCGGGCGTGCGCGACGTGCGCGACCTGACCGAGATGGAATTCCCCGTCTGGTCCAAGGCCATCTACGCGCAAGGTACGGTCAAGAACACGCTCGGTAGCGTCAACGTGCCGGTCGTGTGCGCCAACGCGCTGGTCAATCCGGGTGATGTGATCGTGGCCGACGACGACGGCGTCTGCGTGGTCCCGCGCGCCAATGCCGAAGCCGTGCTCAAAGCCGCACAGGCGCGCGAAGCCAACGAAGGCGAAAAGCGCGCCAAGCTGGCGGCGGGCGTGCTCGGGCTCGACATGTACAAGATGCGCGAACGGCTGGAAAAGGAAGGCCTGAAGTATGTCTGAGACGACTTCCGCCTCCGATGGCATCCGGTGCATGTGGATGCGTGGCGGCACGTCGAAGGGCGGCTATTTCCTGAAGTCCGACCTTCCCGCCGACATTGCTGCCCGCGATGCCTTCCTGCTCGCCATGATGGGCAGCCCCGATCCCGTGCAGATCGACGGCATGGGCGGGGCCGACCCGCTGACCAGCAAGGTCGCGGTCGTCAGCAAGTCGGCCAGAGACGGCATCGACGTCGATTACCTCTTTCTGCAGGTCTTCGTCGACAAGGCCGTGGTCACCGACGCGCAGAACTGCGGCAACATCCTCGCCGGGATCGGTCCTTTCGCCATCGAACGCGGCCTCGTCACGCCAACCGACGATGAAACCCGCGTCGCCATCTACATGGAGAACACAGGCCAAGTCGCCGTCGCCACGGTGCAGACGCCGCGCGGAAAGGTGACTTACGCCGGAACCGCCGCCATCGACGGCGTGCCCGGCACACACGCGCCCGTTCCGCTCGAATTCCGCGACACGGCTGGCTCCTCCTGCGGGGCGCTGCTGCCCACCGGCAATGCGGTCGACGTGGTCAACGGCGTGCCCGTCACCCTGATCGACAATGGCATGCCCTGCGTCGTGATGAAGGCGCAGGACCTCGGCATGACAGGCTACGAGGACCGTGACTGGCTGGACAACGCGACCGACCTTAAGGCGAAGATCGAGGCGATCCGCCTGATCGTCGGGCCGATGATGAACCTGGGCGATGTGACCGAAAAGTCGGTGCCGAAGATGATGCTCGTCTCCCCGCCCCGCGATGGTGGCGCGGTCACCGTGCGCAGCTTCATCCCGCACCGCGCCCACGCCACGATCGGCGTGCTCGGCGCGGTCAGCGTCGCCACCGCCTGCCTGATCCCCGGATCGCCTGCGGCAGAAGTAGCCGACATCCCCGAAGGCAGCCGCAAGACGCTGTCAGTCGAACACCCGACCGGCGAAATGAGCTGCGTGCTGGAAACAGACGAAACCGGCAACGTCCGCACCGCCGCCTTGTTGCGAACCGCGCGCAAACTGATGGATGGAGTTGTATTCGGATGAGCGAGCGCATCATCAGCTGGCATTCCAGCCCATCGAAGCCGCGATATACCCCGCCGGCTGGCGCCGTCGATGCGCATTGCCACGTGTTCGGCCCGCAAGCGCAGTTCCCGTTCAGCGCCGCAGCCAAGTACCTGCCAGGCGACGCAGGCCCGGAAATGCTCTTCGCCCTGCGCGATCACCTGGGCTTCGCGCGCAATGTCATCGTGCAAGCTAGCTGTCATGGCACCGACAACGCCGCCACGCTCGACGCTATTTCCAAGTCCAAAGGTAAGGCGCGCGGCGTCGCCGTGGTCGATCCAGCGATTTCCGAAGCCGGTCTCCACGCTCTCCACCACGGCGGCATTCGCGGCATCCGCTTCAACTTCCTCAAGCGCCTCGTCGACGATGCGCCCAAGGACAAGTTCCTCGACGTCGCGCGCCGCCTGCCCGCGGGCTGGCACGTGGTGATCTATTTCGAGGCCGACATCCTCGAAGAACTGCGCCCGTTCATGGATGCGATCCCGGTTCCGCTGGTCGTCGACCACATGGGCCGTCCTGACGTGCGTCAAGGGGCGGACGGCCCGGACATGAAGGCCTTCCGCGCCTTGCTGAACAGCCGCGACGACGTGTGGTTCAAGGCCACCTGTCCCGATCGGCTCGACGCGATCAAGGAAGGCGGCACCGGCGACCCGTGGAACGCCTTTGCCGATGCGGTCGCACCGCTGGTCGCCGATTATCCGGACCGCTGCCTGTGGGGCACCGACTGGCCGCACCCCAACATGGACACCGAGATCCCCGACGACGGCCACCTCGTCGACATGATCCCGCGCATCGCTCCCACGCCGGAATTGCAACGCAAGTTGCTGATCGACAACCCGATGCGGCTCTACTGGCCCGAAGAAGGCTGATCGCGGCCCCCTTGCAAACCCCGCCACCCATGGATAATTAGAACCATAATTCTATTTATCAATGGGAAGAAGATGGCCATGAATCTCGATAGACGCGCGCTGCTGTCCGGCGCCGCCGCGCTGGGCGCCGCACCGCTGGTCGCACAAGCCAAGGGTCGGGCCCCGAACCCCGCCTTTCCGCAGGGCTTCCTGTGGGGCGCGGCCACCGCCGCGCATCAGGTTGAAGGCAACAACGTCAACGCCGACATCTGGCTGATGGAAAACGTCACGCCGACCACCTTCACCGAAAAGTCGGGCGATGCCGCCAACAGCTTCCTGCTGTGGGAAACCGACCTCGACCTGGTGAAAAGCCTCGGCCTCAACACCTACCGCTTCAGCCTAGAATGGGCGCGGATCGAGCCGGAGCCGGGCCAGTTCTCGATCGCCATGCTCGATCACTACAAGGCGATCATTGACGGCTGCCACGCGCGCGGCATCCATCCCTTCGTCACCTTCAACCACTTCACCACGCCGCGCTGGTTCGCCGGGCGCGGCGGCTGGCACAATCCCGAAGCGCCCGCGCTGTTCGCCCGCTATTGCGACCGCGCCGCGCGCCATCTGGCCAGCGGCATCGGCCACGCCACCACGCTCAACGAACCGAACCTTGCCGGCCTGCTGGGCGAACTGCTGCCGGGCGATCTCCTAGCCACCGACAAGGCGATGCAGGAAGCCTGCGCGCGCGCCATGAATGTGGATCGCTTCAGCGCGGGCAGCGCGCTCTATGTCGCAGATCCTGCGACCTTCCGCGCCCACCAGATCGAGGGCCACAAGCAGGGCCGCGCCGCGATCAAGGCCGTGCGCGGCGACCTCCCGGTCGGCGTCAGCCTCGCGATGATGGACGATCAAGCGGTGGGCAAGGCCTCGCTGCGCGACGCCATGCGCGAACGCTACTACGGTGAATGGTTGCGCGCCGCGCGCGACGACGATTTCGTCGGCGTGCAGAACTACGAACGCAAGGTGTGGAACGACAAGGGCGCGCTGCCCGCGCCTGCCGATGCGCGCCGCAACACCATGGGCGCCGAAGTGTGGCCCGGCTCGCTCGCGGGCGCGGTGCGCCATGCCCATGCGGTGACAGGCCGCCCGGTGATCGTTACCGAACACGGCGTCGGAAGCGAGGACGACACTATCCGCGCCTGGCTGATCCCGAACGCCCTGCGCGACCTGAAGCTGGCGATGGACGATGGCGTGCCGGTGCACGGCTATGTCCACTGGTCGCTGGTCGACAACTATGAATGGGTGTTCGGCTACCGCATCCGCTTCGGCCTGTGCGAACTCGACCGCCAGACCTTCAAGCGCACGCCCAAGCCCAGCGCCGCCGTGCTGAAGCGTATCGCGCAGGCCAACGCGCTGTAAAAAAGGAAAGGGGCGGTCCCCACCGCCCCTTCACCCCGTCAGACCGGAAGCCCGACGTAATTTTCCGCGATCGTCTGCTGCGCGGCGCGGCTGGTGGCGATGTAATCCAGTTCCGCCACCTGCATCCGCCGTTCGAACGGGCCATCATCGGGAAAGCGGTGCATCAGCTTGGTCAGCGACCAGCTGAACCGCTCGGCCTTCCACACCCGCGCCAGCGCCTTTTCCGAATAGCCTGCCACCGCATCGGCATCGCCGCGCTTGAAGAAGCCGCTCAGCGCCGCCGCTGCATAGTGCACGTCCGAAGCGGCGAGGTTCAGCCCCTTGGCCCCCGTCGGCGGAACGATGTGCGCTGCGTCGCCGCACAACAGCAAGCTGCCATAGCGCATCGGCTCGAACACGAAGCTGCGCAGCGGCGCGATCGACTTCTCGATCGAAGGCCCGCGTGTTATCCGCGCCGCGGCATCGGGGCCGAGGCGCACCGCCAGTTCATCCCAGATGCGATCATCCGACCAGTCCTCGATCTTTTCGGTCAGCGGCACGTCGATGTAATAGCGGCTGCGCGTGTGGCTGCGCATCGAGGCCAGCGCAAAACCGCGTTCGTGGTTGGCGTAGATCAGCTCCTCGTTGCACGGCGGCACATCGGCCAGGATGCCGAGCCAGCCGAACGGATAGACCCGCTCGAAGCTGCGCCCGACGCTCGCCGGGATCGCCTGACGGCTGGGACCGTGGAAGCCGTCGCATCCGACGATGAAGCGCGCGTCGATCCGCTGGGACACACCGTCCTTGGCGTAGGTAAGGAACGGCGCCTCGCTGTCGATGTCGTGCAGCGCCACGTCGCCCGCTTCGTAGATCACTTCCAGCCCGCGCGGGGCGGCGGCGTCCATCAGGTCGCGGGTGATCTCGGTTTGGCCATAGACCACCACGGTCTTGCCCGTCAGGTTCGCGACATCGATGCGGATCAACCGTTCGCCATCTGCCAGGTTAAAGCCTTCCTCGACCAGCCCTTCTGCCCTCAGCCGAACATCCAGCCCCAGTTGCTCCATCAGCTCGACCGTGATCCGCTCCAGCACGCCCGCGCGGATGCGCGACAGCACGTAATCACCCGTCTGGCGCTCCACCACCACGCAGTCGATGCCCTCGGCGCGCAGCAGGTGCCCCAGCAGCAGCCCGGCGGGCCCTGCCCCCACGATCGCAACCTGCGTCTTCATCCTTGTCTCTCCCCACACGCCGGTCATCCGGTGATGCCGCGCCACACCACCGCAATTGACAGCGCGTGCCGGACGGGTGAAGGCACGGCACGGTCAAACTTCTGGAACTTTCAGGACAGGCAATGCACGGCGCAGGACAAATCCCCACTTTCGCGCTTTATGGCGAGGACGATTGGCAAAGCCCTGCGGGGTTTGCACATATCGAGACTATTGCCGAGCGCAGCGCGCTGCACGACTGGACCATCGCGCCGCATCGGCACGACCGCATGGTCCAGCTTCTTCTGGTGCGCGAAGGACACGCCCAAGTCACGCTCGATGGCGCGCTTTTCGCGCTGCCTGCCCCAAGCTTCATTATCGTGCCGACCGGAGTGGTACACGGCTTCGCGTTCGAGCCCGATACGCGTGGCCACGTTCTCACGCTGTCGCAGGACTTCGCCGCGCGCGCGCGTGGGGAGGACGATCCGCTGCCTGGCTTCCTCACCCAAGGCGGGTCAGGCGCAATCGAACCGGCCGCGCTCGCACGCATCGATTGGCTGGCCAACGAACTGCTCGGACTCGCAGCAGCGCACGTCGATCCGCTGTTCGAAGCGCTGGCCGAAGGGCTCGTCCGGTCATTGGCGGCGAGCGCGGCGGCTCCGGGGAATGATCGCCGCCTCGCCGTATTCCGTCACTTGGTAGAGACGCATCTGGCCGAACATCGCCCGCTCGCATTTTACGCGCAGTCGATGGGCCTCACCGTACGCACGCTCACCCGCATTTGCCAGTCACACCTCGGCGCCCCGCCGCAGGTATTGATCAACCGCCGCCTCGCGCTCGAAGCACAGCGCCGCCTACGCTATACTGGCGCGACGATCGCGCGCATCGCCGAAGACCTCGGCTTTGCCGACCCGTCATGGTTCTCGCGCTTTTACCTGCGCATGACGGGCCATCGCCCGCAAGCGGAGCGCGCTCCTCAAGCCGCGAAGGCGCGCTTCAGTCCTGAAAGAGTGATCCGCTTGTAAGCCTTCAAGCCCTTGATGAACTCAGTCGCCACCCGGCCCGACCGCGTGTTGAGGGGATCGTCGGCGTGGCAATACCAATCGTTGCAACCCGACCAGCGGAAACGCACATATCCGTGCTGCTCCATCCACGTCACGATCTCATGGCTGGTGCCCGAACTGTTGTCTTCCAGAATGATGATACGCGGCTTCCAGCGGGCAATATCGAAACCACGCAGTGCATCCATCTCGTAGCCTTCGACGTCGATGGTGATGAAGTCGATCTGCTCCACCCCGGCATCCTCAAGCAGATCGTCGATGCGCAGCTGCGGCACGATCATGTGCCGAACCGAAGTGCCCGACCTCTCCATGCGCTTGACCTGTTCGGCATTGGCGCTGACGGATGCCAGCGTTTCCGCACCCGCAGGAATGGCAAGTGTCACTTGCCCATGGACCGCGCCCACTGCGCACTGGAACAGCTTTGCCGTAGGACGTTCGCGCCGAATCTTGTCGGCCAGCACGGGATTCGGCTCGACCAGGACGGTCTTCCAGCCAGCCTCTTCAAAAGCGAGCGAATTGCTTCCGCTACGCCCATCAAAGGCGCCGACCTCGATGCAGGTTCCACGATATTCGTGCCCGAAGAGGTCGCGCAAAGCCACGTCCTCGCCATATTGGGCATATGAGTTGAACTTCGGCGAGGCAGTAAATGCTGATGCAGTTGCCATGTCATTCCCCATCGGCCCAAAGTACAGCCGAAATGGACATATCACGACTGATTGCGTCGGTCCATCCAAAGGCAATGGTTTTCTTTATCTAAGGTTATGGCTCTTTTATAACCCGCCTATCGGTGGATGAGACGTTTCCCACCCTTCAGCTGCGGTCCGTGTGCCGAGTCGCGGCATGCTGTTAAGACGTTTGCGAAGCCCCGAACAACAATGGAACAAATCGCCCCGCACGTGGCGTGCCGCTGTCCGCCCACAGAACGGAAAGTGGGCAGAAAGGATACGATCGAGTGCTCAGAACTCTGACCAGTCGTCCTTTATGGCAAGGTTGCCCTGCATCACACGGGTCGGACGGGGCAATGATGCAGGTGCAACCAATTGGGCGGGCCGCTGCGCGGCGATCTCAAGGCCCGCTTCCCTGTAACCAGACGCCAGGGTGCCAAACGTGCGCTGGGTATGATCATCCCCGATCTTGAAACTGGCGAAGGCCTTGGAAAGCTGTGACGCCTCCTGCGTCAGATTCTTGGTCGCTGCGTTGGTCTCTTCGACCATGGCGGCGTTTTGCTGCGTCATCTGGTCCATGGCGCTGATCGATCCGCTGATCTTGCGCAGCGCGATGGATTGTTTGCCAGCCGTGTCGGCGATCGTAGAGATCGAAACCGTGACCGTGCCGACCCGGCCGATGATCGTTTCCAGCGCCGCTCCGGTTTCGTTGACAAGCGCGACCCCCAGCCGCACGTGTTCCGTCACCGCTTCCACCCGTTGCTTGATCGCGCGCGCCGCCTCGGTCGCGCGTTGCGCAAGCGCGCGCACTTCCGATGCCACGACCGCAAAGCCCTTGCCCGCTTCGCCCGCTCGCGCGGCCTCCACACCGGCATTGAGCGCAAGCAGATTCGTCTGAAACGCGATCCCGTCGATCATGGTGGTAATGTCCGAGATCTCGGCGCTCGCCCGATCGACCCTGTCCATTGCGTCGATCGCCTTCGTAACCACCGCACCGCCGTTTTCGGCCTGACCGCGCGCCTCCACCATGGAATCGCTGACGTCGCCTGCGATCTTGGCGTAGTCCTCGATCTGCTGGGTGAGCGCATCCATCTCGCTCGACGAGGCCTGCAGGCTGGCGGCCTGCATTTCGCTGCGGCTGGCAAGATCGGTCGTCGCCTGGCGGATCTCGTTCGACGTAAGGTTGATGTTGACGATGCTTTCCTGCACCTGGCCCATCGCGTCGCACAGCCGTTCCATGGCGTCGTTGAAGTCCTGGGCTACCGGCTTGAAAGCAGGTGGAACATCGACGATGCGGACCGAAAGGTCGGACATGGCGACCGCGTGGAGGTTATGGCCGATCTTGGCCATTGCCTGTTCGCGTTCGGCAACGGCGCGCTGGCGCGCGAGGGCCGCATCACGGAAGACCAGGACCGCCTTGGCCATATCACCGAGTTCATCGGTCCGCTCGATACCCGCAATGCTGACGTCGTTGTTGCCTTCGGCCAGCGCCGACATGATCTGCGTCATGTCGGTGATCGGGATGGCCAGAGACTGCGCCAACTTGCGCGAGAGCAGCACGGCAAGACCGATCATCACCGCTCCGCCCAGGCCAAGCGCGATCCATGCAAAGAAGATCGCGCTTTTCTGCAGGGCTGTGTCGGCAACGATCTCCGCCTGATGCTGACTGCGCAAGTCGCGCAACGGCAGCACCGCATCACTGACCAGCACCGCCTTGCCGGCCGCACGGATGGCCTCCTGGGCTTGCTCGCGCTGGCCGGATTTGACCACGGCGATGTACTTGTCGCCCCAGTCCTTGCGCCATTTTTGGGTGGCTTCGCGCGACGCGATCACAAGGGCCTGGCGCGCAGGATCGACCAGCCCCTGTTCGAGCGAAATCGACGTCTTGTCATAATCGTCGCGGCCCTCGTAATAGGACTTGAGGTAGCTTTCGTCCCCGGTCACCAGGTAACCGCGAAACTGGCTGTTCTGGCGCAACAGTGCGGTTTCCAGGCTGAGCGCATCGGCCAGGATCGACTGGCTCGTGGTGTTGCGAACCGTGATGTTCGAGATCATCGCCAGGCTGATGCCAAAGACGATCATCATGGCGACCGCCGACACAATCACCGCCACGAACGAGACAGCGAGCCTGCGGGGAATGTTCATGCGATCGAACAAGGATTTGCACTTTCCTGTTGCGAACGCGCCCGGCGCTGGAGCCAGGCGCGCCCGTTAGAGTTCAGAACGAAAAGCGGACCGTCCCGGTGATGGTACGCCCGTTCAGCGTTTGCGCGTTAACGACCCCGCTGGCGGGAATGGCCGCGGACGAAATGTTCACGAAGGCCAGCTTGTCGAACACGTTGTACGCGGTCAGGCCCAGTTCGACCCGCGACACGGGCCGCACGAACAGGAACGGATTGAAAATCACATAACCGGGCTGCTTCAGGATATTGCTGTCCTGCGCAAAGCTGCTGGTCGTGCCGTTGATGGTGGTACCAACCGTCACGATACCCTGCTCGAACTGCGGGCGTGCAGTGAAGAACAGCGACGGCTGGTGGCGAGGCCGGTTGCCATTGAGCGTGGGATCGGTCGTATCCTGATCGATCTTCGACTTCGCATACGTGGCACCCAGCGCCAGGCTGAACGGACCACGATGGATTTCGCTTTCGAGTTCCAGCCCCTTGGCACTGTACGATCGGCTAAAGTTGATCACTTTTGCAGCGCCGGTGGCATCTGCGCCGATCTGGAAGCCGCTTTCGCTGGTCGTTGCCCAGAAGCCGGTCAGGAACACGCTGATACCCTCGTGGCGCAGCTTGACCCCGGCTTCGGCCTGCTTGACCCTGCCATAGGCGATCGACGGATCGGTAAGCCCGCCGCCGGCGGGATCGTGCTGAGGCGAGAAAAACACACGCTCAGCCGCTGCGCGACCGCCACGACTGTAGCGGGCAAACACCGAAATCGGCTCGGCGATGCGATAGTTCACACCGGCGGAATAGGACAGGTAGTGGTACTTGTAATCGACGTTGCCAGGCTGCGAGAGGGGAAGAACCGCAACCTGTGCTTCAGGAATCGAAATGACCCCATTGCCGTCGAGATCGACCGTCCCGGTGCCGTTGCGGCCACCGCCAAGGTCTGCTCCATATAGCAGGCCGGACACCTTGCCGTAGTCCAGGCGAAGGCTGGCGCCCACCGACAGCTTGCCCAACTGGTAGTTGCTCGATGCGTAAGGCGCGATCACCCGATAGTTCACGTCGTAACGACGGTGATAAGTTGAAAGCGGAACCCCCAGGAATGCAGGAAAGCCGTATGTCAGAATGCCGCCGTCCGTCAGCGGCAGGCCGTTGGCGGTGGTCACATTGAAACGAGTCGTGCTGCCGCCTGCTGCGAAGCCTTCCAGACCGGTTGCGAACGTCCAATACATGTCAACGTTCTGAGACGAGGCATAGAGACCGGCCGTCGTCGTCAGCTTGCCGTCCCCGAGCGTCCAGACACGGCTGGCACGCACATCGTTGGTCACGTTGTTCAGGTTGTTGAGCCGGGCGTGGATGTAGAGCGGCACCGTCAGCAAGCCATTGCCGTTGAGGCCGGAGAGATCGGTCAGGGCCTCGCCGGCCTTTGGACCGCTTGCATAAGTCAGAACGGCACCGGGGCCACCAAGCGTTGCGGCCATCGTTTCGGCCGGTAACGTCAACAATGAGATGTTTTCGTTGTAATCGCCACTGTTCGCTGCGAACCGAAACTTGTTGCTGACGGTCCAGTCCGAGATTTCGAACTGCGCCTCGAGCCCAACCGACTTGACCACCCCGCGAATGCCGTTGCGGCCGTCGTTCGTGACAGGATTGTTGTTCTGGTCGACGTTGAGAAATGACGCAGTATAGGGCGACAGCGACGTGTTGCGCCTGGCATCGGTGCCGGGCAGGTTGCTGAACGTCGGGGCAGCGTTGGTCCCGCCGACCGTGACCGGGAACAGCGAGTAGTTTGCCTGCCGGTCATCGAGATACTTGCCATAGATGCGGACAAAGCCGCCCGCGAACTGGCGCGTCACATTGGCCTTGAACTGGCCCCCGCGGATCCCGGTGTAGCCTATCTCGCGCGGACCTTCGCCTTCGCGATAGAAGCCCCCGACATGGAAGCGCCAGCCTTCACCCAGAGGTGCTCCATATTCGAAATCGATCCGCTTGAGATCGTGGTCGAGGCCAGCGGACAGTTGGACACCGCCCTCTTCACGTTCGCCGGTCTTCGAAATCAGGTTGATCAATCCGCCAGGCGAATTCGAGGCAAAGGTCGACGCCGAACCACCGCGGATCACTTGGACTTGTGACAGCCCGAGATCGGTGCGCAGGAACGTGTCGGTACCGGCGAGGTGGACGTCACCGAACTCCAGGATCGGCAATCCGTCCTCCTGGATCTGAAGGTACTTGGTGCCATCGGCGGCCAGCGGCAGCCCGCGAACGGTGAGCGACGAAAAGCCATCGACGCCAGAGGTTTCCGCACGAATGCCGGGCAGGTTGCCGACAATTCCAGCGACCGACATCGTGCCGACCTTGGGGATGTCGATCGCATCGATCGTGCTCGCTGAAATGGCGCTGTCGAGCAGGTCGCGGCCCTTGGCAACGCCCGTGCTGAAGGACTTGGCAGCGGGCGGAGCCCGATCGGCAGCCACAGTAGCCTTGGTTTGAGGCTCTACGACGGTGGATTCCGATGCCATGGCCGGGGACGAAAGTGTCGTCAGAACAGCCGTCGATACATAAAGTGACCAAGCGCGCATTTTGCTCTCATCCGTGATGTGATGAAGAGCGGCTTAGCGAGCCGTCGTGAATCATCCCGTATCGCGCGATATGTAGTTAGCCGGATCAACCATCACGCTGGTGAAGTTACATTTTCTCGATGGAGACCTGCGCAGGTGCTGCAGGTACTATCACGTAACCCGTTTCTCACGTCCGACTTGATAATCGCCACTATGGACTATCGCGGGTGGCAACGATCAAGGTCGAGATGGGTTTTCAGGTCAATCACGTCGCGGCGGCCCGGACCGCTGCCGACGATCTCTTGCGGCAGAGCCAGCTTGCGCGGGAACTGGGTTCTCCCTTCATCGCCGATGTCCTCGGCGCGGCGGCCCGCAATCTGCATCTCGCCCCTCAGGTAAAGGCCATTCTCGACAGCTGGCCGAGTGACCGCCTTTCCTCGGCCGCAGCCTTGCGGCTCAACGCGGGCTTGCACCATGTTGCGCGTATCGGCAGCGTCCCGGCGCTTTCCGCCGCCTACGCCAGGCTCGACGGCAACTGCGAACACGCGGTGGCGCAGGCCATGCGCCAGTGCGACACCATGCTGACGGGCTGGCTGGCAAGACCCACGCAGACCAACGAGATCGCCCGCAGCGCCGCCATCATGGCCGCGCTGCGTCTGGTGGCAATGCGCGACGGAAATGCGATCGACCTGCTGGAACTTGGCGCCAGTGCGGGCCTCAACCTCAATCTCGCCCGCTATTCGCATGATCTTGGCGGGATCAGCGCCGGCGATCCCGCCTCGCCAGTGATCATCCGGCCGCAATGGTTTGGCAAGGCACCGGCCGGAACCCCCGCCCGGATCATCAGGGCGCGGGGCGTCGATCTTGCTCCGCCCGACGCAAACGATCCTGACGACTGCGAGCGCCTTCTGGCCTTTATATGGGCAGATCAGCGTGATCGGCTCGAACGCCAGCGCCAGGCGATCATGCTCGCCCGGCTGCATCCGGTGGACGTTGTCCGGCACGATGCGATCGACTGGCTGCGAGCGAGCCTTGCCTCACCGGGGATGGACGGCGTCTGCCGCACCGTAGTCCACACGATGTTCCACCAGTATCTGCCGCAGGATCGCCGGTCCGCGCTCTCCGAAATCCTCGAAGCAGCCGGTGCAGCGTCAACGGCACGGAGCCCCCTTGCCTGCATCGCGCTGGAATGGGACTCCGCACGCCACGAAGTGGAACTTATCCTGACGACATGGCCGGGCGGACACCGCGCAAAACTCGCTGTGGTACATCCCTATGGTGCCTGGATCCGCTGGCTCGGCCCATAACGCCTGCGCCTCGTCGATGGGCGTGCTTGCCGTAGCCAGGCTCAACTGCCCAACAAACCCAGTTCATCGTCTGCAAGTCCGAGCCTGCCACTGACCGCACCGTTGCGGCCAAGCAGCATCGCGGCAAGCGCCGATCTGCCGTGACTTGCAAGGATCGTCGCGAACATCGGCGCGAGCGGGTCCTCGATCGGGCCCCACTTCGCAACATTGTCACCGGCGATGTGGCGCAACCAGGCGCGAAGGCCGCTGAGAATGGCCGGACTGCTGCGGCCAGCGGTGCGGTTTTCGGCGAGAGTCGCCAGCCAGCGCTGGGGGATCTTCTGACTGCCGTCCATCGCGATCTGGACAAGGCGGTGGTTGAGTGCCGAATTGGCGAAACGGTCGACGAGCTTGGCAGCATAAGCCGTCAGATCCTGTCCCGGAGCGGTCGAGATCGTAGGCGCAGCCTCGTGATAAAGCAGCATTTCAGCAAGCCGCCGCAACGCCGGGTCGCCAATCGCCTCGTGAACGAAGGCGTGTCCAGCCGCGAGTCCGCAATAAGCGAGCAGTGAATGCGCACCATTCAGCATCCGCAGCTTGGCCGTCTCGTAGGGGCGGACGCTTTCGACCAGTTCGGCCCCCGCCAGTTCCCAACGCGGGCGCGGTCCGGCAAACCGGTTCTCGATCACCCATTGGCTGAACGGCTCGGTCACGACACAAGCTTCGTCGATCACGCTGCCGAGGCGCTGGGCAACACGCCCACGATCCTGATCGGTGGTCGCAGGCACGATACGGTCGACCATTGTCGATGGGCAGGCGCACTCTTCCTCGAACCATCGGGTCAGGTGTGGCGCGCGGCGGTCGATGTATTGTCCTAGCAGGGCCTGCAAGGTCTCGCCGTTGTCGGCCAGATTGTCACAACTGATCAGCGTCAGCCCCGACCTGCCCGCCGCCAAGCGTTGCGCCAGTCCCTGCGTCACCAGCGGATAGAAGCTGCCCATGTCTGCCACTGCGAGATCGAGTTTGCCCGCCTCGTCGCGGCAATAGCCCTTCTCGGTGACGGTGAAGCTGAGGATATGCGTCCGGGCGTCCGCCACCGCTGCCACGACCGCAGCCGGGTTTTCGGGCGCAACGAGTACGTTGCGCACAGCGCCAGCGAGGCTGATCGCCTCACCTTTCCCCGATCGTTCCGCCACGGCGTAGAGGCCGTCTTGCGGGTTCATCTGCTCTGCCACGGTGCGGGAGCGCAGCGAAACGCCGCTGATCATCCAGTCGCGGTCGCCGCCGTTCATCGCGACATCGGTATACCACGCCTGGTGCGCGCGATGGAACGCGCCGATGCCGAAATGGACGATGCCGACCTTCTGCGCATCGCGGCCATATTGCGGGCGCTTCACATCGGCAGGGAGATTTGCCAGCGCCGCGTCGGAAAGCCTCACAGCCTGTACGCCTTCTTGGCCAGGTTGTAGGCTAGGTCCTGCGCCAGTTCCGCAGCTTCCCAATCCTGGATGCGGTGCTCGGCCACCAATTCGGCGAGGAAGCCGCAATCGATACGACGGGCCACGTCGTGGCGTGCCGGGACGGAGAGGAAGGCCCGCGTGTCATCGTTGAAGCCGACGGTGTTGTAGAAGCCTGCCGTTTCCGTCGTCATGCGGCGGAAGCGGCGCATCCCTTCGGGGCTGTCGTGAAACCACCATGCGGGGCCGAGCTTGAGGCACGGATAGTGGCCCGCCAGTGGCGCGAGTTCGCGCGCGTAGGCGCTCTCGTCGAGCGTGAAGAGAATGATCGACAGGTCGCTGCGGTTGCCGAAGCAATCGAGCAGCGGTTGCAGCGCATGGACGAAGTCGGTGCGCGTCGGAATGTCGGCACCCTTATCGCGACCGAACCGTTCGAACAACTGGGTGTTGTGATTGCGGAACGAGCCGGGATGAATCTGCATGACCAGCCCATCGTCGAGGCTCATCGCCGCCATTTCGGTCAGCATCTGCCCGCGAAACAATTCGGCATCAAAGGCGCTGAACTTGCCCGATACAACAACGTCGAACAGCCGCTCGGCTTCCCCCCGCGACAGGTTCGCCGTGAGCGCGGTGGGGTGACCGTGATCGGTGCTGGTCGCCCCCATCGTGGCAAAGAAGGCACGACGTTTGCGATGTGCGGCAAGATAGCCGCTCCACGTCGTGCAATCCTCGCCCGTTAGCTGGGACAGCGTATCGATATTGGCGCGGAAACCTTCGAACTCGGGATCGACCACCGGATCTGGACGATAGGCCGTGACGACCCGGCCCTGCCATCCCGATGCCCCGATCGCAGCGTGATGTTCGAGCGTGTCGATCGGGCTTTCGGTGGTGGCCAGAACCTCGATGTTGAAGCGCTCGAACAGCGCGCGCGGGCGGAAGGCGTCGCTCGCCAGCATTTCGGTGATCGTGTCGAAGTAGAGGTCAGCCGTCTCGCCGCTCAACTGCGCGCCCATGCCGAAAGCCTCCGCAAAGACCCAGTCCAGCCACATGCGCGAAGGCGTGCCGCGGAACAGTCCGTAGCGCTCGGCAAAAAGCCGCCAGGCCGCGCGCGGATCGACGCCGGGGTTGCGCACGCCCAGATCTTCCAGCGCCACGCCCTGCGAATAGAGCATGCGGAAGATGTAGTGGTCCGGCACCAGCAAGAGTTCGGTCGCATTGCCGAAGGTTTCGTTGCCCGCAAACCAGCGCGGATCGGTATGCCCGTGCGGGCTGATAATGGGCAGGCCCTTGACCTGCGCATAAAGTTCCCGCGCCAAGGCGCGCACCGAGGGTTCGACCGGCAACAGACGGTCGGGGTGTAGTTCCAGATTGCGGGGCATTTCAGGCTTTCATGAGGGTTCAGGCGGTTGCCTTTGCATATCGTTCGCGCTTGGCCTGTGTCGCCTTGCGCGCTTCGGCCAGCGCACGTTCCTCGGTGGCGAACAACAGACCTTCCAGCACGGCGGAAAGGTGGCTGCGCATGGCGGCCCGCGCCGCATTGGGATCGCGGGCACGCAGCGCCTCGAGCACGGCGGCGTGTTCTTCGACCACCGGCTTCACTTGGGCATGGCGCGCCTTTTCGTGCAGCAAGGCCGCTTCGGGCGAGGTTGCGCGCAGATCCCAGAGCTGCTCGATGACGTTGAAGACGGCATGGTTGCGGGTGGCACGGGCGATGGCCAGGTGAAATTCGCGGTCCGCCCGCTCGGTGCCGTTGGGGTCGAGATTTTCCTCGGCAATGCGCTGGACCAGCACCTCGATCTCGGCGACATCCGCGTCCGTCACCTGGGTAGCGGCAAGGGCGGCGGCCTCGCCCTCGAACAGCAGGCGCGCTTCGGTCAGTTCAAACGCAGTAACATTGAAGCCGGGTCGATCCTCCTCGCCCGGAAGGCGACGGACATAGGCACCGGAGCCGATGCGCACTTCGACAAGACCTTGCACTTCGAGCGCGATGATCGCTTCGCGCACCGTTGGGCGGCTGACCTCGAAGCGCAGGGCCAGATCGCGCTCTGCCGGAAGGCGGGTGCCGACCGGATATCGCCCCTGCGCCAGTTCATCGAGCAGCGCACGCGCGAGATCCTGGTAGAGACGGTCGTTCGCTTTCACGTTTGCCATGGCGCCCTTCTGGTAATACCAATTTTCAGAACTTGACAGACCGAAATTGGTCCGTCAATCGGTATTACCACATTGCACCCTCTGAAAGCGAGTTCCCGAGTCATGAAAATTACCGCCGCCCGCGTCATCGTCACCTGTCCGGGCCGCAACTTCGTGACGTTGAAGATCGAGACCGACCAGGGCGTCTACGGCATCGGCGATGCGACGCTGAACGGCCGCGAGCTTTCCGTCGTCGCCTATCTGAACGAGCATGTGGCCCCGTGCCTGATCGGCATGGACCCGCGCCGGATCGAGGATATCTGGCAGTACCTCTATCGCGGGGCCTACTGGCGCCGCGGCCCGGTAACGATGCGCGCGATCGCGGCGGTCGACATGGCGCTCTGGGACATCAAGGCCAAGATGGCCGGAATGCCGCTGTACCAGTTGCTCGGCGGCCGCAGCCGCGACGGCATCATGGTCTATGGCCATGCCAACGGCAGCGACATCGCCGAAACGGTCGAGGCCGTCGGCCACTACATCGACATGGGCTACAAGGCGATCCGCGCGCAAGCGGGCGTTCCGGGCATCAAGGATGCCTACGGTGTGGGCCGCGGCAAGCTCTACTACGAGCCGGCCGACGCCTCCCTGCCCTCGGTTACGGGGTGGGACACGCGCAAGGCCTTGAATTACGTGCCCAAGCTGTTCGAGGAACTGCGCAAGACTTACGGCTTCGACCATCACCTGCTCCACGATGGCCACCACCGCTACACCCCGCAGGAAGCTGCCAACCTTGGCAAGATGCTGGAGCCGTACCAACTGTTCTGGCTGGAGGACTGCACGCCGGCGGAGAACCAGGAAGCGTTCAAGCTGGTGCGCCAGCACACCGTCACGCCGCTGGCCGTGGGCGAGATCTTCAACACGATCTGGGACGCCAAGGACCTGATCCAGAACCAGCTGATCGACTACATCCGCGCGACCGTGGTGGGCGCGGGCGGCCTTACCCATCTGCGCCGCATCGCCGATCTCGCCAGCCTCTACCAGGTTCGCACGGGCTGCCATGGCGCGACCGACCTGTCACCTGTCACCATGGGCTGCGCCCTGCACTTCGACACCTGGGTGCCCAACTTCGGCATCCAGGAATACATGCGCCACACCGAGGAAACCGATGCGGTCTTCCCGCATGACTACTGGTTCGAGAAGGGCGAGTTGTTCGTCGGCGAAACCCCCGGCCACGGCGTCGACATCGACGAGAAACTGGCCGCCAAATATCCCTACAAACCCGCCTATCTGCCAGTCGCCCGACTGGAGGACGGCACCATGTGGAACTGGTGAGATGATGCGCAATATCCTGCTTTCGGCCACCGCGCTGGCGGCGCTTACCGGCGCGGCGAAGGTGCCGTCGGCCTCGCTTCAGCTTGGCAAGCTGGAGAAGATCGGCACTGTCAGCGAACGCTACCAGGGCTACAACGTAGAGATGGTCGAAGTGACCGGCGGCCGGTTCTGGGCGCCCTATGGTGGCCCGGCCGACGAGCGCTATCGCCAGCGCCCGCCCATCGACCTGTCCGACCCCAAGCTCGTCGCGCTGGCAAAAGCACTCGGGCCAAGCCTGCTGCGGGTCAGCGGCACCTGGGCCAACAACACCTACCTGGAGGCCGAGGGCGAGCACCTTGCCGCCCCGCCCGCAGGCTTCGTGCAGGTACTGACGCGCGATCAGTGGAAGAACGTCGTCGCGTTTTCCAAGGCGGTCGATGCACCGATCGTCACCAGCTTTGCCGTCAGCAACGGCACGCGCGGCCCCGATGGCGTCTGGACCACGAGCCAGGCGCAGCGCCGTCTCGACCTGACGCGCGAAGCGGGCGGCACCCTCTATGCAGCCGAGTTCTTCAACGAAGCCAACATGCCCAGCGCCGCGCCGGAAATGCCCAAGGGCTACACCGCCGCGAATTACGGCGCCGAATTCCGCCTGTTCCGCGACTGGGCGCGCAAGGCCGCACCGGATATGAAGATCCTTGGCGTCGGCGGCGTCGGTGAAGCGGGCTTGCTCAAGGACGTGCCGGTGCCTGCCGAGATGGGATCGCATGTCAGCACCGACGACATGATGAAGGCAAACCCCGGCAGCGTCGACGCGGTATCCTACCACTTCTACGGCTCGGTCTCCCAGCGCTGCGTCGGGCTCGGTATCGGCACTGCAATCAAGAGCGACGCCCTGACCGCGAAATGGCTCGGCCTGACACTGCGCGATTATGCCTACTATGCCGCGCTGAGAGACAAGCACGAACCCGGCAAGCCGATGTGGAACACCGAGACGGCGCAAGCAGCTTGCGGCGGCAGCCCGTGGGCGTCGACGTTCCTCGACACCTTCCGCTACCTCGATCAGAACGCCGCCCTTGCCCAGCAAGGCCTGCAGGTGCTCATGCACAACACGCTGGCCGCCAGCGACTATGCACTGATCGATCGCGACACGCTGACGCCCCGCCCCAATTACTGGGCGGCCGTGCTGTGGCGGCGGACAATGGGAACGACGGTGCTGGCCTCCCCCCACTCGCCCTCTCCGGCCCTCCGGCTCTATGCGCATTGCCTTGCCGGCAAGAAGGCAGGCGTTGCAGTGATAGCTCTCAACACCGGCGAGATGGCGCAGCGCCTGGATCTAGGCGCCAAGGCGATCGGCTGGACAATGACGGGCCAGCCGATCGATACGCGTAGCGTGCTGGTCAACGGGAAGGCCCCTGCCCTGTCGGCAGACCTGACGCTGATCGGGCTCGAAGGCGTTGCGGTGCCTTCAGGCGTTACCGTGCCGGGCCATTCGATCGCGTTCTTCGCCGTACCCGGTGCTGCCAACGCGGCCTGTCGCTAGGTGCGGGTCGTCCTTGTCGGGGAAGCCATGCTGGAGCTGTCGCAAGACGGCCCCGCGTGGCAGCTCGCCTATGGCGGAGACACGCTGAACACCGCGATCCA
The DNA here is from genome assembly GCF_020179425.1 of Novosphingobium percolationis. Lineage (GTDB taxonomy): Bacteria > Pseudomonadota > Alphaproteobacteria > Sphingomonadales > Sphingomonadaceae > Novosphingobium > Novosphingobium percolationis. Next base: position 447,782 of record NZ_JAILYM010000003.1, on the reverse strand, counting down.
CCTTGCACGCGCGGGAGTGCCCACGGCCTATCTCACTGCGCTCGGGGCTGATCCGTTTAGTGCCGACCTCATGCAGCGGTGGTCGGCGGAAGGGCTCGACACGAGCCTCGTTCTTGTCGATCCGGCGCGCAACCCGGGGCTCTACGCCATCACCTGCGACACCGCGGGCGAGCGCAGCTTCACCTACTGGCGCGGCGAAAGCGCCGCCCGGCGGATCTTCACGTGCGAGGGCATCGAAGCAGCCACCGCTCGTGCTGAGGGAGCGGACCTGCTGGCCTTTTCGCTCGTCTCGCTGGCGGTGCTGCCAGAGGACGGGCGCCGTGCGCTGCTGGCGCTGGCACGGTCGGTGCGGGAACGCGGCGGCCAGGTCGCCTTCGACGGCAATTATCGCCCTCGCCTGTGGGGCGATGTCGCCAGCGCGCGGGCGGCCCGCGACGCGGCGATTGCCTTGGCGACGATCGGCCTGCCCACGCTCGAGGACGAAACCCTGCTTTCCGGAGAGCGCAACGCCGAAGCAGTCGCAGCGCATTGGCAGAACCTGGGCTGCACCGAGACTGTGGTCAAGCTCGGTCCCGAAGGCTGCAGACTGCCCGACGGCCGAGTGATGGCGCCCGAGCGGGTGCTTGCGCCGATCGACACAAGCGGCGCAGGTGACGCGTTCAACGCTGGCTATCTCGCAGCCCGGCTGCGCGGTGAAGCGCCCGCGCAGGCCGCGATCGACGGCCATGCGCTCGCCGGGTGGACAATCATGCGGCGGGGCGCGATTCCGGCGCGGGATTCCTGAGCAAGCCCCACAGCACCGCTGCCGCCAGCAAATCGAGCCCGGCCAGCGCCACGAACAGCGGGTTATAGCCGAAGACGTCCGCGCCTTGCCCGATCAGCAGCGTGAACAACATGCCCCCGACCCAAGCCGACGTGCCCGCCATGCCGCTTGCCGTGCCCACAGTGCGACTGTCGAACACGTCGGCGCACAGCGTGATCAGCGCGCCGTTCAGCAGTTGGTGGGCAAAGCCGCCGATGCAGAACAAGGCGATGGCCATCTCTGGAGATGTGGCCAGACCGATGCAGGCGGGGCCAACCATGCACAGCGCACCCAAAGTCATGGCGATCTTGCGCGACGCAAGCATCGTGCTGCCCCGCGCCATCAGCCATGGCGGCAGGAGGCCCGCCGCAAGGCTGCCAAAGTCCGCGGCCAGAAACGGGAGCCATGCCCACAGCGCGATGGACTTAAGATCCAGCTTCCACACCGCAACGAGATAGAGCGGGATGAAGAAGTTGAAGGTCTGCCACGCGGGCTCCGCCAGGAAGCGGGGCAAGGCAATTGCCCAGAACGAGCGGCTGCGCAGCACGTCGCCCCGTGTCGCAGGTTTGGCGTCATCAGGCCGGCTCATCGCCGCCACCGCATCGCGTTCAGCCTTTGAAAGCCGCGGATGGTCTGCGGGATCGCGATAGCCCAGCCACCAAAGGCCAGCCCAGCAAAGGCTGAGCGCGCCGGTCACGAGAAACGCTGCCTGCCAGTTCCATGCAAGGATGCAGAAGGCGACGAGCGGCGGCGCGATCATGTTGCCAACGCTGGTGCCCATCTGGAACAGGCTGGTAGCCAGCGGTCGTTCCTTCGGCGGAAACCACTGCGCCACCGTCTTGGTGCCTGCGGGGATGGCCGCAGCCTCGGACGCGCCGAGCGCCGCCCGGAAGGCAGCGAGGCTCATCCATCCGGTGGCAAAGGCGTGCGCCATGTTGCTGAGCGCCCACCCCACCGCGAAGACGAAGAAGCCGATCCGCGTGCCCAGCGCATCCAGCACCGCCCCTGCGACCGTCTGCATCACCGTGTAGCTTGCCTGGAAAGCAAGAACGATCCAACTGTATTGCTCGGTGGTCATCGCGAACTCGGCCTTGAGCGTTGGCGCGGCCACCGATAGCGTCGAGCGCGCAAGGTAGTTGAGGATCGTGCCGAGCGTGATCAGCGCGATGATCCACCAGCGCAGTGGGAGCTTCCTGAGCATGAGCTTTGTTTCCGTGTCGGGGATGGCGGGGTCAGCGCAGGCGCTCGATCTCGATCATCGAGACTCGCGCTTCGCCGCTGCGCGCAATAAAATCGAGTGCAAGGCCGCTCTTCGCGCGAAGCTTGAAGGTTCTGGCCTGCGCAACAGCCCCGGCAACGGGGATGGCAGGCGCGAAACCGCGTAGCAGGGTCCTGCCACCGCCTTTCACGTCGAATGCACCGGGCTCTTGCGTCGAGGGCGTTCCGAACCACAGCGTTACGCGATAACGCCCGTCGGCAACCGGGACGCGGTATGAAAACGTGCCGTGACGGTAAGTGGCCAAGGCGTCGCGTTCATCCGTTCCGTTGATCTCGGCGGGAATGGCGGGCTTGCCGTAGTCGGCTGGCGCATCAAGCGAGGCGACAGCGCCCCCTTCGAACCAGTTGTCCGATCCCAGCACGCGGCCATTGCCCTTCCCGGCAACCAGCGTGCCGGTATCGATCACCATGTGCCGACGCGTTTCGGGCGACAGGTTCCATGCAGCGGTGTCTTCGACCTGCCCTCCGGCATCGGCTCCACGTGCGACAAGTGCGTTGGCGCCTTCATCAAGCACCACCGAGTCCCACACGCAAACCTTCTGCGGGCAATCGGCCTTCACCCCAAGCGAACGGCCGTTTAGCAGCAGCTCGGTGCTAGCCGTGTTGCTGTAGACCTTCACGGCAGTGACCGGGTAGGCGCGGTCGACATAGCGCTTGCCGGTGATGTGAACCATCGGCTGCGGGTTCCAGTTCGCCTTGTAGAAGTACCAGGCATCCTTCCGGGTCGCGTGATCATAAGCCACGAGGCCCTTGGTGTTGATGTCCTGCGCGTCGCCCTCGTTGCGTATGGTGGTGGCGAAATCGAACGCGTTCCACAGCCACGTGGCATAGAGCCAGGGCCGCGCCTCGATCTGCGCCAGCGCCGTTTCGTGAATATAGCTTTCGTACTCCTCGGGCTGCGCCCGCCCCCGTGAGTCCGCAGGCCCGCCCAGCACGTTGTCGGTATGGATGGTCAGAGCCCCGCCCGCGCCATACTCGGTCAGTGCCAGCGGCTGGTCTGGCCGGATGGCATGCAGCGCGTCCAGATGCGGGCCTAGATCCGCCGGCTTGCCAAAGTACCAGCCGAAGTACCTGTTGGCACCACCAAGGTCCGCCGCCACCGCGGTCGTCGGAATCGATACGTCAGACGCGAACAGTCTTCCCTCGCAACAGGTTGCCAGTGCCGTGGGGCGCGAGGGGTCGTCCTGCTTCGCAAGGGCGTCCAGTTCTCTCAGCAGCGGCAAGGGGTCGGGCGCCTTGCCGTCCTTGTACCCGGTGAGAAACGCGGGAAAGGAATTGCCGAAATCGACCTCGTTGGCGATGCTCCAAATGGCGGTGGCGGCATGGTTCTGGTTCTGGCGAACCAGCTCGGTCAACTGCTGGCGCGCATTGGCGACAAGCGCGGGGTCCGGATCGGTCTTGCCACCCAGCGTCCAGGCGGAGACCAGCGGGATCTCGTCCCACACCACCAACCCGACGCGATCGGCAATATCGTGAATGTCCTGACCGTGCTGATAGTGCGTCAGGCGTATGGAGTTCACGCCCATCTCGCGCATGGTGGCGACGTCCTGCTCGACATCGTCGCGGCTGATCGCCCATCCCTTGCTGTCACGATCCTGATGGTAGCCGACGCCGCGCAACCGATAGGGCTGGCCATTCAGCAGGAATCCACGATCCGCATCGACGGCCATCGTCCGGATGCCGAAGGGCTGGCGCACCCGGTCGATGACCTTGCCATCCGCCCCCTGAAGCTCGGCGACCAGATCGTAGAGGTAGGGATCTTGCGTCCCGTTCCAGAGGTGCGGCGCCGCAACCGCAAGTTTGCCGGTCAGTTCAACCAGCTTGCCAGCCGCCAGATCGGTCGGCAGCGCCGTCGTCGCGACCTGCCGCCCGGAACGATCGACCAGCGTGACCTTGACCGAGCCCATCTCGCGCCGCGCGCCATCGTTGGCCACGCGGACGACGACATCGACAGCCGCGCCATCGGTCGAAGCCATTGTAGACGTAGCGCGGATGCCGGGGCCGCCGGAATCCGTCATGTCTATATGCAAGGGCGCCGTGGCGATCAGCCGCACCGAACGATATAGCCCGCCGTGCACGAAGAAGTCGCCTGTGATCGGCAGGACGTCCGCCGTCGGACCGCCTGCTTCCGGTCGCGTATTGTCCACCCGAACGACCAGAACGTTGCCTCCGGTCTTGCGAATTGCGGCCGTGACATCCAGCCGGAAACGCGCGAAACCTCCACGGTGCTCGCCAAGATACCGACCGTTCAGCCACACGCGGGCGGTACGGCTTGCGCCATCGAACTCGAGCCAGTGTCGCTGCGGCGCCCGGCCTGGCGGGATCGCGAAATGGAGTCGATACCAGCCCACGCCCTGCCGCTTTTGGACATTGTCCTCGCGATTCGCGCCGCCGAGCGCGCTGCGGTAATACCCGACCCGATTCCACGTATGCGGCACCGTGACAGCTGCCCACGCTTCATCCGGAAAATCCGCCACCTGCGCACCGGGCGCATCACCCTCATGGAAGCGCCAACCAGAATCAAGGGCGACAACGGTGCGGATCTCTTGCGCCGCGGCGGGCGGCGAGGCCAAGGCCAGCGCAAGCAGCGACAATCGGTCTGTCATCCTCCGCACAGACATGTTCGGCCTCTCCTTGCGCCACGATTTTTATATTGGTCAGGCCGATAACTAATCACCCCATCGCGCATTTGGCAAGGCCTGACGGTAGGTCACCACCCGAGTGACCGCTTATATCTGATGATTTCGCCCTTCCAGAACGCCGAAAATTGGCTTGACACTACAAACCTAAATCGCGATGCGGTCAGACCAACTGGTGTCTAAAATTCCATGTGGGAGGGAAAAATGTCGATTCACAGACTTCTGCTGTCGGCTGCAGCCGTGGCGATTACCCCCGGCATCGCGCTTGCGCAGGATGCCGGTCAGGCCAATTCAGGCCTCGCCGAAATCGTCGTTACCGCGCAGAAGCGCGAACAGAACATGCAGGACGTTCCGGTTGCGGTTACTGCGCTGACCAGCGAAGCCCTCACCAGCCGCAACGTCGCCAGCGTGGCCGACCTGCCGCGCCTCGCGCCCAGCCTGACCCTGACGCAGGGCAACGTTCCCACCAACAACTCGCTCAACCTGCGCGGCATCGGCACGGTATCGTTCAGCACCGGCATCGAACCTTCGGTTGCGGTGATCGTGGACGACGTTGCGCTGTTGCAGCAGGCCCAGGCCTTTTCCGGCCTCAGCGATGTGGAACGCATCGAAGTTCTGCGCGGCCCGCAGGGCACGCTCTTCGGCAAGAACGCATCCGCGGGCGCCATCAATATCGTGTCCAAGGGCGCAACCGAGACGCTGACCGGCTCGATCACCGGCACGGCCACGACCGACGACGAATATCGCGTCGACGCCGCCGTGGCGGGCCCGATCGCCGAAGGCGTGGGCTTCCGCATCAACGGGTTTTATGGTGACCGCAAGGGTTACATCCGCAACCTCGTCGACAATTCGCGCCTGAACAACGACAAGAGCTACGGCCTGCGCGGTCGGCTCGAACTGTCGCCTGCCGATGGCGTGAAGATCGACCTTATCGCGAGCCACTCGGTCAACGAAAGCGACGGCTTTGCCCGCACCTTCCGCGAAGTGCCTGCAGGCGCCGCAGTGTTCGGCTCCTCGCTCACCCCGGATCTCGTCGGGATCACGCCGGGCGAGGGCAACTACAAGGTCCGCCTCGACAAGCCGCTCTTCTACAAGAGCCGCCAGACCACCGTATCCGGCCGCGCAACCTTCGATCTCGGCTTTGCCGACCTCGTTTCGGTGACGAGCTACCAGGACTGGAACTTCCGCTTCCGCGAGGACTTCGACTACACCACTGCGTCGGTTCTCGGAATCCCCGGCGGCATCGTCGCCAACAGCACCTATCACGCGCGCCAGTTCTCTCAGGAACTGCGCCTCGTTTCGCCGAGCCGCGGTCGCTTCGATTACGTGCTCGGCCTGTTCTATTCGAACGGCAAGACCGATCGCGCCTTCCGTCGCGGTCCGTCGGGCCCGGTCGTGGCAAGCTGGGATTCACTCAGCAAGACCCAAAGCTATGCCGCGTTCGGACAGGCGACGTACGACCTGACCGACACCACCCATGTCGATGCCGGCCTGCGCTTCAACCACGAAAAGGTCAGCGCGAACTTCCTCAACTCCGCACCTACCGCCAGCCCGCCGGCCAATAACGCCACCTGTCTTTCGTTGTGCAGCGGCGAAGCAAGCGACAGCGTCGTGACCTGGAAGACATCGTTGCGGCAGGATCTCTCGCAGGGCGTCATGGTGTATGGCTCATTCGCGCGGGGCTACAAGGGCCAGGGCTTTGACATCAGCTCGGGCTTCAACCCGCGCCGTGCCGCAAATCCCGTCCGCCCGGAAACCTCCGACGCTTATGAAATCGGCCTGAAGTCGCGCTTCCTTGACAACAAGGTACAGCTCAACATCGCCGCCTTCCTCAGCAACTTCCGCAATTTCCAGGCGCAATCAGGGGTTCTGCTGCCCGACAACACGGTCCAGTTGACGCTCAACAACGTTGGGCGCGTTCGCACGCGCGGCGTCGAGGTGGAATTGAGCGCCCAGCCCACGCAGGCGCTGCGGATCGACGGCGCATTCAGCTACACCGACGCCAAGATCGTCGAATTCCCTGGTGCGCAATGCTACACCGGACAGGTCGATGGATGCGTCGATCTGGACGGCACCGGCCCCTCCACCACCAAGGGCCAGGATCTTGCCGGTAAGCGTCTTCCGAACGCCCCTCGGTTCAAGTTCAACATCGGCGCGAACTACGACATCGCCATGCCGACCATGCCGTTCGACGCGTTCGTCCAGGCTGACTTTGCATACCAGAGCGAGACCAACTTCGACCTGCTCAGCAACCCGGTCACGGTCCAGGACGGCTACGGTGTGTTCAACGCCAGCGTCGGCATCGACCAGAACGATCGCGGCTGCCTGCGCGTCGCGTTGTTCGTGAATAACCTGTTCGACAAGCACTATGCGTCGAACGTGTCGATCGCTTCGGGCGGAACGCCGGGCCTGCTCACGCAGGCGCTGGATCGCAAATCGCGCCGCTATTTCGGCATCCGCGCGCGTTACGCGTTCTGACCCCGGACCAGGCCGCCCCGGACGAAGGCACTCCCTTGCTTCGGACGTAGCAGGCCCGGCCACGGTGGGGGGAAGACGACCATTCACGTCTTCCCCCCGCTTGCAATCCTGTGGACCGCAGGCGAAGTCGCATCAGGTCTTGAACCTGTCAGGCCGATCCGGCGCGTGTAGTGGTGAGCGCGTCGTGGTAGGGCCGAAAAAAGGGCTGCGCAGCAAGGCGGCGCGCCGGTGCTGCCCCCGCCGGGAACTGGCCCACACGCGCCCAGCGCACATCAGCCACGCCATGCGCGCCTATCACCAGCAACGCCAGCGGCTCGATTTGCAGTCTGCTGACATCGCCGCGCGCAAACCGCCATCGCATCGATGAACTGGCGATATTGCCGAAGTCGCGACTGCTCGACAGCAAGGTCGCCAAAACACGATGCGGGACATCGCCGCAGCCCGGAACAACCCGAAAGTATGTTCAAGGTGGTAGCGGAGGAGGGACTCGAACCCCCGACACGCGGATTATGATTCCGCTGCTCTAACCGACTGAGCTACTCCGCCCCGAAAGCCGCGTCGATCGCTCGCCACGCGGGGTAGGCGGCGCACATACGGGGCATGCAACCAGCGGTCAACCGGGTTTTTCGCTCCTTGGAACAAGCAGCGATCATCCTCTTCCGCGAAAGCGCCACACGCCTGCCGCCTCCCACGGGCCGCCCCGATAATGATGCAGTTCAAGGCCCGCGAACGTGAACTCGCGCCGCTGGAACGCACTGCCCAGTGTGGCCTGCAAAGCGCGCGCTTCGACCGTTGTAACCTTGTTCTGCACGGTGACATGCAGGCGTGGGCGCTGCTGGTCCTGCTGCGTCAGCAATCCGTGGAAATGCTCGGCGATCATCGCACGCATGTCGAGCATCTTCGGGCTGGCGATCGCAAAGGCGGTGCCGCGCCCCAGATCCATCACTCTCTCGATTTGCGCTTCGATCGGTGCGCTGTCCTTCGCCAGCGCCGCCAGCAGCCCGCGCGCTTCGTCCAGAACGAAGCCGGGTAGCGCGTGGAACAGCGTGACATGGGCGGCCAGAACATTGCGATCGGGCGGGAAATGCGCGCGACGCAACCCCTCGGCCCAGCCTTGCACAGGCGACGGCAGCGTGGCCGTGACGATCAGCGGCGCAACCGCCGCGCTCACTGCCCACCCCTGTGGCCCGGGGCGCGGCATCGGTACGTCATCCGCAATGCTCTTGCCATGGAGTTTGTCGCCCGCGCCTTCACCCTTGCTGCCCGGCACCGCGCGCGCCGGGCCCTGACCGATCGTCTTGGATGATCGCCGCTCAAGGCCCCGAACGCAAGGCTGCGCGCCATACGCCGGACCGATCCTCTCGCAGCCATCCTGTCGAATCATCGCCGTGGCGAAGCGCGCGATATGACGACGTTACACGACGATTTTTTGACAGTGTCGGCTCCGTCGTTGATGCGCGCTACGCACGAATGCATATTCTTGTCGCGCCTCGTCCGGAACAGGAGTCTCCATGCCGCCTCGCCCCATGATCCTGTCGTTCGCCCTCGCTGCCGCATCGGTCATTCCGGGCGCCGCACACGCCCAGGCGATCGGACAGAGCGGCGGCGGCCTCGCATCGATCAGCGCGGCAGACTTCCACCCCGCCGGTCCCGGCGACAGCATCGCCCCGCCCACGCTGCAGAACCCCGGCAGCGCCTTTGGCATGCCGGACACCTCGGTACGGCTCAGCGCTGGCTCGTCGCGCGCGGTGATCCAGACGTCGGAAGGGCGGCAGGTCACTTATGTCTACAGCACGCTGACCGCCTCGCTCACGGGCACGGAAAGCGCCGCAGCGACCCTGCGCGCCAGCAATGTGCCCGCCACCGCCGTCGGCTCCAACGCCGTGACGGTCTCCTTCCAACCCAACTGAGCTCACGCGCCTGCTTGGCGCGCGGCATGCTTACCAAAACCTGTCGCGGCCCCCGGTGTTGCGCCGGAGGTGCCGCTTGGCGTTTGCGCAGCCGCGTCCGCTCTAGTCCTCGTCCAGCCGCGCTCCTGCGGCCGGGACGAGGTCCATGGCAGTTCCCCACACCCTGCTTCGCACGCTGGCAGCGACCGGTCTGGTCCTTGTGCCGGGCTTCGCCTTGGCCGAGTCGCAATCAAACGTCGCGAGCAGTTGGGACTACCTGCCGCCGCCCTCCCAGATCGTTCCCGCAGCCTCGCGCAGCGCGACGCGCACGGGCTACAGCCATGCCGTTCTCACCCGCACCGCTATCGACCGGCGCCCGTGGATAACCCTCGCCGCAGTCCCTCCGTTCGAGACCGGCTCCGTCGCCCCGCCGCGCGCCACCGTCTCGATCGGCGACGCTGGGCTGTCGGGCAATCCTACCCTGCCGCAGTCGCCCGGCGCGCCCGCCGACAGCATCACCGCCCCCTCGGGCGACGATTCGACCAGCGCCGAACTCGCCTTCTTCGCGCAGACGGCGCTCGCTGTGGATACAGATGCCGCGCAAGCGCGCCGCTATCTCGCCGCCATCGGCCCGCGTAAGTTCCGCATCTACGGCATCATGACGCCCGAAATCGCCGCCGAAATGCTCGAACGCGCGGATCGCTTTCCCGGCGAGTCGCCCAAGGGGATGCCGCTGGCCGAAGTGCTGGCGCACAACAGGTTGCCCAAAGCCCGTCAGGTCTCGCGCGGCAATTTCGTGGCCGATGGCACCAACGTCATCGGTCAGCCCAAGGGCGTCTAGATCTCTCCGCGCGCGCGGCGGATGGCGAACCACTTCGCTACGTTGGCATTGTGCTGCTGCAAAGTGTCGGCAAACACGTGCCCGCCCTTGCCATCGGCCACCATGTACAGCGCCTTGGTCTGCGCCGGGTTCAGCACCGCCTCGATCGAATCGCGGCCCGGATTGGTGATCGGCCCGGTCGGCAGCCCGGTCATCGTATAAGTATTGTAGCCGTTGACCGCCTGGATTTCCGACTGGCGGATGCGACGGCCAAGCGGCTTGCCCCGGGTGATCGGGTAGATGATCGTCGGGTCCGCCTGCAACAGCATTCCCGTGCGCAGACGATTGGAATAGAGCCCGGCCACCATCTTGCGTTCCGATGGCTTGCCGGTTTCCTTCTCGACGATCGAGGCGAGGATCAGCGCCTCGCGCGGGGTCTTGGCGACGGTATCCTTGGCTCGCTTGGCCCACAGTTCGGCCAGCGTCGCGTCCATCGCCTTCTGCATCCGCGCCAGCACCGCCGCGCGGGGCTCGCCGCGCTGGAAGTCGTAGCTGTCGGGCAAGATCGAGCCCTCGGCGGGTTCGCCGACATCGCCGGTCAGCAGCGGCTGTGCCATCAGCCGTTCGCGCACCATGATCGAGGGCATCCCCTCGGGCACGGTAACCAGCCGCTGCGTCACGCCTTCCTGTCCTTGCAGGATGCGCAGCACCTGCGCGCCGCTGGCGCCGGCCGGAATGGTGAACTCGCCCGCCTTGATCGGCTCCTTGCCGCCCAGCAACCGCGCGCGCGCGCGGAAGGTGCCGGCCGAAGCAACGACGCCTTCCTGTTCCAGTTCCGGCGCGATGCCGCTCAGCGACGACCCTGCGGGCACCACGAACGACACGTCCTTGGCCAGCGGCCCCGGCCCGTACCAGCCCCACAGGAAATGGACGAGCCAGCCCGCCACGACGAGCGCCATGGCAAGGCCGACGATGGTGAGCCTGCCGGGACGCTTCATCGGTGCTTTCCTCTGCCGTCGGACGCGGATCAGATGGCCTTGACGATGACGCTGGCGTTGGTGCCGCCAAAACCGAACGAATTGTTCAGCGCCGCGCGCACGGTACGCTTCTTGGCGACCAGCGGCACGAGGTCGACGCCCTCGGTGCCTTCGTCGGGATTTTCGAGGTTCAGCGTCGGGGGCACGATCTGGTCGCGGATGGCGAGAATGCAGAAGATCGTCTCGACCGCGCCCGCGCCGCCCAGCAGGTGGCCGATCGCCGACTTGGTGCTGCTCATCGATGCGCCCGACAGGTCATCGCCCAGCACGCGCTTGACCGCGGCCAGTTCGATCGTGTCGGCCATGGTCGAAGTGCCATGCGCGTTGACATAGTCGATGTCGCCCGGCGCCAGACCGGCCTTGCGCAGCGCCATGCGCATGGCAAGTTCAGCGCCCTTGCCTTCGGGGTGCGGCGCGGTGACGTGATAGGCGTCGCCCGACAGGCCGTAGCCCACGACTTCGGCATAGATCTTCGCACCGCGCGCCTTGGCGTGCTCGTACTCTTCCAGCACGACGACGCCCGCTCCCTCGCCCATGACGAAGCCGTCGCGGTCCTTGTCATAGGGACGGCTGGCCTGCTCGGGGCGGTCGTTGAAGCTGCAGTTGAGCGCGCGCGCCTGTGCGAAGCCTGCCACGCCCAGCGGGTTGATCGTGCCTTCGGCGCCACCCGCCAGCATGACGTCGGCATCGCCGTCCTTGATCATGCGCGCGGCATCGCCGATCGAATGCGCGCCGGTCGAGCAGGCGGTGACGACCGCGTGGTTCGGGCCCATCAGGCCGTATTTGATCGAGACCTGGCCCGAGATCAGGTTGATCAGTCGACCGTGGACGAAGTGCGGCGAAACGCGCCCCGGTCCCTTCTCGTGCAGCACGATCGATTCGCTTTCGATCCCCGGCAGCCCGCCGATGCCCGAACCGATGGAACAGCCCGTGCGCATCTTCAGGTCGTCGTCCATGTCGACGAGACCCGCGTCTTCCAGTGCCTGCCCTGCGGCGTCGATGCCATAGACGATGAACGGATCGACTTGGCGCTGGATCTTGTGGTCCACGCGCTTGCCCGCATCAAAGCCATAGGGATGATCAGCCGGCTTCACTTCGCAGGCGATCTGGCACTTCTGGTTGCTCGCGTCGAACCGTGTGATCGGGCCTGCACCGGATTTTCCGGCGATGAGGTTGGCCCACACGGTTTCAACGTCCGCACCCAGCGGAGTGACGAGGCCAAGACCGGTTACGACGACACGACGCATTGCATTCTCCGGATAATACGCAAACAGGCCCAGCCCCTTGGAGAAGGGCTGAGCCTGCCGAAGTCCTCCCCTGCCCGGCGCATCAAGCGCCATGGCAGCCCTTCGACAAGCTCAGGGCAGAGTGGGGAAGTGGGCGATCAGCCCTTGTTTTCGTCGATGTACTTGATCGCGTCCGAAACGGTCGCGATCTTCTCGGCCGCATCGTCCGGAATCTCGACGCCGAATTCTTCCTCGAAAGCCATCACCAGCTCGACGATGTCGAGCGAATCGGCACCGAGATCGTCGATGAAGCTGGCGTCTTCGGTGACCTTCTCGGCCTCGACGCCCAGGTGCTCGACGACGATCTTCTTAACGCGGTCGGCGGTATCGCTCATTATTATGCCCCTTTGAGGAACTGTGTTGGTATCTCTCGAACAGGTGATCGCCCTAATGGGCCGACGCACCGCTGGCAAGTGGGACGCTGCTGCTCCCCACAGCCTGGCTTATGCCTTGCTCGCCTCGACTTTGCCCGCCTCGGCTTTGAGCTGCTCCACTGGACGCAGGCTCAGTTCGCGCAGTTGCTTCGGCTCGGCCGGGCTCGGCGCGCCCATCAGCAGGTCTTCGGCGCGCTGGTTCATCGGGAACAGCGAAATCTCGCGTAGGTTCTGCACCCCGCAGATCAGCATGACCACGCGGTCCACGCCCGCCGCCATACCGCCGTGCGGCGGCGCGCCGTACTGGAACGCACGATAGAGGCCGCCAAAGCGCTCCTCCACGTCCGCCTTGCTCAGCCCGACCAGCTCGAACGCCTTGACCATCAGCTCAGGCGACTGGTTGCGGATCGAGCCACTGGCGATTTCATAGCCGTTGCAGACGAGGTCGTACTGATACGCCTTGATCGTCAGCGGGTCCTGCCCGTTCAGCGCGTCCATCCCGCCCTGCGGCATCGAGAACGGGTTGTGCGCGAACTCGACCTTCTTGGCGTCCTCGTCCCATTCGTAGAACGGGAAATCGACGATCCAGCACAGCTCGAAGCGGTCCTTGCCGATCAGGCCCAGCTGCTCGCCCACGCGGGTGCGCGCCGCGCCCGCCAGCTTGGCGGCCTGCGCTTCCTTGCCCGCCGCAAAGAAGCAGCCATCGTCCGGCCCGAGGCCCAGCGCATCATAAAGCGCGGCCATCCGGTCCTCGCCGTGGTTCTTGGCGATCGGTCCGCCGAACACGCCGCCCTTGCGGGTGACATAGCCCAGCCCTGCATGACCTTCGGCGCGCGCCCAGTCGTTCATTTCGTCGAAGAACTTGCGGCTCTTGTCGGCGGTGTTCGGCGCCGGGATCAGGCGCACCTTGCCGCCGCTGCCGACGATCTTCTCGAACAGTCCGAAACCCGACTGCGTGAACTCTGCCGTCACGTCGCGAATTTCCAGCGGGTTGCGCAAGTCAGGCTTGTCCGAGCCATACTTGAGCATCGCCTCGTCATAAGGAATGCGCGGGAAGCTGCCGCTCGGCGTCACGGCACGCCCATCGGCAAACGCCTCGAACACGCCGCCCATCACCGGCTCCATCGTCTCCCACACTTCTTCCTGGGTGACGAAGCTCATTTCCAGGTCGAGCTGGTAGAACTCGCCCGGCAGGCGATCGGCGCGCGGGTCCTCGTCGCGGAAGCACGGCGCGATCTGGAAGTAGCGGTCGAAGCCCGCCACCATCAGCAGCTGCTTGTACTGCTGCGGCGCCTGCGGCAGCGCATAGAACTTGCCTGGATGGATGCGGCTGGGCACGAGGAAGTCGCGCGCGCCTTCAGGGCTGGACGCCGTGAGGATCGGCGTCGAATACTCGGTGAAGCCTGCATCTTCCATGCGCCGACGCATGTCGCGGATCACCTTGGTGCGCTTGACGATGTTGGCGTGCAGCGTTTCGCGGCGCAGGTCGAGGAAGCGATAGCGCAGGCGGATATCCTCGGGGTATTCCTGCTCGCCCGCCACCGGCAGCGGCAGCTCCTCGGCCGCCGACAGCACCGTGGCGCCCCGTGCATAGACCTCGATCTCGCCGGTCGCGAGGTTCGGGTTGATCGTACCCTCGCTGCGCGCCTTCACGCTACCTTCGATGGTCACGACGCTTTCCACGCGCAGGCCTTCGAGCACCGCCAGCGCCGGGCTATCGCTGTCGGCCACGATCTGGGTCATGCCGTAGTGGTCACGCAGATCGACGAACAGCACGCCGCCGTGGTCGCGCTTGCGATGCACCCAGCCCGAAAGGCGGACGCTCTGGGAGACGTCACCGCGCGTCAGCGCGCCGCAGGTGTGGGAACGATAAGGGTGCATCGAAACTCTTTCCAATCGGTCTGCAATCGGGCAGGGACACGGGCGAATATTATGGGCGCGGCCAAGAGGCGATGGCCGCGGTTTTGTCAAGCCGAAGGCCCCGGACGGGGCCACCACTGAAGGGCCGGCCGGAACCATCTGGCCGCCCCAATACAGAAAAGAACGATGAAGATACACCCGCTCATCACCACGACCGACGCGCTTGCCGATCTCTGCGAGCGTCTGGCCAAGTCGCAGTTCGTCACGGTCGACACCGAGTTCATGCGCGAGAACACCTACTATCCGGAACTGTGTCTGGTGCAGATCGCGGACGAGCAGGAAGCCGCCGCGATCGACCCGATGGCGCCGGGCATCGATCTGTCGCCCCTGCTCGACCTGCTGGTCGATAACGAGGACGTGCTCAAGGTCTTCCACGCCGGCGGACAGGACGTGGAGATCATCTACAACCTGACCGGCAAGACCCCGCACCCGATCTTCGACACCCAGATCGCGATGATGGCCATCAGCCAGAGCGAGCAGATCGGCTATTCGAACCTCGTCGAAGCCTGGCTCGGCCTCACCATCGACAAGGGCGCGCGCTTTACCGACTGGGCGCGCCGTCCGCTGACCGAACGCCAGATCGAATACGCCATCGGCGACGTCACGCATCTCTCCAAGATCTTCCCCAAGATGCTCAAGCGGCTGATCAAGACGGGCCGCGGCGCCTGGCTCGATATCGAGATGGAGAAGCTGGCCGACCCGGAAAACTACCGCAGCGATCCCGACACCGTCTGGCAGAAGATCCGCGCGCCCAGCCGCAACCCCGCGGTGCTTGGCCGCCTCAAGGCGCTGGCCGCCTGGCGCGAGGCCGAGGCGATGGACAAGAACATTCCGCGCGGTCGCATCATGCGTGATGAAACGCTGGCCGACATCGCCAGCCATCCGCCGCGCGAACAGCACGAGCTGGCCAAGGTGCGCGGGCTGTCCTCCGGCTGGAAGGACAACGACATCGGCCGCCGCCTGATGCAGTGCCTCGCCGATGCAGCCCCCTTGCGCGAAGATGAGATGCCGCCCCGCACCCCGCGCGGCGCACCGCTCGGCAAGGAAGGCGCGCTCGTCGCCGACCTGCTCAAGCTGCTGCTCAAGATCCGCAGCCGCGAGATCGACGTCGCCGCCCGCCTGCTTGCACGCAGCGACGATCTCGAACTGCTTGCTGCCGGGCAACGCAAGGGCCTGCCCATCCTCGAATCGTGGCGTTTCGAACAGTTCGGTCGCGATGCGCTCGAGCTGGTCGAAGGCAAGACCGCCTTTGCGGTGGTCAAGGGGCGGTTGAAGATGGCGCATATAGACAAGATCGGCGGCGACCGCACCGACGGCGCACCGGAAGACGCAGCCGATCTGATCGATACCGACCTCAGCGATGACGACGGCGTCAACCGCTACATCGACAATGACGCAGACGGGGCGCCCACGGGCGAATGAGCACCTACCTCCCCACGCTCAAGCAGTTGCAATACCTCGTCGCGCTGCACGAGCATGGCCACTTCGGTCGTGCAGCCGATGCCAGCTTCGTCTCGCAGTCCACCCTGTCGGCGGGCCTGCGCGAGCTTGAATCGCTGCTCGGCGTCACGCTGGTCGAACGCACGCGCCGCGTGGTGCGCTTTACCCCGCTCGGCAACCAGGTCGTGGCCAAGGCGCACCGCCTGCTGCGCGAGGCCGAGGAACTCTCCGAACTCGTCCAGAGCCATGGCGCGCCACTGGCGGGCGAACTGCGCATGAGCGTGATCCCCACGATCGCGCCGTTCCTGCTGCCGCGCATCCTGCCGCGACTGCGCAAGGAGCGCCCCCAGCTCAAGCTGTTCCTTCGCGAAGAGCCCAGCGCCGCCGCGATCGAATCGCTGCACCATGGCCGGGCCGATTGCGTGCTGCTGGCGCTGCCCTTCGCCACCGGCGAGGTCGAGGTCGAGCATCTGTTCGACGATCGCCTCTATGTCGCCTTCCCGCACGACGACCCCCGCGATCCGCCGGAGATTGTCAGTCCCTCGGCCATCGACGAAAACCGCCTGTTGCTGCTCGAAGACGGCCACTGCCTCAAGGAACACGCGCTTGCGGCCTGCAACCGACCGGAACTGCGCGCGAGCGCCACGATGATCGGCACGTCCCTGCACACGCTCGTCCAGATGGTCGACAACGGGCTGGGACTGACCATGCTGCCCGAAATGGCGGTCGATGCGGGCATTCTCCACGATACCCAGATCGTTGCCCGCCCGCTCAAGTCCGATCACGCCTTCCGTGAAATCGCGCTCGTCTGGCGCAAGAACTCCCCGAGGAGCGAGGAATTCCGCCTGCTGGCGCAGGAACTGCGCGCGGGGTGATTCGCCACACACTGCCGCCGACGGACACAACGCCGTAGAGATCGTCGTTGAGAGGGGCTGGCAGGCGGCATGCCGTCAGAACGGTCGCCCGAATTTCTCCCAGCACCAGCCCAGCAGATTGTCGTAATGCGCTTCGGCCATCAGGATCTTGTGGGCCGCATCGCGCCAGTCGAACTTTCCGCTCGATGGATGATAGGTCCACACGGCCACGGCAAGGTCGATCTGCTGGCCCCGCCAATACGGATAGATCCACGCATCGGTCACAGGTGGATGGTCTTTGCGCAACTGGAGCGGTGGGCATTTCCAGCCGAAGCTCGACGGCAAATTGTCCCAGAGACGCCGCCCGAGCACCAGCAGCGTCGTGGGTCGGGTAATCGTCAATTGCGCGACAAAGCTGCGTTCAGCCTCGCGCCATTGTTCAGCGCTGGGAGCGCGGCGCGGGCCGGACAACGCACTTTGTACATAGTTCGAATAGGCGATCCCCGACCATGCCTTGCGGGCATCGATGGCATCCAGTTCGCATTCCTCGGTCGCCTGTGCGATGCGACGGAAGAACAGGCTGCCACGCCCCTCGCCAAAGGCCCAGTCGGTCACCACCCTGCGGGTAAGATCAAAATCTTCTGGGTAATCGCCAAGGTAGTGCGATTCCCCCAGCACATGGAGGAAAGTGCCGTTGCCCTCGGGCGGGATGGTCGAAAAGAACCGCGCCGCCCTCATGCCGTAGTCGGCACCGATCCAGGGATAGAAGTTCGGCCAACGCTCCAGCGTGCCAGCCTTGCAACCAGCCTCCACGCACTCCGATCCGGCCATAACCGCTCAGTCAATCCATGTGCTTGAGGCCGACGCGCAGGTAATCCCACCCCGTAATCGCCGTGAGCACCGCTGCGCCCCACAGCGTGGTCAGGCCCACCGTGTGCGGCACGTTCACGACAAATCCGGTCGCACCGAACGGCAACGTCACCAGCCAGCCCGGCATCGCTTGCCCCAGGATCAAAGCGCCAAGGCACACCATCTGGAACGTCGTCTTCCACTTGGCGAGCTTGGACACCGGCACGGAGACCTGAAGCCCGCCCAGGAACTCGCGCAGGCCCGACACCGCGATCTCGCGCACAAGGATCACCAGCCCCGCGATCACGTGCATATCGCCCACGTAAGGGCCGCGCAGCACGCCTTGCGCCGACAGCACGAGGATCACCGCAGCCACCATGATCTTGTCGGCGATGGGATCGAGGAACACGCCCAGCTTGCTGACCGTCCCCTGCGCACGGGCGAGATATCCGTCGAAATAGTCGGTGATGCCCATCAGGCAGTACATGGCGAAGGCAAGGCCATACCCCAGCGGCCAGTCAGGCCACCACAGCAAGGCGGCCAGCAGCGGTACCGCGACGATCCGCGACAGCGTGAGCAGGTTCGGCAGCGACAGCATGGTGCGGGGGCTCGGCATGACGAAAGCCTTAACCGCGCCTTGTTGCGGTTGAAAGCGTCAGATGCCTCTTGCCCGTGCCTGTCATCGGGTTATGGGTCTGCGCGCTAAACGGGATGGTGACAAGACGCGAATGACGACATCGACGCACCTCGTCCGCCAGCGGCGGTTCCTGCCGCTGTTCATCACCCAGCTGCTCGGCGCCTTCAACGACAACCTCTACAAGAACGCGATGGTCTTGTACGTGGTGTACAGCGTCTATTCGTCCGAGGCCGAGGAAGCGCGCTTTTCCGCCATCGCGTCGGGCCTGTTCATCCTGCCCTTCTTCCTGCTTTCGGCGCTGGCGGGCCAGCTTGCCGACATGCGCGACAAGGCGAAGATCATCCGGCTGGTGAAGGCCTGCGAGATCGGCATCATGCTGGTCGGCGGCACCGGCCTGTTCCTCGCCTGGCAGGGCCTTACGGTCCACACTTTTGCCATCCCGCTGATGCTGGCCGCGCTGCTTGCCATGGGTGTCCACTCCACTTTCTTCGGCCCGATCAAGTACGCGATTCTCCCCCAGCACCTCCACGGCGACGAAGTGCTTGCGGGCACAGGGCTGGTGGAAGCGGGCACCTACATCGCGATTCTGGCGGGCACGATTCTCGCCGGCTGGATTCCGGTCGAAGTCGCCGCCGTCGCCGTCGTCGCCACCGCGATCATCGGCTGGTTCGCCGGGCGGCAGGTGCCCCCGGCCCCGCCGCAGGTCGAAGGCCAGCCTCTCGATTTCCACGTGATCCGCTCCTCGGTTGCGCTCGTGCGCATGACCACGCGCCACCCCCGCGTGTTCCTCGCCATCGCCGCGATCAGCTTCTTCTGGACCGTGGGCGCGGTGCTGTTCATCCAGTTCCCGCCGCTCGCCAAGAACGTGCTGGGCGCCAGCAAGGAAGTCGCCAGCCTGTTCCTCGTAGTGTTCTCGGTCGGCATCGCGATCGGCTCGGTCTCGATCAATGCACTGCTCAAGGGCAAGGTCTCGGCCCGCTATTCCCCCGCCAGCGTCATCGCGATGGGCCTGTTCGTCGTCGCCTTCCACTTCGTCTGCCGTGGCTGGGTCGAACCGGCGGGTGGCAAGCTGATGGATGTCCCTACGTTCATTGCCCATCCCCACGCCGTGCCGCTGCTCGCCAGCCTGCTGGGTATCGCCATCGCGGGCGGAATGTTCGTGGTACCGCTCTACGCCTTCCTGACGACAGTGGTGGACAAGTCGGAAACGGCGCGGACGATCGCGGCCAACAACATCGTCAATTCGGGCGCGATGGTCGTCGGATCGTTGCTGGCGGTCGGTCTCAGCGCGGCGAAAGTCGCGCTCGTGAACCAGCTGCTGCTGGGGGCTGCAATGTGCCTCGTGTCGGCCTGGCTGGGCTGGTTGCTCTATCGTGCCGAGCGCGCGCACGAGGGAGAGATCGAGCATCTTACTGAGTGACTCGGTAGGGTTCAGGCGCGCCTCGGTGTCGTTCTACCCCCTTTAGGCGTCGTTCAGGAAATGAACACCAGCACCGCCATGAAGCAGGCGCAATAGGCCATCAGGAAGTCCTTCACGTCCTGCAGCCCCAGCTTGCGCCCCTCCACGTCCTGCGATCGCAGTTCGGCTTTTCGCATGGCTTCAAGCACTTCAGGCTCGAACACGGGAAGCCGTGAAAAGACATGGGCGGGCAGCGTGCGGCGGAACGGATGTCCGGCAAGCTCTGGATTGAGGGCGCGGAAGGTCGTCATGGCCCAATGTTAACGCTTTATTTACGATATGGCACCCGCCTCCACGCAAAAAAGTCCAACAGTCCCGACGCGGCACACCAAGCGGATCCCGCGTGAACGGATGCGAAAAGGGCCGCCCCGACGGGACGGCCCTCTCGATAGTGCAAGCGCGCTGGCTCAGATGTCGTCGCCGAGCGCACCCTTGACCTTGCCGACGGCCTGCTGGGCTTCGCCCTTGCGCTCCTGCGCCACGCCCTTGGCGTGAAGGTTGGCGTTGTCGGTTGCCTTGCCCACGGCCTGCTTGGCGTTGCCCATGGCTTCGTTGCCCAGCCCCTTGGCCCGATCGGTCAGTTCACCCATTTTGTATCTCCTTGATCTTTATTGAAGATTCAAAGAGACTACGAACGGAGCAGTCAGATTGTTCCCCCGGCCATGTCGAGCAGCAAGGCCCACTCGGTCGGTCGCACGGCGGACACGGACAGCCGCGAAAGGCGTAGCAATTCCATCTCGGCCAGCTCGGGCGTTGCCTTGATCGTCTTCAGCGTCACCGTATTCGCCAGCTTGACCAAGGGCTTGACCTTGACCGCCGCCCACTTGCCTTCGGGGTCGGTCGGATCGGTCAGCCCGCCCGCGCTGATCGTGGCGATGCCGACAATCTCCTTGCCGATGTTCGAATGGTAGAAGAACGCCAGATCCCCCACCTGCATCGTGCGCAGATTGCGCGCGGCAAGATGATTGCGGACCCCGTCCCACGTTCCTTCGCCCTCGGCGACGAGATCGTCCCAGCTATAGGCATCGGGTTCGGACTTCATTAGCCAGAGCTGCCTGCCAGCGATGTCCGGTCCCGCGTTATCCGGTCCATCGATGGCCTGGGTGTTGATTTTGGTCATGAATCCCCCGTCGTTTCCCGGTAAGCCAGCCCCCTTACGCCAGACCTGCGAACAGGAAAACCATGCCTCTGCAAACCCTGCCCGTCCTCTCGCTGGCGAGCGAGCCCGCCACCCTGTCGCGCGACCTGGGCGAGAGCTTCCGCACGTTCGGTTTCGCGATGGTGAAGGATCACGGGCTCGATGCCGATCTCGTCGCGCGCGCCTGGTCGCTGACCGAAGCGTTCTTCGCGCTGCCCGAGGCCGAGAAACGGCGCTATTTCCGCGAAGGCCAGGGCGGTGCGCGCGGCTACACCCCGTTCGGGACCGAGATCGCCAAAGGTGCAAAGCTGCATGATCTCAAGGAGTTCTGGCACGTTGGACGGACTTTGCTCGAAGGTCATCCCCTGGCAGGGCCTTCGATGCCCGCCAACATCTGGCCCGACCGGCCCAGGCATTTCCGCGAAACTTTCGAACAGCTCTATGCCGACCTCGACCGCGTCGGCGCAGTGATCCTGTCGCGCATCGCGGTGTGGCTGGGACTGGATTCGCACTGGTTCGACGGCCCGATCAAGGACGGCAATTCGGTGCTGCGCCTGCTCCACTACCCACCCGTGCCCGATGCCGAGGCGGGTGCGATTCGGGCAGGCGCGCACGAGGACATCAACCTCATCACCCTGCTGCTGGGGGCCGAAGAAGCGGGGCTGCAACTGCTGACAAAGCAGGGGGACTGGATCGACGTCGCCCCGCCCGAAGGCGCGCTGGTGGTCAATATCGGCGACATGCTGCAACGGCTTACCAACCATGTCCTGCCTTCGACCACGCACCGCGTGCGCAACCCGCAGGGCCCGCGCGCCGCGCACAGCCGCTATTCGATGCCGTTCTTCCTGCACCTGCGCAGCGACTTCCGCTTCGCAACGCTGCCCGGCTGCGTCAGCGCGGACAAACCGGATCGCTATCCGGCGTCGATCACAGCGGACGATTACCTGCAGGAGCGCCTGCGCGAAATCGGGTTGAAGATGTAAGCCGTCAGAACCGGGGGTCGCGGCGTTCGCGGAAAGCGGCAAGGCCTTCGGCAAAGGCCGCGCCGCCGAAACCATCGTCGAAGGCAGCATCGTGCGCGGGATCGTGGCCCTGCCCGCTATCCCCCAGCGCCGCCTTGAGCTTGCCCACGCTGACCGGAGCATTCGCCGCGATCTGGAGGGCCAGCGCCCGCGCTGTGCCGAGCGCATCTTCCTCGACCATCTCGACGAGGCCGATTCGCGCGGCTTCGGCAGCATCGATTCGCCCCGCACCGAACAGCAGCCGCGCCGCCTGCCCGCGCCCGACCAGCGCGGCGAGGCGGTTCACGTCTTCCTGCGGATAGGAAATGCCGAGCTTGGCCGGCGTAATCGCGAACACCGCCTTGGGGCTGGCGATGCGTATGTCGCAGGCCAGCGCCAGCGCAACACCGCCACCGAAGCAATCGCCTTCAACCACCGCGATCGTCGCCAACGGCAGCGTCTGGAACGGGTCCATCGCCGCGCGCATGGCCTCGCGAAACAGCGGGCGTTGATCTGCCGCGTCGGCAAGGCCGCCGATCTCGCGCAAATCGGAGCCTGAGCAGAAGCTGCCCGCCACGTCCGAGCGCAGCAGCACCGCCCGCGCACCTTGCGCGGCGGCATCGGCCACGGCGACGGCCAGCGCGCGCCAATCGCTCATGCCCAGCGCATTGCGCGTCGGCAGACGGTCGAGCACCACTTCGGCCAGATGGCCATCAAGATTGCAGGCGATCATGAACAGAAACCTCCACCGGTGGCTGTACGCAGGGGGAGGAAGTGAGGGAAGTGGTGGAGCCTAGCGGGATCGAACCGCTGACCTCCTGCATGCCATGCAGGCGCTCTCCCAGCTGAGCTAAGGCCCCACGTTTCCTGCGTTTTCAAAACGCATGGCAACGGACCAACCCGCCTTGCGGCATTTCGCGAGCGGGAGAAAATGCGGAAATGGTGGAGCCTAGCGGGATCGAACCGCTGACCTCCTGCATGCCATGCAGGCGCTCTCCCAGCTGAGCTAAGGCCCCAGATTTCCGACGTTTCGCCCTGGGGGACGATCCGTTTCCCAACGACTTTGCCGCTGGGAGCCGCGCCTCTAAGGGAGGCCCGGACGGCTGGCAAGCAATTTTTTCGCCAGCCTGAGTTTTGCCGGAGCCTGCATCCGCGCTGCGGAACAGGCCCCGGCGAAACGCATCAGACTTCGTCTTCGTCGCCGTCGTGGCTGGCCACGCCGAGGTCGTCGTCGCCGCCCAGATCGACGTCGTTGTCCGGCGAATCGCCGTCTTCGTCGATATCCAGATCCTCGTCCGCCAGATCGACGTCAGGATCGGCGACGACCTTCTCCTTCTGGATTTCTTCGTAGGGAATCGGCTGCTTCGACTTGAGCACCGGTTCGGGCTGCCATGTGTACTTGCACTCGACGCAAGTGACCGGGTCGCTCTTGCCGAGGTCGTAGAAGCGGGTGCCGCACTTCGGACAGCCGTGCTTGGCGCCCCATTCAGGCTTGACCATGAAAATTCCTCAAGTCTTGCCCGGTCGCCAGCATGGCGCGGGCCGCAAAATCGAATGCTTGATGGTCCCCTGCCCTGCGGAAATCAAGGATGCGGGGGAATCAAGAGCGGCGCGCGCCTTGCCATAGCGACGGTGCGCTGTCAAAAGCCGCGCGATTTTCCTGCCCTTTGTCCCGCGAAAGACCCGTTCCGTGTCGTCCCACGATCCTGCGCAAATGCGCCCACGCCGCTTCACTGCCACCGGCCCGCTCATGGGCCGCATCCGCGTGCCGGGCGACAAGTCGATCAGCCATCGCTCGATCATGCTGGGGGCGCTGGCCGTGGGCGAAACGCGCGTGACCGGGCTGCTGGAGGGCGAGGACGTATTGTCCACCGCCGCCGCCATGCGCGCGATGGGTGCAACGATCGAGCGCGACGCCGACGGCACCTGGCATGTCCATGGCGTGGGCGTGGGCGGGCTGCTCAACCCACGCGAAGCGCTCGACATGGGCAATTCCGGGACCTCGACGCGGCTGCTGATGGGCCTTGTCGCCAGCCACCCGATCACCGCCACCTTCATTGGAGACGCCAGCCTGTCGAAGCGCCCCATGGGCCGCGTGATCGATCCGCTGTCGCAGATGGGCGCCACCTTTACCGCCGCGCCGGGTGGACGCCTGCCGCTGACGCTGCAGGGCATCCATCCCGCCGTGCCGATCCGCTACCGCCTGCCGGTCGCTTCGGCGCAAGTGAAGAGCGCTGTCCTGCTGGCCGGCCTCAACACGCCGGGCGTGACCACGGTGATCGAGCCTGTGCCGACCCGCGATCATTCAGAACGCATGCTCAAGGGCTTCGGCGCAGATCTTCAGGTAGAGGTCGAAGCTGACGGCACCCGCGTGATTCGTCTGACGGGCGAGGCCGAGCTGAAGCCGCAGGTGATCGACGTGCCGGGCGATCCCTCGTCCGCCGCATTCTTCGTCGTCGCCGCGCTGATCGTGCCGGGCTCGGATCTGGTGGTCGAGAACGTGGGCCTGAACCCTACGCGCGCCGCACTGTTCGACGTGCTGCGGCAGATGGGCGGCAGCATCGAGGAATTGGACCGCCGCGACGTTGGCGGCGAACCGGTCGCGGATCTGCGCGTGCGCGCCTCCGCCCTCACCGGCATCGTGGTCGATCCGGCGGTGGTGCCCAGCATGGTGGACGAATTCCCCGTGCTGTTCGTCGCCGCCGCGCTGGCCCAGGGAAGCACGGTCACGACCGGGATCGAGGAACTGCGCGTCAAGGAAAGCGATCGTATCGCGGTGATGCGCGCCGCACTGGAACTTGCAGGCGCGCGCGTGACCGAGACCGAGGATGGCCTGATCATCGACGGCACCGGCGGGGAGCCGCTGCCGGGTACGGACGACGGCGCGGCGGTCGCCACGCACCTCGACCACCGCATCGCGATGAGCATGGCCGTGGCGGGGCTTGCCAGCCGCCGGGGCGTCGAAGTGGACGACACGCGCCCGATCGCGACCAGCTTCCCCGTGTTCGAAAACCTGCTGGAGACGGCTACCACGGCAGCGACCGGAACGGCATGAGTGAAACCTTCGCCAACGTCTGCGGCTTCATCGGGATGGGCTGCATCATCTTCGCCTATGCCTATGCCACCAAGCGCGCGCGACCGAACCCGTTTGTCCAGCACGGCGTCAACCTTGCTGGCGCAGGGCTGCTGACGATCTCGCTGCTGGTCAACATGAACCCGGCGAGCTTCGTGCTCGAATTCTTCTGGTCGGCGATCGCCATCTGGGGGCTGGTGAAGGCCTTCCGCGAGAGGAACGCCAAATCGTGATCCCCGCATCCTTCGTCATCGCCGTCGACGGCCCCACCGCTTCGGGCAAGGGCACCATTGCCAGGGCGCTGGCCGCGCATTTCGGGGTGCCGCACCTCGATACCGGGCTGCTCTATCGCGCGGTCGGGCGACAGGTGTTCCTAGACGGCGGCAACCCGGACGATCCGGGCGATGCGCTGGCAGCGACGAGCTTTCCCGAAGGACTGCTGTCCGATCCCGGATTGCGGTCCGAAGATACCGGAGGCCTCGCCAGCCGCGTCTCCGTGCATCCTTCGGTGCGCGCGGCACTGCTCGAACGCCAGCAGGCCTTTGCGGCCCAGCCCGGCGGCGCGGTGCTTGATGGGCGCGACATCGCGACGGTGATCGCGCCGCAGGCCGAAGCCAAGCTGTTCGTCACCGCCAGCGTCGCCGCACGGGCCGAACGGCGCTGGAAGGAAATGCAGCGCCGGGGCGAGGACGTCAGTCGCGAGGCGATCGAGGCCGATCTGGCAGAACGCGACGAGCGCGACCGCAATCGCAAGGAAGCCCCGCTGCGCCAGGCCGAAGGCGCGGCGCTGCTCGATACGTCCGAGCTTTCGCCCGAAGCTGCAATCGAGGCCGCGATTGCGCTGGTCGAACGGCAGCTCGCCGCGCGCTGAGGCGCGTCAGGCGGCCGCGGGAGGCTGCGCTTCCGCTTCGTCTTCCAGCAGCGCGTGGTAGACGCTCATGTCGCCCACGCCCTTGAGCGTGAGCGTGGTCGCCGGGCCGAAACCGTGCCTGTCGCGCGCGCGCAGCCAGGTGCTTTCGGACACGGCAATGCCGTTGCGCGGCGCGGTGCCTTCAAGGCGGGCGGCGATGTTGACCGTATCGCCCCAGTAATCGTAAGCCATGCGCGTGGCGCCGATCACCCCGCCCACCACCGGGCCGGAATGGATCCCTGCACGCAGGCCCACGTCCACCCCCGCGTCGGCGCCGATCGCGGGGACGCCAGCGATCACCGCACGGGCAAAGGCGATGGCCGCATCGGCGCTGTTGCCGCTGGGCACGTTGCCCCCGGCAATCGCGAGATAGGCATCGCCCACGGTCTTGACCTTTTCGATGCCGAGTTCGCGCGCACAGGCATCGGCATGGTTGAAGAAGCCGTTGAGCAGCTCGACCAGGTGCCCCGGCGAAACACGCTTGGCCAGCGCGGAAAAACCCACCATGTCGATGAAGATCACGCTGGCGTCGGCATAGGAATCGGCCACCAGCAGCCCCGAGCGGATGCGCGCGACGGCGGCGGGCGGCAGCATGTTGAGCACCAGTTCCTCGTTCTTCGCACGCTCCAGGTCGAGCGAGTCGGCGAGGCGGAAGGCCGAGCGGCTGGTCAGCCCGACGGCGAGGTTGATCGCGGCCATGATCAGCGCACCGCTGAGATAGCTGAGCAGGGCATAAGTGAACGCGGACAAGGCGATGCCCGCAGGGATGATCTGCCCCAGCCAGCCAAGAACGTCACCGCACAGCCAGGCCAGGAACAGACGGGGCCGACCCGCGAGCGTTACCGCTGCAAAGGCGGTCACAATCAGCCGGTTGACCACGCCCACGGCGCGCAGTTCGATCCCGCTGGAGATGAAGTGATCGAACAGGATCAGGTTGATCCTGCTGATCAGCAGGCTGATCAGCAGCAACGCCGCAAAGTCGATCATCGGATACAGCACGTAGCGGTGCCAGAAGGTGACGCCGATGTAGGCCCCGCCCATGAGGATGGTCAGGCCCATCCACACCGCAAGGTCGGCGTTGTCGGTGGGCGAAAGGAACAGCGGATTGACGATCGAATAGGCGATCATCACCAGCAGCAGGATCACACCGTAGAGCCGCACGAACGGCAGCCGCAGCGTGCGCGCGCGCTCGTTGTAGCGCGCCTCGGTCTCGCGATCGGCGAAGGCGCCGAACAGGCGGGGCGCTTCGATCATGGCGCTCGTCCTTCAGAGGCGCGCGCCAGCAGGCCCTTGATAACCAGCGCAAAGCCCGCAACCATCGCCAGCGACAGCACGACCAGCAGCGCACTGACGAAGCTCTCCTGCCAGACCGGGCCGGTATAACCGGCAGCGGTGATCGGCATCGTCTGACCGCCCACGCCCCACACCGCAGCTAGCAAAGTCGCCGCCCAGTTGGCGGTCGTGCCGAAGGCCAGGAGCACGAAGGTCGCGCGCGCCTGCCCGGCCGGAAGCCGAACCCGGCTCCACCCCGCGCCAAGCGCCAACATCAGCGTGCCGTTCATCAACCCTTCGAGATGCGCAACCAGCCCCATGCGCGGATTGGCGAGCGAGCCGGACGCAAATCCGGTCAACAGCCCCAGCATCACCAGCACCGCCCCGAGGACCATCAGCCTCCGCGCGATGCGATCTTCGTTTGCGTCCATGATCTCCCCCCCTCTGGCCCGTTTCACGAACCTTGATCCGGTTGGTTGCCGTGGGCAAGCGGGCAATTGCGTAGGAATCCGTAAGCCTTGCGGTGGGACTGAAAGTGCACCGCGCGATCCCGTTCTTGCCTTGTGTAGTTAATGCGAAGGTGGAGACGGACAATGTTTCTCGATACCAGGAGCGAAGGCCAGACTGTCGACCTCGCCAGCCTGCGCCGCGCGGAGCGGGTCGGCCTGGAACTGCCGGTTCGCTGCAAGCACGGGCTCGTCCGGTCAACGGTCATGCTTAAGGATCTCACCCCCTACGGCGCGCGCATCGACGGATTGGAAAAGCTGCGCATCGGCGAGCCGCTGACGCTGTTCATTCCGGGCCTGCACGCCAAGACCGCGTTCGTGGTCTGGTCGGAACCGATGTCATCCGGCC
The DNA here is from genome assembly GCF_020179425.1 of Novosphingobium percolationis. Taxonomy (GTDB): domain Bacteria; phylum Pseudomonadota; class Alphaproteobacteria; order Sphingomonadales; family Sphingomonadaceae; genus Novosphingobium; species Novosphingobium percolationis. The sequence continues at coordinate 419,771 of NZ_JAILYM010000003.1, read as the reverse complement.
TCGAGTTCGATCACCCGCTGCACCAGGCGGTGTTCGAAACCGTGGTCAGCGAATATGCCATCGGCCACCACCGCAAGGCGGCAAAGCGCCCGGTGCGTCGCGCAGCCTGACGGTGCGGGCGCTTGCCCCAGGCGCAGAAAGCGTTCAAGGCGGCAAGCCGATGACGGGACCTCATCACACTGACAGCACCGCGCAACGCGTCGACGCGAAGCGACGCCTGCACCATGTCGATGCGGCGCGGGCGCTGTTCCTGCTGCTGGGCATTCCGTTTCATGTCGGCATGATCGCGGTATTCAACCGTTCGCCAGCGGTTCCGGGCTTCAAGCAGGCCGGGCTGATCGTCTTTTCGCTGAGCTTCATCCATGCCTTCCGCATGTTCGCGTTCTTCATGCTCTCGGGCTATTTTGCAGCGATGGTGCGGGAAAAACGCGGAGCGCGGGCCTGGCTGGGAGACCGGCTGACGCGCATCGGCATTCCCCTCGTCGGCAGCCTGTTCACGCTGGGGGTGCTGCAACACTATTTCCATCAGGAACTGTTGGGCGAGACGCCAGGCGGCATCCACGGACTTCCGCTCGCTTTCGACCACCTGTGGTTCCTGTGCGTGCTGCTCGGCTTCGTGGTCACGTTCTATGCACTTCCGATCGAACGGCTGCCGGGTGCGAACAGCGCGGTCGGTCGACGCATCGGGCACGCCTTGTGCCTCGATGGCGCGCACTGGCCGTTGTTCCTTGCCCTGCTGGCACTTTGGAGCCTGGGCCAGGGTGCGTTCGAGGATGCACTGCCGCGTCATCGCGCCTTCGAGATCGACCTGTTCTGGCAATACCTGATGCACGCTCCGGCTTTCGCCATCGGCGTGCTCGCCTGGCGTGTCCGCGTCGGCGAGCGCCTGTTCGACCTTGGCGGACGGCGCCTGCCGCTGCTGGCGGCGGCGCTACTGCCGGCCTACCTGCTGCTGAACCAGCTTTCGCGACCGCTGTTCGGGCTGTCGCGCCGCCTGTCCGCGCCCGAAAACTTCGTGGGCAACCTGATCGAACTGCCGACCGCGCTGGTGCTGTCGCTGTTGGCGCTGCGCGTGCTGGCCCGCGTTGCCCACCGCCCCAGCCGCGCGGTCGCCTTCCTTGTCGACGGCGCCATGGCGATCTACCTGTTCCACATGACCTTCGTCATCGCCACCGTGGCCTGGCTGCCGCACCTGCCGCTGATCCCCGAAGTCCAGTGGCTGGCGGGCTCGGCACTGGTGCTGGCAGCTTCGATCGGGGCGTTCCTGCTGGTGCGCAACAATGGCGTGCTGGCGCTGGTCTATTGCGGCAAGGTGCTGACTCCACGGCGTTCCGCTGCGCCGGCAGCGGCCTGAGCGCCATCCGCGCTTGCATTCCTCGGGCGAATCGCTAAGGGCCGCTGCTTCCGCGCCTTGGGTTCGGGAATCGAAGAAAGCCGGAGGGGCCCCGCAATCCCGCGGACAAGCCAGCGATCGGTTAGTTAGATAAAGGACGCGAAAGCATGCCGCTTTACGAGCATGTGTTTCTGGCGCGCCAGGATCTGAGCCAGGCTCAGGTCGATGCGCTTGCCGCCGCCGCCACCGAGATCGTCGAGAGCAACAACGGCAAGGTCACCAAGACCGAAACCTGGGGCCTCCGTTCGCTGGCCTACAAGATCCAGAAGAACCGCAAGGCACACTTCGTGATGCTGAACATCGAAGCTGGCGGCGACGTGATCGCCGAGCTCGAGCGTCAGACCCAGATCAACGAAGACGTGATCCGCTACATGACCATCCGCGTCGATGAACATGAAGCCGGCCCGTCGGTGATGATGCGCAAAAACGACCGCGAGCGCAGCCGCCGCCGCGAACGCGAAGGGGAATAAGACATGGCTCGTCCGTTTTTCCGTCGCCGCAAGAGCTGCCCGTTCTCGGGCAAGGCCGCGCCCAAGATCGACTACAAGGACGTGCGCCTGCTGCAGGGCTTCATGTCCGAGCGTGGCAAGATCGTCCCGTCGCGCATCACCGCCGTTTCGGCGAAGAAGCAGCGTGAGCTGGGCCAGGCGATCAAGCGCGCCCGGCACATCGGCCTCCTGCCCTACATCGTGAAGTAAGGAGCGCCCGCCATGCAGATCATCCTGCTCGAACGCATCGAGAAGCTGGGCACCATTGGCGACGAAGTCACCGTCAAGGACGGCTACGCCCGCAACTTCCTGCTGCCCAACAAGAAGGCGCTGCGCGCCAACGAAGCCAACCGCAAGGTCTTCGAAGCCAACCGCGCCCGCATCGAGGCCGACAACGCCGCTCGCCGCGACGACGCCCAGAAGGAATCGGGCAACGTCGAGGGCAAGGAAGTCGTCCTCATCCGTGCCTCGTCGAACGCTGGCCAGCTCTATGGTTCGGTTTCGGTGCGCGACATCGTCGACGCGCTGGTCGAACAGGGCGCCAAGGTGACCAAGTCGATGATCGTGCTCGAACGCCCGATCAAGACCATCGGCATCTTCGAGGTCAAGGTCTCGCTGCACCCGGAAGTTTCGGTCAACGTCAAGGTGAACGTCGCCCGTTCGGCCGACGAAGCCGAACTCCAGTCGCAGGGCGTGGACGTGATGGCCGCGATGTTCGACACGGACACCGGCGGCTTCACCGAAGCCTACGACCCGAATGCCGAGCCGGGCGAAATCCCGACCGAGCTTCTGGAAGAAGGGGAAGCGGAAGCCTGAGCTTCCGCCATTCGGCCAAGGAAACGGGGGTGTCCTTCGGGGCGCCCCTTTTTCGTCTGGGGATCATCGTCGTTCGCGGCCCTAGCCGCCCCTACTTCGCATCCAGCCGCAGGAACCGCGCCGCGTTGTTGTACAGAATGTCGCGCTTCTGCTCCGGCGCCAGATAGTCCGCATTCTGGATCAGCCCGATCGAATAGGCCATCAGCCCCGGCCAGGCGAGCTGATCGGTGCCGAACATGACACGGTCACCGAACCCTGCATCGACCAGCCGCTCGATATAGCGGTTCACTTCCTTGCGCGGATAACTCCAGATCAGGCCCGCGATATCGACATAGACGTGGCTGTTGGCCTGGAGCACCGTCAGCATGTTGTCGATCATCGGATAGCCTGCGTGCATCACCTGCACGCGCAGCTTCGGATGGCGCGCCAGCAGGTCTTCCAGCAGCAGCGGATTGCCCATCGAACCGCGATAGCCCGGCATGTACACGTTGGCGCGGCCCGAACCACCGGTGCCCATGTGGATCGCCACCGGAATGTCGAGCTTTTCAGCCAGCGCAAAATACTGATCGACGCGCAGGTCCGACGGCGAGATGTTTTCGTACTGCAGGCCGATCTCGCCCATCACCTTGAAGCCGTCCTTCGTGAAGGCGACTTCCAGCATCTTCAACTCCTTCGCCGGATCGCTGGTGGCGACCGGGCCGAAGGCCGTGCCCGGAATGACCCGCGCGGGCGAGGCGGCCGCCCAAGCCTTCACGTCCTCGACTTTGCCAAAGACCACGCCGCGCACGTTCAGCCGCTCCATTTCGGCCAGCACCATCGCACGGTATTGCCCCTTCGGCGCGGGATAGAGCTTGGGACTGCATTCCTCGTGGCTCCAGCCGAACGAGGCTTCGGGACCATTCTTGGGGTCCGAGGCCTCGAACCGTGCCTGATTGGGGCAGACCGGCACCGCCCAAGGCGCATCGTCTATCGCGTGCATGTGCACGTCGATCACCGGCGCGGGCGTGGCGCTGGTGTTCTGCGCTTGCGCCGCAGCGCTCCACCCGAACGCCGCCACTGCTACCAAAAGGACTGCCTTGCCCATTGCCGATCCATCTCCCTTGTTTCTGACAGCGCTATCATGATCAGGGCCGTCCATCCTGTCACGCGCTTTCGCTGGTGCGCAGTGTCTTTGCTCTGCCCTGCAGCCGGGCTAGGCTGGGCGCGATGGAACCTGCCGAAACGATCATCGCAACACTGTCTCGCCACTACGACGAAGCCGTGGCCCTGTTGCGCACCGACATCGCCGCCTTCGCCAACGAGGGCGTACCGCCCCCGCCCGAACGGCGGCGCGATGGCAGCTACTGCTACCCCGAACTGCGCATCCACTTTGCCGGTGAAGCGCGCAAGGAAACCGCGCCGCGCGCCTTCGGCCGCCTGACCCAGCGTGGCGACTATGCCTGCACCGTCACGCGTCCGGCGCTGTTCGCCACCTATCTGGCGGAGCAGATCGACCTGATCCGCAGCGGTTACGAAGTGGAGATCACCGTCGGCCCCTCCGCGCAGGAGATCCCCTTCCCCTACGTGCTCGACGGCGCCTATGGCGCGCAGATCGCGGGCGTCAGCCCGCAGGATCTGGCCCAGCACTTCCCCGCGACCGACCTTGCGCACATCGGCGACGAGATTGCTGACGGCGAATGGCGTGCGGGCGATGGCCCGCTGCCCCTCTCGCTGTTCGACGGCTTGCGCACCGATTTCAGCCTCGCCCGACTCGCCCACTATACCGGCACTCGGCCCGAGGATTTCCAGCGCTATGTGCTGTTCACCAATTACCACCGCTATGTCGACGAATTCGTCGACTGGGCGGGCCAGCAGATCGATGGCGAGCGTCATGTTGCCCTGACCGGCGCGGGCGGGCTCCACCTCGACGCCGCCACGGCGGATGCGCGCGAGCGGCTCTCGGACACGGCGTGGCGGCGGCACCAGATGCCGGCCTACCACCTGATCGCGCCCGACCGTTCGGGCATCACGCTCGTCAACATCGGCGTCGGCCCATCAAACGCCAAGACGATCTGCGACCACCTGGCCGTGCTGCGCCCCGAAGCCTGGTTGATGATCGGCCACTGTGGCGGCCTGCGCCCCACGCAGAAGATCGGCGACTACGTGCTGGCCCACGCCTACTTGCGCGACGATCACGTGCTAGATCCGGTGCTGCCGCCGGAAATCCCTATCCCCGCCATCGCCGAAGTACAGGTCGCCTTGCAGAAGGCAGCGGAGATGGTCTCGGGCACCGGTGGCACCGATCTCAAGATGCGGATGCGGACGGGCACCATCGTCACCACCGACGATCGCAACTGGGAACTGCGATATGCCCATTCGGCGCGCCGCCTGTCGCTCAGCCGCGCGGTGGGGATCGATATGGAGAGCGCCACCATCGCCGCGCAGGGCTACCGCTTCCGCGTGCCCTACGGCACTTTGTTGTGCGTGTCGGACAAGCCGCTGCACGGCGAGATCAAGCTGCCGGGGCAGGCCAACCGCTTCTACGAAGAAGCCATCGCCGCGCACCTCGCCATCGGCACAACCGCCTGCGCCCTGCTGCGCGAAGAAGGCCCGCGCCTTCACAGCCGCAAGCTGCGCGCGTTCAACGAACCGCCGTTCCGCTAACGGGCTGCGGCCGCTGGCAACGAACCGGCGTTCCGGTAAGCCCTACCGCGTCGCCGCACTCGCCAACTGGGGCGCGCGACCGGGCGTGAACGCCTCGCTGCCGATGGTGTCGAGCGCCATGCCGAAGCTCTTGACCACGAGCGCGAAGACGGACGGATTGATCCCCTCGCCCGTCACCACGTCCCACGTCATGTTGACCGACTTGTCCTCGCCCACCGACACCGCGCCGAAGCGGTTGTCGCGCACGAAGGCTGCGGCCTTCTGCGCGTCGAACGGGCGATCGGGCACGAAGCTGGCGTTGAATTGCAGCGACTGGCAGCCTTCGTGGGTGATCTCGTTACAGTCATAGAATACGACTTGCGTGCGCCAGCCGCCGATGTCCACCTGCACCAGCGGATCACCCGACGAATCCGCGACGAGCGCGGCGTCGTGGCCAAGGCTCTTGAGCGCGGCCACGACGCTCTGCGGCTGCATGGCCGTTACGGGGGCAGAAACAGGCTCAGCTGCCTGAGCGGCGAACGGCAGCAGAAGGGCGCCGGACGCAATAAGCCTGCAGAACGAGTCGATGTTCGACTTCATCAGGGCATCCTCGATTTTTCTTTTGTTGCCCCGAACGTCTCATAAAGAAAGGGGCGCGGCAAGCACCTTGATCGGCTTGCCGCGCCCCCTTCAAGCGCTTCAGAAATCAGGATTTCTTACCAGCCGCAATCCTTACCCTTGTTCTGGGCGGCCAGCCACTTCTGCAACGGGGCGAAGTAGCGAATCATCGCCTTGCCGCTCATCTCGCGGCTGCCGGTGAACACTTCGAGCGCATCGGGCCAGGGCTTGGACGCGCCCATCGCCAGCATCGCGTTCAGCTTCTCGCCCACCTGCTTGTTGCCATAGAAGCTGCAACGGTGGAGCGGCCCCTTCCAACCGGCCTGCTTGCACGCCGCTTCGAAGAACTGGAACTGGAGCACGCGCGCAAGGAAGTAGCGCGTGTAGGGCACGTTGCCGGGGATGTGGTACTTCGCGCCCGGATCGAAGGCATCGGCGGGCCGCGCGGCGGGCGGCACGATGCCCTGATACTTCAGGCGCATGTCGTTCCACGCAGCTTCATAGTTGTCGGGCTTGATCGAGCCATCCATCACGCCCCAGCGCCAGCGGTCGATCAGCAGGCCGAAGGGCAGGAACGCCACCTTGTCCATCGCCTGGCGCAGCAGCAGGCCGGTGTCCTTGGCCGCGGGCGGCACCTTGGCGCGATCGAGCAGGCCGATCTGGACGAGATATTCGGGCGTGATCGACAGCGCGATGAAATCGCCAATGGCTTCGTGGAAGCCGTCGTTGGCACCGTTCAGGTACAGCGTGTCCTGCTTGTTGTAGGCGCGCTGGTAATAGTTGTGTCCCAGTTCGTGGTGGATCGTGGTGAAGTCGTCGCCGTTCACCTTGATGCACATCTTGATGCGCAGGTCGTCCTTGTTGTCGAGATCCCAGGCAGAGGCGTGGCACACCACTTCGCGGTCCTGCGGCTTGGTGAACTGCGAACGCTGCCAGAACGAGGCAGGCAGAGGATCGAAGCCGAGCGAGGAATAGAAGCCCTCGCCCGCCTTCACCATCTTGATCGGGTCATAGCCCTTGGCCGTCAGCAACTCGCCCACGTCATAGCCGATGTCGCCCGCGCCCGCCGGGGCAACCACGTCATAGATGTTGCCCCATTCCTGGGCCCACATGTTGCCCAGCAGGTCCGCGCGGATCGGCCCGGTCTTCGCCTGCACCGCATCGCCGTACTTCTCGTTCAGCTTGGTGCGCGTGTAACAGTGCAACTGCTGGTAGAGCGGCTTGACCTCGTTCCAGATCTTCTCGGTCAGCGCGGCAAAGGCTTCGGGCGTCATGTCATAGTTCGACCGCCACAGCGCACCGGTATCGGCAAAGCCCAGCTCCTGCGCGCCCGCGTTGGAGATTTCCATCATCCGGGCGTAGTCGGCCTTCATCGGCTTGCCGACATTATCGTTCCAGCTGATCCACATCTCCTTCAACTCGTCGGGGTTGCGATTGGTGCCCATCGCCGCCTCTATGTCGCTGCCGTTGATCGGCTGCCCCTTCAGCGTGCCCTTGCCCTTGCCGTACATCCCCTGGATGCGCGCCTGCAACGTGGCGAACTCCTCGGCCGCGCCCGGCGTGGTCGGCGCGGGGCTGGTGATCGAGGTGCGCAGCATGACCAGCTTGCGCGCCAGTTCGGGCGAAAGGTTGCCCGCCTTGGCATAGTCCGCCGCCTGCTTGGCCTGGAGCACCTGCAACGCATTGAAAGATGCGTTCGATTCAGCCGCCAGCGATTCCGTATCGTCGGTGATGTAGGTCTCGTAGATCCACTCGTTGCGGCCCGACTTCAGCGTGGCGTCGTAGAGATCCTTTTCGGCAGACTTCATCCAGTCGGCAGCGGAAGGGGCGGGAGCAGGCGCGGTCTGCCCGACAGCGGGAACCGCAAGCGTTGCCGCGGCAAGCGCGAGTACGGAAACGAGGGACTTCATCGAGGGGCACTCCCTAAGAGCTTGTCATCACGTCGCATCTGTCGCGGCGCTGCTGCCCCTTGGTTAGCCCGTGGTCGTTTCAGGTCAAGCCGAAGTGGTCAGGAATGTAACCATCTCCTGCCCCAGTTCAGGCATGGTGACGCTGCTCATGTGCGTACCGGGAATCGTGGCTCGACGGGCGTTCGGCAGCGATTCGGCCAGCCGGTCGGCGGAGCCGTTATCGTTGTCCTTGTCTCCGCAGAGTACAAGCGTGGACATCGAGATGGCCGACAGCTGTTCCGGCGCAGTATCGGCCATGGTCTGCAACAGCAGCCGTGCGGCCACGCGATCGACGTCCATGGTCTTGAGGAACTGCTGCGAGACATAGGCCGGATCACCGGGGCGGATCGTGCCAAAGCGATCGATTACGTCGATGAAGAAATCCTGCCGCTTGGCCCATCCGGCAAGGCCTTCAAGCCCCATGCCCGCCAGGATCAGCTTGCGCGGCCGCAGGCCACCGATCACTGCCCGAGCAGACGTGCGCGAGCCGAGCGAGAATCCGCCCAGATCGAAATCGTCCAGCCCCAGATGCCCCACAAGCGCCTCCAGATCGCGCGCCAGCACATCTGAGGGATAGTCCGCCGGATCGTGCGACGCGGCGCTTTCCCCATGCACGCGCAGGTCCGGCATCAGGCATTCGAACCCTGCGGCCGCCAGCTTCGCCGCCGTGCCGAACTTCACCCAGTTCACGTGCGCGGAGGAAAACAGCCCGTGCAGCAGCACCAGCGGTCGCCCCTCGCCCATGCGATGCAACGCGAGCCGGGTCTGGCCATAGCCTTCGAAATATTCGGTGGTAACGGTCATGAAGTGAGCAGCTTGAACCCCGATGCCAGCAGGACAGCCGCCAGCGCGGGCCGCAGGATATGATCGGGCGAGCGCGTGGACAACAGACTTCCCACGGCCACCCCCGGAATCGAGCCCATCAGCAGGTTGAGCAGCAGCGTCGAGTCCACCCCGCCAATCATCCAGTGGCCGAAGCCCGCCACCAGCGTCAGCGGCACGGCGTGGGCGATGTCGGTGCCGACAATGCGCGACACGCGTAGCGCCGGGTAGAGCATCAGCAGCGCAGTCACGCCGATCGCGCCCGCGCCCACTGACGAGATGGAAACGGCGACGCCCAGCACCATGCCTAGCGCGATGGTGGGCATGATCGCGCTCGTATCGTCCAGCCGCTCGTGGCTTTTGGCAAACACGGCGAGCTTCTTCTGAAACAATGTGGCCACCGCCGTCAGCACCAGCATCGCGCCCAGCACGGTCAGGATCACGTGGCTGGTGTCCTTGCCCAGCTTGCCGAAGGTGGAAATCGCGATCAGCGTCACGATCGCTGCGGGCACGCTGCCGAAGGCCAGTCGGCGCATGATCTTCCAGTCGACGCTTTCGTGCCGGTTATGGACGAAGCCACCCGCGATCTTGGTCACCGAGGCGAACAGCAGGTCCGTGCCGACCGCCGTTGCCGGGTTCACGCCGAACAGCAGCACCAGGATCGGCGTCATCAGCGATCCGCCGCCGACGCCGGTCAATCCGACCAGTACGCCGACCAGCAGCCCCGCGACTCCGTGCAAAACGTCGAAGTGCTCCAGCATTCATCCCCCTTCGGTCCCGTGGTCGGGTCCCTCAGCCGGTCGACGCCATACCGGGTCCGACCCAATGGCGGCAATGGGGGTGGGCAACAATCTCTAGTTTATGAGTTGGGAAAGCAGCTTTAGCCAGATACGCGAAGGCCCCGCCCGCATATCTGTGCGGACGGGGCCTCGAAACGCCTGAGGAAGAGGGAAATCAGCCCTTCTTGAGGTGACGGCGGCCCAGCAACTCGGCGATCTGCACCGCGTTCAGCGCCGCACCCTTGCGCAGGTTGTCGGAAACGCACCAGATGTTCAGGCCGTTGTCGATCGTGCTGTCCTCGCGGACGCGCGAAATGAACGTGGCGAAATCGCCAACGCATTCGATCGGGGTCACGTATCCGCCGTTCTCGCGCTTGTCGACGAGCATCACGCCCGGTGCTTCGCGCAGGATGTTCTGCGCTTCCTCGGCCGAGATCTCGTTCTCGAACTCGATGTTCAGTGCCTCGGAGTGACCCACGAACACCGGCACGCGCACGCAGGTCGCCGTCACCTTGACCTTGGGATCGAGGATCTTCTTGGTCTCTGCGACCATCTTCCATTCTTCCTTGGTCGAACCATCATCCAGGAAGACGTCGATGTGGGGGATCACGTTGAAGGCAATCTGCTTGGTGAACTTCTTCGGTTCGACCGGATCGCCGACGAAGATCGCGCGGCTCTGCTCGAACAGTTCGTCCATGCCTTCCTTGCCCGCGCCCGACACCGACTGGTAGGTCGATACGACGACGCGCTTGATCGTTGCGGCATCGTGCAGGGGCTTCAATGCCACGACCATCTGCGCGGTCGAGCAGTTGGGGTTGGCGATGATGTTCTTGGCCTTGTAGCCGTCGATGGCGTCGGGGTTCACCTCGGGCACGATCAGCGGCACGTCCGGGTCCATGCGATAGAGCGACGAGTTGTCGATCACCACGCAGCCCTGCGAGGCTGCCTTGGGCGCATAGATCTTGGTGGGTTCAGAACCTGCAGCGAACAGCGCGATGTCCCAGCCGGTGAAGTCGAAGTGTTCGACGTTCTGGACCTTCAGCATCCGACCGGTGTCGCCATACTCGATCTCGATGCCCTGCGAACGGGGCGAGGCGACAGCGGCGATCTCGTCGCAGGGGAACTCGCGCTCGGCGAGGATGTTCAGCATTTCGCGGCCCACGTTGCCCGTGGCGCCGACGACGACTACCCGATAACCCATTTCAAGCACTCCTTGGGCGACGGCCCCGCCCGCCTTGCGGGCACCTCGCGACCGTTCCTTAGCGGCTGGTTGCCCCCAGCCAAGCCAATTGGCCTTTCGGCCTTCCAATGTCCCGTTTGCCGACGGTCTGGCGCGGTCCCCCGGATGCGAAAAAGGCGCCCCGGCGGTTGAGCCAGGACGCCTTTTCTACGGGGTTCGATCCGTTAGGCGTGGGCCTAGGCCCCTCCTGGTCAAGCCTTCGCGTCGGTCTTGGTGACCTTGCGCTCGGCAATACGCGCCGATTTGCCGGTCCGACCACGCAGGTAGTAAAGCTTCGCACGGCGCACGACGCCCCGGCGAACGACGGTAATCGAATCGATGTTGGGCGAGTAGAGCGGGAACACGCGCTCCACACCTTCGCCAAACGATATCTTGCGAACAGTGAAGTTCGAGCCGAGGCCACGGTTCGAACGCGCGATGCACACGCCTTCGTAGGCCTGAACGCGGGTGCGCTCGCCTTCGACAACGCGCACGCCGATGCGCACGGTGTCGCCCGCGCGGAATTCGGGAATGCTCTTCTTCGCCTTGAATTCGGCGATGGCTTCAGCTTCAAGCTGCTGAATCAGGTTCATTTTTCAATCGTCCTGCACTTCGTGCCGCGCACCAGAGGCAGGCTGGACCCGAACGCCGGTGTGGCGCTCCCAAAGGTCTGGCCTGCGTAGCCGTGTATCGTCTTCCGAACGACGTTTCCGCCATCCTGCGATTTTCGCATGATCCCCCGATCGCAGCACTTCAGGGATCGTGCGCCCTTCCCACTCAGCGGGTCGGGTATAGTGCGGGTATTCCAGGAGACCGTTCTCGAACGACTCCTCATGCCCGCTTGAAGCCGCGCCCATTACGCCGGGAAGCAGCCGAATGCAAGCATCGAGCAGCATCAGCGCGGCGCATTCCCCGCCCGACAGCACGATGTCGCCAACGGACACTTCCTCGACGTTCCGGCCTTCGAAGATCCGCTCGTCAAATCCCTCGAACCGTCCGCACAGAACGATCACGCCCGGCCCCTCGGCAAGCTCGCGCACGCGCTCCTGCGTCAGCGGTTTCCCGCGCGGCGTCATCGCGATCACCGGGCAACCGGGATGGGCCTCGCGCGCAGAATCGATGGCCTTGGCCAGCACGTCCACGCGCAACACCATCCCCGCCCCGCCGCCTGCGGGCGTGTCGTCGACGGTCTTGTGCTTGTCGATGGCGAAGTCGCGGATCTGCACCGCGTCCATCGCCCACGTCCCCTCGCGCAGCGCCCGTCCGGCAAGGCTGACGCCCAGGGGGCCGGGAAACATCTCGGGATAGAGCGTGAGAACGGTGGCGGCGAAGGTCATTCGAAAGTCACCTTGTCCGCCGTTCCCTGCACGCGCCCCCGCGTCGCCCACCAGGCCGCAGGCACGCCCACGACCAAGGCCACGATCAGGCCGAGCGTGAACACCGCGCCCAGCGGCACGAGTGTGGTCAGGCGATAAGCGCGCCACACGGCGATCAGTCCCGGCGTCACCGGGGCAAGCCCTGCCGGCAGCGCCGCCAGCGCCACGCGCTGCCAGCGTGGCGTGACGGGGAATTTCGCGGCGATCCCCCACGAAAAGATCGTCGCCAGCACAGCCGGCAGCACGATCAGCACCAGCACGATCAGGACCAGAGACACGCGCTCAATCTTCGGCGAAGGCGGCTTCGATCAGCAGCCGTTCGTGGTTCCAGTCGGGCACAGCCTCTGGCCGCATCGGCACCATGAAGCGCTTGCCGGGCTTGCCGTCTTCCGTCGCGGGGCGGCGGATTTCGAGCACGTCGCCCGCGCCGTAGTTGTCGACCGCGATGCACTCGCCCAGCGGATCGCCCGTGGTCGAAACGGCGGGCAGGCCGATCAGGTCGGCATGATAGTATTCGCCCTCTGCCAGCGCGGGCAGCGACGAACGGGGCACGGTCAGCGCCGTGCCCCGCAGCTTTTCCGCCGCGGTGCGGTCCGCCACTTCGACGAAGCGGGCGATCGCGCCGCCCTTGCCGTCATCGCGCAGCTTGGCAACCGTCAACGTGGAAGCGTTGAAGGCACGGTAGCGCTTGAGCGCCTCCACGCCTTCCCCGAACAGCTTCAGGCGGACGTCCCCCGTCACTCCGTGCGCGCCGGTGATGGCGGCCAGCGTGACGGGACGGTCGCGCAAGCTCAGGCTTCCGTCGCTTCGTCAGCGGCGGCTTCTTCAGCCGGCGCTTCAGCCGGAGCAGCAGCTTCGGCGGCAGCGGCAGCAGCGGCCTCTTCGGCCTCACGCAGCTTCTCGGCCTTTTCCTCGGCGCGGTCCTTGGCCTTCTTGCCCGGCTCGGCCTTCTGCGGGTTGTTGGTCGGGGTGCGTTCCTTCAGCCCGGCCTTGTCGAGCATACGGGCGACGCGGTCGGTCGGCTGAGCGCCAACGCCGATCCAGTAACGCACGCGGTCTTCGACCAGACGCACGCGGTTGGCGTCGTCCTTGGCGAGGAGCGGGTTGTAGGTGCCGACCTGCTCGAGATACTTGCCGTCACGCGGGGCGCGGCTGTTCGAAACGACGATCTTGTAGTACGGACGCTTCTTGGAACCGCCGCGCGAAAGACGCATGGAAACAGACATTTACTTCACCTTTCGAATAAACTGGATAAAACTTATTTCTTCTTGAGCAGGTCACCCAGATTGCCCGGCATCCCGCCGCCCAATCCCGGAAGACCGCCAATTCCGCCGCCCAGACCGCCGAGGCCACCCGGCCCCATCTGCTGGTCGAGACCCGGCATGGCCGCACCAAGGCCGCCCTTGCCGAAGAGGGCGCCAAGGCCCTTCAATCCGCCCATCTTCCTGATCTGCTTCATGGCCTTGGCCATTTCCTGGTGCATCTTGATCAGCTTGTTGATGTCCTGCACCTGCGTACCCGAACCCTTGGCCACGCGGATCTTGCGCTTGGCATTGAGCAGTTCGGGGCGCTCGCGCTCCTTGGGCGTCATCGAACCGATGATCGCATCCATGTGGAGCAGGACCTTGTCGTCCATGCCCGACTGCGCCATCGCTGCCTTGGCCTTCTTCATGCCCGGCATCATGCCCGCCAGCACGCCGAGGCCGCCCATGTTCTGCATCTGGCGCAGCTGGGTGCGCAGGTCGTTCATGTCGAACTGACCCTTGGCCATCCGCGCCGCGAGCTTTTCGGCGTCTTCCTGCTGGATCGTCGCCGCCGCCTTTTCGACGATGGAGACGATGTCGCCCATGCCGAGGATGCGACCGGCCACGCGCTCGGGATGGAAGGCCTCAATCGCGTCGAGCTTTTCGCCCGTCGCGGCAAACTTGATCGGCTTGCCGGTAACGGCCCGCATCGACAGCGCCGCACCGCCGCGCGCATCGCCGTCCATGCGGGTCAGCACCACGCCGGTCAGGTCGACTTCGCCCGCGAACGACTGCGCCACGTTGACCGCGTCCTGGCCGGTCAGCGAATCGACCACCAGCAGCGTTTCGCGCGGGGACGAGACGGCGGCGACCGCCTTCATCTCGTCCATCAGTGCCTGATCGACGTGGAGACGGCCCGCCGTATCGAGCAGCAGCACGTCCACCGCCTGCAGCTTGGCGGCATTCAGCGCGCGCGTGGCGATCTCGACCGGCAGCTGACCCGCCACGATCGGCAGTGTGCCCACGCCCGCCTGCTCGCCCAGCACCTTGAGCTGCTCCTGTGCCGCCGGGCGGTTGACGTCGAGCGACGCCATCAGGACCTTCTTGCCCTGCTTTTCCTTGAGCAGCTTGCCGATCTTGGCGGTGCTGGTGGTCTTGCCCGAGCCTTGCAGGCCGACCATCATGATCACCACCGGCGGCGCGGCGTTCAGGTCCAGCTCGGCAGCGCCGCCGCCCAGCATCTCGACCAGCGCGTCGTTGACGATCTTGACGACCTGCTGTCCCGGCGTGACCGAGCGCAGCACGTGCTGGCCGATCGCCTGTTCGGTCACCTGGTCGACGAAGCGGCGGACCACCGGCAGCGCGACGTCGGCTTCGAGCAGCGCGATGCGCACTTCGCGCATGGCCGCGCGAACGTCTTCTTCCTGAAGCGCGCCACGACCGCGCAGGCGATCGAAGACGCCGCCAAGCCGGTCTGACAGACTATCGAACACGCGCCACACTCCTTACAGCCGCAAAACGCCAAAAACGCCGGTGTGCGAAACCTCGCAGACCAGCGTGTGGCATCATCGGCCATCGTCGAATCGGTCGCGGGCCATCCGTGGATGGTCGCGATTGCGGCTGCGCTTACGCCCGATCGCCCCCCAGCGCAAGTGTCGCGCCCCAACCCACCTCCGGTTCCCTGCGCTTAACCAAATATTGAGGACGACTTCGTAGGATTGCGCAGGCTTTTCGAAAGGCACGGGGCAGTACGTGATGAACGGCAACGAAACGACCGGCATGGGCGGCGGACCCGAGTCCGCCCCGCTCGATCGCGCCGAACGCGATGTCGTGGCGCTGGGCATCCTGGTCGCCGCGATCCTGCTGTTCGTCGGCACCGGCTCGACCGTGCTGGGCAGCATCGCGCGCAGCTACCTCTACGGCGAGGGCCACGCAGACGCCATGCTCGGCAACGCGCTGATCCTCAACATCGCGCTGATCATCTTCGGCTGGCGCCGCTATGCCGAACTGACCGGCGAAGTGCGCGAACGCCGCAAGGCCGAGGAACACGCTCGCCTGCTCGCAGAAACCGACCCGCTGACCGGCTGCCTCAATCGGCGCAGCCTCGACTGCGCGGTGGAGGACCTGATCGCCGAGGCCGCGCAGAGGGGGGAGGACGTGGTCCTCGCCATGATCGACCTTGACCGCTTCAAGCGCTCGAACGACCTTCACGGCCATCAGGCCGGCGATGCCGTCCTGGTCGAGACCGCACGCCGCATCCGCGCGCTGCTGCCCGAACGTTCGGTGCTGGCGCGCCTTGGTGGCGACGAGTTCACCTGCGCCGCCGCCTTCGCGCCGGGCCACGTCGCCGCGATCGAGAACCTCGCCGCCCGCCTCAACGAGGCGATCGCGTTGCCGATCTGCTGGAACGACACCAAGATCGAGATCACCGGCTCGATCGGCCTTGCCCGCAGCGAGATCGTGCCCGACACGTCCGCGCGTGCGCTGTCGCACCGGCTGCAGCACCGCGCCGATCTCGCGATGTATCAGGCCAAGAAGGGCGGCCGTCACCGCTACTGCTGGTTCGATCCGTCGATGGAGCGCGAACTGCAATTCCGCGCCGAGCTGGAACGCGGCATCCGCGAAGGCATCGAGCGCGGCGAATTCGTGCCCTACTACGAAAAGCAGATCGACCTTGCCACCGGGGAGCTGACCGGCTTCGAGATGCTGGCCCGCTGGCGATCCCCGCGCTTCGGCCTCGTCAGCCCCGAAGTGTTCATCCCCGTCGCCGAGGAAATGGGCGTGATCGCGCCTATGTCCGAAGGCCTGATCCGCCAGGCGCTGCTCGATGCGCGCGAATGGGACGCGAAGCTGTCGCTCTCGGTCAACATCTCGCCGATCCAGTTGCGCGATCCGTGGTTCGCGCAGAAGATCCTGAAGCTGCTGGTCGAAGCCAATTTCCCGCCCAGCCGCCTCGACATCGAGATTACCGAGACCTGCCTGCACGAAAACATCGGCGTGGTGCGCTCGCTGATCACCAGCTTGCGCAACCAGGGCATCACCATCAGCCTCGACGATTTCGGCACAGGCTATTCCAGCCTCGCGCAGTTGCGCACGCTTCCTTTCGACCGGATCAAGATCGACCGCAGCTTCGTCTCCACGCTGGGCCGCAACAAGGACAGCTCGACCATCGTCGAGGCGATCTCCTCGCTCGGGCGCGGCATGGACCTGCCGATCACCGCCGAGGGCATCGAAAGCGACGTGATCCTCGCCGAACTTCAGAAGTACGGCAACTTCAAGGGCCAGGGCTATCTCTACGGGGAGCCGGAAAGCGCCGAGGACGTGCGCCGCGCGCTCGCCGACAGCCACATGCTCGCCGCCGCTGCGACGGCCCCCGCGGCACAATCCGAGCCCCCGCGCGCCGCGCACGGCTGATGGCACGCGCCAAGCGCATTGCACCGAAGCCCGCGCGGGCCTAGATCGCGCGCCATGCGCATACCCTTCCGCAAGATGCATGGCCTCGGCAACGATTTCATCGTGATCGACGCGCGCGCGCAAGCCGTGCCCATGAGCGCCCGCCGCGCCGCCGCGTTGGGCGACCGCCGCACCGGCATCGGCTGCGACCAGCTGATCGTGCTAGAACCTTCGACGCAGGCCGACGTGAAGATGCGCATTTTCAACCAGGACGGCAGCGAAGTCGAAGCCTGCGGCAACGCCAGCCGCGCGGTCGGCCTGCTGCTGGGCGGCACGCAGACGATCGAGACGCTGGGCGGACTGATCCGCTCCGAGGCAGGGCCCGCCGGCGTCACCGTCGACATGGGTACGCCCCGCTTCGACTGGAACGCGATCCCGCTGGCCTATGCGATGGACACGCTGACCATGCCCGTCGGCTGGGAAGACCTGACCGCGCCAACCGCCGTCAACGTCGGCAATCCGCACGTGATCTTCTTCGTGCCCGATGCCGATGCGGTCGATCTCGCGCGGCTTGGCCCGCAGATCGAAACCGACCCGCTGTTCCCGGCCCGCATCAACGTCAACGTCGCCAGTCTCGTCGCGCCCGACCATCTCAGGCTCCACGTCTGGGAGCGCGGCGTCGGCCTGACCCGTGCCTGCGGCACCGGCGCCTGCGCCACCGCGATCGGCGCGATGCGGCGCAAGCTGACGGGTCGCAGGGTCCGGGTCGACCTGCCCGGCGGCCCCCTCGTCATCGAATGGACCGCCGACGATGCGATCCTGATGACCGGCCCTGCCGCCACGAGCTTCGAAGGCACGTTCGAGGACACGGACTATCCGGCATGAAGGGGCCGGCGTGACCGTTGAAGTCGTCACCCTCGGCTGTCGGCTGAACCTTGCCGAAAGCGAGGCGATCCGCGCAGCGCTGGCAGGTGCGCCGCCGACGGTGGTGGTCAATTCCTGCGCCGTCACCGCCGAAGCCGTACGCCAGTCGCGCCGCGCGGTGCGTCGCCTGCGCCGAGATCACCCGCAGGCGCGCCTGCTCGTCACCGGCTGCGCCGCCACCATCGAACCCGCCGCCTTCGCCGCAATGGCCGAAGTCGACGGCGTTGTGCCAAATTACGCCAAGGCAGAAGCTTCGTCATGGCGGCCACCCCGTCATCCAAGCGAAGACTGGGACCGTTCTCAACACGCGACCACACCCCGCCCCAGCGCCCACCACACCCGCGCCTTCGTCCCCGTCCAGACCGGCTGCGACCATGCCTGCACCTTCTGCATCATTCCCCAAGGCCGGGGCGCAAGCCGCTCGCTGCCCATCGCGCAGGTGCTGCACGTGGTTGAAGGCCACCTCGCGCTGGGCGTCAACGAAGTGGTCCTGACCGGCGTCGACGTGACCAGTTGGGGTGCGGACCTGGCCGATGGCCCCCGCCTCGGAGATCTCGTCGCCGCGATCCTGGCCGCCTTCCCCACGCTTCCCCGTCTGCGCCTGTCCTCGCTCGACGGGATCGAAATCGACGGGCTGCTGTTTGATTGCATCACCGGCGAGCCACGCGTGATGCCGCACATCCACCTTTCGCTCCAGTCGGGCAGCGACATGATCCTCAAGCGCATGAAGCGCCGCCACAGTCGCGCACAAGCCATCGCGCTGGCCGAACGGCTCCACGCCGCCCGCCCCGACATCGCGCTCGGCGCGGACCTGATCGCGGGCTTTCCGACCGAGGACGAAGCCATGCACGCCGACAACGTCTCGATCGTCGAAGCCTGCCGCATCGTCCACGGCCACGTCTTTCCCTATTCGCCACGCCCCGGCACGCCTGCCGCGCGGATGCCGCAGGTTCCGCCGCCGCTGGTCCGCCAAAGGGCCGCCGAAGTGCGTGCCGCCGTCGCCGTCATGCGGGAACGCTGGCTCGCCTCGCGCGTCGGAAAACCGGCGCTGGTGCTTGCCGAACGCGACGGCACCGGCCATGCCCCGGACTTCGCCCCCTACCTGCTGCCGGAAGGCACCGCGCCCGGCAGCCTCGTCACACTCAGCCCTACAAGGATCGTCGAAGGAATGCTGGCATGAGTAGCGAAAGCTGGTCGGATCGTCTGCTCGGCGGCTTCCGCAAGACCTCGGAACGCCTCGTCGGCAACCTCGCCGGGTTTTCCGGCAGCACCCGCCTGACCGACGAACAGTTGGACGATATCGAGGACGCGCTGATCCTCTCCGACCTCGGTCCGCGCGCTGCGGCCCGTATCCGCGCCAGGCTCGCCGCCGCGCGTTTCGACGCCGGCATCGACGATCGCGCAATCCGCGAAGCCGTGGCCGAGGAAATCGCCGCGATCCTGCGCCCCGTGGCAAAGCCGCTCGATATCGTGGCTTTCCCCCGCCCGCAGGTGATCCTCGTGATCGGCGTCAACGGTTCGGGCAAGACCACCACTATCGCTAAGCTGGCGCACCTGTTCCAGGAACAGGACTATGGCGTGATGCTCGCGGCGGGCGACACCTTCCGCGCTGCCGCGATCGGCCAGCTGAAGGTCTGGGCCGACCGTCTGGGCGTTCCCATCACCACCGGCCCCGAAGGCGGCGATCCCGCCTCGATCGTGTTCGATGCGGTCAGGTCCGCGACCGAAACCGGCATCGACGCGCTGATCGTCGACACTGCCGGGCGCCTGCACAACAAGCGCGAGCTGATGGACGAACTCGCCAAGATCCGTCGCGTGCTGGGCCGCCTCAACCCCGAAGCCCCGCACGACGTAGTGCTGGTGCTCGATGCCACCAACGGCCAGAATGCCTTGCAACAGATCGAGATCTTCAAGGAAGTCGCGGGCGTCACCGGCCTGATCATGACCAAGCTGGACGGCACCGCGCGTGGCGGCGTCCTCGTTGCAGCGGCAGAACAGTACGGCCTGCCGATCCATGCCATCGGCGTCGGCGAAAAGATCGACGACCTGCGCCCGTTCGATCCCGATCTCCTCGCCAAGGTCATCGCAGGGGTGTTCCAGTGAGCGTCGAGAAGCCCAGATCCGACAAGCCCAAATCCTCGTGGATCAACCTCGCGGTCGATTACGGCCCGCTGCTGGTGTTCTTCCTCGCCTACCGGATGTTCAGCCCCAAGGGCGGCGGCAGCGGAATGGACCTTGGCGCGGCGGTGGCCGTCACCAAGTCGACGCTGGCCTTCATGGGCGCGACGGTGGTTGCGCTGGTCGTGTCGAAGTGGCGGCTGGGCAAGATCTCGCCGATGCTTTGGCTCTCGACTGCGCTGATCATGGGCTTCGGCACGCTGACGGTGCTGCTGGGTGATCCATTCTGGATCCAGGTCAAGCCGACCGCGATCTACCTGCTGTTTGCCGCCGTGCTGTTCGGTGGGCTCTGGCGCGGCAAGGCGGTGCTGCGCACGCTGCTGCAAAGCGCGTTCGATGGCCTGTCCCACGAAGGCTGGATGAAGCTGTCGCGCAACTGGGCCTTCTTCTTCCTGTTCCTCGCGGGGCTCAACGAAGTGCTGCGCCATACCCTCAGCTTCGACGGCTGGCTGCAGGCCAAGCTGTGGGGCGTGACCGCCCTCTCCTTCCTGTTCACCTTCGCGCAGATCCCCATGCTGATGCGTCACGGGCTGGGCGAAGAAGGCCCGGTCGAGGTTGAGCAGAACCCGCCGCACGACTGAAACGGCTTGTCGCAACCCTAAAATAGTGTGACATTTTCCCCACGGCGGCTAGGCTCCGCCGCGAATGGCTCGCCGTGTGCTGCGGGGCCGTTTCAAGATATTGATAATTGGGGGAAAAAAGAATGGCCAAGCTCTTCGGCAATCTCAACCTCGTGTTCGGCATCGGCCTTGTCGCCGCCATTGCCGTCATGCTCGGCTTCGCGGACAGCGCGCCGGTCGATCCCAACTCGATCCTGCGCTGGATGCACGTGTTCTTCGGCATCCTGTGGATCGGCCTGCTCTACTACCTGAACTTCGTGCAGGTGCCGACGATGCCGTCGATCCCTGCCGAACAGAAGGGTGCAATCACCGGACACATCGCGCCCAAGGTGTTCTTCTTCTTCCGCTATGCCGCGCTGTTCACGCTGCTGACCGGCCTCGGCATCTCGATCGTCGATGGCTATGGCCATGCCGCGCTGACCCTGACCGGCGAAGGCAACGTCAAGCTGATCGGCGTTGGAATGTGGCTCGCCATCGTGATGGCCTTCAACGTGTGGTTCATCATCTGGCCCGCCCAGAAGAAGATCCTCGGCATCGTTGACGCCACCGCGGAAGAAAAGGCTGCTGCCGCCCCGCGCGCGCTGATCGCCAGCCGCACCAACCTGCTGCTGTCGCTGCCGATGCTCTACTGCATGGCAAGCGCCAACCTCGGCTGATTTCGGCCTGGGCTGATTTAGATGCGTCGATTGAACGACACCTAAACCACCCAGAGCGACACCTAAGGCACTCTGAACGGCGCGTCGTCCCCCCGGACGGCGCGCCGAACACGTTGTTGGGGAACGCTTCTGCAGGCTCTGCGTTGGCGGGCCATGTCGGCGCTTGCGAAGCGCGTGGCATGACCTTTCAGGGATTGGAGCAAGACCCTCTATGCGCAAGTTTTCCATCGCCACGATGACCGTCGCCGCCGCCGGCGCCCTGTCGCTCGCCGCCTGCTCCGAAAAGACCCAGGACAACGCCGCCGAAACCGCCTCGTCGGCTGCCGAGGACGTCTCGGTCGCCGCGACCGATGCCGCGGCTGCCGCCAGCACCAGCGCTGACGCCGTTGGCAATGCCGCCAGTGACGCCGTCGACAAGGCGGGCGCTGCTGCCGACAAGGCCGCCGCTGCCGCCGACAAGATGGGGGCGCATGTGAAGCAGGGCGCGGCGGAAGCCGAATCCACCTTGCAGAACGAGCCAGTTTCGAAGTCGAAGGCCGACTAAGCGGTCACAGGTCGATCAGCCGGGCCAGCTCCTGGATGAGCTTGCCCGGCTGGTACGGCTTGGAAAGCACTGTCACGTCTGAAAATTCTTCCTGCACAGTGCCATAGCCGGTGGCGATGACGAAAGGCACGCCGCGTTCACGCAGGGCGCGGGCAATAGGGGCGCCGGGTTCGCCCCCCAGGTTCCAGTCGAGTACGGCGGCATCGAGCGCTTCGTCCCGCGCCAGATCGAGCCCTTCGGCAAGCGTTCCTGCCGGACCGACCACCACCGCACCTTCATCTTCGAGAAAATCGCCGATCATCGCAGCGACGATGAATTCGTCCTCGACCACGAGAATGCGCCTTGCTGCCAGCGTCATGCGTGCTGACCCAGCGGAAAAGCGAACCGGCATACGAGCCCGTCGGGTGCGTAGTCGACCTCCGCCTCGCCACTGAGCTGGCGGGCGACCGCACCTTCGATCATGCGGGAACCGAACCCCTTGCGCGTAGGCGCGACCACGGCGGGCCCGCCCAGTTCGCGCCAGACCAGCCCGACCCGTTCGCCGCCGCAATCGCAGGTCCAGTCGATCTCGACCCAGCCATGTTCGTTCGAGAGCGCGCCGTACTTCATCGCGTTGGTCGACAGTTCGTGCAGCACCATGATCAGCGGCACGGTGGGCCCAGCGGGAATCAGGATCTCGGGCCCCTGCGCGACGACGCTGCCACGTCGGCAGATCGCGGTGCCCTGCCGCACGATCTCGTCAAGCGTGTTGCCACCCCAGTTGGCGCGGCTGAGCATGGTATGGGCCCCGGCCAGCGCGGACAGGCGCTCGTTGAACTTGGCCACGGGCTGCGCGGGCAGATGGACATCGCGGAAGGTCTGCTGGGCCATGGCCTGCACCACCATCAGCGTGTTCTTCACACGGTGGTTCAGCTCGTCGATCAGCAGAGCGGTCCGCTCCTCGAGCAGGCGCCGCTCGGTGATGTCGATCCCGGTCGACTGCGCGATCAGCAACTGCCCCTGCGCATCGAAGGCGAGCGCGTGGTTGCGCCACAAGGTCCACCGCGGCCCATCGCTGGTCTCGAAATGGTTCTCGATGGTGACTTCGACATTGTCGGGCGTGAGCCGATCGAGCTGCGCCTGAACCGACGCGCGATCCTCGCCCCTCACGAAATCCCACAGGCTGCGCCCGGCAAGCGCCTCCGGCTGCTCGCCGATGCTGGCGGCATAGGCCCGGTTGACGAAAAGGATCGTCCCATCGGCGCGGAAACGGCACACCATCTCCAGCTGCGCGTCGAGGATTTCCAGCAGCATTGCGGAATCCGGCATGATGTCGTCGGCAAAGTCCCTGTTCAGGGGCTGAATCTATCACCCTGCCCCGCAATGCCAATGGCCCGCGCAAGAAATATCCCGACCGAGCGATGGCGTCATGAGTTCAAATCTTCAACTGGCTGCCCAGTTCCACCACGCGGTTGGTCGGCAGGCGGAAGAACTCCATTGCACTGGCGGCGTTGCGCAACATCCACGCGAACAGCTTTTCACGCCAGATGGCCATGCCCGGCTTGTCCGAGGGGATCAGCGTCTGGCGCGACAGGAAGAAGCTGGTTTTCATCATGTCGAACGGTTCGCCGCACATCGTCACGCCTTTGAGCGCAGCAGGCACGTCAGTTTCCTCAAGGAAGCCGAAGCGCAAGGCCAGGCGGTAGAAACCGTTGCCGAAGTCCTTGACCGCCGAACGCTGGCCGGGATCGACATAAGGCACGTCGTCGATCTTGACCGTCAGGATGACGATCCGTTCGTGCAGCACCTTGTTGTGCTTGATGTTGTGGAGCAGCGCCGAGGGCACCCCTGCCGCGGTCGAGGCCATGAACACGGCCGTGCCTGGTACGCGGGTGGCGCTGGAGTGCGCCGACTTGGTGAAGACCTCCAGCGGGATCGTGCCTTCGGCCATACCCTGCCGCATCAGCGCACGCCCGCGCGACCAGGTGGTCAGCAGCGTGAAGATCGCCACGCCCATCAGCAGCGGCACCCATCCGCCATCGGGAATCTTGGTGAGGTTGGCGCCGAGATAGCCCGCATCGATGGTGAAGAACACCAGCAGCAGGCCGATCGCCAGCGGCTTCTTCCAGTGCCACAGCTTGAACAGCACGACCGCCAGGAGGAAGTTGTCGATCAGCATCGCCCCGGTCACCGCGATGCCATAGGCCGCCGTGAGATTGGACGAGCGCTGGAACACCAGCACCAGCAGGATCACCGCGATCATCAGCGCGAAGTTGATCACCGGAATGTAGATCTGGCCCGCCGCGGTGGACGTGTGCTTGATCGTCATGCGCGGGATGAAGCCGAGCTGGATCGCCTGCTGCGTCACCGAAAACGCGCCCGAGATCACCGCCTGCGAGGCGATGACGGCGGCAAGGCTGGCGAGGATCAGCAACGGCCACTGGAACCATTCGGGCGCCAGGAAGTAGAACGGGCTTTCCAGTGCAGCCGGGTTGCGCATCAGCAGCGAGGCCTGGCCCAGATAGTTGAGCACCAGCGCGGGCAGCACGAAAGTAAGCCACGACATGCGGATCGGGTTGCGCCCGAAGTGCCCCATGTCGGCGTAGAGCGCCTCGGCCCCGGTCACGGCCAGCACTGCCGCGCCCATGGCGAGAAAGCCCCGAAACGGATCGGCGATGAACATGGCGACGGCATGGTGCGGCGAAAGCGCGGTCACAACTTGCGGCATCTGCATGATGCTGGCGACGCCCAGCACCGAGATCACCCCGAAGTACAGCAGCATGATAGGGCCGAAGAAGGTCGCCACCTTTTCCGTACCCCGGCTCTGGATCAGGAACAGCCCGACCAGGATCACCACCACCATCGGCACGATCAGCGGGTGCATTTCCGGCCGGTAGACGGCGACGCCTTCGATCGCGCCCATCACCGACACCGCAGGCGTGATCATCGAATCGCCATAGAACAGCGCGGTCGCGAACACGCCGAGCAGGATGATGCCCTTGCCCCAGCGGTTGCCCGAGGTGTGCTGATTGATCAGCGCCAGCAGCGCGAGGCTGCCGCCTTCGCCCTTGTTGTCGGCGCGCATGATCACCGAGACGTATTTCAGCGTCACGATGATCATCATCGACCAGAACATCAGGCTGATGATGCCGTAGACGTGCAGTTCATCGAGCGGCAGCTTGTGATGCCCGGCAAAGGTATCGCGCAGCGCATAGAGCGGGCTGGTGCCGATATCGCCGAAGACGACGCCGATCGCGCCCACCGCCATCTTGAGCAGGCCGCCATGGCCATGGCCGCCGTGACCGTGCCCGGCATGGTGCCCGCCATCCTGATCGCCCGAATAATCGGCGCTTGCGCTTCCAGACTCAACAACGGCGTCGTTCATGCCAAGCGATCCCCCGCCATTGCCCAGTCCATTCCGGCGCATGGCGTCCCCACCGACCTCTGGCGGGGACCGGGGCGGCGCTTAGCACTGCCCCAATGCCCCCGCAATGGGACTAAAAGCTCGACGGCGCCTGCCTGCAACGCCCTTGATGAAGCGCGGTTCCCTGGGCGCTTCAGGGGGCCGGTGCGGGTACGGGCCCGGCGGCGGGGCCGGATGGCGGCGCGGTCTGCCTGCTGACCGCCAGCATCGCATCGAGTCGCGCCAACCGATCCTGCAGATCGCCGCGATAGGGCGCGTCGGCGGGCGAGCGGCGCAGCAGCTCGGCCCAGATCGCGCGCGCATCGGCCAGCTTGCCCGACTGGGCGAGCGCGAGGCCCATGAAGAACGGCGGGCCAGGATGATCGGGCGCGATCTTCGCCGCCTTCTGGAAGGCGAATTGCGCGGCGGGCGTGATCAGCCCGTCGCTGTGGCCGACCAGCGCATTGCCATAGGCGACCCACAAGTCGGCATCATCGGGGTTCTTGTCGAGCGCGGCCTTGAGCACGTCAGCGGCAGCGCGGAACTGGCCCTGCCGCGACAGCGCATCGGCCAGCGTCAGCCAGGACGCGCCCTTGCCAAAGGCATCGCCCATTTCCTGTCGCTGCTTGAGCAGCGCGGCGTCGGCGCTCTTTTCGGTCTCCACCGCCTGCTTGGGCGCACCGGCGTAGCCGGGGTGGCCCTGCAGCGCATAGCCAGCGACGCCGAACAGCAGCGCCGCGCCGGCGATTTCCCACCCGGCGCGCGGGATCTTGAAGACGAAGGCCATGATGCCGAACACGGCAGCGGCGATCAGCAGGATGAGCGCCCAGGTCACGATTGGTCCTTCTTGCGGAAGCGTCCGCGCAACAGCAGCGCGGCAAGCGCGAGAAACGCGAACGGCGCAGCGAAAAGCGGCCAGGTGATCGGCTTCACCTGCGGGGTATAGCTGACGTAATCGCCATAGCGTTCGATCAGCCACTGACGGATCGATTCGGGATCTTCGCCTGCGGCGATGCGGGTGCGCACCTGGTGGCGCATGTCGCCCGCCATGGGGGCGTCGCTATCGGCAATCGACTGGCTCTGGCACTTGAGGCAGCGCAGCGTTTCCATCAGCGCCTGTGCTTTGGCCTCCTGCTCCGGGTTGTCGAGCTGGCGGTAGGCGTAGGGCGCGGGTGGCATCGAATCCTGCGCGGCCAGCGCGGGCGAGAGGAGCAGCGCGCAGAACGCGATCAGCAGGCGCTTCATCGGCAGCATCCGCGTCATTGGGCCGCCTCCTCGAGCTTGGAGAGGATCAGCGGCACGTCCTCGGGGCGGATCTCGCCGATGTGCTGGTAGCGGATGACGCCCTTGCCATCGACGACAAAGGTTTCGGGCACGCCCGACGATCCGATGGCGAGCTGGACCTGCGAAAGATCGTCCTTGCCGATGCGCGCGAAGGGATTGCCGTTCTGCGCCAGGAAACGCGCGACATCGGGCTTGCGGTCGCGGATGGCAACGCCGTCGATCTCGACACCCTGCCCGGCGAGCTGCGCCAGTTGCGGCGATTCAACCGCACAGGGCACGCACCAGCTGGCAAAGACGTTGAGCAGGCGCGGCTTGCCGGCCTTGAAGGTCGCTGTGGCAAGGCCCGGGCGTTCGTCGGTCGCAGGCGGCAGATTGAACTCGGGCAGCGGCTTGTCGATGAAGGCGCTGGCAACCTCGCGGTCAGCCGGACGGACAAGGCCCCAGATCACCAGCGCGAAGAATCCCGCGAACAGGATCAGCGGCAGCCAGACCGCAAGTCTCGGCTTCGTCTTAGGACCGTTGCTCATCGGCCCTGCCTTTCGCGGCGATAGGCGATCTTGCCGGTGGCGACGAGGCGACGAACGTCCGCCGCGACGCGGCCGAGGAGCGCGAGCAGGCCGCCCAGCGCGATCAGCGCGCCGCCATACCAGATCATCGGCACGAAGGGCTTCCACCAGAAGCGCATCTGCCAGCGGCCATCATCACCCTCTTCGCCCAGCACGGCGTAGAGCTGGCCGTTCCAGCGCGTCTTGAGCGCGCTCTCGGTCCGGTTGCCCGGCGGGTTCGAGAACGTGCGCGCCTGCGGGCGCAGGATCGACGGAGCAGCGCCTGCATAGCTGGCCGAAACGGTGCCTTCCAGCGCGGTCCAGTTGGGACCGGCGACAGGGCCGATGCCTTCGAGCTTCACGGCGTACGGCCCCACCTGCTGCACATCGCCGGGGCGCATCGCGGCGAGGCGCTCGGTCGAGAACGCGCTCTCGCTCGCCATGCCAAACAGTGCGACCGCGATGCCGAAGTGGCCAAACACCATGCCCCAGGTCGCCAGCGGCGTGCGGCGCAGGTTGCGCCCCCGCAAGGGAAGGAAGCTGGCCGGGGCGAGGCCCGCAGCAATGGCCAGGCCCAGCGCAGGCAGCAGCTTGATCTGCGGGGCAAGCAGTTCGACGCCCAGCAGCACGGCGGCCGACAGCAGCGCGCAGACGCCCACGGGCAGCGTGATGCGGCCTGCGCCCTTGCCTTCGAAGCTGTCCTGCCGCCAGCGCAGCAGCGGGCCGACACCCATGACCAGCATCATCGGGATTGCGAAGACGGCGGAGACCGGGTTGAAATAGGGCGGGCCGACCGAGACCTTGACCCCCATCGCCTCGGTCAGCAGCGGGTAGAGCGTGCCGACCAGCACGATGCCGAGAATGCCGCAGAGCATCACGTTGTTGAACACGAGCGCGGCTTCGCGGGACACGAAGCTGAAGCGCGCGCCTTCGGTCACGGTCGAGGCCCGCAGGGCGAACAGCGTCAGCGCGCCGCCGATGTAGATCGCCAGCAGCGCGAGGATGAACGAGCCGCGCTCCGGGTCCACCGCGAAGGCGTGGACCGAGGTGAGGATGCCCGAGCGCACGAGGAAGGTGCCGACCATCGACATCGAGAACGCGATGACGCCGAGCATCACCGTCCACGCCTTCAGCGCGTTGCGGCTGGCGAGGACCGAGCAGGAATGGAGCAACGCCGTCGCGGCGAGCCAGGGCATCAGCGAGGCGTTCTCGACCGGGTCCCAGAACCACCAGCCACCCCAGCCGAGCGTGTAGTAGGCCCAGTACGACCCCGCCGTGATGCCGAGCGTCAGGAAGATCCACGCGCCCAGCACCCACGGCCGCATCGCACGGGCAAAGGCCGGGCCGACATCGCGCGTCACCAGCGCGCCGACCGCGAAGCTGAAAGCGATCGAGAGGCCGACATAGCCGACGTAGAGCGTGGGCGGATGGAAGGCGAGGCCGATGTCCTGCAGCAGCGGGTTGAGCCCGGCGCCTTCGGGCGCGGGTTCGGGCAGGCGCTGGAACGGGTTCGAGGCGAGCAGCAGGAACGCGTAGAAGCCGAGGCTGACGAAGGCCTGTCCGGCCAGCGTCGCGATCAGGGTGTTTTCGGGCAGGCGCTTTTCGACCAGCGCGACGAAGCCGCCCGCGACGGCCATGATCGCCACCCACAACAGCATCGAACCTTCGTGGTTGCCCCAGGTGCCCGCCAGCTTGAAGATGAACGGCTTCATCGAATGGCTGTTTTCGGCCACCAGCTTGACCGACAGGTCGGTGGTCAGGAACAGCGTGATCAGCGCAACCAGCGCGCCCGCCACCAGCACGCCCTGCATGACAGCGACAGGGCGCACGAGACCTGCCACCTGCCGCCCTTCGGGGCGCAGCGCGAGAATGCCGGCGACGAGTTGCAGCACGGCAAGGGCTGCGGCCATCCACAGGACGGCAAGACCCAGTTCAGCGATCATTTGGTCTCTGCCACCACTTGCTTGGCCTGTCCGGCGGTCATGTCCTTCATCTCGCGCGGCACGTACTTTTCATCGTGCTTGGCAAGCAGGTTGTCGGCGACGAAGGTCTGCCCTTCCATGCGCCCTTCGGCAACCACGCCCGAGCCTTCAACGAAAAGGTCGGGGGTGATGCCGGTAAAGCGGACCGGCACACGCGCCTTGCCATCACCGACGATGAAGTTGACGGTCACGCCATCGGCGGCCTTGTGGATCGAGCCACGCTCGACCATGCCGCCAAGGCGCACCGCGCGGCCCTGTTCGGGCGGATTGGCGGCAAGGTCGCTTGGCACGTAGAAATAGGCGGCCTGGTTCTTGAGCGCCCAGGCGGCGAGCAGCCCTGCCCCCACCAGCGCCACCAGCGCGATGACGAGCAGCACCAGCCGTTGATGCTTGGCCTTGATCGCGCTCACTTGCCCTTCACCTTATCTCTGCGTCGTTCGGCGCGCACCATCGCGGCAAGGCTCCAGCCCACCAGCAACAGGGTGCCGACAACACCGATCGCCAGAGCGGCGACCACGTAATCCCACTGATTCAAGCCTTCGTGCATCGTCTTGTCAGGCCTCGATCACGCCATGGCCTTGCGGCGCAGGCGCGCCTCGGCCTGGATATTGGCGAGCAGCGTGCGCATCCGCATCAGCACCACCCCGCCGAAGATCAGCGAAAAGCCCAGCGCGCCGATCAGCAGCGGCACGAGGAAGGTGGCGTCGATCGCCGACTTTCCCATGGTGATCGAAGGCGGCTGGTGCAGGCTGTTCCACCACACCACCGAACGGTTGATGATGGGAATGTTGATCGCCCCGACAAGCCCGAAGATCGCGGTCACGCGGCTGGCGCCCCCGCCCGAGGCGGCATCGCGCTGCGCCGCGCTGGCCAGCGCGATATAGCCGAAATAGAGGAACAGCAGCACGAGGAAGCTGGTCAGCCGCCCGTCCCACACCCACCACGTGCCCCACGTAGGCCGCGCCCAGATCGAGCCGGTAGCAAGGCAGATCGCGGTGAAGGCCGCCCCCGGCACGGCAGCCGCGCGCGCCGCGATCCCGGCCAGCGGATGCCGCCAGACGAGTTCCACGATGCTGGAAATGGCGATGGTCGACCACCCGGCCATGCCCAGCCATGCGGCGGGCACGTGGATGAACAGGATGCGCACCGTATCGCCCATCAGCCGATCGGGCGGAACCATCAGCAGCCCCCACGCCAGCGCGCCCAGCGCCAGCACCAGACCGGGAACGAGCAACAGCGGCATGAGCCAGCGCGCGAGGCGCAGGAAGCGGGCGGGATTGGCGAAACCGTGCATGGACGGGGGTTCTGCAGCCTGATGACGTGAAGTTGCGCCGCCTTGCCACCAAGCCTGTGCAACGGCAAGGGGCTTGCCCCGCGCAAGCTGCGGACAGCGCGCCCCAACCATCAGGATCTGGGGAGAATATGGGGCGACCGATGGGGTTCGAACCCACGACCTCCGGTACCACAAACCGGCGCTCTAACCAACTGAGCTACGATCGCCACACAAGCCGCGAAGGGTCATGCAAAGGATGACCGGCGCGGGCGAGCCCCTTTGCAGAATGACAGGGAAATGAAAAGCGAAAACTTTGCAGGCGGGCCCGATTTCACGGCGCGAGCGCCGTGCCCCCCGCCCCTTTCGTCATTGCGAGGAGCCGCAGGCGACCTAGCAATCCGCAGCGGCAGCTGAAAACGCTCTGGATGCGTTTCTCGGCTTTCGCCGGGCTCGCAAGCGCGAAGGGGCACGAATCCCGCTCTGCACTATCGGCTTTCGGCATCGCCCCAGCTGCGCAAGGCGATGCGTGCGGGCGTGACGCCGGTATCGACCAGCGCCTGTTCCTCCAGTTCCACCGAATCGACGCGTACGCTCTGCGTCAGCACGAACCAGCGGCTGCGCACTGTGGCTTGCGCCGGGGCCGTGCCGAGGCCCCGGAAGGCATCGGCCGCACTCGCCCAGCCCTGCCCCGGACGCCCGGCGATCAGGCCGCGCGCGCGCGCCGGCGTGAGGACATCGGGCGCCAGCATCGCCAGCAGCGGGGCCTGTTCGGGACGCAGGGTATTGAGCTGGATCGGCGAAAGTTCTGCTGCGGGCAGCGCGCACAACCACGGGCGCAGGCGCTGGTAGAGCGGCGCGGTCATGCCGCGCACGGCGCGCAGTTCGGTCAGGTCCACGATCAGCCGGTTGGCGGTGCGATAGGGGACCGGCAGCGCGCGATAGGCCGCGTCTTCCGCGCCGTTGGGCAGGGCAACCGAATCGCTGTCGATCCAGTCGGCCATGGCGTCGGACAGGCGGAAGGCTTCATCCTGCCCGAGGCCGGCTTGCCCCATCAGCGCGCGCAACTGCTCCAGCGCGACGATGCGCAAGGTCAAGGCGCCGTCGATGTCCTGCTGGACCAGCGAATTGACGTTGAAGCAGTTGCCCGCATCATCGAGCCGCACGGTGATCGCCGCCCCCGCACCCAGCTGCGGCAAGGCCAACGGCACGTCGCGCCCCAGCAGCCCGTTCGCATCGACGGTGCGGTCACCCTGCGCATCGACCAGCGCCTTGAGCCGCACCAGCGCCACGCTTTCGGCACTGGTCGCGGCAAGGCGCGCGCGCATCATGGCCTGCGCGTTGCCCGCCAGCCGCGTGGCGAGGTTCAGCCGGTCGAGCATCACCGCCGCCAGCACCGCCATCACGGCCACCAGCAGCAGCACCGACAGCAGCGCCGCACCGCGTTCGTCCGGCCTGCGGCTCATTGGTAGTTCACCCCGACCAGCGAGACGATCCGCAGCGGCTCGCCACCCGGTTGCGGCAGCAGCAGTTCGACCGCGACGGGCAGTTCGCCCTCGCGCTGGGGTTCCCAACGATCGTGCCAGACGCCATCGTTCGTGCGAAAACGCAAGCCGGGCGCCGCGGCGAGCGGCAGCATGGCGCTCGCCGGATCGGGCGCCGCGCCATCGGGGAACGGCGTGCCGCTGCGCACCAGCGCCTTGCCGTCCCAGCGCCATTCGACCTTTTGCAGGCTGGGCCGGGCCGCGCCGTCGACGTTGCTCCAGCCAGTGCACACGAAGCGCAGCAGCGCCGGCCCGCCCGCTTCGAACGCGGGGTGAGAAATGCCCGCCTCGTCGCGCGAGGGGCGCGGCGCGGCCTGCGCGAGGTCGGCGGTCCAGACGGACAGGAAGCGACGCTGCAGCGCCATGGCCTCGGTCTTGCGCTTCGCTCCCAGTTCGGCATCGACGCTGAAGCGCAGCAGCGTGAGCGCACCGCCCGCGATCAGCGCGAACACCGCAAGCGCGACCAGCATCTCGATCAGAGTGAAGCCGTTGGCTCGACGCGCGATCATGATGCGGCCGGGCGGGCAAAATGCAGCGTGGTCGCCTGGCTGGCGCGACCGGGGGTCGCCTCGCGCACCGACAGGGTGATGGCAAGGACGCCGAGGCCCTGGTCGCGGGCCACGTCGCGCCGCCAGGCGAACAACCGACCGGCGTTGCGAATCGTGCCCCCCGCCTGCCCTTCGGCGGGCGGCAGCGGATCGGTCAGGATCTCGTTGGCCATGTTCTGCGCCACGATCTCGCGCAAGGCGCGCTGGTCGAGATCGGCGGTGCGGACGATGCTCGCGCCTTCCATGCGCACCAGCGCCAGTGCGGCCACGGCAAAGACCGCCAGCGCGACCAGCAGTTCGAGCAGGGTGAAACCGCGCTCGGCGCTATGGCGTGTCATCGGCCCGCACCCTGCCGTTGCGCGCGATGGTGATCGTTCTCGCAGCATCGCCGCGCGACAGGCGCAGTCGCAACTCGCTGCTGGCAAGGCCGACAGGATCAAATACCAGACGCGCGCGGCCAGTGCTGGTGACCGTGCCTGCGCTCCAGTTGGTCAGCGCAAGGCCCCGCCCCTGCGCCGGTCCCCACGATCCGTCGTGGCGCTCCTCGAAGTAGTAGCCCGCGCCGTTGACCACCAGCGCAACCGGCGACCCGCTGGCGATGGCTTCATCCCGCGCGGCGGACGCGCGCGCGGCGAACCGCTCGCTTTCGCGGCGCAGGCGGTCGGCATCGCCCGGCAGTAGCAGCACGACCGAGGCCGCCAGCACGCCCATCACGAACAGCACCACCATCATCTCGACCAGCGAAAAGCCGTTTGGGCGGGGATGGAGCGTGCACCTGTTCATCAGCCAAGGCTTACGCGCAGGGCGCGCAAACGAAAAGGGCGGCCCCGAGAGGCCGCCCTTTCCCTGTCTTGAAACTCTCGAAGTCTCGAGAACCCCGAGTTGCCGATCAGCGCTTGAGGCTGAGGCCACCGAAGCGCTTGTTGAACTGGGCGACGCGGCCGCCCTGGTCCAGCTGGCGCGTACCGCCGGTCCACGCCGGGTGCGAGGTGGGATCGATTTCGAGGGCCAGCGTGTCGCCTTCCTTGCCCCAGGTGGAGCGGGTTTCGAACACGGTGCCGTCGGTCATCTGCACCTTGATGGTGTGGTAGTCGGGGTGAATGTTGGCCTTCATCGAACGCGCTCCGGTCAAGAGCCGGTTCCGACCGGCCCCAATAATGGAAAGGCGCGCCCCTAGCGGGAAAGGGACGGGTTGTCGAGTCCCGGCCCTGCCCGATGTCGGGGCTTCAGCCGAACAGCTTGTTGGCGGTGTCGGCCACGCGCTTGCCGAGGTAGCGCGCGCCCTCCAGCTCGGTTTCGCTGGGCTGGCGGCTGCCGTCGCCATTGGCAATCGTGGTCGCGCCATAGGGCGAGCCGCCGACGACCTCGTCGTTGCGCATCTGGCCCTGGTGGCCATAGTCGAGCCCGACGATGGTCATGCCGAAGTGGAGCAGGTTGGTGAGGATCGAGAACAGCGTCACTTCCTGCCCACCGTGCTGGGTGGCGGTGCTGGTGAACGCCGCACCGACCTTGCCGTGCAGCGCGCCGCGCGCCCACAGGCCGCCCGCCTGATCGAGGAAGGCCGCCATCTGGCTGCTGATGCGGCCAAAGCGCGTACCCGTGCCAACGATGATCGCATCGTAGCCTTCCAGTTCCGCCACGGTGGCGACGGGCGCCGCCTGGTCGAGCTTGAAGTGCGCAGCCTGCGCGACTTCGAGCGGGGCGGTTTCGGGCACGCGCTTGACGTCGACTTCGGCGCCGGTGGCACGGGCGCCTTCGGCAATGGCGTGGGCCATCGTTTCGAGATGGCCGTAGCTGGAATAATAGAGGACCAGAACCTTGCTCATCATGGGATTCCTTCTTGCGAGCGCCGGGAGGGAGAGGCGTCCGGCGACAACCGATGTCGATATGCCGCGTTCCACTCGTTCCGGTAAGCACGATAAGTTGGCACGAAATGTTCGAAGTTATGGAACGATAGCGATGCCGGACTCTAGTCCTGCGCCCGCAATTGCACTTTTGCGCGTTTTCGCCTAAGGGGCTCGCTTCGACGCCCCGGCTTCTCGATGCGCTCGCTCGCCCGCGACGCCTCGCCCCGCCGGGGTTTTTGATTTGCCGCGCGCGGTTTACGATGCGCGCCGGTCCATAGGGAAAGAGTCGCCCATGTCGCGTCGCCGCCAGATCTACGAAGGCAAGGCCAAGATCCTCTACGAAGGTCCGGAACCGGGCACCCTGATCCAGTACTTCAAGGACGATGCGACGGCCTTCAACGCGCAGAAGCGCGGCACGATCAACGGCAAGGGCGTGATCAACAACCGCATCAGCGAGTACGTGTTCACGCGCCTCGCCCACATCGGCATTCCCACGCACTTCATCCGCCGCCTGAACATGCGCGAGCAGCTGGTGCGCCAGGTCGAGATCATCCCGATCGAAGTGGTGGTGCGCAACGTGGCGGCCGGCTCGATCTCGAAGCGCCTCGGCATCGAGGAGGGCGAGCCGCTGCCCCACACGCTGATCGAATACTACTACAAGGACGATGCGCTGGGTGATCCTATGATCGCCGAAGAGCACATCGCCTGCTTCGGCTGGGCCAACAACGAGGAGATGCAGGACATCTCGTCGATGGCGATCCGCGTGAACGACTTCATGTGCGGCATGTTCGCCGCGATCGGCATCCGCCTCGTCGATTTCAAGCTGGAATTCGGCCGCATCTGGGACGGCGATTACGCCCGCGTGATCCTGGCTGACGAGATCAGCCCCGACGGCTGCCGCCTGTGGGACATGGCCACCGGCGAAAAGCTCGACAAGGACCGCTTCCGCCGCGACCTCGGCGGCGAAGAGGAAGCCTATCAGGAAGTGGCGCGCCGCCTCGGCCTGCTCGAAAACGATGGGGGTCCGAGCGAAGTGCTCGACCTCGGCGCACACCGCAAGCTGCGCACCAAGAAGTGATCCGAAGGGGGCGGCGCCGACCGCCCCCTTTTGCAAAGAGCTTCAGATGATCAGATCGTTTCCGCTGGCGGGCAGCGGAAATGATCCTGCAAAATCCAGCAGGAAGTCGCTCGCGGCGAGCGCCGTGTTGGGTGCGAACTGCGCCAGCAGCACCTTCTGCTGCGGCCCGTTGGCATCGTAATCCACATAGAGCTTGCCGCTCGCCCTGTCGTAGATAGCGATATCGTTGTCGTCACGAGCGCTGGTCCCAACGACGAATCCCTCCGCCGTCAAAGTTCCCGACACGTAATCATTGAGGACGAGAACCTTGTCGGTCCCGGACACGAAGTCCGTGATCTGGTCGACTCCTTCGCCCAGACGCGTCGATACGACAAAAAAGTCGGCGCCGGCGCCTCCGGTCAGGGTATCGTTGCCGTCCCCGCCGTAGATCAGGTCGTCGCCGCCATCACCGCGCAGGCTGTCGTTGCCGCCCAGACCAAACAGCACGTCACGGCCGTCGCCCCCGGCCAGCGTATTTCCGGCGCTGTTGCCGACCAGCGTGTTGTCGAGCGCGTTGCCCGTCACAGCCACAGCCCCCGACCCTGCAGCGATGCCGACCTCGACATTGGTAGGCAACGTCAGCGACAGCGTAGTCTGGACCACGTCGTTCATGCCCCCACCGCTGTTCTCGATGATGGTGTCCTGTCCCTCGCCTGATCGGATTCGATAAATGTCGTCGCCAAGGCCGCCGACGAGCGTATCGTCCCCGGCGCCACCGTCCAGCAGGTTGCTGGCGTCATTGCCATCGATGCGATTGGCGAGCGCATTGCCGGTGCCGCTGATCGCGGCATCGATGAGACGCAGGTTCTCCACATTGTCGCCCAGTGTCCAGTTGACGCTGGCCGTCACCGTGTCCTGCCCCTCGCCACCTTTCTCCGTGATCGTGTCGGCAACGTCGTCGACCTGGTAGCTGTCGTTGCCGATGCCGCCGATCAATATGTCTGCCCCGGTTCCGCCATCGATGCTGTCATTGCCAGCGCCGCCCTCGATCGTGTCGCCCCCGTCCCGTCCTAGCAGCGTATCGGCGCCATCTCCGCCGGTCAGCGTATCGTTGCCTGCTCCACCGTCGAGCCGGTCATCGCCTAAGCCACCTGTCAGGCTGTCGACGCCACCGCCGCCGTCGATACGGTCATTGCCCGCGCCCCCGTCGATCGTGTCATCGCCGTCCCGTCCGAGCAGCATATCGGCGCCATCTCCGCCGCTCAGCGTATCGTTGCCCGCGCCCCCGTCGAGCCTGTCGTTGCCCGCACCGCCATCGATCGTGTCGAAGCCATCGCGACCGAAAAGAGTGTCAGCGCCATCACCGCCGGACAAGGTATCTTCACCCGCGCCCGCATCGATGCGATCGTCCCCAAGGCCCCCTGCAAGGCTGTCGTTGCCAGCCCCTCCGTCGAGCCGGTCATTGCCCGCACCGCCGTTGATCGTATCGTCGCCCAGTGCGCCTGCCAGTGTGTCCGCACCGTCCCCACCGGAAAGATGGTCGTTACCAGCCCCGCCGTCGAGCCTGTCGTCATGACTTGATCCGACAAGCAGATTCGCCCCGGCATTCCCTTCTATCACCACTTGATGGCTTACCGCCGAAGCGTCGATGGCGATGTCGGCCTTGCCGGTACGGTCGGCCAGCGCCTCGGTCCCCGTGCCGATGACGATCTTCTCGATTCCCGTCACGTCGGCAAGTATCAGGCTTTCCGCGCTGGTCCCTGCATAGCGCAGGGTATCTATCCCGCTCGTCCCGCTGTCCATGATCGCCGCGCCGGCCAGTTCCGCGCTATTGCGGAAGAAATAGATATCGCTGCCTTCGCCCCCGTCCAGCTTGTCGGCACCGCCGCCGCCCGCCAGCAGATCATCGCCGCCCAGCCCCAACAGCGTGTTGGCCCCGGAATTGCCGTTCAACACGTTGGCGACCTCGTTGCCCGTGCCCGCCAAGTCGTCGCTGCCGGTCAATACCAGGCGCTCGAAGGAACTGCCCAGCGTGAAGTCTACCGTGCTGCGCACCGTGTCGGCGCCCTCCATCGCCTTTTCGACAAGCGTATCGCCAAGGTCGGTAACGACATAGGTGTCATCCCCCGCGCCGCCGCGAATGATATCGGCCCCCGCCCCACCGACGAGCAGATCGTTGCCTGCGCCGCCGGAAAGGGTGTCATCGCCGTCCATGCCCATCAACGTCTCGTCCGCGTCAGCGCCGGTCAGCACGTCGCCGAAATTCGATCCGACAATCTTTTCGACCGACTGAAGCATCGTTGTTCCGCCGACGAATCCGGCAAAGCTGCCGACGACCGTCGCCTTGACGCCCGTGTGAGCGCCGATGAACGTTGCGGTATCGCTACCCTCTCCGCCATCGAAGAACCCGCCGCCCTTGTTCGCAACCAGTTTGTCCGCGCCCTCGCCGCCGCGCAGCACCACGGCCACGCCGTTGGCAAGAAAGGTGTCGTTGCCTGCGTCGGCATCGATCTCCTCTGGCGCGCCCTTGATGGTTACCGCGATCGTGTCTGCAAAGCGTGTCGCGCCAAGGAATGTCAGCGCTTCGACATTGCGGATCGTCCCGCCAAGAAACGTACCTTTTCCCGACAGGATGTTCGCCGTCGCGATATCCACACCGCTGGCAGAACCCGCGAGCGACAGTCCCAGCTTGTCCGTGCCTTCACCCCCATCGATATCGTCACCCATCCCTGCCCAGATGGTATCGTTGCCGGCGCCTGCGACGACAATGTCGTGATCGGCTTCCAGATCGGGGAAGGGCACGGCGGTCACCGAACGGTCGCCGTCGGTCAACAGCGTGTCGTCCTGGCTCGATCCGGTCAACCTGTCGGCGCCCGTGCCACCCGCCAGATAGACCGCATTGTCCCCTGCGGACTTCAGGATGTCGTCACCGCTTTCGCCAAACGCGGCATTGCCATAGTATCCTGGGAGCACCGTGATCCTGTCGTTGCCATCGCCACCCCAGGCACCCGAAGTCGAAAAGATCGTGTCGTTGCCGCCGTCGCCGTAAATCTTGCCGCCATTGTTGGCCGTGGCGTTGATCGTATCGTTGCCGCTGCCGCCATGGACTTCGGGCGAATAGATCGAATCCCCCGCATCGATCGTGTCGTTGCCATTTCCGCCATCGATGAGGGTCGTGTAATATCCGCCGATGATATGGTCGTTTCCGCCCATGCCCAGAACGGTACTGAATTCGGTGTAGCCGGTCGTGGCGTCGTTGGCGTTGATCGTATCGTCGAACCGGCTGCCCTGCACCCACGTCAGATTCTCGATGTTCTTGATCGTGCCGCCGCCGATCGTCTGGCTCGCAAGACGGAAATCGACCGTGATCCCCGCGGGCGCGCCAAGAAAGCTGATGGACAGGTAGTCACCGAAAGCATCGTTGCTTCCCCCGTCAACGTTATCCCCGTAACCGGCATAGAGATGATCGTTCCCGCCCCCGCCGTTCAAATCATCCTTGGCGGTGCTCGTATCCAGCGAAATCGCCTTTCCGTAATATTCACCGAAGCGATCGGCGGGCTCGCCCGAGGCAATGAAGTCATCCCCCTCGCCACCGTTAAGCTGGTCGGCACCGCCGTATCCGGCAATCAGATCCTGCCCTGAAGTGCCGGTGTAACTGTCGTCGTCGCTGGTGCCGGTGAAATTCGCCATCGCGCTTGCCCCCTCAATTGTCAGCCCATGAAGCACAGTCATCGAGCCGGTTCCAACCGGATTTGAAGTTCTGGCAGAAATGGCATTATCCGCGCGCCATGGCTTCCTGGCCCATGGCCAGAGCGGCGGGCGCCAACCGCTGTCGGAGAAGCCATCCGCATGGCCGAGCGCCCTGCGCCCGGTGCGTGCTCCGTAGCATCACGGAGTCGCCCCCTACCAAAGTCGTATCCCCCGTCAGGTTAGGCAACGATTGCCAGTTAACCATGGAGGGGGACCTGTGACCTTCAACCAGACGCCGCCGCTTGATCTTACCGCGCAAGGGGCAGCGCTGCTTGCCGACAGCCTCATCGTGCTCGCCTTCGAACCGGAGAGCGGCGAACTGGTCGACGCCAACGATACTGCCCGCGCGCTGCTCGCCGGGCAGGAGAGCGCCGATATCGGCCTGGCGCAGGTCTTCCGCGATCATGCCGCCGACATCGGCGAGGTGGATGCCCCGCCAGTGCAGGTGCAGGGCCAGTTGCCGCTGGCCGATGGCAGTTTCGCCGCGATCAACGGGCTGGCGGCGCGCACGGCGGGGCGCGCGGAGCGTGTGATCTTCATGGGCGTGCGCGCCTTCGAAAGCCCTATTGCGCCGGACCTGATGGTGCATCGCTTCGAAGCGATCAATCATGCACTGGCGATCTGCCAGTACGGTCCGGACGGCACCATCATCGGCGGCAACGCCCTGTTCTTCCACCTCGTCGGGCGCGACGAGGCCGAGATCGTGGGCCAGCGCTTCGATGCGCTGACCGCCGATGTCGCCGCCGGCGAGGACCCGGCCACGTTCTGGCCGCTGCTCGCCGATGGCCAGTCGCACCGCTGCATCCGTCGCCACCGCAACGCCGATGGCAAGGACGCATGGCTGCGCGAAGTGTTCGTGCCCACGCGTGATCGCGCAGGCGCGCTGGTTTCGGTGCTGAGCTACGCCTTCGACGTGACGGCGGAGCAGACCCTGCGCGTCGAGAACAAGAGCAAGCTCGACGCCATCGACCGCGCCTTCGCGCTCATCGAATTCGATCTTTCGGGCCGTGTACTGGATGCCAACCGCAATTTCCTGACCCTGATGGGCTATGCGCTCGACGACATCGTCGGCCAGCACCACCGCATCTTCTGCGACAAGGAATACGCAGGCAGCGCCGCCCATCGCCAGTTCTGGCAGAAGCTGGGCCAAGGCGACTTCGACCAGGGCGAATACAAGCGGCTGCGCAAGGACGGCGGCGAAGTCTGGATCCAGGCGAGCTACAACCCGGTATTCGGGCTGGATGGCGAGCCGGTGAAGATCATCAAGGTGGCGATGGACGTCACCCAGCAGCGGCTAGCCGCCGCCGAAGCCGCGGGCAAGGTCGCCGCGATCGACCGCGCGCAGGCCGTGATCGAATTCGCGCTGGATGGCACCGTGCTGGCTGCCAACACCAACTTCCTGTCGGTCATGGGCTACGATCTCGACCAGGTGGTCGGGCGCAATCACAAGATCTTCTGCGAACCCGCTTATGTCGCCTCGCCCGACTACGCCGAGCTGTGGTCGCGCCTGCGCACCGGCGAATACGTGACCGGCGTGTTCAAGCGCGTCGCCGCCAACGGCCGCGAAGTGTGGATCCGCGCCACCTACAATCCGATCCTCGATCTGGAGGGACGCCCCAGCAAGATCGTCAAGTTCGCGCTCGACATCAGCGACACGCAGCGGCGCAATCTGGAATTCGAAGGCAAGGTCAACGCGATCGACCGCGCACAAGCGATGGTCGAGTTCGCGCTCGACGGCACCGTGCTCGATGCCAACGAGAACTTCCTCGCGCTGACCGGCTATGCGATCGACGAGGTGCGCGGGCGGAAACACCGCCTGTTCTGCGATCAGGCCACGACGCAATCGGCCGAATACGCCGCGTTCTGGGAAAAGCTGGCACGCGGGGAATACGACACCGGCGAATATCGCCGTCGCACCAAGGACGGCCGCGATATCTGGATCCAGGCCACCTACAATCCGATCTTCGATCTGGAAGGCAAGCCGGTGAAGGTGGTGAAGTTCGCCAACGACATCACCGAGCAGAAGCGCCGCGCTGTCGAGTTCCAGGCCAAAGTCGACGCCATCAGCCGCGCGCAGGCGGTGATCGAGTTCGATCTGGACGGCAACGTGCTGTCGGCGAATGACAATTTCCTGCGCGTGACCGGCTATTCGCTGCGCGAGGTGCTGGGCCAGCACCATTCGATGTTCTGTTCCCCAGACTATATCCGCAGTCTGGAATACCGTGACTTCTGGCTGCGCCTTACCCGCGGCGAGTTCCACACGGGCCGCTACCACCGCGTCGGCAAGTACGATCGCGACATCTATATCCAGGCGACCTACAACCCCATTCTCGATCTGGCGGGCAATCCGGTCCGTATCGTGAAGTATGCGACCGACGTGACCGACCAGGTTCTGCTGGAAAAGGACATCGGCACCCGCGCGCACGAAATGGCAGGTCTGATCGACCGCTTGTCAAACTCCATCCACGCCATCAACGACGCGACCGAGGCGGCAGGCAAGCTCTCGCGCGAGACGCAATGCAACGCCGAGGGCGGGCGCACCGCCATCTCGGGCGCCATCGAATCGATCGAACTGATCCAGAAATCGGCCTCGGGCATCGCCGAGATCGTCTCGATCATCGGCGAGATCGCGGGGCAGACCAACCTGTTGGCCTTCAACGCCGAGATCGAGGCCGCGCGCGCGGGCGAACATGGCGTGGGCTTCTCCGTGGTGGCAGGCGAAGTGCGCAAGCTGGCCGAGCGCAGTTCCACCGCCGCGCGCGACATCAGCCGCCTGATTGACGAATCGATCGCGCGTATCGGCGAAGGTACTGGCCGCTCGCACAACGCCAGCGAAGCGTTTACCGGGATTGCCCTGTCGGCAGAGCACACCGGCCGCGCGATCGAGGCGATCAGCCAGTCCGCGCGCGCGCAGGATCAGGTGACGCACGACGCGGTTGAACTGATCCGCAAGCTCGCCACCGCAACCAACGAAAGCGGCTCGGTCGCGGCATGAACGCGCGCGGGGCAGCCGGTCCCGGCCTGCACGGCCTGTTTCGCCTCGGCGAAAGCCTGATGGCGCTGCCGATCGACGCGATCCGCGAAGTGACGCCGCGCCCCGCCACGCTGATCGGCTTTCCCGCGCCGCGCGACGACGTGCTCGGCGCGATCGACCTGCGCGGTTCAGTCATCCCGGTGATGGATCTGGCGCGCACGCTGGGCCTGCCCCCGGTGCCGGGCGCGGTCATTCTGGTCCTGCGCACGGGCGGGGGCGTGGTGGGCCTGCTGGTCGACGAGATCTGCGGCGTGATCGACCTTGCCGCTGAAGCGTTGTCGCCGCTGGCCGTCCCCGCCGACGCAGCGGACGTGGCCCGCCCGATCGCGGCCGGCTTCGTCCACCAGGGGCGCAGCGGCGCGCTACTCGATCCGGTCGGATTTGCAGCCCTGCCAGGACTGGCGGTGACCGTCGACCACCCGGTCGATCGCGCCGCCCATGCCGAACGCGGCGCGCCCACGCTGCTGATCGATTGCGGTGGCAAGCCGCTCGGCCTTGCCACCAGCGCGGTGGAAGCGACAGTGCCGGTCTCGCCCCTGCTGCCGCCTGCGGCCGAAACGCCGCTGTGGCTGGGGATGCTCGACTACAACGGTCGCCGCATTCCCGTGGCCGACACGCTGCTGCTGCTGGGGCTCGGCATGCTCGAACGCCGCGCGGCCTTCGCCAGCGTCGTGCTGCGGCTGCCCGAAGGGCGACTGGTCGCGCTGGCCATCGACGAGGTTTGCGACATGCGCCGGTTGCAGGACGACGACGTGCTGCCCCTGCAAGCCTTCCGCATCGGCGAGCCGGGGCGGCTGCGCGGCATCTACAAGGCCGAACGCGCGCACCTGCTGCTCGACGAGGAAGCGGTCACGGCTGACGAACGGCTGCAAGCGCTGTCGCTGATCGAGGAAAAGGCAGCGATCGCCGCCAGAATCGGCGCGGACGCCCCTGCGGCGACGCGCAAGGCCGAACCGTTCCTGATCATGGCGCTGGGCCAGTCCACTTGCGCGGCGCCGCTGGCGCAAGTCGCCGAAATCATTCCAGCCCCTGCCGAACGCATCGATCTGGTCGGCCCCGGCCCCGCCGCGATCATCGCGCATCGTGGACGCGGGGTGCCACTGATGGACCTTGCCCAATGCCTCGGGCTCGAATCGGATGGAACGCACCGCTTCGTGGTCATGGTCGAAAGCGAGGGCGACACCATGGGCTTCCAGATCGACGCGCTGGTCGCGGTCGAGCGCGTGTTCCTCCAGAACCTCGCGCGCGGCGGGGACAATGTCCGCGTACCTGCGGCCACGGTGCGGCTGCCCGACGGGCGCACCTGCGCTGTCGTCGACCTGGCAGGGATCATCGCGCAGGAAAGGATCGCCCCGCCCGT
Organism: Novosphingobium percolationis; assembly: GCF_020179425.1. Classification (GTDB taxonomy): domain Bacteria; phylum Pseudomonadota; class Alphaproteobacteria; order Sphingomonadales; family Sphingomonadaceae; genus Novosphingobium; species Novosphingobium percolationis. Next base: position 376,527 of record NZ_JAILYM010000003.1, on the reverse strand, counting down.
CGCGGCCTGAGCCCTCGCGCCCTGTCCCGACAAGCCACGATTGCGCCCACGCGCATGCCGGGCCAAAAGGCGCGCGATGCGCAGCTTCACGCCCTTTCCCGCCCTGCTGACCCTTTCCCTGCTCGCGGGCTGCGCGGTTTCGCCACCAGCCATCACGCCTCCGCCACCGCCCGTCGACTGGGCATTCCAGCACAGCGACCTGGCGCCGGATCCGGCCTTCCGCTTCGGCAAGCTGGCCAACGGCATGCGCTTCGTGATCCGCCGCAACGCCACCCCGCCCGGCACAGCCGTGGTCCGCATGAACGTCGCGACCGGCTCGCTTGACGAGCGCGATGACGAACGCGGCTTTGCGCATTTCGTCGAACATATGGCTTTCAACGGCAGTACCCGCGTTCCCGAGGGCGAGATGGTCAGGCTGCTCGAACGGGCCGGCCTCGCGTTTGGCGCGGACACCAACGCGCAGACCGGGTTCGAACACACGCTCTACATGCTCGACCTGCCGCGCAACGATCCCAAGCTGCTGGACACCGCGCTGATGCTGATGCGCGAAACCGCCAGCGAACTGCGTTTCGATCCCGAGGCGGTGGCGCGCGAACGCGGCGTCGTGCTGTCCGAGCTGCGCGACGGGCAAGGCTATGCGCTTGAGAACATGAAGGACCAGATCGCTTTCCTCTACCCGCAGGCGACCTATCGCAACCGCCTGCCGATCGGCACGGTCGAAACGCTCAACGCGGCGAGCGCGGACAGCCTCAAGGCCTTCTGGCGGCGCGAATATGTGCCGGCCAAGGTCACGCTGGTGATCTCGGGTGAATTCGCCCCCGACGCGGTCGAAACCGCGATCCGCGCGCATTTCGAGGACTGGGGCGCTACGCCGAAAAGCCCGCGCCCCGATCAGGGCAAGGTTCTGGCCGGCCAGAAGGGCCAGACGGACATCTGGATCGCCCCACCCTTGTCCGAACGCGTCACCGCCTCGCGCCACGGGCCGTGGCAAGACGAACCCGACAGCGCCGCCAGCCGCCGCGCGCAACTGTTGCGCCAGATCGGCTATGGCGTGATCAACCGCCGCTTCCTCAGCCTTTCGCGGCAGGTTGCCCCGCCATTCCGGGGCGCGGGCTTCGGCACCAGCGACGTGTTCAGGATCGGGCGCACCACCAATCTGGTCGTCGACACCGAGGACGGCGGCTGGCGCAAGGGCCTGACCAGCGCCGCGCAAGTGCTGGCGCAAGCGCTCAAACATGGCTTCACCCCTGCAGAGATCGCCGAGCAGGTGGCGGGCATCCGCACCGGCATCGAGAATGCCGCCGCATCGGCGCAGACGCGTTCGAACGGCGCGCTGGTCGCTGCCGCGCTGGCGCTAGTGCGCGACGATCAGGTGCCTACCAGCCCGCAGAGCGCGCTCGATCGCTTCAACGCCTTTGCCCCCACCATCACCCCGCAGGCCGTGCTGGCCGCACTCAAGTGGGAGGCGCTGCCGCTGAAGGAGCCGCTGCTGCGCTTCCAGGGCCGCAAGGCGCCCGAAGGTGGGGCGAAGGCGCTCCGCCAGGCGTGGGCCCACGCGAACGGCACCGAGACGGCGCTCAACGACACCGAGGCGGCGACAAGCTTCGCCTATACCGACTTTGGCGCGCCCGGAACGGTGGTGGCCGATGCGACCGATCCGGCGCTCGCCATCCGCACCGTGCGCTTCGCCAACGGGGTGCGCCTGAACCTCAAGCGCACGACGCTGGAGACCGACCGCATCCAGTTGCGCCTTGCCATCGATGGCGGCGAACTGCTCGAAACCCGCGCCGATCCGACCGCGGTGGAGATGACCTCGGTGCTGTCCAACGGCGGGCTTGGCAAGCACAGTCAGGATGCCTTGCAGACGCTGCTGGCGGGCCGTTCGGTCGCCAACGGCATCGTCGCCAGCGGCGATGCCTTCGTCGCTGGCGGCACGACGACGCGACGCGATCTGGAGCTGCAATTGCAATTGCTGGCCGCCACCGTCACCGATCCCGGCTACCGGCCCGAAGCCGAAGTGCTGTTCCGCCAGAACATGACCAACTTCTTCGCCCGGCGCGATGCGACGCCGGGGCTGGCACTGGCGAACGAGTTGGGCGCGGTGCTGTCGGACAACGATCCGCGCTTCACCTTGCAACCGCCCGCCGCTTATCAGGCGCTGACGCTCGCGCAGCTCAAGGACCACATCGGCGACCGCCTTTCCCATGGCGCGATCGAGCTGGCGCTGGTCGGCGATTTCGACGAGGCACAGGCGATTGCGCTGGTCGCCAGCACCTTTGGCGCGCTGCCACCGCGCGAACCCTCATTCCTGCCCCATATCGAGGCGCGCCAGCGCGGATTCACCGCCAAACGCGGCGTGGCGGTGATCCGCCACCAGGGCGCGGCCAATCAGGCCGTCGTGCGCCTCATCTGGCCGACCACCGACGATGCCGACCCGCTGGAGGTGCTGCGGCTGGGCCTGCTGGAAGAAATCGCCGGGATCGAAGTAACCGACAGCGTGCGCGAGAAGCTGGGCAAGTCCTATTCACCGGGCGCGAGTTCGGCGATGTCGCGCGTCTACACCGGCTACGGCACGTTCACCTTGCAGGCTTCGGTCGACGTGGCCGACGTGGCGGCGACCCGCGCCGCCTTTGCCGAAACGGTGCGAGACCTGCTCGCCGCGCCGGTCGATGCCGACGTGTTGCAGCGCGCGCGCGCGCCGATGCTCGAACGGCTCGACAACGCGCTGAAAAGCAATGGCGGGTGGATTGGGCTGGTCGAGCGCGCGCAATCGCGGCCCGACCGCATCGAACGCTTCCAGAAGGCGCGCGAGCGGCTGGCCGCATTGACCATGGCGGACGTCCAGGCGACCGCGCGGCGTTGGCTGGCGGGCCGGCCGGTGACGGTGCTGGTCCTGCCCGAAGGCGTGCCTGCGCCGACCGACTGAAGTCCTAACCCTTCAGCCAGAGGCGCAGGATGCTCGCGACGACGCCGAGCGCCAGCACGCTCGCCAGCCAGATTGCGGCCATCCAGCCGATGCGCTTCCACAAGGGCTGCGCCTCGGCGGCTTCCGCGCCGGTCAGGCGTGGGTCAATGATAGCCATGTTCGCCCACCTTCCCCCGGAACACCCAATAGGCCCAGCCTGTGTAGGCCAGGATCAGCGGCATCACCAAAGCCACCCCCACCAGCATGAAGACCTGGCTACTTTCGGGTGCGGCGGCCTGCCAGATGGTGATCGACTGCGGCACGACATAAGGCCACATCGACACCCCCAGCCCCACCGCGCCCAGCCCGAACAGCGCCAGCGCATAGAGGAACGGGGGCCACTCCTTGCGCCGCTTCAGCGCGCGCAGCAGCAGCGCGGCGATGGTCACGGTGGCGACCGGCACCGGGGCCAGCGCGATCAGCATCGGCATCTGGAACCAGCGCGCGAAGTATTGTCCGGCCAGGAAGGGCGTGGCGAGGCTGACCGCCGCCATCGCCATCAGCGTGGCAAAAGCCGCCAGCCGCGCCTGCGCGAAAGCGCGATGTTGCGCATCGCCTTCCACCTTGATCGCCAGCCAGCACGCGCCGAGCAGGGCATAGCCCGCGACCACGCCCGCGCCGGTCATCAGCGAATAGGGTGAAAGCCAGTCGAGCCAGCCGCCCGCATAGGCGCGCCCTTCCACATGGATGCCCTGCAACAGCGCGCCGAGCGTAATGCCCTGCGCCAGCGCGGCGACGACCGAGCCACCGAAGAACGCCATGTCCCAGAACGCCCGGTGACGCGGATCGCGCCAGCGGAATTCGAAGGCCACGCCCCGGAACACGAGACCGAGCAGCATCGCGATGATCAGCGGATAAGTCGCGGGCAGGATCACCGCGTAGGCCAGCGGAAAGGCCGCGAACAGGCCGCCACCACCCAGCACCAGCCAGGTCTCGTTGCCGTCCCACACCGGGGCAATGGCGTTCATTGCCTGATCCCGCTCTTCCCCAACGCGGTAGAAGGGGAACAGGATGCCGATGCCAAGGTCGAAGCCGTCCATCACCACGTACATCAGCACGGCAAAGGCGATGATGAAGGCCCACACCGTCGTCAGATCGAGATGGACCATCACGCCTCTCCTTCCAGATGCTGGGCAGGTCCGGGGGTGATCCCGGCGCTGCGGATCGGCGCGCGTTCGTCGGCTTCCGGCCCCGTCTCATGCGGATGAGGCACGCCGTGCATCAGCTTGAGAATGTACCAGATGCCGACGCCGAACACCGCGCAATAGACCACGACGAAGGCCAGCAACGAGGCGCCGACCGCGGGCGCGGCGATCGGGCTGCGGCTTTGCGCCGTCGTGAGCAGGCCATAGACGGTGTAGGGCTGGCGGCCGACTTCGGTCGTCACCCACCCGGCGATCACCGCGACGAAGCCCGATGGCCCCATGACCAGCGCCGCGCGATGCAGCCAGGGCCAGTCGTAGAGCTTCTTCGCAGCCCGCGCGGCCAGGCTCCATAGCCCGAGGCCGAGCATCAGGAAGCCGAGGCCCACCATCACGCGGAACGACCAGAACACGATCCACACCGGCGGGCGCTTGTCGGGCGCGATGGTGTCGAGACCTGCGAGCGGCGCATTCGGATCGTGCTTGAGGATCAGGCTCGAAGCCTTTGGAATCCCGATCGCGTAGCGCAGCGTCTGCGCCTTGTCGTCGGGCAGGCCGAACAGGTAGAGCGGCGCGCCGTGCGGGTGGCTCTGGAAGTGACCCTCCATCGCCATGACCTTGGCCGGCTGGTGCTCCAGCGTGTTGAGGCCATGCGCATCGCCCGCGAGGATCTGCACCGGCGCGACGAGGGCGGCCATCCACATCGCCATCGAGAACATCTTGCGCGCATGGGCGTTGGTGCGGTCGCGCAGCAGGTGCAACGCCCCCACCGCACCGACCATGAAGGCGGTCGTCAGATAGGCGGCGATCACGGTGTGGACGAGGCGATAGGGGAAGCTGGGGTTGAAGATGATCGCCAGCCAGCTCGGCCCCGGCAGGAACTGGCCCTGCGGCCCGATCTCGTAGCCGGTCGGCGTCTGCATCCACGAATTGACCGACAGGATCCAGAAGGCCGAGATGAACGTGCCCAGCGCCACCATCAGCGTCGCACTGAAATGCAGGCCCCGGCCCACGCGCCCCATGCCGAACAGCATCACGCCGAGGAAACCGGCTTCGAGGAAGAACGCGGTCAGCACTTCATAGGCCATCAGCGGCCCGATCACCCCGCCCGCCTTGTCGGAGAACACCGACCAGTTGGTGCCGAACTGGTAGGACATGACGAGGCCCGAGACGACGCCCATCGCGAAGACGACGGAGAAGATCTTCAGCCAGTAGCGGAACAGGTCGAGGTAGAGCGCCTTGCCGGTCTTCAGCCACAGGCCTTCCAGAACGGCGAGGTAGCTGGCCAGCCCGATCGAGAAGGCGGGAAAAATGAAATGAAAGCTCACCGTGAAGGCGAACTGCATCCGTGCGAGAACGAGTGCATCAAAGCCCGTGAACACGCGGCTTCTCCCCATTTTCGTATCGTCCGCTCTGCTGGCGGGCACGGCGCGGGCTAGGCTTGCATTAGAAACCGGTAAAGTGAATTGTTTGCAGAGCAAGTGCAGGAATTGCAATGCGTTGCGCCGCATCGGCGCGCGTCCCGGACCGGTCGATCCATCGCGCCGTTCCCCCGCGCTTGCGCCAGCAGCCCCCCACCGCTATCGGCCCGTCCCGTGTCCACGATCATTCCCCTCGCCGACGTTGATCCCGCGCTGATCGAAGAGCTGCTCGATTCGGCGTTCGAGCCCGCGCGCCACACCCGCACCGCCTACAAGGTGCGCGAAGGCACCGAATGGCTGCCCGGCCTGTCGTTCGCCGCGCTGGACGAGGACGAGATGCTGGCAGGCACGATCCAGTGCTGGCCGGTGGCGCTGACCGACGGCAATGGCCGCCGTCACCCGATGATCATGGTCGGCCCCGTGGCCGTGCTGCCCGACCTTCAGGGCAAGGGTTATGGCAAGGCACTGATGACCGCCGCGCTGACCGCGATCGACCCGCGCGCGCCGCTGCCGCAGGTGCTGATCGGCGATCCCGAATACTACGAGCGCTTCTTCGGCTTCTCCAACGCGCATACCGGCGGGTGGAGCCTGCCGGGACCGTTCGAGCAGCACCGCCTGCTGTGCCGCACCGCCAATCCCGCCGTCCTGCCGCAAGACGGCATGTTGGGGCCTTGGCGCGGGTGATCGCTTCTGGCATCGGCTTTTGAACGATGCCCTATACGCCACCCCCCGAACTCGCCTCGCTCAGCCTCGCAGACCTTGCCGCGGAAGTGGCGGCGCGCCGCATCCCGCCGCTCGACCAGTGGGACCCGGCCGAAGTTGGCGACAGCGAGATGCGCATCGCCGCCGACGGGCGCTGGTTCCATCAGGGCGGCGAAATCCGTCGCCCGGCGATGGTGCGCGCATTCTCGTCGCTGCTGATGCGCGATGGCGCGGGCCAGCACTGGCTCAAGACCCCATTCCAGCGCCTGTCGATCGCGGTCGAGGATGCCGCCTTTCTCGCCACCGACATGGAAGTGCGCACCGATGAGCAGGCCCGCGCGGTGTTGGCCTTCCGGCTCAACAGCGACGACGTGGTGCTGTGCGGGCCGAACCATCCCTTGCGCGTGGCCGGAACCGCGGAGGTGCCCGCCTTCTACCTCGCCGTGCGTCATGGCACCGAGGCTCGGCTGAACCGAAGCACTTATGGCCAGCTGATCGACCACGCACTCGCGGTCTCCAGTGCCGACGCGCTCGCGGTGGCAAGCATGGGTGCCACTTTCGCGCTGGTGCCCGCCGCATGACCAGCCCCTTGCTCGCGCGGCTGACGCGTCTGTTCGATGAAGGCCATGCCCGACCGTTCGCCCCCGCCTACGAGGATTTCCGCCCGATCCCGGAAACCGGCCTGCGCCCTGCGGCCGTGCTGATCGCCGTGACCGAACGGCCAGATCATCCCGAAGGGCCGGGCGTCCTGCTGATCCACCGCCCTTCGCACATGCGCGCGCATCCGGGGCAGGCGGCGTTTCCCGGCGGCAAGATCGATCCCGGCGAAACCCCGATCGAGGCCGCCTTGCGCGAAGCCAACGAGGAACTGGGGATCGACCCGCGCGACGTGCAGGTGATCGGCGCGTCCGACCAGTACCGCACCGGCACCGGCTATGACATCACCCCGGTTCTCGCCATGGTGCCACCCGACCTGCCGCTGCAGCCCAACCCCGCCGAAGTCGCCAGCTGGTTCGAACCGCCGCTGGGGTTCCTGCTCGATCCCGCCAACCAGCAGCATCGCCGCGTCGACTGGCAGGGGCGCGAGGTCGGCTATGTCGAGATCCTGTGGCGCGAGCACCGCGTCTGGGGCGTGACCGGCGGGATCATCGCCAACCTGACCCACCGCATGCGCTGGCATTCCTGAGATGACCACCCTTCCCCCCGCACCATGGACCCAACGCGCCGATCTCGCCGAGCTTGTTGTCGCGCTCGACCCTGCGGGCGAGGGCACTTGCCGCTATGTCGGCGGCGTGGTGCGCGACACCCTGCTGGGAATCGTGGCCAAGGACATCGACATGGCGACCACGCGGCTCCCTGAACAGACCTTGGAACGACTGGCCGCAGGCGGGATCAAGGCCGTGCCCACCGGCCTTGCCCATGGCACCGTTACCGCCGTGCTGGCAGGCGGGCCGGTCGAGATCACCACCTTGCGCCGCGATGTCGAGACCGATGGCCGTCACGCCACCGTCGCGTTCAGCACCGACTGGCAGGAGGACGCCGCGCGGCGCGACTTCACCATCAACGCGTTGTCGGCCGATCCTCGCTCACTGGTGGTCTACGACTACTTCGGCGGGCTGGACGATCTTGCCGCGCGGCGCGTGCGCTTCATCGGCGATGCCGAGACGCGCATCCGCGAGGACTACCTGCGCATCCTGCGCTACTTCCGTTTTCAGGCGCGGTTCGGTTCGCTACCCGCCGATGCGCAAGCCGAAGCCGCCGTGCAGGCGCTCGGCGCGGGGCTGAAAGGCCTCAGCCGCGAGCGCATCGCCGCCGAGCTGCTCAATCTGCTCGGCCTGCCCGATCCCGCCCCGACGCTGGCGCGGATGGCGGAACTGGGCGTGCTGGCACAAGTGCTGCCCGAAGCCGAGCCTGCGCCGCTGGCCGCGCTGGTCGCCGCCGAAGCGCGCGCAGGCGCCGCGCCCGATGCCTTGCGCCGTCTTGCCGCGATCCTGCCCGCCGATCCGCAGGCGGTCGATCAGGTCGGTGCGCGGCTGCGGCTGTCTGCGGCGCAGCGCAAGCGGCTGGCTACCGCCGCCGCACGCACCGGGGCAGAGACGAGCGCGGAGGCGCGCGCGCTGGCCTATCGGATCGGGATGGACGAAGCGCGCGACCGCCTGCTGCTGGCGGGCGAGAGCCTTGCACCGCTGGCCGGCTGGCAACCCCCACGCTTCCCGCTCAAGGGTGGCGAAGTGGTCGCGCGCGGCGTCAGCGCAGGTCCCGCGATCGCCCGCACCTTGCGCACGGTGGAAGACGGCTGGATCGCGTGCCAGTTCAACGACGCGCAGATCCCTGCGCTGCTCGACGCGGCACTGGCAGGCTGATCAGCGCGCCAGCAGAATGTAGGCGGCAACCGCGATGATCATCACCGCGAAGATCGAGCGCCCAAGCTGCGGATGGGATGCGAGCCTGCGCGACAGGGGGATCGCGATGAGCGTCCCCGCCGCACCGCCCGCCACCAGTGCTGCGAACAGCGACCACGCCACCTGGCCCGACAGCGCGTAGGACGCACTCGTCGCCGAACCGAACAGCGCGACCGAGACCAGCGACGATGCGCCCGCATTGGCCAGCGTCATGCCGGTCGAGGCCATCAGTCCCGGCGCGATCAGGAAGCCGCCACCGATGCCGAAGAACCCGGCGGCGAGGCCCGTCAGCATGCCCACCGGCGCGAGCTTGAGCACCATGCCAGGCTGGAGATGGACATCGGGATCGCCTTCGCTGCGCTTGGGGCTCAGCATCGACACCGCGATCGCGATCATGGCGAAAGCGAACCACGAGAGCAGCGCCTTGCCGTCCACCTGCTTGGCCAGATGCGCACCGATCAGCGAGCCGGTCACGCCGGACATCGCAAAGACGCTGGCACAGGGCCACTTGACCTTGCCCGCCCGCGCCTGCGCAACAAGGCCGGTGGCGGCGTTGACCGCAACCGCCGCCGCCGAAGTGCCTATCGCGACGTGGGTATCCGCCACGCCGACGACGTAGATCAGCCAGGGCGTCGCCAACACCGATCCGCCGCCGCCGAACAGCGTCAGCAGCAGGCCGACGATGGTGCCGCCCACAGCGCCGAGCGCAAGGCTTTCCCAGCCCATGGCTCAGGCTCCTGCGACGGAGGTATTGGCCGGGCTGCGGCGGTTCCACGGCGCAAGCATCAGCACGCGCGCCATACCGCAAGTGCCGGTGACGCCCGCGAACGTCAGGCCCGCGCCGACAAAGGCCGACAGGCCGAGCCAGCCGGGCGCGACCAGCAGGCTGAGGATCACGCCGGTCAGGATCAGCAGCCCCGCGGTGATCTGCACCTGCCGGTTGAGTTCGAGCGGCGCCTTGCGGTCCTGCGCCAGCGGCAGGCCCGCCTTCGCCCACGCATCCAGCCCGCCCTGCATCACGAAAGCCTCACCCGCCACGCGCGTGGCGAGGCGATCGCAGGCGCCTGCAGTGCGCATCCCGCTGCGGCAGGTGAAGATCACCTCGGCATCGGGTGCGACGGACAGATGCGCGGCTTCGAGCCCGGACAGGGGATAGGACAGCGAGCCCGGCACGTGGACGCGGGCAAATTCATCGCTCTCGCGCACGTCGACGAGCACCGCGCGGCCTGCGACGATGCGGGCGCGGACGTCTTGCGGGGAAAGCGGGCGAAGCGTGGCAGTCATGATCGTTCCTTCGGTATGCCTGATGCTGTTTATATTACTTGAATCTAAATTAGCAAGGTCTATTATAAAACCAAAGGAGACCAACATGCCCGCCGAGTCCGCCGCCCGTCCGCAAGTCGAAGCCTTCTTCGATGCGGCCACGTTCACCGTGACGTACCTTGTCCATGACCCCGCAACGCGCATCGCCGCGATCATCGACCCCGTGCTCGATTTCAGCGCGCGCAACGCGCGCATCGCCACGCGATCGGCCGATGCGCTGCTCGATGCCGTGGCGCAGCGCGGGCTGACGCTCGCATGGCTGCTTGAAACCCACGCGCACGCCGACCATCTCTCCGCCTCGCACTACCTGCGCGAAAAGACCGGCGCGCCCGTGGTGATCGGCGCGCGCATCACCGATGTGCAGCGCACCTTCGCGCCGCTGTTCGAAGCCGACGACGTGACGCCCGACGGCAGCCAGTTCGACCGGCTCGTGCAGGAAGGCGACGTGCTGCCGCTGGGCTCGCTGGAGATCCAGGTGCTGCACACGCCCGGCCACACCCCGGCCTGCGTCACCTATGTGATCGGCGATGCGGCGTTCGTCGGCGATACCCTGTTCATGCCCGACTATGGCACCGCGCGCAGCGACTTCCCCGGTGGCAGCGCCGAACAGCTCTACCGCTCCATCCGCCGGATTTTGGCGCTGCCGGGCGAAACGCGCGTGTTCGTGGGCCACGATTACCTGCCCGAAGGCCGCACGATCTATGCTTGGGAAACCACCGTGGCGGCGCAGGCGGCGGACAATGTCCACATCCACGACGGCGTGAGCGAGGCCGACTATGTGGCGCTGCGCCATGCCCGGGACGCGCAGCTCGAAGCGCCGGTGCTGATCCTGCCTTCGCTGCAGGTGAACATCCGCGCAGGCGCGCTGCCGCCCGCCTCGGACAATGGCACGCGTTACCTGAAGTTGCCGATCAACACGATCTGAGGACGCACTCTTACCCCACCCGGACCTCGCGCCACTCTCCCGGCGCGAGGCGGTCCAGCGTCCAGTCGCCGATGCGCCAGCGCACCAGCCGCAGCGTGGGCAGCCCCACCGCCGCCGTCATGCGCCGCACCTGCCGGTTGCGCCCTTCGCGGATGGTCAGCGAAATCCATTCATCGGGCACCGACTTGCGAAAGCGCACCGGCGGGTCGCGCGGCCACAGGTCGGGCGCGGGGATGCGCTCGGCCTCGGCGGGAAGGGTCATGCCGTCCTTCAGCCGCACGCCCCGGCGCAACTGGTCGAGCGCTTCGTCGCTGGCCACGCCTTCCACCTGCACAAGATAGGTCTTGGCTGTCTTGAAGCGCGGGTCGGCGATGCGCGCCTGCAAGCGGCCATCGTCGGTCAGCAGCAGCAGGCCTTCGCTGTCGCGGTCCAATCGCCCCGCCGGATAGACGCCGGGCAGCGTGATATGATCGGACAGCGTGGCGCGTGCTTCGCCATCGGTGAACTGGCTGAGCACGCCATAGGGCTTGTTGAACAGGATCACGCGGGCCATGCCCCGCTCTAATGACAAAACGCCCGCGCGCAAAAGTGTTCTTCGATGGTGGCTGCCGCCCCAACCCCGGTGCGATGGAATGCGCGGTGGTGCTGGGGGGCGAGATGCTGGTCCGCACCGATCTAGGCCATGGATCGAGCCACGAAGCCGAATGGCTGGCACTGGTGGAGGGACTGCGGGTCGCACGCTCACACGGCCTTGCCGATGTGGTGCTGCTGGGCGATGCGCTGGCGGTGATCGCCGTGGTGAACGGCAAGGCAAAGCCGGTGGCAAGCGCCGCGCATCATCTCGCCACATTCCGCGAACTCGCTACCGATGCGCGGGTCAGCGTGCGCTATGTCCGCCGCGCACAGAACCTCGCGGGCGTCGCGCTCAACCGGCGACACCCGCGCTGATCCTCCTGTTCAGGCCGCGCCGCTCACCTTGGCCTTAACATCGGCGCGCAGTTGGTCCTTGCGCACCTTGCCGCTGGCCGTGCGCGGGAAGTCCTCGACGAACTCGAAGCGCTCGGGGATCTTCTGCTTGGCAAGGCCGCTTGCGCCGACATGCGCCGCGAGCGCAGCCGCGTCCGCTTCGCCCGACAGGATGATGTAGGCGCACACGCCCTCGCCCAGCCGCTCGTGCGGCATGGCGACAATGCTCGCCTCCTTCACCGCCGGATGGGTGTGGAGCACGTCCTCGATCTCCTTGGCCGAGATGTTCTCGCCGCCACGGATGATCAGGTCCTTCTTGCGCCCCGTGATGGTGATCGCGCCATCGGCGGTCAGCGTGCCGAGGTCGCCGGTGCGGAAATAGCCGTCGCTGGTGATCGCCTCAGCGGTTTGCTGCGCGTCGGCATAGCCCATCATCATGCCAGGGCCGCGCGCGAGGATCTCGCCTTCGCTGCCCGCAGGCACGTCGTTGTCGTCATTGTCGACGATGCGCACCGTATAGTCGATGACCTCGCCGTCGGTGGTCGCGGCCAGATGCTCGTCGTGCGGCCAGCCGAACGTCACCAGCGGAACTTCGGACGCGCCGAACACGCGAAATGCCTTGCAGTTGTCGAACGCGGCGTTGGCCGCCGGGATCAGGTCGTTCGGCACCGCCGCACCGCCGCAGGCAAAGAAGCGGAAGCTGGGGATGCCCGTGCCCGCCGCACGCGCGGTCGCTGCCAACTCGACCAGGAACGGGGTCGCCGCCACCGTGCCGACCAGCTGGTGCTGCTCGATCAGCGCGAGCGCCTCGGCAGCGTTCCACGCCTCCATCAGCACCGAGCGGATACCGCAGATCAGCGGCGCCTCCAGCCCGTTGGCATAGCCCGAAACGTGCGTGACCGGGGACGGCATTAGCGTCGCCTCGCCCGCCTTCAGCCCCCAGTGTTCGCCGCTTCTGGCGACGATGCGCTGCAGGGTGACATGGCTGTGCAGCACGCCCTTGGGCCGCCCAGTGGTGCCCGAAGTGTAGAGCACCATCTTCACGCCCATCGGATCGACCGAGGGCCGCGTGAAGCCCAGCGCGCGCCCTTCGGCCACCAGCGTGGCAAAATCGTCCGCGCCTTCACCGCGCACCGTGAACACGTGGGCCAGATCGGGCAGCGCGGCCTGACAGCGACGCGCCATCGCGGCATAATCGACCTTGCGATAGACCTGCGGCACGAAGATCGCGCGCGCCCGGCAGTCGCCCAGCATCATCGTGACTTCGGCATCACGGTAGATCGGCACGATCGGGTTGACCACCCAGCCGCCCAGCGCGGCGGCAAGGTTGATCGCCGCGGCCTCGCGCCAGTTGGGCACCTGGAAGGCGATGACCTCGCCCGCCTTCAGACCGCGCGCGGTCAGCGCCGCGGCCAGCGCGGTCGCCTCCTCCAGCAGCGTGGCGAAGGTGTACTGCCCCTCGCCATCGACCATGCACACGAAATCGGGATCGCTGCCAGCGCGCGCGACGGCGTGATCGGCGATAGTCGCCAGCGAGAAATCGCCCGCATCGACGAAGGCCTGCTGATGCGGGGCGGGAATCGGAAGCCACTCCCAGGGCGGCGTTATGGTTTCGCTCATGGTCCGGTTCTTCCGCGCGGTGGGGGTTTGCCTCAATTGGCCAAAGGAACAGGCCCACCTGCCAAGTGTCACAGCTTGGCCCGACGCGCAGGGGCGGGCATTGTCCGAACCGTGAAAGGCCGAAAGGCCACGGATTCCCCGGGAGAATTACGCACATGGACCGCATCGAACGCATCGGCGACGTCGCCGCAATCATGCGCGACTACGTCGAGAACAAGCAGACCTTCCTCACCGAGAAGACGATGCGCGTTCCCACCGAAAGCTACACCGACCCCGACCAGTGGAAGGCGGAGATGGAGCTGGTGTTCAAGCGCGTGCCGCTGATGCTCGTCTTCACCGCCGAAATGCCCAACCCCGGCGATTACAAGGCGATGGAAGCGGTCGGCCTGCCCGTGCTGATCACCCGCGACAAGCAGGGCCAGGTCCGCGCCTTCCTCAACGTCTGCTCGCACCGTGGCGCGCGCGTCGCGCCCGAAGGCCATGGCAACTGCCCGCGCTTCACCTGCAAGTACCACGCCTGGACCTTTGGCCAGGACGGCAAGCTGATCGGCGTGTCCGAAGCGAGCAAGTTCGGCGAGATCGACAAGCCCGGCATGGGCCTGCGCGAACTGCCCTGCCAGGAAAAGGCGGGCATGATCTTCGTCGTCCTGACGCCCAACGCGCCGATCGACGTCGACAAGTTCTATCGCGGCTTCCTCGAAGATTTCGAAGCCATCGACTTCGACAAGTGGAGCTACATGGGCAGCCGCGTGATCGAGGGCGCTAACTGGAAGATCGCCTATGACGGCTATCTGGAAGGCTACCACTTCGCCTCGCTGCATCCTGAAACGATCTTCCCGCGCACGCCGTCGAACTGCACCCACTACGAAGGGTTCGGCCCGCACCAGCGCATCGGCTTCCCCCAGCACCGCATCGCCGAGGCGCTGAAGGACGTGCCGCGCGAGGAATGGGGCACGCAGGAGAACAACGGGTTCGACTTCGTGCGGATCATGTTCCCCAACGTGTCGGTGTTCATCGCGCCCGAGATCACCCAGGTCGCCCAGCTGTTCCCCGGGCCGACGCCGGGCGAGAACCGCACCGTGCTGAACTACCTGCGCCGCGAACCGATCCGCGACGAGGAGGATCGCGCCAACGTCGAAGCAGCGATGAACTTCTTCCGCGACGTGACCTATACCGAGGACTACCTCATCGGGCTCGAGATCCAGAAGGGCCTCGAAAGCGGCGCGCACGACGAGCTGACCTTCGGTCGCAACGAACGCGGCAACCAGTACTTCCACGAATGGCTCAACTGGTATCTGCAGGACGACGCGGACCTGCCCGAACCGGAGATGTAAGGTTGCGCTGGGGGCTGCCCACCCCCAACCCCTCCCGCTTGCGGGAGGGAGCTAACGGGCGCTGACGCCCCCTCCCGCAGGCGGGAGGGGCAGCGGGACTTGCGCTTCGGCAGGAAGTGCTAGTCGCAGCGGGGTGGGCTGAGGCACATCCCGAAAGAGAGGGCAAAAGCCCCCCAACGGAGAGAATGCCATGAACCCGATCAGCTTCGCCTCCGGCATCGTCCCCGAATTCGGCCCTGTAGACACCATCGAAGCCGCCGCTGCCGGCGGGTTCGACATGGTCGGCCTGTGGGTGGAACCCGCCGACTGGACCGACCAGACTACCCGCGATGCCCGCGCGGCGCTTGCGCGGACCGGCCTGCCGCTGCTCGATGTCGAAGTGGTGTGGATCAAGCCCGACAGCAGCGACGACGATCACCGCAAGGTCATCGACGTCGGCGCGGAACTGGGCGCGAAGAACGTGCTGTGCGTCTCGTCCGATCCCGACCACGCCCGCACCGCCGCGCGGCTCGCCATGCTGTGCGAACACGCCGCGCCTGCCGGGATCCGCGTGGCGCTCGAATTCGGCATCTTCACCGAGGTAAAATCGCTGGCAACCGCGCTTTCGATCCTCGACGATGTGGCACACTCCAGCCGTGCGCTGCTGCTCGATCCAATCCACCTCGACCGCTCGGGCACCACGGTGGAACAGATTGCCGCCATCGACCCGGCGCTGCTTCCTTACGCACAGTTCTGCGATGCGCTGGCTCAGCGCCCCGATCCCGCCGATTTCGCCGCTGTGATCGAGGACGCGATTGACCTGCGCCAGCAATGCGGCGAAGGCGCGCTGCCGCTCGCCGCGCTTTACCACGCGCTGCCCGCCGGGATTCCGCTGTCGATCGAACTGCGCAGCAAGGCGCTGCGCGACGCCTTCCCCCACCCCGCCCTGCGCGCCAGCGAAGTGGCCCGCGCAACCCGCGCATGGATGGACACCCTCGCATGACCGTCACCGTCCTCACCCTGCTCAAGCGCCGCGACGGCATGAGCAAGGCCGATTTCATCGCCTACTACGAATCGAACCACCGCGTGATCGGCGAAAAGGTGCTGTCGGGCTGGGCCAGCCGCTACGAGCGCCTGCACCTCCACCCCTTCGACGGCCAGACCGTGGACCACGATTTCGACGTGGTGCTGGAAATCGACTTTCGCGACCAGGCCACCTGCGATGCCTGCTTCGCCGCCATGGCCGACCCGGCGATCATGGACGAGATCGTGGCCGACGAGGAACGCCTGTTCGACCGCTCGCGGATGCGCACCTACAGCGTCGAACGACGGCGGTCCGCGCTGCCGGCGGACAACGCCTGACCTACCCCACTTCCGGCAGCAGCGCGGCGATCTCGATATGCGCGCGCAGGTGGTCGATCAACGTCGCCACGCGGGTCGGCGCGCCCGGCGCGTGGACCGCGAACACGCCCACGTCCTGCGACCCGCAGTAGTCGGGCAACACGCGGCACAGGGTGCCTGCCGCCAGCGCGTCGGCCACGTCCCACAGCGAGCGCAGCGCGATGCCGCAGCCGCCGAGCGCCAGTTCGCGCACGACCTCGCTCGAATTGGTGCGGATCGCGCTGGTCCCCTGTTGCAGCACGGTGCCTTCCGGCCCGTCGAGTTGCCAGGGCAACTGGCTTGTCGTGGCAAGCAGGCGGTGGCGGGACAGCTCGCCCAGCGCCTGCGGCTCCCCGAACGCCGCCAGATAGGCAGGCGCGGCGCACAGCACGCGGCTGCTGGTGCCGAGCCGGTGCCCAACCAGCCCCGCCCCGATCCGCGCACCGATGCGGATGGCCAGATCATATCGCCCGTCCAGCAGGTCCACGAACTCGTCCGACAGGTCGATGGCAAGGTCCACCTCGGGCCAGCGCGCCACGAAGGCGGGCAGGCACGGCACCACGTGCATCCGCCCGAACGAAGTCGGCGCGGTCAGGCGCAAGGGGCCGCTGACGCCGGCGTGGCGCCCGGCAATGCGATCCTCCGCCGCGCTCAGCGCCGCACGCAGGGGCATCAGTGTATCGAACAGGTCCTGCCCGGCAGGGGTCAGCGCCAGCCGCCGCGTGGTGCGCTGCGCCAGCCGCACCCCCAACCGTTCCTCCAGCCGCGCCAGTCGCTTCGACAGCGCGGGGGTCGATAGTCCGCGCACGCGCGCGGCGGCGGAAATGGACCCCGCTTCGACAATGGCCACGAACAGGTCATAGTCGGGATCGAACATTGTTAACCCCTGCGACAAGGTGTGTTGAATTATTTCCTTCTACCGCAGTCGTGCGGGCCGCGCTAGGTCATCGCCAACGGATCAAGGCCAGCCGCGCGCCAGGCGCGCGGCACGGGATCAAGGAGTGTTTGCAATGACCGGGTATGTCGACAAGGCGGGATTGAAGGTTGCGGGCGAACTCGCCGCTTTCGTGGAAGAGCGCGCGCTGCCCGGCACCGGCATCGCGGCGGACGCCTTCTGGGCGGGCGCAGCCGACATCTTCGCGCGCTTCGCCCCGCGCAACCGCGAATTGCTCGCCAAGCGCGACGCGCTCCAGGCGCAGATCGACAGCTGGCACAAGGCACGCGCAGGCCAGCCGATCGACATGACCGCCTACAAGGCGTTCCTGACCGAAATCGGCTACATCGTCCCCGAACCGGCGCCCTTTGCCGTGGCGCCCAAGAACGTCGACCGCGAGCTGGCCCAAGTCGCCGGACCGCAGCTGGTCGTCCCCGTGCTCAACGCGCGCTTCCTGCTCAACGCTGCCAACGCGCGCTGGGGCAGCCTGTACGATGCGCTCTACGGCACCGATGCCATCCCCGGCAGCCCGGCGGGCAAGGGCTATGACGCGGCGCGAGGGAGCCAGGTCATCGCGTGGGCCAAGGCGTTCCTCGACGAAGCCGCGCCGCTCGCCACTGGCAGCTGGGCCGACTGGACCGGCGGCGACCTCGTGCTCGCCGATCCGGCGCAGCTGATCGGCCGTTCGGGCGACAACCTGCTGCTCGCCCATAACGGCTTGCACATCGAAGTCGTGATCGACCGCAGCCATTCGATCGGCAAGGACGACCCGGCGGGCATCGCCGACGTCCTGATGGAAGCGGCGATCACCACGATCTGCGATTTCGAGGATTCGGTCGCCGCCGTCGATGCCGAAGACAAGGTCGCGGCCTATTCGAACTGGCTCGGCCTGATGCAGGGCAATCTCGAAGACACCTTCGAGAAGGGCGGCGCGCAGATGACCCGCCGCCTCAATGCAGACCGCGCCTACACCGCGCCGGATGGCAGCCAGTTCACGCTGCCGGGCCGTTCGTTGCTGCTGGTGCGCAATGTCGGCCACCTGATGACCAACCCCGCCGTGCTGCTCGCCGATGGCGGCGAAGCGCCCGAGGGCATCCTCGACGGCATCGTCACCAGCCTGATTGCGCTGCACGACCTGAACGGCGCGGGCCCGATCCGCAACAGCCGCACCGGCTCGGTCTATATCGTCAAGCCCAAGATGCACGGCCCCGAAGAAGCCGCCTTCGCCAACGACCTGTTCGATGCGGTGGAAGACATGCTCGGCCTTGCGCGCCACACGCTCAAGATCGGCGTGATGGACGAAGAACGCCGCACCAGCGCCAACCTGGCCGCGACGATTCACGCCGTGCGCGACCGCATCATGTTCATCAACACCGGCTTCCTCGACCGCACCGGCGATGAAATGCACACCTCGATGCAGGCCGGCCCGATGCTGCGCAAGGGCGACATGAAGGCCAGCGCCTGGATCCAGTCTTACGAGGACCGCAACGTCCAGATCGGCCTGGCCTGCGGGCTTTCGGGCAAGTCGCAGATCGGCAAGGGCATGTGGGCCATGCCCGATCGCATGGGCGACATGCTGGTGCAGAAGATCGGCCACCCGAAGACCGGCGCCAACACCGCGTGGGTGCCCTCGCCCACCGCCGCCACGCTCCACGCCACGCACTACCACAAGGTCGACGTGTTCGCCCGGCAGGTGGAACGCCGCGCCGAGGGCATCGCCTCGCTTGATGCGCTGCTGACCATCCCCGTCGCCACCGGCCACAACTGGTCGGCCGAGGAAGTGCGCGAGGAAATCGACAACAACGCGCAAGGGATTCTCGGCTACGTGGTGCGCTGGGTCGATCAGGGCGTCGGCTGCTCCAAGGTGCCCGACATCAACGACGTCGGCCTGATGGAAGATCGCGCCACGCTGCGCATTTCCAGCCAGCACATCGCCAACTGGCTGCTGCACGGCGTCGTCACCGCCGCTCAGGTCGATGAAGCGCTGCTGCGCATGGCCGCCAAGGTCGATGCGCAGAACGCCTCCGATCCGCTGTACCAGCCGATGGCGTCCAACCCCGAAGGCAGCCTCGCCTTCCAGGCCGCGCGCGCGCTGGTGTTCGAAGGTGTGGACCAGCCCAACGGCTATACAGAACCCCTGTTGCACAAGTTCCGCCAGCAGGTGAAAGCACAAGGGTAAGGCCGTACAGTCGGGCCGGTCGACATTTGGTTCAGGTGGAGCCGAAAAGTGTGATTTTCGAGCACCGGAGCGCAGCGTACTTCAGTACGTGAGCACCGGAGCACAGAAAAGCGCGTTTTGCAGGCCCGCATGGGCCGAAGGTCGGCCGGCCCGGGGCGCGGCATAGGGAAGGAACGCCATGTCCATCGCCATGCCCGCGCCCGACGAGGGCACGCTCGCCAAGCGCGATCGCATCATCGCCGCGATGCAAGCGATCGTGCCCGGCGAAGGCGTGATCACGCAAGCCGACGCCCTGCGCCCGTGGGAATCGGACGGGCTCACCGCCTATCGCCAGCCGCCGATGCTGGTGGTGCTGCCGGAAACGGTGGAGCAGGTCTCCGCCGTGCTGCGCTGGTGCCATGGCGAAGGCGTCAAGGTCGTGCCGCGCGGGTCGGGCACCTCGCTTTCGGGCGGGGCGCTGCCGCTGGCCGATGCGGTGCTGCTCGGCATGGGCAAGTTCAAGCGCGTACTCGACGTGGACTACGAGGACCGCGTGGCGGTGGTCCAGCCCGGCGTCACCAACCTTGCCATCACGCAAGCGGTCGAGGCGCGCGGCTTCTACTACGCGCCCGATCCTTCCAGCCAGATCGCCTGTTCGATCGGCGGCAACGTCGCGGAAAACTCGGGCGGCGTGCACTGCCTGAAGTACGGCCTCACCACCAACAACGTGCTGGGCGTCGAACTGGTGCTGATGGATGGCGAAGTCGTGCGCCTTGGCGGGCGGCACCTCGATCCGGCAGGGCTGGACCTGCTCGGCGTGGTGGTAGGCTCGGAAGGACTGCTTGGCGTCGTCACCGAAGTCACCGTCCGCATCCTGCCCAAACCCGAAACCGCGCGCGCGGTGCTGGTCGGTTTCCCCGATGCGGAAAGCGCGGGCGCGTGCGTGGCGCAGGTCATCGCCGAAGGGATCATCCCGGCGGGCATGGAGATGATGGACCGCCCCGCGATCCATGCCGCCGAAGCCTTCGTGCAGGTCGGCTACCCTCTCGATGTCGGCGCGCTGCTGATCGTCGAGGTCGATGGCCCCGCCGCCGAATGCGACCACCTGATCGGCGAGATCGCGCGCATCGCGGACCATAACGGCGCGACCACCACCCGCGTCTCGCAGGACGAAGCCGAGCGCATGGCCTTCTGGGCGGGGCGCAAGGCCGCCTTCCCCGCCGTCGGCCGCATCTCGCCCGATTACTACTGCATGGACGGCACCATCCCTCGCCGCCAGTTGCCGCACGTGCTGCGCCGCATGGAGGAACTGTCGGCACACCACGGCCTCGGCGTCGCCAACGTGTTCCATGCAGGCGACGGCAACCTGCACCCGCTGATCCTCTACGATGCCAACGTGCCGGGCGAACTCGACCGCGCCGAGGAGTTCGGCAACGACATCTTGCGTCTGTGCGTCGAAGTCGGCGGCGTGCTGACTGGCGAACACGGCGTCGGCATCGAAAAGCGCGACCTGATGCCCGTGATGTTCGGCGAAGAAGACCTCAAGCAGCAACAGCGCGTCAAATGCGCCTTCGATCCCGACCTGCTGCTCAATCCCGGCAAGGTCTTCCCGACGCTCCACCGCTGCGCGGAACTGGGCCGGATGCACGTCCACCACGGCGCGCTGCCCTTCCCCGAATTGCCGAGGTTCTGATGCTGGCTCCCCGCGACGCACAGGATCTGCGCGCCATCATCGCCGATGCGGCGGCTTCGGGCCGCAAGCTCGAACTACGCGGAGGCGGCACGAAAGCCGATTTCGGCGCCCCGCGCGAAGCCGAAATCGTCAGCCTCACCGCGCTGTCGGGCGTGGTCGACTACGACCCCGCCGAACTCGTCCTCACCGTCCGCCCCGGCACGCCGCTGGCCGAAATCGAAGCGCTGGTCGCTGGCGAAGGCCAGATGCTCGCCTTCGAACCCTGGGGCGATGCAGCAGCGACCATCGGCGGCACCGTGGCGGCGGGCGTGGCCGGATCGCGCCGCGTCACGGCGGGCAGCGCGCGCGACCACCTGCTCGGCCTCACCGCCGTATCAGGCCGGGGCGAAGTCTTCGTCGCGGGCGCCAAGGTGGTCAAGAACGTCACCGGCTACGACCTGCCCAAGCTGCTCGCCGGATCGTGGGGCCGCCTGGCCGCGATGACCGAACTCACGCTCAAAGTCCTGCCCGCCCCGCGCGTGACCACCACGCTCGCCGCCCACGGCCTCAGCCCCCGCGCCGCGCACGCCGCGATGGCCTGCGCGCTCGGCAGCAACGCCGATGTCAGCGCCGCCGCACACCTGAAGCGCGGGATCACCCTGCTGCGCGTCGCAGGCTTCGCGCCCTCGGTCGAAGCGCGCTGCGCCGCCCTGGCCGGCCTGCTCAGCGATCACTGTTCGCTCAGCCTGCTCGATGAAGCCGCAGCCGCCCCGCTCTGGGCCGAAGCGATGACCGGGCACAAGCTGGCGGGCGCGGTCGGTTGGCGCATCCACCTGCCGCCCCGCCACGCGCCCGCTCTGGTCGAAACGCTGGAACCGCTCGGCATCGACTGGGCGATGGACTGGGGTGGCGGTCGCCTGTGGGTCGCGCTCGATAACGCAGGGCCGGATGTGCGTATGCTGGCCGCGCAGGCTGGCGGCGAAGCCACGCTCGTTCGCGCCGATGCGCCGACGCGCGGACGCATCCCCGCCTTCCCGCCCCGCCCGGCCGGCGTCGCAGCGCTCGAAACCCGCGTGGCCCGCGCCTTCGATCCCACCGGCGTCTTCGCCACCACGCGCTTTGCCGAGGATGCCCATGCAGACCAGCTTTCCGCCTGAGGCCCTCACCGATCCCGCCATGCGCGCCTCGGAAGCCGTGATCCGCAAGTGCGTGCACTGCGGCTTCTGCACCGCCACCTGCCCGACCTACGTCCTGCTCGGCGACGAACTCGATTCCCCGCGCGGCCGCATCTACCTGATCAAGGACATGCTCGAAAACCAGCGCGAGCCGAGCGCCGAGGTGGTCCGCCACGTCGACCGCTGCCTGTCGTGCCTCTCGTGCATGACCACCTGCCCGTCGGGCGTGAACTACATGCACCTCGTCGATCACGCGCGCGCCTATATCGAGGAGCATTACGAGCGCCCCCGCAGCGAACGCCTCTTCCGTCGCCTGCTGGCGGCGATCCTGCCCTATCCCGAACGCTTCCGCTGGGCGCTGACCCTTGCGCCGCTGGGCAAGCCGCTTCGGCCCTTGCTCAGCGCGATCAAGCCCCTGCGCCCGCTGGCCGCGATGCTGGACCTTGCGCCCGCGCGCATCCCCGCCCCCGCGCCCGCGCAGTCCACCCGCCTCCCGGCGCGCAAAGGCCGCGTGGCGTTGCTGCAAGGCTGCGCCGAACCCGTGCTGCGCCCCGAATTCCGCGCCGCCACGGTCCGCCTGCTCGAACGCTGCGGCCACGAAGTCGTGTTCGCCCCGAACGAAGGCTGCTGCGGCGCGCTCGTGCATCACATGGGCCGCGAGGAAGCCGCGCGCGAAGCCGCCCGCCGCAACGTCGATGCGTGGATCACCGAGATCGAACGCGCGCCCCTCGATGCCATCCTCGTCACCGCCTCGGGCTGCGGCACCACGATCAAGGACTATGGCTTCCTGCTGCGCGACGATCCCGCCTATGCCGACAAGGCCGCGCAGATCAGCGCGCTGGCGCTGGACGTGTCCGAATACCTCGCGCGCATCGACCTGCCGCAAGCCGGTCCCAAGGGCGTGACCGTCGCCTATCACCCGGCCTGCTCGCTGCAGCACGGGCAGAAGGTGACCGAAGCGCCCAAGCGCCTGCTGGCGCAAGCAGGCTACACCGTGCGCACGCCCGCCGAGGCGCACCTGTGCTGCGGATCTGCGGGCACCTACAACATCCTTCAGGCCGAGATCGCCAACCAGCTCGGCCAGCGCAAGGCCGACCATCTCGACCGGCTAGACGCCGATGTCGTCGCCACCGGCAACGTGGGCTGCGCCACCCAGATCGCCCGCTTTTCGCAGGCTCCCGTGGTTCACACCGTCGAACTGCTCGACTGGGCAACCGGCGGGCCGAAGCCCGCGGCACTCAAGCACCTTCCCCAGGAGTAAGACACATGACCATTTCGCTCGAACAGGCGCAGACCATCGTGGCTGCAGGCCTTGCCGAAGGCCGCAAGCTCGGCCTCAAGCCGATCAGCATCGCCGTGCTTGATCCGGGCGGCCACCTCGTCGCCTTCGCGCGCGAGGACGGTTCGTCCAACCTGCGCCCGCAGATCGCCACGGCCAAGGCGTCGGGCGCGCTCGCGCTCGGCGTGTCCTCGCGCGTCATCGGGGAAATGGCGATCGACCGCCCGACCTTCATCAACGCGGCGGCAGGGCTGAACCCGGCGGGCATCGTTCCGGCAGCGGGCGGCGTGCTGGTCCGTGATGGGCAGGCCAAGGTGATCGGCGCGGTGGGCGTGACCGGCGATCATTCCGACAACGACGAGGCGTGCGCGCTCGCGGGCATCGCGGCAGCGGGCTTGTCTGCCTGAGGCTGCGTCAGGTCCGGACCACCCCCTCCCGCTAGCGGGAGGGGAAGCGAGACCTTGGCTTGCGCAGAAAGTCCAAGTCGCGGCGGGGTGGGCGGCGAGCCGCCCCCGCCTCAGTCCGAATAGACCGTCCGGTACGAACGGCGCGCGAACTTCCACGTGCCGTCGATCCGGCGCAGTTCGTCGTCATAGCGCCCCGTGGTGTGGATGCGCTTGTTCGTCGCCGGATCGTCGAATATCTCGATGGTGTAGGCGACCGAGGTCGCCGTATCGCCATCCACTTCGATCGAGCCGGGCTGCATGAAGTAAATCATCGGCTTCGTGCAGTTGTCGAGGCCATAAACCTTCATCGATTCGACCCACCCGGCAAGGATCGTCTCCTTGCCGGTGAAGCCGCCGAGGTCCGGATAGTCGGGCAGTTCCCAATAGGCGTCATCCGCCCAGATCGAGCCCCACAGGTCGGCATCCTTGGTCATCACGCCGTGGGCGTGCGTGTCCATCAGTTCGCGGATCGCGATGCGATCCTCGATCGGGCCGGTGAACGGCATGAACGAAAACTCCTTACCAGGCGTGGGGTTCGCCGTTCCACTTGAGGAAGTCGCCCGAAGTTTCGAGCGTCCAGTCGGCCGCGACCTTGCGGATGCCCGCTGCCGATTCCTGCGGCGTGATGTCGGCGCCTTCGCCACCCATGTCGGTCTGCACCCAGCCCGGATGGACCAGGCCGATCACGATGCCGCGATCCTTGAGGTCGATCGCCACCGAACGCATCATGCGGTTCAGCGCCGCCTTGGCGCCCGCATAGGCGTAGAACCCGCCATAGGGCCAGGTCGAAGCGGCCAGCTGGCTGGTGATGTTGATCACCTTCGAACCCGAGTGCAGCTGCGGCAGAAAACCCTGCAGCACGCGCAGCGGGCCATAGACCATGATGTTGAAGGTATCGTCCCAGGCCTTCCAGTCGGCGACTTCGAGTTCCTTCTCCGACGACGGGCCGGTCACGCCCGCCACGTTGTAGAGAACGTCGATCGCTTCGCCCGCGGTGCTGGCCGCGCCCGCCTTGACCGAGGCATCATCGCCCACGTCCATGGTGTGGACGGTCAGCTTGCCGCCCGAAGCGGCGGCGAGGTCGTTCAGCTTGTCGCTCGCCGAGCGGACCAGCGCGAGGACTCGGTCGCCGGCCTCGACATGCTGGCGCGCGAGTTCGAGCCCGATGCCGCGCGCGGCACCCGTGATTGCAACAGTGGCCATGACTTACCTTCTCCCTTCGAGCCAGTCGTTCAGCACTTCATGGAAGAAGCGCACGCGTGTTTCCTGCGCCGGCAGGTAGGCATCTTCATAGCCCTTGGAATGCATGCCGGCCTGCATACCTTCGGCCAGCTCCATGTCCTGGTAAACTATCTGTCCTGCGAGTTCAGGGATGCCGCGTCCGCCGTCAAAGTCGCGGTGCTCGCAGGTCTCGACTTCGCGCAGCGGCTTTTCGCCCGCCATGATCGACTGGCAGGTTTCCTGCCCTTCCACGGGGAAAGCCATGCACCACAGGTCGAAGTAGCACTTTTCCGGGTCTTCCGGGTGCGGTTCGCTGCGGAAGAAGATCAGGTTGTCGGGCAAAAAGCTGATGGTCACGTTGGGGAACATCACCGTGTGCGGGCTGTCGGTGATCTCCTCGTCATCCATGTGCTCGTAATGGACATAGCCGCGCTCCTTCCACAGGCGGCGCTTGGCCGCCTTGAGGTCGAGCCAGCCCTGCATCGCCATCTCTTCGTAGCTGGCATACCGGGTTGGATCGATGTCCCACTGGCGCAGGATCGCCTCGAACGGATGCGGCACGCCTTCGGGCAGGCGGTCGGACAGCGACGGGCGCATCGGCTGCACCGTACGACCATGGCCGCGCGGCCACATTTCATGACGGGCGGTGTCGACGTCCTGATCGATCCATGGCGGAACCTGCGGGTGCGCGGTCCGGGTGTGGTAGCTTTCCGAGAAGTTGTCGGTGACGAACTTCCAGTTGGCGTTCAAAGCGATGCGATACCACGCGACGCGCACCGCGGTGTCCATCGGATAGTTCTTGAACACCTCGGGCATCGGGTCGAGGTAATCGAGCAGCGGCTCGGCCTTGGGGTCCATCGTGTACCACACGAAGCCGCCCCAGGTGTCGCAGCGCAGTTCTTTCAGGCTGAGCTTGCCGCACGGATCGCCCTGCGGGAAATCGTGGGCATCCTGCGCGAATTGCAGCACGCCATCCTTGCCCCACCGCCAGCCGTGGTAGGGACAGGTGATCGCTTCGAGCGAGGAGCTTTCGCTGACCATTCGCATCCCGCGATGGCGGCACGAGTTGTAGAAAGCGCGGATCGAGCCGTCATCCTGACGGATGCAGATCACCGATTCCGTCATGAAGGTGTGGACCAGGAAATCGCCCGCCTCGGGGATCTCGGCAGTGCGCCCCGCGACGTGCCAGATCCGCGACCACAGCTGGTCCCATTCCTTCTGCGCGAATTCCTTCGAGAAGTAGCGGTCGCCGGTAATGGCGTCGCCCCGCAGGTTCGCGGCATCGCGGCCGTCCAGCGCCCCGAATTTCGCAGATGTCTCGTTCATCGATCTCTCCCGGCCGCGTCCTCTGGGCAAGCGCGGCATTGCCTCCGTCATCGCGCGAGGCGCGTCTTGAGAATACTGGCACAAGGAGGAGATTACAATCCGACCGGATGGTTTCGGAACTACTCCGCCATCGCCGGGTCCAGCAGGGTTTCGGCATGCAGCATGTCGACCACCCGTGTCACCAGTTTCAGCACTTGAGCGACGCGTGCCTCGCCCACGACCGGGCGGTTGAGCAGCAGGCCCGTGTGCGCGGCGTTGACGAAGTCGTTGACCAGCTTGAACGTGTTCCAGCGCGCTTCCCACTGGGGGAAGCTCTCGATCATCTCGGAAATCCACACTTCGTCATAGCGCTGTGCGGCGGGCGCGAAGACCTTGTCGAGTTCGGGATCGGTGCGCGCGGCGACCGACAGTTCGATGTAGGCGGCATATTCGCGGGTCTGCAGGCTGCGCCAATGCGCCGCCGCGCCGACCGCTAGCAGGCTGGTGTCCTTCGCCCCCGTGACCGAGCGCAGGTAATCGTCGAGGAAGGAGCGCATCCGCTGGTAGAAGACGTGTTCGACCACGGCAGCGGCAAGGTCCATGCGCGTGGCGAAGTGGTGGTGCATCGCCCCGCGCGACGAGCCTGTGCGCTCGGCCACCTGCTGCGTGGTGAGGCCGGCATAGCCCTGCTCGACCAGACAGTCGATCGCGGCCTCCACCAGCCGCAACCGCGTGCGCGTGCTCTTCTGCTGCTGCCAGCGTTCGGGCGGCACGGCGAGATCGGACGGCAGCATCGCGTCGAGCATTCGCTGCTGCATTGTGGTGGCCATGGGTGCTCCTATCACAAACTTCAGGTTCTTCCCCCGTGTGAACGGTGGCAAAAGAAACCGGCAACAGTGCCTGTTTTCATCCCTTACCCCGCAGAAAATCAACCTGCGAGTTTGGCGAGTGGCAACGAATCGGGTGCTTGAGGAAAAAGGCAGGCATAAGGTTTGCGGGCGTCAGGATTCGCCGGAACCGCCCCCCACGATCCCAGGGGGAGGCCGTTTGGAGAGGAACCGAAGTCATGACCGTTGAGCAGCCGATCTCGCGTTATTCGCCCGATTTCGACGTGGCCGTGCGCGGCGACACCATCACCGCCGACCGCTACATCACCAAGGAATGGATGGAGCTGGAGAAGAACCATCTCTGGCCCAAGGTGTGGCACCTGGGTGGCCTGACCGCCGAGCTGGAAGAGGAAGGCGATTTCGTTCGCCACAACTTCGGCAAGGAATCGGTCATCATGGTCAAGCAGGCCGACGGTTCGGTAAAGGCGTTCTACAACGCCTGCCCGCACCGCGGTAACCGCCTGATCGTCGGCGATTCCGGCTCCACCCCGCGCATCACCTGCGCCTATCACGGCTGGCAGTTCGATCCCGACGGCACGCTCGTCCACGTGCAGGATCCGCACGACTTTGCCGGTGGCGACCCCTGCGGCAAGACCAAGCTTTCAGAGCTGCGCTGCGAGACCTGGGGCCCGTTCGTGTTCTGGTGCATGGACGACGACGTCGCCCCGCTGGAAGAATGGCTCTCGCCCTTCCCCGAACGGCTCAAGGGCTACAAGCTCGACAACTGGGTGCGCGTGCTGAACGTGTCGGCGGACGCGAACTTCAACTGGAAGATCATCCGCGATAACTTCAACGAGAGCTACCACCTGCCGACGATCCACCCGGAACTGGCGACCTTCATCAACGACGGCCTGCCGACCACGCTGTTCGAGATGTACGAGAGCGGCCACAACGCGATGTGGATGATCGGCCACCAGGCCACCACCCGCAAGGACTACGTCAGCGGCGACGTGCCTCCGGGGCTCTACGAAGCCGCCGAAGCCTGGGGCATCGATCCCAAGGAATATCGCGGCCGCACCAACGACATCCGCGAAGCCGTGATCAAGGCCAAGCGCGAAAAGGGCGCCGAGCGTGGGTACGACTACAGCGAGATGACCGACCAGCAGCTGGTCGACTACTTCCACTGCACGCTGTTCCCCAACCTGACCATCACGATGTCGCCCGAACAGTGCCAGATCCTGCGCACCGAGCCGCACCCGACCGATCCGGAAAAGTGCGTGTTCCAGCACTGGTGCCTCTATCCGCCGGTCAAGGGCATGACCGAGATCGACACCCCTGTAGGTCGCGCGCCGTTCAAGCACGACGCGATCCACCGCCACTCGGTCTATGGCGACGGCGTTTCGGTGGGCTACGTGGCCGATCAGGACCTGTCGATCGGCACCACGCAGCAGCAGGGCCTCAATTCGCGCGGGTTCAAGGGTTGCCTGCTGCCAGGGCAGGAAAAGCGCATCCAGCGCTTCCACGAACGCCTGAACGACTTCGTGCTGGGCAAGGACTGACCCCATGACTGGCCCGGCCACCCCCCTCGCCTTCGTGCCGGGCCAGACAGGCCCCCACATGATGCAGGCCGCCTTCATCGTCGATGACGTGGAGGCGGCAGCCGCTGCGTGGACGGCGACGACCGGCATCGGCCCGTTCTTCCTCGTACCGCACATCCAGCTGGCCGAGGCGCACTATCGCGGCCAGCCTGCCGAACCCATCGACTTCTCGGTGGCGCTGGCGCAGTCGGGCGGCGTGCAGATCGAGCTGATCCAGCAGCACTGCGACCGCCCCAGCGCCTATCGCGACACCATCGCCAAGGGTGCCCAAGGCTTCCACCACTTCTGCGTCTATACCGACGATTACGACGCCACGCGCCAGCGCTACGTCGATCAGGGGTTCGCGGTGGCCATCGACGGCAAGTTCGGCGCGATGCGCTTCTGCTACGTCGATACGTCGAGCGCGATCGGCTGCATGATCGAGATCGTCGAGCAGGACGACGGCCAGAGCGCGGCTTTCGCCCGCGTCGCCGAGGCCGCGCAAGGCTGGGATGGCGTGACCGACCCGATCCGATCGCTGTTCTGACACGCTGAAGACCGCCCACTGCAATCGCGGGGGCACTGACAATTGGCCCACGTGCAAGCGCGTGGGCAAGGAGAGGACCAGCAATGACCGTGCAGTGCCCCGTTGAAGACCGCCTTGCCATTCAGGATGTGCTGGTCGCCTATGCTGCCGGCTGCGATTCCATGGGCGACATCGACGCGATCGTCGACGTGTTCACCGAAGATGCCGTGTTCGACCTTTCAGGCATCGGCCTGACGCCGCAGGTGGGCCACGAAGGCATCCGCGCCTTCTTTACCAATGTGTTCGAGAACATGGCGCACCACGCGCACTACCTGACCAACTTCGCGATCACCGCCTACGACGGCGATACCGCCTCGATCCGCGCCTACGTAATCGGCATGGGCGTGGGCAAGGATGGCCGGGGCGTGACCGTCAACGGGCGCTACTACTTCGACGTGCGCCGCACCGACGCGGGCTGGAAGGCCACGCGCTACACCATGGATTTCCTGCTGCCGCTGTCGGGCACGCTCGACAACGCGAAGTAGTTCCGGGTGGGTCTGCCCACCCCGCTGCGACTAGGCCGCCGTTCCGGCGACCAAGTCTCGCGCCCCTCCCGCTTGCGGGAGGGGAGATAGGCGTTCCCCCCTCCCGCAAGCGGGAGGGGTCGGGGGTGGGCTGCGGCACCACGCCCACACGAATAAAACAGAACACTGAAAAACAAAAAGAAATCGATCGTAGCTTGGCCCGGCCGGATGGGGAGATGGCGGGTCTGACCGGAGAGAACCAGTGGCTACCTATCTCGCAATCCCCAATCCGACCGCGACCTATCCGACCAGCCCCGAGGCCGAATTCCCCAAGTGCCGTGGCGATGCCATCACCGGCGACCGCTACTGGTCGAAGGACTTCGCCGACAAGGAATGGGAAAAGATGTGGAAGCGCGTCTGGCACGTCGCCGGTCGCACCTCGCAGCTTGAAGAAGCGGGTGACTTCATCACCCACAACTTCCTGCGCCAGTCGGTGATCGCGGTTCGCCAGAAGGACGGCAGCGTCCGCGCCTTCCACAACGTCTGCCGCCACCGTGGCAACCGCCTCGTCAACACCGAGGAAGGCGGCGTCGCCGAACACTTCACCTGCCCGTACCATGGCTGGAAGTGGAACATCGACGGCGCGCTCGACTGGGTGCAGGATCAGGAAGATTTCCCGCAGGGCGACCCTTGCAAGAAGCTGCGCATGAAGGAAGTGCCCTGCGAGGTGTGGGGCGGCTTCATCTTCTACAGCTTCGATCCGAACGCCGTGCCGCTGGAGGAATACCTCCACCCGATCCCGACGCTGCTGAAGAACCGCGACCTTGCCAACTGGAAGCGCGTGGTGTGGCGCACGCTGCGCGTGAACACCAACTGGAAGTTCGCCTCGGACAACTTCAACGAGAGCTATCACATCCCTTCGGTCCACCCGCAGTTCGAAGGCATGATCGACGATCACTATTCGACCACGATCTTCGAGATGTACCCCAGCGGGCACAACCGCATGATCGAGAAGCTGCAGCCCTCCAGCCGCTATGTCGATGCGCAGCAGATCAAACCGCTGTGGGCCGAAGTGCTGAAGGAATGGGATCTCGATCCCGCAGAGTTCGAAGGCCGCGCACAGGAAGGCCGCATCGCCTTGCAGCAGGCGCGGCGCAAGCTGGGACCGGCGCGCGGGTTCACCCACTTCGACAAGCTGAGCGACGATGAACTGACTGACCAGTTCCATCACACCTGCTTCCCCAACTTCACCATCACCGGCACGCCTGAAGGCCTGCACGTGTTCCGCACCGAGCCCGACGTGGAAGATCCCAACTGGTCGACCTTCGACTACTGGTATCTCTCGCCCGAGATCGAGGGTCAGCAGATCCCGACGATCTACGGCCTGCGCCCGTGGGAAGATGCCGAACATCAGACCGGCGATTTCGATGCCTATACCGCCGAGATCAAGCAGGGCGACTTCCTGATCCAGGATCTGGAAGTGGCGGTGACGCAGCAGCAGGGCCTGCATTCGCTGGGCCATGACGACGCCTACCTCGCCGAACAGGAAACGCGCATCCGCCGCTTCCACGAGGTGATCAACGACTACATCGAGGGACGGCGCTGATCGCGCTCTGCCCACCCCCTCCCATTTCGGAGAGGAGGTGGGCATCCCCCGATAACCTACTGACAAAAACGCTCATCAGGACGGGAGAAACATTGCGATGACCCAGAAAATCGGGATCGACCGGCGCAGGCTGCTGGCTGGCGCTGGGGTAGCAGCCGCTGCTGCGGCAACTGGCGGCGTGGCACAGGCGGCAACCGCCGTGGACACCCCGGCTGCGGGCGGCTGGGACTTCGAATGCGACGTGCTGTGCGTGGGCAGCGGCGCGGCGGCAGGCTCTGCCGCCGTGGCGGCGCTGACGGCAGGCTCGAAGGTCATGCTGGTCGAAAAGATGCCGATCCTGGGCGGCACCACCGCCAAGTCGGGCGGCGTGACGTGGATCTTCAATCACTTCATCTTCCGCGAACAGGGCATTTCCGATCCCAAGGACGATGCGCTGCGCTATACCGTGCGCTACGGTTATCCGCGCCAGTACAACCCCAACAGCCCGACGCTGGGCCTCGATGAAAACCGCTATCGCGTGGTCGAGGCATTCTACGACAACGGCTCGGCGGCGATCGACCACTTGCGCGAAACGGGCGCGGTGCAGTTCAAGCAGTTCCGCCTGTTCCAGGTGGACCAGCCCGCCCCCGACTATGCCGACCATCTCCCTGAGAACAAGGTGCCGACGGGCCGCGCGCTCGAACCCGCCGTCGGCTCCGGCTCGACGCAGGGCGGCGGAAGCCTTGCCGCACAGATGCACGCCTTCCTGAAAGCCAAGGGCGTGCCGATCCTGACCCGCACCCGCGTCACGCGCCTCGTCAAGGACGCCAGCGGTCGCGTGATCGGCGCCGAGGCGCTTCAGGGCGACAAGCCCGTGCGCATCAAGGCCGCCAAGGGCGTGGTGTTCGGCACCGGCGGCTACAGCCACAACGTGCAGCTGTGCGACGTGCACCAGCCCGCCGTCTATGGCTCGTGCTCGCTGCCCGGTTCAACTGGCGACTTCATCCCGATCGCGCAGGAAGCGGGCGCGATGATAGGCAACATGGGGCTGGGCTGGCGCACGCAGGTGGTGCTGGGCGAAGCGCTCAAGACGCGCGGCATCGGCCTTGGCGCGTTCGTGTTGCCTGGGGATTCGATGATCCTCGTCAACAAGTACGGCAAGCGCGTGGTCAACGAAAAGCGCGACTACAACGACCGCACGCAGGCGCACTTCTGGTACGATCCCGCGCACGAGGAATACCCCAACCACCTGATGTTCATGCTGTTCGACCAGCGCAGCATCGATGCCTTTGGCGGGGCCTTCCCCTTCCCCGTCAACAAGGCCGAGCAGCCGCACCTGATCGAAGGCGCGAACTGGGACGAGGTGTTCGGCAAGATCGATGCGCAGCTTGCCGGCTGGGCCGACCGCACCGGCGGCGTGCGCCTGGCGGAGAGCTTCGCAGGCAATGCCCGCCAAGCCATCGCCAACTTCAACGGCTATGCCAAGAAGGGCGTCGATCCCGAATTCGGACGTGGCAACTATCTCTATGATCGGCAGTGGCACCTGCTGTTCTCGGCCCGCCGCGCCGGCACGACGCAGCCGGAAAATCCCTATCCGAACAAGACGATGCATCCCTTCGCCGCGAAGGGGCCGTTCTATGCGCTGATCCTCGGTCCCGGCACGCTGGACACGGCGGGCGGGCCGCAGATCAATGCCAAGGCACAGGTGTTGGCCGCCAACGGACAGCCGATCCCCGGCCTTTATGCCGCGGGCAACTGCATCGCCGCGCCGACGGGCCAGGCCTATCTGGGCGCGGGCGGCACGATCGGGCCGGCTGTCACCTTCGGCTATATCGCGGGCAAGACGGCGGCGGCATCGTGAAGACCAATCGGGTGAAGACGAAGTTGCTGCTGGCAGGCGCGGCGCTGGTCGCCGTGGCCTGCGCCGCGGAAGCCGAACCGGTGGCGCAACCCTCGCTCTATGTCAGCCAGATCGCGCCGCTGCTCGAAAGCAACTGCGCGGTCTGCCACATGACGGGTGAGGAAGCGGGCGGCATGTCGCTGGTGGGCGATACCGCGCGCGGCTTCCTCGTCGACCAGCCCTCACAGGAAGCGCCGACGATCAAGCGCGTCGTGCCGGGCGATCCGGATGCCAGCTACATCGTGATGAAGCTGGAAGGCACGCACATCGACCACGGTGGCAGCGGCGCGCAGATGCCGTTCGGCGGCGCGCCATTACCTGCGGAACAGATCGCGCTGGTGCGCCAGTGGATCAAGGACGGAGCACACCCATGAATGCCGATCTCGTGAACCTGACCGGCAAGGTCGCCATCGTCACCGGCGCGGGCGTGGGCATGGGGGCGGCGACGGCCCGCCTGCTTGCCGCGCGCGGGGCGAAGGTCGTCGTCTCGGACATCAACCCCGACACCGCCGCCGCAACCGTTGCGGCAATCGTGGCCGATGGCGGCACGGCCTATGCCGTGCGCACCGACGTGGCGGATGAAGCCGCCGTGGCGGCACTGGTGGCGGAAACCGTGGCGGTGTTCGGCCAGCTCGATTGCGCGGTCAACAATGCGGCGATCACGCCCGACAACCTGCCCATCCACGAAGCCGACATGGCCGTGTTCGACAAGGTGCTGAACGTCGACCTGCGCGGCGTGATGCTGTGCATGAAGTACGAGATCGCGCAGATCCTCAAGCAAGGCACCAAGGGCTCGATCGTCAACATCGGCTCGGTCAGCTCGGTGCGTCCGCAGCCGCACAACGCGGCCTATGTCGCGGCCAAGCATGGCGTGATCGGGCTGACCAAGGTCGGCAGCCTCGAATATGCCGGCAAGGGCATCCGCGTGAACGCGGTGCTGCCCGGCGCGATCGACACGCCGATGCTGCGCGGCGCGCTGGAGACGACCGGGAACACCGAAGCCGACTTCGCGCCCGCGCTGTCGCTGTTCAACCGCTTCGGCAAGCCCGAGGAAGTCGCCGAGGCGAGCGCGTGGCTGTGCTCGGACGCGGCGAGCTATGTCACCGGCCACAGCCTTGCGGTCGAAGGTGGCTACCTGACACGCTGACCGACCCACCCAGCCAACAAAAAGCCCCGGCTCCACGAAGGAACCGGGGCTTTTTGTGCCCATGCGGATCTACCGGATCAGACCTGGCTGAAGCCGCCGTCGATCACGAATTCGGCGCAAGTCACGAAGCTCGCCGCTTCGCTGCACAGATAGACGACGCCACCGCCCATTTCCTCAGGGCGCCCTTGCCGTCCGATCGGGTGGCGCGCTTCCATGCCCGCCTGCGCCACTTCGCGCGACGGGGCCGCGCCCATCGCCACGTAGCGATCGAGGATCGAGCCGAGCATTTCGGTGTCCACGCCGCCCGGATGCACCGAGTTGACGCGGATGTTGTAGCCCAGCGCCGCGAATTCCGCGCCCATGCACTTGCTCAGCATCTTCACCGCCGCCTTGCTGGTGCAATAGGCGGCGTTGAACGGCGCGCCACGCAGGCCGCCGACGCTGGAGAAGTTGACCACCGACGCTCCGCCCTTGCGGACCTTGCCGCCTTCCTGAAGCAGCGGCAGCAGGACTTGCGTGCCGATGATGATCGAATCGACGTTCACCGCATTGATCTTGTGGAAGACGTCGAGCGTGGTGTCCTCGAACTTCTCGACTACCGAGATGCCTGCGTTGTTCACCAGCGCATCAAGACGGCCATAGTCCTTGTAGATCTTGCCCGCGAGCGCTTCCCAGTCCTGTTCACTGGTCACGTCGTGGCGCATGTAGGCGTCCGCGCCTTCGATTTCGGCGGTTTCGGCCATGTCGGTGGCGATGACGGTGGCGTTGGCGGCTTTCAGCGCCTTCACCAGTTCGCGCCCGATGCCACCGGCAGCCCCGGTGACGACGGCGACGACGTTGTCGAGTGCGATCGTCATTGTGCCGTGTACCCTCCGTCGATGACCAGCTCGGTGCCGGTCATGTAGCTCGAATCTTCCGAGGCGAGGAAGAACGCCGCCGAGGCAAGTTCCGAGGGATCGGCCAGGCGGCCGATCGGCGTCATGCCCACCACGCCCGCCACGAGGTCATCGGGCTTTTCGGCGAAGCCCTGATCGACCCAGCGCTGGAAACCGGCAGCGAGGAGCGGCGTCTTGACGAAGCCGGGGTGCAGCGAATTGGCGCGGATCGGCATCTGCTTCTGCGCGAATTCGATGGCGATGCCCTTGGTGAACAGCCGCACCGCGCCCTTGCTGGCGTTGTAGGCCGACACTTCGTTCATGCCGACGAGGCCCATGATCGAGCTGACGTTGATGATCGAGGAACCGCCGCGGAAGTACTTGCCGCTTTCCGCCATCAGCGGGGTGAAGTGCTTCACGCCCAGGAACACGCCGTCGACGTTGACCGACATGATCCGGCGCCAGCCGTCCATGCTGAGGCTTTCCACCGGCCCGGTCAGGTCGATCCCGGCGTTGTTGACGAGGATGTGGCACTTGCCATGGCGTTCCTGGACGAGAGCGACCGCGCGCTCCCAGTCTTCTTCCTTGGCGACGTTGGCCGAGACATAGCTGGCGGCCTGGCCGAGACGGCCCATCACTTCGACGGCGGTTTCGCTGTCGGCGGCGTCAAGGTCCGAGAGGACCACTTCGGCACCTTCGGCCAGAAAGCGTTCGGCGCAGGCGAGGCCGATGCCGCGCAGGCCGCCCGAAACGAAGGCGACACGGCCCTTCAGCCGCTGAGAACCCAATTCCATTCCAATCACACTCCCATCATGCCGGCGGTCGTTGCGCCGTCGATCGCGATTTCCGCGCCCGAAATGAAACCGGCCTCGTCCGAGGCGAGATAGGCCACGAGGCCCGAAATTTCGTCGATCTGGGCCATGCGGCCCATCGGGGCCATGCCCTCGTACATGGCGCGCGCGGCGGCCGGATCAGGCTGCGCGTTCATGATCTGCGTGATCAGCGGGGTTTCCACCACGCCCGGCAGGATCGCATTGATGCGGATCTTGTACTTCTTCTGGCCGCAATAGACCGCCGACGACTTGGCCAGCGCGCACACCGCCGCCTTGGTCACCGAATAGGCGACGTAGTTGCCCAAAGGGCGCGTGGCGTTCATCGAGGAATTGATGATGATCGAGCCCGTCGGTCCTTCGGGGTTGCGCTTCATGCCCAGGATCGCGTTCTGCACGGTCAGCATCACGCCGGTCTGGTTGACGGCGATGATGCCGTTCCAGCCTTCGAGGCTGACGTCTTCGATGCTGCCGTCACCCGCTTCGATGCCAGCATTGGCGAAGACCACGTCGAGACGGCCATGCGCGGCGATGATCTCGTCGATCAGCACGGGCCAGCCAGCCGCGTCCTGCACGCGCAGCTTGCTGAACGTGGCGCCGGTTTCGTCGCACAGCGCGCGGGCCGGTTCTTCCTTCGATCCGGTGAAATACACCTTCGCGCCCTCGGCCGCGAGTCGCCGCACCGCAGCCGCGCCGATTCCGGTCGTTCCGCCCGTGACGAGCGCGACCTTGCCTTCCAACTTTCCTGCCACTGTTCTCTCCCGCCTTTACGGCACACGAAGGACTCCGCTTCGCGAAAGTGGTAGGCGACTGATTTCCACGCGCAACCTATGCTTTTATGCAAGGTGACGCGCGCGCGGGCGAGCGGCAAAACCGGCAGCATTGACGGTATTATCCAGACCGGGTGAGGAATCGAAAAAAATGGCCGATCGTGATCCCAACATTGGCGGCGGCATGGCCCGCAGCGAAGGCATCAGCTGGCAGGAGTTGATGGCGCAGGATTCGCGTCCCGCGCCCGCCATCCTGACCGAAGAGAGCTATCAGTATCGCGGCAGCGAACCGCTGGCGGCCGCTCGCTACACCAGCGAGGAATTCGCCAAGCTGGAACGCGAGAAGATGTGGCCCTACGTGTGGCAGTTCGCTGCGCGTGAAGAGGACATCCCCGAAGCCGGCGACTACGTGGTGTTCGAGAACGTCGGGCGGTCGTGGCTGATCAGCCGTCAGGATGACGGCTCGGTCAAGGCGATGCACAACGTCTGTCTTCATCGCGGCCGCAAGCTGCGCAAGGAAGACGGCGCCGCCGACAAGTTCACCTGCCCGTTCCACGGCTTCGCCTGGAACAAGGACGGCAGCTTCGACGGCATGCCCTGTTCGTGGGACTTCAAGCACCTGACCAAGGACAAGATGAGCCTGCCCGAAGCCGAAGTCGGCCGTTGGGGCGGATACATCTTCATCCGCGAGGAAAAGGGCGGGCCGAGCCTCGAGGAATTCCTCGCTCCCATCCCCGAGTTCTTCAAGCGCTGGCGCCATGAAGAATGCACCACGGTGATCTACGTCGCCAAGGAAGTGCCCGCCAACTGGAAGGTCACCGCCGAGGCGTTCATGGAAGCCTGGCACACGATCGTCACCCATCCCCAGCTGCTGCCCTTCACCGGCGATTGCAACAGCGCCTACTGGACCTGGGGCGACAACGTGAACGTCAACCTGGTGCCCTTCGGCATCATGAGCCCGCACATTGACGGCGAAGGCAAGAGCCAGCAGTGGATCGTCGACGAGTTCGTCAAGTACAACGGGCGGTCGGGCGACAACTACGAAGGCAGCGGCGACCCCTTTGCGGTGACCGTGCCAGAAGGCATGACCGCGCGCGAGGCGCTGGGCGCGGCGATGCGCAAGGGCTATGCCGAACAGAGCGGCTATGACCACGACCATGCGACCGATGCCGAGCTGCTCGACGGCCTCGTCTACAACGTGTTCCCGAACTTCGCGCCGTGGGGCGGGTTCATGCCAAACATCGTCTACCGCTGGCGCCCCGGAAAGACGCCCGACACCTGCCTGATGGAAGTGCGCATCCTGGCGCGCGTCAAGAAGGGTGAGCCGATCCCGCGCGCCGTGCCGATGAAGCTGCTCGGCCCCGACGACAAGTGGACCGCCGCGCCTGAGCTGGGCGTGCTGGGCGACGTGTTCGAACAGGACATGGAAAACCTGCCCTTCGTGCAGGAAGGCCTCCATGCGTCGAAGACCGGCGAAGTGAACCTGGGCGACTACCAGGAAATCCGCATCCGCCAGTTCCACCAGACGCTCGACAAGTACCTGAACGGCGAACTGGGGGCCAAGGCATGAGCGAGGCAGCGACCGAAACCCATCCGCCGCGCATCGACTGCGTGCTGATCTGCGGCGGCGTGTGGCACGACATGGACTTCGCCCGGCTTGAGCTGCTCAAGCTGCTGGCCGAGGATCCGCGCGTGCGCACCCGCGTGTTCGAGGATTACGAGAACATCGCCGCGATCGAGGCGGCGGACATCGTGATAACCTACACCTGCGACGTGACGCCCTCGCTCAAGGCGCAGGAAGCGCTGCGGGCGTGGCTGGAGAACGGCGGGCGCTGGTATGCGCTGCACGGCACCAATTCGGTGCTGCGCCTGCTGTCCGAAGGCCCCAACGCCGGGCTGTGGGAAGCGCCGCGCTGGGCGCCGCTGATGATGGACCTGCTCGGCAGCCAGTTCATCAGCCACCCGCCGATCGCGCCCTACACCGTGACCGTCGCCGATCACGATCACCCGCTGACGCAGGGGATCGAGGCGTTCGACACCACGGACGAACTCTACCACATGGAATGCCACGGCGACCTGCACGTGCTGCTGGAAACCGAATGCACCGAACCCGGCACGGGCTTCGTCGAAGCTGCCGACGCGCCGGGCACGCACCCGGTCATGTACATCAAGGCCCATGGCAAGGGCGCGGTGCTGTACAACACGCTCGGCCACTGCCGCGGGCACTACGATCTTCAGCCGATGCTCGACTGGTGGCCGACGGTGGACCGCTGCGCGTGGGACCTGCCGGTGTTCTACGACCTGCTCCGCCGTGGTATCGGCTGGATCAAGGATCGCGAAGCCAAGGCGTGATCGCGCGGATGTCTGGATAAGGGAAAGGCCGGGGCGGTTGCTCCGGCCTTTTTCGCTATGGAGGCGTGTTTCGCGCCGAGAACGTGGAGAAGAAGAGGTTTCGCGCGAAGACGCAAAGACGCAAAGATGTCGCGCATGCGACGAAGTCGCCTTTTCGCTTCGCCACCGATGGGCAGCCCCACCATTGCCTGCGGCGCGCCCCCTCTGCGTCTTCGCGTCTTTGCGCGAAATATCTCCTTGCGACCGCCGCGCAAATCCATCGCCCTTCGGCCCAAAAGCAAAAGGCCCCGCCGTTGCCGGCGAGGCCCTTGGCATCCTGCCATAAATCCGCTCAGGCCGCGTCGGCGAACCTGTCGAGCGCGGCCTCGGGGGTATCCGGCCAGCGCGACAGCACCAGAAGGCGCTTGTGGCCGTGGCCGATGGTCAGTTCGTCGGTGACGCCCATCCCGCCGTGGAACTGGATCATCTCGTGCCCCAGCTCGATCCCGGCGGATGCGAGGAAGGCGCGCACGCCCGCAACCGCCGCCGCAAAGCCTTCGCCGCCCTGGCTGACCATGGCGAGGTTGAGCAGTGCGCGCCCCTGTTCGATCGCGGCATATTGCGCGGTCATGCGGTGCTGGATCGCCTGGAACTGGCCGATCGGCGTTCCGAACTGCTTGCGGGTGCGCAGGTATTCGACGGTGTCGTCGAACAGGCGCTGCATGATGCCCAGCGCTTCGGCCGAGCGCGCCAGCGAAGCGAGCTGTTCGCCGTCTGCCAGTTCGGCATGGCCACCGGCCAGCGCGACGGCGGGCGTGGCGTCGAGCACGATCCGCGCCGCGACCGATCCATCGGCCATGCGCCAGGGCGTGGCGACCAGGCCCGAGGCCCCCGCTTCGACGAAGAACAGGCCCAGCCCTTCGGCATCGCCCGCAGCGCCTGCACGGCGCGCGGTGACGACGTAGCCATCGGCCCCGGCGCCCGCGACCACGCAGGTCTTCACGCCGGTCAGCACGGCTTCGGCCCCTTCGCCCCGGGCGGTGGTTTCCACCCACAGGCTGCCATCACGGCTGCCCGCTTCGGCGTGGGCGAGCGCGAGGCGCTTGCCGCCGATCAGGATGTCACCCAGCCACTGGTCGCGCAACGCTTCGGGCGCCGTCGCGGCGAACAGGCGACCGGCCACCAGCACGTTGTCGATCAGCGGTTCGACGAACAGGCCCCGCCCGAGCGCTTCGAACA
Organism: Novosphingobium percolationis; assembly: GCF_020179425.1. GTDB lineage: Bacteria > Pseudomonadota > Alphaproteobacteria > Sphingomonadales > Sphingomonadaceae > Novosphingobium > Novosphingobium percolationis. The sequence continues at coordinate 336,047 of NZ_JAILYM010000003.1, read as the reverse complement.
CCGTGGCTATGGCTGTGGCGTCGAGCCCCAGCCCGCCCAGTTCCTCGGCGAAGGGCGCGGCGATCAGGCCCAATTCGCCCAGCAGCGACCAGTTGGCCTTTGAAAAACCTTCGTCGGACGCGACATAGGCGCGACGGCGGTCGATATCATAATGATCCTCGACGAAGCGCTCGGCCAGCGCCTTGAGCATTTCCTCGTCTTCGGTCAGGTCGAAATTCACGGGCAATCTCCCTTGCGCTTCGATCCCTACCCCCCGGCGGGCCCCGCGCCACGCTCTGCAAAATACTAGGCCGAAAGCGTGACGGCGAGATTGTTCGCTTGCCCTTTCGTCCGTATGAAAGACCGCGAGAGAGTGGGAGAGTTGCGGTGCTTTCGGTGGAATCGATCGACCAGGTCCGGATAAGCGGACCCGGAGACGTGCGGCGCGCTGCCGAAGCCCTGAACAAGGTCGCGCTGGCCGCTGGTATGCGGGCCGCGCCTGCACACGACATCGCGGACAAGCGCACGCCCGTGGATGCCGAGGGCAACATCCTTGCCAACGATGTCTTCGGGTGGAGCGATGAAAAGGTGTGGTGGCGCAATTCGCGCATTGCGCTCGATTCCCCGATCACGTCGGCCTGCCGCTTCGAAAGCGAGCCGTTCTGGGTAAACGCCAGCGGCTTCCACACGCGCCAGCCCAACCACTACCTCAACGCCATCGACCTCACCAACTTCGAGACGCGCGCGATGACCCGCGCCGCGATCGTGGTGCCGGTTCACCTGCCCTTCGGCCAGATCGGCGCAGTCAGCTACAACCCGCTCGATCCGACGGTGACCGAGCTTGACGACGTGTTCCTTGAACACGGCGACGCCTTCGGGGTCTATTCGCGCACGTTCATCGCCAGCTACGTCCACGCGATGGGCTCGGTCCAGGCGCTGCCGCCGGGGTCGCGCCTGTCCAAGCGCGAAGTGGAATGCCTGCGCTGGGCCGCAATCGGCAAGACCGATCTGGAAATCAGCATGATCATGGGCCGCAGCCGCGCGACCGTGCGCTTCCACATCCACAACGCCTCGATGAAGCTCAATGCCGTGAACCGCAGCCAGACCGTGTTCAAGGCCGCGCAGCTCGGCTACATTTCGCTCAACACCTGAAGGGACCTGCATGACCGACAAGCCGTTCGATCCCGTCGCCGCCTGGGCGGACATGGTCCAGAAATGGGAGCAGGAGATCAACAGCTGGTCGACCAAGCTGACCGACAACGAGCAGTTCGGCGCCGTGGTGGGCAACGTGTCGCGCATCCAGCTGGTGGTGCAGCGCATGGTCGCCGAGAAGATGGAGTCGATGCTGGCAACGCTCGCCATGCCGACCAAGGCGCAAGTCGAGGAACTGGCCGAGCGCATGGCCGGCATCGAGGATTCGATCGACCGCCTGCGCCTCGCCATCGAGGCGCGGGCGCTGACGCCCGGCAACGCCCCGGTCGATGCGCCGCCGCCGCCTCCCGAACCCAAGCGGACCCGCAAGCCCGCGGCGAAGGGATAACGGGATCTTGGCAGAAGGAACCGAACCGAGCCGCGAAGACGTTGCCGAGCGGGTTCGCCGCGAAGTCGACCGGGCGATCAAGCGCAACATCAAGGGGCTCGAATTCCTGACCGCCGGCCGGCAGGAAGTCGGCGCGATGAAGAAGGAGCTGGTCCACCGCGAAGGCACGGCGATGCTCTATCGCTTCACGCCGATCGTGGACGAGATCTACCGCGTGCCGCTGCTGATCGTCTCGCCGCCCAGCAACAAGGGCTATATCTTCGACCTGGCACCCGGCCAGAGCATGGTCGAATACCTGCTTCAGCGCGGCTTTGACGTGTTCAACCTCGACTGGGCACCGCCCCGCCACGACGAAAGCCATCTCGGCCTGTCGGACTACGTCGACCGCTTCATACCCGACAGCATGGCGCGGATCGAGGAGATCACCGGCGAGCGCGACGTGACGCTGGCTGGCTACTGCATGGGCGGCACGCTGGCGACGATCCACGCCGCGCTGCACATGGGCGAAGGCAAGGCCAACCGCATCCGGAACCTGCTGCTGTTCGCCACGCCGATCGACTTTTCGACGATGCGGCTGTTCCAGAAATGGGCAGACCAGAAGCACTTCGATGTCGACATGATGGTGGACCGGCTGGGGGTGATCCCGCCCGAACTGATGCTCGGCGCCTTCGATCTCGCCCGGCCCGCCAACCGCACGGCCGGGCGGATGCACCTGTGGACCAACATGTGGAACGACGAATTCGTCCGTTCCTACCGCATGTTCGACCGCTGGGCGGCGGAAACGCTGCCGGTTCCGGGCGAATACTTCCGCGAACAGATCAAGAAGCTGATGTGGGACAACGGCCTGGTCAACGACCGGCTGGAGATCGCCGGGCGGCTGGCCCACCTCTCGGCCATCACCTGCCCCATCCTCAACATCATCGCGCAGCACGATCACGTGGTCAGCCGCGAGGCGGCGGGGCCGCTGATGACGCTGACCGGGTCGACCGACCGCGAGGAAATCATTTCGAAGGGCGGCCACGTCAGTCTCGTGGCCGGTCCCGCAGCGTTGCGGCGGCTCTGGCCGCTGATCGACGACTGGCTTGGCAAGAGGTCCGTTTAATGCCCGATACCCCTCCGTACCCCCGCACCATCATCGCCAAGCAGCACCGCATGACCGTGCGCCCGATGCAGGCGGGCGACGCCGACGACGTCGTCGCCTTCGCGCGCTCGATCCCGGCGCACGACCTGCTGTTCCTGCTGCGCGACATCCGCAATCCCAAGGTGGTCGCAGCCTGGGTCGAACAGGTCGAGCGCGGGGCAATGGTCAGCCTGATCGCGCACGACGCGGCGGGCAAGGTGGTCGGCTGCACCGCGCTGGTGCGCGATGAACTGAGCTGGTCACCCCACGTCGCCGAAATCCGCATCGTGGTGGATCCGTCCTTGCGCGGCAGCGGCTTCGGCCGCGCCTTCACGCAGGAATGCATGGCGCAGGCGCTCGACCTGCCCGTGACCAAGATCATGGCCCGCCTCACCCCCGATCAGGCGGGCGCGCTCAAGGTGTTCGAAGACATGGGCTTCGTCCCCGAGGCGCTGCTGCGCGACCATGTGCGCGATGCCGAGGGCGAGACGCATGACATCGCGATCATGTCGCTGAACATCGACCGCCAGGGCGGCCTGAAGTCGGTCTACGGCATGGGGTGAAGTTGCCGATCCTCCCCGTTTTTGCCGAAGGCGCAAATGGGGAGGATTTCCAGCTTACGGATAGAACGCCGCGAAAGGGCCGGCCTTTTCGAACGGACGCCATGCCCCTTCGGGCAGGGCCAGCCGGTCGGCCACCGCATAGAACACGCCGGGGTTCGACACGAAGCCGAAGTGCGAGCTGTGCACCTCGATGTTCTCGGTCTGCGCATCGGTTTCGCTGACGCAGTTTTCCCACGCGGTGATCCCGTCGGTGCGACTGTAGATCGCGCTCGACGGCACCGGCAGCGGGTGGTGGCCGAAGGCATAGCGCGCGGCGGTCTCGTGGCTGGAGACCTTGTTCCCGGTCAGAAGCTCGTACAGCGACGTGAGGCTGGTGGCGCGCGGGTTGCCGGTGAACGGGCTGCCGAGCGTGATGACCTGGCGCAGCGCACCGTTCGGCCCTTCGCGGCGGGCCGCCTCGCGCGCGATGACGCCGCCCAGACTCCAGCCGACAAGGCTGACGCGTGCCCCGGTCTTGTCAGCAATCTCTTCGATGCGGCGCGCGACGTGTTCGCCGTTCTCGCCCGCGCTATGCTGGTCGAGGTTCCAGCCCAGATCCCACGGAAACACCTCATAGCCGATCAGCCGCAGGTAGCGGCGCAGCAGCGCCGTCATCGCATCGTTGGTGGCAAAACCCGGCAGGATCATCACCGGGTGCCCATCGCCGCGCGGCGCGGAAAACAGCAGCGGCCACGACAGCGCGAGCGCCCCGGTCTCGGCCAGGAAGCGCGGAGTCTCGAACAGGGTCCAGCCCAGATGCGGGCGGCGGATGTCCGCAACGGGCGATCGCGCGGCGGTGGCGCGCGCACGGTGCTGCGGCTTTTCGAACTTGACGATGGCCATTTCCCGCGACCCTTCCCTAGTGCAGTGCTCCCGAGCACCGCCTTTTTCGCAGTCGCACAATGCCACACTGGCAAAAGGGACAAGCCTAGCGTTTTGCAGAGTCGCACAAGCACCGGATCGTGGGGCTTAAGGGAGGCTCGAAGGAATCGTCGAAACCAGGACAGGGGCGAGATGCGCGACATTGCCGAAGGGCTGTTTACTGCGGAAAATCCGCCTCGGCTGATCGGTGGCCGCGAGAAGGACACCGGCCGGATCGTTTTCCCGTGCCCGCCCGGTGATCGCTTCGAACCGCACGCGTTGCCGCGCACCGGCACGCTATGGTCGTACACCATCCAGCGTTTCAGGCCCAAGACACCGCCTTATTCCGGTCCGGAATCATTCCGGCCGTGGGCGGTCGGCTATGTCGAGCTGCCCGGCGAAGTGATTGTCGAGACGCGGCTTGCCAACGTGGCTTTCGAAGACATCAAGATCGGCATGGATCTGGAAATGACGCTGGTGCCGCTCGATCCGGACGCGGCCGATCCGGTCCTGATCCATGCGTTTCAGCCTGTAGGAGCAACGGCATGAGCGGCGACGTCTGCATCGTCGGTATCGGCATCCATCCGTTCGGGCGCACCGATGGCGTTTCTGGCCTTGACCAAGGCGTGTTCGCGGTGCGCCAGGCGCTCGCCGACGCGGGCGTGGAATGGCCGGATATCCAGTTCGCTTATGGCGGCTCGGACGCGGCGGGCAACCCGGACACCATGGTCGATCGCCTCGGCCTGACCGGAGTGCAGTTCATCAACGTGCGCAACGGCTGCGCAGCGGGTGGCTCGGCGCTGTTTTCGGCGCAGATGGCGATCAAGTCGGGCGAATTCGACATCGGCATCGCGGTGGGCTTCGACAAGCACCCGCGCGGCGCGTTCAACGCCCTGCCCAGCGAATACAACCTGCCCGACTGGTACGGCGATGCTGGCTACATGGTCACGACGCAGTTCTTCGCCAACAAGATCACGCGCTACATGCACCTGCACGGCATCAGCCGGACGACGCTGGGCCGGGTGGCCGAAAAGGCGTTCCGCAACGCCGTCCACGCCCCCCATGCCTGGCGGCGCGAGCCGGTCGCGCTCGAGGAGATCCTCGAAGGCGCGATGGTGTCCGATCCCTACAGCAAGTACATGTTCTGCTCGCCCGCCGAAGGCGGCGTGGCGCTGATCCTCGCCAGCGAGAAGAAGGCGCGGGAACTCGGCAAGCCGATCATCCGCCTGAAGGCCGCCGCGATGCGCACCCGCCCGCCCAAGAGCTTCGAAGTGTTCGCCCCTTCGATCGAGATCGGCGGCGGCACCGCCACGGCAACGCAGATCGCCTCGGCCGCGGCGTTCGAAATGGCCGGGATCGGCCCGCAGGACATCGCGATCGCGCAGCTGCAGGACACCGAGTGCGGCGCCGAAATCATGCACATGGCCGAAAACGGCTTCTGCAGGGACGGCGAACAGGAACGCTGGCTGGCCGAAGGGCTGACCGAGATCGGCGGCAAGCTGCCGGTCAACACCGATGGCGGCTGCCTTGCCTGTGGCGAGCCGATCGGCGCGTCGGGCCTGCGCCAGGTCTACGAAAACGTCGTGCAACTGCGCGGTGACGGCGGTGGCCGTCAGGTCCAGGGCGATCCCAAGACCGCCTATACCCATGTCTATGGCGCGCCGGGCGTTTCGGCCGTCACCATTCTCGAACGCTGAAGAACCAATGGACATCGATCTTTCCCCCGAAGAACTGGCCTTCCGCGACGAAGTTCGCGGCTTCCTGGCGACAAACCTGCCGCAGGACGTGAAGGACGGCGCTGCCGCTTCGCCCACCGTGTTCGTCGAACCGGACATCGGGCAGAAGTGGAACGGCATCCTCAACGCCAAGGGCTGGCTGGGCTACCAATGGCCCGAATCGGCAGGCGGCACGGGCTGGAGCCCGGTGCAGCGCTACATCTTCGAAAAGGAATGTGCGCTCGCGGGCGCGCCAAACCTGACGGTGCTGGGCCTGAAGCTGGTGGCCCCGGTGATCTACACCTTCGGCACCGACGCGCAGAAGGCGAAGTACCTGCCCCGCATCCTGTCGGGTGAGGATTACTGGTGCCAGGGTTTTTCGGAACCCGGCAGCGGTTCCGACCTTGCCTCGCTGCAGACGCGCGCTGAACTCAGCGCCGATGGTACGCACTACAAGGTCAACGGCTCGAAGATCTGGACCACGCACGCGCACTGGGCGAACATGATGTTCACGCTCGTGCGCACCAACCCCGAGGTCAAGAAGCAGGCCGGCATCAGCTTCCTGCTGATCGACATGAACCAGCCGGGCGTGTCGGTGCGCCCGATCCTGACGCTGGCGGGGGATCACGAGGTCAACCAGGTCTTCCTCGAAGACGTGATCGTGCCGGTCGAAAACCGCATCGCCGAGGAAGGCGATGGCTGGAAGCTTGCCAAGTTCCTGCTCGAGAACGAGCGCGGCGGTTCGTGCCACGCGCCCAAGCTCGCCTATGACCTCGACCAGGTCGAAGTCATCGCCAGGGCGCAACCCGATGGGCGCGGTGGCCTGCTGGCGCAGGACCGCGACTGGAAGCGCCGCGTCGCCAAGGTGCGCCTCGGCGTGCAGGCGCTGGAGATGATCGAGCTGAAGATCCTGTCGGAAGTGGCCAAGGGCCGCCCGCCCGGGCCGCAGACCTCGCTGACCAAGATGCTGGCGTCTAACCTGCGGCAGGACGTCGACCTTCTGGCGGTCGACGTGCTCGGCCCGGCCGGGTTGCAGCTTGATACGATCCGTCCGCTTTATGGCGACAACGCGCCGCCGCCCGTCAACGGGCGCGAAGCGCAAGTCGCCGCCGCACGCTATCTCAATTCTCGTGCGTGGACTATTTTTGGTGGGACAAACGAAGTGCAGTCGGGCATCATCGCCCGAACGGTACTAGGTCTTTGAGGGAAGGAGCAGGATGCAGCTGAGCCGCGAGGCGCTTTTGCGCGCCTATCGTCAGATGAAGGTTATTCGCGAGTTCGAAGAACGCCTTCACGTGGACATCCAGACCGGCGAAATCGCCGGCTTTACGCACCTCTATTGCGGCCAGGAAGCGGTCGCGGTGGGCGTGTGCGAACATCTCTCGGCGGACGACAAGATCGTCTCGACGCACCGTGGCCACGGGCACTGCCTTGCCAAGGGCTGCGACGTGAACGGGATGATGAAGGAGATCTGGGGCAGCCGCGACGGCCTTTGCAAGGGCAAGGGCGGCTCGATGCACATTGCCGACGTCGACAAGGGCATGCTTGGCGCCAACGGCATCGTGGGCGGCGGCGCGCCGATCGCGGTGGGCGCGGGCATCGCTGCCAAGATCGACGGCAAGGGCGCGGTCTCGATCGCGTTCTCGGGCGACGGCGCGTGCAACCAGGGCACCACCTTCGAAGCCATGAACATGGCCGTGGTGACCAAGGCCGCGACGATCTTCGTGTTCGAGAACAACCACTATTCAGAGCACACCGGCTTCGAATACGCGGTCGGCACCACCAAGGACATCGCCAGCCGCGCCGAAGCGTTCGGCATGAAGGTGTGGCGCGGTGATGGCACCGACTTCTTCTCGGTCTACGAGACGATGCGCGAAGTGCTGGAATACGTCCGCGTGCCCGGCAACGGCCCGGCAGCGGTCGAATTCGACACCGAACGCTTCTTCGGCCACTTCGAAGGCGATCCGCAGCGTTACCGTGGTCCGGGTGAACTCGACCGCATCCGCGAACTGCGCGACTGCCTCAAGAACTTCCGCAAGAGCGTGACCGACGCCAAGCTGCTCGAGCATGGCGATCTCGACGCGCTCGACGCTGAAGTGCTCGAAGCGATCGAGGAATCGGTGCGTCAGGCCAAGGCCGCCCCGCGCGGCACCGCAGAAGACGTCCTCACCGACGTCTACATTTCGTACTGAGGGCGGGGAGCGACAAGCCATGGCAAAAATGATGTATCGCGACGCCGTCCTGACGACGATCGCTGAGGAAATGGAGCGCGACGAGAACGTCGTCGTGCTGGGCGAAGACGTGGTGGGCGGCATGGGCACGCCCGGTGGCCCTGAAGCCATCGGCGGCATCTGGTCGACCTCGACTGGGCTGTTCGGCAAGTTCGGTGCGGACCGCGTGATCGACACCCCGATCTCGGAAAGCGCGATCATGGGCGCGGCCGCCGGCCTCGCGCTGTCGGGCAAGCGCCCGATCGCGGAACTGATGTTCGCCGACTTCATCGGCGTGTCGCTGGACCAGATCTGGAACCAGATCGGCAAGTTCCGCTATATGTTCGGCGGCAAGACCAAGTGCCCGGCGGTGATCCGCATGGCTTACGGCGCGGGCTACAACGCCGCCGCGCAGCACAGCCAGTCGGTTCACCAGATCCTGACCGGCATGCCCGGCCTCAAGGTCGTGATGCCGACCACGCCCGCCGACGTGAAGGGCCTGCTGCGGCAAGCCATCCGCGACGACGATCCGGTGATCTTCCTCGAACACAAGGCGCTCTACGGCGTTTCGGGCGAAGTGCCGGACGATAAGGACTACGTCATCCCCTTCGGCCACGCGCGCCTGTCGCGTGCCGGCAATGACGTGACGATCGTGTCGACCGGCCTGCTGCTGGGCTTCTGCGAAGCGGTGGCCGACAAGCTCGCCGCCGAAGGCATCGGCTGCGACGTGATCGACCTGCGCACCACCAGCCCGATCGACGAGGAAGCGATCCTCGATTCGGTCGAAGTGACCGGCCGCCTCGTCGTCGTCGACGAAGCCCCGCCGCGTTGCAGCCTGGCCGCCGACATCTGCGCCACCGTCGCCAACAAGGCTTTTGCCAGCCTCAAGGCGCCGCCGCAGGCGGTCAACCCGCCGCATACCCCCGTCCCGTTCGCGCGCGAGCTGGAAACTGCCTACCTTCCCTCGGCCGACAAGATCGAGGCGGCGGTGCGCAAGGTTCTGGCCTACCGCTGAGGAGCGCAACTGATGGCCAATATCCGCCCCTTCTGCATGCCCAAGTGGGGCATCGAGATGACCGAGGGGACCATCGCCGAATGGATGGTCAAGGAAGGCGAGGCCTTTTCGAAGGGCCAGACGCTTTGCCTGATCGAAACGGCGAAGATCACCAATGACGTCGAAGCCGAGTATGATGCGGTGCTCAAGCGCCTGCTCGTGCCCGCAAGCGAAGACGCGCACCCGGTGGGCGCCCTGCTCGCCGTGTTCGCCGATGCTGATACGACCGACGCCGAAATCGACGCCTTTGTCGAAGGCTTCAAGCCGGCCGATACCGCGGTTGCGGCCAAGTCCGGTGGCGGCAGCGCCCCGGCGGCGGCTCCGGCTGCCCCGGCAGCGACGGCCCCTGCCGCCGCACCCGCGCGCCAGCCGGTCAAGATCGTGACCAACCGCCCGATCAGCCCGGAAGCGCTCAAGCTTGCCGAAGCCGAAGGCGTGGACATCGATCCCATCACAGGGTCGGGTCGCAACGGGCGCATCACCTACCAGGACGTGTTCCAGGCGCTCCAGCCCGATCGCGCCGTGTCCTACAAGGGCACCGCAACGCTGGTGGAGGACACCAATGTGTTCGCCTCGCCGCTCGCGCGTCGTCTGGCGGCACAGCATGGCATCGACCTGTCGGGGATCACCGGCACCGGCGCTCGCGGCCGTATCAGCAAGGCCGACGTGCTCGCGCTGGTCAAGCCCAAGGCCCCGGCAGGTGCGGTCGCGTTCGGTGCGCCGTTCGAACTAGTTGAAAACCGCGCGGCGGTGCAGCCCTTCGACAAGGTGCGCAAGGTCGTCGCCAAGCGCCTGACCGAAGCCAAGCAGACCATCCCGCACTTCTACCTGCGCGTTTCGGCGGCGGTGGACGAGCTGATCGCGCTGCGCAAGACGGCCAACCTCGTGCTCGGCACCAAGGCGTCGATCAACGACTACATCGTCAAGGCGGTGGCGCTGTCGCTGGTCAAGCACCCCGAAGTCAACGTGCAGGTGCACGGCGATTCGGTGCACATCTATCCGCACGCCGACGTGGCGATCGCGGTGGCCAGCCCCAAGGGCCTCGTCACCCCGATCGTGCGTCAGGCCGATCGCATGCACATCGCCCAGCTCGCACAGGCAACGCGCGCGCTGATCGACAAGGCGCAGGCGGGTCGTCTGGGCTACGAGGACATGGACGGCGGCACCTTCTCCGTCTCCAACCTCGGCATGTTCGGGATCGAGAACTTCGACGCGATCATCAACCCGCCGCAGGGTGCGATCCTCGCGGTCGGCGGCGCGAACAAGGTCGCGGTCGAACTGCCCAATGGCGATATCGGCTTCGAAACGCGCATCTCGTTCACCTTGTCGGTCGATCACCGCGCCATCGACGGTGCGCTCGGCGCGCAGTTCCTCCAGACGCTGAAGGGCCTGCTCGAAGCACCCGAAGGACTGTTCCAGTGACGCGCAAACTTCACGAACTGGGGCCCGTCGGCCAGCTCGCCTACCTTCCCTCCGACTTCGATGCGGCAGTGAGGTACTGGACGCAGACGATGGGCGTCGGGCCGTTCTACCTGATGGAGAACGTCGCGCTCGGCGAAGCCAAGTACAAGGGCGTGCCCACCGGCGCGGTGTTCTCGATCGCCATCGCCTATTGGGGCGATGTCCAGATCGAGCTGATCCGCCCGGAAAACCGCGAACCGTCGATCTATTGCGGCGAATACGCGGTGACCGACCAGCTTCACCACATCTGCATCTTCGTCGAATCCATTGCCGAAGCCCGCGCGGTCTGTGCCGAAATCGGCGCCGAAGTGCTGGTCGAAGGCAAGGTCGGCGGGGATGGTGAAGTGATCTACGTCGATCCGGGCGCCAAGAATGGTGGGGGTGGCCCTGGGCACGTGATCGAACTGCTCCAGAACATGACCGGCGCCGAGGGCATCTTCCAGATGATCAAGGACGCCGGCAAGAACTGGGACGGCAGCGAGCCGCTGCGCAAGCTCGGCTGATTTCGCACGCATAAGACAGAAAAGGCCCGGTGCATTGCGCCGGGCCTTTTTCGTTTCGGCGCCCGTCCCGGCGTTCCCACAAGGTCAGGTCCTGATCCAGCATCGGGCCCCGCGCCACCCGGCGATACCCCGCACGCAACGTCGTATCGACACGCGGTGCGATGGTCGATGCGGGATCGGTGCGCCAGTCGGTCAGCGACACCACGAAGCGGGGGTGTCGGGCAAGCGCCTGCGCCACCAGCACGGCCTGCGGCACACCCAGCGCGCCATCCTCGAACGCGGCATTGTGGTGCGAAGGGAACGGGTAGCGCCCGCCGTGCGTGCCGGTCGCCGCGTAGAGCGAGGTCGGGCCGTAAAACAGGTAGAGACTGCGCGGCTGGCCCGCGGCCATGACGATCCCCGCAAAGCGATCGAACGTCTTGCGGTCCTCGCGCTCGACCGCGATGCGGTGGGGATGGTTCGCCGCCAAGAGGTAGGCCGCCACCAGCAGGCCGGCCCCGATCCTGCCCGCCTTTGCGCGCAGGTCGATGAACGGGCAGGCCAGCAGCACCGCCCAGGGCACCAGAAAGGCATAGTAGAACGCCAGCACATTGGCCGTGCTGAACACCGACGCCACAGCGCCCGCAAACAGCGCCAGCACCGTCAGGTAGGCCTCGCGCGGCACGTCGCGCTCCAGTCGCAGGAAGGCCCAGAGGCCGACCATGGCAGTCAGCGCGATGGGGCCGACCGCGGCGAGCGTCTGCGCGGGCCACCGACCATAGACGACCGGGCGCAGGAAGATCGACACGAAGTTGGCGAAGACGAAAGCGTCAGCATGGCCCAGCGCGGCATACGTCGCAAAGGCGAGCGCGGTCGGGGCCAGCCCCAGCGCAGCGAACAGCGCCGCCTCCCCCGCCAGCCGCGACACCTTGCGATGAACGTTCCAGCGCGTGCGCAGGGCCACCAGCGCGAACACCGCGCAGAACGGTACGACCGAATATTTGATCTGGAGCGCCACCCCGCCCAACAGCATGGCCAGGCAGGTCGCACGCAGCGAACGCGGCCGCGCCAACGCAAGCCACGCCATGGCGAGGCAGAGCCCGGTATAGAACACCTCGCTCTGACCCCCACGGCTGCCATAGGCGTCCATGCCCAGCAGGTAGAGGACAGCCACCACCAGCCCCGTCCCGCGCGAAGTCAGGCGACGTGCAATGTCGCAGGCAAACCACGCGCCTGCGCCCGCGAACAGCGCCGCCACGACGAGGTAAGCGACCGGCTGCGGGCCAAGCGCCGCGTGCGCCGCCGCATAGATCAGGAACAGCCCGATCGGCTTGCGATCCCACACGTCGACATAGGGTAGTTGCCCGTGCAGCAACGCCTCGCCCATCAGCGAATAGAAAGGCGAATCCACGTCTGTTGCCGGGCTGGTCATCCACCAGATGCGGCAGGCGAACGTGGCCACCGCGATGAAGGCAAGGACGCCCACTTGCGCACGCCGGTCGGCGTGCTGCGCGTCGTGCGCGGTAACGGTATCCATGGCCTGCCCCGGCTGTTCCCTCGATCCCGCGCACCCTATCGCCGGCGCGTTTCCGAGTTCTTAACCACGATCGCCGCCCGCAAGGAGAAAGGGCGGCCCGCATGGACCGCCCTTCCCTTTTTCCTCACCGAAGCGACGATCAGCCGCGCGTGAAGCTGCCGCCGCTCGCGGCCTTCTCGACCAGCAGCTTGCACGGCTCGATGCCCGCGGCCTTGAGTCCTTCGACCACGTTCGACAGGCCGACCGTGTCGCCCCAGAACATCGGTCCGCCGGTGTAGAGCGGCCAGTTGTAGCCAAGGATGCAGGCCACATCGATGTCGCTGGCGCGGATCGCCACGCCTTCTTCCAGCACCTTGGCGCCTTCGTTGACCACCGGGTAGAGCAGGCGCGCGACGATTTCCTGCTCGCTCAGCGCGCCGGTCGCGGTCACGCCCTTGGCCTTGGCGAAGTCGGCAATGACCTGTGCGGCGACCGGGCTGGGCGATGCCTTGCGCTTCTCGTCATAGTCGTAGAACCCGCCGCCCGACTTCTGGCCGAGGCGGCCCAGCTTGACGAGATCGCCCGAGAGCGTGCGCTCGTTGCTGCCGCGTCCGATCACGTCGAGGCCGACGAGGTCGGTCATCGCGAACGGCCCCATGGCGAAGCCATAATTGAAGATCGCGGCGTCGATGTCCGAAGGGGTCGGGCCTTCGAGCACCAGGGCATTGGCGGCGTAGGAACGCGGTGCCATCACGCGGTTGGCAATGAAGCCCGGTCCGACGCGGCTGACGACCGGCACCTTGGCAATCGTCTTGGCGACCTTGAGCGCCGTCGCCAGCACGTCGTCCGCGGTCTTTGCCCCGCGCACGATTTCCAGCAGCCGCATGACGTTGGCGGGCGAGAAGAAGTGCAGACCCACCACGTCCTGCGGACGCGAGGTCGCCGAGGCGATCTCGTCGAGATCCAGGAACGAGGTGTTCGAGGCGAGGACGGCGCCCTTCTTGCAGATCGTGTCGAGCTTGCCGAACACATCCTTCTTGATGCCCATCTCCTCGAACACCGCCTCGATCACGAGGTCGACGTCGGAAAGGGCTTCAAGGCCCAGCGCCGGGGTGATCAGCGCCATGCGCTGTTCCACCTGCTCTGTGGTCATGCGGCCCTTGGCGGCGGTGTTCTCGTAATTCTTGCGGATCACGCCCACGCCGCGATCCAATGCGGCCTGGTTCATTTCCACCAGCGTCACGGGGATCCCAGCGTTGAGGAAGTTCATGGTGATGCCGCCACCCATCGTGCCTGCGCCGATCACGCCGACTTTCTTGTAGTCGCGCTCGGGCGTGCCCTTGGGCAGGTCGGGCACCTTTGCCCCTTCGCGCTCGGCGAAGAAGTAATAGCGCTGCGCCGCGCTTTCGGTGCTGGCCATCAGTTCAAGGAACAGCTCGCGCTCGCGCGCCATGCCCTGGTCGAACGGCAGTTCGGCGGCGGCTTCGATCGCCTTGATGATGTTGAAAGGCGCCTTGAAGCCCCGGAAGGCGCGGGCATTGGCCTTGATGTAGTCGGCGTAGATCTCCGGCTTCCCGCGCGATTCCTCGACCTTGTCCTGCCGGTCGCGCACGCGCACGAGCGGGCCGCCGTCGGCCACCAGCTTCTTCGCAAACGCGATGGCGTCTTCGCGCAAGCTGCCCTCGGCGGCGAGCGCGTCGATCATGCCGAGATCCAGCGCCTTCTTCGCCCCGATCGGCTTGCCGCCGGTCATGATGTCGAGCGCGGCGGGCACACCCACGATGCGCGGCAGGCGCTGCGTGCCGCCAGCGCCGGGCAGCAGGCCCAGTGCCACTTCGGGCAGGCCCACCTTGGCCGAGGGAACGGCGATGCGGTAATGGCACACCAGCGCGGTTTCATAGCCACCGCCCAGCGCGGTGCCGTGGATCGCCGCAACGACCGGCTTGGTGCCTTCCTCGATGATGTTGAATACTGCGTTGAGGTCTGGACCGCTCGGGCCCTTGCCGAATTCGGAGATATCCGCGCCTGCGATGAAGGTGCGCCCTGCGCAGATCAGCACGATCGCCTTGACGCTGTCATCGGCGGCGAACTGGGTGAACCCGTCGTAGAGCGCCTGGCGCGTGGCGGCGCTCAGCGCGTTCACCGGCGGATTGTCGAGCGTGAGAATGCCGATGCCGTCGACGACTTCGGTCGTGCCTACCTGACCCATATTCAAACTCCTCTTGTGCTTATCGCGGGGCCATGCGGATCGCGCCGTCGAGGCGGACGCTTTGCCCGTTGAAGTAAGTGTTGCGGACCAGTTCCATCGCGAAACTGGCGAATTCGTGCGGCTCGCCCATGCGCTTGGGGAACGGAACGCTGGCATTCAGCCCGTCCAGCACCTTCTGCGTATTGCGGGCGAGCAGCGGGGTATTGAAAATGCCCGGCTGGATCGCGTTGACGCGGATGCCAAGGTCCATCAGGTCGCGCGCCATTGGCAGGACGAGACCCGAAACCCCCGCCTTGGCCGAGCCATAGGCGATCTGGCCCACTTGCGCGTCCTGCGCGGCGGCGGACGAGGTCAGTACGATCGCGCCGCGCTCGCCGTCCTCCATCGGCTCCAGCCCCGCCATGCCCAGCGCCGACAGCGAAGCGACGCGGTAGCTGGCGGTAAGGATGCCGTGGACGGCAAAGGCATAGTCCTCGGTCGAAAAGCGGGTAAATCCGCCCGTCTCGCGATTGCGGCCCACGGTCTTGCCCTTGCGGTTGACCATGGCGCAATGGACCAGCACCCGTTCCTGCCCCTGCGCCGCGCGCGCCGTGGCGAACCCGGCTTCGACTGAAGCCTCGTCGGTGATGTCGACCTTCACGAACAGCGCGCCCGTGGCCGCAGCCACTTGCGCGCCCAGCTCTTCGTTCAGGTCGAAGATCGCGACTTTCACGCCTGCCGTCGCCAGTGCCTCGACGGTCGCGCGGCCGAGGCCCGAGGCCCCGCCCGTCACCACCGCCGCGATGCTGGCGTCGATCTTCATGCGAGGAAGCCCTGCAGGCGGCCCTTGATGATGGCTTCGGCCTCGCTGATGATCCGGTCGATCAGCACCTGGCAGGTCGGGATGTCGTGGATCAGGCCCTGGATCATGCCCGCCCAGAACACGCCCTTCGACAGGTCGCCGGTTTCGAGCAGTTCCTTGCCCGCCGTACCCGCCACCAGTTCGCGCACGTCCTCGAACACCGCATCGGGCTGGGCGAGCCGTCGCACGACTTCCTCGGACACTTCACTGCGCCCGACGCGCGCGGTGTTCTTGAAGTTGCGGAAGATCAGGAAGCTGCCGCGCTCGTCGTTGTCGACATAGGCCTGCTTGACGTTGTCATGGATCGGCGCCTCGACCGTGGCGCAGAAGCGCGTACCCATGTTGATGCCTTCGGCGCCGAGCGACAACGCCGCGACGAGGCCGCGCCCATCACCGAAGCCGCCGCTCGCAAGCATCGGGATCTTCACCTTGTCGGCGGCGGCGGGGATCAGGATCAGGCCCGGAATATCGTCCTCTCCCGGATGGCCCGCACATTCGAACCCGTCGATCGAGATCACGTCCACGCCCGCCTTCTCGGCCGAAACGGCATGGCGCACCGCAGTGCACTTGTGCAGGATCTTGATCCCGTGGGGCTTCAACTGCTCCCAGATCTCGCGCACCGCCGGTGTGCCAGCGGTTTCGACCACCTTCACCCCGCCGTCGATGATCGCCTGGGCATAGGCCTTGTAATCGGGCGAATTGATCGTCGGGAACACCGTCATGTTCACGCCGAACGGCTTGGAGGTCATGCTCCGCGTGCGCTCGATTTCCTCGCGCAGCTTTTCCGGCGACGGCTGGGTCAGCGCGGTAACGATGCCAAGCCCGCCCGCGTTCGAGACGGCTGAGGCCATTTCGGCGGTGCCGACGTTCATCATGCCGCCCTGGACGATCGGATGCTCGATTTCGAGCATTTCGGTAATGCGCGTCTTGAAAGCCATCTGGCCCTCCGATGGAAACTTGAAAACAGGAATGCCCGCCGCCTTCCCTCAAAGGCGGCGGGCAAAGCGGGTCCGGCGATCAGGCCGGGATCTGGTTGAACGGCACGCCCTTGTCCGGACGGTGATCCTGCGGCAGGCCGAGAATCCTTTCCGCTATCGTATTGAGCAGCATCTCGTCCGCGCCGCCCGCGATGCGGCCCGTCGGCGCGCTGATCCAGCTGTTGGTCCACTCCTCCCGCGGGGAATTGTGCTCGGAATAGGCAAAGCCCGACTGGCCCTTGAGGTCCATGGCCAGTTCCGACAGCCTCTGACGGCTGCGCACCGCGACCAGCTTGTTGAGCGAACCTTCCGGCCCCGCTTCCATACCCGCCTGCATCATCAGCATGGCACGCGCGGTGATCGAATCGAGGCCTGCACGCATCGCGTGGTTGCGCGCGATCTGCGAACGGATGCGCCCGTCCTCGATCGCCGGACGCCCGCGATAGTCGGTTGTCTTCGCCAGCTCCACGAACAGGTCGAGCGGCGGGCCGAAGCCTGCGCTGTCAGTCGCAATATAGCGCTCGATCATCAGCGTGTGCATCGCCACGGCGAAGCCACCGCCCACCGGGCTCATGCGCTGGCTGTCTTCCAGCCGCACGTCGTCGAAGAACACTTCGTTGACGTGGCTGTCACCCGCCGCGAGCTTGACCGGGCGCACGTCGACGCCCGGCGCCTTCATGTCGACCCAGTAGTACGTCAGGCCCTTGTGCTTCTGCGCGGTCGGATCGGTGCGCGCCACGATCACGCCATAGTCGCAATACTGCGCCCAGCTGGTCCACAGCTTCTGGCCGTTTAGCTTCCAGCCGTTGCCGTCGACTTCGGCGCGGGTGCGAAGCCCTGCAAGGTCAGACCCGCCCGACGGTTCGGAAAACAGCTGGCACCATATCTCTTCGCCGCGCAGCGCCTTGATCACGCGCTCCTTGGCGAATTCCTTGTCCTGGCCGTGGTGCATCAGGATCGGCACCGGCATGCCCAGCGAAATGCCGAAATAGACCACCGGCATGCCGTACTTGGCTTCTTCGGTATCGAAGATCAGCTTGTGCGTGTGGGTCAGCCCCTGCCCGCCATAGTCCTTGGGCCAGCTGATCCCGCCGAACCCGGCGTCGTACTTGGTCGCCATGTAGCGACGACCCAAGGCAAGGTCTTCCTCGACCGTCAGGCCCTTGCGCGCGTCCTTGGCGAATTCACCCGCGACGGAATCGAGGAAGGCGCGCGCGCTGGCGCGGTAGGCTTCGAAATCGGTCATGCCGCATCTCCGAGGTGATCGACCAGCAGGTCTTCCCAGAACATCAGGTTGCCCTGCTCCACGGCAAGGCTGCGGGCGCGGCGCATGTGCAGGTGCAGCCCGCCTTCCCAGGTCGCGCCGATGCCGCCGTGGATCTGCACGGTATCGCGCGCAGCGGTGTCATAGGCGTCGGTCGCCGCAATCCGCGCGTCGGCAGCGGCGATCAGGAAGTTGTCCTTGCCCTCGCTGGCGACCGCATGGATGCAGTTGGCGCGCGCGATCTCGACGAAGCCATACAACTCGGCGATGCGGTGCTTGACCGACTGGAACGCACCGATCGGCTGGCCGAACGCCTTGCGCGTCAGGGCATAGTCGCGTGCGGTGAACAGCAGCGCCTCGGCAGCGCCGGTCTGTTCGTGCGCGGTGATCACGGCCATGCGCGCCAGCAGGTCGAGCGCCAGCGTGGCCGCCGCCTCGCCGTCCACCAGCAGCGTCGCGGGCGTGTCGGCAAAGGTCAGGTCGGCATAGAGCCGCGTGTTGTCATAGCTGTCGATAACGCTGCGCTGCGCGTCTGCGAGTTCGACCAGCACCAGCGCGGGCCTGCCCTGATGGCTGGCGAGCACGACCGCGATGTCGGCGGTCAGACCCGCCGTTACGCCCGGCTTGGTACCGTTGAGCTTGCCATCGGCATATGTCGTCGCGGGCGCGGCGGGCAGCGGATCGGTGCCTTCGGCAAACGCGACGGTGCCCAGCACTTCGCCCGCCGACAGCTTCGGCAGCCACGCCGCCTGCAGTTCGGCAACGCTCGCCGCGACCAGCGCCTGCGAAGCGCCATAGCCCACGGTCAGGTAAGGCGCGCCTGCAATCACCGCGCCGGTCTGCTGCGCCACGAGGCCCAGTTCGGCCAGCGTCAGGCCAAGGCCGCCATGTTCCTCGGGGATAGCAAGACCGGTCCAGCCCTGCTCGACGGCGGTATCCCAGAACGGCTGGTCCACTTCGCCGGTGGTGGTGAGCAACTTGAGCAAGCGGTCCTTGCTCGTCCGGGCTTCGAGCACGCGGCGCGATTCGGTCGCGATCGCCTGCTGCCCCTCATCGTAAAGGATCGACATCCTTGCGTTTTCCTGTCCCAGCTTTGTCCGACGCGCGTGATCGGCGTCGCAACGATTTGTTTAATCGCCCGATTAAACTGGACCGGAAGCCGCGGCAAGGCAAGCGGGGAAATCGCGCTGCACTAACGGGTTGCCATGCCCTGCCCGCGTGTTAATTCAGCAGTTAAACAAGTCAATGAGAGGAAAGCCGAAATGTCCAGAACCGTGCGCATCGGCGGCGCCTGCGCCTTCTTCGGCGATTCGAGCGTCGCGCCGACACAGCTGATCGCGGGCGGGGTCGATTACATCATCCTGGACTACCTCGCCGAAGCCACGATGTCCGCGCTGGGCAGCCTCAAGCGCCACCGGCCCGATCTCGGCTATGCCAGCGACTTCACCGAATGGGTGTGGAAGGACAACCTCGCCGCGCTGAAAGCCACCGGCACGAAGATCGTCACCAACGCCGGCGGCGTGAACCCGCAGGCCTGCTTCGCGCGGATGCAGGCCATCGCCGAAGAAGCGGGCTACCCGGACTTCAGGATCGCCTACGTCGAAGGCGACGACATGCTCGATCGCCTCGACGAAATCGCCGACCAGACCGAGATGTTCACGCACGCGCCCTTCCCCCCGCGCGACAAGATCATTACCGCCAATGCCTACTTGGGCGGCGGCCCCATCGCCCGCGCGCTGGCCATGGGCGCCGACGTGGTCATTACCGGCCGTTGCGTCGATTCCGCGCTGACCCTGGGCATCTGCATGTACGAGTTCGGCTGGGGACCGACCGACTACGACAAGTTCAGCCAGGCCAGCCTCGCCGGCCACGTCATCGAATGCGGCGCGCAAGGGTCGGGCGGCCTGTTCACCGATTGGGAAGACGTGCCCGACTGGGAAAACATCGGCTACCCCATCGTCGAAGCCCACGCCGACGGCTCCTTCGTCGTCACCAAGCCCGAAGGCACCGGCGGCCTCGTCAACAAGGCGGTCGTCGCCGAACAGATCCTTTACGAAGTCGGCGATCCGCAGGCCTACCTCCTTCCCGACGTCGCCTGCGATTTCACGCAAGTCCACCTCGAACAGGTCGGCGAAAACCGCGTGCGCGTCACCGGCTCGATCGGCCGCGCCCCCACCGGCAAGTACAAGGTCTGCGTCACCTGGGCCGATGGCTTCCGCTGCATGGGCTTCATGGCGCTGGTCGGCCGCGACGCGGCGAAGAAGGCGCAACGCCAGGCCGAAGCCGTTCTGGCCCGCTGCAACCGCATGCTGCGCGATCGCAACATGGGGCCGTATCGCACCAGCCGCATCGAGCTGATCGGCGCGGAGTCGAGCTACGGTGCCAACGCCCGCAACACGGACACCCGCGAAGTGGTCTACAAGCTCGCCGCCGAACACGACGACGAAGACGCCTTCAAGCCCTTCCTGCGCGAATTCGACAGCCCCACCACCTCGATGTCGGTCGGTACCGCCGGCTGGTTCGGCGCCCGCGCGCAAGTGACGCCCGTGTTCCGCGTGTTCTCGGTCGCCATCGCGCGCGACGCCGTGCCCGCCACGATCACGCTGGGCGACAAGATCGAGACGCTGACCGAACCCGTCCCCGCGAAGGTCTTCAACCCCGCCGAAATCGAACGCCCGACGCCCCCCGCCGAACCCGTGGCCGATGGGGTTGATCTGGTCGAAGTCCCCCTCGTCGATGTCGCGTGGGGCCGCAGCGGCGACAAGGGCGATGCCTTCAACATCGGCATCATCGCGCGCAAGCCGCAAGCCCTCCCTTGGATCCGCGCCGCGCTCTCGCCCGAAGCCATGCTCAAATGGTTCGCGCACGAATTCGAAGGCGGCGCCAACCCCGCCGTGCTGCGCTACGATCTCCCCGGCCTCGACGCCGTCAACCTGCACTTCCTCGATGCCCTGGGCGGCGGACAGTTCTCCTCGCTCCGCCTCGATCCCCTCGCCAAGGGCAAGGCGCAGCAGTTGCTCGATATGCCGATCAAGGTTCCGGCGGCGCTGGTTCGGTAGGAAAAGGGGAAGACAGGCCGGGATTTACCATCCCTGCACCCTGTTCATGTCTCCCGGCGAAAGAACTGTTCGAACCACACGCCATGTCCGGTCATGCCAGACCGGTTCGTGGTGCCGTTCTCGAATAGCATCCACTTGCGGAGCATCGTGATTATGGCAAACCTTATGCCATTGAATCGACTGAAAGGCGAATTTCCATGAAACGTCGCTTGGTGTGCCTCGGCTTTTTTGCGGCTCTTGCCGCGACGACGCCGCTTCATGCACAATTTCATCCCGGCCCGGTGCGCAACCCCGGCGACAACTGTCCCAACACACCCTATCCCGGCAACCCGGCGATCGTCCTGACGCCCGAACAGGAGCAGACGGTGCGCTGCTGGTTCCTTGCAGGCAGCAACGATGCGGGTCTGCGACTGGTGCAATCGTACATGGCCGACCAGCCGACCAAATATGCCAAGATGCTCGACGTGCTTGGCGTGATGGTTGGCGATCCGGTCAAGACCGCCAGCTCGATCAGCGGCCGCACCGCCATGACCCAGGCGATGAAAGGCTCCTCGATCGGATTCGGCGATTCGATCACCCCGGCGGGCCCGCGCCAGCACAGCCCCATCGCCATGCGCATCCTCGCCCAACTCTACATGACCGGCCGCGGCGTGGACAAGAACCCCGCCGCCGCGCTCAAATGGATCAAGCGCGCCGAACAGGGCGGCGACGAGGTGGCCACGGACCTGCACAAGGCCTGGCTCGCCGATGGACGCGTCACCGACTGAAACGTGCGGTCGCACCGGGGCCGCGAGGGCAAGGAAAGGTAGAAAGACAGGGAGTTGCCATCCCTGCCCCCTGTTGGCGTCTTCCAGCGACCGGGCCGTGCCAGTTACACCATGACACCCCGCCCCAAGCGCACCATGAGCGCCGGACGACGTCATGGGAGCGCGAGGGGGTAACCCCCTCGCACCTGCCCTTCCTGCGTTACTTCGGCGGCATCCGGATCGCGCCGTCCAGACGCAGGTTCTGGCCGTTGAAATAGCCGTTGCGCACCAGTTCCAGCACGAGGCTGCCGAACTCTGGCGGACGGCCAAGGCGCTTGGGGAACGGCACCGAGCGTTCCAGTCCTTCAAATACTGCGGGCGCACGGTCTTTGACGGCCAGCATCGGCGGCGTGGCGAAGATGCCGGGCATGATCGAGTTCACGCGGATGCCGATGTCCATCAGGTCGCGCGCCATCGGCAGCACCAGCCCGTTCACGCCCGCCTTCAGCGAGCCATAGGCGATCTGCCCGATCTGCGCGTCTTGCGCCGCGACCGAGGCGGTCAGCGTGATCACGCCGCGCTCGCCGTCTTCCAGCGGTTCGAGGCTCGCCATGCCCAGCGCCGAAAGCGAAGCCAGGCGATAGCTGGCGATCAGCACGCCATGCGCGGAATAGGTGTAGTCCTCAGTCGAAAAGCGCTTGTAGGCGCCCTTTTCGCGATCCCAGGCCAGCGTCTTGCCGCCCTTCATCGTCGCCGCGCAGTGGACGAGCACGCGCTCCTGCCCATTGGCCGCGCGCGCCGCCTCGAAGCCGGCGATAACGGATTCCTCGCTGGTGATGTCCACTTTCACGAAGGTCGCGCCGATTTCGGCGGCGACCTTCTGGCCCCAATCCTCGTTGATGTCGAAGATGGTGACCTTGGCCCCGGCGGCGGCGAGCGCTTCGGCGCTGGCGCGGCCAAGGCCCGACGATCCGCCCGTAACGACGGCGGCAACCGAACTGTCGATCTTCATCGCTTCTTCCTCTCCTGTGATTGATCCTGTGCGCGCCTCACCAAGTTTGAGAGGCTGGCCAAATCCCGAATGCGTTATAAGTTGCACTCCGCAACGCGCTGAAGTCGCGCGCAATGGGAGAACGAGCATGTCGACTGCTGCCTGGGGCGCCACCGCGCCGGATTCGGGAATGGCCCCGCTGACGATCGAACGCCGCGCGCTTCGCGACGAGGACGTGGCGATCCAGATCACCCATTGCGGCGTGTGCCATTCGGACCTGCACACCGCGCGCAACGACTGGCACCGCACGGTCTACCCCGCCATTCCCGGCCACGAGATCTGCGGCGTGGTCAGCGCCGTCGGCGCGGGCGTGACCCGCTTCGCTGTCGGTGACCGCGTTGCCGTCGGCACGATCGTCGATTCCTGCCGTCACTGCGACGCCTGCACGCACGGCGACGAGCAATATTGCGAAGAGGGCAACACCGGCACCTACAACGGCAAGGACCGCCACGACGGCAGCCCCACCCACGGCGGCTATTCCGCCAGCATCGTCGTCGCCGAACCCTATGTCCTGCGCGTGCCCGACAATCTCGACATGGCCGCAGCCGCCCCGCTGCTCTGCGCGGGCGCGACCACGTGGTCGCCCTTGCGCCACTGGAAAGTCGGTCCCGGCACCCGCGTCGCGGTGATCGGCCTCGGCGGTCTTGGCCATCTCGGCGTCAAGTTCGCCAAGGCGCTGGGCGCGCATGTCACCATGATCACCGGCTCGCCCTCCAAGGTCGCCGACGCGCAGCTGCTGGGCGCCGATGCCGTGCTGCTGTCGAGCGACAAGGACGCGATGCGCGCCGCCACGCGCAAGTTCGACTTCGTGCTCGATACCGTGCCCGTGCGCCACGACGTGACGAAGTACCTCTACCTGCTCGATCGCAACGGCACGCTGTGCATCGTCGGCATGATCGACATGATGCCCGAACTGCACACAGGGTTGCTGCTCGGCGGTCGTCGCGCGGTCACCGGCTCGGGCGTGGCGGGCATTCCCGAAACGCAGGAAATGCTGGATTTCTGCGCGGAGCATCAGGTGCTGCCCGAAATCGAGATGATCCGCATGGACGAGATCAACCACGCCTTCGAACGGATGGAGCGCGCCGACGTGAAGTACCGCTTCGTGATCGACATGGCGACGCTCGCTCCCGCCTGATCCGCGTTACCGCCAACCGGCCTCGACGGCGGCCAGGCGCTTGCGCCAGCCGTCGCCGGGGACGCGCGCTGCAAACTCGGCCGACAGCCTGGCGACGAGATCGGCCACCGGCTCGATCCGGTCGATAAGCCCAACGCTCTGCCCGGCGCTGAAGGTGTCGCGCCAGCCGACCATGCCTTCGGGCAGGTCCACCTTGCCCGGCGCGCGGATGGTCAGGTCGTCCAGCCCGGCCTCGGCCAGCGAATCCCGGATCCAGTTGGCAGGCACGCCATTGATCGCCGCGGATACGACGATCCCGTCCACCCCGGCCCGCGCGATGTGGTGACGATGGCCCTCGACCACCCCGCTCTCGGGCGTGGCGATGAAGCGCGTCCCCATGCAGGCGATGTCGCCGCCCAGTGCGAGCGCGCCCGCCATGCCCGCCGCATCGGCGATCCCGCCTGCCACGATCAGCAGCCCGTCCCAGATCCGCCGCACCGCGGGCACGAAGGCCAGCGGCGTCAGGAAGCCGGTATGCCCGCCCGCGCCCGAACACGTCACCATAAGCCCGTCGACTCCGACCGCTATGGCCTTTTCGGCGTGGCGCATCGTCGTCACGTCCTGGATTACGCGCCCGCCCCAGCCATGAACCCGCTCGACCACCGCCGACGGATCGCCAAGGCTGGTCAGCACCAGCGGCACGCGATGCTTTTCGAGCAGGTCGAGCTTGGCCGGGCCGGTCGGCTCAGTCGCGATCCGTGCGGGCAGGTTGACGATCGGCGGGCCACTGCCGGGCTGGCCACTGTCGGCCTGACTCGCGAGCGCCTCGAGATAGCGCTCGAACTCGTCCATCTGCGTATACGTCCCGCCCTGCCAACCGGCGATGATAGCAGCGCGCGAACAGGCGGTGGCAAGATCGACCGACGAGGCAATGCTCATCGGCGCGCACATCAGGGGGGCGGAAAGGCTTTCGAACATTCGCTCTTGATGGACTTAATCAATCGACTAATCAATGCCCCGCAACGCAAGACCACACAAGGACGCATCATGCGACACGCCGAGGCCGGACACCGCGTTCCGCCGTGCTATTACGTCGAGGAAAACGGCCTGTTCGCGCCGACCGGCCTCGCGCGCAGCCCGTGGGACCGCGCCGCCATCGCAGGCGGCCCGGTCAGCGCGCTGCTCGCGACCTGCGCAGAAGATGCCAACCTTGACGCCGATTTCGAGATCGCGCGCTTCTCGGTCGATATCTTCGGCAAAGTACCACATGCACGCCTGCACTTTATCAACGAAACCCTGCGCGATGGCCGCCAGACCAAGCTTCACCGCGTGACGCTGATGGCCGTAGATCGCCCCGCCGCGCAGGCCCACGTGCTTCGCGTGCGCCGACTGGAAACGCCGGTTGTGCCGGTGCTCCACGACTATCCGTTGCCCGATACGCTTCCCGATCACGATGACACCCCGCGCAGCGCGGCGATGGGCGGCGCGATCCGCACCCGCCGCGTGCTGGGCGGGCCGGGCCACGTCGGGCGTGGCCTGTGCTGGCTGCGCATGGATGGCGAGATCGTGGCGGGCCGTTCGCCGTCGAACTTCGCCAAGGCCGCGATCTTCGCCGATTTCGGGAACGGCTATGGCGCGGCGACCGACGCGCGCGAATGGACCTTCGCCAATCTCGACATCACCGTGCAGTTCCTGCGCATGCCGGTGGGCGACTGGTTCGTGCTCGACGCCGAAACGCACATGGCGGGCAACGGCCACGGCACCGCGCGCAACATCCTTGGCGATGTCGAGGGCGTGTTCGCGCGCGGCTTCCAGACGATCTTTGTCGCACCGGGGCACGAATCGAAATCCTTACCCATGCGCGGCTGATCGCCCTAGATCCGCTCGATCTTCTCGGGTTCGAGCCGCCCGCGCAGCGCATCGGCAAAACCGATCCAGTTGCCCTTCACCCTTCCCCAGCGGTCGACCCAGGGTTCGGGCCGCAGCACCTTGACGTGGTTGGCAACGACATTGCGCAGCATCAGCTTGTGCGCGAAACCCGCGCTCATCGTGCCCTTGCGCTTGAGGTAGAGCGGGTTGACCACTTGCGCAAAGCCCAGCCGCACACCCGAAGTGCGCGCGCCCTTCACCCCGCGATGCACCCCGGCAAAGGCATGGGTCAGGACCGTGCGTCCGCGCTGCCCCACTTGCGTGGCGAAGTCGATGTCCTCCTGCCAACCGTAGAGCCGGAGCCTCTCGTCGAACCACACATCCCGGGTGGCACTGGCACGATAGGCCATGTTGCAGCCGTACAGGCCTTCGAGATCGCGCAGCACGTCGAGCGAGGGCGCAACTTCGCGATCATGCGCGTCGAGCAACGCTTCGGCCTCGCCCACGCTGATGCCGGGGGAGTTGATGCCATCGGCCAGCAGCAGGCCATTGGCCCCGACGACATCGCGATGCGCATTGAAAAACGCGGCGATCCGTTCGAGGCAGTGACGCGAGGGCAGATAGTCATCGTCGAAGAACGTGACGATGTCGGCATCGCCGGCCAGATACCGCAGGCCGGTGTTGCGCTGCACCGCCGATCCCTTCGGCCCCATGATCACTTCGACGCGCGGGTCGAGATCGGCAGGCACGTCGGATGCGGCAACGCACGACAGGATCATCCGCGACGGCAGCAACGTCTGTTCGAAATGCCGCTTCACCGCGAGCGCCAGATCGTCGGGGCGTCCGATGCTGGCGATGATCACGGCCACCCGCGCGGCAGTGCTGTGCATGGTCGGTCTCCTCAGGCGGTGATCGGGCCGGCCGCGAACTTGCGGCGCGGGACCAGCAAACGCCCCGCAGCCAGCGTTACCGCATAAACGACGGCAAGAAGAAGACCCTCGGCCACGAGATTGATCAGGTTCGGACCCTCGGCGAATTGCGGCAACTCACCGACAGCAGCGCCGGCGGCGAACACCGCCAGCACCGCAAGCACGCTGGGAATGGCCACGACCAGCAATTGCGAAATCCGGATTCCGCCTTCCTTGACCAGAAAGAACACCGCGACACCCAGTGCGAGGATGCCGGCGACTATGTCCGAGGCCGCCACCGCGACGATCCCGAACGGCAAAGCCAGCGCAAAGGTGACGACGCTCGCGACCGTCGTCAGGATGGCGAGTGTGCGCGTCAGCCGCGGCTTGCCCAGCAGAGGGAAGATCGGGTCGGTCAGCGTGGAAACCAGCCGCGTTATGCCACCGATGCACAGCAGCGTCAGAAGCACTACCGCATCGTTCCACTTGGCCCCCAGCAGCACGTGGATGAGCGGGTGCGCCATCACCGCCATCAATGCCAACAAGGCCGCACCCAGCGACAGCACGATTTCGAGGAATTGCAGCGAAGCGGATTCGAACGCAGTGCCGTCCGCGCCGACCTGTTCGTCCGCATCGCGCGCGCGGCGCAGCCACGACCAGCCGAGGAAGCGCGCCGGTTCGCGGATCACTTCCTGCGCGGTCCCGCTCAGCCGCGTTGCCGCACGGTAGATGCCGACAGCCGCGGCGTTGAAGAATACCCCGATCGCCAGCGTGGTGAAATTGCCCTGCAGGTAGGACAGCACCCGCGCCGAGAGAATCTCGCGCGAGAAGACCACCATCTTGCGCACCGCAGCCCGGTCAGGAACACGAAACGCCAGCCGGTGATTGCACACGATGTAGCCGCCCAGTTCCACCACCAACAGCGCCAGTTTGCCCCAGGCGAGCGCAATCACGCCCTGCCCCAGCCACAGCGCCAGCGCGCCGGCCGCAAAACTCGCCAGTTCGGCGCTCCATTGCACGGCAGCTACCGCACCCAGCCGCCCGTCTCGCGTCAGCACGCCGACCTGGACAACCGTGAGCGGCCGCAACAGGATCCAAGGCAACAGCATCAGGCCGATGACCCCGAACGCCCCGGTCGTGCCCGCAACTTGCGCCAGACCAAGCCCGACCATGCCCAGAAGGCTCATTGTCGCGCCACTGGCGAGCGCGATCGTGCTCGCTTCGCGGACCTCGTCGGGCTCGTCGCAACAAATGACATATTCGCGCCACCCCGCTTCAGCGAGCACGGTCAGCCCGAGAACGACGGCATAGGCCATGCTGAAAATGCCGAAATCGGCGGTCGACAGCACGCGCGCCGCATAGAGAAACAGCAGGAACTGAAAAGCCTGCGAGGCCACGCGCACCAACGCGAGCCCCGTCGCCCCCGCAAAACGGTTCAACAGTTGGGGATCCAGAAACTTCAAGTCGAGATCCCATTGGCGATCACCGCCGCAAGGTACGACCTATCGGCCCGCATTGGCAACATTAAAAAGGTGCAATGTGCATAACCGCAAGCAATCGCACAGAACAAATCCACTACATTTCATAAATCAGCAATTTATCCAACGTCTCCGCAATATTATCTTTAGTTATTTACAAAATATTTCTTTAGCTATAGCACTGATCTTACTGAAACAGAATTCGTGCCATCAGAATAGCAATCCCGGCGTCCCGACCCGTATCAGGTGCCACGCGGCTTTGCCGGAAGCAACCATCGGGCGCGGCGATGCACCGGACGCTCAAACAATACATGGAACAGCGCAGCCGCGATCGCAGAGGCGGCAACCATCGCCAGGAGCGTCGCGTAGATGCCTGGGAGCGTGCGGTTGATGCCCAGCAAGATGGAAATCTTCCCCACCACCTGCAAAGCGAAGGGATGGATCAGATAGAGCGCATAACTGGCATCACCTTGGAAGACCAACCAACGTGCATCAAGCCGAATCCCCTCCTTTTCCAATAGGATAGCCCCGGCCACGATCAGGAACGCAGACAAGGAGACGGGCAGTTCCACGTGCTCCCAGTCGCGCAACGGTACCGTGTCACAGACAAACAGCCCGATCAGGCCCCCGAGCATCATGAACGATGCCGCTGTCGCACCAAGACGCACATGGCGCAAAGGCCATAACAGAACGCCCAGCGCAAAGCCCAAGATGATGTCGCGGCCGACATAGTCCATAAGTTCGGACTGCGTGAGCATCTGCCCGGCCAGCGCGACCATAAGCGCCGCGACAATCGCACTGATCCGCGCCTGCTCAGATCGAAGCAGCAGGCATAGCGCGAACAGCACATAAAACATCATTTCATAGTTGAGCGTCCACCCCGGAAAGACGACCGGCTTTTCAAGCCCGTTCGGCCCGAAATAGGGCAAGTAGAACAGCGACGCAAACAGGCGATCGAGGGTTGCCTGCTTCTGGCTGAACATCTTGAGGCCAGAGAAGATCGCGCCGAACGCGGCGAACGTCAGCAACCAGTAGGGCGGACTGATGCGTAAAGCGCGCTCAGCCAGAAACGGCAGTGGGCGCGATGGCCGGTTGTTCACGGTCATCATCATGACATAGCCACTGATGACGAAGAATATCTCGACCCCATAGCTGCCGATAGCGGGGTAGGGGAAAGAGCGTCCGGGCGCGATGTAGTTGTGCAGGCTGTCCACGAGATGGTGAAACACCACCGCCCATGCGGCAATCGCGCGCAGGGCCTGAATATTGTACACCTTTTCTCCGGAGGACGGACGATCCTTGTCGGCGCCGCTCCCCAGCGTCAATTTCGCCTCTAGCACGATACCCCCATCATACGACCGTCTAGCCCAGGTCGAGACCCTTGCACTATTTCGCACTTGCGGCAATTAGTGGGGAGACAGATACGTCGAAACGCCCCGCTTCGGAGCATATTGACTTGAGCTTGCCGCGTACGATCATCATCAACGGCAAGTTCCTCATTGCCGAAGCGACCGGGGTGCACCGCGTGGCCTCGGAACTGATCACCCACGCCTATCAGCTTCTGGCAGAACGAAATGATCTGGCGCAACGCCTTGCTCTGGAGCTTTGGGTGCCGGCTGGAGGCGCCGAGAGGGCGCGGCAACTGGGCGTGCCGTTCCGGGTCGTCGCTCCGCTTTCCGGGCGCGCATGGGAGCAGATCACCTTGCCCCGAAAGGCCGGCAAGCGAATCATCCTGTCGCTGTGCAATGTCGGCGTGGTGGCCGCACATCGTTCGGTCACGATGATCCATGATGCCCAGGTGCGCAGCACACCCGACAGCTACAGCATACCGTTCCGGCTGTGGTATCGTTTCCAGCATGCCATCTCCGGTCGTCGCCACGAACGTATCCTGACGGTTTCGGAATTTTCGCGCCAGCAATTGGCCCACTACGGCATTGCACCGCAGCACAAGGTCGGCGTGATCCTTAACGGCATCGACCATCTGGGCCAGATGGATGCTGACAGCAGGATCCTCGACCGCTTGGGGCTCGAAACCGGCAGGTTCGCCGTCACGCTCGCCAATACGCAGGCGCACAAGAATATCCCCATGCTGTTGCGGGCCCTTGCGGCGCCGGAACTGGCTGGAATCAAACTGGTACTGTTCGGCTCGGCCAAGGCCGATGATTTTCGCGTGCTCGGTCATGCGATTCCCGACAATGCGGTTTTCGCTGGCCGTGTCACCGACGCCGAATTGCAGGCGCTGTACGAAAAGGCGCTCTGCATCGCCTTCCCGTCGAGCACCGAAGGCTTTGGCCTTCCGCCGCTTGAAGCCATGCGGGCAGGCTGCCCCGCTATCGTCGCCCGTGCCGGGGCGCTGCCGGAAGTTTGCGGCGATGCAGCCCTATACGCTGATCACCACGATCCGCAGGATTGGGTCAGGGTACTTTCCGAACTCGCGATCGACTCCGACCTGCGCGCCGATCTCGCTGCGCGCGGGCGCGCGCAGGCCGCGCGCTTCACCTGGCGCGACGCCGCCACGCGTCTGGTCGAGGAACTGCTGGCGCTTCGCTGAAACGCGATGGTGGCTGGGCCTCGGCTTGCCCCCACTGCCCCTGTGCCGATTGCGGATGGCCCGGTGACCGATGGGCGCCTTGTCGGCGCAACGCCACGAAAGGGCGACGCAGACCGATCGAAAACCCCGCCAGCGAAGCAAAGATCGCCCCGGGATCGGGCGAAGGGCCGGACAGGATTGCCGGAATCAGCACTGCCACCGCACCCCATCCAACGATGCGGGCGATCTTCAAGCGCCCCTTCTGCGCATCGATCGCACCGAACTGGCCGACAATGCCGAACTGCAGCAAATAGCCCGCAAACAGCACGCAGCCGATCACCCCGCACGAGCCGACGACAGACTGCACGAAGCCCGACGATCGGAACGTCCCCGGCCCCACGCCAAGGCCGTGCGACAGTAGGAACATGTCGATACCCTGCCGCGCCCAGAAAGCACGCTGCAAGCCGGATGCGGACGTCGCCTTCTTGACCGTGTTGACCTCGAGCAGATTTCTCGCCCAGGCGGCGAGCTCCGGGTTGAGCAGCATCAATGCGATCACGGCGGCCAATCCGATGAGGCCCAACGTGACCAGCACAACCACCTTGGTGACGGGAATGTTGCGCGCGCTTGCGGCAAGGCGAATCGCCACGACCAGACCATAAATGGCGATGGCGGCATAGGCCGTGGTCGACGTGCTGATCATCAGGACGACCATCGCAGCCAAGGCTGCAAGACCGCTTCGCACTGGATCGATATCATTCAACCAGCTTTCGAAGCAGACCACGAACCATACAAAGGTGAAGCTCGCAAACGAGGACGGCTCGCTCATCACGCCGTCCATGCGCCGGAGGTCACCGAAATACTGGTCGAGCTGGCCATAATTGCCGTTGCGGATGAAATCGACGACCATGTCCCAGGCCGTACCCGCAAGAGTGATAGAGGCGATCCCGGTGATCACCTGCACCCACACCAGAATCGCCGCGAGCCGGACGATCGACTGCGGCCGCTGACTGGTACGTCCGGCGACATACGCGACCATGGCGGTCAACGCAGTGCCCATCATGTAAACCGGAGTGGTGATGTTCTGCGGAGTAAAGCGAAGTGGAAACACGTCGTAGAGGTGGATGATCTGCTCACCCGCCGACATGGGCACGACCTGCGCCTGCCCGGCAAACACGAAGGGCAACGTGCACGCCGCGACCAGCCCCCAGGTAGCGTAGAGCAGCAGCAGGCCGTTATTGCGCAGCGCATCGGCCAACAGGCCCGTGCGCTGGCCCACCGCGCGGAAAACCGCGATCAGCAGAAACGCGAGCATCACCCGCGAGGGGGGCACGGTCGACCCACCCAGTGCAGGGAGCTGAAGCGCCGCCGAAGCGTCGAACACGCCCGCCGCCAGCGCACCGAGCAGAACCGGCAGTATCCCGCCGCGCGTCAGCAGCCAGATGCCGATGGCGATCGTGATGAGGCCGTGGATCGTGGGGATCATGGGGTTTTCCCGCTCAGTTCGCCTTTGCGGCGCCGAACCGGCCGGAAAGGCCCTCACCGACGATGCCCGCGATCCTTGCATCGAACACTTCGGGCGCGAAGCGACGGGCATTGGCGAGCGCGACTTGGGGAGCGAAATCGCCCTGCCAGCGCTCGAAGCGCTCGACCGCATCGATCAGCGAATCGACCGACTGTTCGTCGAAGAACAACCCCGTCTCCCTATCGACGATCGTCTCGCGCGCGCCGCCCCGGCCATAGGCGATGACCGGACGGCCCGAGGCATTGGCCTCGACCGGGACGAGCCCGAAGTCCTCCTCGGCAGGGAAGAGCAGCGCCTTGCATTCGGCATAGGCTTTGCGCAAGCCGGCGAAATCGAGCCGAGGGACAATCGTGACGTTCGGCCCGGCCCGGCGCGCGATGTCGGCGGAAAGCTCGCCATCGCCCACCATCAGCAGCGGCAGCCCCAGCCGCGTGAAGGCGTCGGCGACAAGATCCGCGCGCTTGTAGGGCGTCATCTGGCCCACCCACAAATAGCGGTCGGTGACGGTGCCCGTCGGGCCGAACAGGTCAACCTCGACCGGGGGGTGCACCACGTCCGCCTGGCGGTTCCAGGCCTTGCGTACGCGACGGGCGATGAAGGCGCTGTTCGCGGCGATCCTGTCGGGGCGCTGGGCCGACGCGGTATCCCACTGGCGCAGGCCATGGAACAGCACCGGCATCAGCGCACGAGTCAGCCGCCCGGCCCTGGCCTTGTAAGGGTGATAGTGATCCCACAAGTAACGCATCGGGGAGTGACAGTAGCACAAGTGGAACGCATCGGGCCCGGCGATGACACCCTTGGCCGGGCCGCTTTCGCTACTGATCACCAGATCGTAGCCCGAAAGGTCCAGCTCCTCGAGCGCATAGGGCATCAGCGGCAGGTACTTCTGGTAGTGCTTCACCGCGCCCGGCAGCTTCTGGATGAAGCTGGTGTGGATGGTATGCGCCCGGATCGCGTCTGATAGCCGGTCGGGCTGCACCACGTGGGTGAAGATGTCCGCCTGCGGATAGAGGCGCAGGAACCGTTCGAGCACGCGCTCGCCGCCGCGCATCCCGACCAGCCAATAATGGACGATCGCAACACGCAGATTCCGCTGCCCGCCACCGACGGAAAGCGAGGTCATCGCGCGCCGATCAGATACGTAGCGTAGGCATCATAGTAGCTGGAACTGGCCTCGTCCGGCGCGTACTTGGCCTGCTTCTTGAGGTCGACCCGCGTCAGCACGACGCCGATGAAATCACGCAGGCGCGGCGGTAGCAGGCGCGCTGCAGACTTGACCCGCTCGCGGCTGGTGGCTCGCCAGCGCACGGCCAGGATCACACCATCGGCCAGACCCGCGATCTCGCGCGTTTCGGCGATCGAGAGCAGCGGCGGCAGATCGAGCACGACGAATTCGAAGCGCTCCTTCAACTGCGCCACAACGCGATGGATGCCGCCATCGGCGACGAGCCGTTCGCCTTCGGCCGCGACCGAACCGAGCGGCAGAAGATGCAGCTTGGGGTGGATCTCGACCAGCGCCTGATCAAGCTCCGCCGTCCCCGCCATGACTTCGCGCAGGCCAAGTCCCTCGCTGCGACCGTGCAGCTTGCTCAGGCCGCGCACGATAACGTCGCAATCGACCACCACGGTCGTCGCGCCCAGTTCCGCACCAGTCAGCGCCAGCATAGCCGAAAGCGAGGTCTTGCCTTCCTCGGGCATGGCCGAAGTGATCGCCAGTACGCGGCCACGATCTGGCACGTGGATGTGGCTGGCGCTGTAGATGCCACGAACCGCCTCGGCCATGATCGAGCTAGGCTGCGTGCGGACGGTCTCGTACGGCGTTTCAGCCGTGCCATCGAGACGCGCGTTGTCGGGCACCGAACCGAGGAAGGGCAGACCCAGCACCTTCATCACCTCGTCCGAGGTGGTAAGGCCGCTGAACTGCATTTCGACGACGAAGGCGATAGCGCCGCCCAGCAGCACGCCGATCACCCCGGCCAGCACCATGTTGAGCACGACCTTCGGGCTCGACGGGCCATCGGGCGGGGTCGCCTGGCTGATGACCGTCGCGCGCGATTGTTCGGTGCCGCTCATCGCCGAAATCTGGCGGTAGCGGGCAAGATAGGTTTCGTACTGCCCTTGCGACGCCTCGGCGCGGCGCTGGAGATCATCGAGCGCGACCATCGCGCCGTTGTTGGCTGCCAGCGTGCCGCGCGCCTGGCCAAGCGAGCCCTGCAGCGAACCGAGCCGCTGGTTGGACACGTTGGCCTTGGCTTCGAGGTTGGAGATGACGCGGTCGATCTCTTCCTGGATCTGGCCATCAACCGAGGCCAGTTCCTGCTTGGCGCGCAGCAGTTCGGGATGCTTGGCGCCGTAGCGTGCGCTGAGATCGGCGACTCGGGCGGCTATCTGCGCACGTTGCGTGCGCAGGCTGCCGACGACAGACGACGACAGCGCCTCGCCCACGTCGGCCCCGTTGGAACCGTTGCGCAACTGGCGCCGCGCCGTGGCAAGCTGCGCCTGGTCGGCGGCAGCTTCTGCCTTGGCCGTTGCGACCTGCTGGTTGTAGACTGAAATATCCTGTTCAGTCAGCGAGTTGCCCTGGCTACTCAGAAGGCCGTTGCGGATGCGGTACGTCTGCACGGCTGCGAAATCGCGACGCGCTTCCTCGCGCAGTTCGGCGATGCGCTTTTCCAGGAAGTCCATCGCCTCGCGCGCGGTCTGCTGCTTCTGCGCGATCTGCGAGTTGGCATATTCGTCGGCAAAGGCGTTGGCGATACGAGCCGCCATCTCGGGATCGCGGTCATTATAGGTGACCTTGATCGAATAGGAGGTGCCGATCTGGACCGCCGAAAGGCTGTCCTTGAGTTCGCTTATGACTTCGATCCGGCCCGCCGCCAGATCGGCCTTGGGAACCGAGGCGAGCGGAACGATCCGGGGCTTCTGCCCGACCAGCCGCCCCAGTGAGGAGGGTTGCACCGCCAGCACGGGATTGTAGCGCGGATCGGTATCGAGCTTCAGCGCATCGACCACGCGCTCGGCCACTTCGGTCGAGGTGATGACGGCAATCTGGGTATTGACGTCCCAGTCGCCACTTACCTGCTGCGGCTGTGGCGCGCCCACCGGCTTGGTAGACAGGCGGTCTTCGAGCTGGTCGCTCTGCGGCCGCAGCAAAACCACCGACGAGGCCGTGAACATGCGTGGCTGCAACGCGGTGAGCAGCGCGCCGGTCGCCAGGCTCAGCCCGATCGCCAGCCAGATGATCCAGCTGCGACGCCGGAAAAAACCGATCAGGCGCGAAAAGCTGACCCGCTCATCTTCGTCCGACACCAGCGGCGCACCGGGAAGCAGGCGTCCGGCCCCGGTCTGCGGAAGACTGTCGGAACCATCGTAAACGGTAGGCAGGTTCATTTCTGAGCTTTCGCGATTCTATCGGGGCTCGCCGGGTCAGCGTACCAGCTTCACGCCGAGCATGGCGCGGAAATTGTTATAAGTTGGCGCTACCGTGGATCCGTGATCGCGCCCTTCGTAGCCGAGCGATCCGGTTACGTTCAGCCAGCGCTTCGCCTTCCAGGTGACCGAACCGCTGCCATAGTACGAGAACGCGGTCTGGCGGACGTTTTCATAGCGCTCGTTCGCACCGCTCGCGCGCAGCGTGAACACGACATTGCGGCGAAATTCGTAGTCGGTCGCAACGTCGAGGCGGGTCACGACGACGGTGCTGACGTTGCCGAAGTTGCTCGTCTGGTTTTCCTGCCGCAGGTCGGCGCGCACCGACACCAGTTCGTCCGGATACCAACGCACGCGCCCGTGCAGCGCCAGCCCCTTGCTGTCTGGGTAGAGCTTGTTCGAGAAGCTGTAAGAGCGATAGCCCGCGTCGAACGAGATCTCGATCAGCCTCGTCAGTTCGTAGCGCACGCCCGCCAGCGCCCGCTTGCCGGTCGCATCGCGGTTGGTCAGCGGATTGGGATCGGTGAAGTTGTCATCGGTAAGGCCGCCGGTCGCAGCAAGGCCGAAGCGCGGACTGACATTGTAGCGGACCTCGACTTCGCCATCGAAGCGGCGCTGGTCGCGGAAGCTCTGGTCGATGCGGCCACCATTGCCCAGGTCCAGATCATCGTAACGGGTGCGGCGATAGGAACCATCGACCGTCACGCGCAGCCGGTTGAATTCCTTCGACACCTTAAGTCGGCCGGTCAGATCGCGCGCCTGGAGCGGCTTGCCGGTCTGGAAGCTGTTGAGCACGGTTCCGCGCTGCGCGGTGAAACGGTTGTATCCCACTTCGCCGGAGACCCCGAGCCCGGCTGCGCGATCGAGGTTGAACGAGGCCAGCCCAGAATACTGGACGTCATTTTCACTGGTGTAGGTGGCATAGCGCCGGATGCGCGCGTCACCCGAGATGCGGAATCGCGCATCGGGGCGGTTCTGCTGGATCATCAGCGCAGGCAACGCGGTGAACGACACGTCGCCCACGCCGTTCGACGCGCGACTGTAGACGTTGGACTGATACTCGGTCACCACGCCGAATTCCGGATAGGCGAAGATATCGCCGGAGACGCGCACGCCCTGAGCGTCATAGCTCGGCTGCGGGCGATTGCCCGCCACATCCTGCGGCTCCTGAAAATTCAATTCCTGCGCCGAAGCCGCCGCAGACAAGGCCGTCGATCCCGCTAGAAGTACTTGGATCTTCATGAGGGACTTGGCCCAACGCAGCACCTTGAAGCGACGGAGACTGATGCTCCTCATGTTTCCCCCTTAACATATTCAAGCATGGCGTCTGGCCCCGGAAAACACCTATCGCATATCGACGCTTTCCTGAAAAGCGCTATGATGCAGCGCACAAAGGCGTTTCATCCCTACACTGCGGCGCAAATGGCAGTTGGATCCAGAATGAAAACGACGATCCGCGCAACCGCCGCCATGCTGCCTATCGTAGCGCGAGGCGCGCAGGCGGCTGCACTGCTTCTCCTGCTGGCGTCGGTTACAGGGGCCGCCGCGTTCCGCGCCGACAGCCTCCAGATCGCGGCACCCGCCCTGGTTCCTGCCGCTGCGCTGCTGGCGCTGATCGCGGGCGGAACGGCGCCATCGCCCGGCGATCGCCTGCTCGGCTGGAGTTGGTTCGCCGCCGCCCTCGCCTGGGGTTGGGCGTTGGCGGCACCATTGCAATCGCCCGCACCCACGCACTTGCCGACGCCAAACACACCATTTCGGATGATCAGCTTCAACATCTATCGTGACAACGCGCAGGTGCATGAGGCGGTGGCATGGATCTTGGCGCAGAAGCCTGATGCGGTCGTCCTGCTCGAAGCGATGCCCTTGGACAACTCCGCCTTTCTTCCGCTAACCCTTGAATTTCCTTTCGTTGAGGCCTGCGCACCCCAATTGCGCTGTTCGACCACGATCTTTGCACGCCACCCCTTCGCGATGGCCTGGCATCACGCGCAAGGCGATCCGGAAAACCGCAAGGCGCTCTCTGCCGTCACCGTTCTGGTAAATACAGGATGTGCGTCGGTTCCGATCACGGCAGTGCATCTGTCGCGACCCTGGCCGCTGGGCTGGCAACGCCAGGAACTGCGAACGCTGGCGCAAGTGCTGCGGACCGAGGGACGCGGCGGCGTGCTGGCCGGCGATTTCAATTCCGCTCCCTGGACCTTTGCGATGCGCCGCCTCGCGCGGGCAGGACAATTGCGCCTTGCATCAGGAGCGCGGCCAACCTGGCCATCGGGCACGATGGGCACGCCCTTGCTGCCGCTCGACCAGATTTATGTCGGCCGCGCGATCGCCATTCGCGCTGTCAGCCGTGGCCCCCATCTGGGATCGGATCACCGACCGATGGTCACGGACCTCACCATTCCCTGCGAGCGCTGAATGTTGCGCCGCACAATAGGCGTGACGGCATTTTGAGTGCGAGATACTGGAGAAAATCCAAAGTAAATGATAAATATAACTTTGGTTGTATTTGCATTCAAAACGGATCAATATCCCTGCACCTACCGAGGCGAATGGAAAGGGGGGACGATGCGGCCCGAGCTTCAGCCGAACCGTCAGAGGTTGGCACTGCCGGATCACGATCACGGCGCTTCTCCCGAACGCGCCCGACGTGTCGACGCTCGGGCTAGGCCGCGACCGCCCGAGGATGCGGCGCATTTTCCGGCCGCCACGGAGCGCCCCGGCATACTTTGGCCATGGTGGCTCGCGGCGGTGCTTTGCGGGCTTGCCCTGTGGGGAGCGATCTTTGCCGCGCTGGCGTCGCTTTAGAAGCGGCGCTCGGGAATGCGGATGGTGTCGCCCGGCAGCACGGGCGTGCCGCCATCGAGGCGGAAGGCCTCTTCCTGCGACGAGTCATGGTGGCGAATGAAGATCCGCTTCTGATCGGCGCGATAGGTGAAGCCACCCGCGCGCGCGACCGCGCTGAAAGCGGTGAGGCCGTCGGCAAACGCGAATTCGCCAGGCTTGTTGACTTCGCCAAGGATATAATAGGGCCGGAAGTTCGCGACCTCGACCACGACGCTGGGATTGTTGACGAATCCGTCGGCCAACTGGGTCTTAATCAGCACTTCCAGTTCGCGCTGGGTCTTGCCCTTCGCCTCGATCCGGCCCAGCAGCGGGAACGAGATCTGGCCGTCGCCGCTGACGGGATAGGTACCGGTGAGCTTCTCCTCGCCGAACACGGTGATCTTGAGAACGTCGCCCACGCCAAGGCGATAGACGGCCTCTTCCAGCGAAATCGAGCGCTCCGGCAACTTGCTCGCCACTGCTGCGCCAGTTGCGAACACCAGCATCACCGCACCCGCCACAGCCCCCAGCGCACGGACCGGAAGGCGCCCTGCACCAGGGCGGCCCGCGCGCTTCACGGCAACCACATTGAACGACTTCATGTACCTGACCTCAGCCGTGTCGACGCAACGGCGTCTCACGCAGTGGTTGTTAAAGGGGTCTTCACTGCACCGCAACACAGTTTGCCACGTCAGCGGTTGCTCCAGCCCAAAATATAACCTTAGTAAATATGCATATCTATCTATCATGATCATCCACCAACTTGCCACGCGCATTGCGTCCACAGTTGAGGCAATCTTTCGTCCGTTTGCCGATACAAATCGCCAACTCCAAACTACCGTTTCAGAAAATTTTCCGATAGGCAAAGCGATGATGCAGCGCGGAACAAACATTGATTGTACCGATCCCTCTGCCAATACGCAGCGGGAAGCCGGGGTCGTTCGCCCGGTATGCGGGCTGGCCTGCGCGTTGCAGAGAGGTTCGAATCCCCGGTGAACGAACCTATTCCGCCTGTCTTCGCCGTCAGCGTCGTGGTCTCGACGCTCGGGCGCACGCGCGAACTGGTGCGCCTGCTCGACAGCCTCGACGTGCAGTCCTTTCGCGATTTCGAAGTGATCGTGGTCGATCAGAACGGCGACGACCGCCTCGCCTCGATTCTCGCCGTGCCCAGAACCTTTGCCCTGCGCCGCCTGCCGATGTCGGCAGGCCGCGGCGTCAGCCGCGGACGCAATCTCGGCTGGCGCCAGGCCCGCGCCGCCACCGTGATCTTTCCTGATGACGACTGCTGGTATCCGGCCGACTATCTCGAAACCGGCCTCCGCCTGCTCGACAGCTCGAGGGCGCAGTTGTTGTCCGGCCGTTGCTCGAATCTCGACGGGCGCAGCATCAATGCGCGCTTTGCCAAACAGGCGGGGCCAATCACGCGCGACAACGTGTGGATCAGCCAGATGGAAGGCATGACCTTTGTGCGGCGCGACCTGCTCGAAGCGCTGGACGGATACGACGAAACCATCGGCATCGGCGCCGATACCCCCTGGCAGGCGGCGGAAGGCCCCGACTTTATCCTGCGCGCATTGGGCCAAGGCTACGTGTGCCATTTCGACCCCGCTCTGTTCGGCTACCATGCCGAGATCGACACATCCGCACCCGATGCGCCGATGATCGCAAAGATCCGCGCCTATGCCCGCGGCATGGGCTATGTGCTTGGCCGACGCGGCTATGGGCGCGGCGCCGTCGCGTACTGGGCCGGCCGCTCGATCGCCAATGCCGCGCGCTTCGCGCTGACCAATCCGCGCCGTGCCTTGCTGGCATGGACGGTCGCGATGGGGCGGCTGGAAGGATACCGATCAGGCCGCGCGCACCGGCAAGTCCATCAGCAGGGCCTTCAGGCGGCAGGCATCATCGCCGGCTGAACCGCCTTGCGATGCGCCAGCGCAGGCGGCGCCCGACCATGGCTGCGCGAACCCGAAGCCGCGCCTTAAGGCGCACGGTCGCGCGCGCGTCGAAACGGTCGAGCCAGAGGCCCAGCGCCCCGTCCAGCGCGGCATCCGGGGCCGTGTGCTGATCCAGCCAGTCGCGCATCCAGCACAGGAACTGTCGCGATGCCTCTTGCGGCGATACGTACCCGGGCAAATCGCCCCGCTCCGACCGCGCGGACGTGGACCGCGGATGCTGGCGATAGATCGCGCAGCAATCAGCGATCACGCCGACCGGGTGGCGGGCAAAGACCTTCACCCACAGAGTCTGGTCCTCGAACAGGTTGAACGCCTCCTCGAACCCGCCGACCTCGAGCGCGATGGCGCGTTCCATGGTGACCATGTTGGTGCATGGCACTTCGCCTTCGTGGTTGACGATGATGCGGCGCACCAGGTCGGGCGGCGCATGGCAGTGCCCCGCGACCGGCCCTAGATCTTCATCCCGCGTCGCGCCGCTCGCCTCGTCCAACCAGCGCGTCGCGCCGTAGATGCAGCGCGCTTGCGGCCAGGCAGCAAAGGCAGCGACATGGGTGGCGAGATGCCGCGGCAGGAACAGGTCGTCGCCATCGAGGAACGCGAGCCAGCGCCCTCGCGCCTGCCGGATGGCGAAGTTGCGGCTCGCCGCAGCCCCGTGCCGTCCGCCGTCGGGATGCCGCAGTACGCGGATACGCGGATCGTCGCGCGCAAAACGCTGCGCGATGGCCAGGCTTGCATCGGTGCTGCCATCATCGACGACGAGCAGTTCCCAATCGTCGAAGGTCTGCGCCTGCACGCTGCCGATCGCCTCGGCGAGATAGCGCTCTTGGTCGAGAACCGGCATGATGATGCTGAATTGCACCACGATATCAACGCCCCCACAGGCGCTTGAGCAGCAGCCGCGCGACATTGCCGCGCGCCTTGCGCCGCTCCGCGCGCAGCAGACGGGCAACCGCCTCATCCGTCCAGCGCACCTGCCGCAACCAGTCCGCCAGCCATC
Organism: Novosphingobium percolationis; assembly: GCF_020179425.1. Taxonomy (GTDB): domain Bacteria; phylum Pseudomonadota; class Alphaproteobacteria; order Sphingomonadales; family Sphingomonadaceae; genus Novosphingobium; species Novosphingobium percolationis. Next base: position 294,726 of record NZ_JAILYM010000003.1, on the reverse strand, counting down.
CGAGGAATCGCACCCGCTCGCGCGCGACGGCCAAGTGGTCGGCGACATGCGACAGGCTCGTCTCGCGCTGGCGGTAGCGCGCCCACAAGGCGCCCGAAACGTAGACTGGCCCGCGCGTGTACAGCTTGGCAAAGAGTACCTGGTCATCGAACATGCCGGGGAACCTCGCCTCGCATCCACCGACGGCGGCCACGGCGCTTGCGCGCATCATCGCGTTGCACGTCGTCGGGGTCTGGGCCTCGTTGCGCACCAGCAGGGCCATGGCCTCTGCCCCCGCGACGATCCGGTCCGGCTCAACGCCAAGGTCGTAACAGAAATCGGCTTGCGTGGCGGCCTCTCTCCAACTGAACCACATCTGCGTGCGGCCATAGACCATCACCGCGTCGGCATGGGCGTCGAGAAGCGCCACCTGCGCCGCCATCTTTCCCGGCAACCAGACATCGTCGGCATCAAGAAAGGCCAGGAACTCGCCCCTGGCTTCAGCAAGCCCGAAACTGCGCAGCGCGCTGACACCGATCGTCGCGCGTGCGGGATGCTGAACAATGCGCCGCCGCCCCGGGTCGGCCATGCAGAGCTTTCGCGCGAGTGCCAGGCAGGCTGGCGTGGCCCCGCCATCGACGAGCACGATCTCGTAGTCGCCCCCCCCCTGCAGGGCGACGCTTTCCACCGCCCCGTCGAGATAGTCGACCTCGTCGTGGAACAGGATCACGACCGATACGCGCGGCATCACCGGCCCTGCCCCCGGCTCGCCAGCCGAGCGTCCAGCAGGTCGAGAATTGCCGCATCGACGCTTTCGTCGAACTTGCGGGCGAAGAACTCGGGCCGTTCGGCAAGCACTTGCGCATGGGCGCTGGTCAGCAGTTGCGGGCTGGGCGCATCGCCGTCCCAATCGGTCCAGGTCCAGTCTGCCTGGACCACCGCGTCCCGATGGTCCGAATTGCGCAGTTCGGTCTGAAAGAACACCTCGTCGGGCGAAAGCACGCCCCGGTAGAAGCCCCGCGTGGCAGCGGGCAGTTCAAGCAGATGGCGGGCATGGTCGCGCGCCAGGCACCAGTAGGGTGATCCTGCTGCAAAGCGGCGCGGCGGCAGGCGTCGCGACCACGGCAGTGCCAGCACCCGCCGTCGGGGGCCGACGAAATGAACACGCTCGATGTGCCGCCACAAGCTCTCAAAGCCGGCTTGCGGCAGGTCCACGCAATCGACAAAGCTCTTGCCCGCCCCGGCCATCACGGTCCGCTCAAAGTCGGCCAGCGGCCGGATCGGATAGCATTGCCCGGTCAGGTGCTGAACATGCGAGACCTGCGGAAACCTCTCGAGCATGATCTCCAGCGCGGCCAGTTCGGCTTCGACTTGCGAAAAGTGGGCCCAGCGCACGGCGACTTGCGCCAGGATCGCCACATCGCCCAGCGCAAGCAGATCGCCCTCGACCGCAGCGAAAACCCTGCGCGCGCGACGGTCGAGATGGATTACGATCGGCCCCGCGCTTCCCGAACGGATCGCGCGCGCCAGACGCAGCAGTTGCGCAGGCCGGTGATGCGCCACGATCACATAGCCGACCGCCATGCGCAGGCGCCTTATCCTGCGTCCGCGACCGGCGGCGGATCGCTCCGCACCATGTCGAGATAGCGCTCGGCCACCACATCCACCGGGCCCGCTGCCAGCAGGCGCCCCTTGTCGAGCAGCACCGCGCGGTCGCACACGCTACGCACAAGATCCATGTTGTGGCTGACGAACATGATCGCGCGACCTTGCGCGGCAAGCTCCTTCATCGCGGCCACGCATTTCTCGCGGAACGGGATGTCGCCTACCGCCAGCACTTCATCGAGCAGGATGATCTCGGAATCGAGATTGACTGCCAGCGCGAATGCAAGCCGCGTGTACATCCCCGACGAATAGCGCTTCACTTGCGTATCGAGCACCGGGCCGATGTCGGCAAAGGCAACGATGCGGTCGAGCTTGGCAGTCACTTCCGCGCGGCTCATGCCGAGGATCGCGCCATTGAGGTAGATGTTGTCGAGGCCGGTCAGTTCCACGTCGAAGCCTGCGCCCACTTCCAGCAGGCAACTGACGCGACCAAACAGGTGCGCCTCGCCATCGGTAGGCTCGGTGATCGCGGCGAGGATCTTCATCAGGGTCGTCTTGCCCGATCCGTTGCGCCCCAGAATGCCGCAGATCGTCCCTCGCGGCAGGGTGAAGCTGACATCCTTCAGCGCAAAGAAGTGATGGGCGTCCTCTTGCGCTTCGCTGCGCGCGGAAAACAGGCCGGAAAACTCGTCGCGCAGCGTCGAGGCGGTAAAGACCCCGCGGCGATAGCGCTTGGTCAACCCGCGCGCGTCGATCGCGAGATTCTGGGCGAGATCGGCCTGTGTCATCAGATCGTGTCCGCCGCCGTGCGCTCGCTCGCCTGGAATAGTGAGAGCGAAACCACGAGCAGCGCCACCGCCGAGCCGGTGGCCAGAACGATCTGCCCCCCCGTCGACACGATCGTCGTGCCCGTCAGCGCCGCTCGCCACAGGTCGGAAACGACACCCAGCGGATTAAGCAGGGCATAGGCCAGCCGCCAGTCCTCAGGCACCTTCGACAGCGGATAGACGATCGGCGTCAGCAGGAAGCCGCACTGGAGCGCAAAGGGCAGCGCATTGACCAGGTCGCGATAGCGCGTGGTCATGCTGGCGATCATCAGCCCGCTGCCGAGCGAGAATGCCACCAGCGGGACCAGCGTCAACGGCATGATCCAAAGGCGACCTAGAGGCAGCACAACCACGCCTAGCAGCACCAGAACGAGCGCGAACAGGCCGAGAAACGCCAGCTGCAGAACGAGGCCGATGAGGTTCGACACGACGATCGAAACTGGCATGATCACGCGCGGAAAGTAGACCTTGCTGAACAGGTATTCGTGCGCGACGAAGACTTGCCCAACCATCTGCACGATCTGGGCATAGTAGGTCCACATGATCGTCGCGGCGAAGTAGAACAGCGCAGGGTTTGCGCCATCGGTGCCCACCTGCGTCACGCGCGACATCATCAGCACCAGAATGGCGGTGGTGACCAGGGGGCGGATCAGAAGCCAGAGCGGCCCCAGGATCGTCTGCTGGTAATTGACCTTGAGATCACGGTCCACGAAGGCGCGCAGCAGGTCGCGATAGGCAAGCAGTTCGCGCCAGCGCGGCAGCGCCAGGCCGCGGCGACGGGCGATCAGCCGGTAGTGCGCACCTGCCGCCGGATGGGTCATTGCAGGGCCCTCACGGCAGGCGGCGCATCAGGTCTTGCACCGACCAGTCGCGCACTTCGATCCGGGGCAGCATCAGCGGGTCGCCGTCGGGACGAAGCAAGCGGCGATCGACCGTCACCGCCGCCGCGAACCCGGCCTCGCGCACGCGCTCAACCACGCGCGGATCGTAATCGCCGAAGGGATAGGCGAACGTCTTCGGGACCCGGCCGGTCAGCTTTTCGCAATCGTCGCGGCTACCGTTGATTTCGCGCACCTGCGTCGCCGCGTCGCAGTGCCGCAGCGAGACGTGATGCTGGCTGTGCGCACCGATCGAAAGCAGCGTACCGTCAAGCGCGCGCACTTCGTCGGCGGTGACGATCGCGTGACTGTCCCGCATCGCCAGATCGATGCCGCAGGCCGCGGCCATGCGCGCGATGGCGTTGGCGCGCGATTGCACCGGAAGATAGCGCAGTACGCCGGAAAGCTCCTCGACGACGCGGGCGCGGTCGGCCCGGCGGGTCGCGGGACCGATCCGCCACTTGCGGCCCGAACGCAACACGTCGAGTTCGACCTCTTGCGTAAGTGTGGTCTCGAACACGATGCGCACCAGTTCGTCCCACCAGAATTCGCGGGCGCTGCCCACCATTGCGGTGCTGAGGAACAGCGTCGCCGGGCACGCGTGGCGTTCCAGCACGGGCAGAGCGTTGGTCACGACATCGCGATAGCCATCGTCGAAGGTGATCGCGGCAAGCGCCTCGCCATCTTCCGGCGCATCGAGCAATTGCTCCAGCGGCACGACCTTGCGCACTTTGACCAGCGCGGCGATCTGCTGCTCGAACCGCGCGGGACTGACTGCGAGGTGATAGTGGTCGAGCGTGAGGTCGGCGACGCGATGGTACATCAGCACCACCGGAAGCTGACGCCCGACGCGCTTGGCCACCTGCCAGCGGGCAAAATTCATGGCGCGCCCGATCATGCGGAAAATCCCTTGAAGGCCCTGGCTGCAACCACCACGGGGAAGCGCGCATCCTCGACTGCCAGCTTTGCTGGATCGACATCGGGCACCGCGGCGCCTGCCAGGAAGGCGATGGCAGAATAGACGTTGCCGAACGAGGTCAGGGCGATGTCGGCTGGCGTGAACTCGGCCTGGAGAAGGCGTTCCAGCGCGGGCGGCGCCAATGACCAGAGCCAGGTGTCGCGCCATTCCCACGGGTCGATCGCGGAAACGCCCGGCACGGTCAGCAGCAGGGTGCCGCCGGGCTTGAGCGCGCGATGCAGGTTGCGAACCGCCGCGGGCATGTCAAAGATCAGATGCAGCGTCTGCGTCAGCACGATGCAATCGAAGGCGTTTTCGGGAAGCGTGGCAGGATCGGCGATGTCGCCGACGATCGTCGCGATCGGATTGTCGCCGGACACGTGCAGCACGTCTGCGCGCGTCACCGCCGCGCCGCCGAAACCCATGGTGTAGCTGCTGTCGCCCACTTCCAGGACGCGGCCCTTGATGGCGTCACGGTTGCGGCCGAGAAATTCCTCGATGAACAGCCTGTCGATCGGCTGGCCGCGGTCGGGTCCGAATATTTCCCCGACGGGCGTTGTGCGATCGAGATGGCCGAAGTCGATGCGCCCCACAGGCGGCGACCACAAGCCGGCTGGAAGCGCAGCGAACGGACGCTCGGGCGTGCGCCGCAAGGCTTTCCGCAGTGCGCGCATCAGCCCGCGCCGCAAGACGATAGGTGAATTTCGGCCGAACCTGGCCGCGATCTTCTGCAACACGCCCGCCCCGCTGCCTTCGCCCCTGCACGCCTGATCCGGCCAGACAACCACACGGACCAGCGCCAGCGAGGTCGTCGCGCTCCGGCCCCCCGACCTGCGCACCCGATCCATCAGGCCCTAGCATCCGGGGGGTTAGCATACCATTGCCAAATCGATCGGAATTACCGCCGGTACGAACCCGCGTCAGTAGCTGCCCTTGCGACCGAGCAAGGCCGGAATAGTCCGCAGGCAGATTCCGAAGTCGTAGATCACGCTCTTGCGGAAGGAATAGAACGCATCGAGGCGGACCCGCGTAGGATAGGGCAGATCGTTGCGACCATTGACCTGCCACAGTCCGGTGAGGCCTGGGCGGACGCCGCAATAGTCGGCGATGCGCGAGCCGTAGCGGACCACTTCGGTCGGCAGGATGGGCCGCGGCCCGACGATGCTCATCTGCCCGGCAAGGATATTGAACAACTGCGGCAGTTCATCGAGGCTGCTGCGGCGCAGGAAATTGCCGATCCACGTGATGCGCGGATCGTGCCGCAGTTTCTGGTCACGGGCCCATTCCGAACGGGCCTCGGCATCGTTCGCCAGCAGCCTTTCCAGTACTTCCTGCGAGTTGGTCACCATCGAGCGGAACTTGAGGCAGGGAAAGAGTACGCCATTGCGACCGACGCGCATCTGCTTGAACAGCACCGGGCCGGGGCTGGTAACCTTGATCAGCAGCGCCAGCACCGGAAACAGCGGCAGCAGGGCAATGATCGCGGCTAGCGACACGGCGATGTCGAACGCACGGTGCAGCCATTCGGACACGAGACCGGCAGCCGGAGAAGGCGGGGGTGCAACAGCCACGGGGGACTGCAGTTCGGCTCGACGGAAAGCGTCGCCGCCATGCAGCCCCTTGCTGCGACGGCGAAAGAGACGCGGCGAGACAACGTCGTCGCCACGTAGCTTTACGTCGGTGACGCCATTAACTTTCGTGAAGTTAACCGTCATAAGCTGCAGATATCCCCCTTTTTCGGACGTGTTTCATTCCGACGCCGCAACTTCGCGGAACTTGGGGGGAGCCGTCAACCCAATTGTTGTGCAGCGCACCATGACCAAGGCGTCAACTGCGACCGCGCTGGAGCTTTCTATCGGATTCTGTTCAGATATATTCCGTCGCACCGATGCCCTTGCGATGGGGTTTTTCGCACCCTCGGCATGAATACGAAGGGCAATGGCGCTCATTCCGTCGCTTCGGCCGGCGCGGGGGGAGAACGGCGACACGCAGACGGCTGCGTTGATTCGCCACTCCACGCCATTCCGGCGCAGCTGAGGCTGCACCGGATTGCGGCAAAAACCAGGTCCGACCCCGTTTAAACGGCCTGCGCCAATCGCTTGCGGCGGTCCAGAAGGGGCAGCCCAGCCCTATCGATGGTTGGTTAATGCAACACTGCGATTAGTCACTCAACCGTCACGCTCTTGGCAAGGTTGCGCGGTTGGTCGACGTCGGTCCCCTTGGCCACCGCGACATGGTAGGCCAGCAACTGCACCGGCACGGCATAGACCAGCGGCGCGATCAGCGGATGGACCTTTGGCATCTCGATCGTGGCAAGGCACCCCTCCCCGGCCTCGGCGATCCCTTCGGCGTCCGAGATCAGCACCACCTTGCCGCCGCGCGCGCGCACTTCCTGCATGTTGCTGACGGTCTTTTCGAACAGCGGGCCGGAAGGCGCCAGCACGATCACCGGCACAGCCTCGTCGATCAGCGCGATCGGCCCGTGCTTCATCTCGCCGCTGGCATAGCCTTCGGCGTGGATGTAGCTGATTTCCTTGAGCTTCAGCGCGCCTTCCAGCGCCAGCGGATAGTCCGGCCCGCGCCCGAGGTAGAGCACGTCGCGGGCCGGCGCGATCAGGTGCGCCATCGCCGCGATCTCGCTGTCATGCGCCAGCGCGGCATTGAGCGCGGCGGGCGTCTCGACCAGCTGGTCGACCAGATCGGCCTCCTCGGCCCGGCTCAGACGCCCGCGCTTGACCGCAAGGTGTGCGGCGAGCGCGGCCAGCACGGCAAGCTGGCAGGTGAACGCCTTGGTCGAGGCGACGCCGATCTCCGGCCCCGCGTGCGTCGGCAGCAGCAGGTCCGCCTCGCGCGCCATCGAACTCGTGGGGACGTTGACCACCACCGCAATCGTCTGGCCCGCCGCCTTGCAGTGGCGCAGCGCGGCAAGGGTGTCCGCGGTCTCCCCGCTCTGCGAGATGAACAGCGCAAGGCCGCCTGGCTCCAGCACCGGATCGCGATAGCGGAACTCGCTCGCCACATCGATATCGACCGGCAGGCGCGCGAACTGTTCGAACCAGTACTTGGCGACCATGCCGGCGTAATAGCTCGTGCCGCAGGCGACGATGGTCACGCGGTTGATCTTCGACAGATCGAAATCGATCTGCGGCAGCGCCACCGACTGGTCGACGCGGCGCAAGTAGCTGCGCAGCGTCTGCGCCACCACGGTTGGCTGCTCGAATATCTCCTTCTGCATGAAGTGGCGATAATCGCCCTTCTCGATCGCCGCCGCGGTCGCGCCCGAGGCCACGATGGCGCGGCTGACCGGCTGGTTGTCCGCATCGAAGATCTGCGCGCCCTCACGGGTGATGACCACCCAGTCGCCTTCTTCGAGATAGGTGATGCGCTGCGTCAGCGGCGCCAGCGCCAGCGCGTCGGAACCGAGATAGGTCTCCCCTTCCCCATAGCCCACCACCAGTGGCGAGCCGAGCCGCGCGCCGATCAGCAGGTCGCCATGCTGGCGAAACGCGATGGCCAACGCAAAGGCCCCGCGCAACTGCGGCAGCACCGCCTTGACCGCATCCTGCGGCGACAAGCCCGCTTCCACCTGTTCGGACACGAGGTGCGCCACCACTTCGGTATCGGTCTCGCTTTCGAACTTGCGTCCGCGCGCGATCAGCGCCTCGCGCAAGGGGCGGAAGTTCTCGATGATGCCGTTGTGGACCAGCGCCACTTCGCCGGTCGCGTGCGGGTGCGCGTTGCTGGTGGTCGGCGCGCCGTGCGTCGCCCAGCGGGTGTGCGCGATGCCGATAGTGCCAGAGGCGGGATTGCGCGCCAGTTCGAGCACGAGATTGTTGAGCTTGCCCTCAGCACGGCGGCGGACCAGCGCTCCGTCCACGACCGTGCAGATCCCCGCGCTGTCATAGCCGCGATATTCCATCCGGCGCAGGCCGTCGACGAGCCGGTCCGCGACGTCTTCCTTGCCGACGATTCCGATGATTCCGCACATGGGAGCAACAAGCCTTCGCTTAGAGGGTATAAGGTACGCGGATACCCGGCATCGCTGCCGGGAAGTCCTTGATATTTCTGGTCACCAGGATCGCCCCGTTGACCTGCGCGGTCGCCAGGATCAGCGCGTCGAGCAACTTCATGCGGGTACGATGGCGAATGTCCGACGCCGTCAGCGCTATACGTCCGTCCACCTCAACGATTTCGAACGGAGCGATTAATTCGCGGACATGGTCGCGGGTCTCCAGCGGCTCGCCCGCCAACACCTCGGCCCAGGCGATCCGGCTGATGCGATGCCGGGCATAGCGGGACAGTTCCGCCGCCGCCTGCGGCCGGCCCATCAGCCAGTCGGCCAGAATATTGGTATCGAAGAAAGGGTCCGACACGGTCAGGGCTCGTCATGGGGGCGACGATCCTCGCGGATGGCCCGCTGGTAGTCCACGCCATCGCGAATGTCAGGGCGGCGCTTCCAGTACCCGGCGCCGCGCTCGATCCAGTCCTTGCTGCCCGATGCAGGACTCAAGGCGCGAAAGCTCGCCACCGCCTCGCGCACCAGCGAGGCACGAGACTTGCCCTGCTCGGCCGCGCGCGCATCGAGCCACTTGATATCTTCATCCGGAAGATCGGCGAGGATGCGAGTCATGACGATATCATGATATCATATCGTGATATCGTCAACCCTGATCACCCCGTCAACCCTGATCACCCCTTCGCCTTGTCGGCCTTCTTCTTCTTCATCGCGTCGTGGAACTGGTCGGCCCAGCCCGGCTTGATCAGCTGTTCGGCACGGACCAGCCGCAGCTCGCCGTCCGAGACATCGCGCGAAACCGCGCTGCCCGCCGCGACGATGGCGTCCGCGCCGATCTTGATCGGGGCGATCAGCGACGAATTCGAGCCGATGAACGCGCGCGCGCCGATCACCGTCTTGTGCTTGAAATAGCCGTCGTAGTTGCAGGTGATGGTCCCTGCCCCGATGTTGGCGCTCTCGCCCACGTCGGCATCGCCGAGGTAGGTCAGGTGGTTGGCCTTGGCCCCCTTGCCCAGCCTGGTGGCCTTCATCTCCACGAAGTTGCCGATGCGGCTGCCCTCTTCCAGCACCGAGCCGGGACGGATGCGCGCGAAGGGGCCGACCGAGACGCCTTCGTGCAAGGATCCGCCCTCGATGTGGCTGAAGGCGTGGATCACCACCTTGTCGGCCACGGTCACGCCGGGGCCGAACACCACGTTCTGTTCGATCGTCACGTCGCGACCGACCTTGGTATCCCACGCGAACCAGACCGTTTCGGGCGCGACCAGCGTGGCGCCATCGGCCATCGCGGCGGCGCGGCGCTTGTCCTGCCAGCGCGCCTCGGCAATCGCGAGTTCGCCGCGGCTGTTGATGCCCATCACCTCGTCGGCGTCGTCGGTCACGACCACCGCGCAGACGCGCCCGTCGCCATTGGCCACGTTGACGATGTCGGTCAGGTAATATTCGCCCTGCGCGTTGTCATTGCCGACGCGTGCCAACAGGCCGAACAGTTCGCTGCCACGAACCGCCATCAGCCCGGAATTGCATAGACGGCAGGCGCGCTCGGCCTCGCTGGCGTCCTTGTGCTCGACCATCTTGGCCACAACGCCATTCTGCGCGATGACGCGGCCATATTGCAGCGTGTCCGCCGGTTCGAAGCCCAGCACCACGACCGCCGGATTGTCAGCCCCATGCAGCCGTTCAAGCATCGCGCGCATGGTTTCGGCACGCACGAAGGGCACGTCGCCATAGAGGATCAGCACGTCGCCTTCGAAACCGGCGAGCGCGGCTTCTGCCTGCTGCACCGCATGCCCCGTACCCAACTGCGGGTCCTGCACCGCGATCGTCGCCGCGCCCGCCAGCGCCTTTTCAAGCTGGTCGCGCCCGTGGCCAGCCACGACCACCTGATGCTGCGGCGCAAGCTCGGCCGCGCTCGCCAGCAGGTGCATCAGCATCGGCCGCCCGGCGATCGGGTGCAGCACCTTGTGCAGGTCGCTTTTCATGCGGGTGCCCTTGCCTGCGGCAAGGACGACGATAGCGAGCGGAGAGGCGGGGTCGGTCATGGCAGTGGTCATGGGTGGGGCTATTGCCAGCATTTGCTTGCAGTTTCCAGAACGCGGCGGCAGTTGCGTCCAACATGACCAAATTTCCATTCGACGTGGTCGGCTTCGACCTCGACGGCACGCTGCTCGACACCGCCTGGGACCTCGGCAAAGCGCTCAACCATGCGCTCGCTCTTGCCGGTCGCGCGCCGGTCGCTCTCGACAGCGTGCGCCAGTACATCGGCGGTGGGGCAGCGCAGATGCTGCGCAATGCCCTGCTGGCAAGCGGCGGCGTGGACGAAGCCGCCTTCCCCGCGCTGCAAGCCAGCCTGCTGGACTATTACGGCCAGAACATTGCGGTCCATTCCCGCCTGTTCCCGGGCGGCGAGGCCATGCTCGACGCGCTCGATGCGCACGGCGTGAAGATCGCCGTTGCCACCAACAAGCGCGAGGATATGGCGCTGCGCCTGTTCGATGCGCTCGGCCTGACCCAGCGTTTCACTTGCGTGATCGGTGGCGACACGCTCGGCCCCGGCCGCGCCAAGCCCGCGCCGGACATGCTCCACGAAATGGTCCGTCGCTGCAACGGCACCAGTGCGGCCTTCGTGGGCGACACCACCTTCGACGTGGGCGCGGCCCGCGCGGCGCAGTTGCCCGTCGTGGCCTGCCGCTTCGGCTTCTGGGATCTGCCGCCCGACGAACTGGGGGCCGATGCGGTGATCGACCACTTCGACGAACTGGTACCGGTGTTGCAGCGCCTGGGCTAACCCGCCCGCAACAATTCCACTGCGCGCGGGCCTTCTTCCAGCAAGGCAACAAGGCCGCGTTCGGCGCGCGAAAGCCAGCGCGTGGCGCGCGGCAGCCTCAAGTCCGCGCGCCATTCCTCCTGTTCCGGCACCAGCCCCAGCACGGCAGGGTGGACATAGGACTTGCGCGCAATGGCTGGCGTGTTGCCCAGCCGCTCGGATACCTCCAGCAGCAGAGACTTGAGCGGCACCTTCTCTCGCGCGTCGGCCAGCAATTCGAAGCCAAGCGCGCTCGCGTGCCATGTGCGGAAATGCTTGGCGGTGAAGTCTTCGCCCATCGTCTCGCGCAAGTAGGCGTTCACGTCGGCGGACCCCACCGGGCAGGCCTCACCGTGTTCGTCGAGGTACTGGAACAGATGCTGGCCGGGAAGATCCTGCACCTTGCGAACGAAGCGGACGAGGCTCCGGTCGGAGATGTTCATCTCGCGAAGCTTGCCCGATTTGGCCTTGAACCGCAGCCGCAACACCTTCCCCGCGATGGCGGCGTGGTGCATCCGCAGCGTGGTCGCGCCAAAGCTTTCGTTCGCCCGCGCATAGGCCTCGTTGCCGATGCGGATGCCGCCGGTATCGAGCAGGCGCACCACCGAGGCGATGCATCGTTCGCGCGTAAGACCGGGGCTGGACAGATCGTCCTCCACCCGCTTGCGCACCAGCGGCAGCAGGTGGCCGAAGCGGGCGCAGCCGTCGAATTTCTCGCCTTCGCGCACGGTGCGGAATTCCGGATGATAACGGTACTGCTTGCGCCCCTTGGCATCGATCCCGGTGGCCAGGATGTGGCCGTTGGGCGCGGGGCAGAACCATGCGTCCTGATAGGCAGGCGGCAGGCCGATGGCGTTCAGCCGGTCGATCTCGGCCCGGTCGGTCACACTTCGGCCTTCGGCGTCGCGATAGGCCCAGCCCTTGCCGCAGCGGCGGCGATGGATGCCGGGCAGCGAATCATCGACATAGACCAGCCGGGTCTTGCCGAATTGCAGCGCTTGGGGTTTGCTGGTCATATCCGGCGAACGGGATAGCCCCCTTGCGGTTCCTGCCCCAGCCACCCACCTGCCCCGCACGGGGACGCGCCCCGCGTTCGATCAAGGATCCCATCCGATGTCCGATCAGCCGAAGCCCGAAGATTACGTTCCGCCCAAGGTCTGGACCTGGGATCAGCCCAACGGCGGCGTGTTCGCCAACCTCAACCGCCCGATCGCAGGCCCGATCCGTGAAGCCGAACTGCCGGTCGGCGAACACCCCTTCCAGCTCTATTCGCTGGGCACGCCCAACGGGCAGAAGGTGACGATCATGCTCGAGGAACTGCTCGAAGCGGGCGTTGCCGAGGCTGAATACGATGCCTGGCTGATCAAGATCTTCGAAGGCGACCAGTTCACGACCGGCTTCGTCGACGTGAACCCCAATTCCAAGATCCCGGCGATGGTCGATCGCAGCGGTCCCGAACCGATCCGCCTGTTCGAATCGGGCGCCATGCTGCTGCACCTTGCCGAAAAGTTCGGCCGCTTCATCCCCACCGATGCTCAGGGCCGCGCCGAGTGCCTGTCGTGGCTGTTCTGGCAGATGGGATCTGCGCCCTTCATCGGCGGAGGTTTCGGGCACTTCTACGCCTATGCGCCGTTCAAGATGGAATACCCCATCAACCGCTACGCCATGGAGACCAAGCGGCTGTTCTCCGTGGCCGACAGGCGCCTGGGCGAGAGCCGGTTCCTGGCGGGCGAGGATTACACCATCGCCGATATCGCGACCTATGCCTGGTTCGGCATGCTCTACAACGGGCAAGCCTATGGCGATGCGGCAACGTTCCTGTCGATGCACGAATACGAGAACGTGGGGCGCTGGGTGCGCGAGATCGACGCTCGGCCGGGCGCGCAGCGCGGGCGGCTGGTGAACAACATCCAGCGCGGCATTCCCGAGCGCCATTCCGCCGCCGATTTCGATGCCCCCAAGGCGTCCTGAACGACACCTAAGCGCACCAGAGCCCACCCCGATGCACCCCGAGCGCGCAGGCAAGGCAACCTTGCGGAAAGCCTGCGCGCCCCTCTTTTCAATCCGGCAGGCCTCGCTATAAGCGCGCCTCCTGCTGGGGCGTCGCCAAGTGGTAAGGCACCGGTTTTTGGTACCGGCATTCGCAGGTTCGAATCCTGCCGCCCCAGCCAGCAGGCCCAGCCCGCAGGATCGCTCCTGCCGCTTTTACAGCAGCGCGTAGTCCGCCAGCGCGGTCGATGGCGTTCCCGTCATCGTGACCAGCAGCGTCAGTTCGCTGGCCGACACCACGGCATCGCCATCCGCCGACTTGAACAGGTAGACCGCGCTGTCGTGGCCATTGTCGATCGCATAGAGCCGGGTCTGGCCGGTCGCGATCGCGCCGCTGGCCGAGCCGATGGTCGCCACCGCGTCGGCGAGGGACAGGCCGCTGGCGTCCTTGGTGAAGATCACCAGTTCGGCGGCGCCGGCAAAACCGCCCGCCGCATCGCGCACCGCAGCATTTTCGATCACCGAGTCGCCATCGCCGATCGCCAGCGCCGACCGGATCTTGTCGGTGCCGGAGACAAAATCGGTGATCAGGTCCGAACCGATGCGGCTGTCCAGGAAGAACGTGTCCGCGCCGGTTCCCCCGGTCAGCACGTCGTTGCCGCTGCCCCCGACAAGCCGGTCCGCCCCCGCGCCGCCACGCAGGCGATCATCGCCGCCTGCACCGCGCAAAAGATCGCCCCCGGCGGCGCCGTCGAGTACGTTGTTGGCCTCGTTGCCATAGATGCCATTGCCAAGTTCGTTGCCTTTGCCGTTGATCGCGGCAGTGCCCGTCAACTGCAAATTCTCGACGTTGGCGCCGAGCGTGTAGCTGAACGATGCGCGGATCAGGTCGCTGCCGCCGCCCACCTCCTCGACCACCGTGTCAGCGCGATCGAGCACGTAAGTGTCATTCCCCGCGCCACCGACAAGCTTGTCCTTGAGCAGCGGGTTGGAGACCCGGAACACATCGGAGAACCCGCCATTGCCATCAGTGCTGGCAAAGTTGGTCGCGCCGCTTTCGAAGACGATGAAGTCGCCGCCTGCCGAAATCGCGGCGTGGCCACTCGCCTGGTTGCCGACCTTCCCGTTGGCCGCACGCGAGACCAGCCCGATCTCGCCGGTGACGAGATCCTTGACGAAGACATCGGCGTAGCCATTGTTGTCGTCGGCGACGAGGCTGTCCGACCCGCTGGTGAAGACTACCCAGCGCCCGTCGTCGGAGATCGAAGCGTCGTAGCTCGACGCGCCTACGCCGGTCCCATCGGCCCGCGCCGACACGAGCTGGATCGTCCCTCGGGTGACGTTCAGCGCATATATGTCGGACGAATTGTGGTCGTCCGCCGCGACGAGACTGCGCCCCGTTTCGAACACCACGATCGTGTCGCCGTCCGCGGTCACCGCTATGTCGGGGTTGAACGCACCGTTGTTCGGACTGGACACGGCGACCAGATCCTTGGTCACGTTTCGCACCGCGCCGCTGGCCGCATCCCATACGAAGATGTCGGAATATCCGTTGGCGTCGTTGTCGACGAGGTTGCTGGCATCGCTCTGGAACACCGCCATCTTGCCGTTGGCCGCGATGTGCGCGTTGATGCTTTCGCCATTGCCATCACTACCCGACAGACTGGTGGACAGGCGCGTTGTCGTGCCGGTGACGGTGTCCTTGAGGAACACGTCGGTCTGCGCGGTCGATCCGCCGGCGACGAGGTTCGAAGACGTGCTTTCGAAGGTGACGTAGCGGCCATTGGCGGACAGGTCGGGGTTGAGCGCGCGCCCGTCGGCCGCCAGCGTGCCGTCGCTCGCAGTGGACACGCGCACGATCCTGCTGCCGGTCGTGCTGGCGACATAGATGTCATAAAGCGCGCCGCTGTAAGGCTCGCCTAGGAGGTTGGACGATGCACTGGAGAAGGCGACGAAGCGCCCGTCAGCCGACAGCACCGGCGATCCCGCGCCCGATCCTCCGGGTACGCCCAAGGCGCTGCGATGCTCGTTCGACAGCGCGCCGGTATCCATGTTCTTGACGATGATGCCTTCATAGCCCTTCGTCTTGAACCCGGTCCAGTCGCCCTCGAACGCCACCAGCCGCCCGTCATGGCTCACCGTGGGGCGATAGCTGGCCTCGGGCGAGCCGGTGCCGCCATTGCGCGAAACATGGTTGATCCTGGTCAGCGCGGCATTGCCTACCAGATAATCGTTGCCGGCACCGGCCAGTACGATGTCCGCTCCCCCGAGACCCCAGACCTGATCGGACCCGGATGCGCCGGTGAGATCGTAGGAGCGCCCCCAGGAATCGAGAACGTCGCTGAAGGATCTGGCGCCGAGCAGCATTTTCGAACCATCGGCGAACGTGAACGAACCATCCGACAAATCACCCGGCGCAATGCGCTTGATTCCGACGCCATAGCCTCGGCTGATCACGAAAAGATCGCCACCAAGGAAATTCAACTGCACGGACGCAGCCGAAATACCTGTCGAATCGAACGCGATCACATCATGTGCCGGATCGAACGTTGTCAGTGGATCTGGCCCCAAGTCATTGAAATGATACGTTGCCATCCCAGTACCCTCTCGCAGTTCCTAACGCTTTGCTGCGGAGAATACTGATAAGTCAGGCACAATGCCTGTGCAAAATGTCACGACATCGGCAACGTCAGCCTTCGCGCGCAACCCAGTGGCCGTGGCGCACGCGCTGGATAGGCTGTTCGCAATGACGACAATGGCCCACAAATACATCGCCATCCCATTGCACCGCGCTGCGCTTGGGCGCGTGGCGGTTGAGCAGGCACCACAATCGTCCGAACATTCCATGTCCCCTGCCGCGGGAGGATTCACGTCACCGCCGCCGGAGCAGTCTCTACCCATTCAGACCAAATGCCAAATCCCTCGTTCGCGGGATCACCGTTCGGTCAAGCCTGCCTCCAGCAGCGCTGCGGCGGTGGCGATCAGATCGTCCAGCGCCTTGTCCGAACGCCAGCGACGGCGCTCCTGCGGGCCTTCGGCCAGCACCGCCTCGCGCTCGGCCAGCAGGGCGGAAATATAGCTGCCGAAAAAGCCGAAGCGGCGGCTTTGCGCTTCGCGCGGCAGGTCGGCCAGCAGGCGGCGCAAGTGGGTAAGGCAGCGCTGGTAGCCCGCGTTGTAGCGCCCCGCGAGCGTGCGATCGATCAGCCCCGGATCGTAGAGCGCCAGCCGCATCAGGAAGCGATTGAAGTACGAACCGTGCTCTGCGTCCTCGTCGGCGAACATGACCGAGGGCACGACGATCGCGGCGACCGCCTCGCGTACGGTGCGCGGCCCCCCATCGGCTTCCAGCACGGCCAGGTAGGCGTGGCGGCGCGCCTCGATTCGCTGTGCCCCGTCGACGAGGATGCGTTCGACCAGCGCGTCCTTGGTGCCGAAGTGATAGGCGACCGCGCCCTGGTTGCGCTGGCCTGCCTCACGCGCGATCTCGCGCACCGTAACAGCCCGGATTCCGCGCTCCGCAAACAACTTGCGGGCCGTCTTGAGCAGCAGGCGAGAGGTGTCGCTTTCGCTTTCCTCGACCGCCGGGAGTGAATTGACTTGCACTGCGCCCGCCTGTAGTTAATCGTTCAATTAAGTCATATGACTTAGCGTTGTGAACGACCGCTAGACCAAAAGGCGGCACCGGGAAAGGATGACCATGAGCAAGCTGTTCGAGCCCTTCGAAGCGAAGGGGCTCACGTTCAAGAACCGCCTGATCCACGTACCGACGACGCTCAACATGTCGGACCCGCAGGGCTACGCCACGCGCCGTCTCGCCGCGGCTTATGGCTCGCTGGCCAAGGGCGGCTATGCGGCGGTGATCGTGGGCGCGACCTGCGTGCGGCGCGATGGCCTGATCAACGAACGGATGCTCGGCCTGTATGACGAGGACTATGTCATCGAGTTCCGCGACACGGTGGCCGAGATCAAGAACAACGGCTCGCTGGCGGGCATCCAGCTGTTCTACGGCGGGTTGATCCCCGGTCTTGGCACCACGATTCCGCTCGAACCCGGCAAGGGCTGGATTCCGGGCACGGTCGCATGGGGGCCGAGCAACAAGTACGTGATCGGCAATGCCGAAAGCGGTGTCGTCCCCACCGAAGTCTATGACGACATCGTGGAGAGCTTCGCGCAGGCCGGGCGCCGCGCCAAGGAAGCAGGCTTCGACTTCCTCTCGTTCCACTTCTGCCACGGCTCGCTGCCGCACACCAACCTGTCGCTACTGGCGAACCAGGGCCGCACCGACAAGTACGCCGACCGCTTCTACATGTGCGAGGCGATCATCCAGCGCACGCAGGAACTATGCGGCAAGGACTTCCCGCTGATCCCGCGCCTGTGCTGCGATGAAAACCTCGAAGGCGGCTACGACATCGAATACTTCGCCGAGCACTATGCGCCGCGCCTCCACGCGCTGGGCATCGCGGCGCTCGACTGCACGTTCGGTTCGATGCTGGGCGCGCCCAGCCGCCGCGCCGACATCCATTCGACCGAGTTCATCGGCCCTTCGTTCTACACGCCCAAGGTCGTCAACAAGGACAACATCCAGACCCTGCGCGCCGAATTGCAGAAGCGTGGCATCGACATGCCGCTGATCGGATCGGCCAACCTGATCACCCCTGCGCATCTGCACACCATGGTGGAAGAAGCGGGCGCGGACTTTGCGGGCGTGTGCCGCCTGTCGCTCGACGATCCCGATTTCCCCAACAAGATGATGCAGGGCCGCGAGGACGAGATCCGTCTTTCGACCCACACCGGGGCGTCTCTGCTGCAGGGCAATATCTTCGGCAAGGGCTGGGCAGGGTCTGCTCAGAACCCGGTGTTCGGGCGCGAGGATGAATACCGCATCATTCCCACCAACCAGCCCAAGACGATCGTGGTGGTAGGCGGCGGATCGGGCGGCATGGAATATGCCCTCACCGCCGACGAGATCGGCCATAACGTGATCCTGTTCGAAAAGGGCAGCACGCTGGGCGGCGCGATGGACTGGGCGGGCAACTATCCGGGCCTGCCCAACATGGAGATGCTGCGCTACCAGCCCAACTACCACCGCAAGATGATCGAGAAGTCGTCGGTCGACGTGCGGCTGGGGGTTGATGCGGGCGTAGCCGAGATCCTTGCCGAAGAACCCGACGTGGTAGTGATCGCCACGGGCGCCAAGCCCATCGCGATCGAAGTGCCCGGCCTTGCAGAGGCCCGCGCCAGTGGCCTTGCCCTGCGTATCGACGAGGCCATGCGCCGTGATAATCCGCCTGCCATCGGCAAGCGCGTGGTCGTGGTGGGCGCGGCCGAAGGCGCGGAACTGGCCGTCGACTACAAGCTGCGCGGGCATGACGTTCGGTTGGTGGAGGCGGGTCCCGCCTATGCGCCGGCCAACTACATCGGATCGCGCGTGTGGGCGATCATGGGCATGATGGCCTATGCAGGGCTGACAGCGGAGCCGGGCCTTGCGCTCTCCCGGATCGAGGGTGGCGCGGCGGTGTTCACCGGGACCGATGGCGAAGTGCGGATCGAGGCCGACACGATCGTGATCTGCTCGGGCCGCGAGAAGGATAACAGTCTCGAACGCGCGTTCATGGGCAAGCCGATCACCGTCCACGTCGTCGGCGATGCGCGCACACCGCGATCGTATGCCAACGCGATCCACGAAGCGGCCTACCTGTCGAGGACCGTCAAGTGAGCGGGCGACTTCAGGGCAAGGTCGCCCTCGTCACCGGCGGATGCTCGGGCATCGGCCTTGGCATCGTCGAACGTTTCGTGGCCGAAGGCGCGAAAGTGCTGGCGGCGGACGTGCAGGATGAAAAGGGCGCGAACCTCGAAGCGCGCTTTGGCGGCAAGGTTGCCTATCGCCACTGCGACGTGACGCAGGAAGCAGACATCGCCGCAGCCTGCGCGGCGGCGGCCTCCGAGTTCGGCGGGCTCGATATCCTGATCAACAACGCGGGCGCGGGCGGGCCGCCGACCGGCTCGCTCGACACCACGGCCGAGGGCTGGGACTGGACGCAGGCCCTGCTGCTGCGCGCGCCGATGCTGGGCACCAAGCACGCCGCCCCGCTGATGATCGCGCGCGGTGGCGGGGCGGTGGTCAACATCGCCTCGATCGCGGCGTTCGAGGCGGGCTGGGGCCTTGCCTATGGCGTCGCCAAGGCGGGCGTGCTGCACTTGTCGAAGCTGTCTGCGGCTGACCTTGCGGTGCACAACATCCGCGTCAACGCGATCTGCCCCGGCGTGATCGTGACGCCGATCTTCGGCATGTCGATCGGCCTCGAACGCGCCGCCGCCGACCAGATGACCGCGGCGCTGGTGGAAAGCGCAGGACAGATGCAGCCGATCCGCCGCGCGGGCGCACCTGCCGACATCGCGGGCGCCGCTGTGTTCCTCGCCAGCGAGGACGCCTCGTTCGTCACCGGCACGCACCTTGTCGTCGATGGCGGCATCACCGTGGGCCAGCGCATTTCGTGGAACCCGGAGGCGCTGCTGCCGATCCACGTCGCCATGGCCCCGCACGCCCCCACCCCGGAGGACGCCGCATGAGCGAGCCCCTGCTGCCGATCATCCAACCGAACGACGGCAAGCCCTATGTGGCGGGCAGCCGATGCACGCAATGCGGCCACGTTTATGTCGGCCCGCGCGAAGTCTGCGCCAAGTGCACCGCCCGCGATGCGATGGAACCTGTCCATCTGGCCGAAACCGGCAAGGTCTGGGCCTGGACCGTGGTACATCGCAGCTTCCCCGGTGTCGCCACCCCGTTCGTCGACGTGATCGTCGATCTCGACGATGGCGCGCACATCAAGGGCACGCTGGTAGATGTCGATCCGCAAGCGGTGAGCGCGGACATGCCCGTGCGCATGGTGTTCCGCGAGGCGGTGCCCGCGGGCGCGGACAAGCCCTACCTCACCTACCTGTTCGTCCCCGCGCAAGGAGCAGCGGCATGAGCGACGTCTACGTTGTCGGCATCGACATGATCCGGTTCGGTCGCTTCCCCGATCGCACCGTCCCCGGCCTTGCCGCCGAAGCCGCGCTGCTGGCGCTCGATGACGCGGGGCTTTCGATCCGCGACATGCAGGCTTTGTACTGCGGCAATCTGGGGCAGGCCAACGGCATGGTGGGCCAGCGGATGCTGGCCGAAATCGGCCAGACGGGCATTCCCGTCGTCAACGTCGCCAATGCCTGTGCCACCGGCGCGACCGCGTTCCGCGATGCGTGGATGTCGATCAAGGCGGGGATGTACGACACCGTGCTGGCCGTCGGCGTCGAACAGATGGGCAAGGGCCTGCTCGGCGGCACCGGCGGCGGGCCTTCGCCCGAGGGCCTCGTCGGATCGTATACCATGCCCGCGATGTTCGCACAGATCGGCATCGAGCACGCGCGCCAGTACGGTACGACGTTTGAACAGTTCGCCAAGGTGTCGGTCAAGAACCACCACCACTCCACGCTCAACCCCAAGTCGATGTACCGCAAGGAAACGCCGCTCGAGGAAGTGATGGGCGCGGAGATGATCGCGTACCCCAACACCAAGCTGATGTGTTCAGTCAACGTCGATGGCTCGGCCGCCGCCGTGCTGATGTCGGAGGCCAAGGTCCGCCAGATGGGCCTGATGGACCGCGCGGTGCGCGTGCGCGCGTCGGAAATGAGCAGCAATCCCTTTGCCGAACGGCAGATGGCCATGCCCGATTTCAGCGGGGCGACGCGCCTCGCTGCGAAGATGGCCTATGAGCGCGCAGGCATCGGGCCGGAGGACGTCAACCTCGTCGAACTGCACGACTGCTTCGCCACGGCGGAACTGGTGCATTACGAAAACCTCGGCCTCTGCGCCGATGGCGAGGCCGGCCGGCTGATCGACGATGGCGTGACGGCACTGGGCGGCAAGGTCCCGGTCAACGTTTCGGGCGGGCTGCTGTCGAAGGGCCATCCCTTGGGGGCCACCGGCATCGCCAACATCTACGAAGTCGCCACCCACCTGCGCGGCACGGCGGGCGCGCGGCAGGTCGAAGGCGCGAAGATCGGGCTTACCCACGTCGTCGGCGGCGGTCCCGGCATGGGCACCGCCTGCGCCATCCACGTGCTGGAGAAGGCATGATGCAGGATTTCAAGGACAAGGTCGTCGTCATCACGGGCGGCGCATCGGGCATCGGCTATGCGCTGGCAGAAGGCGCGCTCGATCGCGGGGCCAAGGTCGTGATCTCGGACATTCGCGAGGACACGCTGGCCGATGCCGTCGCCAGCCTTTCGGCCAAAGGCGAGGTGCTGGGCATCAAGGGCGACGTTGCGAAGTACGAGGATGTCGAGGCGCTCGCGCAGGCCGCCGTCGACCGCTTCGGCAGGGTCAACGTGCTGATCAACAACGCAGGCGTGTTTGCGGCAGGCGTGACGTGGGAAGTCAGCCTTGAACAGTACGAATGGGTGATCGGCGTCAACCAACGCTCGGTGATCCACGGCATCAAGGCGTTCGTGCCGCGCATGATCGCGCAAGGGGACGAGTGCCACGTAGTGACGGTTTCGTCGGGCGCGGGGATCACGGTCAATCCCGGCTTCTGCTCCTATTCGATGACCAAACACGCGGTGCTCGCGCTCAACGAAGCGCTGTGGCTCGACCTGCAGACGCAAGGGGTGCCGAACATCGGCGTCACGGTAGTCATGCCGGGCGTAGTTCAGTCAAAGATCATGTTCCCCGAAAAGACCAGCGGAGCGCTGGAAGGCGAAGTGGCGCACCGGCTCGACAACCCGGTGCTGGCCGCGGTCGAAGCCTCGATGCGCGAGGCGGTCGACAATGGCTTGCCGCGATCCGAGCTGGTCCGGCTGGTCTATGGCGCGGTTCAGAACGGCGATCTCTACGTTCTGCCGAACTTCACCGATGAAGGCTCTCAGGCCATCGCGCAAGGCATCGCGCTTGGCCGCGCCACCGCGCAGAACTGGTATCCCAACCTTATCGCCCCGCTGCTCGAAGGCATGAAGGAGGCCGCCCAATGACCGAATTTCTCCACCCCTCGCTTTATCCGGTCAACGCCGTCCTCAACGCGCTGGAACGCGATCGCAACAAGCCTCTGGTCGAAGTCGCCGGTGAGACTGCCTGGACCGGAGGCCAGATCCTCGACACCACCAGCCAGATCACGCAGGCGCTGATCGCGGCGGGCATCGGCAACGGCACGCGCATCGCGCTGCTGGCGGGCAATTCGGTCGAAGTGCTGCTGCTGCACAACGCCATCGGCTATGCCGGAGGCTGCCTTGTCGCCATGCACCCGATGGGCTCGGCCGACGACCATCTGTTCGCGATCGAGGACGCGAACGTCGAAGTGCTGCTCTACGATCCGAAGAAGTTCGAGCGGCGCGCCGCCGAACTGGTAGCGCGCACCACCCGGCTCAAGGTCGTGCTGTCGCTGGGCCACGGCGAAAGCGGCCAGGACCTGCTCGCGCTCGCCCGCCAGTATACGCCCGGCCCGCTCGTGCCCCCCGTCATGGACCCGGGCACGATCACCCGCCTGTCCTATTCGGGCGGCACCACCGGCAAGCCCAAGGCGATCCCGGGAAACCCGCGCACCGGCAGCACCGCACTGTCGATCATGATGAGCGAGTGGGAATGGCCGATCGAACCGCGCGTGCTCGCGGTCGTGCCCCTCAGCCATGCGGGCGGGTCGCTGTTCGGTCCGATGCTGCTCAAGCACGGCACGATGGTGGTGCTGCCCGCATTCGAGCCGGGCGCCGTGCTGGCCGCGATCGAGAAATACAAGATCACCTGCACCATGCTGGTGCCGACAATGATCTATGCCCTGCTCGACCATCCCGATTTCGACAAATACGACCTCTCCAGCCTCGAAACGATCTTCTACGGCGCCTCGCTGATGAGCCCGGCGCGGCTGAAGGAAGGCATCGAGCGGCTGGGCAAGGTGTTCTTCCAGTTCTACGGGCAGGCCGAAGCGCCAATGACGGTCAGCGTCCTGCGCCGCAGCGAGCACGATCCCGACAATCCGCAGCGCCTCGCCTCGTGCGGGCGTCCGGTGCCTTACGTCGACGTGGCGCTGCTGGGCGATGACAACCAGCCCGTGGCGGATGGCGAGCCTGGCGAGATCTGCGTGCGCGGGCCGCTGGTGATGGACGGCTACCTCGACCGCGAGGAGCAGAACCGCGAGACGCTGAGCGGCGGCTGGCTGCATACCGGCGACGTGGCGGTGAAGGACCCCGACGGCTTCCTGCGCATCGTCGACCGCAAGAAGGACATGATCGTCACTGGCGGCTTCAACGTCTTCCCCAGCGAAGTCGAAAACGTGATCGCCCAGCACCCTGCCGTGGCGCAAGTGTCGGTGTTCGGCATTGCCGATGAAAAGTGGGGCGAAGCGGTGTGGGCGGCCTGCGTGCTGCGCCCCGGCCAGAGCGTGGAGGACGGCGAGCTGATCGCACTGGTGCGCGAACACAAGGGGCCGGTGCAGGCGCCCAAGCGCGTGGTGTTCATCGACGCGATCCCGCAGACCGCCGTGGGCAAGCCCGACAAGAAGGCCCTGCGCGCCGCCTATGCCACGGTGGCGGCATCATGAGCCGCCATGACCTGATTGTCGTCGGCGGTGGCCTTGCCGGATCGGCACTCGCCTCGGTCATGGCGCGCGCCGGGCGCGACGTGCTGCTGCTCGAAAAGTCCACGGTCTATGAAGATCGCGTGCGCGGCGAATGGATCGCGCCCTGGGGCGTGACTGAAGTGAAGCGCATGGGCCTCTACGACACGCTGATGGCGGCGGGCGGGCATCACCTGACCAGCCACGTCACTTATGACGAAACGCTGGCGCCGGCCGAAGCCGAAGCGCACGCCATCGACCTTGGCATCTTTGCCGCCGATGTCGCCGGCCCGCTGTGCCTGCGCCACCCGGTGCATTGCCAGACGCTGTTCGACAAGGCCGGACAGGATGGCGCGACGACCTTGCGCGGTGTCGAGGTCAGGGAGGTGCGGCTTGGGGCCGAGCCGTCAGTCACGTACGTCCATGGCAGCGTTGAGCATACGGCGCATGCGCCGCTGGTAGTGGGCGCGGAAGGGCGCCAGTCGATGGTGCGGCGCGTGGCCGAACGGACGCTGCTGCAGGACAAGCCGCACCACTGGTTCGCCGGGCTGCTTGTTGATGAAGTGCATGCATGGGACCAACGTCGTCAGGCCATCGGCACCGAGGATGACTTTGCCTTCCTCGCCTTCCCGCAGGGCGGCACGCGGGTGCGCGTCTATGGCGGATGGGCGCTCGATCAGGCCAAGCGCTTTGCCGGGGCTGATGGCGCGGACAAGTTCCTCGCCGCCTTCCGCATGAAGAGCGCACCGGGCAACGAGGCGATCGCCAAAGGCAGGCCTGCCGGGCCGCTCTACGCCTATTACAACAACTGTTCGATCGTGGACGTGCCCTACGCGCCGGGTGGCGTGCTGGTGGGCGATGCGGCGGGCTGGAACGACCCGATCCTGGGTCTCGGCCAGTCGATCACCTATCGCGACGTACGCACGGTGACCGACATCCTGAAGGACACCGCCAGCGGCGCAACGCCGGATTTCCGCCCCTACGAGGAAGAACGCCGCGAGCGCATGCGCCGCCTGCGCTTCACCGCACATATCCAGGCAACGCTCGACATGGAGTTCGGCGAAACAGCGAAGGCGCGCCGCCATCGCTATCACGAATTGAGCGCTGCCGACCCGACCGTGGGGATGCACGCCGCCGCCGTTCTTGGCGGGCCGGACATCGTGCCGCCCGAGGTCTTCACGACAGCTCACGCTGCGCGCGTGCTGGGAGAGACGCCCGCTTTTGCTTGAGCATTACCAGACGTTCCGGTCGCGCCGTTGAGGGACGAGCACGGCCGGATCGAACCACGGCCGCTTGTCCAGTGCGGCTCGGGTGGGGCGGCTGCTTGAGGGAGCGGTCGCCCCTTTTCGTGGCGACGATGCTCAGGCGGCGCCGCGGGCGCGCAGCGCAACCTGGTGGAACAGACCGCGCGCGTCGGTCGCGGCCATCGGGCGACCGAAGAAATAGCCCTGGATCTTCTTGCAACCCAGCCGCCGGATGGTTTCCAGCTCGACCTCGGTCTCGACGCCCTCTGCCGTGGTGGACATTTCGAGGCTGTCGGCCATCGCTACCACCGCGCGCACGATGGCAAGGCTTTCGGCATTGTTGCGCGCCGCGCCCTGCACGAAGCTGCGATCGACCTTGATGGTCGAAAAGCGCATCTTGCGCAGGTAGCCGAGCGAGGAATAGCCCGTTCCGAAATCGTCGAGCGCGACGCCGCAGCCGAGCGAGATGATCCGTTCGAGCGTGGCCTGCGCGGCGGTGCCATCGCGCACGAACACGCTTTCGGTCACTTCGATCTCCAGCCGATGCGGCGGCAACCCGCTCTGCGCCAGCGCGCTGACGACCACTTCGGCGAAATAGGGATCGAGCAACTGCTCGCCCGAAACGTTGACCGCGACCTTGACGTGGGCGGGCCAGTGCATGGCCTCGTGGCAGGCGGTCCGCAGCACCCATTCGCCGATCGGCACGATCAGGCGGGTGTCCTCGGCCAGCGGGATGAACTTGGCGGGGCTGACAAAGCCGTGCTCCGCGCTGTTCCAGCGCAGCAGCGCCTCGAAGCTCAGGATCTGCTCGCTCGTCGCGTCAACGACCGGCTGATAGTGCAGCGTCATCTCGCCCCGTTCGAGCGCGCGGCGCAGCGAGAACTCAAGCTGGCGGCGCTCCTCGGCATGGGCGTGGAGCGAAGGCTCATAGGTGCAATGCTGCCCGCCACCTTCGTCCTTGGCCCGATAGAGCGCAAGATCGGCGTTGCGCATCAAGGTCTCCACCGTCGCGCCATCGCGCGGGCCGATGGCAGAGCCCACGCTGGCGCCGACGTAGAGCGTGTGGTGGTCGACCTCGTAGGGCTGCGACAGCGTGTAGATCACCGCCTGCGCCACGGCGTGGTTGCGCTCGGTGTCCGACGCATCGCGGATGACGATGGCGAACTCGTCGCCGCCGAGCCTGCCGCACAGCTCGTTGTCGGTCATCAGCGCCTTGAGCCGTTCCGAAACCATCGCCAGCAACTGGTCGCCGACGTGATGGCCAAGCGTATCGTTGACCGCCTTGAAGCGATCGAGGTCGATCATCAGGAATCCACAGCGCGTGCGCCACTGGTCCGCCGCTGTCATCGCCGCGCCCAGCGTCTCGGTCAGCATCATGCGGTTGGGCAGGCCGGTCAGCGTGTCGTAGCGCGCGAGATAGGCGATCTTTTCCGCGCTTTCTCGCTGTTCGGTCACGTCCGAGCCGACGCCACGAAAGCCGGTGAAGCTACCGTTGTCATCCACCTTGGGCGAGGCAGAAAGCTCCCACCAGCGATGCTGGCCGTGCAGCGTGACGCGCACCAGCAGGTTCGAGAAGCTTTCGCGCCGCTTGAGCTTTTCGGCCAGGTCGTGGAGCGAGGAGTGGAAATGACCGCTTTCCCACGAAGGGCCCGCAATCAGCTGGATCAGCGGCATGCCCTGGACGTCCTCGGGATCCTGCCCGAGCGCGAAGGCGAAACGGGGGGAGACCGAGCGCACGCGGCGCGCGCCGTCGACCTGCCACAGCCAGTCGGCCTCGCCTTCCTCGAACTCGCGTAGCAGCAGCGAGACGACCTCGCTCTTTTCGGCGACCCCGGCTTCGGCAACTTTGCCACCAAGGAACGTGCGCGCCGCCTCCAGGCTGCCGATCGACACCACGATCGAAAAGGTCAGCGCCACGGCAGCGGCAACATAGTCGCCCACGAAGGCGAAGGTGCCGACCCCGGCAATCCCCAGAATCGAACAGAACAGCACCGTCCCCAGCGGCACGGCGGCAAAGGCGACCGAGGTGCCCGTCATCAGCAGCGCCATGATCGACCACAACAGCAACCGCTGCGTCTCGCTGCCGAACGGCGAGAAGGCCAGCATCGGCACGACCCACGCGAAGGCTGCGGCAACGGTGCTGATGGTCTGGTGGTGGATTTCCTGTTGCGTCATGCGGCGGCGATCGGCGTCTTCGAGACTGCGATCGAACCGCGCGCCGTAGATCAGCACGCCGAACAGCAGCGCCACCCACCCGAGCAGGAACGCCATGTGCACCGCACCCGCCAGCGCCTGCACCGCCAGCAGAGCGGCAAGGCCATGCGCAACCATCCGGGCCGGCGTCAGGCGGGCAAGGCTGGAATATTGCAGGCCGCGCAACCGCCCCCAGTCGCCGTCGTCCGGCTCCGACAGGCCCAGCACAGCCAGGGCCGGCAGCTTGCGCGGGAGCGCATTGGCGCTGGTGTCTATGGTCCTGCTCACGATGGCAGGGCCTAGCGCAAAATCCTTGCGCAATCGTAAGCAAGCCCGGTTCTGACCGCCCCGGATTTCATCCAACCCGGGGAAAATCAGAACCTTGCTTGCGTCTCGACGCCTCAGGCCGTGGCGGCTGCCGCCTTGGCCGCGCAGGCGGCGACGATGGGCGCGGGATCATAGTAGTAGGGCTTGATTTCGCAGACCTTGCCATCGCGGAAGCGGAACAGTTCGCACAAGTGCGCACGATCGAGCGCCGGGTCGGCGAACCGGAACGACAGGATGGTGACCGCGTGATCCTTGCCGACGGTGGTTTCGACCACGTCAAGCCCCGCCACGTCCATCATGCCCATGACCTTGGTGTACAGCTCGCGCAGCGCGTTCTTGCCGTGATAGAGACCCTTCATCGGCAGGGTATCGGCTTCGCTGCACACGAAGTCGTCGGTCAGCATGGTGGAAACCTTGTCCCAATCGCCAACGCCGGTGGCGGCATAGAGATCGACGACGAACTGCTGCATTTCTTCGGACGTCATGGCCTGTGGCTCCTCGCATTGCGGCCCGTGCGCGGGCCTTGGCGCGCCTTGTCTCCCATTTGGCGTGCCCGCCGAACCTAGCCGAATAGCCAGCCATGGCCACGCCCGCCCATGCGGTAAGGCTGGGCAATGGGAGATATTCGCCAGATCGTGCTGACCCGCCGCCCCACCGGCGCGCCGGTTCCTGAAGACTTCGCGCTTGCCAGCGCACCGATGCCGCGCCCCGGCCCCGGCGAAATGCTCGTGCGGATGCGCGTGTGTTCGTGCGATCCGGCGATCCGCGGCTTCCTCGACGACCGTCCCAGCTACCTGCCCCCGGTTGCGCTCGGCGCGCCGATCAACGGCATGTCGCTGGGCGAGATCGTCGAATCGAACAATCCCGACTGGCCGGTCGGCACGCTGGTCCGCACCATGGCGACTTGGTCGGAATACTATGTGATCGGCGCCGATGCGCTTGGTCTTGAAAAGGTCAATGCCGCTCCCGGCGTACCGCTGCAGCACTATATGGGCGCGCTCGGCCCCGTGGGCCTGACCGCCTGGGTCGGCCTTTTCGAGATCGGCAAGGCAAAGCCGGGCGAGACCGTGGTGGTCAGCGCCGCCGCCGGCGCGACCGGCAGCACCGTGGTCCAGCTGGCCAAGGCGGCGGGCTGCCGCGTGATCGGCCTCGCCGGTGGCCCGGCCAAGGCGCAGATCGTGCGCGATCTCGGCGCTGATATCGCCATCGACTACAAGTCCGTGCCGGATCTTGCCGCCGCCATCCACGAAGCCGCGCCCGAAGGCGTCGATGTCTATTTCGACAATGTCGGCGGCGAGACGCTCGACGCCATCCTGCCACTGATGCGCCTGCATGGCCGCGTGGCGGTGTGCGGCATGATCGCGCAGTACAACGACGCCGACAATCCGCATGGCAACCGCAACCTGTGGCAGCTGGTGGTCAACCGCCTGAACATGCGCGGCTTTATCACCTACGACCACCCCGAAGTA
Source organism: Novosphingobium percolationis (assembly GCF_020179425.1). GTDB lineage: Bacteria > Pseudomonadota > Alphaproteobacteria > Sphingomonadales > Sphingomonadaceae > Novosphingobium > Novosphingobium percolationis. Next base: position 265,856 of record NZ_JAILYM010000003.1, on the reverse strand, counting down.
CTGGGCGAGGCGCAGGCCATGCTCGACAGCCTGTTCGCCAGCGGCGGGCTGAAGCCGCTTGAAAATGTGCGCGAGGGGCTGGAGAAGCTTCCTGAAGCGTTCATCGAACTGATGAGCGGCAAGACCACAGGGAAAACCCTGGTCCTGATCTGACAGATCTGATCAGACGAAAGCGGGAGAGAGACATGGCGCGCCTTGCAGGCAAGATTGCCTTCGTTACCGGAGCGGCCTCGGGCCTGGGCGCGGCCATCGCGCGGGCCTATGTGGCCGAAGGCGCGTCGGTGGTCATCGCCGATATCGACGATGACGCCGGGCAGGCGCTGGCGGCGGAGCTTGGAAACGCGCGCTTCGTCCATCTCGATGTGACGAGCGAGGAATCGTGGGCCTCGGCCATCGCCACCTGCGATGCCATCGATGTGCTGGTCAACAACGCGGGGATCACCACGCTCGGCTCGATCGAGGACTGCACCGTGGCGCAGTTCCGCCATGAGCTCGACATCGACGTGCTCGGCGTATTCATGGGCATCCAGGCCGCGCTGCCGAAGATGAAGGCCAGGGGCGGCTCGATCATCAACATGTCCTCGCTCGCCGGAATCAGCGCTTCGGCCAACTTGGTGGTCTATAACGCGGCCAAGGCGGCGGTGACGCTGATGACCAAGTCCTGCGCGCTGCACTTCGCGCAGAAGGGCTATGGCATCCGCTGCAACTCGATCCATCCCGGCGCGATCCACACGCCCATCATCGACAAGGTGCTGGCACAGTCGGACGATCCCGAGGCCCTGTACCAGAGCTTCGTCGCCACGCATCCGATCGGTCGCCTCGGCAAGCCGGAAGAGATTGCGGCCATTGCGATCTACCTTGCCAGCGACGAGAGCGCCTTTGCCACCGGCGCGGAATTCCGCATCGACGGGGGCGCTTCGATTTGAGCCTGCCAATCCGCCAGATTGCCTATTTCTGCCAAGACGTGCGCGCGGCGGCGCGGGCGCATCATGCGCTCTACGGATCGGGGCCATACTTCGTGGCCGACAACATCCCGCTCGCCCGCGCGGCGCATCGCGGGGTGGAGCGCCTGCTTGACCATTCGAGCGCCTATGGGCAATGGGGCGACGTGATGGTTGAGTTCGTCCAGCAGAACAATGCCGGCCCCTCGCCCTTTCACGATATGTATCCCGAAGGATCGGGCCGTTGGGGCGTGCATCACGTCGCGCTGTGGGTGGATGACGTGGATGCAGAAGTTGCCCGTTTCGCCGCTGCGGGCAGCCCTTGCGCGCTGCGCGCGGAAATGAACGACGGCTTCGTCTTCGCCTTTGCCGATACCAGCGCCACGCTGGGACACATGACCGAGCTTTACACCCCCGTGCCCGTGCTGACCGATTTCTATGCAATGGTATCGCAGGCCGCGACGGACTATCGCGGGGGCGATATCATCACCACCATCGCATTTTCCTGAAGGATCGAACCGACGTGAGCGAGAGCTGGCATACCGTTATTGCTGAAAGCGAATTTCCGGCCGAGGGCAAGCTCGCCACCAAGCTGGGCGGCTGGTACGTGCTGGTGGGCAAGACCGACGATGGCTACCACGCGGTTAACGATCGCTGCACGCATCAGGCCGCGCTGGTTTCCACCGGCCGCATCCGGCGCGGCGCGGTAATGTGCCCGCTGCACGGCGCGCGCTTCGAACTGGCCACCGGGCGCTGCCTTGGCGGCACCTACAAGGACCTGCGCACGTTCCCGCTGCGCATCGAGAACGGCACGATCGAAGTGTCGCTGCCTGATGAAGCGCCGGGGATGGACGAATTGCCCGTCGTGACGAGCTGAGACCTGACCTAACCCACAGTTTGCCGCACAAACGGACTTGGTACTCTCCCGTGCAAGCAACCACGGGAGAGTTTTTTCATGCCTTTCACCGGCCCCGCCGAAGACCGCCTCGCCATTCGCGAGCTGCTCGAAACCTATGCCGACGCGGTGACGCGCATCGACGCCGACGACTGGTCCGCCACGTGGGCCGAAGACGGCGAATGGTCGCTGCCCGACTATCCTGAACTGGGCACCACCAAGGGCCGCGCCGCGATCCGCGCGATGTGGGTCGAAGCGATGAAGGGCTATCCGGGCATCATGTTCGAAGCCTGGCCCGGCTCGATCGAGGTGGACGGCGATACCGCGAAGATGCGCAGCTACACCTCGGAAGTCTACGACCAGGATGGCGTGACCAAGCGCGATCGCGGCGTTTACGAGGACACTTGCGTCAAGGTGGGCGGCAAGTGGCTGTTCAAGAGCCGCTCGTTCCGCAACATCCACCGCCAGCACGCGCCCAAGGGCTGCTGAACCGGGCCTTTCGGGTCACGCGCAAGGGGCGCGGGGAGCAGATGCTTCCCGCGCCCTTTTTGCTGCGGCGGCAGGGCGACGACGCCGCTCCTCGGCCAGAACGAAAAAGGCCCCGTCCGTTGCCGGACGAGGCCTCATTCCGAACTTCAGACCGAAACGATCAGAAGCGCTTGGTCACGGTGACCTGCACGGTGCGCGGCAGGTTGCCGAAGCCCAGCTGGTCGGCATGGGTCGCGCCGCCGGTCGACGGACCATCGACCACGCCGCTGACATAGAACTTGTTGGTCAGGTTCTTGCCGATCACCGCGATCGTCCAGTTGTCGTCCTCGGCGCCGAAGCGCAGGCCGGCGTCGAGCGTGGCGTACTTGCCCTGGCGCGACTGGAGCGCGTTGAAGCCCGAGGCGAGGTAGCTCGACGAATAGCGCGCATCGACGTTGACGCCCGCCTTCAGGCCGTTGCCGACCGCCGCTTCATAGCCGACGCCGAACGCGCCGGTCCATTCAGGCGCAACCGAAAGCGGCTTGCCGTCAAGGTTCTGGCGCAGCGCACCACTGACGGGTTCGACGACCTTGCAACCTTCCGCCGCCGTTTCGCCGGCATAGCACGGCGCATAGGGGAAGTTGGTGTAGCGGGCGCGGGTATAGTTGATCGAGCCATGGACGTTCAGGCCATCAACGCCACGCGGCGCGAATTCGAACTCCAGTTCCACGCCCTTGGTGCGCGCGTCGGCGGTCAGGGTCTGGAACGCGAAGATCGGCGAGTTGAAGAAGTCGACCTGCAGATCGCCGTACTTGTAGGTGAAGGCGGTCAGGTTGAGACGGAGCTGGTTGTCGAGCAGGGTCGACTTGATGCCCGCTTCGAAGCCACGCGCCTTTTCCGGGTTGAAGGTGAGATCGCCCACCGGGTCGCCCGACAGCAACGAGTTGATGCCGCCGTTGGAGAAGCCGCCCGACTTGTAGGCAGTCTTGTACCCGCCATAGACGAGGATGCCGCGCTGCGGCTTCCAGGTCAGGGTCACTTCCGGTGACCAGTCGTTGAACGCCTGGTTGGCACGGATTTCGCCCAGGCCGTCGGCCGAATCCTGGCCACGGAAGATCGGCAGGCCGCCGCCGGCGGTCAGGTACGGGTTATTGTAGGGCTGCGTGAAGAAGCTCTTCTTGGTTTCGTGCGTGTAGCGAACGCCGCCCGCCAGTTCGAGCGTCGACACCAGCTTCCACGTGACCTGGCCGAACAGGGCCTGCGTCTCGCCGTCGGTGGTGCTGGCCTTGGTGCTCGCAAGGTAGCGGTTCGCAGCCGAGGCGCCGCTGTTTTCGAGGCCAGCGAACATCACGTACTGGTTAAAGATGCGCTTGGTCTTCTGGTACAGGCCGCCGACCATCAGGTTGATCGGGCCGTCGAAGGCCGTCTGCGCGCGCAGTTCCTGGCTGAACGCGCGCCAGGTCGAGTTCTCGGTCGCCCAGGTGCCGTTGTCGCTCGACTGGAAGTCGCAGGCGCAGGCCCAGCGGTTGTTGTTGGTGTTGTAGTTGGTGACCGAGCTGAGCGTCACGTCGCCGACGTTGTAGGTGACGTTGCCGTTGATCGCCCACGAACGGTAGCGGTTGTAGAGCTGGCCGTCTTCCTGCGAGAACGGGAAGTCCTTGGCGATGTCGGTCGGGATGTTGTTCTGGTGGGTGACGAACTCGCCGGTGCAGGCATAGCCGGTCAGCTGGCTGGTGCCGGCCGGGCAGTTGTACGCCACGTAGTTCCACGAGGAGTTCTTGGTCTTGCTGTAATCGAAGCTGCCCTTGACCGTGACGGTCAGGTCGTTGGTGGGCGTGTACTTCAGCGTCAGGCGACCGAGGAATTCCTTCTCGCCGGGGCCATCCGAAGCGATGGTGGCGTCATGCGCGGTCGTGGCGAAGCCGTTTGCAACGTCAGCCGTGGTGTAGGTGCGCACGGTCGAAACGTTGTCGTAGTAGCTGCCGTCCATCTTGCTGCCGCGCAGCGCGAGGCGCACGCCGAAGGTGTCGCTCAGCGGGCCCGAGGCGATGAACTCGCCCATGTACTGCTGCGCCTTGAACTCGTAGCCCGCCTTGGCGATGAATTCGCGCTGGCTGCCCGGATCGTTGGTGGTGAGCGAGATCACGCCGGCGGTCGCGTTCTTGCCGAAGAACAGCGCCTGCGGCCCCTTCAGCACTTCGACGCGTTTGAGGTCGAAGAAGCCTTCCTGGATGACGCGGCCCTGGCCGTAGTAGGCACCATCGACGACCACGGCGACCGACTGTTCGATGCCGATCGAGGTCGACGACGAACCGATGCCGCGCATGGTGAGCTGCGCGCCCGAGCCGTTCGAGGCGCGACCGACGCTGAGGTTCGGCGTCGCCGCCGCGATCTTCTCGATCGAGGTGATGTCGCGCTGCTGGATGACCTTTTCCGAGATCGCGGTCACGGCCACGGGAACGGTCTGCACCGATTCCTCGCGCTTGCGCGCGGTGACGATGATTTCTTCGAGACCGCCTGCCGAAGCGGCGTCACCGGCCTGCGCTTCCTGCGCGTAAGCGAAATTGGTGCCGCCGAGCATGCACGATGCCAGCAACAGTCCCTTGATGGTGCCCTTCATTCTGTTCCTCCCTGATGAAGATATGCGCGCGTCGCCTAGCGGCTCATCGGGATTTTCAGGCCTGCCACTTCCGTCAGACTAGCCATTTCAACAGGTGAAACAGACAGATGCCGCAGTTGCGAAATTTCCGGAGACCCTAGCCAATTGGATAGGGAAGCCTTCCGACTGACCTTTTTTGCAGTAGGGTGCAATTTGCATTGGGACTAGCGATGTCAACGGGAGAGAAGCCGAAACGGCGCGCACTTCGAGGATAGAAAACAGATCTGTCCTTCGTGCTTTGCATCATCCAGTTGCAGTTGGGAAAATGGGGCTTTTCCGTCGCTTCCAACTTGATGGATCTGCAGCGTCCTCCGGCCCGATCCCGCACCATTGCCCGACTGTTGCGCCGATGGGGGCGTAACGATCGGGCGTGTTACCCATGGGGGGGAATATGACCAGAAAGTTCGCAACACCCGCTTTTCGTGCACGCACTGCACTGAAGGCTGCGGCCATGACCGCCACGATGCTGGCCGCCGCGCCCGCGTTCGCCGAAGAAGCCGCGCCGGCCGACAAGTCCGCTGACAACGGCATCGAACAGATCACCGTTACCGCGCGTAAGCGCGTCGAAGACGTGCAGAGCGTTCCGCTCGCCGTGTCGGCCATCGGCGGCAAGGCGCTCGAAGCCCGCTTCGTGCCCGACGTGCGCGCCGTCGCCAAGTACATCCCGAACGTCCAGCTGGGCCAGGTCCAGTACTCGGGCGCCACGCTGTCGGCCTCGATCCGCGGCATCAGCTTCGCCGACATCGAACGCTCGTTCGAACCGGCTGTCGCCACCTCCATCGACGGCATCTTCCTTGCCTCGAACACTGGCGCGCTGGTCGACATGTTCGACGTGGAATCGATCGAAGTGCTGCGCGGCCCCCAGGGCACGCTGTTCGGTCGCAACACCGTCGGCGGGATCATCAACGTAAAGCGTTCGCGCCCCACGGGTGAACTGGGTGCCAAGCTGTCGGCCACCGTCGGCTCCTATGGCCGCAACGATTACAAGGCGATCTTCAACGCGCCCATCATCAAGGACGTGCTGGCCGCCAAGATCGGCGTGTTCTCGATCAACAGCGACAGCTTCACCTACGACGCAAGGTCGCGCAAGGCCGAGCCGGGCCTGGATCGCCTCGACATCACTGGCAGCCTGCTCTTCACGCCGACCGCCAACTTCGAAGCGCTGCTGACCTACGAACACCTGCGCGACCGTTCGCACTATCCGAACCCGGTCAACCAGTCGGTCGGCGAGCAGAAGGACGCCAGCGGCAACGTCACCTATGGCGGCGAACTGGCCTGCACCGCGTTCGGGCTGTGCGGCCACGCGGCGGACTATGAAAAGAGCGGCTATCGCGCCTCCTATGGCGGCCTTCCGTTCTCTGCTCCTCTCGATGCCGACAACGTCACGCTCAACATGAAGTACAAGGCCGACAACTTCTCGATCGTGTCGGTCACGGGCTACATGAAGAACAAGGACTCGCTGAACATCGACAACATCGGTGATGCGCTCAATGTCAGCGCTGACCCGGCCAATCCGGCCTACGTGCCGCTGTTCCACCCGGTCCGCAAGCTCCATGGCGACCAGTTCAGCCAGGAACTGCGTATCGACACCGACTTCGACGGCATGTTCAACATGGTCGCGGGCGTGTACTACTTCCAGTCGACCTACTCGCTCGACAACCAGAGCGTCTACGTGGCCGACGCCACGGAAAACCCTGGCGCCCGTGTCGACACGTTCAGCGCTGGCCAGACGGTGAAGTCGTACGCCGCGTTTGCCGAAACCTACTGGAAGGTGACGCCGACCACGCGCATCACCGTCGGTGGCCGTTATACGCACGAAACCAAGGACTTCCACGTCGAGAAGCCCGCCGTCACGCTGCCCGAAGGCGGTCCCTACAAGTGCCCGGACGTGAACTCGGCTTACGCACCGTGCCGCAACCCGCACCTGGCGTTCAACCGCTTCACCCCGCGCGTGTCGGTCGACCAGGAACTGGCCAAGGACATCATGACCTACGTGTCGTGGTCGCGCGGCTTCCGTTCGGGTGGCTGGAACGGCCGTCCGGGTTCGACCCCGGACTCGATCGGGCCGTACCAGCCTGAAACCGTCGACAGCTACGAAGTGGGCTTCCGTTCGAAGTTCTGGGACAACAAGGCGATCTTCAACCTGACGCTGTTCCAGACCGAGTACAAGAACAAGCAGGAAGACCAGATCCGTTCGAACCCGGTGCTGCCGACCTCGACGATCACCTTCGTTGAAAACGCCGGCAAGGCGCGCTTCCAGGGCGTCGAGCTTGAAACGCAGGTGCGTCCGGTGCCCGAACTGCACTTCTTCGCGTCGGCCGGTTATCTGAAGGCCAAGTACCTTCAGTTCATCGACGGCACCGGCAAGGACGTCAGCGCCAGCAAGCAGCTGCGCTATGCGCCCAAGTGGAACGCCAGCGTCGGCGGTGACTACACCTTCGACCTCGCGGGCGGCGACCAGATCGTGTTCGGCACGAACCTGAAGTACGTCGACAAGTACGCGACCGAATCGAGCGTGGATCCGGCCGGCCTTGGCCGCGAGATCATCCCGTCGCACACCGCGGTCGACGCTTCGCTGACCTACACGGGGCACCTCGCCTCGCTGAAGGAATACAAGATCTCGGCCTTCGTGAACGACGCGTTCCACAGCGGTGGCCGTATCGTGCGGTCGAGCTACGCCGGGCCGTTCTGGTTCAGCGACCGCATCCCGAACCGCACCTGGGGCATCGAAGCCCAGGTCGAGTTCTAAGACTAGTCAGCCTCGGCTGACGTGCGAAGCGCCCGCTTTCCTTCAGGAAGGCGGGCGCTTTAGTATGCCGACCTCGGGGATTGGCCAGTTGCCGCACGACGAAGCGATTGCGATCCCTGCGTCAATTGAGAGGATCCCCATGACCACAAACCGCTTCTGGCAACTCGATCACCATCCCAAGGGCAACGACTTCGCTTCGGCGCTCTCGCTCCAGCAGGAGGAGCTTGCCCCCCTCGCCGATGGCGAAGTGCGCGTGCGCACCGGCTGGCTTTCGATGGACGCCGGCACGCGCATGTGGATGAGTCCGCGCACCGACGGCTATCAGCCGCCGCTGCCGCTGGGCGCGAAGATGGTCGGCCTCGTGCTGGGCCGCGTGACCGAGAGCCGCGATCCGGCCTATCCGGTCGGCGCACTGGTGCGCGGCTTCGGCCAGTGGGCGGAATACGCAACGATGGTTCCGGCACTGGCGGGCCTCGAAGTGCTGGACGATACCGTGCCCGACGTGCGCCAGCACTTCGGCGCGCTCGGAATGAACGCCTGGACCGCTTATGTCGGCGTCAAGGAAGTCGCGGCGGTGAAGCCGGGCGAATGGCTGGTGGTTTCCGCCGCAGCCGGGGCCACGGGCAGCCTCGCCTGTCAGGTGGGCAAGGCACTGGGCGCGAAGGTCATCGGCATTGCCGGGGGCCCGGCCAAGTGCAAGTTCCTCACCGACGAACTCGGCGTCGACATCGCGCTCGATTACAAGGCCGATGACATCGCGGCGCGCCTTGGCGAGATCGAAGGCGGCGTCCATGCCTATTTCGACAACGTCGGCGGGCCGCTGCTCGATGCCATCCTGCCCAACATGGCGCACTATGGCCGCGTTGCGGTCTGCGGCATGGTCGCTGCCTATGACAACGACGCCCCCCTTCCCGGCCCCGCGCGCTTCGACCAGGTGCTGATGCGCCGCCTGCGCATCGAAGGCTTCTTCATCCCCGACTTCCTGCACCGCGGCGCCGAGTTCCTGCCGGTGCTGCGCCAGTGGCACGACGAGGGCCGCCTGGCGGTGCCGCTCGACCAGAGCGAAGGCATTGAAAACACGCTCGTCGCCTACGACCGGATGCTGAGCGGCAAGGCCATCGGCAAGGTCATCGTGCAGGTCGCCGGGGACGCCTGAGGCCTCCGCAACGGAAAAGGGCTGGTCCGGCATGTCGCCGGCCAGCCCTTCCCCCCCTCACAGAGCGTCGCGCGGTCAGACGGCGGTCATGCCACCATCGACCACGAATTCCGCGCCGGTCACGTACTTGGCCTCGTCCGAGGCCAGGAACAGGTTCATGTTGGCGATATCGTCCGGCTCGCCCATGCAGCCCATCGGCACTGCGCCCAGCACCGCGTCATAATTCGCCGCATTGTCTTCCTGCGCCACGCCCTGGATGTTGGTCAGGATCATGCCGGGGTGGACCGAATTGACGCGGATGCCCTCGCGCGCGGTTTCCACCGCCACCGTCTTGGAAAACAGGCGAAGCCCGCCCTTGGCCGCGGCATAGGCGCTGCACGCCGGCACGCCGACAAGGCCGGCGGTCGAACTGATGTTGATGATCGACCCCCTGGTGCCGGTCTTGCGCATCAACTGCACCGCGCGCTTGGTGCCGTAGAACACGCTGTCGAGGTTGACGCTGTTCTGCAGCTTCCAGTCCGCGGTGGACATCTCGCCGATCGGGCGCAGCACGGCGATCCCGGCGTTGTTGACGATAACGTCGAGCCGCCCGTCCTCGGCCTCGATCGCGGCGAAAACCGCGTCCCATGTCGCTTCGTCGGTCACGTCGTGCGCCAGCGCGCGTGCCTGCCCGCCTGCAGCGATGATCTCGTCCGCTCGCGCCTGCGCGCCTGCGCCATCGCGGTCAGTGATCCACACTTTCGCCCCTTCTTCAGCAAAGCGCCGTGCCGTCGCGCTGCCAAGGCCGGGGACCGAAGCGCCGCCGGTAACCAGGGCGATCTTGCCGGAAAGACGGGCCATCCATCGTTCTCCAAAAAAGAGGGGGCGGAACCCGAAGTTCCGCCCCCCACAGGGTGGTAGAGAGTTTACACCGTCAGCTCGTCAGAACTTGACGCCGACCGTAGCGCCATACGTGCGCGGTTCGAGGCCCATGCCGAACGACCAGAGACCGGCCACGGTGAATGCGTGGGTGGTGGTCTTGATGTTGGCGAGGTTGCGACCGAACACGCGGACGTAGGCTTCCGAGCCGTTGGCGAGGTTGAAGTTCACCGTCAGGCTGGCATCGACCAGATCCTGCATCCGCGTGCGGACACGGGGATCGTTGCCGTTGATCGTCACCCCGGTGGCTTCACCCGCGCCGTTGGTGGCAACGGTCTGCGAAGCAACCGACAGCTGCTCGTCGTAGGGGCTGATGTGGCGCCAGCCGATGTTCGAGATGACCTTGCCGAAGCTGGTCGGCAGCGTGTGCTCGAGACCCAGCGAACCGGAGAACTTCGGCGCGTAGATCAGGTTGTTGGCCGAGTAATCGACCGGCAGCAGCCCCGCACCGCAGTCGTTGGTGGCGACCGGGCCGAGAGCGTAGGCACCGCAAGCAACGAAGTTGCGGAAGTGCGATTCCATGTAGGCCGCCGACGCGGTGATCTTGAGATGGTCGGTCACGCGCAGCGAGCCGTCCATTTCGACGCCCTTGATGATCGCGCCACCCGGAACGTTGCCGGTGATCGTCTGGTTGCCCGTCGGGCCACCGGGGACGGTCAGGTTCTGCTGCATGTTCTTGTAGTCGGACACGTAGCCGGCCAGGTTGACTTCCAGCTTGCGGTTGAAGGCCGCGAACTTGGCGCCGATTTCGTAGGCGTCCACGGTTTCCGGCTGGAACGGCGTGCTGGCGGTATCAGCCGTTGCCGCGCGCGGGCTGAAGCCGCCCGAACGGTAGCCGCGCGACCACGAGGCATAAACCATGACATCGTTGTTGGGACGATAGTCGAGGCCGACCTTCGGCGTGAACTTGCTGAAGCTCGCATTGCCCGACCCGACGGGACCGGTCACCGCAAAGCTGTTGGTCAGCTTCTTGTTGTCGTGGCTCCAGCGACCGCCGAACGAGAGGCGGACCTTGTCCACGATCGCCCAGTTGAAGTCGCCGAACACGGCATAGCTTTCGGTCTGGCCTTCGACGTGCTGACCATCGGCATCATAGGTGCCGGTCGAAAGGTCGGTGGTCTTGGTCAGGAAGGCGCCGCCGAACACGCGCGAGAATTGCGTCAGGTCGTAGCTCGACTTGAAGTAGTAGCCGCCAACGACGTAGTCGAAGCCATCCATTAGCTTGCCCGCAGCACGCAGTTCCTGGCTGAACTGCTTGTAGTGCTGGCGACGATCAACGTAGTACAGATCGCGCGACGAGCCGTCGAAGTCCTGCGTCTGCTGTTCGCGGCTGTGACGCACGCCCGTGATCGAGCTGAGCTTCACCGCGCCGAGATCGAGGTTCATCTGCAGCGTGCCGTTCGGAGCGCGATAGTTGCTGCGCGCCGGATCACCGAACGTGGTGTAGATGTCCGACCGCGAGTTGCGGTTGCACTGCGCCGCAGGTTCCGCCAGCACCGTGCCGGCGGGCTTGCCGTAAAGGCTGGCGATATAGTCGAGAATGCCCTGGGTGCAGAACGCTTCGCCGGTTTTGGCGATGTTGCTGACCACCGGATCGAAGGTCTGCACCACGTTTTCGATGGTGAACTGCGCATCGAACGCGCTGCCCGCCGGCTTGAACAGCATGCTGGCGCCGTAGCTGTCGCCCTTGCTGCCGCCCGCGCTGCGGTCATAGGTCGCGTTGTGGTAGAAACCGTCGGTCTGGTTGTGGAAGTACCAGGCCTTGACGCCCCAGGTCTCGCCATCGCCGTAGTTGGCGATCGCCTTGGCCGCCCAGCTGTTCCAGCGGCCATAGGTCACTTCGGCCTTGAGGCCGGGTTCCATGGTCGGCTTCGAACGAGTGATGTTGATCACGCCGCCGATGGTGTTGGCGCCGAACAGCGTGCCCTGCGGCCCGCGCAGCACTTCGATCTGCGCGACGTCGAACGCATCCTGCAGCTGGCCGGTGTTGGTGCCGATGGTCACGCCATCGACGACCACGCCCACGGTCGGGGTCTGCGACTTTTCGATGTCGGCATAGGTCAGGCCGCGGATCGAAATGTTGGCGGCCTGCGCGCCCGAATTCTGCTGCGTGATGAGCAGGCCCGGTGCGGCACCCTGAAGATCGCCGATGTTCACGGCGCCCTTGGCTTCGAGCATGGCGGTGTTGACCGCGGTGATCGCGACCGGGGTCGACTGCAGCGTTTCGTCGCGGCGACGGGCCGTCACGATGATGGCGCCGGTATCATCCGCTGTGGCAGCGCTGTCAGCCTGAGGCGCAGCCTGTTCGTCGGCGGCAAAGGCAGGCGCGGAAAAAGCGAGAACCGAAGTACCGGCAAGCGCGGCCAGAACGGCCGAACGCGCGAACGCGTAACTCATAGAAACCCTCCCATGAAGGGGGCGACGCATCGTAGGCGCCTCCCCGACGCCTTTAATCCTGACACGGAGCCTGCCTGAACCAACTGCAACTTGTTACAGGTGTGTCCTTCGTGCCGCACGTCATGCTCCAAGCGCATTAAGGGAGAGTCCTGAGCCATGTCCGAAAATCGCCGTTTTCTGCTGATTCGCCGCCCCCATGGCGAACCCGTGCCGCAGGATTTCGAATTCGTTTCGGAACCGATTCCCGATGCGCCGGAGGGCGGCTTCGTCGTCCGCAACTGCTATGCCTCGCTCGATCCGGCGCAGCGCGGGTGGATGGACGATGCACCCAGCTACATGCCGCCGATCCCGCTGGGCGATCCGGTGCGTGCATCCACCGTCGGCGTCGTCGCGTCATCGAAGACCGATGAATTCCAGGTGGGCGACTGGGTGATGGGCCTCAATGCGCTGGAGGACTATTCGGTCAACCAGGCTGGCGGCTTCACCATGAAGGTCGATCCCTCGCTGGTGGAATCGCCGTCCAAGTTCCTCTCCGCGCTGGGCGCGGTCGGCCTCACCGCCTACTTCGGCCTTGTCGATGTCGCCAAGCCGCAACCCGGTGAAACGCTGCTCGTCTCGGGCGCGGCGGGTGCGGTAGGTTCCGCGGTGGGCCAGATCGGCAAAATCATGGGCGCGCGCGTGATCGGCATCGCGGGCGGCGCAGCCAAGTGCCGCCGCCTGATCGATGACTACGGCTTCGACGTTGCGATCGACTACAAGAACAAGAGTGTCGAGCAGCTTTCTGCCGAGATCCGCGCCGCCGCACCTGAAGGCGTCAATGTGATCTTCGAGAACGTCGGCGGCGACGTGATGGAAGCCGAACTGATGAACCTCGCCAAGCACGCGCGCATCGTGCTGTGCGGGTTGATCAGCGAATACAATTCGCCCGAGAAGGTCGGCGTGCGCAACCTGTGGCAGATCCTCGCCCAGCAGGCGACGCTCTATGGCTACCTGATCATGGACTACGCCCCGCGCTTTGCCGAAGGCGGCGCGGTCATGGCCGAATGGATGGCGCAAGGCCGCCTGCGCATCGACGAGGACGTGCAGGAGGGCCTCGAAAACGCCCATGCCGCCTTCATGCGCCTGTTTTCGGGCGCGAACACCGGCAAGCTCGTGCTGAAGATCGCCGATGGCCTCTGACCGTCTCGCGGGCCGCAAGGCCATCGTCACCGGCGCAGGCTCGGGCATCGGAGCAGCCGTCGCGGCGCGCCTGCGGGCCGATGGCGCGCAAGTCTTCACCGCCGACGTGAAGGGAGATGTCGACTTCGTGGGCGACCTCACCGCGCCCGGCGCGAACACCGATCTGGTTTCTCGCGCCGTGGCGGCGATGTGCGGGCTGGATACGCTGGTGCCCTGTGCGGGGATCAGCGCCTTCGCCCCGCTCGAAGGCCACGATGACGCCTATTTCGAGCGCGTGATCGAAGTGAACCTGTTCGCGGTGTTCCGGCTGGTACGCGATGCAGTGCCGCACCTGAAGGCGGCGGGCAACGGGCGCGTCGTCACCATCGGCTCGACCACATCGAGCTATGGCGACGAAGGCCTGTGCGCCTATTCCGCGTCGAAGCACGCGGTGCTGGGCTTCACCAAATCGGTTGCGGCGGAGCTGGGGCCGTTCGGCGTCACCGCCAACTGCGTGCAACCCGGCGCAATCGACACGCCGATGACCGCGCCCGCCTTCACCCAGATGCCCGAATACCGCACGTTCTGGGAGAACAAGGCCCCGCTGCGCCGGCTGGGCCGGGCCGAGGACATCGCCGACGTCATCGCCTTCCTGTGCAGCGACGATGCGCGCTTCATGTCGGGCCACGGCGTCTGGGTCGATGGCGGCGCGATGGTGCGACACTGAGCATGGCGCTCGAACGCCACCTGCTGCTGTTCCGTCCCGCCGGAATGGGCGAGGCGGCGTTCGAAGCCGGGCTGCTGGCCGCGCTACCGACGGGCGCCACGCTCGCCCTCGCGCTGCCCGACAGCGCGCTGCCCGCGCTCGCCCACGCGGCGGGGCGGGATGCGCAGGTGCCCGATGCGCTGGTGCGCCTGCCCGATGGGGCCGATGCGGCGGCGCTGATTGCCCTTTCGGATGCGCAGCGTGGCAGCGCGTTGGCGGGCACGCGCCATGCGGTGCTGTCGGGCGGTGACGCCATCCGCCTGTTCTTCGGCCTGCGCCGCCTGCCCAATCTCACGCGGGCGGCGTTCCACGATTACTGGCTGAACCATCACGCGCAGATCGGGCGGCGGCTGATCCCGCCCTACACCTACCACCAGATCCACGCCGACGAGGCCGCAACAGGGGCGCTCGCCGCGCAGGCAGACCTTGCCGCGTCCACCTATGACGGCATGGTCGAAGTCCACTTCCCCGATGTCGACGCCTTCGTCCGCCAGCTCTCGCGCGCCGACGTCGCGACCGAGGCGCTGGAGGACGAGAAGAACTTCATCGACCATTCGCGTTCGCAGTTCTGGGCCTTCCGCGAAGTACGATAAGCCTCGCGCAGCAAGCCCACCCCCAACCCCTCCCGCCTGCGGGAGGGGAGGAGTGACACTGCCTTCCCCTCCCGCAGGCGGGAGGGGCGCGAGACTTGGTTCCTGAAAGGCGCCTAGTCGCAGCGGGGGTGGGCAGAATGCGCGCGCGAAAAGGCCGCCACCGGCACCCCGGCAGCGGCCCCTTTTTACCCGTCAGGTTAGCGTCCCAACTATTCCTTCATCACCGGCTTGGGCGTCGCGCCGCTCTCGTCGAGATAGTACGCCACCCACTTGTGGAAGAACTGGTTGCCCGGCTCGTTGCGGCCGAAGGTCTGGTGCGTCATCGCGCCTGATTCCAGGCCGTTCTGCACCTTCAGGCCCAGGAAGTAGTCTTCCTCCTCGACGACGTCGAAGAAGAAGTCGCACATCTGGTCGAGCTTGGCCAAGCCTTCCTCCGTCTCCGGCTTGGTCGGGAAGATGTAGTTCATCACCGTGCTGTTCTGGTTCGCCTTCGGCCCGGGGAACAGCTGTGCCAGCTGGCCCATTTCGGGGGCGAGGAAGAAGCTCATGTTGGGGAACAGCATACGGATGAAGTCGTAGCCGTTGTTCTCCTGGCGGCCCCATTCCTCGCGCGGCAGATCGTGCAGCCGGGTGATCGAGTTCTGCGGGAAGCCGAGCCGGATGTGCGGCCCGAACCCTTCGTAGGTCGCGCGGTTCGACGGGCTGCGCGTGGCCACCGTGTTGGTGTGCGCGGCCTGGAAGTGATAGCCTTCCAGATAGCCGTCATAGGCGACCTTCCAGTTCGCGCCCTTCATCACCTTGGCCTTGTGGTAGTACCACGTCTCCAGCTTCAGCGCGGCGAAGTCCTCGTACATGCCGTCCATCCACTCGATCGCATTGATCGGCAGGTCGGGCGTGAGGATGACGAAGATCAGGCCCGCGGCTTCGTCGCACGGCAGTTCGGTCATGTGCAGGGTGGAACGGTCCACGTCACCGAAGGTACTGGCTTCGGCGATGCCGATCAGCTTGCCGTCGTTGGCATACGTCCAGCCATGATACTGGCAGGCAAAGCGCGCGCAGTTGCCCTTGCCTTCAGGCGCCAGGTGCATGGCGCGGTGCTTGCACACGTTGAGGAACGCGCGCGCCTTGCCATCCTTGCCGCGGGTGATGAGGATCGGCATCCCCATCACGTCCATCGCCTTGTAGTCGTTGATGTTCGGCAGCTCGATCGTGAGCGCCAGCATCAGCGGCAACCGCTTGAAGATGCGCTCGATCTCGGTGTTCCAGCGCTCTTCGTTCAGGTAGTCGGCCACGGGCACGCGCAGCACGTCGCTGGCCTGGTCGGTGGTCTTGGTCTCGACGAAGTGCAGCATCCGTTCGGCTGCATCGCCATACTTTTCATAGATTCCGGTCATGAGATCTGCCTCACGCGTTCAGGTAGCTGTCGAGCGTCTGGTGGATGTGGCGGATGCGCACTTCCTGGTAATCCGCGAGTTCCACGGCCTGGTTCTTGGAGACCTTCAGGCCCTGATGGGTCAGTTCCATGTTGGTCATGTCCTGATCGACCACCGCGCCCAGCACGCCGAGTTCAGGCGCATCGGACCAGTTTTCGTCCGCGCCAAGCATGTGCATCGGCACGCCATGCGGACGCGGCTGACCTTCCGGCACGCGGGCGATCACGCGCACTTCCATCAGGCACTTGTCCTGATCGGGCCAGGGCCGCCAGCGATAGACGATGTTGGGCATGAACCCGCCCCACGGCGCGAAGTTCGGGAACACATTGAACACCAGCGCGTCGAGCAGCTCGCTTTCCGACACGCCGCTGTAATCGCCGCCGAACTGCTTTTCCGACACTTCGCGCATCTTCGCGCCCAGCGCCTGGCGCGCGGTCAGCCCTGCGGGCACGTCGATCGCGTAGCTGTCCTTTTCCGCGTCGTAGTTGTCGGCGCTGCGACCGTTGTACTTGCGGAATTCATCGATGATACGCTGCTGCGGCCAGTGTTCGTCGTTCGCCTGCGCCTCGATGTGCGGGCTGATCACGCCAAAGGGCGTGTAGTTGACGTTCACGTGGCGACCGAGGACGTGGTAGGCCGCATTGGCATCGCCCGTGAACGGCATCAGCTGCGGGTGCGTGACGTAGGCGTGGTAGCTTTCCATGAAAGCTTCCATCGTGATCTTCCAGTTGGCGTCGACCACCTTGCCGACCCACGCGACGGTCACGCACTCCTCGTGCTTCCAGCGCTTGAAGAATTCGGGCAGCGGATCGAGGAATTCCTCGATCGTCGGGCCTTCGGGATTTTCGCGCACGAAGATGTAGCCGCCCCACTGCGCCACGCTGGCTTCGGGAAGCTGCATCTTCTCGTTGCTGAGGTGGCCGAAGTCCCAGCGGCAGGGAATGTTCTTCAGCGACCCGTCGGTGTTCCATGAAAAGCCGTGGAACGGGCACATGAACTGGTCGGCGCTGCCGCTGTCGGTCTTGAGCTTGCGGCCGCGATGCAGGCAGACGTTGTGCATCGCCTTCACGCTGCCATCGTCCTGCCGCACGATCAGGAACGAGCGGCCCGCATTGTCATAAGTGACGTAATCGCCGGGTTCGGGAAGGTCTTCCTCGCGCGCGGCGAACTGCCACACGTTAGGCCACATCTTCTCGCATTCGGCCTTGAAGAATTCAGGGCTGTAGTACCGCGCCGCGTCGATCGGCTCGGAGCCGAGGTACGCATAGCGGTCCTCTTCCATGAACACCGGCGGCTTGACGTCGTCGCCGGCCAGGATGTCCTCCCAACTCGTGCCGGGGCAGCGGGCGCGTTCAAGAGCGCCGGGATCGCGATCAGCCATGAATTCCTCTCCATCTTCCGATGCAGCGGAATCTCTCACGAAGGCGGCTCGGGTCGTTTGATCGACGTCAAGAAAAAGGGGCCGAAACCCCTCTGACTTTGGTTAGGAACTGAACTTTTCGGGACAAGAAAACCCAGCATTCCGCAGGGGCGCGGCCGGATAACAGGCCAAATTGCCGGTTTTCCGAATCACCCCTGCGACGCAGCTCTCATGAAGGCGCGATCACGCCTTCGCCTTCGCGCCAGACCGGGCGGATCTGGTCGTCGGAGTAGATTTCCATGATCTCGAACACGTTGCCGAAGAAATCGCGGCAATAGGTCGCGGCATAGCCCTGCTTGCGGCCCTGTTCGTCCACGGTGATCCCGTCCATCGACGGCGGCGTGTGAACGCGGATGCCCGCTTCGAGCAGGCGCTGGTAGGTGGCCTGGATATCCTCCACCTGCACCGCGAAATGCGTATAGCCGAAGGTGTAGACGCCCTGGTTCGCATCCTGATCGGGCGAACGCGGCGCGAGGTATTCGAACACCTCGATATGTGCATTGCCGAGGCGGCACATGAACTGCCGCGCGGCGCTGCCTTCCAGCCCCACCACCGCATCGATGAAGGGATTGGGCGCTTGCCATTCAAGCGGCGTTCCGACCTCCTCGGCACCGAGGAGGTCGATGTAGAACGACCGTGCCTTGTCGAGATCGGGGACGGACACCCCGATATGCTGGATGCCACGTGCCCCGATGCTCATGTCAGGTGTTCCTTAGAACTGGACGCGCTTGGTGAAGCCGCCGTCGATCACGACGTTGGTGCCGGTGGTGTACGAAGACGCCGGGCTGGCGAGGAAGACGATGGTCTTGGCCACTTCTTCCGGCCCGCCCCAGCGGCCGAGCGCGAACTGCGCCTGCGTTGCGTCGTGCAGCGCGGGAACGGCGGTTTCGATCACTTCCCAGTTGCCGCCTGCGAACTTGATCGGGCCGGGCGAAACGGTGTTCACGCGGATGCCCTTGGGGCCGAGCGCCTGGCTGAGCTGGCCGGCATAGACGATCAGCGCGCCCTTCAGCGCGTTGTAGCCCTGCGGCACGATGAAGGTTTCGAGACCCGCCGTCGAAGCGGTGATCACGATCGAGCCTTCGCCGCTCTTGCTCAGCGCCTCGTCCAGCACTTCGGCGCCGATGACCGCACCCATGATGTCGAAATCGAGCGTCTTGTGCCAATCGCCCGTGGCGCCTGCGCCCGAGGTCGAGATCATCGGCACGAACACGTCGCAGCCGCCCAGCGCGGCTTCGGCGCCCTTGAGCCATTCGCGATAGGCGTCGGGGCCAGCTTCCATGTCGAAGGCCGAACCATGGACCTTGACGCCGAACTTTTCGAGCGCGGCGACGGTTTCAGCGACCTGCTCGGGATTGCGCGAGCAGAACGCGATGTCGGCGCCTTCGGCGGCGAACAGTTCGACGGTGGCGCGGCCGATGCCACGGCTGCCGCCCGTGAGAATGACTTTCTTGCCCTTGAGGCCCAGATCCATGACGTGCTCCCTCGATCGCGCGGATGCGCGTTTGATTGCTACGCACCCTGCCCCGCGAGCGCGCGAGGGGGCACTGCCCTTTTTATCAGGAATGGCAACGCGTGCTGCATGATAGCTCACCGCCAACGCAAAACGGGAGTGCATGAAATGGGCCGTCTCGAAGGCAAGACCGCGATCGTGCTGGGCGCGAGCAGCGAAGGCAACATGGGGCAGGTGATCGCCCGCCGCTTCCTCGACGAAGGCGCGCAAGTGCTCGTCTCGGGCCGCAAGGCCGATGTGCTGGAGGCCTTCGCCACGGCCAACGGCTGCCACTGGGCGACCTGCGACCTGACCGACGAAGCCAGCATCAACGCGCTGGCCGATACCGCCGTCGAAAAGATGGGCGGCATCGACATCGCGCTCAACGCCACCGGCTGGGGGCTGCTCAAGGGCTTCCTCGACGTGACGCGCGAGGAGCTTGACGCGATGACCGCGCTTCAGCTCGTCGGCCCGCACCAGTTCTTCCAGGCGATGGTGCGCAAGATGGCGCGCAGCATGGGCGGGCGCGGCGGCTCGATCCTGACCATCAGCTCCGCCACCGCGCAGATCATGCTCAACGACCATGCCATCTACATGGGCACCAAGGCGGGCACCGATCACATCATCCGCTGCATCGCGCACGAATTCGGCGCCGAAGGCATCCGCGCGAACTCGATCTCGCCGGGCCTGACCGATACGCCGATGACGGCGGACGCGGGCCAGGTCCCCGGCCTGTTCGAAGCGTTCCGCGCCGGCTATCCGCTGGGCCGATGGGGCACGTCCGAGGACATCGCCGCGGCGGCCGTGTTCCTTGCCAGCGACGAATGCTTCATGACCGGTGAGAACCTGCAGGTGAACGGCGGCCTGACCCTGCGCCGCAACCCCACGCGCGAGGAAATCGCAGCGTCGGTGGCCAAGGCGACGGGAGCCGCCTGAGATGGTCGCGATTCCTGCCACCCTTTCGCCTTCCGAAGTTCCCGGCTGGGACCGCGAAGTCGACGTTCTTGTCGCAGGGCAAGGCGTTGCGGGCACGTGCGCCGCGCTGGAAGCGCACCGCGCAGGGGCCGACGTGCTGATCGTCGAGCGCGCATCGGGCGGTGGGGGGGCGAGCGCCCTCTCGTCCGGCATCTTCTACCTCGGCGGCGGGACGGCCGTGCAACAGGCGGCGGGCTACAACGACACGGCAGAGGAACTCGCCAAGTTCCTGCTTGCCAGCTGCGACCCGCTCGACGCCAATGCCGCGATTGCCTTTGCCAACGACTGCAAGGACCACTTCGACTGGCTCGAAACGCAGGGCGTGCCGTTCGAACGCAGCTACTTCGGCGGCAAGGCCGTGTGGCTCGACGACACCACCTGCCTGATGTGGACGGGCAATGAAAAGGCCTGGCCCTACCGCGAAGCCGCCCGCCCCGCCCCGCGCGGGCACAAGGTGGCAGGCGTCGGTGAAAACGCGGGCGCGGCGGGGATGAAGCCGCTGCTCGAAAAGTGCGAGGCCGAAGGCATCGCCGCGATCTACGACAGCGCCGTGGTCGCGCTGGTACAGGATGCCGATGGCCGGGTTGTTGGCGTGAAGGTCAGACAGGTCGGTGGCGAGCTGTATATCCGCGCGCGGCGCGGCGTGATCATCGCCTGCGGCAGCCACAACATGTCGGAAGACCTGATCAAGGAAAACCTGCCTTTGCTGAGCGAAACCAGCGAACCGCTGGGCATTCCCAGCAACGACGGCGCGGGGGTCAAGCTCGGGCTTTCTGCAGGAGCGCATGCGGTGGCGCTGGATGGGGTGATCCCCACTGCGTCGATCTATCCGCCGGGCCAGCTGATCAAGGGCATCGTGGTCAACCGCAACGGCGAGCGCTTCGTGTCCGAAGACGTCTACCATGGCCGTCTGGGCAACTTCGTGATGGAGCAGCCGGGCCAGACCGCGTACCTGATCGTCGACAGCGAGATCTTCGCCTATCCCGAAAATCCGCTGGCGAAGCACACCCTGATCGACGGGTACGAAACGGTCGAGGAGATGGAAGCCGGGCTGGACCTGCCCACCGGCTCGCTGGTCGAAACGATGCGCGCCTACAACGAGAGCGCACACCGGGGCGTCGATCCGCGCTTCCACAAGCATGTCGACTGGATCAAGCCGCTCGACCAAGGGCCCTATGCCGCCTTCGACATCAGCTTCGACAAGTCGCACTACCTGTTCATCACGCTGGGGGGGATCAAGACAGATGCGATGGGCCGCGCGCTCGACCTGAAGTCGAACGCGATCCCCGGGCTCTATGTCGTCGGCGCCAGCGCTGCGCATATCCCGCGCACCGGCAAGGCCTATGCCAGCGGCCTCAGCTTGGGGCCCGGCAGCTACTTCGGCCGCCGTGCCGGCGCGCACGCGGCAGGCGCCAACTGGCGCTGATGCAGGATCGGGAGCGTCGGCCCGAACCGGTCGGCGCTCCTGCCTATCCCTTCCAGGTGCGGCGATCTTCGGCGGTGCGCAGCACGTCGTAGGAGACCTGCAGGCGCTGGAACTCCTGGGCCGCGGCCTCGTCGCCGGGGCGGACGTCGGGATGGACCAGCTTGGCCTTGGTGCGCCAGGCCTTCTTCACCGTCTCGAAATCAGCGTCGGGATCAAGCCCCAGCACTTCCAACGCGCGCAATTCGTCGCGGCTGCGGGTGCCATCGCCCGAACCGCCCCATTCGGCCCAGGCGGCCTGCCGGAAGCCGGATGTTTCGCCGCGCTCGGCCTGCTCGCGCTGCTCGGCCTCTTCCTTGTCCAGCCCTTCGAAGTAGTTCCAGCCCGCGTTGTATTCGGCCGCGTGGGTGGTGCAGAAGTACCAGCGATCGGGGTTGTTGGGCGATTTGGGCGCGGGGCAATTGCCCGGCTGGTCGCACCCCGCGCGATCGCAGAGGCGGACGTTGACCGCATCGCGCGCGCTGCCATAGCCGCGCCAGCGGGGAAAGCCCCAGTCGGAGGATCGTCCTTGCCGCGCCATGGCCTGCTACCCTGCGTTTCCTTGAAATGCGAAAGGAGCGCCTCTTGCCCAAGAGTCGCTCGTTCGCGACCCTTGCGCCAAGGCGCTCCAATCATAAAGCCCTTTTGGGCCCCGGGCGTTCCGCTTACTGGACGGTAATCGTCACCGCGCGGCGGTTCTTGGCCCAGCTGGCCTCGTCCGAACCCAGTGCGATCGGACGTTCCTTGCCATAGCTGACCACGCTGATGCGCGAAGCATCGACGCCCAGGCTGACGAGATAGTTCTTGGCCGCATTGGCGCGGCGTTCACCCAGCGCGATGTTGTAGTCGCGCGTGCCGCGTTCGTCGCAGTGGCCTTCGAGCGTGACCATCTTGCCCGGGTACTTGGCCAGCCACTGCGCCTGGCTCTGCAGCACGCCCTGGCTTTCGGTATCGATGTTGTAGCGGTCGGTGTCGAAATGGATCGTATCGGCCAGCACCGAGGCGAGGAAGTCCGCCTGGCTGCCTGGCACCGGGCCCTGGGGCTGCTCGGGGGGCAGCGTGGTCGTCGACGTGGCGGTCGGCTGCGGCGGCAGTTCCTTGGGCGCCTTGCTCGCACAGGCCGCAAGCGACAGGCTGGCGGTCAGTAGAACAAGAGCGGGAAGCTTGGTGGTGGTCAGCTTAGGCATAAGGGGGCTCCTTAAGCGAGACGTGAGACGAAGTGTGCCGGATGAGCGACGAAATGGCAATGGCGGAAGGATGCCCTTGTTAGGGCAACACCGGACCCCACGCAGGATCGGAAGCGTCCACCGGCGTGTTGAGCTTGCGTTCGTTGCGCCCGGTCAGGTCGACCTGCCAGATGCCGGTCTTGCCGCTGTTCTTTTCGGTACGGAAGAACTGCACGATCCGGCCGTTGGGCGACCATGTGGGTGCTTCATCCTGCCAGCTGTCGGTCAGGAAACGCAGGGATCCGCCGTTCGGATCCATCACAGCGATGCGGAAGTTTCCGCCGATGTGCGTGAACGCGATCTGGTCGCCGCGCGGGCTCCATTCGGGTGTTGCCGCCCGGCCTCCGAAGAAGCTGATCCTCCGCTGGTTGGAGCCATCGGCGTCCATCACATAGACCTGCTGGCTGCCCGAACGGTCGCTTTCGAACACGATCTTGCTGCCATCGGGCGAATAGGAACCGCCGACGTTGATCCCCGGCGTGTTGGTAAGGCGTGTCGATGCCCCGCCCTGCGCCGACACGCGATAGATGTCGGTGTTGCCGTTCAGCGCCATCGAATAGAGGATCGACTTGCCATCGGGCGACCAGCGCGGCGCAAAGGTCGGGCCCTTGCCCTCGGTCACGAGCCGCTGCTGCCCGCTGCCGATGTCATAGACGTAGATGCGCGGATAGCCGTTGAGGTAGCTGAGGTAGACGATCTTGGAATAGTCGGGCGAATAGCGCGGCGTCAGCGCGGTCGCCTGTCCATTGGTGATGAAGCGGTGGTTGGCCCCGTCGCTGTCCATTATCGCCAGCTGCTTGCGGCGATGATCCTTCGGGCCGGTTTCAGCAATATAGGCGATCTTGCTGTCGAAGAACGGGCTTTCGCCCGACAGGCGCGCATAGACCATGTCCGCACACTTGTGCGCCGCACGCCGCCATTCGGCGGGCTGCACGACATAACCCTGCCGGATCAGCTCGCTGCCCAGCGCCACGTCATAGAGATAGCACCCGACGGTGAGTTTGCCATCGGGCGCGGCCTTGACGAAGCCCTGCACCAGCATTTCCGCCGAACGGGCGCGCCACACGTCGAACGAAGGCGCCGTCACCTGCGGATAGCCGATACCCGGCAGCGCGTCCGGCCCGACCGGCTTGAACAGGCCGTTGTTCTTCAGGTCGTTAAACACGACGCGCGCCAGATTGCGCCCCAGCGCTTCGGTATTGCCGCCCTCTGCCGGGGTGGCGACCGCGGTGTCGGTGGGAAAGGCGGGAATGGCGATGCCGAGATCCTGCCATTCGCTTTCGTCGGTGACCGAGCCGGTCAGGCCGCCGTCATCGGCAGGCGCCTGCCCTGCAGGCGCGACTTTCGACGCAGGCAGCGGCTGGGGCTGCGCTACAGCCACGATCGGCAAGGCCGATAGCGAGAGGATCAGGGCGATCTTGCGGATCTTCATTGCGACAACTTCCTGTCAAAGCGGAACTGCGCGATGCGCTTCCAGGCGGAGTAATAGGGGGCGGGCAACTGGAACGGCGCAGCCAGCTGGACCGCGCGGATCGCCTGTTCGGCATGGCGTTGCGCCTGCGCGCGGTTGGCGTCGGTGATCCCCGATTGCGAGACAACGGTCGGACGCCCCGCAAGGCTCCCGTCCGGATTCAATTCCCACGCCAGCACGGTGACCAGCTTCTCGGTATCGACGCCCTGTGGCGCGGCCCACTTCGGCTTGATCTGGCGCGAGATGGCGCTGACCAGCGCCGACTTCACTTCGGGCCCTACCGCCTGCGCGGGCGGCGTTTTTGCCGTGCCGGGCGCGGTCGAGCCCGGAATCCCCTTGAGGAAATCGTTGCCGATGCGGCTGCCCCCCGTGGGCGCGTCCGGACGACGGCGCGGCGCTTCGTTGCCGGGCGCGCCGGCCTTGGCGGAAGGCACAGCCTTGGCCGGAGCCGGCTTCGCAGGGGCGGGCGCGGGCTTGGCCGGAGCGGGCCGGGCCGGAGCCGGCCTTGGCGGAGCAGGTTGCGGCTTGGCCGGAACCGGCCGCGGCGCTGGCGCAGGCTTAGGTGGCGCAGGCTGCGGCTTCGGCGGCAGGGGTTTGGGTTGCGGCACAGGCGGCACAGGCGCTGGCGATACCGGCGCAGGCTGAGGCTCGGGCGGCGATTGCGGCAGGGCCTCGGGCGCGGGCTCGCCCAGTTGCGGCGCAACGTCGGGCGCGGCCTGCGCGGCGGGATCGGGCGAGGTCGATTGATCGGCAATCTCGTCCGAGAAAGTCACCGTCATCCGCTGCGGCGGCGGGGCTATGTCCTTGCCCGGCGGCGACAGCG
Source organism: Novosphingobium percolationis (assembly GCF_020179425.1). Taxonomy (GTDB): domain Bacteria; phylum Pseudomonadota; class Alphaproteobacteria; order Sphingomonadales; family Sphingomonadaceae; genus Novosphingobium; species Novosphingobium percolationis. The sequence continues at coordinate 240,854 of NZ_JAILYM010000003.1, read as the reverse complement.
TCAGCGCCGCGATCAACGCAGCGTGCGCGGCCAGCGCCAGCCCCAGCGCGAGGCCTTCCTCGCGCGTCATGCTGCCTTGAGAGGATCCACGCATCGCCATCGGGCTATGGGGCCGCGACTGAACCGTTGGTGACCAGCGAGATCGACTTGAAGCCCGCCGCGTTCAATTCGCCCATCACCGCGATCACCCGGCCATAATCGAGGCTGCGGTCGGCGCGCAGCGTGACGAGCGGTGCCTTCTCGCCCTTCTCGATCCCGGCCAGCCGGTCGGCCAGCTCGCCCGGTGCCAGTTCCTGGTCGTCGAGGAACACGCGGCCTTGGCCGTCCATGCTGACGGTGATCTCGTGCGGTTCCTCCTTCAGCGCCTCGGCCTTGCTGTCGGGCAGGTCGATCGGCACGCCTGCGGTCAGCATCGGCGCGGTCACCATGAAGATGATCAGCAACACCAGCATGACGTCGACCAGCGGCGTCACGTTGATTTCGGACATGGCCGCGCCGCCGCCGCGCCCCCGGCGCCTGCGGCCACGGCCGCCGCCGCCTTGCTGGAGGTTCATCGCCACGCCGTTACTGCTCCAGCTCGCGGCTGAGCGTTGCATGGAAGCGGTCGGCAAAGCGGAACAGGCGGCCTTCGAAACGGTTCACGCGGTGCGAGAAGCGGTTGTAGGCGATGACCGAAGGGATTGCCGCGAACAGGCCGATGGCGGTGGCGAACAGCGCTTCGGAAATGCCCGGCGCCACCACCGCGAGCGAGGAATTCTGCTGCGCGCCGATGTTGAAGAAGCTGTCCATGATGCCCCACACGGTGCCGAACAGCCCGACGAAGGGCGCGACCGAACCCACCGTGGCAAGGAAGTTGAGCCGGTTCGACAGCTTCTCGCTTTCGACCACCACCGCATCTTCCATCGCGATGGTCAGCCGCTGGCGCGTACCTTCGCGATCGATGGACTTGCCCGCCGTGGAGCGCCGCCATTCGGCCAGCGCCGCGCTGACCACCCGCGCCGAAGGGATGTCCTTGCCCTTCTGCTCCTTGTGGAAGGCGTCGATGTCGCGCGCGTCCCAGAAGTCCTCCTCGTAACGGTCGCACTTCTTGCCCACGCTCATCATGCGCAGCGAGAAGCCGAGGATGATCGTCCAGACCCAGACGCTGGCCAGGACGAGCCCGCCCATCACGATCTGCACGACGATGTCGGCGTGGAGGAACAGCGCCACGGGATTGAGCCGGGTGGGCGCGGCGGCAGCGCCGGCGGCAAGCAGGTCGAAGGTCATGCGGGGGTTAGGCCTTCCGGGTTGAGAACGGTCTGGAATGCAGCCACCCAGTCGCGCGGCTGGCGGCGCGGGCGGCCATTGGGCGCAACGAAGGCAACACGCACCTGCGCTTCGCACAGCAGCGTGTCGGCCCTGTACGCCTGCTGAACGATGCGACAGGTGGCGGGCGAAATCTCGGTCACGCGACTGCGCACGACGACGGCATCGTCGAGCCGGGCGGGCCGCAGATAGCGCAAGGCCATCTCGGTGACGGCATAGGCCCCCTCGCCCGCTTCATGCGCGGCGCGCTGCTCGATGTGCAGCAGGCGGAGCATGTCCGACCGCGCGCGTTCGAACCAGCGCAGGTAGTTGGCGTGATAGACCACACCCGAAAGGTCCGTGTCCTCGAAATAGACACGCACCGCAAAGAGGTGGACAGGGCCGTCGAAGCAGCCAGAGGGGGGATCAGGGGCCATCATGGGACTGACGCGACCCTAACCCAGCGACGAATCGTTGGGCAAGGACGTGTTAACGATTTGCCCCCGCAAATCCGCCCTTTTTGCCGATCAACGGACCAGCATCGGCCCCAGCGGACGCCCGGCGAACAGATGGACGTGCAGATGCGGCACTTCCTGATGGCTGTCCGTCCCGGCATTGGCCAGCAGGCGATAACCCGGCGCGACAAGGCCCGCATCGCGCGCCACCTTCCCCACGGCGCGAATGAAGCCCGCGATCTCGGCCTCGCTCGCCTTGCCGCTGAAATCGTCCCAGCTCACATAGGCGCCCTTCGGGATCACCAGGATGTGCGTGGGCGCCTGCGGGTTGATATCGTGAAAGGCGAGGCTGAAGTCATCCTCATAGACCTTGCGGCACGGAATCTCGCCGCGCAGGATCTTCGCGAAGATGTTCTGGTCATCATAGGGCTGGGTTGCGTCGACCGCCATGTCAGCTGCTCCTGCTCTGCTTTTCGACAATGCCCGAGGTGCCTTCGCGCCGGTTCAGTTCGGCCAGTACGTCGGCAAGGGTCACACCCTTCTCACCCAGCAGGACGAGGAGGTGGAAGATCAGGTCCGCCGCTTCGCCGGTCAGCTCCTGCGCATCGCCCGAAAGCGCGGCGATGACGACCTCGGTCGCTTCCTCGCCCACTTTCTGCGCGATCTTGCCCAGCCCCTTGGCATGGAGCTTGGCGACGTAGCTCGCGCAGGGATCGCCCTTCAGGCGCTCGGCAATGGTCGCTTCGAGGCGGAACAGCGTGTCGTCGGTCATGCAGGCGGGCATGGCGGCGGCGGCCCGACTGGTCAAGAGCGTGCTGGTAGACCTGCCGCGCGCAGGGCGGCGTGCGCTTCTGCGATGGAATGCTGGCCGAAGTGGAAGATCGAAGCCGCCAGAACCGCGCTGGCATGGCCCTTGGTCACCCCTTCGACGAGGTGCTCGAGATTGCCCACCCCGCCGCTGGCGATCACCGGCACCGGCACGGCATCGGCGATGAGGCGCGTCAGCTCAAGGTCGTAGCCCGCCTTGGTGCCATCGCCGTCCATCGACGTGACCAGCAACTCGCCCGCGCCCAGCTTGGCGAGGTTCTCCGCATGGGCCAGCGCGTCGATGCCGGTCGGCTTGCGCCCGCCGTGGGTGAAGATCTCCCACTTCCCCGGCGCAACCCGTCGGGCATCAACCGATCCGACCACGCATTGCGCGCCGAACTTCTCGGCAATGTCGCGCACCAGTTCGGGCCGGGCGACCGCGGCGGAATTGACCGCCACCTTGTCCGCGCCCGCCAGCAGCAGCGCGCGCGCATCCTCCGGCGTGCGCACGCCCCCACCCACGGTCAGCGGCATGAAGCAGACCTCTGCGGTGCGCGCGACCACATCGAGCAGCGTGCCACGCCCTTCGTGACTGGCGGAAATGTCGAGGAAACACAGCTCGTCCGCGCCGGCCTTGTCATAGGCCCGCGCCTGCTCGACCGGATCGCCCGCATCGCGCAGATCGACGAAGTTCACGCCCTTGACCACGCGGCCATCGCGAACGTCGAGGCAGGGGATGACACGGACGCGAACGGTCATGGTCGAGTCCTTCCTCAGGCAGCCTCGGCCATCGCGATCGCCGAAGCAAGGTCGAGCTTGCCTTCGAACAGCGCGCGGCCGGTGATGACGCCTTCGATGCCATCGGCCTCGTGGATCTTGAGCATACGGATATCGTCGATGCCCTTCACCCCGCCGCTGGCGATCACGGGAATGTCGACGCGGCGCGCGAGATCGACGGTCGCCTCGATGTTCACGCCCTTGAGCAGGCCATCGCGGCCGATGTCCGTGAACAGCAGGCTGGCAACCCCCGCGTCCTCGAACCGGCGGGCGAGATCGACCACGGCGACGTCGGACACGTCCGCCCAACCTTCGGTCGCGACCATGCCGTCGCGCGCGTCCACCGCCACGACGATGCCGCCGGGAAACTCCTTCGCCATGTCCTTGACGAACTGGGGATCCTTCAGCGCAGCGGTGCCCATCACCACGCGCGAAACGCCGAGGTCGAACCAGCCCTCGACCGCCGCGCGCGTGCGGATGCCGCCGCCGAGCTGGACGTGGCCGGTGAAGCTCTTGAGGATACCCTCGACCGCCTCGCGGTTCTCGGCGCGGCCCGCGAACGAACCGTCGAGATCGACGACGTGCAGGTACTGGCTGCCCGCTTGCGCAAACAGCGCGGCCTGGTGCGCGGGATCGTCGCCATAGACGGTGGCGCGATCCATGTCCCCTTCGGCAAGGCGGACGACCTGGCCGCCCTTGAGGTCGATGGCTGGAAATACGATCATGGTCGCGCGCCTAGCAGCGCTTCAGGCCGAACGGAAGGCCTCCTTGGGCACATGCGTGATCCGGCAAGCCAGATCCGCCTCGCCCGAAGCCACGATGAAGCGGTCGCCGGCATCCACCACGCCGGTGGTGAACACCACGTCGCGCAAATAGAGCAGATCCTCCAGCGGCCGGGTCAGGTCCGCGTCCGGCTCCAGCAGCGGTGACTCGCCAGTCGCGATGATCCGCGTCGGGTCCGCCTCGTCGAGCAGGGTCCAGTAAGTGCGGTAGATGCCGACGATCTCCTTGGGCTCCACCCCGTGCCACAACGAGAGCCAGCCGCGCCGGCCCGCCACCTCGGTCAGGATCGGTGGCGCGCCGCCGCCCATGCGCGCTGTCGCCACGCTGCCCGCGGGCGGGCGGATGTGGGGGGCAAGGTGCGGCTTCCAGTGCAGGCCGTCGGGCGAGGTGGCGAGGTTGATCGAAGGCCCCGGCCGCCACGCGCTGCCGGGCGGGTAGGCGAAGTACAAGTCCCCCAAGGGGCGTGTCTGTGCCCAGTAGGTGCCGTTCAGGACACCTTCGAACAGCAGCATGTCCTTGTTCTGATGATCGAGCACGATCCCTTCGAACGTCCAGTCAAGCGCATTGTCGGAGGTATAGAGCGTGGTCGAATGCCGCTCGGGGCTGACCGAGCAGGTGGTCATCCAGTACCGCCCCCCGATCCGCGAAACCCGCGCATCCTCGATGCCATAGCACTGGTACGAGCCTTGCGGGGCGATGGCCTTGTCATAGTGGACGGCGACGATCTCCAGCCCGTCAGGCGTCATTTCCACCGGCAGCAGCCACGACAGCGAGGTCAGCGCCATCACCTTCCACCCGCCGCCCCCTGAAATCCCTGATCCCAGCATGAACTTGCGCGGGTCCGCGGTATCGGCCAGCTCCAGCGGCCAGCCATCGAGGACGTAGCATCCATCCTCCCAGCGGATGGCGTGGACCTTGCCGTCGCGCACTGGCTCGCGCAGCGCTTCGGCCACGCGCACCATCAGCAGCAGGTTGCCATTGGGCAGCACGGTCATGCCGGGATTGAACGCGCCCAGCACATAAGTCTCGGCATCGAAATGCCCGGCCAGCGGCGAGCGCGACAGGTCGATCACGTGTGGCGTGATCACGAGCTGGTCGTGGGGAAACGATGACAACGGCATGGCCCTCCTTGCGTACTGCCAAGGAAGGCGCCGGGCCGTTATCCGTTCCCGCCGGTGCGGTGGGTCACGGCTTCCAGTCGAGGAATCGCGCCAGCAGCGCGAGGCCGTAGTCCTGGCTCTTTTCCGGGTGGAACTGCACGCCCAGGATCGTGTCGCGCGCCACCGCCGCGACCAGCCCGCCGCCATGGTCGGTCATCGCGGCGATATCGCGGCCTTCGGTGGCGGCAAAGTGGAACGAGTGGAGGAAATAGGCCTCGCCCGGTTCGATCAGGCTGGGGTGGAGCCCCGGTTCGACATCGTTCCAGCCCATGTGCGGTACCTTGATCGCAGGGTCGGTGCGCTCGATCGGCCGCACTTCGCCGCCGATCCAGCCAAGCCCTTCGGTCGTGCCGAACTCGATGCCGCGATCGGCCAGCAGTTGCATGCCCACGCAAATGCCGAGGAACGGCGCGCCGCCGACGTGGACGCGCTCGGCCATCGCCTCCACCATGCCGTCGATGGCACGCAAGGCACCCGTGCAAGCGCCGAATGCACCGACTCCCGGAAGGACGATGCGATCTGCCGCGCGGACCACATCGGGATCTGCCGTCACCTGAACGCCCTGCGCCCCGGCGGCATTCAGCGCATTGTGCACCGAACGCAGGTTGCCCGCGCCGTAGTCGATCAGCGCGATGACCTCAGCCACCGAGGATGCCCTTGGTCGAAGGCACCGCGTCGGCCTTGCGCGGGTCGATCGCGACAGCCTGCCGCATCGCGCGGGCGAAGCCCTTGTAGATGCCTTCGATGATGTGGTGGTTGTTCGAGCCGTAGAGGCTTTCGATGTGGAGCGTGATCCCGGCGGCCTGCGAGATCGACTGGAACCAGTGCTCGAACAGCTCGGTATCCATCTCGCCAAGGCGCGGCTGGGTGAACGCAGCCTGCCACACCAGCACCGGGCGGCCCGAAATGTCGAGCGCGACACGGCTCAGTGCCTCGTCCATCGGCGAATACGTGTGGCCGTAGCGGGTGATACCCTTCTTGTCGCCCAGCGCCTGCGAAATCGCCTGGCCCAGCGCGATGGCGCTGTCCTCGGTGGTGTGGTGCTGGTCGACGTGGAGATCGCCCTTCACCTTGCAGGTAATGTCGATCAGCGAATGGCGGCTGAACTGCTCGATCATATGATCGAGGAAGCCGATCCCCGTCTCCACCTGATAGGTGCCCGTGCCGTCGAGGTTGACCGACACGTCGATGTCGGTTTCCTCGGTCCTCCGCTTGATCGATCCGGTGCGCATGGCAAGCGCCTATAGGCTTCGCCGGGCGAGAATCAATTGCCCGCATTGCAGGCCCCTTCGGGCGGTCCCCGCTGCGTGGCCCCTTGACCGCAAAGCGCTGTGAGGCGAAGGGTAGCGCCATGAACGATAGCCCCGACAGCCTGATCCCCTACGACGAAATCGTGCAGGAGGCCCTGCGCGCCGTCGTCGGCCGCGTGCTGGGACAGGTGGAGACCACGGGCGGCCAATTGCCCGGCAACCACCACTTCTACATCACCTTCAAGACCGGCGCCCCCGGCGTGTCGATCCCGACGCGGCTGAAGGAACGCTTCCCCGACGAGATGACCATCGTCCTGCAGAACAAGTTCTGGGACCTGAAAGTCGAGGAAGACCAGTTCAGCGTCGGGCTGACCTTCAACCAAGTGCCGTCGACGCTGGTGATCCCGTTCAGCGCGATCACCGCCTTCGTCGATCCCGCAGTCGATTTCGGCCTGCAGTTCCAGGCGGCCGCCGATCTCGAACACGAGGAGTTCGACGATGCCGGCAACGACGGTGACGGCGACGACGACGGGGAACAGAGCGACAAGCCGGTCGTTGAGCGCTCCGACGATGGCTCCAACGTGGTGACGGTGGACTTCGGCAAGCGGAAGTAGGCGGCCCTTCGCCGGGCCGGAGATGGACACAGGGCGACAGGGACAGCACATGGGTTTGTTGAAAGGTGCCAGGGCCCGACTGGACAAGATCGGACGCAAGCCGATCGAGGCAGCCAAGGATGCCGCAGACAGCTTGCCGCCCCCCAGCCCCAACCCGATGACCACGGTTCTGCTGGCCGACATCGCGCTGCGCGCGGGCGGCGCGCTGCTGCGACGCGGCGTGGAAACGGGAATTCTGGGCCAGAAGTTCGGTCAGAAGAAGGCCGGCCACCTCGTCAAGGGGCGCAGCATGACGCAGACGCTGGTCGGCACCGCGCTCGCCCGTGTCGCCACGCGGTCGGTGCCGGGCGCGATCGTGGTGGGCGGCGGTCTTCTCGCCAAGACGCTTTACGATCGGCGCCACGCCGCTTCGCAGAAGGCGAAGGGTGAGGCGCAAGTGAAAGCACAGGCGGACAAGGGCAGGAAGGACTGATCCTTCCCCGCCCATGCGGTGACGCCCCGGCTTGACCCAGCACGGTCGGATGCGCCACTAGCGCGCATGGCCCACGACGCTTCCTCGCCCGCCCCCACCCCGGCAGACTCGCTGCATCGGCGCGGGTTGATGTTCATCCTCTCCTCGCCCTCGGGCGCAGGCAAGACGACCATCGCGCGGCGGCTGCTGGCGGAAGTTCCCGATATCGCCATGTCGGTTTCGGTGACGACACGCCCGATGCGGCCGGGCGAGGTCGATGGCAAGGACTACCACTTCGTCAGCCAGGACGAGTTCGACCGCATGGTCGAAGCGGGCGAGTTCTATGAATGGGCACACGTCTTCGGCAAGAGCTACGGCACGCCCAAGGCGCAGATCCGGGCTGAGTTGAAGGCCGGGCATGACGTGCTGTTCGATATCGACTGGCAGGGCACGCAGCAGTTGTACCAGAAGGCGCAGGCCGACGTGGTGCGCGTGTTCATCCTGCCACCGAGCCTTGATGAGCTGAACCGTCGCCTGATCGGGCGCGGCACCGACAGCGCGGAGGTGATCGCCGCCCGCATGGAACGCGCGCAGGCCGAAATCAGCCACTGGGACGGCTACGACTATGTCGTCGTGAACGATGACGTCGAGACGTGCTTTGCCAAAGTACAGCAAATTCTCGAGGCCGAACGGATGCGCCGCACACGCCAGACCGGGCTGATCGACTTCGTGCGCGAGCTGACGCAGGCCTAACCACAGCCCGCCGATCGTCATTCCCGCGAAGGCGGGAACCCAGCGCGGCATAGCGCAAACCTCGCCGGGTCCCCGCCTTCGCGGGGCTGACGGTTGCCTGTCAGGGCAACCCAGCCCTTCCCGCATCCACCTCGACCACGCGGATGGCGGCCAGCGGGGCTGCTGCGGCCTTCTCCGAATCGCTGTGCGGGCCGCACAGCATGAACAGGTGCCGTCCTTCCGGCCCACCCAACATGCAGGCGTAGCAGTTGGTATCGCCGACCGGGATCGTCTCCAGCACGTCGCCGCCTTGCGCAATGCGCGCGCATTCGGCGGCGCCGGGATTGGCGATCCAGATCGCGCCCTCGGCATCGAGCGCAATGCCATCGGGCAGGCGCGGCGCTGTGCTCGCCCACAGGCGGCGGTTGGACAGCCCGCCGTCCACCCCGATGTCGAAGGCGGTCAGCCGCATCCCGAAGGTTTCGGCGACGATCAGCGTCCCCCCATCGGGCGTGATGACCATGCCGTTGGGAAAGGCGAAGCCCTCGGCTGCGACCGAAACGGTGCCATCGGGCGCAATTCCTGCGAGTTTGGCCAGCGGCGTGTCGGCAAAGATCGCCTCGATGCCCTTTTCCCGCGCCATGCCGTCCAGGTCGAAGCCGAAATTGCCGACCCAAGCCCGGCCATCCGCAGCCACGACCATGTCGTTGCTGCGGAACACCGAAATCCCCGCCAGATCGGCATGGAGCGTGAGCCGCCCATCGGGCCAGCGCCGCCATACCTGCTGCTGCTTCATCGACACGAACAGGAGCGAGCCATCGGGCATCCAGCCGAGGCCGGATGGCTGGTCCTCGATCGTCAACTCGATCCGCATGTCGCCGTCAAGGCCGACCGAACAGATCGAATGCTTGTAGAAATCGCTGAACCACAGCCGATCCTGATGCCAGCGCGGTCCTTCGGCGAAGTGGATGCCGGTGGCGAGGATGCGAACGTCGCGGGCCACGGGCCTCAGTGCCCGCCCGAAGGATCGACGGCGTTGTCCGGCACCCAGCCGTTGACGATGCCGCCATCGATCGGCAGCGGCGTGCCGACCACGTAGTCGCCCGCCCGGCTGGCGAGATAGATCGCGCCGCCCGCCATGTCCTCGATCGTACCAACCCGGCGCGACGGAATGCCCTTGGCCGAAGCTTCGGGATTGCGCGCCGCGGCCTTGTTCATTTCCGACGGGAACGCGCCGGGGCAGATGCAGCTTGCGACGATGTTGTCCTTGATCAGCCGTGCGGCCATGCGCCGCGTCAGGTGGATCAGCGCGGACTTCGACGCCTGATAGGAATAGGTTTCCCACGGATTGGGGCGAAGGCCATCGATCGAGGCGATGTTGATGACTTTGGCCGGATGGTCGGTGGCGGCGGCCTTGAGCAGCCCGTGCAACTTCTGCGTCAGGAAGAACGGAGTCTTGACGTTGAGGTCCATGACCTTGTCCCAGCCCGCTTCGGGAAACTCGTCGAATTCCGCGCCCCACGCCGCACCGGCGTTGTTGACGAGAATGTCGATCTTCGCTTCACGCGCGGCGAGGTCTGCCGCGAGAGCTTCCATGCCGGCCATGGTCGAAATGTCCCCCGGCAGCGCGATGCACTTCGGCCCCAGCCGCTCGGCGGTTTCCTCGACCACCGATACCTTGCGCGCGGTGACGTAGACGCGCGCGCACCCGGCGGCGATGAAGCCTTCGGCGATCATCTCGCCAATCCCGCGCGAGCCGCCTGTAACAACCGCGACGCGGCCTTCGAGGCTGAACAGTTTGGTGAAATCCATGGCCTGTCTCTCCCCTGCCCGCCGCATCATCGGCGGGAGAAAAAAGGGCGGACCCGCACACCTGCCGATCCGCCCTTCGTGTTCATTGGTCCGTCACACTCAGTAGCCGCTCAGTTCGGCAACCTTCTGCGCGTGGTAGTACTGGTCGCCCAGGAACTCGGCGAGCGCGCGCTCGCGCTTCATGTAGAGGCCGATGTCGAATTCGTCGGTCATGCCGACGCCGCCGTGCATCTGCACGCCTTCGCGCACGGCGAGGCTGGAGGCCTTGCCTGCCTTGGCCTTGGCCACGGCCACCATCAGCTCGGCCTTTTCGGAGCCTGCGTCGAGCAGCTGCTGCGCCTTCATCACCGTGGCATCGGCGATCTCCAGTTCAGAATAGAGGTGCGCCGCGCGGTGCTGGAGCGCCTGGAATTCGCCGATCAGCTGGCCGAACTGCTTGCGCGTCTTGAGGTAGGTGGTGGTGATGTCGAACGCGCCCGACGCGACGCCGGTCTGTTCCGCCGCCGCGCCAAGACGGCCTGCGGCCAACACCTTGTTCAGCAGCGCACGGCCACCGTCGACTTCGCCGATCACCGCGCTGCCATCGAGTTCAACGTTGTCGAACGTCACGTGGCTGGCCATCGCGCTGTCGACCAGCCGCACCGAGTTGTGGCCCACGCCCGCCGCATCCTTGGGCACGGCGAACAACGTGATGCCATCGGCATCGCTATCGCTGCCCGAGGTGCGCGCGGCGACGATGATCGCATCGGCCGAAGCGCCTTGGACCACGAAGTCCTTGCGACCCGACAGGCGGAAGCCGTTGCCAGAGCGCTCGGCACGGGCGGCGATGCGTTCAGGGCGGTGCTTGGCGCCTTCGTCGATGGCGACGGCCAGCACCATGTCGCCCGCGATCACGCCCGGCAGGTAGCGCCCCTTGAGGTCGGCCGAGGCCTCGCCCAGCGCGGTCACGCCCATGACCGATGTGGTCAGGAACGGCGACGGCGTCAGGTTGCGACCGATCTGCTTGAGCACCGCGCCCGCTTCGACATGGCCAAGGCCCAGCCCGCCGTCGGCTTCGGCGGCAAGCATGCCGGTCAGGCCCATTTCGGCAAACTGCTTCCACAGCGCGTGGCCGAAGCCATCCTTGCAGTTGATGTCGCGATAGTGGCGCAGCTGCTTCTTGATCGACCCTTCATCGGCGAGGAAGCCGGTGACACTGTCGGCGAGCATCGCCTGGTCTTCGTTCAGGTACAAAGGCATTGGAATTTCCTCTTAAGGAAGGGCTCAGGCGCCGGGCAGTTCGAGAATGCGCTTCGAGATCACGTTGAGCATGACCTCGCTGGTGCCGCCTTCGATCGAGTTCGCCTTGGTGCGCAGCCACGAACGCGGCAGCGCGCCGCCTTCGGTTTCCTCGCTTTCCCATTCGAGCGCGGTGCTGCCGCCCGCCGACATCAGCAGTTCGAGCCGCGCCTTGTTCAGCTCGGTCCCGGCGTACTTCATCATGTTGGGCTGGGCGGGATGGCCGCGGCCGATCTTGACCTCGTCCATGAACTTTTCGCTCATGCAGGTGAAGGCCAGCGCATCGACATCGAACAGCGCAACCTGCGCGCGCAGCACCGGATCCTCCAGCGCGCCATTGCGCCCCAGCGTGGCGCCCAGCGAGCCCGCGCGATCCGCACCGCCGGTCGCCGAGATCATCTCGCGCTCGTGACCGAGCAGGTACTTGGCCACATCCCAGCCGCGATTGAGCTGGCCGACGATCTGGTCCTTGGGCACGACCACGTTGTCGAAAAACGTCTCGCAGAATGGCGAGCTGCCGCTGATCAGCTTGATCGGCTTGGTCGACACACCCGGCGTGGTCATGTCGAACAGCAGAAAGCTGATGCCCTGGTACTTGTTGGTCTTGTCGGTGCGGACCAGGCAGAAGATCCAGTCGGCCTTGTTGGCATAGGACGTCCAGATCTTCTGGCCGTTGACCACCCAGTGGTCGCCCTTGTCCTCGCCGAAGGTCTGCAAGCTGACGAGGTCCGAGCCCGAGCCGGGCTCGGAATAGCCCTGGCACCAGCGGATCTCGCCGCGCGCGATCTGGCCGAGGTAGTGGACCTTCTGTTCTTCCGTGCCGAACTTGAGCAGCGCCGGGCCGAGCATCCAGATGCCGAAGCTCGACAACGGAGGCCGCGCATTGATGCGGACCATTTCCTCGCGCCAGATCTTGGCTTCGGCCGCGCTCATCCCGGCGCCGCCATAGGCCTTGGGCCAATCAGGCACGGTGTAGCCCTTGGCCACGCAGCGTTCGAGCCAGACCTTCTGCGCTTCGTTCTTGAACGTGAAGTTGCGGCCGCCCCAGCAGGCGTCGTCGTCGTCACGAACGGGTTCGCGCATTTCCGGCGGGCAGTTTTCCTCCAGCCACGCGCGGATTTCCTGACGGAAAGTATCCAGGTCCGACATCAAATTTGCTCCTCTCTTAATCGACAAATTAAGTCGAGTCGGAGCGTGCTGGCAAGCGCAGATTTCTGCGGTTTGCGGGCATCCCAGCTTGCCGTAGCGTAAAGCGTGAAGGCATTGACGAAGCCCCGCCCGCGCCTAAGCTGCGCGGCAAAACGACAGAAGATGGAGAGGGACATGCGCTTTGCCGGAAAGACCGTGGTGATCACGGGCGCCGCATCGGGAATCGGACGGGCCACCGCGATCAAGTTCGCCGGTGAAGGCGCGCTGGTCTATGCCGCCGACATCGACGAAAAGGGGCTGGCCGACACCGCCGCTGCCTCGAACGGCAAGGTCAGCTGCGTGCGCTGCGACGTCACCAGCACCGAAGACATCAAGGCGCTGATGAACCGCGCCGCCGCTGAAACCGGCGGCATCGACGTCGTCTTCAACAATGCGGGAGCGGGCGGCGAAATGGCCCCGATCGACGAGATCGAGCCCGAAGGCTGGGACCGCACGATGGACCTGCTGCTGCGCTCGGTCGCCTTCGGAATCCGCTATGCCGTGCCGCACATGAAGGGGCGCAAGGGCGCATCGATCGTCAACACCTCCAGCGTGGCGGCGATCGGGCCGGGCTACTCCCCCAATGCCTATGCCGTGGCCAAAGCCGGCGTGCTGCACCTGACCAAGACCAGCGCCGCCGATCTCGCCAAGCACCAGATCCGCGTCAACGCTGTGCAGCCGGGCTTCATCAACACCAACATTTTCACCCGTGCGGTCGGCATGTCCGAGGACATGGCCGAGCAGGCCAAGGCGGTCATCGCAGGGATCTCGGCCCAGGCACAGCCCGTCGCGCGCGGCGGCCAGGGCGACGACATCGCCGAGGCGGTGATGTTCCTGGCCAGCGAGGCGGCGAGCTTCGTCAACGGCACCTCGCTGATCGTCGACGGCGGCCTGACCATCGGCCCGCGCCATTCGTGGGACCCGCAAGCGCCGGGCATCTTCGAACAGCTTGAAGCGATGGCCGCGCTGGGCACGGCACAGGCTTGATTTCGGCCCGAGCCTCCCGCAGCATTTAACCGACGACTTAAAGACACCCCGATCGCCAGCGCGCGTGACCGGCAACAGTTCAGGAGAAGATCGATGAAAGCCGCCATCCTCGAAAAAGCCGGTCAGCCGCTGATCATCGACGATCTCACCGTGTCGAAGCCCGGCCCGCACGAGGTGCTGATCCGCACTGCCGCTTGCGGCCTGTGCCATTCGGACCTGCACTTCATCGAAGGCATCTATCCCCACGCCATGCCTGCCGTGGCCGGTCACGAGGCGGCGGGGATCGTCGAGGCGGTGGGCAGTGAAGTGCGCACGGTGAAAGTGGGCGATGCGGTCGTCACCTGCCTTTCGGCCTTCTGCGGGCATTGCGAGTTCTGCGTGACCGGGCGCATGTCGCTGTGCCTGGGCGGTGATACCCGCCGCAAGCCGAGCGAGGCCCCGCGCCTGACGCGCACCTCGGATGGCAGCATGGTCAACCAGATGCTGAACCTGTCGGCCTTCGCCGAGATGATGCTGATCCACGAACACGCCTGCGTCGCCATCAACCCCGACATGCCGCTCGACCGGGCCGCCGTGATCGGTTGCGCGGTGACGACGGGCGCCGGTGCGGTGTTCAACGCCTGCAAGGTGACGCCGGGCGAGAACGTCGCCGTGGTAGGCTGCGGGGGCGTGGGCCTCGCCACGATCAATGCCGCCAAGATCGCCGGGGCCGGGCGTATCATCGCCGCCGACCCGATCCCCGAAAAGCGCGAACTGGCAAAGAAGCTGGGCGCGACCGACGTGATCGACACATCCGATCCCGATGCGGCCAAGCAGATCATCGAACTCACGAAGGGCGGGGTCGACCACGCGATCGAGGCCGTGGGCCGTCCTGCTTCGGCCAACCTTGCCGTCGCCACGCTGCGCCGGGGCGGCACCGCCACCATCCTCGGGATGCTGCCGCTCAACGAGAAGGTCGGCCTTGGCGCGATGGACCTGCTTTCGGGCAAGAAGCTGCAGGGCGCGCTGATGGGTGGCAACCGCTTCCCGGTCGATCTGCCGCGCCTTGTCGATTTCTACATGCGCGGGCTGCTCGATCTCGACACCATCATCGCCGAGCGCATCCCGCTGTCGGGGATCAACGAAGGCTTCGAGAAGATGAAGGCGGGTCACACGGCGCGCAGCGTCATCGTGTTCGACCAGTAAGCAGCCGCAAGCCATGACGCAGATCGACGCCCAGGCCGCGTTCACCGGCACGGTCGAACCCGAAGGCGCGGACCGGCTCGACGAAGCGGCGCTGACCCGCTGGTTCGAAGCCAACGTGGCCGGCTTTGCCGGGCCGCTTTCGGTGCGCAAGTTCAAGGGTGGGCAATCCAACCCGACCTATCGCATCGAAACGCCGGGCCGCGCCTATGTCCTGCGGCGCAAGCCGTTCGGCAAGCTGCTGCCCTCGGCGCACGCGGTCGACCGCGAGCACCGAGTGCAGGCGGGCCTTTCGCGCGCCGGCTTCCCGGTGCCGCCGCAATATGGCCTGTGCACCGACGACAGCGTCGCCGGCTCGATGTTCTACGTCATGGGCTGCATCGAAGGGCGCACGATCTGGGACGGCGCCATGCCTGGCGCGACGCCGCCGGAACGCCGCGCGACCTACCTGGAAATGGTCGATACGCTGGCGGCGCTCCACAATGTCGATGTGGAAGCGGCGGGCCTGTCGGACTTCGGCAAGCCCGGCAACTACTTCGGGCGGCAGGTGGACCGCTGGACCAAACAGTACCGCCTGTCCGAAACCGAAACGATGCCCGAGATGGAGCGGCTGATCGAATGGCTGCCGGCCACGCTGCCCGAACAGACGCGGACCAGCGTCGTCCACGGCGACTACCGCATCGACAACATGATCTATGCGCCCACCGAGCCCAAGGTGCTGGCGGTGCTCGACTGGGAGCTGTCGACGCTGGGCGATCCGCTGGCCGATTTCACATACTTGTGCGTCGCCTGGTTCACCGACAACGCCGGGCGTTCGGGCGTGCAGGATCTCGACCGCAAAGCGCTGGGCATTCCCGAACTGGAAGAAGTCGTTGCGCGCTATTGTGAAAAGACCGGGCGCGATGGCGTCGCCGGGCTCGACTGGTATCTCGCCTACAACTTCTTCCGCCTGACCGGCATCGTGCAGGGCATCAAGAAGCGCGTGATCGACGGCACCGCCTCGTCCGCCCACGCCAAGGCAAGTTCGGAGCGCGTGGCGCCGCTGGCACAGGCCGCCTGGACCTTCGCGCGGAAGGCGGGCGCGCGCTGAAACGAAAAGGGGCGGCGCCGAAACTCCGACGCCGCCCCTTTTGATCTGAAGGCTGAAGCGATCAGGCCGCTTCGGCGCGCTTTTCGCTGCGTTCGAGGTTGAGCATTTCCGCAAGCAGGAATGCCAGCTCGATCGACTGCGCCGCGTTGAGACGCGGGTCGCAATGCGTGTGGTAACGGTCGGCCAGGCCTTCCTGCGTGATCGCCACGGCGCCGCCGGTGCATTCGGTCACGTCGCGGCCCGTCATCTCGATGTGAATGCCGCCCGCGTGGGTGCCTTCGGCGCGGTGAACGGCGAAGAAGCCCTTCACTTCGGACAGGATGCGATCGAACGGACGCGTCTTGTAGCCGTTGTCGGCCTTGATCACGTTGCCGTGCATCGGGTCGCAGCTCCACACCACCGGATGGCCTTCGCGCTTCACCGCGCGGACCAGCGGGGCAAGCCCTGCTTCCACCTTGTCATGCCCGAAGCGGCTGATGAGCGTGATCCGGCCAGCTTCGCGCGACGGGTTGAGCGTATCGAGCATCGCCAGCAACGCGTCCGGCGTCAGGCTCGGCCCACACTTCATGCCGATCGGGTTCTGCACGCCGCGCAGGTATTCGACGTGGGCCGACCCTTCGAAGCGCGTACGATCGCCGATCCAGAGCATGTGCGCGCTGGTGTCGTACCACTCGCCCGTCAGCGAATCCTGCCGCGTCATCGCCTCTTCGTACTGAAGGAGCAGTGCTTCGTGGCTGGTGTAGAAGCTCGTGCCCTTCAACTGGGGCACGGTCTGCGGATCGATGCCGCAGGCTTCCATGAAGTCGAGCGATTCCCCGATCTTGTCGGCCATCTCGCTGAACTTGGTCGCCCACGGGCTCTTACCGATGTGGTCCAGCGTCCACTGGTGGACCTGGCGCAGATTGGCATAGCCGCCGGTCGAAAACGCGCGCAGCAGGTTCAGCGTTGCCGCTGCCTGGCTATAGGCGCGCAGCATTCTGTCGGGATCGGGAATGCGCGATTCCGGCGTGAACTCGATGCCGTTGATGTTGTCGCCAAGGTAGCTCGGCAGCTCGACATCGCCGATCTTCTCCACCGGCGACGAACGCGGCTTGGCGAACTGGCCCGCCATGCGGCCAACCTTCACCACCGGCTGCTTGCTGGCGAAGGTCAGCACGACCGCCATCTGCAGCAGCACGCGGAACGTGTCGCGAATGTTGTTCGGGTGAAACTCGGCAAACGATTCGGCGCAGTCCCCGCCCTGGAGCAGAAAACCCTTGCCCGCCGCCACCTGGGCCAGATCGGCCTTGAGCGCGCGTGCCTCGCCCGCAAACACCAGCGGCGGAAAGCTCGTCAGGGTCTGCTCGACCGCGTTCAGCTTGTCCGTGTCGGGATAGACCGGCAAATGCCGCGCCTCTTGCCCGCGCCAGCTATGCGCATTCCAATTGCTTGCCACAGTTCCTTCCTTTCAAGACGCGCGGCCATACGCGGCGGCGGCCACAAATGCAAAGGAAGGCTTGCGATCAGTGAAATCGGTTGCGCCGCGCATGGGCGCGGAACAACCGATCGTTTCGCATCACTTCTTCTGCGGCACCACCTGCAACCGCCAGGAACGGTCGCGGACAAGGTAGCGGCTGGCCAGCGCCTGCATCCGCTCGGGCGTGGTCGTGCTGTAGTCGACGAGGATCGAGCGGATGTCCTGGAACTTACCGGGCTCCAGCGCACCGCCTTCGAGCTGATACATGTAGAAGCCGTTGCCCGTGCTGGCGCGGGTGATCAGCTGCTTCATCGGCTCGGTCACGCGCGCGATCTCGTCCGCCGTCGGCGGGTTGGTCGACAGGTCGGCGGCGATCTTGTCGGCAGCGGCGAAGAAAGCGGGCAGATCCTGCGGCCGCAACTGCACCGTCGCCGCCAGATAGCCGCCCGAAGGCAGGTCGAGCGGCCAGCTCGAATTGACCTGCGGGGCATAGCTTGCGCCGATCTTTTCGCGCATCGCGTCGAACAGGCGGATGTTGAAGACCTGCGCCAGCAGTTCGAGCTGGCGCGATTCGCGCACACCCGCGCGGCCTCCACCGGTCGGCCAGGCGACCATCGCGGCGGCCGTGTTGGCATCGCCATGGTGGGTGAGCGTCAGCGGCTGTTCGTTGTGCGGCGGAATGGTCGGCGCCAGCGTCGAAGCGGGCGCATCGGCGCGCTTGGGCAGCGCGCCGAACGTGCGTTGGAGCGCGGCAACGGCCTCATCGCGCGTGAAGTCGCCGAACATGTCGACCTCGATCGGCCCTTGCGCGAGCAGCGGCTCCCACACGCGACGGAAGCCGTCGGGGTTCACTTTGTCGAGTTCCGCCGGGTTGGGCTGGGCGTAACGGGGATCGCCATTCTTCAACAGCCAGGGCGCATCGCGGCCCAGCACCGATTGCGGCGAGGCATTGGTGCTTTCATAGCCGAGCTTGGCCGCGGCCCGCGCGCGCAGCACCGGATTGGCGTCCCAGCGCGGCATCCCCAGCTTGGCCGCAAACAGGTAGAGCTGGTCGGCAAGATCGGCGGGGCGCGTATCGGCACTCATCACGAAGTCGGTGTCGTCGATGTCGAAATCGAGGCTCAGCTTGCGGCCCGTCGCGAGCCGGTCGAGTTCGTCCCGCCCGAGCTTGCCGATGCCGCTGTCCATCAGCGCCATTTCGCCCAGCGGGCCATAGACGGCGTCCTTCGGATCGATCGCGGCATAACCTCCGCCGAAACGGACCTTGAGGATGATCCGCCCCGGCTCGGCCTGGTTGTGCCACAGCAGCGCCTTCACGCCGTTGGACAGCTCGATGCGTTCGATCCCGAGAATACCGGCGGGCGCGGCGGAGGCCACCGTGCCCGGCTGGCCGATCGGCGGCAGGTCCGAAAACTTGAGCGTGTTGGCGGCAATGCGGCTACCCGCCGCCGCATCGACCGGCGCGGTCAGTGCGGCGCGGACGTCGGCCTCGGTCCCGTCGCTCGCCTTGGGCGTGATCAGCACACCGCGGATCACCGCGCCCTTGAACAGGGTCTTGGTGTGCTCGAACACGGCCTGCGGCGTGAACAAGGGCACGGATTTCTGGAAGATGTCGTAGACCGTATCGGGGTTGGCGACGGTCTCGCGGATGTCGACCGCATTGGCGATCTCGTCGGCCAGCTTCGACCCCGCCAGCGTTTCCTGCGTTTCGACCGGCACCTTGAAGGCGACGTCGAATTCAGCGACTTCGCGCGCGATTTCCTCAGGGCTCGGCGGGCTGGCGAGCGCATCGGCGATCACCGCGCGCACATCGCGCACCGCGCTCTTCCAGTCGTCGCCCAGCGGCGTCACGCTGACCAGCGTGGTGTCGGCCGACCGACTGACGTCCTGCTGCTCGACCGAGGCGGCCAGGAAGCTCGCCGTGCCGCGCGCCTTGGCTTCGAGCCGGCGATTGATCAGCGCCAGCGCCAGCCGGTCGACCATCAGCCCCTGGTTGTAGACGATGGTATCGTTCACCTTCTCCCACGGGCGCAGGATGGCGAAATTGAACAGGCGCGGCAGGTCGGGCTCGACCAGCACGCGCGTCTCGCCGACGGGGTTGGCTGGATCGACGCCTGCAGGCGCCACCGGCTTGCCGAAATCGGGCTGCGGCG
Organism: Novosphingobium percolationis; assembly: GCF_020179425.1. Taxonomy (GTDB): domain Bacteria; phylum Pseudomonadota; class Alphaproteobacteria; order Sphingomonadales; family Sphingomonadaceae; genus Novosphingobium; species Novosphingobium percolationis. Next base: position 221,395 of record NZ_JAILYM010000003.1, on the reverse strand, counting down.
GCTTCTTGCCCGGTGCCTTCCAGCCGCCGAACCACTTCTGGATCTGCGCCACCAGCGTCTGCGGATCGGCGTCGCCCGCCACGATGATCACGGCGTTGTCGGGGCGATACCATTTGTCGTGGAACGCCTTTATGCTGGCCGAGGTCGCCGCATTCAGCGTGTCGACGGTGCCGATGGGCGACCGGTCGGCCAGCGGCTGGCCCGCAAAGAATACGCCGCGCGTGCCATCGACCACGCGCGACTGCGGCCCCATGCGCTCGCGCATTTCGGCGAGCACGATCGGCACTTCGGTCTTCACCCCTTCGGGCGTGAAGATCGGCGCGGTGATCATGCCCGACAGCAGCTTGAACGTCTCGTCGGTCTTGGCCACGTCGGCCTCGGGCACGTCGAGCTTGTAGACGGTCTGCGTCGCGCTGGTTTCGGCGTTGGTGTCACTGCCGAAGGTGGCGCCCAGCTTCTGCCAGGTGGGGATCGCCTCGCCCGCCTTGAGATACTTCGAATCGCGGAACGAGAGGTGCTCGATCAGGTGCGCGTACCCGCGCTGCGCGTCGGTTTCGTAAAGCGAGCCCGCATCGACCAGGATACGCACCGAGATCTGCCCCGGCGGCACCCCGTTGTGGCGCACGGCATAGCGCAACCCGTTGGGCAGGATGCCGAAGGTCCACTCCTTGTCGTGCGGAACGTCGCTGCCTTCGTAGAGCCAGTTGGCAGGATCGGGCCGCGGCATCGTCGCCGCGGGCTTTGCGCTTGCAACGGGCGCAAGCACCAGCGGCGGCAACGCAAGCGCTCCGGCCAGCAGGAGGGAAGCGAACTGTCCGAAACGCCGCTTGGGGCCTAAGGTCGAATGCATCGGACTGCTATAGGGACGCGAAAAGTGAAGGGCCAGTGAATAGCCCTTCGCTTGTTCGCACCAGGATCAGGGCTTCTTGGCCGGTTGGGGAGCGGCGGCAGGGGCCGCGGGGGCAGTTTCTGCCTGCTGTTGCTGCTGCATTTCGGCGCGCATCTTTTCCACTTCGGCGACCGTCTTCGAATCGACAAGCTCGATCTGGAACACGAGGTCGGAGTTGGCCGGGATCGCCGCCGAAGCCTGCGCGCCGTAGCCGAGCGCGGCGGGGATGCACAGGCGCCAGGTCGAACCGCGCGGCATGGCCTGCAGGCCTTCCGAGAAGCCGGGGATCACGTTGTCGAGATTGAGCGGGGCGGTGACGTTCTGATCGAACACCTGCCCGTTGGCGGCAAGGTAGCCGATGTAGCTCACCAGTACGAAGTCGTTCTTGCCCGGCTTGGGGCCATCGCCCGCCTTGAGCACGCTGGTGCCGAGGCCCGATGGCGTTCTCGCCGCACAGGTGCGGAACTGCGGCCCGACCGTCGGCATCAGCGGCACCGGCAGGATCTGGCTCGCAGTGGCGGCGGATGCCGATTCCGCGGCCATGGCCGGACCGGCAAGGCCCGTCGCGAGGATGGAGAGCGAAGCGAATGCGCCGATGCGCCGGAGGATCGTGGTCATGTGCGCCCGCTATAACCGTCATGTTACAATTCCGCCAAGCATCGGCGGACAGAGTCCATCAGACCTTTTGGCCCCTTGACCCTCCCCTGCCCCGGCCTACATGCAAAGCCATGTTCATCGAAACCGAAACCACGCCCAACCCCTCCACGCTCAAGTTCCTGCCCGGCGAGCAGGTCATGGCGGCGGGCACGCGCGAATTCACCTCGCCCGAACAGGCCGAAGCCTCGCCACTGGCGCAGGCGCTGTTCGATCTCGGCGACGTGACCGGCGTGTTCTTCGGGCGCGATTTCGTTTCCGTCACGATCGCGCCGGGGGCGCAGTGGTCGGACGTCAAGCCGCAGGTGCTCTCGCTGCTGCTCGATCACTTCGTCGCACAGGCCCCGCTGTTCGTCGGCGGCAGCGCCGACGGGATCGCTGTCCCCGGCGAGGACGAGGACTTCGGCGACGATCCGGCCGACGCCGACATCGTCGCGCAGATCAAGGACCTGATCGAAACCCGCGTGCGGCCCGCGGTCGCCAACGATGGCGGCGACATCATCTATCGCGGTTTCCGCGACGGCGTGGTCACCCTCCAGATGCAGGGCGCCTGCTCGGGCTGCCCGTCATCGACCGCCACGCTCAAGAACGGCATCGAAAGCCTGCTCAAGCACTATGTGCCTGAAGTAAGCGAAGTTCGCGCCGCGTAAAAGGAAACAGAGATTCCCACCATGTCCCAGTCGCTTTCCGACGCCGCGCTCGACCAGTTGTTCCGCACCGCGCGCAGCTACAACGGCTATCTCGACAAGCCGGTCAGCGAAGAACAACTGCACCGGATCTGGGATCTGATGAAGTTCGGCCCAACTTCGGCCAACCAGATGCCCGCACGACTCGTGTGGTGCGTTTCGGACCAGGCGAAGGAAACGCTCGCCGCGCTGGCGGGCGGCACCAATCCCGACAAGATCCGCACCGCGCCGGTGACGGTCATCATCGGCATGGATCTCGATTTCCATGAACAGCTGCCCTGGCTGTTCCCGCATGCCGATGCAAAAAGCTGGTTCGCAGGCAACGAAGCCCTTCGCGAAGTGTCGGCGATGCGCAATTCGACGCTTCAGGGTGCCTATTTCCTGATGGCGGCGCGCGCAGTCGGGCTCGACACGGGCCCGATGTCGGGCTTCGACAATGCAGCGGTCGACGCCGCCTTCTTCGCCGATACGCCGCGCGTGAAGTCCAACTTCATCTCGACGCTCGGCTATGGCGATCCCGCGACGATCTTCGAGCGCTCGCCGCGCCCGGACTTCGCCACGTTCAACCGCATCGCCTGAACTGCGAAGGACCCCGACGTTGCGCCGACTGGTGATCGACAGCGCGACCGAAGCCTGCTCGGTCGCGCTGTTCGACGATGACGTCCTGCTCGCAGGCGAATGCCTGACACTGGGGCGCGGTCATGCCGAACGACTGGTGCCTATGATCGCCGCGCTGCCCGGCAAGGGCCGCGCCGACCATATCGCGGTCGATCGCGGGCCTGGTAGCTTTACCGGCATTCGCGTCGGGCTTGCCGCCGCCCGCGCGCTGGCGCTTGCCTGGAATGCCGTCGTGGAAGGCTACGACAGCCTCACCCTCCTCGCCGGCATGGCCAGGGCGCAGTACCCTGGTCTCGCGGTCGATGTCGTCACCACCGGCGGGCACGGCGAATGGTTCTTCCGCGCCTTTGCCGCCGACGGTGCGCCGTTGACCGACCTCGTCTCGCGCACGCCCGACGCGATTGCCGCACTGTCGCAGGCGCCGCTGCTGGCAGGCAGCCAGGCTGAAGCGCTTGCCACCGCGCGCGGCGATGGCGCGATCGCTCTGCCGCTATGGCCGGATGCGCGCGCCTTCGCGCTGCTTGGCCCCTGCGCGCTCACCGCCGATGCCGCGCCGGTCTATGGCCGGCCGCCTGACGCCCGACTGCCGCAGTCGCGCTGAAAATGCCCGCCCCGGTGCCCTCCCCGGTGGACGACCTCGACCGGATCATGGAGGTGATGGAGCGCGCCTTTGCACCCGAATATGGCGAGGCCTGGAACCGCCGCCAGATCGGCGACGCGCTGCTGCTGCCCAACACCCGCTATGGGCTGATCGCCGACGATGGCGGCGAATCCTTCGCCGATGGGCAGGCGACCGCGGGCTTCTTCCTTTCGCGCAGCATTCTCGACGAGGAAGAACTGCTTCTGTTCGCCATCTCGCCCGACTTTCGCCTTCGTGGTCTTGGTCATGCGCTATTGTCGCGCTTCATCGAACAGGCGCGAAGTAATGGCATGAAAAGGCTTTTTCTCGAGATGCGCAGCGAGAATCCGGCCGGAATTCTCTACGCCGCGCATGGATTTCGGGCGGTTGGCCACCGCGCGGGTTACTATCGTACACCCGACGGGCTACGCCTCGATGCGGTGAGCCAGGCGCTGGATTTGTAGATTTGGCAATGATTTTCAACGGATTATGAAAAATCCGTCATTGTTCCGAATCCGACCCTTCAATTCCATTGTTTCCTGTACATGACGGCGTATAAAGAAGACGAATACATCGAGATTCGAAAGGCCGGGTCGCTGCAACGCAACACCGGCAAACAATAAGGGTCGAAAAAATGGCAGAAATCGAAAACGACATCCGCGAGACGCTGATCACGCTCACCTCGGACATCGTCGCGGCGCACGTCAGCAACAACAGCGTTGCGGTGGGCGACATTCCGACGCTGATCACGAACGTCTATTCCGCGCTGGCCGGCCTGAACTCGGCCGAACCGGCCGCAGAAGCGCTGCCGGAACCGGCAGTCTCGATCCGTTCTTCGGTGAAGAACGATCACATCGTCTGCCTCGAGGACGGCAAGAAGCTCAAGATGCTCAAGCGTCATCTTGCCACGCGCTACAACATGACTCCGGAACAGTATCGCGCGCGCTGGAACCTGCCCGCCGACTATCCGATGGTCGCTCCGGCCTATGCCGAGAAGCGTCGCGAGCTGGCCAAGAAGATCGGCCTCGGCCGCAAGCCCGCGCCCAAGCGCGGCCGCGCCAAGGCCGCTGCCGCAGCCTGAAGCGGTCGCATAGCGAACCTGCCTTTGGCCCCGCCTTGAGGCTCAACCTTTCCGGAAGGTTCGCCTGTTGAACAAATGGCCCGCCGGTCTATGATCGGCGGGCCATTTTTCATTTCACCGGAAATCCCGTGCATCAAGCGATCGATATCGAAGCCCTTTGCGCCGAACGCGGCCTGCGCATCACCGACCAGCGTCGCGTGATCGCCAAGGTGCTTTCGGAAAGCAACGACCACCCCGACGTGGAGCGCCTGCACGAACGTGCTTCGGCGGTCGATCCGCGCATCTCGATCGCCACGGTCTACCGCACCGTGCGCCTGTTCGAAGAGGCGGGCATCCTCGATCGGCACGATTTCGGCGATGGCCGCGCGCGCTATGAAGCGACGCCCGAGGCGCATCACGACCACCTGATCGACGTCGAAACCGGCAAGGTCATCGAATTCGTCGATCCCGAACTCGAAGCATTGCAGCGCCAGATCGCGGAAAAGCTCGGCTATCGCCTGGTCGACCACCGCATGGAACTCTACGGCGTCAAGCTTGACCGCGAAGGCTGACGACTTCGGCCCGGCAAGGGGCGCGCCGATCAGCCTTGCCGGGCACGTGCGCATCGCCTTGCGCGTCATCGGCCTGCTGCTGGCGCTGCTGGTCTGCGTGCCGCTGCACTATGTGTGGCGCACGATCCATTACGGCTCGCCGATCCCCATGTTGTTTCTGCGCATGGCCGCGCGATTGTGCGGCGCACGCGTGCGCACGCAAGGCACGCACTTGCGCCGCGACGTGTTCTTCATCGCCAACCATGTCTCGTGGGTGGACATCCTCGCGCTGGCGGGCGCAAGCGGCACCGCCTTCGTCGCCAAGGCCGAACTGGAACGCGCCCCCGTGGTCGGCTGGCTCTCGAAGCTCAACCGCACCGTCTTCGTCAGCCGCGAAGACCGCATGGGCGTGGCCGACCAGATCAACCGCCTGAAGGAAGCGCTGGCAGACAACTGGTCCGTCACCGTCTTTCCCGAAGGCACCACCACCGACGGGCAGTCGCTGCTGCCGTTCAAGACCGCGATGCTGCGCGTGCTGGAACCGCCCCCGCCCGGCGTGCTGGTCCAGCCGGTGATGCTCGATTACGGCCCGGTCGCCGAATGGATCGGCTGGATCGGCGATGAAAGCGGCGTCGCCAACGCGCTGCGCGTGCTGGCGCGCAAGGGCAGCTTCCGCCTGAACGTCCACTACCTCGAACCCTTCGATCCGCGCGATCACCCCGGCCGCAAGGCGATCGCCGCCGCCGCACGCGCGCGCATCGAACCGGCGCTAGAGGCCGCGCTGGGCAGGTCACTGCGCCCCTTCGCGCTCGACGTCCCGCAAGTCCGCTTCACCGCGCCCAGCGCGCCAGAACAGGCCGCGCACGACAGGGCAGAGGGGTAGGCCTTCAACCGCCCCGCAAAATCGCGTAAGGGCGGCGGCTTATGTCCACCACGACTCCCCCCAAGACGTTCCACGTCAAGAGCTTCGGCTGCCAGATGAACGTCTATGACGGCGAACGCATGGCCGAACTGCTGACCGCGCAAGGGCTGACCGCCGCCGATGCGCGCGACGATGCCGATCTCGTCGTGCTCAACACCTGCCACATCCGCGAAAAGGCGACCGAGAAGGTCTATTCCGACATCGGCCGCCTGCGCCGCGAAGATGGCTCCAGCCCGCTGATCGCCGTGGCGGGCTGCGTCGCGCAGGCCGAGGGCGCCGAGATCATGGCACGCGCGCCTTCGGTCAAGGTCGTGGTCGGCCCGCAGGCCTATCACCGCCTGCCCGACATGGTCGCCGAGGCCGCCGCAGGCAAGCGCGCCACCGAAACCGACATGCCCGCCGAGGCCAAGTTCGCCGCGCTGCCCAAGCGCCGCCGCTCCGGCCCGACCGCGTTCCTGACCGTGCAGGAAGGTTGCGACAAGTTCTGCACTTATTGCGTGGTGCCCTATACCCGCGGCGCGGAAATCAGCCGCCCCTTCACCGATCTGGTCGAGGAGGCGAAGCTGCTGGTGGCAGGCGGCGCGCGCGAGATCACGCTGCTGGGCCAGAACGTCAATGCGTGGGAAGGCGAGGACGACAAGGGCCGCGCGGTGGGTCTCGACGGCCTGATCCGCGCGCTGGCGGCCGATCCCGATCTGGCGCGCATCCGCTACACCACCAGCCACCCCAACGACATGACCGATGGCCTGATCGCCGCGCATGGCGAAGTGGACAAGCTGATGCCCTTCCTCCACCTGCCGGTGCAGGCGGGCAACGACCGCGTGCTGCGCGCGATGAACCGCAGCCACAGCGTCGACAGCTACCTCAAGGTGCTGGACCGCGTTCGCGCCACGCGTCCCGACATCGCGCTGTCGGGGGATTTCATCGTCGGCTTCCCCGGCGAGACCGACGCCGAGTTCGAAGACACGCTGCGCCTTGTCGATGCGGTCGGCTATGCACAGGCGTTCAGCTTCAAGTATTCGGCCCGCCCCGGCACGCCTGCCGCCACGATGGCCGATCATGTCGCGGCAGAGGTCATGGACGAGCGCCTCAAGCGCCTTCAGGACGCGCTCAACCGCGATCAGGTCGCTTTCAACCGGGCCAGCGTCGGCCGGACCTGCGACGTGCTGGTCGAGCGGCGCGGCAAGCTTCCCGGCCAATGGCTGGGCAAGTCGCCCTGGCTGCAATCGGTCCACTTCATCGGCGATGCGCAGATCGGCGACATCGTCCGCGTGGAACTGGTCGAGGCCGGGGCCAATTCGCTTGCCGGCACGGTTCTGCCGCGCGCGGCCTGAAGGGTATTTCCCACAAGGCTGTGCAAATATCCGCTTTTCGGCGGGGTCCGTCTTGCGCGCGCAACATCGGCGCCTAATCTTGGGAACGCACCCCAAGCGAAAGGAGCACGCTTCACCTCGATATGGCTCGCAAGTTCCCCCGCGCCCCGCAAGCGCCTCGCGACTTTGGCTCCCCCGATACGGAGCCGCATCGGCCGGATCTGCATCGGCGCGCCCGAGTGGAAGTGGAATTTGACGAGCAGACCGTATTGGGAGCGTTGTTCGGCCAGTTCGACCAGAACCTCGTCCAGATCGAAAACCGGCTCGGCGTCTATATCTCGGCGCGCGGCAACAAGGTGCTGATCGAGGGACCGGAAGATTCGGTCGCCCGCGCGCGCGAAGTGCTGAAAGGCATGCACCAGCGCCTGCTGACCGGGCACGAAGTCGACGCGGGCGCGGTCGAATCGCTGATCATGATGTCGAACGAACCCACGCTCGATGGGATCATCACCGGCGCGCCCGGCGGCACCCCGCCGATCATGATCCGCACGCGCAAGAAGACCATCGTCCCGCGCAGCGCCACGCAGATCGAATACATGAAGGCGCTGATCCGCGACGACGTGATCTTCGCGCTTGGCCCGGCGGGCACCGGCAAGACCTACCTCGCGGTGGCGCAGGCCGTGGCGCAGCTGATCAACGGCAGCGTCCAGCGGCTGATCCTGTCGCGCCCGGCGGTTGAGGCGGGTGAACGGCTAGGCTTCCTGCCCGGCGACATGAAGGAGAAGGTCGATCCCTACCTTCGCCCGCTCTACGATGCCCTCTACGATTGCATGCCACCCGAACAGGTCGAACGCCGCATGGCCAGCGGCGAGATCGAGATTGCGCCGATCGCCTTCATGCGCGGGCGCACGCTGGCCGACGCCTTCGTCATCCTTGACGAAGCGCAGAATACCACACCTGCGCAGATGAAGATGTTCCTCACCCGCTTCGGGCAGAACAGCCGCATGGTGATCTGCGGCGATCCCAAGCAGGTCGACCTGCCCGGCGGCGTCAATGCCAGCGGTCTTGCAGATGCAGTCAACAAGCTCGAAGGGATCGAGGGCATCGGCACTATCCGATTCTCGACCGCCGACGTGGTGCGCCACCCAATCGTTGGCCGGATCGTCGAGGCCTACGAAGGGAAGAATGATTGACCGCGCCGATTCTCGAAATCGACATCGACCCCGTATGGGGCGAGGACACCGACTGGGAAGACCTGGCCAACCGCGCCGCTGAAGCCATTGCGCAAGTCGCACCCGAACTGGCGCACGACAACCTGCTGGTCAGCCTCGTCATGGCCGATGACGAGGAAGTCCACGCGCTCAACAAGCAATGGCGTGCCAAGGACAAGCCGACCAACGTGCTGTCCTTCCCCATGCTGAGCCGCGAGGAAGTGCTCGCCGCCGCCAGCAACGAAGGCGCGCCCGGCATGCTGGGCGACCTGATCCTGGCGCACGGGGTCTGCGCGCGCGAAGCGGGCGAAAAGGGCGTGAGCGTCGACGTCCACGCCAGCCACCTCGTGATCCACGGATTGCTGCATCTGGCGGGCTACGATCACGAACTGGGCGAGGCCGAAGCCGAGGAAATGGAAGCGCTGGAAAGGAAGGCGCTTGCACTGATCGGCATCGCCGACCCATATGCGGTCGAAGATTGACCAGCAGGGGAACACAGACAGTGGCCGAAGGCAGCGGCTCCGCAGGCGAGAGCCGATCGGGAGACGGAGACAGTAACGGCGCGCTATGGCGCGCGATCAAGGCTTTTTTCCGGGGTCCGGACCACGATCAGTCGCTGCGCGCGCAGATCGAGGAAGCGATCGAGGAGCACGAGCACGAGCCGGGCCACGACGAAGGCGTGGACGGCGATCTTGTCCCGCTCGAACGCCAGATGCTCAAGAACCTGCTCCATTTCAGCGAGCACGATGCCGATGACGTCGCCATTCCACGCGGGCAGATTGTCGCGATTCCGGCCGACTCCACCTTTCAGCAGGTGGTCGAAGCCTTCGCCGAACACGGCCACAGCCGCCTGCCCGTCTATCGCGACACGCTCGATGAAGTGATCGGCATGATCCACATCAAGGACGTGTTCCCGCACCTCGCCGCGCTCGCGCTCGAAAAGAAGGCACCGCCTGCCGACTGGCTCTCGCTGCTGCGCCAGCCGCTGTTCGTGCCGCAGGCGCGCGGCGCGATCGACGTGCTGGCCGACATGCGCGCCAGCCGCACGCACCTTGCGGTGGTGATCGACGAATATTCGGGCACAGACGGCATCATCACGATCGAGGATCTGGTCGAGGAAATCGTCGGCGAGATCGAGGACGAGCACGACGACGCGCCCGAGGAACTGCTGACCCGTCTCGATCCCGATACATGGGACGCCGATGCGCGCGCGGAACTGGATGACGTAAGGGAAATCGTCGATCCCCGACTTGCCGAAGTGGAAGAAGACGTCGATACGCTCGGCGGACTCGCGGTGATGCTCGCGGGTGAAGTTCCGCCGGTCGGTCGCGTGCTCGAACACGCCAGCGGCTGGCGCATCGAAGTCACCGAGGGCGACGAACGCCGGCTCACCCGCCTGCGCCTCCATGCCCCCAAGCCGCCCGAGGCCGAGGAAGAATGATCCGCCGCCTGCCCCCGCTGCGCTCGCTCGAAGCCTTCATCCGCGTCGTGCGCGCCGGAAGCGCAAAGACCGCAGCGGCGGAACTTGCGCTCAGCCCGTCCGCGCTGTCGCGCCGCCTGGCCGCGCTGGAGGAATTCGTCGGCAAGCCGCTGTTCGAACGCAAGCACCAGATGCTCAAGCTGACCGACGAAGGACAGTCGCTCTACGACGCGGTCGCGCCGCTGATGGACGAGATGACCGACCGCATCGACCGGCTGGTCGATACCGGCAAGGTCATGCGCCTGCGCCTTGGCGTGCTGCCGCTGTTCGGCAGCCAGCGTCTGTTCCCACGGCTTGGCGAGCTGCGCCGCCTGCACCCGCAGTTGCATATCGACATCGACAGCTCGAACGTCGCCGAAACCAAGCTGGGCGACACCATCGACGCCGCGATCATCCTGTCCGAAGGGCCGGACGCGACGCTCCATTCGGTGCGGCTCGATCACAACCGCGTCCACGCCATCGCGTCCAAGGCGCTGGTCGAGGAACTGGGCCCGCGCCCCGATGTCGCCAAGCTGTCGAAGCAGACGTTCCTGATCCATAACGACCTGCCGATGAGCTTCGAGGCGTGGAAGCGCGCCCTCCACATCGAGGCGCTGGAACCCGCCGCGATCGACCACTTCGATTCGGGCCAGCTGATCCTCGAAGCCGCCGCGCAAGGGCTGGGCATCGCGATCATGCACGATGACCACTACGTGCGCAGCCACGATCCCCGTCTGGCGCGGGTCTACGACATCGACGTCGACAGCCCCTATTCCTACTGGTTCGTGTGTCGCCCGCGCGCGCTGCAATCGCGCCCGGTGCGGCTGTTCCACGACTGGATGCTGAAGGCGGGCCTGTGATCGCGTTCCGCACAGTGCGCGCGGTACGCATCCACGTGCCCGTCGCGCCTGAGACGCTGGCCGCGCTGCTGGCAGGCGAAAGCGCCGCGATGGAGCGCGACCCGGTGCTGTATGCCATGCTCGCCATCGTACGCGATCAGCCGGCGCTCGGCGACTTCGGCCTCTACAACGGCGTCGCCGAAATCGCGCTCGGCTGGGAGACATTCACCCCCGGCCCCGATGCCGTGCCCACGCTCGGCACGGCAGACGAAACCACGTTCTCGCCCACCGTCACCGTCACGACATGGCTGCGCGACGATGCGGCAGAAACCGACGTCGACGCCGCCCTTGCCGCACTGATGTCCGCCCATCCATGGGAAGTGCCCGTGATCGAAGTGACCGAAAGCCGCCTGCTGCTGCGCTGAGCGCTACAGCACGAAATCCTCGGCAACGAGGGCCACGCCCCCGTCGATGCGAATGGCGAAATCGGCCGATCCGTTGCCGTCGATGTCCCCTGTCACCAGTCCCACGCCCAGCGCCACGGCATAGCGCAGTTCGCCCGCGTGCTTGGTAAAGGCAGCCTCGCCAATCCAGGTGAAAGCGTCGTTGACACTTGTCGTGCTCTTGATCGCATCGAGCGCCGACAGGTCGATCAGGTCGCCCTCGGCATGGCTGAAATCGTAGATCTCGTCGGCGGCGGGTGCGGCCTTGCCTGCCAACTCCTTGATCGTGGCGAACCGGAACACGTCCGCCCCGCCTCCACCCACGGTCAGGTCGCGGCCTTCCCCGCCCACCAGCACGTCCGCTCCTTCGCCGCCCACGAGCCTGTCGGCACCTGCCCCGCCTTCCAGGCGGTTGGCCCCGGCGTCGCCCACCAGCAGGTCCGCGCCCGCGCCGCCCACCACGTTCTCGATTCCCGTAAGACTGTCGTTCCCCGCGCCGGTCGCCTGCAGTCCCTGGATATCCAGCCCCACCTTCACGCCGCTGCGGATCGCGGAATAATTGGCGGCATCGATCCCTTCGCCACCCGTCAGCACATCGTCGCCCGCCCCACCATCGAGCAGGTCGTCGCCTGCGCCGCCATCCAGCGCGTCGTTGCCTGCACCGCCGTCGAGCGTGTCGTTGTCACCCTCGCCGTTCAGCACATCGTCGCCTGCATTGCCCCGCAGCACATCGTTGCCGCCACCACCACTCAATCCATTGGCGGTGGCGCTACCCAGAAGGGTGTCCGCCCCCGCACCGCCGATGGCGTTCTCGATCGTGCAGTTGAAGGCGATGCCGATGTTCTTCGTGAGCGAGACCGTGTCGTAGCCCAGCGAAGAATAGGCGCCTGCCGTCAGGTCGATCGTGCAGGCGCCGGAGAAGGCGGCGACGCTGAACGTATCTGTGCCGCCCGCATCCCAGATCGCCTCGAACGACGGCGCAGTGGGGGAGAAGGCGTAGACATCGTCGCCGGTGTGCCACGCCATGTTCGCGCCGTAGATCTTCTGGATGGCCAGGATGTCGTAGACCATCGGCGACTTGATCAGGTATTCGTTGGCTCCGGTTTCGGGTTTGTGCCACCAGACCTTGTCGGGATCGGTGTACGACATGATCGTGTAGCGCCGGTTGTCGAAGCCCGAAGGGATCTTTGCGCCTTCGAACGGATGCTTGAGGCCCAGCGCATGGCCGATCTCGTGCATCATCGCCATGTAGTTGTAAGTGCCCGGCGCAAAGGACTGGCCGATGATCGAATCATCGATCCAGATGTCGCCGTGGGCGTTGCTCATCCCGTCCGACACGCCCAGCGCATAGCCCCAGTAGGCGCCCGGCACCGCCGAGGTGAAGGCGACGCGGATATCACCGACCGTCCCGTCCGCAGTCTCGGCCACTTGCATGAAGGCCACGTTGGCCACGTTCGACCATGCGGTGAACGCCCCGGCGATCTGCTGCGCCTGCGCCGCGCTGACCGGCGCCGTGACCGCCGCCACGTTCTCGCCCCGCCCATAGTTGGGTGCAAAGACGCTGGCCGCGCCATCGACCCAAGGGAAGCTGTACGTCACTTGCGTGACGCCGCCTGCATCCTTGGTCGACCACGCCACGCGCGAACTGACGAGACCGGGAAGCAGCCCGTCGATGAACTTGTTGCCGCTCAGGCCATAGCGAGCGACCGGCGAGGTCTGGGTATAGAGCGCCATCGGCAGTGCCTCCGCGCAGGGTGGAACCGCGTGCCCTGCGCGATCGGGAATGCCCGCCAGGCCTGAACTTCGAGATAATCCCGGGGCCGCAAGGCTGCGCAGCTCTACGTGCCTTGCGTTTACCCGAATTTCCGCCCCTTGCCCGCCAACGCGCACAGGGCCGCGCCGCTCAAGGGTAAATGCACCCGCTTACCCCCGCATCGACCCCGTCCGCACGAAGCGTTCGTGCCAGGCAAGCGACTGCCCCAGCAGCGAGGGCGAATGCTTGCCATAGGAATCCCGCAGCGCGCGGCTGTAGTATTCCTCGAGCATCGCGCGATAATCGGGGTGCACGCACTTTTCGATCACGACTTGCGCGCGCTGCTTGGGGGCAAGGCCACGCAAATCGGCCAGCCCCTGTTCGGTGACAATCACCTGCACGTCCTGATCGATATGGTCGACATGGCTCACCTGCGGCACGATGGTCGAGATCGCCCCGCCCTTGGCCGTCGAAGGCGCCATGAAGATCGAGATATAGGCGTTGCGCGCAAAGTCGCCCGAACCGCCGATGCCGTTCTGGATGCGCGAGCCCATCAGCTGCGTCGAATTGACGTTGCCGTAGATGTCGGCCTCGATCATCCCGTTCATGGCAATGCAGCCCAACCGTCGGATCAGCTCGGGATGATTGCTGATTTCCTGCGGGCGCAGCACGATGCGATCGCGAAAACGCGCCATGTCCGAATTGAGCGCGTGCGCCGCCTCGGGGCTGAGCGAGAACGCGGTGGCCGATGCCATGCGCAGCTTGCCCGAGGCCAGCAGGTCGAGCATCCCGTCCTGCAACACCTCGGTATAGGCGGTCATCGGCTCGAACGGGCAGTCCGCCAGCCCCGCCAGCACGGCATTCGCGATGTTGCCCACGCCCGATTGCAGCGGCAGCAGCGAACGCGGCAGGCGCCCCACCTTCACCTCTTGCGCGAGGAAATCGAGCAGGTGCGCCGCGATGGCCTTCGCCGCCGCATCCGGCGCCTTGAACGGCAGGTTGCGGTCGGGGCAATCGGTCTTGACCACCGCGATCACCTTGGCCGGATCGCAGCGCAGCGTCGGCTGGCCGATGCGATCATCGGGGCGCACCAGCGGGATCGGCACGCGGTTGGGCGGCAGCGCGGTGCCGTAATAGATGTCGTGCATCCCCTCCAGCGCAGGGTTCTGCCAGTGGTTGACCTCGAGGATCACCTTGTCGGCGCGATCAAGCCAGGTCTTGTTGTTGCCCACCGACGAGGACGGCACCAGCGACCCGTCGGGCAGGATCGCGGTCACTTCCACCAACGCCACGTCGAGCGGGCCGAGGAAACCTTCCCACGCCATCGGCGCCACTTGGCTGAGGTGCATGTCGAAATACTGCATCGTGCCAGCATTGATCTGCTCGCGCGCGATCGGGTCGGAATTGTAGGGCAGGCGGAAGTCGATGCCCTTGGCCTTGGCCAGCGCGCCGTCGAGTTCCGGGCCGGTGGAGGCCCCGGTCCACACCTTGATCGAAAACGGATCGCCCGCCGCGTGCGCCGCCTCGATCCGGGCGGCGAGCGCCTGCGGCACGGCCTTGGGATAGCCCGATCCGGTAAACCCGCTCATGCCCACAACGTTGCCCGGCTCGATCAGCGCGGCGGCAGCGTCTGCCTCCATCACGCGGGCGGCAAGGGCGGGATTGGCAATGCGAGCGGTCATCGGTCGTCTCCGTGTCGGAATGCCCAAGCCCCTAAGCGCCTGTTTCGGCCACGATAACCACGACTTCGGTCTAATGCGCGACGGAAAATGCGCGCACGCCCCGCGCAAAAGAAAAGGGGCGGAATGGCCCGCCCCTTCGCTCAATCTCGCATCTTCGCCGCTATCAGGCCGAAACGATGCTCGCCTTGTTGATGACGCCAGGCTTCGCCGGCGGTTCGCCCTTGGGCAGCGCGTCGACGTGTTCCATGCCGCTCTCGACTTCGCCCCACACGGTATACTGCTTGTCGAGGAAGCGCGCGTCGTCGAAGCAGATGAAGAACTGGCTGTTGGCCGAGTGCGGATAGCTTGTACGCGCCATCGAGCACACGCCGCGCACATGCGGCGCGTCGTTGAATTCGGCCTGCAGGTCGGGCTTGGACGAACCGCCCATGCCGGTGCCTTGCGGGCAGCCGCCCTGCGCCATGAAGCCGGGGATCACGCGGTGGAACTTCACGCCATCGTAGAAGCCTTCGCCGACCAGTTCCTTGATCCGCTCGACATGGCCGGGGGCCAGATCGGGGCGCAGGTTGATCACGACGTCGCCGGTATCGAGCGACAGCACCAGTTTTTCGTTCGCCATGGAGTTGCGTTCCTCTATCGTTTGCCCGCCGATATAGGGGCTTCCCCAACAAAGTCACGGGGGCGAGGCCAAGGCGGTTGCTTTTGGCCGACCATCGCCTAATCCCGACCCGATGGAGCGCGAGGAAGACCGGGTCGAGACTCTCCTTGCCGACGGCCTCCCCGACCAAGCGGGAGACACGCCGCCGGTCGATGAATCGCGCCATTCGGAAAGCCTCGATCAAGACGATAACACGCTCAAGCCGCGCTTCATCCGCAAGGTTGCCGAAGCGCTCGATGCCGACGATCAGGAGCGCGTCTACAACCTCGTAGAGCCGCTCCACCCGGCAGACGTGGCCGACCTTTTCGAACTGATCGGCTCGGACTACCGCGCCCCGCTGGCGCGCGCGATCAACGACCTGCTCGGCTCCGAGGTGATGGCCGAGATGAACGACTGGGTCCGCGAGGATCTGGTCGACGATCTCGAGCCGGAAGAGGTCGCCGAACTCGCCGAGCAGATGGAGACGGACGACGCCGTCGCCATGATCGAGGATCTCGACGAGGAGGACCAGCAGGCCGTCCTCGCCGAGATGGAGCCGGAAGACCGCGCGGCCATCGAATCCGCGTTGTCCTTCCCGGAAGAATCCGCAGGCCGCCTGATGAGCCGCGATTTCATCGCGGTGCCCGAACACCTGACCGTGGGCGACCTGATCGACTACATGCGCGAAGGGCGCGATCTCGCCACCGAGTTCTGGGAAGTCTTCATCGTCGACCCCAAGCATCGCCCGGTCGGCACCTGCATGCTCTCGTGGATCCTGCGCGCCCCGCGCAGCGTCGCGCTGGCCGACGTGATGAAGCGCGACCAGACGCTGATCCCGGTGACCATGGATCAGGAAGAGGTAGCGCTCCGCTTCCAGAAGTACGCGCTGATCTCGGCCGCGGTGGTCGACGATGCCGGTCGCCTTGTCGGCCAGATCACCGTCGACGACGTCGTCCACATCATCCAGGAAGAAGCGGGCGAGGACGCCCTGCTGCTGTCGGGCGCAGGCGAAGGCGACATCAACGAGCCGCTGCCGCGCACCATCCGCACGCGCATGGTCTGGCTGTTCATCAACCTTGGCACCGCGATCCTTGCCTCATCTGTGGTCGCCCTGTTCGAAGCCACCATCACCCGGCTGGTCACGCTGGCGGTCCTGATGCCCATTGTAACCGGCATGGGTGGCAATGCCGCCACCCAGACGATGACGGTGACGGTGCGCGCGCTCGCGACCAACCAGCTGACCAGTTCGAACACCTGGCGCATGATCGTGCGCGAATGGTGGATCGCGTCCGCCAACGGCTGGGGCCTCGGCCTGCTGATGGCGTTGACCTGCCAGGTCATCTATCAGGACTGGATGCTGTCGTTCGTGCTGCTGCTGGCGATGATCCTCAACAGCATCAACGCCGGGCTTTCGGGCGTGCTGATCCCCTTGGGGCTCGACAAGCTGAAGATCGACCCCGCCGTCACCTCGACCGTCTTCGTCACCACGATGACCGATACCTTCGGCTTCTTCTTCTTCCTCGGCCTGGCCGAACTGTTCGCGCTGCACTGAAGGCCGGTTTGCAAGCGCGCCCGACGCTGCCTATCTCGTCCTCATGCCGCTGCACATGACCAAGGTCGCCTACGGGGCGCAATCGCTGGAAGAAGTCCACGGCTGGTTCGCCTCCCGCGGCACCGAAGCGCGCCTGACCACGCGCTATCTGCCCAAGCGGCATGAAGAGATGGTCGGCGGCTCGCTGTTCTGGATCCTCAAGCACCAGCTTGTCGCGCGCTCGGAAATCCTCGGCTTCGAGGAAACGCCCGATGGCCGCACCGCCATCGTCATTTCGGCCAAGCTGATCGACGTTCACCCCAAACCCAAGCGCGCCCACCAGGGCTGGCGCTATCTGGCCGACGCCGACGCGCCGCGTGATCTGGCCGACGGCGAAAGCGCGGAGATGCTGCCGCCATCGCTGGCCGGTGAGCTGGCGAAGCTGGGACTGGTGTAAGGCGGCCACCGCCCCCTCACCCTACCCTCGTCATCCCGGGCTTGACCCGGGATCCCGCTTCCTTGTCAGGCGCCCCAACAGCGGGCCCAAGGTGAAGCCCTGGGCGATGGTAGGTTTCAATGGTTAGGCAGGGTGCCGAAGCGGCAGGAAAGGGGGGACGCGGACGCATCCGCCCCACATAGCTTACGCCACCGGCATGAGCAGCGCCCGCTACGCCTCCCCGGACGCCCCCAACGCAGCGGCAATATGCTCCTCCGCCGCCGTCGCTTCGGCTACCAGCGAGCGTAAGGCCTCGGCGGTGTCCTTCAGCAGCCTCGGGCTGATCTCTCGTTCGCCGCTCACGAAGCGGCGCAGGGCGCGTTCATCGATTCCCAGCCGCCGCGAACTGGCAGTGGTGCCGCCCAGCACCTGAATGCAGTGGGCGAAGTGATCCTGCAGCGACTCCGGCGTGGTCATGGCGCCCTTTCCTTGTGGTCAGCGTGATCGTCGCCCCTAGCGGGAACCTTGTGCAGGCTCCAGCCTCCTAGCCCGCTTCTGCCGCCCGCTCGCGTTCCTTCTGCACCACCTTGCGCAGCACGTTGGCGTACGTCTGCGGGTCCTGCGCGCCCGGAACCATGAATTTGCCGTTGATGACCATCGCGGGCACGCCGCTGACGTTCATGTCCCACGCCTGCCGCTGCCCGGCCATGACCAGCCGGTCGATCTCGGGATCGTCCAGCGCGGCCTCGGCAGCATTGCGGTCGAGCCCCGTCTCCTCCGCGATGTCGAGCAGCACGTCGCGGTCGGCCATGGCGCGGCGCTGCTGGAAATGCGCATCGAACATCGCGTGCTTCAGCCGCCCCTGCACCTGCGGCCCCAGATCGCGCAGCGCCCACACCAGCAGGCGATGCGCCAACCTCGTGTTCCACATCCACGCAGGCGGCGCCTCGCCTTCGCCCGTATAGTCGAACGAATAGCCCGCGCTTTCGCCGATCGCCTTCATGCGCGAGCGCCCTTCCGCCGCCTGTTCGGGCGAAGTGCCATACTTGCGCCGGATATGCGCGGCGCTGTCCTCGCCTTCGGGCGGCATGTCGGGGTTCAGCTCGAAGGGATGGAAGCGGATCTCCGCCTCGATCTCGCCTTCCAGCGTGTCGAGCGCCTTTTCCAGCTGGCGCGTGCCGATCACGCACCACGGGCACATCACGTCGGACCAGATGTCGACGATCACTTTGTCGGGAGCACTCATTTTGCCAGCCACCACTTGAGCAGATGATGCGCCACCGCGAAGGGCGGGGGCGCAATGAAGGCGCCGGTCTCGTCGCCCGACATCGCCAGTTCGACTTCGGCGCGCGTGAACCAACGCGCGTCGTCCAGTTCGGTTTCGTCGATGGTGATCGTCTTGTCGTCGGCCACCGCGCAGCAGCCGATCATCAGCGATGAAGGGAACGGCCAAGGCTGGCTGGCGACGTAGATCACGTCGCGCGCCTTCACGCCCGCTTCCTCGAACACTTCGCGCGCGACGGCTTCCTCGATCGATTCGCCCGGTTCCACGAAGCCCGCCAGCGCCGAATAGCGCTTGGGCGGAAATCGCGGCTGGCGGCCCAGCAGCAGTTCGCCATCGCATTCCACCAGCATGATCGTCACCGGATCGACGCGGGGATAATGCTCGGCCTTGCACGCCTCGTTGGTGCAGTTGCGCTGCCAGCCGCCCTTGGCGAGCGTGGTGGCGCTGCCGCACTTGGCGCAGAAGCGGTGCCGCGCATGCCAGTCGACCAGGCTGCGCGCGCCGCCATAGGTCGCAAGGTCCGCGCCCGGCAGGTCGGACATCGCCTGCCACAGCCGCGGATTGGGCGGCGCCACGCTGCCCACCAGACGCGGCGCCACTTCCGCAAAGCACCCGCGCCCGTCTTCCGACAAGCCGAGGAACACCAATTCCGCCGCCGGGTCCGCATCGGCCAGCGTGCCCCAGGCAAGGCCACCGTCATCGCCGATCACCGGGTCGATCCCATCGAGCTTGAGCAGCCGCGCACGCCAGTTCATCAGCCCCGCCAGTTTGTCCGCATCGGCGCGGATATGGTCGGCGCGGTCTAGGCCGGACCCTGCAAAGGCAATCGTCTTTTCCACCATCAAGCAGCCCTCTTTCTCGCAATCACGTCGGCAAGCACAGCCGCCCTGAATTCATCCTGCACCGGCAGCGCGCCGGAAGGCATGTACTGCGTGTAGAGCGCCGCGCGCAGGCCGATGCGCGCATTGATGAAGCCCACGGTGCCCGCCGCGCCCGACCAGCCGAACGATCCGGCATCCTCGCCCAGCCCCACCCGGCCCCCCGCGCCAAAGCCGCCACCCTTGACGAAACGGTCCTCGACCACGGCGGCGGGCGGCAGCAGGTCGCTCGTGCCCAGCCGCACCGCCGCCTCGTCCATGATCCTCGTTCGCCCAATGCGCCCGCCGTTCGCCAGCATCATCAGGAAGCGATCGTAATCGCGCGGGGAAGACACCAGTCCCGCGCCGCCAAAGGGAAACGCAGGCCTTTGCAGATAGATCGATGACCGCGCCGGATCGAGCGGCACCGGCACATCGCCAAACAGTCCGTAATTGCTCGTCAGCCGCCACGCCTGCCTTTGCGGCACGGTGAAATAAGTGCTCGCCATCCCCGCCGGGCCGAAGATCCGCTCCTGCAGAAAGGTATCAAACGGCTGCCCCGCCACCACTTCGATCACCCGGCCCAGCAGGTCGAGCGAGACCGAATAGGACCACCGCGATCCCGGCTCATAGACCAGCGGCATCTCCGCCAGCCGGTCGGCAAACACGGCAAGGCTCGGTGCCGGATTCTCGGCATAGAGTCCCGGCACCGGCACGCGACTCACTTGCGCGGGCACCAGCCCGGCCTTTTCGTAAGCCGCCTTGATCGGCCCCGTCTGGGTAATGGTGTACCCCAACCCCGCCGTATGCGTCAGGAGGTGGCGGATGGTCATGGCAACTTGCGCCGGACGTAGCTGATCGAGCGGGCCATCGGGCGTGACCTGCACCTGCATCTTTGCGAACCGGGGCAGAATATCCGCTACCGGCTGGTCCAGCCCCAGCCTGCCTTCGCCGACAAGGATCATCGCCGCCATGCCGGTCACGGGCTTGGTCATCGAATAGATGCGGAACAGGCTGTCCGCGCTGATCGGCACGCTCTGCCCCCGCGTCTCGACCCCGCGCGCAATTGCCTCGACCGGAGCCTCGCCCCAGCCGATCGCCGCGACGAGGCCGGAAAGCTTGCCGCCACCCGCATAGCGATCGACCAGCCCCGTCACTGCCGGATAGCGCGCATCGATCGCCGCCGAGGCCAGCGCCATGCGCGGATCGAACGCCAGCCCGGCGCCGAGCAAGGCACCCGAACGCAGGACATCCCGCCGCGATGTGGTTACGCCCAAGCCCTTACCTCTCCGCCAGCGCCAACCGCGCCGCCTTGGCGAACACGGTGGGCAGGCCCGCCGCCTCGATATCCGAGACCGGCCACCATTCTCCCGCAGGCAGACTAGCCAATTCGGGCGCAGCGCAAAGCATCAATTGCAATTCGAGATCGAAATGGGTGAAGCCGTGCCGAACCACCCCGCCCGAACGCCATTCGCCTCGCGCAGGAACGCCCGATCCATCGCCCTTGGCCGACCAGCCATCGTCGGGCAGAGCGCGCATCCCCCCCAGCATCCCGCGCCCTTCGCGCTGCACCAGCAGCACCGCGCCAGCGCGTTCTATCCAGAAGGCGCGCCCCTTGCGCACCGGCTTGGCCTTCTTCGCCGCCTTGACCGGCAGGCGCTCCGGCGCGCCCTGCGCAAAGGCGGCGCAATGCGGGCGCAACGGGCAGAGCAGGCAGCGCGGCGCCTTCACCGTGCACACGGTCGCGCCAAGGTCCATCATGCCTTGCGCAAAGTCGCCCGCCCGCGCGTCCGGCGTGATCCGGTCCGTGGCCACGCGGATCGCGGGCCGCGCGCCCGGCAAGGGGTCATGAATCGCGAACAACCGCGCCACCACGCGCTCGACATTGGCGTCCACCACCACCGCGCGCTGGTCGAAGGCGATCGCCGCCACCGCAGCCGCTGTGTAGTCTCCCAGCCCCGGCAGCGCACGCAACCCTGCCTCGGTATCGGGAAAAGCCCCCAGC
Source organism: Novosphingobium percolationis (assembly GCF_020179425.1). Lineage (GTDB taxonomy): Bacteria > Pseudomonadota > Alphaproteobacteria > Sphingomonadales > Sphingomonadaceae > Novosphingobium > Novosphingobium percolationis. The sequence continues at coordinate 199,945 of NZ_JAILYM010000003.1, read as the reverse complement.
CGCGCCACTTCGCGCGCGCAGGCCAGCAGGTTGCGGGCGCGGGCATAATATCCCAGCCCGGCCCACGCAGCCATGACATCGGCATCGTCCGCCGCCGCCAGATCCTGCACCTTCGGCCAGCGTTCGAGGAACTTGGCGAAATAGGGCCCGACCGCCGCCACGGTCGTCTGCTGGAGCATCACCTCGGACAGCCACACCCGATAGGGCTCCTGCCGCGCCTCGCCCGGCAAGCGCCGCCACGGCAGCCGCCGCGCGTGCGCGTCGTACCAGGCGAGCAGCGCGGTCGATGCGGCCGTATCGACCGGAACGGGGGGTGAAGTCGTCTCGCCACTGGCCTGCATCGCGCCGCTATGGCATGGCGCAAGGCGATATGGAACGCGATCCCGCCAAGCCCCGCCGAAGTGCCCCAAAGGCTGGTCAGAAGGCCGGGACTCCGCGCGAATACGAACGCCCGCGCGGTGGCGAGGCGCGACAGATCGCCGACCTGATGCCCGCCATCGGCCGCACCGCCTTCCGCCGCTTCGGCTTCGTGCAAAGCTCGGTCGTCACCCGCTGGCCCGAAATCGTGGGCGAGGCGCACGCCCGCCATTGCGCGCCCGAATCGATCCGCTTTCCCCCGGGCGAAAAGTCCGACGGCATTCTCCAGCTCGTCGTCACGCCCGCCTACGCGCCAATGATCCAGCACGTCACGCCCGAGATCATGGAGCGGGTGAACCGCTTCTTCGGCTATCGCGCCGTTGCCAAGATCAAGCTGCGGCAAGGCGTGGTTAAGCCTCCGGTCGCCAGCAAGGAACAGCGCACCAGCACCGCGCCGCCGTCGCTCAAGCCGATCCCCATGGAACTCGGCGACAGCTTGCGCGATATCGGCGATCCGGAATTGCGCACGGTGCTCGAATCGCTGGCGCGAAGCCTGGGTGAAGCGAGCCAACAGGGCAGGAAAGAAACGAAGTGATGCAAACGATCCTCCGCAAGCTGGGCCTCGTCGTGCTGGCCCTGTTCGGTGTGGCCGCGCTCGCGGGTGCCGGGAAGCCGCTGCCGCAGAACGGCCAACGCAACTGGAACGCCACCGTTACGCGCACCGCCACCGGCAGCCACGTCCTCGGCAATCCCGCCGCCAAGGTGAAGCTGGTCGAATACATCAGCTACACCTGCCCCCACTGCGCCCATTTCGAGCGCGAATCCGACACGCAGTTGCGCCTCGGCTTCATCGCCACCGGCAAGGGCTCGATCGAGGTGCGCAGCTTCGTGCGCGATGGCATCGACATGACCGTCGCCCTGCTCACGCATTGCGGTGCGCCCAGCCGCTTCTTCGCCAACCACAGCGCCTTCCTGCGCAGCCAGGACAACTGGATCGCGCCTGCCACCAGCGCCACCGATGCTCAGAAGCAGCGCTGGTACAATGGCCCGCTGCCCGCACGCACCCGCGCCATCGCGTCGGACCTGCACTTCTACGACATCATGGAAAAGCGTGGCTATTCACGCGCGGAAAGCAACCGCTGCCTTGGCGACACCGCGCTCGCGGCCAAGCTGGCGCAAGCGACGCAGGACGCCGCCGACAAGGGCTGGGTCAACGGCACCCCCGGCTTCCTGCTCGATGGCGTGCCGCTCGCAGGCACCTATTCGTGGGCCGCGCTGAAGCCGCAACTCGAAGCCCGTCTCGACTGATCCGCCGCCAGACGGCCAATCCCCTCCACTTATTCGGGAACCCCAGATGAAGCTCGTGACCGCTCGCCTTGCTCTTCTCGCCCTGCCCCTCGCGCTCGGCCTTGCCGCCTGCGGCAAGAAGGACGCGCCTGCCCCCGAAGGCCAGATCGCCGAAGGCGCGCCCGTCGCCGCCGTCGCCCCGCCTGCGGGCAAGGTCTGGTCCGATGTTATCGCCACCACGCCCGAAGGCGGCTACCTGATGGGCAACCCCAACGCGCCGATCAAGGTGCTCGAATTCGGCGCGCTGTCGTGCTCGCACTGCGCCGCCTTCTCCAAGGAAGGCTTTCCCAAGCTGCGCGACGAATACGTGAATTCGGGCAAGGTCAGCTACGAACTGCGCCTGTTCATGCTCAACGCGCTCGACATTCCGGCCGCGATGCTCGCCACCTGCGGCTCGCCGGAAGCGGTGATCCCCTTGAGCGAACAGTTCTGGGACTGGCAGCCCAACATGTTCGCCAATCTGCAGAAGGCGGGCGATGCCGCCTACAAGGATGCCGCCGCCTCGGCCCCTGCCCAGCGCTTCACCAAGATCGCCACGCTTTCGGGCATGACCGAATTCTTCAACGCGCGCGGCATCTCCGCCGACAAGGCGAGCAAGTGCATCACCGACGTGACCAAGGCCACCGCGTTCGCCAACGCCACCGACAAGGCCTCGCAGGACTACGAGATCACCGGCACCCCCACCTTCTTCATCAATGGCACCAAGGCCGGCGTCGCCAGCTGGGATGCGCTGGAACCGATGATCAAGAAGGCTGGCGCGCGCTGATGCCCGCTCGCCGGTAGGGGCCTTGGGGGGGCCGGGACCGATGCAGTTCAAGCGCTTGAAGCTTTCGGGCTTCAAGAGCTTTGTCGAGCCTGCCGAACTGCGCATCGAACCCGGCCTTACCGGCGTGGTCGGCCCCAACGGCTGCGGCAAGTCCAACCTGCTCGAAGCGATCCGCTGGGTCATGGGCGAAAGCTCGGCCAAGTCGATGCGCGGCGGTGGCATGGAAGACGTGATCTTCGCCGGCACGGCAAACCGCCCCGCGCGCGCCTTCGCCGAAGTCCTGCTGACGGCGGAAACCGATCCCGCCGATGCCCACGGCGGCGAGCTTGAAGTCGTCCGCCGCATCGAACGCGGCGCAGGCAGCGCCTATCGCGTCAACGGCCGGGACGTGCGCGCCAAGGACGTCGCGCTGATCTTCGCCGATGCCGCCACCGGCGCGCACAGCCCCGCGCTCGTCAGCCAGGGCCGCATCGCCGCCGTCATCGCCGCCAAGCCAACCGAGCGGCGCATGATGCTGGAAGAGGCCGCCGGGATCGCCGGTCTCCACGTCCGCCGCCGCGATGCCGAACAGAAGCTGCGCGCCACCGAAGCCAACCTCGCGCGGCTGGACGATATGCTGGCGGGCCTCGAAAGCCAGATCGGCGCGCTGCGGCGGCAGGCCCGTGCCGCCGAGCGCTACAAAGCGGTCAGTGACAGGATCCGCGTGGCCGAAGCCCGCCTCGTCTTCGCCCGCTGGCGCGATGCCGCCGCCGCCGCCGATGCTGCGCGGCTCGAAGCGAAAGGCGCGGAACAAGCCGTCGCCCTCGCCCAGACCGCCGCCGCCGAAGCCCAGAAGGCACAGCACGCGGCAGGAGAAGCCCTCGCCGCCGCGCGCGAGGAACTGTTCGACCGGCGGCAGGATTCCGCCGCGCAGGGCCAGCGCATGGCCAGCCTCACCGCGCAGCTCGAAGCCGCCGAGCAGCGCCTTGCCGACATCGACCGCCAGTTGCGCCGGATCGACGAGGACCGCGCCGCCGCCGACCGCATGACCACCGACGCCGCCGCCGCGCTCGCCCGGCTGGAAGGCGAAGTCGCCAATGCCGAAGCCGCGCTCGCCGCCGACGAAACCCGCCGCCCCGCCGCTGCCCGCGCGGTCGAGGATGCCGAGCGCGCCTCGCGCGCCGCCGAACTGGCGCTGGCCCAGAAAGTCGCCGAACAGGCAGGGATCGACGCCGAATGGCGCGTTGCCGAAGCCGCCGTCGCCGCCGCTCGCCAGCGCGTCGCGCGGATCGATGCCGACCTGTCGCGCCTTTCCCAGCAAGCCGATGCACTGGCGCGTGAACCCGACCCTGCGCTCCAGATCGCCGAGGCAGAAGGCCAGCGCGCCACCGCCGCCGCCACGCTGGCCGAAGCGCAGGCCCGGCGCGAAGCCCTTGCCGCCGAACGCGAAGCCCTCACCACCGCGCGCGATGCCGCCGGCAACGCGCTCGCCGCGGCCCGCGCCGATCTCGCCGGGGTGGAGCGCGAAGCCGATGCGCTCGCGCGGGACAAGGCCGCGCGCGACAAGGCCGCCGCCGCCAAGGGCAGAGGCCCCACCGCGTTGTCCGGCAGCCGCGTCACGCCGGGCTACGAACGCGCGCTCGCCGCCGTGCTGGGCCGCGACGCCGCCGCGCCCGTCGGCCCCGCGCCCGCCGGGGCCGATGGCCGCTTCTGGACTGGGGCACACGCGCCCGAACCGCTGGCGGATTCGCTCGCCCACCACGTCCCTGCCTGCCCGGACGAACTCAAGGCCCGCCTCGCCCTCGTCCGCGTCGTCGAAACCGACCTCGGCCAGCCGCTCGCCCCCGGCGAATGGCTGGTGACCAGGGCCGGGCACTTGCGCCGCTGGGACGGCTTCGTCGCGCGCGGTGAAGGCGCCGCCGAAGCCGCCGCGCTCGAAGCCGAGAACCGGCTTGCGGATTTGCAGGCCCGCCTCCCCGCCTTGCGCGCCGCGCTCGCGACGGCGGAAGCCGCCGATTCCGAAGCGCGCACCGGCCTCGCCCGCGTCCAGACGCAGATGACCGAGACCGAGCGCGCGATCTCCGCCGCGTCGGATGCCGAGCGCACCGCCCTGCGCGCGCTCGACGCCGCCGAAGCCGCCCGCGCACGGATGGACGCACGCCGCGCCGAACTCGATCGCGTCACCGCCGATCTCGGCGAGCAGCGCAAGGCGGCCGCGTTGGAATTGGAGGGCGCGGACTCCAAACGCGCCGCCCTGCCCGATCCCGAAGCGGGTCGCGCGGCGGTCGATCTGGCACGCACGCGCAACGAGGCGGGCAGGGTAGCCTTGCAGTCCGCTACGGCGGCTTCAGCAGCGCTTGAACAGGCGCTAGCGGTCGCCAAGGAGCGTTTAGGTGTCGTTCGGGTCGACATTCGAAACTGGCAATCGCGCGCCGGGGACGCCGCCAAGCGGCTGGCCGACATGACCGGACGCGCCGAGGAACTGGCGCAGGAACGCCTTGTTTTTGCAGCCAAGCCCGAAGGCCTCATCGCCGAGATCGAACAGGGCGAGGCCATAAGAAACCGCATAGCGAACGACCTTTCGGCCGCAGAGGCAGCTCTGGCGCAACGCGAGACCGCATCGCGCGCCGCCGACGCCCACCTCGCCGCCTCCACCGAGGCGCTCGCCAGTGCCCGCGAAGCGCGCGCAGGCTCCGCCGCCCGCGCCGAGAACGAGGATGCGCGGCGGCAGGAAATGGCTGGAATTTCAGGCGAAAGGTTCCAGTGTCCGCCCCCGCTTCTGCCCGAACGCTTCGCCTTCGCCTCCGCCGAAGTCGGCACATCGCAGGCCGAATCCGCCGAGCACGACCGACTCTCCGCCGAGCGCGAACGCATCGGCCCGGTCAACCTCGTCGCCGCCGAGGAATTGGCCGAAGCCGAACAGCGCCATGGCACCTCGATCACCGAACAAGCCGAACTTGTCGAGGCTGTTCATAGACTTAGAGGCTCGATCGGCAACCTCAACCGCGAGGGACGCGAGCGCCTGCGCGCCGCCTTCGAAGCCGTCGACGCCCACTTCCGCCGCCTCTTCGCCCGCCTGTTCGGCGGCGGCGAGGCGCACCTTGCGCTGGTCGATAGCGACGATCCGCTGGAGGCGGGCCTCGAAATCTTCGCGCAACCACCGGGCAAGCGCCTGCAATCGCTGACTCTTCTGTCGGGCGGCGAACAGGCGCTGACCGCCGTCGCGCTGATCTTCGCACTGTTCCTGACCAACCCCGCCCCGATCTGCGTCCTCGACGAAGTCGACGCGCCGCTGGATGACGCCAACGTCGAACGCTTCTGCGACATGCTTGACGCAATGGTAGGCGAAACCACCACGCGCTACCTCATCGTTACGCACAACGCCGTGACGATGAGCCGCATGCACCGCCTGTTCGGCGTCACCATGGTCGAAAAGGGTGTCTCGCGCCTTGTCAGCGTGGACCTTGGTGGCGCGGTCGACCTGCTGGCGACGGCCTAGAAGCCTAATTCAGTCCAGCACGAAGCGCGGCCCAGGTCCGGCGGCCCCGGCGCGGTCCTCCTTGTTGTAGAGCGCGCAGCGATCGAGGCTGAGGCAGCCGCAGCCGATGCATTCGTCGAGCTTGTTGCGGGTGCGCGTCAGCAATTGGATGCGCCGGTCGATCTCACCCCGCAAGGCGCGGCTGATTTTTTGCCAGTCGAGCACGGTGGGCGTGCGCCCCTGCGGCAGCGTGCCCAGCGCCTGTTCGATCTCGGCAAGGCCCAGCCCCAGCTTCTGCGCGATCAGCACGAAGCTCAACCGGCGGATGTCGGACCGCAGGAAGCGGCGCTGGTTGCCGCCCGTTCGGACAGATTGCAGCAGCCCGCGCTCCTCGTAGTAGCGGATCGCCGATACCGCCAGGCCCGTGCGCCGCGCCAGTGTGCCGATGGGGATCAGGTCGTTGCGATTCACCCGGAGTCCTTGCCCAAGTAGCTTGACCTCAAGTCAGCTTGAGATTGCATAAACGGGCGTGTCGATTCGAACAAGACTTGAGAAAGGACATTAGGAAATGCCCGTAGCCCGCCTCGAACACGTCAATATCCGTGTGAGCGATCCGGACCGCACCGCTGCGTTCCTTGGCCAGCTGACCGGGTGGCAGGAACGCTGGCGCGGCCCCGCGATCGACGATGGCTGGACCATCCATCTGGGCGCGGAATTCGACTACATCGCGCTCTACACCCCCAAGGAGCCGGTGGAAGGCCGCTTCGAAAAGGGCACGCCGCTCCAGCACATCGGCATCGTGGTGGACGACCTCGATGCGGCGGAAGCGATCGTGCAGGCGCACGGCCTCGTGCCTTTCAGCCATGCCGACTACGTGCCCGGACGGCGCTTCTATTTCTACGACTGGGACGGGATCGAGTTCGAGCTGGTCAGCTACGCCTGAGCCGCAAGGCCCACGACAAGGCAAGCCAGCGCCATCAGCAGGCCGGCGAAACGGTTGGAGCGGAACTTGACCAGCGGGTCCGCTTCATCCTCCTTCAGCGTCAACACCTGCCAGCCAAGATGCGCGGCCATCGGCAGCAGCGCCAGCAGCGCGTAAGGGTCGGGCCGCGAGAGCCAGAACGCGCCCGCCCAGCACGCCACCGCCATGGCATAGAGCGCACCCACCCCGGCGCGCACATGCCGCCCGAACGACAGCGCCGAAGACCCGATACCGATCAGGGCGTCGTCCTCGCGGTCCTGCAACGCATAGATCGTGTCATAGGCCATGCACCAGGCCCAGCACCCGGCGTAGAGCAGGCCCAGCGGCGCGAGGCGTTCGAACCCGGTCGCCTCGACCCACCCGACCGGCGCGCCCCAGGTGAACACCAGCCCGAGCCATGCCTGCGGCCAGCCGGTGATGCGCTTCATGAACGGATAGGCCGCGACGAGGCCGAGGCTGCCCAGCGCCACCACCTGCGCCTGCCAGCGCAGTTGCAGCAGCACCACGAGGCCGACGGCGCAGAGCGAGAGCAGCCAGATCCACGCCTGCTTCTTCGAGACGCGCCCGCTCGCCACCGGCCGCGAGGCGGTGCGCGCCACGCGAGCGTCGAGATCGGCATCGACCACGTCGTTATAGACGCAGCCCGCGCCACGCATCGTGATCGCGCCCAGCAGCATCCACAGCGCAATGCCCCAGCGGGCCGCTCCCCCGCCGAGGAACAGGCCCCACAGACAAGGCCAGAACAGCAGCCACCAGCCGATCGGCCGATCGAACCGCGCGAGTTGGGCCAGATCCCGCAGCCGTTGCGGCAGGCGCGCGACGAGGCCCTTGTGCTCGCTGTCGGGGACGATGTCGGGACGTGCGGATGCGCCGGTCATGGCGAGCGGCATAGCCCTGCCCCGCGCGATCGGCTAGAGCCTGCGGCCATGCCCGCTACTCCCGCTTGGCCGCCCAAGTCCGCGCCCCGCCTATTCGTGCCCGGCCCCTTGTCCGAAGGCGCTGCCGTCGCGCTGGATGGCGGACAGTCGCATTATCTGGGCAAGGTCATGCGGGTGGCCACAGGCGATGCGGTGATCCTGTGCGACGATGCGACCGGCGAATGGTACGCGCGCGTTGCGCAAAGCGGCAAGCGCGACGTGGTGCTGTCGGTCGAAACGCTGCTGCGCCCGCGCGAATCGGTGCCCGATTTCTGGCTCTGCCCGGCGCTGCTGAAGAAGGACCGCTTCGACCTGGTGCTGGAAAAGGCAACGGAACTGGGCGTTTGCGAGGTTCGCCCGGTGCTGACCCGGCGCTGCGTGGCGGACAAGCTCAATCCCGAGCGCGCGCGCGCGATCGTCACCGAAGCGGCGGAACAATGCGCCCGCACCGCGCTGCCCGCACTGGCCGAACCGGTAAAGCTCGACGCGCTCCTGCGCGACTGGCCCGAAGGGCGCGCGCTGTTCTTCGCCGACGAAAACGGCGGCGCGCCTGCCGCCGCCGCCTTTGCCGCGCATTCCGGCCCGGCGGCGCTGCTGGTAGGCCCCGAAGGCGGCTTCGACGATGCCGAGCGCGCCGCGATCCGCGCGCATCCGGCGGCCCGGGCGATCACGCTGGGCCCGCGCATCCTGCGCGGCGAAACCGCCGCCATCGCCGCCACGGCGCTGTGGATGGGAACAAGGGGCGATTGGTCCGCCACGGGCTGAGCCGCCGATTGCCACTGGCGCATTGCCCCTTGGCACATTACTTGAGCGCGCATGAGCACCCGGCAAGTTTCAGATAGCAACGAACCCCTGATCGAAAGCCGCGACCAGCTCGTGGCCCCCATGGCCAAGGGCGAAAAGCCACGCGAGCGCTGGCGCATCGGCACCGAGCACGAGAAGTTCGTGTATCGCACGGCCGATCACCGGGCGCCTTCCTATGGCGAACCGGGTGGTATCCGCGACCTGCTGATGGCGCTGACCGAATACGGCTGGGAGCCGGTCATGGAGGGCGGCAACGTCATCGCCATGAGTGGGCCCGATGGCGCCGTCAGCCTCGAACCGGCAGGGCAGCTCGAACTGTCGGGCGCACCGCTCGAAAACCTGCACCAGACCTGCGCCGAAACCGGGCGTCACCTCGCACAGGTGAAGACCATCGGCGACAAGCTGGGCCTTGGCTATCTCGGCTTGGGCCTTTGGGCCGACAAGACCCGCGCCGAATTGCCGATCATGCCCAAGGGCCGCTACGAGATCATGCTGCGGCACATGCCGCGCGTGGGCACGATGGGCCTCGACATGATGCTGCGCACCTGCACCATCCAGGTCAACCTCGACTACGCGAGCGAGGCCGACATGGTGAAGAAATTCCGCACCAGCCTGGCCCTGCAGCCGCTGGCCACCGCCCTCTTCGCCAATTCGCCGTTCCTGGAAGGCAAGCCCAACGGCTTCCTGTCCTATCGCAGCCACATCTGGACAGACACCGACCCCGCACGCACCGGGATGCTCGACTTCGTGTTCGAAGACGGCTTCGGCTACGAACGCTATGTCGACTACATGCTCGACGTACCGATGTACTTCGTTTTCCGAGACGGCAAGTACATCGACGCCTCGGGCCAGTCGTTCCGCGACTTCCTGGACGGCAGGCTGCCCGCGCTTCCCGGCGAAAAGCCGCTGGAATCGGACTGGATCGACCATCTTTCCACCGCCTTTCCCGAAGTGCGGCTGAAGTCCTTCCTCGAAATGCGGGGCGCGGATGGCGGCCCGTGGAGCCGGATCTGCGCGCTGCCCGCGCTGTGGGTCGGCCTACTCTATGACCAGGGCGCGCTCGATGCCGCGTGGGATCTGGTCAAGGGCTGGGACATGGACGGGCGCGAGCGCCTGCGCGCCGAAGTGCCCAGGCTTGGCCTCGATGCGCCGCTGCCCGGTGGCGGCACCTTGCGCGATGTCGCGGCCGAAGTGCTGGCCATCGCGCGCGGCGGCCTTGCAGCCCGCGCGCGGCTCAACGATGCGGGCGACAACGAGACCGGCTACCTGCTGCCGCTCGACGAGATCGTCGCAACAGGCAAGGTTCCGGCGCAGCGCCTGCTTGACCTGTACCACGGCGAATGGGGCGGCGATCTGTCAAAGATCTACGAAGCCAAGAGCTTCTGAGCCGGAGTGGCGCGATGATTATCGTGATGGGAACGGTTCGGGTTCCGGTGGAAAATATCGCCGCGATCGTCCCTGCGATGGAACGGGTGGTGCGGGCGACGCGAGCCGAAGACGGCTGCATCGCCTATGCCTATGCGCAGGACATTCTGGAGCCGGGGCTGATCCACATCAGCGAGAAGTGGCGCGATCGCGCCGCTCTGGCCACACATTTCAAGGCACCGCACATGGCCGCCTGGGTGGCCGAGCGGGCCGATCTCGGCCTTTACGATCGTCAGATCCGCTGCTTCGAAACCGACGAGGGCGAAGTCCTCTAGAGCTGTAGTTCCTGCCGCCGCGCGGTCAGCCGGCGCCACAGCTTGGTCAGCGGCGCGGTGATCAGCCCGTGCTGCGCCATCCACGCGTAGTAGTCGCGGTACTTCGCATCCTCGGCCAGCAGGTGCCTTTCCTCGGTCTTCGCGCGCCAGAAGTAGACGGCGCTCACCAGCCCCAGCGTCACCGTGTTGCGGATCACGTCGACCAGCGAACCACTGGTGGCGAGGTAGGGCATCGAAGCCAGCCACCAGAAGCTGTTCTTGGCGAGATAGGCCGGGTGTCGGGTGAAGGCGTAAGGTCCGTTGGTCAACACGCCACGATAGGTGAGGTTGGAAAAGCGCAGCCCGAACGCCACCGTCGCCCAGGCATAGATTGCGGTCAGCACCACCAGCGCCGCACCCCAGATCCACAGCAAGGTATCGTGCCCTGCCAGCCAGTAGTTCCATTCGGCCGTGTTCGGGCGATAATCCAGCACGTCGCCCCCGCCCATCAGGATGAACGGCGGATAGCACATCAGCGCCGCCACCCAGCCGCCCAAGTAGGGGTTGGCCGTGCGGATCTGCGCATCGAGCGGCTTCATCGTGACGAGATAGCCGACCATCGCGATCTGTACGTCGATCATGAACATCGTCTCAACCATCACGTTGGTCAGCGCCACCGGGCCCATATGCCAGGCCGCATTCCAATCGAACGCGACCACGCCCATGAAGCCTGCGGGCAGGATCGAGATCATGAAGGCGCAGAAGAAGCCCTTCACCGCCCAGCCGCGCAAGTGGTGCGCGACTTCCGCGCGGCTGTACGGTTCGCGCCCGATCAGCATCGCGCCAAAGTGCCAGGCACCATCGCGCGGGTTGACCAGCACCCGATCGAGCCAGAGCACATAGGGGATCGACAGCAGCACCATCAGCGGCGCGGCCACGCCGAGGATGTTCATGGCGAACAGGTAGGCCCCGCGCCAGTACCAGCGGCCGAGGCAATAGAGCACCGCGATCAGGCCCCAGGTGGTCCAGAGCCCGGCGATCTTGGTGATTGAGATCGTGACGACATCGCGCAACGGGCGCGGGTTGTTCCAGTCGATGCCGGTCGAGGGGCGCAATTGGACCTTGTCCACCAGCAGCGACCAAAGCACCATCGGCGTGCCCGAGAACAGCAGCGCCGCCAGCGCCGCGCTCGCGCCGTCGAGCCGCTGGCGCGGGCCGGGCAGTCCGAAGGCATCGGTGATCGCGGGCCAGTTGCGGCAGATCATCAGCCACACGAGCAGTCCGACGACGCCGGACAGGCCGACGCCTGCCGAGACATCGCTGGCCGGGAGGCGCGCAGGAACGGGTTGCTCAACGCTCATGCGCATCGACTAGCGCAGGAGCGTGAGCAAACAATGAAGGCTCAGCGGAAAGCGGTAATGCGGCCGCTGTCGTCCAGCACATAGAGCGTCTGCCCAGCGACGACCGGCGCCAGCGAGACGCTGGAGCCGACCTCGCCGAACCGGCTCACCGCGCCGTCGGTCACCGACACCGTATCGACTTCCCCGCGCGAATTGGCGATCCACAGGCGGTTGCCCGCCAGCACCGGCCCGGTCCAGAAGATCGGGTCCTTCTTCTTCTTTTCGCTGCGATAGTGCTGGAGCTGCGTCATCCAGCGCACCTTGCCGCTGGCCTTGGCGATGCACAGCAGCTTCGCCTCGTCGGTCAGCGTGAAGATCCAGTCGCCAGCCACCGCCGGGGTGGAAATGCCCGCGAGGTTGAGTTCCCAGATGCGCTGGCCAGTGACCAGTTCATAAGCAGCCATGCGCCCGCCCTGCCCCAGCGCGTAGACACGACCGTTCTCGATGATCGGATCGGCATCAATGTCGGTCAGGGTCGAGACAGAGGTCGCGATCGAGGTGCGCGCCAGCGCATCGGACCACAGCTCGCGCCCGTTCTCGTAGCGATAGGCGACCAGTTCACCCGAGCTGTAGCCCGCAACGATGGTGCCCTGCCCGGCGGCGGGCGCCGCCACGCCGAATACGCCCGAAAGCGCGACCGAGCCGGACTTGTTCCACTGCTGCACGCCGTCGTCGGCATTGAGCGCGATGATCTGGTTGTCCTGCGTCATCGCATAGACCGACCCGAAGGCGATCGTCGGCGCGCCTCGCAGGGGCCCGGCGGGCTTGACGCGCCACTTCACAGCGCCGGTCGCGGCATCAAGCCGCCCCACTTCGCCCAGCCCGGTGGTGACATAGACCGCGCCGTCGTCATAGGCTGCGCCGCCACCGAACACAGAACCGTTGTTCTCGGCCATGCGGAAGCTCGCCTTCCACACTTCGCGCCCGGTCGCGGCGTCGAGCGCGTGGACCGCGCCCATCGTATCCATCACGAACAGCTTGCCACCGCCGATCACGGGCGAGGCGGCGAGGCGTTCCTTCTTGGACGAGCCGGGAACGCTGGCGGCCCAGACCTTGCGCGGCGCATCGCCGATGGCGAGGTGGCCAGTCGCCTTGGCGGCGGAGCCTGCGGCCTGCGCCCAGTCGGCGTTGGCTTCGGCGGGCGGCAGGACCACGTCCATCGACCCGATCGCGGTGTCGACCTTGGTTCCGGCCTCGATCCGCGAGAGCACGGGAACGCGCTCACCCATCGTCGGGGTCGTCTTGACCTTGCCCTTGCCGGCACAGCCGCCGAGCGCAATCGCCAGGGCAGCGGCGCCGATCAGCGCGGCATGGCGGGGAAAGCGGTTGCCATTCATGTCTTGCATCCTCGTCATGCTGCGCCGGGCGCGCTGGGCACCGTTGCCGGGCCGATCATTCTGCGGTTGCCGGGGCGACCTTGACAATCGCCTCCTGCGGATCTTCCACGGCATCGACGCCCAATTGCCCGGCCAGCTGGCGCACGCGACGGCGCAGCGATTCCGGCACGGTCTTATCCTTGGCGATGCTGGCGAACAGCGCGCCGGCCTGAGGCTTGTCGCCCTGCTTCAGGTAGGCCGCGCCGACCAGCTCGCCCGCGTTGCCGAACCAGGCGTTGCCCGGCACGGCCAGCGGCTTCAGCCGGTCGATCACCTGCTGCGGCGTCATCTGGTCGAAGCGCAGCGCAACTTCCCGCACGGTGGCAAGGTCGCGATAGGCTTGCGGTGCGTCCTTGTCGGCTGCGATGGCGCTGAACAGCTTGGCCGCATCGGCACTCTTGCCCTGCTGCGCGGCGATGGCAGCTTCCATCGCCTGCGCGGCGGCGCGATAGCCTGGCCCGGAATCCTTGGCGATCGGCGCCAGCGCGGCGTCACCGGCCTTGAGGTTGCCGCCCTCAACCTGATCGAGTGCCTTGGTGAAGGCTTCACCCTGCTCGCCCGCGACAGATTTCGCGTGGTTTTCGTACCAGAGATACCCGGCGAGGCCCAGCAGCCCCGCGATCACCGCCGCGCCGACCGGACGACCGTACTTGCGCAGAGCGCCGAACACTTCATCCTCGCGCAGCGCGTCGTCGACTTCGCGCAGGAAGCCGTCCTGCTGCGCGGCATCGCGCGCGGCAATCGGGTTGGCACGGGATTGCGGGGGAGTCGGTCTCAGGGCCAAGGCGCTGCTTTCGGTGTTCTGGCGGATGGGCGGCGGGCAGGACACCCGCTTTCGCGCGGTGTTTAGCGGATGAAGCCGCCTTTTCAACTTGAATGATCGCGGTGCAGGCCTGCCAGCGCGCAAGTGAACCGCCGGTGAAGCGGCCCGCTCACGGAAAACGCGCGTGCCCCAGCGCGGCGGCATAGACCGCGCCATAGCGTGCGGTCATCGTCGCGGCATCGAACTCGGCCCGCGCGCGCACCTGGTTGGCCGCGCCGACACGGCGGCGCAGCGCCTCGTCGGCGGCGAGCGCGGCAAGCGCGGAAGCCAGGGCGGCCTCGTCGCCCGCAGGCGTCACGAAGGGCGCATTCTCTGCCGCCACGATCTCGGCCACGTCGCCCACAGCGGGGCTCGCCACGGCAAGACCCGCCGCCATCGCCTCGACCACCGAAAGCGGGAACTGCTCGCTGTCCGACGACAGCGCGAACAGGTCGAACAACCCGATCGCCGCTGCGGGGTCCGCGACATGGCCGGGAAGATGGACGCGATGGCCGATGTCGAGATCCATCGCCTCGGTCAGGATCGCCTCGCGCTCCGGCCCCTCGCCCAGGATCACGAGATTCCATTCGGGCGGCAGGTGCTTCACCGCGCGCACCAGCCGACGCAGGTTCTTGACCGGGCGCAGCCCCGCCAGCGTACCGACCCAGCGCTCGCCCGGCCGCTTGATCACGCGCGGCAATGCATCGGCCTTCGCCTTGCGGCCATAGGCTTTCGTGTCGATCCCGTTGGCGATGCGTCGCACCTTACCCGCCGGTTGCTTCCATGGCCCCAGCGCGATCGCCTCCAGCCGCCACGAGGGCACGACCAGCGCCCAAGCGCGCGCCAGCGCCATGCGACGATACCAGTTGCGTTTGCGGCTGAGCCGCTCCGCCTCGTCGGCGTTGAAGCCGTCCTCGTGGTGGACCAGCGGGGCAAGGCGCAAGCCCGGCGCGAACAGCGCATGGGCCATGGCCGCGTCCATCGCGCCCCAGTTGTACGTCAGGATCAGGTCGAAGCCCTGCATCGCGCGCGCGATCGCCTGCAAGCGGCGCACCGAAAAGCGCCCGGCCAGCGGCGGAAAGTCCTGCGGCAGATCGAGCGTCAGCCCCTTGTCGACCAGCGCAGCCGCGCCCAGTGCGCCCGGCTCTGCGGACACGACGGTATGCGCCAGCCCCTTACCGAAGCGATTCATCAGGTCGACCGAGCGGCGCTCCTTGCCGCCCGGCCCGAACGTGGAATGCAGGTGCAGGACGCGCAAAGGCTGCGCTGCTTCGGCCCCGATCATGCGACGGCGGAAAGCAGCCGCTCGATCGCCGCGACCACTTCGGGTTCGTCGAGCGTGGGTGCATGGCCGACGCGCGGCACCGTCACCAGTTCGGCCCGTGCGTTACGCACCGCCATCATCGCGGCGGTGCGGGCCGAAAGGATGTCCGAATGCGCACCGCGCAGCAGCAGCAGCGGCCGCCCGGCCAGCGCGTCATAGGCGGGCCACAAGTCGGGCGCCGGGCCATCGGGCACGGCGTCGAGCGGCTCGGCGATCTTCATGTCGTAATCGAAGGCGATGCGCCCGCCGCTGCCCAGCGCCATCGTGCGCTTGGCCATGCGCAGCCAGTCGGTGATCGTGAAGTCGGGATAGATGTCGCCCTGGCTCTCCTCCAGCGCACGCGCGGCATGCATCCACGTCTCGAAGCTGCGCCCCTGCCCCACGTAGCCGCGGATGCGCTCCAGCCCTTCGGATTCCACGGCGGGGCCGATATCGTTCAGAACCGCCGCAGCGATCCGGTCGCGCCCGGTGGCCGCCAGCATCATCGTCAGCAGCCCGCCGAGCGAGGTACCGATGGAGACGAACCGCCCAATGCTCTCCGCCTCCAGCAATGCCTCGATATCCTGCAGATACTGCCCCGGATGGTAGGTCATCGGATCCTTGGCATAGTCGCTGTCACCGCGCCCGCGCAGATCGATGCACAGCACCCGCCAGCCCGCGTCGCACAGCCGGTTGGCCAGATCCTCGAAATCGCGGGCATTGCGCGTCAGCCCCGGCAGGCACAGCACCGGCGGGCGCGAGGTATCGCCGTGGTAGTCGCGAAAGTGGAGGCGCAGGCCATCCCGGCTCGACCAGCTGCGGACTTCGTACTCGGCCATGGTCGAAAAGGACGTCCTTCCTGCGGCCCTTCGCGCCCCCTCGGCGCAAAAAGCCTGTCGGTCCGGCCAGCGCATGCTTGCGCGCCCGTCCGCCTGCCCCCACTATTGCCGCGATGATCCCCCGCCCGCAAGACGTCGCCTATAGCCCATCCCCGCGAATCCGCGCGCTGGCCGACTGGCTGGGCGATCCGGTGGAGGCGGCGGACTTTCCCGACACCATCCTGCGCCTGCGCAACGACCGCGCCGCGCAGGCCGTCGGCCTCGCCGGGCTGACCGACACGGAATGGCTGAATCATTTCGGACGATTCACGCCGTTGGAGGGCAACCTGCCCCAGCCGCTCGCCCTGCGCTATCACGGCCACCAGTTCCGCGTGTACAATCCGGACCTTGGCGACGGGCGCGGGTTCCTGTTCGCGCAGATGCTCGATGGCGAAGGCCGCCTGATGGACCTCGGCACCAAGGGTTCGGGCCAGACGCCGTGGAGCCGCCGGGGCGATGGCCGCCTGACGCTGAAGGGCGCGATGCGCGAGGCGCTGGCAACCGAGATGCTCGAGGCGCTGGGCGTCAACACCAGCCGCACCTTCTCGATCGTGGAGACCGGCGAATCGCTGTGGCGCGGCGACGAGCCTTCGCCCACCCGCTCCGCCGTGCTGGTGCGCCTGTCTCACGGGCACATCCGCATCGGCACCTTCCAGCGCCTGCTCGCGCTCGAAGCGGCGGAGGAAATGGCGCAGCTGGTGCAATACTGCCTTGCCAATTTCCCCGGCAGCGCGGGGCCGGATGACGCCAGCCCCGCCACGCGCCTGCTGAACCAGGTGGTCGAGCGCATGGCCGACATGGCGGCGAGCTACATGGTCGCAGGCTTCGTCCACGGCGTGCTCAACACCGACAACATGAACGTCTCGGGCGAAAGCTTCGACTATGGCCCCTGGCGCTTCCTGCCGCGCTGGGATGCGGGCTTCACCGCCGCCTATTTCGACGAAAGCGGGCTCTACAGCTTCGGCCGCCAGCCGCAGGCGATCCACTGGAACTGCGGCCAGCTCGCCGTCGCGCTGCGCCTGCTCGAAGAAGCGCCGCCGCTGATCGCCGCGCTGGATCGCTATCCCACGCTCTACCAGCAGGCCATGGCGCGGCGCTGGTGCTGGCGGCTGGGCGTGACCCCGCGCGGGGCGGAGGAAGACACCGCGATGATCGCCGCGTGCGAGCGCGTGCTGACCGAAACCGGCGTCGCGCCCGATGCGCTGTTCTTCGGCTGGCGCGGTGGCCGCCGCCCGGCGGAGGCCGCAGGCGATGCCGCCGATGCGCTGGCCGCCGCGCTTGCGCCGTATGCCGCGCTGCCATCCAACCATTCCTATTGGAGCGGCCCCGGCCCGCAGTCGCTGCTGATCGAGGAAGTCGAATCGCTCTGGGCGCCGATCGCCGAGCACGACGACTGGGCCCCGTTCAAAGCCAAGCTCGCCGCGATCCGCGCGATGGGCGAAGCGCACGGCGTGCCCCCTACGGCCGAAGGCCACGCGCCCTGATCCGCAACATCCCTTAACCATGACGGGAGAGATACCTTCTCTCTTTGGTTACCATTTTCGCGCTAACGGCAAGAACCTAGGCCCATGCCCGACACCAGCAACGAACAGGACTCCGTGGAACAAGGCGCGGTCATCGCAGACGAGATCATCTCGATCGAACCGGCTACCGGCGCCGAATTGTGGCGCGGCAAGGTGAGCGATGTCGACGACATCGTCTCTCGCGCGCGCCGCGCCTGGCCCGCGTGGGCCGCGCAGCCGCTGTCCACCCGCATCGAACTGGTGCGCCGCTTTGCCAACGAAGTGCGCAAGGAGGCCGACAAGCTGGCCACCACGATCGCGCGCGAAACCGGCAAGCCCATGTGGGAATCGCGCGCCGAAGTCGAAAGCGTGATCAACAAGGTCGAGATTTCGGTGCGCGCCTATGCCGATCGCACGTCGCAGCGCCGACTCGACAGCGCGCTTCAGGGCACCGCCGCCATCCGCCACAAGCCGCACGGCGTGATGGCGGTGATCGGCCCCTACAATTTCCCCGCGCACCTGCCCAACGGCCACATCGTGCCCGCGCTGATCGCGGGCAACGTGGTGGTGTTCAAGCCGTCGGAAAAGGCCCCCGCCACCGGCGAACTGCTCGCCCAGTGCTTCCACCGCGCGGGCATTTCCGCTGCCGTGGTGCAGGTGCTGATCGGCGGCCCGCGCCAGGGGCAGGAGCTTGCCGTCCATGATGGCATCGACGGCGTGCTGTTCACAGGGTCCGCCCATGTCGGCATTGCCATCAACCGCAAGCTGGCGGGCAATCCCGGCAAGATAGTCGCGCTGGAAATGGGCGGCAACAACCCGATCGTGGTGTGGGACACGCCCAAGATCGAGGACGCCGCCGCGCTCGTCGCGCAATCGGCCTTCACATCCGCAGGCCAGCGCTGCACCGCCGCGCGTCGCCTGATCGTCAAGTCCGACATGTACGACGCGGTCGTCGGCGAAGTGAAGCGGCTGGCCGACCGCATGATCGTGGGCGGCCCGTTCGATGATCCGCCGCCGTTCATGGGCCCGGTGATCGACAACCGCACCGCCGATGGCCTGACCGAAAGCTTCGTCTATCTGCTTTCCACCGGGGGGCGCCCGATCAAGCACATGGTGCGTTTGCACGACGAACTGCCCTTCCTCAGCCCCGCGATCATCGACGTGACCGCGATTGCCGAAAAGCCGGACGTCGAGCTGTTCGGCCCGCTGTTGCAGGTGATTCGCGTCGACGATTTCGACCAGGCCATCGCCGAAGCCAACGCCACGCGCTTCGGCCTCTCGGCCTCGCTGATCGGCGGCACGCCGTCAGACTACAGCCGCTTCTGGGCCAACATTCGCGCAGGCGTGGTCAACTGGAACCGCCCGACCAACGGCGCCTCGTCCGCCGCGCCCTTCGGCGGCACCGGGCTTTCAGGCAACAACCGCCCGAGCGCCTACTACGCTGCGGACTACTGCGCCTATCCGGTGGCTTCGTCGGAAATGGAACAACCACGCGCAGGGATCGGCGTGGGCCTGCGCAACGACTGAGGACGTTCAGCGCCGCGCGGACTCGCTGGCATCGGGCAGCGGCTTGGCGGGATCGACCGGCCCGCCCGGCGCGACGGCCATGTTCCGCATGTTCTGCTGCGACAGGTCAGGATCGACCAGCAACTGGCCCTCAAGCGCCTCGGTCATCACGGGATCCTGCGCCTGTTGACGCTTGGCGGTATCCGCCTGCGAACAACCCGTGGCGAGCGCCAGCAGCGCAGTAGCGATGACAATGCGACCCCGTCCCATGCGCAGGCTTTAGCACGGTGCAAGTTAAGATGCGCTGAGCGTGATTTCGGGCTGGAACAGCCCGCCCCCAGCCGCTCCCGCAAGCGGGAAGGGAGCGAGACTTGCGCTGCCGGAAGCGGCGCCGGTCGCAGCGGGGGTAGGCACAGCGCGATGCTCATTCCATGGGAAAAGGGCGCCCCGGCCTAAGCCGGAGCGCCCCATCGACAGCCCAAGGTGCGACCCGAAGGGCAGTGTCAAATCATCAGCGGCAACGCGATCCGCCGCGGTCGACCTCGCGGCCCAGCAGTGCGCCACCGGCAGCGCCGAGAATCGCACCGAGCGTGCGGTCACCACGGTAACCCGCCACTTCGCGACCCAGCAGCGCGCCCGCTGCACCGCCGATCAGCAGGCCGGTGGTGCCATCGTTGCGGCGGCAATAGGTGCGCCCGTCGCGACCGCGCCAGCTCGCCCCGCGGTAGTAGTCGCGGCGGTAACCGTCGCCGTTGTCGTAGCGGCGGCCGTAATCGCCGCGATAGTCGTTCCGGTAACGGTCGTAGCGATCGTAGTCGCCATAGCGGCCACCGTGGTTCCAGCTTTCCTCGAACTGGCCGCGATCCTCGCCGCGATCGAAGTCGTGCGCCAGCGCAGGCGTGGTCGCCGAAGCGAGGGTTCCGGCGGCGACGAGCGCCATGGCGGCCTTGGTAATGGTCTTCATGATCGGTCTCCTGTTCCTTGCGGCGCTGGTGTCCCTGGGCTGTGGCCGGTGGAGGAGTAGCGTCGTTGGTTCATGCTTACGCCTGCGAACCTGAACGGAATGCAACGCCATCGTCAGAATTGGAGAATGCGACGAAGCGTTTGGGCGCAGCCTCCAACCGTGCTTTTTCAGCGACGAACGAGGGGCTTGGCGCAAGCCTGTGCTGCTGTCACAGGGGCACGATGAACGATCTTGCGCGCCGCGGCAGCCACGGGCTCATCGCCGCCATTCTCGCCTACGTGATGTGGGGCTTTCTGCCGCTCTACTTCCACGCCATGACCAGCGTGCCTGCGCTGGAACTGGTGGCGTTCCGCATCTGCTTCACGTTGCCGTTCTGCCTGATCGTGGTGTTCTGGCGCGGCATGGGTGCGGAACTTCTGGCCGCGCTACGCACGCCCGCCGTGCTGCTCCGGCTCTGCGCCAGCGCGGGCCTGATCGCCACCAACTGGCTGATCTTCGTGATCGCGGTCGCCAATGGCCACGTCCTGGCCTCCAGCCTCGGCTACTACATCAACCCGCTGCTCAACGTGCTGATCGGCACGCTATTCCTCGGCGAAAAGCTCAACCGCACGCAGTGGAGCGCCGTCGCCGTCGCGGCTGTGGGCATCGCGCTGCTGGTGTGGGGTGCGCTCGACATGCTGGGCGTTGCGCTGGCGCTCGCGGTCAGCTTCGCGCTCTATGGCCTGATCCGCAAGCTGACGCCGGTGGCCTCGGTGCCGGGCCTGACCATCGAGACCATGGTGCTGTTCGTGCCCGCGCTGCTGGCGGTGGGCTGGTTCGCGCTCCACGCCCCCGGCTCCAGCATCGCGCGCGGCCCTGGCATGGCGCTGGCCATCGCAGCCAGCGGCGTGCTGACGGGCGTGCCGCTGCTGCTGTTCGCGGTCGCTGCGCAGAAGCTCGACTTGTCGGTGCTGGGCTTCATCCAGTTCCTGGCCCCGACCATCAGCTTCCTGCTCGGCATCTTCGCCTTTGGCGAGGCGCTCGATACGGTGCGCCTCGCCTGCTTCGTGCTGATCTGGGCAGCGATCGCGCTGTTCAGCGCCGACATGCTCCGCCGCCGCCGACTGGAAGCGCGTTCACGCTAGGCGCCAGCCCAACGCTTCGCCCGCGTGGAACGGCACGATCGTCGTGCCGTTGGCGTCCACAGCCTCCGGCACGGTGATGCTGGTCCGCTCCAGCGTCACCGTGCCTTCATTGAGCGGCAACCCGTAGAAGCGTGGCCCGTTCTCGCTGGCGAAGGCTTCGAACTTGTCCAGCGCGCCTTCCTCGTCGAACACCGCCACATAGCTTTCCAGCGCATAGGGCGCGTTGAAGATGCCCGCGCAGCCGCAGGCCGCTTCCTTCAGGTGCTTGGCGTGCGGCGCGGTATCGGTGCCGAGGAAGAACTTGGCACTGCCCGAAGTCGCCGCCTTGCGCAGCGCAAGCCGGTGCTTTTCGCGCTTGGCCACGGGCAGGCAGTAAGCGTGCGGGCGGATGCCGCCGACCAGCATGGCGTTGCGGTTGATGTGCAGGTGCTGCGGCGTGATCGTCGCGCCGATACGGTCCGATGCTTCGCCCACGAACTGCGCGGCTTCCTCGGTGGTGATGTGTTCGAACACCACCTTCAGACCCGGCAGGTCGCGCACCAGCGGGGCGAGCGTGCGTTCGATGAACACCGCCTCGCGATCGAAGATATCGACGTGGGCATCGGTCACTTCGCCGTGGATCAGCAGCGGCATCCCGATCTTTTCCATGCGCTCCAGCAACTTGGCGATGTTGGCGATGGAGGTGACGCCGTGGGCGGAGCCCGTGGTCGCGTGCGCGGGATAGAGCTTGGCCGCCACGAACACGCCGGCCGAAAAGCCGCGTTCGACCTCGTCGGGATCGGTCGCGTCGGTCAGGTAGAGCGTCATCAGCGGCGTGAAATCGAGGCCCTGCGGCAGCGCGGCGAGGATGCGGTCGCGATAGGCGGAAACGCCCGCCACGTCGGTCATCGGCGGCGACAGGTTGGGCATGACGATCGCGCGGGCGAACTGGCGCGCGGTATAGGGCAGCACGCCTTTCAGCACCTCGCCATCGCGCAGGTGAACGTGCCAGTCGTCGGGGCGGCGGATCGTCAGAGTCGTGGTCATGGTTTGGCGCTTTGCCACAGCGGAAAATCGGTGCAACCTGAACGACACCTAAAAGCACCTGAACGACACCTAACCCCACTTGAACGCGCCCGAACCTGCGCCAAATGGAACCTATGACCCACCCACGCCTGTACGACCGCGCGCTCGTCCGCCTGACCCCCGAAGATCCGGCCGAAGACGTCGCGGGGTTCCTCCAGGGCCTCGTCACCAACGATGTCAAAGGCGTGCTGCCGGTCTGGGCGGCGCTGCTTTCCGCGCAAGGCAAGGTGCTGTTCGATTTCATCGTCTGGCCCGACGACAAGGGCCTTCTGCTCGATTGCGAGGCCGCCGTGGCCGATGCGCTGGTCAAGCGCCTGTCGCTCTACCGCCTGCGCCGCAAGATCCGCATCGAACGCGCTGGCAACGTCGGCGTCTACTGGGAGGGGCACACTGGCGACGGAGCCGCCGAAGATCCACGCCTGCGCGCGCTGGGCCAACGCTGGATCGCGCCGCTGGGCGCAGAAGACGCACCGGCCGATGCCGCGTGGCTGGCGCACCGTCTGAAGCTGGGCGTCACCGAGGGACTGGCCGAGCTGGGCAGCGACAAGACGCTCTGGCTCGAATGCAACGCGGTAGACCTGAACGGCGTCAGCTTCACCAAGGGCTGTTATGTCGGCCAGGAAAACACCGCGCGGATGAACTGGCGGCAGAAGGTGAACCGGCGACTGGTGGTGGTGCCACTTGAAAAATCCAACGAATCACGGCGGCGCATCGCCTACCCGGAGCTAGGGCTGGCGGTCGATCACCTGCGGGTGGAGGACATCACGCCTGCCCTCGCGCCTTCGTGGATGGACCTTACGCCCCAGGCGTGATCGGCGCGGCCTGAAGCCCGTCTGCCAGCATCGCCTCGGCACGTTCGCGCGCGGTGTCGCGCGGCAGGTCGAGCGCCTGCGCCAGTGGCCCCCCCATCAGCGCATCGCCCAGCGCCATCAGCACCAGCGCCAGCGTGTTGCCGCGCTGCGCGTCCGAACCGTATTCATCGAGATCGATCACCAGATCGTGGATCGTGTTGACGATCGGATCGAGCGCATCCTCGTTTCCGGACAGCAGCATCCACGATGCAAGCGCGCCCGCGCCTTCCTTGTCGAACGCATCGAAGGTCAGGTCGACCACGTCGCGCGGGCAGCCGATGCCGGAACGCTGCGCGATCACGGCGTCGCGGATCGTGGCACAGATCGTTTCGGCAAGGTGCCCGGCGAGCGCTTTCTGCAAGCCCGAGGCCGATCCGAAATGGTGCAGCAGATTGGCATGGGTGCGCCCGATTCGCCCGGCCACTGCCTTGAGCGTCACGGCCTGCGGCCCGGCTTCGATCAGCAACCCCCTTGCCGCTTCCAGCGCGGCGATACGGCTTTCCTCGGGGCTCAGGCGCTTCCTTGTTGACATCAGTGTCAGTTACTCTATCTCTGACGCTACTGACATATCTGTCAATTGAGCGTGGGACAACCGATGACTGCGAACTTGCAATCCCCAGCCCCGAACCCTGCCCTAGACCTGCCCAGCCCTGCGAGCAAGGCAGCCGTAACGGCAACGCCCGCCGACCTTGAACTGGTGATCCGCGACCGCCGCTTCGGCCGATCGCGCAAGCTGCCGCGCTGGTGGCTGAACAACGATCCCATCGGTTCGGCGTGGTACAACGCGCTGTCGCTGACCTTTCCGCGCGGCGAGGCGTTCTTCATCGAATCGGTGAAAGCCTTCCGCGAAGGCGTGCCGCCCCGGCTGGAGGCCGAGATCCGCGATTTCATCAAACAGGAAATCAACCACACGCGCGAACACGTGGCCTTCAACCGCGCCGCGACCGAAGCGGGTTACGACCTGTCGGAGATGGACCGCCGCCTTGCCGAGAACCTCGACGAGGCCAAGGACCGCCCGCCGATCGCCAACCTTGCCACGACAATGGCGCTGGAACATTTCACCGCCATCCTTGCGCTTGAACTGCTGCGCACGCCCGCGCACCTCAAGGGGGGCGAGGAGGAAACGGCCAACCTGTGGCGCTGGCACGCAATCGAGGAAATCGAACACAAGGGCGTCGCCTACGACACATGGCTGCACGCCACGCGCGACTGGAGCCGATCGAAGCGCTGGAAGATCAAGTCGCTGCTGATGCTGGCGGTGACGCGCGAGTTCTTCCAGCACCGCATCGCCGATACGCTGGAACTGCTGCGGCAGGACGGGCTGACGGGCTGGAAGGTGAAGGCGCGCCTTGCCGCCTACCTGCTGTTCAAGCCCGGCCTCGTCAGCCGCATCCTGCCCTTGTGGCTCAGCTACTTCCTGCCCGGCTTCCACCCGTGGAACCACGACGATCGCGCGCTGATCGCCGGGGCCGAGCGCCAGTTCCCGGCGACGGCCGCGCTGGCCTGACGGAACGTGATGCGGGCGGCGCTCAGGCCGCTCGCATCACTTCCTCTTCGTCGCCATTGCCTGCGCCCGCTAGGTCGGTGGCGTACACCAGCGTGGGCGCGACCGCGCGGCGGCCCGCACCGAAACGCGCGCGCACTTCGCCAGTAGCGATGAAGCCCGCCTTTTCCAGCACACGCCCGCTCGCCGGATTGTCGACGAAGTGGCTGGCGACCAGGCGCCGATGGCCAATCGTCGCGGCCAGCCCCAGCACCGCGCGCACGGCTTCGGTGGCATAGCCCCGACCCCACTGGCTGCGCGCGATCCAGAAGCCGAGTTCGACCTCGTCCGCGTCCTCGGCGTGCGTCAGCCCGACGCTGCCGATCAGCCGCGTGCCATGCGCACCGGGCAGGGTGACGAAGAAATGCGGGAAACGCCTGTGCTGCGGCTGGCTGGCGAACCAGCGCGCATCTTCAGGGCCATAGGGCCACGGCGCGCGCATCAGATTGCGCACGAGCCGCTCATCATCGGCAATGGCATGCAGTTCGGCCCAGTCTTCGGGCCAGCCCGGCCGCAGGAACAGCCGCTCGCTGCGAATGAACACGTCACTTCTCCTCATCCGCCCCGTCGATTGCGCCCCTAGAGCGCTGCAATGACAGGGATATTGCGTGGTACGCGCAAAGCATCGGTTCCCGAGACATTCCGGGGCGATTGCGCGACGATGCGGGTGAGGGAGAAACGAAAAGAGGGAGACGGGCGGGGCCCTCTCCCTCTGTCAGCCGGTTCGTTGGAACCGGCGGGGCCATCCCGTCAGGATGGCCCTTTGCATGACCATCCGATTATTCGGCGGCTTCGGCCATCGCGTCGACCGACACGTACTTGCGACCAAGCTTACCAGCGTGGAAGCGTACGCGGCCTTCGGCGAGCGCGAACAGGGTGTGATCCTTGCCCATGCCGACGTTGGCGCCGGGGTATACGCGGGTGCCGCGCTGGCGGATGATGATGTTGCCGCCGATCACTTCCTGACCGCCGAACTTCTTCACGCCGAGGCGGCGGCCAGCCGAGTCGCGACCGTTGCGCGACGAACCGCCTGCTTTCTTATGTGCCATTTCGTCTTACTCCGATCTCGTGTCAGGCGACCGAAACGATCCGCAGCAGGGTCATCTGCTGGCGGTGACCGTTCTTGCGGCGATAGTTGTGGCGGCGGCGCTTCTTGAACACCACGACCTTCTCCGACTTCGCCTGCGCGATGATCTCGGCCGAGACCGTGATCGCAGCGGCATCGGCCAGTTCGCCGTCCTTGCCTGCGAGGAGGACGTCACCGAGGGTGATCGTGTCGCCGGCTTCACCCGCCAGCTTCTCGACCGCGATCTTGTCTCCGGCGGCAACCCGATACTGCTTGCCGCCCGTGCGCACGATTGCGAACATGGTTCCTGCTATCCGTTTCAAATGCCTGACCCACCAAGCACCCCGATTCTCTTGCGAGAAACCGCGGACAGCGGGCAATACGCCGGAATTCCGCCGAATGCGGAACCCCGGAAAGAGCGGTGCCGATAGTCGAAGGAGAGATTCGTGTCAACGCTGCTACACATCGCGTCGACGCCGAAACCATGCGCTTTTCGATGCGACGCTGGCGAGAACGCGCACTCGTGCTATGGCGCGGCGATGCAGCGCCTTACCATGCCTTCGCCCCTGCGCGCCACCACGCTTGCCCTGCTGATCGGCGCAAGCCTTGCCGCAAGCGCCTGCGCCAAGCGCAGCGACTTCCCCTCGCTGGCCCGGCGCCCGGCCGAACGCGCCTATGGCAGCGCCCAGCCTGTCGCCGCGCCGACGCCGGATGCGCAGGCCCCGCTGCCCGCCGATGCCTCGATCGTGGCGCGCGTCATCGCGCTGACCGAGCAGGCGCGCAAGGCCGATGCCAAGTTCGAAGCCCGCCGCGCCAGCGCCGAACGCGCCGTGGCCGCCGCGCGCGGCGCCGCCGTGGGCAGCGATGCCTGGTCGGTCGCACAGATCGCGCTGGCCGATCTCGATTCGGCACGCAGCGAAGGCATGGTCGCCATGGCCGATCTCGACCGGATGCTGGTGGCGGCGGCGCAAGCCGCGGTCGACGGCCCGCGTGGCGATCTCGACGCGATCACGCCGGCCCACGCACAAGTCGACGACCTGATGCGCAAGGAACTGGCCACGCTCGATTCGCTGCGGGGACGGATCGGCGGCTGACGAAAAACGCTACCAGCGCGCCAGATCGTCCCGGTCCTGCGCGCGCGGCTCGATCCAGCGCCAGCCCTGCGCGGTCTTCTCGCGCTTCCAGAACCACGATTCGCTCTTGAGGTGGTCCATCGCGAAATCGGCGGCGGCAAATGCGTCGCGGCGATGGCGGGCGGCGGCGGCGACAAGGACGATGGGATCGCGCGGGGCCATCACGCCGACCCGGTGGAGCAGCAGCAGCCCGTCGAGCGGCCAGCGCGCGTGGATCGTCCCGCCCAGCGCCTGCATCCCCGGCAGCGTCAGTGGGCCGTAGTGCTTCAGCTCCAGCGCCTCGACCCCGCCGCCTTCGCGCACCTGGCCGAGAAAGCTGACGATCCCGCCCGCCGCCGGAAGCCCGGCGGTGAAGCGTTCGAGTTCGAGCGCGGGATCGAAGCCGCTCTCGATGAGGCGGACATCCTGCATGTCAGCCGCCGCTGACCGGGGGCAGGAAGGCCAGCTCGTCGCCATCGCCCAGCACCACGCCGCCGGTCTCGGCGATCAGCCGTCCATTGAGCGCCATGCGCACGCGTTCGCCGAGCAGTTCGACCGCCAGCGTCGGTTCGAGCCGCGCCAGCACGTCGGCCAGCGGCCCCGGCGCGACGTCGCGCGCATCGGCGCCCGCCACGTCTTCCAGCCGTCCGAGAAAGACCAGTCGCGCGCCCATCAGCCGCCCGTCATCGACATGTGGCGCGCCAGCGCGGGCGCGGCTCCCGGCGCATCGATGACGAAGCCGTGGCGTTCGGGCTTTTCCCCCATCGCGCGCGCAAACGCTTGCGCAAGCGCGGTATCGGGCTCGTCGGAACGCAGGGCGGCGCGCAGATCCACCTGCCCCTCTCCGCCAAGGCACATGAACAATTGCCCGGTGGTGGTGACGCGCACGCGGTTGCAGCCTTCGCAGAAGTTGCCCGTCAGCGGCGTGATGAAGCCCAGCCGCCCGTCCGTTTCGGCGATGTCGACATAGCGCGCGGGCCCGCCGCTGCGCGCTGCGCTGGGGGTGAGCGTCCAGCGCTGTTCCAACGCCGTGCGCACAGCATCAAGCGGCAGGTACTGCGCGAAGCGGTCCTGCTCGACCTCGCCCAGCGGCATGACCTCGATCAGCGTCAGATCGTGGCCCTGCGCGTGCGCCCAGGCGATCAGGTCGGGGATTTCGGCCTCGTTCACGCCCTTGAGCGCGACCGTGTTGAGCTTGACCCTGAGCCCCGCCTGCTTTGCCGCGGCGATACCTTCAAGCACCTGCGGCAGCGCATCGCGGCGGGCGAGGCGGGCGAAGGTATCGCGGTCGAGCGTGTCGAGCGAGACGTTGATGCGGCGCACACCCGCGGCGGCCAGATCCTCGGCGAATTCGGCAAGGCGGGTGCCGTTGGTGGTGAGGGTCAGTTCCTCGAGCCCATCACCCAGCTTGCGCCCCAGCGCGCGCACCAGCTCTATCATGTCGCGCCGCACCAGCGGTTCGCCCCCTGTCAGGCGCAGCTTGGTCACGCCGCGATCGATGAAGGCGAGCGCGAGGCGGTGCAGTTCTTCGAGCGTGAGCACTTCGGCGCGGGGGAGGAATTCCATCCGCTCGGGCATGCAATAGGCGCACCGCAGATCGCAGCGGTCGGTGACCGACAGGCGCAGGTAGCTGATCCTGCGGGCGAATCGGTCGATCAGGGGGGCGGGACTGCTCACTTGCCCATGTGTACGAAGTCGCGTGGGTAGGATTCAAGGTGTGCCCCGGCATCGACGAAGATTGTCTGCCCGGTGACCGACCGCGCCGCCGCCAGATAGGCCACCGCCTCGGCAATCTCCTCGGGCGCGGCGAGTCGATCGAGCGGCATCAGGGCTTCGAGCCGTTGCCATTGCGCAGCGTCGTAATCGGCCGTCGGCAGGGTCAGGCCGGGGGCGACGCCGTTGACACGGATACGCGGGGCAAGCGAGCGCGCCAGCGTGCGCACCGCGCCATGCAGCGCCTGCTTCGACAGGGTGTAGGACAACTGGTCCGGCACAGGGTTGTGCACGCGCTGGTCGAGGATCATCACCACGCACCCCGAAGCCTCGCCCAGCGCCTGCGCAAACGCGCGGGTCATCAGCACCGGGGCCATGAGGTTGACCTGAAGGTGTTCGGCAAGATGGTCCGCCGTGACCGTCCGCGCATCGTCGTCGCGGAACAGCGAAGCGCAGTTGACCAGCAGGCTGACCGGCTGCTGCGCCATGTCCGCCGCCTGGCCGACCAGCGCGACGGCTGCGGCGGCATCGCCAAGGTCGGCCGCCAGGGCGTGGACCGTAGCGCCTTGTGCTTCAAGACGCGCGCCAAAGGCCGGGTCGAAGGTGTCGCGATGGTGGGCGTGGAGCGCCAGATCCCAACCGGCGTGCGCCAGCCGTTCCGCAATCGCTGCGCCAATGCGTCGCCAGCCGCCGGTCACCAGCGCCAGTGGGCGCGGCTGCGGGGTGGAGGGCTCGCTCACCCGGCCAGCGCTTCCCAGGCACTGCGGCCGCGCGTGAGCATCATGCCGATGTCCTCACCGGCCTCGCTGATGGCGAGCTTGACGATCTTGACCTCGATCCGCTCGACGCGCTCGTCCTGCAGGAACAACGTTTCGCAGATGTGGTCGGCGACGGATTCGATCAGCTTGAAATGGACATCCTTCGGCAGCCCGTCCGAGGCTGCGAACTTCAGGTCCATGTAGTTCTTGCTCTCGGTCAGCGGGCAATCCGGCGTGTAGCGCGGACGCGGCTTGAGCCAGGCACGGATCGAGATGCGCAAGGGCTGCGGGCGGCCGGTCTCTTCCGAATAGATGCCGGTGAGGACATCGGTTTCGACGTTGGCGACTTCGAGGATCAGGCTGTCGGACACGGCGCGGCCCTTACACTCTTCTGACGCCAAGTCCACCGTTCAGCCCGCGCGCCAGCGCGCGAAGATCGCGGTGGGCAGCACCCGGCCCCCATCGCCTTCCTCGCGGATGGCGAGGTCGCCGTGCTCGATCGTGCCCGGCAGGTGGCGCAGCGCCTCTTCCAGCAGGCCTGCGAGCGCGAGCGAGGACATCCGCACCGCATAGACCGTGAGGAACAGGAAGCGGCTGTCAGTATCGAGCAATTGCGCGCAATCGCCGATCAGGCCGGGCAGGCTCTCCTCCAGCCGCCAGACTTCACCTTCCGGGCCACGTCCGAACTTGGGCGGATCGAGGATGATCCCGTCGTAACGCTTGCCGCGCCGCACTTCGCGCGCGGTGAACTTGGCCGCATCATCGACGATCCAGCGCACCGGGCGGGCTTCCATGCCCGACAGCGCGGCGTTGGCGCGCGCCTGTGCGACAGATTTCTTGGACGCATCGACGTGGGTGACGGGGCCGTGTTCGGACAACGAGAGCGTGCCGACGCCGGTATAGCCGAACAGGTTGAGCGTGGAGGCTTCGGCCTTGCCCGCGAGCTGTTCGCCCATCCAGTCCCACACCGGGGCCATGTCGGGGAAGAAGCCGAGGTGGCGAAAGGGCGTGCAACTGGCGGTGAAGCGCACGTCCCCGCGCGACAGATCCCAGCCATCGCGCGGCACCGGCTGGTCGAAGCGCCACTTGCCGCCGCCGTCCTCGTCCGAGCCGGGCACGAATTCGCCGTGCGCTGCCCAGTCGGACAGCCGCGGCGCCCACATCGCCTGCGGTTCGGGACGCACGAAGCGGTAGCGGCCATAGCGCTCCAGCTTGCGGCCATGGCCCGAATCGATCAGGCCGAAGTCGCTCCAGCCTTCGCCGATCATCAGTCTGGGCTGAAGGTCGAGCTGTGCCATCAGCCGTGCTTCGGCGTCGCCCGTTCGGCCACGAAGGCCGCGACCGCGTCATAGTTTCCGGGCAGGCGCGTGCAGGCTTCCTCGCGTTCGAACAGGTCGCCCACGCGCGCGGGCAGCGGCGGGCGCACGCCGGTGGCGCGCTCCACCGCATCGACGAACTTGGCCGGGTGGGCGGTGGCCAGCGTTACCACCGGCACGTCGGCGGGCAGGCCCTCGGCCACGCGCGCGGCGTGGAGGCCGATTGCGGTGTGCGGATCGAGCACTTCGCCGCATTCCTCGTGCGCCCAGCGCATGGCATTGGCCATGTCGGCGGCATCGGCGCGCGCGCTGGTGAACAGCGCCGCGGCGTTTTCGCGCTGTGCGTTGGTCAGCTGGATCGCCTTGTTGGCGTCGAAGCTGCGCATCTGTTCCGCGATCGCAGCGCCATCGCGTCCGCCCGCATCGAACAGCAGGCGTTCGAAGTTGGAGGAGACCTGGATGTCCATCGAAGGTGCTGCGGTCGGCGTGACGGTCCCGGCAGAATAGTCGCCGGTCGACAGCGCGCGGTGCAGGATGTCGTTGACGTTGGTCGCCACGATCAGCCGCTCGATCGGCAGCCCCATCTTCGCGGCCACATAGCCCGCGAACACGTCGCCGAAGTTGCCGGTCGGCACCGAGAAGGCGACCTTGCGATGCGGCGCCCCCAGCTGCAGCGCGGCGGCGAAGTAATAGACCACCTGCGCCATCAGGCGGGCCCAGTTGATCGAATTGACGGCGGCGATGCCGAACGTGCCGGTCATCGCGGCATCGTTGAACATCCGCTTCACCATCGCCTGGGCATCGTCGAAACTGCCGTCGATGGCGATGTTGTGGACGTTGGGGGCCAGCACCGTGGTCATCTGGCGGCGCTGCACGTCGCTCACCCGGCCATGCGGGTGGATCATGAAGATATCGACCTTGGCGCGACCCGCCACGGCATCGATCGCGGCCGATCCGGTATCGCCGCTGGTCGCGCCAACGATGGTCAGGTGATCGTCACGGCGGCCAAGGAATTCCTCGAACAGCAAGCCGAGCAGTTGCAGGGCCACGTCCTTGAACGCCAGCGTGGGTCCGTGGAACAGTTCCAGCACCCACTGGCGTTCGTCGAGCTGCTTCAGGGGCGTGACGGCGGCATGGGCAAAGCGGCCATAGGCGGTGCGCGTCAGTTCCAGCAGCCGTTCGGGCGTCAGGCAATCGCCGACAAAGGGCTGCATGATCTTCTGCGCGAGTTCGGCATAGGGCAGGCCCGCCATCGCGGCGATCTCGTCCGCCGAGAACGTCGGCCAGCTTTCGGGCACATAGAGGCCGCCATCGGAGGCGAGCCCCGCGAGCGTCACTTCCTCGAAATCCAGCGCCGGAGCGGCCCCACGCGTGCTGACGTACTTCATCACATTCCCCAATCTGTCCCGCGCGCGCCTAGCGGCGCGAAGGCGCGGGGGCAAGCCGCCGCGCCAGCACGATTCCATAGATGACCAGCGCGATGGCCGCGAAGATGAACCACTGCACCGCGTAGGCGAGGTGGTTGTTGGGCAGGTCGTTCGGGTCCGGCCGCGCCAGCGGCTGCAGTCCCGGCACCGGCGGGTAGGCGACAAGGCGCGGACGCAGCTTGCCATCCGGCCCTTCCCCCCCCGAGGCGATCACGCCATGGACGTCGCCCCCCTGCCATTCGATCACCTTGGGCGCCAGCGTCCAGCCCAGCGACACCGCGACCTCCGACTTCAGACCAAGACGGCAGGTTGCCACGATCGCCAGCCCCGCATCGCCCAGCGCGCTGCGGCCCGAGACCGACGTCATCGACACCACCTTGGCGCAGTTGAAGTGCGAGCGGCGATAGAGCGCGTCCTCCACCTGCTGCGGCTTCATCGGCCAGGGCACTTCGCCTTCCTGTTGCGCCGCGGCGGCATAGCGCGCGATCAGCGCTTCCTTCCACGCCTTGCGCTGCAACTGCCACACACCGAGCGCGATCATGGTCATGACCGCAGCGAGCACGACGATCGTGGCGGTGACCGGGAACCTTGGCTTCATCTCGTCCTGCTCCTGCGCAGCGCGCGCATCAACGCCGCCGCCTTGGCCAGCCTCAGCGCACCGATCATGACGAGCGGCACCACTACGCCCCATCCCAGCGCCTGCGCCCACAGCGGCGGACGGAAGGCCTCGTCCAGCTTCAACGCGGCCAGTACCAGCAGCACCGTGACGGGCAGCACCACAAGCAACAGGCTGCGCCCCTTGGGTTGCGCACCTGCAAAATCCTGCCCGCAGGCCCGGCACGACGGCGCCAGCATCGCCGGCGCCGCCCACAACGTGCGCGCCTCGCACGCAGGGCACAAACCGAAAAGGGCAGCCTGGGTTACCCCGGGCTGCCCCTTCGTTGCCGGGCTTGCGCCATGCAGCATTATTCGATCACGGCGCCCCAGTTGCCCCACACGTAGATGGCGACGAACAGGAACAGCCAGACCACGTCGACGAAGTGCCAGTACCACGCAGCCGCTTCGAAGCCGAAGTGCTGGCGCGGGGTGAAGTGGCCCTTGTAGGCACGGATCAGGCAGACGATCAGGAAGATCGTGCCGACGATGACGTGGAAGCCGTGGAACCCGGTCGCCATGTAGAACGACGAGCCGTAGGTGTTCTTGCCGAAGGCGAACGGCGCGTGCGCGTATTCGAACGCCTGGATCGAGCTGAACAGCAGGCCCAGCACGATCGTCGCCCACAGGCCCTTCTTGAGACCATCGCGATCACCATGGATCAGCGCGTGGTGCGCCCAGGTGAGCGTCGTGCCCGAGCACAGCAGGATCAGCGTGTTGAGCAGCGGCAGGTCGAACGCGTTCATGACCGATTCGATCGCCTTCGGCGGCCAGACACCGCCGATGACGTCGGTGTTCACGTGCGACGGGAACAGCGAGAAATCGAAGAAGGCCCAGAACCAGCCGACGAAGAACATCACTTCCGAAGCGATGAACAGGATCATGCCGTAGCGCTGGTGCAGTTGCACGACCGGCGTGTGATCGCCCGCGTGCGCTTCCTTCACGATCTTCCCGAACCACGAGAAGAAGGTGACGATCACGCCGAGGAAGCCCAGCAGCATGACAGCGGTCCCATTGGGGATCTTGTGCATGTAGAGCACGCCACCGCTGGTCATGGTGAGCGCCGAGAGCGCGCCCATGAGCGGCCAGACGTCGGGCGGCAGGATATGGTAATCGTGATTCTTTGCGCCGGCCATGGTTCTCGAATTCCCCCAATGAAATTCCGGTCAGTCCGAGCCACCTGCCCGGACGCATAACGAGCCGCCTTTATCGGGCAGAGGCGGCGCGGTCCAGTGGCTTTCCACCAGTTGTCGAACTCTTCATCGCACTCTGCGCCAGGCTCTGGTCCGCAGCGAGGAGGAAGGTGTAGCTGAGCGTGATTTCGGGCGTGTCGCGCGCGTTGGCGTCCTGCAACATCGCGGGATCGACGTAGTAGATCACCGGCATGCGCACTTCCTGACCCGGTTCCAGCTTCTGTTCGTTGAAGCAGAAGCACTGGATCTTGTGAAAATAGGCACCGGTCTGCTCGGGCGTGACATTGAACACCGCGCGCCCGACGATCGGCTTGTCAGACAGGTTCTTCGCTGTGAAGAACGCGATCTTGCGTTCGCCGATCCTGCCATCCTGGGTCACCTGTTCGGGCTTGAACACCCACGGCAGGCCCGGCGCGACATTGGCGTCGAATCGGATCGTGATCGGCCGAGTCGTCGCCTTCACCCCCGCCGCCTGCGCGCTTGTCGCGCGCATCGTCGTGCCGTTGAATCCGGTCGCCTGACAGAACAGGCGGTAGAGCGGAACCGACGCGTAACCGAGCCCCAGCATCGCCAGCGCGCCGCTCGCGGCAAGGATCGCGACCTTGCGATTGCGCGCCGCATCGGGACGAGCCGCCGTGGTCATCACATCTGCCCCGCCGAGTGCAGCCCCATCTTCACGATGGTGATGGCAAAGAACAGCACCGCCAGCGCCACCAGCACCAGCCCCATCACGCGGTTGCGCGCCTTCTGCCGCGCACGGAAGATCTCGAGGTCGGTCTTTTGAGGATCGTCAGCCATCATTGCCAGCCTTGTAGTGTCACGAAGCGATCCGCGACCAGCACTGCGAACAGCGCGAAAAGATAGATGATCGAAAAGGCGAACAGGCGCTTTTCGGGCACCATACCATCGCCCGGCACGCTGGTGCGCAAGCCGACCTTGATCGACAGCGCCAGGAAAATGCCACCCAGCACGAGCGCCGAGACGCCGTAGATCGCGCCCGCGCCGCCGATGAACCAAGGCGTGGCCGCCAGCGGCAGGAGCAGGGCGGCATAGGCGAGGATCTGGCGGCGCGTGGCGCGCTCACCCGCGACCACCGGCATCATCGGGATGCCTACTTTGGCGTAGTCTGTCTGCACGAACAGCGCGAGCGCCCAGAAATGCGGCGGCGTCCACATGAAGATGATGAGGAACAGCAGCACCGGCATCAGCGTGATGTGGCCGGTCACCGCCACCCAGCCGATCAGCGGCGGAAAGGCCCCTGCCCCGCCGCCGATGACGATGTTCTGCGGCGTGCGCGGCTTGAGCCAGACGGTGTAGATCCACGCATAGTAGAAGATCGACAGCGCCAGGATCGCAGCCGGCAGCACACCGTTGGCAAGGCCCATGACCATGACCGACCCGCCCGACAGGGCAAAGCCGAAGTCACGCGCAGAACTGCGCTCCATCCGCCCCGAAGGCAGCGGGCGGTTGGCAGTGCGCTTCATGCCCGCATCGATGTCGGCTTCCCACCACTGGTTGAGCGCGGCAGCGCCGCCTGCACCCACCGCGATGCACAGGATCGCGGTGAAGGCGAGCACCGGGTGTATCGTCCCCGGCGCAGCGAGCAGGCCGCACAGGCCGGTGAAGATGACCAGCGTCATCACGCGCGGCTTGGTGAGCGCGAAGAAGTCCCGCCAATCGGCAGGCAGCGACAGGGTGTTGGTGGATTCCATGATCTTGCCGCCGCCCATAGGCCAGTTGCCCCCCGCTGGAAAGGTACTGCGCGAGGTCGGTTCAGCGCAGCGGATCAGCGGACGCGGGCCAGCCAGTCGAGCAGCAGGCGGTTCACGTCCTCGGGGCGCTCCTGCTGGGTCCAGTGGCCGCAGCCTTCGAGCATGTGGCCTTCGACGTTGGGCGCGAAATTGCGCATCATCGCGGTGGGGTCCTTGACCTGCCCGAACAGCGTGCTGGCAGGATCCTTGGTGCCGCCGATGAACAGCGCGGCCTGGTCGAGAGTCTTGCCCGTCCACCCCTTGAGGAAGGCGAAGTCGTTTTCGTGGTTGCGATAGCGATTGAGCGGGCCGCGCAGGCCCGAGGCCATGAATTCGGCGACGTAGTAGTCGAGATCGGCGTCGCTGAGCCAGGCGGAAGGCGCAGTCGGTTCAGGCAGGCCATCGAGCAGCAGCGAATCGACCGGCTTGAGCGGCCAGGCCCCGGCGGGCGCCTCGCCCGAGATCGAGTGGAGGAATACCCGCAGGAAGCGGCGCACGTCGGCTTCGAGTTCGGCCTCGGCCTTGCCCGGCTGCTGGAAGTATTCCTGGTAGAAGAAGATGCCCTTCGACGTGAACAGTTCGCGGAACACATCGGTGAAGGCGCGCGTCGGCGCGCCCGCGAACGGGACCGAAAGACCCGCGACGGCCTTGAAGCGATCGGGGCGGGTAAAGGCCGAGTTCCACACGATGGGCGCGCCCCAGTCGTGCCCGACGAGAATCGCCGGAGCACCGGGCTGAAGCGCATCGGCAACCCCCACGAGATCGCGGATCAGGTGCTCCATGGCATAGGCATCGACCGGCGCAGGCTTGTCCGAACCGCCGTAACCACGCACGTCGATGGCGCAGGCGGTGAACCCGGCAGCGGCAACCGGCCCGATCTGGTGCCGCCACGAATACCAACTTTCCGGAAAGCCGTGGACCATGATCACCAGCGGGCCGCTGCCTTCGACGGCCGCGCGCAGGGTCACTTCGCCGGCATCGATCATGCGGAATTCGGGCATCGGGATCTCCTCTCGCGTTTGGCGCTGCCTATCGCACGATAGAGAGGTTGCAAACCGCAATCGGCCGCAGAAACGAAAACACCCCGGTGTCGCCACCGGGGTGCTTCGAAACGCAGCCCTAAGGCCAGGTCTTAGTGGTGGGCCGCGTCGTCGATGACGGGCAGGGTCTCGAACTGGTGGAACGGCGGCGGCGAGGACAGCGTCCACTCGAGCGTGGTCGCACCTTCACCCCAGTAGTTCCCCTCGGCCTTGCGACCGGCGGTGAACGCATAGGCGATGTTGATCAGGAAGATCACGATCGAGGCGGCCATGACCATGTAGCCATCCGAAGCGATCTTGTTCCAGTGCTCGAACGCCGGGGCATAGTCCGGGTAGCGACGCGGCATGCCCTGGACGCCCAGGAAGTGCATCGGGAAGAAGATCATGTTCACGCCGACGAAGAACACCCAGAACTGGATGTGGCTCAGCAGTTCGGAGTGCATCCGGCCGCTCATCTTCGGGAACCAGTAGTAGAACCCGGCGAAGAGCGAGGTCACGGCGCCCAGCGACAGCACGTAGTGGAAGTGGCCCACGACGTAGTAGGTGTCCTGCAGGTTGTCGTCGATGCCGCCGTTGGCGAGCACGACGCCGGTGACGCCGCCCATGGTGAACAGGAAGATGAAGCCGATCGCCCAGACCATCGGCGACTTGAACTCGATCGAACCGCCCCACATCGTCGCGATCCACGAGAAGATCTTGATGCCGGTGGGAACCGCGATGACCATGGTGGCCGCGGTGAAGTACATCTTCGTGTTCACGTCGAGGCCGGTGGTGTACATGTGGTGGGCCCACACGATGAAGCCGACGACGCCGATCGCGACCATGGCGTAGGCCATGCCGAGGTAGCCGAACACCGGTTTCTTCGAGAAGGTCGAGATGATCTGGCTGATGATGCCGAAGCCCGGCAGGATCATGATGTACACTTCGGGGTGGCCGAAGAACCAGAACAGGTGCTGGTACAGGATCGGGTCACCGCCGCCGGCAGGATCGAAGAACGTCGTGCCGAAGTTGCGGTCGGTCAGCAGCATGGTGATCGCCGCGGCCAGAACCGGCAGCGAGAGCAGCAGCAGGAACGCGGTCACGAGCACCGACCACACGAACAGCGGCATCTTGTGCAGGGTCATGCCAGGCGCGCGCATGTTGAAGATGGTGGTGATGAAGTTGACCGCGCCCAGAATCGAGCCCGCGCCCGCAAGGTGCAGCGAGAAGATCGCGAAGTCGACTGCCGGACCGACCGACCCGGAGGTCGAGAGCGGGGCATAGACCGTCCAGCCGGTGCCAGCACCGTTGCCGACGCCGCCGGGGAAGATCGCCGACAGCATCAGCGAGCAGAAGCCGACGAACGTGAGCCAGAACGACACGTTGTTCATGCGCGGGAACGCCATGTCGGGCGCGCCGATCATGAGCGGCACGAACCAGTTGCCGAAGCCGCCGATGATCGCGGGCATGACCATGAAGAACACCATGATCAGGCCGTGCGCGGTGATCAGCACGTTCCACAGGTGGAGTTGCTGGTCGAAGCTCGGGTTCTTTTCACCCAGGAACTGGGCGAACATGCCGAGGTACTGGATCCCCGGCTGCGCCAGTTCGGCGCGCATCATGCCCGACACGGCACCACCGATGAGCCCCGCGAAGATCGCGAAGATCAGGTACATCGTGCCGATGTCCTTGTGGTTGGTCGACATGAACCAGCGGGCGAAGAACGCCGGCTTGTGATCATGATCGTGGTCGTGTGCATGATCGTGCACATCGAAGCCTTCGGCTGGAATACTGGCCATCTCGTGCGAACCTTGTCCTTGATTCTCTTACGCGGCCGGCGCGGCGGAGGCGTCGGCAGCCGGAGCGGCGGGCGCTGCAGCGGCAGCGGGCGTCGCGGCGGCAGGCGCAGCGGCGGCGGCGGGAGCAGCAGCCGGAGCCGCCGCAGCGGCGCCAACGGTGCCGCCCTGGGCCTTGACCCACGCCTCGAACTTGGGACGCGGCAGGGCCTCTACGACGATCGGCATGTAGCCATGGCGAACGCCGCACAGTTCGGAGCACTGGCCGTAGTAAACGCCCGGCTCCTTGATGAAGAGCACCTTCTCGTTGATGCGGCCCGGCACGGCGTCGAGCTTGAACCACAGCGACGGGACGGCGAACGAGTGGATCACGTCGGCGCCGGTGGTCTGCAGGCGGATCGGCTCACCCACGGGCACGACCATGCGCGCGTCGGCGGCAAGCTGCGGCGGCTCGCCACGCTTGAGCGCTTCTTCGTCGGGCAGCATGTTCGAGATCACTTCGAAGCCGCCGTTGTCGGGATAGGTGTAGCCCCAGTACCACTGGTAGCCGGTCACCTTGACCGTCAGCGCACCCTTGGGGGCAGGCTTGTACTGCTGCGCCAGCAGGCGGATCGACGGCACCGCGATCACCACGAGGATGAGCACGGGGACCAGCGTCCAGATGACTTCGATCAGCGTGTTGTGGCTGGTCTTCGAAGCAACCGGATTGGCGCGGCGGTTGAAGCGGGCCATCACGACCAGCAGCAGCACCAGCACCAGGATGGTGATCGCGACGATGACCGGGAACAGGATGTAGTCGTGCATCGCCAGGGCCTGCTGGCCGGTCGGCGAATACTGATCCTGGAAGGTCATGCCACCATCGACCGGCATCCCCTTGCCCGCCGTCGGCTTCATGGGGACGTAATCCCCGGCCGGCGCAGGCGCGGCCTTTTCAGCGGTCGGCGCCGCCGCATCGGCGGCGGCAGGAGCGGCACTGGCGGCCACAGCCGGAGCGGGCGCAGCAGCCGGAGCTGCCATCGCCGCAGGGGCGAAGCTCAGCGCGGCGGCAAGGCCCAGGGTCCGGATCGCATTGCCCGCGAGGCGGGCGGTATCGGCAAGACTCATCGTCGAATGTTCCGCTTTTCCCTGTTTGCGCTGCGTCAATGTGGCGCGCACGCAACCCCTCTAATTCCCTCGATTGGACCGGCCTATACGCGCCGATGTCCCAACCCTCAAGCGCCCCAAAGCATATTTTTGGGAGACGCGAAACGTGTACAAAAGGCTTGCCGCGATGTGCGCTGCGGGCCATTGCGGCACGTCTCCTATATATATAGCCGTGGCCTGCTACGGTACCTGACGGAATGACCATGCTCGAAGACGAGATTCTCGCTGAATTCCGGGCCAGCCAGGCCCTGCTCGAAGGGCACTTCCTGCTCTCTTCGGGCCGCCACAGCGCCCATTACCTGCAGTGTGCGCGCGTTCTGATGGACCCGATGCGCGCCTCGCGGCTTGCCGCTGCGACCGCGCAGCGCATCCCGCGTGACTTGCGCCAGCAGATCCAGAAGGTCGTTTCGCCCGCGATGGGCGGCGTGATCATCGGCCACGAGATGGGTCGCGCGCTGGGAGTCGAGGCGATGTTCGTCGAACGCCCCACCGGCACGTTCGAACTGCGCCGCGGATTCGCGCTCAATCCCGGCGACAAGGTGCTGATGGTCGAGGACGTGGTGACGACCGGCCTGTCCAGCCGCGAGGCGATTCAGGCGATCGAGGCCGCAGGCGGGCAGGTGATCGCCGCAGCCTCGCTGGTCGATCGTTCGGGCGGCATCGTCGATCTGGGCGTGCCGTTCTTCCCGCTCGTCGCGCTCAACTTCCCCACCTATGCGCCCGACGAACTGCCGCCCGAACTGGCGGCGACTCCGGCGATCAAGCCCGGCAGCCGCGCGGCGGCCTGAACGAAAAGGTATGGCGATGAACAGTGTGCTGAATCCCGGTCGTCTGCGGCTGGGCGTCAACATCGACCACGTCGCCACCGTTCGCAACGCGCGCGGCGGGGACCACCCCGATCCGATGCGGGCCGCGCAGATCGTGGCGGCGGTCGGCGGCGATGGCATCACCGCGCACTTGCGCGAGGATCGCCGCCACATCCGCGACGAGGACATCGCCCGCATCCAGGCCGCCACCGCGCTGCCGCTCAACTTCGAAATGGCCGCGACCGACGAGATGGTCGAGATCGCGCTGCGCCATCGCCCCCACGCCGCCTGCATCGTTCCCGAACGCCGCGAGGAACGCACGACCGAGGGCGGGCTCGATGCAGCAGGCCAGCACAACCGCCTTGCTCCCGTGGTCGCGCGGCTGTCCGATGCCGGCATCCGCGTCAGCCTGTTCATCGCGCCCGAAGCCCGCCAGATCGAGGCCGCGATCAAGCTGGGCGCGCCGGTCGTGGAACTGCACACCGGCGAATATGCGCATGCCGAAGGCGAAGCGCGGGCGGTGGAATTGAAGCGAATCGCCGATATGGCGGCGCTCGCCGCGCGCAACGGCATCGAACCGCATGCTGGCCATGGCCTCACCTACGACAACGTGCAGGCAATCGCCGCGATTCCCCAGCTCGCCGAGCTGAACATCGGCCACTACCTGATCGGCGAGGCGATCTTCGTCGGCCTGGAAGCCAGCGTGCAGCGGATGCGCGAGCTGATGGACGCGGCACGGTAAGGACAACGCCAAAGCCATGATCATCGGCATGGGCTCCGATCTCTGCAACATCGAGCGCATCCAGGCCTCGCTCGACCGCTTCGGCGCGCGATTCGAACTGCGCGTCTTCACCGAGATCGAGCGCGACAAGGCGGCGCGGCGGCCGTTCACCAAGGCGGGCACGCTGGCCAAGCGCTTCGCGGCCAAGGAAGCCTTTTCCAAGGCTGTCGGAACGGGCTTCAAGGCAGGCGTGTTCATGAAGGACATCGGCGTCGTGAACGCCCGCAGCGGTGCGCCGACGCTGGCCCTGACCGGCGGCGCGGCAGCGCGACTCGCGGCGATCACGCCCGCAGGCCACGAAGCCGTGGTCCACCTGACTTTGACCGACGACCACCCCTGGGCGCAGGCCTTCGTGGTGATCGAGGCTCGCCCCATCGCAGGTGGCGCGTGAGCGAAGAGCCGCAGGCACCGTCCTCGCCCCTGCCCGCGCCCGCACCTTCCCCGGTCCCCGAATCGCCACCGCAGGATGCGGGGCTGGTCGACTGGTGGATGGAACTGCGCGGCCTTGCGGTGATGCTGCTGGCGGTGAGCGGCTTCCATTCGTTCGTGGCCAAGCCATTCTACATCCCGTCGATCTCAATGATGCCGACGCTGCTCGTGGGTGATCGGCTGGTGGTGTCGAAGTATCCGTACGGCTGGTCGTGGGTCTCGGCCTCGTTCCACGTACTGCCGCGCTCGCCGGGCCGCCTGTTCGGACAGGTGCCCGAATATGGCGACGTGGTCATCGTGGTGCCGCCGACAAGCGACGAGGACTACATCAAGCGCGTCGTCGCGCTGCCGGGCGACCGCATCGCGGTGGTGAACGGGCAGATCGTCCTCAACGGCAGGCCCGTACCACAAGCGGTCGAGCCACCGCTCGACCTGCCCGTCGATGCCAACCAGCCCTGCGAGCCAGAGGAGTTTCCCGGCCTGCGTTTTCGCGCCAGCGATGGCCGGTTCTATTGCGAGCTGCCGATCTTCCGCGAAACGCTGCCCAACGGCGCGACCTATCGGATCATCGACCATCGCCAGCAGCCGCTCGACAACTATCCCGAAACGCGCGTGCCCGCAGGTCACGTCTTCCTGATGGGCGACAATCGCGATCATTCGGCCGACAGCCGCGCGCCGGTCGAGGAAAAGGGCCTGGGCGGGCCCGTCCCGCTGTCCAGCGTGGGCGGGCGCGCGGAGTTCGTGACGTTCTCGCTCGATGGCAGCGAAGGCTGGAGCCCGACAAGCTGGTGGAACGCCTTGCGCCCCCATCGCGCGTGGAACAGACTGCGCCCGCAGATCGTATCGCAGCCGCGCGATTGAAATGGGGGACCACCCGATGAGTGACAGCAACGGGCCGCCGCAGCGCCCCGGCCCGACCGACATCCGCGACGATGCGGTCCGCGACGAGGCCAAGAAGGCGGCCGTCTGGCTGGGCATGGCCGCGCTGCTGGCGCTGGCGGTGTTCCTCGCACAACCGCTGATGGTGATCTTCGGCGGCGTCGTCTTCGCCTCGATGATCGATGGCGGGCAACGCCTGCTCGGTCGCGTGGTGCCGCTTCCGCGCGGCGCGCGCATTGCCGTGATCATGCTGTTGGCGGTGGCGTTCGTGCTGTGGCTCGTCACGTTCGCGGGCAACCAGATCGCGATGCAGGCGGCGGAACTACCGGCCATCGTCAAGGCACAGTCGCAAGTGCTGCTCGATTGGGCGCACAACCGCGGGATCTTTGTCGAACGCGCCGATTTTTCGAAGGTCGCCGAACAGGTGATCGGCGGCGTCGGCCCGGTGACGCGCGCGCTGGGCGGCATCTTCGGCGGCTTCACCACTGCCTTCCTGATCATGATCCTGGGCATCTACTTCGTGCTGGAGCCCGATATCTACCGGCGCGGCATCGCCTGGATGCTGCCCGAGGAAAGCCGCGAACGTTTCCATGGCACCGCGCATCGCATGGGGCGCAGCTTGCGTATGCTGCTGTTCGGGCGGCTGATCGGCATGGCGGTGGAAGGCGTTGCCACGTGGATTGCGCTGGCCGTCTATGGCGTACCCATGGCCGCGCTGCTGGGCCTGCTGACCGGCCTGCTGGCCTTCCTCCCCAACATCGGTGCGCCGATATCGGGGCTGTTGATGGTCATGGTCGGCTTT
The DNA here is from genome assembly GCF_020179425.1 of Novosphingobium percolationis. Taxonomy (GTDB): domain Bacteria; phylum Pseudomonadota; class Alphaproteobacteria; order Sphingomonadales; family Sphingomonadaceae; genus Novosphingobium; species Novosphingobium percolationis. The sequence continues at coordinate 156,677 of NZ_JAILYM010000003.1, read as the reverse complement.
TCGGGCGGCACCGCGATGGGCATCTACTGCGTGATCGTCTATTTCGTGGTGCAGACGGTGGACGGCAATATCATCGTGCCGATGGTCGCCAAGCGCACGGCCGACCTTGCCCCTGCGCTGGTGCTGGGGGCACAGCTGATCTTCGGTGTGATGTTCGGCATCCTCGGCCTCGCGCTCGCCGACCCGATCGTGGCCATGCTCAAGATCGCGCTCGAACGGCAGGCGGAAAAGAACAAGGAAATCGCGAAAGCGGACGGCTGATCGAATGGCACGCAAGTTTCTCTACGCAATCGCCCTGCTGGTGGTGATGGTTCTGGCCGCCGCGCTTGTGCTGCGCTTCTGGTCGAAGGAGCTGACGCGCTTCGCTTTCGTGCCGCGCAGCGCTTTCGAACAGCTACCGGCCCTGCCCGCCGGATTCTACGACCGCGCCGATGCGTGGATCTCGCGCCCCGGCGTGAAGGACGATCCTGCGCAATACCTGCCCTCCGGCGCCGCGCGGGGGGCCGTCGGCAGCGCCTATGTCTTCTTCGTCCACCCCACCAGCTACCTTGCCCGCGACCACTGGAACGGCCCGATCGAGGACAAGGACGCGCGTTTCCGCGCCGATCTTTTCGTCCAGAGCATGGCCAGCGCCTTCAACGGCGTGGGCGCGGTCTATGTGCCGCGCTACCGGCAGGCCGCGTTCGGCGCGTTCCTGACCGACCGGCCCGAAGCGCAGCGCGCGCTGAAGATCGCGCATGGCGACGTCGAGCAGGCCTTCGCCACCTTTGTCCGCCAGATCCCGGCGGATGCGCCGATCGTGCTGGCCGGGCACAGCCAGGGCGCGCTCCATCTGCTCACGCTGATTCGCGATCGTGTGCGCGGCACTCCGCTCGAAAGGCGAATCATTGCGGCCTATCTGATCGGCTGGCCGGTTTCGCCCACGCGCGACCTGCCCGCAATGGGCCTGCCCGCCTGCGACCGGCCCGATCGCACCGGCTGCGTCGCCAGCTGGATGAGCTTTGCCGAACCCGCCGACCCGACGATGATGCTCGATGCATGGCGCGCGCAGCCTACGCCCGATGGCGGCGGCAAGCGCACCATCGAACCGATGCTCTGCTTCAACCCCCTGCGCGGCGCGACAGGCGGAAACGCGCCCGCTTCGGCCAATCTCGGCGCCATGGTTCCGGCAGACGATCTCAAGAGCGGTGCCATCGTGGCGCGTGCCGTGCCTGCGCGGTGCGATGCCGGGACGGGCCTGCTGATGCTGGGCGATCCGCCGAAGATGGGTCCGTTCGTGCTGCCTGGCAACAACTACCACGTCTATGACATCCCGCTGTTCTGGGCGGACTTGCGCGCCGACGTCGCGCGGCGCGAGGCGGCGTGGCTGGCGGCAACCGCGAAGGCGAAGCCATGATCACCACCTTCGTCGGCGACTTGCGCGATGCCCTGCCCACAGGCGGCAAGCTGCTGGGTCTTGATACCGGAACCAAGACGATCGGCGTGGCGCTGTGCGATACCGACTGGCGCTTCGCCACTGCGGGCAAGACGATCATCCGGCGCAAGTTCACGCAGGACAAGGGCGTGCTGAAGGACCTGATCGCCGAGCGCGGCGTGGTCGGCATCGTCATGGGCCTGCCGCTCAACATGGACGGCAGCGAAAGCCCGCGCAGCCAGGGCGCGCGGGCCATGGCGCGCAACCTCGAAGACCTCGGCCTGCCGATCCTGCTGTGGGACGAACGCTGGACCACGCAGGCCGCCGAGCGCGCGATGATCGAGCAGGACTTCAGCCGCGCCAAGCGCGCGGAACGCATCGATTCGCACGCCGCCGCGCTGATCCTGCAAGGCGCGATCGATGCGCTGGCGGGCGCGGCGTTCTAACGATTTAGTCGTTCGATTAAATTCTTGCCAAGGCGCGGGCGGCGGCGCAGGACAGCAAGCTATGGCACTCTCCGAAGAACACGCCGCCGAAGTCGCGCGGATGCTGCAGGCAGACCACTTCGACCCTTCGCTATGGTCGAAGATGATGAACGTGCGCGGGCACAGCGGCTTTCTGGACATGAACTATGTCGCGCATGGCGACGACTGGATCGAGCTGGCGCTGCCCTGGCGCGAGGATCTGGTCGGCGATCCTGAGACGGGCGTGCTCGCGTCGGGCCCGATCATCAGCCTGCTCGACAACGCGACCTCGATGTCCGCCTCGACCCGGATGAAGAAGTTCCGCCCGCAGGTGACGCTCGACTTGCGCATCGATTACGTGCGCGCCGCCGTACCGGGCCGTACCATCGTGGCGCGCGCGGAATGCTACCAGACGACGCGCTCGATGGCGTTCGTGCGCGGCATTGCGCACGATGGTGACCCGACCGACCCGGTCGCGCATGCCGCCGGGATCTTCATGCTGGTGCAGGCCCCCCAATTCATGAAGGTGAAGTGATGGTGGCGCTGCCTCCCTATGCCCTGTCGATGGGCATGTTCACCGACCACGACGAAGACGGCGCGCCGGTCATCGCGATGGACTTTTCCGAGCGCAACACCGGGCGGCCCGGCTTCCTGCATGGCGGCGCGATCGGGGGCCTGCTCGAAATGGCGGGCTTTGCAACGCTCCACGCGCATCTGGAGCGCGAGGGCATCGACGCCACGGTGCGGTTGAAGCCGGTCAACATCAGCATCGAATACCTGCGCAGCGGTTTGCCCGAACGCATCTTCGCCTATGGCGAAGTGGTGCGCGCGGGGCGGCGCGTGGCGAACGTGCGGGTAGAAGCCTGGCAAGCCGATCGGACCAAGCCGGTGGCCAGTTGCTGGATGAACTTCCTGATCGCGCCGAAGAAGGGCAGCGAGGGGTAGGGGGCGGCCACCACGACATTGAAGGCGATAAGGCGTGAAGCCTACCACCAGGCTTCACATGGCCCTCTACCTCATGCAGCAAGAAACGGGTTATTCCGGCAAGCGCAGTTCGACGGTCAAGCCTTCTGACGCAGCCCCTACCGGCAGCCGCGCCGCATCCGCCCGCGCCCGCGCCAGCAAGTCTTGCGGAACGCCCGGCGGGGCAATCAGCGCATCCGCTTGACCGAGCAAGCGGGCTTCACGCAAGGTCAGGTCATCGGGATCAAGGCTGCGCAGCGTGACGACATGATGCGCGACGTTCCCCTTGTCCGCGCCTTCCAGCCAGCGAGGCACGGCATCGTCTGCGGACTCGCGGAACGGGTCGAGCGCGCCGCCCTCTTCCAGCGCTGCGTCGAGCGCGCGGCGGCGGTCGCTGCCGGTGGGGAATCGGGCTTTCAGCGCGGCGCGGGCGTCGAACAGGGCTTGCGCGAGCGCGCCCAGCCCTTGCGGGAGCAGGCGTTCCAGCCGCAGGCGCAACGCTTTTGCCAGCCCGGCGGACGCGCCCGCCGTGCCCACGGCGATGATCACCGGGTTGCGATCGACGATCGAAGGCGTGGTGAAATCGCACAGCGCGGGGCGGTCGACCACGTTGACCAGCAGCCCGGCGCAGCGCGCGCGAATGGCGTCGGCCTGCGCGCTGCCCTCGTCCTCGTGCGCGATGAAGGCGAGGCGGGCGCCCTTGTCGATGCCTTCGGCGAGGTCGTCCAGCACCAGCGCCCCGGCGCGTTCGACGAGGCGGCGCTTGGCATCTGCGGCCTCGCCCTGCCCCAGCACGATCACCGGCTGGCCGGCAAGGCGGTGGAACAGGGGGAGGCTGGCAAGCATCAGGCGAGCCAGTCCGGCACGCGTTCGGCGGACAGGATGGTGGCGGGTTCGATGCGATCGGCCACAACGGCCCACTTCGCGCCATCGACCATGACTTCAGGCACCAGCGGCCGCGAGTTGTAGGTGTTGGCCATCGTTGCGCCATAAGCGCCGGCGGTGCGGAACACGGCGAGATCCCCGCGCGCGACCTGGTCGATGTCGCGCGCCATGGCGAAGGTATCGCTCGATTCGCAGATCGGACCGACGATGTTGGCGGTCATCTTCGCACCATTCGGTGCTACGGCGGCGAAATCGTGCCAGGCGTCGTAGAGCGCAGGCCGCGCAAGGTCGTTCATCGCGGCGTCGACCACCACCCAGGGGTGGCCTACGCCTTCCTTCACGCGGACCACCTGCGTGACGAGCACGCCGGTGTTGCCGGTGATGACGCGGCCCGGTTCGAACATCAGCGTCACGCCCCAGTCGGCGGTGACGCGCGCCACCATCGCGGCGTATTCTTCCGGCTGCGGGAACACCTCGCCCGCCTTGTACGGCACGCCCACGCCGCCGCCGAGGTCCATGTGCGTGACCGCATGGCCCGCCGCGCGAATGGACTTCATCAGGACGCCGACCTTGGTGAAAGCGGCTTCCAGCGGATCCAGCTTCGAGAGCTGGCTGCCGATGTGCAGCGCCAGCGCGCGCATCTGCAAACCTTCGGTCCCGGCCAGACGCGCATAGATCGCAGCGGCGCGGTCATAGGGGACACCGAACTTGTTCTCAGCCTTGCCGGTCGAGATCTTGCCATGCGTGCCCGCATCAACATCGGGATTGACGCGCAGCGCGCAGCGCGCGGTCAGGCCCAGTTCGCGCGCGATCTCGGCCAGTTCCAGCCCTTCTTCCTCGCTTTCGAGGTTGAACTGGCCGCAGCCGGCCTGCAGCGCGCGGCGCATTTCCGCCTCGGTCTTGCCCACGCCCGAAAAGACGATGCTGTCCGGGGCCATGCCTGCAGCCAGCGCGCGCTCCAGCTCGCCCACCGAAACAACGTCGGCGCCATAGCCTTCGGCGGCCAGCACCTTGAGCACGGCAAGGTTGGGGTTCGACTTGACCGCAAACGCGATGCGCGCGGCAGGCAGGATCGACAGCGCATCGCGGAACACACGGGCGTGGCGCGTCAGCGTGGCGCGCGAATAGACATAGACCGGCGTGCCGACTTCGGCAGCGATCAACGGCAACGGCACGTCCTCGGCATGGAGGACGCCGCCGACATAGTGAAAGTGATCCATTGGGAAACCTTGAAGTAAATCAGTCTTGGGGCGGCAGGTTGAAGGGATCGTCGTCCCGGTCCTGCGAGCGGCTGCGCAGCTCGACGCTGCGTTCGGGTTTGGCCTGCACCGGCACCTGCAGCAGATCGTCCGCGTCGGGTTTGACCTCGCGACCATAGGGTGCCGGCGGCAGCGCCTGCCCGGCCACGGGTTTCAGCGCGCGCCGGTTGCCACAGGCGGACAATGCCGTCGCCATGACGGCCAGAACCAGAAAAGAGCGCGCAACGGTCAAGACGTCAGTCCTCCAGCCCCAGCGCCATGCGCGCTTCGGCCACGCGCTTCCTTACCTCGACCGGCGCGGTTCCGCCATGGCTGGCGCGCGCGGCCACGCTCGCTTCGACCGACAGCGCGGCATAGACGCGGTCATCGATGCGCGCGTCGATCGCCTGAAGGTCTTCAAGCGGCAGCTGGTCGAGCGCCACGCCCCGGCTTTCAGCCAGCTTCACCGCGCTACCGGTGATGTGGTGCGCTTCGCGGAAGGGGATGTTCGCCTGCCGCACCAGCCAGTCGGCAAGGTCGGTGGCCGTGGCATAGCCCAGTTCGGCGGCGGCGCGCATGCGCTGCGTGCGGAACGTTGCTTCAGCCACCATGCCGGTCATCGCCGCGATCGACAGCGCAAGCAGGCTGGCGGCTTCGAACACGGGCGGCTTGTCGTCCTGCATGTCCTTCGAATAGGCGAGCGGCAGGCCCTTCATGGTGATCATCAGGCTGGTCAGGCAACCCACGATCCGGCCCGAATGACCGCGCACCAGTTCGGCGGCATCGGGGTTCTTCTTCTGCGGCATGATCGAGCTGCCGGTCGACAGGCTGTCGGGCAAGGTGACGAAACCGAAGGGCTGGCTCGCCCAGATGATGAACTCTTCGGCCAAGCGCGAGAGGTGCAGCGAGCATTGCGCCGCGGCCATCAGGTAATCGAGCGCGAAATCGCGGTCGGACACCGAATCGAGGCTGTTGTCGGTAGGCCCGTCGAAGCCCAGCGCCTCGGCGGTGCGGAAGCGATCGATGGGAAAGCCGGTTCCGGCCAGCGCTGCGGCACCCAACGGGCTGCGGTTCATACGCGTTCGCGCAGCGGCAAAGCGGGAGCGATCGCGGCCGCTCATCTCGTAATAGGCCATCAGGTGGTGGCCCAGCGTGACCGGCTGCGCAGTCTGCAGGTGGGTGAAGCCGGGCATGATGCTGTCGGCGTGTTCGCCCGCGCGGGTGACCAGCGCGGTCTGCAACTGGCGCAGCCCTTCATCGGCCTGGTCAATCGCATCGCGCACCCACAGGCGGAAGTCGGTCGCCACCTGGTCGTTGCGGCTGCGCGCGGTGTGCAGGCGCCCCGCCGCAGGGCCGATCAGTTCGGCAAGGCGGCTTTCGGTGGTCATGTGGATGTCTTCGAGATCCCAGTTTTCCGGGACTCCGCTGGCTTCGTATTCGGCGGCGACCTGATCCAGCCCGCCTGCGATCAGCGCCGCGTCCTCGGCCGAAACGATGCCTTGCGCCGCCAGCATTCCCACATGGGCCTTTGACGCGGCGATGTCCTGCCGCCACAGCGCCTTGTCGAAGGGAATCGAGGCGTTAATCTCGCGCATGATGGCCGAAGGGCCGGCGGCGAAGCGCCCGCCCCACATCTGGTTGGAGCCTGAATTGCCGCTCATCTCGCTACGTCCGCCTGTCTTGCTGCTGCTTCCCCTGATGCTGGGGATTGCCGCGTGCGATAGGCAAAGCCCGGAAAACGCGCAACCGCAGAGCGCGGCCAGCGGCACCGAAACCGCACAGAACGACACCGAGAGCGACCACAAGGGCTTCAACGGCACGCTCGACATCGCCAATCGCGGCGCGGCGATGCCGGATTTCGCGTTTCAGGACGTCAACGGCAAGACGCTGCGCAGCGCGGACCTGAAAGGCCAGCCGGTGCTGATCAACCTGTGGGCGACATGGTGCGGGCCATGCGTGCTGGAGATGCCGATGCTCGACCAGCTGGCCGCCAGCCATGCGGGCAAGCTGCGCGTTGTCACCGTGTCGCAGGACATGGGCCAGCCAGAGAAGGTGAAGGCGCTGTTCTCCAGCAAGAAGTTCGCGCATCTGGAGCCCTGGCTGGACCCGGAGAACCAGTTGGGATTCCATTACAATACCGGCCTGCTGCCGACCAGCGTGCTCTATGACGCCAAGGGCCGAGAAGTGTGGCGCATGATCGGCGCGCACGACTGGGCGGGCCCGCGCACCAGCGCGCTGCTGGCCGACACGCTGGGGCGGTAGGCCTGGCGCAGGTCGCCCTAGCCGGACATCGGGACGGGGATCAACGGCCCGCAGCCCGACGACGCGTGTGCCGCCATCTCGGCCGCGCCGATCGCGCGCCGCGCCAGCAGTGCAAGGCTGGACGCGGCGAGCAGCGCTGATCCGGCAAGGACCGAGACGCAGACCTTGAGCCAGATGTTGGTCATCATCGGGCACCATCGGCGCGCGACGGCGAAGCCGGCGCAGCCCCCGCTTTCGACCGTTGCAGCGCTATCTTGAGTAAATCCACCGGTCGGTCCCCCAGACTACGACGTCGTGGCCGCCATGGCCGCCATGGCCGACATGGCGCTTGCGGAATGCACGTAGTGTTGGCCATCTCGGCCAATCTGGCACTCACCAATTTGGCTATACTGGTAGCGCGCCATGCAGCACCAAGCCACTGAAAATGCCTGACACAAAAGTGTAAATTACTATAAATAATGAATTTTTGATTTATACATGTTAATCCCCATAAATCACACGTCGTAAACCGAACGACTACCCCAATAGATTGTCGGATCATATCCGCCATCCATCGGTTGCATTGACTGAACGCACCGCGAGAACGAAGCAATGCTTTGTTATCGGGGGGTTAACTTAGCGATGGTTGAATCCGCACTCATGATCGCCGACGCCTTCGACGTGCTCGATCGCGACTATTCGGACGCACACTTGCCCAACTCTTACGCAGGGCCCGCGTCTCGCCCTCGCGGGGTGCTGTCGGACCTGGCGCTGTGGGCGCTCGAACACTACAGCGCGCGCCGGCGCCGCGAGCGTTTCCTGCCCAAGGACCTGTTCCGCGATCCGGCCTGGGACGTCCTGCTCGATCTCTACATCGCCGAAGCCGAGAACCGCTCGGTGCGCATCACCAGCGCCTGCCGCGTGGCCTCGCATTCCACGTCGACGGGGCTACGCTGGATCGCCAATCTCGAAGCACGGCACCTGGTCGAACGCACGCCCGATCTCAGCGACGGACGCGCCAGCTTTATCCGCCTGAGCGATCAGGGTTGGCAGCAGATGACGCGCTTCCTCGAGGATTCGATCGCAACCTGCCATGAATACGTGCGCGATCAGAACGGGCACTTGCGCGTGAAGAAGCTGGTACGCGACGGTCGTGCCTGAACCGACGCAGGGCCTCAAGGCCCGTCTGCGCGCGTGGCGTGAGGAAGGCGCAATCGAGGCGCTGTTCGTCACCGCGGTGATCTCCAGTTCGTTCGTCAACGCGGTGTCCGCGCTTTTGCGGTGAACGCGCCCGCAACAGCACTGCAACACGACTGCCATAGGCGGGCCGCAGGTCGCGCGCCCTGCGGCCCGTTCAACCCAGGCCGACCGCGTGACCATGCCCCAATCGATCGCCCCTTCTCCCGATGATGCCAATGCCCTGATCGCGCTGTTCCAGCGCGGACCGCTGGACGCCTTTCTCGCCCGCGCGCACGCCTATGGCGCAGCCTGGCCCGACAATGCCGAGGCGCAGGACTTGCTGGGCGCGCTCTATGCGGCGATCGGGCGCTTCGATCTAGCCGAACCCGCCCTGGCCCTGGCCGCGCGTGCGAAGCAGGACGATGCGCAGGCGCAGCTCGTCCACGGCGCGGCCCTGCAACAGCTGGAACGGCATGAATCGGCGCTGGACGCGCTGGCGCGGGCGGCGGCGGCCGCCCCTGCCGGATCGTCGCTGCGGCTCGAAGCCGATCATCTGACCGGCCTGTCGCTGCATGCGCTGGACCGCTTCGCGGAAGCGGCCGAGGTGCTGGAACGGGTCGTTGCAGCCGATCCGCAGAACGTGCGCGCCCGCAACAACCACGCCATCAGCCTGCAGGCGCTGGGCCGGGCCGATGAATCGGTCGACACGCTGCGCGCGGCGCTGGCATTCGAACCCGGTTATGTCGAGGCGCTGTCGAACCTGGCGACCGGCCTTGAAATGCGGGGCCAGATCGCCGAGGCGGAAGCCGCGCTGCGCCGGGCCGCCGCGCTTTCACCACAGGATGCGTCGCTACCCGAAAAGCTGGGCGGGCTCCTGTTGGAAGCCGGCGACCTCGACGCTGCCGAGGACGTGCTGGAGCAGGCGCTGGCGCTCGATTCCGGGCGGCTGGACGCGCTCAATTCGCTGGGCATGGTGCAGCACCGCAAGGGCAACCTCGGTCGCGCCGTGGCCTGCTACGAAGTGGCGCTGACGCAGGCGGAAGGCCGACCCGAGCTTCAGGCGACGCTCCACGCCAACCGTGCTTATGCGCTGATGGACGCAGAGGAACTGGAAGCGGCGATTGCCGGGCTTGAGGCATCGCTCGCGCTCGACGGCGAGAGCGACTTCAACCGCGCGCAGAAGATCAACCTGCAGATGCAGACCGGCGACTGGCGCGCGCTCGACGAATTTGCCGCCCATGCCGACCGGCTGGGGCTGGACAACGCCCCGGTCTCACCCGGCTCACTGCTGGCAATCGACGACGATCCCGCCCGCCAGCTGGCGCGCGCCAGGCTCTATGCGCGCAAGTGGCATGTGCGCACGGCGCCCCTGCCCACCCCCGCCCCGTCCACCGACAGGCGCATCCGCGTGGGCTACTTCTCCGCCGACTTCCACGACCATGCGACGATGCACCTTATGGCGGGCACGTTCCGCACCCACGACCGCAGCCGGTTCGAGATCACCGCCTATAGCTATGGCACCAGCCCCGGCGGCGCGGTGCGCGAGACGCTGGCAGGCCAGGTCGACCGGCTGGTCGACGTGGCGGGCATGGCCGATGCAGAAGTCGCCGAACTGGCGCGCGGCCATGGCCTCGACATCGCGGTCGACCTGAAGGGCTACACCCATCAGGCGCGCGGCGGCATCTTCGCGCAGCGCGCGGCGCCGGTGCAGTTGAGCTGGCTCGGCTATCCGGGCGCGAGCGGCGCGGCGTTCCTCGACTACCTCGTCGCCGACGCCCACGTCGTTCCGGCCGAGGAGCGCGCGCACTATGGCGAGCGGCTGATCGTGCTGCCGGGTTGCTACCAGCCCAACGACGACAAGCGCGCCATCGCCGCGCACGCGCCCACCCGCACCGAGCTGGGACTGCCCGACGGCGGCTTCGTGTTCTGCTGCTTCAACAACCTCTACAAGATCGGGCGGCGCGAGTTCGACATCTGGATGCGGCTGCTGGCGCAGGTGGACGGCAGCGTGCTGTGGCTGCTGCGCGCGAATCCCCTGGGCGAAACGAACCTGCGGCGCGAGGCGGGGCTGCGCGGGATTGCGCCCGAACGGCTGGTCTTTGCCGACTGGGCGGCGCCGGCCGACCACCTCGCGCGGCTGTCGCGAGCCGACCTGTTCCTCGATACGTTCGCCTACAACGCGCACACCACCGCCAGCGATGCGCTGTGGGCGGGCGTGCCGTTGGTCACGCGCCCCGGCCGCGCCTTTGCCGCGCGCGTGGCGGCAAGCCTGCTCCACGCTGTGGGCCTGCCCGAGACGATCGCGGCGGATGATGTGGCGTACGAAGCGCTGGCCCTGGAACTGGCACGCGACCGGGAGCGGCTGGCGGCGTTGCGGGCGAAGCTGGCGGCAAATCGCCACACGACGGCGCTGTTCGACACCGCAGGCCATACCGCCGCGCTCGAACGCGCCTATGCGGCGGTCCACGCCCGGCGGCTGGCAGGATCGCCACCGGACGACATCGTGATCGACTGACGGGGCTGCCAGCGCACCCCCGTCGTGGCATCAGGCGATCTTGCCCTGCTCTCCGTCAGGCGGTTTCACCCACGCGCCGTCAGGCGATTTCACCGTTGTCGATGACGATGTTGGTGCCGGTGATGTGGCGGCCATCCTCGCAGGCGAGGTAGAGCACCATGTTGGCGATATCGATCGGCTGGCCCATGCCGTGGTTCTGGATCTGATCGAGCCCCGCCGCGTCCTTGGGGAGTTGCGCCAGCGCCTGCGCGGTCATCGGCGTGACGATGCCGCCCGGCGCGATCGAGTTGCAGCGGATGCGGTAGCCCTGTTCGCGGCAATGGATCGCGATCGAGCGCGTCATGCCGATGATGCCCGCCTTCGCGCCGGCATAGGCAGGGATCGTGCTGATACCCTTCATGCCGCCGACCGAGGCCATGTTGATGATCGAGCCCGAACCGTCCTTGCTCATGTGCGGCAGCGCCGCGTGGCAGCCGAGGAACGTGCCGCCGAGCATCACGTCGACCTGCAGCTTGAAGTCGGCGTAGGACAGCGTCTCGACATTGCCGAATTTCACGAGGCCTGCGTTGTTTACCAGCGTATCGAGCCGGCCATAGGCCTTGAGCGTTTCTGCCACGACCTCGTTCCAGCGCGCTTCGTCGCTGACGTCGTGTTCAAGGAACAGCCCGCCCACTTCGGCGGCGACCGCCCGGCCCAGGTCACCCTGAAGGTCGGTGACGACCACCTTTGCGCCCTCGCGCGCGAGCACGCGCGCGTCTTCCGCACCTAGGCCCGATGCCGCGCCGGTGATCAGCGCGACCTTGCCATCCATCTTGCCCATCGAAAATCGTCCTTGCTGGTTTGGGGGATCACTTGTCCCAAGAGAGGGTGACGCGGCGCAGCGCCCCGACGATGCCCGGCACGGGCGACAGGTCGGCATCCTCGCCCAGCGCGAAATCGGGAATGCGCGCGAGCCATTCGCGCAGCGTGATCGCCACTTCCTTGCGCGCCAGTTCCTGCCCGGGGCACATGTGCGGCCCGCTGCCGAAGCCCGAATGGCGCGCGCGACGGCGGGTGAAGTCGATCGCCAGCGGATCGTCGTTCTGCGCCGGGTCTAGCCCGTGCAGCTGTGTGGGCGTGCAGATCATGTCGCCCGCCTTGAGCGAAACGCCATGGAACTCGGTATCGTGGCGCACCTCGCGCGAGATGGTGACGAGGCCGAAGCGGCGGAACAGTTCGTTGACGGCGGGCGTCAGCGCATCGCCCATGGCGATCAACTGCTGGCGCAAACCCTTGTCGGCCGCCAGTTCGGCCATGATGAAGCCGAGGATGTTGACCACGGTATCGACGCCCGCGATCAGCACTTGCGTACACAAACGCACGGCCTCGTCGCGGTCGAGCCTGCGCCCGTCCATGTCAGCGGTGATCATCTGGCTGAGCATGTCATCTGCCGGGTGAGCGCTGCGTTCGTCCACCACCGGGCCGAGGTAGTCGAAGAACGCCTGCTTGGCCTCCTCGAAGGTCATCGGCATGCCCGGGCGGGTCATGCACGCGGCCCAGTGGCGGATGGTGGGAGCATCGGCCTCGGGCAGATCGACCATGGCGAGGAACACGCGCACCGGGAAGATTTCCGAGTATTGCGTCGTGAAGTTGCAGTGCCCTTCGCCGATGAATCCTTCGATCAGGTCAACTGCGGTCGCGCGGATCGTCTGATCCAGCCCGCGCACGGTCGCCGGGTTCAACCGGGCGTTGAGCAGCGCGCGATAGGGACGGTGTTCGGGTGGGTCGATCGTGGTAGGGATCAGCCCGTGCTGTTCGCCCACCGATTTGGGCAGCACGATCACGCGCGAGGAGAAGCGATCCGGGTCGGTCTGGATCTGCTGGATCGCCTCTCCCGACAGGGCGATCCAGTGGCCTTCGTTGCGCGGGCTCCACACCACTGCCGGGCGGCCGGCCTGGACCTTCGCCCAGGCGCGGTGGAAGCCGAGGTTCTCGATCTCGGGCGGCAGGTAGACATCCACGTCGACGATGCGGTCGTGCGGCACGTTTGCGGGGATGCTGCCCGTCATATTTCTCTCCCGGTTGTCTTATTCAGAGACTGGCCCAGTGCTTATAGACCGGGTCGGTCGGACCGAAGCGGCCCCACGTGTCCAATGCCTCATAGAAGCCGTCGCGCTGCAACGAGGATTTGTGAGAGGTATTCCAATCGGTGACGAAAGTCCGGTTGCGGATCAGCCACTTGCCATCGCGCTTGACGTAGCGATCAAGATAGCGCCCGCCGGTCATCACGTCTTGCCCGTCCAGCACCATGTGGGCGAGCGCGTAATGTTCGCCCACGGCGTTGTCGCCGCTCACTTCGACCCATTCGTTGGCGACTGAATGGAAGCACATGTCGAGCTGGGTCTGCACGAACGCGCAGATCTTTTCGGCAAACTCCGCCCCGCTGCCGTTGATGACGCCGCTGATGACGACGGAGTCCTCGCTGAAGATCGAACGCAGCAGGGCTTCGTCGGCACGGTCCACCCCGCGCCCATAGGCCATGCACAAGTCGTGGATCTCGGCGCGGGCAAGCGCATCGTGAAGTGCGGTGTCGGAAGTGGTGGTCATGGCCGGTGTTCCCTTTGCGCAGGCGGCAATTTCGGCAGTGTAGAGCGAAAGCAGCGCGCGACCTGCATCGGCGGCGGTCTTGCCGCCTTGCGCGACGTAGTGGGCGAGATCGGCGCTGCCATCGCCGCGCGCAGCGGTGTTGGGGCGGTTGGTGTTGCCCTCGATCACGTAATGGCGGTGCGTCATGCGCCATTGCCCGTCGATGCGGGCGTGGGCATCGAGATAGCGGCCCAGCACCATGCGCTGGGTCTCGGCGTCCTCGACATGGGCGATGACGTAGGATTCGGAAACCGCCTTGTCGCCATCGACCTTGATCCAGCAGTTGCTGGTGCGGTGGGTGGTGGGCGGCGCGCTCTTCTGCGCATCGGCGAGGATGGCGACGAGCGTTGCCGCATCGCCCTTGAAGAAGCCGTAATCGACGGTCGCGTGCGCGTGATAGGCGCTGCCGAGCAGGGTGGCATCGGCGCGGTCGACGCCGCGACTGTGCACGCTCAGCACGTTGTGGATCTGCTGGCGGGCGACAAAGTCTTCGGGACTGATCATGAAGGCTCCCGTGAAAAAGTACCCCGGCCGTTCGGTGACGGCCGGGGTCAGGGAGGATAGGTTTAGAACTCGGCCTTGACCGAGCCGCCGAACATGCGCGGCTGGGCATAGTTGGTCAGACCCAGCGTGCCGGGGCTGTCGAACACCGAGTTGATGTACCGGCTGTCGAGCAGGTTGGTCGCCCAGATGCTGAAGGTGTAGCGATCGTCGAACTTCAGGTCGAAGTTGGCGTTGACGATGTGCTGCGGACGGATCGTGGCACGCGGGGTGTCGATGATCGAGGTCAGCAGCTTTTCGCCGGTGTAGTTGTAGGTGGCGCTGAACCGGCCATCGACGTTGCTGGCGACCGGGAAGTCGTAGGCCAGCGTGGTGCTGGCCGTCCACTTCGGGGCATTCTGCAGACGTTCGCCCTTGAGGTCGAGGGTCGACTTGTTGGGCAGCAGGAAGTTGAACTTCGAGTACTTCGCATCGAGGTACGCCAGCGCGCCGGTGAACGTCACGCCCTTGGCCGGAACGATCGTCAGTTCGCTTTCGAAGCCCTTGATGTGCGAGCCCGCCGCGTTGAGGATGGTGTTGCCCTGCACCAGATCCGCGCCGCTGCCCTTGAAGTAGATCTGGGCAAGCTGCATTCCGCGGTAATTGGTGTAGAAGCCCGCCAGGTTGAAGCGCACGTGACGATCGAACAACTCGGTCTTCACACCTGCTTCGAACGTATCGACCTTTTCCGGATTGTACGGTCCGAGGTCGTCCGTGATGCCGATGCGGCCGGTAAAGCCGCCGGACTTGAAGCCGCGCGCCCAATAGCCATAGAGCATGACATCGTCGGTGGCCTTGTAGTCGAAGCCCAGCTTCCAGCCGACGTTGTTCCAGCTCTTGGTGCCGCGGGGCGGCGCGACCATCGGGCTGGCGCCGAACGGCAGGGTGTTGGTGCCATCGAGGTTGGCAAAGCCCGGCTGGCCCGGATCTTCTGCACCTTCACCCAGCGCGGTCAGCCAGTCGATGGTGGCCGTGGCGAGACGCGTCTCGGTCGAGGCCAGCATGCTGGTCTTTTCATGCGTGTAACGGATACCGGCCTGAAGGCGCAGGCGATCGCTCACGTTGAAATAGCTCTGCGCGAAGGCCGAGATCGAGTGGTTGTCCTGATTCTGCAGGTTCTGCTGGAACAGGCCGGGCAGGCCGAGGACATAGGTGCCCGCCTCCTGGTTGTAGAACGCGCCGCCTGCGAAGTTGATGCGCAGGTTCTGGTAGTGATCATAGTGCGTCTTGAGGAAGAAGCCGCCCAGCGTCACGTTGCCGATATCACCGATCTTGACGTCAGTGCGCAGTTCCTGGCTGAACTGCCAGCCCTTGGTCTGGCGGCGGGTGTCGATCAGCGGAATCGGGGTGCCGTCCTGGTCGGTGTATTCGAACAGCTTGAAGTGCTTGTAGCCGGTGACCGAGACGAGGTCGCCGATCGCGGTGTTCGCCAGCTTCATTTCAAGGCTGGTGCGATAGGTGTCCATGTCCGACTGGTCGGGCAGGTCGCCGTTGATGCCGCCATCTTGCGCCGAGTAGTAGTGATCGGGCGCCTTGCAGACGCTGCCCGCCGGAAGGCAGGGCGAACTGTACATGCCAAGGAAGCCTTCGGGCACGAATTCGGCTTCGCCCGGAAGGTCGCCCGCGACGACGATCGGCGAGCCGTTGCGCGCGCGGTCGTATTCGCCGGTCAGCGTGGCGTCGAAATCACCCGCCGAATAGCGCAGCGCGCCGCGGAAGATGGTGACGTTGCGCTTGCCCATGTCCTTGCCGTTGACGACATTGGTGACATAGCCATCGCGCTTGTCGTGGTTGATGCCGAGGCGCAGCGCGAGGCCTTCGCCGAGCGGCGTGTTGACCACGCCGTTGATCGTGGCGTGGTTGTAGTTGCCGTAGCTGACGCCGATGGTGCCGCCGGTCTTGTCGAGATCGGGACGACGGTTGACCACGTTGACGACGCCGCCGGTGGTGTTCGCGCCGAACAGCGTGCCCTGCGGGCCGCGCAGCACTTCGATGCGCTCCACGTCAAACAGGTCCAGCAGCGCGCCCATCGAGAAGTACTGCGGCACCTGGTCGACGACGATGCCGACGGTGTTGCCTGCGTAAGGATCGGGCTCGATCACGCCGATGCCGCGAATGGTGAACACGGCGGTGTTCGGCGTGTTCGAGAAGGTGCCGATTTCCACGTTGGGAACTGCGCCCTGCAGGCCCTGAAGGTTTACCGCGTGGGTCGATTCCAGCGTTTCCGAGCCGATCGCGGCAACGGAAATCGGAACGTCCTGAAGGTTTTCGGCCTTTTTCTGCGCGGTGACGACGATTTCGGCAATGCCGCCGGTGTCTTCGGCCGCAGCTTCGGCCGCATAGGCGGGCGCCGCCATGGCGATGGCCGAAAGGCCGCAAAGGCAGGCGAACCTGGTGTGCAGTTTCATGATCTCACTCCCCCTCCCGACGGGCCGGTGCATCTTGGCCCGACATCTTCTGCCGGATAACAATCCGGTCAGACTGTTTCTCACGCAAAACGGTGTCCGCGCCTACTGGATGTTTGGTCAGGTGCGCGTGGGGTGTGGGAAAACAGGCACAAATCTGTCAGGAACGCGCGCATGGCACGAACCACGATGCAACAACGTATGCTCAGCGCGCTGATTCCGGCGGATCTCGCCGAAGATCCGCAACGCTGGCAGCAGCAGAAAAGCGCGCGCACCCGGCAGAAGCTGATCGAGGCAGGAATGACCTGCCTGCTCGAAGGCGGCTATGCAGGGCTGACCACGCACAAGGTCTCAGCCCTGACCGGCGTGTCGCGCGGGGCGATGCAGCACCACTTCCCCGCGCGCCTCGATCTGGTCGCCGCGGTGGTGGAGCACGTGTTCTTTACGCGGATGCGCCGCTTCCTCGATGATTACCTGGCGCACGCCGCCGGTGCTGACGAGGATTCGCTGGTCGAAATCGCTACCGCTGCGCACTGGCGCAGCGTTCAGACGCCGGAATATGCCGCCTACGTCGAACTGGCCGTGGCGGCGCGCACCGATGCGGACTTGCGCGAACACTTCGAACCAGCCGCCTGCCGCTTCGACCAGGTGTGGGTTTCCGAGATGATCGAAAGCTTTCCGCAGTGGCGCGACCAGTGGGAAACGATGAAGCTGGCCAATGACTTCGTGTTCTGCGCGCACATGGGCATGTCGCTGCACAACTCGGTGATCGGGCCTGAGCGAATCGAGCGCATCAACGCGCTGGTCTCGCAGGTGCTGCGCGAACTCTACCGGCGGTAGTTTGAAAATATCTCCCTATATTTCAATTGAATATCTGAAAAAGGCGGAAGCCCGGCCAAGTCGGCGCGCACATGGCCGGGCAGCGGATGCATCCGAAGCATGGCGGATGCCGCGCATAAATCCAGATTAACCGTTGTTGCCTACGATTTATATTGCATGGAGGACCAGCCTCGCGATCTGGCCCGTCGGCCCCGCTTTCCGGGCTGGACGGCGCTTGTGCGCGCATGTCTTGCGTAGTTCCCCGTGATCGGGCTTTCGCCGAATTTCACCATCGCCGACGGAATAACTCTTAGCCGCCCTCGTTGTGGGGGCGATAGTACTCCGGAACCGGGTCGCCGCGACAATATCGCGCCCGCGTTTCGGGTCGCACACCTTCGGAGACAAGCATGGCGACGATGAAAGGCACCAGCAGCGTTGATACGCTCAACGGCTCGATCGAAAACGACCTGATCTACGGCTACGCCAAGGCCGACACCCTGTACGGGCTCGACGGAAACGACATGCTCGATGGCGGGTCGGGCGCCGACACCATGATGGGTGGTACGGGCGACGACACCTACGTCGTCGACAACATCACCGACCTGGTGGTCGAAAACGCGGGCGAAGGGATCGACACGGTCAAGGCCAAGGTCAGCTTCACGCTGGCCGCCAACATCGAAAAGCTGATCCTGACGGGCACCGCCTCGATCGATGGCACCGGCAACGACCTTGCCAATTCGCTCACCGGCAATTCGGGCTCCAACACGCTGATGGGGCTGGGGGGCAACGACATCCTGAACGGCGGCTCTGGCGCGGACATGATGTACGGCGGCACCGGCAACGACACCTACTTCTTCGACACCCTGGGCGACAAGGTGATCGAAAACGCGGGCGAAGGCGTCGATACGGTCAAGGCCACCATCAGCTACGCGCTGGCCGCCAACGTCGAAAAGCTGGTGCTGGTCGGCACCGGCGCGATCGACGGCACGGGCAACGAACTTGCCAACACGGTGACCGGCAACGGCGCATCGAACATGCTGCGCGGCCTTGCCGGGTCGGACACGCTTTCGGGCGGCGCGGGCGACGACTATCTGATCGGCGGCACGGGCCACGACGTGATGACGGGCGGCGCGGGCAACGACAACTTCGTTTTCGCGACCGGCGATTTTTCCAGCCGCACGTCGACCAACGCCGACGAGATTGTCGACTTCACCAGCGGCGACAAAGTCGATGTCAGCCAGATCGACGCGCTCGCTTCGGCCAGCGGTTTCGGCATGGCGGGCGATCAGGCCTACCTGTTCATCGGCACCAACCAGTTCCACAACCACACCGGGCGGGAACTGCGCTACGAAGTGTCGGGCGGCAATACCTACGTCTATGGCAACAGCGACGGCGACACGACCGCGGACTGGTGCATCAAGATCGACGGGGCGCACACCCTGACGTCCACCGACTTCGTCTTGTGAAGGAGCGAGCGCGCATGGCCCTTGCCCCCGTTCGCCGCCGCGCCGCCCTGGTCGCACTGGCTGCCCTGGCGCTCGCGCCTGTGGCGGCCAGCGCGCAAGCCGCGCTGATCGACCTTGCGCGCTATCGCGGCAAGGTGGTCTATGTCGATTTCTGGGCCTCGTGGTGCGGGCCGTGCAAGCTCTCGTTCCCCTGGATGCAGGGCCTTGCCGCGCGCTACCCCAACGATGTCGCGGTGGTGACGGTCAACCTCGACCGGCAGAAGCCGCAGGCCGATGCCTTCCTGCGGCAGGTCCATTCGACCCTTCCGGTAGTATTCGATGCGCAAGGCGCTTCGGCCAAGGCGTGGAAGGTGGCCGACATGCCAACCTCGCTCGTGTTCGACCGCAAGGGCCAGATGCGCTTCCGCCATCAGGGCTTCTTCCCCGGCAAGACCGGCGAATACGACGCCCACATCGCCAGCCTCGTGCGCGAAAAGTAACCGCTGCGGCGGAGGGGGAACATCATGTTGAACTGCAATCGCCGCCGGATCGCTCTGCTGGCGCTCACCGCGAGTACGCTCGCCCTGTCGGCTTGCGCACATCAGGGCGCCAAGCTCGGCGCCGCCCCGTGGGAGCGCGACGTTCTCGCGCGCAAGTCGATGCAGCTGGCCAAGGAGCCGGCCCTGCTCGCCTTCGATGACCACACCTATTTCAGCAAGGAAGCGGCCTCGGGCGGGCGCAGCTTCGATGGCGGAGGCTGCGGATGCAACTGAAGTCCGGCAGCATTGCCGCAACGCTCGGCGCGCTGGCCGCCGGGCTGCTTTCCACGCCTGCCACCGCGCAGCAGCAGGATGCCGCGCAGGCGCCCGCGCCCGCTGGCAACGCCTATGACCAGACCGCCAGCGAAGTCGACAGCCTCGTCTCCGACAGCGCGGTGCTGTTCTATCAGGAAGACGCAGGCCGCGTCCGCGCGATCGAGGCCGAGACCGGCCTTGTCTGGAACGGCGCCAACGGCCTGTCGATCGCGGGGCGTTTCACCTACGACAGCCTGACCGGCGCGACCCCCAACGGCGCGACGCGGGCGAACCGACCGCGGGAGTTTATCGGCCCCGCACAGCCGCGCCGCGAGGGCGAGCGCGATTCCAGCACCGGCGCATCGGGCGCCTATTCCGCGCCTGCGGGCACGCTGCCGGTCGATCCCAACTTCAAGGACGAGCGCAAGGCGGTGGACCTGGGCGTCACCCTGCCCCCGCTCGCCGGGTTCAAGCTGAGCCTCGGCGGCAACGGCTCGTGGGAAGGCGACTACACCTCGTGGTCGTGGCGCGTGGGGCTGGCCAAGGAACTGTTCGACAAGAACACCACGCTGTCGGTGGGCTACAACTACGAACACGATGAATCCAAGCCCATCACCGGCATTCCCATGCCGCTGGGCAGCATGGGCGACCGGCCCATCGGCAAGCAGCGGATCAAGCGCGTCGACAGCTTCGTGGCAGGCATCACGCAAGTGCTGACGCCCAACTGGCTCGTCCAGCTCAACTGGAGCACGGGCAACAGCCGCGGCTATCACACCGATCCGTACAAGCTGGTCACGCTGACCGACAGCGCCAGCGGCGATCCGTTCTTCTACATCTACGAAAGCCGCCCGCGCCGCCGCATCCGCAACAGCGTGTTCCTGTCGAGCAAGCTCGCGCTCGGCTCTTACGTGACCGACGCTTCGGCGCGCTGGTATCACGATAGCTGGGGCATCACCGCGTGGACCTTCGGCCTGTCCGAACACGTGCCGGTGGGCGGCAAGGCCTATGTCGAGCCGCTGGTGCGCTATTACCATCAGGGCAAGGCGGACTTCTTCCGCAACTACCTGCTGCTGGACGAGCCGACGCCCACGTACGTCAGCGCCGACAGCCGGCTGGGCGCGTTCCACGCGTGGACCTTCGGCGTAAAGGGCGGCGTCCACCTCAACGACCGGATCGAGCTGTACGGCTCGGTCCAGCGTTACGTGCAGAACGGCCAGCGCTTCTACGCCAATGCGCCGGGCAACATGGCCAAGGTCGATCTCTTCGCCGGATCGCGTTCGATCAGCGTCGTCGCTGGCCTGCGCTTCAAGCTGCGTTGAGCCGGAGACCATGGCGATGACCGTCCATCACCACCGCTTTTCCGCCATGGCCAGCCCGTGCGAGGTGCAGATCGAGTGCGACGACAGCGCGCTCGCGGTGCGCCTCGCCCGCGCAGCCGAGGCCGAGGCGAAGCGGATCGAGGCGAAGTTCACCCGCTACAAGGACACGGGGATCGTCTGGCAGATCAACAATGCCGGTGGCGCGCCCGTCACGCTCGATGCCGAAACGGCGGGGCTGATCGACTATGCGGCGCAACTGCACAGCCTCAGCGAAGGCCGGTTCGACGTGACTTCGGGCGTCCTGCGCCGCGCGTGGAAGTTCGATGGCTCGGCCAACGTGCCCGCCTGCGAACAGGTCGCCGCGCTGCTGCCGCTGGTCGGCTGGGACAAGGTACGCTGGGACAGCCCGGTGCTGACGCTGCCGGTGGGCATGGAAATCGACCTCGGCGGCATCTGCAAGGAATATGCGGTCGACCGCGCGGCGCAGGTCATCCTTGACCAGGCCAAAGTCCCCGCGCTGATCAACTTCGGCGGCGATCTGCGTACCACCGCGCCCAAGTCGACCGGCCGCTGGAAGGTGGCGATCGAATCCGTCGATCCGGCCCGGACCGCGGGCGGGATGCTCGAATTCGCCGCGTCGGGCCTTGCCACCAGCGGCGATGCGCGCCGCTTCCTGCTGAAGGACGGCAAGCGCTTCAGCCACATTCTCGATCCGCGCAGCGGCTGGCCGGTGGACGATCCGCCGCGCTCGGTCACGGTCGCGTCCTCCACCTGTCTTCAGGCCGGCACGCTGGCGACGCTCGCCATGCTGCAGGGCGCGGGCGCGGAAGCCTTTCTCGAAAACGAAGGAGTGCAGTCATGGATCGCGCGTTGATCGCCGCCTTGCGCACGTTCGCCTGCCTCGTCCTCGCGCTGTTCGCGCTGCCCGCGCTCGCCGCCTCGTCGGCGCAGCGCGACCACTACGCCGTGCGCCTCGTCGCCGAACAGACGAGCCTTGCCGCAAACGGCGGACGCCTCTCGCTCGCCTTCCGCATCGAACCCAAGGCCGGGTGGCACATCTATTGGTCCAACCCCGGCGACACCGGCTACGCGCCCGCCACCGACTGGACCGTGGCCAGCGGATTTCGCGCAGGACCGTTGCAGCATCCCGCACCGACGCGCCTCGTGCTGCAGGGCCTCGTCAGCTACGTCCACGAAGGCCCGGTCACGCTGCTGCAGGATATCGCGACGCCCGCGCTCGGCGCGGAAGGCGGGCCGCAGCGGCTTGCCGTCCATCTCGACCTGCTGATCTGCTCCGAAGGGTCGTGCGTGCCCGATCCGGTCGATCTCGATCTCACGCTGCCGGTCGGAACCGGCATGAAGGACCCCGCAGCCGCATCCCTGTTCGCCGCCGCGCGCGCCGCGCTGCCGCAGACCCTTCCCGGCGCGAGCCAGTTCGTGGCCGCCGGCAACACGCTGGTCCTGCGCCTGCCCGACCTTCGCCCCGGCCTCGATCCGGCAGCCAAGCCGATGTTGTTCCTTGACCAGCCCGGCCTTGCCGCCACGCAGGCCGCGCCACTGGCCAAGGCGGGCGACGGTTTCGTCGACCTGACGCTGTCCGTGCAGCAGGCGCCCGGCACCACGCTGTCCGGCGTGGTCGTCGCCAATGGCCAGGCGCAGGCCTTTGCCGCGCACCGAGTGGCTGCCCTTCCCGCCAGCCCGCACAAGTCGGGCTTCGACACCACCTTCCTGATCGCTTTCGGCACCGCCGTGCTGGGCGGGCTGATCCTCAACCTGATGCCCTGCGTGTTCCCGATCCTCAGCCTCAAGGCGATGGCGCTCGCCCGCTACAACAGCGGTGAAAGCCACGCCCGGCGCGAGGCGCTGGGGTACGCGCTTGGCGTGATCGGCACCGTCGTCGCGCTGGGCGCGGTGCTGGTGGCCCTGCGCGAAGGCGGCAGCAGTGCAGGCTGGGCGTTCCAGTTGCAGAACCCGCTGGTGGTGGGCGCGCTGTTCCTGCTCGTCACCGCGATCGCCTTCAATCTTGCGGGCCTGTTCGAACTGCCCTCGATCAGCGTTTCGCGCTCGGGCGATACCAGCGGCTTTGCCGGCTCGGTCGGCACCGGCGCGCTCGCCGCCTTCGTCGCCACGCCCTGCACCGGGCCGTTCATGGCAGGCGCGCTAGGGGCCGCGATGGTCATGCCGGTGCTGCCCGCGCTCGGCGTCATGGCGGGCCTTGGCTTTGGCATCGCGCTGCCCTTCCTCGTGCTGGGCTTCGTGCCTGCCACGCGCCGCTGGATCCCGCGCCCCGGCGCGTGGATGGACAAGCTTCGCCGCGCGCTCAGCCTGCCGATGTTCGCCACCGCACTGGGCCTTGCCTGGATCGTCGGACGGCAAAGCGGCGTTACCGGCATGACCGCCGCGCTCGCCGCCGCCACCGTCCTCGCTCTCGGCCTGTGGTGGTACGGCGCGCGCCGCGCCGCCGGGCGCAGTGGCCACGTGTTCTGGCCCGCCGCGCTTGCTGCCGTGGCCATTCTCGGCGTGGGTGTGCGGCCCGAGGAAGTGCGCGCAGGCGCTGCCGTGGCCGAAGCCGACGCGCTGCACAGCCAGCCCTTCAGCGCCGAACGGCTCGCGCAGCTTTCCGCACAGCGCAAGCCGGTGTTCCTCTACCTCACCGCCGACTGGTGCCTGTCGTGCAAGGTCAACGAGGCCACCACCCTCACCAGTCCGCGCGTTGCCGCTGCTTTCGCGCAGGCAGGTGTCACCGTGCTGCGCGGCGACTGGACACGGCAGGACCCGGCGATCGGCCGCTTCCTCGCGCAGCAGGGCCGCGCGGGCGTGCCCTTGTATCTCTACGTAGATGCCACGGGGGCGACGCGCGAACTGCCGCAGGTGCTTTCGCCCGACATGCTGCTCTCGCTGGTCCATCCAAGCTAGCGCAATCCCTGCTTGCGCCGCGCCTCGGTTCGTCGCACTTCCCTGAACGGGATCGGCGATCGAGGCCGACAGGGGACGGACATGATCGAGGCACAGCGCAACACGCTGGCGCTGGTGGCGGGCGCGATGGCGCTTGCCTGCCCGCTGGCAGCTCACGCGCAAGAGGAAGGGCCGCCGGCGGCGACCTCCATCAAGGTCAGCGCGGGCGTCAATTATTCCGAAGGCCATTACGGCCGCAGCGCCAGGACGCGGGTACTCACCGCGCCGATCACCGTCCGCGTCACGCGCGGGCGGTTTTCGCTGCGCATCAGCGTGCCCTTCGTCAGCATCGATGGCCCCGGCACCCTGCTCGATGGCGCGCGCAGCTCCACCAGCGGCAGCACCGGCGCGACCAGCGGCGGCGACGTCAGCGGCTCGGATGATGCGGCCAGCGGCAGCGGCGATGCGATCAGTGACGACAATGGCGCGATCGACGACAACGGCGGCAGCAGCGGCGGCTCCGACGATGGCGGATCGGGCGGCGGCGGATCTGGTGGCTCGGATGATGGCTCGGGGTCGGGCGGCTCGGGAGGCGGTTCCGGTTCGGGCGGCGGCGACGATGGCGGCAGCTCCGGATCCGGGTCGGGCTCGGGGAGCGGCGGAAGTGGCGGCAGCGGTAGCGACGATCCCGGCGGGCCGCCGCGCATCGAGCCCACCTATCCGGCACCGCCCCTTGCAGCCGCGCCTGCCCCTGCCTCCTCGGGCCAACGCTCCGGCCTTGGCGATATCACGGTCACGCTCGCCTACGCTGCCGATCCCCTGCCCTGGCTGACCTTGCAGGCGAGCGGCCGGGTAAAGCTGCCCACCGCCTCGCGCAGCCGCGGCATCGGCACGGGCAAGGTTGACACTACGCTGGCCGCCGAAGCGATCGCCCGTTTCGGCGCCGCCAGCGTCCACGCAGGCGCACGTCGCCGTTTCCTCGGTCGGCCCGTGGGCTGGACGATCCGCGACGGCTGGGGTGTCGGCGCAGGCGCGAGCTATGCGCTGGGCAAGGGCGTGTCGTTTGGCGTGGACTACGACTGGCTGCAATCGGCCACCCCCGGCCGCGCACCGCTGAGCGAGGCGACCGGCTGGATCAGCCTGCCGCTGGACCAGCGGCTGCGGCTTCAGGCCTATGCCGGGACGGGGTTCTCGTCGCGCAGTTCGGCGCTCCTTGCAGGCCTCTCGGTGTCGCTCAGGATGTGATAGGGGCCGTTCAGCGCCACTTGCCGAGCAAGGCCGCCTCATCCTCGGGCCCCAGCGCTTCCTGCGCGCCGATCCGGCGATAGGCCTCTTCCAGCGCGGGTGCTTCTGACCCGCCCGCCATCGCGAAGTCGCCGCTGTCCGCCGCAGGTCGGCCCGCAGGCCCCCGCGCTTCGGTGGTCCAGCGCCCGTCGTTGCGGCAAGCGAGCGCCGCTTCGCCCGCCAGCGTATATTCGCGGCACCAGCGCCCGTCGGCCGCGCGCACGGTCAGCACCGGCGTCAGCACGCGCCCGTCCGCCAGCCGCGCCGCCTTGGCCGAAGGCGTGGTTTCGAGCGCCAGCGACACCGGGTCTTCCCCCGGAGTCACGCCCGCCGGGCGCAGCGCCAGCATCGTGCCGCCCAGCACCAGCGTCAGCGCCGCCGCGCTCGCGATCATGCGGCGCCAGCCCCACGGATTGTCGTTGGCAGCAACCGGCGCGGGGCGCTCTGCATCGAGCAGCCCCATCCGCGCCAGCAGTTCCGGCTCGACCGCGCGCGCGCGCGGAGCGAGAACATCGGCGATGAAGCGGTCGTTCCCGCGCCATTGCAGGGCCTGCCGCGCAAGCTCGGGATCGCGCTCCAGTTCGCGGTCGAACAGTGCTTCCTCCTCCGGGCTCATCGCCCCGTCGAGATAGGCCGCCAGACGTTCGTCACGGGCGTCGCTCATGACCGCATCTCCGCTTCGGGGCGCAGGCTGGCGTTGATCCGCGCCCGCGCCCGCGCGATGCGGCTCATGATCGTGCCGATCGGCACGCCCAGCGTTTCCGCCGCCTCGGCATATGTCATCTCTTCGATCACCACGAGCAGGAAGGTCGCGCGCTGGTCCTCGCTCAGTTCGGCCAGCACGGCGTGAACGCGGTCCAGGTCGGAGCGTCCCTCCACCACCGCGCGCCCGTCGTCTCCGGTCAGGTCCATGGCTTCCTCGATCTCCACGCTTGTGCCCCGTCGCCTGGCAGCGCGCACGCGGTCGATGTGGAGGTTCTGCGCGATGCGGAACATCCAGCTTTCGATCCGGGTCGCCGGATCGAAGCGGTCCTGTCGGGTAAGGGCGCGTTCCACCGTCGCCTGCATCAGATCGTCTCCATCATGCGGTCCACCCGCCATGGCCTCGCAGAACCGGCGCAGACGCGGGAGTGCAGCGACGACGCGCGCCCTGAAATCCCTGCCTGCCCCGTGCCCTGTGGTCATGTCGCCGTCACAACGTCCCCTGTACGTGCTTATTCCATCGTGAATGCATGGATGGAATAGGGCAGGCTACCACAACGTTGTCCCCGCATCCCCGGATGGCTACATCCGTCTTGCTCATTTCTGTCCGGTTCCTTTCCCATGCGCCTTCGCCCTCTTCGCATCGCCTTCCTCGCGCTGTCCATCAGTGCGTGGTCTGCCGCGATTGCCGAGCCCGAAGACCGCGAGATCGAGGTTCCGGAGGTGGAAGTTCCGGAAGTGAAGACGCCGGAAGTAGAACCCCGCGAAGTCGAAACGCCCGAAGTCGAGGCCCCGGAAGTCGAGACGCGCGAGGTGGAGGCCCCCGAAACGGAATCGCACGGCATCTCTGAAGACTCTGGCCACAGCGAGGCTGCGGAAACCAGTACGGAAAGGTCCGATACGGCCGAAGGCCTGTCCGACCGCGACTATGGCTGGATCGCCGACGCGGTGCGCGACGAAGCCTTCGAACGCGACGACGAAGGCGCAGCGGTGCGCGCGGGAGAAGTGGTGGTGAGCGCGCTGCCCCCCGAAGCGCTCGACCGGCTGCTGCGCGCAGGCTTCCGCGTGATCGAGCGCAAGCAGCTTGCCGCGCTGGGCGCGGACCTCACCCGGCTCGGCGCGCCGTCCGGCCTCTCCACCCGCGCGGCCGTCCAGCGCGTGCGCGCCGAAGCGCCCGGCGCGACGATCGATTTCGACCACTACTACGGCCTCGGCCTCGCTTCGGGCCAGCGCCCGCGCAAGCTCAAGGGCGCGAACGGCGGCGCGCCTGCTGCGACGGCAGGCTTTTCGGTCGGCGTGCTCGATACCGCCGTCGCGCCGCATCCCGCGATCGCCGGCGCGCGCCTCGTCGCCTGGCCCAAGGGCGCGCGCGAAGGCCTGCCGGCCGCTGGCAAGGCTGCGCGCCATGGCACGGCGGTCGCCTCGATCCTCGTCGCGGGCGGGGCGCGCACGGTCTATTCGGCCAACATCTTTCGCGGCACGCCCGACAGGCCGTTCACCTCGATCGACGTGGTGGCCGATGCGCTGGAATGGCTGGTCGGCACCGATGCGCCGGTGATCAACATGAGCATCGCCGGCCCCCGCAACGCCATCCTCGACCAGATCGTGGCCGCCGCCACCGCGCGCGGGCGCATCGTGGTGGCCGCCGCCGGCAACGCCGGGCCAGCAGCGCCGCCGGTCTATCCCGCCGCGCTCGGGCCCGTGGTCGCGGTCACCGCCGTCGACAAGACCATGCATATCTACCGCTACGCCAATCGCGGGCCTTACGTCGATTTCGCCGCGCCGGGCGTCGATGTCACCGCCGCCGACGCGATGGGCGGCTTCTCGCGCTTCACCGGCACCTCGTTCGCCGCGCCCGCCGTCGCCGCCTCGCTCGCCCGTTGCCGCACGCGCCTGTCGCCTGCCGCCTGCACCGCCAGCCTTCAGGCCAGCGCGCGCGATCTCGGCACGCCGGGCTTCGACACCACCTTCGGCTACGGCCTGGTAGAATAGGCCCGCGCGCGGGCGCGCAATTCGTCCAGCACCGCGCGGAAGGCGGGGGAAAGGTTGCGCCGGTCCGGGTAGTAGAGGTGGTGCCCGGCAAAGGGTTCGCACCAGTCCTCCAGCAGCCGGACCAGCCGCCCCGCCGCAATGTGGCGCAGCACCTCGTCATGTTCGATCGTGCAGGCCAGGCCATGCCCGGCCAGCGCCGCCGATATGCTCAGCGTGGGATCGTTGAACACCATCGGCCCCTCGACGCGCACGTTCAGCGCCTGCCCGTCCTTCTCGAACTCCCAGGCATAGAGATTGCCGCGCGTTGCCATGCGCAAGTTGATGCAGCGGTGCGACAGCAGATCGCGCGGGGTTTCCGGGCGAGCGCGGCCTTCCAGGTATGCGGGCGAGCCCACCACCACCATGCGCAGGTCCGGGCCGATGCGCAGCGCGATCATGTCCTTTTCCACGCTTTCGCCCAGCCGCACCCCCGCATCGAAGCGCTCGGCCACGATATCGGTCAGCGCGCCGTCGACCGACAGCTCGACCTCGATGTCGGGCCAGCGCGTGACCACCGCGTCGATGGCAGGCCACAGCAGCGTTTCGGCAGCGTGGCGACTGGTGGTGATGCGCACCAGCCCCGCGGGCGCATCGCGAAATTGCGTCAGTTGCGCCAGCCGCGCGCGAATATCGCCCAGCGCGGGGCGCAGCGTGTCGAGCAATTGCTCGCCCGCCTCGGTCGGCGCGACGCTGCGCGTGGTGCGCGCCAGCAGCCGGACGCCCAGATGCGCCTCCAGTCGCCGCACGGCCTGACTCACCGCCGACTGCGACGTCCCCAGTCGCGAGGCCGCGCGGGTGAAGCTGCGCTCTTCCGCCACGGCCAGCAGGATGGCGAGATCGCCCAGCTCATCGCGCAGCATTCATCACCATTAGATATAAGTTCATGCAGGAATACCCGTCTAATCGAAACGGTCTGACACGTCTATCTCCGCCACACACCGCTTCAGGAGAGATTTCCATGCAACCGCAAGACGTCATCGCGATCATTGGCGCAGGCGGCATCGGAGAAGCTGTGGCCCGCCGCCAGGGCGCCGGCCGCACCATCCTGCTCGCCGATTGCAACGCCAATGTGCTTGAGGCCGCCGCCACGCGGCTGGAGGAAGCAGGCCATCGGGTCGAAACGCAGGCGGTCGACACCACCGCGCGCGCCTCGGTAGAAGCGCTCGCAGCCCGCGCCGCAGCGCTCGGCCCGGTCGTTCACATGGTGAACACTGCCGGCGTTTCGCCCAACATGGCCTC
Organism: Novosphingobium percolationis; assembly: GCF_020179425.1. Lineage (GTDB taxonomy): Bacteria > Pseudomonadota > Alphaproteobacteria > Sphingomonadales > Sphingomonadaceae > Novosphingobium > Novosphingobium percolationis. The sequence continues at coordinate 127,680 of NZ_JAILYM010000003.1, read as the reverse complement.
TGCCCGGCGCGTGCTGGAAGTCGACCTCTACGGCACCGCGCTGGTGTTCGAGGTGTTCGAAGGCGTGATCGCCCCCGGCGGCGCGGGCCTCATCGTATCGAGCATGGCAGGGCACATGATCCGCCAGCTTCCGCTCGAACAGGAACAGGCGCTCGCCTTCACCCCCGCCGACGCGCTGCTGGCACTGCCCTTCCTTGGCCCCGAGGCCGTCCCGGATTCGATGACCGCCTATTGCATGGCCAAGCGCGCCAACGCCCTGCGCGTCCGCGCGGCGGCGCTTTCGTGGGGGGCACGTGGCGCGCGGGTCAACGCGATCAGCCCCGGCATCGTGGTCACCCCGCTCGCCCGCCACGAGTTGGCCTCGCCGATCGGCGATGGCTACCGCGCGATGATCGCCGCGTCGCCTGCCGGGCGTATGGCCCCGCCCGACGAGATCGCGCTCGCCTGCGCCTTCCTGCTCGGCCCTGACGCGGGCTTTGTCACCGGCACCGACCTGCTCATCGATGGCGGCGTGATCGCCGCCATGTTCGCCGGCAAGATCCAGTTGCCGGGTTGATCCCACCTTCAAGGAGCCCTTCAATGCAAAAGCGCACCCTCGGCCAGTCCGGCCTTTCCGTTTCCGCCCTCGGCTATGGCTGCATGGGCATCGACTTCGGCTACAACAGCAAGCTCAGCCGCGAAGATGGCATCGCCATCATCCGCGCCGCCTACGAACGCGGCGTGACCTTCTTCGACACCGCCGAAGTCTATGGCCCGTGGACCAACGAGGACATGGTCGGCGAAGCTCTCGAACCCTTCAAGGGCGAGGCCGTGATCGCCACCAAGTTCGGCTTCGACATCGATCCCGACAGCGGCGCGATGCGCGGTGTGGACAGCCGGCCCGAGCAGATCCGCCGCGTCTGCGAAGCCTCGCTGAAGCGCCTGCGCGTCGATGCGATCGACCTGTTCTATCAGCATCGCGTCGATCCCAAGGTGCCGATCGAAGACGTGGCGGGCACGGTCCGCGACCTGATCGCCGAGGGCAAGGTCAAGCACTTCGGCATGTCCGAACCCGCTGCCGCCACGCTCCGCCGCGCCCACGCGGTCCAGCCGGTCGCCGCGCTGCAGAACGAATATTCGCTGTGGAGCCGTCAGGTCGAAACCAACGGCATCCTCGAGGCCTGCACCGAACTCGGCATCGGCCTCGTCCCCTATTCGCCGCTCGGCAAGGGCTTCCTTGCGGGCGGCATCACCAGCGCCGAGCAGGTAGCGCAAGGTGACTTCCGCGGAACGCTGCCTCGTTTCCAGGAAGAAGCCTTCGCCCACAACCTCCAACTGCTCGCGCTGGTGAAGCAGATTGCCGCCGACAAGGGCGCAACCCCGGCGCAGATCGCGCTGGCGTGGCTGTTGGCGAGGGCGCCGTTCATCGTGCCGATCCCCGGCACCACCAAGCTGCACCGGCTGGAAGAAAACCTCGGCGCGGCAGACGTGGCGCTGCCCCCCGCCGACATCGAAGGGATCGACGCGCTGCTGGCCACGGTGACGGTCGAAGGCACGCGCTATACGGCGGCGGGCGAGGCGATGACGGGGCTCTGACGCGGAAAGCGCGCTCGCAGGCGATTGCGATTTCACGCAAATTTTATGCCTGCGCGCGCGCTTGCCCATGGCGTCTTAATGCGGATCGGCGCCATGGCGGGGCCTTCAACCGGAGCCTCGCCACCGTGCACGACCTGCCCCACGATCGCCGCAACAGCCTGTCCACCCTGACGCTTGGCGCGATCGGCGTCGTCTATGGCGACATCGGCACCAGCCCGCTCTACGCCTTTCGCGAGGCGCTGGCGCAGACCGCCTCGGACGGGATCGACCGGGGCGAGATCCTTGGCGTGCTGTCGTTGGCGCTGTGGGCGCTGATCCTTGTCGTGACGATGAAGTACGTGCTGTTCCTCAGCCGGATGGACAACAACGGCGAAGGCGGCGTGCTGTCGCTGATGGCGCTGGCCCGGCGCGCCACGGCAGGTCCGGGCAAGGCGCTGGGCTGGACGATCGTGCTGCTGCTGGGCGCAGTCGGTGCCGCGCTGTTCTATGGCGATGCGATCATCACCCCGGCGTTGTCGGTGCTGTCCGCGGTCGAAGGGTTGAAGACGATCCCCGGCCTTGGCGGGATGAGCCAGCCGATCATCCTTGGCATCACCATGGGCATCCTGATCGGGCTGTTCTCGTTCCAGGCGCGCGGCACGTCGGGCGTGGCGGGGCTGTTCGGCCCGGTCTGCGCGGTGTGGTTCGTGGTGCTGGCCGCGCTCGGCATGTGGCACGTGGCCGAAGCGCCGCAGGTCATGGCCGCCTTCGACCCGCGCGAAGCGATCGCCTTCCTGTCGAGCCACGGCATCGCCGGGCTGTTCGTGCTGGGCGCGGTGTTCCTGACCGTGACCGGGGCCGAGGCGCTGATCGCCGACATGGGCCATTTCGGTCGTCGGCCGATCCAGTTCGGCTGGCTCGCCTTCGTCTGGCCCGCGCTGACGCTGAACTATCTGGGCCAGGGCGCGCTCGCGCTCAAGGCGCTGGCCGCCGCGCAGGCGAGCGGGCATGCGCTGGCCAATGCCGACTGGTTCTTCATCATGGCGCCCGACAGCTTGCGCGCGCCGCTGGTGGTGCTGGCCACGCTGGCCACGATCATCGCCAGCCAGGCGGTGATCACCGGCGCCTATTCGCTGACGCATCAGGCGATCTCGCTGGGCCTGCTGCCGCGCATGACCGTGCGCCAGACCTCGGCCCACCAGATGGGGCAGATCTACATGCCGGGCATCAACTGGCTGCTGCTGATCGGCGTGCTGATCCTCGTCATGGGCTTCCAGTCGAGCACGGCGATGGCGGCGGCCTATGGCATCGCCGTGACCGGCACGATGGTCGTCACCACTTGCCTTGCCTACATCATCGCGTGGAAGTTCTGGCACTGGAGTCCGGTCTGGGCAGCGCTGCTGATCGCGCCGTTCCTGTCGCTCGACCTGTTCTTCTTCGGCGCGAACATCCTGCGCGTGACCGAAGGCGGCTGGGTGCCGCTGCTGGTGGCAGGTGGCGTGGGCATTGTCATCTTCACCTGGTTGCGCGGCCGCCGCGTATCGCAGGAACGCATCGCGGCGCAAGGCGCGGGGCTCGACGACATGGTGGCAGCGCTCGCCGCACGCCCCCCGGTGATGATCGCGGGCACCGCCGTCTTCCTCACGCAGGATCTCACCGTCGCGCCTTCCGCGTTGCTGCACAACCTCAAGCACAACAAGGCGCTGCACCGCACGAACGTACTTCTGAAGGTGGAAACCCTGCCCACCCCGTGGGTTGCACCGGAGCAGCGACTGCTGACAGAACGGGTGAGCGACCACTTCCTCAAGGCCCGGCTGCGCTATGGCTACATGGACACGGTCGACGTTCCGAGCGATCTGGCCCGGCATGAAGGCCTGCTTTCAGGGCCCGGCGGCACGTCGTTCTTCGTCGGGCGCAGCGCCATCCGCTTCGGCACGCAGGCGGCGATGCCCCGCTGGATGACGATCCTCTACATGTTCCTGCACCGCAACGCCGCAGATCCGACGGCCTGGTTCTCGATCCCACCCAACCGGGTGGTCGAACTCGGCAGCCAGATCGAGCTATAGCAGCACGATGCAACGCCCGTTCACCCTCTACCTCGCCGCCCTTGTCGCCGTCGGTGGCGTGGTCTGGGCGACCACCACCTTCCTGCCGGTACTGGGCCTTGCCTCGGCGGCGCTGCTGTTCCTGCTGCCGGTTCTGTTCGCCGCCGCACGCGGGGGCCTTGGGCCAGGGCTGTTCGCCGCGTTGGCGAGCGCTGCCGCCTACAACTTCTTCCTGCTGCCGCCGCGCTACACGTTCCGCATCCATGCGCCGGAAAATCTGGTCAGCGTGATCGTGCTGGTGGCCGTGGCGCTGGTCACCAGCCGCCTCGCCACGCGGCTGAAGGCCCGCGAGATCGAAGCGCTGGACCGCGCGCGGCTGAGCGCGGAACTTGCGGAACTGTCGGCGGCGCTCGCGGGCAATCCCGCCGCCAGCGCGTTCGACCGCGGGGTCGCCCTCGTCGCCGAACGGTATGGCCAGATGCAGGTGCTGGCCGATCCATCGCAGATCAGGCCCTCCGTCCTGCTGTCCTCGCTGGATCAGGCCGCCGCTGCCTGGGCGCAGCACAATGGCGACGTGACCGGACATGGCACCGAAGTGATGCCCGCCGCCGACTGGACGTTCCTGCCGCTCGCGCCACGCAACCGGCGCGATCGCGCGGTCGCCGCGATCGCGCAGCGGCCCGACGGCACCACCCGTTCACGGCAGGAGATCGACCACCTTGCACAACTGGCGCTGCTGCTGGGCCAATGCCGCGACCGCGACGCGCTGGAAGCCGAGCGCCGCGAGCGCGAATTGCTGGCCGAAAGCAACCGCCTGCGCCAGACGCTTCTTGCCGCGCTTTCGCACGATCTGCGCACGCCGATGACGGTGCTGGTCGGGCGGCTCGAACTGCTGGCGCGGGACCACCCCTCCGCCGCCGAGGCCATGGCCGCCGCCGTACACCTGCAACACAGCCTGTCCGACCTGCTCGAAGCCGCGCGGATCGAAGACGGTGCGCTGCAACCCGCGCTGGAAAGCATCGACCCGGTCGATGCCGTGACCGAAGCGCTGGGCCGCTTGGCCCTGCGGCCCGGCGTTGCGCTGCAGCGGGACATCCGCGCCGACCTGCCCTTCGTGCGGGCAGATGCGGTCCTGCTCGACCACATCCTCGCCAACCTTTTCGACAACGCGCAGCGCCATGCCCGGGCGCTGATCCGCGTGGAAGGGCGGGCCATCGCCGATGCTGTGCTGCTGTCCATCGTCGATGACGGGCCCGGCGTGCCCGAAGCCGAACGCGATCGCATCTTCGAGCGTTTCGCGCGGGCCGAAGGCAGCGACCGTACCAGCGGCAGCGGCCTTGGCCTTGCCATCGTCAAGGGACTGTCCGATGCCATGGGCATGACGGTTTCGGTCGATCAGGCGCCCGGCGGCGGCGCGCGCTTCACGCTGGCCATGCCGCTGGCGAAGGCCCCCTCGGCATGAGCCGCATCCTGTGCGTCGACGATGAGCCTGCCATCCTGCGCCTGCTGACGGTGGTGCTGGCGGTTGATGGTCACGAGGTTTCCCACGCCCATAATGCGCGCGATGCGATCGTGCTGCTCGAAAGGGGGGGTATCGACGCGGTGCTGCTCGATCTGGGCCTGCCCGATCGCGACGGACTGGAACTGCTTGGTGCGATCCGCAGCATCGCGCCCTTGCCCATCGTCGTGGTCTCGGCCCGCAACGATGTGCGCGAAAAGGTGACGGCGCTCGATCTTGGCGCGACCGACTACGTGACCAAGCCGTTCGACGGCGACGAACTGCGCGCCCGCCTGCGCGCAGCCTTGCGCAACCGCGAGGTCGCCCCGGTGGCCGACGTGGTCGAATTCGGCCCGGTGCGGCTTGAGATCGACCATCACCGCGCGCTGGTTCACGACCAACCGGTCACGCTCACGCCCAAGGAATTCGCGCTGCTGCGCGCCCTGACCGAAGGAAGGGGGCGCGTGCTGACCCATGCCGCCCTGCTCGAACAGGTCTGGGGCAAGGCGCATCGCGACGATGTGGAATACCTGCGCGTCGCCGTGCGCGCGCTGCGGCTGAAGGTCGAGTCCGACCCTTCACAGCCAATGCTGATCCGCAACGAGCCGGGCATCGGCTATCGGCTGGGCGGCGGCGCGACCTAGGCCGTAAACTCATAACCGGCACCATCGAGGTTTGAGGCAGAAGGGCCATGTGCAAGGAAGGAAAGCGCAGGAATATGTCGATATTTCAAGCTTTCCTGACGCGGCAGATGGCCCTTCTGGTCAAATCCCTGCGGGACGCCAAAATGGCTTCCATCTCGAACCAAGCCGCCCTTGGAAGGGCAACCAGCCCTCCCGGCGGGCGCCTTGGCCCGAGCTGTTCGCCATTTTGGCGCCTCGATGGTGCCGGTTATGAGTTTACGGCCTAGCGTTCGAGCCGCCGCTCGAAGCCGACGACCAGATCTTCGGGCGACAGATCCGAACCGCCCAGCACCAGCGCGCAATGCGTGGGCCAGCGCTGCGCCACGCAAGGCGTGCTGGCAACAACCCGCGATGGCGTTCCATCGGTCGCCTTTGCCCGCAACACGAAGTGGCCGGACAGAAACCCGGTCCGCAAACGCCGTGCGCGAACGTGGGCTTCGGCGACAATCCCGTCGCCGCGCCGCTCCAGCTTCGTCTGTCGCAATTCCACCAGCCCGTCACGTGCGGCGGCGCTGTCGTGCGCCTGCACGGGAAGGACAGCGCACCCCACGCACGCCGCAGCGAGCCACGAAAGCATCCTAGGGTTCGACATCGCTACCCATCCAGATCGTGTGGGAATCGATTTGCAGCTTGAGCAGCGCGCGGATCGCATCGGCCCGCGCGGTGATCTCCAGCCGCTGCGCATCGCGGGCCAGCCGCCTTGCCGACAGCACATCGGCAAGGTCGATCGCGCCCAGCGCATGGCCGCGCGCGGTTCGCTCTGCCGCGGCTCCCGCAGAGTCGGCGGCGGCGGCAAGGCGTCGCCACGCGCCTTCCCGGTTGCGCGCGGCGGCAAGGTCCGCATCTGCGGTCGATTCGACCACGCGCCGCGCTTCGGCTAGGTCCATCAGCCCGGCATTGGCCTCGGCCCCGGCCTGCTCGGCCACGGCCCGGCGATAGCCCCCGCCCAGCGGGATCGACAGCACGATGCCGCCGCCACGCTCCATGCCGCTGCGTTCGCTGAACGCGCGCAAGCCGATCGACGGGTCGGCAGTGCGATCGCGGCGCGCGCGCTCGGCCAGCGTGCCCAGCCGCGCCGCCTCGCGGTCCGCTGCACGAACTTCATGGCTGCGCGCGATGACGAGATCGCGCAAGGCGTCGAGCGATTGCGGCGGCGCTTCGGGCGTGCCGAGCGCAGGCGGCTCTGCCCCCAGCGGCAGGTCGGGGAAGATCGCGGCGAGCATGGCCCGGGCCTCTTCGCTCGCCGCGTGCGAGCCTGCCGAAAGCGCGCGCGCCTGATCGAGCGCGGCGCGGGCCTGGTCGATCTCGAGCGCGGCGGCATCGCGCAACTGCGCGCGGCGTTCCACCGCGTGCAAGGCCTGTTCCAGCAGCGTGACATTGGCATCGTCGCAGCGCGCCAGCTCACCTGCGGTCAGCCAGTCGAACCACAGGCGCGACAGCATCAGCGCGGCCTGGTGGCGGGTGTCCTCCATCCGGTTCTGCGCCACTTCGACGCCCAGCGCGCCCGCCTTGCGATCGAGCGCGGCCTTGCCGGGCAGGCGAAAGGCGCGCGTCACCGTGGCGTCGAACTCGTCGAAGCGGCGCTCGCCGGTCACGTCGCGGGTCACGTAGCTGCCCATCACGGTCACTTCGTGGGTGCCTTTGGCCAGCATCGTCGCCCCCGCCTGCGCCGCGCCCAGCCGGGCCCGTGCCGCAGCGACCGAGGGCGCGTTGTCGAGCACGGCGACGACCGCGCCTTCAGGCGGAAGAGACGGTGCCGCCTGCGCCGCGACGGGCAGCAGCGCCAGCATGGCGGCCAGCAGCGGCCGGGGCGAAAGGTCAGCCATGGGCCGCAGCCTCCTCGGGCATGTCGTCGTCGCGCTCTGCCGGGGATTCCCCGAAGCGTTCGAACAGGATGGGCAGAAGGACGAGGGTGAGCAGCGTCGAGCTGACCAGCCCGCCGATCACCACGATGGCCAGCGGCTTCTGGATTTCAGAGCCGGGGCCCGAGGCGAACAGCAGCGGCACGAGGCCGAACGCGGTGATGCTTGCCGTCATCAGCACCGGGCGCAGGCGGCGTTCTGCCCCCAGCCGCACCGCTTCGGCCATCGGGCGGCCTTCATAACTCAGCTGGCGGAAGTAGGAGACCAGAACCAGCCCGTTGAGCACCGCGATGCCCAGCAGCGCGATGAAGCCCACCGAAGCGGGCACCGAGAGGTATTCGCCCGACGCCCACAGCGAGATCACCCCGCCGACCATCGCAAACGGAATGTTCGCAAGGATCAGCGTGGAAGCGCGCAGCGAGCGCAAGGTGGCAAGCAGCACGAAGAAGATCAGCAGCAGCGCGACCGGGATCACCAGCATCAGCCGCGCCGAAGCGCGCTGCTGGTTCTCGAACTGCCCGCCCCAGACAAGGCGGTATCCGGCGGGCAGGCGCACGCCCTTCGCCACCGCGGCCTTGGCCTCGTCGACATAACCGACAAGGTCGCGGCCCGAGACGAAGGCCTGCACAAGAGCGAAGCGCGAGCCGTTCTCGTGCTCCATCTTCACCGGGCCTTCGGTGCGGTCGATCCGCGCCATGTCGCTGACGCGGGCGAGCGTGCCGGTGGGGGTGAGCATCTGCAGGTCGGCAAAGCGCGCGGGATCGTTGCGCACGACATCGTCGCCCCGGATCACGATGGGCACGCGGCGCTGCCCTTCGGCGACGACCCCGGCGCGGACGCCTTCGACCTGCGCGCGCAAGGTATCCTGCAACTGGTCGACCGGCATCCCGAACCGCCCGGCGGCAGCACGGTCGATATCGAGCTGAAAGTAATCGACGCGGTCGTTGGCCACGGTCAGGACCTCGGTCGCGCCGCGCACCTTGCCCAGCGCCTGGCGCACCTGCCCCGCCAGATCGGCCAGCACCTCGCGGTCGGGCCCGAAGATCTTGACGGCCAGGTCGCCGCGCGCGCCGGTGAGCATTTCGGAAACGCGCATCTCGATCGGCTGGGTGAAGCTGGTCTGGATGCCGGGCAGGCCCTCAGTCGCCTTGCGCAGTTCCTCGACCACGAAGTCCTTGTCGCCGCGCCATTCCGAACGCGGCTTCAGCCGCACGAATGTGTCGGTTTCGTTGAGGCCCATCGGATCGAGCCCCAGCTCGTCCGAACCGACGCGCGCGATCACATCCTGCACTTCGGGCACGCGCTTGAGCGCGCGCTGCACTGCCATGTCGCCTTCCACTGACCGGGCAAGGCTGATCGAGGGCAGCTTGGTCAGCTGCACGATCACCGAGCCTTCGTCCATCGTCGGCATGAAGGTCTTGCCGACCGAAACATAGGCCAGCGCCGCCAGCACCAGGCCCGCGCCCGACAGGCCATAGACCATCTTCTTGCGCGCGAAGGCACCAACCAGCAGCGCGCGGTAACGCGGCGTCAGCTGGCGCATGATCCAGGGTTCGTGGTGGCCGCCGCCCGCCTTCAGGCCCAGCGAGGCCAGCACCGGCACCAGCGTCAGCGCCAACAGCAGCGAGCCTGCCAGCGCGAACACGATGGTCAGCGCCACCGGCGCGAACAGCTTGCCCTCCAGCCCCTGCAACGACAGCAGCGGCAGGAACACCAGCGCGATGATCAGGATGCCCGCCGAAACCGGCACGACGACGTCGCTGGTGGCGCGATAGACCGAATTGAGCCGTGGAGCGCCTTCATGGTGTTCGCCCTGCAGCCGTTCCACCACGTTCTCGACCACCACCACCGCGCCATCGACCAGCATCCCGATGGCGATGGCAAGGCCGCCCAGGCTCATCAGGTTGGCGGTCAGCCCCGCCATGCCCATGAACAGGAAGGTGATGAGCGCGGCCATCGGCAGCGTCACCGCCACGATCGCCGCCGCGCGCCAGTCGCCCAGGAACACCACCAGCAGCACGATCACCAGCACCGTCGCTTCGAGCAGCGCTTCCTCGACCGTGCCCACGGCGTGGCCGATCAGGTCCGACCGATCGTAGAACACGTCGATCTTCGTGCCCTTGGGCAGCCCCGCCTCGACTTCGGCGAGCCGCGCCTTGACCCCGTCGACCACGGCGCGCGCATCTGCGCCGCGCAGGCCGATCACCAGCCCTTCGACCGCCTCGCCCGCGCCGTTCTTCGTCACGGCGCCATAGCGGGTGAGGCTGCCGGTCGTGACCTGCGCCACGTCGCCGAGGCGCAGGATGCGCCCGTCACGGCTCGCCAGCACCAGCGCCTGCAAGTCCTCGACCGTGCGGATCGCGCCGACCGAGCGCACGATCAGCGATTCCTCGCCGCTGACCAGTCGGCCCGCGCCATCGTTGCGGTTGCCCGCCTCGATCGCGGTCTCGATGTCCGAGACCGACAGCCGCGCCGAGGCCAGCGCTACCGGATCGGGCCGCACCTCGAAGGTGCGCACGAAGCCGCCCAGCGCGTTGACGTCGGCCACGCCCGGCACCGTGCGCAGCGCCGGACGGATCGTCCAGTCGAGCAGCTCGCGCTTCTCCTGAAGCGACAGCGGCCCCTCGATGGTGAACATGTAGACATCGGACAGCGGCGTCGAAATGGGCGCAAGGCCGCCGCTGACCGTGGCGGGCATATCGGCCAGCACGCCGGTCAGGCGTTCGGCCACCTGGTTGCGCGCCCAGTAGAGGTCCGTGCCATCCTGAAAATCGATGGTCACGTCGGCGATGGCGTACTTGGCGGTCGAGCGCAGCACCGCCTGCCCCGGAATGCCGAGCATCTCCATCTCGATCGGCGCGATCACCCGGCTTTCGACCTCCTCGGGCGTCATGCCGGGGGCCTTGAGGATGATCTTGACCTGGGTCTGGACGATGTTGGGATAGGCATCGACCGGCAGGCGCACGAACGCCCATGCGCCAAGGCCTGCGACGACCAGCGCCAGAGCCAGCACCATCATGCGGTAGGCCAGCGCCTGCGCGACGAGCTTGTTCAGCATCGCTCCGCCCTTACTTCGCCAGCGCCAGCGCCTTGAGCGCGCTGGTGCCCGAAACGACCACGCGCTCACCCACCGCGAGGCCCGACAGGATCACCGGAGCGCCACCCGAACCCGTGGCAAGCCGCACCTTGCGCACCTTGAAGCCACCCTGAGCGGCCACGAACACCACGTCGGCGCCATCGAGGCGCGTCACCGCTCCGGTTGGCGCGGTGACCGCCCCGGCCGGGGCAGGGCCAAGGACGGTCACCGTCGCCGCCCGTCCCGCGATCATGCCCGGCCCTGCGGGGAGTTGGGCCTTGAGCAGCGCGGAACGGGTCATGGGGTCAAGCGCGGTGCCGACCGAGGTCACCGTGCCGCTGGCCTCGCCGATGCGCACCGTCATGCCCGGGCGGATCGTGCCGAGCAGGCGTTCGGGCACTTGCGCCGTCACTTCGTAGCGACCGTCCGCGTCGATCACGAACGGCGCGCTGGCACCATCTACCGGGCTTCCGGCGAGGATCTCGGCCTTGGTCACCCGGCCCGCGATCGGCGCGGAGATCGTGTAGCTGCCGCTCGCCGCATGGCCGCCGACCATGCGCAGGATGCGGCTCTTTTCGGATACGTCGGCGCGGGCTTCGGCCGCCAGCGCCCGCGCTTCGTCGGCGCGTGCGCCTGCGATGATGCCTTCGCGGCTCAACTGCCCCAACCGCGCCGCGCCCGATTGCGCCACGCCCAGCCGGGCGCTGGCCCGCGAAAGATCGGCGCCCAGCGTCAGCACGTCACGGCTCGCCACTTGCGCCAGCGGTTGCCCGCGCACGACCTGATCGCCTTCGACCACGAACGTGCGCAGCACCACGCCGGGCAGCGTCGCGGGCACGGCCACGCGCGCATTGGGCGGCGGCGCGATCGTCGCGGGAAGATCGGCGAGCGGCGCCTGCGTGGCAGGCGTTGCGGGCGCGAGCGTGAGGCCCAGCGCTTCGGCCTTCGCCGCATCGACCGCGATCAGGTCGGACGCAGGCGCCGCCGCCTGCGGGCCCGGCGTCACTTCTGGCGCGGATCGGTCGGCAAGGCCGTAGTAGCTGCTCACCGCAACCGCTGTGGCCGCGCCGATGGCAAGGATAAGGCGATGTCTGCTCATGAAGGCTCGCCCTAAGGAGAGCACCTGACATGGACCTGACGGCGCGCCGCCCTTTTCAGTGTGCGGACGGGAAGGCCATGGCGATCTCGCGCGCGGCGGGATCGGTCGCCAGCCGCCCGCCGTGTGCGGCCATGATCCGGTCGGCAATGGCGAGGCCAAGCCCCGCGCCGTTCAGGCTGGCGTGGTCGGCCCGCTCATGCCGCCGCACCAGCCGGGCGAGCTGGTCGGGAGCAAGCCCCGGCCCTTCGTCGCGCACGCGCAGTGCGGGCCCCGGCCCGCACAGCACCGTGACCGTCCCGCCCGGCGGCGAGACGCGCGCGCCGTTCTCGACGAGGTTGCGCAGCGCCGCCGCGACCGCCTCGCGATGGCCTTCGACCGAAGCTGCCGGGTCCAGCACCTCGATCTCGATCATCCGGCCATCGGCGATGACCTGCGGCGCAAGGCGTGCCGTGACGTCCTCGGCCACGTCGGACAGCCGGAACCGCGCCGGGGGCAGCGGCGCAGTCGCGGCGGCGTTGACCTGTGCCAGCAGCAGCAGCTGGTCCACCAGCCGCCGCATCGCCAGGACCTCGTCCTGCAATTGCGCGCGGTCGAGCGGGTCGGGGCGTTCCAGTTCCATCGACAGGATGGTCAGCGGCGTGCGCAGTTCATGCGCCACGTCCGAGGCGAACGCCTCCTGCTGCTCGGCGGTTGCGTCCAGTCGGCCCAACAGGCGATTGACCGCCTCGACGAAGGGGGCGGCTTCTTCGGGCAGGTCCGCGCCGCCCACGCGCACCCCGCGCCCCGGTGGGGTCGCCTCGATCTTGGCCGCCGCCTGTCGCAGCGGCCGGAACGCGCGATGCAGCAGGACATTGGTGGCCAGCACCGTCGGTCCCAGCACCACCAGGATCGGCAACCCCACGTGGTCCATGATCTCCTGCCCGGCGGCCTGCCAGGTGGCCTCGTGCACCAGATCGGCCAGCGAAAAGCCGTATTCGGCCATCACCGCCGCGCACAGCGTCACGGTCGCGAACACCGCGATGGCCGCCAGCCCCAGCGCGATCCGGCGCGTGACCGAACGCGAGTGCGTCATGCCGCGCGTTCCTCGAACAGGTAGCCCAGCCCGCGGATCGTATGCAGGATCTGCGGCGCGCCCGCTTCCACCAGCCGCCGCCGCAAGCGCGAAACGATCGCATCAACCGCGTTTGCCGAAACCTCGTCGTCGAAACCATAGAGCGAGTTCTCGATCTGCTGCCGACGCACGACCGACCCGGCGTGCCGCATGAGCAGTTCGAGCAGCGCGGTCTCGCGCCGGGTCAGGTCGATGGCGGTGCCGTTCACCGTCGTGCGCTGGCTGCCGGTATCGAAGCGCACCGCTCCCACCTCGATCACCGGGTGCGCCCGCGGCCCCGGTCGGCGCAGCAGCGCGCGCAGCCGCGCGGCGATTTCCTCGGTTTCGGCAGGCTTGACCAGATAGTCGTCGGCCCCGGCGTCCAGCCCGCCGATACGATCGTCGAGCGCGCTGCGCGCCGTCAACATCAGCACCGGCACGTCGAGGCCGCGAACGCGCTGACGCTGCAACCACTGCCGCCCGTCGCCATCGGGCAGGCCCAGGTCGAGCAGCACCGCATCATAGGCCGCGCAGGCGAGCGCGTCGTCGGCGAAGGCCAGCGTCGGCGCCACGTCGCAGGCCATGCCCCGCCGCCCCATCGCCTCGGCGACAAGTTCGGCCAACCGCGCATTGTCCTCGACGATCAGCAGCCGCATCGGTCTTCCCATCCCCTGCCATGACCATCCGACATGCCGGTGATACCTGACGCTGTCCTGACGGCAAAGACGAAGCGCCGCGCACCGACCTTTGCGCTGGCGCAACGACCGCGCTTGGCCGATGATCCATGCTCCAAGCGCGCAGGAGAGGAACGGTCGATGTCGCTTTCGCTGACGATTCATGGGGCGGCGCAGACGGTCACGGGCTCGTGCATCGAACTGCGCGCCGGGAAATCCCGCGTCCTGCTCGATTGCGGCATGTTCCAGGGCTCACGCTCGCTCGAAGCGCTCAATCATGAACCGCTGGCCTTCGAGGCCCCGTCCATCGACGCGGTGATCCTCAGCCACGCCCACATCGACCATAGCGGCCTCCTCCCGCGTTTGGCCGCAGAAGGGTTCAAGGGCGCAATCTGGTGTACGGGCGAGACGACCGACCTGCTCGAATTCATGCTCGCCGATGCAGGACGCATCCAGGAATACGAGGCGGAACGACGCAACCGGCGCCGCGATCGCGCGGGCGAAGATCCGTTCCAGCCGATCTATACCGAACGCGACGCGCTGGCCGCATGGCGCATGGCCCGCCCCGTGGCCCTGGGCGAATGGTTCGAGCCTGCCGAAGGCTTCCGCGTCCGGTTGTGGAACGCCGGCCACATCCTCGGCGCGGCCTCCATCGAAGTCGAAGCGGGCGGCGTGCGCCTGCTCTATTCGGGCGATGTCGGCCCAGACAACAAGGCATTCCACCCCGATCCCACCTCGCCCGCCGGGTTCGACTACGTGATTTGCGAAAGCACTTACGGCGATCGCGCCCGCCAGCGGGTTTCGATCGAGGAGCGCCGCCGCCTGCTCGAAATGGAAATCGTCGAAGCGCGCGCACGGGGCGGCAACCTAGTGATCCCGGCCTTCGCGCTCGAACGCACGCAGGAACTGCTGCTCGACATCGCCGAACTGTCGCGCAGCGGAAGAATCGGCCATGCCATGGTCTTCGTCGACTCCCCGCTCGCCAGCCGCGCCACGACCGTATTCGGCAAATATGCCGGGCAACTGGAAGACACAGGCGGGCGCAACGTCTTCGCAGACCCGGCCATCCACTACACCAACGACGTGCTGGAATCGATGCGGCTCAACACGATGTCGGGTGCGATCATCCTGTCGGCCTCGGGCATGTGCGAGGCCGGGCGCATCCGCCACCACCTGTTCTACAACCTGCCACGGCGGGATTCGACGATCCTGTTCGTCGGCTTCCAGGCCGAAGGATCGCTCGGCCGGGTCATTCTCGATGGCGCGCAGCGGGTGCGTATCTCGGGCCGCGACGTGCGCGTGCGGGCGCAGATTCGGCGGATCGAGAGCTATTCCGCGCACGCCGACCAGAGCGAGCTGCTCGACTGGATCACCGAACGCGGCCCCATCGCCGGAGGCCTGTTCCTCGACCATGGCGAGAAGGGCGCGATCGCCGCACTTCAGGAACTGGCGCAGACGCGCAAGCTGGCGCCAGCGGTGATCGTTCCCGAAATCGGCGAAAGCTACGAATTGTCGGCCGGGCAACCGGCGCGCCGGGTCAGGACCGGGCGCGAGGACCTGCGTCCCGCGCTGGGGAGCGACTGGCAGAACGATTGCACCGACCTCGCGCTCAACCTGAAGCGCCGCCTCGCCCGGATCCGCGACAGTGCGGCGAGGCAGAAGGCGATCGAGGACATGCGCGCCGTGCTCGACAGCTATGAAAGTTTCCGGGCGCGGAAGCACGACCGCGCGGCGAAATGACGCACGCGCCGCGCTTGGATGCGCAAGGTTCAGTGGAAGTCCCGTGACCGGGGCAGAACCCTGACATCGCGGGGATGGCCGTGCGTGCGCGGGCGCTGGGGGTGGTGGACTTCGTCACCGCGCGAAATCGGCGGAGAGACGCGCTCCTGATCGGTCAGGCGGTCGAGCATGGCGGTGCGGTCGATCACGCGCGCGGCCATCAGGTGGACCACCCCTTCCTTGCTTTTCTGGATCTCCCCCTCGATCAGCATCAGGCGCGCGGCCATCACCGCGCGGCGCTGCTTGTCCAGATCACGCGCCCACAGCAGCGCGTTGACGATCCCCGTCTCGTCCTCGATCGTGATGAACACGGCATTGCCCTTGCCCGGGCGCTGGCGGGTCAGCACCACGCCCGCAACGCGCACCTTGCGGCCATCGGGCAGCGCGTTGGCATCCGCGCAGGATCGCACGCCTTCGCGGCTCAGCGCATCGCGCAGGAACTGCATCGGATGCCCCTTCAGCGAAAGGCGCGCAGTCTGGTAATCGGCCACGACTTCCTCCGATAGCGGCATGGCAGGCAGGCGCGCATCGGCTTCGCGGCCAAGTTCGGGCGCATCGGCGAAGGCAAACAGCGGCAATTGCGTGGGCGGCGTGCGGCGCACATCCCACGAGGCATCGCGGCGCGAGGGCGCCAGCGCGCCGAAAGCGTCGGCATCGGCGAGCTTGCGCAAGGCGGCGGGCGGCAGCGCGGTGCGCCGGGCGAGATCTTCGATCGAGGCGAACGCGCCATCCTGCCGGGCCTGCACGATCGCCTCGGCCCATCCTTGCCGGAAACCGTCGATCCGGGAAAACCCCAGCCGCAACGCCAGCGCTCGCCGCACAACCCCTTCCAGCGTGCAGTCCCAATGGCTGTCGTTCACATCCACCGCCCGCACTTCCACCCCATGGTCCTGCGCATCGCGGACCAGTTGCGCAGGCGCGTAGAAGCCCATCGGCTGGCTGTTGAGCAGCGCACAGGTGAACGCAGCCGGGTGGCGGCATTTCAGCCAGGACGAGACATAGGCGAGCCAGGCAAAGGCCTGCGCGTGGCTTTCGGGAAAGCCGTAGTCGCCAAAGCCCTTGATCTGTTCATAGCAGCGTTCGGCGAAGTCCCGCTCGTAACCGCGCCTGACCATGCCTTCGATCAGCAGATCCTCGTAGTTGTGAACGGTGCCGTGGTGACGGAAAGTTGCCATCGCGCGGCGCAGGCCATCGGCCTGCGGCGGGGTGAAATCGGCCGCGACGATAGCCAGCTTCATCGCCTGTTCCTGAAACAGCGGCACGCCCAGCGTCTTGCCCAGCACTTCGCGCAACTCGTCGGGATCGTGCGGAGGTGCCGGGCTGGGAAAGACCACCGCCTCCTCGCCATTGCGCCGCCGCAGATAGGGATGGACCATGCCGCCCTGGATCGGTCCCGGCCGCACGATCGCCACCTGGATGACAAGGTCGTACAGTTCCTTGGGCTTCATCCGGGGCAGCATCGCGATCTGCGCGCGGCTTTCCACCTGGAACGTGCCGATGCTGTCGCCGCGATGCAGCATGGCATACGTCGCCGCGTCCTCGCGCGGGACGGTGGCCAGCGTCAGGTCGGCCACACCATGCACGCGCAGCAGGTCGAAACTCTTGCGGATGCAGGTCAGCATGCCCAGCGCCAGCACGTCGACCTTCATCAGGCCCAGCGCGTCGATATCGTCCTTGTCCCATTCGATGAAGGTGCGATCGGGCATGGCCGCATTGTGGATCGGCACCAGTTCATCAAGCCGCGTCTCGGTCAGCACGAAACCGCCGACATGCTGCGACAAGTGGCGGGGAAAGGTCAGCACCTGATCGACCAGCGCCTTCAGCCGCGCGATCTGCGGGTTGGCGATGTCCAGCCCGGCCTGCGCCACGCGGGTCTCGGGCACGTCATCGCCCCAGTTGCCCCAGATGGTGGAGGCGAGGCGCGCGGTCACGTCCTCGGTCAGCCCCAGCGCCTTGCCCACTTCGCGCAGTGCGCTGCGCGGGCGATAGTGGATCACCGTGGCGGCGATGCCTGCCCGCTCGCGGCCATAGCGGGCATAGATGTACTGCATGATCTCCTCGCGGCGCTCATGCTCGAAGTCCACGTCGATATCGGGCGGCTCGTCGCGCTGTTCGGACAGGAAGCGCGAGAACAGCAGCTTTTCGCGCACCGGGTCGATCGGCGTGATGCCCAGGAAATAGCAAACCAGCGAATTGGCCGCGCTGCCCCGGCCCTGGCACAGGATCGGCGGATCGAGGCTGCGCGCATGGCGCACGATGTCGTGCACGGTGAGGAAATAGGCAGCGTAGTTCTTCTGCCGGATCAGGCCGAACTCCTCGCCCAGCACGGTCTGGTAGGCTTCCGGCAGGCCATCGGGGAAAAGCGCCCGCCCGCCTTCGCGCACCAGATGTTCCAGCCACGCCTGCGGCTGCCAGCCTTCGGGCACCGGCTCGTGCGGATATTCATAGTGCAGGTCATCGAGCGTGAAGGCGATGCGCGACAGGATCCCGGTGCTGGCCGTGACCGCTTCGGGGCACGCGCGGAACAGCCGCGCCATTTCGGCGGGCGGTTTCAGATGGCGCTCGGCATTGGCGAGCAGGCGGCGCCCTGCCTCGGCCATGGTCACGCCTTCGCGGATGCAGGTCAGCACATCGTGCAGCGGCCGCGCATCGGGATGATCGTAAAGCGCATCGCACGTGGCGATCAGCGGCACGCCGCAAGCCGCGCCCAGCGCCCGCGCCTGCTCCAGCCGCCGCGCATCGGCCCCGTTGCGCTGCATGGTCGCCGCCAGCCACACCGCACCCGGACGCGCCTCGGCCAGCCGCTCCAGCACTGCCCGGTCTCGCCCCATGGAGATCAGCAGCAGGTCGTCGGCATGGTCGAGCAGATCGGGCAGGTGCAGCGTGCAATCGCCCTTTTCCGCCCGCCGGTTGCCCAGCGTCAGCAGCCGGGTCAGCCGCCCCCAGCCGTGGCGCGTGGCGGGATAGGCGATGACGTCGGGCGTGCCGTCGGCAAAGACCAGCCGCGCCCCCACAGCCAGGCGAAATCCGCCCGCAAGCCCGCCCACCTCGCGCCAGGCCACATGCGCGCGCACCACGCCTGCCACCGTATTGCGATCCGCGATGCCGATGCCCGCCATGCCCAGCGCATGGGCTCGCGCCACCATCTGCGCCGGGTGCGAAGCGCCGCGCAGGAAGCTGTAATTGGTGGCCGCGACCAGTTCGGCAAAAGCAGGCGGGGCCATCATGCGAACAGCCCGTGCAGATACCACTTCGGATCGGGCTTTTCATCGTAGAGCCCGTGGCGAAAGATCCAGTAGCGCCGCCCGCGCACGTCCTCGATCCGGTAATAGTCGCGCGTCAGTCCACCCTTCCCGGGATCTTCGCCTCCCTTGCGCCGCCACCATTCCGCCGCGATCCGCTCCGGCCCTTCGTAAAGCCGCACCTCGTGCAGCTTGCGCCGCCAGCGAAAGCGGTGCGGCGGGCCGTCGGGCACCTCGGCGATGACCTCCACCGGCTGCGGCGGATCGAACAGGAACAGCGGGCGCAGCGGCGGCTCGCCTGCCGGCGGCGTGGGCCAGTGGACGGGCGCACGCGCGTGGATCGCGGGCAGGGCAAGCTGCGCCTGTTCGGGAATGTGGCTGTCCTGCGGCACAAGGCGGCACAGGGTGCCCGGCCCCAGCCGCGTGCTCAGCCGGTCGATCAGGTCGGCCAGCGCGCCTGCCTCCTGCTCTCCGCCATCGAGGGCCGGTTGGCTGGCGGCCAGCGGCTCGGTAACGGGCAGGAACAGCGTGATGCGATCATAGCCGAAGCCGGGGTCGAGCGGATCGGCCAGCGCGCCGATGCGTTCGTCGAACAGGCGCAGCACCGGCGCCGGATCGCGCGTAGGCAGGCCCGTCTCGATCGCCAGCCGGTGGCGCGCGCCATCGCTGCGGAACAGCGTCAGGACAAAGCGTCGCCCCCCCAGCCCGCGCTGTTCGAGCATGCGCGCCGCCTCGCGCAGCAGGTCGACAAAGCAGGCGGCGATGCTCGCCTGCAACGCCACCGGCTCGGCAAAGCGGCGTTCGCAATGGAGCGGCTCGGGTTGCGCCAGCGGGTCGATCGGCGCGTGCTCCTCGCCCAGCAGGCGGCGCAGCGCGGTCACCGCGTCCGCGCCGAAACGCGCAGCGATGCTGGCGGCGGCGCGCGATGCAAGATCGCCGATGGTCTTCAGCCCCGCGCGGCGCAGGGCGAGCGTCGCCTCCTCGTCAAGCCCCAGCGCCTGCACCGGCAGGGCCCGCAGCGCCTGCCGCTCGTCCCCCACGGGCAGGCGGGCATGGCGCGCCAGCGCCTGCGCGCCTTGCGCGGTGCAGGCGGCGGCCATGCGCACGCGCATCCCGATCGCGGCAAAGGTCTCCTCTGCCTGCGCGGCAAGGCCCGCCTCGCCACCGAACAGATGTTCGCTTCCCGCGATGTCCAGCGTCACGCCGTCGGGAGGAATAACGGTGACGCGCGGCGACCAGGCGATGCAGTGCTCCGCCAGCCGCCGCAACCAGTGGCGATCGGCATCCTCGTCCATGTCGGCCACGACAAGGTCGGGATGCAGCGCGCGTGCATCGGCCAGCGTCTGGCCCGGCGCGATCCCCAGCGCGCGGGCATGGGCATCGACGGCACCCAACCGCAGCGCGCCCTTGACCTTGGCAACGAGGACAAGCGGCGCATCAGGCGGCGCGTCAAGCTGCCCGCCGGTCGCGGCGCTCCCCATCCCTTCCTGTATCCGCAGCCGGTCGGTGGGCAGCAGGGGAAACCACAGCGCCAGATAGCGCCGCGTCACGGAACAAGCGTCGGTCACGGTCCCACTCCAGCCGCCAGGAAATGCCACAAGGGCCCGATCGCTGGCGCAGCAAGGTCACATCAAAAGTCGGCATTCCCGGCGCGTTGCCGGGAAGCGTGCACGAAGGCGCGGCGGCCACCTGCCAGCGGGTTTGCGCCGCGCTGGGCACGGGCGCGGCGTCAGGACGCAGCAGCAGCAGGGGCACCCCCGATTTCTCCGCAGCCAGCGCAAGGCGGCGGCTGGCGGTCAGGTCCAGTTCGCGCATCGCGCCCCAGCACTCCACGATCACCGCGCCCAGCGCGGCGCAGCGCAAGGCATCGACGGCGGCGCGCAGCAGGGCCATCGCATCGGGCATTACGCCCACCAGCCCCCGGCCCGGCGCACCGCCCAGTTCGGCCCAGCCCGGGGCCTGCATCACGCCGCCCACGCGCGCTGCGCGCTGGTCCCGCAGCCACAGCACCGAGCGGCCCGGATCGGCCGTTCCCAGGCACACCGCCACGCCCGCGGCAAATCCCGCCGCGCTGGCGGCATCATCGCTTTCGGCCGCATAGACTTCATGCACACGCCCCTGCGCCAGCCCGCCCCCCAGCGCGGCATCGAGCGAGGCGATACCGAGCGAAGCGGGGCCGAGTGCCTGACGGGACGACTCGACCGACACCGCGCACGAGCGCATCAGGGCTGGAACGATTCTCATATGTTCCTATTATGTTCCATTCCTCACTCAGGGCAACCCTCATGTGGGGACAAGCGCCGACAGGCTCGCACCATCGCGGCGGGAAAAGACGAGAAGCCGAAAATCGGTCTATTGCGCCAAGATTTGCGCGATCGTCAGGCGTGTAACGAACACTTGGCCATGCACGCGACGGGGCATTCCGTGCGCGCTGCTCCCCGCGCGATCAGGGCGCGATAAAGGGCTGGGCATGGCCAACGACGCGATCGTGCCGGGGGCCAAGTGCCCCGCCTAGACAGCGGAAAACGCCGCCATGCTGGATCAGCCGCTGCCCGAGGCCCTGTGGGAAGCGCTCGATTCAACGGCGCTTCGTCACTCTCCAAGAAGCCGGGTGAACGCCATCGTCGCCAGCAACCAGCGGCCATCGCGGCGGACGTAGACTTCGGTGACGCTGAAGGGGTTGGTCACCTCGGTGCCGTTGACCACCGCCAGCAGGCGCAGGCGGCTGAACACGATCGCGGTATCGCCCAGCAGTTCGACCGACGCCTCGCTGACGTCGGCGCGCTTGTACTGGATCCGCCCGCTGGCGATCACCTCAAGCTCCGCCGCCTTGTCCATCGTCGCGCCCATGTGGACGAAGCGAGCGGCCGGGTGGAACAACGCATCCAGCTTGTCGGTGCGGCGCTCGGCCATCCACGACCACTTTTGCTGCGAAAGGTCGAGCAGGGCGTGACGGTCATCGACGATCGATGCGACGGGCGGATTGGCCATGGCGGAACTCCCGGCAAGGGTGAAGCCCGCCGCGACCAGCCCGATAACGATCAGGCGAGCGGCGATGAAGGGGCGGCGACCGAGCGTGGCCGTCATGACGTTCAACCTTCCAGCTTGCGCGTGCCGAGCCACTTCACCATCGCAGGGTCGCGGTGGTCGAAGAAACTGCTCGCCTTCTGGTCAAGGCCGCCGATCGCGGCGACGTCCGCTGCGTCCAGTTCGAAATCGAACACCGCGAAATTCTCGGCCATGCGCTCCTTGCGCACCGACTTGGGGATGGCGACGATGCCGCGCTGGATCAGCCAGCGCAGCGTGACCTGTGCGATGGTCCTGCCATGCTTGCGAGCGATGGATTGCAACACCGCGTTCTCGAACAGCCCGTTCCGGCCTTCGGCGAACGGTCCCCAGGCTTCGGCCTGGATGCCATGTTCGCGCAAGGTCGCCAGTGCGTCTTCCTGCTGGTGAAAGGGATGGATCTCGATCTGGTTGACCGCAGGGACGATCTCGTTGTGCAGCACGAAATCGACCACGCGATCGGGATAGAAATTGCTGATGCCGATAGCCCTGATGCGGCCCGCGCGGTGCAGTTCCTCCATCGCCCGCCACGCCCCATAAACGTCGCCGTAGGGCTGGTGGATCAGGTAGAGGTCGATGACGTCGAGCCGGAGCTTGTTCAGCGAGCGTTCGACCGCCGCCCTTGCTCCGTCGTAGCTGGCATCCTCCACCCACAGCTTGGTCGTGACGAAGATCTCCTCGCGCGCGATCCCGCTCGCCTTGATCGCAGCCCCGACCGCAGCTTCGTTGCCATAGGAGGCTGCCGTGTCCAGCAGGCGGTAGCCGACATCGAGCGCGTGGAGCACGCTGCGCTCGCACTCCGCAGGATCGGGCACCTGGAACACGCCGAAGCCGAGAATGGGCATTTCGACGCCGTTGTTCAGCGTCACGCTGGATGGCTGGCTGGTCATCATCGTCTCCTTGGCAACGGCAACGCAAGCGCCATTGCGCGCGGCGCTCGCAAGGGTTCTAGCTGGTCGGGCGGCGCGAGATTAGATCGCAAAATCGGCATGGGCCTATGCCCGTACCGTATGAATGCCCCTATGGCATGAAGGGTGCGCGCCATTCAGCGCCGGGCCGGCACCGGCATGGCGTCGCCGATTCCGGAGGCGCGCACGCAACCGGCCCAGCTCCGCCCCACCATTGACGACCGCCCAAAAACCGCGCAGTAGCGCCCCTTCCCGGGCAGGGGCGGTTAGCTCAGTTGGTAGAGCATCTCGTTTACACGGTGATGCACAACCACTCGATAGGGCGCAGAAAACCTCGCGTTATCCAGCACTTGAAGAATTTCGTGTGGGAATATTGTGGGACTCGCTTGCATCGAGGGCCCGCCGTGTGTCTTCGTCTAGAACATGCGCATAGCGCTGCGTGGTGGCGATTGTCTTGTGCCCTAGCGCGGCTTTTGCAGCCGGCAACGATCCGGTGCTCCTTACGATCCTCGTAGCGCGCGTGTGCCGCAGGTCGTGGATGCGAAGCTGCGAGATCTCGGCCTGTATAAGCGCATTGGCGAAGGGCTTGCGCAGCGATGTCGGCGTGAGAGCGTATCGCGTCCCCTTGCGGCGCGTCTTGCTCGACTTCTGGCAGATATAGGTGAACACCTCCAGCCCCACCTTTGGTTGGCGCCTGATGATCTCCACCAGTGCGTTTGTCAGCGGGCGTCGGATCACATCGCCGCCTTTGATACGAGTGATGGCTGTTCGCTCGCAAAGATCGCAATCCTGCCAGCGTAGATTGAGCACCTCATTGCGCCGCCAGCCCGATTTTAAGAGAAAGTCCACCGCATCACGAACGTCCTCGCGCAAATGCGAGAACAGGCGCTGCTCTTCGTCGACGGATAGCTCTCGCTCCGGTTTGGCAGGGTCCTTTGCCTTCAGCGCGCGCCAGTTCGGCTTTTCACCGAAGTCAAACCGCGTCGCCTCGGCATGTGCCCAAACGGCACGTGCGACGTCCACTTCTCTGTTGATCGTCCCAGGGCTTCGACCCTTGCCTCGCTTGGCATAGTAACGCTGAAGGTCGAGTTGGGTCACGTCTGACAGCGTGCGCGCCCCGCCGAGACCCTTGATCAACGCCGCAAGCATGTAGCGAGCGGTAGGCCACGACGGGAGCGCTTCAACCTTGTCTTGATAAAGACCGCACGCCTCATCCAAGGTGATGCTTGGTCGCTGGCGGGAAGGCAATGCTGCGTCTTCCCTGGCGCGCCGTTCAACCTCCAATGCTTTGCGTTTTGAAGTGCACCCGGTAGGCCCGTGGTATCGAACACCGCGGAACTGGAAATCATAATAGAACGTGTTGCCGCGCTTGTAGACGCTCATGCAGCCAGACCTTGGTTGCGAGCCGTGAACGTGCGGACTGGCTGCCGACGTCCGCGCACCACACTGGGAACTCGAGCTGCTCGACCGGGCGCCTGCACCGTCGCCTGCCTGATGAAAGATTCGACGTGTTCCTGCCGGTAGCGGATGAGCCGTCCGATTTTCACATGCTGGAGCTCCCCGGCTGCCCTCGCACTCCGTAGCGCTCGAGGACTGATGCGAAGCACTTTGGCCACTTCGGCTTCCGTCAGTAGTTCGAAATTTTCCATGGTCACCTCAAACAATTTCAAGATGTGTGGTGAATGACACACAACGTAGAAATGTCAATGGGTTCGGGCTAGTGTCGTCCCGATGACCACTTCATTCCCTTACGCGCACAGCCGCGCGACGATCATGCTCAACGCCGCGATACGTCGTCACACTGACCAACACCCAGGCGGCCTCAGGGCCTTGGCCAGTGCGCTGGGCATCAAACAGGCGACCGTATTGAGCCATATGAGTAATGGCAGAATGGCGATCCCTCTCGAGCGCGCCCCGCAACTCGCAGAGATGCTCAAGATGAACGCGGTCGAGTTCACGCGCGCAGTGCTCGAGCAACGCGAGCCGATGGTCTGGGCTCTGCTGACACATTCTGCCGAAGAGGACCTGCCAAGCGAGGTGCGTCGGATCTGCGACGCGGCTGCCTCCGCACCCGACCTTTCCACCGAACGGGTAAACTTCGTTCTCGAAGTGCTTCGGGGCGGCAAGCCGATACCCCGGCGGGTCAATGACCATGAAGCTGCATTGTTGGACCTGATCCAACGGCATGAGCCCTTGGGGATGTCCGACGCGGAGTGGGAACACCTAATGGGTGGCATCGAATACCTGCTAGACAGCTAAAGCAACACTGCACGCCGAGGTCTGGATCCCACCCGGTCACAGTGAGCAGCGGAACGGTGGCCCGTCCTGCGCTTGTAGCCGATCTGCGCCTTGATACCTGCAAGTCTGGTCAACCGCGCAACTCAGTTCGGGCAACAGGTCTCCGCATGATCGAGCAGATCATCGTGCAGCTTGCGGTAGCCCTAGACTTTGCCGCTGTCGTTCCAGGCCCACCGGATCAACTCTGTTTGCCGAGCATCTTCCCGAGCCCGCTGGCTCAGCGGGCTCTTCTGCCATGCTTAGAAACCGCTGGGGTGGATGCGCAGGCAAAGGGATCCATCGTCGTGAACACGTAGCACTTGAGCGACGGTGACAGTGGGGCAATTTCGCCCCGCGCGTCGCCATCGGTGGGGCCTAGCCGCTGCCGAGCTGGGACTTGCGCTCCGCACAAGGCGCCACGCACTATCGAGGACGTTCGCGGCGCGTCAGATCTTCCTTTAGTGCCGCTTGCCCATCGACTTATCCTCCCCCGGCGCGAAGACCCGGTAGAAACCGTCCTGGCACTCATGCCCAATGCCGACCTTGCCGGCGAACATCTCGTCCCGGAGGGTGATGACACGCCCATGCAGGAGCCACGCCGACAGCCTGATGACCTGATGGTAGGATGCATCCCAGCCGTTCCTGTGGCGGCTGTAGGCGTTGAGCAGTTCGAGCGCGTGCGTGTCAGTTTCAGCCACCACATAGGTGCCGCCGGGCTCCATGGTTTGGAACACATAGACCTGCAGAGAAGGGGCCGGCGGTGAAATCTCGCCGAGTGCTTCGCCGTCGGGTGGACCGACCAGCCAGCCGCTTTGCTCCCCAGTCCACCATGCCACGCCGAGCAGACCAGACCTTGCGATTTCGGCCAGTTGAGGTTGGAAGGCCAGGTCTTCATCAAAGAGCGCGGTGAGCCCAATCTCATTGGCAAAGACCGCAGGATCGTGCGTCACGCTCCAGAGATAGGCGAAGCGAAATGCCTCATCGCCGTCACGCGCGATGATGGTCAGCGGCGTGCGCCAGGAACAGTCTGACGCCAGGAATACTCGAGCCATTGATCGGTGACCTCATTCGTTGTCGATGAGGTGACCATGACGCATTCGGTGCTTGGATGCGGGCTGGGATTGGTCCGACAATCGAGAAAAATGAGCCTGTTGGACTGCTAGGCGCATCCCCGTGCTGCGAGCTAGAACGAGGCGCTGCGTGAAGCTCGCAAGCCTGATCGCCGGCAACAGCGGAGCCGCTTCGTTGCCCTCCGCAGACTGATCTTGACTCCGGTCCTGTCGCGTGCAACTCGCGGGCACACCGCGCACGCCGCGTGCGCTTGCGCACGTTTGATTGTTTGTTTTTAATATATATTTTATATATTCTAGATTCTTAGGTTTCTCTCACTTCGTTCGAGAAACAGAGCTGCGCTCGGCTGAACACAGTTCGTGGGTGGAAGAGAAAATCCTCGGAGTGTCAGCGAAGCGACCAGCATGCGGAGTTCAGCATCTGCCTCATCCGGAACATTACCGGAACATATATGCTCAAATTTGCCCTGCAAGGCCCCTTGCAGCGCGAAATGACGCACGGAGGCCACCTGTGTAGCCAAGCGCCCGCGCACGGCCTCACAAGCGCTCCGAGGGCATTTTAGGGTTCTTCCTTTTTTGCGGCCGACCTTCCAAACCGCTTTTGCATCAACGGGTTGGGTCGCGGGCGTGCAAGTCGATGGCCGGTTAGGGCGACCAATGCTCCCCAATTCGCTGTGCTCCGCATGGCGCGCGCATGGATTGCCTCCGACCCGCACTGGTCGAGGCTGGCTCGTTCAGCGTTGCGATCGCTGCTTCGTGGCTGAGCGCAAAGACACAGGGCGCGTCGAACTCCGACGAACCGGAGAACGCGAATCACCGCACGGTCGACGCAGCGCCGAATTTTGTCCGAGTAAATGACTGTCGGGCGGCGTGACCACCACCGCTGACGGTGACCAATCCACCATGCGAAGCCAAAAGCTCCAGCGTTTGCAGCTGCAGCGAGTTGGGGGTGCAGGGTAAGCTCATGCGCGGTGATCCGCATGATTACAGCGGGGCCATCGACCGACTTCGGGGTGTGCTTCTCGCGTCAGAGCTGGAAGAGCAGGGTTGCCTGGGCAGAGTCGCGGGCGAAAATCGTCACCGGATCGCGGACCAGAGCACTGCTGACTGCCGCTTTGAAAACCGCCATCATGTCAATCACCTCGTGCGTCGTATCGAGGTGACCATGACGCATTCGGTGCTTGGGCGCGGGTGGGAAATGAGCCGAAAGATCAAAAAAATCAGCCGCAAGGAGTGCGGCGCGAGAATCGAGAAGTCCTAGAGCCGGCACGCACCTCCACTCCGGTGCCGCCGATTCGCCGAGGTTGGAAATCGCTCCGAAGGGACCTAAGCGGTCAGTTGAACCAAGGCGGCTCTGGCAGCGGACCTGACCGCCTCGGTCAGTGCACGCAGCGCCGAGGCATGGAGGCGCGCCACCGTCCAATATAGCGCAACATCGAGCGGTCGCTGCGGCGGCAGTTCGACCAGCGCGCCGGTTTCCAGGTATCGGCGTGCCAACGGCAGCGGATGCATACCCCAGGCAGCGCCTGCCAGCGCGAAATCGAGGAAGGCATGCGTTGATGGAAGGCGGTGTGATGGGCCTACCAACGCGACATCGTGGGCCTCGCGCGCCCAGCGGGCCTGAAGCCGATCGTGGGGATCGAAGCGCATGAACGGTGCGCCAGCGAGCGTGGCAGCATCGACACCAGTCGCGAAACGCTCGGCCATGAAGGCAGGGCTGGCGCAGGCAACATAGCGCAGGGCTCCGAGGGAGATCGTCTTGCAACCCTGCACCGGGGTCGGGTCACTGCTGACCACGGCCAGCACTTCGCCGGAGCGCAGCCGGTCGGCAGTCCGCGCCTCGTCCTCCAGGGTCAGTTCCAGCAGGTGTCCCGTGGACCTTGAGAACGCGACCGCCGCCTCGGCAAACCATGTGGCCAGGCTATCGGCATTGACCGCGATACGCAGCGTCGAGTGTGCATCGGATTGTTCGGTGCCTTTCGTCAGCATCGGTGAAAGGTCGGCTTCCAGCAGTCGCACGCGATCGAAGTGCGCGCACAGGGCGCTGCCCTGCGTCGTTGCAGTGCAAGGCTGCCCCCGCACGACAAGGATGGTGCCGAGCCGCTCTTCCAGCCCGCGGACTCGCTGTGACACGGCCGACGGGGTGACACCCAGACGTTCCGCTGCACGTTCGAAGCTGCCTTCCTGGATGACGGCGGCGATCGCAGCGAGCGAGGTATAGTCGAGCATGATGAAGCAATGCTTCATTGGCGTTAGAAGAACAAGTTGGTCTGGTGCGATCTGCACCGCCATTACCCTCCTCATGACAAGCATCCTTCCGCCGTTCCTCAACGGTTTCGCCCTGTCCGCTGCGCTGATCATGGCGATCGGCGCTCAAAACCTATTCGTGCTGCGCCAAGGGCTGCGGCGTGAACATGTCGGTGCCATCGTGCTGTTTTGCGGGTGTGCCGATGCCCTGCTGATCACCACCGGGGTGAGCGGTGTCGGCGCATTCCTGTCGGCCGTCCCGCAGTTGAAGCTGGTGCTTACCTTGGGTGGTGTAGCCTTCCTCGGCTGGTATGGCGTCCAGGCCCTCCAGCGCATGGCGTCGTCCGCATCGATGACCTTCGAGACGGGCGCTGCTGTCCCGCTCGGCCGGGCCATCGCCGCTACCGCTGCGTTCACGTTCCTCAATCCGCACGTCTACCTCGATACGGTGCTGCTGATGGGGGCCGCCGGCGCGGCCCAGCCTGCTGCGCTCCGTCCGATCTTCGTTGCAGGCGCCGCCAGTGCCAGCATCGCGTGGTTCGCAGCGCTCGGCTATGGTGCACGCATGCTCCAGCCGGTGTTTGCGAAGCCTCAGGCGTGGCGTGTGCTCGATGCCGTCGTTGGCGCCATCATGCTTACGCTCGCCGCTTCACTGTTGCTGGGAGCGCTCGAAACGCCAACCTGAGTCCGTCTAAGCTTGACGAGAATGGTGTGCCACCAATCACTCGCGCTGAAAGACGTCTGACCGGGCACGCCGACGTTCCTGACCTTGGATAGGCGTGTCGAAACCCGCCATCGATTCACGGCCAAACGGTGGTCCTGAATCGACAGGGTCTGGGACTTTTCGGCCGTTCCGTAGCCACGTGTTGAATGGCAGTTGTGGCCAGAAGCCGACGTCCGGCGCTTATTCGACCTGCACCGCAGACTGACGGAGATTGGACCGGTTGCGGACTGGCAGATATCGACGTCGGATCGCGGGAAGCGGACATTGGCTTAGCTTGGTGGTCGAATCGCTAAGGCCCGACACTCGACATCAAGCTATTCCCGCGGGTTCCGACAACCGGGCCCTCGTCCATCGAAGTCTAGCATTCAGGCAGCGGGAATATTCTCGCTCTGGACGATGACGTCGTCAGCTTACTGTGTGCCTGGCAGTCGAACGATCGGCCCGATCGCGCTCAGCCGCAGGGGAACGCGGAAAGAGCACGCCAGGCCGCCGTCAGCACGCCGGCCTCCCAAGCCGCGAAGACGACCAAGCCACTGGCGACCAGTCCCGCAATCCAGTTCGCCGACCGTTCTACGCGGTCGTAAATTACCCGCGCATCCGTCAACGGCTTGCCTGCAAGCGCATCGAACTCGGCATCGGACAGATACGCGTAACCTTTGTGCCGCCACTGCGCGCGCGCGTCCGCGGCGACCTTGAGGAAGGCACGGCTGCTCTTCACCGTCACAGTCTGGCTGACCGCGATGTAGGTGGCGACCAGGAGCAGGACAATCGAATAGACCGGCGTCGCCGTCGTCTTGGTCGCGTCCATCGACAACCGGAACGCGACGGTCACGATCGCCACCGCCACGTCGCGCCACAGGCCGCTGCTCAGATCCCGCGTCTGCTGCGTGACCTTGCCAATCTCCTCGGCTAGCGTCTTACGCAAATCGGAAAGGCTCTTGATTGTCTCGCGGCTGCTCTGCTGCACATGGGCCCGATACGCCAGACCGGCGCTCTCCAGCGCGACGTGCAGGCGCCCCGGCAGACCCGCCGCTAACGGCTGCTCGTCGCGCCATTCACGCGCGAGCTCACCTGCCAGCAAGGTGTGCCTCAGTTCGACATCGCGGCCTTCTACAAATAGCCAGCGCGCCGCTTCCTGGAGACCGGCGAACGACGCGACGGTCTCGTCGCCATCGCCGAGGTCGAGACGACGCGTCGGCGAACCGGCCAGCACTATCCGCGTGGTGCTGTCCACGTCGTAGATTTCGCTCACCAGGGATCGACGGATGGCGTCGGCTGCGAATGCGCGCCACACGAGATACGGCTGGTCCTCACGATCGCCTTCTCCGTTGAGCAGCCAACTGCCGATCTCCGCCGGCGCCCGGCTGTCACCCGCGATGGTTCGCGCGAACCGCCGCGGCGACGGAAACGGCGAGGCGGACCGCGGCACGGCGTCCCCGTCGCTGGGCTGCCAAGGAACGATGTTCACGCCAAGGGTCGGGATCGGAACGCCCAAGCCCAGCAACCGGATTTCGGACACGTTTGGCGAGGCGTCGACGGCGCTCAGCGCTCGGCGCAGCCCTTGGCTTGTCGCCACCCGAATGGTGTGTGCCGACTGCTCGATCTCGAGCGTGACGCGCAGCGGCTCGCCGGCGAGTTCCGACAGATCGGCGGTCCGCAGGTCGTGGGCGTCGCCCAGGTCGTCCCTGCACGTCAACCGACAGCCGTAGCCAGCACATTCGCGGGCGACCTCCCGCCACGCCGACAGGGCGGCCTCGTCGGGCGTGCCTGCGACCGTCAGCGATCCGATAGTTTCGCCGACGTCGAGGGCGCCCGAGGCGTCAAGCGCCGCCGATACGCCCAAGGGCATCGTCGTCGTCCACCGTGACACGCGCGGTCGTGATCCGGATCTCGGTATCTCCTGTGTCGAGTTCCCGCCGCTCGATCCGGTTTCTGAACTCCTCGTCGAACAGGATCTGGATGCCCTCGATTGTCTCGATCCGCTTGCGTGTCGGCTTGGGGATCGCGGTCGGATCGACCCTGAAGGTCTCCTCGTCCAGACGTTGCGCCGTCAGCTTTCGCTTGAACGTCTTGCGGACGGGGGAGTCGTCCGGAAGCATGCCAAAGATCGAATCGAACAGCTGGCCCTGCGTTTCGGGACCGAACTCACGCGTGGCGCGCAGCTGCTCGTTGATGCGGCGGGCGCCGCCCTTCACGACGTCGGGATCGAGATCCGCCCTGTGCTGCCTGAACACTTCCTTGAAAACCCGCTCGGCCTTCTTGGTGAACTCGGCCGGCGTGGCCGCACGACGCACCCGAAGAAACTTCTCGAAATATTCGGATATGCCGTCAGGCCGGGAACGGTCCCGCACCATCAGCTCGCCGTCCTCCTCGCCGAGCCGCACCAGCGCGATCTTCTGCAAAGATTCGCGCTTGGTCGAGAAGGTCTGCCTAAATTCCTCTAGGATCGCACGCCGCTGCCCGTCGCGATCGGCGATGTCGTATTTCAGCACCTGGTCGTTGTCATACTTGACCAGCGCAAACAGCCGGCGGTCATCAACCGTGCTCAGCAGGAAGAGGAAGAACACTCCGTCGATGGAGTTCCTGCGGTGCTCGTGCTGGAACGCTCCGGCGAGCCGCTCGGAACCGGACACAAAGACGGCATCATCGCCGCCGATCTCGCGCAGCGTTGCCATGGTCGGCGAGTCATGCATGAACTTGTAGGCGTTGCCGCCCAACGCCGACTTGATGCGCTTGAGGAAGAACTCGGTGAAGATCAGCGGGTCGAACTCGGCGAGCAGCACCGGCTCCTCCAGATCGGGCCCGACCACATGGAAGATCATCCGGTCGATACGCAGGTCGTCACGTTCGGCGTCAGTTAGAAACGGCATCGCATTCCCCTTGGCGGCGGTCATGCAACAGCATTTGGTATTTGCCAATCGCGACACCACATCCTCGCCAGGACATCACTTGAACAATTCCGGACGGGGATCGCCGCGGGTTAGCTCAACCCGAGCGTGCTGCGGGGCGCCGACGGCCTACCGATGATGGCCCGTGCGGCCTCATCGAACCCGGCCGGGGTCCAAGCCTCGCTTGGATAGCGTGGCGTCGTAGATAGCACGATCAGTCGCGCGCGGCCTGTGGTCTTGGTCTATGTCCTCACCTCGACGTCGAATTCCCGTTCACAGCCACCGCCCGATTAGAACATAAAGCAAACATTTTTGATGCCCAAGGGCAGCTATGGCGGTAAGGGATTTCGCAGTCCTTGAGCCGATGATTACGCTACGCCATATGAGCACCATCAGCGTCCGCGACCTCAGAACGCGCATCGCCGAGATCGTCGCGGCAAACAAAGCCTATGACGTTCCGGCCGTTTGCGCGCGGCTCGGTCTTGCCGCCGGCACCAGTGACGAGGCAATGCAGAGCAAGTTGCGCTACGTGAACTCGCGCCTGCTCTCGCAGCCGACCGCACGGCTCGTCGAGATCGGGCAGGACCTGCTGGGGCAGGAGTGGGACTTCTGGCTGGCCGAGATCGTGGCGAAGGTGAACGAGGAGGGGAGACCGGCGGTTTCGGTGCTGACCCGCCGCCGCATCATCGACGTCTTCGACGGAAAGCCGCTGTGTCCGGGATATGACGAGCTGGAGTTCCTCGAGCAGCTGTGGCCAATCGCGGCCATGCCTGCGGCGTCCTCCGACGGCGACGTCTGGGGACGTCGCTCGCTGAAGGACGACATCATCCAGCACACGATCCGCAACGACGACTGGAGCAACCGAGAACTGCTGGAGCGCCTCGGCCTGCTCGACGCGTCGACCGCGCTCCTCTTCCGCTTTCTGGAAGCCTCCGTGCATCCGACGGCCATCGACGAGGCCGGTCAGAAGGACCGGGTCGAGAAGATCAACCGTCACCTCCAGCACGACGGCTATCGCTTGTCGCGAAGTGGTCGAATGTCGGGCAGTCCTGTTTACACGGTCAATGCAGCCGCGATCGGATCGCCCGCAGACGCTGCGATATCAGACACTTTGGCCAACTTCGAACCCGAGCAGGTCCATGCGCGGTGGACAGCCGCCCTCGACCGACGCAGCGACGATCCCGCCGGTGCGATCACGCTGGCGCGCACGCTGCTGGAGGACGTGTGCCGATGGCTGCTTGACGATCTCGCCATACCGGCTGCGGATCAGGAAGACCTACCGGCGCTCTATCGCAAGCTGTCGAAGGGGCTGAAGCTGGCGCCCGACGATCACAGCGAACAGGTGTTCAAGCAGATCCTCGGCAACTGCCAGTCGGTGGTCGAGTCGCTAGGGGCGTTGCGCAACAAGCTGGGCGACGCGCACGGCGGAGGACCGAAGCGCGCACGCCCTGCGGCACGCCACGCGGAGCTCGCCGTCAACCTTGCCGGATCTATGGCGACCTTCCTCGTCGCGACCTGGGAGGCGCGCCGCGCCGCCACAGCCGAGGATCCCGCAACCGCCTGACGGGCTGATAGCCTGCGACCGTTCTGGCACGCTAAGTCCGAACCCGCAAATGCGGGATCGGGTTATTCTTTTGCCAACGATTGCCACCACCGTTCGAGGCGTAAAAGGCTACCCTGCGCGTCAGTCCCCCACGTCAGCCGGTGCCAGTTCCTCGCTCACGCCTTTGAAGTGCTCCAGCGCAGCGGCGAGGTTGTCGACGATCTCCTGCGCGAGGATGTCGGGTTCGGGCAGGCTGTCGATGTCTTCGAGGCTGTCATCCTTCAGCCAGAAGATGTCGAGGTTGAGCTTGTCGCGCGCCACCAGCTCTTCGTAGCTGAACCGGCGGAAGCGTTCGGTCTCCTCGCGCTGGTGGTAGCAGGCGACGAAATCGTCGAGGTCGGTGGAGGTCAGACGCTTGGTCTTCAGCGTCTTGTGGACGTTGGTGCGGTAATCATAGACCCACAGCTCGCGCGTCTGCGCCTCACGCGAGGCGGGGCGCTTGTCGAAGAACAGCACGTTCGCCTTCACGCCGGGGCTATACCAGATGCCCGTGGGCAGGCGCAGCAGCGTGTGGAAGTTGAAGCCCTCTAGCAGGCGCTTGCGGATGCCCTCTCCGGCGCGATTGGCTTCGAACAGCACGTTGTCGGGCAGGACCACCCCGGCACGCCCACGGGTCTCCAGGATCGTCATGATGTGCTGGAGGAAGTTGAGCTGCTTGTTCGAGGTGGTGAACTTGAAGTCCTCGCGCTCGTAGGTCTCGCGCTCGGTCTCGACCGAGCCATCCTCGCCGACGACGCGGTAGCTCGACTTCTTGCCGAACGGCGGGTTGGCGATCACCACGTCGAAGCGTTCGCCATTGTCGCCGGCCAGCGTATCGGCCTGATCGACCGGGCTGCTCTCGTTGCCCACGCCGTGCAGATAGAGGTTCATCGCGCACAGCCGCACGACCTCGTCGACGATGTCAAACCCGCGCAGGGAATCGTGGCGCAAGTGGCGCAGCTTCTCGCGGTCCTGGCTCTGGCCCTTCATGTGGTCATAGGCGCTGAGCAGGAAGCCGCCAGTGCCGCACGCCGGGTCGCACACCGTCTCGCCGATCTGCGGGTCGACGCAGCGCACGATCGCTTCGATCACCGGGCGCGGCGTGAAGTATTGCCCCGCGCCAGACTTCACCTCGGAAGCGTTGCGTTCGAGCAGCCCCTCGTAGATCTCGCCCTTCACATCGACGCTGTGGCCGATCCACGGGCCTTCCTTGTCGATCAGGCTGACCACGCGCTTGAGCTTGGCCGGGTCTGAGAGCTTGTTCTGTGCCTTGCGGAAGATCGTGCCGATCAGGCCGTCGGCCTTGGCCAGCGCCTCCAGCGTGTGGCGGTAGTGCAGCTCCAGTGCATCGCCGTCCTTGCCCGCCAGTATCGGCCAGCGCCATTCATCCGGGATCGACGAGCCCTTGCCCAGCAGCTCGACCCGCTCCTGATCCATCTTGAGGAACAGCAGGAAGGTGATCTGCTCAACGTAGTCACCATACGAGATGCCCTGGTCGCGCAGGACATGCGCGTAGTTCCAGACTTTGGCGACGAGTTGGTCATTCGACATCGGCGGGCACCTTCTGCCAGGTGACGAAACTGTCGGTCAGTTGCCAGGCTTTGGCGAGGCGGCCGAGCATCTCGATCTGCCGGGCGCGAATGCGCTGTGCGTCCCAGGTCGCCAGCAGCCGCACCTCGTTCGTCAGGATGAACGGGCACGTATCGCCGTGTGCGAAGTAAGTGCCCTTCTTGACCTCGAAATCATAGTTGCTGGCCGCCGCGTTCTTGCGGTGCGCAAGCAGGACGAGGTTGCCGATGCGGTGCACCAGCCCGGCGTGCTCGTCGGGGTCGGGAAAATTCGTCTTCCACTCCGACCCCTCCGCCGGGTTCTGCGGGCAGACGTGTTCCACGGTGATCGTCGGGAAATCATAGGTGGCCGAACCGTCGGTCGACGCCTGCTCAAGCCGCAGGAGCAGCGGCTTCACCACGCGGGTGGCGAGGTAGATCGGGCCGTTCATCCCGTCGAACAGGGCAAAGGCTTCGTCTTGCGTCAGCGCCAGCCCGGCAGAGCGATCACGCGGCGTCGTCATCGGGTCCAGCGTGTCGAGCACATCGGCATAACGCGCCATGCGGGTGTTCACATCCGCGCGCGTGACGAAGAGATAGTAGGCGAGCCGTTCGAGATGAAACACGAAATCGGGCAGATCGGCGGTCACGTCGTCTGCCGCACGGCGCAGGCAGAACAACAGCGGCGGCAGCCAGTCCTTGTTGTCCAGACGGTGCAGCGACTGGATCAGCCCGGCCGTCGTCGCGCCGAACAGATTGCGCAGCCGTTTGTCGTCGAGGCTGAGCGCGAACGCATCGGCATAAGGCTCCAGCACCTGAACCATGAAAGCGCCGGGATCGCCGCGGAAGGGGGGGACGTGAACCGGGAACCCGGCTTCCAGCGCGCTGCGCGGTTTTTCGCGTTCAAAGATCATGCGGATGTGCATGAAGAGATCGCTGAAGCCATCGCGGTCGAGCGCGCGCTCGCACTCCTCCCACCGCTGGGCCAGCGCGCGTTCGGCAGGGCCTGCACGTTCCAGCAGGTCGGCCTTGAGGATGTCGGTGGCCGTCAGGTCGAGACCACGCGCATTCAGCACGGTGAAGATGCGCCGCGCGGCGGTGTCGGTCGGCACTTCCACCACGACCAGATAGCAGTTGGTCAGCAGGAAGCGGATGAACGCGCTGCGCTGCTCTTCGCTCATCGCTTCAAGGCGG
This sequence comes from Novosphingobium percolationis, assembly GCF_020179425.1. Lineage (GTDB taxonomy): Bacteria > Pseudomonadota > Alphaproteobacteria > Sphingomonadales > Sphingomonadaceae > Novosphingobium > Novosphingobium percolationis. The sequence goes on along the minus strand of NZ_JAILYM010000003.1, from coordinate 91,575 downwards.
CTGCGGATGATCCCGGCGTTCTCGACGATCCGCGCCTTGCTGCCTTCCAGCCCGGACTTGGCCGGCAAACTGGCAGTGGCGCCGGATGTCTGCACGTATTGCTCAAAAAAGGGCTGGTCCTGCTGACGCAACTGAAGCCGCAGCTTCTCGCGCAAGCCCAGATCCTCGTTCGCCGCCTGCTTGACATACCGTTCACGATTGAGCCGCGCCGCCATGTCCCCGGTCAGATCGCGCAGCACGCTGAACAGGATGGTCAGCGTGGTCAGGCGCTGCTGTCCGTCCACCACCTTGGCCTCGGGCGACCCGTGGCTTTTCACCAGCACCACACTGCCCAGGAAGTAGAACCCGTCCGCCTGCGGGTTCGGCTCCATCGCTTCGGTCAGGTCGTTCAGCAGTTCCTCCACCTGGGTCTTTTCCCAGGCATAGGGCCGCTGATACGGCGGGATCGAAAAGGCATAGGTATCGCAGAACACATCGCCGATGGTCTTGTGCGCCGCTTCGATGCGCAGCGCGTGGGGGTCGTTCATGATCAGCCTCGATGTGGGAGCCGGGATGGGAATGCGATGGCGCAGGTCATGCCATGGCCTTCCTGCGGGTGCGCGTGGGCGCGGCGGCTTGCGACGCGCGGATGCGGGCGAGGAGGTCTGCGGCAGGTTCGTCGGCCGGGTCCTGCGGCACGAGCTTGCCCGCGAAGGCGTCCTTGAGGATGGATTGGCGCAGGGCGGCCGAGCGGCGCAGCTCGTCTCTACACCAAGTTTCCGCCTGAAATGTTCGAACTTCCATTTCGTCGACCATTCGGACAATCGCCTCCTGCTCGTCGAGCGGCGGCAGTTGGAAGCTGATCGCCTTCACCTCAGCACTGTTGAGATTGTGAACCCCGCTTGTCGACTTGGCCTGCCGCTCGATTGATGCACGGATCACAGGTGAAGAAAGCGCCAGATGCAGGAAAGACGGGAGGAGGCGAGAACGATCAACTCGAAGCCGAATGAGGTAGCCTGCGTAGGCAAGTCCTTCTGCGTCTGATGTGACGACCGAACCTCGGCCGACCAAACTTGCGCTCCCGTTTGAGCGAACGAGAAGGAGGTCGCCCACTCGCAGCGCCAACTTTGAGAGTTCGCCATCCGTCAGGTCGGTGAACTTCAGATCGGTCAAATCAATGTTGCCGCCGACCACATTCGGTATGCGCAGCACTGCGGTGCCGGCAGCGTCCGGGTGACACTTCTTCGCCGTGCCGTAGCGGATGTCTTCGAGCAAATCGCCTAAGCGCGTGAGAGGCCATTTGGAGCCGTCCTGACCTGTGAGGGCGCCGGTGACGGCGGCTTTCAGCACCGACTGGCGATAGCGCGCCAGCAGCTTGCGCACCGCGCGCAGCGCCTCTTCGCCCTTGTCGATCTCGGCGAACAGCGTCTCGATCTTCTCGACGATGCGCTCCTGCTCGGCGAGGGGTGGGAGACGGAACGGCACTCCGAGGATGTCGTCTCGCTTGAGATTGTTGATGTTCGAGCCCTTGGAATCATCCGAGACTCGCTGGCGATACTCTTTCGTCTGCAAGAACCAGCCGAGAAACTGTGCATCGACTACCGGGTCTGGCCTTGCCACCGCGCAGAAAGCCCCAAAGGTTCCGTCGAAGCGGGATCGAAGCTGAGCCGCCTTTCCAACGACACTCTTGCTCCCACTCGACATCGCAATGACGATGTCGTTGACCTTCAGCCTTTGGTCCTCGGACACGAGGCGCTGAGGGACATATACAAGGTCATCGAAATTGATTTCGTTGCCAATGTTATTTGCCCGCATGAGCGGTAAGAACCCAGTTGCATGGGTCTTCCGCGCGTCTGGTTTGGTATACGTGACCCCTCGATGAAGCGTGGCTACATCGCCGACGATGCAATGACACCAGCCGCCCGGCAACTCGTCGCTCACGCAACCAGCGCCGTCTGCAAGTCGTCCAGCATCTCATCAAAGCGCGGCGCGAACAGCGGTCGCGCCTTCAGCAATCCACCCTGGTCGGCCAAGCTCGGAACCTCCTGAAAGTCTGCGGGCGCAATCTCGGCGTTGGCGGCGATGAAGGCGGCGATGGCGCGCAGCCAGCCTTCCTGCTCGGCCGTGTAGTCGCGTCCCGCCTTCTTCTCGCGCCCCAGCCACAAGTTGAAACGATAGTCCACCACGCTCGCGAAGGGGCGCAGGTTACTGACCTGCCCCAACGCGAAACGCACGAGGCTGACAACCTCGGTCAACTGTTCATCCACAGGCGCGCCGCGCACCTTGGCCGCATCGAGCCGCTTGTAAGCCTGCCAGACGTTCGCCGTGGTGAGGTAGAGCGGCGGGTCGGTCAGCCGCTGCACCAGCTCGCGGATGGCGGCGTAGGTCAGCCGCTGCTTGCCGACCGGCTGGTTGTAGAGGATCTGCAAGGCGGTCAGCTCGTCGCGGTTGTCCTCGATGAACGTCCTGAAGCTGGTCACGGTTTCCTCGGCGCGCTTCAGGTCAAAGCCGGCGCTCAGCACCTCGTCGGTGGTGACTTCGTCGATCACGACGTCGGTCTTGGCCTTGATGTCCTTCAGCACGCCGCGCACCGCAGGCTTGTCGAACGCGGCGCACGCCGTGTCGGTCAGCCCGGCGATCACTGCGGCTTCCTGCTCGGGCGTGGCGGTAGGGCCGTGCGCGGCCTCAATCGCGGCCTGCTGCTTGTCCGGGTCGATCGCGTCGAGCAGCGCGTTGGCCAGATCGCGCGGGGTCTGGCCGCCGGTCAGTGCGGCTACGCGCGCGCGGTCTTCATCGCCCAGTTTGCGATCCAGCGCGGCAAGACGCGCGGCGAGCGAGGACAGCGCATCCTCGTCGCGCCGCCCCATGGCGATCTGTTCGAGCAGCGCGTCGAAGCTGACCGTGCGCTTGCGCTCCAGCGGCTGGCTGACGTTCTTCTTCGTCTCCGACACGCCCACCGCGTCGATCAGCACGAAGCGCGTCTTGGTCTTGGCGTCGGGCGTCACGGCGCGAAGGTCCGCATCGGGGATGGTGCGCACCCCACGGCCCTTCATCTGCTCGTAATAGCCCTCCGACTTCACGTCGCGCATGAAGATCAGCACCTCGACCGGCTTGATGTCGGTGCCGGTGGCGATCATATCGACCGTGACGGCGATGCGCGGGAAGGGATCGACGCGGAACGCCTTGATCAGCGACTTGGGATCTTCGCTGGTGTTGCGGTAGGTGATCTTCTTGGCGAAGTCGTTGCCCTCGCCGAACACCTCGCGCGCGATCGTGACGATCTCCTCGGCGTGGGCATCATCCTTGGCGAAGATCAGCGTCTTGGGCAGCCATTCGCCACTGCGGTCGGTGAACAGCTCGGTGAACACGCGGTCGCGGTAGGTTTGCAACACCGTGCGGATCTGGTTCGGATTGACGACCGAGCGGTCAAGATCCTGCCCCGTGTAGTCCATGTCGGCGTCAAGGCTTTCATACCGCACCTTGCGGGTGCGCTTGTCGCGCACGGGCACCTGAAACCCGGCATCGCCCTCCACCGTGCCGCCCTGTTCGGTGACGCGGGTGCGGATACGATAGACCTCGTAACCCACGTTCACGCCATCGGCCACGGAGCGTTCGTAAGGGTATTCCGCGACAAGGTTCTGGTTGAAGAAGCCCAGCGTGTGCTTCGAAGGCGTGGCGGTGAGGCCGACGATCGAGGCGTCGAAATACTCCAGCACCTGCCGCCACAGACCGTAGATGGAGCGGTGGCATTCGTCGGTGACGATGAAATCGAAGGACTCGATCGGGATGTCGGGGTTGTATTCGATCGGCGGCTGGTCGGCAGCATCGGCCTGCCACTTCTCGAACGCGGACTCCTCTTCGTCCTCGGCTGGCAGTTCGCGGCCACGCAGCATCGCGTAGAGGCGCTGGATCGTGGTGATGACAACCTTGGCATCGGGATCGAGCCGGTGCGAGTGCAGGTGCTGGACGATATAGGTGTCGGTGAAGCGGTTGGCCGCGCCGGGCGGGTGGAAGTTCTGGAACTCCTTCAGCGTCTGGTCGCCGAGGTTGTTGCGGTCGACCAGGAACAGGATGCGCTTGGCGCCTGCCTCCTTGATCAGCCGGTAGGAGAACGAACACGCGGTGAAGGTCTTGCCCGCGCCGGTGGCGAGCTGGATCAGCGCGCGGGGGCGGTCCTCGGCAAGAGACTGCTCAAGGCCCTTGATCGCCTCGACCTGGCAATCACGCAGGCCAGTCTCGTCCAGCGGCGGCATCTCGCGCAAGCGGGCGCGCAGGGTCTTGGACTGCTGGAGCCACTCACGCAGCGTTTCAGGGCGGTGGAACGCGAACAGGCGCCGCGAGCGCGGCTTGGGATCGCGCAGGTTGCGAAAGAACGTCTCGTCGCCCGTGCTCTCGAAGCCATAGACAAGGATGTCGTCCCAGCGGGCTAGGTGCGAAGGCACGGCGACGATGTATTTGTCGGACTGCTCGGCAACGCCGCTGAGCGTGACCCCGGTGGGCTTGGCCTCGATGACACCAGCCGCCTTGCCGTCAACGAAGAGAAGATAGTCACAGTATCCCGAGGTGAGCGGGAACTCTCGCATCGCCACCCCCAGAGACGCGGTGCGGTCGAAGGCGTCACGATCCTGCAATACCCAGCCGGCGGCAGACAGCAGCGTGTCAATCGTCTGGCGCGCTAATTCTTCCGGTGCTGGCACTGGCTGTCCCCACGGACTTGAAAGGAAACGCCGGCGACAAGTATCCCGTCAGCGCGGACGCGCGAGATATGCCGACGATCGCGGCGCGAGGCAATGGGGCTACGTGCTGCTGTTGAGGTGTAGCACATCGAGTGGGTGCAGCCGCCGTTGCTCGCCCCGCCCCCCCCCGCCCACGGGATTGAGCCCTTTGAAGACCGATCAAGCAGGCGGCCAAGCCTCCCGACGCAGATCAGGCATGCATGACGCGCTACTCGACCAGAGTGTCTCTCGCAGCGCACTAGGCCAAGCAAAGCGCGGCCGACCAACGGCGGTGGATCGGATCACTTGGTGCATATCGGCCCGGCACGCTGATCGGTCGCCAAATGCAACGGAGGAAATTGAAAGGTCCGAAATCAAAGCGTGTGCCGCGCGATCACCTGGCTTTTTGATGTGGGACATTTGTGGGACTCTCTGCATCGGGGGATGCAATTCCACGTCCTTCGGTGCCTCTTACTGCCACTCCGCCGGCATTGACTAACCCCAAAAACCGCGCAATAGCGCCCCTTCCCGGGCAGGGGCGGTTAGCTCAGTTGGTAGAGCATCTCGTTTACACCGAGAGGGTCGGCGGTTCGAGCCCGTCACCGCCCACCAGGATTTCCACGAAAAATCCATGATTTCCGCGCCGCGACCGGCCAACGTCGACAGCGCCTGCCTGCCGCCATGGTCCGCAGATGGTCAGCACACCGCTCCGCGCGCCTCGCGGTACGCCGACGCCAGCCTGCCCCCCTTCAAGCGCAGGTGCCTGGCCGCTTTACACCAGCGCCGCCGCTGCTGGTGCGCCCACCTCCGCGAAGTAGCGGGCGATCGCGTCCGCCGCCTTTTCCGTCAGCGTGATGAAGGCGCGGCGGCGGTCGGTCTCATCGTCTAGGCGCTGCAACAGGCCCGCGTCGGTCATCTGCCCGATCCAGCGCAGCGCGGTGGTCGGCGGAACGCCCGAAGCGATGCACAGCGACGTGACCGAAACGCGCACATGCTCCTCGCGCGCGGCGGTGAGATCGAGCAGCATGTCCCACGCCGGATCCGCGAACAGGTCGGGCGGCAGGAACCGCGCGCGCGCCTGGCGATGGCGGATGATCCGGCGCACGAGGCGCGGATCGGGCAGCGGCGGGCGCGGCGGGCGCACCAGCCGGTCGCCCTGGTCGACATGCCCCGCCTCCGCGCCCTCGGCCTCGCCGAACCGGAACGCCGACGTCTCTGCCGAGGCGACGTTGCGACCGGCCGATAGTGATTCCAGCTTCTGCGCGATCTGCGTCACCTGATCGGTCAGCCGCAGCAGCGACAGCCGATCCTCCTCCGACAGTTCGCGCACGCGATGGCCCGCACGCGCCATCACCCGGCCCAGCGCGATCACCCGTTCCGCACGGCTCGGCGTGACAAGGATCTGCGCGTCCGACTGGTCGAGGCAGCCGAACACGTCGTCGAGCGACCCGATGCTGGTGGAAACCACCAGATGCGACCCGGTACGCGCCGCGTCGATATCCAGCCGCGCCAGCGCCGCCAGTTGCGCAACCTCGGCCACGGGGCAATCGACCAACACGAGGTTGCCCGCAGGGGTGGCCCCTTCGCCCAGCAACCGCTCCAGTTCGCCCGACTGCGCCACCCGCAGGCCTGCAGCGGCGGCATCCTCCGCCATTTCGGCGCGGACATAGCCGCGATCGGCGAAGATCGACACCGCCAGCGCGCCAAGGCCTGCCCCCCGTCCGCCGATCCGGAAGGGCGATATTCGAACGGCGCGGCCGTCTGTCCCATGAACGCTGTCCCCTGCGTATTTCTCCTGAGCGAACATCACGGGAACAGGGGCGCCGGTTCAATCGGCGATACCTCTATTTTGGATCAAGGTCGGATCTCGATGGGCGTCCCATCGGCTACCATTCCCCATATTTCCTCTATTTCTTCGTTACTTAGCGCGACACAGCCATCGGTCCAGTCGCCGGGAATACGGGTCATTCCGTATCCATTAGGTTGACCGTGGAGGAATATCAGTCCGCCCGGACTGCGTCCCGCCGCCTGCGCCAGCGCGCGGTCGTTCGAATCGGGGTAGGAGATGTGCAGCGACAGGTGATAGGCGCTGTCCTCGTTGCCGTAGTCGACTACGTATCGCCCCTCGGGCGTGCGGCGGTCCCCTTCGTACCGCTTCGCCCCGGTCGGCGCGCCGCCCAGCGCGATCCCGGTAAAGACGCGCAGCGGCGCGCCCGAGGCATCGAACAACGTCAGCCGTCGCGCCGCCTTCTCCACCAGCACCGAGGCTGCAGTGGGAAGCTCTACGGGATCGGCAGCGCGCGCCGTGCCCGCAGCCAGCAGCGCCGCCACCCATCCCGTCAGGATCAGGCGGCGGCGCACGCGGGCCTCAATCGACGAAGGGATCGCGCACGAGGATGGTATCCTCGCGCTCGGGGCTGGTCGAAACCAGCGCCACCGGGGTTTCGATCAGTTCCTGCACGCGCTGGATATACTTGATCGCCTGCGCGGGCAGGTCTGCCCACGAACGCGCGCCCGCGGTGGTGCCCGTCCAGCCGTCCATTTCCTCGTAGATCGGTTCGACTTCGGCCTGGTCGGCGGCGTGGCTGGGGAAGTAGTCCAGCACCTTTCCGCGCAGGCGGTAGCCGGTGCAGATCTTCACCTTCTCGAAGCCGTCGAGCACGTCGAGCTTGGTCAGCGCGATGCCGGTCACGCCCGAAATCGCGCAGGACTGGCGGACCAGCACGGCATCGAACCAGCCACAGCGGCGCTTGCGGCCCGTGACGGTGCCGAATTCGTGGCCGCGTTCGCCCAGCCGCTGGCCGGTCGCGTCCTCCAGCTCGGTCGGGAACGGGCCTGACCCGACGCGGGTGGTGTAGGCCTTGACGATGCCCAGCACGAAGCCGGTCGAATTGGGGCCGAGGCCCGAACCCGAGGCCGCCGTGCCCGACACCGTGTTCGAACTGGTGACGAAGGGATAAGTGCCGTGATCGACGTCGAGCAGCACGCCCTGCGCGCCTTCGAACAGGATGCGCGCGCCGGCCTTGCGCACCTTGTTCAGCCGCTTCCACACCGGCTGGGCGAACTGCAGCACATAAGGCGCGATGTCCTTCAGCTCGGCGACCAGAGCGGCGCGATCGACGGGCGGCTGGCCAAAGCCGGCGCGCAGCGCGTCGTGATGGGCGCAGAGGCGGTCCAGCTGGACATCGAGCGCATCGAGGTGGGCGAGATCGCACACGCGGATCGCGCGGCGGCCAACCTTGTCTTCATAGGCAGGGCCGATGCCGCGACCGGTCGTGCCGATCTTGCCCGCGCCCGCGGCCTGTTCGCGCAAGCCGTCGAGGTCGCGGTGCAGCGGCAGGATCAGCGGGCAGTTGTCGGCGATGGCGAAGTTTTCGGCGTTGATCACCACGCCCTGCGTCGTCAGCTTCTCGATCTCGGCCTTGAGCGCCCACGGATCGAGCACCACGCCGTTTCCGATGATCGACAGCGTGCCGGTGACGATGCCCGAAGGCAGCAGCGAAAGCTTGTAGACCTGTTCGCCCACCACCAGCGTGTGCCCGGCGTTGTGGCCGCCCTGGAAGCGCACCACGGCATCGGCGCGGCTTGCCAGCCAGTCGACGATCTTGCCTTTGCCCTCATCGCCCCACTGGGCGCCGATCACGGTTACGTTGGCCATGGATATACTCCTCCACCCTGCCCAGGTGGATCCTGAAACGCCCTTCGACAGGACTCGGCGTAGCGGACGGGATGAAGGGCGCGCGCAAAAACGCACCCGATGTGCGGTGCGCGCCCTAGGGGCACACGGGGCGGAAAGTCAAGGCGGCGAGCGCATCGCCCTGCCCCTTTCCCACCCATCCCCCCGCGCAAGATTGTGCAAATTTTCGCGTCATCGTGTGGAAAGCCTTTACCGCGCCGCCCGCCTATCACCCTGTCATCGAGAAAGCCGGACCCATCCGGCCCGAACAGGGAGACGATACGATGAACAGGCCCCTTTCGCGCGCGCTGCTGCTGGCCAGCACGTTCGCCCCCCTTGCAGCTCCGGTCACCGCGATGGCGCAGGAAGGCGCCGCTGCTGCCGACGACGGCGTCATCGTCGTCACCGCGCAGCGCCGCGAACAGTCGCTGCTCGACGTGCCGATCGCGATCTCGGCGGTGGGCGGCGAAACCCTCGCCACCAAGGGCATCACCAATTCGGCCAACCTGCAATCGGCCGTGCCCAACCTGCAGATCTCCAGCCCCTATGGCTCGACCCAGCCGAACTTCTCGCTTCGCGGCATTTCGGTCGCCAACGAATACAACTCGAACCAGGCCTCGCCCGTCGGCGTCTATCTCGACGACGTATATCTCGCCAACCGCACCGCGCATGGCATGGGCTTGTTCGATCTCGACCGCGTCGAAGTGCTGCGCGGGCCCCAGGGCACGCTGTTCGGCCGCAACACCACCGGCGGCGCGATCAACTTCATCACCCGCGCACCGTCGCTCTCGGGCACGGAAGGCTATGGCGAACTGGGCTATGGCCGCTTCAACACCTGGACCGCGCAGGCCGCGCTCGAAACCACGCTGGTCGAAGACCACGTCGGCCTGCGCGTGGCGGGCAACCTCGTCAACGGCGACGGGCAGATGAAGAACGTCGCCCCCGGCGCGCGCGATCCCTACGCGCAGGATACGCTGCAGGGCCGCGCCATGCTGCGGATCAAGCCCGGCGACGGCGCGCTCGACATCAAGCTCAAGGCCTATGGCGGGCGCGATCGCGGCACCGGCACCGCCGTGCACGGTTTCGCGCCGTTCCGCAGCGGCCTCGGCTTCTTCGAGACCAACGAGAACCGCATCGGCAAGGCCAACACCGACGCCTGGGGCTTTTCCGCCAACATCGCCTATGAAATCAACGACAAGCTGACCTTCACCTCGATCACCTCGCGCGATGGCGGCAAGCAGGATCTCGATCAGGCGGCAGACGGCAGCCCGATCGACATCCTCCAGATCCGCTGGCAGTCGGACTACGACCAGTTCAGCGAGGAAGCCCGCTTCAACTATTCGAGCGACGCGATCAGCCTTGTCGCGGGCGCGTTCTACGGCTGGGACCGCGTCGTCACCGACAACCGCTTCAACATCGGCAGTGCATTGGCGCCGGGCGTCGATGGCGGCTTCTTCCAGCACTACAACCAGCGCCGCTCGTCCACTGCGCTGTTCGCGCAAGGCGATGTGGAACTGGCCCGCTCGCTCACCCTCACGCTCGGCGCACGGTACACCTGGGACCGCGCGACCTACAAGGACGGCTACGCCTACCTGTTCGCAGGCGGCGTCGATGATCCGATGACGCCGCTCGCCACCACCGTCCTCTGCGCGGGCGTTCCGGGCACTTGCGCGTACGATCCCGACGCGCGCTTCAGCCTGAAGGGCGGCAACAACGCGCTGACCGGCCGCGTTGCGCTTTCCTACAAGACCGATGGCGGCGCGCTGATCTACGCCAGCTACAACCGCGGCTATCGCTCGGGGGCGTTCAACGGTGGCGGCTACACCTCGTCGGCTGGCATCAGCTACATCGACCCGGAAAAGGTCAACGCCTTCGAAGTGGGCGCCAAGGGCCGCATCGCTGGAATGCTCACGCTGTCGGGCGCGGCGTTCTACTATGACTACAAGAACCAGCAGGTGCAGGACACGCGCCCCGGCCCGGTCTCGTTCCTGGTCAACGCGCCCAAGTCCGAAGTCTACGGCGGCGAAATCGAGGCCAGCGCCAAGGTCTCGCCGATGCTCAGCCTCAACGCCTCGGTCGGCTACCTGCACGCCCGCTACAAGACGCTGGCGCTGCAAGGCACCGTGCTTGATGGCAACCGCCTGCCTTTCGCGCCCAGCTGGACGGTGCAGGCCAGCGCCGACATCACGCCCTACAACGGCAGCGCGGGCAAGCTGACGATCTCGCCCAGCGTGGCCTATTTCAGCCAGCAGTACTTCTCGCCGTTCAACGCGGTGAATGCCACTGGCTCGGCGCAGGTCAATTCCGAGCTGGCGCAGGATGGCTATGCCAAGGTCAACGTGACGGCGGCGTTCAAGACCGGGCGCTTCACGATCAAGGGTTACGTCAGCAACCTCTTCAACGCGCGCACTTACGTCTATGGCCTCGACCTGCGCGGCGCGGGCTTCCCCTACAACTTCCTCGTTCCGTCGCTGCCGCGCACCTTCGGCGGCTCCGTCCGGGTGGATTTCTGATGGCGATCGACCTTTCGACCGACCTCAAGGATCCTGCGCTTTACGAAGCCGGGGTCCCTTGGGAGCTCTTCGCGGCCCTGCGCCGCGAAGATCCCGTCCACTGGACGCCGGAGAGCGACGGCGCTGGCTTCTGGTCGGTGATGCGCCAGCCCGACATCATCACCGTGTCCAAGAACCCGGTGCTGTTCTCCTCAGCCTACGACAACGGCGGCCACCGCATCTTCAACGAAAACGAAGTCGGCGTGGTCGGCGCGGGCGACAGTGCCATCGGCCATGCCTTTATATCGCGCGATCCGCCCAGCCATACCCAGTATCGCAAGCACATCATGCCCGCCGTCTCGCCCGCGCGGCTCGGCGATATCGAGGCGCGCATCCGTGAGCGGGCGCTCAAACTGATCGACGCGATCCCGCTTGGCGAGCCGGTGGACCTCGTGCCGCTGCTGTCGGCCCCGCTGCCGCTGTTGACGCTGTGCGAACTGCTGGGTCTCTCGCCCGACCTCTGGCGCGAGCTGTATCACTGGACCAACGCCTTCGTCGGCGAGGATGATCCCGACTTCCGCCAGAGCCCTGAAGCCATGGCCGCCACGCTCGCGGAGTTCGTCGGCTTTGCCAGCGAGCTTTTCGAAACGCGCCGGGCCAGCCCTTCGCACGATATCGCCACGCTGCTCGCCAACATGGAGCTGAACGGCGAGCCGGTGCCCTTTCGCGACTTCCTCGGCAACATGATCCTCGTGCTGGTCGGCGCCAACGAGACCACGCGCAATTCGCTGTCGCACACCGTGCGCGCGTTCAGCGAAAACCCCGATCAGTGGCAGGCGCTGCGCGCCGACCGCAGCCTGCTCAAGACCGCCGCACCCGAAATGGTCCGCTGGGCCAGCCCGGTCCTGCACATGCGCCGCACCGCGATGGCGGACACCGAACTGGGCGGCAAGGCCATCCGCAAAGGCGACAAGGTCGTGCTCTGGTACGCCTCCGCCAACCGCGACGAAGGCGTGTTCGAAAACGCCGACCGCTTCGACATCGCACGCGCGAAGAACCCGCACGTCGGCTTCGGCTTTGGCCAGCATGTCTGCGTCGGTTCGCGCCTTGCCGAAATGCAGTTGCGCGTGGCGTTTGACATACTTGCCGATCGCGTCGCATCCTTCGAAGTGACCGGCCCCTCGCGGCGCTTCCGCTCGAACTTCCTCAACGGGCTGAAGAACCTCGACGTCGTGCTCAACCCCGGCTGAAGACCGGCGACAAAGGACAGGGAATGGGAGAGACCTGGACCAACGAACAGATCATCAGCGATGCGCTGGGGCGCGGGGCCGACGTGCAGATCGGCGCGCGCGACAATTCCTGGCGCCTGTCGCGCTGGCGGCAGTTTGTCGGCACTTATGAACTGCCCGCGCTGCCCGATCCCACTTTCGTCGTCCACATCGCCGGAAAACCGCAGATCCGCACCCGCCTGGCCGACGGATGGAGCGAAACCAGTTCCATCCCCGGCTGCGCCACCATCCTGCCCTCGGGTCGCCCCAGCGGCTGGCTGGTCGATGGCGAGCTTGATGTCGTCACGCTCTCCATCGCCTCGCGCGATCTGCACGGCGTGCCTGCCGCCGACCAGTTTCGCGCGCTGCGCTTCGCCTTTTCCGATCCGCTGGGCGTCGCGCTCACCCGTCAGATCCTCGCAGAGATCTACGCCCCGCAGGACGAGGCGCGGAAGGTCTACGTCTCGACGCTGGTCGATGCACTGACCGCACACATGCTGCGCGGCCCTCTCGCGGCCAATGGCACGCCGATCCCCACTTCGGACTTCTCTGCGCATCGCCTCCACGCGGTCATGAACGCCGTCCTGGCGAAGCCCGGCGACGACCACCCGATCGAAGCCATGGCCGCAATGACTGGCCTGACGCCGTCACACTTCTGCCGCGTGTTCAAGCGCGCCACCAACCTCACCCCGCACCAGTTCGTGATGAAGGCGCGGTTGGAACGTGCGCAGGATCTGCTGGCCACCACCGACCTGTCCGTGGCGCAGATCGCCGACCAGTTGGGCTTTGCCAGTCAGAGCCACCTGACGCGCGCATTCCGCGGTTTCACGGGGGCAACGCCGGGCGCGTGGCGGCAGCGGTCATTGGCCTGATCGCCACCCGCTGTCGTCAAGTGCCGGGCGAAGGTGAATGCGTGTGGTTCAAGCGCCAAAGCCTCCGTCGATGGTCTGCAGCGCGCCGGTGATCATCCCGGCGTGGGGCCCTGCAAGATAGGCCGCATATTCGGCGATCTCGTCCGCTCGCGCATGGCGCTTGATCGCCATCGTGCTATGCATGAACGCCGCCATCGGGCCATCGGCCGGGTTCATGTGGCTGTCGGTCGGCCCGGGCTGGATCACGTTGACGGTGATGCCGCGCGCACCGAAATCGCGAGCAAGGCCGCGTACCATGCCCTGCAACGCCGATTTGGTCATGGCGTAGGCCGCGCCGCCGGGAAATGGCATGCTATCGCCGTTGACCGAACCGATGACGATGATCCGCCCGCCATCGTTCATCTGCCGGGCGGCTTCGACGGCGGCGTGGTAGGGTGCGCGCACGTTGATGTCGATCATCCGGTCGACCGCATCGGCGTCGGTCTGAAGCGGATCGCCCATGATCGCGATGCCCGCGTTGATCACGATCGCGTCAAGGGGCCCGCGCGCCGCGATGGTTGCGACCAGGGCATCGCGGTCGGCGCTGTCAGCTTTGATCGCTTCGGCCCCGGTTTCTGCGGCCACGGCCTGCGCGGCGGCTTGCGAGCCGGCGTAAGTGAAGCCAACGTGCGCGCCACCGGCAACGAAGCGTCGAACGATGGCCGCGCCGATGCCACGGCTTCCGCCGAGCACGAGGACGGTCTTGCCTGCAAGGTCGGTCATGTCTCGATTCCCTGTATGCATGATCGGCGGCACCATCGTCGCCGGTAGCGAGAGTGATGCCAGCGCATCTCAATCGCTACCAGTCGGACAATTGCCGGCAAAACTTACAGGAAATTCGAACAGACGCGCTCTGGCAGCACGTCCCCGGCCAAGTCAGGCCAGAGCCACGACCTCGTCCCCTTCCAGAACGTGGCTGCACGCCAGCGTTTCGGCGCTGTCACCCTCGCTCAGCGCCGCCGCCGTCCGCCAGCCGATGCTGCGCAGCCGCGCCGCCACGTCGCGGTCGTGGCCCAGCGGCAGGAACACCTTGTCCGGCGCTTCCTCGCTGGCAGCCAGAAGTTCGATCAGCGCGTCAGGGTAGAGCGAGAAGCCGGTCGCAGCCTCGCCCGCACCGGCCCCGGCGATGCGGTAGGTGCCGCCCCGGCCCAGCAGGCCGCGCACGCCATCGGCATAGAGCGTGAAGCCGAACCACGACTGGTATTCAAAGCCATGGCGCTCGCTCGGATCGAGCGTCAGTCGCGCCTTTTCCCCGATTGCCGCGGCAATCTCGCGCAGCGCGGCGATGCGGTCCTTGAGAACCCCACCCGCGTCGATCGCGGCCAGCTTCTCGATCGCGCTGTCGAAATCGCCGGTGGCATAGATCAACGGCACGTAGGCTTCGCCGCCTGCATCGACCAGCCCGCCCGCGTCCTTGGTATCCAGTTCACGGCGCACGGCCTCGATCTGGCCGGTTTCGAGCGGAAAGGCTTTTTCGGCGAGCGTATCGACAAGATCGGGCAGCGTGAAATCAACGCTCACGCCAGTCGCGCCCGCCGCCTGCAAGGCCTCGATGGCGACGGTCAGGATCTCGGTCGCCGCGGCCACGTTGTCGCTGCCGATCAGTTCGGCGCCGCACTGCAGTTTCTCGCGCGCCGGGTCCAGCCCGGCGCCCTTGATGGTCAGCACCTGGCCTGCATACATCAGCCGCAACGGGCGCGGCGCTTCGGCAAGGCGCGTCTGCGCGATGCGACCGATCTGCGGGGTGAAGTCGCTGCGCAGCGCCATCATCCGCAAGGACGACGGATCGACGAAGCGGAACATGCGGCGGCTCTGGATGCCCGCCATGCGCGATGCGAGGCTCTTTTCGAACTCGATCATCGGCGGCAGCACGCGGTCATAGCCGTGGCCGTGCATCACGTCCTGGATCGCGCGCATCGCGCGGGTCGTGGTGGCCGCCTCACGCGGCAGGCGGTCTTCGAGCCCCTCGGGCAGCAGGTCGGTATCGTCGGTCATCGCGATTCGCCCCCTACCCGCTCGCTTCCCCAATGTCGAAGGTGAAGCGAGCGGACCGGGAAACGCTCCTCATCCCCCTCCCGCAAGCGGGAGGGGTTAGGGGTGGGCAGTCGATCAGGCGAACTTCAGCGCCTTGATCGTGCGCACGCCGGGCAGTGCCTCGGCCTGCTTCAGCACGCTGGCTTCCACCGGGCTGTCGACCGAAAGCAGCAGCACCGCTTCGCCACCGGCGTTGCGGCGGCCAAGGTGGAACGTGCCGATGTTGATCCCGGCCTGGCCCAGCAGCGTCCCGATCGAACCGATGAAACCCGGCGCGTCGGTGTTGACGATGTAGAGCATGTCGCCGTCGAGATCGGCTTCGATGCCGATGCCGAAGATCTCGACAAGACGCGGCTGGCCATTGCCGAACAGCGTGCCCGCCACCGAGCGTTCGCCCGCCGTGGTGCCGACGGTGACGCGCACCAGCGTGCGGTATTCGCCTTCGCGATCATGGCGCACTTCGCGCACGTCCAGCCCGCGCTCCTTGGCGAGGAACGGAGCGTTGACCATGTTAACCGACTGCGAATACTGCTTCATCAGACCGGCGAGCACCGCAGCCGTGATCGGCTTCTGGTTGAGCTGCGCGGCAGCGCCTTCGACCTCGATCGCGATCTTGGTCAGGTTGTCGTGCGCCAGCTGGCCGACCAGCGTGCCGAGCTTTTCCGCCAGCGCCATGTAGGGACGCAGCTTCGGGGCTTCCTCTGCCGACAGGCTCGGCATGTTCAGCGCGTTGGTGACGCCGCCGTTGACGAGGTAGTCGGCCATCTGCTCGGCCACCTGCAGCGCGACATTGACCTGCGCTTCGGTGGTCGATGCGCCAAGGTGCGGCGTGCAGATGAAGTTCGGCGTGCCGAACAGCGGCGATTCCTTGGCCGGTTCGGTCTCGAACACGTCGAGCGCAGCGCCCGCGACATGGCCCGAATCCAGCGCGTCCTTCAGCGCCGCCTCGTCGACCAGACCACCGCGCGCGCAGTTGATGATGCGCACGCCCTTCTTGGTCTTGGCGATGTTTTCGCGGCTCAGGATGTTGCGCGTTTCCGACGTCAGCGGCGTGTGCAGCGTGATGAAGTCGGCCTTGGCCAGCAGCGTGTCGAGATCGGCCTTTTCGACGCCCATCTCCACCGCGCGCTCAGGCGTCAGGAACGGGTCGAACGCGACGACCTTCATGCGCAGGCCCAGCGCACGGGCGGCGACGATCGAACCGATGTTGCCTGCGCCGATCAGGCCGAGCGTCTTGCCGGTGACTTCCACGCCCATGAAGCCGTTCTTCGGCCACAGGCCTGCTTGCGTCTGCGCGTTCGCTTCCGGGATCTGGCGCGCCAGCGCGAACATCAGCGCGATGGCGTGTTCGGCGGTGGTGATCGAGTTGCCGAACGGGGTATTCATCACCACCACGCCCTGCGCGGACGCTGCCGGGATATCGACGTTGTCGACACCGATGCCCGCGCGGCCGATGACCTTGAGGTTCGTCGCAGCAGCGAGGATTTCCTTGGTCACCTTGGTCGACGAACGGATGGCGAGGCCATCGTATTCGCCGATGCGGGCGATCAGCTGCTCCGGCGTCTCGCCGGTGATCACGTCCACGTCGCAGCCCATCTCGGTGAAGATGCGCGCGGCGTTGGGGTCCATCTTGTCGGAAATGAGAACCTTGGGCTTGGTCATGTCATTATGTCCTTCGTCATCCCGGCCTTGAGCCAGGATCCCGCTTTGGCGCGGGCAAGAAAACGAAGCGGGACCCCGGCACGAAGCCGGGGTGACGCCAAGTGGTATGGGAGATCAGGCCGAAGCCAGCGCCGCCTTGGTCGCGGCATAGGCCCAGTCGAGCCACGGGCCGAGGTCTTCGATGTCCTCGACGTTCACCGTCGCGCCGCACCAGATGCGCAGGCCAGCCGGGGCATCGCGATAACCCGCGATGTCATAGGCCGCGCCTTCCTTCTCCAGCAGGGCGGCGAACTTCTTGATGAAGTCCGCATCCGCGCCTTCGACGGTCAGGCAGACCGAAGTCTTCGAGCGGGTGCCGCTGTCGACCGCGAGGTGGCCCAGCCAGTCGCGTTCGGCGACGATCTTGTCGAGCGCATGGGCGTTGGCGGTGCAACGCGCCTGCAGGCCTTCGAGGCCACCGACCGACTTCGACCATTCGAGCGCGAAGATCGCGTCTTCGACGGCGAGCATCGAAGGCGTGTTGATCGTTTCACCCTTGAACACGCCTTCGGCCAGCTTGCCCTTCGAAACGAGACGGAACACCTTGGGCAGCGGCCAGCTGGGGGTGTATTCCTCCAGGCGCTGCACGGCGCGCGGGCCGAGGATCAGCACGCCGTGGCCGCCTTCACCGCCCAGCACCTTCTGCCAGGAGAAGGTGGCGACGTCGATCTTGTCCCACGGAATGTCATAGGCGAACACGGCGCTGGTGGCGTCGGCGAAGGACAGGCCTTCGCGATCCGCCGGGATCCATTCGCCATCGGGAACGCGCACGCCGCTGGTGGTGCCGTTCCAGGTGAACAGCACGTCGTCCGACCAGTCGATCTTGTCGAGATCGGGCAGCTGGCCGTAATCGGCACGCACCACGGTCGGTTCGAGCTTCAGCTGCTTGACCGCATCGGTGACCCAACCTTCACCGAACGATTCCCACGCCAGCGCGGTCACGCCGCGCGCGCCCAGCATCGTCCACATCGCCATCTCGAAAGCGCCGGTATCCGAACCGGGCACGATGCCGATGCGATGCGTATCGGGCAGGCCGAGCACTTCGCGCATCAGGTCGATGCAGTACTGCAGGCGCGTCTTGCCGATCTTGGCGCGGTGCGAGCGGCCCAGCGATTCGGTGGCGAGCTTGTCGGGGGAATATCCGGGCGGCTTGGCGCAGGGACCGGACGAAAAGAACGGGCGCGCAGGCTTGCGTGCCGGAATACCAACAGTCATGTAGACTCTCCTCACAGAGAGCACGCGCGGCGTTGGGACCGCGTGGCCCGTCGACGGCCCTAGCGGCGATCCCCGCATTGTCAATCGCCCGGCCTTGTGCGATTCTCCGCCCCGAGGGGCAAAAGCACGCAAGCGCGCCGATCCGCCCGGGCAAAATATTTTGCCATCTGCGGTCCGGCGGACGGGAGGATAGCGAATCGCCATGGCAGGCCTGTCGCCTCAGCACCGGATCCGCCTGTCGGCGACGCTGGCATTGACCGCGATGCTGGCCGCCTGCGTCGGTGCTCCCGAAGCCCCCCAGCACCGCCCGTCGCGCACCACCATGGACCGCATCGCGCCGCGCCCCGACCAGCGCCAGTGCCTCGCCAGCCTCAGCCGCAGCGACGCGACTTTCACGCCGCTGCCGGACCAGTATTACGGCGCGGGCTGCTCCACGCTCGGCACGGTCCGGCTCAACTACCTGCGGAGCGACGATTCACGGCTGCAACTGTCGAACCTGGGGCCCGTCACCTGCCCGCTTGCCAGCACGCTCACCGGCTGGGCACGGTTCGGCGTCGATCGCGCGGCCCGGCAGATCCTCGGCAGCCCGCTGGCGCGGATCGAGACGATGGGCAGCTACAACTGCCGCACCGTGGCGGGCACCGAACGGATGTCTGCCCACGCCACCGCCAATGCCATCGACATCGGCGGCTTCCTGCTCGCCGACGGTCGCCGCATCAACGTGCTGCGCGACTGGAACAATGAATCGCCGCAGGTCCGCGCCTTCCTGCGCACCGTGCGCGACAGCGGCTGCAAGCGCTTCGGCACCGTGCTCTCGCCCGACTACAACGTGGCCCACCGCGACCACCTGCATCTGGAAGTGGGCGGCACGAAGGCGTTCTGCCGATAGGCTCGATTCAGGCGATTGGCGTCGCGAAGCTGGTCATGCCTAAACGGCAGAGCCAACCGCAAGCCATGCCCGGAGGCGAACGTCGGCTGCTACAGGGTCGAACGCCGGCTCGCGCAGGGCTTTCCCGCCGCACAGGGCCGGCTCCCTCCTGCGCCAGCCGTGATGGTCGAGCATGCGCTGATTGCGGATCCCGCGCGGACGGACCGGGTCGCGCGCCAGCGTACCCGCCCGGCAGCAGGCCTCCCCCTGCGTGGATCTCGTCACGCTGCTTGCGCAGGCGAAGCCGCTTTCCGCAGGATCGCAAGGCCCGCCAGGACGCTTGCGCTCGGCAGCCGTGCGTCGTCAGCCCGTCATCAACAACGGCCCGCTCGCTTTGCAGCTTCGGATCACCAGACCCTGAATGCGCCGCTGCACCCGCGGACCAAGGCGGCAAGGCGTGCCGCCCGGCGTGTTTCCGGACGGCACGCCCGTGCGACCCCGAGGGCTGGGGCATGGCATCTCGATCAGCACCCGGCCAAGCCGGTGCATCGGCTCGCAGCCGCGGCGTGACGAATGATCCATCCAGCCGTTGCGCACCCCTTGTGCGCCTGCCGCGCCCAAATCCCTCCTGGGCGTTACCGGCTTTGCAATACGGCCAGCGTTGTTCGCTCCGTCACGCCGCGACATCTCCAAGCCCCGTCGCCTCGATGCGCAGGCGAACCGCCTCCGCTGCGTGGCGCGCGCCCAGTTTGCCCATCATCTTCATGCGATGGATTTCGACAGTGCGCGGGCTGATATCGAGATCGCGGGCGATCGCCTTGTTGCTGCACCCTTCGGCCAGACGGTCGAGCACTTCGCGTTCGCGCATCGAAAGGCGCGCGATGCGCTGGCGGGCTTCGGCGGCACGGGCGCGCTGGGCGCGGTGCGATTCCGCCTCCTTAGCCGCGCGCGCCACGGCTTCATTCAAAGGCGCGATCTGCTGCGGCACGGTAAGGTAATCGAGCGCACCAGCCTTGATCGCGGTGACCACCGCGTGGGTTTCGGGCGTTTCGGCCACGGCAATCACCGGCAACCAGTGCCCGGCGCGCATCATCGCGCCGATCAGCGCGGCGATACCCTGCCCTGTCGGTTCGTCGTGGGCAAGGACCAGGCCGCTCGACGGCGCGTGGGAGAGCAACTCCTCCGCGTTGGCGTAGATTTCGGCATGGTGCCCTGCCGCAAAGGCGAGGCGGGCGAGCTGCGCCCGCCGGGCGCTGTCGCTATCGAGGATGTGGAGTGTGACACGTTCGACCATGCCGGGGAGTAAGCCATCACCGCCGGGATTCGTGCCATCGAGGTTAGCTTCGTTCTCCAGCGAATAGGAAGGGTGATGCGCCGATCCTAACGGATTTCCCTTAGCGTGCTTTCGTCCATATCGGATCGTATTGCCGAAGTCGGAGGGCGCGTCATGCTCGATGATGTGGTCCATGACGCGGATATGCGCCTTGCCGCATCACGCGCCGGTTACCAATTATGGTATGTTCCTTAACCGTTTAGGCTAAGTGAGGATCCTAAGTCGAATTACGTATCCGCTTGCCCGGAAGCCGCGGCAGGCGCGTCCTCGAAACTGTAGTCGGGCAGCGAATGAAACGCCTGGCGCAGGGCCTCGCTCCAGCTCGACGAGATCGACGTGAAGTATGGATCGCTCGCCAGGATGCGCTTCTGGTGCAACGGCTCGAACCGGTCGCGTTCGATCACCATCAAGTCGAACGGCAGCCCCACCGACAGGTTCGCCGCCAGCGTGGAATCAAAGCTGACCATCAGCAACTTGACCGCGTCCTCGAAGCTCATCGTCCGGTCGTAGCCGCGCAGCAGGATCGGCCGACCGTACTTGGTCTCGCCGATCTGGAAGAACGGCGTGTCGAAGCTCGCCTCGATGAAGTTGCCTTCGGGATAGATCAGGAACAGCCGCGGCTCCATGTCGCGGATCTGGCCGGCGACAATCATCGATGCGGTGAAGCGCGGCCCTTCGGACTGCATTCCCGAATCCTGTCGTCCCTCGATCACGTCGCGCAGCAGGCGTCCCACCTGCGTCGCCACCTGGAACATCGTCGGCGCCTCCAGGATCGAAGGCCTCCGCTCGTGCGGGGTCTTGTTGCGCTCCTCCAGCTGGCTGATCACCGCCTGCGTGGTGGCAAGGTTGCCCGCCGTCAGGATCGTGACGATACGCTCGCCGGGCTCCGACCAGCTGACCATCTTGCGGAATACCGAAATGTTGTCGACGCCCGAGTTGGTGCGGGTGTCGCTCATCAGGACCAGGCCCTTGTCGAGCACCATCCCCACGCAATACGTCATCGTCTTCCCCGGCGCTGCTCCTGGAGCGCGCTATCCTAGCACACGCTTCGCTTGAAGCGCGCTATTGTTCCACACGCTGCTGCTGCACCGCAAGCTGCACGTGCATCGTCTCGTCGTGCGTGCCGGTGCGGATGCCGGTGACCGGCGCGGCGTCTCCATAGTCCACGCCGCTGGCGACGCGCACATAGCGCGCATCGGGACAGATGCGGTTCGATATGTCGAAGCCCACCCAGCCCAGCCCTTCGACTTCGGCCTCCGCCCAGGCGTGCCCTGCGTCCTGATCCACCCGGTCGTCCATCATCAGGTAGCCCGAGACGTAGCGCGCGGGCACGCCCAGCAGGCGCGACGCGGCAATGAACACGTGCGCGTGGTCCTGACAGACGCCGTGCCCGGCGGCGAGCACCGCCTCGGCCGGGGTCTCCGCATCGGTATGGCCCAGTTCGTACGTCACGGTATCGGCCACCAGTTCGGACAGCGCGTGCAGCATGGCAAGCGTGTCCAGCCCCTGCGGCAGCCGCGCCACCAGCGCCTTGACGCGCGCCCCCGGCGTGGTCAGCGGCGTGGGCTGGAGGAAGTGCCAGCGCGGCAGAAACCCCGGAAGGCGCCCCACGACGCCCGCCTGATCCGACGTCTCGATCGTCCCGGCACTGCGGATCGTCACTTCGTGCGCGCCCGGATCGAACGCGATCAGCGTCACCTGGTTGCCGTTGTGGTCGTCGTATTCCACCTGCGCGCTCGCGCCCTCGCAGGTGATCGCCCAGTCCAGTACGACCTGCCCCGCACTGGCGCGCGGCGTCAGGCGCAGGCGTTGCAGCCCCTGCGTCACCGGGCCGGAAAAGTGGTAGCGGGTGGTATGCTCGATCGCGAGACGCATGGGCCGTGCCTCCCTTTCCCTCAGGCTATGAAGCGGTAGTCGCGCTGGATCTGGCCACCCAGCCGCGCGTTGGCCGCGATGAAATCGCCGATGAACTGGTGCAGCCCGCGTTCGAACACCGCATCGATGGTGGTGCTGTGCAGCTTCCCCGCCACGTCGCGCAGCGTTTCGTGCGCCATGGTCTCGCCCCCGTATTCGCGGGCGAGATGCGCCAGGTTCGATTGCAGCTTGGCATAGCAGAACGCCAGGCTGCGCGGGAAACGCCCGTCAAGGATCAGGAACTCGGCAATGGTCCGCGCCTCCATCCGCCCGGCGTTGAGCCAGCGATAGGCGCGCTCCCCCGCCAGCGAGCGCAGCACGTTCTCCCACTGCACGTTGTCGAGGCTCGACCCCACGTAGGACAGGCTCGGCAGCAGCACGTAGTACTTCACGTCGAGGATGCGCGCGGTGTTGTCGGCGCGTTCGATGAATGTGCCGATGCGCGCGAAGTTGTAGATGTCGTTGCGCAGCATGGTGCCTTCCATCGCGCCGCGCACCTGTGTTGCCTGCCGCCGCACCGTGTCGATCACATCGCCCAGCCGCGTTTCGGTGACGGGCCGCACCAGCAGATCGCGCAGCCGCATCCAGCCTTCGTTGACCGCCTCCCACACCTCGCGCGTGATGCCGGTGCGGACCATGCGCGCGTTGGTGCGCGCCTGCTCCACCATCGCCAGCACGTTGCCGGGATTGTCCTTGTCGCGCAGCACGAAATTGAAAGCCTGCGGCCCGGCATAGTCCGGCCCGAACTTCGCCTCGTAAGCGCCTTGCAGTCCCAGCGTCACGATCACCGAGCGCCATTCGTCCTTGGCGTCATGCGAATCGCGCGTCAGCGCCATGCGGAACCCGGCCTCGATCAGCCGCGCGGTGTTCTCCGCGCGCTCGAGGTAGCGGAACAGCCAGAATATGCCGTTTGCGGAGCGTCCCAACATATCAGTCGTCCAGTACCCAGCTGTCCTTGGTGCCACCGCCCTGCGACGAATTGACCACCAGCGATCCCTTCTTGAGCGCCACGCGCGTCAGCCCCCCCGGCGTGATGTCGATGCCATTGGGGCTGACCAGCACGAAGGGGCGCAGATCGACATGGCGCGGTGCGAGCCCGGCTTTGGTCAGGATCGGCACCGTGGACAGCGACAGCGTCGGCTGCGCAATGTAGTTGTGCGGCCTCGCGCGCAGCTTGGCTTCGAACGCGGCGATCTCCTTCTTCGAGGAGGTCGGCCCGATCAGCATCCCGTAGCCACCCGAACCGTGGACTTCCTTGACGACAAGGTCGGCCAGATTGTCGAGCACGTACTTGAGCGCCTCGGGCTCCGAACAGCGCCAGGTCGGCACGTTCTTCAGGATCGGTTTCTCGCCGGTGTAGAACTCGACGATCTCGGGCATGAAGCTGTAGATCGCCTTGTCATCGGCAATGCCCGTGCCCGGCGCGTTGGCAATCGTCACGCCGCCGGCGCGATAGACATCCATGATCCCGGCCACGCCCAGCACGCTGTCGGGCTGGAAGCTCAGCGGATCGAGGTAGTCGTCATCGACCCGGCGATAGATCACGTCGATCGGCTTCCACCCGCGCGTGGTGCGCATGGCGATGCGCCCGTTCTCGACGCGCAGGTCGCTGCCTTCGACCAGTTCCGCGCCCATCTGGTCGGCGAGGAAAGCGTGCTCGAAATAGGCCGAATTGTAGATTCCCGGCGTCAGCACCGCGACCACCGGCTTGTGCCCGCGCGCGGCAGGCGGCGCGCAGGCGGCAAGGCTGCGGGCGAGCCGGCGCGGATAGTCCGAAACCTCACGCACGCGAACCCGCGTGAACAGTTCCGGGAACATCGCCATCATCGTCTCGCGATTCTCCAGCATGTAGGAGACGCCGCTGGGGGTGCGGGCATTGTCCTCCAGCACCATGAAATCGTCCTCGCCGGTGCGGACAAGGTCGATCCCGACGATGTGGGTATAGACGCCGCCCGGCGGGGTGAACCCGGCCATCTGCGGCAGGAACGCGGCATTGCCCTTCAGCAGCCGCTCGGGCAGCCGTCCCGACCGCACGATTTCCTGCCGGTGATACAGGTCATGCAGGAAGGCGTTGAGCGCCCGCACGCGCTGTTCGATCCCCCGCGAAAGGCGGCGCCACTGGTGCGCCGTGATGATGCGCGGCACCATGTCGAAGGGGATCAGCCGCTCCTCGGCGTCCTCGGCCCCATAGACGTTGAAGGTGATCCCGGTGCGCCGGAAGAAGGCTTCGGCCTCGCTTCCCTTGCGGCGCAACAGATCGGGGGGCTGCTCCTCGAACCACTGGCGATAACCGGCGTATGCGGGGCGCGTCGCCCCATCGGCGTCTACCATCTCGTCGTAGGACGAGGGTGAGGAGTTGGTCATAGGCGCATCCCGTCTAGGTCGCCAAGCTTGCACACGATCGAGCGCCCCGCAAGCACCTATGCTGCACCTGCGAAATAAATCTGCATCAATCTGACATGGATCGCTTCCGACGCCAGAAGTGGCGGGAAATCACAGCGCGTCGAGCAACCGCAGCACCGTATCCGCGACCGAGGGATGCCCGGCAAAACCGAGATGCGTGCAGCGCAACGCAACCGCGAAATCGCGCTCGCCCTTGCGCCCGCGCGCCGATCGCGGCGAGACGATCCCGTCGCGCGGGCTCCACAACGCCACGGTCGGCACCGGCGGCTTGTCGGCAAAGGCGTGGCCCACCGGCGGTTCGTCCACGCTGTGCCCGGCAATCGCCTGATAGGCGCGCCAGGCATTGTTGGCGCGACGATCGCCCGAAAAGGGCGAACCCATCGTCACCACCATCGCCACGGCTTCGGGATGGCGATGCGCCACTTCGCGCGCGAACAGCCCGCCAAGGCTCCAGCCGACCAGCACCAGCGGCTGGCCCTCCTTGCGCGCCATGGCGACAACGCGCTCGCACAGCCGGTCGAAGCGATCCTCGCTTGGCCCGAAATTGAAGCCGAGGCCCCAGTCGGACACGCGATGCCCCGCTTCGGTCAGCGCCACGCGCAAGCCCTTCATCCGCGCCGGGTGCGTACCGAATCCCGGCAGCAGCATGACCGGGTGCGACTGCGCAGCCCGCACCGCAACGGCGGTCGCGGCGCGCTTGGCCTGCCACAATTCGAAAGGAGTCTTCAGTTCGGCCAGCAGCCGCGCCACGGCGGGGCCACGCGCCTGCGTCGGGCGCGGCTGGAACGCCAGCGCATGGCGCCGCGAAAGCTCGGCGGTCATCGCCGCCAGCCTGCCGCCCAGCCGCTGCCACGGCTCCGCGCCCGTCCGAAGAAATCCCTGCACCATCGCCATAGCCTGCGGTCGTTGCTCTGAACCGCAGCATAACGCCAGCATTTCAAAAATGTTTCAAATTCACGTCACAATTGACACATACCGGCAAAGCACACTCCCCAGACCTGATCCCGGGCCCCGCCTCCGGGGAACGCCCGCTCAGCGCCTGAAAGACTCAGCCGTCTTCCTTGCCCGTGCAGTCGCCGGCGCGCTTGGCCGAAAGCTCCATCTGCATGGACATCGCCTTGCCCATCGGCCCCTGCCCCTGCATCTCCATGCTGGTGGCATAGCTGTCGCCGCCATAGGTGCCGTGCATCGTCATCGTCTGCTGGCCGCCCTCGTGCTTGCAGGTCATCTTCGAATCGATCGTGCCCCCGCCCATGCTGAAGCGGTCATACGTGCAGGCCTCGTCCGCCTGCCCGAAGAACTTCGCATCGGGCTTCTCGGCCTGCTCCCGCGTCAGGCACGATGTCACCGTGCGCTCCTTGCCCATCATGTCGCCCATGGCCTTCTTCGCCTCGGGCGGCATGCCTTCGATCTCCATCTTCACCATGCGGATGCGGGTTTCCCAGCGTCCGGGATTCAGCCGAACCGAATCGCCGCCCGCCGCCGCCACCTTGCTGGCGACGGCAGAGGGCTTCTCGTTGGTGGCCTCGACCTTGCGGTCGTTGCAGGCGGCAAGGCCGAGCGACAGCGCGGCAACGGTCACGGCAGGCAGGACAAGGTGACGCATGGCGATTCCCCCTTTGGGTTCGATGCGCGCAGGCTACCACCCGCTGCCCCCGAAACAATGATCCACGTCACGTCTCGTCTCGCTCGGATCAGCTCCCGCCCGTGACGATGATATAGACCGGCGCATCGGTCAGGCGCACGCTCGCGCCCCGCGTGGCACCACAGTTGCCCATCCAGTCGCACACCGTCGCGCCTGCGGGCACGGGCCAGTCCGACTGCGCGCCATAGTCCCACACCGCGTCGATCGTCGTTGCCCCGCGCACGAAGCGATAGCCGTACTGCGTGCCTGCCAGCCCCTTCAGCCGCCCCTTGCTGACGCTGCCGTCGATCAGCTTCGTCATCGCGGCATAGACCGGCACCGAAATCTTCGGACCCAGCTTGGTGCTGCCGAAAGCCTCGCCATCGCGCAGGTTCCAGTAGAACCCTTGCGTGTGCAGCGACGGGCTCTTGGGCCCCTGCTTCACGTCGAAGAAGTCGGCGACGTAGAACGCGGTATCCATCATCGCCCCCTCGCCCAGCAGGATCAGGCTGACGCGCGTGTCGACCGCGGCCTTGCCGCGCAAGCCCAGCACCGCGCTGTGCGTGCCATGTTCGGTGCTGATGATCTTGAAGCGCCGCCCGCTGATGCGCTCGCCCTCGGCGATCTGCTTGCGCATTTCATCGGGAATGCCGTGCGTTTCGGGCGGCGTACCCCAGCCCGAGGCATGGAGCGAGAACGCATCGAGATACTTGCCGAGCCCCGCCTTCCACAGCCCCGAAATCTGCGTGGTGAAGGTGGGCGCAGGATAGAGCGTCGGCCCGGCGATCACCGCATTGGGGTCGATCTTGTGGATCACATCGTAGGTCAGCCGGTAGATCTGGACGAGCTGCTCTGCCGTCCCGTTGTAGCACCAGCCGTCGGCAGGCTCCCACGTCATCTGGTAGATGCGCGGATTGAGGCCGGGATGATCGGCCATGAAAGAGCGCGCATAATCGGCGGCAAAGCCCGGCAGCCGCTTGGCGCCCGCCGCATTCAGCGCGCCGAACTGGCGGCAGACGGTTCCCTCGGTGCCGGGCACGCGCGCCCAGTCGGGCAACGCCGAGGACACCACCTGCCCCAGCGGATAGACCCGCCACGGCTTGTCCCCCCAGTGCGGCGCGACCAGATCCTCGAACCGCAACGGCCACGCCTTGCCCTTGGCCTGCGCCGCCGCCCGCGCCGCCGGGAACTCGCCGGGCGCCTTGGCTTCGAACGTCACCCAATGCGTGCCGGTGATGTAATATCGCACGCCCAGCAGCGGCATGACGTTGACCTTGCGGTTGAACCCGCCCTGCATCCCGAAGCGCGAAAGCGCCGGACCATAATCCACCCGCGTCGCAGGGTCCGGCACCACGGCATAGCTGATGATCCCCGCAGGCCGCGTGCCCTGTTCGGGAATCGTCGTCCCGTCGTCGAGCGTCGCCGAAACCTCGTAATAGCCCAGCCGCGCGCGCGGGGCGGCAAAGGCATAGTCCGCGCGGCCCTGCGCATCCGCCGTCAGCACCGGCGAAACCTGCGCCACCTCTCTCCCGGCATCGTCCTTGATCCGCACCGCCAGCCGCCTGCTCTCGCCTGCTGGCAGGCCCTCGGCGTGAAACGTCAGCGTGATCGGCTCGCCGGCGGCAAAGGTGCTCGATTCTGGGCGGTTGGTCTCGGCCGCCAAGGTCTCACCAGGCCGCGTTTCGGCACTGGCCATGTTCGATAAGGCAAGCAGCGGCAGGGCCGCAGAAAGGCGCATCAGACGGATCATTGGGTGCTCCTCATGTCGTCGCCCCAACGTGGGGGCAGGCGGCCGGGTCCCGCAGCCGCGCCGAAGCTGCCGGGCCATTGCGGAACGCAAGCTGAACACCCATACTCCCCCCATGGCCGAACTCGTTATCCGTCGCGGGCTAGAAGAGCCCGACACTTCCGGCACTTTCGTTCCCCACAAGCCGCAGCGGCCCGAAAAATCGGACGGCGGGCGGGCGTTCAAGGTCGTGTCCGAATACCAGCCCGCGGGCGACCAGCCCACCGCCATCGCCGATCTCGTCGCCGCCGCGCGCGACGGCGAAAAGACGCAGGTGCTGCTCGGCGTCACCGGCTCGGGCAAGACCTTCACCATGGCCAAGGTGATCGAGGAACTGCAACGCCCCGCGCTGATCCTCGCCCCCAACAAGATCCTCGCCGCGCAATTGTACGGCGAGATGAAGAGCTTCTTCCCCGAAAACGCGGTGGAATATTTCGTCTCGTACTACGACTACTACCAGCCCGAAGCCTACGTCCCCCGCTCGGATACCTATATCGAGAAGGAATCCTCGACCAACGAGGCGATCGACCGGATGCGCCACTCGGCCACCCGCGCCCTGCTCGAACGCGACGACGTGATCATCGTCGCGTCGGTCTCGTGCATCTACGGCATCGGCTCGGTCGAAACCTACTCGGCGATGATCTTCGACCTGAAGGTCGGCACCAGCGTCGACCAGGGCGAGATCATCCGCAAGCTCGTCGCGCTGCAATACAAGCGCAACGACGCAGGCTTCGCGCGCGGCAATTTCCGCGTGCGCGGCGATACGCTCGAAATCTTTCCCTCGCACTACGACGACACCGCCTGGCGCGTCAGCTTCTTCGGCGACGAGATCGAGAGCATCGTCGAGTTCGACCCCCTTACCGGCAAGGCGGGGGCGAAGCTCGAAAACGTGCGCGTCTATGCCAATTCGCACTACGTCACCCCCGGCCCGACGATGAAGCAGGCCGCCGATGCGATCCGCTTCGAGCTGGCCGAGCGGCTCAAGGAGCTGGAGGCCGAAGGCAAGCTCTTGGAAGCCCAACGGCTCGAACAGCGCACCAACTTCGATCTCGAAATGATCGCCGCCACCGGCAGTTGCGCCGGGATCGAGAACTACAGCCGCTTCCTGACCGGACGCCTGCCGGGCGAACCGCCGCCGACGCTGTTCGAATACCTGCCCGACAACTGCCTGCTGTTCCTCGATGAAAGCCACCAGACCGTGCCGCAGGTCGGCGCGATGGCGCGCGGCGACCACCGCCGCAAGCTGACGCTCGCCGAATACGGCTTCCGCCTGCCCAGTTGCATCGACAACCGCCCCTTGCGCTTCAACGAATGGGACGCGATGCGCCCGCAGACCATCGCCGTCTCTGCCACGCCCGCGCAGTGGGAGATGGAGCAGGCGGGCGGCGTCTTTGCCGAACAGGTCATCCGGCCCACCGGCCTGATCGATCCGCCGGTCCTCATCCGCCCGGTCGAGGACCAGGTGCAGGACTGCATCAACGAATGCCGCGAAACCGCGGCCAACGGCTACCGCACGCTCGTCACCACGCTGACCAAGCGCATGGCCGAAGACCTCACGGAGTTCATGCACGAAGCGGGGCTGAAGGTCCGCTACATGCACTCCGACGTCGAGACATTGGAACGCATCGAGCTGATCCGCGACCTGCGCCTTGGCGTCTACGACGTGCTGGTGGGCATCAACCTGCTGCGCGAAGGGCTCGACATCCCCGAATGCGGCCTCGTCTGCATTCTGGACGCCGACAAGGAAGGCTTCCTCCGGTCTGAAACCTCTTTGATCCAGACCATCGGCCGCGCCGCGCGCAACGTCGATGGCCGCGTCATCCTCTATGCCGATCGCATGACCGGCTCGATGGAACGCGCCATCGCAGAAACCGACCGCCGCCGCGCCCGCCAGCGCGAATACAACGAACTCCACGGCATCACGCCCGCCACGATCAAGCGCAACATCCACGATATCGTCGCCGACACCGCCAGCCGCGACGGCGTGCTGGTCGATATCGACGCGGACGGCGCGAACAACCTCGTCGGCCACAACCTGCGCGCCTATATCGAAGACCTCGAAAAGAAGATGCGCGCCGCCGCCGCCGATCTCGAATTCGAAGAAGCCGGCCGCCTGCGCGACGAGATCCGCAAGCTCGAAGCCACTGAACTCGGCTTGCCCGAAGGCGACCGCAAGGCCCCGCTGGTGGGCCGCAGCAACGAAGGCAAGCCGGGGACCAGGAAGACGCGCTACGGGAAGAGCCAGAAGACGAAGTGGGGGAAGTGAGATCGCGGGCCGCCCCCGGAGCTTTGCTTTTCCCGCGCACACCCGGTCTTGAATTCGCCTTCCAAAAGCGGCACGCTCACTGACAAGATAACCATGAAAATCCCGCTCCCCCTCCTCGCCCTCTCGGCCCTCGCACTCCACGGCTGCACGAAGTCTGCCGCCAGCACGATGCCGGAAAACGGCCCGCTCGATGCCGTGCGCCTTTCCATGCCGCAGAGCGAAGGCCCGTCGGCCCCCCGTGCCGAAAACGCCAAGGCCGCTTGGAGCGCTGCCCCCGGTGGCGATGCCGCCATGTTCGGCTACGCAGGCGAAGGCCCGCTGCTCACCATCGCCTGCCGGTCCGGCGTGCTCACGGTCACGCGCCATTCGCCGGCCGAAGTCGGCGCGCAGGCGCTGTTCGCGTTGCAGGGGGCGGGCCACATCGTGCGCGTGCCGGTCGATGCCACCGCCATTCCCGGCCAGCGCGGCTATTTCTGGCAGGGCTCGCTCAACCCCGCCGATCCCGGCGCGGCCGTGTTCCAGAGCGCGTTCAACGGCACCCTGCCCGGCGGCGGCATGATCAAGGTTTCCGCGGGGGAGCCGCTGCGCGAAGTGCTGCGCCGCTGCAAGGCGAATGCCGTAGCGCCCAGCCCGACGAGCGCGCCGCTGGACACGACGACAGCCGAATAGATCAGGGCGCGGCGCTGGCCGCCGGGGCAGGCGTTACCGAAGCCGTCGCGCTCGGCGCCACGGGGGGTGCAGGCGGGGTCACCTGCACCGGCGCGGGCAGTGTCAGCGCCGATGTTTCCAGCTGGTCCAGGGCGCGCTGCGTCATCATCCAGTCGCGCGCGTGCGCCAGCCAGTCGACCGCCGCCTCGCGCCCCGGCATCCGCTCCACTTCGGCGATGGCCGCGTCGATCCGCCCGCCCGCAATGGCGAGCCGCGCACGCTCGATGCGGCTTTCCGGCGTGGGCGAGGCCGTATCGTCATGGCGGATCACCACCAGCGAGCCCATCTGCCGCGTGAACCAGGCCCAGCCGCCTTCATCCTTCGCCCCGCCGACAAGGCGCGGCGCCACGCGCTCGAACTCCTCGTCGAGCGAGGCCAGCGTCACCGGCTTCTGGCTGGCAACAAGCAGACGCTCGACCGCGCCCGGCTGGTTCTGTCCGAACTTCAGCCGCAGCTGGTTCTCCAGATAGCCCAACGGAGCCCCGCGTTCGACCGCGCGCCGCGCGGCCACCGCCAGCAGCAGTGCTTCGGCATGGCCTGCCTGCCCCGATGCGGCCATGGCCTGCTGGTTCAGTTCGGCCAGCCGCTGTTCCAGCGCGGAAACCTTGGCGGTGGCGCTGGCCAGCGCGGCATCGGCAGCGGCGCGATCGGCCAATAGCGCCGCGGTCGGGCTGGGCACAGGCGCAACAGGCGCGGCGTCCTGCTCCAGCGAGACGTGCAGCCAGCCCTGCTTCCAGCTCAGCCAGGATGCGGCGGCAAGCCCGCCCACCAGCATGATCAGGATCAGCAGCGCGACCAGCACGCCACCGCCCCGTCCCGCGCCCCGTCCGCGGCTTGCCGTCCGGTCCGCGCCCGGTTCGGTATAAGTCGTGTCGTGCATCCGCGCCTTTTTTCTTGTCCGTGGCCCTAGGGACACACTGTCTGGCACATTTGCGCGGCGAGCGCCAGCAAGGCCTCGTCGGTTCTGGCTTCAGCAACTTCAACCACTTGCCAGCCAGCCCCCGCCTTTTCCGCGATTCGAGGCGCAAGGCAGGCCAGCGCCACGGCCCCGCGCGCGATACCCAGCCGGGCGCACTCGGCCGAGAAATGGCCCGCCGCCTCGCCCGAATGCAGCGCCACCACCGCGCCCTGGACCACTGCCGCCAGGTCCTCGGGCAAGTCCAGCGCCCGCGCGGCATAGACCACGCGCGTATCTACCTCCACGCCAGCCGGCGGCATCAGCGGCACGTTGCGCTCGCCCGCCAGCCGCAGGTAGCGCCCGGGCGAAAGTCGCGCGACGAGCGGCTCCATCCCGCCCTCGCCGGTTTCCGCCACGGCAAAGCCCGCAGCTTGCGCCGCCTCCGCGGTCGCTGCGCCCACGGCATGGACCGGCAGACCCTTCAGCGCATCAAGCCCCACACCGCCCAGCCGGAACAGCGCCGCGCTTCCTGCCAGCAGTCCGGCATGGTCGCCCGGTTCGGGCACCGCCCAGGCCACGGGCGCCATCGCGAACAGCGGCGCGGCGTGAACCGTCAGCCCCAGCGCCCGCGCAGCTTGCGATGTCGCAGCGTTGCCCGGCTCGGGGCGCAGCACGACCAGCGGGCGCATGTCAGCCCTGCGCTGGGCCATGGAAATGGACGCGGATCGACTCGGGCGCACGGGCCAGCAACTCCGCCGCCAGCGCCGCCGGGCCCGCCGCATCGCCATCGGCCACCCGCGCGCTGGCTTCCACCCGCTCGGCCCCGTCGGGGCTGAACAGTGCCGCGCGCAAGGCGACCTCCTCGCCCTCGACCCGCGACAGCAGCGCGATCGGGCTGTGGCAATTGCCGCCCAGCGCCAGCAGCAGCGCACGCTCGGCACGAATCGCGGCGTGGCTTTCCGCGTCGTCGATAGCGGCCAGCCAGCCGCGCACGTCGACCCGCGCCGTCAGGCACTCGATCCCGATCGCGCCCTGCGCCGGGGCAGGCAACCATTCGTCGGCGGCAAGCGGATGGCCCACGCCCGTCTCGCCCAGCCGGTGCAAACCCGCAGCGGCGAGCAGCGTCACGTCCGCCTCGCCCGCCTGCAACTTGGCCAGCCGCGTCGCCACGTTGCCGCGGAACGACACCACCGACAGGTCGGGCCGCGCATGAAGCATCTGCGCCGCGCGGCGCGGCGCGCTCGTTCCCACCCGCGCACCCGGCGGGATCGCGGCAACGCTTTGCGCCCCCACCAGCACGTCACGCACATCGGCGCGCGGAAGGACAGCGGCGATCGTCAGCCAGTCGGGGCGGATCGTCTCGACATCCTTCATCGAATGCACCGCGAAGTCGATTTCGCCCGCATGGAGCCAGGCGTCGAGTTCCTTGGTCCACAGCGCCTTGCCGCCGATCTCGGCCAGGGGGCGGTCCTGCACCTTGTCGCCGCTTGCGGTGACGGGCACCAGTTCCACCATCGCGCGGTCCCAGCCGTGCGCGGTGCAAAGGCGGTCGCGGGCTTCCTCGGCCTGCGCCATGGCCAGCGGTGAGCGCCTTGTACCGAGCCTTAGAGGCCGTTCAGGTGCTTCCAGGTGTCGTTCAGCTTTGCTCATGCAAGGTTGCCGTAACGCCGATTATCTCTAAGGGGAAGCGCTCCCATGGCTCTGATACTCGGCATCGAATCCTCCTGCGACGAAACCGCCGCCGCGGTGATCGACAGCGACGGCACGTCGCTTGCCGCGCGCATCGTGGCGCAGCGCATCGCCTCGCAGGACGAGATGCACCGCCCCTATGGCGGCGTCGTGCCCGAAATCGCCGCACGCGCCCATGCCGAGGTGATCGGCCCGATGGTGGCGCAAGTGCTTGCCGACGCTGGCCTTTCCCTGTCCGATATGGACGCCATCGCCGCTACCGCCGGGCCCGGCCTGATCGGCGGGGTGATGGTCGGCCTCGTCACTGGCAAGGCGCTGGCGATGGCCGCCGACAAGCCGCTGATCGCGGTCAACCACCTCGAAGGTCACGCGCTCTCGCCGCGCCTTGCCGATCCGACGCTGGCCTATCCCTACCTGCTGCTGCTGGTTTCGGGCGGGCACTGCCAGATTCTGGAAGTCCGCGCGCTCGGCGATTATCGCCGCCTGGCCACCACCATCGACGATGCGCTGGGCGAAGCGTTCGACAAGACCGCCAAGATCCTCGGCCTTGGCTATCCCGGTGGCCCCGCGGTCGAAAGGCTGGCGCGCGAAGGCGATCCGAAGGCCGTGCCGCTCCCCCGCCCGCTGGTGGGCAGCGGCGAGCCGCACTTCTCGTTCGCGGGCCTCAAGAGCGCGGTGATGCGCGCCAAGCAGGCCGGAACCTTCGCAGATGCCGATATCGCGGCGTCGTTCCAGCAGGCCGCGCTCGATTGCGTGATCGACCGCACCCGCATCGCGCTGGGCGTCTGCGGCCCGGTCACCGCGCTGGTCGTGGCGGGCGGCGTCGCCGCCAACGCCGCCTTGCGCGGTGCGCTGGAACAACTGGCCGCTTCCGTCGGCCTGCCGCTGGTTGCCCCGCCTCCAAAACTTTGCACAGATAATGCGGCCATGATCGGCTGGGCGGGCGCGGAACGCTTCGCCTTGGGCTATACCGATGGCCTCGACGTGGCGGCGCGCCCGCGCTGGCCGCTCGACGCCAATGCCGCGCCGGTGCGCGGAGCGGGAGTGAAGGGATGAGCTGCGAGGTTGCCGTCGTGGGGGCGGGAGCATGGGGGACCGCGCTGGCGCAGATGCTCAGCAGCGACGGGCGCGAAGTCCTGCTCTGGGCGCGCGAGCCCGAACTGGTTACGCAGATCAACGCCGAGCGCCGCAACGGGCTGTTCCTGCCCTCGGCGGACCTGCACCCGACGATCCGCGCCACGGGCGATCTTGCAGACCTTGCCCAAGCCCCGATCCTGCTGATGGTCACGCCTGCGCAACACCTTGCCACCGTGCTGTCGGGCATCGGCCGCAGCGATGGCGACCTTGTGCTGTGTTCCAAGGGGATCGAGGCGGGCACCGGCCGCCTGATGGCCGATGTCGCGCGCGATGCCGCACCGAACGCCAGCCTTGCCGTCCTGTCAGGCCCCACTTTCGCGCATGAAGTCGCAGCAGGCCTGCCCACCGCAGTCACGCTTGCCTGCGCGGGCGGTGAAGCGCAGTGGCAGCGCCTGTCCGCCGCCATCGCCCGCCCCGCCTTCCGCCCCTATTACTCCGACGACGTGACCGGCGCGGAGATCGGCGGCGCGGTCAAGAACGTGCTCGCCATCGCGTGCGGCGTGGTCGAAGGACTGCGCCTCGGCCAGAACGCGCGCGCCGCGCTGATCAGCCGGGGCTTTGCCGAAATGCAGCGGTTCGGCCTTGCCATGGGGGCGCAGGCGGAAACCCTTTCGGGACTTTCGGGGTTGGGCGATCTTGTGCTGACCTGTTCCTCCACCTCCAGCCGCAACTTCTCGCTCGGCAAGGCACTGGGCGAAGGCGCGAGCGCCGCGGCCATCCTGTCCGACCGCGCCACCGTGGCCGAAGGCGCCTTCACCGCGCCGGTTCTGGCCGACCTTGCCCGCCAGAAGGGCGTGTCGATGCCCATCGTCGAAGCGGTCGCGCTGCTGCTCGAAGGATCAGCCCCCGCACACGAAGTCGTCGCCCGCCTGCTCGCCCGTCCCTTGCGCGCGGAAACCCTGCTTGCCTGACGCCGCCGCCATTTCCGGACAGCCTTCCAGCGAGCAGCAGGACATCGCCGCGCTGGCCAAGGGCGGCCGCACCAATTTCTTCGGCTTCCTGCTGCGGCTGGGCGGCACCGCGCCGTTCCTGTTCATCGCCGGGCGCTTCTATGGCGTAGAGGCGCTGGGCCGCTATGCCTCGGCGCTGGTGATCGTCGAGCTGATCACGCAATGGTGCAGCCTCGGCCAGCGCCGCGGCCTTGCCCAGCGCCTGGCCGAAGACCCGCGCGATGATGCCCACAGCGTCGCCGATGCGCTCACGCTCTCGCTGGCGCTGTCGCTGGTGGCGGCGATGCTGCTCTACCTCATCCCCGCGCCGATGTTCCCCAGCGGCCACTTCAACGCCTGGGACCGGCTGCTGCCGGTCGCGATCGTCGCCGGTTCGCTGACCGACGTGTCGCTCGCCGCGCTCGCCTATCGCTACAACGTGGGCGCGACGGTGCGGTCCCGCTCGGTGGTCGAACCGTGGACGCAGACGCTGGCCGCGATCGCCTTCCTGTTCGTCCTGCCGGACGGCGGCCTCGCGCTGTCCTACATCCTGTCCAAGCTGGCAGCGCTCGCCGTCGCGCTGTGGCCGCTGGTCCGCACATATGGCCTGCCGCGCCAGTGGCAGCCGAACCCGCTGCGCCTCTCCCGCCTGGCGCTGCTGTCGGCGCCGCTGGCCGGAGCGGACCTTGTCGAATGGGGCACGCGCAAGCTCGACATCGCGCTGCTCGGCTTCTTCACCTCACCCACGGCGGTCGGGATCTACTACGCCGCGCAGCAGGTGGCGACGCTGCCGCAGAAGCTCAAGACCAGCTTCGAGCCCATCCTCGGCCCGGTGATCACCCGCAACCTGAAAGAGCGCAACTACGCCGCGATCGCGCAGCAGGTGTGCCAGGTGGGCTTCTGGATCACCGCCGCGCAAGCGGGGATCGCGCTGGCTCTGGGCATTCCGGGCAAGGGCGTGATGGGCCTCGTCGGCCCGCACTTCGTCGCCGGGACCGGCGCGCTGGCGCTGTTGCTCACCGCCGAAGTGGTCGCCGCACCCGCCGTGGTGAGCGAGGCTGCGCTGATCTACATGGCGCGAATGCGCAACCTGTGGATCAGCCTGGGCGCCATCGCTACGCAAGGCCTGCTCACCGTGGCGCTGATGCTGCTGGCCCGCCGCGCCCATGCCGATCCGCTGCAACAGGCCGAAGCGGCCGCCTTTGCGCTGGCTGTCGCGCTGGCGCTGTCCTCGTTTCTCAAGTCGCGACTGCTCAGCCACATCCTCGGGCAGCGCATCACCAACTTGCGCTGGCCGCTGATCTGGGCGGCAGCGCCTGCCGCGGCGGTGGGCTTCGCGGCCAAGCTCCTGCCCGAATGGGCCGAGCTGGCGCTGGGCATTCCCGCCATTCTCGGAGTCTACGGCTTCGTCATCTGGCGGCGCGGCTTCGGTCCGGAAGACCGGATGTTGTTCCGCAAGCAGTCCGTTTAAGGTTCGAACGCGCGGCCCTTGCACGGGCGCATCAATCGGGGAGTTCGCATGGTTCAGATGATCGAGGCCAACTGGATCGCGGTCGCCGCAGTCCTCGCGCTGGTCCTTCTGGTCGCGTGGCTGGTGTGGGGCCGGGCCAAGCCCGCCCGGCAGACGCGCGAATACAACGACGTTCTCTCTGAAGGCGCAGGCCCTGCCCAGCGCAACACCGCGCTGATCGACGCAGCCCCCGCCGCCGCGATCCCGCCCATCGTCCCCGGCCCCGCCTCTGGCCTGATGGCAGGCGTCGGCGAAATCGTCGCCCATGCCGCTGAAGAGGAAGTCGAAGCCGCCGCGCCCGCCCCGGCGGGCGACGACCTGAGCCGCATCAAGGGCGTCGGCCCGAAGCTCAACGCGCGGCTGAAGGAACTGGGCGTCACCACCTATGCCCAGATCGCTGCGTGGAGCGAGGCCGACATGGCCGCGATCGACGCCCAGCTCGGCAGCTTCGCCGGGCGCCCCAAGCGCGATTCGTGGGTGGAACAGGCGCAGCTGCTCGCTGGCGGCGACACCAGCGGCTACGAAGCGAAGTTCGGCAAGCTGTGAGGCAAGATGGGCGCAGGGCTACCCCCGCGCCTCGTTAAGCCTGCAACAGCGCGGGCAGCTTCCCACTCATGCCCCGCGCCTCGTCCATAAAGAAGCGCTTGAGCGTCGGGCTGCGCTGCACGCCCGCCATGCCGAAGCGGCGGATCGCGGAGGGAATGCGCCCCGGCAGGCCGAACAGCCGCGTCAGCACGTCGGTCGCGCCCGCCACCATGAAGGTATCGAGCGCGCGCCAGCGTTCGTAGCGCGCCAGCAGCTGCGCATCGCCCGCCTCCAGCCCCAGCCGCATCCCTTCGGCCAGCACCTCGACCAGCGCGGCCACATCGCGCAGGCCCACGTTGAGGCCCTGCCCCGCGATCGGGTGCATCCCGTGCGCGGCATCGCCCACCAGCGCCAGCCGATCGTCTACGATCTTCGCGGTGTGGTGGAAGTTCAGCGGGTAGGACGAACGCGGGCTGGCCAGCTCGATTGTGCCGAAGATCCCGTCCATGCGCCGTTCGACTTCGGACAGGAACGCGGATTCGGGCAGCGCCAGCACGCCTGCCGCATCCTTTTCCGCAACGGTCCACACCAGCGCCGAACGGTGACGGCCATTCTCGTCGAGCAGTGGCAGCAGCGCGAAGGGCCCCGCCGGATAGAAGATTTCCCACGCCACGTTGCCGTGCGGCTTTTCGTGGTACAGCCCGGTGATGATCGCGCGGTGGCCATAATCCCAGCGCGCGGGCGTGAACCCTGCCTCGTCGCGCGTGGGCGACTGGCGCCCTTCGGCCCCCACCAGCAGGCTGCCCGCGAGCACGCGCCCGTCGGCGAGCGTCACCCGCACGCCATGGCTCCCACGTTCACGCTCCACCACGCGGGCGTTGGTGATGAAGGTGATCGCGTCCTCGCGCGCCGCCGCGCCATACATCGCGATGCGCAAATCGCGGTTGGCATACATCCGCCCCAGCGAGCCGTCGCCTTCGCCCGGACGGAAATCGATCCGTCCCGGCTTCATCGCGTCGGTCACGGCGATCGAGGCGATCGGGCAACCCTTGGCTTCCAGGTCCGCCGCCATGCCGAGGTTGGCATAGAGGTTCCAGCTCGCCGTCGAAATCGCCGAGGCGCGCCCGTCGAACCCTTGCGCGGTC
This sequence comes from Novosphingobium percolationis, assembly GCF_020179425.1. GTDB lineage: Bacteria > Pseudomonadota > Alphaproteobacteria > Sphingomonadales > Sphingomonadaceae > Novosphingobium > Novosphingobium percolationis. The sequence continues at coordinate 52,849 of NZ_JAILYM010000003.1, read as the reverse complement.
TGCGCCGCCGGGTCCGAACTGTCGACCACGACGCTGGTGATCCCCTGCTTTGCAAGGCCGATCGCCAACGTCATGCCGACAAGGCCCCCCCCAAGGATCACCACGTCTGCACGGGCATCGGGGGCGCGGGCCGTCACTTCAATGGCAACTTCGCTCAATTCGTCACTCCACACGTCGTGCCGGGTCCGGCGTCGAGATCGAGGCACTTTCCATCAAAAGTGCCCGCCGGCGCCTTGAGCCCGATCAATGCGGCAAGGCTGGGCGCAATGTCCACCGTTTCGACCGCGCTAGGCTGTTCGAACGGCGTCATGCCTGCGCGCCAGAACAGGATCGGCACGCGCCGGTCATAATCCCACGCCGATCCATGCGTCGCCACGATCCCCGGCATCGGTCGCACGATCGGCACCACCCCGCGCTTGAGGATCACCACGAAATCGCCCGAACGCGGGGCATAGAACGAGGCGCGCGCGCGATCGAGCAGACTCCATGTCTCGGGCGAGCCGCTCGGCATGGGGGCGGCAGCCAGTTCGGCAGCGGTGAACACCGCCTGCACCTGCGGCTGGGCCATCAGCAGCGCCTTGGCCTCGGCCACGACACGGGCCTTGTCCTCCGCCGAAAGGTCGCGCTTCACCCAGAAATCGCCGAACGCGCCATCGCCCAGCACCAGTCCCTTGGGATCGAGGTTCAGTTTCGCGGCGACGGCGGCGGAAATCTGCTCGGGCAGCAGCGCAGGCGCGGCGCGTTCGGCGCTCGGCAGCGCCTGTTCGTGCAGGCGTTCGGGCAGGTCGAAACCGCCGTGGTCGGCGGTCAGCACCACGGCATAGTCGAGCCCGCGATCATCGAGCGCCTTGAAGAAATCCCCCAGCGCCAGGTCCAGCTGCTGCATCTGGATGCACATTTCCGCGCCCTCGGTGCCAGTGGCATGGCCGATGTAGTCGGTGGCCGACAGGCTAACCGACAGCATGTCGGGCGCGGCGCCCTTGCCCAGCTTCATCGAATCGACCAGCTCGGTCGCAAGGTCGAGTGTCGCGCGGTCGAGCCGGGGCGAGGTGCGGAAGGCGTTGGCATCACCCGCCGCCAGCACGAAGCGGCCGGTGCCGACGCTGAACGCGGTGGGCGCAGGCGCGGCGCCGCCTGCCATGGAGTTGGCAATGCCGATCCCGCCCGCCGCCGCCGCGCCGGTATTGAGCGCGATCGCGCGGTCCTGCGCGCCGCACCACGCGGGCAGCGTGAAGCCCGGCGCACCCGCGCCAAGCACCTCGGCCAGACTGCTGTTCTCGGCCACGGCTTCGGGCGACAGCGTGCGACCTTCGAGCGTGGCAAAGCCCTTGCCCTTCCACCAATAGACCTGGTCGATCTTGTGCCCGCCCATCATCAGCGCGCCGCGATCCTTGCCCGAAACTGCCACGTTGCGGCTGGCGGACCACTGCGCTTTCATCCGTTCGCCCAACGTCGGCACCAGCAGGTGATCGACCGAGGCGACATAGTCCTTCGGGTCCGCCGCTTGGCGCGTCTCGTCCTCGGCGCAATAGACCGCCTTCTTGTCGCGGCCCACCGACTGGTCGATCCAGGTGTTGGCGATGATCCCGGTGTGCGCCGGGCGCATCCCCGTCAGGATCGTCGAATGGCCGGGGCAGGTCTCGGTCGCGGCGTGGCTCTGGTAGCCTGCCGGAAACGCCATGCCGCCCGAGAGCCGGGCAAGCCCTGCCACGAAATGGCTGCGATACTGCGCGAACAAGTCGGCCGAGAACTGGTCCACCGCGATCGCCACCAGCAGGCGCGGCGCGGGCCGACCCGCCGGGATCGCGGGCGCAGCAGCGGCAACGGGCGCGGGCTTCGTCGCCTTGGGCGCGCGCGCAAAGGCCTGCGGCTGGAACGGCAGCAGCGCGGCGGCGAGAAGAAGCAGGGCTTTGGAGCGAACCATCATCGGATTCCTGTCTGGCGTGCACTTTGGGCTGCACTGGACTCGGTTGCAATGCGCCCTTAAGCGCGGGTCTTGGCCCCGCGAGGCATCGGGTGCAAGGGGCCGCACCAGCCAGGAAGGCCAGATCGTCCATGCGCGCCAGCACCTTAGCCGCGAATGTGACCGCACGGTTGCTTGCCGCACTTTTTGCGACGATCATGGCGCTGGTCCTGTCGGTTTCCCCGGCGCAGGCCAATCACATCACCGCCAGCCTCGTGGCCGAAAAGCCCGGCGCGCGCGGTGGCGAGGTCATGCTCGCGGTAACGATGCAGCCCGAACAAGGCTGGCACGGCTACTGGCTCAATCCCGGCGATGCGGGCCTCGGCCTCACGCTCGACTGGACTCTGCCCAAGGGTTCAAAGGCTGGCGACCTGCAATACCCCGTGCCGCAGACGCTGCTCGTGCAGGGGCTGATGAACCACGTCTATGAGCACGCCTATGCCGTGCTCGTGCCACTGACCTTGCCGGCCGATGCGCAAGCAGGCACCACCCTGCCGATCTCGGCCAAGGCGCAATGGCTGGCCTGCACCGAAACCATCTGCGTGCCCGAACAGGCAACCTTGCAAGGCACCGTCACCGTCGGCGAAGGGCCTGCCGAGGCGCGCTTTTCCGGCTGGCGCGCCGCCCTGCCCGCCCCGCTCGACCGCGCCGGAACCTTCACCACCACGGCAAAGGGCCTCAGCCTCGCGATCCCGTTCCCCGCCACCGCGCGCGTGGAAGACCCGCACTTCTTCATCGCGGGCGACGGGCTGGTCGATTACGCCGCGCCGCAGGTGTTTCGCCGCAAGGGCGACCTGCTGATCGTCGACCTTCCCCGTGCCAAGGTGCCTTCGGCAGAGCGCCCCGGCCTCATTTCCGGCGTGCTGTCATTGGGCGAAGGCGCGGGCGGCATCGCACTCACCGCAAAGCCCGGCCCGGTGCCCGACGGCGGCACGCCACTTACCGGAACCGCTGCCTTTTCCGCCACCACGCTCGCGCTGGCGATCCTCGGCGCACTGGCGGGCGGGCTCGTGCTCAACGTCATGCCCTGCGTGTTCCCGATCCTCAGCCTCAAGGCGCTGGCGCTGGCGCGCGGCAATTCGCACCACGCCCGGCGCGAAGGGCTGGCCTATGCGGCGGGTGTCATTCTCGCCTGCCTCGCGCTGGGGGCTGCGATGCTCGCCCTGCGCGCGGGCGGAGAACAGGTCGGCTGGGCGTTCCAGTTGCAGGAACCGGGCGTGGTGGCGGTGCTGCTGCTGCTGGCGCTGGCCATCACCGCCAACTTCGCAGGGCTCTACGAAATGCCGGGCCTGTCGGTGGAGCGCGGCGCAGGGTCGATGGGTGCGTTCGGCACCGGACTGCTCGCGGCCTTCGTCGCCACCCCCTGCACCGGCCCGTTCATGGCCGCCGCGATGGGGGCGGCGCTGGTCCTGCCGACATGGGCGGCGCTCGCCGTGTTCGCCGCGCTCGGCCTGGGCCTTGCGCTACCGTTCCTGCTGCTGGGCTTCGTGCCGCCCTTGCGCCGCCTGCTGCCCAAGCCCGGCGCGTGGATGGAAAAGTTCCGCCAGGTCATGGCCCTGCCCATGGGCCTCACCGCGCTGGCGCTCGGCTGGCTGGCCTGGCGGTTGGGCGGCGCGACGTTCGCCGCCGCCGCCGCCGCTCTGGGCGCCGTCGTCGTCGTCGCGCTGGCCTTCGCCGGGCGCGCGCAGCGCAAGGGCCTGCCGGTTGCCCGCTTCGTCGCGCCCGCACTACTGGCGTTGGCGGCCACCGCCTATCTGGCTACCCCGCGTCTTGCCGATTCGCACAAGCAGGCCGACGCGGGCCTGCTCGATGCCCAGCCGTTCAGCCAAGCCGCGCTCGCCAGCGCCCGCGCCTCGGGCAAGCCGGTCTTCGCCTATTTCACCGCCGACTGGTGCCTCTCGTGCAAGGTCAACGAAAGCACCTCGATCGAACGCGAAGCCACGCGCGATGCCTTCCGCAAGGCGGGCGTCGTCGTGCTGGTGGGCGACTGGACCCGCCGCGATCCCGAAATCACCCGCTTCCTCGGCGAACAAGGCGTCGCAGGCGTGCCGCTCTACCTGTGGTATCCCGCCCGCGGCGAACCGCAGAAGCTGCCGCAAGTGCTGACGCCCGAAACGCTGCCGGGGCTGGCGGCGGGGCGGTAATCGGCCCCGCCCCGCCGGGCCGCGCTTACAGCGACTGCCCGTCGTCGATCGAGATATGCGCGCCCGTGACGAAGCGCGAGGCGTCCGAGGCGAAGAACAGCATCGGATCGTCCAGCGCCGAAATGTCGGTCAGGCGACGGCGCGGCCAGGTGGCGATCTGCGCCTTGCCACCTTCGCTGTCGAACCATTCGCCGTCGATCTCGGTGCGGATGTAGCCCGGCTGGATCGTGTTGACGTTTATCCCCTGCCGCGCCCATTCGCGCGCGAACTGGCGGCCCAGATGCACCACGCCCGCCTTGGTCGCGGCATAGGCGGCGTCGCCCTGCCCCGTCATGTCGGCGGTGATCGAGCCGGTCAGGATGATCCGCCCGCGCTCGGTTTCCTTGGACCCTGCCTTGATCATGCGGCGCGCGCCTTCGCGCGCGGTCAGCCATACGCCGTTGAAGTTGGTGTCGACCACGCGGCGCATGGCATCGGCAGGCAGGTCGATCGAGCGCCCCGCCTCGACGATCCCGGCATTGGCCACCACCACGTCGGGCGCGCCGAACTTCGCTTCGGCGGCATCGAAGGCGGCGATGATCGAGGCTTCGTCGGTCACGTCCATCGACACGGCCAGCGCCTGCCCGCCAGCCGCCTCGATCTCGGCGGCCAGCGAAGCGATGCGCTCGGCCCGGCGCGCGCCGATCACCACCTTGGCCCCCGCCGCCGCGTAAAGCCGCGCGAACCGCGCGCCCAGCCCGGACGACGCGCCTGTGATCAACGCCACGCGGCCTTCGAGCGAATAACGGGGCTTGTCCACGGGTTCTCTCCCTTTCATCCAGCAGTTAACCGCGCGCTTAACAGATGTGTGAACAAGGTCGAGTCAGAACTTTTGTCAAAACTTGTTGTCTCTGGGGAACCCGTTGGGCGGCAACCGTCCGGCCGCGCCGCGCGCCACCTTCCACGGCATCAGGTCCTTTTCGACGCGCGTGCGCCCGCTGTCGCCGCCCATCGCCCAGGTCAGCCCGTCCTCGAACTTCAGCGTTACCAGGTCGGCCATGCCGCCGTCCTTGTAGCGTTGCAGCGTGACTCCCTGCCCCTTGGCCAGGATCGGCACTTCGGACAGCGCGAAGATCACCAGCTTGCGGTTTTCGCCTATCACCGCGACGTGATCGTGCTCGGCGGCGATCTCGCGCACATGGGTCAGCTTCACGCCGGGCTTGGTCGAAACCACGCCGCGCCCCTTTCGCGTTTCCGCCAGCAGTTCGTCCATTTCCGCCGTGAACCCGCGCCCGGTGTTGCTGGCCAGCAGCAGTTGCCCCTTGGCCTTCCACGGCACCACGGCCACGATGTGCGCCTCGGGATCGATGTCGACCATCGTGCGGATCGGCTCGCCAAAGCCGCGCGCGCCCGGCAGCTTGTCCGCGCCCAAGGTATAGAACCGCCCGTTGTCGAGCGCGACCAGCAGCTTGTCGGTGGTCTGCGCATGAAGCGCGAAGGCGGGGCCATCGCCCTCCTTAAACTTGAAGTCGCCATCCAGCGGCAGGTGCCCCTTGGCCGCGCGGATCCAGCCGCGCTGCGAGACGATCACCGTGACCGGCTCCTTCTCGATCATCGCATCCATGTTGAATTCGCGCGTCGGCGCGGCCTCGGCCATGGTCGTGCGGCGGCGGCCCAGCTCCGTATCGGGGCCATATTCCTTGCGCAGCGCGTTCAGGTCGCGCTTGAGCCGCGTGCGCTGGCGGGCCGGGCTGTCGAGCAGCTTCTCCAGCTCGTCCTTCTCGGCCAGCAGTTCGTCGCGCTCCTTGCGCAGCTCCATCTCCTCCAGCTTGCGCAAACTGCGCAGCCGCATGTTGAGGATCGCCTCGGCCTGCCGGTCGGTCAGGCCGAACTCTGCCATCATCAATGGTTTGGGCTCGTCCTCGGTGCGGATGATCTCGATGATCCGGTCGAGGTTGAGGTAGGCAATGATATAGCCTTCGAGCAGCTCCAGCCGCGCGGCGATCTTGTCCAGCCGGTGCTGCGATCGGCGTAGCAGGATATCGATCTGGCTGATCGTCCATTCCTGCAACAGCAGCTTCAGCCCCAACACGCCCGGCGTGCGATGCGCATCGAGCACGTTGAGGTTCAGCCCGAAGCGCGTTTCGAGGTCGGTCAGGCGATAGAGCGATTCCTTGAGCAAGTCGGGATCGACGTTGCGGCTCTTGGGCACCAGCACGATGCGGATCTGTTCATCCGATTCGTCGCGCACGTCCTCCAGGATGGGCAGCTTCTTGTCGCCGATCAGCGCGGCGATCTGCTCGATCAGCTTGCCCTTCTGCACCATGTAGGGAATTTCGCTGATCACGAGCTGCCACTGGCCGCTGCCGAGCTTCTCGATTCCGGTATCTTCCCACGCGCCATCCTCGGCCCGCCCGGTGGAAAAGCGCGCGCGCACGCGGATCGCGCCCTTGCCGCTTTCGTAGGCCGCCGAAATCGCTGCCGGGCTATCGACCACCACGCCGCCGGTGGGAAAGTCCGGCCCGTGGAACACCTCCATCAGCTGGCTGTGCTCGACCGCCGGATTGTCGATCAGCATCAGCGTGGCATCGACGATCTCGGCCACGTTATGGCTGGGGATGTTGGTGGCCATGCCCACCGCGATCCCGCTCGACCCGTTGGCGAGCAGGTTCGGGAACAGGCCCGGAAAGATCTCCGGCTCCTCTTCCTCGCCATTGTAGGTCGGGTGGAAATCGACCGTGCCTTCGTCCAGCCCCGCCATCAGGCGCATCGCCGTGCGCGTCAGCCGCGCTTCGGTGTAGCGATAGGCAGCCGCGTTATCGCCGTCGATGTTGCCGAAGTTGCCCTGCCCCTCGACCAGCGGATAGCGCAGCGCGAAGCTCTGCGCCAAGCGCACCATCGCATCATAGACCGAGGCATCGCCGTGCGGGTGATACTTGCCGATCACGTCGCCGACCACGCGCGCCGACTTCTTGAACGCGCCGTTGGCGTCCAGCTTCAGCTGCCGCATCGCCCACAACAGGCGGCGGTGCACCGGCTTCAGCCCATCGCGCAGGTCCGGCAGCGACCGCGCCGTGATCGTGCTGAGCGCGTAGACGAGGTAGCGTTCCGACAGCGCGGAATCGAAAGGGGCGTCGACGATGGCGTCGAACGGATCGGGCTCGGAAGTGGTGCTCGCCATAGGCAGAACGTCTTAGCAACGAGTTGGCTCGTGGGGAACCGAGGAACTGTCACCGAACCCGCTCATTATGGCGGGGCGATTCCCGCCCCCCGGAGTATTTCCCATGGCCAAGCGCGTGCTGATCCTCGCCACCGACGGTTTCGAACAATCGGAACTGATCGAACCCAAGAAGCTGCTCGAAGCCGCCGGCTACGAAACCGTCGTCGCCAGTCCCAAGGTCGGTGAAATCCGTGGCTGGAACCACGGCGAATGGGGCAAGTCCGTGCCCGTCGATGCCGATATCGAGGACGTCTCCGCCGACGATTTCGATGCGCTGCTGCTGCCCGGCGGCCAGATGAACCCCGACGTGCTGCGCATGGACGAGCGCGCCATCGCGCTGGTCGAGGAATTCGACGACCTCGGCAAGCCGATCGCGGCGATCTGCCATGGCCCCTGGCTGCTGGTGGAAGCCGACATCATCGATGGCCGCACCGTCACCGGCTGGCCTTCGATCCGCACCGATCTCGAAAACGCCGGCGCCGACGTGGTCGACGAGGAAGTGGCGATCGACGACAACCTCATCACCAGCCGCAAGCCCGACGACATCCCCGCCTTCACGCAGGCCCTGATCGACGCGCTCGAAGCGCAGGAAGGGGACGAAATCGACGACGAGGACGACGAGGAAGAAGACGAGGAAGTCGAGGAGCTCTGAACCGGGCCTTGCCCACGCCCGCCCCCTCCCGCGGGCGGGAGGGGGCAAGGCGCTGACGCCCGCTCGCGCAAACCGGAGCGGCAGCGAGACTTATTGCGCCACAGGCTAAATTCGTCGCATCGGGGTGGGCGGGCAAAGCGCAACCCGCCGCCCCGAAACGTCACCCCCGCTGCATATCCCGCGCCTCTTCGGGCACGCGCACTTCCAGCCCGTCGAGGTCGGCGGTCAGTTCGATCTGGCACGACAGGCGGCTGGTGCGTGTGACGCCTGCGGCAAGGTCGAGCATGTCCTCCTCGTCCTCGGCGGCAGGAGTCAGGCGATCGAACCATTGCGCGGCAACCACGACATGGCAGGTGGAACAGGCCATCTGGCCTTCGCAGGTGCCTTCCAGCGGCAGCCCGGCATTCTGCCCGATTTCGAGCAGGCGCTGGCCCGCCTCGCCCTGGGCCTCGATGCGCGCGCCTTCGGCAGTTACGAACGTGACCCGTACCATCTGGCTAGACTCCTTGCGCCCGCGCCGCGGCATTGATTGCCACGGCGGCCCGTTCCAGCTCCTCTTCTCCAGTGTAGCGCCCGAAGCCGATCCGGATCGCAGTTCGCGTACCCTTGTCCGATAGACCCAGCCCGCGCAAGACATGGCTGGGCCTGCCAGAGCCGCTCGCGCAGGCCGAACCTGCTGAAATCGCCACGGTGCGACATTCGGACAACAGTCGCGCGACATCGAGCCCCTCGCGCCGGATGTTGAGGTTGCCATGCCAGCGATGCTCGGCGCTGCCGTTCAGCGTCCAGTCGGCGAACAGGTCGCGCGCCCTTTCCCACAACCGTTCCACATGTTGTCCATCGCTTTCCCACCAGGTTTTGCACAGGGTCGCCGCCGCGCCGAAGCCTGCGCACAACGCCGGGCTCAGCGTGCCCGATCGCAAGCCCCCCTCCTGCCCGCCGCCGTGGACCAGCGGCGCCAGTTCCACCCCCTCGCGCACCCACAGCGCGCCAATGCCCTTGGGGCCGTAAAGCTTGTGCGCCGACAGCGCGATCAGATCGGCGCCTTCGGGCGCGGCGATCTTGCCCGCCCCTTGCACCGCATCGCACAGGAACAGCGCGCCTGCGGCCCGCGCCCGCGCGGCGATCTCGCCCACCGGCTGGATCGTGCCGATCTCGTTGTTGACCTGCATCACCGCGACAAGGCCGACGTCGTCGGGCAGTGGCGCATCGGGCGCGACGAGCCCTTCGCCATCGACCGGCAGCAGCGTCACCCCCGGATCGACGAAACGCGCGGTATCGAGCACCGCGGCATGTTCGATGGCCGAAACGGCAAGCCGTTTCCGCCCCGAACCGATGATCGCCAGATTGATCGCCTCGGTCGCGCCAGAAGTGAAGATCACCCGCCCACCCGGCGGCAACAAGGCGGCCACCTGCTCGCGCGCCACTTCCACCGCGGCGGCGGCAGCGCGGCCGGGGCGATGCGAACTGTGCGGATTGGCAAAGCCCATAGCTTCGGGGCCTGCCAGCCAGGCCAGCATCGCCTCGCGCGCTTCGGGGGCCAGCGGCGTGGTCGCCTGATAATCGAGGTAGATCACGCCGCAATCTCCCGCCACGCGCCCACGAAGCGGTCGATCTCGGCTTGCGTCGTCTCGCGCCCGATGGACACGCGGATCACTTCGCCCGCGCCCTCCACGCCCATCGCGCCCAGCACATGGCTGGCCTTCAAAGATCCCGAAGAGCACGCGCTCCCTGCCGAAACCGCAATGCCCATCCCGTCGAAACGGATCAGCTGCGCATTGGCAGAGCGCCCCGGCATCCGATAGGCGCCGATCGTCGGCAGGCGCGGCCCATCCGCCGCGACGACGACGGCCCCACTGTCAACCAACTGTTTTTCCAGACTTTCTCGTAAACCTGAAGCGCACTTGAGCCATGCATTTCCGGCCTCCAGCGCCGCCGCCATGGCCATCGCGCCCGGCAGGTTCTCGGTGCCGGGCCGATAGCCCCGCTCCTGCCCGCCGCTCGGCCGCAGCATCGCCCAGTCGCGCACCAGCAGCGCCCCGATACCGATTGGCCCGCCGAACTTGTGCGCCGAAACCGCGATCAGGTCCGCCTCGGGCAGCGCAATCTTGCCCGCGGTTTGTGCACAGTCGGCCATCAACAAACCGTTCTGTGCATGCACTTCATCAACAAGCTCGCCCAGCGGCTGGATCACGCCGGTCTCGTTGTTGGCCTGCTGCACCGCCACCAGACCACCCAGCGCCGGAGCTTGCCCGAGGAGGCCGTTCGGCCCTACCGGCCAGCGCGCCGCCTCGCCCGCCAGCCGCAGCACCGCCTCGTGCTCGACCGCCGAGACCGCGACCAGCGGCTTGACGCAGCGCCCGATGGCAATGGCAATGGCCTCGCTGGCACCGCTGGTGAACACCACTTCGCCGCTCCAGCCCAGCGCCGCCTTCACCCGCGCCCGCGCCTCCTCCAACGCCGCGCGCGCCGCGCGGCCTGCCTTGTGCGGGCTCGAAGGATTGGCCCAGATACGCAAGCCTTCCTCCATCGCCGCCAGCGCTTGCGGCAGCAACGGTGTGGTCGCGGCGTGGTCGAGATAGATCGGAGGCAAAACGGAATCCCGCAAAAAGTTGCTTTTGGAGCGCTCGTTTCTATATAGCGCTTGCTCCAATTCCCAAGCCCCGGCGCATGCCGCCGGCGCGGCTCCCCAGCAAGGTTCACCAGGACACACGATGCCAGCCGTCATCTTCCCCGGTCCCGAAGGCCGTCTCGAAGGCCGTTTCCAGCCCGCCTCGCGGCCTCGCGCGCCCGTCGCCATGATCCTTCACCCCCACCCGCAGGCGGGCGGCACGATGAACGACCGCATCACGCAGGCGCTCTACAAGACCTTCGTGAACCGCGGCTTTGCCACGCTGCGCTTCAACTTCCGCGGCGTCGGTCGGTCGCAGGGCAGCTTCGACAACGGCATCGGTGAACTGTCGGACGCGGCTGCCGCGCTCGACTGGGTGCAGTCGATCCACCCCGAAGCCAGCACCACCTGGATCGCGGGCTATTCGTTCGGCGCCCTGATCGGCATGCAGTTGCTGATGCGCCGCCCGGAAATCCGCGGCTTCATCTCGGTGGCTCCGCCCGCCAACATGTACGACTTCAGCTTCCTCGCGCCCTGCCCTGCCAGCGGCATCATCGTGCAAGGGTCGGCCGATACGGTCGTCACGCCCAACGCGGTGCAGAAGCTGGTCGACAAGCTGCGCACGCAGAAGCACATCACCATCCACCACGACGAAGTGCCCCGCGCGAACCACTTCTTCGAGAACGAGATGGACGACATGATGCGCTCGGTCGACAACTACCTCGACATGCGCCTCGCGCCGGATTGCCCGATCAAGTGATCGGCCGGGTTCGCGAGAAACCCCGCAAAACATGACAGACGCCCGGCCTCACCGCCGGGCGTTTTCATTTGCGCGCCGCTTCGGCCAGCGTCCCGCCGCCGCTCGGCCCGCCAGTCGGCAGCGTCCAGATCACCAGGTTGCCCAGCATGATCGCCGCCAGCACCAGCATCAGCGCGGGCCGCTGGCGCTCGCCGCGCCGCCACAGGAAGACCGCGCCCGAGATCAGGGCGATCGAAGCGAGCATGAGCAGCGAAAGAGCGGTGTCGAGCATTCCGCTGCGTTAGTCCGCGCGGGCGGCAAGGCGCAAGCGTGGAACCCTGCGCTGCCCATGCAGGTTGCCTGTTGAAACGACAGGAGCCACCGGCATGAGCATCTTCTCCAAGATCATGGACGCAATTTCGTTCAAGGGCACGCGCCCGACCCAGACCGGCCAGCACGAGGCGCAGCCCGCCCCCGGCGCCAGCATACCCGGCCTCGCACCGCAGGCAGCACCCGCTCCTGCCATCCCCCCCGCCGTGGCGCAGCCGCCCTTGCAGGACGTCGATGTCGAAGCCCAGCTCTCGCAGCTGGCGCAGGGCAAGACGCTCAACTGGCAAAGCTCGATTGTCGACCTGATGAAGCTCCTCGGCATCGATTCGAGCCTCGAGAACCGCAAGGACCTTGCCCGCGAACTCGGCTACACCGGCGCGCTCGACGGTTCGGCGGATATGAACATCTGGCTGCACAAGGCGACCATGTGCAAGCTGGCCGAGAACGGCGGCAAGGTCCCCGCCAGCATGACCGACTGAGCCATTTGACAGGTGGCGCGCACGCCGACAGGGTGCGCGCCATGGTTGCACCCGAAACGAATACGCTCACTCGCCGCCAGGCGCTGACCTCGCTGGCCGCCGGTGGTTCCGCCCTTGCCCTCAACGCCTGCGCCCCGGCGCACCTCGCCAGCGCGCCCGCGCCCACGGCCGAAGGCGCCGCCGCGCTGCTCGAGTCCGTCGCGTGGAACCTGCTCGCGCTCAGCCCCGAAGGCGCGACCAGCCTCGGCGTCGATAGCGGCGATCATGCCGGCTTGCGCGGCCGCCTCACCGACCGTTCCGCCGCCGGGCAACAGCGCATTGCCGCGCAAGTTCGCGCCGACCTCGCCCGTGTCGAAGCCTTCGATGCCACCGCGCTCGATCATTCCACCCGCACCAGCCTCGCGGTGATCCGCAGCGCCTATCGCACTGCGCTCGAAGGCTTCTCCCTGCCCTATGGCGATGTGGCCGTGGGCGGCTATCGCAACACGCCTTATGTCGTGATCCAGAACGTGGGGGCCTACCTCGACATTCCACGCTTCCTCGATTCCGACCACCCGATCGAAACGTCGAGCGACGCAGAAGCGTACCTGACGCGCCTTGAAGCCTACCCGAACGTCCTCGACGGCGAGACGGAACGGCTCAAGACCACCGCCGCGCAAGGCGTGATCGCGCCCGACTTCCTGATCGACAAGGCACTCAGGCAACTCGCCGCCTCGCTCGCCGGGGCGCGCTCAGGCGGAGGCCTCGTGGACTCTATCACGCGCCGTACCAAGGCGATCCCGGGCAACTGGGAGGCCCGCGCCCGCGCGCTCGCGGTCGGCCCGGTCGCCGCCGCACTCTCCGCCCAAATTGCCGAACTCACCCGCCAGCGCGCCCGCGCCACCAGCGACGCCGGGATGGCAGCGCGTCCCGGTGGCGATGCGTTCTATGCCTGGGCGCTGAAGGCCAGCACCACCACCACGCTCTCGCCGGAAGAGATCCACCAGATCGGCCTCGACGAGCTGAAGGCGCTTCACGCGCGGATGGACCCGATCCTGCGCTCGCTGGGCTATACGCAAGGCACCGTCGGCCAGCGCATGACCGCGCTGGGCGATGATCCGCGCTTCGCCTTTCCTGACAACGACGAAGGCCGCGCGCAGATCATGGCCTTCATCAGCAAGCGGCTCGATTACATCCGCGCGCAGATGCCGCGCGCCTTCGGCAAGCTGACGCGCGGCAACGTCGAAGTGCGCCGCTTGCCGCCCGAGGAAGAACCCGGCGCGCCCGGCGCTTATGGCGGTCCCGGTTCGATCGACGGCAAGATTCCGGGCCGGATGTGGATCAACCTCGGCACCACGAAGCTGCACAACAAGTTCAGCCTGCCGACGCTCGTCCACCACGAGGCGATCCCCGGCCACGTCTGGCAGGGCGAATATGCGCAGACGCTGCCGCTGATCCGCTCGATCCTCGCCTTCAACGCCTATTCCGAGGGCTGGGCGCTCTATGCCGAAACGCTGGGCGACGAACTGGGCGCCTACGAGGGCGATCCGGTGGGCCAGCTGGGCTACCTGCAATCCATCGCCTTCCGCGCCTGCCGACTGGTGGTCGACACCGGCCTCCACGCCAAGCGCTGGAGCCGCGAGCAGGCGATCAAATGGTTTGCCGAAACCAATGGCTCGGGCCTCGATGAAGTCACCAGCGAGGTCGATCGCTATTGCAGCTGGCCGGGGCAGGCCTGCGGCTACAAGATCGGCCACACCCAGATCCTGCGCCAGCGCGCACGGGCGCAGGCAGAGCTTGGGCAGGCCTACGACCTGCGCGCCTTCGACGATGCGGTGGTCGGTGGCGGCAACGTGCCGCTCGACGTGCTGGCCGACAACATCAGCGAATATATCCGCACGACGAAGCGGTGATCGCCCCGCCCCTCCCATCCGCGGGAGGGGCCGCAGCGCCGCCTTTCAGGCGAAGATATCGGCCCCTGCCGGGTTCTTCGGGTCCGGCCCGAAGCGGTTGGGTCCGCGCGTGCCTTCAAGGCACATCAGCACCAGCAGCGCGAACCAGCCGAGGAAGGGTATCAGCATCAGGAGCAGCATCCAGCCCGAGCGATCCTGATCGTGCAGCCGCCGCACGCTGACGGCGAGGCTGGGCACGATGGTGGCGAGCCAGAACAGCCCGGCCACCCAGCTGCCCGCTCCCACCAGCCGCGAGCCATAGGCGAACGTGCCCGCGCCACGCTGGACCTCGTTGGTGCCGAACAGCGCGTTCAGCACCACCATGACAAGCACGTAGAACAGCGCGAACATCCAGTATTCGCGCCGCCGCGACCGGCCGGTGAACTCGGCATAGCGGCGATAGGGCAGCAGCATCCAGTGCATCGGCCGGTCTCCTTGGGCGAGCGTGGGTTCAGGCGAACACCGAAGCGCCTGCGGGGTCCTTCGGGTCGGCGCCATAACGATTGGCCCCGCGCGTGCCTTCCAGACACATGAACACCAGCACGATCAGGCCACCGACATAAGGAATGAAGCCGAGCAGAATCATCCAGCCCGAACGGTCCTGATCATGAAAGCGGCGCACCTGCACCGCGATCGATGGAATGATGCTGCCCAGGCCCCAGATCGAAAGGATGGTCACGCCCAGCCAGAAGGTCGCACCGGGCGCGCTTCCGTCCGCCATCTCGCCTTGCAAGCCGCCTGCGAACATCAGCGCCACGCTGATCATGGAGACGATCACCGACAGCAGCACGAACATCCAGTATTCCTTGCGCCGCGACCGCCCCGAAAAATCGAAGTAGCGCTGATACGGCATCAGCATCCATTCCATGGCCAATCCCCCTCGCTGGCGTCCGCTACGGGGCGGACACCGCGGATTGAGGCACTTTTTCGGATGAGGCGCAAGAAAAAGCCGGGATGAAGGGCAGCGCGACAGCGCCACCCTTCATCGTCGCATCAGAACTTGTAGCGCACCGTGCCGCCCCACGTACGCGGCTGGTTGGTGTAGCCGCTGATCGAATAGGGCTGCGCCGGGCTGTCGAAGGCGTTGAGCAGGTAGCGGTCGTTGGTGATGTTGCGACCCCACACGGTCAGCTCCAGCCCCATCTGCATCGCCCACGTGATCGAGGCGTTCACTTCGCTGACCTCGCGGCGGAAGGGCCGCGCGGCATCGACCGCCGCCGCCACGCCGAAGTCGAGGAACGCAGGCATCCCTTCGACGATCTGCGAGGGGCTTTCATAGTGGTAGTCGCCGCGAATGATCAGGTGATCGCCGCCGGGCAGTTCGAAGTCCTTCTGCGCCGCGAACGTGGTCGAAAGCGACGGGATGCCCGCCGGATCGGTGCCCGAAAGGTCGCCCACGGCCGAGAGCTTGAAGCTGTCGTACCGCGCATCGAGATACGTGAACGCGGCCGAGAACAGCCAGCCACTGGCAGGCTTCACCGTGCCTTCGAACTCGATGCCCTTGACCGTTTCCTTGCCCGCGTTGGCGAGGATGAAGCCGCTGCCGGTGAACACGTTCGACTGGAAGCCTTCGATCGACTGCTGGAACAGCGCGATGTTGGCGGTGGCGACCTTCCAGTCGGCCTTCAGCCCGATTTCATAGACCTTGGCGTATTCGGGGCCGGCAAAGCGCGAACCGTAGGTCTGGTTCCGCATCTGGATCCCGGCGCTTTCGATCGCATTCTGGTCCAGCGCACTCGGCCGGCTGTCGCGCGACAGGTTGATCGAACTGGCCTTGAAGCCCGTCGCATAGCTTGCGTAGAGATTGATCTGGTCGGTCACGTCGAAGGCCACGCGGGCCACCCAGCTGACCTTGCTGTCGCGCGTGCGGCCCGGCTCGACCGCGTTGGGCACGTTCAGGAACGCGGGCAGGTATTGCAGCTTGGTCAGCCCCAGCAACGGCGCGGTGCGCGCCTGCGCCACGCTGTTGATCTGCGCGAAGCCCGCCGGATTGGCGGCCGCGAATCCCTGGACCTGCTCCGCCGAAGCCACCGGCACGCCGAAGAACTCCCGCCCGATGTACTGCGCGATGCCAAAGTTGGCCGCCGCGGTGCGAAGCCCTGCGATATCCAGCTGCGCGAACACGTCGCTGGTCTGAACGTCGGTCGCAAAGCGCTTGCGATCCTTGGTGTAGTTGACCCCGCCGGTCAGCGTCACGCGGTCGCCGATCTTGAAATCGGCCTGCCCGAACACCGAGAACGCGTCGTTCTTGAGGCGGTACTTCTCGTCCATGCCCTGCCCGACAGCGAAGAACCGGCCCGAGAAATCCTGCCCCGAAAGGCCGCCGAACAGCGCCTCCAACCCGCCCAGCGAAAGCTGGTTCTGGCTGATCGAACGCACCAGCACGTCGGCATAGCCGCGCGCGTCCGCGCCCCACTTGAGCGCGCCGGTCTGGTCGATGTTCTCGTTGAAGTAGTAGGCGCCCGCGAGGAAGTTGAGCGGCCCCTCGATGTTCGTCGCGACGCGCAGTTCCTGCGTGAAGGTGCGGATCTTCGTGTCGGCCGAAAACTCGCCGATCAGGTCCGCGCTGGTGAAATCGGCATCGGTGTTCGCGAAAGTGCGGCTCTTGCGATAGGCCGTGATCGACGTGAACGTCAGCGGGCCGAGATCATAGTCCACCTGCCCCGACAGGCCGTAGTTCTTGATGTCGTTCTCAGGCCGGTAGCTCGAATAGACCTTGTTCGAGAACGCCTGATCCGGCGTGTTGACGTTGCCGCCCAGCAGGCGGATCGCGTCGGTCGAACCCGAAGGGCGCAAGTTGACCGTGGCACAGCACAGTTCGGTGATCCGGCCATAATCGCCGATCAGGCGCACGCGCAGGCCCGTGGTCGGCTCGGCATAGACCTGCCCGCGCACGAACCAGCGGTTGCGGTCGTTGACGTCGATCCCGGTGCCAAGATCGTGTTGCGTCCCGTCGCGGCGATTATACCCGCCCGCGAGGCTGACGGCGACGGTGTCGCTGATCGGCCCGGTCACGAGGCCCTTGAGCACCACCGCGTTATAGTTGCCATAGCTCGCCTCGGCATTGCCGCCGAAGGTGAAGCTGGGCTTGGCGGTCACGATCGAGACCACGCCGGCAGAAGCGTTCTTGCCGAACAGCGTCGATTGCGGCCCGCGCAGCACCTCGATCCGCTCGACGTCGGGGAAATCGCCGATCTGCGCGGCCGAGCGCGAACGGTAGACGCCATCGATGAACACGCCGACCGAAGGTTCGATGCCGGGGTTGTTGGCGCCGTTTCCGAAGCCGCGGATGAAGAAGTTGGTGTTGGCGCTCGATTGCAGCTGGTTCACGCGCAGCGAGGGGACGAGGCTCGACAAGTCCTTGATATCGCGAATCTGCGCGCGTTCGATCGTCTGGCCGCTGGTGACGCTGACCGCGATCGGCACGTCCTGCAGCGTCTGCTCGCGCTTGGTCGCGGTGACGATGATCTGGTCGCTTTCGGGCGCGGCGCCGGTCGCAGGCGCGGCTTCCTCGGTGGCAGGCTGGGCCATTTCTTCCGGCTGGGCGGCTTCCTGCGCGAAGGCGAGGGCGGGCAGGCTGATGGCGGCTCCGGCCAGCAGCAGCGCGCGCGAGGCAATCGTGACGGACGTCATGGCGTTGGACAACCTTCCCAGGGAAAACACTATCGGGCGCATAATGAAACGCCGGGCCGCAAGCCCGAACGCACGAAGCGCCACAGTCCTTCGCCCTAATCAGCCGCGCCGCGCCAGACAATCCGCCTTACGAAACCCAAATTCGTCAATCTTGTCCGGTTGTTGCCACAAAGGCACAGCGGCCGGGGCCACCTCGGCGCTCGCAGCTTGCCGCAACGCACAATTGCGTGTAGGCGCGCGCCCATACAGCCCCATCGTTTTCCGCGAAGAAGCGCCGTGGGCTCCCGACCGATTCTCAACGGAAAGCACCCCATGTCGTTGCCCCTGCGCAATATTGCGATCATCGCCCACGTCGACCACGGCAAGACCACGCTGGTTGACCAGCTGTTCCGCCAGTCCGGCACGTTCCGCGACAACCAGCGCGTCGAAGAGCGCGCGATGGATTCGAACGATCTCGAAAAGGAACGCGGGATCACCATCCTTGCGAAGCCGACCTCGATCGAATGGAACGGCATCCGCATCAACATCGTCGACACGCCCGGCCACGCCGACTTCGGCGGTGAAGTCGAGCGCATCCTGTCGATGGTCGACGGCGTGATCCTGCTGGTCGACAGCTCGGAAGGCGCGATGCCGCAGACCAAGTTCGTCACCGGCAAGGCGCTGGCGCTGGGCCTGCGCCCGATCGTGGTGGTCAACAAGGTCGACCGCCCCGACGAGCGCATCCAGGAAGTGCTCGACGAAGTGTTCGACCTGTTCGTCACGCTCGACGCCAACGACGACCAGCTCGAATTCCCGGTGCTCTACGCTTCGGGCCGCAACGGCTATGCCAGCACCGATCCCGATCGCCGCGAAGGCACGCTGGAGCCGATGTTCCAGCTCATCGTCGATCACGTGCCCGCGCCGAACCTCGATGCCGACGTGCCGTTCTCGTTCCTCGCCACGCTGCTCGATCGCGACAACTTCCTCGGCCGCGTGCTGACCGGTCGCGTCCAGTCGGGCACGATCCGCGTCAACGATCCGATCCGCGCGCTCGACATGGACGGCAAGGTGATCGAAACCGGCCGCGCCAGCAAGATCATGACCTTCCGTGGCCTCGACCGCGTGCCGGTGGACGAAGCGCGCGCGGGCGACATCATCTCGCTCGCCGGGATGGCCGTGGCGACGGTGTCGAACACCATTGCCGCGCCTGAAGTGACCGTGCCGATCAAGGCCCAGCCGATCGATCCGCCGACGCTGTCGATGCGCTTTTCGGTCAATGACAGCCCGCTGGCCGGTCGCGAAGGCAGCAAGGTCACCAGCCGCATGATCCGCGACCGCCTTGAGCGCGAAGCCGAATCGAACGTCGCCATCCGCATCACCGAATCTGCCGACAAGGACAGCTTCGAAGTGGCCGGACGCGGCGAATTGCAGCTGGGCGTTCTGATCGAAACGATGCGCCGCGAAGGCTTCGAACTCGGCATCAGCCGCCCGCGCGTGCTGTTCGGCGAAGACGAGAACGGCAAGCGCACCGAGCCGTACGAAACCGTCATGATCGACGTGGACGATGAATTTTCGGGCACGGTCGTCGAGAAGATGAACCTGCGCAAGGCCGAGATGACCGACATGCGTCCCTCGGGCGGCGGCAAGACCCGCATCACCTTCTCCGCCCCTTCGCGCGGCTTGATCGGTTACCACGGCGAATTCCTGTCCGACACGCGCGGCACGGGCATCATGAACCGCCTGTTTGAAAAGTACGGTCCCCACAAGGGCAAGATCGAAGGCCGCAAGAACGGCGTGCTGATCTCGAACGGCGCGGGCGAAGCCGTCGCCTACGCGCTCGGGCCGCTCGAAGAACGCGGCATCCTGTTCGTCGGCGTGGGCGAAGCCCTCTACGAAGGCATGATCATCGGCGAGAACGCCAAGCCGGAAGACCTTGAGGTCAACCCGATGAAGTCGAAGCAGCTGACGAACTTCCGTTCGACCGGCAAGGACGACGCCATCCGCCTGACCCCGCCCAAGATCATGACGCTCGAGCAGGCGATCGCCTACATCGACGACGATGAAATGGTCGAAGTGACGCCGAAGTCGATCCGCCTGCGCAAGGCGATCCTCGACCCGAACGAGCGTAAGAAGGCCGGCCGCAAGAAGGAAGCGGCCTGATCCGGAACACGAAGGGCGGCCCGCAACGGCCGCCCTTCTTGATTCACGCCCTGCCGCTCTGGACGTGCGACAGGACGCGCGCGTATTGCGCGTATTAACAAATATTTAAGCCAGCATTCAGCCCGCCGTGTCATGATCAACACGTTCGCTCCCCCGCGCCCAGCGGCTGAAGGAGCGCAGGAGACGTGACATGAACCTTGTGAGGAAGGGCGCGCTTGCACTCGGCCTTGCGGCCTCCGCCCTGGCCGCAGCGGCCCCGGCGCAGGCCCACGATTACTACTACGACCGCCATCGTGGGTCGGACGATGCCGCCATCGCCATCGGCGCTGGCATCATCGGCCTCGCGGTTGGAGCCGCGATCGCCTCGGACCACGACGACCGCCGATATTACTACCGCGACCGGGGGTACTACTACCCGCGCTATCGCGGTGGCTATTACAGCGCTCCGGTCTATCGCGGGTACTACTATCGCGATGATGACCGCCGCTGGCGCGACTACGACCGCTATCGTCACTACGACCGCTATCGCCATTACGATCGCGACGACGACTGACGCGACCCGCGCGGCCGGCAAGTCGGTCGCGTGGCGGCGCCCCATCGCCGCCCTCTCGCCAAGTGCGAGCGGCGCGGCTATGGGGCGCAGGTAATGGCCCTCACCACACCCGAACCTGCCGCCCCGCTCGCGGGTCTTCGCGTCGCGCTGTTCAGCGGCAACTACAACTACGTACGCGATGGCGCCAACCAGGCGCTCAACCGCCTTGTCGGCTATCTGCTGCGGCAGGGCGCGGCGGTGCGGGTCTATGCGCCCAAGGTTGAAAACCCCGCTTTCGAAGCGACCGGCGATCTGATCGGCGTACCCGCGCTCGCCATTCCGGGCCGCGCCGAATATCGCGTGCCGATGGCGCTGTCCCCGCGCGTGCGGCGCGATCTGGCGGCGTTCGCGC
Source organism: Novosphingobium percolationis (assembly GCF_020179425.1). Classification (GTDB taxonomy): domain Bacteria; phylum Pseudomonadota; class Alphaproteobacteria; order Sphingomonadales; family Sphingomonadaceae; genus Novosphingobium; species Novosphingobium percolationis. Next base: position 32,085 of record NZ_JAILYM010000003.1, on the reverse strand, counting down.
CGCAGGTGGTCCACGTCGCCTCGCCCGATTTCGCCGCCCACCGCGCGGTCAGCTGGGCGCGCCGACGCGGCCTGCCCATCCTCGCTTCGGTGCACACGCGGTTCGAAACCTACCCGCGCTACTACAACATGGCGTTTCTCGAGCCCGTGCTCGAAGCCATGCTCCGCCGGTTCTACCGTCGTTGCGATGCACTGGTCGCCCCGTCCGAATCGATGGCGCAAGTGCTGCGCGACCAGCGCATGAACTACGATATCGACATCTGGTCGCGCGGTGTCGATCGCGAGATCTTCAACCCCGGTCGGCGCGACCTCGACTGGCGGCGCAGCCTCGGGATCGGCGACGATGACGTGGTGGTGGGCTTCCTTGGCCGACTGGTGATGGAAAAGGGGCTCGACGTCTTTTCCGACACGATCGACCAGCTCGTGCGGCGCGGCGTGGCGCACAAGGTTCTGGTGATCGGCGAAGGCCCCGCGCGCGACTGGTTCACCGCGCGCCTGCCGCAAGCCGTGTTCGCAGGCTTTCAGGGCGGCGCGGACCTTGGTCGCGCGGTCGCCAGCATGGACGTGCTGTTCAACCCCTCGATCACCGAGACCTTCGGCAACGTGACGCTCGAGGCGATGGCCTGCGGCGTGCCCGTGGTTGCCGCCGCCGCGACCGGCAGCCAGAGCCTTGTCGACGATCACGTATCGGGCCGCCTGATCACGCCCGGCGCGGTGCGCCAGTTCGCGGAAGCCTTGCGCTGCTATGCCGAAGATCCTGCCTTGCGCGCCAAGCACGGCGCGGCGGGCGAGGAGCGCAGCCTGGAATTCAGCTGGGACCGCATCAACCAGGCCGTGGCCGACACCTATCTGCGGCTGATCCGGCAGAAGCGCGCGCGCATGGCGGGCGGCTGATCGTTCAGGCCAGAACGCCCGCGCGCTTCATCCGCAGCGCATAGGCAAGAAAGAACATCAGCGCGCCCCAGATCGTCACGACCATCGCCACCGGCGGCGGTTGCGGCGGCGTGAGCCACAGCAGTTGCGTGCCCTGGCTGACCGCCAGCCCCAGCAGCGAGATCGCAAACGCGGGCACGGCCAGCGCCGAACGGGCCAGCAGCAGCACCGATCCGGCCAGCGAGCCCCACACACCCAGCGCCCAGAATACGGTCAGCCAAGCCGGAAACGCCTGCATGTAAGCGATCGTTTCCGGACCTAGACCCATGTCGCGGAAATGGGTTTCGGGTGAGAGCTTGCTCATCACGTAGTCGTAACAGCCGAACGCATTCCACAGCAGGCTGATGGTGCCCACAGCCCAGAGATGCCCCGGCGCGGCCGGCCTTGAATCCATGCTCTCCATCGCAATCTCCCCCTTGCGATCGTGCAGCCATGGTTACGCCCGATCCGCCCGGCGCGCAATCTCAGCCATCTTGCCAGTCGAAGGCCAGCGGCGCTTCGCGGAAGGCAAAACGGTCGAGGTGGCGCTGGACGGCGCCCTTCAGGCCTTCGAGCTGCCCCGCTTCGCTCGCGGCGATCGTGCAGACCAGCGTGTCGGGCTCGGCGGCGAAGATGACGACGCCATCGCCGGCCCAGCTGGCGCCGCGCGCATCACGCGGGAACGTCACCTTGCCACGTGTCTCGTCGAACTCGACCGAAAGATTGTGCGCCCAGTGCTTGCACAGTTGCTGGAGATAGCGCGATCCGCTGGCGGTGGGCACGCGCGCGGTGCTGGTGGACGTGGAAGCGGTCATGAGCATCAGAGCCTTTCGATCTTGCGCGCGGCATCGTCGAGGATGTCCGCGATCTTGTGGGCAGTGTCCTGATCGAGCGCCCCCGCCATCGCACGTTGGCGCAGCGCGAGCTTGAGGTTGCTCATCGCGCGCATGACCGGAGGACTGGCTTCACGCCCGCGCATCTCGGCAAGGCCTTCCAGCCGGGCACGGATAGCGGCGATTGCTTCGTCCTTGCCCACCAGTTCGGCTTCGCCCGCCGGGGTCGCGGTGAAGGCCTTGCGCGCGCCTTCGCCGGGGACTTCGGCGATCAGGCCTTCATCGACCAGCACGCTTAGCGTGGGATAGACCACGCCGGGGCTGGGCGCGTAGTGCCCGCCCGATAGTTCCTCGATCGCCTTGATCAGTTCATAGCCGTGGCGCTGCTGGTGCCCGAGCAGATGGAGCAGGAACAGGCGCAACTCGCCCGGCCCGAACATCCGGCCCATCCGGCCACCGCCGCGATGACCGCCACCGGGCCCGCCGCCATGGCCGCCACGGTGTCCGCGCCCGAAGCCTTCGCCGTCATCGTCGAAGCCCCGGCCAAAGCCGCGCCCGATCATCATCTTCAACATCCTGTGCCCGTTCCCATGCTGGAACAGGCCGTGGCGACCGTGGCCGCCGATTTCGAAACGCATGATATCTCCTTTCGATTCGATGGCCCTAAGATATATCTTAATTACATCTCGACAAGAGGACGGCTGTAATTGTTTGTCGCGAAGCCCTATGTGGGGCGAACGCCATGGCCGACCTCTTCGCACCGCCCCCGCAGGACATCCCCGCCCCGCCCCCCGGCGAGGCTGGTCCGCTTGCCGATCGCCTGCGTCCGCGCGACTTGTCCGAGATCATCGGGCAGGATCACCTGACCGGACCCGAAGGCGCGATCGGGCGCATGGTGGCGGCGGGCAAGCTTTCCTCGATGATCCTGTGGGGCCCGCCGGGCACGGGCAAGACCAGCATCGCGCGCCTGCTCGCCGACGCGGTGGGGATGCGCTACGTGGCGATCAGCGCAGTGTTTTCCGGCGTTGCGGACCTGAAGAAGGTCTTCGCCGAGGCGGAGGCGATGGCGCTGACGGGGCGCAAGACCCTGCTGTTCGTGGACGAGATCCACCGCTTCAACCGCGCGCAGCAGGACGGCTTCCTGCCCTTCGTGGAAAAAGGCACCGTCACGCTGGTCGGCGCGACCACCGAGAACCCCAGCTTCGCGCTCAACGCCGCGCTGCTGAGCCGCGCGCAAGTGCTGATCCTGCACCGGCTCGATGCAGAGGCGCTGGGCGCACTGCTCGCGCGGGCGGAAGAGCATACCGGCCTGCGGCTGCCGCTGACGCCGGATGCGCGCGAAGCGCTGGTCGCTTCGGCCGATGGTGACGGGCGCTTCCTGCTGGGGCAAGCCGAGACGCTGTTCGACGTGTCACTGACCGAACCGCTCGATCCGGCGGGCCTGTCGAAGTTCCTGATGCGGCGCGTGGCGGTCTACGACAAGGACCGCGACGGGCACTACAACCTCATTTCCGCGCTGCACAAAAGCTTGCGCGGCTCGGACCCGCAGGCCGCGCTCTACTACCTCGCACGGATGCTGGTGGCGGGCGAGGAGCCGCTCTACGTCCTGCGCCGCCTCGTGCGTTTCGCGTCGGAGGACATCGGCCTGGCCGATCCGCAGGCGCTGATCCAGTGCCTTGCCGCCAAGGACGCCTACGAGTTTCTGGGCAGCCCGGAAGGCGAACTGGCGATCGTGCAGGCCTGCCTCTACCTTGCGACCGCGCCCAAATCGAACGCGGCCTACAAGGCGCAGAAGGCGGCGTGGAAGTCGGCGCGCGACACTGGCTCGCTCTCGCCCCCCGCCAACATCCTCAACGCGCCGACCAAGCTGATGAAGGACATCGGCTACGGCAAGGACTACGCCTACGACCACGACGCCGACGACGGCTTTTCGGGCGCGAACTACTGGCCCGAGGGCATGGCCCCTCAGGACTTCTACCGCCCGGTCGAACGCGGCTTCGAACGCGAGGTGATGAAGCGGCTCGAATGGTGGGACAAGAAGCGCCGCGAGCGACGTGAGACCTGACCGCTTCCGGCATTTCGCGGCAATCGACTGGTCGGGCGCGGCAGGGGAGCGTCACGCCGGAATCGCCGTGGCGATCTGCACGCAGGGGCAGGCCGCGCCGGATCTCGTCCGCCCCGCGCATCGCTGGTCACGCGCCGAAGTGCTCGACTGGCTGCGCCACGACCTGCCTGCCGATACGCTCGTCGGCATGGACCTCGGCATCAGCCTCGCCTTCGCGGACCGGGGTGCGTTCCTGCCGGGATGGGATGGCAGCCCGCCCGATGCGCGCACGCTTTGGGCCGTGGTCGATGCGATCTGCGCCGATGACGCACACCTGGGCGTCTCCAGCTTTGTCGATCATCCCGCCATCGCGCCGCACTTCCGGCGTCACGGCGGGCGCGAAGGTGCGCAATTCGGAGGAGGGCGTGGCCGCTTCCGCGTGACCGAGCGCGCGCAGGAAGCCATGGGGTGCAAGCCCTACAGCAACTTCAACCTCGTCGGCGCGGCGCAAGTGGGCAAGTCGAGCCTTTCGGGGATGCGCGTGCTGCACCGCCTTTCCGGTCACATCCCGGTCTGGCCGGTCGATCCCCTGCCCTCGCATGGGCCCGCGATCTGCGAGATCTACACCACCATCGCGGCGATGGCGGCGGGTCGGACCGCGAACCGTTCTAAGATCCGCGATGGTGGCGAACTCGATCTCGCGCTGGCAAAGCTCGATAGTCGCCCCTTCGGCCATGCAGGCGCGATCGACGACCACCGCAGCGACGCGATCGTCACCGCCGCCTGGCTGCGCCGCGCCGCGCCCGATTCCGCGCTGTGGCGTCCTGCCGGCCTGACACGCGAAATTGCGCGAACCGAGGGCTGGACCTTCGGCGCCCGGTGAGGCTATGCGCAGAACCGGGCCGGCTTAGCTCAGTTGGTAGAGCACCTGATTTGTAATCAGGGGGCCACGGGTTCGAATCCTGTAGCCGGCACCAGCAGCGCCCTACCGGACGGGCGCACGCTCACCCCAGCATCATCAGGCTGGCATTGCCGCCCGCCGCTGTCGTGTTGATCGACGTCGACACCTCTTCCAGCAGCCAATAGCAGGCATACGCGAGCCCTTGCGCCGGATCGGCGACGTAAACCGGGACGATCGGCCCGTTCATGGCGGCCACTTCGCGCGCCAGCGCAACCACGCGCTCCGCGCCGCCTTCCACCAATGCCGCCGCGAAAGGCCCGCCGCTGTGCATTGCAAAGGCGGCGGCCACGCTTGCGGGCAGCCCTTGCGGCAGTGTCATGCCTTGGACCACCGCGCGATTGCCGGTGGCGAGCACGACCGCCATCTGCTCGAGCAGACCGCCACGCGTTTCCGGGCGCAGCAGCACCAGACCGCGCGGGTGCAGCGCATAAAGGTTGCGCTCGCCCACCGGCCCCGGCAGTTCCAGTTCCACCCCCAGCGCCGAAGCTTGCGCATAACGCCGCGCCATCGCAGCCGCCTGCGCTTCGCCCTGCGCCTCCAGCCAATGGGCAAAGTCGTGCACCGGCGTGGTAAGGTGCGCAGGCCGGGCGGCGAAGACCGGCGCGCGCGCCACCAGCCGCCCGAGATAGAGTGGCCCGCCCGCCTTTGGTCCCGTTCCCGAAAGCCCGCATCCGCCGAACGGCTGTACCCCGACGATCGCGCCGATGACGTTGCGGTTGATGTAGATGTTGCCCGCCTTCACCCCCGCGGTGACGCGCGACACGGTCTCGTCCAGCCGCGTGTGCAGCCCGAAGGTGAGGCCATAGCCGGTGGCGTTGATGTCATCGATCAGTTGGTTCAACCGCTCGCGACGGAAGCGCAGGACATGCAGCACCGGGCCGAACACCTCGCGCCCGACATCGGCGATGTTGTCGATCTCGATGATCGTGGGGGCGACGAAGGTGCCGTGCATCGTCTCCTCGGGGAGCGCCCCCTGCTCTACCACCAGGCCCCTCGCGCGCATCGCAGCGATGTGGCGTTCGATGGTGTCCTTCGCCTGGGCGGTAATGACCGGCCCGATATCGACCTTCAATGCATCGGTCCGCCCGATGCGCAGTTCGCGCAGCGCCCCCTTGAGCATCGCCAGCGTGCGGTCGGCGACCTCTTCCTGAAGGCAGAGGATGCGCAGCGCCGAGCAGCGCTGCCCCGCGCTGTCGAAGGCCGAGGCAATGACATCGGCCACCACCTGTTCGGCCAGCGCCGAAGAATCGACCACCATCGCGTTCTGCCCGCCGGTTTCGGCGATGAGCGGAATCGGCTTGCCCGCGCTCGACAGCGGCGTGGCGAGCTGGCGCTGGATGAGGCGCGCGACTTCGGTCGAGCCGGTGAACATCACCGCCGCCGCTTCAGGCGCGGCGACCAGCGCGGCCCCGATCGCGCCATCGCCCGGCACCAGCTGCAGCGCATCGGCGGGCACGCCCGCGTCGTGGAGCAGGCGCACGGCTTCGGCGGCGATCAGCGGGGTTTCCTCGGCAGGCTTGGCCAACACCGCATTGCCCGCAACCAGCGCAGCGGCGACCTGCCCTGCGAAGATCGCCAGCGGGAAGTTCCACGGGCTGATGCACACCACTGGCCCCAGCGGCATTTGCGCCGATCCGAACGTGGTGCGCGCCTGTGCGGCATAATAGCGCAGGAAGTCGATCGCCTCGCGCACTTCGGCAATCGCGTTGGGCAGCGACTTGCCCGCCTCGCGCATGATCAGGCCGAGCAGGATGGGCATTCGCGCCTGCAAGGCATCGGCGGCGCGTTCAAGCACGACCGCGCGCCGCGCGACGGGTTCGGCACCCCAATGCGAGGCAGCGGCGCGCGCCACGGCGGCGCGGGCGGCGTCGGGGGTGGTCTCGATGACTTGGCCCACCACGTCACGATGGTCGGCGGGGTTCAGCACGGGCCGGGGCGTGCCCTTGCCGCTTTCGGGCGCGGCCGTCCATGCGATGCGCGCGCTTTCCCGCAACTGGTCGGTGAGCGCGGACAAAGTGTCTTCATTGGACAGATCCAGCCCCGCCGAATTGCGCCGGTCGGGATAGAGCCCGCCGGGCAGCGCGATCTGGTCGTGCCGCGCGCCGGGGTGGGGCATGGCACGCACCACCTCGACCGGATCGGCGACGAGATCGTCCACCGGCACGTTCGGATCGCCGATGCGGTGGACGAAGCTGCTGTTGGCGCCGTTTTCCAGCAGGCGGCGGACGAGGTAGGCAAGCAACGTCTCGTGCGTGCCGACCGGGGCGTAGATGCGGCAGGGCCGGTCCAGCCCGTCCGCGCCGACCACCTGTCGGTAAAGCGGTTCGCCCATGCCGTGCAGGCACTGGAACTCGTATTGGCCGACATGGAAGTCAGGCCCGGCGAGGTGGTAGATCGTCGCCAATGTCTGCGCGTTGTGCGTGGCGAACTGCGGGAACACCGCATCTGGCACGGCCAGCAGCTTCTTCGCGCAGGCGATATAGGCGACGTCGGAGTGGACCTTGCGGGTATAGACCGGGAAGTCGGGCAGGCCATCGACCTGCGCGCGCTTGATCTCGGCATCCCAGTAGGCGCCCTTGACCAGCCGCACCATCATCCGCCGCCCCGCGCGGCGCGACAGGTCGATGATCCAGTCGATCACCATGGGGCAACGCTTGCCATAGGCCTGGATGACGAAGCCGAGGCCGTTCCACCCCGCCAGATCGGGATCGAGCGCAAGGCTTTCGAGCAAGTCGAGCGACAGCTCCAGTCGGTCCATCTCCTCGGCATCGATGTTGAGGCCGATCTCGTACCACTTGCACAGCACCGCCAGCGCCTTCACGCGCGGCAGCAGCTCAGCCGTCATGCGGCCTGCCTGCGCGCGGGAGTAGCGTGGATGAAGCGCCGACAGCTTGATCGAGATACCCGGTCCTTCATAGATTCCGCGCCCGGCAGAGGCCTGGCCGATCGCATGGATGGCGTTCTCGTAATCGGCGTAATAGCGATCCGCATCGGCGGCGGTGGTCGCAGCCTCGCCCAGCATGTCGTAGCTGTAGCGGAAGCCCTTCGCTTCCAGCTCTCGCGCGCGCTCCACCGCTTCATCGATGGTCTCGCCGGTCACGAACTGTTCGCCCATCATGCGCATGGCAAGATCGACGCCGCGCCGGATCACCGGCTCGCCCGCGCGCGCCACCAGCCGCGTCAGCGCCGCGCCGAGCCCACGATCGTCGACGCTGCCCACCAGCTTGCCCGTGATGGCCAGCCCCCACGACGCCGCATTGACGAACAGCGAGCGCCCGCCGCCCAGATGCGCGGTCCAGTCCCCATCGGCGATCTTGTCGCGGATCAGCGCATCGCGCGTCGCATTGTCGGGAATGCGCAGCAGCGCTTCGGCAAGGCACATCAGCGCGACGCCCTCCTCGCTCGACAGCGAATATTCCTGCACCAGCCCTTCGACGCCCGAACCCTTGTGCTGGCTGCGCAGGCCGATGACGAGCGCGCTGGCGGTGGCGCGGATGGCGGCGCGTGCATCGGCGGGCAATGTCGCCGCAGCGATCAACGGGGCCAGCGCCTCGGCCTCGTCGAGCCGATAGGCGGCGGTGATCGCCCTGCGCAGCGGCGTGGCCGGACGGATGGCGGGGGCGAAATCGGCGAAGGGCTGCGGGATCTGGCTCATGCGCGCAGGATATCGCGAAGGCTCAAGTCAGTCCGACTTTTGAGCGTTGCCGGAATTTGCGTTTCGACTTATTTTGACGCTCTGAAAGGTCGATCATGCCACAGAACCCGCCTCATCCGGTCGAATTGGACGAATACGATCGCAAGATCATCGCGGCGGTGCTGGCCGATGGGCGCGTGACTGTCACCGCGCTGGCGGAAAAGGTCGGCCTGTCGAAGACGCCCTGCCAGGTCCGGCTCAAACGGTTGATCGACCACGGCGTGATCCGGGGCTTCACCGCGCTGGTCGACAGCGCCAAGCTGGGCATGGACCATATCGCCTTCACCGAAGTGAAGCTGTCGAACACCCGCGACGAAGCGCTGCGCGAATTCAACGCCGGCGTGCAGCGCATTCCCGAAATCGAGGAATGCCACATGATCGCCAGCAGCTTCGACTACCTGCTGAAAGTGCGCACCAGCGACATCCGCCGCTATCGCACCGTGCTGGGCGAGAAGATCTCCAGCTTGCCGCACGTGGCGCACACCTCCACCTTCGTCGCGATGGAGACGGTGAAGGAGTAGGCCCAAAGCGGGTTCAGGAGTGCTCCACGGCTTCGGCCACCGGCGCCTTACTGCGCCGCAGGGCGACGATCAGCACGCCCGACAGCGCTACGCCCGCGCCCAGCAGCATCCGCGCATCTAGCCTGTCGCCGGTGATGACATAGCCGAGGCCGATCGTGGCCAGCGGCGTCATCAGCGTCATCGGCGCGATCAGGTTCGCCTCGTAGCGGCTGATGAGCCAGTAATAGACCGTGTGCGCGCAGACCGAGACGACCAGCGCCGAAAAGGCCACCGCGCCCACGAAGGCCCAGCCGTGCGCCGTGGCCAGCGCCCACTGGTGCTGCTCGAACAGCGCGGAAAACGCAGCCAGCGGCGCAAGCGAGGTCAGCGCCACCCATGCCTGCAACCGCAGCGGGGCGACCTGGTCCATCTGCTTCATCATCACCGCGCCCAGCGATCCGCAGAACGCCGCCGCCAGGATGTAGAGCACGCCGGGCGAAAGCCGCAGCCCCGGCTGCCACACCACGATCAGCACACCCACCAGCGCCAGCGTGATGCCAAGCCCTCGCCGCCAATGGATGCGCTCGCCCAGCAGCAGCACCGACAGCAGCGTCGTCATCGGCACGCTCGATTGCACCACGATCCCCGCCAGCGAGGGCGCCGTGGTGCGCAAGCCCATGAACAACACGGCGAAATTGCCCCCGCCCATCAACATCCCCACAAGTACGATCCGCCAGGCCGGGCGCGGCATCGGCAGCAGCCAGGGCAGCGTGACCAGCACCACCACAGCGAATCGCACGGCGGCGAAGAACAGCGGCGGGACCATCCATTGCCCGACGACCACGCGGCTGAGTACGTTGCTCATCGCCCAGATCACGCAGACCAGCGCCAGCACGGCAAAATCGCGGGGTCGCATCGGTCGTCCGGCTCGCTTTCCGAAATGGAGTTGCTTGACCGCTTAACTAGGACCAGCCCCCATTGCCAGCCCGATCAAGCGGCACCTAACATGACCTGAACGACATCTAACACGCCATTCAGGCTGCCTTGTGGCGACTCAAGGCATGCTGAACGCGCTCGGCCATGGGGATTGCCGACAGGGAGTGGGACCATGAACAAGCGGCAAGGATTTTTCGCTACGCTCACCGCCATCGCGCTCACCACGGGTGGCGCCACGGGCGCGCAGGCGCAAATGCAGGACTGGCGCGGCAACTGGCGCACCCCGAACTGGGGCAGCGGCATTCCGGGCGGCAGCGTCTATGCGCCGGGCGAGCGAGACCGCATCCTCGTCGAGCGCACCTGCAATGGTCGCTTCCTCGCGATCCTCGACAGCCGTGTCGCGCGCGAGCGCCAGCACGGATCCCTGCGGCGCGATGAGGCCGAGCGCGTGCGCCACGACTTGCGCAGACTGGACGACCGCGGTCGCTGGGCCTGCCGCAACCGCGACTGGCGCGCGGCGCGCGAGACGGGCGAGCAATTCATGCGGATCAGCCACTGGCTTGACCGCGAAACCCGCCGCCGCTGGGACGAACGCTGGTAGCCTCAACCGCGCCCGCGATAGGACGGCACGCCCTGATCGGGCAGCCACAAGCCTTCGGGCGGAATGCCCGATTGCCAGAACACGTCGATCGGGATGCCGCCACGCGGATACCAGTAGCCGCCGATGCGCAGCCACTTGGGCTTCATCTCGTCGAACAGGCGCTGACCAATGCCGACGGTGCAATCCTCGTGGAAGCCTGCGTGGTTCCGGAACGAGCCGAGGAACAGCTTGAGCGCCTTGGATTCAACGATCGTTTCATCGGGCACGTAGTCAATCACGATATGCGCGAAGTCGGGCTGCCCGGTCACCGGACACAGCGAGGTGAATTCCGGGCTGACGAAGCGCACCAGATAGAGCGCGCCGGGGCGCGGGTTGGGCACGTAATCAAGCACCGCCTGATCGGGCGAGGCGGGAAGGCTGCTCGTCTGCCCGAGGTGCAGCGGTCCGTTGGCGGCCATGAGGGGCTGGCTCCTGTGATGCAATGATGCCGCAGCCCATGCACCCGCCGCCCGACAGAGGCAAGACGGCGGTTCCCCCTTGCCCATTAAGCCGCTATTCACCCGCCCCCGCCTTGGCGGGACAGGACTTGGCAAACGGGGAAGATCGGAACGTGGCAGGGGAGCGCACCGCGCTGGGTAAAGCGGGCCTGATGGCGGCCTTTCTGCTCGCCCCGACGCTGGCGGGCGCGCAGCCGGCGAGCGACTACCAGCTGCCGCCTGCAAGCCCAAGCCCCGCCCCGCGCGCCGCAGGACCGGTCGAGGAGGGCGCGCCTGCGCCGACGGTGGCCGCGTCGCCTTCGGCAGCACCGACCCCGGCGCCGCCCCCACAGATCGCGATCCCGACGCCCACCGTTGCACCGGCCAAGCCGACGCCCCGCCCGCGCGCAATCCCGCGCGCGCCGGATACCGCCGCCGCGCCCGCCCCCGGCCCGAGCCCGACGCCGGTGGCGGGACCGTCGCCCGACGTCGCACCGCCCGCCGCGACCGTCCCGCCGACGCCCGAGCCGAGCGTTGCGCCGATGTCCGACACGCCGCCGGTCAATACCACCGATGCTGGCGAGGACTGGCGTCCGCTGGCGGCGGGCATTGCCGTGGCCGTGGCTGCCATCATCGCCGCGCTGCTGTTCTGGCGTCGTCGTCGCGCGGTCATCGTCCCGACGATCGTTGTGCCCGAACCCGAGCCTGCCCCCGGGCCGACACCTGCGCCCACACCCGCGCCGCGCGCTGAACCAGCGCCCGCCCCTGCCCCGGCGCCGGTTCCGCCCGCCCCCATTCCGCTGCGCCAGCCCGTGGCCGATCCGCTGGAACTGCGGCTCGAAGCGACGCGGATGTCGGCCACGCTGGTCAACACCACGCTCACCTACCGCCTTGTTGCGCTGAACCGGGGAACCGAACCCCTCACCGACATCGCCATCAACGGCGACATGACCGCTGCGCACGCCTCCAAGCCGATCGACGAACAACTCGGCCTCGCCGGACCGGACCTGCCGCCGATCCACCACATCGACCGGCTCGAACCCGGCGCGGAACTGGCGCTGCCCGGCGAAATGCGCCTGCCGCTCACCGCCGTCACCCCGATCCGCGCGGGCGAGGCGGCGCTGTTCGTACCGCTCGCCCGGTTCGATGCCTGGGCCAGTACCCCCGCAGGCGGCGCCATCCATGCGCGTGCGGCCTACATGGTCGGTCAGGAAAGCACGCCGACCGCCGACCGGCTCCAGCCCTTCAGGCTTGACCTTGGCCCGCGCACCTGGGCCGATCTCGGCCAGCGCGCGCTCGCGCTGCCGGTCTCGTAACACTCCGCTCCCGACCGTTTCGGGGGTCGACGCTCCCGCCCGGCGAGGTTAGTCTGGTCGTTCCCGAGTCCGCAAAGACGGTCCGGGAACACGCAGGCAGGAGCAGATGATGGATTCGTTGGTCACGACCCAGTGGCTCGCGGACGAAATGGGCGCGAGCGACCTTCGGGTGGTCGATGCGAGCGCATTTCTTCCCGAACACGCGCGCAACGCAAGCCTTGAGTACGAGGCCTGCCACATCCCCGGCGCGGTGTTCATGGACATCGCCCATCTGGTCGACACCAATGCGCCGTTCGACAACACCCTGCCCAGCGCCGAAAAATTCGCCAGCCGGATGCAGAGCCTCGGCCTTGGCGATGGCAGCCGCATCGTCCTTTACGACGACAGCCCGATCCGCACGTCCACCCGCGCGTGGTTCATGCTGACCATGTTCGGCGCGCAGAACGTCGCCCTGCTCGATGGCGGCATCGCCAAGTGGAAGGCAGAAGGCCGTCCCTGCGCGCAGGGCAAACACACCCTTCGCCACCGCCATTTCACGGTGTGGAGCGATGAATCGGGCGTGCGCAACAAGGCCGACGTGCTCGCCAACCTCCAAAGCCAGGCGGCGCAGATAGTCGATGCGCGCGGCGCGGGCCGCTTCACCGGCGACGTTCCGGAAAGCCGCCCCGGCCTCGATTGCGGCCACATTCCCGGCGCACGCAACGTGCCCTATGCCAGCCTGTTCGCGCCCGATGGCACATGGAAAAAGCCCGAGCAGTTGCGCGCAGCGTTCGAAACGGCGGGCGTCGATCTCGACCGGCCGATCATCACCACGTGCGGATCGGGCATGACTGCCAACGTGGTGATCTTCGCCCTGCACCTTTTGGGCAAGCACGACGTGGCGCTTTACGATGGTTCGTGGGCGGAATGGGGTTCGGACCCGGCGACGCCCAAGGAAACCGGCCCGGCGCGTTAGATTCGTTTCGCGCAAAGGCGCAAAGAAGAAGGGCTTACGCCGCGAAGCCGCATTTCCGTCCGACCGTTGTCCGCAGGTGAGACCGGCCTGCAGCCGGGAACGCCCCCTTTCCGCACCTGTGCGCGCCCCATCTTTGCGTCTTCGCGCGAAATCCCTTTCCGTCCCGACCCTTGGCAAAGCACGGCAATCCTGCTTCACCCAGCCCCATGAGCGCCCCCGACGACGATACGCCGAAAGGCCCCGGCACCCGCCTTGCAGGGGCCGGACGCCGCCCCGAATGGACCGGCACGCCCGGCCATCCCTCCGCCGTGGTCAGCCCCCCTGTATGGCGCGCCAGCACGCATCTCTATCCCGACATGGCCGCGCTGCGCGCGCATCCCGCCAACGAGGACGGCCTGTTCTACTATGGCCGTCGCGGCGCACCGACGCAGTGGGCGCTGGCCGATGCGCTGACCAGCCTCGAGCCGGGCGCGGTCGGCACCGTGCTATATCCCTCGGGCGTCGCGGCCATCGCGGGCGTGCTGCTGACCGTGCTGCGCCCCGGCGACGTGCTGCTGATGACCGACAACGCCTATGAGCCGAGCCGGGTCATGGGGCGGGGATTGCTCTCCGATTTCGGCGTGACCACGCGCTGGTTCGATCCCACCGACATCGCCAGCTTCGAAGCCGCCATCTGCGAAAAGACGCGCTGCGTCCTGCTCGAAAGCCCCGGCAGCCTGACGATGGAAGTGCAGGACGTGCCCGCGCTTTGCGCCATCGCGAAGGCCCGCGGCATCGTCACCGTGCTCGACAACACCTGGGCCTCGCCGCTGGGGTTCGCCGCGCTGGAGCATGGCGCCGACATTGCGGTGATGAGCCTGACCAAGCACGTCTCCGGCCATTCGGACTGCATGATGGGCAGCGCCACCGCTGGCAAGGACTGGTATCGCCGCCTGCGCCTGCGCGCGCAGGGGCTGGGCAATGTCGTCTCGCCCGACGATGCATCGCTGATGCTGCGCGGGCTGCGCACGATGCACTTGCGGCTGGATGCGGAGACGAAATCCGCGCTCGCCATCGCCGAATGGCTTGCCGCACGGCCCGAAGTGGCGCGCGTGCTGTGCCCGATGCTGCCCGGCTCGCTTGGCCACGATCTATGGAAACGCGATTTCACTGGCGGCTGTGGCCTGTTCAGCTTCGTGCTGAAGGGCGGCACGTCCGAGGCGCGCGACGCACTGATCGACACGCTGTCGCTTTTCGGCATCGGCTTTTCATGGGGCGGGTTCGAAAGCCTTGCCACGCCGGTCGATCCCGCCGCGATCCGCACCGCATCGCGCTGGCCGCTGCCCGGCATGGCCGAGACCGATCGCTTCGGCATACGCCTGTCGATCGGGCTGGAAGACACCGCCGACCTGATCGCCGATCTCGATCACGGCCTGTCGGCGTGGAGCGCGGTGCAATGAACCGCCAGCTTCGCGACGTGGCCCGCGCGCTGAGGGAGGCGCGCGACGCGATCGACTCCGTCTCGATCGATATCGGCCACTACCACATCTCGCTACTCAACGCCTTGTGGATGGTCTTCGTCGTGCTGTGCACCTTCTATGGTGCGCGGCTAGCGGCGCGGATCGGCAGGATCATGGTGCGCCGCGTCAGTTCGCTCGACCCCACGCAGAAGGTGCTGACCGAAAAGCTCGTCACCCTGGCGGTGTGGGCGCTCGCCTTCTTCACCGCGATCGACGTGCTGGGGATCAGCCTGACCGCGCTGACGGTATTTTCGGGCGCGTTCGGCCTCGCCATCGGTTTCGGCCTGCAGAAGACCTTCGGCAACATGATCGCCGGAATCATCCTGCTGATGGACCGTTCGATCAAGCCGGGCGACGTGGTGGCAGTGAGCGACGGCAAGGGCAACACCTTCGGCGAGGTCAAGAAGATCGGGCTGCGCGCGGTTTCGGTGACGACGCGCGACAACCGTGAATACCTGATCCCGAACGAGATCCTGATGACCAGCCAGGTGGAAAACTGGTCCTATTCCTCACGCGAGGTGGCGATCTCGATCCCCGTGGGCGTGGCCTATGGCAGCGACATCGACCTTGCCGAACGCCTGCTGCTCGAAGCCGCGCGATCGGCCCCGCGCGTGTTGCAGAAGCCGGCGCCCGGCGTGCTGCTGTCCGCCTTCGGCCCCAGCGCGATCGAGATGCAGGTGGTGTGCTGGATCGACGACCCCGAAATGGGCGTGGGCAACGTGCGGTCCGAAGTGCTCAAGGCCGCGTGGCACCTGTTCCGCCAGCAGGGGGTGGAGATCCCCTTCCCGCAATCGGACGTGCACTTGCGCGATTCGGACGGCCTGCGCGCCGTCGCCCGCATTCTCGCCGAACGGCCCGCCACAGATTGACGTTGACGGAAACGGAAAGTCGTACCATCGGGTTGCAATGAGCAACGATTCCCCTGCCCCCGCCCTGTCGCCCGAACAACTCGTCGCCGACCTGCTCGAACTGCTCGATGTCGAGGATCGCGGCGGCGACCGTTTCCGGGGGCGGCGCAAGAAGGGCGGCGTGGGGCGCGTGTTCGGCGGGCAGGTGATCGGGCAGGCGCTGGCCGCGGCCGAACTGACCGTCGCGGCAGATCGCCCTGTCCATTCGCTCCACGCCTATTTCGTGCGCGGGGGCAACGAGGACTACGAGATCGACTTCCGCGTCGAGCGTGACCTCGACGGCGGCAGCTTCTCCAACCGGCGCATCGTCGCCAGCCAGCAGGGGCAGACGATCCTCAACATGCTCGCCTCGTTCCACAAGCGCGAGCCGGGCGTCCACCACCAGGACGCGATGCCCGACGTGCCCGCGCCCGAAGCGCTGGAAAACGAAGTGACGCTGCGCCGCCGTGCTGCCGAGGCGGCGGGCCGCACCTTCCGCGAACACGTGCGCCAGCGACCGATCGAGATGCGCCCGGTCGATCCCGGTCGCTGGGTGCGCGAAGACGCGCGCGAGGCAATCAGCCACGTCTGGTTCCGCTCGGCCGCCCCCCTGCCCGATGATCCCAAGATCCACCGCGCCGTGCTCGCCTATGCCAGCGACATGACGCTGCTGGGCACCTGCACGATGCCGCACGAGGAACTGAGCTGGCCCAAGGGCACGCTGATGAGCGCCAGCCTCGACCATGCGATCTGGTATCATGACGATTTCCGCGCCGACGAATGGCTGCTCTACACCTGCGACAGCCCCTGGGCGGGCCGCGCGCGCGGATTCAACCGCGGGCGCATCTACACGCAGGATGGACGGCTGGTCGCCAATGTCGCGCAGGAAGGCCTGATCCGACAGATCACGCCCAAACCCAGAACCTAGCCCCAAAGCGTGGCGCGGTAGCGGGCGAAGCAGCGCTCGCCGCAGCGCAGGCGGATCAGCGCGCCTTCGGCCATGGCCGTGGCGCGGCGAGGATCTTCCTCCACCAGCGGACGGATAGCCTCGCGGTTCCAGTCCTCGGAGTGCTTGACGTCGAGTACCGCGTGAAGCGAGAAATAGCGCCGTTCGCGTTCACTGAGGCCGATCCGGCGCAGGCCATCTGCGGTGCACGCAGAGCGGCCCGGCGCCGTCAGTTCGATCACGCCCAGCGCACCGATGCTGTGCCAGGCATAGCGGCGGCTGCTGGCCATGGCTGTCATGCCATTGGCAAGAGCAAGGCTTTCCCACACGGTCGTTTCGATCGTGGGTTCAAGGTCGAGCGTCGCCACCAGACCGTTCAGCATCGGGCCGTGCATGCCCTTCACATTGCCGCGCCCCATCTCGTCCCAGTAGTTGCGCGCGAGTTCGAGCTTGGCCTGAGTGGGGAGCTTGACCTGCGTCATCGCGACGAGATCGTCGAAACCCGCCTCTCCCGCCGCTTCCTGTTCGAGGAACCAGCGAATCTGGTCGCGGGTGGCCTCGTTCGCGATCCACGGGAACAGCGCATCGCCCTGTCCCGGGCCGCGATCGAGCAGGCCTTCGAACCAGGCAATGAAGCCGTCGGGATCGGTCGGCACCGCTGCCGCTGCGCACGCGACGTGGGCGCGCAACTCTTCGAGAAATGCGCCTTCCAGACGCAGCATGACATGGTCGTCGTCAAGCCTCTCGGCCCAGTCAGGGCCGGGCAGCGAAGGGGAAAGGCGCACCCGGTTCCAGTGCGCCAATCGTCGCTGAAAGGCATCGTTGAGGAATTGCGAGCGCGCGAAGCGCGCGGCGACGGGTTGCGGGCGCGATGCGTCCGCACGGGGATTGCTGGCCATGCCGGAAAGTATCCAGGTTGCGAAAGGGTATGGTCAAAGAACCGGCGGACTGCGCGCCGGTTCCTCCTCCAGTCCCTTCGATCGGACCGCCCCGTCGCGGTCAGCCTTCGAAACGCTTGGCCTTGTAGACCTTCTTGCGGAACGGCGCGCCGCTGTTGGGACGGTCGCCGCCATAGGGCCGATCGCCACCATGCGGCCGGTCGCCCCGGGGGCCAGGCCCCGTACGGCGGTTGTCGCGCGCCATTTCGCGCGGGGGCTGGGGCGAATGCTCGATGGTGATCCCGCTCTCATCGTCGCCGTCGACGCCTGCGGTGCGCACCACGGCATGGGCGAAACGATCCGCCGCCGCCCGCGGGATCTGCACGAAGGTCTCGTTCGCCGAAATGCGGATCGCGCCGATCTCGCCGCGCGTCACGTGGCCACGACGGCACAGCAGCGGCAGCAGCCAGCGCGGATCGGCGTTCTGGCGGCGGCCCACGTCGAGCCGGAACCACACCACGTCCTCGAAGCCGGGACGCTTGCGGTCCTCGCGTGCTTCGGGGCTGTTGCCGATCAGCTCTTCGGGCTGCGGCAGCGCTGCGGAATGCGCGCGGACGAGCGCCACGGCCAGTTCCTCGGCGCTCTTGTGCGCCAGCAATTCCTGCACGATCGCCATGTCGGCCTCGTCCTGCTCGACCGGCTGGAGTAGTGCCGCCAGCAGGCGCTCGCGATCAGCGGCGCGGATTGCCTCCGGCCCCGGCGCATCGATCCAAGCGGCTTCGATGCGCGCGCCGCGCAGCATCATTTCCACGCGGCGACGGCGCGGGAACGGCACGATGATGACGGCAGTGCCCTTCTTGCCCGCGCGGCCCGTACGGCCCGAACGGTGCTGCAAGGTTTCGGCATCGCGCGGAATCTCCACGTGGACGACGAGGCTGAGCGAGGGCAGATCGATGCCGCGCGCGGCAACGTCGGTCGCCACGCAGACGCGGGCGCGGCGATCGCGCAACGCCTGTAACGCATTGTTGCGCTCCGACTGGCTGTGTTCGCCCGACAGCGCCACGGCGGCGAAGCCGCGCTCGACCAGCAGCGCGTGGAGGCGCTTCACGTTGTCGCGCGTGGCGCAGAACAGGATCGCGGTTTCCGCTTCGTGCAGGCGCAGCAGGTTGACCACGGCGTGCTCGATGTCCGCAGGGGCGACCGTCACCGCCTGATAGGCGATGTCGCCATGCCCGCGCGCGGCGTTCATGGTCGAGATGCGCAGCGCTTCGTTGGTGTAGCGGCTCGCCAGCATCTCGATGGGCTTGGGCATCGTGGCCGAGAACAGCAGCGTGCGGCGGCCCTGGGGGGTCGCATCGAGCAGTTCTTCCAGATCCTCGCGGAAGCCCATGTCGAGCATTTCGTCGGCTTCATCGAGCACGACCGCGCGCAACGAACCGAGGTCCAGAGCGCCGCGCTCGATATGGTCGCGCAGGCGGCCAGGCGTGCCCACGACGATGTGCGCGCCGAAGTTCAGCGTGCGCCGTTCGCGCATCGGGTCCATGCCGCCAACGCAGGTCGCGATGCGCGCGCCGGTTTCGGCATATAGCCAGGCGAGTTCGCGGCTGACCTGAAGCGCCAGTTCGCGCGTCGGCGCGATCACCAGAGCCAGCGGCGCGCCAGCCTGCGGCAAGGCGCCATCTTCGCTCAACAGCTCGTTCGCCATGGCGAGGCCGAACGCCACCGTCTTGCCTGAACCGGTCTGCGCCGAAACAATCAGGTCGCGGCCCTTGGCCACGTCTTCGATCACCGCAGCCTGAACCGGAGTCAGCGCGGAATAGCCATGGCCCGTGAGCGCCCGGTCGAGCGCAGGGGAAAGTCCTTCGAATGTCATATCAATTGCCTATGGAGCGGGTGTGCGGCCCGGTCGTTTCCAGTTGTCGAAAATGCCGCTCCCACCGCGGCCTTGATGCCCTTTGCGCACACGCCGGGGCAATCGTTGCGGCGGCCCCTACAGCAAACTCGCTCCCTTGGCTTGCGCTTTTTTTGCACGCTCGCCGCGTGCCAATAGTGGACTTGGCGCTGGACTTGGCCCGCCCGCCTCGTCCATTGACCGGGAATCATGTGGCAACTCTATCAGTTCCCCCTCTGCCCCTTCTCGCGCAAGGTGCGCCTGCTGCTGTCGGAAAAGGGCATCGCCTACGATCTCATCCGCGAAAACCCGTGGGAACATCGCGACGAGTTCCAGAACCTCAACCCCGCACTGCGCACGCCCGTCATCCACAACCCCGAACGCCAGATCACGCTCGTCGACAGCCGCGCGATCTGCGAATATTTCGAGGAGACGGTCGACAAGGCGCCGATGATCAACGGCACGGCCACCAACCGCGCCGAAATCCGCCGCCTGATCGCGCTGTTCGAGGAAAACTTCTTCGCCGATGTGACTCACCCGCTGCTCGAGGAGCGGATGAAGAAGCGGCTGGTCTATCGCCAGTCGCCCGATTCGCGGATCCTGCGCGAAGCGATGCGCATGGCCAACCTGCACCTCGACTACATCGACTACCTGATCGACCACCGCCCCTGGCTGGCCGGATCGACCATGAGCCTCGCCGACCTCACCGCCGCCGCGCAAATCTCGGTGGCCGATTACCTCGGCGGCATCGACTGGTCGCAGCACGAACAGGCAAGAGGGTGGTACTCTGTGTTCAAGAGCCGCCCCAGCTTTCGACCGCTACTTTCGGAACGGATGGACGTGATCCACCCGCCCTCGCACTATGCGGACGTGAACGCCTGAAGACAGGGAGCGGCATGCGGGGATTACCCATCCCTGCACCATGCCCAATGGTCTGGTCTCGACTCAGGCCAACCGCGTCTTCGCGCCGAACCGGCCGTACTTGCGGTAACGCACCATCCAGCGCTCCAGGAACAGGTCGAGCGGCCTTGCGTGGACGCCCAGCGCCGCCAGACCCGGCAGCGCACCGCTGGCGACATTGCCCTTCTGCAGCAACGCCCACTGGTCGCGCGTCAACGGCGCGCCGGGCAGCCATCCCGTGGCCGTGGCGATCACCGAGGACAGGGCGTCAGGCAGTTCTACCAGCAGCGGCTCACGCCCTTCGGCACGCGCGATGCGGCGGTTGAGATCGCCCATGGTGATCTGCTCCGGCCCGGCCAGTTCGTACGTCACGCCCGCGTGAACGGCAGGCGCGGCCAGCACGTTACCCACCGCTTCGGCAGCATCATCGACGAACAGCGGCTGGAACTTGGCGTCGGGCGCAAACACCGGCAGCACCGGCAGGCGCGCGATCAGGCCTGCGAACATATTGATGAACTTGTCGTCCTCGCCAAACAGGATCGACGGACGCAGGATCGTGGCGGCGGGATAAGCCGCCAGCAGCGCGGCTTCGCCCTCGGCCTTGGTCCGCGCATAGGCCACGTCCGAATCGGCATCCGCGCCGATCGCGGAAATGTGCACCAGCGCGCGCACGCCCGCTGCCGTGGCGGCTTCGCCCAGACGGCGCAGGCCCTTGCCCTGCACGTCATCGAGATTGCCGCCGAACGCGCCGACCAGATTGACTACGGCATCGACGCCCGTCAGCGCCACGGCCAGCGTATGCGGCTTGGTCACATCGACGGCGACCGTCTGCACCTGGCCCAGGCCGCCCAGCGGCTTGACGCGGAAGGACCGCTCGGGATGGCGGCTGCACACGCGCAGCCGCGCGCCGCGCGCCAGCAGTTCCTGCGCCAGATGGGTGCCGAAGAAGCCGCTGCCGCCGATCAGCGCGACCAGCCGTCCTTCGAGATCGCGCGTCCTGCCCTTGCCCATATGCCTCAATCCGCAAAAGTTGCCACGAGAGCCGCGCGAGGTGCCCCGCAAGCGGCTTTTCCAACTGCCGCCTTTGGCACGCTCCCCCGTGCCATTCAATGCCGAAGAAAAAGAGTGCAAGTTTGTTGGCAAACCCGTGTTGACACCCCGCCAAGCGTCCACTAGAGGCGCCCTCCTACCCGGCGAAACGGCGCTTCAGCCCTTCGCCTCCGTGCCCAGATGGCGGAATTGGTAGACGCACCGTCTTCAGGTGGCGGCGCTGGAAACGGCGTGGAGGTTCGAGTCCTCTTCTGGGCACCATTTGTTCTTCTCAGAAGAACCCAGCAAGTGTATTAAACCCGCAGAAATCCAAGGGAATTGGCCCTTGGATCGTGCCGGATCGTCCCGCCTTTTCTCGGGGGTTCCGCACATTTTTGCGGGCCTTTTACGGGCCTTTGCGAAAACCACATTGGGAAAAGGCCCGCCCATGCCTCTGACCGAAACCCGGCTTCGCGCACTCAAGCCAAAGGACAAACCGTACAAGGTCGCCGACGACCGCGGATTGTACATCGAGGTGTCCCCATCGGGCGGAAAACTCTGGCGATTCCGCTATCGAATCGGCACCGTTGAAAAGAAGCTCTCGATCGGCTCCTATCCCGAAATTAATATCAAGGACGCACGCCAAGCGGCTTATGAGGCGCGGGTTAAAGTCGCGGCGGGCGGTGACCCGGCGATGGAGAAGCGCAAGCAGAAGATCCGTTCGGAATTCCTTTCTGCCCAGACATTCGAGGCGGTGGCCCGCGAGTACATTGATGAGATGATGGTGCAGAACGGTCGGGCGGATGCGACCATCATCAAGGCCAACTTTTTCCTCGACCAGCTGACGGATGCCATCGGCAGCCGTCCGATCGACGAGATTGAGCCGTTCGAGGTGCTGGCTCCCCTCAAGCGCCTCGAAGCGAAGGGCAAGCACGAGACCGCCAAAAAGACCCGATCCTTTGCCAGCCGCGTGTTTCGCTATGGGGTTGCCACGACGCGCTGCAAAGGCGACCCGACGGCGATGCTCCGCGGGGCGCTGATAACGCCCAAGGCAAAGCACTATGCAGCGATCCTTGAGCCCAAGGATCTTGGTGGGCTGCTCCGTGCGATCCAGGACTACACTGGCAATTTCATTACCCGGTACGCCTTGCTTATCGCCCCCCATGTCTTTGTACGCCCTGGCGAGCTGCGGCATGCCGATTGGAAAGAGATCGACCTCGAAGAAGGCGTCTGGCGCATCCCAGAGGGAAAGATGAAGGCGCGCCGCCCTCATGCCGTGCCGTTGTCCAAGCAGGTAGTCGGGTATCTCAAGGAACTTGCCGAGATGGTCGGCACCGAGGGGTATGTGTTTCCGTCAGCTCGCGCCTCCGTCCGTCCGATGAGCGAAAACACCCTGAATGCCGCTTTCCGGCGGATGGGCTTCACGAAGGACGAAGTCACCGCCCATGGTCTTCGGGCTACGGCCTCCACCATGCTGAACGAAAGCGGCCTCTGGAATCCAGACGCGATTGAACGCGGTTTGGCCCACGGTGACAGCAATGCCGTTCGCGGCGTCTATCACCGCGGCAAACACTGGGATGAGCGCGTCCGCATGGCGCAATGGTGGAGCGACTATCTCGATACGATCCGAGAGGGCGGCAAGGTCATCAAGGGCGCGTTTGCGGGAAGAGCCTGACGAGGATTTTAAACACCTGTAGGGTCTAGCTGGAACGGGTACTTCCCTGCCGTTTCATACGATGCTTCCCAACGTCAGCGTTTGTCAGATCCGGACACTGCCGACTGGGTAGCACCGGTGGCGGCACTCGAGGATATGAGCGAGAATGGGAGGTTCATGCCTGTCCGGTTTCAGGTATGATGAGGCAGCAAGCCGTCGCTTACTTAGTCCTACAAAGCCAACAGTTCCCAGCAAAGCAGCGTTACCAAGCGCGGCCCGAACCTGAGGAGCCGCTCGGAGAACGTTGCGTCTGTCACCCATCCGGCCCAGGAGTATGGGGTAAGCGGAAGTTACTCACTCGCTATTACACCCAATGGAATCGCTGCTGTGTCCATCAGATAGAGTTCGGTCGCCCCGAGTAAATCAAGCTGTCGGTTTACCAAAGCCTTTTTGGACAACCCTGGCTGGACGATAAAGACCTTCAGTTCCGGAAGTAGAAGCTTCGCCTGTTTGGCTAGATCGCGCAAGCCGCGAAGATCACCGCGCTCGAAACGCGAAACGTGGTCAATCCCGGCAGCCGCGAGCTTTGCCCGGCGGCTGTCCTCGCGGCGACGAAGATGCTTGAAGAGTTCCGGCACTGCGCTACGCCAGTGCGTGCTACGTTGCGCCTGGCCGCACACCGCATAAAGATCGTCGACCCGAGCCCCCGCGCTGGGGGATCCTGCAAACTTGCAGTGGTAAAGATGGATTACCAGCCTGCCGTCGCGAACCCCAATACAGACAATATCGGCGGCTTCGCCAGCATCATCGTCATCAAAAATGATAGGGAATTCATCCTCTGTGGTAGTGGCGAGAAGGCGATCAAGGACGCGCCGCTGTATTGAGTCCGGTCGCTTCTCCACGCGTTGCGATTCCTTCGAGAAATCGACACCAGCCCAATCCCATTCGACGATCCGATCGCGGTCGAACGGCTTTCGCGCGGCCCCGATCGGAGGCACGAATAACTCAGTTCCTTCAAGGTAGCCGCCATTGTCGAAGCGTATCGCAGGCGGCTCTCTGCGGAACCAGTCCCCAAGCGACCTTGTGGTGCGCCCAATCGTGATGTCGGCCGCAAAAGCGCCCTGTGGTTCGTAGGAGACGCCATCCGGCGCGAATCGAACGATATAGTCGGCGATCTTGTTGGAAGTGACGACCCGAAAGCGGATCGGCGTATCGGTCGTAAAATCCAAAACTTGCAGTTCCACATCAAAGAACAGCACGGATTCTCCATCGATTGTGACCTTGATAGCGTCTTCGGCACGCTTCAGGAATTCCTCCGGCCAATCGATCAGAAGCGGAATGAGGGCGGGACGCTCACTGATTTCAACCGGCAGGATCACGTTGGTGAAGACATCGCGGGTCGAGATCGTATCATCGCGGAGCTTGGCACCGACCGCGTGGCACCATTCAACCCAGGATGAGAGGTCCTCGGCGGTCATCATCGACCACACCCGGCCCTTTTGCGAGCAGCCAATCGTTACTCGCGCGCCGTCCTCGTAACCATGTGCGAAGAGGTTGGACTTTCGCTTGTTAGTCCGCATTGCCTCTGGCAATGCATCAGTGATATCCGGCCCCACATGCAGGCTGAACCTCAGCCGGTCGTTGATAACATCGCTAAGACCAAGATTCGTAAGGACCAGCCGGTTCACGTTATGAAGCGAACGAAACACAAGTTCGCCCTTTAATATGGCTGCATCATCGCCAGCCACGGCCTTGGCCAAATCTTCGTGCATGCTGCTGTTGTTTGAGCTGTTAATGTAGAGGAGCCCCTGTCCTTCGTCCCAATGAACGAGATAAAGGTGCCACTCGGTGTTTCGGATATCCCGGACATCACCCCAAGACACGGCATCATGCTCGCGTGTGATGAATAGCAGCACCTTGTTGCGTTCGTTCACAGTCGGACCGGCATAGATTTCCGTCGAACCCATCGCGGCGATCGCCCGATCGGGCCGCCACCGTCGCGTGCCTGTCCGAAACACGACCGCACTCATCTTTGGGAAGATATTGCGCAGCGAAACGACGTCGGGAGCATCTTGGAACGCGTCGATGAAGTCCGAGCGACGAGCCTGCCTAGTGTTGGCGCCCTCGCTAAGGTCTCGGAGGAGGACGTTCCAATCCGCATCCTCCGCATACAGGTCCTGTAGAGCCTCTCCGACGCCAGGGTCGGCGATATTGGCGATCATCGTGGCTTCACCGAGATCGGAGCGAAAGCGGGTAAACCGCCCCGTGAACTGCAACGTGATCGCGAGGCTCTTGTGCGGATCGTGGATCGCGGCAATCTTCAGCTCTGGGAGGTCGAAACCCTCACCCAGCATGTCCACACATACTACGATGCGTGCTTCCCCGCGGCGGAGGCGGGCTAAACCATCTCGGGCCTCGCCGGCAGGAATTCCATTATGGAGCAGCAGCGGCGCATGCTCGGGCGCGAGTGCCGCGTAATAGGCGTGCACCTGTTCAGCGCGTTTGATGTCCGAACAACGCGCCATTACGAGGTGATTGAAACCAGCAGCGGCATCCGAAGCAAGCTGCGCGATGGCGGCCATGGCAATAGCCTGGTCAGCCTCGACCTGGTCCAGTTCGTCAACCGGCGCGAAGCGGATTTCCTTGAAATAACCTTCGGCCTGAGCCTTCCGAAGCGGATAGTTAAAGACGACCTTTCCATCCACGTGCTTGCCGTCATTGCGAAATGGCGTGGCCGTGAATTGGACTACTGGACGATCAGCGAAGTGTCCACGAAACGCCTCCCATGTTCGGGCCGAGATGTGATGCGCTTCGTCGATGAATAGATGCGAGCAAAGCTCGGCCATGCGGCGCTGGACCGCCTCGGTGCTCTGACCAGCGACCGCCATCGTCGTGACCACCACGTTGCAGCCCATAAAGATGGCGTCTACCTCTTCGGCGGTCTTGGGTTTGTGCTCCAGCAGTGCGACGATCGGTAGGGGCGCGTCCTCCCTCAAGGCTCCCAGCTGCTTGAGAAGTCCCATCGAGACGAACTTGTCACCGATCTGATCGCGCAGCGCCCCTGTGGGCACGATCACTAGCAGCCGCGACAGTCTCTCCCGCGCCAATAACGCAAGCATCGTTTCCGTCTTTCCGGTGCCGGTCGGCATGACCACAGTCGCGGGCAGACTGCTCGTCTTCCAGTGGGA
The DNA here is from genome assembly GCF_020179425.1 of Novosphingobium percolationis. Taxonomy (GTDB): domain Bacteria; phylum Pseudomonadota; class Alphaproteobacteria; order Sphingomonadales; family Sphingomonadaceae; genus Novosphingobium; species Novosphingobium percolationis. Next base: position 5,986 of record NZ_JAILYM010000003.1, on the reverse strand, counting down.
GAGCACGCCGAATAGCGCCCCAATCTGAGGAGGACGGAGCCCGGTCTCGATCACGCGATCGCCGTCGCGCCTTTCCTCACGAAACTCGAATGCGCCGCGCCAACCGTTCAGCACCGCGTCGCGCGCCTCGATGGCTTGGATGGGAGATAGTAGCTCAAAGCGTGCGGGCGCAGGCATCAGCCATTCGCCTTCGAGTTCGCTGGATCCGCCGACGAACGCATCCCAGTTACGGCAGCGGAAGACATCGATCGGCTCGTCCGTAACCGTAAGACGGCGGTCCGCTATAAGGATCGGCGCGCCCTCGTCTGGATGGAGGACTGTATAGGAGGAGCGCTTGATGGCCTTGGATCCAACAGCGAATTCTTTATGGATCGCCGCCCGCTTAAGCTGCTTAACCGCGTTCTTATGAACTCGGCCCTCGATCGAATAGCTAGCCGGCAACTTAAATGCGCGATATGTGCCCGCTGGCATTGGGTAGGTCTCCCACAACGGTGACGATCATTAGGGGAAAGGTGTAGCGGAGGGTCGGTGTTTTTGCTATGTTCCAATATCTCCGATAATCGTCAATTTCTAGCTTTCAGGGTCGGAGACGAACCTGCTAATGTTGGCATTTCATGGAACAGTCGATCCAAGCCATTTGGAAGCAAGACGAGATCCCCGTCATTCTGCGGCGCACGGGGAAAGGCGAGCTCTTGCGGGTCCGGTTGCCGTTCGATAGCAATAACCGCCAATGGCTCCAAAACGGGCGCCGCATTACACCAAGCTGGATCGCACCGCGCAAGTTCTGGGAAATCCCGAAAGCCTGGTTCGATGATTTCGTGAATCGCGCGCTGCAGAAATATGGCCGCCTTTATGTGATCCAGCCGTATCGTGAGCAGGAAATCTGCTCACCCTCCTGCCAGAACGCCAAGGGCCATGAGTGCCAATGTTCCTGTATGGGCGTCCATCACGGTGCAGGCAGCGACGGTAGCTGGTTTGAGGTTTCAGACGCCTTCTCGACCCGGTGGGGGGAGCGTGAGCTTGCTTGTCGTCTGATGGTTGCCAAGAGGCGAGTACAGTAGATCTGGTTCGCGCTCGCCAAAAGTTCTCCGCCCCGGGATCGAATCGATATCCGGCTCTTGGCAGGTTAAATTAGAAAAAGACATTTTGGGTGCCTGATCGGAACGTCCGCGCGTGGTCGGCTCCTGCCGATAAGTCCCACAACAAATGTTGACCAGTCAATGGCACGGTCACTTTCAGCACCACGGTTCACGACGCCCAGTCCATGTGCGAGCCAGCCCCTCACGCACAAGCTGGTCCCCAAGTGATTGGCCGCCCCGAACAACGACCCGAAGCTTACGCCCAAATCGGTCTTCGTCGCGGTTTCCGATCGGCCGGACCTCGAAAGTGCCTTCGTTCAACAGGTCGCGAAGCCGGTAAGTCGCCTTCATACCAAGCTGGTACTCAGAATCACACTTGGGTTCGCTGATCTCGGGCGTATCGATATCTGCGATCCTGATCTTCTCACCCTCGAGCCAGAAGGTATCTCCGTCTACGACGCAGGTGCGGCGTGTAATTCCGCAGAGCTCGAAGCGCGCTGAGGTGCTTCCGGCCATCAGCGAAAGCTTAGGCGCGAGTTCTGACGGGGCGGTCGGGGTCAGACCGGACACGGGCCAATTCAATGCCAACATCCCTCCAGCGAATACGATCAAGAACGCGCCTAGACCCAACATCCACCCCTTGCGCCGACGCTTGTCGTGCTGCTTCTTCAGTTTGTCCCGGAAATCGAAGCGAACGATATTGTCATCCTTCGTGCCTCGATCTTCTTTTCGAGCCATCAAATTCGGCCTTCCCCACTCCAGCAATCCACTCTTCGTATATCCCTAGACGAATACCTTTCATATGCGCGAGCCAATTGCTTGCCATCGTTCGAGCACGCTGCGGACATAGCCGGGCGTCTCACTATTTCTGGGAATGCCGCCAGCACGCGAAACCGCTCCAGGTCCAGCATTGTAGGCAGCGAGGGCGAGATGGATCTGCCCAAACTTGTCCAGCATCTCGCGTAGGTAGCGCGCCCCGCCATCAATACTTGCGACAGGATCATGCCGGTTCGTGATGCCGAGGTACCGAGCCGTGCCTGGCATCAACTGCGCCAGCCCCGCCGCGCCAGCGGGGCTGATCGCCATCGGATTGAACCGCGATTCAGTCCAGATCAACGCCTGCAACAAGCCTGTGGGTAGGCCATATCGAAGCTCTGCCTCCCGCACACTCGCCAAATAAATCACCTCGCGGAAGGAGGGCGCGAACGCCGCCTTGCTCAGACTCAAATTCGTCTCATCGTGTGCCGGAAGGGCCGGCTCGACAGCCTCAGGTTGTACAGGGGTAGGTCGATGTTCGAATATCGCGAAGGATGGCGAGTCTGCTTGGGCTGAAACCTGCACCGCGGAAACGCTCATCAGGAGCATCCCGATCATTCCAAATCTGATCATCGTCCATCTCGTCGCATTGCCTCGAATCAAAACGGAACGTATGGTGAACAATGAGGTGTAGGAAAGTGCTTTTACGCGGGCGATTGGGAGGAGAGCTCGCTCGCAAGGGGGCGGTATTTTGAGCTTGAGGAGCCCCGCATGTCCCACGCGTTATCCAGTCCTACCGGCTCGTCCCTTGCGTCAGTGGCAAAGCAGCTTTGCGAGGAACTGGGAGGGTATTGGTCCGGCTCCAAGGGCATGGCGCGATGTCCCGCCCACGATGATCGTACGCCCTCCCTCGGCGTAACTCTGGGACGCCGCGCCATCCTCTTTCATTGTTTCGCGGGCTGCAGCCAGGATCAGGTCCTTACTGCGCTCGCCGCACGCGGTGTTTCGCCGCGAAGCATGTTTTCAGGGAGGATCGAAGCCGATGCTGGCGTCAGCGTCGGCAAGCCCACCTACCATGCGTTCGCAGAGCGCATCTGGCGCGAAGCAAGACCAATCGACGATACTCCCGCCAAGGCTTATCTTCAGGCCCGCGGGATTCGTGCGGTCTCACGCGCCCTCAGATTTCACCCTCGCACCCCGCTCGGACCGAAGGGGAACACACAGTACTTGCCTGCTCTGATCGCGGCAGTGGCGATGGATCATGGGCTGGTCGGAATTCACCGCACGTTTCTTAACCCGCTGAGGCCCGCGGTTCCCCCTTTCGCCAACCCCAAGCGTGCACTCGGGAGCTTGGCATCAGGCGCAGTTCGCCTCTTCGAACCTGTCGACGGGCGGCTCGGGCTTGCCGAAGGTATCGAGAGCGCGCTTGCTGCCAAGGCCTTGACCCAGGTCCCTTGCTGGGCCTCACTTGGCAACGAGCGTTTTGGCCTCGTGTCGATCCCGGAAAGCGTGCGTGAATTGCACCTGTTCGTCGACCATGATGCAGGCGGCGATCTTGCCGAGGAACGTGCGCGCAGCGCCTATGCTTGTGAAAACCGAACGATCGTCACGCGTCGCCCGCGCGGTCACGGGAAAGACTGGAACGACGCTTTGCAAGCGTGGCTGCGGTCCAAGCCGTGACGTGAAGAGAGAGGGGAGAAGGCCTTTGGCTGATTGAGGCCTGCCCGCGGCAGGACCTCGTCAGGAGGCTCCCATGTCCAATTCTTCCCTTGCTTTTGCATTCGATGAACCATCACCGCCCGCTGTTGCCACGGCGGCCCAGATCTTGGCTTCAGAGCTCGCCGCAGGCCGCGCGCTGTCACGCAGCGACGTTACGCGGATTATGAGCGAGCACTTCGGGGGCAGCGATGCTCTCGGGCGTTGGTCGGTGCGTGACGCCCACGCAGCTCTTGAACTGGCACAGGTTCAATACCTGCAGACGTTCGATCAGATCCAGCTCTCGAGCCCGATTGATGAAGCGGAACAGTTCTTCTGCAGGCTCGATGACCGAATTCCGACCCAGACCAATCGCAGCGACGAGCAGATTGAATGGCAGCAGTTTGCAACGCCGCCGCGCCTGGCCTGGCTCGCTGCCCGGGCTTGCGCGCTGGGTGCCGATGAGCTCGCGCTGGAACCCTCTGCCGGAACGGGGATGCTCGCGGTCTGGGCTGCCAAAGCCGGCACCCGCCTTGCCTTGAACGAAATCTCGCCGCTGCGCCGCGACTGCCTTATTGCGGCGTTTCCGACCGCCCGCGTGACCGGACATGATGCCGAGTTGATCGACGAATTGCTCGATCCGGCCATCAGCCCCAGCGTCGTGCTGATTAACCCGCCCTATTCTCACGGGATCGAGCGGGGCCACGATGGCCGCACCGGGGCGAGGCATCTGCGATCAGCCTGGAACCGCCTTGCTCCCGGCGGACGGCTTGTCGCGATCATGCCTGAATGGTTCGACTGTGTGAAGTTCTTGGCAGGGCTGAAGGGACCGATCTCGCTGAGGCTCAATGCCGCGGTTGAACGCGCGTTCGTCAGGCAGGGCACCGGCATTACCACGCGGCTGTTGGTCTTCGACAAGGTGGAAGGCTCCAATGAGCCTGTCGCCATCCGCACAAACGACTTTCGCCAGCTGTTCGATATTGTCGATGCCTTGCCCGATCGCGCCATCTTGGATGCCGTTCCCGAGCAATCGAGCCTTCCGGCTCGTGCGCCGTTTCGCCTGGTGACGGTGCCGCGCAGGCCGCTGCCGACACCAGCCAGGATCGCGCCCCCAGCCTCCGCCATCGCGTCGCTCACCTACCAGTCGCTCGAAACCCCTGCGCGGCTTGCCCCTCAGGTTGGCCACTATCTGCCCTATCGCCCGAGCAGGATTGTGATCAATGGCGCGGCCGAGCATCCGACACCGCTCGTCGAATCTGTTGCCATGGGGTCGATCGCCGCACCGATGCCCGAAGCGGTGCCGCAGCTGCCCAACGGTCTGGTTGCCAAAGGGCTGCTGTCGGCTGCGCAGGCAGAGACCCTGATCTACACCGCCAGCGCTCACGCCCGCGATCTTCCCGGCCGGTTCGAACCCGAGGACAAAGGCTGTTCGCTCAAAGCCTCGGCGGAAGGACAGGTGTACCGGCAGGGCTATTTCCTCGGGGACGGGACAGGCGCCGGCAAAGGTCGCCAGGTCGCGAGCGTCATTCTCGATCGCTGGGTGCGCGGCGAGCGCCGCCATATCTGGATTTCGAAGAATGAGGCGCTGCTCGAAGATGCCCGGCGCGACTGGGCCGCCCTTGGCGGTCTCCCGATCGACATCCAGCCGCTTGCGTCCTGGAAACTCGGCACCCCCATCGCCATGCGCGAGGGCATTCTCTTCGTCACCTACCCGACCCTGCGTTCGGGTCGAAACGATGCGACCCGCCTCGACCAGATCCTCGCCTGGGCGGGTGATGACTTCGAGGGCGTGATCGTGTTCGACGAGGCGCACGCCATGGCCAATGCTGCTGGCGGCGAAGGATCGCGAGGCAAGGTCAAGGGATCGGAGCAGGGTATCGCTGGCGTGCGCCTGCAGAACCTCCTGCCCCGCGCACGGGTGCTCTATGCTTCGGCCACCGGAGCGTCCGACGTCAACAATTTGGCCTATGCGACGCGCCTTGGGCTGTGGGGGCCGGAGACCGCCTTCGCTAATCGCGAGGCTTTCGTTGCCGACATTCGCGATGGCGGCATCGCCGCGATGGAACTGGTCGCGCGAGATCTCAAGTCGCTCGGACTATACACCGCCCGGGCCCTTTCATTCGCCGGTGTCGAATATGAGATCCTTGAGCATTGCCTGACCGAGGATCAGATCGCGGTTTATGATGCCTATGCCGAAGCCTGGGCGATCATTCATGCCAACCTGCGCGACGCGCTGGAGGCGACGCGGATCGTCGACTGCGAAACCGGAGGGACGCTCAACTCCGGCGCCAAGTCGGCAGCGCTATCGATTTTCGAGGGCACCAAGCAACGCTTAGGTCCGCCTGGCCAGACTGTATCCTTTGCTCGCGATGAGGGGCAGGCCGACCGCCGCGCTAACCCAAAAAGCTGGCGGTGGTCGGCCTGTCCCTCGCGTCGCGCAGCGACGCCCGGAACCC